>JANSXA010000014.1 GCA_024743175.1 Pseudomonadaceae bacterium | reverse complement strand
TTGGTGTGCCTGTTTAACGAGAATCTAACAAGGACAAACGAATATATGCAGAAAACGCGGTGAAACCGCGATACGCAGGGCTCGGTTGGATTTTCAAACGTTACGTTTTCGCTCGAGGAGAAGAGTTTTTCAACAGAATTTATTGTTGTCAGTCTTACTCGCACTTGGGCAGGACTCGTATCCGGCATCACGATGGCAAACTGAAAACCAGTGAATGCATAAAGTTGGCCGCTGCCACCTACCAACGTACGCAAATCCCTGGCACATCTGGCCATCAGCTGTTCAGCAACCACGGGGCCGAAACTGAATTTCACATCCCGCCAATTAACCAGCGAAACCATGCAGAGCGTAAACGCTGCTGAGTCTGAATCTGGTATAGCTGAGTCATGATCGTCCAGAGAGCTGGCATTCATATAGCCATCAATCCACTGGGTGAAACTGGCACGGTTTGGTAATTGCGTTATAGGTTCAAAAAACGCCAGTTCTTTGATTCTCTCCTCACGCTCGCCAATTCCCTGCACCATGGTATTTATTGCACTGCCCAACAATGCCATTTCGCCGCCGGAATCGACCTCTACCCGCGTCTCATAATTTCCTCTGCGTATGAGCTTGGCGGCTTCAATAAGCCGTGCCACGGGGTTAGACATCTGGCGCGCCAACCACAAACTGACAAGTAAACAAATACACAGAGTAACGAGCAGAATCACAGCCAGCTGGCTCAGCAGTTCAGCTCTCGCGCTCGATACCAAAGCTGTTGGCACCTGCAGGCTGGCAACAATGTGATGCTCTACACCAGATACAGGATCAGTGTTCGCATACAGTGTCTTCGCAACCCCCAGATATTGTTCATCGGGATCGGCAAAGAACTGCGCATTGCCTGAGACATTCAGCAGGCGCAGATTATTCAGCGCAGTGTGCGAATCCTCAGGCAGCGTAGTGGCCAAAGAAAGGAACTGCTGGTCCAATACTTCCACAAAAGATACAGCCAGCCCTGTCAGCTGTGCAATATCTCCTGCCACAGAATCGTCGAGTTTAAAGGCCATGCCTACCCAGGCTATGGTACTCGGAGCTTTTACCGGAAACACAAACAGTTGAAACACACTGTTTTGCCAGGCGGAAATCGCAGTCGCGTAACCGTCCTGTTGTGCTGACTGCAGAATTCGGCTGAATGGGAAAGTGGTCTGCTCTACTAACGAGGTATCACTGGCACTGACCGGTTGGCCCTGCACATCAGTTAAAAAAACCAGGTCCGCGCCGATTCGATTGCCATGATTCAGCAATACGCTGGCAATGGTCGCTTTGTCCTGTGTTGCAACTGCAGAGATGAATGCAAAATCACTCGCCAGAACTTCAACAGACGAGGCTAACTGTGCTTCGCGGTTCTGCAAATAGTTGTCGAGAACCCGGGTGCCGACATTCAGATTGTCGTTCATGGTCTCGTTGATTCTCGCTGTCGTGGTATATGACACGGCAGCACCCGCAACCAGCATCGCCACGATCAGCAACCCAATAAATGATAGAAGCAGCCGTACCTGAAAACTCAAACCCTTTTTCAGCGCGCTCATTCAGCTACCCAGGCTTTCAGCCCCCGCTTTACTGCAGCCGGTGGCGGCGAAACATCAATCTGCACGGCCAGTTCTTCGGAACGATCCATTGAGGGGGTGTATTGAGTAGAGGCGACAGAGCCAAGCTGCCTCGGGTGCCAGATATTTACAACAAACTGGTCATCTCCCGCTGCAATCTGAACCTGTCCGTTCGCATCACTGACACCATAGTGAACGGCATCCGTAACAAAGATATAGCCGCGCATCCGATCATGAATATTGCAGCCCAGCTCGACGATACCAACTTTATCGAACACAACAGGTGCATGCGCGTCGCCTTTGTACAACTTGAGCTGGAAGACCTTGGCAGATGAAAAAGAGTAGACGTGGTGCAGTACACTATCTTCGTTGGGAAATGCCATGACAGCACCTTGCGGAACAACCGAGACAAACGGCGCAAACGCCTGCTTGATCTGCGTTATCTTGCCATGGAATGGGTTTGCCAGTTGATTTGGAGAAGTCGCAGCTGCTGCACTGATCGCAGATATCGTCGAACTATCCGTGTGATGCAGAGTAACAACTGCATGCTCCAGCGCGTGCCCATTCTGATCAGAAATCTGCCACGTGACAGCGCTGGCCGATACACTGCCTGCCAGACAAATAAAGATAGCGGTTAGCCAACAACCGGGGGATCTGCTCACGTAATCTGCATCCTTGCACGCAAATATCTGCGGCGTCGCAACAAGCACGACGGTACGCAGTTTTTAACTGTTGTTTCATAACGTTAGCAGGTGATCCCATACAGTCTGCTACCTGGTTCACATCTTCGGGTGCATGACGGGGCCTGCTTCGTCGTTACCTGTACGGAGGGGCTGATAGAGCAATGGAGTTGGTTTTCGGTCTTCATGAGCATTCCGCAAGTCGTGGGAATCCCTTATCGCAATGAACTTTACCTACCAACATGATTTAACGGGAATAGTGCTGGTCAGGCACAGTCAACAAGAATAACCAGCCGGGATTTCAGAAGATGCGAGATTTTTTTTCAGCCACTATACGTGCGCTTTTTGCGATGAGCTGTCTATCTGCGGGTTTGACTATGGCTGCACAGACAACTGGCGTCGACTCAGCCTCACCTCTGGCGCATGAGGCTGAGGTGAAGCTTGCTGAAGTTGCCACCAAGCTATCGGGTGAAGAGCTTTACCTGGCCCATTGTGCAGCATGCCATCAAGCAGATGGCTCTGGACTCAAAGGCGCATTCCCGCCGCTTGCGGATTCAGACTATATTCAGGACAAGCCCAGGTCGTTACTGCAAGCGACTATCAAAGGACTCAGCGGACCCATAACCGTCAACGGGGTCGAGTACAACAACATCATGCCGGCAGTTGCCTATCTTTCGGATACCGAGATAGCTGCCATTTTGGGTTATGTACAAACACGCTGGCAAACCGGTGGCGAGCTGATTACTGTTGCAGATGTAGCTGAATATCGAGCTGCAGAAGGACTTGATAGAGCTAGCGGAGCAGGCGAGCGACACGTTGGTGCAACTGAAGTCGAACAGGCTTACGAAGGCGCACCCAGCCCCTTGGGTTCTGACCTTCAAATGCGTCGCACGCCTGGCGCACCTGATATTACTGAAGCCGAGTTCGAACATGCTTCAAAGCTTTACTTCGAGCGTTGTGCCGGTTGCCACGGCGTGCTGCGTAAAGGCGCGACCGGCAAGCCTCTAACAACTGATATTACCCAGGAAAAAGGTACCGCCTACCTGAAAGCACTGGTTTCATTTGGTTCTCCCGGTGGCATGCCAAACTGGGGTTCCTCTGGTGAAATCAGCGAAGAAGACATCGATATCATGGCGCGCTTTCTACAGCACGAACCACCTCAACCCCCAGAGTTCGGCATGAGCGAAATGCAGAATACCTGGAGAGTTATTGTGCCCGTCGAGGAACGCCCGACACAACCTCAACACAAACTGAATCTGGCAAACATCTTTGCAGTGACTTTGCGAGACAGCGGAGAGGTGGCGCTCATCGACGGCGATAGCAAAGAAATTGTGTCGATTGTGGACACGGGCTATGCCGTACATATTTCCCGCCCGTCTCACTCAGGGCGTTATATCTACACCATTGGCCGTGATGGAAAAGTCAACCTGATAGACCTTTATTCAAGCCCGCCACAAACCGTCGCAACAATACGTATTGGCCTTGAAGCACGCTCTGTTGAAACATCGAAATTCAAAGGGTACGAAGATAAATATGCAATTGCAGGTTCATATTGGCCTCCACAATTCGTGATTATGGATGGACCTACACTGGAGCCACTGAAGATAGTTTCAACCCGCGGCATGACGGTCGATACGCAAGAATATCATCCAGAGCCGCGCGTTGCTGCAATAGTGGCGTCACACCGGCACCCGGACTTTATCGTTAACGTAAAAGAAACCGGTCGAATACTGCTGGTCGATTACAGCGACATCGAGAATTTGAGCATTACCACTATCGACGCAGCGCGTTTTCTACACGATGGTGGTTGGGATTCAAGCAAACGTTATTTTCTCACTGCCGCTAACAAGTCAGACAAGATCGCTGTTATCGATTCGCAGGAACGTAAGCTGGCTGCATTGGTTGATGTTGAAAAAATTCCGCATCCTGGACGTGGTGCGAACTTTGTACATCCAGAATTCGGTCCCGTCTGGGTCACCAGCGCACTGGGAGATGATTCAATCTCGCTGATCGGGACAGATCCGGGAGCACACCCGCAACACGCCTGGCAGACCGTCGAAATACTGCGAGGCCAGGGTGGAGGTTCACTATTTGTAAAAACCCACCCTGAATCCAGCAACCTGTGGGTTGATTCCCCACTAAACCCTGATACTGAAATCAGCCAATCAGTTGCTGTTTTTGATATCAACAACCTTGATGCGGGCTACGAAGTACTGCCGATCGCTGCCTGGGCTGAACTGGGAGAGGGCCCAAAACGTGTAGTGCATCCAGAATACAATATGTATGGCGACGAAGTCTGGTTCTCCGTTTGGAGTGGCATGGAAGAAGAGTCCGCTATCGTGGTAGTTGATGACAAGACTCGCACATTAAAACGAGTCATTAAAGGGGATCATATCGTGACCCCAACGGGAAAGTTCAATGTTCATAATACTGTGAGCGATACTTATTAATCCCTGGACTGACGTAAAGTACCGACGCCTGCTGAAGATTGCAGGCATCGGTTTCACCTTGGCTGCCGTTCAGGCCTTGGCGGAAGTTGAACCGTCCGACCAGGTCTCAAGTGTTTCCCAGGCGTTTACACATGGCGTTTTCACTGTCGGCTTAAGATATCGCTACGAACATGTCGACCAGGAGACAGTTAACTACAGCGGTGTACCGTTTGAACATCACATCGCAAACGCATCAACCCTGCGAACAAGGCTGCAGTTCACGACAGCCGAATTTAAAAATACTTTTCTGACTTTGAACGTTGACGACCTCCGGCCGCTGGCCAGCGGCAACTTCAACGATACGCGCAACGGCAAAACCGGATACCCAGTGGTCGCTGACCCAAAGGGTACAGACTTAAACCTGGCCTCTATTACATACACTGGATTAGATAACAGCACGATTGTATTGGGTCGACAGAGGATAGTGCGCGAGAACGCTCGATTCGTTGGCAATGTTGTATGGCGCCAGAATGAACAGACCTACGACGCTGCATCAGTAGATTACGCCATTTCGGATAAGCTGCAGGTTTACTACGCCTATGTAGATCGCATCAAGCGGATATTTGGTCCTGAAGACGGCATCCCGGCCGCGAGTCTCAACAGCAAAACACACATGTTCGACGCGAGTTGGACGATCAGCCCCGCGCTGGACATCATGACCTATGGCTACTGGCTTGATTTCGATGAGGCGCCAGAACTATCAAACAGAACGCTTGGGTTGCGCTTGAGCGGACGCATCGGCGATTCAGCTGCAATGAGATACGTGGCCGAACTTGCTCGGCAGAATGAATATAAGAACAATCCGGACAGTTATGGAGAAAACTATCTGCACATTGCAGCCGGCTTTGATTGGCACGATTTAGCCCTGACCGCAGGGTATGAGAAGTTAGGTGGAAGTGGCAATCAGCCCGCAGCATTCGGCCAAGCGTTTCAAACGCCGTTAGCCACTCTCCACGCATTCAATGGTCGCGCCGATCAGTTCTTGCGCACCCCGGGTACTGGTTTACAAGACAAGTATATCGATCTGAGTACAAAAGCTCTGGGGGGAAAACTCACGCTGACTTATCATGATTTCGAAGCCGATGCTGACAGGAAGAACTTTGGCGACGAGTTAGATCTGTTTGGAGTATGGAAGATCCATCCGCAATATTCCTTGCTTGCTGGCGTGGCCATATTCGACTCGGATGCAGATTTTCTGGCTGATATCACCAAAGTCTGGCTGATGCTGTCTGCTGACTTTTAATGTCAGATAAGTTCCTCAGCATTGCAGCTAGCTGTGCCTACATTTCTGCCACGCTAGGCTTCCTGATGTGTAGCATCGCGATAGCGGCGCCACTCCCTGCAGCGATTCAACAGGAACTTGATCGTTCGCCAATGGAAGAAATTGTTGTTACCGCTCGGCGTCGTTCAGAGTCAAAACTACACGTACCTTTATCGGTTTCCGCATTTACGCAAGACACAATCGATACGATAGGTCTCACCAGGTTAAGCGAGCTTGCGCGATTTACGCCTGGCTTCTCATTCGATTCTGCTACCGGTCGCCAACCCAGTTCGGACCGACCCAATATCCGCGGCCTTACCACCATCCGCAATGGCATCGCCAACACTTCTTCAGCCGCGACATTTATTGACGGCATTTACCTTGGTGGCTCAATACAGTCCAGCGCGCTTTTTAATCTCGAACGAGTTGAAATTGTTCGAGGTCCGCAGACTGCCCTGTACGGACGCGGAACCTATGCCGGTGCAATCAATTATGTCACCGGCAAGCCAGGCAACGAGCTAGACGGCGGCGCAAAAGTTACAACCGCAGAACACGGCACTCTGCAAACCAGCGCATGGCTCAGCGGCCCTCTTTACGGTAATGCGCTGCAGTTCTATTTAGGTGCCAGCCGACAGGAGTACGAAGGCGAGTACACCAATACAATAACGGGGCGAAAAATTGGCGACGAACAAAGCGACGATCTTTCAGGTTCACTGTACTGGAGCCCAACCGACCTTGTCGACGTTGTTTTGCAGCTTGGATGGAACAGAACCGACGATGGGCATTTCGCAAGTTTCCTTCAGCCCCGCGAACTCAATAACTGCTGCTTCCGCACAGCAGCGACGCCGCGTGCGCGCGAATACTTCTCAGGTACCTCAGTAGAAGCAGAACGAGTTACTCTCGCGACCGACCTTCTGGACGCAGCCGGTGGTGCTGGCGTACGCCTGCATCGTTATCGTGCAGCTTTGAATGTCGGCTGGCAATTGGCCAGTGGCTACGAAATTCGCAGTCTAACCGGCTACATCGATGATGATCTAGAACGCGGCATTGATGGCTCGTTTGCCGGCTATGAACCACTGCCCTTTTTGCCCGGCTTCTTCAACAGTGTTGAAGATATCGAACAAATTGACTTTTCTCAGGAATTGCGCCTGACATCCCCACTCTTGCGCAACTTCAATTGGTCACTGGGTCTCTACCACTACACAGGTAGACTTAATGATCTAAATAAAAGACGCGTATTCCGCGATGCGGCCGGGAACATCATTATCGCACCGAGCTTCAACAACCTCAGCGAAGAAAAGATTGGCAATTCTGCAATCTTCGGCAGCGTGCTTTGGAAACTGAGCAACAATTGGACAACCTCAGTTGAACTGCGATATGCGCGAGATGAGATTACTTTGATCAATCGGCGTAATGATGCTGACAATACAATCGTGCAGCCATCCCCACTAAATGCGACCTTCAAAAGCCTGACACCACGTTTCACGCTTCGCTACCTGAGCTCACAGCTTGGCAACTACTATCTGAGTATTGCAAAAGGCTCTAAACCAGGCACTTTTAATGTCGATGCACCAGACGAATCTCGGCGTAATGTCAGTGAAGAAAAGATCTGGAGTTATGAGGTGGGGGCGAAAACCCAGTGGTCTGATTACTTATCGAGCGGCATCGCCATCTACTATATGGATGTCGATAAACAACAGTTAACCCAGTTGGTCGAACTCGCAAGTGGGGCCACCGCGTCACTCATAACTAACATAGGACGCAGCGCGATCTGGGGCGCAGAATTAGAAGCCTCTGCCATCCTGACCAATAATCTGAGTGTCGCAGTCAGCTACAGTTATACTCGCGCTGTGTACAAGGACTATATCAGCAGCGAGGAGGCTGACCGCCGCGGTAGCGACGGCAGCATTGCCCAGAATAAGGCACTAGGCAACGTTAACGGTAACCGCCTACCACGCACGCCAACACACATGTTTTCTCTGATTGCGCTTTATGAACGCAAAGTTAGCGACTCAACAACCTGGTACACAAACGCAAGCTATAGTTTTGAATCTTCAAAATTTGCCCAAGAACACAATTTGATAGGCACAGGTAGCAGACACATCGCTGGGCTGCGGACCGGCCTGCGCTGGGGGCGCTGGGATTTGAACCTCTGGGTGGATAACCTGTTTGACGAACGTACAGCTAACGACATTTTGCGTTTCCTGGACAATCGCAGCGGCACATTACCAAGTTTCCCGCAACAGGGTGTTGAGCGCGCAAGCAACAGCCCAAGGGGGTTTGCGCTTAGCTTACCCCGAGGCCGTCAAACGGGTTTAACGGTTAAATTCCACCTCGCAAACTAAGATCAGGACGTCATGACTACTGAATCAATGAAGATACCGCTCCTGGCATTGGGATTCCGACCATTCTATTTGTTGGCGGGGTTGTTTGCGCTGATCGCCGTTCCTGCGTGGTTATTGGCCTACCAGGGTCACATAACCATTGAGGGTTATCTAATAGGACTCTCCTGGCACCAACATGAAATGCTGTTCGGGTTTGCTCCGGCGGTCATCGCTGGATTCCTGCTGACTGCAGTGCGCAACTGGACAGGCCTCGCAACGCCGACCAATTTGGGGCTGGCAAACTTGGGATGCTTGTGGATTGCAGGGCGTATCCTGGCGTTCACAGGCCCTGCAATTCCAGCCGCGTTGATCGACGTCATCTTCATGCCTGCACTGGCTGCTGTTATTGCTTTACCCATCTTGCGCAGCGGAAACACCAGAAACTTAAAACTACTGTTGGTTCTGGCAGGCTTGAGTGGGGCAAACATCATGTATCACATGGCATACAACGGGTTAATACCCGCAGAATTCATCTCAGTCGCCAGTGTGGTCGGGATAGATATTATTGTCATTCTGATGGCCATTATGAGTGGTCGGGTTATTCCTGCTTTCACAGCAAACGCTGTCCCCAATGCCCAACCCCGACCATCTGCGATACTAGAAGCGCTCGCGATCGGCAGCCTGATACTGGTGTTGTTCGTAGACCTAGTCGCACCACTGTACACCCCGCAACCTGCAACTTGGTCAGCTATCCTTTTCATCGCAGCGCTTGCGCATGGCGTGCGCCTGTGGCGCTGGGATGTACATCCCGGCTATCGCAATGCGCTTTTGATCATGCTGCCCATAGCGTACCTCTGGATACCCCTGGCATTGAGCCTGCGTGGGCTGGCAGCACTGGAACTGTTACCCGCAACCGCGGCGACACATGCGCTGACAATCGGAGCGATGTCCAGTCTGATGCTGGCCATGATGATGCGCAGTGCGCTGGGTCATACTGGTCGCGTCCTGGTGGCCGGTCCTGTTGAGATAGCCGCGTTTGCGCTGCTGCAATTGGCAGCAATCAGTCGGGTGGCGGCAACACATGTGGATCCGGTCAACTATGCAAGCCTCGTGACGCTATCCGGATCACTTTACGTATTGGCCTTTGCGGTTTTCCTGGCGCGCTACGGGCCAATGCTTGTAAGACCTCGTATCGACGGACAAGCCGGTTAAAGCGTTAACACGAGCTTTGGCAGGATATCATCGTTACCTAAGATTCTTGCCCCTTCCAGCGGCCACTTAGAACGCGTACGATTGCCTTATGCAACGCTTTCCCACATCCGCCATTCACAATCAACAGCACCCCCAAGGTACTGTTGCACTTGTAACAACGGCGACCCTTTCCAGAGGCGACTGAGGCCAGCAGCGGCACCTCAGTCGCCACTACGCTAGCAAATACATTTTTTTTCTCAGTCAGGAGAAGTCTCTTGGTTTCTTATCGATCAGTTTTAATCTGTGAGCGTGACAATCATCGTTTGCAGTCCGTACTCAAAAGAGCCGACCCCAAAAGCGTTGAACTGTTGTTCGACGAACTTGATGCAGCAACTGTTGTGTCCAACGACGCATTGCCCAATGACGTTGTCAGAATGAATTCTGCTGTCACGTTCCGTGACGCGCATACTCATGCAGAGTCCACTGTGCGCCTGGTGTATCCAGAGGAGACCAGCCATATCGAGAAAAGTGTCTCAATCCTGGCGCCTGTAGGGGCGGCACTCATTGGCTTGCGGGTTGGAGAGGTCATTGAATGGCCTGTACCAAACGGCAAAAATCGCACACTTGAAGTGGTTAGTGTCGAAAATCACCACAGCGAACCATTGTGAAGCGGCTTGCCATGAGCGATCGATTCTGGACCCAGCTGGTTACTGTAGCAGATGCGATCAATGCCCCCACCACATCGAATGAACTAGTTGAAGGGCATCTACTGGCGTTGCTGGAGGGTTATGCGGATGAGTTCGATCCCGCCGACGAATTCCCTCAATATGCAACGCTGTACCTCATCCGCTCAATTCATCGGCGCGTCAAGAGCTTCGGCTAAAGTGGGCGAGCCGCTGGATATCGAGGAGTCAGAATGATGGCGGGTTGTTCTGATTATGGGTCCGACCCTGTGAACCATAGCCAGGTACACCGCCACAATCTAGGCTAAGCTAGGCATTATGCGGTCTTTCATGTGCAAACTCGCCCTGTTGTCCTTCCTCATCGCGAGTATAGAGGGAGCAGCGGACGTGGTTGTGGATGGTATACCGCACGGTGATTCCATAAGCCATGTACAAGAATACGGTCACGCATTGGATGCGCACGACGGAGACTTATCGGACTCCGAACTCGACGGAGATCATTGCGACCACTGTTGTCACGGACACTCGTCCAGCATCGCGCATTCCGGGCTGGCAACGCTTTCTGTTCCGACCGACCAACAAGTAGAAGTTCCCTTTTCTGCTCGGCTGTCGGACCTTTTCCTCACACCCCCGACGCCTCCCCCCGACCTGCTAATCCTCTCCTGATTTAGATAGCGCACGAGCTTAACTCGTGCCCAATTTGCTCCCCATGAAAGGAGAGAGGATGTGCAATTCAAAAAACGATTTGCCGCGCTTCTATTGGTAGGCACATGGCTGGCGAGCGGCTATGTGGAAGCAGAAGTTTTAACGCTCGGCGACGCTACGCAGAAAGCCTTGGCCGAGAATCCGTTGCTGAACGTCTATGCGTTACGCAAAACAGCAATTAAGGCTCGAAGAGAAGTGGCGGCCTTGCGCCCTGGCTTTGAGCTTGGCATTGAAGCCGAGAACTTTGTCGGAACAGACACATTGGGCAGAATTGATGAGGCGGAGATAACGGTGAAAGACATTGCGGCGCGCTATAACGTCTCGCGTAACCACCTGGTGAAGGTAGTGCATCGATTGTCGAGCCTGGAGTACCTGGAATCAACCCAAGGCCGAGGTGGCGGCATCGCGCTCGCAATGGCACCCGAAGACATTTTGGTGGGTGATGTTGTTCGCAACATGGAGGTGACGTTAGATGTCATTGATTGTGCCGCAGGCAATTGTCCGCTCCTGCCGGCGTGTCTACTCAAAGGAGCCTTGGATGAGGCTACGGATGCTTTTCTGGATACACTGGACGGCTACACTATTGCCGACCTAACCAAGAATCGCTCAGCGTTCATCAAACTTGTTGGAAGTTAGTTAAAAAGTGCGATCGAGAATAACGCCAATTTCTGCTGGAGGTTACAGTGGTCGATGTCACTGACACAACACCCGAAGGAGCTGATGATGACCATGAAATGCCGAGAGAGTATTCATCGTCTCCGTGTTATCAGCATGAATTAGAGCAAGAATTGAGTGTCTATATGAGTGACCAAGAAATTGTCGCATTGCTGAACGAACTTCTGGAAGGCGAACGTGCCGGTGCGCAGGGCTTGAACGACATGTGCAAAGACTGTGATGAGCCAAAGCTTGCAGAGCTATTGTTGCTGGTTGCTAAAGACGAGGGTCGCTATTGCGTGATGTTGGGTAAACACATTCGTAAGCTAGGCGAATCACCCAGTTCTGCCACTGGTGTTTTTTACGAAAAGCTTCAATCGCGCGAGTCTCTAGTCGCCAAATTGGAATTCTTAAATCGTGGTCAATCGGCTGTGGTGCGTTCGCTTGAAGAGGCCATTCCCAATATTAGCGATATTGAACTAAGACGCGAACTGGAGGAAATGCGCGATACTCATATCACGAACATTGAACACTGTGCACAATACTTGCACACCCGAGTCAAATAGTTCGATAGGGAATTTTTTCATGTAATAGGTGAAAAGAGTTCAATGGCTTGTTAAAGACTTTTAACTGATAGTGTCCAACCGGTTACCACTATATCCACTGCAAAGGAAGAAACGAAAATCAACTTTAATCGTCGTGCGCAAGAACCCAATTTAGTTTGTACCTGTAGTGATCTCTATCGCCAAGATATACAGACCTGCATAGACGATGGCTGCGAAGATGTTGGCGAAATTTTGTACGATCTCGGCACGCAGTTTCGCTGCGAAATGTGCCGCCCGACTATCGAACGCATGTTGGCGCGGCAATCCCACTCTTCACCCTAACGCTCTGTGCTGACAAAGTAACCGCTGGTTGTGTGTCGGTTTGCCAGGTTGAATAAGGTGCAGTTTTACGTCAATTTGCCGCGACCAAAAAAACTTCGCGTTACCCCTAAACTCAGGGCCATTGTCCATGACCAGCTTTTTAGGCAAACCACGTTCGCCGCTGATTTGATCTAAGAAACGAGCCAGTTTTGGGGGCAAGGTCAATCGGGACAGAAGAGTCCTATGGAGCGTTTCATTGAGATCTTCCTACTTCAGTGTAAATTGAAGCCTTCAGGCGATGAACGGAATCAAGCATGTATAACGAAAAAACTTCAAATTGAGTGGTGATGTTGCGTTAGTGACGGGAGCGGGAGCTGGCATCGGTCGTGCAATATCGCTCCTGTTTGCTGGAGCTGGGGCGAAAGTCATGGTGACCGATCTGGATGATAGCACCGCCAAGGCAGTGGCCTCTGAAATTGTCGACGCCGGTGGTGTAGCCAAACATCACGCATGCAACGTCACAGAAGAGGAAGATCTCGCCGATGTCGTTGCCGCGACGATCAACGAGTTCGGAAAATTAACCACCCTGGTAAGTAATGCTGGGGGTGGCGGTCCTAAGAACTTCGATATGCCAATGGGAGACTTCCGACGAGCTTTTGATCTCAACGTCTTTTCGCTGTTTCGTCTCGCACAATTGGCAGCACCAGAGATGGAGAAAGCTGGTGGCGGAGCTATTTTGGCGACCACTTCAATGGCTGGCGAAAACAAAAATCAGCGGATGGCAGCTTATGGCTCTTCCAAAGCGGCGACAAACCATCTCATTCGCAATATCGCGTTCGACCTGGGGCCCAAAAACATCCGCGTAAATGGCGTAGCTCCCGGCGCAACCCGCACCGCCGCGCTCGAGTCAGTTCTCAACGATGACATTGAGTAAGCAATGCTCATGCACACGCCAATAAATAGACTGGGAGAACCTGAAGACATAGCTAACGCGGCGCTTTTCCTATGTAGTCCAGCGTCCAGTTGGGTTAGCGGCCAGATTATTACGGTGTCCGGCGGTGGCGTACAGGAGCTTCAATAACCAGATGACTATTTTTTTCAAAATTTCACTTGATCCAGACAGCCACCCGATAACTAAAGTTGTTCTTGGCCTTTTAGTTTTCGTTTTAATGATTCAGATGCCTGCAAATGCGCAACCCCATAGCGCGCAAGGCTCAGATGCGCGCACTATAGAGTGGATGAATGGTTTTCCACCGCCAAAGGAGAAAATCATTCGATTTACCGACCCCGACTATTTTTCATACCCGAAGCTTCGTTGGACTGTTTGTAACTTCCGAGAATTGATGCCCACGGTAGGTATCGATAGAGGGCCAAACAACGTTCGGCCTTTAGAGACTGCGATTGATCATGGTATCAGCGACGTGTCATTCAAGCCGCTGGGACAAAGTGAGACAATGACCTGGAACCAGGCGTATGACGCCAACTACACTGATGGTGCAATCGTACTTCACCGCGGGCGAATTGTTTATGAACGCTACAGTGGCTGCCTGAACAAGCGTGCTCAACACGGCGCGATGTCGGTCACAAAATCGATTACGGGGCTTTTGGGCGAAGTACTGATTGCTGAAGGTGTCATTAATGAGTTTGATAGCGTTGGTAGCCTTGTTTCCGAACTGGCATCGAGCGCGTTTGGCGACGCGACAGTCCGTCAACTGCTGGAGATGACCACAGCCCTCGACTTCTCCGAAAACTACGCCGATCCTGATGCCGAGGTCTGGACCTACGCTGCCGCCGGTTCGCCGCTGCCTAAACCAGAAGGCTATGACAGGCCGCGAAGCTACTTTGAATACTTAGAAACGGTTAGAAAGAAAGGCAAACACGGCCAGTCTTTTGGATACAAAACAGTGAATGCAGACGCCCTGGGTTGGGTAATCGCACGTACATCAGGAAAATCGGTTGCTGACCTTCTCTCTGAGCGTATCTGGCAACGGCTAGGCGCCGATCGTGAAGCGTTTTTTACCGTTGACTCTATTGGCACACCGTTCGCAGGAGGTGGTTTTAACGCCACTTTGCGCGACATGGCCAGGCTTGGACAATTGATGCTGGATGGTGGGAAAGTCAATGGCGAGCAGATCATTCCGGCGGCAGCAGTTGAACGCATCCGACAGGGTGGTAGTCGCAAGAAGTTTACCAAAGGAGGTTACACCCTGGACGGTTGGAGCTATCAAGGCATGTGGTGGAACACGCATGATGATCACGGCGCCTACGCGGCTCGTGGGGTGCACGGTCAGACGATTTGGATTGATCCAAAGGCGGATATGGTTATCGCTCGATTTTCTTCCAATCCAGTTGCTGGGAACGCTGCCAATGACCCAACCTCATTGCCCGCCTATCGCGCAGTTGCAAACTATCTACTCTCAGCCGATAACACGGACCCTCTCATCAGCGGTAGGTGGATTATCGAGGACATTATGGGGGACGGGGTCATTGACAATACGCAAGCCAGCCTCAGTTTTGGTAAAGATGGCGACTTGTCTGGAAATGCGACCTGCAATCGCCTGATTGGTAGCTATACAGTTGATGGCGAAGATATAGCGATCAAACGGGTTGGCTCAACCATGATGGTCTGTCCAGAAGCATTGATGTTTCAGGAACGGCGTCTGCTCGACCTGCTCCCCACGGTAGTACGTTACGAAATCGACAAGGGTCGAACATTGATCTTAATCACGACCGACGGCTCTACCGTAACCGCGAGACCGATGTGATGGGAAGCCTGGACAGCCATCGTGATCAGTTCAAAGAGTTTCTATTGTCGTGGCTGGAAGGTCATGCTCCTGGAATCTCTACATTCGTGTTCGATATTTTTGTGGTTCTATGGATAACGCTTGTCGCGATTATCTTTCATCTCATTCTCCACGTATTTATTCGTCGTCTACTGGTACGGATTTCAAAAGCAAGAGGTAACAGATGGACTAAGGCGCTTCTCGATAACAGCCTGTTTCATCGGCTCTCTTACATCCTTCAAGGCGCGATTGTTCACATACAGGCTGGGTTGTGGCTCGAAGAGCCCTCTTTCCTTCTTCCGATGATCGAAGGCGTAGCCGATCAATGGATTCTACTGTTTGCGCTGCTTGCTTTCTTTTCCGTCCTCAACGCGTTTGAAACTATGGTCACCCGACGTGACACCCAAAACCGATTTCCGTTTCGAGGGCTGATTCAAACCGTTAAGTTAATCGCAAGTTTGCTCATCGGTATGCTCGCACTCGCCACCTTAATGGGCAAGTCTCCGTTGATTCTATTTAGCGGCTTAGGCGCATTGTCAGCCGTACTGCTGTTGGTTTTTCGCGATCCCATCCTCGGCCTGGTCGCCGGAATCCAGCTTTCAGCAAATCAGATGCTTTCGGTTGGCGACTGGCTAGAGATGCCTAAATATGGCGCTGATGGCGATGTTATTGACATTGCCCTTACCACCGTAAAGGTGCGGAACTGGGATAAAACCATCACGACGATACCCACTTATGCTCTGATTTCGGATTCCTTTAAAAACTGGCGTGGTATGACTGATGCAGGAGGCCGCCGAATCAAGCGTAGCGTTCAGATTGAAACCAGCAGTATCCGTTTTTTAGATGAGCGGCTACTCCAACACCTAAAAAAGGCCGATCTACTGGATAAGTATCTCGAAGAAATGACTCAAACTGTCCAACGTGATAATGAAGAAAGACAACTCGACATGTCGGTGCGTATTAATGGCAGACGATTGACTAACGTGGGCACATTTAGAGCTTATCTACTTTCTTACTTGAAGTCGCATCCTGACATCCATCAAAAACTGACTTTGTTGGTTCGTCAGCTCGAGCCTTCCAGGGATGGCCTCCCCATTCAAATTTATGCGTTCACCAATACAACGAACTGGAATCAATACGAAGACATTCAATCCGACATTTTTGATCACTTGTTTGCAGTGCTTCCGGAATTCGATCTCAGAGCGCATGAAGCCCCTACAGGCAATGATGTCAGAGCGCTGGTTGCCCATAACGAACCCGCCGACCCATGAGTTCAATGACACTTGTTTTAGAGGCTCCCCGTTGGGGAGCAGTGGCGGGCACTGCTGTAGCGTGTGCGGCAAGGGCGATAATTGTGATGTTGATTGATACTATGATGATCCCTGATGCATTCGAAGAACTTCACGCGTTGTCTGGACCGATAGCTGACGTTGGCTTTCTTGTCGCGTTAACCGCCAGTCATCTCGGATGAACGGATTACTTGAAGAAAATTGCAGTATCTCTGCGGAAAACACATATTCCATTCACTGGGGATTTGGAGTGTTCGAGCCGCTAAATTTAAAGTTGCTTCACTTGGCTGGAATATCGTTGTTTAAAGAGGTGTGCTGTTTAGGAGTTTGTATCGCACTTGCTGCCTGCTCTGCCTTGCCGGATATCACTACCCGTACAGTTTCTACATCATTGTCTTCGGTGGAATCCCAACGAACGACTCTCGGGCAGCGAATCGCCCCTTTGATGGCACCGCACCCAGGGCAGTCGGGCGTTTATTCGATTGCAAACCCGCGAGAATCATTTGCCATGCGCGTGTTGCTATCACAAGCAGCTGAACGCACCCTCGATCTGCAATACTACATCTGGCACGATGACACGACTGGTACGCTCCTTATGTCCGCTTTGTATAAGGCGGCGGAGCGCGGAGTTCGAGTCCGCTTATTGCTGGATGACAACGGGACAGCTGGTATTGATGACGAAATGTGGGTACTGGATTTGCATCCCAATATCGAAGTTAGACTGTTTAACCCGTTTCTTAATCGAAGTTTTAAAGCCTTAGGTTATCTAACAGACTTCTCACGTCTAAATCGAAGAATGCACAACAAATCCTTTACTGCAGATGGGCAGGCAACGGTGATTGGTGGACGAAATATCGGGGACGAATATTTTGGAGCCACCACTGGCGTATTGAAAGCAGATTTAGACGCACTCCTCGTCGGCTCAGTGGTCGAGGAGGTATCGATGGACTTTGACCGATATTGGGCAAGTCAATCCTCCTATCCTGTGGCGGACATAGTGGAATCGCTGTCCCAAACAGACGAACAGCGTGTTCTTAGAGCGTTCAGCAAAGTTGCCACCCAACCTGCAGCAAAGGGATATCTAGATGCAATCGAAAAGTCGGACTTTATTAGTAGGTTACTGAAAGGTGAAGCGCCGTTGCTGTGGAGTGAAGTCCGACTAGTTACTGATGATCCCGCGAAAGGGCTTGAGAGTATGGAGGGCGAGCAACTGCTAATTCGTCAGCTCGATGAAATCTTAGCGAAACCACAGTCCAGCGTTATGCTGGTGTCACCTTACTTTGTCCCCACTAAAGCAGGCACTGAGGCGTTCGTAGAAATGGTAGGGCGTGGAGTTCAGGTTCATATATTAACGAATGCACTGGAAGCAACCGATGTGCTGCCCGTGCACGCGGGTTACGCGAAACGGCGTAAGACCTTGCTAGCCAGCGGCGTCAAGTTATACGAGATGATGCGGCTCGCTTCAGGCGGCGCTCAGCAGAACCGCGCTACTGGTTTCGGAAGCTCCGCCTCCAGTCTACATGCTAAAACTTTTACGATTGATGGCAAACGCGTTTTTATAGGCTCGTTTAACTTTGATCCCCGCTCCATGCATCTCAACACCGAACTCGGGTTCGTTATCGAGAACCCGGTGCTTGCTAGAGATGTTGAGCAATCATTAACGACTGTACTCCCGGCTCTGGCCTACGAAGTGCGTTTGGATGACAAAGGTGATCTGTATTGGTTGGACAATCGAGGAGAGACTCCCCGCCGCTTCGATCACGAACCGAATAGCGGATGGTTCAAGCGAGCATCTGTAGCGGTACTGAAGTGGCTACCGATCGAATGGTTACTGTGATTTTGTCCTTGGATAAAATTACACCATGAGTCTATGAATTGGGGAACTCGCGCGTTTATCGCTTACACGACCGGGCAGCGCTGGTTCACGCAGTCGGAAACTGATACAACTAGCATAGAGTTGGCCACCACCAACTATTTCTCTTGTTCAGATTCTGCCAGAATTTATGGCCACGTAGATTCAAACCACAAAGTATTATAGGATCTAAAGTCCTATATCAATACTTCTATATCAATGCAAGGCACCGATGGAAACCTTACTTAGACCTCAAAAGCGATCATTGTTCATAGCTTCAGGGACGGCGGCTATGGGCATGTTGCTGCTGGGGCTTCTATCCGACATGACCGCCATTGAAACGATAACCCTTTCGTTGTTCATCGGAGCAATTGCGCTAATCACAATGTTCCAACTGCAGGCAGTCATACGTGTCGAACAAGGGCGGCTTAGTATCGTTAGTACTTTTGCTTCTTTTTCGGAAAAACTAGAAAATCTCAATTTGGACGTAAGCGAAAAATTCCTGTACCGAACCGACGCGGAAAATGCGCTCAATAAATTTCATTTCGGAACGCGGATACTGGGCTTCTACGTAGGTTGGTTCACGTTAAATGATGGATCCGTTGCCTTCGCGTGTGTTTCAAGAAAGCGTCATGCAAGAGCTATCTCGACCAAAGACGGAGTAAAAATTGTATTAGATCCCGGTTTGGCAATGTCGATTGCTGAATTTGTTGAAAGCGCCAAGCAAGAGTCACTTCCGCTATGACAATTGCCGCTTTTTAACGAGTTTTCCGATTCGCAGGGTACGACCTTGAAGATGTTTAGCCCGGCCTTTAATAAACTACCTTACCCTGACACGGGCGCGGCTTTGGAAATATCATCGGCGTAGGTGACGCCGTCCAATGCCAAACCAGGTCAGCAGGAGATTGCTCACTACACTCATGCCGACTCAGGCAGCGCATATGCAATCACGCGACCTCCAGTGGGTGTTGTGACGTCACCGCCTTCACCAGATGCATCATGGCCTCCGCCTTGTTGTGGTCGACCCGCTCCGGGTACGGTCACAATGACATACTGACGGCCGGTTTTAGGGCTGACATAAGACATTGGTGTGGCGTCCGATGAACCCGGCAACGCGTCCTGCCAGATTACTTCACCGGTCAAAACGTCGATGGCGCGCAGTTGGCCGTCCATAACGCCGCCATTGAAGATGAGCCCACCTGCTGTAACAAACGAACCGGCGCTGTAGGGAAAACCCATGCTCCAGAAACCCATGCCACGGCGCCAAACCACCTGCTGGGTGGTGAGATCTACTACGGCGATTTCACCGAACGGCGGCTTGATACACGGCATCATGAAAGGTGATGAAAACATCTCCACTCGCGCAGCAAACGGAGTGCCGCGCTGAGGACCACCAATACCATAGCCTCGGTTCAAGCCTTCACCGGATTGCACCAGATCTTCTTCCCGCGGGATCATATGAATCGTGAACGGCAGATGTAAGTTGTTCACCACCATCAGTTGGCGTTCTTCATCCACAGCAACACTACCCCAGTTCTGACCTCCTGCAGGACCAGGGTATAACAAGGTGCCCTGCACGGAAGGCGGCGTCATCGGACCTTCGTACCGTAAACCTAAAAATGTCTTGCGGCATGCCATCTGATCAAAAGGTGTGAAGCCGAACAGGTCCTGCTCACGCACCCGCGGATACGCAAAAGACGGCATACCCGTGCCAAACGGCTGCGTGGGCGTGGTGCGCTCACCGGGCAGATCGGTCTGCGGTACCGGACGTTCTGTAACCTCAAACAGGGGCTCTCCAGTTTCCCGATCGAGCACAAAAAACTCCCCGCGTTTGGTTGGCACGATGATCGCCTTGCGCCGCTCGCCTTGCACGGTCAGATCTACCAGAGTCGGTTGGGACGGTACGTCAAAATCCCAGATATCGTGATGTGTCGTTTGGAAATGCCAGCGACTGATACCGGTCTTAGCGTCTATCGCCACCACCGAGCTGGCATATTTGTCCATGATCTCTGTACGTTGGCCACCAAAGTAGTCTGGAGTGGCATTCCCTGTTGGCACGTAGACCAAACCCAATTCGTCGTCTGCAGACGTCAGACTCCAGACGTTAGGCGTACCACGGGTGTAATAGCTGCCATCCGGTGGCTGATCAACCTGTCCTTCACGCCCCATATCCCAAGCCCAGTTCAGCTCGCCGGTAACAGGGTCGTAGCCGCGTACCACGCCGGAAGGCTCTTCCGTTTCCTGGTTGTCCATGACCCAACCGCCGACTACCAGACTGCCGCTGGCCACCGTGGCAGGAGACGTAACAAAGTAGTAGTAGGGTTTCACCTCACCCATTCCGGCAAGCAGGGAGATCTGTCCATCTGCGCCAAACTCTGCACACGGTTGTCCGCTATGGATGTCCACCGCAATCATGCGCGCATCAGTGGTAGCGGTATAAATACGCTCAGCACACTGCTCACCTTTTTGTCGACCTGGGATGTGGTAATACGTTACGCCACGACAGTTGCCCAAAATGCCATACGGCGGTGTTTCATTGCCAGGATCGAAGCGCCAGCGCTCTTCGCCGGTGTCAGCATCTAACGCAATCATGTTGTTCTGGGCGGTGCACAGATAGACACCGTCATCAATTTGAATAGGCGTTGCACTGAAGCGCCCCACCTGATCCGTCTGCGCTTCCCAGACCCTGGTCAGCTGATTCACGTTTTCTTTGTTGATCTGAGCATGCGGCGCATAACGGGTGCCCGCTTTGTTGCCCCCATAAGCGGTCCAATCTGCGTTGTTTTGCGGTTTGCCATATTTGATATCCGCAATGGGCAGCGGTGTATCGTCAAACAGGTCAACGGTCATGGCGATGAGTACCGCAACGCTGGCAGCAGCGCCAACTTGCACCGTGCGCATGCTGAACAAAGCCGGCCTGTTTTCACCAAACAGTGGGCGCCGGATCATCGGTGTGCACAGCCAGAGCGCAAACAAACCAATAATCCAGATGCGACTGCCTACCAGCCAGAAGGCGTTGCCCGCTTCATAGACCGCCCAGATCAATGTCAGCAACAGCACCACGTTGTATGCATAAAAACCGCGCGGGCTGACCCGCCAGATCTCAAACGCGCTGTAAATGATCAGCGCGCCTGCGATCAGGTAATAAGGTGTGCCACCCATAAATGCAATCTGGACGCCCATCCACATCATAGGCAAACCAAACACGACCATCAGCACTGCGGTCGTGCGCAGTGCAACTGTGCTACCTTCTGGCATGCACCTCTCCCCTGTATATCAAGCTCTGATCTGATTTAGATTAACACGCTCATCCAGTTCGTGTGAGGCGACGCATGAACGTTGCAGGAGAGTACCGATAAAGATAATGCTAAGGCGAAACCGCTCCCTCCAAGAGTAATGCGCCTTTGTCTGTCAAACGTGTACCACGCCTCGATCACCATCGAATCTTGTTGAAGCTGCCGAGCCGTGGAGAATCAAACTCAGCAATGATGGCAAACGTTACCGCGGTAACGTTTTGGCGCCGATCATCGATGGTGCCGCAAACCCGAAGCCCTCATTTACGCAGCCTTTCAATATTTGGGTCCGCTTGACCTTTCCGGCCAATAGGTAGCCATTGTGTTACGACTTATCACTCTGTTTGATTGCGGATTCGGTGACTTCTCTGTCCTCTTGGCGTCGTTTTCGCCGAGACGCCTCTTTGACTTCATCGTTGTAAACACGACGCTCCATATTGGAGTGACCTCGCTTACCACCGGATCCACCTCCAGTTGGCTGTTTACTCAAATATCCCATTGTTTTTTCCTGCCTTTAAACTTTATTTTCAGCATATGACAAAACATTGTGGAATCTTTTCGGGTAAGAACTTCAATTCCGTTATCCCGTCGATCGACAAATCTCTTTATGTACGTGGCGCAACAAAGCGACAAGCTCGTCGATGTGCAGCGAGGTATTGAAAAGGTCGCGGCTACGCACCTCTGTTCCATCAAGTTCCAGGTTTTCAAGATCAATCAGAACACGATCTAACAAACCTACGGCTTCTGATCTGCCTACCTTTTCACTGGCTTCAACGATCCATTCAGGTTCAAACGAGTAGGCTTGAAGGCCACAGCAAGCCGGGTGGCAGTGTTCCAACGCCCTCAGAAAGTCGCGGAGCGGAAATAAGATGGAGTCGACGTCATGTGCCCGACGATTATAATCAATCTCGCGGCGAGACAGCCAGTTGTCACGCCCAAGCGGAATGCCTAGCACTCTGTGTTGGGCGCCAAACTCAAGTGGTTTAAATTTTGGATTGTCCTTGAGCTTGTTATCCAGCGCCGCACGCCAGCTTGAATAATCCGGATGATGCCAAAGTGAACGATCTTCGATGCAATATCCATCGAGGGACCAGTGCACTTGTTTTACAAAGTATTCGTACGCCTCATCGGTCACTTCAACCGGAGTCCATTCCATAACATAGGGTCCAACAGGCTCCCGCGCGAGAACTTCGTTCAGCACATGCCGGGGCGGCATCACGCCAATCACCTTAATCGCTTCATAGAGTTGTGGGGCGTAAACGGAGCCCACGTATTCCCACAAAGTAAAGGTGGTTTTGGTTGGTACAGATGGATCACCCGGCACCGTCGAAGGATACAGGGTGGTCACTTCAACGTCCGGGGTTCCGAGCGCCGCCATGTACGATTCGACCATCACACGCGCCCGGTGAAAGAGATGCGGATTACCATCACCCAGGACCTCGAGCAGCTCGCGCTTCTCAGCCATAAATACTTTGGCAAATCTCGGATCGTGTGAAGTGATAGACCAACCGTTGTCGAGGAGGTCGGCCAGTTTTATGGTGTGCACTCGGGCATCACCTTTGGCGATGTGTTCGCGATCCATCTTTTTTCGTATCTTGCGATTACCATCTTCCGGTTTTGAAACATCCGTCAGACAGGAAACCAGATAAGCAACATCATCACCGAACGCTGAGCGAATATCTTCGATTGTCGTGGTCGTGTCTTCTACTGTGTCGTGCAGGTAGGCGGCAGCAATCATACTTTCGTCGCCATCTACAGACTCGACAAGCTGGGCGACTCGCTGCAAGTGCGTAGTATAGGGCTCACCAGTGTATTTACGCCGGTGATCAATCGCGTTGTGTGCCGCGAATGCAAAATCGCGTGCTCGCAAGACCAGGTTGTCTGTGAGATCCGTCATTTTCGTTCCTTGACCGCGCAACTCATTCTGAACAGTCAATGCGTTTCACTTGCAAACGCACGATAATAGTACAGGCGCGGGGGTCGACCAACTAACCGATCCGGTTATTCGGACTGATAACATCGTTACTGGTAACGTTAGTTCCTGAATATTCTAGTGCTTACCGCTCAGTTAACACCGCAGGTCGAAGAATAAAGGTAAAGCGTTTTCGGCGCGTGCCGGTCAAGCGCAGCGAGCAAGTCTTCGCCCCGTTCCGCACGGACTGAGATGGAGTGAACCGTCAATGGTCCTTCGCCCCTGACAATGTTACGCGCAAAACATTCGCACATGCCCTTCGGATTGTCAGAAGGATGCAAAAACCGTTGGTAAAGCTTCCCTTCGACGCACGCGTTTGCAATATTTCGTCGGTATCCGTCCTCGAGACTTTCATTCGCGCGACTCTTAGCTTCACCCTGCCTGTCGTCTGTCGAGTTAGGCGGTTTTTTCAGCCAGCTCGACAACGCGTCAGAACTACGTGGCGTTAAATTGAATTTGGGGAATCTGTCATTCGGCATCACGCCAAAAGACATCCGAACCTCTACCAGCCCGGGTTTGCAAGGTGGAAGATAGTTCGAGCGGACAAGATCTATACTGTTAGTATACATCACAGCGTCATTCGGTGGTGCGCAAACAATTGACGGCAGCCAGGACAAGCTACCATCATCTGGCACGTCATTCAGCTTGTACACCGGGTTTCCGTTTACGCCTTTATTGTTAGTCTGAAGAAAACCAACAGCCACAGTTTGGTACCCTGAGGGATTAACGTTTCCACAATCGCCCGGTCTTATTGTATAGAAACCCGAGATTTCCCCCCGATCGCCACCAAAAAAAGAACTGCTGGTCGCGTAGGACAGGAATCGAAGGTCTACATCACCATGGTTACACACCTCTACCAGATTGCCGTAGTTATCTGCTTTGACCGCTCCAGACCACAACAGGAGTACCAACACTAATAGAATGGGCGACTTGAAGGTTCGTTCCGCAGACAATTTTACTCGACTCTCATTGGTCATAGGCTTTTTTCGTCGCTGGCTTGCTCATCTAATTCTTCCGCCAAGTGCACACTGCCAATCGCCTGGTAGAGATCAAAAAGCGCTTTATGCGCAGCCTCTGCAAGCAGTTGCCACTCGCGATTGTTTTTAATCGCATCGTGTTCGAGTAGTTCTCGGTCAACACTCGACATTAAGAACGATGACATGTGCAGGACTTCATGCGTCTTGTAATCCGATTTTGCCATAACAGCCCTTTTCAATTGTTTGTGTAAATCCCTGTTCTGTTGCTCCATTGCAGATCGGTCGCTTGTAATATTTTTGTTGAGATTCGCCATGGCTTTGGATCCAGCTCAATCTCAAACTCACCACCGTAAAACATCACATCACTGAACGTCACGCCATCATTCTCCTCCGGGCCGAAAAAGAGAAATAGATCGTTGTCAGAACGCTTGCACAGCTCAGCTTTGCAGGGGTTGATCTCCACGAGGTTAACCCTGCCGAGCAAGCCAATTTCTCTGCAATCCGAACTGGATTCGTGCACCAGCTCGAAGGAGATTGATCTTCTATTGAAAACCGGACTATCCAGATCTATTTTCGCAAGACAATTCGTCTGCGGATCTTGGAAGTACAAGTTCTTCTCTTTTAAGTCCTCTTTTTTTTGCATAAAGGCCGGGATGGTCCACCAGGCTCCTCTGGAGGTTGTGTGCTGCGGCGTGACCACCTTGATAATTCCATAGCCCACGCGTTTCAGTCCAGAAGCATCAGTGAATCGCGGAACGCTTTGAACCGCCTCGGCCCCGGGGCTGACAAAGTTTGTGTGCCAATTGACGTCTGCCTGAATTGGTGCGGCAGAAACGGCCAGGAACACAACCCAGATCACACCTGCGACACTTTTCTGCAGGACGATAAAAGAATTTTCCACGACGTCTACTTTCTTGAACTCCGATTCACTCTACGCTACAGCGGACCGCATGGTTCGTCAGCTAACCAAAGCGGTTTAAAAGCTAAATTAAACAAATCAACCGCATTGGTTAGCTTCGTCGCGGAGGGGTTTTGTTCAGTAGGAACACAATGAAAGAGGTGTGATTTTGTTAGGAGACGAAGAGCCTACGGGTTCAGGAATTTTGAGAATTATCGGTTGAAGGTCGTAAACCACTGCGGGTGGGGGGCATCATCAATCAGGTATAGGGGTTTAGTGAATAACGGTCGTCCCCCGTTAACTGGGTAGAGCCCTAAGTTATTGATTTTATTGGTAGCTACGGGTGGACTTGAACCACCGACCCCAGCATTATGAATGCTGTGCTCTAACCAGCTGAGCTACGTAGCCATCGTCTTTCAACGTTCTCGGTCAACGCGGTCACCTGTACAAGGTTCCGCGGGACGCGCATTTTCCTTACACCATCGCCACCTGTCAACGACCAGCAACGTCTTCATTCACCTTTGTGAGGTCTATCCATCAGCCCCATGCGGGTCGCCTCAAACACCGCTTCACTGCGAGAATGTACAGACAACTTCTGATACATCCGTCGAGTATAAGACCCAACAGTGCTGACTTTAACTTGCAACAGCTCTGCAATGTCCTGATAGCTGTAGCCTTTGGCAGCCAGCTGCAGCACTTCCAGTTCACGATCACTCAGCAATGACTGCGCTTCACGCTGGGCTTGCGTGGGCTCCGGTCGCAGGCGCCGGATCAGATGTCTGGCTATGGCTGCCGATATTGGCGCGCCACCTGCAAGCAGTTGCGCTAGACACTGCTCTATGGCCAGGCTGGAATCAGATTTCAGCAGATAACCCTGAGCGCCCGCTTCTATGGCGCGGATGACACTTTTTTCATCGCCAAATACAGAAATCACCAGAATAGGCATTTCCGGGTGCAAATCGCTCTGCTGGCGAATCACGTCGAGCCCGCTGCCGTCGGGTAAGCCAAGATCAATCAGGAGTACGTCTGGGGGCGACTGACGCAGCAGATCTTTCGCTTCGGCCACACTGCCTGCGCTGACAATCACAGAAAAATCAGCCAGGTTGTCTACTTTCTCCGTTAGCCGCGCCCGTGTGTTGGGGTCGTCTTCAACCACCGCAACGGTACAGGTCTGCTTATGATTCATTTCTACCATAACGATAGTGTAACGGCGTTTGCCTGGACACTCTGCCCACAATTCTAAGGGCAGCTAGGCAGGCGCCGAGTGTACTCTGGGAAGGCACAGGGTTACCCGTGTACCTTGGCCGCCTGTACCTGCAGTCACCTCAAGTTCTCCACCCAGCTGCTTTGCTCGCTCGCGCATGTGTACCAGTCCACGCCCGCCTCCGGTTGTGGCCACAAAGTCACCGCCACCACAGCCGTCGTCTTCGATAATCAGGCAGCGGCGATCGCCATCAATACGCGTAGCAATCAGGATCGTCTTTGCGTTGGCGTGTTTAATGATGTTAGTCAGCGATTCCTGCACGATACGTAAAACGTGACCCGCTTGCTCCGGATCAAGGGGCGCAATATCCGGCAAATCCTCCACCTGCCAATTGAAACGCAAACCCTGACGCGCCAGACGCGGCTCCAGGCGTTCCCGGACTATGGCCAGAAGACCCAACAGATCTGTTTCCTGCTGGTCCAGCGAATGCACCATGATACGCAGGTCATCCAAAGCATCACGAAGGGCCTCTTCCACTTCCGCACTGGAGAATTGACCACTTTCAACCATGGCCAGGGTCGACACCAGCTGATTGCCAAGACCGTCATGCATTTCGCGGACCATACGCTCGCGCTCACTCAACACTGCTTCACGCTGTTCAGCTGCAGAGATTTTTTCGTAGTTGGCTTCAAGTTCTGCGTGTTTTTCCTGCACCCGTTGCTCCAGCTGCGCATTCAAAATACGCAGATCGCTCTGTTGCATGCGTGTACGCGCGACCAGCATCAGGATCAGCGCAAACGCAAATAGCGGTGGGTTGTAAATCGTCAGTGCCTGGTCAGCCCAGAATTCACCACCCGCACCAATACCTAACGCATCATGAACAATGGTTACAGGTACTAAAGCCAACGGCAGCAGGGCATAAATTCGCCTCGGCGGCCGGGATGCCAGACGTACCGCCTGGTACAACACGTAAAGTCCCAGGGCGTAAGTTAAGGGCGTCCACAATACAGCCACCATATAGACCTGCGCGGCGTCGACGGTCAGGGTCAGAACCGCAAAAACAAGGTAGGTAAACAACAGCAGCCTTAGCGACCACTGCCCCGTTGCACCAACCATTTTGCGCAATGCCAGCCAGAAGCATAAAAACGAAAGTTGAAAAGCGATAGGACGCACGCGACCCAGCCATTCTGCCCAGGGATCAGGCACAGAGACATACAAACCCAACACAGAAAACGCCGACGCAACAAGACCAATCACCAACCAACCTACACCACCGGCGGCTGCATCCTTGTAATAAGCCGCATAAAAAACCAGCGCAAACATCATGCTCAAAACACCCAGCGAAACGGGTAGATAGACAAGCGTCAGCTTTTTTGTAACAAACCTGGATTCGATATCAAACAGCGGCAGGACCTGTGGACGACGCATGAAATTGGTTTGCGTGGTATTGCCGCGAAACTCTATCAACAGTTCATGGGGCCCTGCTCCCAGCAGCTCATCCGGAATACTGAGCAGCAGTGGTCCTGACACCATGGGTGTGCCCACGCCCGTCAGGGGCACACTGCGTCCAATCACATTTGAGTCCCACAGTACCGTCGCGCGACCGGAGTGATTGGCTATGTAAACAGCCATAGGTACCTGCTCAGCAGCGCCAGCCAAAGGCACATCAGCAATCAGGCGATAGAACCCGTTTATCCCCTGTTGGCGACGTAAACGGGTCCAGTAATCTGTGAACTCGATGGGCTGGTACAGAGACTTGTCCTGGGGTTGAACATCTCCGATATACAGCTGCGCGTCCCGCACAATTACATCGGCATGCACTTCGGCAACTGACTGCCCGGCTGTCAGGCACAGAACAAGCGCGCCAGCCAGACTCAACCAGCTGACAAGCGTTCTCACGAAGACAGGTTCACCGCCCACCTTCATGAGGCAGGCGCCTCGCCGCCTAGAATCGGTATTTCGCCTCGAACACAACGCCGTCACTATCTACATCAAACTCATCGTTTTCTTCATCATAGTAACTCAACGTCACTGAGATCTTATCGGTGGGGAAATAGCTCGCCCACAACTGGTACGCATCCGTGTCGCCAGTGACGTCCCGATCAGACATCTGATAATCCGCGCCAATGCCGAAGTTATGGTTAAAGAACCACTTAAAGGCAAGTTCCAGATCGGAACCATCATCGTCGCGTCCGAAATCAGCATCCCCGGTGACCGTTGCTATCAGCGCATGGGCCTGCCAGCTCATGCCGTTTTCCATCTGCTGCACATGAGTGATGTCTATCAGCCAGCGTTCAAAGTCATACAGTTGTTGTTCTTCGACATCGTAGCCCAGACGAACCTGTGTGGTTTCTGCAACGTAATATCCACCTGCAACCGTATACATATCCACGTCCACTGATCCCAGGGTGGTATCAATGTCAGACTGGCCATAGCTGGCTTCAACAACCAGAGACTCCCCCACAATCAAGCGGGTGAACACCTGCCACATGTCCGTTTCTATATCAGTATCGTCCGTTTCGAGCTGGCCATAGCGTCCACCAACGCTGCTGGCACGACTTAAGAACTCCGCCAGCTGCAACGGCCCCTGGGATGTGTCTACGGGTTCCAGGAAATACTGGCCGCTGACCGTCCAGCCACTGAAGTCATCGTCACCACCTTCATAAAACTCAGGCGGTGGTGGTTCGATTGGCGGTGCACCGGGATCTGTAGGTCCCGTTGGTGGCGTGTAGTCCGGTACACTATAACTACTGCCAACGCCTACGCTGCCGCTGGTGTAGTCAATGCCGAGTTCGCCTCTATAGTCAGCATACAATTGACTGCTGAACAGCACGGTCAGCAAAAACATCACAATCTTCTTCATGTCTTTCTCCAAAGTTACTTTGTTACCGGTTATTTTTGTGCCGTGAGCTCGCGCCATCGTTCGACATCAAAACCCTGCAAGGCTTCGCGCAATCTCATTCTGGCGTAGTGCATGCGCGTGCGAACCGTGGTCTCAGGCGCTTCAACAATCTGCGCAATCTGTCTGCAGGACCGTTCATGGAAAAAGGTCAGCTCCAGAACTTCCCGATGCTCGACGCTCAACGTCTGCAATGCAGCACGCAGCATTTTCAGCAGCTGTTGCTGCTCCTGCGCCTGAACTTCTGCTTCCACGTTGTACAAACTGTCTTCAACTCCATCCAGGTCTTCGCCATCTACCAGGGTCAGTTTTTTGCCACGCACTGCGTTACTCGCCTTAAAGCGTGTTATGCCCAACAACCACGTTAAGAGTGCACTGTCGCCGCGGAAATCCGCAGCTGCGTTCCAACATTGCAAAAACACATCGTTGGCCACTTCTTCCGCAATCGTTGATTGACCCGTCAATCGCAGCGCAAACCGGAAAACCTGCTCACCGTATAAATCGATCAACGCGCGCAGAGCCCGCTCATCTCCGGCGATCAGATCTGCCATAAGCGCTGCATCCTGTTCCGTGCCACGCAATCTCATCGTCACAGCTGTGGGTAACAGCAATAGGTAAAAAAGTTCATTTGATGTGTTCCGGCCAGCTTTAACCAACTTGGCGGGCAGAGTAATGCGCTTTGGACTGAGGTTATGCCACCAGAATTGATGGCACGCCGGCAGAGGGTGCTGAAACAGTGAACATTCTGCTTAGCGGTTGTGACTCATCAGATGAGCTTGATCCATTAACCACTGTTCAAGGAGAACAATATGAATTTTTCAAAATCAATCAGCCTGGCCCTCTGTGCCTGCTGCATTGTCGGCGCAGCGCTCATCGCCCCAAACACAGAAGCAAAACCCTGTGTTATCGAAAAAAATAAATGGGGCTTCTGGGTAGGCGACTGTCTGCTTAGCAAAGAAATGCTGATCGACGGTGTTTTCATTCCGCCACCTCCACTTTTCATGCCTGACCTCTATGCAGACGACGGCGACTTCCTGGTTCAAGGCACCCGTGTTGAAATCGAAGTACGCACAGGCAATCTCGGTTCAATAGTGTCCAGAGACTTTGATGTTACCGCTGATGTCACTGTCACCGGAGGCGGCATGGCACCACAGACTTTCAGTATCACCGGGCGCGTCAATGGCCAACCAGCAGGAACCCGCACCAGAACAACGCTGGGATACGTCCTTATTCCTGATCGTATCAACGATTACGACCTGGAAACTGTGTTCACCGTTGATTCCTCAGATTTCGCCAACGGCGGAGAAATTCGGGAATCTGACGAGACAAACAACATCTTTAACGATGGCATCTGTCGAGTGTACGGAGAAAACCCGGATGTCAGCGTTGGCCCCTGCGACTAACCCCATTTTATTAACGGAGAACAACATGTATCAGAAATATCGCAAAATCCTATTGGTCGTCATCGCTTTGACCAGCCACCAGATTGCCATCGCTGACAGCTGGAGTGATGTTGCAATCAACGGCCAGCGCCTGACCAGCGACCAGTTACAGCTTCTGGAACAGCAGATTGGCGGCAAAGTAGCCCCAGGGATTTACCTCGCTGATGCCAACGGCTGTTGGTTAAATCTCAGCAACGCAACATCCGGCTGTCTTGGACAGGGCAATGTGTCTACGTTTTCCCGCTACGGCAGCGGTGAACGCAACGCCAAGGGCGACTGGAATCATTACAGTCGTGCCGCGGAACTTGGGGTTGGCGGCACCTCAGATGGCTGCATTTATACCACCAGCGGCTGGTCTAACTGCTGACTCCTGCTGCCCCTTACTGATATTGCGTGGTTGTAACCATTCTACTTCTGCGCAATATTAGGGGCTGGGGGCTCGCACAGGGTATTAACCTTGCGTCAAATTTGATCAGTCAAACAATAAAAGAACGCCACATAGCGATGGCAGCGACTGTAAAAAATATTTCGAAAATGTTTGAACCTTTTTTCTCCGGCTCGTTACTCACTGGGTAAGAGCAAGAGCAACAGGGTTGTCGCACACCATGGCATTAGCACACTTGAGTACTATGTCGACACCACGACCAGACACTGAAAAGCAGGACGTCGCCCGAGACAACGGCGATTATCACCTGGTAGAACGCATCGGTCAGGGAGACAAACGCGCATTTGAGCAGTTATTCAGCAGCTACGGCGAAAGAATTTTCAGATACGCCTACCGCCTGATAAACGACGCTGGTAAGGCCGAAGAAGTGGCTAATGACGTCATGCTGGAGGTCTGGAAGAACGCCGCTAAATTTGAGGGTCGTTCCAAAGTCAGCACCTGGCTGCTGGGTATCACACGACACACAGCACTTAACGCCGTGCGTCGCAAACAACTGGATACAGTGGATGTTGATGATGCACCGGAAATTGCAGACCCTAAGGTCAACGAGGCTGCACAGGCACACGACGCCGCGACGCTGAAGACCACCTTACGTGGCGCGTTGGGCAACCTCTCGGCGGAACATCGAGATGTGATAGAACTCACGTATTTCCACGGCTGCACCTACCAGGAGATTGCCGAGATTGTGCAATGCCCTGAAAACACAGTGAAAACACGGATGTTTCACGCCAAAAAACTACTACAAGGATACTTACGCGAGGCGGGCATGGACCCTTCCAGCGTGGAGATGGCCTCATGAATCGACAAGAAGCACAAGAATTACTGCCTTGGTTTGTCGCCGGCACGTTAAACGAAGATGAAAGCCGCGCTGTGCAGGCATTCATCGACAGTGGTGAAATCAGTAAAGCTGAACTCAATGAGTTAAATCTGTTTGCAGACACTGTCCGCAGCCAGAGTGAACACGAGCCTGCATACAATCCCGCTGTGCTGGCCAAGGTCATGGATCAACTGGATCAGGTACCCCAAAGTGAGACGTCTGAGCCATTGATAGTGCAGGAAACCCCTGCCAAAGCCGGTTTACTGGTCAAACTTCGCAAGGCACTGCAATGGGATGTCACACCGCGCATGGCAAAATTTGCCCTGGCTGCGCAGTTTGCTGCAGTGCTTGCACTGGCGGTGATGATCGGTTCTCCAGATAACACCGAAACTCAGGACTTAGGTAACAGCCAATACGAAACGGTGGGACTCCCGGGCGTAGCGGCTGATCTGCTGATTGGATTTGCACCTGGCACAACGGAAGCGCAGATGCGTGAACTGTTAATGCGTATGGATGCGCAGATTACAGCTGGCCCCAACAGTATTGGTATCTATTCGATCACTCTCCCAGCCGGCGTTGATAGCGTTGAAACACAGAACAAGCTGGAGCAAAACTCAACCATCATCTACGTTCAACCGGCGGTAGCGCCATGAGATTGCCCAGCGTTTGGCAAGCTCCGCTGTTGCTCGCATACTTGGGTTTACTGACGGCCGGTATCTGTGTCCCGACGTTTGCCGAAAATGCACCGAACGATCCCCACTACAGTAAAGAGGGCTCCTGGGGTCAGACTTATGCAGACCAGTGGGCACTGCAACAGCAGCGCGTCTATACGGACATCGCGCCCGCCCCAGCTCAGCAGGACGTTATTGTTGCGATCATAGACACCGGCCTGGACTACACCCACGAGGATCTGGCAGCAGACCGGTTGTGGCGCAATCCGGCAGAGACAAAAAACGGCCGAGATGACGACGGCAATGGCTATGTTGACGATCTCATTGGCTGGAACTATGTCGACCACAACAACAACCCCTGGGATCTCAGTGGTCACGGTACACACATTGCCGGACTTATTGCCGCCTGCACAAACAATGGTATTGGCATAGCCGGTATCAATCCCGACGCGCGGATCATGCCGTTAAAAGTGGCAAACTTTGCAGGCCAGGCCAGAAGTTCAAGTGTCGCTGCAGCAATACATTACGCCGTTGAACAGGGCGCACGTATTATCAATTTGAGTCTTGCTGGTGAAACGATCACCGAGCTCGAGATCCAAGCCGCAGAATTTGCCCGGCAGCGTGGTGTTCTGATCGTTGTTGCTGCGGGTAACCGGGGTATCGGGGTCGACAGATTTGGCTATGCAGCGCTGCCCGGTGTGCTTGTTGTCGGCGCCAGCACTCATGACGGCAACCGCGCAGGGTTTTCGAACTTCGGCGCACAACTTTCGCTGCTCGCCCCCGGCGTTGAAATCCTCTCTTTGCGGGCCAGAGACACTGATTTCATCGCGCTCTCCCAGCCATTGGATTACGCATCAGAAGATGCTGTGGTGGGAGAGGGAGAACACTACTATCGCGCATCAGGCACCTCGTTTTCCGCGGCGATTGCCACCGGCATCGCATCCCGGGTACTTGCACGCCAACCTGAGTTAAGCGGCGCACAATTGCGTCAGCTGTTGATTCAATCCGCTGCGGACATTGCCCCACCAGGGGTAGATCAGTTGTCCGGTTACGGAGGCCTGGACTACATCGCGGCACTGAGCACACGACCAGGACAATATGTGCAGGCCCGACTCAACACCGCCAGCCTGGAACTCATCGACACCCAACTCTGGGTCAATATACTGGGTCAGGCTCAGGGTGATGAATTTGCCAGTGCGGCGCTGCAGTTTCGACCCGCAGCAGGTTCAATACCCATCGTCGAAGAAACAGGCAAGAAGAAAAAGAAGAAGAAGAAAAAGCGCGATGCTGAGCCAGCTGATCCGTACCAGTGGCAAACTCTCGCAAGCTTTGACAATGTCGTCGACGGCCAGCTTGGCCGGTTTGAAGTCAACACGTTAACCCGTCAGGCCAACGGTTCAACACAGTGGGACCTGAAACTTGTGGTCACTACCACCACAGGCGTCGAGCGCGAAGCGAGAATGAGTTTACACCTGCCGGTGCCTGATGCTGCAGAGGTCTCCGATGAATCTTAAAGCCGCTTTGATTGCCTTGATATTCTGCAGCCTGGGGCGGGCACTCAGCGCTGAGGACTTTGCCCAGGCGTGGCAGGAGCCAGCAAACCTGACGCTACCGGCACCGGCGCGCAGCCTGGTGCTCGCATCTCATATCGATGCGCCACAATGGCTATCCCAGAACCTACTCGACGATGCACGCCTGCTACCCCAGGGGCGCACAACACTGGTGCAGTTCAACATGCCCGAGGCTCAATGGCAGCAACAACAGGCCGAGCTTTGTGGGCAGCCAGGCATTTCAGAGTGTAACGTTGATGCCTGTCAGAGCATTCAGCTGAACAGCAGTATCAGCAACGTCTCCAACGCCGAACGTGTGCAGGCGAGGATAGTTGCGAATCCTCCCACCCTGGACAGCATTCCCGCGCATAACAGTGAGCAAAGCACCTGCTCGGTTGCAGCCGCGCTACCAGAACTCGACTCACCAACAGATGGCGCGGGTATAAACCTGAATCTTGATCTGCAGGCTCTGGCAGAAAATACCCAGGACAGAAGCACACAGGCGAGCAGGGACCCCTATGCACCGGATGCGCAGCCCGCAGTCCGAGCAGCAGACTTTGCCCTTAAGCTGGTCCCGGATTTTGGCGGACAGGCATTACTTCAGAGCACAGAGATACCAGCTGACACCACCGGTTACTTGGTGAACGTGGGTGACGGATGCAGCAGCACCCAGGTTCCATTATCGAGCCTGGCGCCACCTTCAGTGCCAAATCTGGTGGTTGCCGTGGTTACAGGCGATGTAACCAGTGTCGCCGCGCGGCATCAACTGATTGCTCTGAGCCAGACCACATTAACAAGCACTGGTGATGTGCTGACAGTATTTCTGAACCCGGATCCGCAACGTTCCGTCACACAGTTGCTCACAATCCTCGCGCAGGATAACGATATTGTCAGCGCGCAACGTGAAATGATCTATCTGACCGCGGCGACACAATCCAGCTATTCAGATCCCTGGGCGGGCTTGACCTATGGTCCCGCGCATACTGGCGCGCTGGCCCTGCACACAGAGACCACCGGCGAAGGTGAAACAATTGCGGTAATTGATACCGGCATGGCTGTAGATCACCCCGACCTGGCCGGTCGGGTGGAATATCAGGATCTGACCGGCAAAGGCTGGAGTGCTGATGCGCACGGCACCGCGGTTGCCAGTATTATTGCTGCTGCTGCGGATAACGCGTTAGGCAGTTATGGCGTCGCTCCCGCGGCCAACATTCTTGCCTTAAAAGCCTGCCAACCTGAAACTCCTACCGGTTTACGCGCACGGTGCTGGACCAGCAGTCTGGTCAAAGCGCTGGATGTAGCGATGCAGAAAAACGCCAAAATTATCAACATGAGTCTGGCTGGACCACCTGATGATCTGCTTGCCCGATACATCGCGCTGGCCGTTGATCAATCCCGCTTGATTATTGCAGGCGCAGGCAACGGCGGTGCGCTGGCCAAACCCGCGTTTCCAGCCGCCTTGCCCGGTGTACTTGCAGTCACCGCGGTCAATAACCGTAACCGCCTGTACGAGCAGGCCAACGTGGGTGAATACATTGATGTGGCCGCGCCAGGTGTGGATATCGTCACGCTGGCCGCGGACGGTAGTTTCCCGATCAGTTCCGGCACATCCTGGGCAGCAGCACACGTCAGCGGCGTTGCCGCCCTTCTGCACCCGTTGATGCCGTTGTCATCCCCAGCCGAAATCGCTTTTCTATTGCGCGGACACAGCACTGATCTGGGCAATACAGGAAAAGATGCTTCCTTTGGTCATGGACTTATCGATGTCTGTGCGGCTGCAGCCGCAGCCACCGCTAACGCCTTTACCTGCCTTTCCGAAGAGGAGTCCAGTGATGGCTTTTAAACACCCGCAATGCACTCTGATTACAACCATACTGACAGCTTTTATATGCTGCTCGCTGCAGGCTGCGGAGATGACAACAGCTAATCAGTTTGCACCCAGCGACAAAGGCGATTTTCAGTACTCAAACCCAACACAATACCCGGAAGTGACACTGGATCTGGCACCTATCGAGGCGCAGGTTGCCTCGGCAGCGACAACGCGCTGCGGCACACCGCTGGCAGCGTCGCCATTAGATCTCGGTGATGCTGAAAGTTTCATGGGCAAAATGGTGGGTAAAGCCGCCGGTGCCGCGCTGGGTAAACTGGTGGGCGGTTTGCTCGGCAGCAGTGGTGGCAGCTCAAAGAAACCCAAGCTGGCAAAAGATCCGATCAAGAAAAAATTCAAAAGCAAAATCACCCACCCCAGTGGAGATGCGCGCCTGAGAATTGGCGGCCAGAGCTACAGCAATGGCCTGCTGATCAGCGCCAGAGTTGACAAGGCCGCTGGGAAAGGCACATTCCACACTATGTTTCTGGAGCAGCCGGACTGCAGCCGTATATGGCCGGAGCAATATCAGCAATATGGTCTGTGGGGCAGCTGGAGCCTGTCAGTCAGCGTAACCAAAACGACAAGTTCGTATCGTAACGGCGACCTGGTTGACCGTTCTGTCAGCCAATCTGGCTGGTCCAAATCGGGCACCTTTGATGTCTCTCGAGGGTTCTCTTTGTGGGATCAGTTACCTGGCGAGTCTGTGCGTCTGGTGCTGGATCCTGACGAAGCGTATTTATCGCAGCTACGACGAGAGATTGACCAGCCTGCCTGGCAGCAGATGGGGTTTGCTAAACCCACCGAAGGTATCCGTACCGCAGGTGGTGTGTTCCGCGTCGACCCAAGCGAGATTCAGGCTGACACCCTGGCGGTAGTTCACATCACACATGTGGACAAAGGTCGCTACCGAACTGTTGGATTCCCGTTACGCATTGAACCTGGCGCCGACGGTCGCCTGAACTTCGCCATGCACCCGGACTTTGCAACACCCTAGTCTCCTGCTCGTTTCGCGCGAGCATCTGTTCAAAAAAGTTTCCACTATTTTTGAACCCTTCCCTCAGACCCCGTTACTTACCTGATAAGGCAGCCACAAGGCGCCTATCTAAACCACCTAAGTATCGGAGATTAACATGAAAAAAGTATTTACCCCCACCCTGATCCTCGCGGGCATTATGGCGACAGGCACAGTTGCTGCCGACACTCCTTACGCCTACTGGGATGCATCTCGCACCACAGAAGTTGCTGTTGCAGATTCGTTTAATCCTACAAGCACAACCAGCCACAGCGAAGACAACGACGTTGCCGTTGATGTGCGCCGCTCAGTGCAGGAAGACAACGATGTAGATCTGCGTTTCTCCAACCAGGAAGACAACGACTACACCAGCAGCTATTCGCACAGCGAAGACAACGACTACGCTCACAGTGAAGACAACGACGTCACAACTTCTATCTCAGAAGACAATGACGTGACAAAGTCCTGGCAGGAAAGCACAGACATTGACTTCCAGATTGCGACACCCACCATGACTTCACACAAGTACCAGGCACAGGATGCCGGCCATCAGGCTGATCAATCTGTACTGGGCGCTGCGCGCGGTCACACGGTTGGCGTTACAGGCGGACCTACGGTTGTCAGCGCTGGCAATGATGAACAGGTTTTCTACGGCCCTGCAATGGTGAACAACAACACCAATCAGCTGCCACAGAACAATCTGTTTGTACAAGGCAGCAATGGTGCACCTATCAGCCAGTCCAATACCTTTGCCGGTCGGGACATGGGACCTAAAGGTGTATTTGCTCCAGTTGGTAACACCTCAGCGACAGTGTTTGGCGACACCATGCAGAGTTCTGGAGCACAGCTGGGCCAGTCTGGCGATTCAAGCAACTCAATTGCTGATCAGATGAACTCTGACATCGGCAAGTAAACCTGGAAACACGACTGAAGCAAGAACAAACCAGAGGGGCCCACGCCCTCTGGTTTTTTTCACGCTCAGATTAGAGATCAAACAAAAGAGGACAGGACCATGCGTACTTTCATCTTACTCACCAGCACCCTTGCAGCCCTCTGGCTGACAACAGCAGGCCAGCCCGCATACGCGCAACAGGCCAAGCCAGCACCCAGCGCCGAACAACAACTGCTACAGCGCGTCTATCAACTGCGCATGCGATTTGAGCAGGAGCGTATGCAGGCAGAAAACGAAGCACGCGCCAACGTGCGTCTGGTCACCGGCAATGGTGGAAATCGCAATGTCGATGCACCCACGGTCTCGGGCCTGCGCCAGCAGACCAGTGCGCAACTGTCGCGCTTTGAAAGTCAGTTTCAATGTCTGGATGTAGAGGTAGAAGCCAACAGTGGTAACACGGTTGTTATCTGCGGCGATAACACTGGCGATATTACCGGCAGCAACGTTTCAGCAGAGAGAGACATTGTCACCCTGCAGGGTGGCCAGCGATGAAATCACTACACTTTCTATTGGCGGCTGGCCTGGCCGTATCATCACTGGCGGCTGGAGCGAATCCACTGCTACATCCCCGGGGCCTGCCCGGTTTTATTGTGCTGGCTGAGCAGCGCTACGACCCTGCAGTGCAGCGATTCATGGCCGAGCAGTCTTTACGGGCATTGCCGCTGAAAAACGGTCAACTGTTTTACGTGTACCCCACAAATACTTCCAATGCCTACATCGAACAGATGCAGATACGTTACCTGGAAGTGATGTTAGAAAAAAAAGCTGCAGAAAGTGAACCTGAAAGTGAATAGGTGTGACCTATTCACAAGTTCACAAGAAATAACAGGAAGTGCCCCATGACACGCTCAACCAAACTCACCACCTTCGCCATCATCGGTTTCCTGCTGCTTCTGATGACCGGCGTTGCTGATGCTAAAGCCGGTAAGTCAAAAACCATGGACTCGGAAGACCTGCAACAGGCACTGGACAACATGACCTGTCCCAGCCTGAAACCACGGGTTGCGATCTACAGCTTTTTTTCTACCGGTAAACTGGCCTCTTTTGAAGGCTACAACATCGGCGATGGGCTGGCGGCTCAACTCGCAACCGAACTGACCCGAACCAACTGCTTCATAGTGCTGGATCGAACCGGCCTGTCGAATCTGTTACGCGAACAGGAACTGGGGCTGGCGGGTGTCGTGAACCGAGAAACCGCACCTGCCGCCGGACGGCTGGTTGGTGCTGAAGTCATCATCAAAGGTACCATCACGGAATTTGATCCGAACAAAAAAGGCGGCGGTATCACTTTAGGCGTGGCGTTACCCAATACACCTCTGGGTGTTCGGCTGGGGCGCAACGGCAGCAAAGCACACGTGGGCCTTGACGTCAGCATCATCGACGCCACCAACGGGCAGACTCGATTTTCGCATCGGGTGATCGCTGATTCAAAAACCGGCGGATGGACATTGGGTCTTGACTACAAACGAGCCAGCCTCGGCGGCGACACGTTTGCCAAATCACCCCTGGGTATCGCATCACGCAACGCGCTCGGCCAAGCCGTGTTGAAAATCGCCAACGATCTTAATCAGTCTGTGGAGAGACGCTTTCAGATCGCCAGCACAGATGCTGATGAGGTATATCTGAATGCTGACCGTGCCTCGGGCATTCGCGAAGGCGATCTGATGCGTGTATCAACGGTGGTGCGCAAACTCGTCGATCCAGCGACTGGATTACTGCTGGATACGATTGAGCGTGAGGTTGGCCAGATCAAGGTTGTTGAGGTCACCGAACGTTACGCCCGAGCTGAACTTGTCGATGGCGCAAAAATACGCCGTGGAGACTTTGTTCACCTCTGATCCAGAACCACCTAAAACCCTGATGAGGTCACCCGGGGTGGCCTCCCAGCCTGCGCTCTCGGATATCCCTTAGTTTCCGCCCGCAGGGGCCATGTTATTTATACGGCTGACATATTGGAGATAAACATGAGCAAATACAGTGCAGCCAAGGACGCCATCAACAGCGTTGTAGAAAATGGCAAAGAGCTGGGACTGGATCGCAAGGAGATGCTGAGCGCACTGATCATTTCGGCGATAGAAGATTTCCAGACACACCTCGGTAAAGACGAGACTCGTGTCCTGCTCACCTATGAGCTGGACAATCTCGGCGGTAAGCTGGACATGGTTAACCTACGCATACGATAAGGTATCTCACATGAAGACCCACCTGACCTGTTTCTGCATGGGGCTGTGTATCACACTGCTGACATTTACGAGTTCCAGTTATGCGCAAAGTGATAAAGAGTCGGCTGCACGTGGTGAACATATATTTGCCAAACACTGTTCCAGTTGTCATGGCGACAGTGGCGATGGCGTTGAGCCCTGGTATCCCTCCCTGCAACGTCTTGCCGGCATGCGCACTCCGGCGGATATGGTAGAGACCGTCTTAACCGGCCGCTTCAAGCGTGGCGGCGAACTCAATGGACACACCATTCCCATCATGCCCGCGTGGGGACAGTTGTCTGATGCAGATGTGGCGGCAACGGTAAACTACATCAAACGAAACTGGGGGGAAGGTGAAGACATCACCGCCAAAGATGTTGCAAAAACGCGCACCCAGCTATGGGAGCTGGATTGAATCGGCCCTGGCTATCATTCCTCAAAGTCATCTGAAGTTGGTGACAGTTCGCCAAATTGTCCACCGGTGGGTAACGCAAGTTTGAAATCCCGGTGACAACCTTCGCAGATATCCACTATCTGACCGCCAACCATAGCAATTGTATCCAGATCTCTTGCAGCCACCGCTGCTACAGCTGAGGCCCCGACATCTCGCAACGCATTCGCCCAGTTCTGCCACTCAGGCTCTGCTGTCCATTGCTCATCCAGAGGGCCGGTGCCGGGAACCGCAAGTAACGTACCGCTCAACTCCAGCTGCACGGCCCGGCGCTGTAATTCCCGCCAATCTGCATCCGTTTGCGGATTATGCCAGGCAGCCACCCAGAGAGGATCTGCGGCCTGGTTAACCATTGCCACCATGACTGTGTTCAAACTGACAGGTAGTCGTGTCACCGCCTGCGCAGGTTGTGCTGCAACTGCTTCAGCGGGCGGCGCCAGCGGCGCTTCGGCTGCCTGGTCTGGTGCTTCGGCGCAACCACTCAATCCGACTAACAAGCCTGCTATGGTACCTGCCAGTACCTGCCTGGTGACACCACCGTATATTTCAGAATTGAGTTTTTTCATATCCCCTCCATTTCCCCACATTTAATATTCAGCCTTCCAGATCGGCGCAATCAAAACACAAACCCGCTGCCGGGAGAGCCTGCAATCGTCCGGCGCTTATCTCTTCGCCACAGTTAGTACACACACCATAGGTGCCTTCTTCAATGCGGGTTAACGCCTGCATTGCCTGTTTTTCTTTTTCTGTCAGTTCACGCTCCAGCGCCAACATGGTTTCATCATTTTCAACCTCAATGGCCTGCTCCGCAAAATCCTGCGGCAGCGGTTCCTCGCGGTGATGGACGTGTCTGGCAAGCTTTTCGCGACGCTCATGAATACTCGCGAGCATTTCTTCAAGAACAGCTTTAGCAGAAGATTCTGTCATTTTCTTATCCAATGGATATAAGTCACTTCGAGAATAGAAAGTCGGCCCACCTCCCTCCATCCGTGATTGTTGCAGTTCTGTACGCACATCTACGTACTGGAAAATATTCAGCACGCACCCATTAACCCGAAACCATCAACAACAGGAGAGGATAATGAACCTTATAGATAAACCCAGCAGCGTATTCGACGAGTTTTATCGCCCCTTCGGTAGCCTGTTTGGCTCGGGACTGCCCAGCCGCATGCTCACCGAAAACGATATATGGATGCCTGCAGTTGATATCAAACGCGAAGACGGTTCCTACGTTATCGAGATGGAAGCGCCTGGTTTTAAACCAGAGGATATTGACGTTGAAGCACACGAAAATGTGCTGACAATTCAGGGTTCCCGCAGCAGCGAAACTGAGAAAAAAGAACAGGACTATGTTCGTCGCGAAAGACGCACCGGACAATTTGTACGTCGATTTAATCTTCCCAATGGTTGTACCTCAGACGATATTGAAGCGCAGGTTAAAGACGGCGTTTTGCATGTGCGGATTCCGGATACGCAGACATCTGAACCTAAGAAAATAGCTATCAGCTAACCTCATTTTAAAATACGAGGAAGAAAAGCATGTCCAGACCTACAACCGAGCAACACAGCGATTCAACGCGCGCCTGGCAATGGCTGATGAACGGGTGGCATGCGCTGCGCGACAAAGCCGTCAGCGCTTTGACCTACTTCTCACCGGCCAGTGAGTCTGATGCAACAACCAGCCAGCGCTGGGGTGTGCTCGCGACTGACGTCAGTGAGCACAAAGACTCCGTTTCCGTAGAGCTTGAACTGCCTGGAATGAAGAAAACAGATCTAAGCGTTGAAGTGCACGAGCATTCGTTGCTGGTCAGCGGAGAGAAACGCTTCAGCGCAACGCGCAACGAAGGGTCTCTACGGGTCACAGAACGTGCATTTGGCAAGTTTCAGCGGGTGATTCCTTTGCCTTGCAAAGTAACCAGTGCAGGCACACAAGCTGAGTACAAAAAAGGTGTGTTGAGCGTCACTATGCCAAAAGACCGTTCCCGCTCGCCACGCAGCATTGAAGTCCGTGGCCAGTGAGACGCTGATAGGCCCAGGTTCAGCGTTCGGTAATGTACTCGAACAGACTGGCAAACCTGCCTTGCTTCAGATCCAGCATCGGGTCGACGTGGCTGGCGTAATCCGCCGCCACGTCGCGCCAGTCTTCCGGTGTTAAAAGCCGTTGCGCAAGCGGAAACAGATGCGTGTTTTCATTGCGCATATGTGTGCGCTGCAGTTGTATATAGTGCTCAAAGTCTTCCAGGACCTTACCGATCGGCACCACCGTGTCGTTAAGAATCTGATTCACATCCTGATCCAGACGCAATGTTGCACTGATGATTTCTGCATGCTGAGCAAGATTGGTATGGACCAGCTCACGTTCCACCGGTGTTAATCCTTTGTCTAACACACGATCAAACAGCTGATCTTCCAATGGATGATGTACTGAATCCGGATATTCCTGCAGATAACTCAGCATATCGCTGACTTCACTCCAGTCGATATCCTCATCAGGAAAACCTGCAAACATCTTCTCCAGAGCATTCATGACTGTAGCGATATGAAAATGATCGTTATTGAGCCGATCCATTAATTGCGTTTGAATGTTTTCTTTTGAAGCCACAGCTACCACCAGATTCAATTCTCGTTTACCCGTCTAAAAATCGTATAAGCGGTGCCCGGTCCAGCAACGGTTTGGGCCAGACATACTCAACACCCAGACGCGTGGCGTGGGCAAGCGCGGGTAAAGAAAACCGGCTCATCAACAGTGCAAACGGCATCTGCAGACCACGCCTGCGTATTTCCTGAAATAGTTCAAGACCACTGCCGTCTGGCAGCTGCGCCTCACAGATCACGCTGCGTGCGCACATCTGCGTATCCAGCATGCGCAGAAACGCAGCGCAGGTTGAAAACCCAGCCGCCGGATAGCCCTGCGAACTGCAGAGATACTGCAGGCTGTCACGGACTGCAGGATCACCATCAATAACACAAACCCTATGGTCTGACTGTTGGCTGTTCAGGAGAGGAATCATTGGCGCAGACTAACCCGCGGCGCTATACAGCCAATGCGGGAATGTACCTAGAGTTACTCGGTAAGCGCTTGACTCATAATCTGCCGCATATAGGCAATGCCCGGCGCCATCGCCCAACACCAGGCCAACTCAACAACTTCATCCACCTCTCGATCAAACTCGCGCAGCGTTTCCAGCAGTGCCTGCATCCAGACATCAAGCAGCTCTGGCGCAATCTGAAGTTGCTGATGGCGTTCAGCCAGGCGCTGCAGGTCAGGTGTGAGCACGCCAGTTGCGTAATAGGTGACCAGATGCAGAACCGACTTTTTCAACATCAGGCGTTGCCGTTCCAGGTTGGTCTTCGCAAACATCTCAGCCACCTCCGGGGTAGCCAGAAAATGATCATAAAACCGGGCAAAAAAAGCATCCGCATTCTGGTTCATACCAACGCCATGCCCAAACACCCGCGTGTAACTGTTTTCAAAATGTGGGTTGGGTAACGTCATGGGCCCCTCCGTGGTCAACCAGTTCACTCCACAAAGGTAAGCGCCGCCTATAGGGGATATCCCTCATCAACCACTTTATATGTACGCATTGGTCTTGATCATCACCCTGCCTATGCTGGCCACCTCAGCACGGCGTTTCCGCTTGATTTAAGTCACGGGAGTTCCTTAAATAGGATCGCGCTCAACAGAACAGTTAATCAGGGAGACGAATACCATGCCGTATAAGAGAATACTTGTTGCCGTAGATCTTACCGAGGAAGCCGAGGAAGTACTGACGGCTGCACAAAATGCAGCCAGCGACAACGATGCCACGCTATCCGCATGCAGCATCATTCGACCGCTGGCCCGCACGTACGGCGGCCTGGACATGGCCAATGTGGTATCCGGCATGCCATTTGAAGAAGAAATGCGCACCCAGGCAACCAGCAAACTGGTCAAACTTGCAGACGAGTTTGGTATCAAATCCAGTGACGCTCATGTCCGAATGGGGTCACCTGCCGCAGAAATTCGCGCGCTGGCGGAGGAACTTGAAGCTGATTTGATCGTCATCGGTACCCACGGTCGGCAGGGCCTGGGCCTGCTGCTTGGCTCTACTGCTAATGCGGTTCTGCACGGTGTCGGTTGCGACGTGCTGGTTGTGAAAATTCACCCGGAAGACGCCTGATTTTCACGCCGGGTACACCGCCGATTCAGTGGGTTCGGGTTCTACGGATATACCGACCCACTGAGGCCCCCTAAACTCCCTCTCAACTCCTCGTCAACAAGGATGCACACGTGACGGTCGAAGAACCCACCTACGACTTAGGTGTCGTACGCTATTTTGCTATTGCCACCATAGTCTGGGGCATTGTCGGCATGGGTGTAGGATTATTATTAGCTGGCCAACTTGCCTGGCCGGCACTCAACTTTGATATCGCCTACCTCAGCTACGGTCGCCTGCGGCCACTCCACACCAACGCGGTGATTTTTGCATTCGGCGGCAGCGCGCTGATGGCCAGTGCATTTTACGTCGTGCAGCGCACCTGCCATACGCCGCTGTTATCACGAGGCCTGGCCTGGTTTGTATTCTGGGGGTGGCAACTGGTGATATTGAGCGCAGCCATCACGCTGCCTTTGGGTATCACCACCAGCAAGGAATATGCTGAGCTGGAGTGGCCCATCGACATCCTCATCACCCTGGTGTGGGTTGCGTTTGCCATCTCGTTTTTCGGCACCATCGCCAAACGTAAAGTGGAACACATCTACGTTGCTAACTGGTTTTTTGGTGCGTTGATTATCGGCGTAGCCATTCTGCATATTTTCAATTCTCTGGCGCTGCCGGTGAGCATGACCAAAAGCTATTCGATTTATTCAGGCTCTGTCGATGCCATGGTGCAGTGGTGGTACGGTCACAACGCGGTCGGATTTTTCCTGACTGCAGGTTTTCTTGGCATCATGTACTACTTCGTGCCAAAACAAGCTGGCCGACCGATTTACTCCTATCGTCTGTCGATTGTGCATTTCTGGGCACTCATCGCCATTTACGTCTGGGCTGGACCACATCACCTGCACTACACGTCTTTACCTGACTGGGCTCAAAGTCTGGGAATGGCCATGTCTCTGGTACTGCTGGCACCCTCCTGGGGCGGCATGATCAACGGCATCATGACGCTGTCCGGTGCCTGGGACAAACTTCGCACCGACCCGATCATCAAATTTCTGATCGTATCCATATCGTTCTACGGTATGTCGACCTTTGAAGGTCCGATGATGTCCATAAAGACCATCAATGCGCTATCCCACAACACTGACTGGACCATCGGCCATGTGCACTCCGGCGCTCTGGGTTGGGTGGCGATGGTCACTATGGGGGCGATGTACCACCTGATTCCGATTCTGTTTGGCCGCAAGGCAGGCGAAATGTACAGCGTCAAACTGATCAATTTACATTTCTGGCTGGCGACGCTGGGCACGGTTATCTACATCGCATCAATGTGGGTCAACGGTTTACTGCAGGGTCTGATGTGGCGCGCCACCAGCATCGACGGCACGCTGACCTACAGCTTTGCTGAGGCGGTTGAAGCGAGCTATCCCGGCTACTACGCACGCTTCATCGGCGGCGCCATCTTCTTCATCGGTATGTGTGTAATGGCTTTCAATGTCTATATGACAACGCAAGGCAAAACCCGGGATGAAACCGTATCCCCGTCCACACCCATGTTAGAGCCCGCAACAGCAGGAGGCGCATAACATGAAACATGAACTAATCGAAACTCGGGTTGGCCTGCTAATTGGTTTGACTCTGTTTGCGGTCAGCGTTGGCGGCATGATCGAGATCTTTCCGCTGGTGTTCGACGGCAGCACCAAACCAACCGATACCGTTAAGCCTTACAGTGCACTGACATTGGAAGGCCGCGATATTTACATCCGCGAGGGTTGCGTCGGCTGCCATACGCAAATGGTAAGAACCCTGCGTTCGGAGACTCAGCGCTACGGACATTACTCTGTCGCCGGAGAGGATGTTTACGAACGCCCGTTCCTGTGGGGATCCAAACGCACTGGCCCCGATCTGGCGCGCGTCGGCGGACGCTACAGCGACGACTGGCACGCGGCGCATCTGGCGGATCCGCGCAGCGTCGTTCCAGTATCAAATATGCCGGGTTATCCCTGGCTGTTTGAGAACACCTTAAGCGGTGAAGGCACCGCAGATAAAATGCGCGCGCTCAAAGCGCTGGGTACACCCTATACAGACGCAGAGATAGAGGGCGCACAGGCAGCAGTGGCTGGTCGCACGGAAGCCCAGGCTCTTATCGCTTATCTGCAGACCTTGGGTCTGGATATGCGCAACTACGAAGCCCCCGCAAGCACATCAGGAGAATAAGATTGTGAGTATGCAGATTGTTGCCCTGATTTTTATGGTTGCCAGCTTCTCGTTGCTGTTCTTCTGGGTTTACAAGCCCAGTAACCGCAAACGCTTTGAGTCGCTCGGACGCAGCATCATGGAAGAGGACAATTCCAGTTCGAAAAAATCAGAAGGAGGTCAATCATGAGTGCAGGTTGGCATTGGTTTGTAGTTCTGGGAACGCTGTTAAGCCTTGCGTTCATGGCCTGGTTGTTGTTTGCCAATAGGCATAAAGATAACAAAGGCACAACTGGTCACAGCTGGGACGGTATTGAGGAGTTGGACAACCCCCTACCCATGTGGTGGGTTGGTATGTTTGTCGCTTCCATCATTTTCATGCTGTTGTACGTTGCCTACTACGGTGGTCTGGGGAACTGGGATGGCGGCGGAAACTGGAGTTCCACAGCTCAGCACGACGCGGAAGTGGCGCAACATGAAGCACGCTTTGCACCGCTTTATGCCGAACTCGGCAGCATCAGTGAAGGCGACCTGCAGAGCGATCGACGCGCTATGCAGGTTGGTCGTCGCCTATACCTGAATAACTGTTCCACCTGCCACGGTGTGAACGCAAACGGCGCATTTGGATTCCCCAATCTGACTGACGAAGAGTGGCAATGGGGTGGCGATTATCAGGCCATCAGAACGACTCTGATTGACGGCCGGGTAGCGGCGATGCCGCCCTGGGGTCCAGCGCTTGGCGAAGACGGTGTTGTTAACATGACTCACTACGTTCTCAAGCTGTCCGGGCAGGACCATGATGCGGACAAAGCCGCAGCAGCCAAGCCTCAATACGATATGTTATGTGTCGCTTGTCATGGCGCAGAGGGTAAAGGCAACAAGGTTTTCGGCTCACCGGATCTGACCAACGATATCTGGCTTTATGGGGGTAGTGAGGAACAGATCAATTTCACTCTGACACACGGCCGCAACGGCAATATGCCAGCTCAATCGGATATTCTCAGTGAAGACAAGATACACGTTCTGGCGGCGTACATCAGGAGCCTTTCTCAGTGAAAAGCCAGGGGCCAGAAGTACCTGAAGAAGTTGTAAAGTTAGAGGGTTTTGCACCACAAGACCTATACCAGCGGCGCGAAAAAATATTTACCCGCTATGTTGGTGGCCTCTATCAGAAACTGCGCTTCTACTCAGGCTGGCCTCTACTGCTCGGCTATTTCCTGATGCCCTGGGTTATGTGGGGTGATCGACAGGCCATTCTGTTTGACCTGCCTGCCCGACAATTCCATATTTTTGGTCTCACAATCTGGCCTCAGGACCTCTGGTTGCTGGGCTGGATATTAATGATTGCAGCTTTCGGCCTGTTCACCGTCACGACAATAGTCGGGCGAATCTGGTGTGGCTACACCTGTCCGCAGACCGTCTGGACGGCGATCTTCATGTGGGTCGAACAAATCACTGAAGGCGCGCGCCATCAGCGTATTCGCCTTGAAAAGGCGCCCATGTCCTGGAACAAGTTTCGTCGCCGGACTGCCAAACATACCCTCTGGCTGGGCTGGGCATTTCTAACTGGTCTGACCTTCGTTGGCTATTTCACACCGATTCGGGAGCTCACGCTTTCTATAGCGCAATTTGAAGTTGGTGGCTGGGCAGCCCTGTGGATACTGTTTTTTACTTGCGCAACCTATATCAATGCCGGCTGGCTGCGTGAACAGGTTTGTCTGTACATGTGCCCCTACGCACGTTTTCAATCTGCGATGTTCGACAAAGACACGCTGATAGTTTCTTACGACGCGGCACGCGGTGAGCCCCGGGGATCCCGTAAGCGAAATACTGAGCAAGCCCAGCTCGGCGACTGTATCGATTGCCAATTGTGTGTACAGGTCTGTCCAACAGGTATCGATATTCGCAACGGCCTGCAGTACGAATGTATCGGTTGCGCGCACTGCATTGATGCATGCAATCAGGTCATGGAAAAAATGGACTACCCGCCAGGGCTGATTCGCTACACAACGGAACACGAATTAGCCGGCAACAAAACAAACTGGGTTCGTGGTCGCACGGTTGGTTACGCAATTGTTTGTCTGGCGTTAATCAGTGCCTTCATCTTTATGGTGTTTGATCGCGAAACATTTGCCTTCGACGTGCTGCGTGAACGCGGGCAACTATTCCAGACACAGGCTGACGGCAGCACCAGCAACGACTACCAGCTGAAAATCATGAATAAATCACAGCAGGACAGCACTTACACGCTTGAACTTGTTCAGCCGGACTGGGTCAAGCTGGATCGCGATTACGAGGCTTTGATTCCAGCCGGTGAGATAGAGAACCTTACTCTTCGGCTGCTGGCTGAATCACCAGAGCCGGGCAGCACGCCAGTCGAAATCAGGGTTTGTCAGGAGTCCAATGAATCCTGCATTACTGAAAAAACAACTTTCCTGGGACCGATGAACACCGGGGACGCACGATGAAGCGATTCATGATTGCGCTGGTCATCTGTATCCCACTGGCGAGCGTCTGCTTCGGTGGCGTTATGTTCTACTTTGCTTACACGTCCAGCGATCAGAACATTCTTGATGATCAGGCACCCATGTCAAAAACCAGCTGGCGGAATTCCAGTGATAACCAATCAGTCGATCACACTTCAGTTGACAACACAGCACCGGACGACGCCGCGCCATGACCGTCACGACCATCAGCGTTACCGACATGCATTGTGCAGCTTGCAGTAACAAGATCAGTAACGCACTTGCGCACCTGCGCGACATAGAGAATCTGCAGTTCAATCCGGTGCGGCGCCAGGTATTTGTTACACATGCTGACACTTTAGCCAGTGCAACGCTCATCGAAGAAATCGAGTTAGCTGGCTTTCACCCTCAGCTCGCTGGCGATTCATCCATGGTGTGGCATGAAAGCCACACGCTGCTCAAACGCCTGGGTGTTGCCGGTCTGGGCATGATGCAGGTCATGATGGTGCAGGGTGCGCTGTACGCCGGGATGTTTCAGGGCATGGATGAAGGCATACGTCGCCTGTTGGAGTTCACCGCTCTGATATTCTGTATTCCGGTAGTCGTCTACAGCGCTGTGCCCTTCTTCAGAAGTGCACTGACCTCTATTCGGCACGGACTGAATATGGACGCACCCATTGCGCTGGCCGTCACCATCGCATTCAGCGTCAGCCTGTGGCACACACTCGCAGGCAGTGGCGAGGTTTACTATGACTCAGTGGTGATGTTCACATTCCTGATGCTGGGCGCACGTTACCTTGAGCAACGTCTTCGCCAGCGCCTGGGCGTTGCTGACAGTCTGATAGCCAGCATGCCACGCACCGCGTTACGCATTGTTGATGAACAATATGTTGAAACAGCTCTGCTGCAGGTTTCAGCGGGCGATCAGCTATGGATAGAAGAAGGGGCCATCGTGCCTGTAGATGGCACGCTTGCAGGTACCCACGCCACACTCGAAGAAGCCCTGCTAACAGGTGAGAGCGACTGGCAGGATAAAACCAGCGGCGACCTGATTTATGCCGGCACTCTGAATCGCGGCGCGGCCTTTCAACTCAACGTCACCGCTGATCTGGCCCATTCCCGAGCAGCAGAGATAGATCAACTGGCACAAACCGCATTTGAGGCGAAACACTCACTGGCGTCTATAGCCGACCGAGTCGCCCGTGTCTTTATACCCAGCATCCTCGCACTTGCCGCCACAACTTACTGGGTATGGCTGCAGATATCTCCTGAGCACGCGCTGTCTGCGGCCCTGGCCGTCCTGGTCGTAAGCTGTCCCTGTGCACTTTCGCTGGCAACACCCGCCGCACTGACAGCTGCGCTTACAAGACTGCGCCAGGGTGGCATCGTGGTGAAAAACAGCCGTGCACTTGAAATCACACGCTCACTGACCCAGGTGTTTTTTGACAAAACCGGAACCCTGACGCATCCACGCCCCAGAATTGAGCAGGTAGAAGTACTGGGTGATTTTGATCAGAACGTCTGCCTTGACTGGGCTGCCGGTTTGCAGGCTCATTCATCACATCCGCTCGCTCAGGCGTTTAAGAGAAATACCATTGTACCGGCTACCAATATACATATTCAGGCCGGACAAGGCATATCAGGCCAACTGGATGGTCGCCAGGTTCGCATCGGCAGCGCTGAATTCTGTGCTTTTATCCCTCGCTCAAACGCGGCAAGTAAACTTGTTTACCTGGCGGTGGACAACACGCCTGCAGCAGTTTTCCATCTGACCAGTGATATTCGCGAAGATGCACAGGGCACAATTGCTGACCTGAAAAAGCGCGGTCTCGCAGTCCAGATGCTCAGCGGTGATAACCCCGAAAACTGCGCTGCAGTGGCACAGCAGGTTGGCATCAGTTTTATAGCAACGAGCCAGCCGGAAGCTAAACCCGAAGTGCTGAAAGCTGCACAGCAAACGACCGGCGGCGTCATGTACGTTGGTGATGGCGTAAATGATCTGCCAGCGCTGGCCAACGCTGACATATCCGTTGCCACCATGGAGACCTCGGATCTGGTGAAATCAAAGGCAGACGTCATGTTACTGACAAGGCGGCTGGGGGCCATCACTGATTTTTTCAACATCGGTGCACGCACACAGAAAATCATGCATGAAAATCTGTTGTGGGCGCTGGGTTACAACCTCATTGCAATACCCCTGGCGGCTTTCGGTTATGCGCCACCATGGGCCGCGGCGCTGGGCATGTCAGCAAGCTCACTGATCGTGATGCTTAATGCATCTCGAATCTTAAATACGCCTTTGACCAAACACTGAAGGGCCAAGCTTATGGAAATTCTGCTGCTACTTATTCCACTGTCCATCATTCTGGTGGGCCTCGCGGGATGGGCTTTTATCTGGGCTGTTAACAATCGCCAGTTTGATGATTTAGACAAGCAGGCTATGGATATATTGATCGACGATACGGGGAGCGATAAAAAATGAAAACACTGATCCACGGATTCTGGCTGTTGTACGCGCCAAACAAGGCGTGGCAGGCAATCGCTGATGCAGCGCCCAGCGCGGCTAAAGTATTAAGTCTGCACACTATCCCATTGTCGATCATTCCCGCCGCCTGCTGGTACGTTGGCGTCACTCAATATGGCTGGGAAGTTGCAGGCGACACCATGCGACTTACAACGGCAAGTGCGTTACCCATGTGCATCATGTTTTTCTTTGCCTGTGTCCTGGGCGTATTGTTTCTCGGCTTCATGGTCAAATGGATGTCTACCACTTATGGTGAACCTGCAGGTCTTGCCGAAGGTGCAACGTTGATCAGTTACACAGCGACGCCGTTTTTTGTTTCCGGCCTGCTCGGTTTGTACCCGGTGCTTTGGGTAGACATTCTGATTGGTCTGGCCGTTGCCATTTACTGCATCTATCTGCTTTACGCGGGTGTAGGTCCGGTTATGCGCATTGCTCGAGATCGCGGCTTTCTGTACGCCAGTGCGGTATTTGCTGTCGCTCTGGTTTCGTTTGTTGGCCTGTTGACGGTAACCGTTCTATTGTGGGACTTTGGACCGGCGCCAGAGTACACCTACTAGCGCAACATAGACCCGGAAAGTCCGGGTTTACATCAAATCGGGGTCGCAGTTGGAGGCGCATACATGACAGATTCAGGCTGGGATCTATTTGATCTGAAGACGCTCAAAGCGCAGTTGAGTGAAGATGCGCCAGTGAGTTACAGCCAGTTTCTCAATGTACCCGCAATGCACTGTGGTCTTTACCGGCTGCGTGCCGGTTCAAAAGACATGCAGACACCGCACGATGAAGACGAGTTGTACTACGTCATCGAAGGACATGCACAGCTGAAGGTGGGGGATGAAGTCAAAGAAGTCACACCTGGCATGGTGTTATACATCCGCGCCGCCGAAGAACATTCTTTTTTCGAAATTCAGGAAGATATGCTGCTGCTGGTGTTTTTCTCCAGCGGTTCCAATTAAACCGACGTGTTCAGTCCTGTTCTGCTGAATCAGCAGGCATCTGAGCCAGGCTGAACACCCAGGTGTCGACTGGTGTGCCGTGCAAAATGGCGTTGGCCTTTGATCCCAGCAGCCGCCGCCATCCAGCATAACCATGCGACCCCAACATACACGCGTCAAATTCACCTTCGGCTAACAGCGCATGAACTTCATGAGCCACTCGGCCGTAGCGCACATGCTGGCAGTCCGCGGCAATCGCAAACGGCGCGCAGATTTCAGCAAGGCGACGTTTGCCATTACTCATGACCTGATCAAACATCTCCTGATATAGCTGCCCGGTCATGGTTGGATCAACGCTGTAGGTCACCGAAGCAGGATCAACAACGTGCACCACTTCAAGTCGGGCATCCGGACCACACGCATCAAGGGCCTTACTGATAACAAAGTGAGCAACGTCATTGGACAACTCAATCGCAACTAAAACTTTTTTCACTTCAAACATGCTCCTTGGAGGCCCGGGCTGGTATCAGGGCGGAAAAGATTCAAGTAAAGCAGGGACAGACTCGCCGATGACTTCGTTTGCTGCGTCCCTGTCCTGGGGAAACAGGTCACGCTCGACCCAGCCACGCCAGATCGGCTCACCGGCAAAATAAACATCCGCCGCCAGAAATCCAACTGTCCGTGTATCCATCCGGGTACTGGAACCCGGGTCAATCCGCTCCCAGCAATCTGCGTCGAGGCAGGGAGAGTTGTTTACCGTGACGGAAACCAGTTCACGACGGGTACGCAAGGTCAACGCAACTTCTATATCCGCTGGCTGATCGACCAGACCACTGGCATCCGGAATACGCTCCACAAAGCTGAAACCTTTGCTGGATAACTCCTCAATAACCGCCTGGGCCAGGCCACGCTCCATGAGTGGACTGACGTAACCCGTGCCATCGTTCACATCCACTGGTTTGTCCGTACGCCAGGTAAACGTAGATTGGCCAGCCAGAAAGCCCGGAGCCACCACACACTGATTACCTGTTTGCATGGGCGTCTGGCAGCCGCTAAGCATCAGCAGAGACAAAAGCACGTAACCAGACGTTATTAAATTTTTCATACGTACCCCTTAAGAATCTCAGCGTGATCTGATTAACTATACAAACAAAACTCTACTGCCGTGCAGATGCGCAATTCTACGTAGGTGCAGACGCTTATCCCCTATATGACCGGTTCACATCACACGCTAACTTGAAGCGTAAATCTATGGGGTGAATACATTATGACCAGCTTGAACAGTACGCCGTTGCGTTATCGAGCCTTCATCATGATTGTGATGACGCTGTTTGCCATCGCGGGTTGCGAGCGCAAAGAGTTCGTTCTGCCCCCGGGTGACAAAGCAGCGGGCAAACAGGAATTTCTGGAGCTTAAGTGTAACAGCTGCCACAGCGTTACCGATCAGGTTGAACATGCCCCGCTTACACCAGGAGCAATCCACGTCGAACTGGGGGGCACTGTCAGTCGTGTTAAAACCTACGATGACCTCATTACTTCAATCATCAATCCATCACACCGTTTATCCCGTGGTACAAACCTGATGACAACTACGCCAGAGGGCCAGTCCCGCATGCCGGTTTATAACGAGATCATGTCAGTACAGCAGCTCATAGATATTACATCTTTTCTGGAACCTACCTATCAGGTATGGGTTCCACCCTACGCGGTGTATCAATACCCCTAGCCGTAAGGTCCATGACGCCAATCAAGGGTGTACTGCAAGTACATCACAGACAGATTTGGTGACAATGCGCTGAGCAGTATTACCGAGTCCTACCCTGCGTCGCGTACGCTGGGCGTAGGTTCCAACAACCAGTGTATCTACGTTTAACTTACGTGCTGTTTGTGCCACAACAGCGCCAGCTTTACCCACCGGCATATGAATGCGCGACTTCGGAATATTGTACGGCGCAAGTAACCTGTTGAGTTCAGGCGTAATTTTGTCGACCACTTTCTTCTTGCTGGCCCGCTCGCCGATGATACCCAGATCCAGCAATGCCTTTGACACTTCTACTGCAAAGACCACGTGTACCGTTGCGTCAAACAACGCCGCATAACGGTGTGCCGCCTCAAGCACGTTACAATTGAGGTGACGATGTTTCGTATCTGTTACGCGCGGGTCAATCGCGGCCATGACAACGCTACTGGACTGCCTGCGCCTTTTGGTCGTTAACAACACTGGGGCCGGACAATCCTGCAAAAGTTGCCAGTCAATCGGGGTGTGCACCAGGGATCCGCTTTTGTGCACCGTCTTGATGATCAGGTCCGGTTTTTTCTTCTCAACTTCTTCAATCACCCAGCGCGCAATATCGTGTGTCCATATCGCCCGGCCACGCACGGGTTTATCCGCGACCAGCTCTTCCAGCCAGGCTTTGCGCTCTGCTACCAGCGAATGACGAAGTTTAGTCCGCTCGTCGGCTGACAAACCGGATGATTTCTCGCACATCGCATTCCAGTTGAACGTCACCACCTCCGCCTTTGCGCCTGTGACTTGCTGCAACGCCAGGGTTCGGCGCCATGCCACCTGGTCATGTTTAGGTTTGTCCAGAACTGTGATGATTTTTTGTATATCCATATGGCGCAAGTCTCCCGGCTCTTAAATCTCATATTCAACTATGAGGCTAACGCGATCATCAACATCGCGCTATTGCAGAAAACCCTTAGATGTTCGGCTCAAGTCTCCAGCCCTGGTGCCGATAACCCCTAAGTTAGCTGAAAGCAATGGAAGGCAGATGGCAGACATGATGGACAACCCCAGATTCAAACTGGGCGCCCGGGATACTTTGCGTATTCTCTGGCCCTATGTGAAACGCAACTTCATGAATCAGGTGGAAGGTATCTGGTTCATTGTGGCGTACCTCATTATCTTTCAGCTGCTGATTCTGCAGTTACCGATTGTTTACGCCGGCATGATTGCAATTGGCATTTTTGTTGTCGCAGTAGGTCTTATGTTTTTCATGGAAGGCCTGCGCCTGGGCCTGATGCCACTGGGTGAGGAAATCGGCTCTATTCTGCCAAAAAACAGCCGCATGCCCGTCATTCTACTGTTTGCGTTTCTGCTGGGTGTAGGCGCTACCTTTGCTGAACCCGCCATCGCAGTTCTGAAAGCTGCCGGCGCTGGTGTAAAAGCCGACCAGGCACCCCTGCTGTACAGTCTGCTGAACGACTTCTCCGGTCAGCTTGTCGGTTCCGTTGGCGTTGGTGTCGGCCTAGCCGTGATGATCGGTGTGTTACGGTTCTTTTTTGCCTGGCCACTAAAGTATCTCGCGATCCCTGTGGTCGGCCTGCTACTGGCCCTGTCGTTCTATTTTTCCCGTGTTCCGGTATTGGCAGATGTCCTCGGTCTAGCCTGGGATTGTGGCGCGGTCACCACCGGACCGGTTACCGTGCCGTTAGTGCTCGCGTTAGGCATCGGTGTCTGCCGTGTTGTCAGTAGCGGCAGCGGTGGTGGTGGACATTCCGGTTTCGGCATCGTAACGCTGGCTTCTTTGTTCCCGATTCTGGCCGTTTTATGCCTGTCACTTTTCCATTATGCCCAACAGGACTACTGGGGAGCGGCGCACTACACCGGTTCCACAGAAATTGAAAACAGTGTTCAGGACAACGCCAGCAAGCCTACACTGGAAAAAAGCCTTGAACCGATCCGCCCAGCTGAATACGCGGAATATCTGAACAGCGGCAAACTACCAGAAGGTTATGTCCTTGAGTTTCATGGTGGTGCCGCCGAGCTGGAAAACGGCATTATCACAGTTGAGAAGCCGGATCTGACCATCAAGAAATTGTACCAGCGCGACTTCGAAGTTATCAGCGACCAGACCTGGGACGAGGACAGCAATTTTTCAGACAAACTCAGTGCCGCAGGTATGGATGCATTACGCGCGATCATTCCACTGTGTCTGTTCCTGTACATCGTGCTGCGCTTAGTGCTGCGCCAGCGTATGGCACCCCGAAATGACGTAGGTATTGGCGTGCTGTTTGCTTTTGCTGGTATGACGCTGTTCGGCCTGGGTATTGCGCTGGGTTTAACACCGCTGGGCGGTCAGTTAGGCAGCAACGTACCCGTTGCGTTTGCAGAGATCTTACCCTGGGGACTTGACCATGTTGAGGGTCCCCTGTTCAGCGACCACTGGGGTAAATTTGTTGCCATCGGCTTTGCCTTTTTCCTCGGCTACGGCGCAACCCTGGCCGAGCCTGCACTCAACGCGCTGGGAGACACAGTAGAACGCATCACCGTCGGCGCATTCCGTAAGAAGCTGCTGATGCAGAGTGTTGCTGTCGGTGTTGGCTTCGGCATCGCTGCGGGTATCTTTAAAATGGCCTACAACCTGCCTCTGATCTGGATGCTGATTCCACCTTATCTTTTAGTTCTGGTACTCACCTGGTTATCACCACATAGCTTTGTCAACTTCAGTTGGGACAGTGCTGGGGTCACAACCGGCCCAATAACCGTACCGTTAGTGCTGGCTATGGGTCTTGGTGTGGGCGCAAACGTGCCCGGCGTCTCAGATGGTTTTGGAATACTGGCTCTGGCTTCAGTAGGACCGATACTCACCGTTTTAACAGTAGGGTTATACACACAGTACAGTCAGCGGGATAACACCGACGAGACTCTTGCAGACGATGCCGAACTGATTGAAGCGGAGGCAACCTGATGTTCACCAATAACGACAAATTTTCGATTGTTACAGCTATCTTACCCAACGCCAGCACCAGCAGTGTTCTGCCCGAGGTGCTTGAAGATCCGGGCACCAGTGCTCTGGTCTGGAAAGCTCGCGGCACCTTGTTGCAGGATCACTGGTGGAAGCGATGGCTGCCACCCATCAGCCCGGCAAAAACCATGCTGCAGATGCTGGTCCCCGATGCTGATGTGTCACGGCTGGTGGGCACCATTGTTGAGACTGGACGCCTACATCAGCAAGCCACTGGCGCAGTATTCAGCACCCCTTGTGACTCCGTATATCTGGGCTCCGATTTTCACGTCTGGCCTGGTCGCGAAGGCGCCGGTGTGACCAGTGGCCAACACAGCCTGACAGAAGATCTGAGCATTATTCTGGCCATCGTAGGCCACAACAATGCTGATCGGGTTTCCAAAGCAGCGATCAATTCCGGCACCCACGGGCCGGTAGTTTACTACTGTGAAGGGCGCGGTCTGCGCGATCGACTGGGATGGCTGCGCATCACCAAAGAGCACGAAAAAGAAGTGATGATGGTGATCACGGAAGAAAGTGATGCCGACAGCGTCTTCGAGGCAATGGCTAAAGCCGGCGATCTACATCTGCCCGGGCGTGGTTTCATGTACCGGCTGAAAATTGATCGCGGCATGTTCAATCTACCCAGCAGGATTTCGCACCACCACTACGATGCAAACATGCAGCAGATCATCAATGCCATAGACCACTTGAGTGGTCATACCCATTGGCGGGATCAGTCTGTGTTTGATATTGGCGGTCAGGGTCGCGGCGTCGGTGTGGAAGTTCTGCAAACAAATACTGTGCCTCTGGAAGAACAGGTTTGCCTGTCCGCCTGGGCTAAACGGGATCAGTGTTCAATGGTCATGGACATGTTGCTGGATGCCGGCGCGCCAGGGTTGAATATTGCTTACGCACGTTTCAACGCCGCTGGTGCAGATGCCTACCTGGCCGGAGCACGAATTAACGAGGAGTACGGCATGCTGCAATGTGTTACCGGCGCAAACGTAGCCCAGCATATTTGCGGCCTGGTAGAGCGCGATGCCGAACAGCGCGGCTTGAAAGACCTGTGTATCACGCTACGGGAAGTGCCCAGGATGGCTACTTATGTACCGGGTAGAACGGACTTCCGAGCACCCGCAAACGTAGCCCTCGCGTCCTAGCGAGGACTCGCTCTCCTGGTCAGAATGCGCGTGACCGTTGGAGGCTGGCTTCACGCCAGCCTCGCAATGTATTGAGCAGAAACCAACGCTCAACTTTATCTACCTGAGAAACCGGCAGGGAACGTTCCATCACTTTACCGGCAGCAACTTCGACACCGCGCAAAATACCGGGCAACAAGCCATCACTGACAGGTGGCGTGAACAGCTGTCCGTCGAGCTGATAAACAATGTTAGCAATCACCGATTCGGTTACAAAACCCTCACTGTTGACGAGCACGGCCTCACACTCAACAGGCACCTGGTTGCTCGCGATCTCATAAACCTCACGACAGGTTGTTTTGTGATAGAGCCAGGGTTGCTGGGTGTTAACTGTTTCCGGCGCCAGCATAATTGGCTGTGGTGAGGACTGCGTCGGGATTTCGGCAGTTTCGATGTTAAATCGGCCATCGCGGGCCAGGGTCAGCCTTACCCTCATGGTTTCCGTTAGCTGTATAGCTAACAGCTCCGCTTCTATCAAGGGCAGATCACAGACAAAACCAAAGTAGTTTGCGCTGCTCTGCAGCCGGGCCAGATGTCCTGCCAATAAAAACACGCCGTCAGGACCAGCGCGCATGGTTTCTATAAGCCTAAAACCTGAGGGGGCAGTGGTGAGCACCTCGGTTTTCAGTTGCAGCTCAGATAACTCAGCAGCGGCATCAGAATCCCAGACGATGCCGCAACCGGCGCCATAAAAGCTTGTGTTTCTGAGTTTGTCAGACCAGGCAGTGCGTATGGCAATGCTGAACCTGGCGATACGGCCGGGTGCAAGCATTCCGATAGCGCCGGTATAGACACCTCGCGGTGTTGATTCGAACTGTCTGATAAAGGCCATGCTGGCCCGCTTTGGCGCGCCGGTTATGGAAGCGCCCGGAAACAGGACACGGAACAGGTCGGTCACCCCCAGCGGCGTTTGCGCAGTGACCGTCGAAGTCATCTGCCAGACAGTGGGGTAGGCAGTCACAGTAAAAAGGTCTTTTGTCTCAACGGAACCGGGTTCTGCAATCCGACCCAGATCATTGCGTACCATATCTGTAATCATCAGATTTTCAGCTCGGTTTTTTGCAGAGTGTTGTAACCACTGTGCCTGGTGCCGATCCTGGGATGCACTGAAGCCACGAGGTGCCGTGCCTTTCATCGGCTCGCAGATCACCGTTTCGCGGTCACATTGAAAAAAAAGCTCCGGCGATGCTGACACGATGTCAAAACTGTCAGCCTTGATATAAGCGCCATAAGGCGCGTCCTGGGCAATCCGACAGAAAGTATCAAAACTAACCTGACCTTCACCCTGCAGTTGCGTGGTGAGATTAACCTGATAGGTTTCGCCTGCAGCGATTCGCTGTTTGATCAACTCTACGCGCGCTTTGTAGTCTTCAGGCGTGTCTGCCATACGCCAGTTTATGTTCGACTCATGTACAGCAGCAGAGGCTTGTTTAACTGGATCAGGGGTGCTGTCCAGACAGTGCAGTCGGGTCCGCCCATCAAATAAACCAAAACAGATCAGCGGTAAACTTCCATCAGGTTGATGGGTTGTCAGTTTTGCATCAAACCCGGCTGCCGCTTCATAACTCACAAAACCGGCTGCAAACCAGCCCTGGGTTTCAACAAGATCTTCAATCGCCCGCAAAGTGTTTTCAACCTCGCTGAGGCGCGAGGTGGTCAGCACTTGAACCGGTTGCTCATAAACATACCAGCACCCCTCATCGGAATCACGGAGCACAATTTTAGACAGCATGGGAAATACAGTGGTGCGGCATAGGCGGCGCATTATCCGCCTGAATTTATGGACGAGGCAACCTGTCCCCAACCTGGCCAGAGACAACAACGGCTTGCTTGCGTTATTGTGCCCCATCCAAAATTGACCCGCCGGAGCAGGCCCGAAAACACCATGCGAATTGCAACCTGGAACATCAATGGCCTGCGTGCCCGTTTAGACTTCATGAAGCTCTGGCTGGCGGACCGCAAGCCCAACGTCGTTGGCCTGCAGGAACTGAAAACCCCGACAGAAGCGTTTCCCCACGAAGAATTTGAAGCCCTCGGTTACAAAGCTCTGGTGCACGGCCAGAAAAGTTGGAACGGTGTAGCCATTCTGACAAACGTCGATGCACAACTGCGTCAGGTGGGCTTACCCGGTCAGGAGGACTGGGGTGCTCGGCTGATTACCGCAGAGATTGAAGGCGGTCTGGAGTTTACTACGGTCTATTGCCCCAACGGGAAATCGCTGCAACACGCCGACTACGCAAACAAACTGGCCTGGTATGACAGTCTGCATGCACACTGGTCAGCAGGCGATCATCCCAAGCGTATTCTATGCGGGGATTTCAATATTGTGCCTACCCCACTCGACGGCTGGCGCGGCGAAGCCGGCGAAGGTCATATTTTTTATACTGAGGATGAGCGCAAACGTTTTGCCGCCGTTATGGATACAGGTCTTACTGATCTTTTTCGACACCTGTACCCTGAAGAACAGGCTTTCTCATGGTGGGACTACCGCGGCGGCGCTTTCCATCGCAAACATGGCCTGCGCATCGACTTTCTGCTGGGCACGCCAGCCGCAGTGGAAGCTACCGAAGAGGTGGTCATCGATCGGGATTATCGTAAAAAACTCGATGGCCTGACCGCTTCAGACCACGCACCTGTGTACGCTGATCTGAACATCTGATGTTCGATCGGCGGAAGGACAGGCCTAATAATTCGCGTGAGCTTTATCCCGTTCAATGGTAAGGTACGCGCTCGAGAATTCTGCTCTACTAAAATATCCTTATTTTTCAATAAGTTACGTTACGAGAGCTGCCCATAAAGTGACTTTTAGAGAACCAACATGACAGACTTAGCGCTCTATCGGAACATCGGCATCTTTGCCCACGTGGATGCGGGTAAAACCACCACGACCGAACGCATCCTCAAACTCACCGGTAAAATCCATAAAACCGGTGAAGTGCATGACGGTGCCGCAACCACAGACTTCATGGAACAAGAACAGGAGCGCGGTATTACCATTCAATCCGCTGCGACTTCCTGTGAGTGGGCTGGGCACCGCCTGAACATCATCGACACTCCCGGACACGTTGATTTCACCATTGAAGTTTACCGTTCGCTGAAAGTACTGGACGGCGGCGTTGGCGTGTTCTGTGGATCTGGCGGTGTTGAACCTCAGTCAGAAACAAACTGGCGCTATGCGAACGATTCAGAAGTGGCGCGACTGATTTTTGTAAACAAGCTGGACCGTCTCGGCGCGGACTTTTACCGGGTTATCGAACAGGTCGAAAAAGTACTGGGCGCTGTGCCTCTGGTCATGACTTTGCCCATCGGTGAAGAAGACCAGTTCTGCGGTGTTGTGGACGTACTCAACCGCGAAGCCTACGTCTGGGATGAGACCGGTAACCCTGAAGCGTACGAGATCAAAGAAGTGCCTGCCGATATGGCAGACAAGCTGGAAGAGTATCGCGAAAAACTTGTCGAAACCGCCCTTGAGCAGGACGACGACCTGATGGAAGCGTACCTCGAAGGTGAAGAGCCATCCATTGCGGATCTCAAGCGTTGCATCCGCAAGGGCACCATCGCGCTGGACTTTTTCCCAACGTACTGTGGCTCGGCGTTCAAAAACAAAGGTGTGCAGAATGTGCTCAACGGCGTCGTTGACTACCTGCCGAACCCAATGGAAGTAGAACCCCAGCCCGAAGTGGACCTGGAAGGTAACGAAACCGGCGGCAAAGCGATTGTCGACCCGGATTATCCGCTGCGTGCGCTGGCGTTCAAAATTATGGATGACCGCTACGGTGCGCTGACGTTTACCCGCATCTACTCAGGTCGGATTAACAAAGGTGACAACGTACTCAATACGTTTACCGGAAAAACCGAACGTATTGGTCGCATTGTTGAAATGCACGCCGATTCGCGTAACGAAATTGATTCGGCTCAGGCCGGTGACATTGTTGCCCTGCTGGGTATGAAAAACACCCAGACCGGCCACACCCTGTGCGATCCGGTTAAACCTGCAACGCTGGAACCGATGGTGTTCCCAGCGCCGGTCATCTCTGTAGCCATTGCGCCTAGAGACAAAGCCGGTGCAGAGAAAATGGGTATTGCTCTGTCTAAGATGATCGCGGAAGACCCCTCTTTTTACGTCGAAACCGATGAAGAATCCGGTGAAACCATCATGCGTGGCATGGGTGAACTGCACCTCGATATTAAAGTGGACATATTGAAGCGGACCCACGGTATCGATGTTGATGTAGGTAAACCTCAAGTGGCTTACCGCGAGACCATTACCAAACCGATCGACGACAGCTACACACACAAAAAGCAGACTGGTGGCGCAGGCCAGTTTGCGAAGATCGACTACACCATTGAACCGGGCGAACCGGGCAGCGGCTACGAATTTGAATCCAAGGTCACCGGCGGTAACGTTCCGCGTGAATTCTGGCCTGCTGTAGAGAAAGCTTTTGGCGTTTCCATGGAAGAAGGCACGCTTGCCGGCTTCCCGCTGCTGGACGTTAAAGTCACGCTGACAGATGGTGGTTTTCACCCGGTCGATTCTTCAGCCATTGCTTACGAACTGGCTGCCAAGGCGGCGTATCGCCAGAGTATTCCGAAGGCTTCACCGCAGCTCCTGGAGCCTGTTATGAAGGTGGACGTGTACACACCTGATGATCACGTCGGAGATGTGATCGGCGACCTCAACCGCCGTCGTGGCATGATCAAATCCCAGGAAGCGGGCGTGACTGGCGTTCGTGTGAAAGCGGATTGCCCGCTGGCTGAGATGTTTGGCTACATTGGCGATCTGCGTACCATGACCTCGGGGCGTGGTCAGTTCTCCATGGAGTTTTCACATTATGCACCCTGCCCGGCAAACGTGTCGGAAGGCGTTATAGCCGAAGTCAAAGCAAGGAAAGCAGCCGCGTCTTAAACAGGCCTCAGCTCGATCAGAAAAGCAGCGCTGGTTAACCAGCGCTGCTTTTTTTGTGCTCGTGACTAAAGCAGATAGCCGTGATTTTCCGTGAAATTGCAGCTAAAGTGTTCGACCGAACAAAATTAAGGCACTGGAATCATGCAAACCGTACTGAATTCAACAGACTTTGAAGCCGCCCGCGCGGTACGTTCTGCCAAATTAAATGAGCTGGGTTTTGTTGCCGTGTGTATGGCACCGGGAGAAGCCAACGACGGCCATAGTCATACTATCGTCGAAGAGATGCTCATTGTACAAAAGGGCCATGGACAGATTCAGATCGAAAATGACACCTTCGATTTGTGCCCGGGCTCAGTCGCTATCGTGCCTGCAGGCAAGTTTCACGCAGTGTGCAATACCGGCAGCGAAAACCTTGAAGCTGTGACAGTTTTCAACTCGAATTTCGACCGCAAGAAAGTTGTGCTGAAAAGCCGCGACGAGCATTTTCCAGCCAAAAAAACATCCGCTGAAGACAAGTTGAAAGACGAGCTTAAAGCGCTGAAGAAAACGAACAAGAAACTGAAAAAGAAGCTTAAGAAAGCAAAGAAATAATTTTCGCAGCCCACCATGTTGCGGGCTTTAAAAACACTTCTCATTCTGGCTGTTGCCGGCTGGGGTTTCATCGCCGCTTTGCAGAACCTGCTCGACTGGCAGGGTACGCTGGATGCCATCAGGGCCGCCACCTCGATGACTACTTTTGAAAGTGGCGCAGAGAGCTGGCAGGCAACCTCTAACAGCCTCCTCATCTGGCTGGGTGCTGTGTTAATCGTCGTCAGCAAGCTGGCCAGCGGCGGTCTTTGTCTGCTGGGTAGCGGTCAGATGTGGCGCGCTCGGCATGCCGGCACATCCGTATTCCAACGCAGCAAAAACCTTGCTTTGAGCGGTTGTGCAATTTCTATTCTGATGCTGTTCGGTGGGTTCATTGTACTGGCTGAGACCTGGTTCGAACTGTGGCGATCAGATGTTTTACGAGGCCCGGTGCTGGACTCCGCATTTCGCTACGGTGGCATGATTGCCTTGATTGCACTGTTCGTGAGCAGTCCGGACGAACTCTAGCTGTGCCGGGACTTGCGCCTAGACGTTAAATCGAAAGTGCACGACATCACCGTCCTGAACCACATATTCCTTGCCTTCAAGGCGCCAACGTCCGGCATCTTTTGCACCCTGCTCACCTTTATAGGTCACAAAGTCTTCATAACCGATCACCTCGGCGCGAATAAAGCCTTTCTCAAAGTCTGTATGAATGACACCGGCTGCCTGTGGAGCTTTCGCGCCTACCGGTATTGTCCACGCCCTCACCTCCATTGGTCCGGCAGTGAAGTACTGCTGCAGACCTAACAATTTATTCCCGGCGCGTATAACCCGGTTCAAACCAGGTTCTTCAATGCCCAGATCTTCGAGAAACTCCGCCCGCTCAATATCATCAAGTTCAGCCACTTCCGACTCGATCTGGTTGCTGACGACAACCACTTCTGCATGCTCCTGCTCGGCTATATCTTTTACAACGTCTACCAGCGGATTGTCGTTTAAGCCATCTTCGGCAACGTTAGCGATGTACAGGACCGGTTTACTGGTGATGAAATGAAACTCGCGTATCGCCAGTTTTTCATCTTCTGTCAAACCCGCTGATCGAACCGGTAAACCCGCTTCCAGCTTATCCTTGACCTTGTCGAGAATCGCCAGCATCGCCAGCGCAGCTTTATCACCGGAATTGGATACTCTTCGGTTACGATCATAAACCCGTTCCAGAGTTTCCAGATCGGCCAGCGCAAGCTCAGTGTTGATGATTTCAATATCATCTTTTGGCGAGACTTTACCGGATACGTGCACGACGTTGTCATCGTCAAAACATCGGACAACGTGTGCAATCGCGTCAGTTTCACGGATATGCGCAAGGAACTTGTTACCCAGCCCCTCACCCTGAGATGCACCGGCAACCAGCCCGGCAATATCTACAAATTCCATGGTTGCAGGCACAATCTTCTCTGGATGCACAAGCTCCGCCAGGTTGGCCAGACGGGAATCCGGAACCGGCACAATACCCGTGTTGGGGTCGATGGTGCAGAAAGGGAAGTTTTCCGCATCGATACCCGCCTTGGTCAGTGCATTAAACAAAGTGGATTTACCCACGTTAGGCATACCAACAATGCCACATTTAAAGCCCACTAAGATTCTCCGGTTGCGTGCAGGACATTCATGGCCTGCTGCCAATTGCCCTGCAGAATGTTATCTAATAAACCATCGTCCAGCGTTGTGCACCGCTCGACTTCAATACGCTCGTCCACAGGCATAGCCTGTTGCGTGAGATAGGACGTCACCTTTGAAGGACTTCCTGGGTGGCCAACACCAATACGCAGGCGCATGAAATCAGGATTGTTGCCCAGACCTGAACGCACGCTTTTAATGCCGTTGTGACCGTTGTCACCACCACCCTGCTTCAAACGTACAACGCCGGGTACAAAGGCCATCTCGTCATAGACAACCAGGATGGATTGCGGCGGAATCTTGAAGAAACGCTGCACTGCGCCCACCGAATCTCCGGAGAGATTCATATAAGTAGTGGGAACCAGCAAACGCACATCGTGACCGAGGATATCCCCACGCCCGATGTCGCCTTTAAATTTAGTTTCCGACGCAAGAGGAATTGCAAAACGCTGAGCCAGCTCGCGCACCCAGCGTTCACCAACATTGTGGCGTGTGGCTTGATAGCTGGCGCCGGGATTACCGAGGCCAACTATCAGTTTAATGGCCGACATAAAAAGCAGCGGATGCGTTCATCACATCACCAAGGACCGGCTTAAGACTTGTCTTCGTCGCCGCCTTCGTCGTCGCCTGCTTCTTCGTCACCAACAGTTGGTACGTCGCCAGCTGCCTCTGCAACATCTTCCTCATCTTCAAGCTCTTCAGCACCACGCAGCACTTCAACGCTGACCACCTGAATATCGTGATCCTCATCATCACCACCATGCGCAAAGGCCGTTAGCGTAACGCCAGGCGGCAACGCCAGACCTGAAAGATGGATGGAAAAACCAACGTCCACATCCTTCATATCCACCTCAATGGACTCAGGTAGATCGGTAGGCAGACAGCTGATTTCAACGTCCGTCATGTTATGCAGAATGCTGCCGCCACTCATTTTCACGCCGACACAGATGTCCTCGTTCATGAAGTGGATTGGCACCGTTGCGATCATGACTTTGTTCATATCGATACGTTGAAAGTCGACGTGGTGCACTTTGTTCGACGCAGGATCGCGTTGCAGATCACGAACCACCGCCTTGGTTGGCTGACCATCTACAACAACGTTTAAAATCTGCGAGTAAAAAGTTTCCTGCTCCATCACTTTCACCAGCTGATTTACAGCCAGGGTCAGTTTCTGAGGTGATTCTTCACCACCGTAAATAATTGCCGGAACTCTTTGACCCGCACGACGCAGGCGGCGGCTCGCACCTTTCCCTACGTCTGTACGGAGCTCGGCAGTCAGTTCTAATACATCTGACATTCGCTTCTCCTTCAAGTTAAAAAATTCATCTGGTCTGCGACCAACCAAACGAACTGTTACGTCTATTTCTGCATTGTTCAGGATGGGTTCGGATAGAACCGCTTATCTGAACATCGCCGATATAGACTCTTCGTTACTCACCCGCCGAATGGATTCGGCCAGTAAGCTATCTAAACTCAACTGCGTGATCTTCTGACACGCTTTTGCCGCTTCACTGAGCGGGATGGTATCGGTAACCACCATCTGATCAATCTGCGATTTCGCAATTCGCGCAATCGCAGGTCCTGACAAAACCGCATGGGTGATGTAAGCCACCACCTGCTCCGCGCCTTCATCTTTCAACGCCTCGGCAGCGGTACACAACGTACCTGCTGTATCGACAATATCATCGACCAGAATACAGACCTTGCCGCGCACGTCCCCGATGACGTTCATGACCTTGGTTTCATTGGCCTGCGGGCGCCGCTTATCAATAATGGCCAGGTCAAGATCGTCAATCTGCTTCGCTATGGCCCTGGCTCGAACCACGCCGCCAACATCCGGCGACACCACTATAGGGTTCTTGTAGCGCTGTGCGATCACGTGATCGACCAGCACCGGTGAACCGTAAACATTGTCCACCGCAATATTAAAGAATCCCTGGATCTGATCTGCGTGCAGATCAACCGTCAGAATTCTGTCCACACCCACAGCGCCGATCATGTCAGCCACTACTTTTGCACTGATCGACACTCTGGCCGACCGTGGCCGCCGATCCTGGCGCGCGTAGCCAAAGTACGGAATCACCGCAGTCACCCGGGTGGCCGACGCACGCTTGATTGCATCTGCCATAATCAGCAGTTCCATCAGGCTGTCATTGGTCGGTGCACATGTTGATTGCAACAGAAACACATCATGACCCCTGACATTTTCATGGATTTCCACCATGACCTCGCCATCGCTGAAGCGACCTACATCCGCTCTGCCCAGTTCGACGCGCAACTTTTCAGCCACACGCCGCGCTAACTCCGGATTAGCACCGCCGGCAAAAAGCATCAAATTAGCCAATATTCTTTCTCCCGCTCAAGGCTGCTTCTCCCGCTAAAGTTGATGCGTGAAACGACAATGCCTGTGAACATACTGGAACTTTGCAGAGTATGGCTGGGGTGGCAGGATTCGAACCTGCGCATGCCGGGATCAAAACCCGGTGCCTTACCGCTTGGCGACACCCCAATTTTTCGAGCGCGCTATTGTGCTGATCGGCACTCCCCCTGTCAAACTTAAGCAGCAGCCCATGGCAGGAAAATAAATGCCTGAAATCAGAGGTTTATTGGAGATATTCGCGAACGATCACAGTAATCGTCTTGTCCGCCTGACTGGCTTTGATGCGTCCCGGTGTCATTATGTCCTTGCGCTGATCGTAACGACCCAGAGTGACAGCCCAGCCGGCCTGAGTAAATTCGACAAATCGGCCCTGGTCGTCAAAGCGTCTGTCATCAACACCATACTGAGCAGCCGGCACCCCGCGAATCCAGGCTGGCAGTACATCCAGCGGTATAGACCAGCCCAGATGCGCCAGCATTACCTCGTCAGGCTGTCCCAGAGCCAGTACCTGGTCGCCTCTGCTGACCTGCATGGCGCCCTGGTCTCCTTTGAGTTGTGTCCTTCCCTGCCCCAGAGGACCCCAGACATCGATCTCATAGCGCGCCTGAGTGTGCTGACGCCAGTCAAAGTTGGCGGAAAAGCCATCACCAGCCTGTTTGACACCAATTTTGCCTAAAATCTGGAAATTCAGCTCATCCACGGGTGCAGGCGCTCTGGCGACGCAGCCAGCGAGCAAAAGTGTCAACAAAATGCTGTTTAAAATTAGAGACTTAGCTACTAAGTTGTTCTGTCCACAATCTGCTATCATCCGCCCAACTTCGGGTCCATTTTCCACGCAATGAGCATATTGGCATACGGTTTGAACTATCGCACGGCTTCCGTTGAGCTGCGCGAGCGCGTGGCTTTCCCGGAAGACTACGTCACCGACGCACTGGTTCAGGTGAAACGTGATGTAGCCGGCGTGCAGGAAGCGGCCATCATCTCTACCTGCAATCGCACCGAGTTGTATTGCGCCCTGCACCCTGAAGCAGAACCCGATCTGGCCGCCTGGTTGACCCGCTATCGGCCTGTATCCACCAGCGAACTGGAGGGTGCTTCATACACCCACTGGGATCAGGATGCGGCACGACATCAGATCCGTGTCGCCGCCGGTCTCGACAGCCAGGTGCTGGGAGAGCCGCAAATTATGGGGCAGGTCAAAGCCGCTTATGAAACTGCACGCGCCTGCGGCACAATGGGGCCCGAACTGGGCCTTCTGTCACAAATCATTCTGCGTACGGCAAAAGAAGTTCGCACTCAAACCGATATCGGCCGTAATCCAATTTCTGTGGCTTACGCGGCAGTATCGCTAGCACAGCAGATTTTCAGTGACCTCAGCTCCAAGCGTGCATTGCTGCTGGGCGCGGGGGAAACCATTGGTCTGGTGGCCGAACATCTCGCCAGCCAGGGAATAGGTCACATGGCAATCGCCAACCGCACATTGGTCAACGCTGAGCTGCTGGCGGCAAAATACGAAGCCGACTATATGCAGTTGACCGACGTTGCTGAGCGACTGGCAGAGTTTGACATTGTCATTGGTTCAACGGGCAGCTCCCTGCCTGTTGTTGGCAAAGGTGCTGCTGAAGCCGCCATCAAACAGAGACGCCGACGCCCGATATTCATGGTGGATATTGCCGTGCCGCGAGACATCGAAGCCGGTGTAGGAGAGCTGCCTGACGTCTACCTGTACACGATTGATGATCTTTCCGCGATTATTGAGGGCAATCTCGCCCAACGACGCCAAGCTGCCGCTTCAGCAGAAACTTTTGTGCACGAAGGTGCAAAACAGTTTCTGCGCGAAAGCAGAGTGCAGAAAGATCAGGCTTTGCTGCGCGCTTTTCGCGACCAGGCAAAAGCCATCCAGGCAGAATCTCTGGCCCGCGCCAGGAAAGATCTGCAACGTGGAACGGATCCTGAGCGCGTACTCGAACGTTTGAGCAACGATCTGACAAACAAGCTGATACACGCCCCAACAATGGCTATCCGTGATGCCAGCGCAGAGGGTCGGGCAGATCTGCTCGATTACCTGCGCGTTCTTTACGATGTCGACACCGACCAACCTGAAAACCAAGAAGAATAACGCCGATGGCCCTTACTGAGTCTATGGTCATCAAGCTGGCCGGCTTGAACGACCGCTTTGAAGAAGTTTCCGCGCTGCTGTCTGATCCGGAAGTGATGAGTGATCGAGAGAAATTTGCTGGCTTGTCACGCGAGTTTGCGGAACTGGAACCGGTTGTTTTGTGTTATCGAGACGTGCAGAAACTGGAAACGGAGCTTGCCGACAGCCAGGCTATTCTGGCTGAAGACGACGCCGAAATGCGCGCTTTGGCAGAAGAGGATATTGAACAGACCAGTTCCGCCCTCGATGAGCTGACGGCCAGGCTACAGATGCTGCTGCTGCCACGCGACCCTAACGACCATTCCAACGTGTTTCTGGAGATTCGCGCTGGTACAGGCGGTGACGAAGCCGCGCTGTTCTCAGGCAATCTGTTTCGCATGTACAGTAAATTTGCTGAACAGAAAGGCTGGCGTGTGGAGGTTCTCAATGAACGGCCCGGCGAGCACGGTGGCTTCAAAGAAATCATCTCCCGCATCGAAGGCAAAGACGTGTTCAGCCAGCTGAAATTTGAATCCGGCGCACACCGTGTGCAACGCGTGCCTGAAACCGAATCCCAGGGTCGCATTCACACCTCAGCCTGCACCGTTGCGATCATGCCCGAGGTCGACGAAATCGACAGCATTGCGATTGAAAAAAAGGATATTCGCGAAGATACTTTTCGCGCCTCCGGTGCTGGTGGACAGCACGTCAACAAAACTGACTCAGCGATTCGTCTGACGCACTTACCTACGGGTACAGTTGTCGAATGTCAGGATGAACGATCTCAGCATAAGAACCGTGCGCGTGCTTTGTCGCTGTTGCAGGCCAAACTGCTGGACTCAGCACGCAGCGCGCAGGAGACCGAGCAGGCAGAAAATCGACGTGAGCTGGTTGGCTCGGGTGACCGCTCAGAGAGGATCCGTACGTATAACTTCCCCCAGGGTCGTGTGACCGATCACCGCATAAACCTGACATTGTATAAGCTCGACGAAGTGATGGAAGGTGCGTTGGGTTCGGTGATCGATCCCCTCATCCAGGAACATCAGGCGGATCTTCTACAGCAACTGGGTGCAACCCCGTGACAACGGTCAGGCAATGGCTGCAACAGACCAGCGACCTTCCATTGATCGAATGTGAGCTTCTGCTGGGTGAGGTTATGGTGCTGAGCCGGGCGCAGATACTGGCTTACCCGGACCGTGCTATCCCCGCGAACGCCCTGCAACAGCTGCAGCCGACTATCGAACAACTCCGTGCTGGTCAGCCGTTTGCTTATATCACCGGTGAGCGGGAATTCTGGGGCCTGAACTTTCGGGTAACGGCCGATGTCCTCATTCCCCGCCCCGAAACCGAACTGCTGGTTGAACTGGTTGTTGAATTGGCTCCGCAGGGTGGCAACGTGGTTGATCTCGGAACAGGTAGTGGTGCGATCGCCATCGCGGTAAAAAGCGAGCGTCCCGATCTGGCGGTAACCGCGGTTGATAAGTCCGGTGCTGCGTTGAAAATAGCCCGCCACAATGCGTGCAGATTAAAAGCTGATATCGCTTTTCATCAGCAATCCTGGTTACAGGGCAGCAACGCTGTCTGGGATATCGTTGTCAGCAACCCACCTTATATCGCCGAGCGCGACCCACACCTAGCTGCCCTGCGCGCCGAGCCCAGGCTCGCGCTGGTTGCAGGAACGGACGGGCTGGATGCGATACGCCAGATCATCCCTGCGGCGTCTAAACAAATGCATCAAAACGGCTACTTACTTATCGAACACGGCTTCGATCAGGCTGAGAGTGTACAACAACTTATGTCTGTCGCCGGATTGGCCAACGTGCATTCCAGAAAGGATCTGGCCGGTATCAACCGCGTTACCCTGGCTCAATATGCAGGACGCTGAGCTACTCCGCTATAGCCGGCAGATCATGCTGCCGGAAGTAGACATCGCCGGCCAGGAGGCACTACAGGCCAGTCGCGTGATGATTGTTGGCCTTGGCGGTCTGGGATCGCCCGTATCACTTTACCTCGCCGCCGCAGGTGTTGGCACTTTACTTCTGTGTGACGACGATGAGGTTGAACTATCCAACCTGCAGCGTCAGATCGCACACAACAAAAACGCTATTGGCATGAACAAAGCCGTGTCCGCTGCGCAGACTATCCAGGCAATCAATCCACACGTTAAAGTGGACACACAAACCAGGCGTCTGTCCCAGGATGAGCTTCGGTCAAAAATCGAGGAGATTGATCTGGTCCTCGATTGCACAGACAACTTTGAAACCCGGCATATGATCAACAGAATCTGTTGGCAGAGTCGCACGCCCCTGATCAGCGGAGCCGCTATTCGCTGGGAAGGCCAGGTCGCTGTTTTTGATGCGAATATCGCCGGTTCGCCTTGCTACAGCTGCCTGTATCCAGACCAGGAAGGTGCAGATCTGAACTGCGCCGAGAACGGTGTCATTGCGCCTCTGGTAGGAGTGATTGGCACCTGCCAGGCACTTGAGGCGGTGAAACTGATCACAGGGGTTGGTGAGAATCTAATCGGCCACGTACTCTACTTTGACGCCAAGTACATGGAGTGGCGTAAGTTGACACTGACTAAACGTCTTAACTGTCCTGTTTGCTCACCTCAAGATTGAACTGCTTCAGCAGCGACGTTACCAACTGACGTTGCACCCCTTGCAGATCTACAGATAAGAAGCTGGCCATATGCGTGACCTGGATACCAAATAATCCGCAGGGATTGATGCGTGAGAACGGTTCGAGATCCATATCCACGTTCAGACTTAAACCGTGGTAACTGCAACCTCTACGTACCCGCAAACCGAGAGAGCCGATTTTGTCATCACCGATATATACGCCAGGCGCGTCCGCTCGAGGTGCTGCCTGGATATCGTTATGAGCAAGGGTATCCACCATGGCCTCTTCTATACCGGTCACCAGATTGCGCACGCCTAAACCCAGACGTCGGAGATCGAACATCAGGTAAGCGGTTATCTGGCCAGGGCCATGATAGGTGACCTGACCACCACGATCAGATTGAACAACGGGAATATCGCCGGGTGCCAACAGGTGTTCCGCCTTACCTGCCTGCCCCTGCGTAAACACCGGATGGTGCTCTGTCAGCCATATTTCATCTGCCGTGTCTGCACCCCTTGCGGCGGTGAACGCCTGCATATCCTGGAAAACCGTTTGATAGTCACTGAGGCCCAGGTCTCTGATAATTACCGGGTGCATTACAACACCAGACGGACGTTCGGCAGTGCCAGCAGATCTTCATGCATCATTCGCAGCTGTTCCTCACCGGTAGCCACTATGGTCACCCGGACTGAACAGAAGTTGCCTTTTTTGCTCTCTCGCGTACTGACCTGGTCGGGCGTGACTTCCGGGGCATGACGGCGAACCACAGTAACAATCTCTGCAATGCCGTCGTCATGCACATCACCTATTACCTTGATAGGGTAATCACAGGGAAATTCTATGCGCGGCGGTTCCATACAATCAGAAGTCCAGCAGTTCTTTGAAGAACAGTGTCAGAAAATCGCCTAACCGACTGAACATTCCCGCTTCCGGGGCGTCTGCGAGGGTGACCAATGGCGTCTCAAAAATAATCTCACCGTGCAGCTTCAATTTCAGTTCGCCAACCTCGTCACCCGCAGCAAGTGGCGCTTCAAGCACTCTGGGCACTTCAAGCTCAGCTTCTATATCTTTGTAATAACCGCGCGGGAAGGTGAGCACTACATCATCGGCTACCCCAAGGCTGATGGTGTCAGCTTCGGCATAGTAGATATCCTGCTCTTTGAGCATGACATCGGCTTCATACAGTGACTGGGTTTCGTAATAGCGGAAACCGTAAGACAGCAATTTCTGGCTTTCACGCATGCGCGCCTGGTCACTATCCGTACCCATGACCACCGAGACCAGGCGCATACCCTGTCGCACCGCAGAGGCAACCAGACAGTAACCCGCATCTTTGGTGTAACCGGTTTTTACCCCGTCGACAGATTTATCACGCCACAGCAGCTTGTTCCTGTTCGGCTGATCAATATCGTTGTAGCTGAAGCTGCGCTGGGAATACAGGTCATAGTGCTCTGGAAAGCGTTCAATCAGATCGATAGTTAACATCGCCTGGTCCCATGCCGAGCTGTAGTGCTCTGAATCGGGCAAGCCTGTTGCATTAGTGAAATGACTGTCGTTCATGCCAAGCACAGCGGCCTGTTGATTCATCATGTTGGCAAATGCCGCTTCGCTGCCGGCAATGTGCTCGGCCATGGCAATACTGGCGTCATTGCCTGATTGAATGATGATGCCTTTTAACAGGTCATCGACGGAGACCGTTGTACCCTCCCGCACAAACGTTTTCGAACCCCCGGTACGCCAGGCATTAACGCTGATCATCACCTGATCATCAAGGTTGATTCGCCCGCTGGAGACTTCCTGCTCCACCAGGTAGCTGGTCATGATTTTTGTCAGACTGGCGGGAGGAATACGCGCATGTGCATTGTGTTCAACCAGCACTTTTTTCGATGCCGCATCTACCAGCAGGTAGGAACTCGCAGCTATATCCGGAGCTGGCGGGATGATCGGTGCCGCAGCCTGGCCAGCTTGGGCCCCTGTCAGAACACACAACACACCAGCCAGCTTGAAGCTGCGCTTTAACCAATCAGTCATCAGATCCATCCATAGTCTACTTATCGTTGAGACAGGCTGTGCAGCCTGTTTTTAACGGGCACCCTGAGGTGCGGGAATCAATTTTGGCATACCGTAATCAGCCGCCTGCAACAGGTTCTGCAGGCGCGGGATGTCATTTGCCGGAACAGGCCCCAGCCTGACGCGATAAAAGCCGTCCGCGGGAATCTTCACCACAACACCCTTAAATCCAGTCAATTCCTGCAATTCTCGGTGACTTCTATCCGCCCGGTCAAATTCGCTGAAGGCACCTGCTTGCACCATATATGTTTCCGGTTCGGTATAAGGCTCCAGGACCTCGACCCGGACCCGGCTGGTGCCGTGCTCATGAAATCCCAGTTTCACCGCAGCCGCATAAGACAGATCAATGATGCGATCGTCATGAAACGGCCCGCGATCATTGACCTTCACAACGGTTGCTTTGCCATTCGCTAAATTAGTGACACGCACATACGTGGGCAATGGCAGGTGCTTATGGGCTGCTGTCAGGCGATAAATATCATATACCTCGCCACTGGAGGTCTCGCGCCCATGAAATTTTGTCCCATACCAGGATGCTGTACCTTCCTGCACAAACCCCTGCGCAGAATCCATCACTCGATAAGACTTCCCCCAGACGGTGTAGACCGGGCCATTACCGCGCCTGCTGCGTGGTTCATCGAGAACTTCCGGATCGGGTAGCTGCTGCATCTGAGTGAGCATGGTATTCGAAAGACGCGGCGCCTTATCCTGGTGAGGCTTGGGTGCTCCGGGAATGTTGACACCGCCTGTATAGGCGCAGCCACTGGCCAGCCACAGCAGGGCTGAGACAATCCAAAACCTGTTCTGCATGATCATTGCATCTCCAACAAATTGTATCTGCGCTTAATTTCCTGACTCAACTGATGTACTGCCAAAGCGTACATATGACTGCGGTTATACCGGGTAATGACATAAAAGTTATGTAGCGCAAGCCAGTATTCATCCTGCTCCTGGGCATCCATCCGGTAGAGGGCAACCTTTGCCTCGGCAGGCAGATCACCCACTGCCAAATCGGCCGCCGCCAGCTGTGCAACCGTATGGGGTAGCTTTAAGCCTGTTGTCAGCCAGGGTTGCGCCTGGGCCGCTGACAGATTCAGCTCGCGCGCGACGGGTTGACCTTCGCGCCAGTTATGTTCGGCAAAATAGTTGGCGATACTGCCAATCGCATCAACCGGGTTGGCCCAGATATCTCTGACGCCGTCATCGTCAAAATCCACCGCATAATGTCGATAGCTGGAAGAAATGAATTGCCCGTAACCCATAGCCCCTGCGTAGGAGCCCAGGAGCTGCCCCGGATCTTTACCCTCTTCACGTGCCAGCAGAAGAAATTGCGTGAGCTCACTGCGGAAAAAAGCAGCTCTGGGCGGATAGTCAAAACCAAGGGTCGCCAGCGCATCGAGCACAGCAAAACTACCTTTAACTTCACCATAACGGGTTTCTATTCCCAGTATCGCTAATACATATTCCGGCTCGACACCAAAAACCTGCTGCGCGCGAGCTAATGTTTCAGCATGGTCAGCCCAGAACGCAACGCCTTTATCTATACGCGCTTCATCAACCAGCAGTTTCCGATAACGGGCCCAGGTCCAGGTCTTTTCCGCAGGACGGGAGATCCGATCAATAATGTCCTGACGATGATGTGCGCGTGCAAACAACAACATGAGCTCCTGCTCGGAAAATCCATGCTGCTCAGTCAGTTCTGCAATGTACGCAATCACATCTGCACGCTCAGCATACGGCTGTGGAAAACTCTCCTGTGCAAAAATGGGTAAGGACAAGGTGATAAAACAGATAAAAAAGATTTTTCGAATCACCATGCTTTATGCATCCTGACAGCCATTAAAATTCCAAAACTCGCCATCAAGGTAATGGCCGAGGTGCCACCGTAGCTGACCAGTGGCAGCGGTACACCAACAACGGGTAACAGGCCACTGACCATCGCAATGTTGACAAAGACGTAGACAAAAAAAGTCAGGATGAGTGCCCCGGAAAGTAAACGCCCGAAAGTACTTTCCGCGTTGGCTGCCATGTAAAGACCTCGGCCAATCAGCATCAGGTAAAGCACCAACAACCCTAGAACGCCAACCAGACCCAACTCTTCACCCACTACGGCGATAATGAAGTCTGTGCGCGCTTCGGGTAAAAATTCCAGATGACTCTGAGTGCCCTGCAGCAGACCTTTACCAAACAGACCGCCAGAACCAATGGCTGTGGTTGATTGAATAATGTTCCAACCGGCGCCCAGCGGATCACTTTCGGGATCAAACAGAGTCAGTATCCGCTGCCGTTGATAGTCCTGCAGGGTGTACCACAAACCTGGCGCAGCGGCCGCAAAAGCAAGCAGCGCATACAATATCCATCGCCAGGGCAAACCCGCCAGCAGCACCACCGCAAGACCCGCGCCGGCTACCAGGATCCCGGTACCCAGGTCGGGCTGCATAATGATCAGCCCCCCGGGTATCGCCACTATCGCCAGCGCAACACAGACATCTTTGAATGACGGCGGCAATGGTCGACTGTGGAAGTACCAGGCCACCGCCATGGGGACGGCTATCTTCATCAGTTCCGAAGGCTGAAATCGAATCAGACCGGGAATGTCTAACCAGCGCTGGGAACCTTTGACCGTGACACCCACGAGCAATACAAGCACCAGCAACCCCAGACCAAGCAGATAGACTATGGGTGCCCAGCGAATATACAGCTGAGGAGGTAACTGTGCAGCCACAATCAAAGCTGTGAAAGCCAGCATCAGGCGGATCAACTGTGCCTGAAACAAAGCATCACTCTGACCTACTGCGCTGTACAGAACTATCAGGCCATAAACAACGACTGCACTGAGCAGGAAAAACAGAATGGGATCGACATTAATACGATAGAACCAGTTAGCACGCAGATCACGTTCATGCCCGGGCAAACTGCGGATAAAATCGTTACTCATATTACCGTGCTGCCAACTGCGGTAGCAGATAGGCGTCCAGTACCTGTCGCGCGATCGGGGCAGCAATTTTGCTTCCGCCTCCGCCATTTTCAACCAGCACTGCCAGCGCAATAACCGGATCGTCAGCTGGCGCAAAAGCAATAAACCACGCGTGTTTCTTATTAAAATCCTCAATCAGGTCCGCGTCGTATTCTTCTCCCTGAGGAATTTCGATCACCTGCGCCGTACCGGATTTACCTGCCATACGATAAGAAATATCCTGCCCGATATAGAACCAGGCTGTGCCGTTACCGCGAAAGCCTTTGTTGCCCCGGTGCACCACGTCTTCCATGGCATCAACCATGTTTTCCCAGTCTTGCGGACTTGGCCCCTCGACGCGGGGGAGCGGAGCGGGAGGATCAATTTCAGGTAATGGCGCATCGCTGGACAACAACATCCGAGGACGAACCATGGCGCCTCGATTGGCCAGAGTTGAGGCTACAACCGCCATCTGCATGGGGGTGACCAGCACATCACCCTGGCCGATGCCCATATTAATCGAGTCGCCGGGATACCAGACCTCGCCTTTGTAACCCCGTTTCCAGATCGGATCCGGCATCAGGCCAACGCTTGCATCGGCAATATCAAAGGACAGATTTTTACCGATACCAAATTGTCGAGCAAAAGAAACCAGCCGTTCCACGGGCATGCGCGTTGCCATATCGTAAAAAAATACGTTGGACGATCTATAGATAGCACGATGTAGGTCAACGGTGCCCTGACCACCGGAGTTATTCACTGTCCAGGTCCAATCCCGATAAATTCGATCCTGATTAGGCAGCTTAAAGAATCCGTTGTCTTCGATGGTATCTTCCCAGGTAACCACCCGCTCAACTATAGCCGCCAGGCCCACCACCGGCTTGAACGTTGAACCTGGCGCATATTGACCATTAATGGCCCGATTGAAGAGGGGCTTGTACAGCGAATGTGACATCTTACCGTACTGCTCTGAACTCATACCGGTGATAAACAGGTTCGGGTCGTAGCCGGGATGACTAACCAGCGCTAACAGACCCCCTGAGCGAGGATCCATGGCTACCACCGCGCCGCGCCGATCACCCAGGGCCGCAGTCGCTGCAATTTGCAATCGACTGTCTAACTGCAGGCTTATGTTCTGACCTGCAACAGGGGGGCTGATATCGAGCACCTGACGAATTCGGCCGTGCGCGTCCGTCTCAACCTGCTGGTAACCTACCTCACCGTGCAGTGATCGCTCATAAAATTTTTCAACGCCGCGCTTGCCAACAAACTTGGTTGCGCTGTAAGTCACCGGGTCCAGTTTACTCAGGTCGCTTTCAGTGATGCGACGCACAGAACCAACGGCATGTGCAAACAGTTCACCATAGGGGTAGTTGCGTATCAGCTCTGTGGTGACCTCTACACCGGAAAACTGGTGTCGATTAACCGCCAGCAACGCGATTTCATCTTCGTTTAATGCCGGACGTAATACCACGGGCTCAAATGGTCGCCGCTTACGCCGCAGGCGATTCTCAAATTCGGAAATATCTGCAGGGGTTACGCCCACCAGGCGGCTCAGACGTTCAAGGGTTGCAGCCAGATTATCTATTCGCTCGGTGACCAGCGATAGACTGGAAGTATCTCTGTTATCCGCCAGGAGCTCACCATTACGATCAAAAATCAGGCCTCGGGGCGGCGGCAACGGTTGGATTTGAATTCGATTCTGATCGGAACGGGTCTGGTACGCCTCATGCTCCCAGATCTGCAGCTGCACAAAACGCAGAACCAGCAGGGCAGCCAGCCCGAGAATAATCACGAACAGCGCAAGCGCACGTGATGCAAAAAGCTGCTTCTCCCTGTTGGGATCTTTTAAGGCTAAACCAACCAATTGAGTTGTCCTGCTCTCTGCTCTTTTCTACCTGCCAGATGCAGGTGACTGTTTATGCCCGGTGATACGGATGACCTGTGCCAATACTGCGCGCACGATACAACGCTTCGGCAAGTATTACACGTACTACGTAATGGGGAAATGTTAATGAAGACAAAGACATACGTTCATTAGCTCGGTTCAGTGCGATATCTGCCAGGCCATCAGAGCCGCCCACCAGGAATACCACATTCTGACCTTTCATCTGCCACGCGGAGAGCTTTTCAGCCAGTTGCACGCTGGTCACCGCACGCCCGCTTTCTTCCAGCGCGACCACCCAGTCTTCGGATGACAGGCTGCCGAGCATTTTCTCCCCTTCCAACTGCTTAAACCTGGCCGGGTCGCGATGATGCCGGGGTGCAGGGATCTCAACCAGTTCGAGGGTTAACTCACGGGGAAAACGTTTGGCATATTCCTCGTAGCCTGTTTTTACCCAGGCTGGTGCTTTGTTGCCCACAGCAACAATGGTCAGTTTCATCAGCTGGCGGGATCAGACGCTGGTTTCGCTGTCAGCGGGCATTTCTACCCAGAGACGCTCCAGATCGTAAAACTCTCTCGCCTCTTTCTGCATGGCGTGGACGATGACATCACCCAGGTCTACCAGCACCCATTCATTGCTCTCGCGCCCTTCAACACCGCGCACTCGGCCACCGCTGCTTTTTGCAGCCTCAATGGTCTGATCGACCAGAGATTTAACATGCCGGTTTGAGGTGCCGCTGACCAGAATCATGTAATCGGTCATGGGGGTGAGTTTGGCGACGTCGAGCGCCTGGATGTCTTGCCCTTTGCCGTCTTCCAGGGCGGTTACGATATGATCACGCAGTTTGGTTGCGGTCAAATAGCCTTCTCCGAGTATTCGTAAAGGTGGTGTTGCCTAATATAGGAGTATACCGGGTCTGCGAGCAAATTTTTGACCGGCTCCGCCTTTTTCAAGCGCTCCCGGATATCCGTTGCTGAGATTTCCAGCATGGGTCTGTGCACCCGGTAGACCTGACCAATCTTTTGCGTGTCCATGTTGTCCACTTCATGGCTCTGACATAAAAGCTGCACCGCTTCAGGTTCTACCCGCTCATCACCAGGCCGACGTAAAACCACAATATTGCACCACTGCATCAACTCGAGCCATCGATGCCAGCTCGGCAAAGTGGCAAATGCATCCTGCCCCATAATCCAACACGGTAGTGCGTCAGGGTGCACCCGAGTCCACTCAATCAGTGTATCAATCGTATAAGACAGGCCGCTGCGCTGCAGCTCGCTGTCGTCAGCAATCAACCCTGGTGACGCAGAGCAGGCCAGCTGCAGCATCTGCCAGCGGTGAGCGGTGTCCCCTGCAGGCGCAGATCTGTGCCCGGGGCGGGCAGATAGAATGAGATGCACGCTGGACAGATTGAGCTCTTCACGAGCAGCCTGTGCTGCATGCAAATGACCTGAGTGAATGGGGTCAAACGTACCGCCATAGAGACCAACTAACACGGAATTAACAACTCACGCTGACACATAGGATCAACGATGGCGTATTTCACCGTTGCCATACACCACGTATTTCTGTGAGGTCAGCCCTTCCAGGCCTACTGGACCACGGGCGTGAATTTTATCCGTGGAAATCCCTACCTCAGCACCCAGCCCATATTCAAAACCGTCTGCAAACTGGGTCGAGGTGTTGACCATGACGGATGCAGAATCCACTTCCGTGATAAACCGACGCGCCTGGGCGTAATCCGTTGTGACAATGGCATCTGTGTGTTGAGAACCATATTGATTGATGTGCGCAATGGCCTGGTCAAGGCCGTCTACCACCCGCACAGCAAGTACCGGTCCCAGATACTCTTCATACCAGTCATTTTCGACCGCTGGCGTGACCTGCGTGACAATCTGCTGGGTAAGCTCGCATCCACGCACTTCCACACCGGCAGCCTGAAAGCGCCGGCACAACTCAGGCAGCACCAGCGGTGCAGCTTGTGTGTGCACCAGGAGCGTCTCAAGGGCGTTGCAGACCGCAAATTTTTCCACTTTCGAGTTGAATGCAATATCTGCCGCCATGCTGACATCTGCCTGCGCGTCGATGTAAACATGGCAGACGCCATCGAGGTGCTTGATGATCGGAATGCTTGAGTTACGCATGATGCGCTCAATCAGACCTTTTCCGCCACGAGGCACAATGACATCCACGTACTCATCCAGCGTCAGCAGCTCTCCAACCGCGTCTCGATCGGTGGTATTCAACAGCTGGACTGCAGTCATCGGTAAACCTGCCTTGGCCAGACCCTCGGCAACACATTTTCCGATTGCCTGATTCGATTCAAATGCCTCAGAGCCGCCGCGCAAAATGCAGGCGTTACCTGATTTAATGGATAAGCTGGCCGCGTCCACTGTGACGTTGGGACGCGACTCGTAGATCATGGCAATCACGCCCAGAGGCACACGCATCTTGCCCACTTGAATACCCGAAGGTTGATAGCGCAGGCCACTGATCTCCCCTACCGGATCTGCTAACGCATCAACCTGAACAATGCCTTCGATCATGTGATCAATACCGGCATCGTCAAGCAGAAGTCGGTCGATCAGGGGCTGATCGATACCATTTTCCTGTGCCGCAGCCATGTCCAGCGCGTTGGCCTGTTTAATCTCTGCGCGGGCCTTGTCTGTGGCTTCTGCAATGGCCAGTAGCGCCGCAGATTTGGTTTGCGTGCTGGCAGCGGCGAGCACCCGGGAAGCAGCGCGAGCGGCTACACCGAGTTCTTTCATGTACTGTTTGAGTGATTCTGACATGGCAACAGTATACGCAGCCAGGCTATTCATACCCAGTACCTCTTTGGTGCCAAGGAGGTACTGAAGATCAGCAGAGATCGACTCAGCCCTGGAATTTGCCGACTATGCGGGACAGTTCAGCCAGGCGCTCACGCGGCCACCGCAATTGCAGCAACGCCTGCTTGATCTCTGGCTCTATCGGCAGAAGTTCAGCCAGACGCAAGCTGACCGAGCGCGCTTCGGTGAAATCCACTTCAATATTCAGCCTCTGCACCAGGGGGTGCTGGGTCAGTTCTTTGAGCACGCTGATCAGCGTGTCGTGTTCGGGCAGCAATTCTCCAGCGGCTTCTTCAGCGAGGAATTCAACACGCCCCATCAACAGGTGATCCGAGGTTTCGTAGCTTTCCAGCACCATGAACTTTCTTCGCCCACGGGTAACGATGCCTAAAAGCCCGTTGTCAGCCTGATTAAAGTCGACGATCTCTGCTTCCGTTCCAATATGAAAGACATCCGGCTGCTGCACATCATTTTCCAGCCGCGCTTCAGCACCCTCGCGGATCAGAACAACCCCGAATCCCATCTCTTCGCGCATACAACGGCTCACCATATCCACATAGCGGGGCTCGAATATTCGCAGCGGCAGCACACCGCCGGGAAACAGCACGCTGCGCAAAGGAAACAGGGGGATTTCTACAGTCTCGTCTGTGGTCATGGACACTCTGATTCGGCCTGAATACCCGCGCAGTATACAGCTGCCGGTGACTTACATTTGCAGGGCCTAAAAAAGGCTGACGCCATGTATACTTTCGCGGGATCCCACAGCGGCTGTAACCATGTTAGAAACCTTCGACAAACGCGCATTCACCGCGCCTTTAAGCGATGGGCAGCCGGTGACTCATGATGTTTACAGTAAAGCACCAGACCAGCGGTCTGACGGGCCTAAGGTTGTCATCATTCAGGAGCTACCGGGCATTGGTCCGGAAACGGTGAGCCTGGCAAACACATTTGTAGAGCACGGCTACGAGGTCGTTTTACCGCACCTGTTCGGACCGCTTGGCAAAGTATCGATGTTGGGCAATGTCGCTCGCGTGTTGTGCCTGCGGCGTGAATTCAAGCTGTTCGAGAAAAATGTCAGCAGCCCGATTGTCGACTGGTTAAAAGCATTGTGTCGTGACCTGAAAACACAACAGAACGCCAGTGCTGTTGGCGTCATCGGCATGTGCCTGACAGGCAATTTTGCTATTTCTCTAATGGCTGATGAGCATGTGCTGGCCGGAGTAGCCTCACAACCTTCCATGCCGCTGTTTGATCAACACGCCCTGCATATGTCTCCACATGAAGTGAATCAGGCGCGCCAGCGCCTCGATGAACACGGTCCGATGATGGCGCTGCGTTTCGCCGGTGACAAACTGTGCACTGCAGGTAAATTCCAGGCACTGGATCAGGCCTTTAACGATGACAAGAAACGTATTTCCCTGGTGGAACTTCCAGGTAAAGGTCATTCAGTTCTGACTCTGGATCTGATCAGCGGCGGCGAACCTGCACAGCAGGCGCTGGACGACGTGCTGACTTATTTTGATCAGAAACTGCGCAGCTGATTACTCATGGAATGGCTACAGATCATTGTCCTGAGCCTGGTACAGGGCTTAACCGAGTTTTTGCCGATCTCCAGCTCCGCCCATCTGATCCTGCCTTCGCTGCTGACCGACTGGCCTGACCAGGGTCTTGCTTTTGATGTAGGCGTACACTTCGGCACGCTGGTGGCGGTAGTCGCCTACTTCCGCACAGACCTCCTGCAGATGGCGACGGCGGTGGCTACCTACCCTGCACATCGGATCTATAAACCTGACATTGATATGGTGTTCAAACTTGCGCTTGCCACACTACCCGTTGTGGTTGCTGGACTGCTTGGAAAGGACGCGATAGAAACTCACCTGCGCAGTGTGCCGGTGATTGCAACGACAACTATCGTGTTTGGTATCGCGCTGTGGCTGGCTGACCGTAAACCCGGCAAGCAGACACTGGTATCGTGGGGTCAGGCCGCATTTATTGGCGGTATGCAGGTGCTGGCCTTAGTTCCAGGTACATCCCGCTCCGGCATAACTATTACCGCTGCACTGATGGTTGGTCTGAGCCGAACCGGCGCAGCCCGATTTTCTTTCCTGTTGGCCATTCCAACAATTCTAGGTGCGCAGTTACTGCTCAGCATAGATCTGGCCCGCAATGCCGCCCAGCAGCAGTGGTTGGACCTCGTTGCTGGCGCGGTGCTTTCAGGCCTGGCGGCCTACACGTGCATTCACTTCTTTATTGCTCTGGTTGAGCGAACCGGCATGACCCCCTATGTGATCTACCGGCTGCTTCTGGGAACGGCCCTGTTGGCGTTCTATCTGCTCTAGTCAAACTGGCCTTGCGAACTTGCCCAGGCTAAAAGGGGATATCGTCTTCGAAGTCAGTATCGTCAGACAGGGTGGGCGCGTTATCCGCCATTGCCGGCGAATTGGATTCAAACCCCGTCGGCGCTCCTGCTGGTGCTCTGCGTGAGTCCTGGTTACCGCCCATACCCCCATCCATATTTCCGCCACGACTGTCTAACATTTGAAGTTCGCGGGCCATGATCTCGGTGCGATATTTTTTCTGGCCATCCTGCTCCCAGCTGGTAGTGCGTAAACTACCCTCGATATAAACCTTCGAGCCTTTACGCAGATATTCACCTGCGATCTCCGCCAGACGCGCGAAACACACCACATTATGCCATTCAGTGCGCTCCTGATTTTCCCCACTGGCCTTATCGCGCCAGGATTCTGAAGTGGCCACACTGAAGTTGGTGACGGCGCCACCATTCTGCGCATAACGCGTTTCCGGGTCTCTGCCCAGATTACCAATTAGGATGACTTTGTTGATTCCCCTGGCCATGGTCCTGCTCTTTTCATTTCAAGTGGTGTTAGTGTAATGGATTGACTGGCGCAGCCCAATCATAAACCGCGCAGATACTCGTGGGATTTAGGCTTGCCTAAATCAGCGCCACCCGGCTCGATCGAAAATCATGACGGCTTCAGCCTGCCGTCTGCCAAAGATCGCGGCATTGACCTGGTCTTCTTTGAACTCACCAAGCTGAGAAATAGGACCGGTTGCTTTTCCCACCACCGGGTATTCGTTGTTGCCTTCAGCAAACAGGCGCTGGGCAAACTCGCTGGTGAGATACTCCATAAAGGCAATCGCTGCAGTTTTGTTCGGCGCATAACGCGTGACCCCAGCGCCGCTGATGTTGACGTGAGCGCCACGACCGGCCTGATTTGGGAATACGACACCCAACTCAGCGACTACCGCTTTATCCGCTGCTTCACTGGAGGCCATCAGACGCCCCAGATAATAGGTGTTAGCTATGGTCACTCCGCACTCGCCGCTGGCCACAGCACGTAGCTGAGCAGTGTCGTTACCCTGCGGCGGCCGTGCAAAGTTCTGCACTACACCCTGGGCCCATTGCATGGCCGCTTCACTACCGGCAGTTTCAATCATCCCGGCTAACAACGACAAGTTGTAGATGTTTGAAGAGGACCGCATGCAAACCCTGTCACGGTACGCTGGATCGGCCAGATCTTCATATCGAGTTGGTTTTGTAAGGCCTTCAGACTTGCGATAAACAATGACCCGGGCTCGTTTGGAGAGACCAAACCAGAGGTTGTCAGAATCTCTGAGGTATTCCGGTACACGCGAGTCCAGGATGGGGGAATCAATGGATTGAAAAACTCCCGCTTGTGCGGCACGCCAGAGCCGGCCGGCATCCACGGTGATCAGAATATCCGCCGGACTCAATTCGCCCTCGGCGAGAATACGCTCTATCAATGCATCGCTACCTCCTTCGATGAGATTGACCTTTACGCCTGTCTCTTCGGTGAAGCGATCATAAAGCGAGAAATCGGTGTCGTAGTGACGAGCGGAATAAAGATTGAGTTCCTCAGCTGCAAATGAGGTCAGTGGTGCCAGCAATAGAACAGCGAGTGCAAGAATACGATACATAATACAACTTAAATGAGAATCATTCTCAACCATATATCAGCATATCGTCCGGCGCAATCTCAATCGCGACAGATTGCCCGATCTCCAACCCTCTGATGTCGGACAACTGCGCTTCCAGAGACTGGCCCTCTGCTGCCAGGTGAATCGTAAACTGCTGGCCGGCAAAACGGATATCAATAATCGCGATCGGGCTCTGTGACGCCGGCACCAGTTTTATCCTGTCGGGTGCAACCGCTATCTGCACAGAGGTGTTCTCAGACAGGCGGGCGTTACTGGCGAAGCTACCAAAAACGGACATTACCGCAGACTGCCGGAAAACCGCGTCAAACAACTGGCGACCCGCCAGGACTTCAGCCACAAACGGATGCGCGGGTGCCTGCCACAAAGTCCTGGGCTCCCCAAACTGGACCAGTTCACCCGCAACAATCACAGCGATACGATCCGCCAGCGCCATCGCATCCGCCGGGTCGTGTGTGACCAGCAAAGCTGTTGTTGACGATGCTTTAAGTAGCTGGCGGGTATCACTGCGCAGACGATTGCGCAGCAGTACATCAATACTGGCGAAGGGTTCGTCCAGCAGCATCACCGCGGGCTTTGGTGCCAGAGCCCTTGCCAGGGCAACACGCTGTTGCTGTCCACCAGAAAGCGTGTGCGGGTAACGATCAGCCATCAGCTCCAACCCTGCCAGAGCCAACAATGACGTGACCCGCTCAGCCTGCTCACTACGATCAAGCTTCTGCAAACCGAAACTGATATTGGCCGCCACCGTGAAGTGGGGAAACAAAGCGTGCTCCTGCATCACCAGACCCACAGGACGACGTTCCGGCGGTGAGGACCGTTTTGGCGTGATCTCCAAATCAGGTAGTTCGATTCTTCCCGCCTGCAGCGTTTCGAGACCGGCAACCAGCTTCAGCAGGGTTGATTTACCACTGCCGGACGGTCCCAGCACGCAGACAATCTCACCACTTTCAACGGCAAAGCTGATATCGCGTAAAACGGGTTCATCTGTGTAAGCGTGTTGAATGCTGTGGAAGGTTATACTCACGCGAAAGTCCTATACATCGGTCGGCCATTCTCAGTGTTCTACGTCCATGCATCAAATCTAGATGAGTAACCAGGCTCGTATCCTCGATCTCGGCACACTGCTGATTGCCATCCCGGTAGCACTGCCGCTGATCATCGTGCTGGCGGCACTGTTCGGACCCGCCGATGAGGTCTGGCTGCACCTGCGTGAATATCTGCTGACCGAGTACATACTCAATACGCTGTCGCTGATGTTATTGACCGGCCTGCTTGCAGGTATTTTTGGTATCAGTACAGCCTGGCTGAGCACACGTTACACATTTGCAGGGCACCGGTGGGTGGCCCCGGCTCTGGTATTGCCGCTGGCTCTACCTACCTATGTGGCAGGCTATGTCTACGCGGATCTGCTGGAAGTATCCGGCCCTGTGCAGTCTTTTATTCGCGGAATCGGCGGCTGGGGCGTCAGCGAATTTCGTTTGCCGCCAATACGCTCTTTACCCGGGGCAGCTCTGGTAATGGCCGTTGTCTTATACCCCTATGTATATCTGTTAGTTCGGGTCAATCTGGAATCACAATCCAGCAGTCTGACTGATGCGTCCCGCACACTGGGGGTATCAGATTTTGCGCTGTTGCGCAGAGTTACGCTGCCCCTTGCAAGACCCGCAATCGCCGGTGGATTGGCACTGGTGCTGATGGAAACCGCTGCCGAATTCGGTGTTGTGGAACACTTCGGCGTCGCTACGCTGACTACTGGTGTGTTCAGAACCTGGCTGGCCATGGGTGAGCGCAGCGCAGCTCTGCAGCTTGCCGCCTGGTTGTTCCTGCTGGTGATCTTTCTGGTGGCACTGGAGCAGGCGACCCGCAGAGGTCAGCGCTTCAACCTGGCGACGCCGGACAAACCGAGCAGAAAACAGCAGCTTCGCGGTCTGGCCAGTGGCCTTGCGCTTACCGTCTGCCTGTTACCTATCATCCTGGGTTTTATCCTGCCGGCTGGTTTGCTCCTGGGCTACGCTGTCGAAACCGGTGACCCACTGCTCGGCACGCGTTTCATTGAGTTTATAAAAAATTCGCTTTTTGTTTCCACTATCGCAGCCGGCCTGTGTGTTGTCGGCGCCATGTGGCTGGCCTACGCCGCACGACTGCGACCCAACGTGACGGTGAGATACGGTATTCGGGTGGCGACACTGGGTTACGCGATTCCGGGACTTGTGCTGGCAACTGGCGCATTGCTGCCTCTGACCGCAATCGACCAGTGGCTGGCAGGTCAGTTCAACAGCATCAACAGCCTGGTGATTACCGGCACCGTGGCTGGTCTGGTGTTTGTCTACATAGCGCGCTTCATGACAGTTGCATTCAACAGCGTGCAGGGTGGGCTTGGACAGATCCATCCGTCCCTGGATGCCGCTGCCCGCACTCTGGGTGCGTCGCCAGGCCGGTTGTTCGGGCGTATCCATCTGCCGCTGTTAACGTCGACCATCGCTTACGCGGGTCTTCTTTCATTCATCGATGTAATCAAGGAACTGCCCGCGACCCTGATCATGCGGCCATTTAACTTCGAAACACTGGCCACCCGAGTCTATCGGCTGGCGGCGGATGAACGCCTGCCTGAAGCATCAACGGCAGCGCTGTTTATTCTTGCATTGAGTCTGATACCTACTCTGCTGCTGGCCAGACGTAAATAGAGTTGCCCCGCACACCCGGGCAGGATAACTTGGGCGGTTTTCTCCCGAGTGTTATCAGTGGATACGATTTCAGTGCGCGGTGCGCGCACCCATAACCTGCAGAACATCGACCTGGATATTCCACGCGACAAACTGGTGATCATCACCGGCCTGTCCGGGTCGGGAAAGTCTTCTTTAGCCTTTGATACGCTTTATGCCGAAGGCCAGCGCCGCTACGTTGAGTCTCTGTCAGCTTACGCACGACAGTTTCTGTCGATGATGGAAAAACCGGACGTCGACCATATTGAAGGGTTATCACCCGCAATTTCGATTGAACAGAAATCTACCTCCCACAACCCCCGATCCACGGTTGGCACAATCACTGAGATCTACGACTATCTGCGCCTGCTGTATGCCAGAGTTGGTGAGCCGCGATGTCCGGACCACAACGAGCCGCTGGCAGCACAAACCGTCAGCCAGATGGTTGATCAGGTACTGCAGATGCAGGACGGTGAGCGCATCATGATTCTTGCGCCTGTCATATCCGAGCGTAAAGGCGAACATCAGCACGTGTTTGCAGAATTACGCAGCAACGGATTTGTGCGCGCCCGCATTGACGGCATTGTTGTTGACCTGGACTCCACCCCAGATCTGGACAAAAACAAAAAGCACAGCATCGAAGCCGTTATCGACCGCGTGCGCATCCGTGATGATCTGCAACAGCGGCTCGCGGAAAGCTTTGAGACGGCCCTGCAGTTATCAGACGGCGTAGCTCTGGTGCGCAGCATGGAGGATGAAAAAGCGCCGCCGCAGATTTTTTCCGCCCGCTTTGCCTGCCCTCAATGTGGCTACAGCATTTCTGAACTTGAGCCTCGCATGTTTTCGTTTAACAACCCTGCCGGTGCGTGCGAAGCGTGTGATGGCCTGGGTGTCACCAACTTTTTTGACCCCGAACTGGTAGTCGCTGACGAAGATCTGACCCTGGCGGAAGGTGCTATTCGCGGCTGGGACAGACGCAACGTTTACTATTTCCATATGCTGACTTCGCTGGCAGAACACTATGGTTTTGACGTTGAGATGCCCTTCAAAAAGCTGAATAAAAAACAGCGTCAGGCGATTCTGTTCGGCAGTGGACAGACCCGCATCGATTTCAGCTACGCCAACGATCGGGGCGATGTGATCAGGCGGCGTCACCGCTTTGAGGGTGTCATCCCGAATATGGAACGTCGCTACCACGAAACTGATTCGAACATGGTGCGCGAGAACCTGCAGAAGTATCTGCGCGTGGCGCACTGCCCGAGCTGTGACGGCACACGCCTGCGACAGGAATCCCGCCATGTATTTATCGGCACCAGCAACCTGCCTGAAATCACCCATGGCTCAGTGGAAGACACGCTGAAACACTTCCAGAGCCTGAAACTGAAAGGTCAGCGCGCCACCATTGCAGATAAAATTCTGAAAGAAATTATCGCCCGTCTGCGGTTTCTGGTGGATGTTGGCCTTAATTATCTGACCCTGGATCGCAGTGCGGATACGTTATCCGGCGGCGAGGCGCAGCGTATCCGCCTGGCCAGCCAGATTGGTGCTGGTCTGGTTGGCGTCATGTACATACTTGATGAACCGTCCATCGGTTTACATCAACGCGACAACGAACGCCTGCTCCGCACCCTGGAACACCTGCGTGATCTGGGCAACTCGGTACTGGTGGTTGAACATGATGAAGAAGCCATTCGAGCGGCAGACTATTTGATTGATATCGGCCCCGGTGCCGGAGTACACGGCGGTAAGATTGTCGCCGCGGGTGGCATCAAAGATATCCTCAAAGCCAAGAACTCAATTACAGGCCAGTACCTTTCCGGACGCAAAGCCATCGACGTGCCGAGCGATCGCACACCGTTTGACGACGAGAAAGTTGTCAGTCTGATTGGCGCCAAAGGTAATAATCTGCAGGACGTCACAGTCACCATCCCCTGCGGCCTGCTGACCTGCGTTACAGGTGTGTCAGGCTCCGGCAAATCGACTTTGATCAATCAAACGCTTTATCCGCTGGCAGCCACCGCGTTGAACCGCGCCGAGACGCTGAAGGCTGCGCCATTCGACCATATCGAAGGCATGCACCACCTCGACAAAGTTGTTGATATTGATCAAAGTCCCATCGGCCGCACACCACGCAGCAATCCGGCAACCTATACGGGCTTGTTCACTCCGATCAGAGAGTTGTTTGCCCAGGTACAGGAATCCCGCGCCCGCGGATACAAACCCGGCCGATTCAGTTTCAATGTCAAAGGCGGTCGCTGCGAGGCCTGTCAGGGTGATGGTGTGATCAAAGTGGAAATGCACTTCCTGCCGGACGTGTATGTGCCTTGTGATGTCTGCAACGGTAAGCGCTACAACCGCGAAACCCTGGACGTGCGCTACAAAGGTAAGAACATCCACGAAGTGCTGGATATGACCATCGAAGACGCGCACGAATTTTTTGCAGCGGTGCCCATGCTGTCGCGCAAACTACAGACCCTTATGGATGTGGGTTTGTCTTATGTCAGGCTGGGACAATCTGCAACCACCCTGTCCGGTGGCGAAGCGCAGCGGGTAAAACTTTCCCGCGAACTGTCTAAACGCGACACTGGGCAAACCCTGTATATTCTCGACGAACCCACAACCGGCCTGCACTTTCACGATATTGCTCAGTTGTTAGATGTGCTGCACAGGCTGCGTGATGCGGGCAATACCGTTGTCGTGATCGAACACAATCTGGATGTCATCAAAACAGCTGACTGGGTAATCGACTTGGGGCCTGAGGGGGGTTCCGGCGGAGGCACTATTGTGGCAACCGGCACACCTGAAGCGGTGGCAAAAGTACGCAAATCTCACACTGGACGCTTTCTTAAACCACTGGTTGGCACCCAGAGCAAGCGCTCGGCACAGAGCAAGCGCGCCAGTTAGCGCAGACCTATTTCAGCGCGCTGGCCAGAGCGTTAACGCACAACAACACGTTTTCTTTACGCGCGGCATATCCCATCAGGCCTATGCGCCAGACTTTGCCGGCAAATACACCCAGCCCGGCACCAATCTCAAGGTTGTAGTGGGACAGAAGGTGTTTGCGTACGTCAGCTTCGTTGATGCCGTCAGGCGCTGCAACTACATTGAGCTGAGGCAATCGATAGCTTGCGTCTACAACCATGTTGAGGCCCAGCTCACCGAGCCCATCAGCTAACAGGTTATGCATATCGCGATGTCGCTGCCAGGCATGTTCGAGCCCTTCTTCATGCAGCATCAACAAAGCTTCATGCAGACCGTACATGGCGTTAACCGGTGCGGTGTGATGGTACGTGCGCGCACCGTCACCGTCCCAGTAAGCCATCAAAAGAGACAGATCCAGAAACCAGCTCTGCACGGCGGAATTGCGCGCTTTCACTCTGGCAGCTGCGGCGTCGCTGTAGGTAATCAGACTGATACCCGGAGGACAGGATAAACACTTCTGGCTGCCGGAGTAGGCCACATCTACCTGCCAATCATCGACACGTAGTTCTACGCCACCTAATCCGGTGACACTGTCTACGATCGTCAGGCATCCAGCTTCTTTTGCCACAGCGCACAGGGTTTTAACGTCCGAGCATACGCCAGTAGAGGTTTCCGCGTGCACAAAGCCAACCACTTTGGTGTCAGGATGCTGCTGCAGAGCCTCTTTGAGCTTCTGTGGGTCGACCTGAGTACCCCAGTCGTCTTCAACCGTGACCAGTTCGCCACCCATACGCCGTACGTTCTCAGCCATACGGTTGCCAAACACGCCGTTAATACAGACAACTACTTTATCGCCCGGCTCAATCAGGTTGGCAAATGCCGCTTCCATTGCAGCAGAGCCTGGTGCGGACAAGGGCAAGGTCAAGCTGTTGGAGGTTTGAAACGCATAGCGCATCAGCGATTTGATGTCATCCATCAAACCAACAAATTCAGGATCAAGGTGACCAATGGTGGGCTGAGCGGTTGCTGCAAGAACCCGGGGATGCACATCTGATGGGCCCGGGCCCATCAGCGTTCTTGGTGTAGGGATAAACCTAGTGTAGTCGGACACTAGCTTTTATCTTTAGCGGCTTCTTCTTCGACGATTTCCGCGTCTTCAATGTCGTCCGTACTGTCTTGAGCGACTTCAGCCTCGTCTTCCACAACCACGTCTTCATCGTAGTCGAAGTCTTCCAGCGGACGGTCGACCAGTTCAATAAATGCCATAGGCGCAGCATCACCAGGGCGAAAACCGCACTTCAGAATACGGGTATAGCCGCCAGGACGGGCCTCATATCGAGGACCCAGCTCTGCAAACAGCTTACCTACCGCAGCTTTATCACGGGTGCGTGAAAACGCCAGTCGACGATTTGCCACTGAGTCTTCTTTAGCCAGTGTGATCAAGGGCTCGGCAATCCGACGCAGCTCTTTGGCTTTCGGTACCGTGGTTTTAATCACTTCGTGCTCGATCAACGATGCCGCCATATTGCGAAACATCGCCTGACGATGCGAGCTGTTACGGTTTAGTTGTCTGCCACTCTTACGATGACGCATTTCTCAGATTCCTATGTAAACAACCTGCAGCTGACTAAGCTACACGCCCACCATGCAAGTTTGACGGCGGCCAATTTTCTAAACGCATACCCAGCGACAGGCCACGTGATGCAAGAACGTCTTTGATCTCTGTCAGCGACTTTTTGCCCAGATTTGGAGTTTTCAACAACTCAACTTCTGTACGTTGGATCAGATCGCCTATGTAGTAGATATTCTCTGCTTTCAGACAGTTTGCAGACCGGACGGTCAGCTCAAGGTCGTCCACAGGACGTATCAGAATCGGATCAATTTCGTCTTCTTTCTCTTCAACAACCTGCTCACCTTCACTCTCAAGGTCAACAAAGACCGCCAGTTGATGCTGCAGAATAGTTGCTGCACGACGAATGGCTTCTTCCGGGTCGATAGTCCCGTTGGTTTCCAGGTCGAGAATCAGTTTGTCGAGGTCGGTACGCTGCTCAACACGTGTGCTTTCAACACTGTACGCGACACGCTGCATCGGGCTGTAAGATGCATCCAGGCGCAACACGCCTATCGGACGGCTTTCTTCTTCTTCGCCCGCTGAATCAACAGGTACGTAGCCGCGCCCGCGAGTAACTCGCGCTTCGATGCGGATAGCGCCACTGTCGTTCAGTGAACAAACAATGTGATCTGGATTAGCGATCTCAACGTCCTGGTTCAACTGGAAATCTCCAGCCGTAACCTGGCCGCCACCTGATTTCGATAAAGAAATGATCGCTTCGTCCTGGTCATGCAGAACGACAGCGATACCCTTGAGGTTCAGAAGGATATCAATGACATCTTCCTGAACACCTTCCAGCGTACTGTATTCGTGCAGAACACCATCAATCTGTACTTCAGTGATCGCGCAGCCAGGCATTGAAGACAACAAAATTCTTCGGAGCGTATTGCCCAGGGTATGACCAAAGCCACGCTCCAACGGCTCCAATGTGACTTTCGCCCGGGTAGGCGTGTCCGATTGAATCTCGATATTTCGTGGGGTCAAAAACTCGTTTGCCAACTGTGACATATATATCGTCTCCTGAGAGCGCCAATGGCGCGCTAGTTCACTTACTTCGAGTAAAGCTCAACTATGAGGTTTTCATTAATTTCTACGGGCAGCTCTTCGCGATCCGGGAGGCGCTTAAATACACCTTCCAGTTTTTCTGCCGAAACGTCGACCCATTCTATGGGTGAGCGCTGCGCAGCCAGCTGCACTGCAGCCTGAATACGCATCTGTCCACGAGATTTCTCTGCTACGGCTACCACGTCGTCAGGCTTCACCTGATAAGACGCAATGTTCACAATCCCGCCATTCACGGTAATCGACTTGTGTGAAACCAGCTGCCGGGACTCCGCACGTGTTGAGCCATAACCCATGCGATAAACCACGTTATCCAACCGGCATTCAAGCAGTTGCAGCAGATTCGTGCCTGTCGCACCTTTCTGACGGTCTGCCTTCTTGTAGTAGTTACGGAACTGCTTTTCCAGAACCCCGTAAATACGACGGACTTTCTGCTTTTCACGCAGCTGCACGGCATAGTCAGACAACCGGCCACGGCGAATGCCGTGCTGACCAGGCGCCTGATCAATCTTACATTTCGAATCGATCGGACGAACACCACTCTTTAAGAAAAGATCGGTGCCTTCGCGTCGGCTCAGTTTTAGTTTTGGACCTAGATATCGGGCCATAACTTACCTCTTAGTTTGCTGGACGCTTAAACGCGTCGTCTTTTCGGTGGGCGACAACCATTGTGCGGAATGGGTGTCACGTCCGAGATGCTGTTAATCTTCAATCCTGCAGCGTTCAGAGCGCGTACCGCGGATTCACGGCCAGGCCCAGGGCCTTTCACAAAAACGTCTACGCTCTTCATACCAAATTCCAGGGCAGTGTTGCTGGCACGCTCTGCTGCGACCTGCGCAGCAAAAGGTGTGCTCTTACGCGAACCACGGAACCCTGACCCACCAGAAGTCGCCCAGCACAGAGTGTTACCCTGGCGGTCACTGATGGAGATAATGGTGTTGTTAAACGACGCGTGGATGTGTGCCATCCCGTCAATAACCACTCGCTTGGCTTTTTTACGCTCTGCCATTTCCTAAAATTCCTAGTTACGCTTCTTAACTTGTGCTTATCTGCGAATCGGACGGGTTGGACCTTTACGCGTACGCGCATTGGTACGAGTCCGCTGACCGTGAACAGGCAGGTGACGTCTGTGCCGCATACCACGATAGCAACCGAGGTCCATCAGACGTTTGATGTTCATCGATGTCTCTCGACGCAGGTCACCTTCGACGCTGAGTTTCGCAACTTCACTACGAATCGCGTCGAGATTAGCTTCATCCAGCTCGCCTACTTTGGCTGAAGGGCTGACGCCCGCCTCTGCACAGATCTTTTCTGCGGTGGTCTGCCCAATGCCATAGATATAAGTCAGCGAAATTCTCGCATGCTTGTTATCAGGTATGTTTATGCCGGCAATACGTGCCATTTATACGCTCCGTTAAATTCCTGCTGGCTGCCGCGAGGCTAGCCTTGACGCTGCTTGTGACGCGGCTCGGCGCTGCAGATTACCCGCACGACACCTTTCCGCTTAATCACTTTGCAGTTTCTGCAAATCTTCTTTACTGATGCTCTAACTTTCATAGTCTTATCCGCCTTTACGACGTCCGTAAGTCTGTAGATTCGATTTTTCCATCAACTTGGCGTACTGGCTGGACATCAGGTGAGATTGCACCTGGGACATGAAGTCCATTGCCACAACCACCACAATCAGCAGCGCGGTGCCACCCAGTTGAAAAGTTATATCGAATGCAACAATCATAAATTCCGGTAACAAACATACCAACGTTACATACAGCGCGCCGAACACTGTCAGCCGGGTAATAACGTCATCAATATACTTAGCCGTCTGCTGTCCCGGTCGAATACCTGGTACGTAGGCGCCCTGCCGCTTCAAGTTGTCCGCCACATCTTTAGGGTCGAACATGATTGCGGTGTAAAAAAAGCTGAAAAAGATAATGCCCGCAGCAAACATCATGATGTACAACGGCTGCCCGGGTGACAATACCAGGGAAATTTCCTGCAACCAGCCCATACCAGGATTGGTACCAAACCAACTGGCCATGGAAGCCGGCGCCAACAGCAGACTCGAGGCAAAAATTGCCGGAATCACACCGGCCATGTTGATTTTCAACGGCAGGTGGCTGCTTTGCGCCTGGAACACACGGCGGCCCTGTTGCCGTTTGGCGTAGTTAACCGTGATCCGGCGCTGGCCGCGCTCAACGCGAACAATAAACCAGACCACGCCTATCGCAATTGCAGTGATAAACAGCAACGCAATTATATTGATCTGGTCCTGTCGAGCCGCCTCAAATACCTGTCCGAGCGCTGATGGGAAACCGGAAACGATACCCGCAAAGATCAGCAGCGAAATACCATTGCCTACGCCGCGCTCAGTAATCTGCTCACCGAGCCACATCATGAACACGGCACCCGTTACCAGAGTGAGCGACGCTACAAAGTAGAAGGTGAAGCTCGGATCAAATGCCAGACCCTGATTCGCCAGTGTGACCGTCAGCGAGATACCCTGGATTGAAGCAATGGCCAATGTCAGATAGCGGGTTACCTTCGTAATTTTACGACGGCCTGCATCACCTTCTTTACGCCATTGCTGGAACTGCGGGTACATCATTGTCATCAGATTCATAATGATGCTGGCGGTAATATAAGGAATAACACCCAGCGCCAGAATACTCATGCGCTCCCAGGCACCGCCTGAGAACATGTTAAACAGTTCGAGAATGCCGCCCTGGCTCTGATCAAACAAAGCCGCCAGCTGACCCGGATCGATTCCGGGCACAGGTATGTGCGTGCCCACCCGGTAAACCAGCAGTGCAAATAAGACAAACAGCAGGCGACTGCGGAGTTCTGCGATCCCCGCCTGGTTGCCAGCTAACTGGTTTGCTACTTCGCCTTGATTGCGTGCCATGTCTTTAGTGTCGTCTAACTTTCGTCTGTAACTTTTTAAGCGACCGAGCCGCCAGCCGCTTCGATAGCTGACTGCGCACCTTTGGTGACTTTGATATCGTCACCAGATACTTTAACCGCGCGCTGAACATCACCACTCAGCATAATCCGCGCACGCTTCATATCACGGCGGACAAGATTGGCTGACTTGAGCGCATCAAGCGTGATCTCATCACCTAACACCGAATTCAGCTCGCTGGTACGTACTTCTGCTGTAACCAGTCCTACACGTGAGCGAAAGCCAAATTTCGGGATGCGTATTTTCAAAGGCTGTTGTCCGCCTTCAAAACCAGGTCGAACGCCGCCACCAGAACGCGCTTTCTGCCCTTTCTGGCCACGCGCTGCGGTTTTACCCCAACCTGAACCCGCACCACGACCAACGCGACGTTTTGCGCGTTTGCTGCCTTCTGCCGGTTGTAACTCGTTCAGTCGCATTAAGCTTCTCCTTCCACCAGCAGCATATAGCTGATGCGGTTAATCATGCCGCGTACTGAAGGAGTATCTTCAACTTCCACGGTATGACCAATGCGGCGTAGACCCAATCCGGCTACACACGCTTTATGTCTCTTCAAACGCCCAATAGGGCTTTTGGTTAGCGTCACTTTTACTGTCTTGTCACTCATGAGCTTGACCTAATTTCGGGCCGTCTACGCGACGACGTCTTCTACGGGCTTGCCACGCTTGGCTGCGATATCCTGAGGAGAACGCATGTTCTGCAACGCTTTGAATGTTGCGTTGATAACGTTCACCGGATTCGTCGAGCCATAACACTTGGCTAATACGTTTTGAATGCCAACTGCTTCAAGCAGAGCACGCATGGTGCCACCGGCAATTACGCCGGTACCTTCCGACGCTGGCTGCATATAAACTTTCGAAGCACCATGTCGACCAACCAGTGGATACCACAACGTTGTGCCATTAAGGTCGATATCGATCATGTTGCGACGCGCAGCTTCCATGGCTTTCTGGATCGCCAACGGCACTTCACGCGCCTTACCGCGACCAAAACCCACACGGCCATTACCATCACCGACAACAGTCAGCGCGGTAAAACCAAAAATGCGTCCACCTTTAACCACTTTGGCTACACGGTTTACCTGGACCAGTTTTTCAACCAGGCCTTCTTCTCGTATTTCTTCAGAATATGCCATCTAGAACTCCAAACCAGCTTCGCGGGCGGCATCCGCCAGCGCTTTTATCCGTCCGTGGTATTTGTACCCGGATCGATCAAAGGCAACCGCCGTTACGCCTGCCTGTTTTGCACGATCGGCAACCAGAGCGCCAACCTTGGCAGCGGCATCAGTATTTCCCGTCGCGTCACCACGTAACGATTTCTCTAACGTAGAAGCCTGCGCAATCACTGTGCCGCCGTCGGGTGATAACACCTGGGCATAAATATGACGCGGAGTGCGTGTCACACTCAGTCGTGTTGCTCCAAGCTCGCGCATTTTCATGCGGCCTCTTCGTGCGCGGCGTTGTCTGCTGATATTCTTTTGATTCATTGATCTGTTTCGTTACTTTGGTTACGAACAACTGCGGACCTGTCAGCCCATCAGCTTGTCTTTCTTGTTCCTGTCTTACTTCTTCTTGGCTTCTTTACGGCGCACATATTCGCCCTGATAACGCACCCCTTTGCCTTTGTAAGGCTCAGGTGGACGAAACGCGCGTATTTCTGCACAAACCTGACCAACACGTTGCTTATCGATGCCGGAAATCACTATTTCAGTCTGGCTCGGCGTTTGCGCCTCTATGCCTTCCGGTAACTCGTAGACAACCGGGTGAGAGAAACCCAGCTGCAAGGTCAATGTTCTACCTTGAGCCTGGGCACGGTAACCAACACCCTGCAGATCCAGACGGCGCTCAAAACCAGTGGTTACACCGGTGACCATGTTCTGCACAACCGCACGCATGGTGCCTGCCATTGCGCGTGAACCGGTATCGCCGTTGCGCGCTGCAAATGTCAGCTCGCCGTCGCCCTGGTTAATGATCACTGCATTGTGCACACCAAATTTCATTTCGCCTTTGGAGCCTTTCACGGACAGGTCCTGACCGCTGAGCTTTATCTCAACGCCTGAAGGCACCTGTACCGGATTATTTGCAACTCGTGACATCGTCTACTCCTAAAAGACCGTGCACAAAACTTCGCCGCCTACACCGGCTGCGCGCGCACGCTTATCCGTCATAACACCTTTGTTGGTGCTGACAATGGCCACACCCAATCCACCACGTACCGACGGAATTTCGCCGCTTTCTTTGTAGATCCGCAAACCGGGTCGGCTGACACGCTTGATCTCTTCAATAACAGGAGAGCCATTGTGATAGCGCAGGTCTACGTTCAACGCTGACTTCACTTCTTCGTCAGCGCTATAACCATCAATAAACCCTTCATCGAGCAGCACTTTAAGGATGCTGCGCTTGATTTTGGAGTTAGGCATCTCAACGTTCTTGTGGCCTGCCATCTGCGCGTTGCGGATGCGGGTCAACAAGTCTGAGATTGGGTCTTGCATCGTCATGTTGTAATTACCTTCTTACCAGCTGGCCTTAACAAGCCCAGGCACGTCGCCGCGCATCGCTGCTTCACGCAGTTTGTTGCGGGCTAATCCAAATTTTCGGTAGACGCCGTGTGGACGACCAGTAACGCCGCAGCGTCGCTGCTCACGAACAGGACTTGCGTCACGCGGCAATGCCTGCAATTTCAACTGCGCATCCCAGCGCTCATCGTCAGACAAATTGCGATCAGCAATAACAGCTTTCAGGGCGGCACGCTTCTTCGCGTACTTAGCACGCATTTTTGCACGCTTCTTTTCCCTTTCGATCATCGATGTCTTAGCCATACCTGTTCTCTTTTACCTATCTCTTTTTGCAGTTCGCCGAATCTATACGCGAAACGGAAACTTAAATGCTTTCAGCAGTGCCAGTGCATGTTCGTTGTTTTCCGCGCTGGTTGTTATGCAGATGTCCAAACCACGGATCTTGTCGATCTTGTCGTAATCAATTTCCGGGAAAACAATCTGTTCCGTAAGACCCATGCTGAAGTTACCGCGCCCGTCAAACGACTTCGGATTAAGACCACGAAAGTCACGGATACGTGGAATGGCAATACCTACCAGGCGTTCGATAAAATCGTACATACGCTCACTGCGCAGCGTAACTTTGCAGCCAATCGGCCAGCCTTCACGAATTTTGAAACCCGCTTCAGACTTGCGTGCGTTACAAACGACAGGACGCTGACCTGCTATCGCAGTCATGTCTGCCACTGCAGCTTCCATAACTTTACGGTCCGCAACCGCTTCACCAACACCCATATTGAGTGTCACTTTTTCTATCCGTGGCACCGCCATGATATTCGCAAGCCCCAGGTCTTCTTTCAGCTGGGCGCGGATCTCACTGTTATAAACGCTCTGCAACTTACCCATGCCTAAACCTCAATCGCCTTGCCGTTGGATTTGAAAACGCGAATTTTCTTACCGTCATCATCAACAGAGAAGCCAACCCGGTCTGCACGGCTGTCTTCATGATTCCAGATAGCCACATTAGACACCTGTATCGGTGCTTCCTTGCTGATCAAACCGCCCTGCTCACCCGCATTCGGATCGGGACGCGTCGCTTTCTTCACCATATTGATACCGCCCACCAACAGGCGGCCATCTTTCATTACGCGCAGCACTTCACCACGACGGCCTTTATCACGGCCAGTGAGCACTACTACTTCGTCATCTTTTTTAATCTTCAACATGTGCGTCTCAATATCCGCTAAATCACTTCTGGCGCGAGCGATACAATGCGCATGAAGTTTTCCGTACGCAGTTCACGCGTAACCGGGCCAAAAATACGCGTACCAACAGGCTGATTCTGTGGGTTCAACAACACCGCGGCATTGTGATCGAACTTGATCAGGGAACCGTCAGCTCGTCTCACGCCTTTACGGGTTCTTACAACAACGGCGTTCATCACCTGGCCTTTACGCACACGACCCCGTGGAATCGCCTCTTTTACGGTGACCTTGATGATGTCGCCAATCCCTGCATAACGACGCTTGGATCCACCCAGCACCTTGATGCACTGGACTTTCCGCGCGCCGCTGTTATCAGCAATTTCCAGCATGCTTTCTGTCTGAATCATGGTCCGCTAGACTCCGCCTGCCCGCTCGTCGATGCTTTTCAACATCCACGTTTTGGTTTTTGCCAAAGGTCGACACTCAACCACGGTGACGGTATCGCCAACCTGGCAGGTGTTCTCTTCATCATGTGCATGCAATTTCGCAGACTTGCGTACGAACTTGCCGTAGACCGGGTGTTTTACCCGGCGCTCAACGCGCACTGTTATGGTCTTGTTCATTTTGTCACTGACCACCACACCACTGACGGTACGGGGATTAGACTGGCGCTCAACGCTAGCTTCAGCCATTAGCCTTCTCCTTGATCAGAGTCTTAACCCGCGCGATATCGCGACGAACCTCTTTGACCATATGTGTTTGTCCCAGCTGACCGCTGGCATACTGCATACGCAAAGAAAACTCGTCTTTACGCATACGCAAAAGCTCTTCACCGAGCTCCTCAACTGTCTTTTCGCGCAACTCTTTGGCTTTCATTACATCGCCGTCCGTTTCACAAATACTGTTTTGAAAGGCAATTTCGCAGCCGCCAGCGTAAACGCTTCACGAGCCACTTCTTCCGGCACGCCTTCCATCTCATAGATGACGCGGCCCGGCTGAATTAATGCCACCCAATATTCAACACTACCCTTACCTTTACCCTGACGAACTTCCAAAGGCTTTTTGGTAATTGGCTTATCGGGAAAAACGCGTATCCAGGTTTTACCACCACGCTTAATGTGGCGAACCATTGCACGTCGACCCGCCTCAATCTGGCGCGCCGTCATGCGTCCGCGACCAACCGCTTTCAAGCCATACTCACCAAAGCTGACTTTGCTGCCGCGCTCAGCCAGACCGCGATTGCGGCCCTTGTGCATTTTTCTAAATTTTGTTCTTTTCGGCTGTAACATCTTGTCTTTCTCGTCTACTCAACCGCTTACGCTTGTTGTGCGGATGGCTCTTCCGCAGTACCAATGACCTCGCCTTTGAAGATCCAAACCTTGATGCCGATAATCCCGTAGGTTGTCAGCGCTTCACAGGTTGAATAGTCAATGTCTGCCCGAAGCGTGTGCAGAGGCACGCGACCTTCATGATAAACCTCGGATCGCGCTATCTCAGCGCCGCCCAATCGTCCCGCAACACGCACTTTGATGCCTTCAGCACCCAGCCGCATGGCGTTTTGAATCACCCGTCGCATCGCCCGGCGAAACTGCACGCGACGCTCTAACTGCTGAGCCACATTCTGCGCAACCAGTTGCGCATCAAGCTCAGGCTTGCGAATTTCTTCAATGTTGACGTGCACAGGCATACCCATACGCTTTGCCAGCTCAACACGCAGACGCTCAACATCTTCACCTTTCTTGCCAATCACGATGCCGGGTCGGGCAGTGTGAATAGTGATCCGAGCAGTTTGCGCCGGACGCTCAATGTCGATGCGACTGATTGAGGCGTCTGCCAGGCGCTTGCGCAGAAAATCGCGCACTGCCAAATCATTAAGCAGGTAACCCGCGTAGGTTTTCTTGTCCGCGTACCACACCGAAGTGTGATCCTTGACGATGCCTAGGCGGATACCGGTTGGATGTACTTTCTGACCCATACTTTTCTCAACAAATTCTGGCTGTTAGACGTCAGACACAGTCACAGTAATGTGGCTGGACCGCTTAAAAATTCTGTCCGCACGGCCTTTGGCCCGTGGACGTATACGCTTCATGGTCAGACCTTCATCTACAAAGATGCCGGCCACCTTTAACTCATCTATATCTGCGCCTTCGTTGTTCTCGGCGTTGGCAATTGCAGACTCGACAACTTTTCGCACCAACACAGCGCCTTTCTTGGTGCTGAAGTTGAGGATGTCCAGAGCCTCTGCAACAGGCTTGCCACGCACCTGATCAGCAACCAAACGCGCTTTCTGCGCTGAAATTCTGAGTCGTCTTGCTGACGCGCTGACTTCCATTTTATTTCCTATCTCTCGTCTTTACCCGGCGCAAGCGCTTAGCGCTTGGCCTTTTTGTCTGCGGCATGGCCCCGATACGTTCTCGTTGGTGCAAACTCACCCAACTTGTGGCCTACCATGTCTTCGTTCACAAGAACCGGCACGTGCTGACGACCATTATGAATAGCAATGGTTAAACCAACCATTTCCGGAACGATCATTGACCGACGCGACCATGTCTTTATAGGACGACGCTCGTTATTCGCCGCAGCCACTTCCACCTTCTTCATCAGGTGTGTGTCGACAAACGGTCCTTTATATAACGATCTTGGCACTTAGCTTTCTCCTATCCTTTAACCAGGCAGCGTTTAACGCTTGCCTCGACGACGAACAATGAGTTTGTCGGTACGCTTGTTTGAACGTGTCTTGTGACCCTTGGTCGGCACACCCCAGGGCGTAACCGGGTGACGGCCGCCGGATGTTTTACCTTCACCACCACCATGCGGGTGATCAACCGGGTTCATGGCTACACCACGAACCGTCGGCTTGCGTCCACGCCAACGTGTCGCGCCAGCCTTACCCAGGGAGCGCAGATTATGTTCGCTGTTTCCTACTTCACCGAGGGTTGCGCGACATTCAGTCAACACGCGCCGCATTTCACCTGAGCGCATACGCAATGTTGCATAGGTGCCTTCACGAGCAACCAGCTGGCAGGCCCCACCGGCACTACGTACCATCTGAGCGCCTTTGCCCGGCTTCAGTTCAACACAGTGGACAACTGAACCAACAGGCACGTTTCGCAGCGCCATGGCGTTGCCGGAACGGATTGGCGCGCTGGAACCACTCATCAGCTCGTCACCTGCCTGAACGCCTTTAGGCGCAATAATGTAGGCACGCTCGCCATCTTTATATTTCAACAGCGCAATGTGAGCGGTACGGTTAGGGTCGTACTCAATGCGCTCTACAACCGCAGGAATACCGTCTTTTGTGCGCTTCCAATCAATAATTCGATAGTGCTGCTTATGACCGCCACCACGATGACGCGTGGTTATCCGGCCCGCATTGTTGCGCCCGCCGTTTTTGCTTTTACGCTCAAGCAGAGGCTTATGCGGCGCACCTTTGTGCAGCCCTTTATCAACAACCTGGACGACAAACCGTCGGCCCGGGGAAGTTGGTTTCGCTTTTACAACAGCCATCTAAAAATTCCTAACTCGCTTATACCTAGACCTAATCGACTACCATGTAGTCAATTTCCTGGCCCTGGGCCACAGTGATGTACGCCTTTTTCCAATTCTTTTTACGGGTAACACCACGGGCGTTCTTTTTCACTTTGCCTTTGACGTTGGCAGTGGTTACCTTTTTTACTTCAACGTTAAACAGCTTCTGCACTGCTTCACGAATTTCAGCCTTGGTTGCATCGGTGGACACTTTGAAGGCGTACTGGTTATACGCATCGCCCAGCACAGACACCTTTTCGGAGATATGTGGCTCACGCAACACCGTAAAAACACGCTCTGGATTCATGCCAAAGCCTCCTCTAATTTTTTCAGCGCGCCTACCGTCACCAGCACTTTGTCGTGGCTGATCAGGCTGACCGGATCTACACCCTGAACATCGCGAACATCTACACCTTTGACATTGCGTGATGCCAGATAGAGGTTTTCATCAACCTCTTCGGTAACAATGAGTACGCTGCGCAGATCAAGGCTTTTCAGCTGGTTCAGAAGGGCTTTGGTTTTAGGTGCATCGATATTGAAAGATTCGATGGCGACGAGTCGTTCCTGACGGATAAGCTCCGAGACGATGCACTGCAACGCGCCACGGTACATCTTACGATTCACCTTGGTTGAATGATCCTGCGGCTGAGCTGCAAAGGTCACTCCGCCACTGCGCCATATCGGCGAGCGAATGGTGCCGGAGCGCGCACGACCCGTACCCTTCTGGCGCCAGGGTTTGCGACCGCCGCCGCTGACCGCGGCGCGGTTCTTCTGCGCGCGTGTACCCTGTCGAGCACCTGCCATGTGCGCAACAACAACCTGGTGTACCAGCGCTTCGTTAAATTCGCGGCCAAATGCCGAATCAGAGACCTCGACGCTACCACCGTCTGCTGCCAAACTCAGGTTCATGAGCGCTCTCCACCTTTCTTAGCTTTCACGGCGGGACGAATGTATACATCCCCACCAGCAGGTCCGGGTACAGCACCTTTAACCAGAATCAGGTTTTTCTCTGCATCCACTCGAATGACTTCAAGGTTCTGCGTGGTGACTTTCACGGCACCCATATGGCCTGCCATTTTTTTGCCTTTAAATACGCGTCCAGGCGTCTGACACTGGCCGATTGAACCCGGCGCACGGTGAGAGATAGAGTTACCGTGCGTGTTGTCCTGGTGGCTGAAATTCCAGCGCTTGATACCGCCGGCAAAACCTTTACCTTTCGAAATACCGCGCACGTCAATTTTCTGGCCTGCTTCAAACTGGTCAACAGTAAGCTCACCGCCAACTGACATCTCATCGTCCGCCTGCCCATCCAACAGGGCCCGGAATTCCCACAGACCTCGACCAGCGCCGGTGTTTGCTTTCGCAAAGTGCCCCGCACGTGGCTTGCTGACGCGGTTCTGCTTAACTTCACCCGCAGTCACCTGAACGGCACTGTAGCCATCTGTGTCGCCGGTTTTAATCTGGGTAATGCGGTTAGGTGCAGCTTCTATAACTGTCACAGCAACCGACGCGCCTTCTTCGGTGAAGACCCGTGTCATTCCTGATTTTCTACCTACCAATCCAATCGCCATTGGTCATCTTCCTGGTCAAATACAAGAGCCGTTCGACTCTTCTCAAAGCGCAAAAAACTCACGCTCCTCGCATCTCCCTTCAGGGATAAGAAGAACTGAGCCGGGCTTGCGCCTATCAGTGGCTCCCTATCGGAGCCTTGTTCTTTGTCTGGAACGAACTATTGCCGTCCAGTCTCTCTATACAAAAAGGCCGGCCTCCTTTCGGATAAGCCAGCGCTTTATCAATTCAAACTAATCTGTACTTCCACACCTGCTGCAAGATCAAGCTTCATCAGCGCATCCACAGTCTTCTCGGTGGGTTCAACAATATCCAGGAGACGTTTATGGGTACGGATCTCATACTGGTCGCGCGCGTCTTTGTTGACGTGCGGTGATACCAGAATGGTGAAACGCTCTTTACGCGTCGGCAAAGGAATAGGCCCTTTTACCTGCGCGCCGGTGCGCTTAGCAGTGTCTACAATTTCCTGCGTGGACACGTCAATTAAACGATGATCGAAAGCCTTAAGGCGTATTCGAATGCGTTGGTTCTGCACCTAGCGTACTCCAAAACCCAAATTACGTTACTTCAAACTCTTTTTTGCACCGCAGCCTGCTTGAGACCACACCGCTTAAAGGTGTCTGAAACTCTTCCTGTTAAAGATCAGGTCACTGCCCTCGTGGCTCGTAACCACGTTTTCCAGCGTAATCAATCCGCTCCAACCGCATTGACTCTTAACGAGCGCCAGCTAGGATCAAAGGATTACTGCCTTAAACGTCTCTTCCTGCTTTCCAACCTCTATCGTTTGAAATCCTTTTATGAATTTCATATGACAAGGCGCCCCGAAAGCGGGACGCGAACTATACCGACGTGGGTGGGGGGGTGCAACACCTGTTCTGGGTAAGAATTAGGTTTTTTTGGGTTCTAATCGGCCCGAAGTGGCTTCTACCCTTGCGGACCGCTGCGGGTACATCCATGTACGCTTCGGCGCACGCATCCATGCGTGCGACGATCCGCAAGGGTAGAAGCCACCACGGGCCTTGCAGCGTCAACAACATAGATTCGATCGCGGTAACAGGTGTTCACTGGCTGGCGAGTAGGCGCTAACCCATGCAGCCACGTTAACAGTAGGGATGGGGCAGTGGTTTAACGTTTGGGATCGTCGCCGGCAGGGATGCCGGCGCCGAAGCGTACATGGATGTACTCGCAGCGGTCCCAAACGTTAAACCACTGCCCCATCCCGGCTAAAAAAGGTTACCCGTAAAAAACGGATAACCCTAAAAGCCCTATCCAATCACTCGATGACTTTCGTCACCACACCAGCGCCGACCGTGCGGCCGCCTTCGCGGATCGCAAAGCGCAAGCCTTCGTCCATCGCAATCGGACAGATCAACTCAACAACCATGTTCACATTGTCGCCAGGCATCACCATCTCAACATCCTTCGGAAGCTCACAAGCACCCGTTACATCCGTCGTACGGAAGTAAAACTGCGGACGATAG
>JANSXA010000003.1 GCA_024743175.1 Pseudomonadaceae bacterium | reverse complement strand
TCTTCAGCTTCGCATTCTCAGCTTCAAGCTCGCGCAGCCGTTTAGCTTCAGACACTTCCATGCCCGAGTACTTCGACTTCCAGCGGTGAAATGTGCTGTGAGCAATACCGTGCTTGCGGACCACTTCCTCAGCCGTTAGCCTAGCTTCATGCTCTTTCAACATGCCGATAATCTGCTCTTCGGTGTAATTCTTGCGTTTCATTCCAGGACCTCCCATAGGTCAATTTAATGGGAAATGCCCTAAACACAATGGCTACCTTTCTGGGGAGAAGGTCACGCTCAAGGTCCTGAAATGGGAGGCGGATGACTTCGAACGACATTAGACCTTGCATGATCAGCCCAAGTCCAACACCACCAAATACCCAGTACAGAACAGGCTCATTGAAACCCTTTATCGAGAAGAAAACGATTGCAAGAATAACGTAGGCAATCAGCCCGCTGTAGAAATCCTTAACGCCTTTTGCATATTCAAGCGCTTCAGCCTCATCAGCCTCAAGGCGCTCACTGGTCGTCGTCTCATGTGTGTGTTTGAAATTAGTCATTTTTTCGTGCTCCGTGATAAACGTAGTGACATCTACCTCGAACACCGATGCCAGCGCTTTGGCTGTTTCCAAGCTTGGCTTATGACCGCGTTCGATTCGCTGAATTGTGCGAACGGAAACATCGGCGAACTCGGCTAACTGATCCTGCGACCAGCCATTGCGGAGACGTAGCTTGCGAACAATCATTGCGCTTCCCATGGTTTCGAGATGTCGACATCTTCCGACTCAAATCGGTTTTCGAACACGACACGAACCCGAAATCTACCCGAAACGCCAGTGACAGTGGAGCACAATCACGCTTTTGAATGTCCGCTCGAATCGGCAACCAGATCAATCGCCATCGATCAGCTTGATCATCTCCTTGGCGACCCAGGTCGCGGATGGCAGGAACATTGTGGACACAATTCGCTGATCAACGATGACGTCACTCTTGTCCACGATATTTTCTTTGTTGATAACGGTAGCGCCATTTTTGCTCAGCTGATCTTCAACTAGAAATGGCAACAGGTCCCCTTGCTTGGCCCAAGACTTCAATCTCTCCGTGGAGTTTGGAAATCCCGCTACCTTTTTTCCGGCCACCATAAAAGCTCCATCGCTCAGAACCACGTTTGCAAAAGCCCCCGGACCATGACCACAACCTCCAACGACACCGCCAGCCTCGTAGACCGCCGCAATCAAAGATAGAAGTGCCGGGTCTGATGCCACATCAAATAGTGGTCCGTATCCTCCGCCGATAAATACGGCACTGTATTTGCTCGAATCTACTTCGGTCGGTGCGAGTGAGGCGTTTGCTCGATCCGCGAAACCTTCGTATTTTATTGTGTAGCTACTGATGCCAACAGGGTCCATCGAAAACTGAACCGCGCCGCCTTTTGGTGAAGCGAAGTCGACCTCATAGCCGTGGGCGAGAAAGACATGATATGGAGGAGCCACCTCCCAGAGGTTATTGCGGGCATCGTGAGCCTCGGCATCACCCATATCAATGACATTTGACACAACTATCAACACCCGCTTTTCGGCGGGCAGTTCTCCCCAGGCCGGCGAAAACACTCCGGTCATAAGTAGCAATAGCAAGATAAGTCGCATGATCTTCCTTTTTCCAGAACACATGAAAGCCTCAAAATCGCGGACGTAAAAATCAGCGCCCGATGCTCTAATGACAGTGATATTGCGAGCACCAAGGAGCTTTGTATATAGCAAGCGAAACCCGATGACCGGTCTGCGTTATTTGTGGTCGTTCGAATCAAAACAGCGAGTGTCAGGAGCTGTCTGCAATCAAGCCTAATTGACCCGCTTCGTAAGCGACTTTGATATCTGCGATCTCTTCTTTGGATCCCATTACGAACGGGCCATCTTGCACATAGGATTCATCGATCTGTTCCCCATCGAACAACGCAAAGTGAACGGACTCATTCAACGGATTACTGATCCCAATGACAGTCGCTCTGGTTGCGCTTACGGCAAGCGCCTCACCCTGATTCAAGGACCTGACCTCTCCCTCGACGTCGATAGCCAGATTTCCCACCACTGCTTGAATCCAAATGCCTCGATTCGAGGCTGACTCATACGCAAAACGTCCGCCCGGCTGGATAGCGCCATCCAATATGGTCATTTGGATTGATGGAGAACTTGCACCGCTTACGCCATTGGATTCACCCAAGGCGACCTTTACACGATATTCTTCGGTGCTGATCACGGGCATCTCTTCGGCTCGAACTAAGATCGACTCAGGATCCTCGAAGCGTTGGGCCTGAGGTACGTTAACGAATACCTGCAATCCGTGAGTTCGAGCATCAACTCGCGGTGATTCATCATGAACAGCACCACTACCTGCTTTGAGCCAATACAGATCCCCGGGCCGCAGATCAAAATCATTGCCGAGCGAATCACGGTTATGAAAAAGACCCTCGCTGTCTTCGAACAGCAATGACACCGCAGACATACCTGCATGAGGGTGTGCTCCAAAAGTAGGTGCGGTCATCACGTAGTGATCGACCATCACTAAGGGATCCATCAGTTGTCCGACTTCTTGAGCTCGGAAACTCTGAGCTTCAAATCCATTTCCGATCGAGAGATCTGTTCCGTGTAGTGGCTCGGATAATGCGGCCATGTTTCCAGATTTGAAGCTTTGATTACCTGCGGTGTTGATGGCGTTCATATTCTAAATCCTGTTGGTTAAGCTCGCAGTAAGTATAAGAACAGGACAATTAGAACTAGAAGAGCCAGTCTCAGAATATATAATCCTATATTCAGAACAATATAGGCCCGGGGATCCAATGACACCTGTGGATTTGAACGACTACTATTACTTTGTGCACGTGGTCGAAAAAGGAGGGTTTACGCGCGCTGCCGAAGCGCTAGGGATTCCCAAATCAAGACTGAGCAGGCATATCGCACAGCTGGAGGAGCGCCTGGATGCAATCCTGATCCAACGGACGACTCGCCAATCTAGAATCACCGAGCTCGGCGAGGTCTTTTACCAGCATGCGCGCGCTGCGGTCGACCAGACAGAACTTGCTGAGGCTGCACTTAAACGTAAGAAAAACACCTTGTCCGGAAAAGCCTCCCTGAGCTGTTCGGTAGGTGTAGCTCAATTTGTGCTGAAAGAATTTTTACCTTGCTTTCTGGCAGACAATCCACAGGTCACAGTGCTGCAACAAGTGACAAACCAGACCGTTGATCTCGTCGCCGCCGGCATTGATATGTCGATTCGTGGACACACCGACCCATTGCCCGACTCAACGCTGATACAGAGACCGCTGGCTGTTGTTGAATGGCACTTGTTTGCCTCACCCCACTATTCAACTAAGGAAAAATCGTTTGCGACACCATCAGATCTCGAGAACCAACAGACGCTTGTCCTTGGTTGGCAAGCCGCAGGCAAACGCTGGAAACTGGAACACAAATCTGGTGAGCAAAAATATGTTCAAATTGAACCCAGGTTAAAGAGCGACGATATGGCCACCTTGAAGCAAACCGCAATTGAAGGCCTCGGTATCGTGGCGCTACCTGCTTACACATGCAGGGACGAGCTGGCATCCGGTCAGTTGATCAAAGTGTTACCTGAGTGGCATGTGGGCCGGGCACATCTCAATTTGGTTATGCCCCGACGACGAGGATTTACCGCACCAGTGATCGCACTCCAAGAGTTCCTCCAGGCGAAACTCGCAGACTTTGTTGCTGAACACTGAACGCGCCGGCCTGTATTAAATGAACGCATTGGGTCGAACTGAGACAGTCCACCCGCCCCTCCTTCAGTGTCCGCTTTCACGCCATGCCACATGGTCTGTCCCCAAACGTCGAGCCACCAAGGCTTAAGTCTTCATCTGATACCGAATCGGCAGGCTTTTCAGCCCACCAACAAAGGTGGATTGCATGTACTTTGGTTCACCAGCCAATTCGATATGCGACAGGCGTGACAACAGTTCTTTGAACAGGGCGGTAATTTCCATCCGCGCCAGATGTTGTCCCAGGCAGACATGGGCGCCAAAGCCAAAGGCCAGGTGCTTGGCTTCTTTACGATCCACCCGGAATTCAAAGGGGTCAGAGAAAATCTCTTCATCTCGATTGGCTGACGGATACCACAGGATTGCAGAGTCCCCTTCTCGAATTGTCTGCCCGCCTATTTCATAGTCCCGGGTTGCCGTGCGCATGAAGTGTCGTACGGGACTGGTCCAGCGGATCATCTCATCAACAGCCCCAGGCAGATAAGTCTCGGGATCACTTTGCAGCTTCGCCAGCTGATCCGGGTTGTTCAGCAGCGCCAGGAGGCCACCAGCGGTTGAGGAACTTGTCGTGTCATGGCCTGCGGTGGCAATGATGATGTAGTAGCCGTTTATTTCATGGTCCGGAATCGGTTGCCCATCTATCTCAGCATTGGCAATCAGCGAGGCGACATCGTCAGTCGGGTTTGCGCGGCGCGCAGCGGTGAGCTTCTGAAAATAGGCCTCAAAATCCATGACTACCTGCATGAATTCTGTCATCTCAAAAGACCGTGTAACGTCGGGATCAGAGCTGCCGAACAGCTCCTGGGTCAGTTTCAACATCAGCGGCTCATCTTCTTCCGGCACGCCGAGAATCGACATGATGACCCGCAGCGGATACCAGATACCCACGTCTTTGACAAAATCACACTCGCCACCCAACGCCTGCATGCGGTCAACGTAGTGTTTCGCCAGGGTATCCACCCGATCCTGCAGTTTGCGCAGGTTGGTACCCATGAACCATCCCTGGGTGAGACGGCGATACTTCATATGATCCGGGTCGTCCATCTGCACCAGTGACCTGACCAGGTGTTTACGCCCGGACATCTGCTGCATGATCGCCTGCATCATCTGCGGACCCAGCACCGGCCGTGGATCATTAATGAACACGTCTTTGTGCTGTTCTATTTCTTTGATGTCTTTATAACGGGTGACATTCCAGAAAGGCTCAAAGCCTTCCGGTGCAAGTTTGCGCAAGGGGGCATTTGCACGCAGCCAGCTGAACTGCTCATGCACCCAGTTTTCCTGGCTCCAGTTAGCCGGATCAACCAGGGCGTTATCTAATTCCGGCGAAGTTTCGAAAATTTCCATAGAACTCTTGTGGTACTTGATTGCGCAACAATTATACAATCCGCGCCGCATTCTACGACTGACTATTCATGCCTTATTTCGACGCGGTAAAAAACCTCGGCAGATGGCGCTTCGGCATAACCCACGACCTGGTGCTGGACAATGGCGAGGCCTATCTGGAACGCTGGATTCTCTGGTGTGGCTTCACTTTGCGTGTCCACAAGTTCCACAAAGGTGACGATGATCGGGCGTTTCATGACCATCCCTGGTGGTTCATCACCCTGCCCCTGCGCGATTATGTCGAGACCACCCCAACTCAGGCACAGGTAAGAGTACGTCGTTTTCGGCCCTACTTCCGCCCTGCTGCGCACCAGCACATTGTGCGCCTGGATGACGGCAAACCTGTCTGGACGCTGATCATCACCGGCGCCAAGTCACAACAGTGGGGATTCTGGGACAAGACTCAGTTTGTACCCCACGAACAGTGGCTTGCGAATAGAGAAACTTTGAACTGAGTTATTGCACTGCAGCTTTTCGGCTGCTCAGGTAGTTTGCGGCGACAACACTCAGGCACAGCGCCACTCCGACACTACGACTGACCATGGATGGCCACAGCATCAGTACAACGCTGAGTGCGCTGAGTACAACAAGATACCAGCGCAGTTGCACAAACAGATAACCCTCTACCGCCATGGCGATCCCCAGCACCATGGATAAAGTTAAGCCTGCAGCGGGTAGCACATCCAACCAGTCCCGTTCCGGCGTCAGCAGCAGAGGTGAAAACGCCATCATCAGCGGGATCACGAACAAACCACTGGCCAGCTTGAAAGCCTCTACCGCAGCCCGCGTCGGCGCAGCACCAGCAATGCCCGCGCCGGCAAAGGCAGCCAGGGCAATGGGCGGCGTGACATTGGATGTCTGCGAAAGCCAGAAGATAATCATATGCGCAGTGATTAATGCCAACCCCAGCTCCTGCAAGGCAGGTGCCGTCATAACAGCCAGTACTATGTAAGCCGCCGTAGCCGGCAGCCCCATACCCAGCACCAGCGCCGCCAGAGCCACAAGTATCAGCGCCAGCCAGAGCTGGCCATTACTCATGCCAACCACAGACTCCGTGAATTGCAGGCCGATCCCGGTCTGCCCAATGGTGCCAACAACAATGCCTGCAACTGCGCAGGCAACAGAAATAGGTACCGCCATGCGTGCGCCGTTGTGGAGCGCATCCGCAATCTCAGCCAGACCCACTCGGGTGTGCCGGCGCAGCAAGCTGGCCAACACTACCGCAGCACAACCGGAAACGCCCACCAGTACCGGTGAGTAATTATTCAGCAGCAACACAGTGATCAAAGCCAGCGGTAACAGAAAATGTAACCCATCACGCAGCACCCGCCACGCACCCGCTGGATTTTTCATGCCGGTAAAACCACCCTTGGCCGCCATGATGTGTACGTACAGTAACACCGAGGTGAAATACAGCAATGCAGGCAATAGTGACATCCAGACAATGTCTCCATAGGGCGTTTTAGTGAATTCAGCCATGACAAACGCACCCGCCCCCATGATTGGCGGCATGATCTGCCCGCCCGTAGATGCCGCCGCTTCAATACCTGCCGCCTCTTCGGACTTGTAGCCTAACTGTTTCATCATGGGGATGGTGAGGGACCCGGTGGTCACGGTATTCGCTATGGCGCTACCGGAAATAGACCCCATCGCAGCAGAAGCAATGACACTGGCTTTTGCCGGACCACCGCGATAGCGACCTGCTGCCGCAAACGACAGATTGATCAGAAACTGGCCCGCACCGGTGACCTGCAGGAAGGCACCAAACAGAACAAAGCTGAAGACCGCACCCGCAGCGATACCAAGTGGGGCGCCAAACAGACCGGCACCGGTAAACACCTGAAAACGAACAATGCGCTCAAAAGTGAAGCCACGGGTGGCCAGCACATCAGGCAGGTAGTTACCAAACGCGGCATAGAGGATAAAGGTCAGACCAACCACCATCATCACCGCACCCACCGCGCGCCGCGCCATCTCCAGGGTAGTGCCCAGCAACAACAGGCCTGCGATGTAATCCGGCCAGGACAGGCCATACAACAGATGATTCAAACCCTGATAATCGAACTGCACCACCCGGTAGGAAGCCCACATCAGCCCGGCAATGGCCAGCATATCCAGTGTCCGCCAGCCTCTGTGGTGAGCCTGTTTCGAGAGGGGGTATATCAGAAAACCAATCATCAGAATCCAGCACAGATGAACCGGTCGGAAATAGGTTGCCGGCAGCAAGCCAAACACCGCTTCAAATGGTACTGCCCCAGGCGGGAAAAAACCCACAATGGGCTGCCACAACTGAAACACAGACAGTAACAGCGCGAGAATAAAAACCAGGCGACCCGTCGGGCTGAGCCAGTGCTCGTTGTTCTGATCAGACACCGTCAGGCGCCAGGCAATCAACGGCTTCCGGCATAGTGCCCTGCACAGCCTGCAGATAGCGCTGGGTACCCGGATGCAAGGGTACCGCAGCCAGCTTTGTGAGGTTGGCGACGCTCATATCTTCCGCCACCGGCGAGACCCCTAACAGAACCTGTTTGTGCGCAAACAGCGTGCAGGTCAGACTGTACGCCAGCGCTTCGGACATGGATTCATGCACCACTACAGCGCTCCAGATGCCCAGCGCCTGCACGGGCTGAGTAATTCCACTGTAGGTGTCACCGGGTATCCAATAACCCGCGTAGGCCGGAAACTGTTGTTGAAGCGTGACAAGGTCAGCATCACTCAGCGGTACAAGCACCAGGTCACGGGTGACCGCCAATTCGGTCACTGCAGCCAGGCCTAAGCCACCAACCACAAAACCCGCATCAATGGTGCCGTCTTTTAACGCGGAAGTGGTTTCCCCAAAATTCAGATAGGCTGCAGACAGCTCGTCTAAAGTAACACCAAGGCCTGTCACAACGTTTTCCGCCGCAATTGCGGTACCCGAACCTGAAGCACCTAACGAAACACGCTTGCCGCGCAGATCGGAAACGGTGTTCACGCCACTATCAGCCAGCGTCAGGATATGCACAATGTTGGGGTAAGCGTTAAGCAGCACCCGCAGCGGCAGGGGTTCAGGAAACCGTCCCTGCCCAAGAAAGGCATCGGTGACTACATCAGCCATGGCAAGACCAAATTCACTTTCCTGTCTGGCAACCTGAACCACGTTGGTAACAGAACCACCGGTCACTTCCGCTTTCACGTTTACATGCGGCAGATGCTCTGACCAGATTGATGCCATGCCGCCACCAAAGGGATAGTACAGCCCGGCTGTGCCACCGGTGGCGATGGAGAATGTCGTGCGTGAATCCTGTTCGCCACTACAGGCAAACAAGCCGGCCAACAGCAATAGAGCCAGGACGGCACGCCAGGCCTTAACTACTCTAAGCAGCAATTGCATCAGAACGAGTCATAACCACCATCAATCAGGAAGGTTTCAGCGGTGTGATAAGCACTGGCGGTGCTCATGATGTAAATGGCAATCGCGGCAAAGTCTTCCGGCACACCCCAGCGTCGGGCGGGAATACGTTTGCTGACGTTGGAGACAAACTTCGGGTTATCAAATGCACCCTGGGTCATATCCGTTTCGATCCAACCCGGCAGTAATGTGTGAGCAGTGACGTTGTAGCGGGCGTATTCAACCGCCAACGCTTTGATCATGGAAATGAGGCCGCCTTTGGCCGCGGCATAATGTTCACCCCGTGCCTGACCTGATATGGCAGCCAGGCTGGCAGTGCCCACCAATCGACCAAATCCATCACCGGATTCCGCGCGTTCGCGCATATGTTTGGCGGCCGCACGGAAAGTAAAAAACACGCCGGTCTGATTAACACTGATGACGTGTTCCCACTCTTCCAGCGTCATGTCATCAAAGCCTGTACCACGGCCACCAACGCCTGCATTGGCAAAACAGCCATCCACACGACCGTGATCAGCAAGGGTTTTTGCAAAAGCAGTTTCTACCGCCGCTTCATCAGCCACATTACAGACACTGGCGGTAACCTTTGGACCAATCTCCGCCAGCTGCGCCAGGGCAGCCTGGTTTTTTTCGGGGTTGGTTCCCCAGATACAAATCTCTGCACCCGCTTCGGCAAGCCCTTTAGCCATGCCCAGGCCGATGCCGCTGTTACCGCCGGTAATCAACACCACACGGCCGGTTAAATCAAAAGGTTTGAACGCCATAGATCCCCTCTATTATCGTTAAAGAAACAAACTCCGCAGCCTGTAACAATAACTGATCTAAAAGGGTGAAACTATTTTACTTGGCCGTTTCAGAAAGCTGTTAAGTCAGGGTCGGAAACTGACCTCAACTCGATTATTCAACTGCGCAGCAGCATTCCATTGGCCAGCACTGGCCTGGCTGCCTGGATAAGGCACGTACTCCGCGGATGAAACACCATCAAGTGCCTGCAGCTCAAGCTCAGGTGTCGCACCTTCACGCGCATTGAGAAGTTGGGCAAATTCAACAGAAAGGCGATCGCTGACATAGTTGTTATCTTCATCAATGTGCCCGACATAGTCGCAGGACAACATCGGCAGATCATCTGGTGCCAGCTGGTATTGTCCCTGCGCGTCTATCATCAGACAGAACCGTCCCAGGTGGCTGGTGACAACTACATCGCCTGCAAAACCCATTTCTGACAGGAAAGGCAGAATATCAGCCAGGCGCTGTGCAAGACTTGCACTGAATGCAGGCGCAAGCATTGGCGCGCCGGTATTCACATTCAGTATTGCTGCAAATCCCTGCAGCGCGCTGTCACGGATCTGCTGGATCTGTTGCTCGGCGGCACTGTTGTCTGCTTCGATAGCCAACTGATTCGTCGCGGCAAGATCAGCTTTGGCGGCTTCCGCCTGAGCCAGTTGCGCAACTGCGCCGTCACGCTGCAGCTTAAACTGCACCGCAAGAAAACAGGCGACCACAAGCGCGACAAACAGCGCTGCGCGCAACCACCAGCCACCTGCCTTTGCGCCGGTTTGCGGCGCGTCATCCTCGGTAATGTCTTCATCGGCGCTCAGCAGCGCCTGTTCTTTGAGCAGTTCATGTGCCACTTCTTTAGCAAAGGAACGCTGGCTACGCAGAATATCCGCGCGCAGGGTCAGGTGCTGATCTTCCAGTATCCGCGTGACGAGGCTCTGCACTGCAATGCCCTGCGCCTGGGACTCCAGCGAACGATCGACATCGTCCAACACATAGGTTTCGGGTTCTTCGGGCTCAGCTGTATCACGGCGCTCTTTCACCAGCCCCAGATTGAGCAACATTTCGAACAGTTGATGGGGCTGAACGTTTTTTGGCAGCACACCCACAGCACCCAGCGCCCGCGCCTGCCCGACATATACCTCACCTTCTTTGGTGGTGTACATCATCACCGGAATGGTTGCGGTTTTGGGGTTTGCTTTGATCGCGGATACGGCTTCAAGCCCATCCATACCAGGCATGGTGTGATCCATGAAGATCACATCCACACTGGCTTTCTTGAGGAATTCAATGGCACTTTCACCGGAATCGGCAAGGTCCACCTCAAGCTGGTGCTCTTCCAGCAGCTTTTTCAGCGCCATTCGCGCTGATCTGGAATCATCTACAACCAGGGCACGTCTTAAAGCCATCAGTACAACACGTTGTTGGAGCACCCCCATGCTAGCAGGAGAGCAGCCCCTCAAGTGTTAAATGATGCGCAGAAAAGTGTCTAAATACGAGGTGCCCGCCAGGGAATCCAGGCCCACATGCGCTCGTGACCGTAATAGATAAAGAATTTCACCACAAACTCAATGCCGCCAATCACCGCCGCTGTACCCAATTGACCGGTCACCACATAAGCAATAATTGAGGTGGTGATGAGGCCAACGATGCGCCAGGACAGTGCTTTGGCGAGGCTGCGGATGTGCGAGTCACGGATGACATCAGACATATTTGAGAACCTGCTCTACAGATTCCTCAAGACTCATCTCGCCGGTGGGAATTCGCAGTTCAGCGGTCTCAGGCGTTTCATAAGGCGAATCTATTCCGGTGAAATGGGGTAACTCGCCACGACGCGCCTTGCGATACAAACCTTTCGGATCGCGCTGTTCCGCCACTTCCAGGGGCACATCGAGAAACACTTCCACAAACTCATCATCTTCAAACAGAGCCCGCGCCATATCCCGTTCAGAGCGGAACGGAGAGATAAAGGCAGTGATCACAATCAGCCCGGCTTCCACCATCAGTTTTGCCACCTCAGCGGTGCGGCGAATGTTTTCCACTCGATCCGCGTCAGTGAAACCAAGGTCCTGATTCAGGCCGTGGCGGACATTATCGCCATCGAGGATAAACGTATGTTTGCCTTGAGCGTGCAGCGCCTGTTCAACACCATTGGCGATAGTCGATTTACCCGAGCCGCTTAAGCCGGTCATCCAGATGACCTTACCTTTCTGGCCTTTTAAGGCTGCCCGCGCCTGTTTGTCGACAACATGAGAATGACGGTGAATATTTTTCGCCCGCCGCAGGGCAAAGTTAATCATGCCTGCGCCGACCGTGGCGTGGGTATATCGGTCGATCAACACAAACGCGCCCATGGCCTTGTTTACGAGGTAGGGGTCAAAAGCTATAGGCTGATCCAGAGTGAGCGTGACACGACCAATATCGTTGAGCCCGAAAGAGCGGGCTGACAAATGCTCCAACGTATTGATGTTATAACGGAACTTCACATCAGTGAGGGTGGCATTGACGCGTGTGGTGCCGATCATCATCCAGTAGCTGCGCCCGACATACCCTTCTTCGCTGTCCATCCACACCAGCGACGTATCGAACTGGTCAGCAACTTCACAAGGGGAATCTGCGGCAACAATCACGTTGCCACGAGACACGTCCACTTCTCTGTCCAGAGTCAGCGTGACGGCCTGATCGGTATGCGCCTTATGCAGTTTGTCATGGTGCAGAATGATCTCATCTACTTTTGCGGTTTCCCCGGACGGCAGCACACGCACGTCATCGCCAGGCACAACACTGCCGGCTACCACGGTGCCCGCAAAGCCGCGGAAATCAGAATTGGGGCGATTTACCCACTGCACCGGGAAGCGGAACGGCTGGGTGTCTTCGTCGCGATGAATATCAACAGATTCGAGAAATCCCAGCAGAGTGGGGCCAGAATACCAGTTGGTTGCACCTGAGCGCTCAATCACATTGTCACCTTTTAAAGCAGACAGCGGAATGGCAGTGATGCGGTCAAAGGTCAGCTGCTTAGCAAACGTCTCATAATCGCTGACAATCTGATTGAAAACGTTTTCATCGTAGTTCACCAGATCCATTTTGTTCACTGCCAGGACAACATTCTTAATACCCAGTAACGAGGCAATGAACGAGTGCCGCCGGGTTTGCGTCAGCAATCCCTGGGAGGCATCCACCAGAATTACAGCAACATCCGCAGTCGACGCACCCGTCACCATGTTGCGGGTGTACTGCTCGTGCCCGGGTGTATCCGCAACAATGAATTTACGGTGATCGGTACTGAAGAAGCGGTAAGCCACATCAATGGTGATACCCTGCTCCCGCTCCGCTGACAGACCATCTACCAGTAACGCAAAATCGATCTCCCCACCCTGGGTACCCTGGCGTTTCGAATCCGCCTGCAAAGAGGTCACCTGATCTTCAAAGATCATCTGCGCTTCATAAAGCATGCGGCCAATCAGAGTACTTTTACCGTCATCCACACTGCCGCAGGTAATAAAACGCAACAGATCAAGATTGGCCTGGGTGTCAATATAACTTTGCACCCGCAATTCCAGCTCTTGCGAGCTCAAGACTTCAGCTGTATCACTCACTAGAAATACCCCTCTTGTTTTTTCTTCTCCATCGAACCGGCACTGTCACTATCAATTGCCCGGCCCTGGCGCTCGCTGGTACGACTCTTTAACAACTCCAGGACAATAGATGAAAGATTGTCCGCATCAGAATCAACCGCACCTGTTAAGGGGTAACAACCCAGGGTACGAAACCGCACTCTACGGGTCTGGATTTCTTCACCCGGCAGCAGACGCATGCGATCATCTTCGACCATGGTGATCATGCCATCGCGCACAACCACAGGTCGCTCAGCGGCAAAATACAGGGGCACAATAGGAATCTGCTCGCGGTAGATGTACTGCCAGATATCCAGCTCAGTCCAGTTCGACAGCGGAAAAACCCGAATGCTTTCGCCTTTTTTCTTGTAGCCGTTGTAAAGGTTCCACAATTCCGGGCGCTGGTTTTTTGGATCCCAGCGATGGGCTTCGTTGCGGAATGAAAACACCCGCTCCTTCGCCCGGCTTTTCTCCTCATCACGACGCGCGCCACCAAAAGCGACGTCAAACTTGTGATGATCCAGCGCCTGTTTCAGGCCCTGGGTTTTCATGATATCCGTGTGCAGGGCACTGCCATGGTCAAACGGATTGATATCTTTTTCTATGCCTTCAGGGTTGATGTGAACAATCAGTTCCATACCAATATCCTGCGCCATCTGGTCACGGAACTCGTACATTGATTTGAATTTCCAGCGGGTATCAACGTGCATCAAAGGGAACGGCGGCGGACTTGGGTAAAAAGCTTTCCGTGCCAGGTGCAACATCACGGCACTGTCTTTGCCGACGCTGTAGAGCATGACCGGATTTTCGGCCTGGGCGGCTACTTCGCGCATGATGTGGATGCTTTCCGCCTCGAGGCGGTCAAGGTGGGTCAGCTCGTTCTCCGGTCGCGGTGGACTATCGGGATAAGGCTCGAGTACCAGCGTCGCGCGATACGCCGTCAGCGCTAGGGTGATGACATTGCCTGATGGCAAGGTGATCTGATGCGTCTTGTCACGACGCTCAAGCTGACGTACCAGTTTTGTCACTTCGCCATGCGGCCAGACCAGACTGCTTTTGCCCGCGCAGAGATCATCCAGGCGTGAAACGAAGGTTTCGAGGTCCAGATCCTCAGTGAATATCCAACGACGAGCGCCGCGCCCATCGTTGCTCATCAGCACCTGACGACCCTCCGGAGTGGTGTGTAACTGCAGGAACAGCATCGACAGACGCTTCTGTTTTGCCTGAGCCTCGAGGCTCTTAACCACCAGCTGCGTCAGCGGACGATTCATTTCATCATGCAGTTGCTCGATGGACAGCGGTGCAGGCAGCCAATTCGCTTTCTCCAGTAATCTCTCAGTGGAGCGCAGCGTCTGGTCTGACCCCTCTTCCACCAGCAGATCGTGGAAGCTCTGGGTATCCCAATAACCAGCATCGGGACGTTGCGTGAAAAGTGCTTGAGGTAAATCCATAAGGCAGACCGCATAATGTCGTGAGTTGCGAATTTTACACGGATATATGAATCGAGCCAGAATAATTAGCTATATCTTTGTATATATTTGTTGTTTTTGATTTTTACGACAAACTAAAACCCTGCTACTTGACCTTCTTTCCGATGGTCTGACCCACCCACATAACCCTCTGCGGTTTTCTGGATCAGCTGAGCCCCACCAAAAGTGCTCTCACGGGCATCGGTAATCATCTGATGGCCACGCGCCTGCAATCGCTTGAACAGGGCCGGGTCTGTCCCTGTTTCGAGCGCAACAGCAAAACGCTCATCAACGTGCCAGCGCGGCGCATCACTGGCCGCCTGGGGATTCTGCCCATGATCAAAAACCCGCGTCACCATCTGCACGTGACCCTGGTGCTGCATGTGTCCGCCCATAACACCGAAACTCATTTCCGGCTGGCCGTCGCGGGTAACAAAGCCCGGAATAATGGTATGAAAAGGCCGCTTCCCTGGCCCCACGCAATTAGGATGATCAGGATCAAGACTGAACCCAGCGCCACGATTCTGCAGCGAAATGCCGGTACCTGGTATCACCACGCCAGAACCAAACGCAACGTAATTAGACTGAATGAAAGACACCATCATGCCCTGGGCATCAGCCGTGGTCAGATACACCGTGTCTGCACTCATCGGCAACGCCGCAGGCGGCAACGGACTGGCCTGATCACTGATCGAAGCAGCGGCCATCTCAAGCGAACCTGGCGCCAGCAGCTCCTCGGATGTCAGCCTCATGGCGCGCGCATCTGCAAAATGATCCTGCGCCGCCCGCACCGCAATCTTCATCGCCTCAATCTGATAATGCAGCCACAATTCAGAATCGACAGGTTGAACCGGCAGGTGCTGCAGAATCCCCAGCGCAATCTGCGCGGCAAGCCCCTGCCCGTTTGGTGGGATTTCATGCAACGTGACGCCTCGGTAGTGCTGCTGGGTTGGAGTCACCCACAGCGCTTCATGGGCTTCAAGATCCGACTTACGCAAGGCTCCGCCATCCGCGCGCGCGGCCGCATCAATCTGGTCAGCCAACCCGCCGCGATAAAAATCCTCCCCTTCACTGGCTGCGATACGCTCCAGGGTTGCCACCAGACCAGGACGCTTGAAGCGTTGTCCGGCAGCGGGTGCAGGCAGAAAGTGTTCACCCCACTGTGGAAAAGCGGCGTAACGCTGCTCAAGCAGCTGCCAGTAATACGCACTCTTCGGGCCAACCATAAACCCGTCCCGGGCATATCGGATGGCATCAACAAACAAGTCTGCAAACGGCAGCTTGCCGAAGCGTTTTGACAGCTTCATCCAGGCGCTTACCGCACCCGGCACCGTGACACTGTCCCAACCGAGATCCGGCATCGCGGAGCGACCGGCAAAATGCTGCAAATCCCAGGCGGCAGGCGCGCAACCTGAAGCATTTAAACCCACCAGCTTGCTGCCATCCCACAGAATGCAGAACGCATCGCTACCCACACCATTATTGTTCGGCTCAACTACGGTCAGCGTGATTGCACTGGCCAACGCCGCATCTACCGCATTGCCGCCACGCATCAAAGCAGCCAGACCAGCCTGAGTGGCCAGCGGCTGAGACGTTGCAACAAGATTTTCAGCGGCTACAGGTGAACGCTGGGAGGCATAAGGTTGATCCGGGTTATACATCTGAAACTCCAAAACAGATCTGGCCACAAGCGCTATTGTTTGCAAGGCTTGCAGACATGCAAGAAAAAAACACTATACCCCTGTTACCTGAGCAACCGGACATCATCCGCGCAAGACAGGGCTGGCAGTACAACGGCCAGGTCCGCCCGGACTTTGCTGAACCCACCGGGCCCGACCAGGAATCTGTCTGGGATTACCCGCGCCCGCCAGCCCTTGTACCGTGCAAAGGACACGTCACGGTGTATGCAGGTGACCAGCTGATTGCAGATACACACAATGCAGTCCGCGTGCTGGAAACCGCCGGCGCACCCACGGTCTATATTCCGCCTGATGATACAAATACAGCGCTGCTCGAATACGGTGATATGACCTCTATCTGCGAATGGAAAGGTGTTGCCCAGACAATCACCGCCGCTGGAATAGCCGATGCTGGCTGGCGCTATGCGCAGATGTTTGCAGATTTCAGCAGCCTGTATCTGTGGCCAAGCTTCTATCCCGGTAAACTCAGATGCTGCATCGATGGCGAAATCGTCTTATCCCAACCCGGCGGATACTATGGCGGCTGGGTGACGTCCAACCTCACCGGCCCTATTAAAGGTGTACCGGGCAGCCAGGGCTGGTAGGGACTCAGATGCAAAGCTCCCTTGGTACCGGCCTCATCATTATTGGCGTTGTCCTCATTATCATCGGCCTGATTGCCAAATCCGGGGTGATCAGCTGGTTTGGTCAATTGCCGGGGGACTTCCACATCAAAACCGAAAACTTCCAATTCTTCTTTCCGCTGGCTTCGATGATTGTGGTTTCAATTGTACTGTCTCTACTGATTGCGGTTATACGCAAATTTCTTTGACAAACCCTTCGCTTTTTCGATAAATACTCTACATAACTTAGACAGATAAGGCTTTTTCTAGTTTAATAGCGTGATTGTCCTCTATTCGTCGAATAATCTGGAACAAAGTTATGCCGGAAGGCCCCGAAATTCGCCGTGCAGCCCAGCGCATTGATAAAGTATTGAACGGCCAGACTGCCGAGGCTGTGGTCTTTGGTCAGCCGCACCTGCAGGACTGGGCGCAGACATTCACCGGCGCCCGAGTGCTGGGCGTCAGCAGCCGCAGCAAAGCCATGCTGACTCAATTCGACAACGGCTATACGGTCTATACACACAATCAACTTTACGGCCGCTGGTTTGTCACCCGACGGGGGCATCCGCCTGACACCCAACGCAACCTGCGATTTGGCATCAGTACCCAGCGACATGATGCTTTGTTGTATTCAGCATCCGACATCCACGTACTGGCAGACGAAGCTGTAAACAGTCACCCCTATATCGCCAAACTTGGTCCAGAAGCCCTCGACTCGGACACCACCTGGCGGCTGATCTACAACCAGCTCATTGCCCCTCAACATCGACGCCGGCGCCTGTCCGCACTGTACCTGGACCAGAGCTTTCTGGCCGGTATTGGCAATTATCTGCGCACAGAAATTCTGCATGATTGTGGCCTGCACCCCGCCGCACGACCGATGGACCTGAGCCGCAAACAACTTGGCGAACTGGCCCGTGCCAGCCTGAAGATTACCCGGCGCGCTTTTGACACAGCCGGCGTGACCAATCTACCCAGCCGGGTCAAACGTCTGAAAGCTGCCGGCAGTACACGTTCGCGTTATCGTTTCAGCGCTTTTGCACGCGCAGGGTTACCCTGCTATACCTGTGACACACCGATAGAGAAAATTACCGCCGGTTCCCGCCGCCTCTATCTGTGTCCAACCTGCCAACCGGAGTAAGACCGTGCCCCAGCAAACACCAGGCCCGGGAAGACCTGCTACAGCGGAACAAGTTTCCGCAGCTCGCCTAGAGCGGTGGGCGAGCAGGCTGGGTTACGCCGGCGTTCTACCGGTTTTCAGCCTGCTGGCAGTCGCCTGGCTGCAACCGCAGTGGCAACCTCTGGCAACCCGGGTAGGCACAATTTATGTGGCTACTATTGTCTGCTTTCTAGGCGGTATCCAATGGGGTTATGCATTGCTCAGCACAGCAGAGCAAATCCGCATTCGCCGTATTTTTGTCAGCATTCTGCCGAGCTTGTGGGCACTGATCGCACTGCTTTTACCCGCAAAACTGAGCATTGTTGCGTTAATTGTTGGCCTCGGCATGATCCTGACCTACGAGATCATGGAGCAAGGTGATGAGGTTTATCCCACCTGGTATCTGCCGCTGCGCATTCGGCTGACAACCCTGCTGGTAATCGGCATCGGTGCATTTGCCCTGTTACCGGCGATCTGAATGAAACCCATTGCCATCATTGGTGCCGGCGCTGCGGGGTGCATAGCTGCGCACAATTTAGACAGACTGGATTACACAACCCTGGTGTTTGATAAAAGCAGAGGTGTCGGCGGACGTATGGCGACCCGAAGATCGAGTGTCGGTGAATTTGATCACGGCGCCCGCTGCTTCACCGCAAAAACGCCTGAATTCACCAGGGCGTTGTCCAGGGCGCCGGTCAAACGCTGGCATGAGGCGGACGGACACAGTAAGGGACCGTGTTTTGTCGCCACACCGAGACAGAACCAGCTGGCCAGATTCTGGCTGGACAACTCACCGACACAGCTGAACTGTAAGATTGATCAACTGCAACACAACTCGGATGGCTGGCGGCTGCGCAGCGATGAGAGCCAGACCTTTGGCCCCTTCCAGGGTGTGGTGCTCGCCATACCTGCACCACAAGCCCGCGACCTGCTGGCCAATTCCGAACTGGCGATACCCGCGGTGCTGACGCAGGTCAGCATGGTCCCCGTCTGGGCGCTGATGTTCAGCCTGGAAGTGCCGTTAGCGCAGGCTATTTATGACAAGCCGGATCCGTCTCTGAGCTGGGTCGGTGCAAACTTCACCAAACCCGATCGGGCACCATCAGCTGGTGGCTACGCTTATATTGCCCATGCCAGTACTGAGTGGAGCCGGACAAACCTGGAAACCGACGCTGTAGAGGTTGCGGAAGTTTTGCTGCAGCACCTGAACAACAGTATTGCTGGGTTTTCGACACCGATATCTGCAAGCGCGCACCGCTGGCGATTTGCCTTGACTCACACGCCACTTGGCCATTCACACCTGGCATTGGATGATCACCTGATTCTCGCCGGCGACTGGTGCCTGGGCTCAGATGTTGAGGATGCGTTTGCAAGTGGTACAGCAGCGGCGCTGCAGATGCACAGGAATCTGAGCTCAGCGCGCTAGCGATTTTCCTCAGATGGTCGCAACAGATCAGCCATAAACGGTTTGTATTGCAGGACCTCTGCTTCACTCAGGCCATTCAACTCATAGGGCAGCACCAGCCACTGATTGGTTTTGTGCAGAAAATAATCAGGTTTTGGCCCGGTGCCATCCCCCTGGGGACGCCACCAGAGTGTTGCTACACGAACATCACTCGGAAAATTGCGCTTCAATCCTTTCGCCAGCTCATCTACCACCGCCTGGGTATGACGACCACTACTGAACACATCATCCACAATCAGCAGACGGTCTTCAGCGTCAAGATTCTCTAACAGATATTGTTTGCCGTGAACCCGCAGAGGTGCTTTCTGCGCGGCCATAAGCTCGTACTGCGCCCGCCCCTGGTAAGACGTCCGCAGCGCGATGTGATCGGTTTCGATACCTAGGGTTGCCAGGCATTCCTGCACCACCAGGCCAACAGCGCTGCCACCACGCCACAAACCGACGATGAAGGTCGGCCGAAATCCGCTGGTATATATCTGCTCACCGAGCCGGTATCCATCAAGGATCTGCTGCTCTTCGCTGACAAATATTTTATCTTCAGTGCTGATGGGCTTCTGCTTGTACAAGGGAGCCTGGCATACTAAGAAAAATCCCTGGGTAAAACATCTACATTGAGCGAAAAAACCTACTTGGATGCACAGACACTGCTGGAAGATTCTTTTCGCCTGGCGGCGAATATCTATGCCAGCGGCTTTCGGCCGACATTTATTGTTGCGGTGTGGCGTGGCGGCGCCCCTATTGGCATAGCGGTACAGGAGTATTTGGCCTACCAGGGCATCGACAGCGACCACATCGCTATCCGCACCAGCGCCTACACCGGCATCGATAACCGCTCACGCACGGTCGCGGTCTATGGCTTGAGCTATCTGATTAAAAAACTTACCCGGGAAGACAGCCTCCTGATTGTGGATGACGTGTTTGACACAGGCCACACGATTGCCGCCATCATCGATAACATAGAAAAAAAGCTGCGCAAAAACACACCGGCAGATATCCGGGTCGCGGTGCCTTATTACAAACCCACCCGTAACGAAACCTCACTGGTACCCGACTACTATCTGCATGAAACCAGCGCCTGGCTGAAGTATCCGCACTCGCTCGAAGGTTTAACGCTGGAAGAAATTAAAACGCACCGGCCTGCTATCTACGAGATTATTGGCAAACACCTGGAATCCCAACACAACAACAACACTTGAATCATGCAAACCACGGATCAGCAAACCCTTATACAGGCACTGCAGGACCCATCACTTTACAGTCATGAAACCCAGGACATGGCGCTGATCGAAACGCATATTTCTTATGTGATCCTGTGCGGCCCTTACGTCTACAAAATTAAGAAAGCACTGGATCTCGGCTTCCTTGATTTCACCACGCTGGAGAAACGCGCGTTCTTCTGTCAGGAAGAGCTGCGTTTGAACGGAAGGCTGGCCCCGCAGCTGTATCTGGAAGTTGTGAGCATCACGGGCAGCCTGGAACACCCACAGATCAATGGCCGCGGCGAAGCTCTGGAGTATGCGGTAAAAATGTCTCGCTTCTCCCAGGAGGGCTTACTCAGCAGCATGGTGCAGGACAACCGCCTTACCCCGGCACACATCGATCAGATCGTTGATCAGGTGGCGCAGTTTCATCTGGACATTCCCATTGCCTCTCAAGAAAGCCCTTACGGCACACCAGAACACGTGCACGCGCCGGTACTGGAGAACTTCACCCATATTCTGCAACAAACCGATGCAGCGGAACATATCCGCTGGATCGGCGAGATAGAAACCTGGGCGAACAGTGAGTACCAGCGCTGGATGCCGCAGTTTGTTGCGCGCAAACAACTGGGATTCATACGTGAGTGCCACGGTGATATGCATCTGGGCAACATGGCTGTGATAGATGATGTGCCGGTGATTTTTGACGGCATTGAATTCAACCCTGACCTGTACTGGATCGACGTGATGAGTGAAATCGGCTTCCTGCTGATGGACCTGGAAGACTACGGCAAACCCCAGTACGCCTACCGCTTTCTGAACGGTTATCTGGAGCAGACTGGAGATTACGCCGGCGTTCAGGTCCTTCAATATTACAAAGCCTACCGCGCCAGCGTGCGGGCTAAAATTGCCAGCATTCGGCTTGCTCAAGACCTCACCGATGCAGATCGCAGCGAAGCGCTGGACCAATTTGAGCGTTACGTGAAACTTGCTGTCAGCTATACCAAACCTCACCAACCGCAGCTGCTCATCACACACGGTTTGTCGGGCAGCGGCAAATCAACCCTGTCAGCACCGCTGGCGGAGCACATGGGCGCAATCCGTATTCGCTCCGACCGTGAACGACAACGCTTGTTTGGCAGAGGGTCTGCCCGGGATGATTCAAAAGATGATGGGGCAACAGCCATCGACGCAGGCGCATACGCTCCTGATGCAAGCGCTTTGACCTACGCCAAGCTGGCGGAGCTTGCCAGCCTTATTATCAATGCCGGCTACCCGGTGATTGTTGATGCCACGTTCCTCGAGAAAAACCAACGGGATCAGTTCCACGAATTAGCAGCGGATCTTGCGGTACCTGTGCGCATTCTACATTTCCACGCTGAGTCTGAAATACTTAAACAACGTGTTAGGGACCGTCAACGTAAAGGCTCAGATATCTCAGAGGCAGATCTTGATGTGCTGGCTCACCAGCTGGATACCTATCAGCCTATAGTGGATAACGAACTGAGCAGAACGGTAATTATCGATACACAGGCCGCTCCGAGCAGCGCGCAGATACAGACTATGATACAAAGGAGCCTGTCCCGGGTTCCGGATTAGAGGAAACCACGTACGGGCAGATCCTCACCCCGCTGAATCCAGTTTGTTTTCGGGTAATGCGCCTGACCATCTACAACATGTAACGTATAGGCGTGACGCGCTTTATCAGACCTGTTGGGCGCACTGTAGTGCGGCAAGGTGCCGGAAAAGCAGACCAGGGTACCGGCTTTCACTTCCAATGGCTTTGCCTGCTGCAGATCAGGCCACGGGGCAGAATCAAGCTGACGTGTTCGCGGACGGCCATCAATCACTTCAAACACCTCGCGCAGGGGCGAATCTGAACCAGTCTGCGCAACCCATAAACAACCGTTTTCCAGAGTGGCATCGTCAATCGCAAACCACAGCGTCTTTACACTCAGAGGTTCGGTATAAAAATAGGTGGCATCCTGATGCCAGCCCACTTCACCACCAATCTGTGGCTGCTTGAAAATATACATTGACTGCCATACATGAGGAGTCTGCACGCCGATCTCATGCATTAAGGCGGTTAACCGAGGGTCGCTGGAAAAATTCCGGAATGCCGGGATACGGTCATGCATGGCGTGACCCAGCTTGTTTACCGACAGTAGCTTATCTACCCGTAACTGACCATTTTCATCAGCTGCACCAGGTTCCAGAAAACAACGTACCTGATCACCTGAGGTAAGAAAATATTCGCCCAGCGCAGCCGCATCCGCCGTCGTTGAGAAAACGTGCTGATGAGCGGAAAAATCAAACCCGTCCACAACCTGCAGAGCCGCCTGGCGAAGCGTTGACAGCTCCTCAGGTGATTTGAAATTCTCCAGCACAACATAGCCCTGATCGACAACCTGTTGATGCTGGTCGGGAGTTAGTACCGTTTTGGTCATATCCATTTCCTTGCCCGCTGTATGCCGCGACGTTAAAAGAACAGACTGGCGATGGTGGCGGTCATCAAAGTCACAAGCGTGCCACCGATCATACAACGCAAGGCAGTATGAGCAATATCGTCTCGCCGTTCGGGCACCAGTGCGCCAATACCACCCACCTGCACACCGATAGAAACAAAACTGCTGAATCCACAGAGGGCAAAGGTTGCTACCGCACGGGAACGATCTGAGATCTGATCGCCCAGTTGCTGCAGCTCGGTATAGGCGAGAAACTCGGTAAGAAATATTTTCATACCCAGCAGATTTCCCACTTTTGCCGCGTCTGCAAGGTCTGCCCCAATCAGCACGGCAAAGGGATAAAACATCCAGCCGAACACCCGCTGCAACGTCAGCGGCTCGCCCAGCACATCCGGCGCCAGACCCATAAGCCAGTTGAGCAATGCCACCATGGATACAAAGGCGATCAACATAGCCACGACATTTGCCGCGAGAATCAGTCCATCTGAAGCGCCTTTGGTCATGGCCTGGAACATATTCACAGAATCTGGCGGCATGTTGACCACCTCTTTACCCATGGTGACCGGAGTTTCTGTTTCCGGCACCATGATCTTCGCTACCACCAGTGCACCCGGCGCCGCCATCAACGACGCGGTAATCAGATAGCCAGCATCAGCGCCAAGGCCAATATAGACGGCCAACATGCCACCGCTGATGGTGGCCATACCCGCTGTCATCATGGCCATGATTTCCGAACGGGTCATACCGGCAATATAAGGCTTGATAATCAGCGGCGCCTCGGTGTTGCCGATAAACACGTTGGCACACGCCGTCAGGGATTCGGCGCCTGAAACCGGCAACAGCTTGCGTATCCCCGCGGCCATACCTTTAACAATCCATTGCACAATGCCGAAGTGATAGAGCAGCGACATCAGCAGGGAAAAGAAAATAATCGTCGCTGGAATAGAAAATGCTATGAAATGTTCCTGGTAGCCCGTACCAAAGACAAACTCAGCGCCAGCGGCAGATGACGCCACAACCTGAGTCACACCATCACTTATCGCCCGTAAAACCTGCTGACCGATGGATGAACCCAGCACCAGCAAGGCAAACGTAAACTGCATCGCCAGGCCGACAAATACCAACCGCCAGGGCACACGAGCTCGATTATCAGACATTAACCAGCAAACGAACAGAAGGACGGCGACCGCAACCGGCACCCGAATGAAATCCATCACAGCAAAATATCCAGTGGTTGAGTCTGCGCGGTTTCCAATACTGTGTAGTGCTCAGGCTGGAATCTAGGCGTGCAGACACACAAAAACTTAAGTTTTTCATCGAGCACATTACGAATGCGCTGGGGGACCCCGGCAGGAATAACAACAACATCGCCAACGTTAACAGTAAAAACTTCAGCCTCAGCCAGTTCCATCAGACCCTGACCCTGCATGATGATGTAACGCTCTTCAATCGCCAGGCTGTGCAGCTGCGTCGTCACACCGGGTGAAACACACGCCTGCGCCAGGGAGACCTGCGCGGCCTCGGGAGTGTTCATGTATTCACTGATGTAACAGCGCTCCTGGGTATAAAAGCGTTCCGCCAGCTGGCCCTTTGATGCCGCTGGCACCAGGCCTGCAAATTCCGCCATACCCTACCCCTGCCTTAAAACTATACACTTGATTCTACGCACACTGATAAGGTCTGCGAAAGGACAAACACCGCGGGAGTTACCATGACCCTACCTGTAAACAAGCTACTCGACCTTACAGATCAATGTGTACTGGTCACCGGTGCGGCAGGCACCATAGGCACTGCCGCTGCATTGCGTCTGGCGGAAGCCGGCGCAACCGTTATTCTGCACTACCGTACCGAATCACAGGCACTGAAAAACCTGCTGACCAGGCTGGGTGACAAAGCGCTCGCCCTGCATGCTGACCTCACGGATGCGAGACAGATCGATCAGCTGCTCGACACCATCATCAGCCAGAACATGAAACTCACGGGTTTGATCAACAACGCAGCTGATCAATCAGTAGCCGAACTGGCTGAGCTCAGTCTTGAGCAATGGCAGCACACCCAGCAAACCAATCTGAATGCGGTGTTTTATCTGACCCAACAAGCCTGCGCCCGCTTTCCCATTGCCAGTGTCGTCAACATATCTTCTATTGAAGGCAGTGACGGGGCTTCAGGGCACGGGCACTACGCAACCAGCAAAGCCGGGCTGAATATGCTGACCCGCAGTTTTGCGCTTGAATACGGCGCGCAGAACGTTCGCTGCAACACGATCTCCCCTGGGCTGATACGTCGTGAGGGAATCGAACGGGCCTGGCCGGAGGGTGTACAGCGCTGGCAACAGAATGCTCCTCTGAGCCGCCTCGGCGAGGGCGAAGATATTGCAAACGCTGCGCTGTTTCTGCTCAGTGATGCATCAGGCTGGATCAGTGGCGCCAATCTGGTGATTGATGGCGGGATGAGCTGCCAGAGCCGCTGGTAGACAAAAAGTGTAGGATGATCAGAATCGGAACCCTCTAGCAAAATCAAAGGATATGTTATGCACCATCTTGTTTCCTGTGTCGTTATCGCGCTGGCGCTCAGCCTCAGCGCTGGATCTGTTTATGCAGACGTCGAGGAGAAACTGAAATCCGCCATTGCCAGTGACAGCCGCAGCGACGCGGAAAAAGCGCGAGATGCCAATCGCAAGCCACTGGAAACACTGAAGTTTTTCGGCCTGGAAGAAGATATGCGGGTGCTCGAACTGCTACCTGGCGGTGGTTGGTACACCAAAATTCTTGCACCCACGCTGGCGGAAAAAGGTCAGTTACTGGTAGCGATCGGCACACAGAGTGTGGCCGCGCAGATTGAAGCGGGCACGCTAAGTGATGTTGAAGTGCTGGACGTGGATATGTCTTCTTTCTCACGCCCGGAAGGCAGCCGCCGCTTCGGCATCAGCGAGCTGACTCTGGATACCAAAGACATTGACCTGGTCCTGACGTTCCGTAACCTGCATAACCTGACTGAGGAAACCCGCAACATTCTCAACAGAGAAGTGTTCCGCGTACTCAAGTCTGGTGGGCTGTATGGTGTTATTGATCACACCCGACGCCATATGCAGAGTGACAACAGTGAGAACTGGCGCCGCATGGATCCTGTACAGGCGATCAAAGAAATTGAGGCTGCAGGCTTTGAGTTTGTCGACTATTCCGACCTGCACTACCGTTACGATGACGAACTGGTATACGAAGTAGGTCGTCGGAGTGTCAGCGGCAACACCGACCGTTTTACCCTGCTGTTCCGCAAGCCTTAAGCAGCGGCATATAGCACCTGTTGGCAGCAGTGGGTCTGGTTTAACTCAGATCTACTGCATGCCAGTGTTCTGCAATGCCGTAACCGGTTTGTCCGTCCCAGACAAACTCGGCCAGACCTTCGTTAACAAAGGTTGCACCGCCAGGCATGGCAATTTTGGTCGGGCACACATTCAGCACCCGACCTTCGATCTCAATTTTTTCTCCCGCCTTCGTGCTGGCCGTCAGGTAAACGCCCGTATGTAGAATCGAATCTGCCTGATAGGTGGATTTAATCACCACATCCGACAGATCAACACTCTCGCCGCCACGCTGTAACCAGCCTGTGCCCCTCATTTGCCCATCTTCATGTCTGAAGCAGGAACCACCCAGGGCTGCGTCGGCACCAAAATTCATCGAAAACCAGTTCACAAACGGCGCTGGCCCTGCAGACGGAGCAGCCTCAACAGGCTCATCTGCAGGTCCCTTCGACCGGTTGCTACCACCCCAATCCCGGGGGCCCCAGCTTTTATCGCGTACACCGTAGCCCTTCACATCCCAGGTTTCGCCATCAAGTCTGATCTGCCCGGTCACACGGCCACTTTGCTCAAAGTGACCATGCACACCTTGTGCTGCGTAATGGGGCTGGGTCAGGCAGTTGAAGGAGAGGTCCATCTGCAGCGTTGCGGGGACATACCACCCATCAGGGCGCTGTTTGCGACGCATAAGCAGAATTTCTGCATTCGCTATATCCTGAGCAGGTCCGTCATATTGCAGGCGCCATTTCTCATGCGGTACTTCACAGGTCAGGCGTAAATCGCCCGCACTCAGATCCCCATCATAAACAGACAGATCAGCACCGATATCACGTCTTCCATAGGTGAACGCTACCCGTTTGCCTGGCAGATACACCACATGTAATGCATCTGCCCAGCCACTGCCGGGGCGAAAACCCATGCGCGTGAAGATGGCAATCTTGGAATCAGGATCCACAAAGTTGAAGTAGTAACTTTCGCTCCAGGCTGAATCATCGCCGACCGGGTGCATCAACTCGTCATTCTGCTGCGCGCTCATGGGGATCCTTTTTCCTGCTGAATGTGGCTACCAACTATAATCGATACGTGCAAAAAAGTTTCGCCCGTATCCTGGCAGACGCTCACCTGTTGCCAGATCCGGATTGCCGCGAACGCGATTTATGCCGCTCAGATGATCGGCATAATTTCGGTCAAATACGTTATCAACCCCGAAGCCGAGACGCACACCCTGGGCTAACGTAACGTCACCCTGCAGGTTCAGCAGCGCGTACCCGGAACTTGAAGGCTCGCCATTAATCTGCGAAGTTCGACTCTGACCCGCAGTCCAGAAACTTTCCACACCAACATGCCATTGTGGCCGGGTATAGTGCAGACCAACAAAACCATTGGGTGCCGCCACGCGATAAAGGTCATCATCTACATCACGGCGTTCGCCACGGACAAAGTTTACGACACCTTCAACAGACCACTGGGTGTTTATCTGATACGACCAATCCATGTCGATACCATAAAACTCCGCGTCCACATTATTGAACTCCAGCGGCGCTGGATTGTTTGTACCGTTGGCATTGTTCATCATCTGCACAAACATTACCGCCGCCATATTCGTACTGGCGGTACCCTGGATGTAGTCATCCACACGCTTGTAGAACACACGCGGTGAAACCAGCAGACGTTGACCTGCCCAATCAAAACCCAGTTCGACTTCGTGAGCTACTTCAGGATCGAGCTCGATGTTGCCGGTATAGGTGCGACCATCAGCCAGACCAGCGGTCGCCATCAATGGCAGCCACAGGTAACGTTCCTGATAAGCGGGCGAGCGCGTCTTGCGCGACAGCCCTCCGTAAAGCTCTACATTGTCCGTATAGCGATAACGCAGCTTAGCTACCCAATCGATGTTGTTATCCGTTTGCTTGCGATCCGCAGCGTTAAAAGTATCGCGCAGTGCAACCGCAGGCGGCATGCCCATCATGGCGGGCGTTGCGTTAACCACGTCACTGTCGCTGCTCACATGGTTAAAGCGCACGCCCAGCTCTGCCATCCATCGGTCAGAGAGCGTCAGTTCGCGTTCAAGATACAGACCCAGCAGCGTGCGTTCGGCATCATTGAAATTCGTCACAAAGAACATCGGATTATTCGGGTTACTGATATCCGAATTATGTGTTTCGTCATGGCCGTCCAGGCCAATCCGCCAGCCGCGCCAGCTGGCCGCCAGAGCAAAACCGCGATTATCACCGGTCGCGTAATTCATCCGCCACATGGCCGGATTACCCGGCGCGCTGCGCAGATGATAGTTGCTCATACCATGTTCGATGTCGCTGGTGTGCACACGTGCCAGCAGCTGCACATCGTCTGCGTCGTATTGCCAGGCGACATTGACCAGATCTGCATCGATGTATGCAATATCCATGGGAAGTGCAGCGGTGCCCGTATCACCCGTTTCGCTGCGACCATAGTCGATGCGGAAAGTGTGTGCGCCACGACTATAACCGTAACCCACATCAAAACGTTCGCGTTTGTACTCCGAAGGTAGAATCTCGCCTGCCTTGAAATCCGCATCATCTGCGGATTCAGACAAACCGCTGACCCGCACCAGATGAGATTCGTTCGAAACTGCAGCCGCTGCGCTGTATAGCACAGCACCATTTACGCTCTGTGCGCCGGTTCGCAACCGACCGTCCAGTTCAATGCCACCATCGCTGAAATCACCCTGCCAGGTGTTTGCTTTGACAGCACCGCCAATGGTTTCCAACCCTGCGCTGACCGAGGCTATACCTCGGTAAACCAGCAGGGATTCAAGGTGCGCAGCGGGTGCATAAGATAACGGTGGGTCCATCCAGTTGGGTCCGCCCGCACTGATCACCATGCCGTTGACCTGAGTGCTGACGCGAAAACGCGACATACCCCGATACTGAGCTATTCCCGTTAAGGGGCCATTTTGAACCACACTGGCTCCCGGGGCTTTGCGCAGAATGGTGGCCGAGTCCGGCGCTATATCCAATGTCTCTGACAGTTCAAAAGTTCTGACGTGAGGATCTGCTACGACCACCACTTCTTCCATCTGGGTGGACTCGCTCCAACCCGCTGGCGCTGCCAACAGCAACGCTACGCCTAATAAGCGCATGTCTAATCTCCTGTAAATTTAAAAGTGCCCGATGTGGGCAATGCAAATTTGCTGAAACAGCAGATCAGGACAGTGGGGGTCCGCGGGGTCGCGGGTGATAGACATCCCGCGCGAGGCGTGCAGAGGTTCTGTTCTGCACGAGAACAGACTCCACCTGCAATGCGGCAACAGGGGTGTAGACCGAAGCCAGCGTAAAAGGCTGATCGAGCTGGCTGCCAAGCTGGCAGTCGCCGGTTGCCTGATGCCCTGCCGAATGGTCCACACCACCAGCATGGTGGCCGTCATGATGGTTGTGATGCCCAGCGTGTTGACCCACCTGCTTTTGCAGAGGTTGCAGCTGGGCCATGAACCCAACCGGCATACCTTCAGGGCACAGCGTAGCCACCCAGCCACTACTTAGGCTGCCAGGCATAGTGCCAGCGGGGAACAGACTCTGCACAAGCAACGCCGCCGTTACCAGGAACAGTAACGGTCGCAAACGCGGATTATGCAGAGTGTTTGACATCAGCCTGAGGGCAATCGCCCGTTTAGCGGGAACATCCCACTATCGTGACGCTGCCGCCAAACCGGGTCAAGACGATCAGGCATCGCTGACAAAGCCTTTCCAACCCGCCATGTAGTCAACAAATTTAGGCGACAGGCCCTCATTGGCCAGATAACTGCGGGTGACCGGCAGACTGACCGGTTCAAATTGTGGATCCTGCAGCGCTTGATTGGGAAAGTCGTGATGCAGAATTGCTGCGCGACCGAGCATTACCCAATCGACGCCCGCATCCAGAACAGCCTGGGCCTCGGCCGGTGTGCGGATTTTACCGGCAACACCAAGCCGGGTCTCACCTCTGGGTAACTCGGTAAAGTGCGCCATGAGATTCTGCGCCTGGTGGGCTTCTTCTTCAGGCAGTTTGAACACGTCCCACAGAGACATGTCGAGAAAATCAATCTGGCCACTTTGCATCAGCTCAGCTGCCATCTGTTTCACTTCTGCGAGTTGCAGGCCAAAACGCTCTGGCGACAGGCGCACGCCAAGATTGAAGTCGGCTCTGCAACGACTGCGAATGCCTGCAATGATGTCAAACAGAATGCGCCAGCGGTTCTCGACACTGCCACCAAACTGATCTTCGCGCTTATTAATTTCGGCGCTGAAGTACTGACACAGAATGTAGCCATGGGCACCGTGTAACTCCACGCCGTCAAAGCCTGCCCGTTCTGCTCGCTGGGCTGCTGCTATGAAATCTTCAATCAGCTGCTCTGTTTCAGAGGTATCAAGCGCCCTGGCACCGAATTCTTCATTTTCGCTTGGACATACCGGTGAGCAACCGATGAGTTCCGCAGGTGAGCGCATACCCGCGTGATGCAACTGCGCGATGGCAATACTGTCTTCTGCCTTAATTTTTTCTGCCAGACGCGTGAGGCCAGGCAGGTGATCATCGCTCCAGATGCCAAGTTGCCCGGGAAATCCTTTACCCACGGCCTGCACATGTGCAGCACAGGTCATGGTCAAGCCGAAGCCGCCCTGGGCACGCAGAGTCAGCCAATGAAATTCTTCTTCACTCATCACACCATCTTCATGGCTTTGCGAGTTTGTCAAAGGTGCCAGCATGAAGCGGTTTTTCATCTGCGGGCCGCGCATGAAAGTCAGCGGTTGATCAAGTGTGCTCAAGACAGGTTTTCCAAAAGCGACAAGTTTAAACGAACAAGCCGAGCAAGAAACCTTTGTCGACATTTTTCTGTAACGAAACTGACACTACCCTGTCACCTGTTCTGCCTAACCTGATTTCACAGGTTGAAACCTGTCCTCAATTGAACACAGATGGGAGACGTTAAACGTGACTGATGAGAGCCAGATCGAGCAGCACATCCAGGACGAACTGGATGACAGCGAAAACCAATCGAGCAATCCAAGTGCAAATCGCAGCTTCAGCGATGTGCTGAACAAACATTTCACACGCCGCAAAATTACCCAGGGCAGCCTGGCTGGCGCTGCAACAGCCTTCGTCGCGCCTGCAGCCGTGGCAAGCTGGGATGACGACAACCAGAAAAAAAAGAATAAATGGAGTAAAGCAAAACGTAACCTGGTTGACTTCGAGCCGCTTTCATTGGAACAGGCGACTGCAGACCAGAGCCTGCCTACCATTTCTAACGACTATGAATATCAGGTGATCATCCCCTGGGGCACACCGATCGAACCGGGCGCCACCGAGGCTTATCTTGGCGATCCGGATTCACGTCCCACCTCCGATCAAGCCAGCAAACAGGTTGGCATTGGCCATGATGGTATGTGGTTTTTCCCGGAAGACCAGAATGATGGTAAACGCTATGGCGCCTATGGCTACAAAATGAGCAACCGCAAAGGCATGCTGTGCGTCAATCACGAATTCGGCAGCAACAGCCATGTGCTGGGCAAGGATGCACCCGAGTCACTGGAAGATGTCAGGCTGGCACAGAACGTCATGGGCGTTTCCGTTGTTGCACTTGAAAAAGAATACAAAAACTGGAACGTGGTCAGCAGCCCGAACAGCCGTCGTATTACCGTCAATACTCCCATGGCCTTCTCCGGCCCCGCTGCCGAATCACCTCTGCTGCAGAATCCTAATGGCAACATTGCGCTGGGTACAATCAATAACTGCGGATCGGGTCCAACCCCGTGGGGCACCTACTTAACCTGCGAAGAAAACTTCAACGGCTACTTTGGTGCAACCGACGGCAATGGCGGTCCGGATCAAACCTTTACACCCACCGAAGAGCAGGCCCGTTATGGTTTTGCAAACACAGGCTTCGGCTACGGCTGGGAATACTTCGACAAACGCTTCGACCTGAACGACCCCGACTACGTCAACGAATCCAATCGTTTTGGCTGGGTGGTAGAAATTGATCCGTTTGACGCAACGCAGAAGCCAACAAAACGAACCGCATTAGGCCGCTTCAAACATGAAGCCATTGCCATCACTGAGGCCAAAGACGGTCGCATCGCAGCCTACATGGGTGACGACCAGCGCGGCGACTACTGCTACAAATTTGTTTCTGAGCTGCCCTGGCGTGATGCCATCGCTGCAGGCAAAAGCCCATTGGATGACGGCACACTGTATGCCGCTCGATTTGACGATGATGGCACCGGTACCTGGCTGGCACTGGACGTCAATGCAAGCGATGCGTTGTGGCAGCGCTTTAACGGTGATCAGGCGGAGCTGCTGATCAACGCCCGGATTGCAGCAGACATTGTCGGCGCAACAAAAATGGACCGTCCGGAATGGACCACCATCGGCAGGAACAACAGTGTGTTCTGGACCCTCACCAACAACAATCGCAAAGATGACGGCCAGGGTGAAGTCAACGCTGCCAATCCGGAAAACCCGAACAACAATGGCCACATCATCCGCACCAGGGATGGCCGACGCGGTCTTGGCACACGCTTCAAGTGGGAAATCTACCTGCTTGCATCCACCACCATTGAGAACCCGGATACTGCCTTCTCCGCACCCGATGCAGCCTACGCAGATCCGTTTGGTCGCCTGTTTATCGGCACGGATGGAGGTCAGCCGCTGGGCTTACAGGATCAGGTTGTAGTGTTTGACACGCGATCTGGAGAGCCTGTACCGAAGCGCCTGTTAGTGGGTGTGCCCAGCGATGAACTGACGGGCTGGGCGACCACACCAGACTATCGCACGGCGTTTGTGAATGTACAGCACCCTGGTAACGGGTCTCCAACAGCGACCAGCTTCCCGGACGCTTTTGGCAGCAATACGATACCCAGGGACGCGACGCTGGTCATTACGAAAAAAGACAATGGCATTATCGGCTCTTAAGCCAACAGTTCGATAGCCCCGGGCGTTTGCCCGACCTTTCAACCCCGCCACCTCCGGCGGGGTTTTTTTACATCAGGCCAATTTCCACCAGGCGCTGCTTCAGATAGTCATCCGCCAGAATCGGTTCAGGATAACGATTCGGATTAGTCTCAGAGATACACCCGGGCAGCGTGGCAATCTCGAATTCCGGGTTGGGATGCAGGAAAAACGGGATGGAGTATCGACTGCCACCCGAGTAGGCTTCTGGCGAGTTCACCACGCGATGTGTGGTGGAAGGTAAGACATGATTAGTCAATCGCTGCATCATGTCACCGATATTCACCACAATTGTCCCGGGTTGCATATTTATCGGCACCCATTGACCGTCTCGCGACAGCACTTCCAGACCGGGCTCTTCAGACCCCACCAGCAACGTGATCAGATTAATATCTTCATGCGCGGCAGATCGCAGTGACGGCGTGTCCTGTTGCGCTATCGGCGGGTAGTGTAAAGGTCGTAAAATTGAATTACCGTGGGACACTTTGTCACGAAAATAGCCTGGCGACAGATTCAGATAAAGTGCCAGCGCGTCCAGCACACGATTACCCAGACCTTCGAGCGCTTCATACAGGCGATAGAGTTTAGTTTGAAACTCAGGCACCTCTTGGGGCCAGACATTAGGTAGCAGCGCATCGTGACCTGCCGCACCTGGAGCCACCTCACGCCCCACCTGCCAGAATTCTTTTAAGTCAGGGTGGCTGCTGTCTTTTGCAGTTTCAATACCGAAGCCGGTATAGCCTCGCGCCCCAGCGGTACCGGTCTGATAACGGCCCTTCACTTCAGCAGGCAACGCAAAGAACTCCCGCAATACCGAGTACGCATCCTCAATGACAACTTCACTGATGCCGTGTTCCGAAATACCACAGAATCCGCAGGACTCGTAAGCACCGCCCAGGGCTTCTACAAACACCGGGTCATCGGGAAAATTTTTTATGCTGATGGTTGGTACGCGCATCGTTCAACTACCCAGTAACAGAAAAAAGCTCGCAATGGCGGCGCTCATCAGGTTTGCCAGCGACGCGGCAAGTAACGCACGCACACCCAGCTGAGCAATTTCAGGGCGCCTTTCCGGCGCCATGGAACCAATGCCGCCAAGCAGGATAGCGATGGAGGAAAAATTTGCAAAGCCACACAAGGCAAAAGTGACCACAGCCGTCGTGTGTGCGGATAGATTTGCACCATCGGAGACCAGATTCACGTAGGCAACAAACTCATTCAACACCAGTTTCTGCCCGATAAAGCTGCCTGCCTGCACAGCCTCTGCCCAGGGGACCCCGATCAGAAATGCAATCGGGGCGAACAGGTAGCCCAACACCAGTTCAAGACTGAGCTCGGGAAAGCCAACAAGCCCGCCGACCCAACCGAAGACACCATTCGCCAGCGCAATCAGAGCAATAAACGCGATGAGCATGGCGCCCACATTGGCGGCTAACATCAAACCACTGGTGGCACCTTTGGCCGCCGCGTCAAAAATATTGGCTGGATCTTCTTCACTGCTGCCTAGCTCACCCACATCATTCACCAGTTTTGCATCAGGCTGCTCGGGTACAAATATCTTGGCCATGGCTATACCGCCGGGGGCGGCCATAAAACTGGCAGCAATCAGATATTTCAGTTCCACGCCCAGAGCGGAATAACCCGCCATCGTAGCGCCGGCTACCGTTGCAAGACCACCGACCATGACGGCAAACAATTCTGAGCGCGTCATCTGTACCAGAAAAGGCCGAACCGCGATGGGCGCTTCAGTCTGTCCCATGAAAATGTTTGCAGCTGCAGAGAGTGATTCAGGCGCGCTGATGCGTAACACGCTGCGAAAAAGCCCGCCAATCACCATCACAACCCAGCGCATGACGCCGGTGTAATACAGGACAGAAATCAGCGACGAGAAGAATATGATGGCTGGCAGCACCTGGAACGCAAACACAAACCCCAGCTTGCCGGAACCCACATCGCCGAACACAAAGGTAATGCCATCTTTAGCATAGTCCAGAATTGCGCTGACCCCGGTTGTCATCGCTGCGAGCACCGCCTGGCCAAGTGGTACATACAACACCAACGCACCGAGACTGGCCTGCATTGCCAGGGCCAGCAGCACCGTGCGCCAGTTTATACGAGTACGATCCAGGGAAAACAGAAACGCCAGACCCACCAATACGGCGGCGCCAACCAGACAGATTAAAGCTGTAAACATGTGCAGGGTCTCTCAAGCTCGGAGGGGGTCGCCTTCTACGTGCAACCTGCGCAGACCCTATCACCGATATGCGGGGACCACCAGTCAGGGTCTCTTTCCGCAACCTGCCCGGTGGGTTACGTTACAAGCTGTATTTCAGATGCATACGCAGGTTTTCGTCCGGCGCATCATCGGAAAGACCAAACAGGTAACTGAAATCTAAACTCCAGCCCCTGCCCAGACGCATCTTCACAATCGGGCCCGCCTGGTGTTCCTGTTCGTTAAAACCACCAAAATCATCGGTTGTGTTCAGGTCGTTGAATGCCTCGATGCCAAACCGTGTGCCGCCACCCACAGCATAGGTTGCCTGCCAGCGTGTCTCCACTGATAGCCCGCTGTCTGCGCCACTGTGGAACTCGCGTCCGGTAATCAGGTTAGCGCGTAACTGCCAACGATCGGTCACATCAACTTTACCCGTCCAGGCCACGCGGAAACGATGCGGAAGATCGTCTCCCTCGGCAATCTGCAGCTCGAATCGCAGCGCACTGTCCCACCCTGCATCTTCATCTTCGAGGTATTGATACTGATACTCCACCCGCATGTAGCGGAATTCGAGATCGCCCCCATTGTCACTCTGCAGCCCAATCAACCGCAGCCGTGACTGATCGTTCAGGGCGTGCTGATAATGCAGACGGTGGGAAAAAACATCTTCCACGCCCCCGTCATTGGGTTCGAAGCTGGTGCGATATTCCCACATGCGGTCACCGGCTTTGACGTCTGGGCTGAAGACGCCACTGGTATTGGCCCAAACTACCTGTGGTAGCGTCGCCAACATCAACAACGCCGGGAAAAACAGTAGCCTTGAATGGCCGATTGATGCGTTCAAAAAGATACCTCTCTGACTCGGGCACTGAAAACCCGAACGGTTTTAACGGTTTCAAAATCCGGACTATATACCCAATGATGCCTGCTTCTATTCGCTTGGCATGCGGCTTGAGTTCGAAAAAAGCTGCGCTTAATTCAACGTTTCTACTTCACGGGCTATTCACCGTGAGCATTGGAGAATGACAGAATCAAAAACAGCGAGCATATATGTCCGGAAAAAGAATACTAGTTATAGGGGCAAGCCGTGGCATTGGCCTTGCCACGGTAAAAGCCGCCTGCGCAAAAGGCTGGGCAGTGACAGCGTTCTCCCGTCACGCTTCCGAGCTCGATTACAGCCACCAAAATCTGACAAAAACAGACGGTGATGCGTTAATCGCTGACGACCTGGCGCCCGCCCTGCACGACCAGGATGCCGTTGTGCTGAGCCTGGGGGTGCCCTTCAACCTTCAGTTGTTTACTGGACCTATTACGCTGTTTTCTTCCGCGACGGACGTGGTCCTTGAACAGATGCAGCAACAGCAGGTGAAACGATTGGTCTGCGTCACGGGATTCGGCGCCGGGGACAGTATTGACGCCATTCATCCCTTACAACGGCTGGGTTTCAATCTGGTTTTTGGTCGGGCTTACGCCGACAAATCACTGCAGGAAGCAGCAATCAAATCCAGCCAGCTGGCGTGGACAATTGTCCGGCCCGGGGTTCTGACCAACGGTGAGCAGAAAGCCTATAAAATTCTTGTCGACGCGGACAGCTGGCGCAACGGTATCATTTCCAGGGCCAACGTGGCTGACTTTGTCGTCGATGCGCTCGACCGTGAAAGTCATATCGGTGAAGCGCCGGTACTGATCAACTGACAACGGGACCGGAGCTGGTTGCGCAAAACGACCCGTTCAGCTGGGTCGGGCTAGGTTGGGAACAGCCTCATGTAATTCAGTCGCAAAGCGTTGGAGACAACAAACAGACTCGACAACGCCATTGCAAACGCAGCCAGCATCGGCGAAAGCTGTACGCCGGTAAAGGGGTAGAACAACCCCGCCGCCACCGGGATCAACAGCAGATTGTAAATAAAGGCCCAGAATAGATTCTGTTTGATATTAGTCATAACGGACTGACTCACCGCAAAAGCTTCGGCGACACCCTGCAATCCTTCTCCCGACACCACAACGTCCGCGCTTTCTATGGCAACATCGGTGCCTACGCCCAGGGCTATACCGACATCCGCCTGGGCCAGAGCAGGTGCATCGTTTATACCGTCGCCGACAAAGGCAACCCGATAACCTTGCGACTGCAGGTCCGACAGAACTGCCACTTTATCTCTGGGCAACAGGTCAGCATGAACCTCGGTGATATCAAGTTGCGCCGCAACACTCTGCACAGCAGCCAGGTTGTCACCACTGAGTACTATCATTCTGCGATTGTCGCGAGCCAGTTCATGTAGCATCGCCGCCGCGCTGTCCTTAAGCGTATCGCTGACTGCAATCACCGCCGCCAGACGGGCATCAACGGCAACCCAGAGTACTGAATAGCCAAGCCCGGCAAGGTCAGTCGATTTTTTATCAAGGGGGTTTGTATCAATGCCTGCCTGCTCGAGCATGCGCCGGGACCCCACAACAACCTGCCGTCCGGCAACCAGACCGGACACGCCATAACCGGGCTGCGCCACAAAGTCTTTCACCGCCGATAAAACCAGGCCATGTGCCTGTGCTGCTTCAACAACACTCTGGCCCAGAGGATGTTCCGAAGATTGCTCTACAGCTGCCGCCATACCCAGAATCTCCGTGCTGTCCCAATCATCTGTGACGGCCAGCTCAATCAATCTTGGTTGGCCCAGCGTCAACGTCCCGGTCTTATCGAAGGATACAATGTCCACTTCATTCAGAATCTGCAGAGCGTCACCGTGCCGAAAGACTATCCCGCGTTTTGCGGCAATCCCGGTACCCACGAGAATAGATGTCGGCGTAGCCAGCCCCAGGGCGCAAGGACAGGCCACAATCAGCACTGCCACAGCGCTTAGCAGCGCCAGATCAATTGCCTCAGGGCCCGCCAGGGTGAGCCACAAACCAAACGTCAGCAGTGCAATAATCAGCACAACAGGCACAAACCACTGCACAACGCGGTCTGTAAAACCCTGAATGGGAAGCTTCGCGGCCTGGGCGTATTCCACGGCTGCAACTATTTTTGCCAGTGCTGTGTCTGCGCCGGTCCGCGTGGCAGTCACAACTAACGAGCCATTTGTATTTAAGGTGCCGCCCGTTACAACGTCACCCGCATGTTTGGCAACCGGCAGAGGCTCACCAGTGAACATGGCTTCGTTCACAAAAGACGAACCTTCAACCACCGTACCATCCACGGCGATGGTTTCGCCTGGTTTCACTAAAACCTTTGCACCCACCGGAATCGCCTTGATGGCAGTGGTCACATAGCCGTCCTCGTGCCACATCAATGCGGAATCGGGCTGCAGATTCAGCATCGCGCGTACCGCAGAACCAGCCTGGTACTTCGCTTTGCTTTCAAAAAAGCGCCCCAGCAAAACCAGAGTAACCACCACTCCAGCAGACTCGAAGTAAACGTGACGGGTACCTTCAGGGAACCATTCTGGAAAAATCAGCACACACATGGAGTACAGCCATGCAGCGCCTGTACCCAGAGCCACCAGCGAATTCATGTCTGGCGTCAAGCGGGCCACCGCGGCGAGTCCGGCAGAAAAGAACACCCTGCCCGGCCAGATTAGAACCATGGAGATCAATACGGCCTGCAGCAGATAATTGAACGGTGCAGGCAGATAGGCCGCGAGCCAGGCCTGCATTGGCGGATAGACATGGCCACCCATTTCGAGGAAAAAAACCGGCGCGCTCAGCAGGCCGGCAATGATTGCTGCGCGCAGCGTGCGCCGGATTTCGTTTGCAGTATTGCTCTGTTCGTGGCCCACCTCCTCGTCAGCTGATACCACTGCAAAACCTGCCCGCTCAATAACCTGAGCAAGGTCTGCGTGGGTAAGGGTGGGCGCGACCGAACAGTAGGCGCGCTCGTTTGCTAAATTCACCCGCGCATCAGATACGCCGGGTAGCGCCAGGAGCGCATCTTCAACACGGGCCGTACAGGACGCACAATGCATGCCGACAATATCGAGCTCCACATGCTGCTGTGGTGCGGTGGATCCTGTAGCGTCTGTTAACAAGTGGGAGGCTGCGATGCTTTTACGGTCACGCGCTCACCAATGCGGACCTCGGGATAATAGTCCCACACGGCGTGATGATGAACCGCGCGGTTATCCCACAACACCAGGGTATTGGGCTGCCATTTAATTCGGCAGTGAAACCGCGTGCTGGTCTCAATGTGTCGATACAACATGTTCAGGAGAGCGATGCTTTCCGCCGGCTGCAGCTCGTTGATTGATTCGGTAAAGGGTTCATTGACAAACAACACCGGTTTGCCGGTATCCGGATGTATGGGTACCACGGGATGGGAAGCGGTTGGGTAGTGTTGTCCGGGTTTGGGTACAACGCCATAAGCTTTCAGATCTTTATAACCACTATGAAAAGCGGTTAGCCCTCTGAGAAAGACCTGCATTGGTTCTGACAAAGTTGCAAACGCATCCTGCATATTGGCAAACAGCGTATCACCCCCGCCACTGGGCGGTACCTCGGTGATATACAGGGCGGATGCCATTGGCGGAATTACTTCACAGGACAGGTCGGTATGCCAGGCTTCGCCGTTTGCGACCTTGGTTTTTGCAGTGATTTTTATGTCGAAAATTTCCGGATCGCCGCGCATACCCAGATGGGTTTTGGCTGGATGCAGGTGCAGTTCGCCAAACAGACGGCCAAAGTTTTTGTGCTGTTCCCGTGTAAGGTGTTGATCGCGGAAAACAAGTACCAGGCGATCTTTGAACGCCTGTCTGATAAAGGCTTCTTCATCAGCACTGATACAGGACAGATCTATACCGCTGACTTCCCCACCCAGGGAGGGTGTAATACTCTCTACCGATCTTCGCGCTGCCTTACTCATCGCTTATCTCTGTTGTTGACTGTGTCTTTGCAAAGGGTCATGCCAACGGTGGTCGCGAATCAATCATCAGCACATCCAGCGCCTGCTGACTCTTTTGTGGGTGCTTCAGATCGCTGCTTTCCAACATCTCACAACCGTCACGCGCCATTTCAGACAGCGTCACCGGGTAATGCCGGCAGTCCTCCGGGCGATCCGGATAAATGGAGCAACCAAACGTGCCCTCGCTTTTATTGTCTGTGAGCCAGGGACAGCTTGCCAGCCGCTGCTGGCTGACAGGATCTACCCAGAGCACACCGTTGGAAACGTAACGTGCTATCCCGGGTCGGAATGTTTCCCACCAGGCAATTTCGTCAGCGGTTGCCGTCAAGCCAGCGCCATATATCTCACAGCACTTGCCACACTGGGTACATGCCCTCACAGGCCAACCTGCTACTGTCCGCCAGCGACGGGCCCATCCCATTCACTTTCCAGCAGGCGCGCGCCGCGAAGGATGTTACCCATCGCGTAGTTACCTTCGTGACAGGCGTACTCATAAACTTTGTCATCGCTGGGTGCCCAGGTGTATTCACCACTCCAGGGCGCGGTCCAGGCACCAGGGTCGTTCACCGTGAAGTTATAAATCAGATACCCGTCGGGGTGGCGGCTGAAGCGCTCGGTCACTTCAAGCTGATCACTTGCGCCAGCTAAGCCACTGATATTTTTGAAGTTTTTAGTCTTCACAATCAACGTGTCACCTTCCCAATAGCCTATGGAATCACCCATCCAGGTGCGGTGATCACTTGGCCCATGCTCTTGATTCATGCGCACGATGCGAGCGTCATGCACCATCTCGTGATAAATCAGAACATAGTCTTCCGTCTGCAGAATGCGCTTGTAGTTGTTATACAGGCTGGGAATTACCGGTACCGTTGAACCAAAGCTGATCAGACAGCGTTCGGAAGGCGCCAGGCTTTCCGGACCGTCAAAGGGGCCCGGACCATCAAAAGCCAGCCAGGATGCGGTGCCGTCATTGTCATGGCCAAATGACTTATAGGCTGAAGCCATCCGCGCCATGCTCTGCGGGGTTCGCGCGGGTTGACGACCGTTTTTCGGCTCATAAATAATTGAAGTGCGAAACTTTCCGTTGATTTCAAAGGTGTCGCTGCCAGGATCAATCCAGAATGCGTTGTACCCACCTACGCCACCGGCACCTGCGGTGTTGTTGCCGTCACCCCCTTTCTGCGGAGCACCCCGGTCTGGATCACTTTCGCGATTCGCAAAATCAAAAACCGCCTTGGTGCGTGCGGTTATCTTGTCGGCTTCTTCCCGTGTCATGTACTGGTTATCACCAAATTCTTCGGGCCTGTTCAGTGGTGTCAGGGTGCCGGTGTCGTATACCCCGGATAAGTCCGGTTTGCCGCTGGCGGTGCGTTTGATGTCCGCCTGGGCTGCAGCCATTGTGAACAGCGCAAGTAGCAATGTGATGGCTTTCATCTATTTTTCCTCTCTGCAGGTCCGATGCTTAACTTCTGTCATGCCTGATAATCTTAAACGCTGACACCCAAAGCAAGCTTTACCTCACGCATCAGCACTACTAGGGTAACGCTCTATGAAACCACTAGAAACCCAGGCGCCGCTGATTGTCTACCTCGACATCAAAAGCCCTTACGCGTTTATCGCCGTAAAACCCACCCAGGCGCTGGAAACAGAGCTTGGCATGAAGTTCGACTGGCGGGGATTAACCCTGGATATTCCCAGCTACCTGGGCTCGGCTAAAAAAACCGCTGGCAAGGTTGTTGCGTCCAACCGCAGTCCGGCTCAATGGTTGAACGTGAAATACGCTTACAAAGACGCGCGCCGATATGCTGAGCGGCAAGGCTACATTCTCAAGGGCACGGAAAAGATCTGGGATTCGAGCCTCGCCAACATGGGCATTACCTGGGTGGCAGAACAGGCACCAGAGCGATTGAGACACTATTTTGATGCTGTCTATCCGCCCTTCTGGCGACGCGAACTGGATATAGAAGACGTTGATGTCGTTGTTGACTGTCTGCGAACAGCAGGCGTCGACGCCGATGATTTTGCGGCTTATGCCACTGGCCCGGGTCGGCAGGCTCACGATAGCTTGCAAGCCGAGCTCCACGATGCCGGCATCTACGGCGTGCCTACCTATATTTTCGATAATAAAATTCTGTTCGGACGCGAACACCTGCCGTTTGTGCGCTGGTCGCTGACCGGTAAGCAGGGACCTGCGCCGGATATGGCCTATCCGCTATGACCTCAATCGACATTTATATCGACTTCAAGTCCCCCGCTGCGTACCTTGCGCTCGCGCCAACACGTGCCCTGCTCGCTCGAACCGGCATCCAGGCAAACTGGCACCCTTTCAATACACGCTTGAGCTCCATTCCCGAGCAGAAGCTTAATGAGAACAAAGGTGAAAAACACCGGCGCGTACGCGCCCTTGCCCGCCGGGATGTACACCTGCTTTATGCAGAAGTGCAGAATCTGCCTATGGCCTTTCGAGACCAGCCGTTCGATGCAAAACTTGCACTGGCTGTACTGCAGACACTCGACAACGATGTCGACACCTATATTGAGGCAGCTTTCAGAGCCTACTGGCAGGAACAGAAGGATCTGGATGACCCGAAAGTGGTGGCGGCTCTGTTAAAAGAGTTGGAGCTCAACATCCCGGTGCCTGAAACCCAGGCTGCAGAACATATCGTCGATGAAGCCGCTCTGGCGGCAGAGGATCAGGGTGTTATTGAAACTCCGGGGTATGTCTTTGCAGGCCAGGTGTTCATCGGTCGCGAACACCTGCCCTGGATTGAAGAACTGCTCAGCGCAGACGTCAGCGCCTAAGCGCGCTCACGCGAGCGCGCATCAAGGTCGAGGAAATCACGTATGTAGCGAGCAACCGCATCGACGTGTTCGGGCTCCAGGTGAATATGATGGGGTCCCTGCATACGCTCAATAGTGAGGTGCGGGTGCGCTGCGCTGGCATCATTGATTTCACCCTGGTACCAGGTATCACCCTGTTCAGCCACCAGCAGTAGACTGGGTGCCGTGCTGTTTTTCAGCAACAGATCAATCTGCTCCCGTGTCGGGCGCAGTGGTGTTGCAAAACGAATACGCGGGTCCGTTCTCCAGGTGACACCACCGTCAACAATTTTGTGTCCGCGCTGGACCAGCGTCAGAGCCGCAGCCATAGACTGGTCGGTTGCCTGAGTCACACGCTGCGCCATGGTTTCAAGATCCGGATAAATTTTTGGCACCTTCTTGTCTGCGTGCAGCATGCTTTCTATCGCATTGCGGTTCTGCTCTAAACGCTCCTGCGCCGTTACACCGCCAGTGGCCATAAGCCCATCGATGAAGACCGCCCGCACAACCTTCTCTGGAAAGGTTGCCGTCAACTCACTGGCAATGGCCGCGCCCATGGAATGCCCCAGCAAAGAGAACTCACGCCAGCCCAGCTGCTCAGCAACGGCAAGAATGTCCTGTATGTCTGTGAGGGGATGATAGTGCTGGCCTGGGGGACGATGGTCCGAGAGACCATGACCGGCAAAATCCAACGCCACAAAATCAAGTTCCGGCAGCAGCGGCGCCAGTCGATCAAAAGTGTTGGCGTTATCCAACCAGCCGTGCAGAGCAAAGGTGGGTATCCCCTGCTTGTGACCCCATCGCTTGGCTGTTATGCGACGATTAAAAACCTGAAACTCAAGAGCATCACCGGTACTTCTGTTTGCGCTCATAAACTGTCGGATCTCCGTGAAAACCCGGCAGTTTAATCTGATTAGCCTGGAAATGCGCGTCCAGGGTCCATTTCCATGTCTGGCGCCTGTGACCCTGAAACCAGCCCTTACTGACCGTCTATGATCGCCAGCACCTTAGGCGGCGACAGCGGCAGGTCGCTCATACGGATGCCCAGCGCGCGGCTGACCGCATTGCCGACTGCTGCCAGCGGCGCGATGATCGGTGTTTCGCCAACGCCGCGTACGCCATAAGGATGAGTATCGTTGTGCACTTCGATAATCTGCGTATCGATCATGGGCAGATCTGACGCGACCGGAATGCGGTAATCCAGAAAACCCGGGTTTTCCAGAATGCCGTTTTCATCAAACAGATATTCTTCATTCAACGCCCAACCAATACCTTGCGCCGCACCACCCTGCATCTGACCCTCAACATAGTCTGGATGTATCGCCCGGCCCGCGTCCTGAATTGCCGTAAAACTCAGCACCTGGGTACTGCCTGTTTCGCGATCAACTTCCACATCGCAGAAATTGACGGCAAAGGATGGCCCTGGTCCCTGTGCATTCAGAGATGCACGCGCGGATATCGGTCCGCCGGTTTTCGGGAAGCTACGCGCGAGCTTTGCCAGGGTTAATGGCTCAGCTTCGGTATTGACGCCGGGCTTCGGGAAAGCCTGTCCATCACGCCAGTCGACCTGATCGGCATCAATGCCCCAGGTAATGGCAGCACGCTCCTTTAACTGCACAACAACGTCTTCACAGGCATTGATAACCGCCATGCCGGTAGCAAACGTGGTTCGACTACCGCCCGTGGTGTTACAGAAACCGGTACTGTCCGTATCGCCGATGCGCACCCGGATTCGGTCATAGGGGACCTGCATCGTCTCCGCCGCCATCAGCGCCATAGCCGCACGACTGCCGCCGATATCCGGGCTGCCCTCAACAATCTGGATCATGCCGGATTCAGCCACATGCACCTCGGCACTGGAGTTGTTGCCCGCATTGAACCAGAAACCAACAGCAACACCACGCCCCTGGTTCTTTTCCAGCGCCCGCTGGTAATTGGGGTGCGCCTTGGCAGCCTGCAGACATTCCACCAGACCAATGTCTTTGAACCTGGGTCCATAGGCTGCGTGAGTACCTTTGGTGGCCGCGTTTTTCAATCGCAGATCAATAGGATCCATGTCCAGCGTCTGTGCCAGCTCATCAAGCACCGATTCACCGGCAAACATGGATTGAGGTGCACCCGGCGCTCTATACGCGGCAACACGTGGCTTATTCACAACCACCTCTGTCCCCTCAATCAATATGTTTGGAATGTCGTAAGGTGCAAATATACACATGGCGCCGGCACCCAGAGGGCTGCCTGGAAAGGCACCGGCTTCATACAACAGGTTGGCGTACGCAGCGACAATGGTGCCGTCTTTTTTGGCGCCGATTTTGACCGTGTTAATGGTACCGGACGCTGGTCCTGTTGCCCTGAACACTTCATCCCGGGGCATGACCATTTTCACCGGCCGCCCCGCTTTAGCAGACAATTTGATCGCCAGGGGTTCCAGATAAACTACGGTTTTGCCGCCAAAACCACCGCCAATTTCCTGGGGTACAACCCGGATATCTCCTGCATCCATGCCGAGAGACAAGGCGGCCATATCGCGAATGCCAAAATGGCCCTGGGACGAGCACCACAACGTTGTATGTCCGTCTGTATTCACATCTGCGGTACACGCATGCGGTTCAATATAACCCTGATGCACCATCGGCGTGACAAATTCCCGCTCGATAACAATGTCGGCTTCTGCAAATCCTTCGTCAATATCGCCTTTCCTGATGGCAGTTTTCTGCACAACGTTCGACGGCTTGTCAGGTGTTTCCGGCAGACCCTGAGTAAACATATCATCGTGCAGAACGCTGGCATCAGGCGCCATGGCGTCGCGCATATCCAGGACAACGGGCAATGCTTTGTAGGTGACTTTGACCAGATCAGCAGCTTTTTGCGCTAACGCCACACTCGATGCCGCCACTGCCGCCAGCGGTTGACCGTGATAGACAACTTTGTGGCCGGCAATGATATTTTCAAACATACGCTTGCGCGCGGGTGAAATCTTGTCCCGTGCCGGAAAATCAGCAGCAGTAACCACTGAATAGACCCCATCCAGCGCAAGCGCTTCCGATACATCAATATCTTCGATCAGGGCATGCGCATGGGTACTGCGTACAACCACGCCATGGATTAACCCGGGGCGCGACTCATCAGCACCATAGTTCGCTTTACCGGTAACTTTTTCGATACCGTCGGGCCGAACAGGTCTTGTTCCCACATAGGTATAATCCTGCGCCTCAGCCATCTTCATCTCCATTGAACCTGAACGGTTCTGTTAGTCGTCTGCTATTAAAACCAGCGTACCCGTAGTCGATAGACTGCCACCAGTGCCGTTCACTACGCAGGTACGTGCGCTTGTCTGTTTGCCTTTATCACCATGAATACCGTCTTCCGCAGTGCCCGACAGCTGGCGATAAGCTTCAATCAATAATGGCATACCGTACATGCCGCTGTGATTGAACGACAACCCACCGCCATTTGTGTTGATCGGTAATCTACCACCGGGTGCAGCATGGCCGTCTTTCCATAACAGATGCCCTTCTCCCGGTGCAGCCAGCCCCAGCATTTCAGCCGTTATGGCAGCGGTAATGGTGAAAGAGTCATAGATTAACGCCATTTCCATATCTGCAGGACCCATACCGGCCATGGTGTAGGCGCTCTGCGCAGATTTGGACGCCGAGGTTGCGGTAAAATCCTGCATCTCCAGCATGTTGCCGTGCCCCATGCTTTCTCCGGCACCTGCAATCCAGACTGGCCTGGTATTCAAGCTGGCCGCGATCTTCGGACTGCAGACAAATACCGCACCACCATGGTCAGCCACCATACAGCAGTGCAGAATGGTCAGCGGCCAGGCAATCACCCGTGACTCTTCAACCTGCTCAACGGTAATCGGACCACCAAAAGGATGTTTGTCTTTGGAATACATGGCCGCACGAGGATTCAGGGTTGCCCAGTCTCGAGTCACTTTGGCAATGTGCGCATAATCTTCGCGCGCAGTGCCGTAGCGGTGCATGTGCCGCACCATGGCGTGTGCATAATTAGACGGTGCCCCGGTCAGGCCGTAAGCCATCGTCATCTCGGCAGCCGGAGATAAGGCACCTGCACCGGCGCCATAGTTGCCGGATCCGCCGCCACCAATCTTACGCCGGGAGTGTCCGTTTTCGCCGTGGCTGACCAGAGCAATATCGATAATGCCCGCATGTATTGCCGCCATGGCGTGGTGAACGTGCATCTCAAAAGAACATCCGCCCACAGCTGTGGTATCAATGTATTTAGGGGTAATACCGAGATGCTCACACAACTCAGTAGACCAGCCGGTAGAGAAAACACCATCAATCCTGCTGATCGGAATACCGGTTTGATCACTTAGATTTTTGATCGCTTCAATATGTAACTGCAGCGCAGTAATCGGCTCTTCCAGGAATCCAATTTCGTTGGCTTCCGCCGCACCCACAATGGCTGCAGCTTTAGATAATTGACCCGGCATTATTGACCCTCCACCACACGCCAATACGGTATGAACGTATCGTCATTGGCCTGCTCAAACTCAACTTTTACTTGTGCACCCACTTTGATCTCTTCAGGTTTATTCGGGTCAACTCCGCGCAGCACCGTCAACATTCGATCGCCTTCTTTCAGGTCAATATAAGCGGTGACAAACGGCGCTTCTTCAGCCCACTTGCCAAACACAAGGTGTTGCACGGCAAAGGTGTGCACCGTGCCTTCGCCGCTGGCTTCTATCCATTCCAGGTTCATGGAGTGGCAGTTCGGGCAGATGTGCCGCGGATACCAGTGCACGCGATTACAGTCCTGACAGCGTGGCAGCATCAATTTACCTGCCTCGGCACCTTCCCAGAAGGGTTTTGTATGTGTTCCTTTGTTAGGAATGGGTTTGTTGTAGCTCAATGTTCTCCCCAGATGCAAAGTCGATTACTAGTATGCACGCCAAAAACTACTGCAGATAGATTTTTCGAATAGAAAGCTGGGACGCGGTGCCCGCACGTCGATGCAAGGCGATCGCGGCAATCTGAGATAAATCTGCGGAGCGGCTGCGCGGTCCGTTTTGAATATCGTCCAGCGTAAACCGTAACTGATGCCAGCCCTCAGTTTCAATCAGAGCATGGGCAAAGAACCAGTCTGAGCCTTCCAAAGCACTGGCTTTATCCCGCACATATAACTCCAGAAACAGTTCACCTTCGCCCGATTTTGACACTTCTATGACCAGCACTTCATAACCCTGCCAGTCGGCAACAAAATCTTTGATGACAAGCCCCGGCCGGGGACCGGCAAGCAGATCAACTGAAATACGATCGGGATGCAGAGTGATGTCAACTTCCTCCTGGCTGCCTAGCGACGCGGTCATCATCAGGACATTTGCCATGTCAGGCTCAAGTAGAACGGGAAACCTGGCTTTCCTGTCTAGCCAGGTTGATAGACCCAGAAGAGGAGGCGCAAGCATCAACACCAGTGCAGCCATTCCGGTCAGTGCCGTCAGACGCCGTAACCAGAGCGTCTGCCTGACGCGGTGATCAAAACGTAAGAGCCAAGCGGCTAACGCAAACGCCACGCCAGTTACGTCACTGCCAATGTCCGCGACAGAGAATTGTCGATGAGTAAAATGCTGCAGAACTTCAGTTGCAACCGCAAACATCAGGACCAGGCCAACAACGCGCGCGTACCCTGAGGGGCTGCGCGCATCAGCCAGATAGAGGCAACCATAGGTCAGAATTGCAAACCCCGGCGCATGGCCCGCGTTCTGCAATATCCCTAACAGATAATGGTCATCTACAAAGTCCGGCACCGGCAACAGCAGCAATACACCAAGAGCTACAAAAAGCAGAACCATGCGGCTTTTTTGCGGTTGGCTCGCCATCAACCCGATCAGTTAACGTCTGATGATTCGACTCTACGCCAGCTCGTCAATCTGAGCCTGTGCGCGCGCCAGAACACCCGCCTCATCAAACAGCACCGCGCTTGCGTCGATTATCTGCAGATTCTCAATACCCACAAAAGCCAGCACATGTTTGAGCCAGGGTGAAACAAAGTCGATGGGCGACCCCAGCGCAGTGCCGCCGGAGGTCATGATGACGTAGGCTGTTTTGCCGCTCAGCAATCCCTGCGGGCCAGTGGCGGTATATTCAAAAGTTTCCTTGGCCCGAGTGACCATATCGATCCAGGCTTTAAACGCGGCAGGCACACCAAAGTTGTAAATCGGCAGAGCAATCACAATCACGTCGGAGGCACGCAGCTCTTCCACCAGTGCATCCGAAGTGGCCAGGGCCGCATGATGTTCAGAGCTGCGCTCTTCGGACGGCGTAAAGTTAGCTGCAATCCAGGCTTCATCAACCATCGGCACACCTTCAGAAAGGTCTCTTTTTATCACGCTAAGCGATTGTTTTTTATTGATTTTATCTACCAGCCTGTCCGCTAGTACGCGGCTGTGTGACCCTGCGTGACGCATGCTGGCGTCCACGCGAAGAAGCTGTGCCATGGTTTACCTCTGAGCAATAAGAGTTTGAAATGTAAGTGTCCAACTAACCTAGTCGGATGATCGGGTACTTCAGCTTGGCCCGAACAGTATCCACAACACCATGCCGACAAAGGGCAACAGAAGCACAATGGCTACCCACATGGCCTTGTTTTTCGGTTCAGCATCGCTGCGTAACGTGCGTGTGATGGCCCAGAGGTTTGCCAGCATCACCATGATGCCCGCTGTCATTTCCATATCTATTGTTCCGTTGTGGATCAATTGCTGGCGTCCTACGCCCGCACTACGGCGCAGATCCTAGCACAGTTCCCAGCACAGTTAAGGGCGCTGCCCAGACCCTTGTCAGTCAGGATATACTCCCCGACCTCACCTGTTGGAGAACGTAATGCAACGATGTTCTGGCGTGCTCATTCTGACTCTGCTGCTCAGCGCCTGCCGTTATATCCCTTTCAGCAGCACAGAGCTGGACGGGGTGGTCACACCTACCCCCCAGAGCTGGTCCAACGTTGCACAGGCTGACATTATCCAGCTCGAAACACGACCAGCGGATCCCTACTCTGTAAACTTATGGGTCTTAGGTATGCATGGCTATCTCTATGTTTATGCAGGCGACAACCGCACAACGTGGGTCGATCACATCAATGTAAACCCAAACGTGCGCCTCGGTCACGCTGGAAAAATCTATGAGTTAACCGCAACCCAGGTCGACGACGGCGCTGAATTCGACCTCTTTGCCCAGGGTTGGGCGGACAAATATGGCAACCTGCCACGCAACATGAACCTGGCGGAGGTTTACCTCTTTCGCCTGACACCAAGAGCCTGAAACATGAAATATAGAAATCTCGGCCACAGCGGCCTGCGCGTCTCTCTGGCCGGACTCGGCTGTAACAACTTCGGCATGCGCTGCGATGAAAAACAGAGTGCAGAAGTTGTGCATGCCGCATTGGATCTCGGGATTAACTTTTTTGACACCGCCAATGTCTATGGCGGCCAGCAAAGTGAGGTTTTTCTCGGTCGCGCCCTGGCGGGTAAAGACCGTTCGCAGGTTGTCATTGCAACAAAGTTCGGGCATGCCATGGGTGACGGCATTCTGCAGAAGGGTGGATCACGCGGGCATATATTCACCCAGGTGGACGCCAGCCTGAAACGTCTCGATACAGACTATATCGACTTATATCAGCACCACATCCCGGACCCCAGAACCCCCATCGACGAAACCCTGAGTGCGTTAAACGACCTGGTAGCCATGGGCAAGATCCGTTACATCGGTCACTCCAATTACAGCGGCTGGCAGATTGCAGACGCACACTGGCGCGCAGTAGGCGGCGGCTACAACAAATTTGTAACAGCACAGAACCATTACAATCTGCTGCAGCGTGACATTGAAAAAGAAGTGCTGCCGGCGTGTAAAGAGTATGGCGTTGGTATGCTGCCCTACTTTCCGCTGGCCAGTGGCCTGCTGACCGGAAAGTATCAGCGTGGTGTTGAGGCTCCGGCAGACAGCCGCCTGGCAAATTTTGGCGAGCGCGGTAAAAAAGCCCTGTCCGACCGAAACTTTGATCAGGTTGAGCGCCTGACCGAGTTTGCCACAAGCCGCGACAAGAACCTGCTGCAACTGGCCATGGCCTGGCTCTCCAGCAATCCACTGGTAAGCAGTGTGATTGCAGGTGCAACGCGAACGGAACAGGTGGCTGCCAATGCCGAAAGCATCAGCTGGACATTAAGCGCAGACGAGTTTGCTGAGGTGGATGCGCTACTAACTCGTAAACGCGACTAGCTGCTCGCGCGTAACAGGTTAACGAACAACTTCACCGCGGGAAATCACGGCATTTATCTTGCGGGTGTTGGCGATGTCTTTGCTGGGGTCAGCCGCCAGCAACACCAGATCACCCACCATGCCTGGCTGAATCTGACCATGAGATGCCTGCAGGTTGAGGAACTCAGCAGGTCTTACGGTTGCCGAGTAAAGGGCATCGAGAGGTGACAACCCCGCTTCTACAAGACGCTCGAGTTCAGTGTGCAACGAATAACCGGGTATGGCCTGACCGATCGGCGTGTCGGTACCCGCGCCTATCGGTACGCCAGCGCGAAACATCTCACCCACCAGCGCAAGACTCCAGTCAGACATTTTCAATGCATCGGCTGAGCCCTGACCAAAAAACTGTTCCGCAGTCTGCAACCAGTCTGCAGCAACGGGGTCAGGCAGATTGGCCAGATGCTCCCGCCAGTCATCACGTCCCAGCGGGGAATACTTGAAGATGCTGTTGAGCCGCAATGTCGGCACCTGGATGGTGTTCTGTAACGAGTTGATCACGGCCTGACAACGCGCACTCTTGATATCCACACTCGCCAGAGCCGGAGGGCGGTACTGCGCATGCAGGGCACTGCGCAAGGCATAACCGCTGACCTCACCCGGATCCGATATGGTCTGCAGGCGCTGAGCCACCAGAACATGGGCGTCTTCTGCACAGGCCAGTTCAACGTTACGCAGGTGTTCCATGGTCCCGACCTGGGGACCGGCATTGTCTGCCAGCAGCGCCAGCGGCACGTGCGAGGCGATGGGCAGGTTGTGTTGACCTGCCGCATCCACAAGCGCGGCAAAAACCTCCGGCGAGACCAGCTCGTAAATTTTTATGAAATCCGCCCCAGCGTCCACCAGGGTTTGCACATTGGCTCTGGATTCCTCGGGCGTGGCATTGGAAATGCCGATCTCAGGCCGATCATCACCATCGTAGACCACCTTGCTGCCATCCAGCAGCGGACCACTGAAGTAGATACGCGGCGCTTGGATATCACCCCCCCGGTAACGCTCAATTTCAGGTAACAGTGCGGGCAACATACCACCGGTATCGCGCACGCTGGTGATGCCATAGTCGAGAAACAGCTCAGGCATCTGCTGGGTCAAACGAGGCTCATAAGTGACATGCACGTGCATGTCCCATAAACCCGGAATCAGGTATTGGCCCTTGCCATCGATGATCTGCGCCGCAGCAGGCGGTGTCGCGGCTGAAGGTTCTACACTGACAATTTCATCACCGTCCAACACCACGGTGACGCCAGTGCGCACACCACTGACAGCATCAATGGCGGTGACGTTGGTGATCGCAAGACTGTAGGTATCTTTGGCGACAACTTCCGCTGGCTGTTCACAGCCAGACAAAGCCAGGCCAACAAAAAGCAGAACGGTCAAAGTAGCGGTGTTAAAACTTTTCATAAGGCAGATGCGTGTTTTTTGGAGCCGCTACCATGACAGAGGATGTCAGTCGGGTACAGATGCGAAAACCACATCCATCTTTGATCTAAAAAACTAACGCACGATGCGATTGATTTTAACAACACGATATCTCTATCCCATAAGAATCTCATCATCGCCATTTCATGCACTGATAAAGATGCCACTCTGCTGAATCATTTAGACACCCAACTGCTGCAAAGCCCTCTCGACCGATCCGACCGGCTAACAAAGCTTATCTTCGGTGCTGCCTGCGTCATTCTAGCGCTCCATTTTCTGGGGCTCGGCCTTTACCCCTTACTCGGCACCACTGAAGGCGCATATGCTGAAATGGCCAGGAAAATGTATTTCAGCGGCCAGTATCTGATGCCGATGTTCACCGATACAGAGCCTTTCTGGGGTAATCCCCCACTTTCAATCTGGCTGCAAGTCGCCAGCATGCGTATCTTCGGTGTGACTGAATTTGCCGCGCGCCTGCCAGCGTGGCTTTGTTCTGTTGGCACGATCACACTGACCCATCACATTGCGAGGCATCACTTCAGCCCCCGTGTCGCAGCTCTCAGCATGCTCGTCTTGAGCAGTAGTTATCTGGGTTACGTAGCATTCGGTAAAGTCCACACCGATGCTACCCTGACCTTTTCTGTAACCCTGGCACTGGTGAGTCTCTACGAGTGGTTGAGCAAGCAGCAGCCCTGCTGGTTGCTCGCCGGCGTTTTAGGCCTGAGCCTGGGGTTGCTGGCAAAAGGTCCGGTCATCTTTATTTATGTAGGACTACCGGTGCTACTCTGGTTGCTGATCACCAAACAGCTTTGGCGTACAAAGACCTGGCTGGCGCTGGGTAGCGCTGCGGCCGCTGCCAGCCTGCTGGTTTCACCCTGGTACATCGCTGCAGAAAACGCCTATCCTGGTTATCTCGAATATTATTTTCAGGGAGAGCTCGTCTATCGTTTTACTGACTCCGAATGGATGGGTGGCTTATACGGGGCTGGCCATGCAGAACCTCGCGGTATCATCCTCCTGTACGCCATGGAAGGCCTGTTACCCTGGAGTCTGCTGGTACCACTTTTGCTTCTTACCCGGTATATCAGCGGCTATTGGCAACCAGGGTTACGTCTGAAATTGACCGAAACAAACCCGCTGGTACTTTACCTCCTGTGTTGGGCGATAGGGCCACTGCTTTGTTTCAGCATTTCGGCCAACGTTGTTCCGAGGTTTAGCATGCCAACGCTCACCGCCTGGTCGGTGATTCTAAGCCTCCTGCTGGCACAACTCTTATCCCAGCGCAGGAAGAAAGTCGCCCCGATGCTTTTTGTTATTGCGTTGGCAATACCGACTGTCAAAGTGGTGCAGAACAGCAGCAGCGACTATTGGTATGACGAGTCGCGCAACCAGAAAGGTCTGGTCGACACTTTAATCGATTTACGTAGTGCTGAAGATGGGGACGTCGTCTTTCTCGGTAATCGACTGTATACCGCAGAATTCTATGGGATTGACTACACTTTTACGCGGGATACAGCAAACCTATCTTACTCGCAACCGATATATCTTGTTACAGGCATCGGCCAACCTGCTTATACACCGGGAACCCATTGCCAGGTGGCCGGCGAGGTCAACGACTATACCATTCATTTCTGCGAGCCAATCCCAACAAAACTGGCAGGACGCTAGGCCCCTCAATGAAAAATCAACTGAGAATTTTGCTGTAGGCCAGGACCTGTTTGATGGAGTCAATCGGCGCTTCCAACCTGGCCTATTTGTCCAGGATTTCGGTTATCCTATTCTGGCGATCCACCGAACTCACTGTATAACTCGCATTGGAGAATTGTCGTTAACACCCAATTCGCGGTTGCCGAGCTGAAGGCACATCTAAGCAACCACAACGGCATCAAAGGACTGGAGATTATTTCCTCTGGACACATCGAGGAAGCCGTTCGGCTGTTTCATCGCGATGGTTTTGTAGTTGTTGCTGACGTGCTCACCAGCGATCAGATTCAACAGCTTGCCGAAGGCTGCCAGGAAGTTATCGATGAAATTCTCGCGGTAGATCAGAACCGCCGCGGTAACCGTGGCGCCCATCGCTACTCTTTTGGTGGTTCCAGCTTGACTCGCAGTCAACTGCACCGCCCTGCCTGGCAGATGTTGCTGGATATTCCTGAAGTTACCACCTTGCTCACAGCACTGTTCGGCTCACCCAACTACACCCTGCGCGCAGCCAGCGGAGATTTCTGTCTGCCCGGCGCGGTTGAATATCAGCGCCTGCACGCTGATGTGCGGGATTGGGTCGACAATAAGTCTTCGCCGTTCAGCGCTTTTCACGACCCTCGCGGCCTGACCAGCATCAGAGATTTACCCTGTCCCTACATCTGCGTGAATTTTCTACCCCAGGACGTAACCCGCTTAAATGGCCCTACCCGCCAGATTCCCGGCACACAGAACTCACGAGAAAAAATACCCAGTCTGGAAGAGGAACCCGAATGGATGCGCTTGAGCACGGTATGCCCTGCGCCTGCGGGCAGTATCATGATTCGCGATACACGAGCCTGGCATGGCGGCACACCCAATCTGTCAGAGCATGTTCGTTCGATACCCAATCTTGAGTTTTACGCGCCCTGGTTTCGCGAACCGATCGTGCCAGGCATCACTTACCAGGACTGGAAAAAACTTTCTGAACATGCCCAGCAGCTTGTCAGATTCTGTGTCGCAGATTCCAGCGAAGAGCTTGTCACTGGTACGACGCTACGCGCGCCGTAACTTCTTACTCGGAAAACTTTATGCAATATCGAAAACTGGGTCGCTCTGCAGTAAACGTCAGTCAACTGTGTCTGGGGACAATGAATTTTGGACCGCGCACATCAGAATCTGAATCTTTCGACATCCTCAATCGAGCGGTTGAAGCAGGCATCAACTTCATCGATACCGCCAACCAGTACGGCGGTGACAAAGGCGTGGGCACAACAGAGTCGATAGTTGGGAAATGGCTTGCCCAGGACAAAAGCCGACGCAACAAACTGGTCATCGCCAGCAAAGTGCATGAACCCATGTCGGACGACATCAATGATCGCGGACTGTCCGCACGACACATTCAAATGGCCTGTGATGCCAGTCTGCAGCGCCTGGGCGTTGAGCACATCGACTTGTATCAGATGCACCATATAGATCGCAGCGCACCCATTGAAGAAATCTGGCAGGCGATGGAGCGATTGATAGCACAAGGCAAAATAACCTACGTGGGCTCCAGCAATTTCCCGGGTTGGGCCATTGCACGCGCCAACGAAAAAGCCATCACCCGTCATCAGCTTGGACTGGTATCAGAACAGAGCCTGTACAATTTGCTGGAGCGCCGTGCAGAACTCGAAGTATTACCAGCCTGCCAGGCCTATGGCGTTGGCGTTATTCCCTGGAGTCCTTTGTCCGGCGGTTTGTTAGCGGGTCACAGCAGTGCAGCGACAGGACGTCGTCAATCTTCCGAAGCTAAATCGGCACTGGCCTCGAAGGCAGATCAGCTCAACAGGTTCGAAAACCTGTGTGGTGACCTCAATGAATCCCCGAGCAACATTGCGCTGGCCTGGTTACTGCGTCAACCAGGCGTCACCGCCACTATCATCGGTCCGGGTACTGCCGCACAGCTGAACTCTGTGCTGACGGTACCCGACATCACTTTGTCGAATCAGACACTGACAGACCTGGATAAGATATTCCCACCCTGCGGCGCAGCACCGGAAGCCTACGCCTGGTAATCAACAATCGTTGGCTGGCAAGACAAACTCAATAATTGCCAACTGAGCCGGGGCGAGTCCCAACTCTTCGAGAAGTGAGCTCCGATAACAGCTAACAGACTATAACCTGTCGCTGTTTCGAGAACATTCCACTTTGTGACTTTAACTTTGTGACTTTAACTTTGAAAGTTTATACTTTCATTTTTAAAGTGATGTGTGCCCGAACAATGGATAGTCGCACCCAGGTTCTGTTAACGGCACCGCCACTAAAACTTCTCATCAACATGGCAACGCCCAGCAGCGTCGCCTTTTTTGTGCAGGCGTGCGTCAGCCTGGCAGAGATCTGGTTCATCGGTCGCCTCGGCACCACCTCCCTGGCCGCCATTGCCCTGGTGTTCCCTTTTCTGATGTTGACCCAGACGTTGGCCGGGGGTGCCACAGGCGGTGCGGTTGCTTCCGCCATTGCCAGAGCGAGCGGTTCCGGTGACACAGAGAGGGCGGAAAAACTAATCTGGCATGCGCTGGCGATTGCCGTTCTGGGTGCCCTGCTGCTTCTGCTGTTATACCTTTTACTGGGTCACTGGTTTCTCCAATTCCTGGGTGGACAAGGCGAAATGCTTGACCAGGCCAGTACCTACAGCATCATTCTGTTCAGCGGCGGTGTGTCGATCTGGCTGCTTGGCATCCTCAGCGCCATCTTCCGCGGCATGGGCAACATGACCCTGCCCGCGGCTATGATGATCCTCAGTGCGTGTGTCCAGGTTCCCCTTTCCGGTGCACTGGTCCTGGGAGGCTTTGGCCTGCCGCAACTTGGTGTAGCGGGCGCTGCTGTTTCAGCGGTTGTCGCCGGTACCCTGGTCAGCCTGAGCATGCTTGCTGCCCTTGCACGCGCTTCCTCACCAATCCGTCTGCGCATCAGCAACTGCAGCTTCAGCAGAGAGTTGTTTGGAGATATTTTGCGCGTTGCCCTGCCGGCTTCTTTGTCGCCAATTCTGACTGTGGCCACCATTATCAGCTTGACCGCCATTGTAGGCCGCTTTGGTGAAAACGCCCTTGCCGGCTACGGGATCGGGTCACGCATCGAATTCCTGATGATTCCACTGATTTTTGGTCTTGGCGCGGCGATGACGTCACTTGTTGGTATGAGTGTGGGGGCCCGCAATTTCGAGCGGGCGGAGCGCATCGGCTGGGTTGGCAGTGGCGCGGCGGCATTGGTTGCCGGACTTGTTGGTCTGAGCCTGGCGCTTGTACCCGGGTTGTGGATACCGCTGTTTACTGAGGATCCGGAAATATTCGCCGCCGCAAAAGCCTACATCCAGATCGTGGGCCCGGCATATACTTTTTTTGGACTGGGCCTGTCGCTTTATTTTGCCTCTCAGGGAGCGGGTGCCATGCTCTGGCCCGTGCTGGCGCTGCTGGTCAGGTTCGGCATCGCGGTTGGCGGTGCTTTATTGCTGATAACCACCACCAGCCTCAGCCTGAACGGCGTTTATTACGCCGCAAGCGCTGGCATGGTGGTTTATGGCATTATTATCGCCGCTGCTTTAAAACTTGGTGCCTGGCGTCAGTAGGGAGTTGACCCATGGAATATCGTTCAAGCTGTCCGATTGCACGAAGCCTTGATGTCATCGGAGACCGATGGACACTCTTGATCATGCGTGATGCGCTGTTTTTTGAACGCCGTACTTTTGCCGACTTTGCCGGCAGTCCGGAGCATATACCGACCAATCTGCTAGCTGATCGATTGAAAAAGCTGGTTAAACTGGGTCTGCTGATAAAAATACCCTATCAGGACAAGCCGCTGCGCTATGAATATGCCCCCACAGACGCGGGACAGAGGATGACGCCTTTGCTACGCGCCATGCGGGATTACGGACAGCAGCTTGCTTAAAACGACTCACACTGATTGATACCGGCTTCGCGTTTAGCATGCTTGTAAAAATAACAGGTATAATGGCGCCCGCATTTTTGCCGAGCTCACACACCAGCTCACGATAACAACAAAGTCAGGAACGACATGTCAGACCGAAAACTTAAGATTATTTATACCCTCACAGATGAAGCGCCAGCACTGGCCACCTATTCATTGCTGCCGTTCATCGAAAAGTACACAAAAGCTGCCGATGTGGACGTTGAACTCAGCGACATCTCTCTGGCAGCGCGCATTCTGGCTGCTTTTCCGGACAATCTCACTGAAGAGCAGAGGGTCCCTGATGCGCTTGCAGAACTGGGTGAACTGACCAAGGATGAAGGCGCTAATATCATCAAGCTGCCCAACATCAGCGCCTCGGTACCACAGTTGATTGAAGCCATCGCTGAACTCAAGTCTCAAGGGTACGACCTGCCCGATTATCCGGAAGAACCCGCCAACGAAGAAGAAGAGACCATCGCCAAACGTTACGCCCACGTGCTCGGCAGTTCGGTGAACCCGGTGCTGCGCGAAGGCAACTCAGATCGGCGCGCACCTGAATCAGTCAAAGCGTTTGCACGTAAACACCCTCACTCCATGGATAAATGGAGCCAGGCCTCCAGCACTCACGTGGCCCATATGCGGCATGGCGACTTTTATCACAGCGAAAAATCTGTAACCGTTGAAAAAGCCGGCAACCTGAAAATTGAGCTTGTCAAAGAAGATGGCAGTGTCACTGTGCTGCGCGAAGCGGTACCGGTGGAAGACGGCGAAGTTGTCGACGGCAGCTTCATGAGCGTTGCTGCCCTGCGCGAGTTCCTGGAAGAAGAGTATGAAGGTGCCCTGCGCGCAGACCTGCTGGCTTCCCTGCACCTGAAAGCCACTATGATGAAGGTCTCCGACCCGATCATCTTTGGACACGCGGTTGAGGTGTATTACGAGGAAGCTTTTGAAAAGCATCGAGAAACTTTTGAGAAACTTGGCGTAAACCCCAACCTTGGTCTGGCCAGCGTGCTGGACAAAGTGCGCGAGCAGACATTTTCGCTACGCAACGAAATCGAAGCGGATCTGCGTCGCTGTCATGAGAAGCGCCCGGGACTGGCGATGGTTGATTCCGACAAAGGCATCACCAATCTGCATGTGCCCAGCGACATCATTGTCGACGCCTCCATGCCGGCAATGATCCGCGTTGGCGGCAAAATGTGGAGTGCCGACGGTAACCTGCGCGACACTAAGGCGATCATCCCGGATTCCTGTTACGCAACAATCTACCTCGAAGTCATCAACTTCTGTAAACATCACGATGCGTTTGATCCCACCACCATGGGCACGGTCCAGAACGTCGGCCTGATGGCGCAGAAAGCTGAAGAGTATGGCTCCCACGACAAAACCTTCGAACTGCCTGCAGCAGGTACGGTGCGCGTCACTGACGATACAGGCAACGTGCTGATTGAACATACCGGCGTTGCTGAAGGTGACATCTGGCGCATGTGTCAGACCAAAGACGCCGCAATACGTGACTGGGTCAAGCTCACGGTCAACCGCAGCCGGGTTTCCGGAATCCCCGCTGTGTTCTGGCTGAACAAGCATCGTGGCGATAAAGAACAGCGTGGTCATGATGCCCAGATGATCAAGAAGGTAGAAAAATACCTGCAGGATCATGACACCACCGGGCTTGATATCCAGATCATGTCACTGGATCTTGCCATCCGACACACCCTGGAACGTGTACGTCACGGTGAAGATACTATTTCTGCTACGGGTAACGTGCTGCGAGATTATCTGACCGACCTGTTCCCCATCATGGAACTGGGCACCAGTGCAAAAATGTACTCCATCGTGCCGTTAATGGCCGGAGGCGGATTGTATGAGACAGGTGCTGGCGGTTCAGCCCCCAAACACGTGCAGCAGTTTGAAGCTGAAAATCATCTGCGCTGGGATTCACTGGGTGAATTCCTGGCTTTAACCGTGTCACTGGAAGATATCGCAGTGAAAACCGATAACAAGCGGGCGCAAGTGCTGGCTGACGCGCTGGATGTCGCGACTGGAAAGCTGCTGGAAAACAATAAGTCGCCTTCGCGCAAAACCGGTGAGCCAGACAATCGGGCCAGCCACTATTATCTGGGTATGTACTGGGCCGAGGCTCTCGCGGCGCAGGACAATGATGCTGAGCTCAAGGCGCAGTTTGCACCGCTGGCTAAGCAGTTGGCTGACAATGAAGACCAGATCATCAAAGAGCTGGTTGAAATCCAGGGTGAGCCTGCGGACATTGGCGGTTACTACCATCCCGACCGGGAAAAGGCTGCAGCGGCAATGTGTCCCAGCAAAACGCTGAACGGCATTCTGGCAGGTTAAGCCAGGCCACTTGTAGATACACGAAGGGCGACCACCGGTCGCCCTTTTTTGTCGGCACGGGTTGCCTGGTGTTTAGGTACCCGTCCAGTTCGGCGCGCGCTTCTCGGCAAACGCTTTTGGGCCTTCTTTGGCATCGTTGGAACTGAATACTTTTGCAGACAACGGTACCTGCATCTCCCACAACGTCTCTTCGTCGTATCCTTGCGCAGCAGCACGGACCAGCGACTTTGAAGCGGCAACGGCAAGCGGTGCATTCTCAGCAATACGCTCAGCCCAGCCAATGGCCGCCTCCAGCGCCCCACCCTGCTCAGCCAGTTCACTCAACATGCCACATTCCAGGGCCACCTCAGCAGTTATCGGCTCCCCGGTCACCGCCATTTCCATCGCCTTGGTGTATCCCACACGGGCAGGCAGGCGGAACACACCGCCCGCAGCGGCAAACAAGCCCACCTTAACTTCACGAATGCCTATCTTTGCCCCTTTGCCGGCAACTAACAAATCGCAGGTCAGTGCAATTTCACACCCACCGGCAAGGGCGTAGCCCTCGATTGCAGCGATTAGAGGTTTGCTGGCGCCTTCACGGATGAAAGTGGTAAGGGGCCCAATATCTTCCCCCCGCGCAAACGCTTTCAAGTCCATGCCCGAGCAGAAGGCACGCCCGCTACCGGTGATCACGCCAGCTGTTAACGAATCGTCCTGGTCCAGTTCTCTGACGGCGTTCAACAGTCCGTGAGACAGGGCACCGTTGATCGCGTTCATCGCATCCGGACGATTCAAGGTAATGACCATTACCCGGCCTCGCCGTTCAATCAGAACCGCCTGTTCGGTTGTCTCTTCACTCATCGCTCATTCCTTTGTCTTTAAATCGAGGACACATTCTGCATGAAAGAGGTAAGCCTGCGAAAGCGGTACTGAATGCGCTTGCAGCGATACTTAACGTTCCAGGGTATAGGTCAGATCGGCACCGCTTTTCTCGGTGGAAGATTCACTTGTCAGGCGCCATTTGCTCGACAGGATGTATTCAATTTTCAGGGTGTTGACGGCATCAAGAATACCTATCCCGTAACTGACATAGAGCTTTGGCGACAGGTATTTACCCACCACCAACGCAGCCTGCTCGTTGGTTTCACCCGCTGGCGCTTCAATGCCTATGTTGTCCACTCCGAGTTTGTCACCATACTGTTCAGTCAGATAGTTTCCGCCCTGGATGCCCAGCGCCAGCGCCGCTCTGCTCAAGGCTGAGGATTCGCTGGTTGTACCCTCATTCAGCGGCCGCCCCAGTATCAGGTACGCCAACTGGTTTGACTGGCTCATTGAAGGCTGGGAAAAAATTGAAAACTCAGGTGCGCGAAGACTACCCCGCGCGATCACGCCAACTTTTACATCCGGTGTGGCCTGTCGTACCGCACGTACATCCAGGCCGGGTTGATCGATAGGACCGCCGACAAACAACAACCGGCCTCTTTCAATGGTTAAGTCCTGTCCATAGGCTTGATAACGGCCTTCAACAACGCTGACTTCACCTTTGGCGGTGGTGGGTTCATCCGGCAGATCACGGATGTCCAGCGCGCCGGTAAAGGTAGACTCAAGACCAAACCCCTCAAAAGTAACCGCGTCGTTCAATAGCAGCCTGATGTTCGTTGTGATTTGTAGATTTTCACTCTCATCAATGCCTTCAGTTTGTGGTGTCACGATGATCTGATCATCACTCACCGACGCAGCAGACTGCGGCAGGCTGTCCAGTTTTATGTCGGCTTTGTCTACTGAAATCTCACCGGAGATTTCAACCGCGCCCTCCGCCAGCTGGGCAGTCACCTGTGGTGAAGCAATGATTTGTGCCTCCACAGTATTGAGCAGCAGGAACCGCTCGCCGGTGATATTGACCTGGCCACGCATGCCTTGACCAACATCCTGCAATGCGCCTGACAATGACATCTCACCGCGCCCGGACAGCGCGCTCCCCTCCAGCGTGAGATCGTTATCGCCACCGCCGCTCAAAGTCAGGTTGACGTCACGCAGCCTGAGCCCGGGATCTGGAAGCGTGGCACTGCCATTTGTCAGAATCAGATCACCTTGCAGGTTAGGCGCTGCAACGGTGCCAGTTATGCGCAGATTGCTGTTAAACACACCGTCGAGCTGGCTTACGCCAGGTACAAAGTCCGCAGACCAGTCGAGATCACTGAGCTTGGCCACAACATCCGCTTCGAGGGCTCTGGCAGAGAAACCTCCACCAGGATCTGCGGCGATGTTGAGACTGGCTCGCAGGCCTTCGTCGCCTCTCTGCGGCAACTCGATATTCGCACTCAGCGTGTCATCGCGTAGTTTTCCGGACAGCATACCGGGTGCAAATTCGAGCAATCTCTGCAGGTCGCCCTGGCCTGTCAGCTTACGCAGAACAACCGCACTCGAAGTCAGTGACAGATCAGCCTGCGCAGCTCCGGCATTAATATCCATATCTGCCAACAGATCGCCGCTCACTCTCCCTGTCAGACTCAACCCCTCAGGCAGGAACCTGTCCAGCAAATCGACTGACAAGTTATCCAACGATACCTGGCCAGTGATATTGTCTGTGTACGTACCAGACGCCTGAGCACACAAACGCTGCAGATTTTCAGCGGATGAATTGTCCGGACTGTTTGCCGACACGCTGAAACACGTGTCCTGCAAGTCAAACGAGGTAGCACCAAGTGTGATTGTTGAAGCCGCGACTTCTTCTGCAGGTAGAAGCGCAACCCTGAGTTCTTCCTGTCCAATATTCAGGGTCTGCAGCGCAAGTTGCCAGACAACATCCTGCCACTCTGTAACAGGCGCCAGGACACCCAGTACAGGCAGCGTAGACAGAGAACCCTTGGCTGCAATTTCTGCTTCACCATCTGCATGTGTAACGCGCAGTCCAAGTGTGTGGTCTGCATGGGTACCGGTCAGCTCGAGTGCAACACGTTGCAACGGCGTTTCTGCAATATTTACATCATGCAGAACAGCGCGCATGGACAGCGGCATCTGGTCAAGACCAAGGTCCGCGGAGATCTCTGCATTGTGAATGCTCAGCGTTTGTATCGCGACACCATTTACAACCACTTTGGTGCGCAAACGCGGCTCACTCAGATTACCGACCAGTTCGCCGCTCGCCTGCACCGACCCTTGCGCGCCCTGCTCCCAGAGCGACAGGTCAGCAAGAGAAAACTGCCAGTCAAAATCTGTCCGGCCGGTGTCACTTATCGCAACGTTGCCTTGCGCCTGCAGCGTTGTATCCAGGGTGGTCAACTCAAATGAAGGCAGTACAAGTTGCGCATCTGCATATTTTCCTGCGACCTTTGCGTTGACAGGTTTGTCGCGAAGCACGCCATCAACAACCAGCTTGGCGACGTTCACGCGCGCATCTGCAAGCGGCGCATCCGCGGCAAGCTCTGCATCTCCCTGCACGGCAAAATTCAGCTCTCCAGGCCAGCCGGGGAGTACGCCACCGGTATCTATTGTTGTTCCAGTTAAGTCGAAGCTGGATGTCAGACCCGATTGCCAGTTTACTTCTGCCAATCCCCGAACAGATCCGCCCAGCACAGCCAGCTCAAACTTCTGTATGGAAAAAAGGGTGTCTGTACCCGTGCCTGACACGATCAGATTGCCAGGTGGGTATTCGGGCAACAACAGATCTGCTTCTACACTCAGCCGGTAATCATCGAGTTCGCCGGCAATCTCCGCATGACCGAACTTACTCGACAGCCGATTCACATCGCCTGCATCCAGTGGCCAGATCAGATTCTGCCAATCTGCGTTGAGATCGACAGCGGTCCCTTCATCATTTGATCCAGCAAAGGTCAATTCTCCTGTAACACGCAGAGCACTCTGCGCAGCACTGATGTCTACCGTCAGGCCAGCTTGAGATGCATCACCTTGAGCGGTGAGTTCAGCCTCAAGCAGGACGTTAGGGAGATCTGAGCGCAGTGTCTGAAGTTCTGCGCCCAGCACTCTCACACTGGCTTGCCACTGAGGCGTTACCAGAGCATCAACAATGTTCGCGCTTGCGTCCAGCGCGTAAGGCGCGTCCACCCTCTGCTGTATCTCCAATTGCGCAAGTGAGCCGCTGACCTGCGTAGCAGCGGACACATCAGGAAGTTGCAGACCCGACATATCGACGCTGTAGAGCGCGTCAAGACGCAACGGCCAGTTCCCTTTCGGGTTAACTTCGCCATTTGCGGTCAGGAGGATCTCGGGCGTTTTGATCTCCAGGTCGGGCAGGTTAATACCCCTCTCGTCCCAGAGCAGATCAGCTGCTGCCAGCCGATCAACGCGAACGAGATCGATGGATTCGACAGTCACCGGATCCTTCTGCAACACAAGCGCCTCAACCAACTCAAACTCGTCAACGCGAATAGCGACTGGCAGAGATAGCGGGTCCGGTATAGCCGGCTCCTGGGGCAATGTTTCCAGCGTTTCGACCTCAGCAGGGGTGAGTTCCACTCGCAAACCCTTCAGCCGGAGGTGTTTTACGTGAACAAGCGCGTCGGAAAAAATAATTACACTGGGCAACCAGTCCAGACTTGCCTGTTGTAACTCAATGGCGACTAGTTCGTTCTCATAACGCACGCCGCGTAACACCAGTGGTCCTGCAAGCGTGCCTTCAACCTGCTCAATAATCAGTTTGTCATCCATCAACCGTTCAATTTGAGACAGGACAAAACGACTGCCGGTATTGCTCGCAAAGGCTATCCAGAGCGTCACCAGCACAACGACCAGCAACCCAAGGATAACAAGTGCTAACCAGGATATTGTGCGGCGGGTTCGCGTCAAAGGTCGGGACCCACCGTCAGATGGATTCGAAAACTGGTATCCGGATCGTCCAAGGGGTGCGCGATATCGACCCGAATCATACCTACCGCGGTCAGATAACGCAGTCCAATGCCTACTGAGGATTTGAGATCAAACTCAAAGTCGCTGGTCGCATTGCCTACGTCATAAAAAGCAGCGACCCCCAGATTACCGCGCACCAGGTAATCAACCTCGATACTGCCCGTTGTCAGATAGCGTCCACCCACTTCATTTCCATTTTCGTTTATCGGCGAGAGCGCTTCAAACGCATACCCGCGTACTGAGCGGTCGCCACCCGCATAAAATCTTTCTGACGGCGGCAATTCGTCAAAGTGCTTGGTGCTTGTGGCACCAAATCCACCCCGCATCAGCAGGCGTGCACGCGAGGCAAGAGGCAGAACAGCATGGGCATACAGAGATGCCTGCAGAAATGTTGTGTCGGTAAGCGGACCTTCAACACCACCATGGACATCCAGCGTTGCAGAAAATCCACGTCGGGTATAGGTGAGGTCATCAGCGGTTTGATAGTTCAGGCTTATACCCGGGGTGAGCAGAATCGCACGGTTCGAGGGTTCATCGCCGAACCTGAAGTTTTCCGAACTATAGCGCAGATAAAGTTGACGACGAAAAAGCCACCAGTTGTCCTGCAATCGTACACCTACGCTGTACTCGTTGGTTTGCGCGTCGGCAATTTCGAGCTGCTCAGTTTTGAAGAAAAACGCCAGATGATCCTGATCTACGTTGGCGACAGGGATCCGGTATTCACTACCCAAAGCCGCATTCCTTGCAGAACCTTCTACTTCTGCACTGAAACGGTGTCCCAGCCGATTGATACGACGAAACTCAACGCCGAGACCAGCGCGTGGCCCAGTATCTGTACCGTAACCCAGTGTCGTAGTGTATTTCTGCGGCTTCATCGGATCTGCACGTAGCGTCACCGGAATATGGAACTCGACCGCGTCTTTGCGACGTATCTCGATGTCCACACTTGCAAAATAGGCGCTATCTGCCAGGGCAAGCTGGAGACTGACAAGCTTTTCCGTATCAAATGGGTCACCCGGTTCAATTTTAACAAAGCGTTGCACAAACGCGGCATCCAGAATGTCCTGTTCAATCTGCACCGGACCAAAATAGTACCGCTGCCCACCCTTGAGCAGAAGTTTGATGTCAGCTGCCGCCTGGTCCGGGTAAACCTTCATTTCGGCGGCGCTGAAGCGCGCGTCCAGAAATCCTGCTCGATAAGCGGCGCCCTGCAGACTGGTTTTAAAGTCATCGTACTGTTGATGGTTCAGAGCCTGGCCTGGTGCAAGCGGACTGGCTTTCAGCAATGTCTGTATCTGCAGCAGGTCGCGGGCAGCGCCTTCCACCTCCACGGTTAATTCGCGGATGAGAACACGTGGCCCGGTGTCTACGTTGAAACGCGCCACAAACTCTGTTTCTGCGGTGGGTTCAGATTGCTCTAATTCTTCCAGCTCGCTGGAAATCACCGGGTTGTAATACCCATAAGGTTGCAGCGCTTGCCTGATCTCATCTGTAGCGCGACCATACAAGCGCCTCACACTGTCAGCAGACAGACGTACATCATCCTCGGAGGCGCGTTTTGCTCGGGTGCTCAGACTGAGATAAGCAATTGCATTGTCTTCAAGCGCCTCAGACAGACCCTCAATCTCTACTTTCACACCGGCATGGGAAAATGTACTGACAAAAATCAGCCCCAGTGCCGCCAGGTTTGCAACCCATGTATTTAAACGCATTATCATCGCAGTATTGTCTGAGTGAATACCGCTACCAAAGTTCCGGTACATACCACTGAACAAGCCTACACGGTTGAACCTGACAAACACCTGAATAATATCCGAGCTTTGTAAGTACAGGTCTTCATTCCACGCCGGGAATGGACCGTGTTTGATTGCCAACACCTCCCTGGGCTAGGCTTGCCGGCATTGTCGACTCTGGAAACTACGTGTTGTTTCAAAAAACTTCTGCTGGCTTGCTGCTCACACTGACAATTCTTGCAGCCATCCCGGTCATGGCTTCAGCCAACCATGAAGGATATGTCGGCGGCCAGGCGTGCTCTTCCTGCCACGAACAGCAAAGCACAGCCTGGCAAGGCTCTCACCACGATCTGGCCATGCAGCTCCCTACGCCACAGGCAGTGCTCGGCAATTTTGATGATGCGCAGTTCACCGCGGCTGGAACTACAACCCGATTCTATCGAGACAACGGGCGATACATGATTCGCACCGATGGACCCGACGGTGAACTCGAGAGCTACGCAGTCAGCTATACATTTGGTGTAAGCCCACTGCAGCAGTATCTCATCGCCCTTCCAGGCGGACGGCTACAGGCATTTGGTATTGCCTGGGACAGCAGGCCAAAACAAGCGGGCGGACAACGCTGGTTCCATCTTTATCCGGACGACATCCCCAGGTCCGGTGATCGCCTGCACTGGACGGCCATCAATCAGAACTGGAACCACATGTGTGCAGAGTGCCATTCAACAGATCTGCAGAAGCGCTTTGACGCAACCACTAACACGTATAACACCAGCTATGCAGAAATAGATGTGAGCTGCGAGGCCTGCCACGGGCCGGGTGCAGAACATATCGAGTGGGCAAAGCAACCGGAACGGGATAACAACCCGCAATTAGAGATCCGTCTGAATGAGCGTCACGGTGTCTCCTGGCTGAACAACCCTGAGAACGGCAAACCTCAACGCAGTGCACCGCTTACCAGCAGTTTTGAAATCGATACCTGCGCTCGGTGCCATTCTCGACGAGGCAGACTGGCAAATGACTATCAACACGGCAAACCCCTGGGTGATTTCTATCGGCTGGCGACCCTGGAAGCAGGCCTCTACCACCCCGACGGCCAGATTCTTGATGAAGTTTTTGTACACGGCTCGTTTCTGCAGAGTCGCATGCATGCGGCCGGTGTTACCTGCAGCGACTGCCACAATCCTCACTCGTTAGATCTGCGACTGCCAGGTGATGCCACGTGTCTGAGCTGCCATAGCGTGGGTGATTATGCAATCAGAACACACCACCACCATGATCCAACCAGCTCTGGCGCTCGTTGTGTGAATTGTCATATGCCGGAAGTCACCTACATGGTGGTGGATCCACGCCGGGACCATAGCTTTCGCGTTCCGCGACCTGATCTGACAACATCCATCGGCGTACCAAACGCATGCAACAGCTGTCATACCGATCAAACTGCGGCTTGGGCCACCAGCCAGATCGAGACCTGGACTGAAAACAAGCCGGCCATCGGCTATCAGCAGCATGGCACCGCCCTTTTTCTCGCCGCACAGGGGGCACCGCAGTCACGTGATGCCTTGATCCGGGTCGTGCGAGATACCCGCCAGTCTGCTATGGCACGCGCCAGTGCAATAACAGCGCTCGGTCAGTGGTTAGACAGCAATATCGAACAGGTTGTTAGCAACAACCTGACGGACACTTCACCACTCGTGCGGCGCAGTGCAGTCCAGACATTGACCGCAACCCCTCTGCCCGTTCGCGCAAAGCTGCTGTCGCCGCTGTTACGGGACCCAGTGCGTGAGGTCAGACTGGCTGCAGTGCTTGCACTGGCAGATCTACCCCCGGGAACTTTGACACCATCAGCTGCCAGCGCATACAGCCAGGGACTGGCTGAGTATCTTGAGATGCTTGCGCTCGACGCAGATCGTCCCGAAGCACACGTTAATCTTGGCGTTCTGCTGACTCGACGCAAAGACATTACAGGTGCCGAAGCTGCCTATCAGAAGGCTTTACAAATCGAACCGGGACACGAAGCAGCGGTCGTTAATCTCGTCGACCTGTACCGTGCAACAGATCGAGAAGCGCAGGGCGGTGCACTTCTGACGTCCGCCCTTGTCATCAGACCCGACGCTGCAGATATTCATCACGTGTATGGTTTGTGGCTGGTGCGGCAAAGACGTGCTGAGCAGGCACTGGCTGCGTTAACACGCGCCGCGGAGCTTGCACCCGAAGTGGCGCGCTACGGCTATGTGCTTGCTGTGGCCCTGCACGGCCAGAACCAGGTTCAATCCGCGTTCAACACACTGGATCGTGTGCTGCAACGACACCCTTATGATGTCCAGAGTCTCAGCGCTGCCGTGTACTGGCGGCGTCAGTCAGGGCGTGACCCTGGCGAGTACGGACGACGACTGATGGCGTTGCAGAACCTCAGCCGGGAGAACTGAGTTGTTTCAGCACTGGCTGCCCGGCCAGGGCGAGACTCGCGTCAAGTTTGACCTTATCTCACTATACGCACAGGCATTTTTGCATAACCGTTAACAAAGTTGGACTCTACACGCTCAACATCACCGACAATTTCAATACGCTGCCAACGCTGGAGAATTTCTTCCCACAAGATGCGCATCTGCATTTCCGCCAGGCGCATACCCAGACACCGATGCAGGCCAAAACCAAAGGAAATTGTGCTGCGCGCGTTCTTACGGGTGATATCAAATGCATCCGCATCAGTAAAAACGGTTTCATCGCGATTGCCGGAGTAATACCACATAACCACCTTGTCACCTTTCTTAACCGGCTGTGAACCAATATGAGTATCTACAACCGCAGTGCGACGCATGTGCGACAGTGGGGTCTGCCAGCGCACTACTTCAGACACCATGTTATTGATCAGTTCCGGGCGTGCTCGAAGCATTTCCAGTTGCTGCGGAAATTGATTGAACGCATTGATACTCGCGCTCATGGTATTCCGCGTAGTGTCGTTGCCACCCACAATCAGCAGCATCAGGTTACCCAGAAACTGTGAATCGGGCTGATCTGCCGTCACCGCGTCCTGTGCCAGCATGGTGACTAAATCGAAGTTAGGCGGCCCGTCTCGACGCTCCTCTTTGAGACGTTTAAAGTAGGCCAGACACTCCATCAGTTCCGCAATGCGCTGTTCCTGACTGCCTACTATGGGTGAGTCCGCTTCTGCGGTGGTCACATCAGACCAGCGCGTCAGCAGGCGACGATCTTCAAAAGGAAAATCAAACAGTGAAGCCAGCATCATGGTGGTCAGTTCAATAGAGACACTGTCGACCCAATCGAATTCTTCACCCACCGGCAACGAATCAAGTAACGTTTGAGTCCTGCCTCGGATCAGTCCTTCAAAACTGGCCAGACTCCCCGGCGCAACAATTTTGCTGACCGCTTTGCGCTGTGGTCCGTGCTCAGGTGGATCCATGGTGATAAAGCTCTGCACGAAGAAATCGCCGTTGACGTCGCCCACAATGTCATCATCAATCATAATGCCGCCGTAATGGGCATCTGATGAAAACTCCTGGTGATTCTTGTCCACCGCCATGATGTCTTTGTAGCGGGTCACGGACCAGAATGGACCATAAGCACTGTCTTTACAGTAATGGACAGGTTGCTCTGCACGCATCTGTTTGAAGAAAGGCAGAATTCGTTCTTCGCTGAACAGTTTTGGATCTGCCGGATTCAAATCCGCCAGAGACGCCTGCTCGGACACTTGTATTGACTCGCTCATAACCCCGTTCTCCCAATCGAATTTAAAGCTTGATAGAACCTAACACTTTTGCCTGGTTGATTCTAACCATCGAGGGCAATGAGCTTGACCTCCACCTGTAACGTCGATTGCGCGTTGCCGGAAAAACTGCCTGCCACAGGCGGCACGGTTTCCGGATGTCGAGCAACAGCAACCGCGATGTGATCACTGCCTACTCTATTTCCAGTTGTTGGATCAAAACCACACCAGCCCGCACCAGGCAGATAAACTTCCGCCCAGGCGTGGGTCGAAGCCGCTGCATCCGGGAGATCCGGGGCGTATAGATAGCCGCTGACAAAACGGGCCGCAAAACCCAGGTGGCGGCAAGCTTCCAGAAAAAGTGTCGCCAGATCCCGGCAGGAACCAGTACCGGAAAGCAGCGTATCGAATGGACGCTGTACGCCGAACTCTTCCCTGACGATGTAACTGATCTGCGAGTGCACTGTTTTATTGATGCGGTCAATGAGTTCAAACGTCTGAGGAGACTGCCCCCCGACCCAGAACGACTTCACCCACGCCCTAACCTCTTCATCAGCCTGGGTGAATACCGGCTGCATGTATGGAAACAGTTCAGCTCTTTCCATCGCATCATATTGAAAGGGGTAGGTTATCGCATCGATATCCAGTTCCAGAAGAGTCTGATCATCCTCGTAGTGTTCCACCACAACTTCGCTGCTGATACTGAGATGATCACCAAGCCCGGCAAACGTTGCAATGGCTACAGAATTTCCCTGGGCATCACGATGCCAGAACAGCCTGGCTACGTTGGGTGAGACCTCCAATCTGGACGACTCAATCCTTATGTCGTGGCCAACACGGGGACGCAGCAGCATTTTATGGGGACCAAAAGCCACCGGTGCTGAGTAGTTGTAGGTAGTCGTGTGTGTAATATTTAATCGACGCATTGCGCGGGCCAGGCTCTTTCACTTGGCAGCCCATTGTGAAGGAGTCGAACCGAAATAGATGCATGCGCCGGGGATTATCTTGCGACACTGTCGCCGCCTGTTTTACGTATAATGAGGCGAAATCGCACCACAACCCAACCGATATGAAATCTGAGGTAGACAAACTTCTACAGAAAAACGAGCAGCTCAATCAATTGGATCAGGCCAAGGTGGTGAGTCATGTACAACGGGAAATCGAGGATGGCGATTGGGTACTGAACACGCTCATGCTGGAGGGTTATGACGTGCCGTTTAAATACAGACGCAAGAAAAAATACCGCAGCCTACAGGGCGCGCCGGTCAATATCACTTACTACCCACAGATCGAGCAGGTGGCCGGTATGGATATCGAAGTCATGAAAGTTGTGCGCATCCGCAGGAGCTGATTGCGCTTCACCCGAAGATGGCCTGAAAATAAAAAATGCAATCAGATCTGCCTGACTACGACGTCATTATTCTCGGCGCAGGTGCCGCAGGCCTGATGTGCGCCATCACCGCAGCTCAGCGTGGACGCAGAGTTCTGGTTCTGGAGAAATCCAACAAGGTGGGTAAAAAAATCCTCATGTCTGGCGGGGGCCGCTGTAATTTTACCAACTACCATGTCACGCCGGAGAATTTCATCTGCACCAATCCCCATTTCGTAAAAGCGGCTTTGCAGCGCTACACCGCCTGGGATTTTATTGCGCTTGTGGAATCCCATGGCATACCTTACGAAGAGCGCCGCCATGGTCAGCTGTTCTGTCTGAACTCAGCTAAAGACATTGTCAAACTGCTGCTCGATGAGTGTCAGCAGGTTGGCGTAGATGTACTTACCCGCTGCGATGTATCCAACGTGTCCGGTGCTGCAGAGTCCGATGGCTACGACATTACCTTCAGTCGTGCAGACACCGCAGTGACCTATCACTGTGACTCGCTGGTCGTAGCAACTGGAGCCCTCTCGATTCCAACGCTTGGGGGCAGTGACTTCGGCTATCAAATCGCCGGCCAGTTTGGTCTGGACCTGATTGACAGGCGCGCTGGCTTAGTACCACTGATGTTTAACGATTCGACCAAAAGTATGTGTGAGCGCTTGTCAGGGCTGGCGCTCGAAGTTGAGGTTTCCTGTAATGGACAGGCTTTTGTTGAGAACATGCTGTTCACCCACCGGGGGTTGAGCGGGCCCAGCATTCTGCAGATCTCCAATTACTGGCATCCGGGGGAAGTTGTTGTTGTAAACCTGTTACCGGAAACAGATGCCAGCCAATGGTTGCTCACCGCTAAAACATCACAGCCTGCAACGCATTTAAAAACATTTCTGAGCCACGCGTTGGCCAAATCCCTTGTCAACGAACTGATGAGATTGTTCTGGCCGGAACTGGACGGCAAACGCCTGGACAACATCGCAGATGCTCAATTACGCCGTGTTGCAGAACAACTGCAACATTGGCCTATGAAACCCACTGCCAGTGAAGGTTACAGAACTGCAGAAGTCACTCTGGGCGGCGTATCAACGGACGCTATCAGCTCCAAAACCATGGCCGCAAGGCAGCTCCCGGGCCTGTTTTTTATCGGCGAGGTACTTGATGTCAGCGGGCACCTCGGCGGTTTCAACTTTCAATGGGCCTGGTCATCGGGATACAGTGCGGGTCTGGCAGTATAAAAACTTTGAAAACACAGATAACTGTTAAGGATTGATTATGAGGCCACTTGAAGGCGTTACCGTCCTGGAATTTTCCACCATGATCACAGCGTCGTTTGCGGCTATGCAAATGTGCGAGCAAGGCGCGCGGGTCATCAAGGTTGAACCGCTCAATGCCGGTGACCCGATGCGTTACATCGGCGCAAGCAAAGGCGGAATTTCGTCTCTGTTTGCCAACTGTAACCGCGGCAAAGAGGCTATTCGTATCGACATCACCACCGAGACCGGTCAAGCCTTGATCCAGGAAATGATACCTACCGTAGACGTGGTCATTCACAATTTCCGGCCTGGGGTCATGGACAAACACGGCTTAGGCAGTGAAGCACTGCGAGCACTGAACCCACGGCTGATCTACACCGCAATTTCAGGATTCGGGACCACGGGTCCAAAAAGTAAATCTCCCGCCTACGATCCAATTATTCAGGCGCAATCTGGCATCACCGCGACCCAGGGAAAAGAAGAACCCGCGTTTTTTCGCTCGCTGATCTGTGACAAGATCACCGCATACACCGCTTGTCAGGCGGTCACCAGTGCACTGTTTCTGCGGGAAAAAACTGGCGAAGGCCAGCACATCGATTTGTCCATGTTAGATGCCGCATTGTTTTTTATTTTTCCGGATGGATTCCAGAACCATACCCTGCTCGACGAAGATGTGGCACCGCAGCCGTTGCTGATCGACATTCTTTATGATTTGAACGTGACTAAAGACAGTGCGGTGACAATTTCTGCAGGTACAGCTGACATGCAGATGCGTTCCCTCATTGCCATGGGGCTGGAACATCTGCTGGTTGACGAACGATTTAACAGCATGGAAAAGCTGGTCGCCAACATCGACGTGTTCAAATCGCTGGTGGCAGCGGAATATCTGAAATACACCACCGAAGAAGTAATTGCCAAAATGGAGGCAGCGGACGTCCCCTGCGCCCGATGTCTGGATAAAGACGAAGTGCTCGCGCAGGAGCAACTGAAGGTAAACGGATCCGTTGAGATTATAGACCATCCCCTTATGGGCTCCATGCGGGTCGTGAAAGCACCACCCCGATTTGGTGGCGAGCCACTGACACCAGGTGCACCCAGCCCGGATCATGGCCAGCACACACGCCAGGTCCTGACATCTTTCTCAGTAGATAACGATCGCATCGAAAAACTGATCAACGATGGCACCATCAGCTGAAGCTAGTACCGGGTATTAACCTTTTAGGTAAGGGTGCTAACTGCGAAGCAGACGTCCAGGCCTTGCGCCGGTGTCAGCGTCGTTAAGTCGCGTGGGCACGCCGTTGATCAGGGTCGCAACATAGCCTTTTGCATCCTGGAGGATACGGATACCGCCAGCCGGCAGATCTTTTGCTATGTGCAGATCTCCAAGACGTAGATTCGGGTAATCAATGACGTTGATGTCCGCTTTCATGCCGGGTTTGATCAATCCCCGATCGCTAAAACCAAAGAGTTTTGCATTTTTCCGGGTGGCCCGATGAATAACATGTGCCAGAGGTAACGTTTCCCCACGCTTACGGTCACGTGTCCAGTAGCTCAGCTGATAGGTTGGGTTCACTGCATCAAATATCAGCGAAACATGAGCGCCTGCATCGGACAATCCGGTCACAGTGGCATCGTCCATCTGCATCTCACGCACAGCATCGAGGTTATAGTCTGAGTAGTTGGTAAAAAACACGATGACCATGTTGTTTTCATCTTCGGTCAGGTAATCATAAAGCCAGGCTTCCGGAGTCTGGTTGGTGCCATCCGCCAGAGACGCGACGCTGTCTTCCTGCCGCGGTTCATAGGTGCTGTCACTCTTCAATACGAATGTGTTGGCCATGTTCAACTCGGCATGACAGATACCAAACTCCATGGACCCGACAGGAACACCTTCTACATAGTTTTCTTCGCGCAAAATGGCGTTTTTCACTTGCGGATTCTGCATGGCCTTAATACGTTCGTTGGCAGGCAGTGATTTCAGTTTCTGGTAAGAGGGTTTCAACATCCAGTTGTGGTAGGTCTGCATGCTGAGCACAAGGCCTGTGGGTCTGCTGCCTACCTGCGGGAACACCTGAGCGCCGCCTGCGTTGCCGGCTTTCACCCTGTCGATGGCCTCGCGCCACTTATCCGACCAGTCATCTATCTGAAAAAGCGTAAATGTGGCTGGCCGGCCACTTTGTTTGCTGACGCGACTGATCAGGTCTATTTCCTGCTCCAGCGATGTGTGCTCGCTGAATTCAGGGCGACCAGGACCCAAGGTGCTGGAGGGAATGATCTGAAACAGGCCTTTGCCTGCGCGTTTTAAGGCCTGTGCAATCACCATAACTTCCGCATCGTTGGCAAACGTGCCGGGCACCGGCTCACCTTGTATTGAGCGGTGTCCCAGAATGCGGGATGTTGAAAAACCCACCGCGCCTGCGCGCAGAGCTTCTTCGACAATCTCTCCCATTTCTGCCAGATCACCTTCGGTTGCTGCTTCGTTGGTGCGGCCACGCTCACCCATTACGTAGTTACGCACAGCGCCATGAGCCACCAGAGATGAAATGTTAAGGGCGTATTCCCGGCCGCTGAGGAAATCGAGGTATTCCGGATAAGTCTGCCAGGCGCCCCAGGGCATACCTTCGTACAACGCGGTACCGGGAATATCTTCCACACCTTCCATCAGTTCTATCAATGCCTGTTGACCATCCGGTGCCACCGGCGCAAATCCGACGCCACAGTTGCCCATGACGATGGTGCCCACACCATGACTGGCAGAAGGATTCATGTCGCTATCCCAGGTGACCTGACCGTCATAGTGGGTGTGAATGTCTACCCAGGCAGGCGTCACAATCGCGCCATCAGCATCAATCTCGCGCTTGGCCTTAGCGGTTGCCGCCTCGCCAACGGCGGCTATGAGACCGTCTTTAACCGCAACGTCTGCGTGGCAGGCATCTGCCCCGCTACCGTCATAAACCAGTCCGTTTTTTATGCGAATGTCATGCATCATTAATGTCCCGCAATTCCAAATAATCGAGCGCTTTGCCCCGACAGGCCGTTGAATCTTAGGGCAACCACAAGTGCGCTGGCAATAAGGTGACATTAACTTCCATGGTGTCAACATGCAGCTCGCATCAAGCGCGCAATTCCAGGACGCTGTTAACGCCACGCGTTCGCTGGCATGCTATGCAGTATCAAAAAGCAGCTGCCTGCTCCATTTCCTTCAACCGACGAGGCTGATAAATTGCTCAAACTGCACGGATTTTCTTCCAGTAACTATTACAACGTACCTAAACTCGCGTTGCTCGAAAAAGGCATTGAGTTTGAGGAGGTGCTGTCGTACACCGGTGTGGGACCAAAGTACAAACCCGAATATCTCGATAAGAGCCCGTTAGGCAAAGTACCTGCACTTGAGACTGAAGAAGGCTTTATCAGTGAGTCACGTGCCATTGTGGAATACATTGAACGTGCTTTTCCGACACCTTCACTGCTGCCTGATTCAGCGTTTGGCATTGCTAAAGTGCAGGAGCTTTCACAATTTATTGAACTCTATTTTGAACTGGTCGCCCGCCGTCTGATCCCAAACCTGCTCGGTGGTGTCGAACCAGAACCTCAAGCCCTGCAGGAGTTTGAGAACAACATCAATAAGGCAGTGCCTGCGCTGGCGAAGCTGTCAGATTTCAACTCATTTGCTTTCGGCGATCAATTCACGCTGGCTGATATCGCCGCAATTCTGAATCTGCCTGTAGTGCGCAGCGTCGGCAACAAGTTTCTCGGCAGAGATCCGTTATCTGACGTACCCGGTCTGGATGATTATTGCGCGCGCATGGAAACGCGACCCCATGTGCAAACCATTCGCGCTGACGCAGCTGCTGACCAAGCGGGTTTCATGGCGCACCTGAAAGCCCTGTACGGCATCTAACAGGTGCGAGATAGGATATGATTCGAGGAAGCCATACTTAGGGGAGAGTACTGGATGACAACAAGCACCACGCCTGACGAATTCAATCCGGAATTCATCCAAGCGAAATCTGACCCGAACATGCAGATGTATCGGGCGGAAACTTCCTCGTCCGAGCCGATGAAATCGGTGCTTGAGAATAATCCCGAAATATTTTTTGTCCCACCCCAGCGAAAGGCCGACTGGGGTAACTGGACCTTTAAACCGGGTTCCTACTACGACACCACCACCGGCGTTAAACATCCCTACTGGCAGGAGTACAACCTGCCGCAGCCGACTAAAAACATCGATCAGCTGCGCCAGGACATGGTGACATGGGGCTATTGTGAGATAGAGGACGCTTTGTCAGCAGAACAGGTGGCGCTGATGCGAACGCGCGTGCTTGAACAGGCCGAGGGTGAGCGCCTGGCGGGTATTGCGCAAAGGACGCCAAGCGGCCAGAACATCAACTGCTGTGTGAACAAAGGTCGTTGTTTCGAACTGTTTATCGAACAACACCCCAAGGCAATGCAGGGCGGTCCGCTGGTTGAACAACTCGTTACAGAAGCACTAGGTGCCGGCTGGATCTGCACCTCGCTGATCGCAGCTATTTCGTTACAAGGGGGTGTACCCCAGGCTTTGCATCAGGATCAGAGCAACGCGCTCGATTCATGCAGTCCGATGACCATTAACCTCCTCACCGCGATTACAGACATTGACGAAACCAACGGTGGCACACTTGTTATCCCTGGCAGTCATGAAATCCTTGCCAGCGCTGTTCGAGAAGGCAGACCAGTGGGCAAATTACCGCCTGCGATCAATCTGCAGGCCAGGGCTGGCACCGTTGTGATCACTGACGGTCGGTTACTGCACGGCACCGGCATCAATCACACCGACGAACCTCGCATTGTGATGCTCAACGGCATGCAGAAGCCCTGGATGCGCCAACAGGAAAACTGGATGCTGTCAGCAAGCCCGGAAGTGTTGCGTCGAGCCAGCCCGAAGCTGCTGCATCGCATGGGTTTTCAGGCAACAACGGGGACCCAGACCAATGAGGGTCATGGTTTTGGTGCCAAAGGTCTACCCGGCGAGGCTGCTGGAGGCACAGTAGGTTTCCGCTTGGCCGCCGATGAGGGCGAGTATCTGCGAGTTGGAGAACTGAGCCCCACATCAACCGAAGAACAGTTAAACGCACCATATACGCTCCGCGAAGTGGTTGGCGCTGCGCGCTCGGGGGGCGTGAGTGCGCCGGTGGGCATCACCGGCGTGCGAACCAGCTGAAGATTCCTGTATGAAGATTCTGCTCTGTTGTGTTTGTACATTTCTATTGGTTGGATGCGGAAATCCTGCCGGGACACCGTGCCAGATCTCAGGCAGTGGTTTCACCGCATCACACGATTGCCGACATCGATGTCTCTCCCGCTGGAGCATAGATTGCCCCGATGGCAGCCGTATCACGCCTGGCACTTGTTCGGGCTCTTTTGGATGCACACCAGGCAGTTGTCCAGACGGTCAATTCTGCTACCACGACAACGATCCGTTTGATGATCGCAGTTTCTGCCTGATGGCTGATACTTGTGGAACTCTATCAAATACGGCCTTGCAGAAATGGGAACACCTGACAGTAGCGCGGCAGCACGAGGTCATAACCGCTCGCCTGGAAAAGCAGGCGCGGCAGATAAAGTGGCGAGAAGAAAACCCCGACAAAATCATTTCAGCGCCAGCCATGGATATTCCACCACCAGAACAATGAGCGTTTACTCATGAGCCATCCACTTGACCCATTAACAGGTGCAGAAATATCCAGCGCCGTTTCCCACTTCCGTAATCAGCACGAAGACGCTGAGGCTTTTTTTTCGTCCATAGGGTTGGTTGAGCCCGCCAAAGCTAAGGTCAAAGCCGGTGCCACTGTGCCACGCATCGCGCGTCTACTCGGTGTAGACAACACACCCGATGGCGGCTTTGCCGCGGATATTAATCTTGAGACCGGCAAAGCAATCATCACGCGCCTGCCTGGCTCCGCACAGGCCCCTTATGGCTTTGCAGATCTGGCCATGGCTGTGCAACTCACCAAACAACACCAGGGCTGGCTGGATGCCGTTGCCCTGCGTGACATTTCGACCGCAAACGAGGAAGATCTGGAACTGATTCAGATTGACCCCTGGCCAGCAGGCGGCTTTAAACATCCAGAGATTCCGCAGGGTCATCGAGCAGTACGCTGTATTGCTTTTGTGCGTGAGGACAAAACAGACAACGGCTACGCAAGGCCCATTCATGGTTTGATCGCCCACGTCGACACTACCGCACGCCAGGTGGTGGCTGTTGAAGACAATGGGGTTGTGCCGATGCCCACCGCAAGCGGCCGCTTTGATGCCGCCAGTCAGCCGGCTACCCGTCAGGACTTAAAAGAACTTTCAATCATCCAGGCTGATGGTCCCAGCTTCAGCGTTGATGGGTATCGTGTGAAATGGCAGAGATATGAATTTCGTGTTGGCATGCACCCGGTAAATGGTCTTGTCCTGCATCAGCTGTCACTACAAGACCGCCCCCTGCTCTATCGGGCTGCCTTATCGGAAATGGTTGTACCCTACGGAGACAGCGACCCCATGCACCGCTGGAAGCACGTGCTTGATGCCAGTGAATACAATATGGGGCAGCTGGTGAATTCTCTAAAACTCGGGTGCGATTGCCTGGGTGAAATTCACTACTTTGATATTGATCAGGTTACCCACGAAGGCGCGGTTAAGAAGATAGAAAACGCCATCTGTATGCACGAAGAAGATTATGGCATTCAGTGGAAACACTATGACAGCAGTTCGCAGACGAGTGAAGTCAGGCGCTCGCGTCGCCTGGTCATTTCGTCCATTTTCACCATCGGCAACTACGACTATGGTTTTTACTGGTACCTCTACCTGGATGGCACCATTCAGATGGAAATCAAACTGACGGGTATTGTTGGCGTCAGTGCAGCGACCGACGGCAACGTGAATCCATCTCAATCGCCGCTGATCTCCAATGAACTGTCCTCGCCCGTGCACCAGCATGTGTTCTGCTTCAGGTTGGATTGGGAACTGGACGGTGGCAATAACTCACTGTATGAAAACCAGATTGAGGTGATGCCTATGGACGGTGATAACCCCGAAGGCATACAATTTCGGTCTGTTTCAAGGCAACTCACTGATGAGGCGAGCGCCAAACGTAATATCTCACCTGACGTATCAAGATACTGGAAAGTGACCAATCCAGCATCGCTCAACGCTCTGGGGCAACCTGTTGCATACAAGCTCCTTCCTCAGGCATCGCCGAGCCTGTTTGCACACCCGGACTCACAAGTCGTGCGGCGCGCCGGCTTCGGCAAACATCATCTGTGGGCAACACCCTATGTCGACGGTGAACTGCATGCAGCGGGTCCATACACTGTGATGCATGAAGGGCAGCAGGGCTTACCTGAACTTACTGCTGCAAACCGGGACATTTCTGCCACGGACCTGGTGATGTGGCATACCGTCGCGCTGACCCACGTGCCACGACCGGAGGACTGGCCGGTAATGCCGGTGGAGTATTGTGGCTTCCACCTCATTCCCGTTGGATTCTTTGATCACAACCCTACTCTCGATCTACCTTCATCCTGTCACAGTACCGGTTCATAACTCCGGCTTGTAAAAACCAGAGGATTACTCCATGGCGATACCGCAGTTTTCTATAGAAGCACCACACTCTGATATCAGCAGGGCGCTTGGCGAAGCCGGCTGTGTTGTGATCACCGGCGTCACTGATGCTGAACTCAGACAATCCATCACCGCAGAACTCGCCCCACACATGGCGGCGGTAGCAATTGATGAAGTTGACGACCCAGAAGAATTTTATCCAGGTCACACTCGCCGTGTTTCGGCGCTGGTAGCACGCTCTGCAAGCACAACAGAAAACCTTATCGCCCACCCCTTGAGTCAGCATATCTGCGATACCCACCTGTTACCCAATTCTGAATATGGCTACCAACTGCATGTTTCTGCAGCGCTTGAAGTAGGCCCAGGTGCGCGGGAGCAAGTCCTGCACCGCGAAGAGGATTCGTTTACTTTCTTTCCGCTGCCACGCCCGAATATTATTGTGGCAAGCATGTGGGCCATATCAGACTTTCGTGCAGATAATGGCGCCACCCTTTTAGTCCCAGACAGCCATAAGTGGTCAGCGGATCGAAAACCTGAGCCCGAAGAAATTGTTAACGCAGAAATGCCTGCAGGTGCGGTACTGTTCTGGATGGGTGGACTCCTGCACGGAGCCGGTGCCAACACCTCACAGGACTGGCGTTACGGCGTGATCCTGACCTATTCACTGGGCTGGGTGCGTCAGGAAGAAAATCAATATCTCGATGTACCCAGACAGCGCATGAAAGAGTTAACCCCGGAGCTGAAACGTATCATCGGCTTCGACATGTACGATGCGCTTGGGTTTTACGACCCGGATGTCAGCTGATGACCGCTAATGTGAAAGGACAACGCAAGTGAATAAAACAGGATTTGTCTGGCACGAACGCTATATGTGGCATGACAACGGTTCCGCTTCCGGCTCCTACCGTGTACGCGGTGACCTGCAGCCCGGGACCCATGTGGAGAATCCGGAAACCAAGCGTAAATTCAAGAACTTACTTGATGCTTATGAGGTCACGCCACAACTCCAGATGCTGCCAATCACAGAGGCAACGGACACCGAACTGCAGAGATTTCACACGCCGGAATATGTCACCAAAGTGCAACACCTGAGCGACCATGCGGGCGGAGAAGCCGGAGAATTCACGCCGGTGGGGCCGGGTTCGACAAACATTGCCAGGCTGGGCGTTGGCGGAACAAGCGCCGCGATCGCCGCTGTTGCTCGCGGTGAAGTCGACAACGCTTACGCTTTAACACGCCCACCAGGGCACCACGCTGAACGCGATCGAGGCCGGGGTTTTTGTATCTTCAACAACATCGGTCTTGGCGTATTGAACGCCCTGGAGGAAAAACTGACGGATCGCGTCGCGGTATTGGACTGGGATGTCCACCATGGCAACGGCACTCAACAGGCGTTTTTCGAGCGCAGCGATGTTCTGACGATCTCAATGCATCAGGACATGCTCTATCCCGTCAACTCCGGTAAAACACAGGAGATCGGAGAATCTGCTGGCGAAGGGTTTAATATCAACCTGCCACTCCCAGCAGGGTGCGGTGGTGGCGCCTACCTTGCAGCCATCGAACAGGTTGTAGTTCCTGCACTCCACGCCTTCAAACCGTCCATGATCATTGTCGCAAGCGGCTATGACGCCAGCTACTTTGATCCTATGAGTCACATGATGCTGCTGGCCAATCACTACCGCCAGTTCATGCAGAGCATCATGCAGACCGCTGACGAATTGTGCAGTGGGCGTTTAATGGTTAATCATGAAGGGGGTTATTCAGATTTCTATGTACCGCTGTGCGGCCTTGCGGTCATAGAAGAACTCAGCGGCATTCAAACCTCTGTACGTGACCCTTATGCCGGCACCGAGTTTGTTGCCAATCAGGATCTTATGCCGCACCAGCAGGCTTATATCGATCAAGCTAAAAGCGGTCCCCTTGCAGCGCTCTTGAAGCGCTGCTAGTTGAACACCCCACGCACCGCTTCCACCTGCTCGGTCAACTTCTGCAGGGGCAATGCATCCATGCTGAGATCGATACCAATGCGCGCGAACACCGGCGCCTTGGCCCAGGGCTCATCACACAGAGGGACATCGGGGCCCGCACGGTTAACCAGCAGAAGCGCCGCAGACACCAGATCAACATAATCTACTTCAGAGCTCTGTCTTACCGGTGACATATAACCTTCCGGAACACGTATGATTTCTTCCGCGAAGTTCCATCGCATCAGAATCATTGTGCCGATGGTGGGGTGAATACTTTCGATCAACCGATCGAGAGTCTTACTGTCGGTCAGAAACTCATCGTGCTCTTCAGCCCAGCTTAAGATAGGCAATGCGCCAATCGAGTGTGTTAGCCCCGCCAGAGTTGCCTGGTCAGGACGCAGATCAGTGAAGCGTTTTGCCAGTACTCCGCTCCAGGCTGCAACGTCGGTCGAGGTTTTCCAAACCTCACGCATCTTGCTGTCGATCAACTCCGAGGTCGCCTGAAACATCTGCTGCATCGCCAGGCCAACCACAATGTTGGCCGCATACTCCACGCCTAATCGGCTGATGGCCTGTGCCAGGTCATCGATGGCACGAGCAGCCATGAACATGGGTGAGTTTGCGGTCCTGACAAGCTGCGCAGCAAGCCCAGGGTCTTCGGCAATGACCTTGGCAAGCGAGGTGGCGCTGACGTTGTTGGATTGCGCTTCATCACGAATACGTAACGCCACTTCAGGCAAGGTAGGCAGATCTAATTCGTCTGCCTTCAGTGCCTTTTTGATATCAGTGGAAACCTGTTCTGCGAGCTGCCCCATATTTGTCTACATCTGAGAATATCTTCTCAGTATAGACAGGAACTGGAATTTGCCACTGCTGCCGATTGAAAATCAGCCGCTAAAGACCCTGCATGAATTCGCCAATAACCCCACTCGCTTCAGCCAGGTGCCTGGCGCCGTCTGCTCCCGAGTAATAGTGGGTTGCACCTTTGACAATGTGCAGCTGTTTTTTCTCGTGGGTCACCGATTCAAACAGTCGAGTTGTATGGCTGGGCGTGCAGGCATCGTCTGCTGAATTACCGACAACAAGTACCGGCACGCTGATCCTGCTCCCGGAGGCAATAGCATCACAACGGGCATCATCAATACTCCATTGACTGAGCCAGCTGCGCAGCGTGCAGAATCTTGCCAATCCTACTGGACCATCGTTCACAATCTCAGGATCGCCGAGGTAACAGGTGCCCGGCTGCCGATCACTGGGCTCAACGTCTGGATCAAGCCATCTGGGATCCGCCATGGTGCCATGCACCGTGAAGGCAAACTCACCCCATGGATTTTCTGACGCCCGTATACGCGTAAGCTTTTCCCGCACCCATGCGGTTATCCGACGATTGCGGGCAACCTGGGCATCCGCAAAGGTAGTCAGGAACTCAGTTGTGTATGTCGGCTGATTAGGGTTGTCGGGGTCATACAGATTCAGGTCGCGATCACGCACCTCAGGTTTTGCTTCATCGGTGATCGAAGGATCGATCCACTCAGTAAATATTCTGTGTCGGCTGACGTGTGCGGCCAACATCATGACGGCATTGGCGGGCGGCAGACGTTCAGCATCAACCACATAGGGATCACCCGCCGCCGTATCAGATATGCCCTGACCCGCTTCAGCCAGTGCCTGGTACCACATCATCAGGGAACCACCACCGGACCAACCTGCAAGCACGATATTGGTATACCCCATGCGATCTCGCGCATCGCAAATGGCTTCACCCAGATCACAGGCGACCTTTTCCATGATCAAAGCATAGTCTGCACCACGATAGCGAGAGTTCGCCCATAGAACGTGGTGCCCCTTTTTGGCGAGTTCTCTCACCATCGGCAGGTACATACCACCGCCAACCGGATGCATGAAGACAATGAGTGTGTCCGACGGTTGATCAACCGGCCGGATGAGATGACAGTCGAGCCCAACCACAGCCCCGCCACCACCGTAAACATCGCTGTAGGTGGCATTTTCCTGAAAGCCGACCGCATAAGCGATCCGTTCGCAACCTTTGGGCGTGCCTGGATTAAATGGTTTTGTCATGCGTATTGCCTCGGAATCTGTTTAACCCACAGCCACCTGAGCTGGCCGCTTGCCGTCAGCGCCGTACAGATTAACCTGCATGCTCGAAATAGCATGCACCAGTGGATTTGGCGCTATGGTTTGTTTACCTGTCCATGTGATATTGGGGAACCGGTCAAAAATACGCTCAAACGCGAGCCTTAACTGCATCTTTGCAATTCGAGACCCCAGACACTTATGCACACCATGCCCAAACGCAATATGCTTTTCGACGTTGTCTCTGTGCATATTAAATTGGTCGGGATCAGGGAAAATACCGGGATCGCGATTGGCGGCTCCGTACCAGAGCACCAGCTTTTCATCTTTAGAGATTTTCTGCCCATTCAGCTCCGTGTCTTCAACCGCGGTTCGTCGCATATGCATCACCGGTGAAACCATACGCAGGGCTTCTTCAGACATCTGCGGTATCAGTGATCGGTCGTCCAGAACCATGGCGCGCTGATCGGGGAACTCGGTCATCAGACGAATTGTGCCGGACAGTGAATTTCGCGAGGTATCGTTGCCGGCAAAAATGATCAGCAGCCAGGAACCATCAAGAAATTCCTGCGGCAACAATTCATCGTTCAGTTTCGATTGCGCGATGACCGTTAACAGATCTTCACGTGGATTTTGCCGACGATCCGCCATAACACGCTCACCATAGGCAAACATCGCATTGACCACTGGATTAAAGCGGAACGGAAACATGGGTTCGGATAAAAACGTCTGCCAGGGGTTGGATATAAACTGCGCGGCCAGCTCGAGGTGGTGCATCCACACTTTGACCTTGGGCCTATCCGCTTCATCAATACCCAGCATTTCACACAGGGTGAACAGCGGCAGTTCTTCTGAGAACAACTTTACAAAATCGACGACGGGTCCCTTTCTCTCCATTTCATCAAGCAGCTGATCGATTCTGTGGCCTACTTTGTCACGAACGGTGTCTACGTAAGCCGGAAAAAAGAAACCGCTTTGCTGCATACGCATTTCGCGATGCAACGGCTCATCCAGGTTAATCAGGGAATTGTACGCAGCAGGCACCAGCTTTTTAGGTCGCCAGTTTTTTCGGTCGGGCACCGCCATGTTGATGCTGCCTCGTTGCGAGGAAAAAACCTTATGCGCAAGTTCCACCGCTTTGATGTCGTCGTAACGGGTCACCGACCAGAAACCTGACATACCCTTTTCCGCCGGCGACCACATCACTGGCGCTTCTTCGCGCATCTTTCGATACAGATCAAATGGATGGCCGTTGGTCCATGCGGCTGGATCCCAGAACTTGAAGCCTTCAAACGTGGGGTAGATAGCTTCCTGGGCCGGGCGCTGCTGTCCCGAATCAATCAAGATGTCGTCACTGATGAGTTTCAAGTCCTGTTTCCTTTTTACCTGATTTGGTCGATAAGCAAGATATCACGTTGAGTTCGACGTTCTGCTACCCACTCAAGTTAACCGATGACTAAGGATCAGCCCCTTCTACCAATGGCAGCGACTCGTCTTTTACCCATTCACTCATCGACCCGTCATACACAGCCACGTCCTGTTTGCCGAATAACAGGCAAGCAAACGCATCGATAGTGGCTGATATGCCACCGCCACAGTAGGCAATAACCGGTTTGTCATCCAGTAGGCCCGCAGCCGTGAGTGATTGTTTGACTTCCTGAGGGTCTCGAAACGCGCCTTCATTCAAAAGCGTGTCGTAAAACACATTGATACTGTTAGGGATGTGCCCGCGACGCCCATAATGGTGGTCGCCAGTGCCGGCATAAACCTCCGGTGACAGAGCGTTAACCGTGCAGATACCGACATTATCTATCGCAGCCACAACCTCATCCTGACTGACAAAACGATGCGGGAGCGTGGTTGATGACCAGCTCTGCGCAGGATAGGTGCTGGCTTCGGTTGAAATTTCCAGCCCGACTTTCTTCCATGCGCGCAGACCGCCATCAAGGATGGCAACCCGTTTGTGCCCGCAGTAATGCAACAGCCACCAGGCTCTAGTCGCCCACATCGTCATGCCACTTGAATAGAAAACAACATCGCTGTCAGCCGTAATACCGGCATCACCAAAAGCTTTAATAAGCAGCTCGTCTTCAAGCCGGGTAAATCCTAAAGAACTGGCCGTATCGGACAGTTGTTTGACCTGGTTGAGGAAAGCGGCGCCAGGTATGTGGCCTTCATCGTAAGTCTGTTGACCAGACTCCGCTTTGTAGCCGCCTTTCGGGTTCGGGACCAGGTGAATGGCAACATCAAAAAGACGTAAATTGTCGTTATCAAGCTTTTTGGCCAGTTCGCTGGGAGAAATCAGGTATTCGGGATGGGTGAAAGCCATGGTGTTTCTGCCTTAAACAATGATCAGGCGACACTGTAAGACGGATGCCTGGCCGGTGCCAGTTGCAACGGTACTCAAATCTGCCATGTCTACGCGGGCATGAAGCATAAATCTTCCCAATTCACACACTGGAAAAAATCGGTCATAAAGGATAGTTTTTGTGCTGAAGAAACTATAAGAAGCATTGCTGTGAGCGAAACCAATACATTTAGATCTGAAGTGGCCAGCTGGCTTGCCGAAAACTGTCCCGAAGGGGCTCGCGGCCCGGGCCAGATTGCCAATGGTTCAAGCAAAATCACGCTGGAGCCTGATACCGCACTGTGGCTCGAACGTATGGCGGAACGCGGCTGGACCGCGCCTACCTGGCCAACTGAATACGGCGGCGGCGGTTTAACCACAGCGCAGGCAAAAATTTTATACGATGAAATGGCTGCCATCGGTGCTCGCTCGCCGTTGATGGGCATGGGTACCTCAATGATTGGCCCTACCCTGCTCGAATATGGCACAGAAGAGCAGAAACAGCGCCACCTGCCAAAAATTGCTCGCGGCGAGTACCAGTGGTGCCAGGGCTATTCCGAACCCAATGCGGGATCTGACCTGGCAGCATTGACCACACGCGCAGTGGACAATGGCGACCACTATGTCATCAACGGGCAGAAAATCTGGACCTCTGGCGCAGCCACCGCAGACTGGATGTTTATTCTTGTACGCACAGATCCGGATGCACCCAAACATGAAGGCATCAGCTTCATGCTGATGAGCATGGATCAGGAAGGCGTGACCACAAAGCCAATCCGTTTAATTTCCGGTTCATCGCCCTTCTGCGAGACCTTTCTGGATGATGCCATCGCGAGCAAAGACGATTTAGTCGGTGAGTTAAACAAAGGCTGGACCATCGGTAAACGCCTCCTGCAGTTTGAACGCTCGGGTATCGGCGGACTGACCGGCGGCGCACGAGCCGCAGATCCCGCCAAGACAATGGTTAAGGTGGCGAAGAAATATATCGGCGAAGAAGACGGCAAAATTGCTGATCCCGCCATGCGCGATACCATTCTTGATATGAACATGCGGCGTGCTGCTTTCGGATACACCGCACAACGAGCTAACGAAGAAAATAAGTCCGGCACTCCGGGCGCTGCAACGTCAATTTTCAAGCTGGTGGGCGCAGGCCTGCAACGTGACGGCGCAGACCTGAAGCGTCAGTTAATGGGTTTTCGCGGCCTCGGTGCGCATGAGGAAGTCGGCTTTACCGCTGATGAACTCAAGGCAACTGAAGAGTTTCTACATCTTCGTACCACCACGATTTACGGCGGCAGCAACGAGGTACAGTTGAACATTATCTCAAAACGAGTATTGGGCCTGCCTGACTAGAGCTTGAAAAAAACGCGAGACCCTTTCTTTTCGTCTCGCGCGAAGCGCTGGCAGCGCACCTTTAGCACCCAGCTGTGGGCTCGCCTGACTTCATGGCGAGCGTCCAGGCTGCTCGCCGATCTTCTCAGGCACTCAACGCCCACCAATCGCAGTGAACCAGATATGAAACAACAAGCACCTTACGGCGCGTGGCCTTCCCCAGTCAGTGCAGACCTGATTGTCAGTCAAATGATAGGCGTTGGAGGCGCATGCCTGGTTGCCGGCGACCTTTACTGGCAGGAATCACGCCCGCAAGAAGGCGGACGAACAACCCTCTTGCGACGCGGCCCGAATGGCGTTACCGAGGAACTGACTCCGCCGCCATTTAACGTGCGCACGCGTGTCCATGAATATGGTGGAGGCGCCTGGGTAGTGTTGCCGGAAAAAATCATCTTCTCAAACTTCGCGGATCAGCAACTCTATGTGGCGACACCTGGCAAGAAGCCGGAGGTATTGACACATGCGCCCGCGCTCCGTTTTGCCAATGGCGTGTTTGATCAACCCAGGAACCGCATCATCTGCGTTGTCGAAGACCACGGTGGTGACGGTGAGCCGAGCAACTATCTTGGCGGCATTGATCTAGACAGTGGTAACCTTGTAAAACTCACCGAGGGGCACGATTTTTACTCGTCACCAACACTCTCAGCAGATGGCTCCCGACTTGCCTGGATAACCTGGGACCACCCAGATATGCCGTGGGATACAACCACGCTCTGGGAGGCCACGCTGGCAGAAGGTGATCTGCAAAACATAACTGTGGTCGCAGGTGGGAAAAACGAATCTGTACAGCAGCCGAGGTACGACAACGCCGGCAAGCTGCATTACATCTCTGACCAAAATGGTTGGTGGAATCTATACCAGTTCCATCAAGGCAAAAGCCAATGTCTGTGCGAGAAACAAGCGGAATTCGGCGTTCCGCCCTGGGTATTCGGCCAATCCACCTACACCTTTACTGACAACGGCATTGTGTGTGTTTATGCAGAGAAAAACGAACACAGACTGGCGCGATTGGTAGATGGAAATCTGACAGATATTGACACTCCGTTTACTGCGATTAACGGGGTTTCCGTTGCAGGAAACCTGTTGGCTACAACCTGTGCGTCAGCCACGGAGTTTCCCAGCATCGTGCTGTTTGACCTGCAAACCCACAGCATGGAAAACGTTAAGAAAAGTGGCGAGATTGATATAGACCCTGATTGCTATTCAATTCCGCGCAGCATCGAGTTTGCCACTGCAGATAACGATACTGCGCATGGCTTTTTCTATCCCCCGACCAATAAAGACTTTCAGGCACCCGCTGATGAACTGCCGCCATTGATTGTTATTTTGCATGGTGGACCCACCGCGGCGACTCACCCCGTACTCAGTCTGGGCACCCAGTACTGGACGAGCCGCGGCTTTGCTGTGCTGGATGTTAACTACCGGGGCTCGACGGGCTATGGTCGCGCCTACCGACAGAAGCTCAACCGCCGCTGGGGCATTGCGGACGTTGATGACACCGTCTTTGGTGCTACCCATCTGGCCGACGAAGGACTTGTCGATCGCAACCGTATGGCGATACGTGGTGGCAGCGCTGGCGGGTACACAACCCTCGCCGCGCTCACTTTTCGGGATACCTTCAAAGCGGGTGCCAGTCACTACGGCATCGGCGACCTGGAAGCGCTGCTGCGTGATACGCATAAATTCGAATCACGTTACCCGGACAGTTTGGTGGGTGCGTACCCGCAAGATATAGACGTCTACAAGGCACGATCGCCCATCAATCATGTTGAACAGCTGACCTGCCCGGTAATCTTTTTTCAGGGATTGGAGGACAGGATTGTGCCACCCAATCAGGCACAAGCCATGGTCGATGCACTCACTGACAGCGGTATTCCAGTCGCCTATGTACCTTTTGCAGGTGAGCAACATGGATTTCGCAAGGCTGAAAACATAAAGCGAGCGTTGGAACTGGAACTGTATTTTTATGCCCGCATCTTTGACTTTGATCCAGCTGATGACATTGAAGGCATACCGATTGTGAATCTCGATTAACCCTCAGCGGGAGACAGATAGATGATTGAACTGTATACGGGACCGACACCCAACGGGCAGAAGGTGGCCATAGCACTTGAAGAGCTGGGGCTTGAGTACCGGGGACATTCCATCGACATCCTCAAGGGCGACCAGCTGACACCTGAGTTCCTGGCGATCAATCCGAACAATAAACATCCCGCGATCATTGACCTGGATGGCCCGGGTGGCGAACCGATGACGCTGTGGGAATCCTGCGCGATTCTGGTTTATCTGGCAGAGAAAACCGGACAGCTCTTACCCAACGACACCGTACAGCGGGCACAGATGATGCAGTGGCTGTTTTTTCAAGCTTCTGCGCAAGGTCCCATGTCTGGGCAGTATGCGCATTTTGCATTCTATGCTGCACCCGAACACCAGTATCCCTATGCCGCCGAGCGCTACCTCAACGAAATAAATCGTCAACTGGGTGTAATGGATCGCCATCTGCAGAACAAGGACTACTTTCTTGCCGAATACTCCATTGCCGATATAGCACTGCTGCCTTATGCAATGACATCGCTGCGCGCCAGCCGGGTAGAAAGACCGAATGTGCAGGCCTGGGTAACGCGATTGAGTGAGCGGACAGCCGTAACTCGAGGACTTGCCATCATGCTCGATCAGACCCGCGACGAAACCATCGCCGGGGGGATGAAGGGCTACGGTGAGGCACATCGAGACGTGCTGTTTGGCGACAAACAATTTGCCGAACGGGGATAGTCAGCTTCGCTTGGGGTAGACTGGGGGTTCGCTTACTTACCGAGAGCCCGCAGCATGCGCAAATCTATTGTAACTGTGTCACGTGAAATCCGTCGCTGTGCAGGGCTGCTTCTGCTGCTTTGCACTGTGGATATCGCGGCTGCCCAGACCGCCACACCACCGCTGGCCAATGATGTGGTTATCCACAGAGACCAATGGGGGGTACCTCATATCCGCGGCAAATCAGATGCTGCTGTTGTGTTCGGTTCTGCCTGGTCCCAGTGTGAAGACCACTTCTGGCAGCTTGAAGACACCTATATCAGAGCCCTTGGCCGTTCTGCTGAGGTCTCTGGAGAATCAGGTGTGCAGAGCGACCTCAACGTTGCCCTGTTTGAAATCACCCGTCGTGCAGAACAGGACTTTGCCAGCCAGCCCGAGGAAATAAAGACCCTGGCAAGCGCCTTTGCCGCGGGGTACAACTTCTATCTCGCGCGCAATCCGCAGGTAACCCCCCGCCTGCTAACCCGCATGGAGCCCTGGCACGTGCTCGCTTATGAGCGATTCATGATGCTGGGACGCCTGCTTGGTGCGGCACATGCCCCTTCAGCAGAAATCTCGCCTGTAGAAGAAGAACGACGAGCATCCCTGGGTTCCAACGCATGGGCCATCGGCCCTGAGCGTACCCGCAACGGCACTGCCATGCTTTTCATCAACCCGCACCAGCCCTGGTACGGCCCGGGGATGTTTACCGAAATGCATGTGAAAAGTGACTCCGGGTGGGATTTTTCCGGTGCCATGTTTCCCGGCTCACCCTTTCCAACAGCTGGTTTTAACGATCGGCTGGGCTGGGCGTACACTGTAAACGAAGCTGACATCGCGGATGTTTACCGCCTCACGTTTGATCACCCTGACGATCCCGATCAATATCGATACGGGCAGGGTTGGAAACGCGCTGAATCCTGGCCGGTGCAGATCAAAGTTGCGGGAGAAACCAAGCCCCGCCAATACCAGCTGCGCCGCAGCCACTATGGCCCGGTGATCAAGCAGGAAGACAACACTCATTTTCTTGCCGTCCGCGTACCTCTCCTGCATGACGGTTCACGTATGCGTCAATCCCTGGCCCAGTCTCGTGCACAGAACTTCGAGCAGTGGTATGCAGCAGCATCCCAGCTGCAGTTGCAGACCTTCAACACGATGTATGCGGATGCAGATGGCAATATTTTTTACCTCTACAATGGCACCATTGCAAAGAGAAAGACCGGCGTCGATTGGACAAAACCCGTTGACGGCGCGGATCCGGACATGGAATGGGGAGACTTTCATCCTATTGAAGAGTTACCGCAGGTACTCAACCCACAGTCCGGATTCATGCAGAACTGTAACTCATCGCCCTTCACCACCACGGACGATGACAACCCTTCGATGAAAGACTTCCCCGCTTACATGGTAGAGGATGCAACCGATGATAAACGGCGGGCGAAACTGTCTCGCTGGCTGCTGCGTCAGGCTGACGATGTGACTTTCGAGGACTGGCAGAAGATGGCCTACGATACAACCCTGTACTGGCCGATGACCGAACTGCCCCGTTACAAACGCCGTTTTCAACAACTGGAAACATCAGATGCGGATCTCGCTGACCGAGTGCGACCGTATCTAACGCATTTGCTGGACTGGGACTACCGCAGCACAATCGATTCGACCCAGACTACGCTGGCAATCGCCTGGTACGAAGAGCTCTACGGTCGAGGTTATCCAGTGGAAACTTTGAAAGCAGAGTTCACTGCAGACATCCCGGCTCGATTCGAGGCACTGGCGACAGCGGCAGAAAAACTGGTCTCACGCTATGGAAACTGGCGGGTGCCTTATGGTGAGGTGCATCGTATTCAACGCCACGCACCGTATAGTGACGTTGCCAAAGTGCCCTTTGACGATCGCCAGCCCAGCCTGCCCAACGCAGGGGTACGTGGTCCGCTGGGCGTTGCCTTCACCGTCTACCACACGCCACCTACTGATGATCCAAATCGTCAGCATCAATATGCGGTGACGGGCTCATCCTATCAGGCTGTCTATGAGTTCCATCCTGATGGCGTGCGCGCAGCCAGTTATCTGCACTATGGGCAGAGTCATGACCCCGCTTCGCCACATTTCTTTGATCAGGCGACCCTGCTTTCTGAGAAGCGTTTCAAACCAGCCTGGTTCGCCTGGCCGGATGTGCTGAAAAATACCGAACGCGCCTATCAACCCGGCAAGCCAGACTATCTCCCGAAGACAAAAACCGGTGACATGCAACAGTGAACAATTATCTAGAGGACAAAGTCATTGTTGTCACAGGTGCCGGCAGCGGTTTTGGCAGACTTGTCTGCCAGAAGGCTGCAAGTCTGGGGGCGCGCGTCGTTGCTGCTGACATCAGCCGGGACACCCTCAATGAAACCGTCAGAGACATATCAGATAACGGTGGTAACGCAACAGCGGTAGTTGCAGATGTCACAAACCGAAGTGAGATGAAGGTGCTGGCCAGCAGTGCAACAGAAACATACGGCCGCATCGACGTGATGATCAACAACGCGGGTGTTATGCCTCTCGCATTTTATTCAGACCATGAAGCCGCAGCTGCTGCCTGGGAGCGCTGTATTGACATCAATATCAAAGGTGTACTCAATGGTATCACCGCAGTACATGATCAGATGTTGCGCCAGGGACGGGGCCATGTGGTGAACATCGCTTCCATTTACGGAAATCATCCAACTGCTGGCGGTGGCGTTTATGGTGCAACCAAAGCAGCTGTCGTGTTCTTGTCAGAATCCCTGCGCGTGGAATCACAAGGTAGAATCAAGGTCACCATCGTGCGGCCGACGGGTATACCAGGTACAAACCTCAGCAGCGGCATCATCAATCCACAGGCGGTCACCGGGCTGCTGGGACAGAACGCAGCCAGCGCGTTCTCGAAATTTGAAGCTGCAGAAGTGGGACAATTACCGGCGTCCCATTCTGACATCAACGACATCGAATACTTCATGCTCGACCCTGACACTCTGGCAGATCAGATCATCTATGCCATTAATCAACCCTGGGGGGTATCGATCAGCGATATTACCGTGCGGGCATCGGGCGATGATTACATCATGTAGTGACACTATTTTGAACGCAGACTAAAAGCCTCTAACTGGAACCCTGGAGCGGACCCATGACCGATACGCCATACGTTCTGACAACCCACGACCGGGTTGAGATACACGAACTGCCAGGTCGATACGGCGACGCAATTGATGACCGAAACTGGGCTGCACTCGACAGCGTGTTTACTCAGGACGCGGTGTTTGATCTTACCGGCGTCGGCTCCCGGATTTGTAACGGGCTCGAAGATATCAAGTCTTTCATGGAATCTGAGGCGGCTCATCCCCGCACCCACATGATGACTAACATTTATGCTGATTCAGATGAAACCGGCGTCTCTCTGCGTTTTCGTATTGTTGCTTTGATTGGCAAGGGAAAGACCTCAACCGCCAGTTACTACGACAGGATAGTTAAAACTGATAAAGGCTGGCGCACCCAGCACCGGTTTGTTTCCCTTCGACGTCGGGACAAACGCGAAGCAGAAGTTGATCTCAATGGCATAGCCTTGTGAGCTGTGTCGCGCTTGACGGATCCTTCAAAGTTCAGAGTTTCACTGACTTTTTAACAAAGTTGCGGGTTGCAAATGCAGGCGCCGCATGAGGTAACCTGCTCCGGCATACAGACATATTGAACTTACACCGAACGCCGTAACCACCGCGGGCCAGAGCGGAAATGTCAGAGGTAATCGGAGCTGAAAATGCAGTAACGGCAAAGCGATCAGTATGCCCAGTATGAGCGCAAACACAGAGGTGACAACTGCAAGCAACATATATTCCAGCGTTAAACTCAGTCGAATCACACTCAGGCGCGCGCCGATGGTGTGCAGAATAGTGGCATAGTAAGCCTGCCGCGAACGATGACTTGCCATCACTCCGGTAAGCACCAGCAGGCTGACACTGAGGGCCACAGCCGAGACAACAGCCAGACCCGCCACAGCTTTACCCAGCAGATCTCTGGCAGTGGCAATGATCGTTGCAGTACGAACAGAAACAATATTGGGTGCAAACTCAGCAATCTCGTTCTGCGCGGAAATCGCCTGTTCAGCAGACATGTAGCTGGCGCCAACGTAGCGCGAGATAGAGGCATCTAAAACGCCATCGGAAAGGATGGCTTCAAACCAGAACCGAGTCTGTATGCCCCGTTGTCTATAGATCCCAGCGAGGGTGACCTCTAATGTTCGCCCGGCGATATCGAAGGCCAGCTTATCCCCGACAGCCAGTCCAATCTGATCTGCCTCACGATCTTCCATCACCGCCCATGCGCTGTCTGAGTCTTCCGGCCACCAGCTGCCCTGCACCAGGGTGACACCATCAATATTGCCCGCGCGATAGGTCAGCTTGTGTTCATCCCGTGCTTCCCTCTGCGCTTCAAGGTTTGTACTTGAATGCAGAGAGGCGCCGTTCACAGCCTGCAGCCTGCCCTGCACCAGTGGTGCAAGATCAACACGGTTTGCTCCCGAACGCTTGAGAATCTGTTCAACCTGCCGATACTGATCAGGTGCTACGTCGTATAAGACCAGATCTGGGGACTCTTCCGGTACAGTCTCGGCAATGGTTTCAAGCACAGATGAAATGAGAATGGTGCACGCTACCAGCAGCGTGAGTGAAGATCCCAAGGTCAGCAATGACACCCTCAATGCGGAACCATGTCGATGAAGATTGGCCAGCGCCAGATGCACGGCAAAAGGACGCCTCGCTGGCGCACGTTCATCCATCCTCAACGCCAGGTATTTTATCAGACGTACAATGCCATCCAGCATCGCCAGTAAACCCAGAACAGTAGCCACAAAAGCGGCAGCAAATACAGGATCCGGCAGGGCAATCAGAACTAACACAACAACCAGCACAGCACCCACCAGCGTGGCTATCCACCAGGCCCGCGGTGTTCCGGTTTCAACCCCGTCCAGGCTTCGAAAAAGTACCGCTGGATCTACAGACAACGCCCGTCCCACAGCAGGTGCGGAGAACGTCATAGCTGTGAAAAGACCAAACACTGCAGCGAGCAAGCTAGGCACAAGGGCGCTGCTGACAACCGTGTCTATCTGCACCTGAGATTCGACAAGGAAAGCTCCACCTAAAGACAGCAAAAAGCCTGACAAGGCGCCTACGCCACAGGACAAGATGCTCATGATCAGAATCTGCAGCAGGTAAACAAGCGCCAACGGCCGATCTCTCAACCCCACCGATCGCAGCGTGGCAATGGTGCCGAGTTTTCCCTGCAGATACGCCTGCACACTGTTAAAAACACCCAAGCCGCCGATGAACAAAGTACTGAAACCCACTATCAGAAGCGCTGATACCGCTTGAGCCAATCGTTCACCGACACGATCACTCCTGTCTAGAAAGGTGCTGACTTCCCAGTCCGTACCTGGAAAGGCTGCAAAGAAATCACTCTGCCATTGCTCTAAATCGAATTGGGTCCGCACCCGATATTCGTATTCCGCAAGGCTTCCAGGCAGCAGCAGCTGTGTTTCCCGCAAAGCGTCTTCGGAGATCATCACGGGGCTGCCCCGCCAGCTGGCGGTAAGGCTGCGGTCGGGCTGATCTGTAATCACTGCGCGAACCTGTAACTGCAGCGCACCAATCTCGACTTTGTCGCCAACTGCAATGTTGAGACGATCAGCCAGAACAGGGTCCATGGCCAGGCCGTGATATCCGTCCTTAAAGCGTGTGACTTCAGCCAACGGTAATGATGGATCGAGGGAAAGCGCGCCATAAAGCGGATAGCGGTCATCAACACTCTGCACTTCCACCAGCTGAAAGTCACCTGACACGGTCCCCATCATCGTGTCAAATTCTATGAGCAGAGAAACCTGACCACGCGCCTGCATCCAGTTAAGGGCTTCTGCCGGTAGTCGCTCACGCGCTTCAACCTGTAAATCGCCGCCACTTATCTGCCTGCTGTCTGCCTGCAAACCCTGCCAGACTTGCTGGTATAAGCCACCGGTCGCCGCAACCAGGGTAACGCCAAGCACAAGGCAGGCACATAAAACCCAAAGGGACTGGCCACTACCTCGCAGATCCTGCCAGGCAAACTTAAGCAGAAAAGGCAGCGTTTTATGCTTCGACAAGACAACCGCCATCCAGACGCAGCTGCCGATCGCAGCGGGCTGCTAGAGCGCTATCGTGGGTGACCAGCACCAGTGTGCTGCCTAAATTGTCGTGTAAATCGAACAATAAATCGCTGACACCACTGCCCGTCGCTTTATCCAGGTTACCAGTGGGCTCATCCGCCAGAATCAGCGGCGGTGCATGCACAAGCGCTCGGGCGATAGCGACTCTCTGCTGCTCACCACCAGAAAGCTGCATGGGATAATGTGATTCGCGATGAGCGAGCCCAACGCGCTGTAAGATTTCCCGGGCTTTAGCAGTGGCCTCTGGATCTCCTGCTATTTCCAGCGGCAACGTCACGTTACCCAGCGCCGTCAGGCTGGGAATCAGGTGGAAAGATTGAAAGACAATACCCATCCGATCGCGACGCAAGTCCGCCAGGTCATCTGCAGAGCGTTCATTCAGAACGACGCCCTGTATCTCAATTGTGCCGGAATCCGGATGATCCAGACCCGCAAGCAACAGAAGCAGCGTGGTCTTACCCGAACCGGAAGGTCCTACAACAGCAACACTTTCCCCTGCCTGAATAGCCAGATTGACGTCTTGAAGCACGGCCACCCGGGATTGTTCAACCGGATAGCTCATATGTAGATCTTTCAGATCTATCATGGTTGGAATACGCTCCTGCGATCATCTAATTGCAGGAGCATAGGGCACCGCGAGTGAACATTAAGTCAAAACCACTGTCGTTTTTCGACGCCGATCCTCAGTCGTCAAAGCCCAGAAAAGTTGCCGCTTCTTCGACGCTCTTGCGTTCTGAAACGACCGCGTTAGCTGGAAAAGTGTCATCCGGCCAGCCGAGTGCAACCGCTTTCATTATCACCTGATCTTCAGCAATCTGAGCATGCTCGCGTACCACTGGCGACTGCATAATGCCCTGACTGTTGATCACCGCACCCAATCCACGGGACCAGGCTGCGTTTACCAGCGCGGTTGTGACTGCGCCACAGTCGAATGCGGTGTCATCGCTGTCTGCCAATACGCGGTCGTAGGTAATAATCACGCAAACAGGCGCATCAAACTGACGAAAGCCACGCAGTACCCAGTCCTGACGCCCTTCTTTATCTTCACGCTCGATTCCCATGGCCGCAAACAACTGCTTGGCAACACCCACCTGGCGATCGCGATGCTGCCCGGCAAAAGCCTGTCCGATGCGGAACTCACGCGAATGCGGTACACCAGCCAGATTACGTTCCGTATTACCGGCGCGTATGCGGTCCAGCGGTTCGCCGGACACAATGGTAAAATTCCATGGCTGCGTATTCATCGATGACGGCGCACGCATGGCCAGAGCCAGAACTTCTTCTATCAATGCTTTTGGCACCGGATCGGATTTATAACCTCGAATGCTGCGGCGCCCGAGGAGGACATCATCAAATTCCACTTGCTATCTCTCTGTATGACTAAAGCGACAGTTTACGTGAATATCCAGACGCAGGGGGAAAATGAGGACCGTTTGCATCGTCATTCGAACCCGGTTTCGTCTGCCGTTAACAAGTTATTGTATTGTAGCAACACGACATGAGCGTCTCGAGAAGAAGATGTTAATGGACCTGATCAAACAAGCTGAAAAACTCGCGCCGCTTCTACGCGAGACCACTCGCGAGGCGGAAATCAATCGCAAGCCGCTGGATCATGTGATTGAGGCTATTCGTGAGAGCGGCCTGTTTTCCTTAATGGTGCCTGATAAATATGGTGGCCATGAAGCTGATCTGGATGCCTTTTTGATGTGGTCCTGACTCTGTCTCGCGCCGATGCCTCCATGGGCTCGGGCATCGGTATCGTACATGGCACCTGGATCCTGGCAGGTGGCCTCGTTATGGACGATGAAACCGGTCCAGTGCCTATGTTCTTTCTTATGCCTGTACTGGGGTTTACCGCAGCGTTGCCCATACTGGGCGCTGCGCAGATGGCGCTTGCTGAGTTTTCAGATCAGATGCGCCACAAGATTGAGAACAATGTGTTACGGGCAGGTTCTCCCCTGCCTGATGTCAGCGGCGTGATCGGCGAAGCCGCTTTAAGGATGGATACAGCTGAGTTGGTACTTCGTGATGTAATGGCAGACGTAATGGCAAAACGCAACAAAGCGACCAATGCAGAGCGCGCTTACTGGCTCTCACGAATGGCTTATGCCGCTTATACCTACAAAGAAGCCACCCTGCGCATCAGCGAGAAAACCAGTGCCAGTGCGGTTTTCTGAGCAACCCGATACAGCGTGCCGTCAGAGATATCTCCATTGCCACTGATCATGTTGTCTTTTCTTAAACCGATCTCTACGGCGATATGGGCAAAGCCATGCTGGGACAAAACACTGCAAATGCGAGGGTGTAACACAGCCAGCGCGTTTATACTCGATAGCTTGTTATTGAGATAGCGGAGACATGAGCACCACTTTTCACCCACAAAGCGAGGCTGGCATAGACCCGGACCGAGAACCGCTTAGCGTCTCGCGACACATACCTGCCCTCGCGCTTGACTGGCAGGCCACAACCCCTGATGAACAGAGCAAAATACTGGAGGGCAGTCTGTTATTCGGTGACATCTCCGGGTTTACTGCGCTCGCCGAACGCCTGGCGCAACAGGGACGACGTGGTGGCGAGGAGCTGGTAGAAACATTGGGACAGGTGTTTACAGCAATGCTCGATACAGCAGCAACACGCGGTGGAGACATGCTGAAGTTCGGGGGAGATGCGCTGCTGTTGTTTTTTCAGGGACCAGACCATACCGAACATGCGGCGAGCACAGCCGTTGCGATGCGTCAGATATTGAAGGAAGCCGCCAGCATTCGGACTTCAGTTGGTTCACTGAAACTATCAATGTCAATTGGCATTCACAGCGGTGGAGTGCACTTCTTCATGGTGGGGACCAGCTCCCGGGAACTGATCGTTACTGGCCCAGTCCTGGATCGCGTGATTGAACTGGAGAATGCAGCGAATGCCGGTGAAGTGTTAATCAGTCAAGCTACAGCACAGTGTTTAACAGCCGATGCAACAAACCTCGGAGCTGACGGTTTTCATCGCTTGAAGTGGCGGGTACCGCGGTCATCACCCCTGTCGATGAACAAACTCACCACGCGGGCGGATCAGGCGTCTACACAGTTATTGATTCCCCAGGTGCTTGAAGACCACTTGGGACGGGCTATCCCTGAGCCCGAACATCGAGTTGCCTGCATCGCTTTTGTCGGTTTTAGCGGGACAGATCGTCTGTTAGTCGAAGCCGGTGCTTCGGGAGTAGCGGAGGCATTGCATGAAACGCTCAGCGCAGCACAGGAATGCCTGGACGCCGAAGGGGTCACACTTCTGGCGGTCGATATTGATCAAGGTGGCGGGAAACTTTTCCTGGCCTCGGGCGTGCCAAGTGGCCACGAAGATGACGAAGGGGCTATGTTGCGCGCCCTGCGTCGCCTGATGAATCTGCAATTACCACTGCCTCTGCGCGCCGGTGTTAACCGCGGACACGTTTTTGTTGCCGAAATTGGAACTACCAGACGAGCGGCATATTCGGCAATGGGCGACACGACCAATACCGCTGCGCGGATTATGGGAAAGGCCCAATCTGGCAGAATCTACGTGCACCCTTCTGTGCTGGATGAGTGCCTCGTATTGTATAAAAGCGTTCAGTCGGGCCCATTTGCTTTCAAAGGTAAAGCAGAAAAGGTTGTTCTCTACGATGTGGGTGACGAAATCGGGCCGCGCAAGCGTGAGGGTCTCGAGATCAATGATTTCATAGGACGCGCTTCCGCGCTAACCCAGCTAAAGGCAGCAGTTCGCGACTCACAACGAGGCAGAGGCTCGGTGATTCTGCTTGCCGGACCGGCAGGAATTGGAAAAACTCGCCTGATCAATGAGGCTTTGAGAAGCTTCGAGCGGCCTTCAAGTATCTGGATGACGGCAGACCCCTATGGCGCGACAACCCCTTACGAGTCTGTGCACAAGCCGCTACGTCATTTTCTGGGCCTCGAGGGGTCATCACCCGCTGAACTGGCGCAACAACTAAGGAACAAGGTCTCGGAAGTTGCAGCAGCGTTGACCCCCTTTCTTTCTTTAGTAGGTGATGTGCTGCACATACCTATTGAACCTGGTCCCGCTGTTCAAGCCCTGGACCCGTCTTTTCTGATGGAGAAAACAGCGGCAGTGATGATTGACTTGCTTGTCTGCTGTACACAAGGACCGCAGATCGTGGTTGTGGATGCGGCACAGTGGGTCGATGACGCGTCAGCTAATTTATTGAATAGACTCAGTGCGCAGACAACGGATGCTGGGTGGCTGATGCTGGCAGCAGGTCGGGCAGCCACCCCGGAAGAGAAACTTACTGCCTTAGAAGGCAAGACTGTGTTCTTGGAGCCTCTGCCTGATCCGGATGTTCGCACAATAGTCGAACTGGCATCCGAGGCGGCACCATTTCGCACCCAGGACGTTGATCGAATTGTCGCACGAGCATCCGGCAATCCTATGTTTGCACTTGAACTCGTCAAAACTGCTCGCGACCTTGGTTCGATGGTGAACATACCGGAAACATTGGAAGCTGCGCTGTCTGCTCAAATAGATGCGCTTGATGGGCCTGCCCGTCAATTCCTTCGTTATGCAGCAGTGCTTGGCCGTAGATTTGAGGTTACTGTTCTGGAGCAATTGATCTCAAGCCTGGGCATACTGGTTGACCCTTCGGTTGTTTCGCGTCTCGAGGATTTCATCACGCCTGATGGCGATGGTTGGTTACAGTTCAAAAATGGCGTATGCCGTGATGTAATTTATGAGGGTATCTCCTTTCAGAACCGCAGTTCTGTACATCAGAAAATCGCTGACATTTTGGAACAGCGGGAACAGGATCCGGTTTCCCTGGCAAACGAACTTGCGCTGCACTACGCGCTGGCAGGCAACGCAAAAAAAACCTGGCGCTATGCAATGACCGCGGCCCAACAAGCCGCCGCTGCATATGCTAACTTCGACGGCGCTAAGCTTTATGAGATAGCTTTGGAGGCATCGTCACGCCTGCCCGATGTATCGTTGGAAGAAAGAAGAAACGTGTGGCGTGAGCTCAGTGTACTGAGGGAGCGAGCCGGTCTGTTCGACGCAGCGAAAGACGCATTGCGACAGGCGCTCGAGCTTTGCGGAGATAATCAGGTAGCTCGCGCCGAATTGATCTGCATGCGCGGCATCCTGAAAGACCGCACACGCTCATTCAGTGCCGCGCTCAGAGACATGCATCTGGGTCAAAAACTGCTTATCAAAGATAAGTCACAGAATGCTGGTCGATGCCGGGCTGAACTGATGGCATGGGCAGCGAATATTCGCTACGGGCAGGATCAGCTGGAAGGCGCACGTGCGCTTGCAATTGAAGCTGAACAGGAGGCACGAAGATCTGGTAACGAGGGGGCTTTAGCGCGAACTTTGAGTATTCGCGGTTCCGCAGATCTGATGCTGCGGGGGCCTGAAGATGCCAGCGCCCTTCATGCAGCGCTCGAACGCTACGAATCTTTGGGCAACAGTCGGATGCAGGCGAATGTCAGATCAAACCTGGGTATCTTCTGCGCTATCGCCGGGCAATGGACTAAAGCTGCTGAATGGATGAAAGCCGCGCGAGACAATTTTCTTACCGCCGGCGACGATAGCAGCGCTGTTTTCCCTGCGCTTGATCTGGCTGAAATGCTGCTTAAACAGCGTAAATACCCACAAGCCGAAACTGCAATTCTGCAAACCATCCGATTGGCTCGCGCCAACCAACTCGATGAAGGCGTCGATGAAGGCGAACTGCTGTTAGCTCAACTCTATCTGGCTGAGGATAAGCTGGAAAATGCCCAGGCGCTTTTGCAACGGATCGAAACGAGCTTCTCGACGACCGGACAGCAGCGCAAGACACTGGAAACACGCCTGGTCGGCGTGGCAATCCTATCAGCGCAGGGAAAACTTGAGGTTGCGCTGGCTGGCCTGGATGACATCGTCGCGCGTGCGGCCGACGATCACGAATCACTTACCCCGACAATCGCATTGCACAGGGCAACAACGCTACGCAGGTTGGGTCAGTTCAGTGATGCAGAGCGGCAGCTCTTGTGGGGTCTCGACTACGCGGTTTCGTCGTCGATGCCGTACGAAGAAGCGCTGCTACGTGAGGCTCGGATATTACTACGTGCGCAGCAAAGCAGCCTGCAAGAACCCGAGGACGCTTCCCGGGTTCATTCCATCATCACAGAACTGGGTATTAGAGAACTCCGCGCCGTGCAGCCCAGTCACCAATAAGGTAAATCTTCTGCCCAACGCGAATAATGATATTGCCAGTGGTTTCCGGATCTGGTCCCAGGAGATCAATATCCTGGTCATACCAGCAGCCATGCTGGAGACCCGGCAATGAAGGTTCCAGATCCACCCAGCCGCCCGACGGTGGCGTGATCATCTTGAGTTCGCCAACCAGATCCTCTCCTGTATCTGGATCAAACGCTTCGGCGAGATCATAGAAAACCGGCGTGCCGGTGCAGGCAGGAATGGCGATTTCCGTCGGCGCTCCGGAAAACTGCTGTAGTGTGCTTGGGATAAACCCCAGATCTGTGCAGGAAGGATAGCAAGCCGGGGTGGGAACTGACTCGTTTTCAAATTGCACATTTATGTCGTGAGCAATCAACTGCCCCAGATCGAGCTTTTCGAACGTGATCAGCTGGCCATCAAAATCAAGATCGTAAGGAATCAGGTCGCACTGTGAGCCATCGAGATTGGTCAGGCGACGAATGGTCAGGTTGTAGGCGTCACTGGGGTCGGTCGGAACAATGGAGACATTTTCAAGGCAATCAAGTTCGCCTTCGAATTCAACCGCAAGATTGAATTGAGACGCTTCAGTGCCACTATCACCTCCACCTTCGAGGCCAAGTTCGCCGTCGAGGGCTTGAATGAAAACCGTGTCTGCTTCGACGTTAAGCACAACCTTACAGTTGTCAGTACCGCCGTTGTCAGAGCCAGAATCGGAATTTGACGGACATAGAATATTGACATCGCTGCTTTCACAGATTTCACCACTCACGGCATCGCATCCGAGTGAACCGACAGCATTGCTGCCGCTCAACAAAGACCAGGCCCCCGTCTGAGCGCCGTCCAGACTTGTTATCAGACTGGCTTCAACGTTACCTTTCAGTTCAAGATCCAGATTAACCTCTATCGCTTTGACGCCTGAAAGCGCTGAAGCAAATCCAAGTGTCAGCGATTGATTGACCTGCTGGCCGCCTAACCGGCTTTCCAACCTGCCGCAGCCAACACCTTTCGAACTCGCAATCCCCAGAGAGTTAAAACTCAGACCCACAGTACCGCTGCCGACAAGTCCAATCAGGTCAGGATCAGCCGTGTTCTGCTCATCAACTTCACATTTCTTAACAACACGAAGCGGCTGGATAGCATCCGCCTCTCCTCCCGGGCGATCACCCCAGCGAACCTGAGAGACAGCACTGTTCAATTCCAGATAAAGCGTACCGGCATCAATGAGTACCGCTTGCGCTTGTGGTGCAAGCGTTAGAATTGCCGTCATAACAAATCCACCAGCCAGAGATCTGCCTGGGAGACAGGTGCTGCGCATAGCTCTGGATAATTTCTTCATAGATGTTTTCACATCAGGTCTCCCTTGGACATGTGGACTAACTAAAAACTCGAATCCGCTAAGAACGCGGAGGTTGCCGTGCAGACCGCAATTTCAACCTTTCGCAACTGACGCTTTTTGTTTCTTATGCGTGCAAGCTTGCGCACAACGCCCCGCCCGACTGGCTCCAGCGTGAGCCTTTGAACAACAGCTCGTAAGAAAAGATGTCAATGCATAGTGCAGACTAACAAGGCAAATATCAATGACCGCAGCGCCTCAGAATAATGTACGGGCTACCTTTGTGTCCGCCGGACATTCGGAGAGGTGGCTATTTTTGACATAATCAGCGCGCGTCCAGCTTGGCATGACCCTGCAATTGCTGCACTCTGCGTGCATGATCAAACAAAGTCCTCGACACTCGACTTACCGACCACTCAAAGTGCCTGCGCTGCTTTTTTTCGGCTTATCTGCTGTTTGCCTGCTGGTGCTATTCTTCCAGGCGGTTTTAGGTGACACATCTCTCGACGTTGTATTGCGGCCTATCGCATGGCTGGTGAGTTTGGATACTCAGGCAGCATTAGACACGCTTTCCAGCGCTGCAGAAGTGGTCGCTGCAGTACTTGCGATTGCAATCACCGTGGTGGCAATCGTAGTCGAACTGGCCGCTACTCGATACAGCCATCAAATCACCCGACTGTTCCTGCGAGAGCCGGTTAATCTTGCCGTACTGGGTATATTTGTCGTAACGACAGTGCAATGTATATGGATTGCCGCTGCCTTGGATTCCAGCGGTCCGCATGCGGTGCTGCCACAAGCTGGTTTCGCGATCACCCTGACCCTGGTCACACTGTGTCTGCTGCTCCTGATACCTTATATCTATTTTGTGTTTGCCTTTTTGTCACCTATCAGCGTCATCGACAAAATATGTCGTGATGCCTACCGCATGGTGCTTAGAGCTCGAGCGTCCTCAATAAAACACAATCAAGAGCGGGTAGAAGAAGCCATCGATGAATTGCAAGACGTCGCGCGCAGCGCCATTCAGCAAAGTGATCGCGGTATTGCCATAGCAGCAGTAAATGCGCTGGCTGGCTTTGTTATCGACTATGTGCAGATCCGCGACGAACTACCCAATGAGTGGTTTGATATGAGCCGGGGCGTTGCAGAGGATGCAGACTTCATAGCACTGGCTCCAGAAACAATTGCGACGATCGAAGATCAGGGTATCTGGGTGGAACGGAAGGTATTCCGCCGCTATTTATCGCTGATGGGCCAGGCTGCGATGCGGGAGCGTGATGTCGCCAACCTCATTGGCATCAACACCCAGCGCATTGCAACAGGTTTCAGTGGCAACAGACCATGGTTGCTGGACCTTTCCATCAGTGTCTTTAACAGTTACCTGCGAGAGACGATAAACGCTGGTGACCGACGCACCGCCTATTATTTGATGAATCAATATCGTTTAATCGCCGAATGGCTGCTGGTTAATGGGCAGGGTAAAAAGTGCGAGGAAGTAGCCGATTACCTGCGCATATATGGACAGTATGCGCACAATACCGGCGCTTCGTTCTTACTGGAAAGCGCGGCATTTTACGTCATGCGCCTTGTTGAGAAGGCCATTCAGGAAAAATCTGACAGTTTGGATGCGCTGCTTGACTGTCTGTTGAACCTCGACATCGAGATCAAAGAGGAAAATGTTGAATTGCAGGAATCCAGCCTGCTCGGCGTTCGTCGAGCGCAAGTTCAGTTAGCGACGCTGTTTCTCATGCACGGCGATGATACAAGGGCAAAGCGAATTGCACGGGACCTACGCGGAGAGCGGTTTGAACGGCTCGAACGTCTGCGTCAGATCATGCTGGCAGATGATCGAGAACAATTCTGGGAGCTGTCTGATCTGGGTGTCAACTTTCAATACCTGCCGGTCGAACGCCGAATCTACCTGGACCCCCTGTTTGAATTGATACGGGAAAGTTACTGACGCAAATCACACGCTTTGAGAAGACTCCGTTTGAAAATACAAGATTATGGGGGGGAAACCTGCTCCATCAATGCGACCAGGGTTTCATAAGGTTGCGCACCTACAACGCCGTAACCCCCTGCGACAAACGTGGGTACACCGGTCACTCCGTACTGTCGTGACTTAGCCCAATCCGCATCTACTGCTGACTTGAAACTACGCGTATCCAGCACCGCCCGCGCTGCTTCGGCTGGCAGGCCAACAGCGGCTGCTATATCAACCAGGACATCCGGTTCCGCGATATTCAGACCGTCAACAAAGTACGCTTTATACAAGGCTTCGTGTATAGCCTCACCACCGGCTTGCGTCTCCGCCCACTTGCCCAGTTCCTGGGCCAGACGGCTGTTGTAGGTATGTGTGCGCCGACCGTAGGGCAGGTTTTCTTCGTCCATCAAACTTTTCATGCGCGTATACATGGCTTCAATGTCGATATCGCGCCCGGCAAACAGTTCTTCTATGCTGATGCCAGCGTCTGGCGTTTCAGGGTGCAATGGAAAATGCACCCAGGTCACATTGATATCAAATTCAGCTCTGAGTTTTTCAATACGCCCGGTACTGAGATAACACCAGGGTCATATATAGTCCGTGAAGATTTCCAGCTCGATAGGTGTCGGCATTGTTTTTCCCGCTGCTGATTTAGTCTCAGGCTACACCAATTGAATCGAAGGCGCCGCAATTCAGGGTTGTGATCAGAACCTGACAGGCTGCCGCCGATTAAAATCGTCCTCAGTGATAGGCTGACCACCAATCTTTGCTGTGTCCCAATCCTGCACAATTTTCCATTGGCCTTCGATATTCTTTAACACGATGTGGAATTGACCGTATGCGTAGGATTGCTCTCCATTTGGGGACGTCACCGTGACACGATAAAAACCAGTATCGTAAGAAACTCCTGCGTTGGTATGGCGGGTATCGAACCAGAAATCCAGCGCAACACCTTCACCTTTTTGCCGATTTTCCAGAAATCGCGTCTGGTTTGTTTTTTTAAACCGTTGCGTCACATCCAATCCTTCCGGCGTAACCCGCAGCACCTCATCCGCGTACACCGAGTTAAGCGCCTCGCCGTCTAAAGCTTCAAAGGCAGCCTGGAAGGTCTTCCACACCGTCTGATCAATTGTGCTTTGGATTTTGGAGGCTTCACTTTCTGCGAATCCTGAGCTCGCCATGGCTATAAACAGTACAGCAAATAACTTACGGACCATAAGAATCACCTTCTTCAAATAATCAAATTTGCGATCAACACTAACCAAGATCGTCCAGAGCCTTAGTGAACGCCTTGATAGAATAAGGTTTGCGAAGCAAAGGTTCCTGCAAAGTGCTCTCTGTCTGCTCCGGTACATATCCCGAGACAAACAGGATAGGCACATCTTCAGAGCGTTGACGAACTGCTGCAGCAACCTCCTGACCACTCATCTGGGGCATAACAAGGTCGAGCACCAGCAGTCGGATTTCCTCCTGACGCGCTTCGTAGAGATCCAGCGCCTGCCTGCCATCTGCAGCTGCACAAGTTTCATACCCCATTTTCTGCAGTATTTTGCAGGTAAGCTCTAGCAGCTGAGGGTTATCGTCCGCGACAAGAACCAGACCCTTCCTGCTGTCAGGTTCGCGTGTCATCGTCGGAGCAGTTGTTTCACGACTCGCGTCAATTTCGCCCTGCTCAGCTGTCGACAGCGGTAGATAAACAGAAAAGCAGCTGCCTTCGCCAGGTGTCGAGTCAACGGTTATTCTGCCATTGTGCGCCTCGACGATGCTGTAACTGTTTGCAAGGCCCAGCCCTGTACCTGTGGTGGTTTCTTTCGTAGTAAAAAACGGGTCGAAAATACGAGGCAGGACTTTTGCATCAATACCCTGGCCATTGTCCTCAATCGTGATGACAACATAATCGTCCGCAGCCGATGGAGAGTCAGACTGCAGCTCAACCTCATCAGCTGTTTGTCGAGTGGCTTGTACGTGTATACAACCGTTAGATGCCACAGCGTCGCGTGCATTGAAGCACAGGTTGAGCATGACCTGTTCGAGCTGCGAGCGGTCGCCATACAAAGACAGCGGCGAACCTGCAGGTGTCACCGTTAAATCCACAGAGGCTGGAAGGGTGTGGCCAAGCAGTTCCTCAAGTTCTGCCAGAAATGTGTTGACGTCGAACAGCTCCGGGCGCGGCACGTCCTGGCGGCTCAGGGTCGCAAGTTTCTTGGTCAGATTCATTGCCCGCGTGCCGACGTCACGCACGTTCTCCAACGCGGTTCGCGTCTCAACATCGTGTTTGTCACTGAGCAACAGGAATTCCACATTACCCAGGATAACCTGCAGCAGATTGTTAAAGTCGTGGGTAATACCACCTGCCAACTCACCCATTGCACGCATCTTTTGTGAGTGCGCTACGCGCTCTTCGAGACGTTTGGTCTCGGTAACGTCGCGGCCAACAGCCGTTATGCCCACCACCTCTCCGCGATCGTCAAGCACAGCGCGATTGGACCATGCCAGCCAACGCCAGCCGTTTTTTGTCATCGCGCGTTGTTCGTGATACGACGTGTATGGGGGCTGGCTCAAGCGCTGCAGTGAACGCTCAGTGAGCTCACGATCATCCTCATGCACAAGCGGCAAAAAAGTCTTCCCAAGCAGTTCAGCTTCGGTTTTGCCAAACAATTCACAATAGCTGGGACTGACGTATTGGAACTCACCATCATTAGTGACCTTCACAACAAGATCAGTCTGATTCTCGACAAGCAAACGATACTCGTCTTCACGAGCCTCTATGTCGCGTTGCTTGACTAATGCAAACCGAAGTGCAAGCGTCAGTAACGTGGTCAGCAGGACGCCTAAACCAATCCAGATGTCGTCGAGAAAATCGTCTGTCGCCGCGAGGTAGCTTGTCAGCGGTGCGATTGTAAATTGCCAGTCGTTGTCAGTAACGTTGATTCTAAGGTTGGTCTGGTAAGGGCTGCTCGAAGTCAGGCGTGGATCGACCTGTTCGTAAAAAACAGCGCCATCGTCGATCAGGTCAAATGCAAAATTCCGTCGCAGCCGCCCCTCTGGTAAGCAGGAATCTATCAGTGCTTCGATGCGGAACACGCCATTCACGTACCCTAACGGTTGGCCGTTGGGCCCTGAGAGTGGCTTATACAAAGCAAAGCCTTTGCCACCCTGCAACAGCTCAAGGATGTCCGTCCGCGCCAGCGCGCCATTTTTTCCTGCCCGCTGCAATGCGTCCAGAACTGATACGTTAGGGTTCATTGTCAGGTTGGCGTCAAGCGCAGCAAGGTTAGGTTCGATCGGATAGACAACACGGATGATGCCATCTCTGTCGACAAAGTTGAGCGCCTGAATCCCCGTGTACAGCGGCAGTAAGGCGCTGGCTCGCTCAGCCCAGTCGGAGATAACCTGGTCGGTCGATTGCCAAGGGTAGCTGGCCAGGGTGCGCACCAGGCTGGCACGCGCATCGAAGCACGATTCTATACGGAGCTTGAGCTGCTCGGCGGTAATTCGGGTCTCAAGACCAATACGCTCGGCATTGTTACTTTTTCCTGCAATACCCAGCCACATCACGAGCAGCAGGCCGAGAAGTAAAAATACCAGAGGTAGCCAATTGTGGCGGAGTTTCAAAATACTCAATTGCAGGTCTGACTTGCTGAAATGATGGGTCAATAACTCCGACCAATAAAACTATCTTCAGTCTAGCAATCTTTGGTCTTCAAACAATACATACCCACCCAGAACACAGCATGGTCAAAACTCACTGTCCACTGCACTACAGACCGGTCCAGCAAAAAAACCTCTCTATCAAACGGTTTTAATCAGCTGAACTCTCGGTATCCTGCGCGATTTCAGTTAGATAGGATTTGTCGTCGTCAGTTGGAAAATGATTCAGAACGATGACTATCTCAGCCATGATGATGGAAGCATCAGATGCAAAACACGCATTGTCAGAAGTAACCCAGCGACCAGAAGTATGATTCTCATTAGCTTAATCTCACCATCTGCTCCGGTTACAATAACCAGCGGTTTAATATCAGAACTCTCTTTCGCCACGATCAGCTGATTCTAAATTTTGCCAATCGCAGCAATCGATCCGGATATGCGTTTATTGTACCCGGCTACCAGATCATGCAGTGCCACCAGCTGACCCTTAATTTCATCGACATCAGCGCGAGCAGCCAGGTCTTCAAACAAGTCCGACAACGCCCCATTCAGATTTACAGCCGCGTCCAGAACGTTGCTGTGGTCTTTATCTGGAGCACTTACATCAGCGTCAGATTCATAAAATCCCGGTCTTGGCTTATTCAACTCGTTTACAAGCTCGGCAGAAGTAAACTGTGTGTAAGTCTCGAAATACAGCGGGTTGGACCGTTGCAGGTGTTTTTCAATGTCTTCTTTGAGAGTTGCTTGAACATCACACACTTCACCCAGAAGCATCGTTAGCCTGTCACTACCCGACGCTGTAGCAAGGCGTGTGTCAACCACCTGCTGCAACTTGTCTGCTGATAGTCCCACCAGATTCTGTGTGGTATCTATAAGCTGAGCATAGGTTAGAAAGGTTGTCTTCTTTGCATTTTTGTCTCGCGGTTTTTTTACATTCGATAATGGCTTTAACACAGTATTCCTCGGTTGGCTTGGACAGGGCGCGGTGCAATTACACCCGCGTCCTCAGTTAACTGGCTATCTGGATCAGCGGTCATTGCCTTACGGCGATGCGATGCATCAAGCTGCAACGCTGGTGCACTGGCTACAATACCTGTCGGATTGATCTCAGGATGGCTCGTGTAGTAATGCTGCATCGTCGGGGCTAACCGGAACGTATCAGCGATGCCTGGATGCTGATAAAGGTCGCGTGTGTAGGCCCAGAGATTAGGGAAATCTATGATACGGCGTTTACTGCATTTGAAATGTAACGCATAAATGGCATCGAAACGCAGCAGCGTTGGCAACAGGCGCCAATCCGCCTCGGTTGTTTCATCTCCCAACAGAAACCGCTGCCGGGCCAGACGGGTTTCCAGCCAGGATAAGGTATCAAACAGTTCTTCAACCGCCGAATCATAAGCGCTCTGGCTCTTTGCAAACCCTGCTTTATACACCCCGTTGTTCACTGTTGAATAAATGCGTTCGTTTAAAGAGTCGATTTCTTCGCGCTTTTCAGACGGATAAAAATCGCCGGGTTGGGCACCCAGATCATCAAAGGCGAAGTTGAACATCCTGATAATATCTGCAGATTCATTGTTAACAATCTGCCCATGTTTTGTGTCCCATAACACCGGCACTGTTACCCGCCCGGTAAACTCCGGGTCAGAAAGTTGATAGATTTCGTATAGGGCATTTTTGTGATTAATTGTATCGGGAGTGCTGTCAGTATCCGGCAGATCATTATGGTTAGAAGCCGTGTGCCCTACTTCCCCGCTAGACTGATCAAAAACCCAACCGGAGTCACCCATATGAGGTTGAGCTATGGAGACAGATATAAGCGATTCCAGACCTTTCAGCTTTCGAAAGATCAGCGTGCGGTGAGCCCATGGACATGCCCAGGCCACATAGAGGTGGTATCGGTTTTTTGCAGCTGCAAAGATCTGCACATCTGCGTCCAGGCTTGCTGCCGGCACCTCGTTACCCGCAGGATCATTTGGAGCAGACAGCCAGTGGCGAAACTCAGACGCCTTGCGCTCAAAACTTTCACCTGACGATATCTGTTTATCGTCCTGCCAGGTGCCATCGATCAGTTGTCCCATTATTGCCTCGTGCTGTTGCGCCTCGCAGAGCCTGATACTTGTGTATCAATGGCCCGCAGGCTTTACCCAAAGAAGCAATTTCGATGCCAATTGAATGAAAAATCCGTTTTGATACGGCGCCTGGCGGATGGTTGGACTTACACTGCTGTTAGAAATATTCTTCAGCAGGCCGCGATCGTTTGTTCGGTCTGAGACGGTATTTTGAGCTACAGATTGGACCCGGGACTGAACAGTAATTTTAACCCTTCGCCGGCAATAATTGCCGACTACTGGTGTGTCCGCCTGACACCCGAAAGCGTAGAAGTGGTATCTAAGCGCTCGTGAAAGAGGAAGAAGACTATTGGCTGATTGGATACTCGAATTGATGGAATCCGCAGGCTATGTCGGCCTGCTTTTTCTGATGCTGCTGGAAAACATTTTCCCGCCTATACCGTCTGAACTGGTCATGCCCCTGGCTGGATACAAGACTGGCATTGGTGAAATGACAATGCTGGGCGTGGTTGTGGCTGGCACGCTGGGTTCACTTGTTGGCGCCTGGGTGTTTTACGGGATCGGGCGAAGCTACGGGAGAGCGCGCCTTTACAAGCTTGCAGAAAACCACGGACGCTGGATAGGCATCAACGCAGACGACATTGATCACGCTCAAAGCTGGTTTGATAAACATGGCTCTGCGACTGTTTTCTTCTGTCGCTTAATTCCGGGTGTGAGGTCTCTTATTTCTATTCCCGCTGGCCTGGCAGAACAGAACATTTTCAAGTTCACCATTTACACCGCGGCAGGCTCAGCTCTCTGGTGTTGCTTGCTCGCCTGGGTAGGCCTGGAGTTGGGAGAAAACTATACTCAGGTCGGCAAATACCTGAACCCCGTAAGCTGGACTATTTTTGCGCTGCTTTTTGGCTGGTACATACGAAGAATCTGGAAAGCCAGGTAGTGTGGCCATGGGCGCGCAAACGATCCAGCATCGGGTCGTCTATGCAGGCTTGCCGCTATAAAGTTTCGTGTGTGACATCTGTATGCTGCTCCAGCAATTCGCCGGCGCGATGTTTCTCTTCTTCACTCTGTGTGTGAACAACAACGCTCCAATTATCGTCATTCGCAGCTGCCTTCACATTCTGAGTGAGAGCGTCATGATCCGGACGCAGCCCATACAGACCACCCAACAGCAAGCCCGCTGCACCGCCCAGAAAGCTCAGGCCAACGTATATCATAACGGGACTTGAAGCGGCTATTTCAAACCCTGACCAGAGCACCAGAAACGAAGCTACCAGCAAACCAAGCAGCAAGCCCGTTGCTCCAAGCAGTAAATGAGCTTTCACCATGGTTCTTACAATTCCCTTGCTCTCCGGCTCAATCTTTCGACCCGGATGCGCATCATCTGGTCTAACAAGTGATATCTGTTCGTTTCTGAAACCCGCAGAAACAAGCTGTTCTGTTGCCCTTTGCGCAGCAGCTTCGCTGGCAAAGGTTCCCCCAACTTTCGAGTCATATTTCTCGCCCGATAAACTCACCGTTGACATTTAGACCTCCATTTACAGTCTGATCTGATTTGATGATTTCAACGGCCCGAAAGCACAGCTTCCGAGCGTCATCAAATCAATGCTTACGTTAAAGCAGCAAAGTTCGTACCAGACTCAAGTTTTTCCCTCTCTCCAGGATAAATATGTGTGGCACAACTGTTGCAGGTTCTAACATAAGCACAAACCAAGAGGAGTTTTGCCGTGGATCATGCCTACAAAACTATCGAACTTACCGGTTCCTCCACAGAAACCGTGGAAGATGCCATTAATCAAGCCATCGCAAGAAGTAACGAAACGATCGATAAGCTCAGATGGTTTGAAGTTGAGCAAATTCGCGGACACATCGAAAACGGCTCTGTTGGGCTCTTTCAGGTCACTCTGAAAGTCGGCTTTTCGCTGGATGAATCTTAATGCAAAAGGACACATCCAATCTCAATCAGGTCAAAGCGCCGGAGACCGGCCAGGTTTGCCTGCTCAAATCAGCCAAGTTTATCTACGCCGCCGCTTGTTTCCTGACACTCACTCTGGCCTCGGGTTGTGAGCCATCAACAAAACAAAAACTCTCTGACAAGTTAGGGGAACGGGAAGTGACCGCCCTTCAGGACATTGCGCGCGATCGGGAATGTTTACCCTTGCCCGACATACAGCTGATTCGCAAAGCACAACAGTCGCCGGATCAGATTGAGTTTCTGCTGCGTGACGGCTCGCGCTGGGTGAACAGCACCAGCCCGCTGAAATGCCAGGTACCCCAACCCCTGACTATAGCCATTGATCCTGCAAAAAATGCCTTGTGCGCAGGAGATAGCATTCGCCTGTTGCAGACAGGCGCACCAGCGTTAATGGACATGGGCCAATGTCAGCTGACCCGCTTTCAGCGGCGATAATACAACTTCACTCATCTTTGCTTATTTGAAGCAGAGACTGACTAAAGCTTTAAAGACAGGCTGAGCGCCGCAAACTGTTGCGGTTCTACCTGTTCTTCAAACTCATCGCTGCGCTCCACATAGGTCAGAGCAAACTGTACATTGTGAAGCTGAACGACAAACCCAGCCTGAAAGTCTGCAACAAAATCTTTACTGGATAGATCCACTTCATCTTTCCGAAAAAGGCTGCCGTCCAGGAATATGTTGTGGGCTACACCGCGTGCCTCAGCGCCTGCAAAAAAATACCAGCTGGCTCCATCACGAGGATCAAAGAAACCAGCGCCCGTTAAAGAAGGCCGAATTCTGGGCGGACTGAAATCATTTCGAAGGTCATTACCGATACGCATCATGAGACCAACACGGGCATTTGTGTAAATGTTGCCCAGGGATAGACCAAAACTAGGTGTGATATCAACGCTCATGCCGCCCATACCAAAATTGGCCAGCGCCCGCAGTTTCCGATCGTACGAAACAACCACCCCTACTTCATCATCAATCTGATTATCCCAACCGTTTGCCTTTTCTGAATCTATGATTGAATGAAATTCATTCTGCGCCCACTCCGCTCCTGCGCTGGGTCCAACAATCCCTGCCTGAACTGTGAAATGATCGATAATGTCACGTTGTTGGATTAACCAGGAGTACTCGCCATACAACCACCCTGCATAGGGGTGTTGATCAGGTAGTCGTCGCTCTGCGTCCAGATTATTCGGGGTGAAAATTGACTGGCCGAACGCGAACCCATGTCGCACCTTTGCATTTGAGCCTGACCCGGATATTTTCTGTGCAAATCCTGAACTTTCCCTGGTCCCAGATAGCCAGGATACCCGCACTCCATTTGTGTAGTTTCTATCGCTACCAGCGAGCACGTCATTTTCGATAACAAGACTGAGCGTGCCGCGTTCATCGTCACGCACGACTGTCTCCCCCTCTTCTGCTGTCGCAGCAGTTGTAAACATGGCAATAGCCAGCATGACTATTGCTTTACTCATGTCAAACCGTCGGCGCTGTGCGCCACTGTAAACGTTCAAGAGAAATTGCGTCCTGTTGTTACTGATTCTGTTGCAGAAGAGCAGCCTGCTCTCCCGACAGGCGTTTGAAAACACCGAGGACACAAGGCGGCGAATTGCTCCAATACCATATATTCAGATCAACGGACCGAACAGAGTCGAATTCGCACAGACGACTACCAGACAACTCAAACATCATCGTTTCGCCGGTATCAAGCATTGGGCAGCTTGTTTTTAATTCATTCAGCCAGTAGCGGTCAGCCGTCCCAGAGAACAAAAGCTGATCCTCGTTAACCACTTCAACCTGTCGATATCGTTGTGTGGGCAAACAAACTGAAGTGTCTGCAAAGGGTAGCTCATTGATTGTCAGAAATGTTGCTGCTAACCCTGAGATTTCATCTGTCGGTACTGTCCCCTGCAGATTCGCACAGCCGTTCATTGCGCCCACAATTGTTAGTAAGCAGGCTATTAGAAACAGATTACCTGGTTTTTCGCTCTGCACGAGACTTCCTCCTTTTCCGATATTGCGGCGCCAGCCGCTCGCCCAGCTGGCGCCGCGTTTTTTTAGGGTGGATTAGATCAGCTTGCAGCTTTGCGGAGCGTCGTGACCCGTTCAGCTTCAAATTCCCTGCCTTGCAGAAAATCTGTATCCAATTCCCCTTTGACCCGTACAACGTCCCCTACCTGAACTTTCTGGTAGCCTTCGTCGTCCAATGGGTTGTACAACATGTCGTCAACATCAACACGGATTTCGTTCAATCCAAAGTTGATTGAAAATTCAGTGTCATCAACGTCTGTCACTTTGCCTTGCACAAAGGATGCAGGTTTGTCTTCAATCGCTGCCATCAAAAGCGGCATGTCTTCCTCGTCAACAGCACTCGAGTAGAAATACGTATCCAGTTTTTCAACGAACACGGAGCTTGCTTCTATGCTGGTCAGTTCGAACAGGTCACGGTCGATGACACCTAAAACGTTAACGTTGTCGCCTTCAATTAGTTTGTATGCGTCAGCATCTCGGTCACCATCATCCATTTCCACAATGACCGAGCCGTCGCCATAGTCGAGGGTGAATGAGTCAGGCTGCAGGAACTGTACTTCCCCGCTGATGCTGATCCAGCTCTCATCGACCAGAGCGTAGGGATTTGGTTCCGCGCTCAAACCAGATGCCGATGTCAACGCCATGAAAGCAACTGCCGGAACAGCGCATCTGATATTTGGAAGCCAACGTTTCTGTTTGAAATGGGTATTCTGTGTTTTCATATTTAAATACTCCTTTTCGGTAGCGAGGCCAGGCTTCGTTTCAGAAACCGCCTGGCTGCTACTTTGATGTTGATAAATTTCCGCCGACGATAAATTGCGACGGCCTGTACAACTTATTTTGCAACTTTCGTTCCAGATAAGAATTTACGGCCGCCTTCTGACGGGCGGTTTTCGTGCCTGCCAGCTGCCCAGCAGGAAGCCGGGCAGAAAGATCAAGATTGTAAAAACCAAAGCTCCCACAGGGTGCTTCAGATAAGAAAGCAGACTCAGGCTCTGGAAAAGAGGCACAAGCAGCGCATACATGACTACGCTACCTGTCAGGGTAAGCGTCATAAATATCAAGTACGCTGCTAACAGGCGTTGATCTGGATGGCGGATTCTTCTGACATACGGAACTGCTGCCACAAGCAGTAACACGCCTACAGTTATCAGAGCCCAGGTGTTCTCCATGACAATGCAATGTTTACCGAGCTGAGGAAATTTTTACGTTCAATGAAGAGCACAAATCGAAAAATCTACGAGTCACTCTTCATCAAGCCAGCAAGGTCATCAGCGTGCTCTTCTTCTACCGCCAGAATCTCCTCTAACACACCTGTGGTAGTGGGATCATCATCGCCCAGATACCGAATCATGTCTTTGTAGCTGTCAATCGCAATACGTTCCGCTATCAGGTTTTCTTTCACCATCGCAGAAAGAGTAGTTGCCGCCACGTATTCTGAATGGCTACGATCCTGCAATCCCTTCGGTGAGAAATCCGGTACGCCACCCAGTTGTACAATCCGTGTCGCTAACGCATCTGCATGAGTCTGCTCTTCCTCTGCGTGCTCGAGAAACTCATCTGCTGCCACCTGGGCGTTTATGCCTGACGCCATATAGTAGTGATGTTTATAGCGCAGAATACAGACTAACTCGGTCGCCAACGCTGAATTCAGCATGTCGACTACGGATTCCCGATTAGCTTGATAGCCATCAGTTACCGCGCCATTTTCGACATGCTCACGGGCACGGTCTCGAATTGCACTGATATCTGATTGGTAGGCTGTGTTGTTCATAACTGACTCCTTCGTCGTAAAATTAAGTTAATCCCCCGTCAATATCGTCTAAAATCTTTCTTTTGCGCTCTTAAGGGAATCTGTCAACGAATTCCAGGCGGACTCAGTGCCATCCTTCAAATCTTCCCAGGCCGCATCACTTGCGGACTGAAGTTCGTCAATTTTGGCCTTCAGATCTCTTCGATGCTCTTTCACCTTGTCAATTTCCTGACGACGTTGCTTTTCGAGATCGCCTTTAGCTTCTTTCGCCTGGTCTTCGAGCTTGTCAAGCTCACTGTCCAGGTCATCCAGCTTTGACTTAGCCTTCTCGATGTATTCTTTTCTGGTGCTCATGGAACCCTCCTGATCGGTTAGTTGGTGTGAATTGACGTGGTGGCTCGTTGAGCTCCATCGTCAGTGTCTGCTGAGATGGCCTGATCTTTTACAAACAAGACATCGCACAGCGTTTTAGAAAGAACCTTCTCCGCTGTCGTGGTCTCACGAAATCGCTCCCAACGAGATAAATTTCTCGCTGCCATAACGATCAGCTGCGCGTTTTCTTCCGATGCGGTTGCTGCAATCACGTCGCTAGGATGTCCGAGAGCAAGCCGAATGCTGGAAGGTTCGATTTGGAAATATTTGGCAAACGCCTCAATGTGCTCGCCGTGATCCTTAGCGGCTTGTTGAAGCTGCTGCTTCGTATCCAGAAAGCCTGCTTCAATCGGATTACTGTCTGCGCCAAACACAGGTGCGTAGGCAGCATAAGTGCCCCAACCCGCTGGCGTCTGAAAGGCATGCACAGGTACGATGTGAGCCTTGAAGATTCCGCCTATGAGATTAGCCATACGCAACACGTCATAGTCTGCGTCACCAAATATTTCGTCAACGTCAACATCACCGTTTGTTCCAACCGCCGCGACAAGTCCATCGACGCTGTCAAATTGCTTCTCTGCAACAAACCACAAATGAGCCGTTGATTGACGAATGAGCTCCCAATCTGTGTTGCTGGCGATTCCTAAGAGATAGTTGTGATCCCTGGACTGCTTAATTACCAGGTCCGGCTGAAAATCCGCAATTTTCTGTAGAATGGCTGCCGAACGTTGCGACTCCCATCGAGTATCATGGGTCACATTGACATCTTCCCTTCGCAGGTTTTCTGACATGAGCATGTTTTCTGCCAGCTTGGTCATCTGCTTCTTTTCAAGATCAAACAGCTTTTTCTGTTGAAGCTGAAGCTCATCTTCATCCCTGAAACGGCTTGCGGGACCTGCTTCGTCGTAACAGACGTGAAACAGTTCAAGATCACATCCTGTTTCTGAGGCGAGCAACAAGGCCCGCGTCAGCAAGGGTGATTTTTCTGGTGAACCCGGCTGCACCAGGTCTGGACTGATGACCACCAGGACACGCTCTATCTCGGGCATGTACTGACTTGATTTAGGGGTCCTGTCCTGCGCCACGGCTTTACCTTGTTTCATTTGCGAGGTGTGAATATTTACGCCTCTTCAATTACAACTGAAGAGTGCAATCTCCATGCCAGACATTCTGTGAGGGAGATCCGTTGTAGCGTCTATCGCGCCTGGGGTTCCGCGCTGGACACGTCGAAAGCGTGTCACACAAAGCTGTAATTCCTACCGATAAAGCGGAAACTTTTCCGGTTCAAGAAACTACGCTGATGTTATTGCGATACTTTGAAAGGAATGCTTATTGACCCGATAGCATCACCGTCAGTGTCTCGCACCAGCCTGAAACGGAACTCAATTTCGTCCTCTGACACATCAACTGGCTCGAAGAACACAACGCCGCTCACAATTCCCTGAGGACGGATCACGCCTTCCGGGATGGCGCGGCGGGCCATCGCAGGCGTAGGCAGTTCTATTTTCTGCCAGATTGGATAGTACCGATCGTAATAAGCTCGATCGTATTCAAATGGGCCGGAATGTACCGCCAGATCAGGGTAGTAGAGCTGGTGATAGGGGGATATATGGAATTCGTTAGCTAAAAAACCAATCGACGTGTAACCAGCTACAGCACCAGCAGTCTTTGTGATCTCGCCATCAATTGCGTACGGCGGAAGAGCTGCGTAGCGTTTTTCTCCATTAGCCTGCAGAAACAGATGTTGATACTGCAGAACAATCGTTTCCGTCGAAGTATTGCGGATACTGACTTTCAACGGCGTTACAAATTGCCTGACACGCGGCTCACGAGACCAGTCTTCGAACTCTACTTTGACTTCTATGCGGTTGCTCGTTGCTATCGCAGTATCAAGGCCGGTAGTTACTTCCGCATCCGTCGCTGGCGCCAAGGTCGGGTAGCCAGAGCACGCCGGGATAAATGCAATAAGTAACCAGGCAAGGATCGCGTGTCGTGTGAATTTCTGTCGGTTGCGCATCTGACTTATCTATCCGTTTCTATTCTGAACAATCAGTAATGCAATGAATGTACCGCTGTTAACAATTACTCGGCACCGGTCTGGCAAACACATTGCCCATGTCCTGACACTCCCTGAGTTGCACGGCACCGGCATCGGATTCATCGGCGGTGGTGCCATCCTGAAATCAGACTCTCAGTACTCAGGCACTACCACAGCAGCAGGGCTTTGGGCTACAGGCGCAATTGGGTTAGCTGTAGCCGGCGGCCGGTACGAAATCGCAATCCTGATCTCGACCGTCACCTTCATCACCTTTGCGTTGTTCAAGCCTGTAAAAAGCAAGCTGCACCATGAGGACTAGCCGTTAGAGAGGGTCAACTTGAAAGAGACTTTCAGAAAGTTACTTTCTACCATGGCATAGGATTTGCAATCCTCCAGTTACAGGCCAGTTCGAATCCATGGCCCCTGGAAAACAACATGTTCAAGGTATCAGTATGACTGAATTTATTAGACAACCCGAAACTCAAGCCGCCCCTAGTGCTGAAAAAAACAAACTCTCGACCACAGGCCGTTCACTGATTTGTTCGGCTGTCTTCAGCATCAGCATTTTCGCGCTGACAGGCTGTGAGGATGACACCTACGAGCCTGAAACAACGAGACCCATACCGGTGCCAGGCGAGGTAATTGTTGATGAAGACCCTATTGATCAATACATAGAGGATCAGCAGTCACAAACGCAGGAGGTCGAAGACCAGAGTGCTGTCAGAGACACCCAGATGCCGTACAACAAACTACAGCCAGAATTCATCGAGCTCGACAAAGATTCCAACGGCACTATCAGCGTTGGTGAATGGCCACTGGACCAATCCTTTGCCTTCACTTCTGCCGATCTGGATGAGGATGGGCAGGTTTCCAGAAGTGAGTTCCTGGCAAGTTACAGCGAGGAAGCACTTTCAGAATAAAAGTACTTCCACCGCAAACAGGTGCGGTCAATTACCGCTCCTGTGCGCAAACCTTACCAACGATCATTATCCGTCAAAACTCACACACTGTTTTAACGTTAACAAACTCCAAAATACCTTGCGGACCCAGTTCGCGACCGTATCCTGAATCTTTGATTCCACCAAAAGGTAGTTTCGGGTTCGAAACGACCTGACCATTAACGGCAACAGAACCGGCCTGCAATTGATCTGTAGCAATGCGCCAGGCTTTTTCCACATCAGGTGAAAATATCGCAGCGCCAAGGCCATATCGTGAGTTGTTGGCAAGCTCAACGGCATGAGTCTCGTTATCAGCGTTCATTACCGGGGCAACAGGTCCAAAGAGTTCTTCCCTGACGGCGATGTTATCCGCCTCGACATCGGTGAGTATTGTTGGCGGATAATAGTTACCCTCAGCACAACGACTCCCAACAAGGAGCTTCGTATTATCCGTTAACGCATCTGCCACCTGGTTCTGCAACAACTGCACGAGATCGGGTCTGGCCAGAGGACCGATGTCAGTTGCGTCTTCAATGGGATTACCAACCCTTTGAGCGTTGAATGCATCTTTCAAACAGCGGCTGAATTCTTCAACAACCGCTTTTTCGACGATGAATCGTTTCGCAGCAATACAGCTCTGGCCATTATTCAACAAACGCGCCTGGGCACAAACGTTTGCAGCCTCTTCAACATCTGCGTCCTTCAGTACAACGTAGGGATCACTTCCGCCTAATTCGAGCACGGATTTTTTGATCGCAGCTCCTGCCAGAGACGCAACTTTAGCTCCCGCCTTTGTGCTGCCGGTAAAAGTAACCGCTGCAACCTGATCATCTTGAATCACGCTTTCGATCCGCTCTGACGACACCAGGAGCGTTTGAAACAAGGGAATATCAACAAGCTGGCTGAACAGATCTTCCAGCGCTAACGCACAGCCACTGACATTTCGTGCATGTTTCAACAAGACACTATTACCTGCAACAAGGGCGGGAACAGTAAACCGCATCGCCTGCCAGAAAGGAAAATTCCAGGGCATGATGGCCAATACAACGCCAAGCGGGCGGTGTAGAACGGAAGCGCGCTTGGCACTCGTGTTGGTAATCACAGGAGATAGAAACCATTCCGCATTATCAGAATAGTATCGACAAAGGCTTGCGCACTTAGAAACCTCTTTTCTGGATTGCGTAATTGGTTTGCCCATTTCGCTTGTTATCAGCTGTGCAAACTCTTCATTTCGCTGTTCGAGTTGAGTGATCAGCCCTTCCAGCACAGGTATTCGATCCTCAGTTGCTACCCTTGACCAGTCTACAAAAGCCCTGCCGGCATCTTCCATACGCTGCCTGACTTCAGCATCAGTATGTTCTGCGTACTCTTCGATCGCTTCGTTGTTATGAGGATTAACGCTTTTGAGAATTCTCTGTTCGGGAGATGTTTTAGACATTGCCGGTTTCCTGCGTCGGTGATATTTATATGATCAGCAGCAACAAACATGCCACACATCAGTGTAAACCGCCGCGGAAGACTAGATTTCTTGATTGGACAACTATTGCGGACTGGGCAATGCCAGATGCAATCGATGCTCGATGGTGTTTCCGCTTCTTTGTTCGCTGCGCCCCTGCAGCATCAATCCCCAGGCAGCAAAACTCGTTGGCAGCGCCGCATGCGCCATCTGTTGGTGATGTGGAGACAGGTGTTTATCCCAGAAACCTGCATTGCTGTTTGCAGATTCGGACCAGGTCACGACCAGCTCGGTTGCGCTGGTACTTAGCCGTACCGCCTCTTCAGTTTCACTAAGCAGACCTGACAGGAATACACAAAGACATAACAGATAGTCCGCGGGCAAATGCTGTGTATCTGGCAGTTCGAGGACCAAGTGACGGCCCTGGGTACCATGTAACACTTCCAGTATCTCCCGCATTACCGATATTGATATCTCGCCTTGACCCTTACGTTCTCTACAGCGCTCAATTTTCTGCAGTGCTCTGAAAAGGGTCACAGACCGATGGCTGTCAGACAGCAGCCGACTTAATGCTGTTTCAATGTCGAGCTTCGTGTCGCTGTCGTTCTGATTCATTATTTCTATCAAACGGGCATTCATTTGAATGCCATTTTGATGATTCAGAAACTCATGGCCAGAACGCATGACAAGGTGAGACAGCGCGGCCGTTTGCAGCAGATTAACCTGGGCCGGGTCTGCTGTGATTGATTCTAGAGTAATATCCACGTACCGGGGAGTGGCTTCAGTCCTGGGTTCAAAATGAACAAAAACTGCTCCTGCAGATTCAGACAACGGCACCAGGTAACAACCGGAGTCCGAAGAAAAACTCTGCGTGGACAGCCACTCTCCTAACGTAAGGGGCTGCGAGAATTGCAGCTTTGGTCCGAGAGATTCGAGCGCTTTTGCTCCAACACTGTCTCCGTTTGCCTCGAAAAATCCTGCTTCGCTGTCCGTTATCGACAGCGTTTTTGCAACCGAGTCAAAAACAAGTCGGTCCACCAACCCCTTCTCGGTGTTTTTTGAAAGTGTTGTATTCATGGTCAGAACTGACAGCCCATTCGCCACCGAGCCATAATTCGCTGAGTTACCACTTGAAACATCGGCTGCTCGTTGAAGCTGATGTTACTTTTCTTTTCAGGAAAAAGAACGCGTTGAGCAGTAGCAAACTGCTCAACGCTTCGTGCGGGCCAGAACAGCTGGCTCACAAGGCTTTGCTCAAATTCCAATAAGAGCGTCATTACCCGTCTTGTTCTTCACTCACTTGCAGCGAGTTATTAACAGAACGCACATCGTCTGTGTTAGAGGCAATTTGTTCTACCAAAGCTTTCTCGGCCGAGCTACTCACCTTACCGTTAAGGGTAACTACGGCGTTCATCGTATCGACATTAACATCCATGCCGCCGGTGCTGTCATTAGCGAGGAGCTTAGTCTTAACCGTCGCAGTCGTCGTCATATCCTCTATGCGCTGTGCAAATGAGCGCTTGTCACTCTGCATCTGTTTATCACTGTTCGAAAGCTTGCGTTCTTCACGCGCTTTCTCAGCGTCAACATTCAGCATATTTTCTACGCTGCTGATGCCTTCAATACTCAGGGCGACCTGCTCCGCGAGCGATTTGTCGATTTCAGAATCGACGTTTCCTGACAGATAGGCTACATCTCCCTTCACTTTGGTATCGATGGTGAAATTATTCAGGTGCCGGTTGAATAAATATGCGGTTTCAAGCTTACCATCCAACCAGGCGTTTCGACTTGCAGCCTCTGTGTACTCAGCAACATCTCGCGTTTCCGCTTTGGCTGCCTGCCATGCCTGCTTTGTTTCTTTCTTGGCTTCTTGCCAGGCCTGCTTAGTCTCAGCCTGTACACTATCTTCGTGTTTATTATGTTTGTGTTCATTCGCGAACGTTGAGTTCGTCGCAAGCAATATACCTATTGACAGCGCGCTGAGTTTAAACACTGGATGTTTAATTGAACGTTTCATTTGTATGGCCTCCTTTGGCGCTTGTATGTCTTCTGCCAACAAATCCCTTCGATGACAGTCTATACCTCTGGTGCAGCAAAAGGCGTGCCAGCCAGTCATCCGCTACACTACGGGTTTCAAAGGTGAGGGGGAACTACTGCCAACCCGATGTCGGTAAGTACGATCCTCTGATCGGCAATATTTCCCACTCAGGTCTATCAAGCCCTGGGTGCACGCCCATTGAAAAACATCAGGGCCGCGACCACTAAGCCAACAACAAACAATATCCAAGCGATATTCGTCGCTGCGCCTGCAATTCCCGTTAGACCTAACAAACCTGCAACAATCGCTACAATCAAAAATGTTAATGCCCATCCAAACATGCTTATCTCCTTTTCCGAGCCCGCCAAAGTTCACAGCTGTGAAGAGTGTGAGTTCGTTTTTTCTACTGTGTTTTGCCGAATAGCAATCTGCTTCGTTTCGGCTCAGTAAAGTAAAGGCAATATTCAGGCCAGGACTGATATCGGGTCTTTGTCTCTTACCTGCTATTGATCAGACGCAACTGATTGAACCAGCGAAAGCAAGCGCTCAAAATCGACCGGCTTTCCTATGTGATGTTGAAACCCAGCAGCCAGACAACGCTCGACATCGCCAGGGTCCTGCTGTCCTGTCATCGCCACAAACGCAGAGTGCGATAAGCTTTCCAACGCTTGCAGACTATCGAGCAGATCAAAGCCAGACATATCCGGAAGATTCAAATCGAGCAGAATTATTCTGGGTGAATTCACTTCAACATACGCCAGCGCATCTTTTCCTGTGAGAGCGATGTTTGCCGTCACGCCGCTGATTTTGAATAACTGCTGCAGGGCTGTAGCCGCATCGATGGAGTCTTCCACGATTAGCACATTCCCATGCATTTGAGCTTTCAAGTCAGGACTGTACTGGTGTACAGCTGCAACGAGTTCTGGCGCGTCTACAGGCTTACTCAAATAGGCATTACAACCGGCTTCAATACACCGCGCCATATCACCGTGCATCGCATCAGCGGTCAGCGCAATAATGGGTCCGTCAAAACCCATCTTTCGGAGCCTGCTGGCGGTTTGATACCCGTCCAGCCTGGGCATCTGCATATCCAGCAAGATCAGGTCCGGGAGATCCGTATTACCGACAAGCGCCTGCTCGATACTTGAAACGGCCGCGTAACCATCCTGCGCCACATCCACCGTCGCACCAGAATCCGTCAGAATCTGTTTGACCAGAAGACGAATGTCTTCACTGTCATCAACTACCAGAACATGGCAATTCAAGCGAGTAGCTTTCGAACGATTCTGATCAGCTGGCCGTGTATTGTGTATGCGCGATAAATCTGCATCAGCGGGGTCAACAAGTTTCACATCCGACATTTCGCCTATGTCTATGGAAAACGTGAATGTACTACCCTTGCCCGGCGCACTGGCAACTGACACATCGCCGCCCAGAAGTTTAGCCAGATGACGGCTGATAGCCAGGCCAAGGCCGGTACCACCGAATTCACGTGAAACGGACATATCACCCTGCATGAACGGTTGAAAAAGACGCTCCTGAAGTTCATCGGTCATCCCGATGCCCGTATCGATTACCTCAAACTGAAGTCGCGAGGCAGGTTCTGCTAGCAGTCGAACAACTAAACTTACCTTTCCCTGATTTGTGAACTTGATCGCATTGCCAATCAGGTTCACGAGAATCTGCTTTAAGCGTTTTGGATCACTACTGACTTTTTCAGGAATCAACCCTTCGTATTCAACATCAAAAGCCAGGTGTTTCTCGGCCGCTCGCAACTTCATTGTTGAATGCACTTCTGCCACCAGTTCATGAGGCGCAAAAAGCGCCCGGTCAAAATCCATTTTGCCCGCTTCAATCTTTGATATATCCAGAATATCGTTCATGATATCCAGCAGGAAGCTGCCATTGCGCTTGATAATCTGCAGATATTCGAGCTTTTTGGGCTCCCGTTCCAGAGCAGATAAAAGGTCTGTATAGCCCAATACAGCAGTCATCGGTGTACGAATTTCGTGACTCATATTCGCTACAAATTTACTTTTTGATTCACTGGCAGCCTGAGCAATGCGACGTTCGCGTTGCAGCAAACGCTCATTCGCGTGCTGTCTGGAGATATCCAGAACAGTTCCCACAATGGCGTAGATCTGCTTATCTGTACCGCGGGTTCTGAACAGGGAGTGAGATTGCATGCGCACGTGGCGGACATCACCGTCAGCAGAAACAATCCGATGGTCGAGCGTGTGATCTGATTCATGCAGATCAGTGATCACCGTTTCCAGGTAAGCGGCAACCTTTTCTTTGTCGTCAGGATGAACAAACTCGGGTACTTCACCGATTCCAATTGTGGGTTCGTCATACGGTTGCAATCCCACCAGAGTTTTGAACTCATCTGACCACTGTATTGAATTAGATTCCAGGTCAATATAAAACGTTCCAAATCCAGCGGAGCGAGCAGCAATACGGAGTCTCTCTTCACTCAGGCGTATTGCGTTTTCGGTATTTTTTCGTTCTGTTATGTCCCAGACCAGACCTGACAGTCGCTTTGAGGGTGCGTCAGATTCTGCCAGCCAGCTACCCGCAGTCGAGAGCCAGCGAACCTTGTTATCAGTTCGAACAATCCGATATTCGTGCAGATACTCGCCTGCTTCATCTGCACTGGCATCAATCACCGACAGCAGTTCTTTCAAATCGTCTGGATGAACATTGTTGAACAACGCTCCTTTGTCCAACTTTGGACCTGACCGCATCTCCAGAATATCTTTCAGCGTCCCGTCCGCCGTCAAGACATTGGCTTCTTTATCCCAGACGAATGAGCCCATACGCGCCGCTCTAAGCGCCATCGCGAGTTGTTGCCTGGAAGTAGCGAGCTTTTGTGTTGCAAGCCTCTGCTGTGTTACATCACGAATCTCTAAGACCGTCGACGTAGGTTTGCCTTCTCTGATTATCGGATTTGCGGCACACACAACGTGAAACGCACTCCCGTCTTTGCGGAAAAACAGATCTTCATGTCCGCGTAGCTGGGTATTTTCGGGTAAAGCTTGTTGAATCGGGCATTCATCAATCGGGTACGGTTGTCCATCAGCGTAGTGATGATGCACCAGATCGTGCAGTGACTTCGAACGCATTTCACGCTGATCAAAACCCGACATGTTCAGCCATGCCTGATTGCAATAAGTGACAAAACCGCGATCATCCATCATGACAAGCGCCTCTGTTGAATTTTCGGCAATCGTGCGCACGAGCGTCTCACTTGCCCGCAACGCGTCATGATTACGGACCTGCTCATCAATATCTTCAACAACAGATATTGCGTATTCAGGCTCGCCTCCTTCAGATTCGCTGATTGATACCGTCAGCTTCGTCCAGAGCGCTTCGCCGGAAGACCGGAGGTAACGCTTTTCAAGGCTGTAAGTATCAATTTCACCATTTGTCAGCCGTTTGAGCATTTCGAGGTCAGCGTCCAGGTCATCTGGATGAGTTATGTCCTGGAAGGTTTTCTGCAATAGTTCCTGGCGGGTGTAGCCTACGATTTCACACAGCCGGTCATTTACCCGTAGCCATTCCCCGGTAAGTGCCACATGCGCAATTCCCACCGCTGCGTTTTCAAACGTACCTCGGAAACGCATTTCCCTTTTGCGCAGCTCTGTGACGTCTACAAAAGTGACAACCATGCCTTCTACTTGGCCGTTATGATTTACATAGGGCAGTACGCGACGGATAAAGGACTTCCCGGACGCAGCACGTATGGTGTTTTCTATCGCCTTTCGCTGTGTCTGGTTTTGACTGGTCAGGCTTTTTGTTTCCTGTATGTCCGGGAGATCCGGCATTTCGTCAACCAGAGGTGCGAAGCGACTTATGTGACGACCAACATCAGTGGGTATCAGGTCATAGATCTGCGTGATAGCCGGCGTAAAACTACGAATTCTCAATTCGTTATCTAAAAACACTGTTGCAATCTGTGAGCTTTGCAGCAGATTCTCCAGGTCGTTTTTGGCCTGGGACACCGCTTCACTGCCCGAACGTATTTCTTCTTTTGAGGTCTCCAGTTCTTCATTTGCAGACTGAAGCTCTTCGTTCATCGAGAGCAGTTCTTCATTCGAAGACTTAAGCTCTTCGTTTGTTGCCTCCATTTCCTGCAGCGTTCTTTCCAGATCATCTCGCGTTGTTTCAAGCTCACGTTCTAACTGCGCAACCACCGCCTCATCATCAACCCGATTGGACAGCACAGCATTGGAGGTTTCCACTTCTTCACGATGGAACGGTTTGCCCACATCCTGAAACACAACCATAAAGAGGGCTTCTTCTTCACCCAGCCTGGGCATGGGTTGCACCGTGATCATGACCCTTTGAGTCAATTCTCCCAGGCGGATAGACAAATTCTCGTGGACAACTCTACGACGGGTTTTGCGTGCCTCGGTAAAGGCTGCCCGCAAGCCGATACGCAGACCACGAGCAGTCATTTTCATAATGTTGTTCTGGTAGTTTCCGCTATTCACCGTCAGATATTTCTGCATATCCGGCGCCGCGTTAACTACTTTTCCATCGTTGTCGACGATCACGCTTTTTGGAGCGAACTCGTCAAGCACAATTCGCTGACGAATATCTGACAGGTCAGTTGATGAATCAGGTCCCACGGATTCTTCGCCTGAAGGCGCCGCATAGTCAGACCGTGGCAGACCACTACCAGCAGAACCTATGGCGGTCCCTTTGCGCTGTGAAATCCGAGCCTTTGTATCCACTGATCTGAACAGCTCTGCATGAGAAGTGATGCTTTCGCTGGAGCCCAAAAAAAGATAGCCATTGGGACGCAGTGCGTAGTGAAACAGCGGTATCAGCTTTTTCTGCAGGTGCGGCCCCAGGTAAATCAGGAGATTGCGGCATGAGATCAGGTCCAGCCGCGAGAACGGCGGGTCGCTGATCAGGTTGTGCACGGAAAAAAGTACCGTATCACGAACCTCTTTTACGACGTGATAGCGTTTACCTCGTTTGAAAAAGAACCGCTTGATACGCTCTGACGATACCTGCTCTTCTATAGCCAGTGGATAGGCGCCACTGCGAGCAATCGACAAAGCACGCTCGTCAATGTCTGTGGCAAAAATCTTTAAGTCACATGACACTCCAGCAGCTTCCATAGCCTCTCTGCACAAGATCGCTAACGTATATGCCTCCTGCCCGCTTGCACATCCAGGAATCCATATCCGTACACAATCACTTGGCGAGCGATGCTCAAACAATTTCGGCAGTACGTTCTGTGCGAGTGAGTCAAATGCGTCAGTGTTTCGGAAAAACTTCGTTACTCCGATAAGAAGTTCCCGAAACAACGTCTGTGCTTCGTCTTCTTCTGTTCGCAGGTATTCAACATAATCATCAACACCAGAGATCTTTAAAACCTGCATACGTCTTTGAATGCGACGTGTCAGAGTATTAAGTTTGTAGTGCTGAAAGTTGTGCTGAGTTTTTGCAAGGAGAAAGTCAGCAATCTGCGGAATGGCGTCTTTGATATCGGCGAGGCGTCGTTTGGCTGCCTCGGGTTGAGCAGTAATCGCCATGTGTTTTACATACTTTGTCAGTTCCTGCGCAATTTGCTCTGGGGGCAGAACATGGTCTGCAACGCCGGTAAGCGCTGCGCTGCGAGGCATAGAGTCCGCTTGTGCAGACTTTGTATCCTGGGCAAACGTCAACCCACCTCTATCGCTGATCGCTTTCAGACCTAACGTTCCATCTGTACCGTTACCGGAGAGCACGACGCCAATGCCACGCTCACCCTGGTCTTGCGCAATCGAATTAAAAAAGTGGTCTATAACAGGGGCTGCGCGATTGTCGCGATCTTTGCGGGTATAGAGAAAACCGTTTTTCAACGTCAACAAACGTCGCGGCGGGCAGACGTAAATTGTACCTGGCTTAAGTTTACGGCGCGTTTGAACTTCTACCACGTCCATCGGTGTCAGGCTGGTGAGTAAGTCAGGCGACAACGATCCACTTTCTGGAGCCAGATGCTGTACAAATACAATGGCTAATTCCGATGCATCTCTCAGGTTTGCAATGAGCGCCTGAAACGCATCGAAACCACCCGTGGACCCGCCCACTCCGAGAACCAGCGGATGGTTTGCTTCTGTTGAGCTGTCCTTTTTCGAACTGCTCATTTAATCCGAACCACCACTTTCGAGTAGAACGCTTCCACCTTCAGAGTTCTCCCGAACTAATTTACAGGCAACTTTGCATCAGCGGGTATTGTAGCTCTTTGAACACCGTTTCCAATACACACACACCTTCCCGACGTCAGTGGCGTGCTTTCTTCAAGGCTTTTTCCCGGGCGGCCTTATCTTCTGCCTTTTCTTCGTCGGATCGCTTTACCGGGGTTGCACTGGCTTCCTCACCCTCTTGTGTTTCTAGAAATTCTTTGGTGCGTTTGCGATACCTTTGATCCGCTTCATGATCCCCTTCTCCGTGCATTTTCTTGTCATCGGAATCATCTTGTTTGTTGTCCTTCGCATGTTCTCTGTCACTGGAACCTTCCATCTAATTTTCTCCTGAATCTTCAAAACTTTGCCCGAGGGCGATTGATGCGTTAAACGCGGCCTTTTCTGTCACGAATGTAAGTCAACTGGCTTCCTTTCGCTCAGCGATGTGCATGGGGCGCCCATGCAGGCGCTTGTCATCAACTGTTACAAGCAGGCCGTTATCGAATTCTGATAACAGCTCCCGCAGTTCTGCGGCGTTATCGCTAGCGCTCATTTGACCTTCACCGCGGCTTTCCTTTTATAGCGCAGCACGCCAGCCGTCAGACCAAGACCCAGACCCAACAATGCCAGGCTGTAAACTGGGGAGGCTGTATCTGGCAGACTTGTGCGCCGTGTCGTTTGCGCTACGTACTGCGGCTCATCCGCTTCGTTGATGTCATTCCCCTCTGTCTGCACGGGGAATCTGGTAAACAGTACCGGACCGGAATAAACCACAGTTGCCATTCGGCGTTCGCCTAACAGCCTGAAGTCCATAACCACTTCCTGCCCGACAGCCAGATCACTGAATCCATCAAGATGACGCGTCCGCAGAAAGCTGCCGGGACGATCCACATCAAATTCAATCTTTGTAGACTCATCAATTTCGTACACTTCAGTGCGCCCGATTCGTGTGGAAACGTCGTCGCCAACCTCCAACACGCGCACTTCAACTGAACGTAAATCCCGGTCCACGTCGACCAGCTCCCCACGGATTTGATCCCGCTCCAAAGCGAACACTGCGCTACTGACAAACATTGCAGCTACCGCAGCCATAAATTTAGACATATGTGTTTTGAACATGATTACTCCTTCTCAAGCGCCAAAGTTGACTGACAACAGCGGCTCCCGTTTTTTTATTAATGTTAGTCGTAAAAAAAGACGCTCTTGCGCTGACTTGAGTGATTCACAAAGCGTGCCAGTTCCAAAATCTTCACTGACAGTTGCCACACAACGCCACATCAGGCATGAGTGTTACCGGTTCATCCAGCTTGATAGCTTCGACGATGAAGCGCTTAGGTGCAGACCCAACAAAGTAAAATGGATGACAGGTAATCAGCGTAAGGCGATGCTCACCGTTGTCATCAAGCACACTCACCTCTTCGGGACCAACTATTCTTGTCTGACGCACGCGGAAGCGCTGCGTACCATTGGGGGTATACAGGTTGATAACGTCCCCTTCGTTGACGAAGCGTAATTGGCGGAACGGACCATCTCTGTGAGAAGAAAGCGCAACGTTTCCGCTGTCCTCACTGATGCTGGCTACGCCATCCAGGTAACTTGCACCCAACGTCATGGCACGTTCTGATTCTTCCGCAAACACCGCAACCTGCTCACCCGACTTCGGAAATTCGATCACAGCAATCGGTTCGGGGCTGTCTATTAACCAACCCAAAAAGCTCTCGCGGCGCTCGGCGGACCATTCCCGCAAGACAGGTGTTTTCCACCTCTCAGACAAAGACGCTTTTGTATTTATGCGGGACGATGTGGAGGCCTTAATTGTCTCTGTTTGAGTGACCTGCACGCTGTTGTCAGAAGATTCTCCAATAAGATTTTGAGTTTGCGCAGCAAGAGAAGGCCGAGGCATACTGGCTGCTATCAAAGGTAAAAAACAGAAAACGGCACCAACCCAGAATAGACACTCGATCAGCACCCTTACTCTTACGTTCGACATTGCCTGTTATAAATCAGCTTGTTCATACAGAAACGCAATTCAACTAACGTGCCAGCGGATCACCCCCTCCAGGATGGCGATTGGCCAGTCGATGGTAGCTAGATAACAACTCACCAGAAGTTGAGGCCGCGAGCCCGAAAAGTAAGCTTTACCACCCAGGGGTAGGTTTTACCGGCTCATCAGGTACGTTGGTACCACGCCGGCTTCAACTCGGCTCAGCAACGCAAAATTCAGCAGACAAAATAATTCACAACACTGCATAATTGCCTCTGGTCGAAAAGGCTGACAGCGCGTCCCACAGCAGGACGCGCCGTTGAACTACAGGGCGAGCGTTAAGGATATTTTTAGTGAGCAGCATCTTAGTTGTTGATGATGAACACAGCTTTCGAGAAGCTGTCTGCGAATATCTCGCTGCCAAAGGTCATCAGGTTACGCAGTCTGAAACCATTCGCGATGGGCGTGAACAGCTGGCAAAACACGCGATCGACATATTAATTGTAGATCTGATGTTGCCGGATGGTAACGGTTTAGAACTGTTAGACGCGCCAGCTCTGGCTGCAACCCAGCGGACTATCGTCATCACTGGGCATTCAGCGATGAAGTCGGCCATCACTAATTTGCAAGGTCCTAATCTGCATTATCTGGAAAAGCCCGTTGATCCTGAGGCGCTGGCAGAATTGTGTGTGCTGGAATCTCCCACCCAGGACGAGCGCCCTCCCCGGCAGACCGATCGTCACTTTGGTTGCCTCATCGGCGAAAGCGCCGCCATGCAAACCATCTACGAGCAGATCAGGATGGTGGCACCTACGGATTCGCCGGTGTTTGTCACCGGTGAAAGTGGCACAGGCAAGGAACTTGTTGCTCAGGCGATACACGCTGCAAGTGAGTGTACTGGCACTCTTGAGCCGGTTAACTGCGGTGCACTCACCAAAGAACTGGTAGCAAGCGAACTTTTTGGGCATGAAAAAGGGAGTTTTACCGGCGCTAATCAAAGACACCTTGGCGCTTTCGAACGGGCGGCTGCAGGTACGCTGTTTTTAGACGAAATCACTGAGATGGCGATTGATCAACAGCCTCATCTATTGCGCGCCCTCGAGAGTCGGGAAATCACAAGAGTAGGCGGAGAAGAACAGATCGCTGTTTCCGCGCGGGTCGTCTCGGCATCAAACCAGGATCTTGCTGAAGCCGTGGCTAGTGGAAAATTGAGAGAAGACCTCTACTATCGTTTGAACGTATTCCCTATTTCACTGCCGCCCTTGCGGGAACGCAGAGACGACATAACATTGCTGGTGGCCGAATTTCTGCAGGATTTCAATGAAAAATACCAACGCAATCTGAGCATTTCGAATGATGCTCTGGTGAAATTCACCGCTTGGGACTGGCCGGGCAATGTCCGGGAACTACGTCACGCCGTACATCGTTGCGTGATCGCAACTCCGGCAGAGTCCTCCGAGCTGGCGGTACCCGATCAGTTTGAAAGCCTGAAACCCGCAGAAGACCCGCAGCCAGCAAGCTCAGACAAGACGCTGAGGGAGATCGAACGGGACGTCATTCTACAAACTCTGAAACGCTACAGAGGCAATCGAAAAGATTCCGCTGAAGCTTTAGGGATTTCTCCAAAAACGCTCTACAACCGTCTTGAGGAATATCGCAATGCCGGTGACGCAGAGTTCGACGAGCTGGATTAGTCCTCTGGCCCAATTCTTGCTGTTTTCATTTCAGGTTGGCTTTACAAGCTTTTCGATAAAATAAACACACTGGTCAAAGCTGACCAGCAGATTTGAAAACGAGGACCATGATGACTTTCGAACTAGACCCCTTACCCTTCGCTGAAGACGCGCTTGAGCCGTACATCAGCGCGCGTACCGTGAACTTTCACTACAACAAACACCACAAAGGCTACGTTTCCAAGTTGAACGATGCGCTAGCGGATGACGATGAAAGACGGGATGCATCCCTGGAAGACATCATCTCCACCTCGGACGGCCACGTTTTCAACTGTGCAGCACAGGTATGGAATCATACGTTCTACTGGCAGAGCCTGGACGCCGGCAACTCCACCTCACCAAGCTCTGAACTGCAGCACCAGATCAATAACGATTTTGGCGATATTGAGGCCTTAAAGGATGCTCTACAGGATGCCGGTGCAGGCGAATTCGGCTCGGGATGGGCTTGGCTGTGCTGGGAACCGAACGAGCGCAAACTTTTTGTCACCAGCACCACCGATGCGCAGACTCCATTAACAAGCGATGCCACGCCACTGCTCACAATAGATGTGTGGGAACATGCTTACTATCTGGATTATCAGAATGATCGTGGGGCCTACATACGATCGCTACTGGATAACATCATCAACTGGGATTTCGCCAACGCGAACTTTGCCAAGGCCTGAACATCGGCTCAGGAATGCCTGGATCCGCCTGTACGCGCAGCGGATCCAACATCACTCTATAGGTTTTGTTGCATCAAGCAGATTTGTTTCTGCCGCTTCGCCCTGCTCTTCGATCACTTTGGATTCCAGCGCTGTATCCGGTGATACGTCTAACAGGTCCGCGTACGCTTCGTTTTCTTCCTTCGGTGAGGCATCACTGTCGTTTCGGTCTATCGGTTCGCGCAAGTGCTCACCCGGCAATACGCGCAGCGGATTATCCTGCATGTTCAGATTATCCCACCGCAAACGATAGATCGGCTCAGGCAGCGTGAATCCTTTGTCTTCAAGCGCTTGTTTGGCCACACTGATTGCGCGACTTCTGGCCTTCAGAAAATCCGCTTCACGTTGGTTAATCCAGGCTTGAAACTGCAGCAGAATATTCGAGTCGCCCACTGCGCTGATGTGGCCCGAGGGCTCAGGTTCTAACAGTACAAACGGCAACGTTGATATCGCTTCAATGCCTGTACCCAGAGCGGCAATGGGATCATCGTCGGCGTCTACCCCGAGCTCAAAATCAAAGCGGCGCTCCGGGTTACTTGAGTAATTTAAAATGACGCCTTTGAAGACTACCGCGTTAGGGATCCGCAGGTGGTTACCATCCAGTGTCAACAATACTGTTGCCCGGGAGGTCAAGCGGACTACATTTCCCTCGTGCTCATTGATCAGGACATGATCACCTACTCGGAAAGGTTGGCGTACACTCAGCAGAATACTCGCAAAGTAGTTCTCCAGCGTATCACGTACAGCAAAACCAACCGCAATACCGACCACGCCTGCGCCGCCAAGCACGGTGCCTGTAAGCGTATTCGCACCAATTAAACTCAACGCAATCACCAGCCCCAGAATAAACGCGGCTATGCGAAAGGTCTGCGCCAGTAAGTCGGCTAAAAAAACATTTGGCGCAAGCCGCTCCCAGAATCTGTTCATCCCAGCAAGCCAATGGCCGGTGTAAGTGATCGTTACACAGACTACCAGAGCGAGCAGGAGCAGCGGCAGAGCCCTGTACCAACGAAGTAACGTCGAGCTGAGTTCGTCGACTAAAGGCGACAGGTTATCCTGCAGGTCAAGTGTGCGCTGGATTTCATCCTGCACGGTGACCACGCCCGCAAGCCGTTGCGCCAGATTCAGCGCACTGTTTGCGCGCTCATCATTCGATGTGCTGCCGGACAGCGTCGCCACACCTTCACTAACGGATACCGTTACTTTGCTCAACGTATCCACTTCGGAAAAGATGGCCTCCAATCGATTCTGGATAGCATCATCAGTTGCGTCAGTGGAATCGGTTGATATTACCTCACTTCCTGCCGAGGCTTGCTTATCGCCAGCCGACTCTGCCCAGGCAGCATCAGTAAATGTTACCGCCGACAGGAAAAATAGACAGGTCAGACTGAATTTTAAGCAGAGAAACGGCGGGGGCTTCATCTGCTCGAAAATCCTTCTTGCCAGGAAACGTAAGTATCGTCTCGCCTGGCATCTTCAAGCAACTTCAGGAGAGGCGTCGCTCGAGCGGACATGCTGATCTGCGGTTCCATATCTTCGTCCTGTTCTTCGTCCTGTTCTAAGGCCGGTTCTACGGCATACTCATTGCCTGACGACTCGGGAACGGACTGCAGCGCATTCTTTAACGCTGCTATTGCCAAATCTATTTCCTCGGGCAGCAGCGTGCCGGGTACCTGGGCAGGTAAACCCATCATTTGCAAAAATTCCATGGCAACATCGCCAAACATCGTAATTCTGGTGTGCCCATGGGCGTGAAACGAAACAACCATAGCGTTTTTTCTCCGTTGACCGGTTCTACTTAGACCGGCTCTACTTTGCTCTCTATGGCGAAAGTCATGCCATAGTCATGCCAGCAGCCAGGTTCAAAACTCGATTTTCTCAAATCACAGGGTTTGCCACCCGTGCAAGCGTACTAACATACAAAGACTGCAGATCTTCCTGGTCAGACTTTACTGGCAGCTGCTCCCTGGCAGCATTGTTCAAGCGCTCAACATGTTTGAGAATAATTTCCGTCTGCGTGGCATTTCGCGATGCGGATAACAAAGCAGCAAACACCTCCATCATTCGCACGGCTGCAACACGATTACCGGCCACGTACTGCAGGGGCTGAAGGAAAAAGGCATCGGTCAGCTCTTCAAACGTTACCGTGGGAATCACTAACCGCAGTTTTTTCTCGTCGTCAAACCGCTCGGCCAGCTCTGGACGACGAGACATAACCAGAAGCAGAGTCGATTGTATCCAGTCAAGACAGCTCACCGCCGTAAAGGCGTCATTTGTCCCTGGTGACAGTGCACGCAGGATGATCTCAATAAGTTGGTCGACGAGAAACAGAAAGTCCTGATCACTGGTCCGTTTTTCACCCACGACGATCTTGTCAGCTAACTGGCGTTCTTCTTTCTCTGACAGTTCTTTGCCTGGCCAGACATAGAGCAGGACATCTGTCTGATTCACAAACCCCCCTGGTCTGCACGCCAGCAACAGCGTGACATCTTTACTGGCGGCCTCCGCAACAAGCTCTTGGACATCCAGCACCTGGATATATCCTGCAGTTTTTGTTCTTACAGCGTATCCATTAAGGCGCATTGAATCATAGCGCTGCTGATCACCAGGTAAATCAACCGCAGCCTGCTCTTTTGTGTCTGCATCCGGTGGAAACTCACGTTCTATCTGCACCTGCAAATCATGTGCAAGTTTGTGCGCCAGATTGCCGACATTGATTGACTCCGGTATATGGTGAATGAAATAAATAAGATTGATGACACTCAGTGCGGTCAACAGCATGGCGACCAGCAACGAGAAGTGTGGTACATGCGCAGCTTCACCGGCCTGACTCGGGTCAGTTACACTTCGCAGCACTAACAGACAATAGGCAAAGGTGGCAATGAAAGTGCCTAAGGTCACCTGATTGCCCCTATCTCGCATGAAGTTGTCAATGAGACGGGGGCCGATATTTGAGGCTGCAAACGAAACCGTCACAATGGTCATGGAAAACGTTACACCCGCGACACCTATCATTGAGGTTGCAATGGCAGCCAGGACTGCTCGTGCGCCGGCGGCGTCGCCCTGATACAGCCAGGCAACGTTTAGCGTCTTGTCGTCGAAATATTCAGCATCGAGCCACGCGCAAAACAGGGCAAGCAGACAGGCTGAGCCCACCATCAGCGAAGGAATAAACCAATAGCTGCCTCGGAAGCGCCTTATCAGGTCAACAATTTTAGCGTGCATGCACCACTCTTTCTAACAATAAATATCAACTGCTTTCAACACGCTTCTGTTCGTCTGATTTTTTGTCAACAATAAGGCTCAATACTTTTTCGCCAGGTTGCGGCTCAAACGCCTCACCTGTCACATTGATGCGTAGATTCTGTTGCTCGTCCCAAGCCAACAGGGCGTATAGTGCAGAATGCCGTCGTTGCAGGCTAGTCCAATCAAAATCTTCCGTGAGATGCGTACTGCTCAACTCTGCTCCCTGTCTCAGTAACGCCAGGAGCTTGACATGACTGACACCTTCACCAAACAGTTGCCGCCCCTGATAACTTAGGGAGACGTGCTGTTTCGCGTGTTGTTCGATTTCCAATGAGGGTAAGAGGGTATACACGTTCTGGCTACCCATTTCCCGAGCAAACTTAACACAAGCGAGCGCATTGTCCGGTTCACGGAACTCCATCGCAAACAGGTATCCTAATCCGGTCAAATCAAGATAACGTTCAGCATGTACAGACGTCGGCCTGCCATAGTAAGTCGAGAGTCCTGCCATACGCGCTGTCTGAATATTTTCCCAGGCACTATCGACAACCATCACCGGAATGTTGTCCTCCTCCAGCTTTTTCGCAATTTCAACCGCTAAGTCGCTGGCACCAACAAAAAGAATGCCTTTGGGTTTAGGCTGAGCCACTTTGAGCCAACGCGCGAGGCCTGGTGCAGTAAAGCTCTGCCAGACGACGGTCCCTATGATCACTGAAAACGCGAGGGGGACCAGTAGATTGGCACCTGGATAACCCTGCTCTTCAAGTCGCAGCGCAAAAAGAGCAGAAATTGCCGCAGCAACAACCCCGCGTGGAGCTATCCAGGCCAATAAGCCGCGTTCCCGCCAGGTCAGATCACCGGGCCAGGTGGACAGTAGGATGGCCAGCGGCCTGGCAACTGCCTGAACCACAAGGACAAGCACAAGCGCGGGAAAACCCACAGCGACAAGCGCGTTCAGATCCAGCCGTGCTGCTAACAATATGAACAGACCGGAAACCAACAGAATACTGAGGGACTCTTTGAAATCGAGGATCTCCTCCACCCAGACGTCCGCATTGGCCATCCAGATACCCATCACTGTGACGGCAATGAGTCCTGATTCATGACTCAGCTTGTTTGAAATCGCAAAGAGAGTGACTACCGTCAGTAAAGTGACAACTTTTTGCAGATAGTCGGGAATCCAACGCCGTTGCAGCACAAAACTTGTGGCATAACCGAAAGCAATGCCACTAAGACCACCTGCCGCAAGCATTTTCAGCAGCAACAACATCGCGCTGGCATAGCTACTCGACTGGCCCACTACGAAAATGGCGTCGGCAACGACGACCGCTAACAAAGCGCCATAAGGGTCTATAACAATGCCTTCCCAATTGAGCAGTTTGGCGACTTTTGCAGTTGGACGAACCGCTCTGAGCATTGGTCGAATAACGGTTGGCCCTGTCACCACCATGATCGCGCCGAATAGAATAGCAAGCGGCCAATCCAGTTCGGTCAGGCTATGTGTAGCCAAGGTAACAATGGACCAGGTAACAAGAACTCCGATACTCAACATCCGCCATAAGGCGGTGCCCGTGTATTGCAGATCTCGAAAACGCAATGTCAGCGCGCCTTCAAACAACACAACGGCCACCGCCAGGTTGACAATCGGAAAGAGAAGGTCTCCAAGCAGGGCGTCTGTATTCAGCCATCCAAGCACCGGACCGACCAGGATTCCGCTGAGCAGGAGTAGAAGAATCGAGGGGATATTGTAGCGGTACGCGAGCAGCTGGGATGCAATTGTGAGCACGCCGATTAACGCCATTAAGCTGACTTTGTCCACGACTAAAAAGATGTCCGTCCAGTGTTATGCACCTGCCTGCCGTTTGCGACGACGGGTTCTGCTGAACTTGCACCTGACATCATTGCTTCCCCAATTTTTTTGAAACCCAGGCAACCTCCAGCAACAACCGTACCAATTGATATCAACTGAGTGCAGGGTTCAATTTTTCCAGCACCGGATTCGACCAGGCCTAGTGTGCCCTCTATTCTGAATCCGCCGCAAACATCAGTCCACACAGCGTCGCCCGGCATTTGGCATCCCGGCAAAACACTTTTCGTCACCTACCTCAATGTACGCCGACAATTAAACGTGTTTTACTTTCCCGGTTGATAAAGGGGATTCATGAGCGGCTGTACAGGGGGGAAAGTAGGGATGGCGCTGAACACATGCCTGCGCGATCTGTGCATCGTGTTGTTACTCCTGTCCACGCTGGCCGGGTGTGGGCCCGAGTTGCCGCAGTACAATCCCAATGCCAAGGTCGACCCGAACGCTACGGCAACCTTTGCTTTGGCATCAGGCGTCACGCGCTTCGATCCACATCGGGCAACTTCAAGCTACGACAATACCTGGTTGTTTCCGGTCTATGATCGGCTCATCCACATGAGCCCTGCAGGTACCGCAGTGCCGGGCCTGGCGCGTGCCTGGCGATTTGGTCCAAACGGTGCCTGGCTGGATCTTGATTTACGCCCGGGAGTGACCTTTCACGATGGTGAACCGTTCACCGCCGAAGCTGTGGCCATTAACATCGAGCGCGCAAAAACCGTGCTTGGCAGTGCCGTGAAAGCAGAGCTCAAACACATCCAGCGCGTGGAAATCATCGATCCGTTACACGTGCGGTTACATCTCGACGCTCCAGATGCTGCACTGCCACTTATTCTCTCCGACCGAGCGGGCATGATGGTCAGTCCGCAGGCGCTGCGGGCTGGCGGCCTGGATCTTAAAGGAGTAGGCGCAGGACCCTTCCGGCACGTGGAATTCTTACTCGGCAACCGCTCGGTGTACGAGCGTTTCGATGACTACTGGGCGCCTGAAGATGCTGGCGTGCAGCGCCTGCAGCTGGTGCTCACGCCAGATACCACCACCCGCCTCAATGCCGTACGTTCCGGACAGGTGGATGGCACAACAATTGGTACCCTGCAGATTGAACAGGCGCGACGCTACAACCTGCAAGTGCAAACAGGCGTCGGCCTTGAAGTGCTGCACATGCAGCTGAACCGGAACCGGTCCAAATTCTCCGACAAGCGGGTGCGCCAGGCTCTTAACCATGCAGTGGACCGCAAATCACTGGTGCGGGCGCTGAGTTTTGGCTACGGCGAAGCTTCAGCCCAGCACTTTCCCATCGGCTATATGGCGCATGATGCCGCAACAGGGGCCGACTACTACAACTATGATCCAGACCGGGCGCGCACATTGCTGGCTGAGGCCGGTCTGAAAGAGGGCTTCAGCTTCGAGTTGATCGTGCCGAATATTCCCAGCTACATGCCATTGTTCGAAGTGCTTCAGTACCAGTTCGCCGAAATTGGCGTGACCGCAATTCCCTGGGTTCTGGAAGGCGCACAAATCAGCGAACGCTTTTACGGCACATCGGAAGGTGACGCCGCGCTGGTGACCTGGGGTGGTCGTCCGGACCCGTCACAAACCATCGACCTGCTCTTCACTCCGGGCTCACTACCCAACCCCGGTGGACACAGCACACCCGAACTGATGGTTCTGGCACAACTTGCGCGGCAGGAAATTGATCCGCAGCAGCGGCCGACACAGCTGCAGGCTGCCGCGGCAGAGATTGCCCGTCAGGCACTGGATCTGGTGCTGTATTTACCCTCTTCTACATTCGCTCTACGCCCGGAAGTGGAAGGTATGCGGGTTTGGGCCTCAGGTAACAAACCCGAATTTCGCGGCGTGAGGATACGGCGCTGATGTTCAGATTCATTGCAGAACGCCTGCTCGCCATGATCCCACTGCTGCTGGTGGTATCGCTGCTGGTGTTTTCCATGGTGCTGCTCATACCCGGCGATCCTGCCTATCTGCTGGCTGGCGAGGACGCGTCTGAAGAAACCGTGGAGCGCATCCGCGAGGAGCTGGGTTTGAACGAACCGGTGCTGGTGCGTTATGGCCACTGGCTGGTCGGTTTACTGCAGGGAGACTTAGGTACATCGTTGTTTTCTGACCAGTCCGTTTCAGGGGTGCTGTTACAGCGTTTGCCCGTCACGCTGTCCCTCGCCGGTGCAGCCATTATCATTGCCCTGCTTATTGCCGTGCCCGCCGGCGTTCTGGCTGGCACACGTCCTGGCAGCCTGCTCGACAGGATCGTCACCGTAGGCGCTTCAGCTGGCCTTGCGATTCCGAATTTCTGGCTGGGTCTGATGCTCGCGCTGCTCTTCGCCATCCGCCATGCGTGGTTTCCCGCCACCGGCTACGCCGCTTTATCAGAAGGCGTGCTGCAGTGGTGGTCACACATCGCACTGCCGTCATTTACCCTCGGCTTCTCCGCCGCCGCTATTCTAACCCGTCAGTTACGCGGTGCCATGGTGGATGTAATGCAGCAGGACTACATTCGTACTGCCCAGGCCAAAGGGTTGTTGAAACGCAGTGTGGTCATAAAGCATGGTTTGAAAAATGCCGCCATTCCCATGGTGACGATTCTAGGCGTGCAGGCCAATGCACTGCTGGGTGGCACCATCATTGTGGAACAGGTATTCGGCATGCCTGGTATCGGTCAGCTTGCAGTGGCCTCGGTGTTCACCCGGGACCTGCCGATGATACAGGGTGTGGTGATCCTCGCAGTGTTTGTCGCCGTGTTAATCAACCTCCTGGTTGATATTTCCTACGGCTACTTTAATCCCAAGGTACGGCCGCAATGACAGATACGTCCGAAATGACAGGTGCAGTAGTGCAAGCCTCACCCAGTGCTTTGCGTCGTTTTCTGCGTCGGTTCGCCCGGCAGCGGCTGGCTCTGGCGGGCCTTGCTTTCGTGGTTCTGCTCACGCTTGCTGCGCTGGCCGCACCCTGGATTGCCCCATACGATCCACTGGCAATCAATCTGGAGATTGTACTTCAGGGGCCAAGCGCGAGTCACTGGTTCGGTACCGACGAACTCGGTCGCGATGTGTTCAGCCGCATGTTGTTTGCCGCCCGGGTATCGCTGCTGGCAGCGTTGCAGGCAGTGGTGATCGCGCTGCTCATCGGTGTCCCGCCCGGATTGATCGCCGGTCTGGCTGGAGGCTATATAGATAATTTTACTATGCGCGCCACCGATGCGTTGATGGCGTTTCCGCCTTTGATTCTTGCCGTGGCTATTATCGCCGTGCTGGGCCCCAGTCTGACCAATGCGATGATTGCTGTCGGCATTCTGTTGTCACCAACTTTTCTGCGCCTGATGCGAGCCACCACCATGAGTGTTGCGTCGGAAACCTACGTAGAAGCGGCACGCAGCATAGGCTGCACCGAATCATGGATCATTACCCGGCACGTGTTACCAAACGTGGTATCACCGCTGTTTGTGCAGATATCGGTGTTTGCCGGCGTTGCTATGCTGGCCGAAGCAGGCCTGAGTTTTCTTGGCCTCGGCACGCAACCACCGGATTCGAGCTGGGGTGCTATGGTTGGCCGTGCTATTCGATATATTGATCATGCCCCGTCTCTGATCGTTTTCCCTGGCCTGGCTATTGCCTTTACCGTGCTTGCTCTTTACACCATTGGTGATGGCCTGCGCGATGCTCTCGGCCGCGAAGTGCGGACGGAAAGCTGATGCTGCTGCAGGTGGAAAATCTCGCTGTGGAGTTCCTCACAGAGTACGGGTGGGTCACGGTAGTCGACGGCATCAACTTCGAGATCGCCCCTGGCGAAACCCTTGGTTTGGTGGGTGAGTCCGGCTCCGGCAAAACCGTCAGCGCCTTGTCCATTATGCGCCTGGTACCCACGCCCCCGGGACGCATAAGCCAGGGTCGGATTCTACTGCAAGGCGAAGATATGCTGACTCTGCCGGATGTCGACCTGCGCAAACGCCGCGGACGCGACGTCGCAATGGTTTTTCAGGAATCTATGACCAGCTTGAACCCGGCATTTACCATCGGCGAACAGATTGCGGAAAGCGTGCGCGCTCATATGGGGCTCGGGCGACGCGCCGCTATGGATCGTGCGGTGGAGGTATTGGATCTGGTGCGCATTCCCGATCCACGCCAGCGCGCCACAGCTTATCCGCATGAATTTTCCGGCGGCATGCGCCAGCGCGCCGCCATCGCCATGGCACTGGCCTGCGAGCCGAAACTACTGATTGCCGACGAACCCACCACCGCATTGGACGTCACAGTTCAAGCGCAGATTCTCGACCTGTTGCGCCAGCTGCAGGAGCGCTTCGATATGGGCATGCTGTTTGTGACCCACAATCTGGGAGTAGTAGCGGATATCTGCGACCGGGTGGCGGTTATGTACGCCGGTCAAATCGTGGAAACCGCTAATGTCGAGGATTTGTTTGCGGCGCCCACGCACCCGTACACAGAAGGTTTGCTGCGTGCCATGCCTCAGCTTGGCGAGCCGGGTGAACGCCTGCCGGTGATTGCCGGCTCACCGCCGGTACCCTGGGCGCTGCCGAACGGATGTCGGTTCGCACCCCGTTGCAGCTATGCGCAGCCAATATGCAGCACAAAACCACCTCAGCTGGAAGACGTTAGCGGACATTTCACTCGCTGTCCGCTGCACTCAACTCTGTCACTGCGGGGTGCAGGCGATGCTTGAAGTACGCAACCTCGCAATCAACTTCAAAGTGGGTTCCGGCCTGTTAACGCGCAAACGCCTGCTGAAAGCCGTACAACAGATGGATTTTACCGTGGCCGCAGGTGAGACATTTGCAGTGGTTGGTGAGTCGGGTTCCGGCAAATCCACCCTGGCCCGCGCCGTTGTGCGCCTGGTTCAACCTGCAAATGGCAGTGTACATCTGGATGGCGAGGACCTGACTGCACTGTCTGGCGCCAGGTTGCGCCGGGTACGACCCAATCTGCAGATGGTGTTTCAGGACCCTTATGCATCCCTTGACCCTTCCAAGCTGATCCGCGATATCGTTGCTGAACCATTGGCCGTGCACGGGCGCGCCCAGGGCGCGGAGCTGGAAACAGAGGTCCTCCGCCTGCTGCGGCTGGTGGGGTTGGATGCACACCATATGGCACGTTACCCCCACGAATTCTCCGGCGGTCAGCGACAGCGTGTTGCTATCGCTCGCGCCATCGCGCTGCGACCCAAGCTGCTGGTGCTTGACGAAGCGGTCAGCGCGCTGGACGTCTCCACGCAGAATCAGATCCTCAATCTACTGGAAGATCTGCAACGTGAATTTGGTATGGCTTACCTGTTCATATCTCACGATCTCGGGGTGGTCAGACACATCGCTGATCGGGTGGCGGTGACTTATCTTGGACGCATTGTCGAACAGGGTCCGACAAAACGCATTTTCGAGGCACCGGCACACCCTTACACCCGGGCGCTATTGGCCGCAGTGCCTGTTCCGGACCCTAAGCGCCAGCGTGCCAATCGCGAGCCACCACTGAGCGGCGAGATCCCAAGCCCACTGGATCCGCCTTCAGGTTGTGCCTTTCACGGGAGATGCCCATTTGCACAGCCGGTATGTCGGGAACAGATTCCCGTGCACGAACAGCTCGCAAACGGCGGCAGCGTAGCCTGTCATGTGCGACCAAAGTAAATCCAGCGGAGAAGAAGCGTGCTACCTGAAGTGACTGACAACATGAATCAGGTTTCATCTGACCTGCAGCAATACGGTCTGGCGCTTGTATCCGATCAGCTATCCAACAAACAGCTTACTCTGGCACGGGATGCCACTTATCGCGCTGCACAGGAAGATATCACCCTCGCTCGCGGGGCAGACAGGTTTGAGCTCGATTACGGTGAAGGCAACGTCCGAGTATGGAACATTCTCAATCGTCATAAGGTGTTCCAGCAAATGGTTCAGTTGCCGGTTGTATTGACACTGCTTAAAGAAGTTATCGGCTGGCCGGCCCTGCTGAGCAATATTTCCGCCAACATCGCTGAACCTGGCAGCGATGGCGGTGCCTGGCACCAGGATCAACTCTACATACCGAAACCGTGGCCACCACGACCGCAGGGTATGAACTTCGCCTGGGCGCTGGATGAGTTCACCTCAGACAATGGTGCAACGGAGGTGATTCCCGGCAGCCACCTTGCAAACGATCTGGACCCCTCCTCTTTCGATGACGTGGCTGAACCGTTGATCGCTCCTGCGGGAACTCTGATAGTTTTTGAAAGCCGCCTGATGCATCGGACAGGCTGCAATCGTTCGAATGATTCCCGAGCCGGGTTGTTTGGCTTCTATACCCGGCCTATTTATCGCACCCAGGAAAACTGGTTTCTCTCTCTGGACAAAGAAGTTACCGAGTCTGCATCCGAGGAGTTGCTGGTACTACTCGGTTACAAAACCAGGGGTTTTGGCCTGGTCTACGGCAAATCACCGCTTTGAGAGCTGCGTTTTGGCGAGCGTCCAAGAGCGTCTGCCTGTACCCTGTATTTATAGTTACGCTTAGGAGCTTCTGATCATGCGCATCAACATTCTATTTTATCCACTGTTCGCTGTTGCGGTACTTCTTCTGAACACTCCGCTCTGGGCCGGTGAGCGTGAAATGCCTCGCACACAAAATGGTAAGCCTGACCTCAGCGGTACTTACGACATCGCCACACTCACGCCCGTTCAAAGACCCGAAGAGTTCGGCGAGTCGCTTTACATGACCCCCGAAGAAGCTGAGAAGATCGTAAAGATGCGCGCTGAAAGAACAGCCGCCGCAGATGCGCCGAGCGACCCTGATCGTGGTGCGCCGCCTGCAGGGGGTGACGGCACAGGCGGTGCGGGTGGTAACGTTGGTGGCTACAATAGTTTCTGGGTTGATCCAGGCGATTCAATGTCATTGGTAGAGGGGAAGTTCCGAACCTCAATCATTACTGAACCCTCTGACGGGCGCCAACCACCGTTAACACCAGAGGCCATAGAGGGACAGAGAATTGTTGCAGACCAGCTGACCCACAACGACGGTAGCGCGTACTGGTTAGAGTGGGACCGACCCGGGCCCTTCGATCATCCGGAACGTCTCCTGGCCTCTGACCGGTGTGTGGCGAGTTTCCGAGGTGCAGTGCCCGCACTGCCGTCGATCTACAACAACCTGCATCGGATTGTGCAGACCGAAGACGAAGTGATGATTCTCAACGAGATGGTTCATGACGCTCGCGTTGTGCGGATGAATTCCGAACACCTGCCTGAGCATATGAAGTTCTGGCTGGGTGATTCCATCGGCTGGTGGGAAGGAGACACCCTGGTTGTCGACACGACAAACTTCAAAGGCTACTGGGGTTTTATTTCCACCACCCCCACATTACATGTCGTTGAACGCTTCACTCGCATCGACGCTGATTCCCTGCGCTATGAGTTTACGGTTAACGATCCGGGTATGTGGACCGAGCCATGGCAGGGTGATTTCGTCTGGCCGGCGACAACAAGGCCTGAGGAGCGCGTTTATGAATACGCCTGCCACGAGGGCAACTACGCTGTTGGCAACATACTCCGTGGTGCGCGCTTGCTTGAAGCTGAAACACTTGCCTCAGGAGAAGACTGACTATTTTGTTTGCAGAAGCTCTTCGAGTGCAACCACGGTTGATTCAACACCTCGTTGTACTGACGGCGAAGGACTGATTTTGAACAATGGTGAGTGGTGGCTGGGGACGGGTGGGCCGCCAGCCGCAGCATATTCGATGACTTCCTTTGGTGTACCACCAATGGCCCAGTACACGCTGGGAATGTAAGGTTCGGTGGTGAAGAAAGGGAAGTCTTCAGCACCCATGCCCTTGGTACCAACACTCATGACGGCGTTCTCACCCATTTTTTCAATCCATGCGCCTTGCAGCCTTTGGGTCAGCTTCGAGTTGTTGGTAGTGGGCGGAACGCTTTCTTCTGAAATAACAACTTCGGGCAACAAATCTTCAGGAAGACCTGCAACCCGACCCATATTGACCGCAATGCGCTCAATACCTTCGAGCAACGTGGCGCGCGTCGCAGGACTGGTGTTACGAACCGTCAACTGCAGATGAGCATAGTCAGAAATAATGTTGTGTTTCGAGCCTGCATGGAAGGAGCCGACGGTTACAACGCCTGGGTCGCGCGGGGACAATTCCCTTGCAACAAGGGTCTGCAACGCAACCACAATCTGGCTGCCTAACAGCACCGGGTCTTTACCTGCATGTGGCGAAGCACCATGCGCCCCGATCCCGTAAATGCGTATATCCACTGTGTCTGCTCCGGCGTAAGGGCTGCCGTCGATAACATTAATTTTGCCCGCCTCGAACTCTGACGAAACATGAAAGGCCAAGGCGTAATCAGGTTGCCCGAAGCGCTCCCACAGGCGGTCTTCTTTCATCGCTCGCGCGCCCAGTACCCGTTCTTCTGCCGGTTGAACCAACAGCATCAGCTTGCCAGACCATGCATGTTTGCGCGCGACCATCTGGCGCGCAGTACCAACCAGGCTGGTGATATGGACATCGTGACCGCAGGCATGCATGACTGGCACCAGATTGCCCGTGATGGGATCCGTCTGGGTAGCTTTTGAAGCGTTCTCAAGACCGGATTTTTCCTCCACTGGCAGGCCGTCCATGTCCGCACGCATCATTACCATCGGACCAGGGCCGTTCTCGAGCATGGCAATGACACCGGTGCCACCCACGTCTTCGGTAACGTCAAAGCCAGCAGCCCGCAGCTCTTCTGCCATTCGCGCGGCGGTTTTCGTCTCCAGCAGAGAAAGCTCTGGATTGCGGTGAAAATGGTCGAACAGTTGCTCCAGATGTTCGGCGTAATCGTTTTCGATGGCCTGAGCCAGTTCGTTGTTTGCGTGGACACTTGCCAGCGATGTCAGCGCGACCAGCAGGAGGGTGGACAGTTTACCGAGGATAAAACGTGGCTTTTGCATCTGCACTTCTTCTGAACAAAACCGCAGCCTATACTAAAACGTGACAGCACCATACGTCTCTATCTCGTCGCTTAACGCGTAACTCTTGTCATCAGCTGCGAACACGCTTAGCCTCTTGAAATCGAGAAAGCAGCACATGTCGTAAATGAAAGTTAGAACTAAGGCATCCAGGCGCATTCAGATTTTTTGGGGTGAGCTAAAACGACGCAAAGTTTTCTAGGTAACAAGTTTTTACCTGGCTGCGGCCTGGGGTCTTTCAGCCGGCGCTCCGGACATTTTTGCTGCTCTGGATTTCCCGGACTGGGCATCGCGCTACTTTCTTGTAGCTATTTTCTCACTCACGCCTGTCGTCATTGTGATTGCCTGGGTTTTTGAACTTGATAAGACGGGTCTGCAACGCGATCTTGGCCCTAGAAACCCGACTGGACAGATGACTATTCTGGCAGGAGACCCAATAATGCCTCCGGTCACCGCAACCTGGCAGGGTCGCAGCCAAACATTTTCAAGGGACTTTGTGGTCGGACGCGACGACGACTGCGCGCTGCAGATTTCCGATCCGATGGTGTCACGCCACCACGTAAAATTCGAACAGGTCAACGGGCATTGGCAGATTGTCGACATGGGCAGCGCCAATGGCACAGAATTGGACGGAAAAAAAATTCAAACCGCCCGGCTGGATGGCGATGCGTCCCTGCTGCTTTACCCGGGTGGTCCGGAACTAAAAATATCAGTAGATAATCGCGCAACAGTCGTTGTTGCAGCTACCTGAAACCAATCACTATCCAATAGGCTAAAAAAAGCGCCAGCGCAGCGATCAAACCCAGCACTAATGGCCTGCCAGGGAATCTTCGGATCGAGGCCCAGATAGCCGTTGGCATAATTTCCCCGTCCGACTTTACGGTGACATCTTCAGGGATTTCATGTGACTTGGATGGGTTTTCATACTCAACCGCGATAACACTCACATTATCGCGTCCTCCATTTTGAACGGCCTGACTAACAAGTAACTCAGCCACGTTGGAGACATCGTAAGTGGATTCGAGCAGTTCAGCTATTTCACCGTCCGTCAGTTCATCATTCAGACCGTCACTACACAATATCAACCAATCGCCAGGCCGCAGGCTTAGGTATGCCGTCTCCGGTTGGGGGTCTCCCACGCCAAGCACTTGAGTGACCATATTGCGCTTTGGGTGATTACGCGCGGTTGCGTCGCTCAATTGGCCTTGATCGATCAGTGTCTGTACGTATGAGTGATCACGTGTCACAACGCTCAAGTGACCCGCCCGCCAGAGATACACACGGCTGTCCCCAACCCACACCAGAGCGGCATGCTCATCGATAATCTGCATTGCTACGATCGTCGAACCCATGCCTGATTGTGCCTCATGCTCGTCGCCAGATATGACGATCTGGGAATGTGCGCTCAATGCCGCCTGGGTGTGGCTCTCACCAGTTCGGATGCGCTCAATAAAGGTATCGCGCGCGATTTTGCTGGCGACCTCGCCGGCGGCGTGACCGCCCATACCATCAGCCACCAGCCAGAGTGCTAACGATTCGTCATAGCCGACGGCATCTTCATTTTCGTCGTACCTGGTACCTGAATCGGTTTGAATGGAGAACCTGCTCATGTGCAAACATCCTCAGCAGCCTGAAGCAGGCTATATCCATGATTTACAAATGCACCTGCTGACTGGTTAAGATATCCCGGACCTTGGCGCTCATCGCATCATGGTCCGCATTACCAAAATTCACCAGAGAAGAGAATTTCTGCTTCAGCTTGTCACCCTGTGCCTTCAGATCGGTTGCGGGAATCGACATATCACAGAACTCCTCGTGAGCGTTCTGCGACGCATCTACCCACACCACTTTAGATTGGAATTGGGTCAGGGCCTTGTCAGTTTCCACGGTTACCTTGGGAATCAGGCTCTGCACAACTTCGCTACTGATTACCTCATCCACGTAGGTGTCGGGACTTGAGGTGTCAATGCCATTGAGCGCTAGAGACGCCGTGCCGCGCAGGCTGAATTTACCCTCCAGCCCGGTAGTTGGCTCTTCAATACCACATATATCCAATAGACCAGGATTGACAGTTATCGTCAGGGAAGACAATTCGTCTACATTCAGTCTGGTGCGCATCTTCAGAACACTTTCTATCGCTGAATGCGTCAGATGACAGGCGGCATGGAACTTGAACAGAGTGCCGAGAATCAACCACTCGTCCGTCACAGCCATCAACTCGGCGGAACGATCTGCGCCGTTAGAGGCTGCCTGGACATATCCCTGGTTACCCATAACCGCTGCCGGATTAGCAGTAAAACCGGCGGCCGCCAGACGCGCGCAGTTAACACCACTTTCCGCAGCGTGCCCTGGATGCAAAGGCTTAGTCATGGTGCCAAAGTTGGCTTTCACGCCGCTGGCATGAGACGCAGCGAGCCCCATGGCAATGGCATACTTTTCCTGATCAAGGCCTAACAGATGCGCAACTGCCGCAGTGGCACCAAAGGCACCATAAGTTGCTGTGGTGTGCCAGCCACGCGGGTAATGATCGGTACCCATGGCGTAATGGACCCGTCCTACTACTTCCACACCTACAACAAATGCAGTAAGTAGCGCTTCACTGCTGAGTCCCATTTCTTCGGCAACCGCCAGCGCTGCGGGCAGTACCGGCGCGGTGGAATGGCACCCGGTTCTGGATCCGGTGTCATCAAAGTCCAGCGCATGACCGCTGGCACCATTGAGCAGTGCTGCTGTAGGTGCATCCAGTTTCAGGTCACTGCCGATCACCGTGCAGGCACCGCTGCGGTAACCGAACTGATCACGAAGAATCTGCGCGAGGGGTTCGGTGCTGCCTGCTACCGCACAGCCGAACCAGTCCTGTATACACTGACTCGCTACGGTCACCACCTCCTCAGGCAGGTCTTTAATGGTCAGCTCTTTGTACTTTCCCCATGCCGCCAGAAAATCCATGCGGTTTACTCCCTTGTTTTATTCCAGTTCTCAGCGGTCGAGCCAGTGGCTCTTTTTCTTAATCAATGCAGTACGCTCAATTTCAGCCACCAGCTCCTTGTTCTGATTGACGCCAAAGTGTTTAAACACAACGATACCGGCGTCTTCGCGATCGCTCTCACGTTTTTCCAGCACCTTGGAATATGCATAGAGCGTATCGCCATGAAACACCATGGCTTTCAGTTGGATGTTGTCCAGACCCAGCTCGGCAAGTGCGTTCTCAACGGTATCCTGAGATGCAAGGCCAAGCACAAGGGAAAAATTCACACCGCCATAACAAAGAATTTTTCCTAACGGTGTTTTCTTCATCTGATCGAGATTAAAGTGTGCCTGCGCTGTGTTCATCACCATGTTAGTGATGTTAACGTTTTCCAGCTCGGTTATGGTTTTGCCTCGAGCATGACGAATAGTCTGTCCCACTTCGAAATCTTCGAAATAGTTGTCCGGGCTTGTGAGACTGGCAAGTTTACCCATCCTTCTTCTCCTTCCTGCCACCCATCTGACCTTTCCAGATGGCCAGGTTGGATCGTCGGTATTCAATGACCTTGTTACCGTGCTGGTTAAACCCTTCGTTGAACCAGGTCACTACGCCGCGGCCTTCAGTGCTCTGCGATTCACGTTTAGCTTCCGTAACCGACACTGCCGTCAGGGTGTCGCCGGGGTAGACTGGCTCCAGGTATTTGAGATCGTAAACGCCCAGGAATGGCCCGCCGAGACCTTCAGAGCAGACCTCTACGGACAGACCAAGAATGACGTTAAACACGAGTTGCGGATTAACCACGATATCCGGGTGCCCTAATTCTCTGGCATATTCCTTATTGAAGTACAAAGGGTTATACGCCAGCGTCAGGTGACAGAAGGAAATGGCATCCGCCTCGGTAATAGTGCGTCCCCAGTGATGGTTGATCGTCTCCCCAACTTCAAAATCATGGTACCCCTGTCCGCGCTTTCGTAGCACTGCGCTCTTTAGAACTTCTTCTATTTCGCTCACGTTGTTTTGACCTCAAATAGACTCTTCAATTGAACTAGAGTGCCGCAAAAATATCCGCCCACTCTTCTAACGCTGCCTCATGACCATGCACAACTTGAACCGTAACCTGTGAGTACCCTGAGCGCTTGATGTCCTGCAGGCGCTCGACGAGCTCTTCGCGCGTACCACTGAGCGTCATTGAGCGAGCGAGTTCAGGCGTAATATGACGCTCTTCAGGACGTAAGTACATAAGATGCCCGCGGTGGTTCTCCAGATACCTGGCATCTTCGGGTTCGTATTGAGCGTGCACTTTTAAGTACTCATTAGCTATGTCCCCAAGCGGGCCTGCTTCCATATTGGCACCACCCATCGCACCCACTTCATCCGCCATGTTGTGGAACATGACGGCCGCCTGTGGCGCCGCTTGTGCCATCAATCTGTTAGTGTCTTCTTCCGCGTCACCCGTGAGCACTGCCCCTAAGAAGAACAGGTTGGCCTGCAAACTTTCAGGCGACTGCCCCGCCGCCTGCCAGGCGGACCGCATATTCTCAATCGCTAAATCGGCTTTGTGCACGCCGAAATTCAACCAGCCCGCGCCGAGCTCTGCAGTCAACTCTTGCGCCTTGGGGCCAAAGGCAGAGAACCAAAGCGGCATCTCATCTTCGATGTTAATCAATCCAAATTCAGGATCCAGAAATCGCACCTTATGCATCTTGTCTGCGTCACGCCAATCGGCGATTTCACCGCGCAACATCGCCTGCATTGTTACAATATAATCTCGTGTTTCGCTTAACTTAACAGCACCTTGCCCCATCGTACGACGCGCCGTAAAACCTGTACCAATGCCAATATCAATTCGACCGGGTGCAATTTTGTTCAGCGACGCAAACGCGTTTGCAGCAACCGGAGCAATCCTGTTGGAAGGCACCAACACGCCGGTGCCCAGCCGTATGGTTGAAGTTTCATGCGCAGCGAGGGCCATGCAGATAAACACATCAGGATTAAGCAACTGTGTGTCATAAAACCACGCCGTAGAAAAACCCAGCGCTTCAGCCCGCTTGGCCCAACGCCATGAATCGACTTCTGAGGCAAATGCGACGGAGTATTTCACTTGACGCCACCATCCACCGTAACGGTTGTGCCGGTGGTGAAGGAGCCTGCCTTGCTCGCAAAGTACAGTGCCGCACCAACAATTTCGTCAGGCTGCCCACCACGCTCCAGAGCGATATTGTTCTCAGCACGCTCAGCAAATGCCTCCATATCCCAGGCTTTCGAAATATCCGTGAGAAACGGCCCCGCAACAATACAGTTCACGCGAACCTTCGGGCCGAGGGCTGATGCAAAAGAACCCGTCAATGCATTTAGCCCGGCTTTGGCTGCACCGTAGGGTTCGGAGGTGGGTGACGGTCGCAGCGAGGCTACACTGGAAATATTGATAATGCTGCCCCCGCCCGCCTGTGCCATCTTCTCACCAGCCAGTGCCATGAGGCGGAATGGCCCTTTCAGATTAATCGCTACCACTTTATCGAACAGGTCTTCAGTCACCTCTCCCAGACTCGGATAGAGTGGCGACAATCCAGCATTGTTGATGAGAACATCGATGCGACCAAAACGTTCATACACCGCATCAACCAGACCACTCAGTTCATCCCAGTGACCGACGTGACAGGCATGGGCCATTGCCTTGCGACCCATGGCTTCGATTTCACCTGCCACTTCCTCACAGGCGTCCAGCTTACGGCTGGCAATGACCACATCCGCACCTCGCTCAGCCAGGGCTAGCGCCATCTGCCGACCAAGACCCCGACTGCCACCGGTGATCACAGCCACCTGATCGGTAAAGTCGAATAGTTTATCCATCTGTTTTTCCTATCATTCTTAGTGCTCGATTAAACAGGTCCAGAGTATGTGCGTGCAGAGCATCACCGGTCTCCACCGGCGCCTGACCCGCACATGCCCGGGCGTAGGTGCCTTCCAGAATCGCACCCAGCTTGAAACATGCGAGCACGCCATACCAGCCCAGTAAATCGAGATTGCGGGTGGTGCGTTGCGCATAGTGATCAACCATTTCTTCTATGGTGGGGAAGCCATCAGCCAGAATTGACTTTGTTTCCCGTTGATCGTGCCGCTCCTGCTCTTCCGGATCATGCCACATCGCCATCAGCCAGCCGAGGTCAAGTAAAGGGTCGCCAATCGTGCACAGCTCCCAGTCAACAATGGCAGCGAGTTCAGCGCTGTCATGGCAAAACATGACATTGGCGAGATGGTAGTCGCCATGCATGATGCCGGGCGTAAACTCAGCGGGCCGGTTCGCTTCAAGCCAACCTGGAATGACATCCATTCCGGGCAGAGAAGAAAGACCCGGCCAGCCTTCGAGCTGGTTGTAACTCTCAAGTTGCGCCACCCAGCGGGGTACCTGCCGTTCCAGAAATCCTTCCGGTTTACCAAATCCTTCAAGACCGACAGATTTGTAGTCAACAGCGCCCAGCGCGGTGATGCCTTCTACCATAGCCAACCCCATGCGATGGCGGATAGCGGGGTCACTGGCGTGATACTCCGGCAAACCATTGGCGGCGTTAAATCCGTTAATGGGCTCCATCAGATAGAAACTGGCACCTAGTACCGACTCGTCGTCGCACACCGCAATAAAGCCCGGATGGGGCACAGCGCTACCTGCTAACGCTTCGAGGACCCGCGCCTCGCGCAACATGGTGCTGTTAGAGTTCTTACGCAGATGCTGTGGCGGTCGTCGCAGCACGTAATCGCGACTGTCTCGGGTGAACTTCAATAGAAAGTTCTGCGTACCACCTTCGAGCAAGGCTGCATTTTCAATGGGTCCACTGCCCAGGCCCTGCGCTGTCATCCAATGGGTAAGCGCCTGCAGTTCAATTACTTCAGAAAAGTTATCCATATCCCACCTGCTCCCTTTAACCCCAAGGATATTACGTCACATTGAATTCGGAAAATTCGATTTATGAATGCCATACTATTTTTTATGGAATGATTTGAGAGCGCAGCCAGAGATTGGCTGGATCGTCCTCCGCACTGCGATGCCAGTACACACAGGAACTGGACACATTTGTCTCGAAGGGCAGCTCTTTTATCGCAACATCAAACTGCTGGGCCAGACTGCGTGGGGCCACCATGGCGTAGTCGGTGGATTCCACTATTTTGAACGAAGGCAGGTAATACTGCGTGCGCAATACCGGCTCCATGCGCCGGTTGATACGGTTAAGTGCAAGCTCCAGCATGCTGGATCCGCTTGGACGACTGGATACCGATATCACCTGCAACGAAAGAAACCGTTCAAGCGTCATCTTCCCCCTGGCACATTTATGCCCTTTGCGCAGAACACACACATAGTCACCCCCACCAAGGGTATGGCTGTTAAGCGCCCGAGCAGACAATTGAGGAATGTCGATGGCAAGATCCAGCGTGCCAAGCGCAAGCGCTTCTTTTATTTCCCGCCTGTCAGTCTGATAAACCTGCAGCCTTACACCCGGAGCCTGTTCCCGGAGTGCCTGCATCAGCGGAGGCAATATGGAAACGCCAGGTATCTCGCCAATGCTGATACGGAAGAGTCTGTCTGAAGTCGCAGGATCGAATTGCAGATTGCCGTCAAGGGTCGCCTGCATTTGCCGCAATGCCTGGCGCACCGGCGAAATCATGCGGCGGGCAAAAGGCGTTGGCACCACACCGCGCCCGGCACGCGCAAACAGCGGATCGTTGTAGGCTTCCCGCAATCGTGCCAGAGAGTTGGAGACAGTAGGTTGCGCCATGTTCAGGCGCTGCGCCGCACGCGTAAGCCCGCCTTCAGAATAAATAGCCTCAAAAATCACCAGTAGATTTAGATCGAATCGGTCCAGGCGCATAAACTATTCCCCAGGGCAATGAATTGTTATTTCAACAATCAATTTATCAAATGAAAAGCAGTTCCTTAACATAACTCAATACCCACCACACATATTGGAGACAACCATGTCCGATCTAGATGTAGATCTTTTTAATCTCGGCATGTCTGAAGAGGCACAGCCCCTGATGGCCGCCGTGCAACAACACATCAATGACAACGTCATACCCATCACGGACGAGTTCGAAGCCCTCAATGAGGAAAAGGACGATGAATGGACCTGGCACCCGCGACAACTGGAATTGTTGGATGGCGCTAAAGACAAAGCCAAACAAGCAGGACTGTGGAACTTCTTTCTGCCGGATTCCGAAATCGGCCAGGGTCTGACCAATCTGGATTATGCCTACATCGCCGCTGAGCTCGGCAAATATTCGCTGGCTTCGGAAACCCTCAACTGCTCCGCGCCAGACACCGGCAACATGGAAGTACTGGAGCATTGTGGTACACCCGCACAGAAAGAACAGTGGCTGGAGCCACTTCTCAATGGTGATATCCGTTCGGCCTATGTGATGACCGAACCCGCGCTACCCTCCTCCGATGCCCGTAACATCAGCACCAGTGCGATACTTGATGGTGATGACTATGTGATCAATGGCGAGAAGTACTGGATCTCCAACGTGGCAGATCCACGCTGTAAAATCATGATTGTCATGGTGAAGACCGACCCTAACGCAGCCTCCCACCAGCAGCAGTCACAGATACTGGTGCCAACAGACACGGAAGGTGTGGAAATTATCGGGCCCATGGATGTCTTTGGTGATACCCACCCGCCACGTGGACATATGCACATGCGATTCAATAACGTGAGAGTGCCAAAAGAAAACATTCTTCTTGGCGAAGGCCGGGGCTTCGAAATCTCTCAGTTGCGCCTGGGACCAGGTCGCATCCATCACTGCATGCGCTCGATCGGCTCAGCAGAAAAAGCACTCGCGTTGATGGTAAACCGTGCGGGTACGCGGGAAGCCTTCGGCAAGCCCATTGCAAAACTCGGCAAGAATGTGGAAGTCATCTCACGCGCACGCATTGAGATTAACGCCATGAAGCTTTCAGTACTGCAAGCTGCTAAAGCCATGGATGTACTGGGCAACAAAGAAGCTCGCGTTTACATCAGCGCCGTCAAAGCCATGGTGCCAGAGAAATGTTGCGTGATTATTGATGCCGCCATTCAGATGCACGGCGCCATGGGTTTATCGAAGTGGACACCGCTGGCAGAAATGTACGCCACGCAACGCTATCTGCGTTTCGCTGATGGCCCTGACGAGGTGCATCACATGGTTGTGGGTCGCGCTGAGCTGCAGAGTCACAACGTCTGGTAGCAGCTGTTTTAAGGGGTGATCACCTGATTCTTGATCCGGTGATCCTTTAAACATTGCCGCACCAGACTTTGCTTGTCCATGGTCAGGCGATGGCGTGATATTCGGGGGGCTCATTGAAGCTAAAACGATGTGCTCAGAGCTTACCTGGACGTACGGTATGCGTCGCCGCTGTACGTCCAGTTGTCTAAAGTCGCTCCAGCAGGGGTAAGATCCGCAGCAGGGGATTGGATCTGTATTCGGCCTCACAGAGACCACCCTGACCCTCAATGGACCCGTCAGAATCCAGCGGACAATAGTCTTGAGGATCTTCAATGCCATCACCGTCTGTATCACGATTGCGTGGATTGGTGCGCTGTTCAAACTCTTCGAGATTTGAAAGGCCATCGTTATCCGCATCAGCCGCGGCATCACCTGGGTTGTTTGCATCCAGTTCGTAAACCTGTTCAAACACATCGGTCATACCGTCCATATCGGTGTCCGTGGCGTCTGCGGTAAACGTCAGCCATCGCAGCATGATGTATTCATCCTCAAGTGCCTGAGAACTGGTGGTGACGTCAAACACGACCGGCAGCCCAAGATCATAAATCAACGGTGATGAATCTGTTCTCGTGACACGCACCGTTGCGTCGAAGAACTCCCCCGGCGCAAGACTGGTATCACTGCAAAACAAGGTGCCCGACGTCAATACACACGCACCGCTTTGTGACACGATGCTGGAGATCTCTGCGCCAGGCACAACAATTTCCGGATCGGTAACCTGATTCAGCTGGACATTTGCAGCGGGCAATCCGGCCCAGCCCTGGGGTTGCATGTTTTCGACCCTCAGTTGTACATCCATGTAATTGCCTTCTGTCTCCAGAGGGCTGTCACTCATCCAGGTATGCAGGTTTACCAGTTCTTCAACTTCAGCAGTCAGCAACTGACAGGGTGGCGTGTCCTGACCCGAGAAAAAACAGGCCTGAATATCCACGGGACCAATGCTGTCAAACACGTGATCGGCAATCAGGTTGCCATGTCCTGCTCCGTCAGGCGGCTCGTTTAGTTTCACACCCTGCAAAACAGGCGGTTCCGGGCCGGCTTCTCCATCTGGGTCAAAAAAATCGCCCTGGTAATCATAAGCCGCGCCCCAACGTACCCAGGCTACCGTACCGGCAGTTGCACCATCGTCCTCATAAGAAGCGATCATGGTTACAGGGAAACCCCTGCCGATGCGGTTCGGCAATACAACCTCTCTGAAAAACGGCGCATCATCCACCGGATTGATGCTCACCTGCACAGCAGCTGGCTCTGAATCCAGGACACCGTCATTCACAACAAATGCAAACGCATCCTCGCCGTAATAATCCGTATCCGGCGTGTAGGTCGCGGTAGTTCCACTTAGTGACACGTTGCCATGCGCAGGTTGCTGAACAATCCGGTAAGTCAACTGATCAAGCGGGAAAACATCGTCCGTTCCGATAACCCCATCAGGATCGTCAGCCAATAGCGTTATCTCAAGTGGCACATCTTCTTCAGTGACGGCTTCGGCAGCAAACGCCTGCGGCGGTCTGAAATTCCGATCTACCTGAATTGTTACGGTACCCAGATTGCTGGTTGCCAGCCCATCTGTTGCACGATAGGTGAAAGCGTCTGAGCCGCCATGAAATGCAAAATCAGACACATAGGTGACAGTCGCTGACGAATCCGTTATGTCTTTTAAAGGTGTGGTTGCAAAGACATGTACAAAAGATTCGTCTACGTCGGTGACGTAAAAGTTTGTTGCATTCACTGTCACCGCTTTCACTGTACCCAGATTGCCCAGCACAAAACCTGGATTATCGCCCTGATTTATACCAGTACCCGTGGATTTGGCCTGACCACCGTAGGTGCCATCTGGCGCAAAGCGCTGTACGCGGGCGCGGTCCGCGACGTAGAGCACATCATTCGGATCAAGGTCCAGAAACCTGGGGTCGTCCAGCTGCCCGGCATCCGACCCGGATCGGTTTGTCTCCACTGCACAGGTAGCATCGGTACAGCTGTAACCCCGCGAACGTTGGTTTTCCACATCACAGGCGTTGTTTGTGCTGCTGTCACAGCGACCCAACCAACCCACATAGTCGCCAGCGACAAATTCTCCATCTGTGTCCGGCGATGATGGCATGAATTTATGCAGCTGGTGATCACAGCCATCCGCAACATATAAATTGCCCTGGCTGTCTACCTCCATGGTGATGTCGCCATTAACACCATCATTGCAAAGAAACTGAGCACCTTCATTGAGCACGCCCAGGTACCTGTCTGCCATTTGGTTTTCGCTGCGATCCTGACCATCAGAAAGATCAGCACTGACATCAAAAACATACACGCGCCGATTGTCCGCTACGTACAGAATACCGCGTTCATAATCGATGCGGCCGTATCTCATGTTCTCCCAGGCGTTTATATAACTGGAGCCGGAAGGAAATGCGGATGTATTGAAACTCCAGGCATCCGCACTCAGATCTGCAAGGGAATCTTCCGGTTGAAAGTTGGCGTGATACTGGCGAAAAGTGAAGTTCTGCGAACCACGACTTGAGATGTGCACAAAATCCCGGTCCAGTAAAAATGTTGACACACTGTTCAGATTTGCATCATTGAAGCCCACATATCCCAGCAATTCGTGCTCAGCAGACCATCTGGAAATGCGTCGAATGGTGATGGCTGGAGAGCCTGAATCACACCGCCAGTATCGATCAATCAGGTAGTACTCACCGCTGTCCAGAACATCTATAAACTCTGGCGCGTAAGCCCAGTTCCGTGGGATCCGATACGGTTCCGAAATGCTGTTGCCTTCAGCGTCCTGCGCCCAGGGACTGCCGTTTGCGCACACGTTTTCCCGTAACCAGGACCCTCCCAGCCCGTTGGCAACCGCGATGGCAAAGTCTTCACCAAACGGGCCTGCAGGTGACGTTCGAAAGTCTTCGATAAAGTAAGGCAACAACGGTGCAACAAATTCACCCTGTTGGGGGAACGACTCAAGTTGAATGGCAAGCGGATCGAAAACTCCGTCCAGCTCGTCGTTGTCGACACCACTGAGCAGAATATCTATCGGCTCTGAGGTGAGCGTCTGCAGAGTGAGATCTGCAACCAGGGGCGCTGTATTGGTCCCCGTGGCTTTCACAGTGATCAGCTGTTCACCGGTGCTCTGGTTGCCACTCTGGTCTTCGCTCGTCCACACTACCGGTGTTCTCCGGTCGATTGGAAACACCGCGGGTGCGGTGTTGTAGATGCGAGGCGCTGGGTCCGCAAGATCCACCACCCGTGGAGCCCCTAAATCGACCTCTTCCAATGCCACGCTGTCTTCGGCGGGATCTATCTCTATGACTTTGCCTGGCGGCGTAATCATAATCGGCGCTTGCGTATCCTCGACGATAATGGTCTGCCGCGCCCCTACCTGATGACGATCTCCTGACGGCGTTGGTCCTGAATCCAGCGCACTCCAGGTCACCTGTGTTTGCCCGACACGAATGAGGTCTGGTATGTCATGACCCAGCAAAGCCGTTCGGTCACAAGGGTCGTAGGCGTTGGTTCGCTGCAGAATTTCACCAATGACCCGCTGACGAGCCACACCACCGAAATCGGTTGCCTCCAGCACCAGCGTGGGCAGCACAGCATTGTCGACCTGATCAACGCCGTTGTAGGTGATCACCGGGGGAAACAGGTCGTAGACTGTGACGTCCTGAATGTGCTCTTTGACCGCCGACTCAAAGGTAAACGGCGTTGGACCGTTAAGGCCAATCAGGTCAGAGGTGTTTCGTACCAGCTGAGCAAGTGCACTCTCACTGGGCTCGTTGCCCTGTGCTTCGCTGTACAGCAGATACGAATACCTGGCCCAACCGAGGGCACGTTTTTTAAGTACCCACTTACGCAACGCTTCGTTGAACGCTTCAGCCGCTTTAACTGCGGTTTCCGGGTCGCCGGTGGCCGCAGCCGGCGCATTTCTCGCCGCTTTTATCTTGCTGTATCCGGCGTAGGCCAGCAATGCCGTTGGAACAAGGTAATCTGTTACAACATTTGTCTGGGTGCCTGCGCGCCAGCGAAACTGGTGGTTGCCCGCAGGGACGTAAAAAGTGGTGGGTTGCTCTGTACTGAACAGATTAGCACCACGCAGTGTCATCGAAACGGGGGTGTCGAAGTGGAACAGTTCAGCATTGCCCAGCTGTCCCCAGTCACGTGGCAGATCTCTGACGGGCAAGCCATAGATGCTGGCATAGTAATGATCCGTTTTAGGCACGTCCAAGCGCCAGGTGCACTGGCCTTGTGATTCGGGTGTGACCTCAAAACCATGGGGCGTGTTAAAGGCCGGTGGTAACAACTTCAAAGATATGCCGGCAGCCATCGACACTGATTCCGCCGCCACCGCGGTAGGGCCGCTGGATACGGCACCGATCAGACTGCTGGAAAGATACGTGCTGCCCAATGCACCAAGGACGGCTGCATGTGCAGCTTCCTGCGCTTCATGATCCGCGAACACAGAGGGGCTCAAGCTCCCTGTCCAGAGTAACAAAAGTAGGGTGCCTTTAACTCTCATCAACAATCCAAATAGTCAGTTCCAGCTCAACTCCTAAGACGATAAAGCACAGCAAATCTGCTAACAAAACTGACAATAAGTTGGGGATGTGAGGTAAAAACGGTGCTAAAAAGTTAACCTCCCGGACTGACTGAAAGTTGTACCTGCTTAATTGATTTGAACCGACGCATAACTCGTTCCCGGACGCGGGTGGGTTGATGAGAAAGTTCTGCTCGATTGTTGCCACATTGGTCCGTGTTGTGTCTTGTTTCAGGAGTCAATTCTCCGTGTGCTACACCATAGCTTCCCAGTTTGTCCGTGATGATTTCTCTGGGAGTGCCGCCGGATTTCAGAAAACGTTGGAAGAAGCGTTTCGTTGCCTGGGTGTCTCGTCGCTCTTGCAAATAGACATCTACAAATCCGCCATCTTGATCGACTGCACGCCAGAGATAGTGCTGCTTGCCACGACTCTTCACGAATACTGAGATTGAAGCGGTAGTAGAGCCAAACCGCATATTGGATGATTGCGTATAGTGGAAGACTGAAGGTGGGAGTCGATGTCGTTTATAGATGTTTTTCATCTCGATAGGCTGCCAGAGTGTCACTTAACTTGTCCGCACCTCTGATTGGCCTGTTATGTTGAACTCTTTTAGCACCTCTTCAGTGTGTTCACCGTGTCTCGGCGGCGGGCGGTAGAACCCTGCTTTTGTTCGGGTGAATTTCAGTGGCGTGCCGACAATTGCGACTTCAGGGTTATCTCCTGGTAACTGGAAACGCGTAATCATGTTTCGCGCCTCTACATGAGGGTCATTGAAGATGTCTTCTGCGGTATTTACCGGCCCGCAGGGCACCTTGCCACCCAATGCCTGCATGACATCCTGCTTGCTGAGCGACGAGGTCCAGGCCGAGATCTGCGCTTCCACGAAGACCTGATTCCTTCTCCTGACATAGGTGTTCTTACACCGCTCATCTGTGACCAGATCTTCGCGACCCATTGCGCTGCAGAGCAATTGCCAATGATTAGGACCTGGACACGCCAGGGCCACGCCACCATCGCTGGTTGGAAAGATACCAAATGGCATGAGGTTGGGATGATGCTGCCCCCGCGGTCCTAGGGATTTTTGCCGGTAACCGTAGTTGCAGACCACCGTTTCACAAAAAGCCAGCATGGCGTCGTACATCGCCACATCAAAAAACTGCCCTTCGCCAGTGGCACGGGCATTGTGAATGGCTGATACCACACCCAAAGCCATCAACGTACCCGGATAAATATCCCCAACACTGACACCACTTGGATAACCGCCTTCACCATCTTCAGGACCCGTTATGTGCGCGTGCCCGCTCATCGCCTGAGCGACGATGTCATAAGCTGGCCACTGCGCATAAGGGCTCTCGCCGGTTCTTGGGTCACCAAACCCACGAATGCAGCCATATACAATCGCGGGGTTCCTGGTTTTCACGGCGTCGTAACCCACACCCAACTTGTCCATCACTCCGGCGCGCATGTTCTCGACAATGGCATCCGCGTGTTCACAAAGGGATAACAGCGTTTCCTTGTCTTTATCCAGCTTTAAGTCCAGAACGATGCTGCGCTTGTTGCGATTAATAGACGCAAAGTAGCCACCATAGTCGACACCTGCTGATTCTTCAGCGCCGACATTGGCATAATCCGGTGGCAGCGGCGGTGACGGCCTTGCACCATCTCCGCGGGGTGGTTCCACCTTGATCACGTTGGCACCCAGATCAGCCAGCATGGCCGTGCCAAACGGACCAGCCAGCGCCATTGTGCAATCGATGATGGTGATGTCCTTCAGCGGACCGGTGCGCTCAAACATAGTCTTCTCTAGCATGTACCAGGAGTTACCCGTATAAGACCAATAACAGTCTTTTTGTCAATTAATTATTGCTATGCAAATAAGCAGCAACATTTAACCCTGCAGATAGTTTTAGCAGATTCGATGACAAATCGCGTCTTATATAGAGTAAGTCCAAATTGAAAGAAGGGATTGTATGACCGGGCGACGAATGCATGACCGTAGGATGAACAGCCACAGATTGTCCGTGCGATTTTTACGCTCGGGAAAACGCTCCTTCCTGCTACTTCTGCTTCTTATCCTGCTGCCCGGTCTGAGCAGAGCTGCGGTCCACGTTGGCGCACAAAACCCATTGTCAGCAAGTTGGGTGGTGACTTCAGGCGATAGCGGCGTGGGCGGCACTTCGATATTTCCTGATCCAGATTTTCCAGATATCCGATCGTGGCAGATCAACAGCAACTCAAGCGGACGTTTACGCTACGAAATTGCTGGGCCTGCCAACACAGAATCCTGGACCTATGAGGCACGGGTGCGGGTGGTCAATCTGTCTGATGCCGTGGACAGTGGCATGTTGTTGGAGGCTGCCAATGGCGAGCAGCGCTTTTTAATGAACTTCGGCAGCAACGCTGACGGCGCCACCCTCATCGACCTGACTGGTGGCAGCTTCCCAGACCCGGTGGACATCTCGATTGAACCCAGCCAGGTTGGTCGCACAGATTACCTGCACGTGGCTATCAGCTTTGATGCCAATACCGACCTTGCTGAGGTTTACATTAACGGGCAACTGCAAGCCGCCGCATGGTCTGGTTTAAGCAGCACTTTACGGCGAGTTAACTTCGGCGATGGTGGAACCACCCCTGTAGGTGTCGGCCGCTACGCACGAGTGAGCTTCACAAGCGGCGACGCGGCATGTAGCGACGGTATCGACAATGATGGCGACGGCTTAACTGATTTCAGCGGCGCCGATACCGATTGTCAAAGCGCTCTGGATACAACTGAAGGTGTTTACTGTCCCACAGGACAAGACGTCGACAACGACGGTTTTTGTGAGAATATCGTCGCGCTCACCCAACTGGATGCGGACCCGGTACTGGCGGGATGGCTCAGGCCAACAACCACCGTCGGCCAGTCATGGCAACCAGGTGATGAAGATCTTGGCGCAGGCAATTGCGAATTCCCCTGTCCGTTCTGGCGCATCACTGACGCCGGTACCGGGAGTGCAAATCGAGGCGTTTACTCGCTTAATCCCTCCCCTGCCAGCAACGACCGTCACTGGGAAATGCGTGCCCGTGTTCGAGTTCGACCTTTTAACAACGGCGTTGCTGAAGCCACATCATATTCCAGAACGATGTTCGTCCGTATCCTGGTCAGTGGTGGTGTGCGCGAGTTTGGCGCTCTGTTTGGGGTAACTGCAGATGGCGACATGCTGCTTCAGCCTTCCGGAGAAAGCACGCAACACAACATCGGGGCCACAACCGATTACCATGATATACAAGTTGTCTACGACCCCTCTTCCGGTACCGCCGACATCCTGGTCGATGGCGCAGTCCTGGCGGAAAACCTGGCCGGACGATACGTTGCTTCTATCTCGACGCCCACAGTTGAGTGGGGTTCCGGTTTTTCCACCGGAACCGGTCGCACCCACTGGCAGCTTGTCTCCCTGGAGCTGGACCCTGACAGTGACAATGACGGTCTGCCCAATATCGCAGAACCAGCCTCCGGTACAGACCCCTACAATGCAGATAGCGACGATGATGGCCTGAGCGATGCAGCGGAACTTGCCGTCGCAAGCGACCCCTTAAACGATGATACAGACGGTGATGGTCTGCTTGATGGCTATGAAGTTACCAACGGTCTCGACCCCAACAGCAGCGATGCACAAGGTGATCTGGATCAGGACGGTCTGACTAACGCACAAGAACAGGAGCTTGGCACCCAGGCCCAGGTTGCAGATACCGACGGCGACGGCCTGGATGATGGTGAAGAAGTTTTGACCCTCGAAACCAGCGCATTGTCGCCCGACACAGACGGCGACACTCTGACAGATGCCGAGGAGGTCAATACCTATAACACCAATCCATTGCGCGCCGACACCGACGGCGATGCCTTATACGATGCTGCAGAGCTCACCGCAGGCACCGACCCCCTTAACGCCGACTCCGACAACGACGGCCTGGCTGATGGCCTGGAAGAGCCGAACGGTACAAATCCGCTCATCGCGGACAGTGACGGCGATGGTATGAACGACGGTTTTGAAGTTGACTTCGGTTTCGATCCTGGCGTGGCAGAAAGCGCAAATGACGACCCTGATGACGATGGTCTGACAAACCTCGAGGAGCAACTTGCCGGCACTAACCCCAGCCTCCCCGATACCGACGATGACGGCGTATCTGATCAGGCTGAAGTTAACGTGCATAACAGCAACCCGAACAGCTCAGACACCGACGGAGATGGCTTGCTGGACGGCTTTGAAATAACTAACGGTTTCAATCCTCGGGAGGCTGGCGACGCATCTCGCGACGCTGACAATGATGGGTTATCTAACAGCGACGAACAACGTCTGGGGCTCGACCCGACACTAGCAGACAGTGACGCCGATGGCTTTTTAGACGGTGAAGAAACGTACATCTTCGGCACCGTACCCGATCAACCTAACGCCGGTGGTTTACCACTGACACAACTCAATCGGCTGGCGTTTGAAGCTACCAATCAGCCCCTATTCAACAGCTTGCCTGATCCGACGTTTGTCGATCTAGCGCCTCTGGTCGCTGAACAAACCGGCGGTACGATCCGCGACGGAAACGTCATCACGCTAACCCGCTCCCCCGGTACAATCACCAGCCAGGACATATGGGATGAAGGCGTTGCGCAGTGTCAGGCGAATTCGACGACTATTCCAGTGCATGACGAAATTGTCGCTTGTCGCAACCTTACTGTAACGCCCACTCGTAACGAATGCATAAACGGCGGCAACGTCAGTTTCGCGAGTCGAACTATTTCCTGTTGCGCCAGTATAACCACAGGTGTGATCGCGCCCCTGGATGACTACACCAACGGTTGTACCGAAGTGCTTGGGGTGGCCATAAATTCTGAGCAAAGCTTTTCTATCAATGATGTTAACAATCTTATCGGCGGCCCCTACGTAAGCCCAACATCCATTTACGTCGGCGAAGGCTTTGGCCCACGCCCGGCTACGGGTACACCGCTACCCGATCGAGAGTACCAGATAGGTGCGGAAGTGACCCAGACCGTAGGCGTTACAGGCGGGCTGACCATCACGCCTGGTTTATCGAGTGCAAATCCCGGCGAGGTAGACGTCTACTACAATACCGACGCATATGTACGCGTCGACAACTCGGTTGTGGCACCGGGAGCGCCTTTCACTCTGCACCTGGATCACATACCGCAGTCTTTTGTGGGTCCACGCTTTGACGGTACAACCTCTGACTGCACTGCTCAGCAGGCTTTAAGTGTCGGATCATGCATGTCGTCTCGCTGGCCAAATTTCCTCACGTCGCTTTCTTTAGACGTCAATATGGGCTTCACCACCGACGCAGAAATCTGGTCTATCAATCCTGAAAACGGTGATCAGTTGCATACAACCCGAAATTTGATTGACCTCACTGAACAGAGAAGCTTCGAACTGGCTGCTATTGATTGGCGAATTGGCGATGCGCTGGATTTTCGCATGCTCAACGATGTGCCCGGGGTACCGTCATTTATTCAAGCAGACGTCTCCATTACCGACGCGGATGTTTTCGGATTGTGGTCGCCGGGCACCCAACTGCCGGTTTCTATCAACATTCCGTTCGGCTGTACGCTTAAAAAAATCAACCCGAACCTCTGCATCAGGTTTGGTATGCCCGAGAAACTGAGCTTTGATACCAACTTGATGGAGTTCCAGATACAGATCCCTGAATTGAGCTCTCCTGTAAGCCTGCGCGATCCCAGTGATGTGGGTTCCCGGGGTTTCAACGGGGGTGCGCCAAGTAACTTCAGCCTGGACACGGTGGAACCCAGGCGTCATTTTCTAAATGACCAGGGTCACCTGATCAACACGGTGCCTAACAAGTTTCGTCCAACGTTGAATCTGGCAGCCCTCGATGGTTCAGCCGAGAGTTTCATCGATTCATTCATAATGAACAATTCGGATTTGAGTTCGGACGTGTTCAGGTACGAACTGGATCTGGACGGTATCGTCTGTGTCAACTCAGCCGGTACCGCCTGCCTGGGCGCTTCTTTAGGCATTCCCCTTATCGCCACCTTCAGCGTTGACGCCATTGACCTCGACCTGGTGTTATGGACGGGTTGGGATTCTTCTTTAACATTTGAACCGAATCTGCAAGCCATATTGCGCTTCAGCGTCCCAGTGCAGGTTTGGGATCTTAACCAGGGACAATATATGCAAGTAGCGGCTGGCGCCCCTTATCCGGTAGAGGTACCCGCTAACGGTGATGGGTTAACCTCGGTGCAGGTCTTACAACCAGAAGGTGGTACAGAGGTGAGTGTTGAATACTCTTTTGCCAACAACCAGTTCACCAGCACCTCGGAGTACGCCGTTAAACTCGCCGCGGAAACCAGCTATATGAAAGCCAGCGTGGGCGGCGCGCTAGGCGACCTTTTCGAGTTAGGCGTTGGCGTGCCTCTACAGTTCGGTTTACTGAATGTGATTACCGAAGCGCCGCCAATCCCAGCTCAAACACTGGCAAGCAGCTACACCATGGCTACAGCGACATCATTCCCCGGACCTACGTTGACTATTGTTGATGCAGGCACCGATAGTGACGGGGATGGCATTCAAGACGATCTCGAGAATGCCAGTTGTACTGCTGTGAACGATGCAGATACTGACAACGACGGGTTACCCGATGGCATTGAGGATCTCAATCGCAATGGTTTAGTAGACCTGGGTGAGACGGATCCGTGTGATGCTGACAGTGACGATGATGGGTTGCAGGATGGTGCAGAACGCGGCCTTGTCACACCAAACGCCGACACCGATCTTACTTTGTTCCAAGGCAACGATAACCCCCTGGTGCGAACCGACCCCAACAACGCAGACACAGATGGGGATGGGTTCAGCGACGGGGAAGAAATTGCTGAAGGCTCCAACCCGCTCAGCAATGGCGACTGTCCTCCCAGTGCCTGTGCGTCGAGTGCCGTATTACGCATCATATTGCTGAGGGCCGGCGAGCAGTAAGTCGCCCCCGCAACCCTGAGGCGATCGAAGGGTGTCTCGATTCAATCAGAAAGAACCATGCACGTCTGGCTATACACTGATATCTTCTGTACCGGAAAACAAAGCGAACTGAAGCAATCGCAGTTCCCGCTATAATAATTTTTGCACATTCTGGGGAAGTTCCTACATGACAGCCGCCACCGCATCCGAAGAAGCTGAAGCGCAGGGTAAAAACACCGGTTTCGGTACCAAACGTTACCGAACTTACGTTCTTTCAGCTCTGACACTTATCTACATTATGAATTTTGTAGACCGCGGCCTGCTCGCCGTTGTCGGTCCGGATCTTGTGCCGGAGCTGGGCATTTCCGACACCCAGTTCGGGCTTCTGACCGGTTTCGGTTTTGCCCTTCTCTATACGATTGTGGGCATTCCTCTGGCCCGGTTTGCCGATAGGGCTAATCGTGTCTGGATCATGACTGTCTGTGTTGCCCTGTGGTCTCTAATGACGGCGCTCTGTGGGCTTGCAACCGATGTCACCATTGGCTCGCTCACCATCGGCGCGTTCTGGATTTTGCTGATGTGTCGCGTCGGCGTAGGCATTGGTGAGGCAGGCTGTACACCACCGGCTAATTCTTTGATTGCCGACTACTACGCACCGCGCGACAGGTCCCAAGCGCTGGGTGTTTACGCCATGGGTGTAACCCTGGGCACGATGTTCGCCAACCTGATTGGTGGTTGGGTGACCGATATGTTCGACTGGCGCACCGCGTTTTTCGTCGTCGGTTTGCCCGGCCTTTTGATTGCCATTGTTTTCAAATTGACGGTCAAAGAACCACCACGCGGCTATACCGATCCAGCTGGAACTCAATCCAAAGAGCAGGTTTCGCTGCGCGAGGCCATCAACGAACTAACCACCAAACCCGCGTTCTGGTACATGACGGCTGGCGCAACTGTGGCTGCTTTCTGTGGTTACGGCATCTCCTCTTTCCAGTCCATCTTTCTGGTCCGAGCTCACGAAATCACCACGGGCCAGGCCGCCATCTGGATCAACACGCCGGTATCGTTGTCATCCGCCATCGGTACCTTCGCGTGTGGCTGGCTGGCAACAAAACTTTACCAGAAGCACCCGGGGGCAATCGCCTGGGTGCCGGCCATTGGTTTGGCCTTGTCGATACCATTTTATATCTTTGCCTTCACCACACAGAGTCTACTGTTTGCTGCTTTCGGACTGATTATTGGCGGTTTCGTCAAATACGGCTATCTTGCTGCGCAATACACGATTGGCCAGGGTGTTGTGAGCATGCGTGTTCGCGCCATGGCAACGGCTGTACTCCTGTTTGTTGCCAACCTGATCGGCTATGGGTTTGGTCCTCTTTTCATTGGTGCCATCTCGGATATTTTCTTTGTCAGCGGCGCTGCCGAGCTTGGCGTGGCAGCTGACGAGCTGCTGCGAAATCAATGTCATCCGTCGGTTATTGGTGCGTTGAGTGACAATCTGCAGAATGTCTGCGGCGAGGTTTACTCTCAGAGCTTACAGTCGGCGATGGTCATTATGGCTCTGCTGTACGCTTCCAGTTCGCTGTTCTTCCTGCTGACCTGGCGTCGGCTTGGTAGGGATATGGTAGACAGGAACAGCTGAACCCCAAGTCACAACTCAGCCATCAACCCAAACTCGCGACCTTGCAGTTATCCCAGGTTACGCGAACGTCTGGTTTAAAGACTATGCAACGGCCGTGTTTACCCCGCGCGGTTGCACTATTTGGCGGCGAGTCTTCGACAGCGGGCTGTCCATGGCTGACGTTGTATTTACGCCCCATCTGCAATCTTGCTTGCGCAAGGTGAGCACCGGCAACTTCAGCATCAGCGCTCGGTTCCGCATACTCATTACTGACCGAGTACCAGTAGTGACCTGTGTTGTAGTTTTTCCGGTGTCACAAAATGATTGATATATCTCTTTCAGCTATCGGTGTAATTGGGAGCCGAATCATCTACCGAGCTGGAATCCTGAGCATGCATTCTCCAATACACGTCCCTCAGTGAAAAGAATGCTGTTTACAGATGCAGATCACCAGCTGATGTTGTTCGCTACTGAAGATTTTTCGACAACGGTGTACGAGTTCTGCACCGATGTTATAGCCTGAGCCAAACCACTATCGAGGAGAGCAAAAAAATGCTTCAACCAAATGGACTGCACCACGTCGCCATTTCCACCGGCGATATGAAAGGACAGATCGAATACTTTTCCGACGTCCTGGGTATGGAGTTGGTCGCCCTGTACTGGATGCACGGTGTAGAAAACACTTTTCACGGCTTCATGAAGATGGGTGAGGCGGCCGTTGCCTTTGTCTTCAAAGAAGAGAACAAAGACATTGAAACTGTGATTGGGCAAACCCACTCTGGAAATGCCGGCAATGCTTCTGCGCCGGGCACCATGCAGCACATTGCCTTCAACGTTGATACTCTGGAGGACTTGTTAGCGATGCGGGACCGCATCCGTTCTCGTGGCATTGTCGTCATGGGTCCGTTGAATCACGGCATGTGTCATTCCATTTATTTTGCCGGCCCTGAAAACCTGGCCCTGGAAATATCTACTAGTGGTGCGGCCGACTCACCGCTGGATCTGAAAGGCACCTGGATCGACCCGGAAGTTGTTGGCCTCGCCGGTATCAATGAAGACGAACTCAAGCGTTACATGGCACCCGCCGAATACAGCAACGACAATGATCCGCTACCCAACCCAGCCGTTGATCCGAGCAAACCACAGATGGTCTACCCCAAAGGTGCACTGGAAATGATTGCTCAAGCGCCAGATGAAGCGATGCTCAACAGCGTAGAGAGCGCACCACCCAGCCCAAGCGGTCTGTAACGCCTGGCAGAGAGATTAAGGTCAGCTATGAAACTTCTGTTTATCGAAGCCAGTCCGCGTAAGGAGCACTCGGATAATCAGAAAATGCAGCAGAGTGTCGACATGATTTCCGGCGGCACTGGTAATGAAGCGTACTATAGATGGGCCGGCGTAGTAAAAGAAGTAGAACTCCCTCGAACCGACATTTACAGGTCTAAAAGAGAATAACTTTTTCTTTGGCTGACAATCGAAAAAACGCGCTGGTCTAGATGCTGCTGTTCACCATCGGTAAACAACAACTCGAGGTTCACTGTTCTTGTTCCGATTGGACTCACTTTCACTTGCTCCGCGCTGCTATGGACTGCATCCGCTGGAAACAGAACAACTACTCTCGGCACACCGTCTCTTACAGCACTATAGCGAGCAATGTGGCCGCGCCTGATCTTGGCGGTCAAAAGATTGGATTTACTGCTTACATTGTTCTCTGGCAGCAGCTCTACCAACTGTTGTGCAGGTTCATCGTCGAACGCTATCGACGACGCCGAGAGATCTACCCCAAACTCCTTAGAGCGCTCTGGGGAAAACACGTTCACGCAAATCGCGTCAGGACCAAGCTCGATTCGCGGAATGAACAAGTAGCTATTGCAGGACTCGATGGAGACTTCCGTTCCCAGGATGACCTCTCGGGTTGCCTCGGGTTCCTGACTGAAGTGTTTTTGAGACGAACAGCCAACTACGAGGAGTGTTAGTAATATAAGAAGTGATAGGCGCATAAATCAGAAGGCCTAAGAATCACCCAGGAGTCGCGAAATCTGTTTGTAACAAGCTTCTTCTATCTTAACTGCTTCCTTGTTTGAGGCACTCGCTCTTGCGAACAGAACTCCACCAACAGCAAGCACAGCCACTGCAATCGCCTTTTCCTCGTCTCTTTTGCTCTTCCCAAGACCACGCCTCAGTTGCTCTATCAGCTTGTGAAAACGATTCCCATATGCTGATCGAAGTCGATGTGAGCTGCGAGATGCATCAACAGGCATTGTTGCAAGAGGACACCCTTCGACTATTTCTTCGAGGTTATCAGCGTCTAGATAGTCACTCAAAATGCGCAGCGCGTCTGCGTTCAGGGACTGGCGGGCTTTCCCTTCACGCTCTCCGAGCATTCGAACCAGTCCGGCATCACGGGACAGAAGCTCTTCGATGAGCGCTTCCTTTGACTCGAAGTGAGCGTAAAAGCCACCACGCGTTAAGTTGGCTGCATTCATCAATTTGTCAACGCTAACCGCGCTGAAACCAAATTTCCTAAACAACGGCGCTGCGGTTGCAACGATTCGCGCTCGTGTTTCCGACTTATGTTCCTTGGAATATCTCATACTGCCAGTGTTGCATGTTATGTATCATATATCTATTATATGTTATTCATCATATTATAAATTGATAAACTCATGACAATCCAAGCTCCGGAGCTCACGCTGGCTTATCTCGCCATCTTTGGCGTCCTTTATGCCGCTCTCTCACTCGTTGTGGTTGTGCTTCGCATAAAATTGGACACCCCATATGGCGACGGCGGCAATGAACACCTGCTTCATGCAATTCGCGCGCACGGTAACTTCGCTGAATGGGTGCCTCTAATTTGCCTGCTTGTCGCGGGACTAGAAATGTTGGGGCAACCAGAGCTACGCATTCACATGTTAATGGGGACTTTGTTGGCTGCCCGAGTGCTCCACCCCATCGGCATGCTTTCTGCGGTTGGCACACGGATGTATTTTGTGGGCCGCATCTGTGGTGCTTTCTCTACGTGGGCGGTACTGCTGGCAGCCAGCTTCTTCGCGCTGCCGTTTTCTCCGTAGTCGCGACCAAGAACATTGTTAAAACACAATTAGATTAGGGACCATAACTATGCAGCACAATACAACTTCGGTAGCTAACACTTACTATGCAGCGTTTGAAGGCACTCATTCAGTTGATGAAGTACCTATGCACAACGACCTCACATTCGTTTCACCCAGATTCACCCTGACGGATGCAGACGCTTTTAGATCAGCACTCACCGCTCTTTTTAAGAGTGTTAAAAGTCTGCATATTAACGACCAGATTTTTCAAGGTGAAACCGTTTCGACTTTCTACGATCTTGATTTGGGTGCGCCGGGAGGACCGATTTCCATGGCCGAGCGATTGCGTGTAGAAAACGGTGCATTGACTTCTGTCACGTTGATTTTCGACTCGGCAAGACTTCCGAGTCCGCCCTCATCTGAACAAGCTAATCCTGAAGCTTAGAATCAGGATTAGCATATGCGCTTTGTTGGTTGCATAGAGGACGGCAAAACAGAATGAGCTCTCAGATCGCGGTCATGATAGTTGTTATGTTTGGACTGCTGTTAATTTTGATGGTGACAACACTGTGCATGTTCCGGGCGTGTGTCAGGATCGATTCACTTCAGTCAATCCGTCCCATCACGCTGAACGCCTGAGACGGCAACTGCCCCTGCCACACATCAGCGTCATCATCATCAGCCGAGCGATAAACCAGCCGGAACAGCTCATTCCAGTCGTCGAAAAGCACACCTAATTCACCTCTACGGCCTTCGATCTGCACTCGCCAGAGCGGCAAAGCGAGATCAATGTCATAACTGGCTTCCTCACCAGGCGCCAGACGTCGTGAAGTGGCTGGAAACCTATCGACACATCTCTGCGGAGTCGATATTGGCGTATGGGTCGGATCGAACGCTGAGACCAGTACAAATTGACAGTACTCTGGAGATTCATTAATCACAACGGGCTCGTTTGAGACATTGGCCAGGGTATATCGAAGTTTCGGACTCAGCGGCAGGTCCGGATCTTGCGGGCCACCAGAAGGATCACGCCGATTGCTGCGAACAACCTGGAGCTGCGCGCCCAGCTGACCCCAGCGGTAGTCTTTGATCAGACCGCTGCCGTCGCCACCGATAGCCACCAAAACCTCCATCGGCACTTGTATTTCGTTCCGGGTGCCCCGCTTCGCTTCTATCTCCCGTCCACGCCCTTGTTGCACAAAGAGTTGCTCTATGCCGTATCTGACGTCGGCGTGGGTACCACGCCACAACTGCTGTCCGGTTAACCTGCCTTTCAGGTAAGTTCCCGTCGACGGCGGGTCGGATCGAAGTCCAACAAACTCAAAGGTACCGCGTGCAGCTTCCTGCAGCTGCGCGTAGACAACAGAACCCTTGAGCGACTCGTTGTCGTGCTGTAGGGCTGCCGGAGCCGGCGCTTTGTTGATGGCATAGCTCAGCCGCACGAAGTCGCCGCGGAACGGATCGCGCGGGTCAATCGGAGCTGTAGGCAGCCACACTTCGTCGCCGTAAGTGCGGATGAACTCACGGTTACCCGCCATGTATGCCAGCACGGCAAACTGCAGTGCGACAACCACATAGAACGCGCGTTTAAGCATCGGCAGCAGGCTCCTGCAGACGCTGCTTGCGGCGGCTGAACATCTGACCAACCACAAACAAGCCGACGCCAACCACAACAAATACCGCAGAACGCGCCAGCAGACTATCGAACAAATCCAGGAATCGGGCGAACACAAAAGCAGCCAGCATCAGCGTACCCACAGAGGTCAGCCCCCAGCGCACTTCGTTCAGTCCGCGACTGAGCATCACGCCAGCGAAAACCAGGAAGGCCAGATTGAATACAACCCAGGCCAATCCTTCCATGTCTGCACTGAAGTTGGCCATCAAAAGCACAACCATGGCCGCAACTACCGTCGCGGATTCGATCCCCTCCGACGGAGTTTTACTGGCAAGCCCTGCGGCGTAAACCCAGATCCACGAGACAACAGCCAGCAACACCGGTCCGCCCCAGAACACCCAACCCCAGAACTCACCAGGTAGATCATTCATGCCACCAAAACTGTTGTTCGCAAATGTGCCTATGAACACCATCAGAATCCAGACCACCAGCCCCAACCTGCGCAAAACTTCTTCGGGTTTGAAAGCGTCCAGGCTGCGCTGGTCTTGGATCAACTTTGCGCCCGCCAGCATAGCCGAACCCAGCATCACCATGGCGGTGAACACCAGGTCGTCGTCGACGTTGATTAAGCTGAATCCATGCAACAGCACGAAGGCGGTCACTGAGAAGAACATCAGCACGTTCGAGCGCAACCAGAGTGCTAACGGTATGGTGCCCAACGCGACCGCCCAACTGGCAGGATGCTGCGCATGGCTAAAATCAAAAATCTCAAAACACCCCCACATGAAAGCCAGCGCCACCGCTAGCAATCCATGCGCGACCGACGGCATTGTCCAGGCCATGGCAAGCGCGATGCCGCTCCACAATAAAAACGCGTTGGGATAGTGCTCGTCGATGTGGTAAATCTGCGCGATCAACCATATACCGGCGCCGAAGAACATCGTTCCGGCGAGATGCAGGCTGTCGCTCAAGGCACGACTTTTCGAACGCCGACCGTAGTAGATACCAGCGCCATGCAGAGCAGCCAGGCCTGCACCGATAAAACTCAGCTTGATGAGGCGATGCATGGCTTCCCAGTTGTAGGCGAAAAACAGGATGACACCTAAACCGAAAATGACCGCCCCAGCTGCCATCGGCACAATCCGGCTCCACTCTCGAGTATCACCCTGTGGATAGCGCAACAGCAGCACATCCGCCTGCTGTGCGGTAATCAGACCTTCCCGCTGCCACTGACTGATTTCCTGTCGGATCTGTCGGTTGTGTTTACTCACGGGTAAAAGGCGCGCCGCTTGTTAGCTGGACTTAATGCTACCTCTCTGCACACGAACATGGAACATCATTGCTGTAGAGTAGTGGCTGCATACGAACACCCCCTGTCAGACAGGATTTCTTGCCATCTGCTGGCGGGCAATAATAATGCGCTGCATTTCATTGGTGCCCTCACCAATACACATCAGTGGCGCATCACGATAATAGCGCTCCACATGGTATTCCTTGGAATAACCGTAAGCCCCGTGAATTCGCATGCACTCAGAGGCGTTCTCCATAGCCGCTTCAGAAGCAAACAGCTTCGCCATGCCGGCTTCCATATCACAACGCTCGCCGCGGTCATAAGCTGTTGCTGCACTTTCAACGAGCAACCTTGCAGCCTCGCAGCGCGTCGCCATATCACCTAGCTTCAGCTGTATCGCCTGGTGTTGCCCTATCGGCTTGCCCATGGTTTCTCGCACCTGTGCATAGCTGGTTGCATCTTTCAGCGCCGCGTTGGCAACCCCTACACCCCGCGCCGCCACGTTGATGCGCCCTAGTTCAAGCCCACCCATGGTCTGCACAAACCCCTGACCTTCTTGCGCACCGATCAGGTTTGCGGCGGAGATCCGGTAGTTATCAAAAATCAGTTCACCTGAATCGATACCTTTGTAACCCAGCTTTTCGAGCTTGCGTCCAACTGTAAACCCTGGTCCCTTTTCCGCCAGGAACAGGCTCATGCCTTTGTGGCGCGGCTGAATGTCAGTGTCGGTTTTAACCATCAAAGCGACACAGTTGCCTTCGATACCATTGGATATCCAGGTCTTGGTGCCATTGATGACATAATCATCTCCGTCGCGTCGGGCAACTGTGCGAATGGCCTGCAGGTCTGTACCGCAATCAGGTTCCGTCAGCGCAAGTCCGCCTCTCAATTCGCCAGTGGCAATTCGAGGCAACAATCGATCTTTCTGCGCATCTGTGGCAAAACGTTCAACCGCCGCAGCCATAATCAGATGTGAATTAAAGATACCAGTCAGAGACATCCAGACTTCTGCAATCGTACTGACAATTTTGGAGTAGGTTCTGCTGGGCAAGCCGAGGCCGCCATACTTCTGCGAGATAGTCGCTCCAAACAGGCCAAGATCCTTCATCTGCTCAACCATGGCATGTGGGTATTCGTCAGCGTGTTCGAGTTCCAGCACGTTGTCCCTAACATCCCGATCCAGCCATCGATTGATCGAATCCAGAATCTGGCGCTCTTGCTCAACTGTAATCGACTCACCATCCCTGTTTGTTACCACTTCATTCATCAGCTGTTCTCCTGCATCTTGTCATCTGCGTTTGACGCGAAGAATACTAAACTACAAGCTGACGCCCACTAGAGAGTTGAGACAGAAACAAATCGCAAAACACAGCAGCAGGTGGCGACAAAACATCTCTGGAAGACACTGCGTAACCAAGGTCATGCTGCTCGAGCTCGACAATATCTTCATAGATGGAATAGCCGCTGCGTAATCGACGACCAGGTGGACCCAAAGTTACGACTGGCGAGATGGCATCAGTTTTCGCCACCAGTTCTAAAATCACGGGAAAGTGGTCACAGATATAGTGTGGTGCGCGCGTCGCCAGCCCAGCCGCTCGATACGCACCTGCCAGATTAACCTCGGTACTCAAACCAGTGGCGGGCAAAATCACGGGATATTGCAGCAGGTTCGCGGCTGAAGGATTTACACCGGCAGGATGATCCTTTCTGCCGATAAAAAAAGTCTGCAATGGTCCCAGCGTTGCTGTCTCAAGTTCATGCCAGAGTTTCAGATAGTTGGCTGCACCAAAACAGATATCAACATCACGATTGATCACTGCGCGCGCCATCTCATCAACCGTCCCTGTACTTATTTCGATTTCGATGCCAGGGTAGTTTTGAGCAAAGGTCGGAATGCTGTCATCGAGAAAAGCCATGAATGCAGCTGGACCGACCCCAAGTCTCAAGCGACCACTCTTCAAATCAGCGATCTCCTGCATTTCTGTCATCAGATCAGTCATTTCCGACAGCAACCGCTCGGCTCGCTGCACAAAATGCTCTCCCGCCTGCGTTAACCTGACACCTCGGGGTAGTCGCTCAAACAATGGATAGCCAAGCTGAGCTTCCATATCGGCAATGCTCTTTGTCAGTGCCGATTGTGTTATCGCAAGCAGTTGCGTAGCTCCGGTGAAGCTCCCCGCTCGCGCAACAGCAACTACGTGGCGCAATTTGCGGGTTTCGGGGAGTCGAGTTGTGGTAAGACTCACTAAGCAATCTCCTGATATTCTCTATAGGAATAGCATATAGAATATTTTCCATTGGATGGAATTACAATAATTGCCGAGAATGCGCGCATCCAATCGAGGCACCCCAATGAACTCACAACTGGCACGACAACCCGAAACTGTCCGAGAAGCGATGTTGCGACAGGCTGAAGAGCTACCAATCGATCAGCTCGACGTCAGCAACTACAACCTGTTCGTTGAGGATGCAATCTGGCCCTATTTCGAACGTCTGCGACGCGAAGATCCGATTCACTACCATAGCGAAAGCCGTTATGGACCTTTCTGGTCAATCACTCGCTTCGATGACATCAAAGCCATCGATACCAATCATGGCGCTTTTTCCTCAGAGCCCTCGATTTCCATCATTGATGCACCGGAAGACTTTCAGTTGCCGATGTTTATCGCCATGGACCAGCCGAAGCACGACGTGCAGCGCAAAGCGGTAAGCCCAGTTGTTGGCCCGCGCAATCTTGCTGCTATGGAATCGCTGATTCGAGAACGCACCGAACTTGTGCTTGATGGCCTACCTGTCGGCCAGGAATTCAACTGGGTCGACGACGTCTCTATCGAGCTGACTACGCGGATGCTGGCAACACTTTTTGCCTTTCCATTTGAAGACCGGGCCAAGTTGACCTACTGGTCAGACGCGACCACCAGCACAGAAATGTCAGACGACGAAAGAAAGCGCGCCCTTTTCGAATGCCTGGAGTGGTTTCAATCGCTCTGGCATGAACGTAAGCAGATGGAACCAAGCCTCGATCTGATCTCCATGCTTGCACATGGCGAAAACACTAAGGACATGATCGACAATCCAATGGAATACCTGGGTAACCTCCTGTTATTGATTGTTGGTGGTAATGACACAACTCGAAATTCAATGTCGGGCAGCGTTCTGGCGTTAAACCAGTTTCCAGAAGAGTTCGACAAGTTGCACAACGATCATTCCCTCATTCCTAATATGGTTGCAGAGGTTATTCGTTGGCAAACACCGCTTGCCTACATGAGAAGAACTGCACTGCAAGATGTCGATATCAAAGGCAAACAAATCCGCAAAGGTGACAAGGTTGTCATGTGGTACGCATCTGGTAATCGCGATAATTCACATTTCGCAGAAGCGGACAGGTTTATCATCGATCGGCCAAACGCCCGACAACACATCTCGTTTGGATTTGGCATCCATCGCTGTATGGGTAATCGATTGGCCGAATTACAGATTCGAATCCTCTGGGAAGAAATTCTCAAACGTTTCGATCATGTTGAGGTCACCGGTGAACCCGTCAGGATTCGATCAAATCTGGTGCGCGGCTATACGGACCTACCGGTTATCCTGCATCCGAAGAAATAAGGCCAGGACGATATCGAAGTCGTCGCTTCACCCGGCCCTCATTTCAGTCATCGACTCAAACTCGCCAGCTTGAAGTTGTCCCAGGTTAAGCTGACGTCTGGTTTAAAAACGATCCAACGACCGTGTTTACTCCGCGCGGTTGCGGTGTTTGGGGGAGGATCTTCAACAGCGGGCTGACCGTGGCCGCCGTTGTATTTCCGCCCCATCTGTATTCTTGCTTGTGCAAGGTGAGGATCTGCAGCTTCAGCATCAGCGTCTTCAAGCACCTGCGCCTCACCCTGCAGCATGATCGCCTGCAACTCCGGAAATTTTTCGTTACGGTCGACGATGATTGTGCAGGTTGGGTCGCGACGCAGGTTAACCACCTTCTGACCTCGGCCGTAGATGTATATCTGCCCACCTGCCCAACCAAACCACATAGGGGTGAGGTTGATACGATTCGCAGGACCAATAGTCGCGATACGACAGTTCCAACAAGTGGTCATAATCTCTTCAATCTGAGCATCGTCGAGGGCTAGCTTTCGCGATAGGGGCATGTGGGACACCTGAACTGATTGGGATTCCAATTCTGGTCCGGTCAGCTTTGATTGTCTATCTGCGCCAGATTTGCAGGTTGGAGATAAATGGGGTTTGTCATCAATTATGAGATACCCTAAGGCCCAGTCTGCTTTACCTTTAGGAGCGCTAGCATGAAACAACCTGGTTTTCGTTTTCTAATTACCCTCGGCATTCTCCTGATTCCTGTCGTTACCCATGCAGATAGCTTGGCTATTTTAAATGGTCGGGTTATGGACCCTGAAACAGGGTTGGATGCGCAACGTCACGTTCTTATAGAAAACGGCCAAATTACCCTCATCAGCGAAAAACCGCTATCAGCTGACAACATAATCGATGCTTCCGGAATGGTTGTTGCGCCAGGCTTCATTGATCTTCACGCCCACGGACAAGACAACACCAGCAATCAGTTCCAGGCAGCAGACGGTGTCACCACAGCCCTCGAACTTGAAATTGGTACCTGGCCAGTATCACGCTACTACGCGCAAAGAAAAGGCAAAGCACTTTTGAACTTCGGATCCACGGTGAGCCATGTTGTCTCACGACATGCAGCCGTCGAGGGGCATGAAGATATATCCACGGATTTCACCAGCTACTTTCAACAAGCCTTTGGCACACCATCAGCCAGACGATCGCTTTCAGACAACGAGGTGACCTACACGCTGGAGCTACTCCGCGAAGGCATGCGTGATGGCGCACTCGGTTTTGGCTTCGGCATTACCTACACCCCGGGCGCCAGCCATGAAGAGATCTTCCGCGCCTTCAACGCTGCCGCAGAATTAGATGCCCCCGTTTTTGTGCACATGCGCGCACCCGCAAGTATGGGCGGAGATCCGCTGGCCCCGGTACAGGAAGTGATCGCCAATGCGTTTGCTACTCAGGCTGCGCTACATATCGTTCATATAAACTCGAGCACAGGCAAGTCAGCTAAAACTGCACTCGCAATGATTCGTGCAGCCAATAGCGCCGGCCTCGACATCACTACCGAGTCTTATCCCTATACAGCGGGCTCTACCTTAATAGAAAGTGCTCTGTTCGATGACTGGCAGTCAGACTACAGCCTGTTGCAATGGGCAGAAACCGGTGAACGCCTCACTGAAGAAACTTTTCAAAAATATCGAAAAGTTGGCGGTCCGGTGATCATTCACGGACGCTCGGAAGAAACCAACGCCTGGCTGGTGGCGCAGCCCGATGTGATGGTGGCATCTGACGGTATTTCTTTTGCGAATGGTCCCGCCCACCCACGCGGCGCAGGTACGTTCTCGAAAATTCTAGGTGAGTATGTGCGCGAAAAAGGTGTTATCGGGCTCATGCCAGCGCTTGCCAAAATGACCATCCAACCGGCACGGCGCCTCGAAGCCATTGCACCAGACATGCAAAACAAAGGTCGTATACAAGTTGGTGCCGATGCAGACATCACCATATTCGACCCTGATACGATCATCGATAACGCGACTTACACGGATTCAATGCAGTTCTCCAGCGGCATCGAACATGTGCTGGTGAACGGGGTGTCGGTGATAAAAAATGGCGAACTGATCAAGGACACTTATCCCGGCAGACCGGTGTACGGCAGACTTAAAAACTAGTTTTCCGCTGCGGTCACACGCCAAGCCATAAGCTACCGAAAATGTTGGAGCAGCAACACAAATGAGCATCCCAGAAAATTCAGATATCGAAACCTGGATCGGCAAAGAAACACCAGAAGAAGTGCTGGAGCCGGACTTACCCATCATTGATCCCCATCATCACTTGTGGGATTTGCGCGGACGAAACGGCATGGGCTTTCGACAGGAGGTTTACCTCTGCGAGGAAATCAGTCGAGACATAACCGATAGCGGTCACAACGTTGTGCAAACTGTGTTCGCCCAATGCGGAGCCTTCTATCGCGCAGATGGTCCGGAGGCATTGAAGTGCGTAGGCGAAACTGAGTTTGTCCACGGCATCGCCGCCATGAGCCGTTCAGGCATTTATGGTCCAACGCGGTTATGCACCGGCATATTCAGTAGTGCAGATCTTCGCCTTGGTGACGCCGCAGCTGAAGTACTCGAAGCACATTTACACGCAAGTGAATACTTTCGCGGGGTCCGTACCGCCTTTCCCAGTGATCTAAACAACGATTTTCTAAAGGGCTTTAAGCTGCTGGAAAAATACGGCCTGAGCTACGACAACTGGTCACCAGATTTTGCCCGCTTACCGCGCCTGGCTGACCTGGCCAACCGGTTTCCCGGGGTTACCGTTATCGTTAATCATCTTGGTGGCAGGATCGATCCAGACGCCGATAAATCCGAGCTGAGCGCCTGGCAGGCCGCCATTGATTCGGTGGCCGCATGTTCCAACACGGTGATGAAATTAGGTGGCGCACAAATGCGCGTTGGCGATTGGGAACCGCCCTATCACATGCACCGCGCAGCGGAACCCTGGCACTCCGACGCATTCTTGGCAACACTTATGCCACGATATCAATATGCACTGGAAGCATTTGGTCCAGAACGCTGTATGTTCGAAAGCAACTTTCCAGTGGACAAAGACTGCATCTCTTATCGAACCTTATGGAACCTGTTTAAGAAGATTGCCAATGAACTTGGCTTGTCTCCAGCAGAAAAGACGGCTGTTTTCAGCGGCACAGCAGCCAGGGCATATCGACTCACGGCGCCTTAGCAACCAGTGGACGAAGCATGGGCTCAAGACTATTCAGCGCCATCCGCTAGTATTATCGTTAGATGAGAATCGTCTGGCGTTTTCCTAAAACGGCAGGTTCACTGGTACTGACTTGAACTTCCATGGCTTTAGAAGAACTTAGAATGGCCAGTGCAAATAGAGACCTCGGGGTATTTTCATTGCAGATTCCTCCGTTGTTTGTAAGAGATGTTCAGCTATCTGGTCTGGCTGACTGACAATGAAAGCAACTAGACACTGGACAGGTTTTCTCGGCTTCAAATTCACGCATGCAGGACAAACGCCCACCTAGTATCGCCGAAGCATCACCCTTTGCGTACGCCTATGGCCACAGAATCTAGCCGGTCTCTTTTCTAACAAATATCGAATAACAGTAATACTTTCATTTCGCCTTCAATGCAGCATTAATACTTCCTATCCTTAAGCAGAATTTATTGGACCATTTGATGAACAATATTCCCAACCGGAAGGACCGTTCGACTGCGAAAACTGCGGAGAGTCGGAATGCGTGGCCGCCATTGGTAGAATCTCAACAGCTTTTGACCCTACCTATACCCTACCTAAGTAAGCGAAGCGCACGGCGCCGGCTGCGCGTTACAGCGCGCACTCCAACAGTTACAATTCGCGAAGGATTTCAAACCCACAGATTCCGCACGTCTTGAAGCCATCCTCCGCCTACCTTTCCAACCAGCTTGGATTGAGAGAGTCCGATGACCTCCGCCTTCGCGATAGTGATGGGTTCCGACATCAAAAGAGCCGTGAAATCTGGCTTTACGGGTTTCAAGATTCAGTTGACTGGCGTCTTCGCAGCGAAACATCGCCGCCCCTCAACACAACGGCAATCCCCAGCAGTATCCCGGTCGTCGATACAGCCAATCTTAGAGACACTGGCTCGCTCAGGAACAAAATACCCATCCCGGCAGCTATCGCCGGCACACTCAACTGAATGGTTGCAGCATTGACGACACTTACGTGGGGGAGCACCTGATACCAAACTACATACCCAAATCCAGAGCTCAAAACGCCTGAACAAAGGGCAAACAGCGCTCCTTGAGCGTCGAACTCTGCGTATGGCCATCCAAGAAGACACAGAATCAGACACATAGGCACTGTGCGTGCGAAGTTCCCTGCGCTCATCAGAACAGGGTCACCGCCCACACCACGTATCGTGTATATCGCCCAGGCAATACCTGCAAGCATCATTATGGTGGCTCCCGAGGCATCTGGAGCAACGGCGCCAGGCGACACAAGATAGGCAACAGCAATAAAAGCTACGATAAAGCCGAGCCATTGCGTGACATTGAGTCGGTTTCCGGTCGCAAACCCATATACCAACATGGAGATCTGCACAGACCCAAACAGAATGAGGGCGCCTGTTCCAGTGTGCAGTTGAACGTATCCGTATGAGAAGGCAGCTGCGTATGCAAACAACGCTAACCCTGAGAGCCAACTTCCTTGTTTTGGAAGTGCGGTCCCAAACCGCACCAGTGCGAACAAGCTTATAAAGACCGCACCTGACACCAGCCGAATCGCACTGAAACTCGCCGGATCAATCTCTGTCTCCGCTAAAGCAAGTCTCGCAAGCAGGCTGTTCGCCGCAAACGCAATCATAGCGAACGCTGCAAGGCCCCCTATCTGAATCACCGGCAATTGATGAACGACTTTAGGTTGATTTTGAACGCCGCTACCGGACACGAACAGCTTGTGTCGCACGGATCTGCCGATACCGGAAATGAGAAACATCGAGGCAAGCAGAACGCGTCCAGTCCAGTTTAGATGTTGCATGTTTAGTTTCATGTTTGACCTCCTCTGATCTAGTTATCGTTGCTTAGCCAGAAAGGAAATGCGGCTGAACCAATGTTCAGCCGCATATGGCCTTACAACTCTTCGACAGCGGTGTGTCGTATGGAAGGCCAGGTCTTCTCTGCTTTGCGGAGAATATTTCGAGCATCCTGCTTGTACTTGAGGAAGATTTCTTCGTTCACGAACAAGTAGAGTTTGCCGTCAACAATGTCGGCATATCTCGGATCGCCATCAAACTTTTTACCCAGCGCTACGGCGAATGCACAAAAGCCACCATACTGCGGTAGGTACTGATCCGGGTGGGCTTCAAACTGCTCTGCCGAGGTTTCCGACGCAAAGTAGTAAGCAACATCATTGACCACGACGGTGTGTCTTGCGGACCCTTCTGACACATCATGGATGGTCGTTAGAGCGACGGCATCCACGCCGTGCAGACCAAGCGGAACGCCGGCCGTGGTGATGCCGTTCGAGACATTGTGTTCGTCCGCTGCCAAAACCGGCAGGGCAACACTAAGGGTAAGTATAGCGACTGTGTTAACGAGACTTTTCATTGGATTAATTTCCTTTTGGTTAGTTGGTTGGTTGGTCTATTTTTTAAACGCAGCTTCAATGGCCTTCACCGTATTTCGGGTGTTGTCCACTTTGCTTGCGATCATGCGGAAATTGGTCAGTGATGCGGCGTAGCCATCGTAGTGCTCGGTGATAGCGCCGGCCGTTGCATCAGTGACCACGAGCACCTCAAAACCCGCCTCGACCAAGGCGCGCATGTGAGACTCCGTGCAGAGGTTCGACGACATGCCGCCGAGTACGACTTTGGATACACCCGCCTTGCGCAGTTGCAGAACCAGGTCGTTGCTTTCCGGGCCGTACACTTTGTGCGGGCTCGTCACAACGGTCTTGCCGTTGTTGATGTAAGGCTTGTAGATCTCAAGCCAATCGGCACCGGATCCTTCGAAACCTTCCAGCGTTAACGCATGCGGACGGTCGAACATGCCTATGCTGTGCATAAGCGTTTCCAAGGTGCCTTCGAACTGCCACTTATGATCATGCTCGAAGTAATAGTGGGGTGAGATAAACACGGGCATCCCGGTTTTATCGGCCGCCTTGAAAAGCGCGTGCAGATTTTCGACCGTTCGGTTTTCGGTAATGCTTTTGCCTACTACCCCCCACGTCACTCCGTTGGGGGACAGAAAGTCATTCTGCGGATCGGTGATCACAATCGCAGTGTTTTGCTTGGTGATTTCGAAGCCGGGCATCGGTAGGCCGTCATTCACCGGCGGATTGCTGGCGGTCACCGGACGGGCATCGCCACTAGCCGCAAACGCAGCGGCAAAGCCAACGACCGCTGCGATCGCGAGCCCTGCCTGCACGCAGATCAGTTTATGTTTAGAAGGTTTGTTTTTCATTTGGGGTTCCTGTGAAGTTGCGAGGGTTTGGAATGTCCGTCTTGATGCAATGGCGCTGTTGGTACTGCGTAGCTGCCGATCACACCAAGAGTGAACGCTGGTATGCCGTCTGCACTGGCGCAGACGGATGGAGAAAAAGGCAGGCCCCGGACAAGGTGGGGAGAGAGGGAGGAGTTCCCGAGGTCCTGCCAAAACTGTGAAACTGGATTCATGGCTGACCTTGCATGCCGATACGGCGTTCAGCGGAGGAAATCGACACGTCGTTTGCACTCATGTCGCGCCGGGTCATGAGGCCCTGGTCATTGAACTCCCAATGTTCGTTCCCGTGAGTGCGATACCATCTGCCGGAATCGGCGTCCTGCCATTCATACTCGAATCGAACCGAGATACGGTTTCCATCGAACGCCCAGAGCTCTTTCATCAGACGGTAGTGCAATTCCTTGCGCCACTTGCGATACAGAAACGCACGAATGGCATCTCTACCTTGGAAGAATTCGTCTCTATTGCGCCAGTGAGATCCTTCGCTGTAGGCAAGCGCCACTATTTCAGGGTCTTTTGTGTTCCACGCGTCTTCAGCGCGTTGGACCTTCTCGCACGCCGTCTCGGCGGTAAAAGGGGGTAAGATCGGGTCGGACATTTTTGCTGCTGCCAAAGTTGCTGATGCAGCAGTGAGAGCACATAACGTGCCAAGTTTTTTTGTCTTATTAATCAATAGGTTGACACAAATCCTACCATCGCAAATAATTGCGATTCTCAGTTTTTTGAGCGCATGACTATCAATTTTTTGATCTGGCAGACGACATGACTAGACGGGAGAAGGCGAACGAGGTTCCCCATGACCTCATTCTTGGGGCATTGGGTGAAGGCGTGTACGGGCTAGACCTGGAAGGCCGCTGTACGTTTGTCAACGAAGCGGCGGTGCGAATTATGGGTTGGACTGAATCCGAAATCATCGGCGAGCCGCTGCATGACATTCATCACCACAGTCATGTGAACGGAACTCCGTATCCCCGCGAGGAATGCCCGATATACGCGGCGCTAACCGATGGTGAAGTCCACGAGGTTGACGACGAGGTATTCTGGCACGCGAATGGAGATGCGATTCCAGTAGAGTACGTCACCACCCCGGTCAAAAAAGCAGGCGGGATCGTTGGCGCTGTCGTGGTTTTCAAGGATATATCGGAACGCTGTCAGCTGGAACTGGAACGAGAACGGGCTCTAAAGGAAGTCAGTTCCCTGAAAGTTCAACTCGAACAGGAACGAGACTACTTGCGCGAGGAGCTTCGCAGCGAGAAGCGCTACAGAGACATCGTCGGAACCAGCGACGCACTGCAGCGTACGCTATCTCAAATTGAAGCTGTCGCGGCAACACCGGCAAGCGTGCTGATTCAGGGCGAATCCGGAGTCGGCAAGGAGGCGATCGCCCGGGCGATCCATGACCAAAGCCCGCGTGCGGATGCACCTATGGTAAAAGTAAATTGCGCTTCCATCCCCTCAGAACTATTTGAAAGTGAGTTTTTCGGACACGTGAAGGGTGCATTCACCGGCGCGCACCGCGACCGCGTGGGTAGACTTCAACTCGCAGACGGCGGAACTTTATTCTTAGACGAGGTTGGCGAAATTCCTATCTCCCAACAGGGCAAACTCCTGCGGGCGTTACAAGAACACGAGTTCGAACGCATCGGTGACGACAAGACTATAAAGGTGGACGTTCGGATTGTTGCCGCAACGAATCGAAACCTGGCAAAAGAAATAGACGCCGGAAGATTTCGAGAAGACCTGTACTACCGACTCAGCGTCTTCCCGATCGACGTTCCGCCGCTGCGTGCGCGCAAGGAAGACCTCCCGCAGCTTGCTCAGTACTTCGTCACCACCGCCGGCGAAGAGCTAGGCCGCGAGCAGCTGCCCATTACCAAACAGCACCTGGCCATGCTCGAAGCGCACGACTGGCCCGGAAATATCCGCGAGCTCAAAAACGTCATTGAGCGCGCATTGATTCTGTCCACGGGTTCACGACTACGTCTGGATCGCGTATTGACACCAGAGGCACCGAAGAAGTCCAAGCAGGTAAAACAAGACAGTGAATTTCTCACCGAAGAAGAGTTTCGCGCTCTTGAGAAGGCTAATCTGCTGGCAGCGCTGACTGCCGCTGAGTGGCGCGTATCCGGTGAGGGCGGAGTCGCCGAACTGATGGGACTGAAAGCATCCACGGTATCTTATCGAATGAAGACGTTTGGTATCGAAAAGCCAAACTAAACGCCTCCTCCACGCCCCCTTATTCCCAACTTTCCGCGATCCCGACCCGCAAAAATTTGCGATAAACAAATTTTTGCGGGCCGCACCGTTGCGTAACCCCTTGTTTTTATTGCAGAACTGACCTGGCACGACGTTTGCTCTTAGCTCAAGCAAGAGTCAACAAGTGCGGGACTCCGGGTTCTCACCCTCCCCCTACCCCCCCCGGGGTCCCGCACTGCTTACAAGCAAAGGAGCAAGCATGCGCGACGAATTTGATGTCATTGTGATTGGCGCCGGAAATGCGGGATTAGCCGTCGCTCGGACCTCAAGCCAAGCCGGTTTGAGCGTGGCGGTAATTGAATCAGACACCTTCGGCGGGACCTGCCCGAATCGAGGCTGCACGCCGAAAAAGATCCTGGTAGCAGCAGCACAGGCACTCGACCAGATCAATCACGCGCATCATCACGGCATCGACGTTTCCGTACCAGCCCTCGACTGGGCACAACTGATCCAACGCCAACAGGGCATGATTGCGCATATACCCGAAGCCATGCAGCAGGCCGCCGAATCGTTCGCCGAAACGTTTTGTGGGCAAGCGCAGTTTGTTGGCCCACAAGACATTGAAGTCAACGGGCAGCGAATCCGTGGAAAACACATTGTCATCGCCACGGGCTCATCACCACGCCAGCTTTCGATTCCTGGCGCCGAGTACCTCGTTAACTCCGACGACTTACTCACAAACACAACCTTGCCATCTCATCTTGTGTTTATCGGTGGCGGCGTCATTGCGCTGGAGTTCGCACACGTTTTCGCCCGTGCCGGAACCAGCGTCACAATCCTGGAAGCACTTCCTCAACTCTTGCCGCGCATGGACGCAGACGCCGTCGCTTCACTGAGAGAGGCAACCGAGTCAATTGGCGTGACGATCGTAACGGATGTCACGGTAGAAGGAATACACGCTGAAGACTCCGGACTACGGGTCACGTATCGGGCCGGTACCCAAGTCGTCGAGATTGCAGCTGACAAGGTAGCAAACGGTACGGGCAGAGTGCCCAACGTCGCCCACCTGAACCTAAGTGCCGCCAACGTGGAACACAACGGTCGCACGATTACCACGGATGCGTTTTTTCGATCAACCTCCAACCCATATATCTGGGTAGTGGGAGACGCTTTATCCAGTACTGCCCAGTTGTCCCCTCTGGCCACGCGCGAAGGCAAACAGGTGGGCGAATACATCGTTAGAGGAATACCAGAGACGATCTCATCCGACGTAATCCCACAAGCCCTGCATACCATACCGCCGCTAGCTAGCGTGGGGTTAACAGAAACCGAAGCCCGACAGCGCTATCCCGACCTGGTCGTCCAGACCACGGACATGAAGGACTGGTTTTCCAGCAGGACCTATGCCGAAGACACTGCCTGGGCCAAAGTGCTTATCGATGGCGCAACAGACCAATTGGTGGGCGCGCATTTAGTTGGCCACCGGGGCGATGACCTCATCCACCTGTTCACCCTCGCAATCAATCACAAAATCGGCAGATCGAGCCTGCAGAACACTGCATTCGCTTTCCCCACATTCTCTTCCGACATTAAAAATCTGTAGTGGAGAGATCACATGGAGACGACTCGATCCCTAGTGCTCGCAACCTGGCTGATACTGCTCTCCTGCAACAGTCTCGCGAACACCACAGTATCGTTCGATAACGATATTTTGACCGGTTCCGATAATGATCGCGACTACACAGGCGGTATCCGAGCAACCTTCGAGCGAAGTCGAAGCAAAACCTGGCAAGGCGGGTTGCTGTTCTATACGCCCGATGATCTCAGCCGAAGCGATGTCGATACCAGCGACCGCCCCTATGCAAATCTACTTTTTATCGCTCGTAGCAAAGCGCACGTCAGCGAACGTGCAATCACCAGGCAAACAATCAGCAGCGGCATTATTGGTTCTCGTCTCGGCAGCTCGGTCTATCGCGCAATCCACGATGTAACAGGATCCCAGGAGCCTAACGGTTCCGATAAGCAGCTATCCGATGGCGGCGAACCCACATTCCGACTGGGTTGGACCCGTTACACACTACTGACAGACACCTCCACACAGTTCGCAAATATATCCTTGATAGCGGAAACCGCCGCTTCGGTTGGATACGCAACCGACGTTTCCGTTGGCATCGCACTGCAGTTGTCAAAAAAGCCCCGATGGTGGGGAGAAGGTCGCGACGAGTTTCTCCCTCATCTTGATGAGCCGCAGCGACGCGGCCAGAACGGTGTGTTTGGCGGATTTCGCATCCGCGCCGTTGGCTACAACGCCCTACTGCAGGGCCAGTTTCGTGAAAGCGCGCACACAATTGATGCTGGAAGACTCAAACGCCTTGTCGGAGAAGTCTGGCTGGGCCTGGCCACCTCCTTGAGAGGCCTGAATTTCCGTTACTCGATTCGTGCGCAGAGCGCAGAGTTTGAAGGCGGGCGCCACCAGGTCTGGGGCAGCCTAACCATCAGTTGGACACCGCGAGCAAACTAGCGTTACTCAAACAACCCGAGTCAAAAGTTTTGATCCCGCAGATAAATGCGACAGAGAAGACATTCACAAACCACTCCACGGAGACACACATGACCGACTTTACTTTACACACAAACGACAGCGCACCCGAAGCCAGTAAGGCATTTATCGATGCCGCGAAAGGCACCTATGGTTTTCTGCCCAACCTGCTCGCCGGGATGGCCGAGGCTCCGACTTTGCTCGAGGGCTACATGACCCTGGCGGGAATATTCGACAAAACCGATCTTTCGGAAACCGAGCGGCAGATCATCCTGATGACCAACAACCGTCTGAACGGCTGCACCTACTGCATGGCAGCCCACACGACAATAGCACAAAGCGCGAAAGTGCCCGCTGATGTCATTGAGTCACTGCGTACCGATACACCAATTGCAGATACAAAGCTGGAAGCCCTCCGCCAGTTCGCGATTGCGGTAAACACAGGCCGAGGCTGGGTCGACCAAGATGACCTCGACGAATTCTTTGCGTCGGGATACACCAAGCAAACCGTACTGGAAGTGATTCTGGGAACGAGCCTGAAGATTATGTCTAACTACACAAATCACGTTGCCAACACGCCCGTGGATACTGCCTTTCAATCGAATCGCTGGACTGTATCTGATGGTCAAGCAGCCTAAATTTCATTCGCATTAAATGCCATTTGCTGGCCAAACATGCTCGTGCGAACGGTGCACGGCTGTTTTTCTACCATAACTTAGGAACTCAACTTATGACTCATCAATTCGCGGACCACATGTTTACCCAGGGCGTAAAACAGACCCAACATGAATTTGGATCGAGGCCACAGAACGAGCGTCTCCAGTCAGCGTTCGGACCAAACGATCGGCTGACCGAGCGAGAGGCCCAATTCATAGGTCAACGAGACTCTTTCTACCTTGCGACTGTGAATGAAAACGGCTGGCCGTATGTTCAACATCGCGGCGGGCCAATCGGGTTCGCTAACGTTCTGGATTCGACCCATATTGCCTACGCTGACTTCAGAGGGAATACTCAATTGATCAGCGCGGGAAACGTGACGAGAAACGACCGGTGTTCTCTAATATTCATTGACTACGCTAACCGGCGCCGTCTGAAAATCCTGGGTCGCCTGACTATGCAAGATGTTCGAGACGCGCCGAAGTCAGAAATCGAGGGGTTGTTACCATCAGATTACGTCGCCAACGTCGAGAGGCTCGCCATTATCCAGGTGGTTGCGTTCGACTGGAATTGCCCACAGCACATAACTCCGCGCTACACGGTACGAGAGTATTCAGAAGTTCTTATGGACTCCGAATAATTCCAAGGTAGTGAAGCTCAATCACATTGCGAAGGCTTCTAGAAACCTGGACGGCAGCCCGAACAGGGTTCGCTGTACAAACGGACATCCGTGGCTGGCGACGAACACCGCATGTTCTCTACTCCGTTCTCGTCAGGCAACCTTCTCATGCCGCGAGGCGAAATCTTGCAATTGTTTGACCAGAGTCGGAAGCGCGTCGAATGCAGCACGCATTGACGCGTCGTGGCGCTCGTCGCCAAACTCCTGGTATTCCACAGCCAGGTGCTCAAAAGTCTCAGCGCCCAGATACCGAGCACAGCTTCGAATATGGGGTACCAGATGATCGTGCGCTGCATTAAGTTCACCGGCGCCGAAGCCGAACTCGCCCGATGACGTCATCACCACGACCTGCTTCCCATCCAGGACCGGCTCCAGCGGCTGGTCGCCGCGGGCGAGGTCAAAGGTGAAAGTCCGATCGACGCGAATGATCTGGTCAAACCAGGCTTTGAGCGCCGCAGGCATGCCGTAGTTATACATGGGCGTGCCAATCAGAACCAGATCCGCGGCGACCACCTCATCAATCAAGGTGTCTGATACGGAAAGCAGTTCGCGCTGTTCGTCGGTGCGCGCCTCGCCGGCAAAGGCCGCGGCGATCCATGACTGGCTCACCATCGGCGGCGGATGACTACCGACGTCGCGATGGGTGACAACAGCGTCCGGCTGCCAGTCCAGCCACTGGGCTACGAACGCCGAAGTGAGTTGTCGCGTAATGGAGCGTTGGCTCCGGGCACTGGCATCTAAGTGCAAGATATGGCTCATGATCTGGTCCTCTTAGTCGTTATGAGTGAAAAGTATTCATTCATCTTTTGTCTTCAATCTGATACTGGCCTTTACATAAGCCCAGCACAAAAGGGAAAATTGCACGCATTGATGAGATTATTTCATTTATAAATGTTCGCACAACTACCTCCACTAGGGGCATTGCGTGCCTTTGAGGCTGCGGCGCGATTGGGTAGCTTCAAGGAAGCTGCCGATGAGCTGTTCGTCACCCCTACCGCCATTTCCCACCAGATTCGGTCACTTGAGTCTCAGCTTCAGGCGAGCCTTTTCATCAGAAAAACCCGTCGGGTAGAGCTGACGCCGGCGGGCAAGGCCCTCGCACCGGCATTGACCCGCGGATTTCTGGAAATTCGATCCGGCCTCGAGGATGTCCTTGAGCAGGCCTCGATCATCAACGTCTCCACCACCCCAGCCTTCGCGGCACTGAGGCTGGTACCGGAACTGCCGCGCTTCTACCAACAGGAGCCGGATATTCGGGTGAAGATCGATACCTCTACGAGGTTGGTGGATTTACATCGGGACCGAGACACTGATCTGGCTATCCGCTACAGTCGCAACCCGCAGGCGGACCTGGAGGATATTCCGCTGATGGAAGAACGGTTCGTCGCCCTGGCAGCGGTAGGCACAGACGCCACTGCCTTAGAGGCTGAGGCCACTCTCCTGCATACGCGCTGGCAGCAGCCGGTGTTAGAGCATGTAAGCTGGCAGGAATGGTTCGCCGTCGCGGGACTGACCGCCCCGGGAGAGGAGCGCATACTCGCGTTCGATGAAGAGCTGTACGTGCTGCAGGCGGCGATGGCCGGGCATGGCATAGCACTCGCCAGCTCCGTGCTGGCAGCCGACCTGGTCAACCGCGGACTGCTGCAGCCTCTCAGGGAAGATATCGCGCTGACGGGAGCGACCTATCGCATCGTAGCACTGCCGAATACTACCGAAAGCAACAAAGTGCGTAAGTTAGTGAACTGGCTGGAGAACACCTTCGGCGAGGATACCTGAATCGACCAATCGCAGAACAGGACAACAGAGTTCTCCAACATCTTCAATCAGTTCGACTTTGCCGGTGACCAAACTGGTCAGTGGTAAAGATCTGTGCGGAGTTCGTTTCCATTTCTTGAGGATTCCTTGTCATAAATACTCGGTAAGGAGAAATGAAACCCATCTAACTCAGACTGACGAATTTTACTCAACTTGTGAAAAACGATCCGGGCTGGCGTTTGAGAAAGCGCCATTTCGTATTCCTCCAATGCCTGTCCGAGCAACGCAGTAACCGGATTGGTTGCTGTATCTGCCGTGGCGTTGAGCGTAGGGTTATTATTACTGACCGGCGGCATAGCAACTCATTGCGCTGGACAGGTATGTGGAGAACAAATGGCATGACACTGATCGATATCTCACTGCGAGCCACATTAGGCCTGGCGTTCATGATGGCCTTTCTCATAGTCCCAGTAGCTGCTGACCCACTGGATGAAAAGCGAACTTTGGCTGCAGCTGGAGACGCAAAATCTCAATATGAGATGGGCTGGTTTTACGACCATGGGAAGCTGGTTACGGAAGATAAGGCTAGGGCCCATTTCTGGTATGAGTTGGCGGCCGAGCAAAAATATCCTGCTGCAGAAAATGCTCTTGGTGTGTTTTACCGAGACGGTACTGGTGTAAAGCCTGACCTGCGCAAAGCGGCAGGCTTGTTCCGTCGCGCTGCCCTGCAAAACAATACCAAGGCTCAAATCAACCTGGGTGATCTGTACGCCAGGGGCAAAGGTGTCCCAGAGGATCGATCTGAAGCGATCAAATGGACGCGCAAAGCTGCTGACCTTGGCGATGATGAGGCTCAGAACATCATGGGCGCAATTTACAGCAACGGCTTCGGCGTAGAGAGAGACTATGTCGCAGCCCTTCACTGGTATCAATTGTCAGCAAAACAGAACAATACAACGGCGCTCATGAATCTAGGAGACTTGTATCACCATGGGCGAGGTGTCGAGAAAGATTATGGGCGACGCATATACTGGTACCGAAAAGCTGGTCATCTCGGCGATCCAGTTGCACAGATGAATCTGGGGCGGATGTATTCTGAAGGCTGGGTAACTACCCGCAATGACAACGAAGCTTTTAAGTGGTTCAAACTGGCTGCGGAACAAGGTAACGCACTGGCGCAGAACGCTGTCGGCATCTTTTTGCAAGCGGGCCATGTTGTCCAGCAGGATGATATGGCAGCGGTTACATGGTTTGAACGTGCGGCGCTGCAAGGAAATCAATCAGCCCAGGTAAACCTGGCAAACGCCTACTACGATGGCCGCGGCGTCGAGCGCAATTTCACCCTTTCAGCAAAATGGTATCGCGCAGCCGCCGAGCAGGGCCAGGCGGATGCGCAAAATGCGCTTGGCTCTCAGCTCAATAACGGCGAAGGTGTCGCGCGCAACTACCTTGAAGCGCAACAATGGTTCGAACGCGCAGCAACGCGGGGGCACAAACAGGCCAAAGCAAATCTGGAAATTGTGCGGGATAATATTCGCACCCAGGCGGAGGCAGCACGACAACCGAAGGAGCCGTTTAAACTTGAGCAGTCGAATGAGATTGATCCGGTTGTCACAATCGCAGCGGTCGGACTGCTCGCGATAGGGCTTGACGCCATTCTCTCACCGGATCCAGCGCCACCAGCGCCGCGCGCGCCAGCAGGCCAGCGCTTCGACCCGGAATATGCTGCCTGCTACCAGGATGTCGAGAAGCGCGTTGCCGAATGTACGGTGTGGATGGGTGAATGTGACGTTGTTGGCTGCAATTACTATTCCGAGTGCGACAAAGGCTGGCAGGGCAACCGATGTGAGGACAACGACATCAGCCCATATGATAGCCGTCATCCTGGGTACTTCTGTGATACTAAAACACGATTCATCGAACCAACCAAACAAGCGGTGATAGATCGAGTCTGTATTGAATAATTGAAAATTCTCAAACAGATCGTGATCTAACCGCGGTGGTTATTTGCACCCACCCACGAGTGTTGACAAGTTAACCTGCCGGCCCGACTGAAATATGCTCCCAACGCCTCAACTAAGTTTTTGTCACCGCGTCCCACACCGCCTTCATCGACTGCCGCTCTGTAGCGATAAAGCGTATCTCGCGACAGTCCCATGACTTGGCAGGCCTTCGAAACGTTACCAAGCTCTTCGGCAAGATTGAGCAATCCGACTTTGTGTCGAATGATTTGATCGTTAGTACTCAACATGAGGGTTACCTCTGATTGGTTTCAATGAATTGGTTTGCACCTTCATCAAAACCGGTAACCCTCAATTTTTCAATCAATGTGTCAGATCAGATCGGAACTACTCCAGCTTAGAAGAGCAGAATTTTTCGATACTCGCTGAGTATGTGTTTTAGGCGCTCCTTGGAAACAAAGTTGCCCAAAATCCAATTCCCCAAGGCGTAATACGGCTCCTGCATTCTGTTTTCGGGGACTTCCGGTTGCTCACTCCCCCACATGTTCTTGCCCGAGTGTGAGGCCAACGACGCAAGCAATCGTGCCTTGTAAGCCTCAAGTTTATCTCGGTCATCGATACTGTTTACCACGTGCTTGATCTCTGGCGATATTGCTTCGGCGTGCATCCTTCCAGCGATTTGAAAACGCGATTGAAGGTCGCGAGGGAAGCAAATCCAGATTCCATACTCACAACCAGAATCGTCCAATCCTTACTCTTCTCTTCAATTAACAGGTGCTTTGCAAATTCTATGCGGAAGCCATTCACAAATTGATTGAAGTTGCCGGATTGGTTTTTTTCTCGAAGTGCCCTACTCACTTTGTGCTCCGGGACGCCAAGGGCATTGGCAATATCCATCATTTTCAATTCGGCTTTCAGGAACAGCCTGTCTTCTGTCATGAGGTGCTTCACGGCTTCTGCCAGATCCGCATCTTCATCATTGAGATCGTCTAATGCCCGGTTTGACTCAAGCGCCTTTCGGTCCTTGAATTGAAACCACAGCACCAGAAAAGTGGAGACAAGCATCAACGACGCAGCCATGCTCCTTACCCACAAGAAGATGAGCTTGCCGGTTTCAGGTTCAACTGGAATCGCCGGAGCAATAACACGCGTGCTGAGAACCGCTATCAGCATTGAACCGGCAAGAATCAATTTTTGCCTACGCAAACCTTTACTGCTTGATGCATAACTGCGAATTATCTCCCAAAAAGACAAAAGGAGAATGCCCGAGGAAAGCAGCTGGAGAATCTCCACGAGAGAGCGTTTTAACCAAATCAGAGTGCTTTGTTCGATCCATCCGAGCGTTACCAGTAGGTCGATGCTGCGACTGAATAGAATCAAGAGCGCAATTGAACCCGCCAATAGATAGTGGGAAGCGTTCAGGACGTTGTTACCCTTCCTGAACAGAGCGCGGGTCAATAGCCAAAACACGTTGCAGGTGGCAAAAGTGCCTAAAGCGACGAACTGCTGCTCCACCGCAAATGATGCCGGTAACAACTGCGCAATCGAGAGCAGCAGCAAAGAGCCCGCCAAAACTGCAAAGAGTATATGTTCGAGACGAATCGGCCTGAGGGCGGTCAGGGCACCGATGCTTGTGAGGGAAGTGACAAGCAACACAAGATGAACGGTGTTTGCAGACATGGCAGAAACACTACCATAGATAAGAAACCCACTGAAAAAACGACGCGAGCTACTTGAGGCGCGTGAATCTCATACAAGATCGACGTTTTTCACGAATTCTTATGCTCAAAATCGGAAATTGCAGAGTTCTTGGGCATCTAAAACCCAAAAATGACCGCTCTTGTCCAATATTGAAGTGATGCGTTATGAGCGAATTGTCGATTTCCCACCCAAAGCTGCCATCAATCCATTCGATTTCTCAGGCCTGGCTATCAGGCGCCATCAATTCCTGGATCAGCGTTATTTTTCTTGGCCAGTGGCTGTTCGCGCTCTATATCTTCGCTCAATTCACCCTGCCGTGGCTGAGTGGGCAGATAGACGAATCCCAGTTCACACACATGATCAGGGGATACAAAAACGGTGAAACCATCAACAACGCGGTGCTCCTGCTTCACGTGATTCCAGTGATGCTGATTAGCCTGAGCGCCACGTTTCAATTCGTACCCATGGTTCGCCAGCGATTCCCAGTGTTTCACCGCTGGAACGGCCGACTCTTACTGGCAGTTGGTTTTTTCGGGGCCATCAGCGGTCTCTACATGACCTGGGCTATTGGCAGCCGTTTAAGTGACCTGGGCGCCCTCGGGGTCACGCTAAATGGTATTTTGATTCCAGTTTTCGTTTATCTTGCCTGGCGAACAGCGGTAAACCGCAACTTTGACCTTCATAGGCGGTATGCGGTCCATGCTTTTATTCTAATCAACGGCGTATGGAGCTTTCGCTTGTATTTGATGTCCTGGTACATGATTCACCAGGGTCCATTTGGCAACAGCAGACAGATCGACGGACCAGCTGACATAGCCATTTCATTCGCTTCCTATCTACTGCCCATGGCAATTGCACAGTTAGTATTCTGGGCCGAGAAGCATCGAGCGAACTGGACATCTTTTGTCGCTTCAATCACCGTATCGCTGATGGCTTTGCTCACACTCTTTGGTGTTTATGCTGCCAGCACCATGATGTGGATGCCTAGAGTTCAAGCCGCGCTATGATAGGCCTGTTAGAATAGGCGGACGATAACAACAGAGCGCTCGAATGATATTTTCAAGAGTCAAAGATCACGTTAACAATCGGAATTACGCGCTGCTGATTCTCGAGTTCATGATTCTGGTTTTCGGCTTTTTCCTGAGTTTGCAGGTAAACGATTGGCAAAATGACCGGGAAGATCGCGAGCTTGAATTGCAGTATCTGGAACGTTTAGAGGATGACTTATCGGTCAGCACTGAAGCCATCGATAAGAGCATTGTGAGGCTCAAAGAGTCGCTTATCAGATTAGAGTCTGGTCTGACGATACTTGCGAAAAGCCAGAGAGAAAAAGTTGATTATCTAGGCCTGTTCGCTGCTCTTCAGAGCTCCTCCCTTACTGGCAGCTTTCCCGTGAGTTTTGTTACTTTTGAGGAACTGAAAGACACCGGTAACATGCGTCTGATTGAGTCCACCGCACTGAGGGAAAAACTAGGTCGCGTTTGGCAAAAGCACCTTTCGATTACAAGAATCAGTGAAATTAGGAACATGTTGCGAGGGCACACTTTCCCTGTGATTACCCGATACGTCAAACCGCTAGAAGGAAACAAACTGACCTTTGATGCGCAGTTAGTCGAAGAAGATCCTCGCGAGCTCTACGTGGCCATGAGCATCATTCGCACCAACCTTCGTTATGACCTGTTGGATTCAGAAGAAATCTTGCAGCTAACGAATGAAGCATTAGCTGTCATTCGCGACGAACTTAAGAGCAGGCGCTGAGACTCTACATCGTTAGCGGGGTTTAAGTGAATGCTCATCCGCTGTTAGATGCACAAGCCGCTCAAATCAATACGCAAACGAAACGAGGTATAAAGAAGATATGGAGAATGCAGTCGTTGGTGGAGTCGTTGCAGTTATCATTTCGGTACTTGTTATTTTCATTGCATCGAAACAGAAAGGACGAAATGACAATCCCGATGAAGATTAGTGGACCCTGAGAATGTTGGGACAGGACCAACTGGAGTTGACCCACCAGAATACCCATTGCATGACCGCACCATATGGCTGGTATCGTTCATGGAATATGATTTAGGATTCTTTGATCAACAGCACAACCGGGTGGAGCCAGTGGGTAACAACCCCTTTGCTCCTAAACTGTTACCTGTGTGCCAGGAAAGCACCTGATTTTATTGGTCGGGACGGCAGGATTTAACTGCCAACCACGTTGCTGCGACCCCTGTCCGCAGGACAGTACTTGACCCCCAGGGCAGTGAAAACAACAACTGCCAACGCCTCACAACAAGTAGCAACAGAGACACAGGAAATCCGGGCCCCAGAGCGCGGCTTCCAGAAGGCTCAATTGTTGTGCGTTATTGCAACAGGAATTGCAACACGAATTAGCTAGCTTGACCTTTGCGCAGCAACCCGCAGCTTTTCAATATCGGTGGGGTTCGCACCCTCTTCATGTGCGAATGCCACCAAATCATCGAAATCTATCCCAGAATGGCGAGCTACCATCACAGCCTGGTCCCAAGACTGTCTATCGTTCCAATGCCAAAACGCTGCCAATCGATCCATTACGCAAAGTGTCGGAGTAATGACACGCAATGGACCCCACACCGTTTGCAGCCTTGGGATTTCATCGTGTTGTAACGTTCGATTACCAAACTCCAACGGTGATGGCGGAAACTCAACGTGATAGCTAGTGTTCGGGTGACAAAAGTGGCGTTTGTCTTGGGAGAGATTAAACCCCAGTGGCGCGAGTGCAGCAACGAGACTATCTCGCATTGCAGCTGTGACAAAATCCAAGTCCATTGACTTGTATTCGTTGTCTGAATGTATGCTTACCGCTGCACCGCCAACCAGCGTAGCAGTTATACCTGCTTCTTCAAGCGTTTGGCTAACCAACACAGCCAACTCTAAATCCGTCGTGTCCGCATTAACTTCCAACAGTACCCTCCAGTGGTTTGCCAGTTCTGCGCGGACGCTGCCTTTGTCTGAAGAATTGCTGCTGGATTTCCTTTGGTAGTTTCTCTAATTCTGCCTCGAGAAACACACGTAGATTTTTTGCCGCAGAACTGCGCGGGTTCCATGTGAATACCCTGGATTTCCCAACGACTCGGCTCACCAAGAGCCCACCGCTTTCAAATCGTAAAAGCTGTCGTTTGATCGCTGTCGGCGAAACCGCAAACGTGCGCGCAATTCGATTCACATGCCCTTCGCCATAGTTCTGCAGAAACATCAACGTCTGCGCTGCTGATTTGTTTCCAAATATTGCTTCGAGTTGTTGATTCATGCACAAAATCATACACAATATGTACGATTATTAACACACATCGTGTTTATATATGCACACTATGTGTTGATAACCACAGGTTAGAGGTAGATGCGAGACGCTGGCACAATCATAACTCATTGTTTTTATTTAGGATTTGCTCGGTCGGTGGTTTCCGCCGCAAACGGCGTAGGATTTATTTGGCAACCACGTTGGCACCGAGCCGGAAGCCATCATCTGTCTACCTATGTCCGACCAGTTCGGAACGAGTAAATCCGACGACCTCAGTCCCGTATACCAGGCGTACTGAGGTATTTTGGGTTGGGCGATTCAATCACGCACACTTGATCGCTCATCTTGCCGACATCACTTCCGGGCAGAATCGGCGAAGATTAACAACCCACGACACCAAGCTGCCGTCTTGCCCAATATTGCCCCTGCGCCTACTCTACAGCACACACCCGCAAGCCCTAACGCGCACGCTTAAGATCGTGCTGCGCGCCATCGAAACCCACCTGATCAGAAAAGCAGGATTAACCCGCAGCAGCGGCGCCCGTAGCGGCGCCATCACCTTCATACAACGCTTTGGTTCTGCCCTGAACCTCAACGTGCACCTGCACATGCTCATCCCGGATAGGATATATACCCTCAGCCATGGCAAGCCACGCTTCCATGCCGTGACAGCACCTTCACAAAGTGAACTCACAACCCTGCTCAATCACATCATCCGCCGCATCACCCGCCAACTGACCCGGGACGGACTGCTTGCGCAAGAAGCAGAACAACCCTATCTCGATCTGCAGATCGAAGACACGCTGGATCAGTTCGGCGCCGCTTCGCTACAATATCGGGTCATTCTCGGGCCCAATACAGGCAGCAGAGTACTGACGCTACGCAATCCGGTGAGCGCTACACCCGCCGGCAGCGTCAAACCGTTCACCGTCGCCCGCGACGGCTTCTCGCTGAATGCAGCCGTTAGCTGCCAGGTCCATCAGCGCAAAAAGCTCGAACGACTGTGCCGTTATGTGGCGCGCCCGCCCCTTGCCCTGGAACGTCTATTGGTCACTGATGAGGGCAAACTACGATACGCGGCAAATTGAGGGCCTGGCTCGTACCCGGCAAATCACCAAAAAAGCGCAACCACAAACCTCCTGCCTCAAATCAGCCGTCCGGTCCAAGTCAACCGGAACTGCGTGATCCAAACCGACTGACCTGGGCGCAGCGACTCAAACGTGCCTTCGAGTTCGATGTGACCGTATGCCCACTGTGTGGAGGAACATTGCGGGTCATTGCCGACATTACCGACCCTGCTATCATCGACAAGATCCTCTCCCACATCCGCCAGTCGCGCGCGCCACCGGCGCAGACGACTGGGCGCACTTCCTTAACGGGCTCAGCTCGACACACAAACCGCAGCGCATAGACACTGCACAGGTCTTCTCGGCTTCAAATTCACGCATGCAGGACAAACGCCCACCCAGTATCGGCGAAGCACCACCCTTTGCGTACGCCTATGGCCACAGAATCTAGCCGGTCTCTTTTCCAACGAATATCGAATAACAGTGATACTTTCATATCACCTTCAAAACAGCGTTTATATTTCCTATCCTTGACAGGTGCGCGGCTATACAGACCTGCCGGTTGTTCTGCATCCAAAAAAATAAGGCCGGGCTAATGCAGAAGTAGCCTCCCCAGATCAGGCTACTTTTGTCCAAATCAAGTTCAATATCCCCATCTCGTCTGATCGATAAGGAAGCGCGGCGGATGTTAGATTTTATAAATCGATGTCATTGAAACAATCTATTTTATAAATGATTCGTTCTGCACTAGGGTATAAGTCCTGAAGTTTTAACGAGGTCTGAAATGGAAAGCATCGACATTGGCATTGACTCCGAGCACCGCGCCGAAATCGCACAAGGACTCAAACATCTTCTGGCGGACAGCTATACGCTGTAGCTGCAAACGCATAATTTTCATTGGAATGTCACCGGCCCCCAGTTCCGCGAATTGCATCTGTTGTTCGAAGAGCACTACACAGAGCTTGCAATTGCCGTTGACGACATCGCCGAGCGAATTCGCACACTGGGTGTAATCGCACCTGGAACCTACAAGCAGTTCGCCGAATTGAGCAGCATTGAGGAAGTCGATGGTGTGCCGCCCGCCCGGGATATGATCAAGATACTGACGGCATCTCACGAACAGGTTGTACGTTCCTGTCGTGAGGCGCTGAAGAAAGCACAGGCAGGGAATGACGAGTCATCCATCGCTTTGATCTCGGATCGCATGCGCATTCACGAAAAAACTGCCTGGATGTTACGTGCCATGTTGCAGACCGCATGACACTAAGTGGAAGTCGCGACTGTGTAGCGGCAAGGTTCCTGCTAAAAAATGTGGCAAAAGCTGCTGGGTAGTTAAATACGCGTGAGGCTGTATGGCCACCGCTGCGGACATGGAATTTAAAATAAAGAACGGAGAACAAGATGGATAGAACTGACGAGAACCCTGCCGGTAAATGTCCGGTGATGCACGGCGGGAATACAACAACTGGACATGACAGCATGGAATGGTGGCCTAACGCGCTGAACCTGGACATTCTGCATCAACACGATACCAAGACCAATCCGATGGGAGAGGACTTCGACTATCGCGAAACGGTCAAAGGTCTTGATGTGGCAGCGCTCAAGAAAGACCTGCACGCACTGATGACCGACAGCCAGGAATGGTGGCCAGCCGACTGGGGCCATTATGGTGGCCTGATGATCCGCATGGCGTGGCACTCGGCAGGAACTTATCGTGTTGCCGATGGACGCGGCGGTGGCGGTACTGGCAATCAGCGCTTTGCGCCGATCAACTCGTGGCCCGACAACGTCAGTCTGGACAAAGCACGACGCTTGCTCTGGCCGATCAAAAAGAAATACGGAAACAAGATCAGCTGGGCGGATCTCATGATCCTGGCAGGCAACATTGCCTATGAATCCATGGGCCTGAAGACTTTTGGCTTTGCCTTTGGACGCGAGGACATCTGGCATCCTGAAAAAGACACCTACTGGGGCTCAGAAAAAGAATGGTTAGCCGCAAGCCGCTATGAAGGTGAAGAACGCGAAGCTTTGGAAAACCCCCTAGCCGCGGTACAGATGGGCTTGATCTACGTGAATCCTGAAGGTGTTAACGGCGTACCCGATCCGCTAAAAACAGCACAGGATGTGCGTGTGACGTTTGCACGCATGGCCATGAACGACGAGGAAACTGTTGCGCTGACCGCCGGCGGGCATACGGTCGGCAAGTGTCACGGTAACGGTGACGCGGACCTGTTAGGTCCGGACCCGGAAGGTGCTGATGTACAGGAGCAGGGTCTAGGCTGGCACAACCCAACGGGCAAAGGTTTCGGGCGCGACACCATAACAAGCGGCATCGAAGGTGCATGGACAACCCACCCGACGCAGTGGGACAACGGATACTTCTACCTGCTGTTCAACTATGACTGGGAACTGAAAAAGAGCCCTGCCGGTGCCTGGCAATGGGAGCCCATCAATATCAAGGAAGAAGACAAACCCGTTGACGTGGAGGATCCGTCGATCCGCTACAACCCGATAATGACGGATGCCGACATGGCGATGGTCAAGGATCCAATCTACCGGGAGATATCCGAGCGGTTCTATAAGGACCCCGACTACTTCTCAGAAGTCTTTGCTCGCGCATGGTTCAAGCTGACCCACCGCGACATGGGTCCGAAAGCGCGCTACATTGGACCCGACGTTCCTGCAGAAGATCTGATCTGGCAGGATCCGGTGCCCGCTGGTAACACTGATTACGATGTGGATGGCGTCAAAGCACGCATTGCCGACGCCGGTCTAACCGTCAGTGAAATGGTCGCTACCGCCTGGGACAGTGCAAGAACCTTCCGCGGCTCGGACATGCGTGGTGGCGCCAACGGCGCCCGTATCTGCCTTGCACCGCAAAAGGACTGGGAGGGCAACGAGCCACAACGACTTGCCAAGGTGCTTGAGGTATTGACTGGTATCGCAACCGAAAGCGGAGCCAGTGTGGCTGACGTGATTGTACTGGCGGGCAACGTCGGTGTGGAACAGGCTGTTAAAGCGGCGGGCTTGGACGTCACCCTTCCCTTCACCCCGGGGCGCGGCGATGCAACGCAAGAGATGACGGATGTCGAGTCTTTTGAGGTGTTGGAACCCCTGCATGACGGGTATCGTAACTGGCTCAAACAGGACTACGCTGTGAGCGCCGAAGAGCTCTTGCTCGATCGCACTCAACTCATGGGGTTGACCGCGCCGGAGATGACTGTCCTCGTCGGTGGCATGCGTGTACTTGGTACCAACCACGGAGGCACCAAACACGGCGTATTCACTGATCGCGAAGGTGTCCTGACCAATGACTACTTTGTGAACTTGACCGATATGGATTTCGCCTGGACCCCTGCAGGCAATAATCTGTATGACATTCGAGATCGCAAGACGGAAGAAGTCAGGTGGACAGCGACCAGGGTAGATCTGGTGTTCGGCTCAAACTCAATCCTTCGCTCCTATGCCGAGGTCTATGCTCAGGAAGACAACAAAGAAAAGTTTGTTAACGACTTCATTGTTGCATGGACCAAGGTCATGAACGCAGATCGCTTTGATCTAGCATAACTTGAAACAGGCATGCCCACGCAACCACGATCGTCGCGTGGGCATGCCTTCTCAGGTCAAAAGATTCGCTTGCTTTAAAGGACCCTGTCCTCGCGAAGCGAGGACGGCAGGACTTATCCTCCAACCACAGTGCTGCGACCACTGTCCGCAGGACAGTACTTGAGCCCCAGGGCAGTGATGACAGCAACTGCCAATACCTCACAACAAGTAACAACAACAACTTAGAATTATGAGGCTGAGGACTGCGTGTCTCAGCGGGCTTACTTGTTGAGAATTACTGCAACACGAGTATCAACTCAACATTATGATAGAATCATGAAGTTTCATGATAATTCAGGAAAGACATGGCTATCGTAAAAGTGAGCTCTCAGGTGGAGGAACATACGTGGGAGGACCTCAAGGCGCTGGCTGCAGAATCGCAACAAAGCATCTCCGGTGTGTTGACTGAAGCCATCGCAGAATACGTGCAGCGTAGACGAGTCCGCCCGGAAGTCAGATCGGCACTGGCAAAGTCGATTGATAAAAATCGCAAGTTGGGAGAAATGCTTGCCAAGTGAGGGGCAATCTCCGCCTGGTACCGTTGCATTCCTCACACTTGAGGAGGTGCTGGATATTCATGCCACGCTCTTGAAGGAGTTTGGCGGACCGCCTGGTGTTCGGGATCTGGGGCTTTTGGAGAGCGCCTTGTTTCGACCCCGTACCGGGTACTACGCGGACCTCATCGAAATGGCAGCAGCACTCTTCGAGTCCCTACTAATGAACCACCCGTTTGTGGATGGGAACAAGCGCGTCTCCTTTTTTGCTGTCGATGTCTTTCTGCGCATCAATGGCTTCCATATCGCAGTAGAAGCAAACGACGCACACCGAAAGATTATCAAAATCATTGAGGAACGTACTGGTGTGAAAGAGTCACTGGAGACTTTTCTCCAACAATACACAGTGGAAAATTAGGCCGACCCAGCTACCAAAACTGTATCCCATGTCTTCGGTATACAGTGTTATCTATGTGTCCGGGCAGCACCTGGGATTATTGGTCGGGACGGCAGGATTTGAACCTGCGACCACTTGACCCCCAGTCAAGTGCGCTACCAGACTGCGCCACGCCCCGAAGGACGCGAATCATACCCAAAGCAATAGTCCCTGCACAGTCGCTAAACCCCAGGATCCAAACTTTTTCAATTTTCCTGTACGAAAATCCTATGGTTACCGTCTAATGAGTCAAATTGAAGGAAATTCGCGCTAAGACTCACCGTGACGAAGCAAAAAGACGCCAAATCAACAACCATGACGCGCTGGCTGCACGACTACCAGGCGCTGATCTATCGGGTAGTGATGAGTTATGAGGCTGACCACAGTACACGTGAGGACTTGTTCCAGGATATTGCGCTTGCGCTGTGGCGATCTATTGACCGTTTTGCAGGTGAGTCAAAAGAAAGCACCTGGATCTACCGGGTAGCGCTCAACACCGCCATCGATCACACGCGCAAAGCCGTGCGCGCGCCCACAACATCGCCGTTTGATGAAACTACACATTGGGTACAGATACAGCCGCCTGCAGAAGACATTTCCTGGGTGTACGAAAAAATTCGCGCCCTCGAAGTTGTCGAGCGATCACTAATGCTGCTGTATCTGGACGGCAACAGCTATGACGATATCGCAAACATACTCGGCATCTCACCCAATTCTGTGGGGGCCAAAATCAATCGAGTGAAAGGCAAACTCCAAGCCTTGTTTAACAAGGAAACACAAACATGAATAAGGATTTGAACACCATGGAACTACTCTGGCAACAGGATCAATCGAGCGGCCGATTCAGCATTGATGAACAAGCAATGCATAACCTGCTTAACAAGCAAGCCGAACAGTTCAGCCGACAGATTCGCTTTCGTGATTACCTCGAAGGAATTCTGGGATTTCTCATTGCAATATTTTTTGCCACGGTTCCATTTTTATGGAGTAGTAAAAATCAAACAAACTGGGTGGATCACTGGGAGTGGTTCACACTCAGTGCTGGTGCGCTGTTCATTGCCATTGCGTTTGTCTATCAACGCAGACAGGCAAAGCAGTGGGAGACCGACGAAAGTCTTGATATCAGACAAACGTTGACCACAAATCTTGCGAGCGTTTCCCACCAGATCAAACTGCTTAAGAATATTTTCTGGTGGTACTGCCTGCCGATGGAAATACCGCTGGTCTTTGTTGCTCTAAAGTCCGATGCGTTTGATGCTTTCAGGCTGGAATACCTGTTGGCATCTGCGATCCTGATGATCGCCATTGTTGGTTACAACTGGTGGTTTGTGAACAAAGATCTGATACCAAAGCAGGCTGCAATTAAACAGATGCTGAAGTCCATGTCGGATTAGCGCCCTGACAAAAGATGCCCGGCTCAGATTGAAGCCGGGCATAGCTTCCTGTCAGTCTTCGACTTCTGCAGCGACCAGATCTGCTTCCAGACAATCGCCATTCTGAAGTCCAAACGCTTCGACCTCGACACCAGCAGTGATCAAGTCACCTAACGCAACTCGGGAAATGGTATCTGTCTCAGCATCACCCGCGTAATCTGACAACAGTTGTATGTCTGTGTCTTCATCAATCGTGACACAGAAGTCACCTTCGTCATTGCGAACTGTCAGGGTATTACTTTCAAGATCAACCAGCGTTCCTTCAATCGTATCTTCCTCGACATTGGTGTCGTCTATCTGCACAAGAATAGCTGGAAAGTCACCCTCTTCAGCAATATCCAGCAGCGTATTCAATGCCCAGGCTTCGGCTGTCTGTCCTGGCGCGATATCGATATCAAGGGCGTTGCCAATCTCCTCCAACAGGAGCGCTTCGCCGATCTGAACATTAACGGCAATTGAGTCGTCGAGCAGTTCAAATGCTTCATCAACCACCGTTGAGTTCACAAGACCATCTCGACGCGTGAGCCCATCCTCAGCTGCGACAACAATAAGTTTCGCGCGGAAAAACTCGCCGCCTTCCACCCCAATGAAATAGTGACCAAACACATGGACGTCTTGGGGGACGATAAAGTCTTGCATATCTACTGCATTACCATCGGCATCAAGGAATACTGTTCCTTCATTGGTCTCTACATCAACGCAGGGATCGTCATTCAACTCAGTGCATAAGTCATAATCAGAAGGTTCACCTTCTATCTCGTCGTCAGCTTCATCATCGTCTGCCTGTAAGGTGCCGAAGAGCCGTGTCAGGCGTAAATTCTCGGTCTGGTCCAGAATATCGACAAACACAACCGGTCTGAATCGATACTCACTGTTTCCCGTCTCGACAATTTTGATTGAACGCGCCAGATCAAAGTCGATCTGCACAACCAGATCTTCACCGGGAGAAATTTCGAACTCGCCTTGGGGATTGAGATCAATTTTGCCATTTGCAGGGAGCTGCACATCCACTGGCGTTGATGGGGCATCGATTTCTACAATCTGAAGACTGTCGATCAACAGCCGGATTTTGGAGTAGTCGCCTGCGGGAACTTCATCACTGGCGATGAGTTCGGTGAGATTTCTCAGGCTTAACAGATCAATTACACCCGTCGGGCCGTCCGTAATAGTGACCTGCCCATCATCACCCAACAGCCGAATTTCACGGATATCGATCAGCACGGACTCAATGTCGTCAAGCGGGCTATCTCCAACGAGAAGCGTGATGCCCCCAAACTGGGGTGGTGCTGTACCCTGCGCGCCACTGTTGTTACCGCTGCTGCTGGAGCCACCGCCACAGCCAAATAGAACTAGAACCAATGAAAATAAAACCGCAGAAAATCGCATGCTGATCACTCCAATAACATCAAAAACCCGGCAGATCCCGGGTTACAAACAACAACTTCTGGAGATCCATTTCTCGAAAGCGGTTCGATTTTAACAGAATTTTGATCCCGGCATCTGCCGTCGTAGTAAAACGTGCACCATTGATCAGAAATCCCCATTCCGCGAAAGATCCCAGCTGATGAGAAGACAGTCACGGAATCACAAAATGTTTACTTCTAAGATTTCTCCGGGACAAATTGAGAGAGACCAATATGTTGCGCACGCTGTTCTTAAGCGCGCTTTGTTTGGCCGTGTTTACGATGCCTGCGCTTGCCGCAAGGCCCGACGGCAGCAAGGGTAAACCAAGAGATAATGATGGAGGGGACACAACTCCGGAATCAGCGATCTTTGTATCTTTTCAGGCTGACAGCACCAACGTTAACTCCGGTCAGACGGTTAGATTGAGCTGGGCTTCCAGCGGTGCAAGATCCTGCAATGCCGCAGGTGACTGGGAAGGTAAACACCCAACCGAGGGAATATTCACAACACCCCCACTGAACCAGGATGCTCAGTTCATTCTCACCTGCAAATCAAAGGGGGCAAGCACAACTCAGACTGTTGCAGTATCTGTTGAGTCGGCAACACCGCCTCCAGATCCTGTTCCCGAACCCGAACCAGCGCCCGAACCGGAACCTAGCCCTGAACCAGAACCAGCACCTGAACCAGAACCTTTGCCGGAACCAGAACCCGCACCTGAACCAGAGCCCGCGCCCGAACCTGAACCGGAACCGGACCCTGCGCCCGAACCTGAACCAACACCTTCTCCCGAACCAGTGCCTGCTTCGATAAACTTCAGCATTGATTCAAGTGAGGTCGACCTCGGCAGGGCAGTAGAACTAAGCTGGCAAACCGCGGGCGTTAGTCAATGTTCTGCGGGTGGTGACTGGACCGGTAACAAGACACTGAACGGCGCCGAAACCATTATCGTAGAACGCTGGTCCACATTCACACTGACCTGTTCGCAGGCTGAAACAACCCTCACCCGTATGGTGGGCGTTGCCGTAAGAAACCTGGACCTTACCTGGCAGGCGCCTATTGAGAATATCGACGGCACACCTGTGACCGACCTGGCCGGTTTCCGCATCTACAGCGCATCCACATCAGGCTATAACCTCGAAGCAGACATCGAATCACCCTCTGCCAGGTCCATACTGCTTGCCAAACCACCGGGCATTTACGAGTTTGTCATGACCGCTTACAACGCAAGTGGTGAAGAATCCGGCTACTCCAGAGCTGTAACAAAGTCTTCACCCTGATTGTAAATGGGTTCGAAACAAGAGGCTTTCGTAAGCGCCTGGATCCCAACCAGGACTAAGGGCAGTTCGACGTCGCTACTGGATTGGCTTTTAACACCGTTTCCAGCGTCGCTTCCATCATTGCGGTAGCTGCTTCCGTAGACACATGACCACCAACATGGATATGCCCGGCGGCCAGGTTGTGTCGATGGGTTTCGTGGTAATACAAGCCGTGCAGGCCCAGAAACCCGGACAAATAGCTGCCGCTGGTAGCTTCATCAATGGCGACGTTTGTCAGGTTTAAACCGCTGACCACATCGAAAATCTGATCCATCGGCAGTGCTGAAGCCAACAGATTTTCACCGCGATACGTGCTGATGGCCTGCCAGGACCGCGCATCAATGGTGTCCTGACTGGGTTGATGCTCATCGCCGTGATCATCTGATCGCCAGTCGAGCTCAGGCGATGCCGCCATTTCAGCTCGCCCTTCATACGCTTCAATCTCCCAACCGATAGAACCCCCACGACTGTTGGTGATCAGAATCTGCGGTTGGTAAGCATCAACAATGCGCCAGAAGTCTTGCGAGGTCGCCTGATAGTCAATCTGAAGATCAAAGTCAGGAGAACCAACAGAGCCAGGCGAACCAATGCTATCGTTGGTTGGGTCATCGTCAGGCGGAAACTCTGGGAAAAAGGCGTACACGTCATAACCCAATCCTCGCCAGTTCTGGCCCTGCCAGGTGCCTGGATTCTGTTCCGGGTGGGTACTCCATTGTCGGAGCATGTTATTGGTGGGCGGCCAGTAGCCCATCAAAACCACGTTCTTATCACACGCCTGCTTGATATCACCGCACCCATACTGCAGTGCCATAAATACTACGAGGCTAAAAACACGCGTTGGCGTCACCGCATCCCAGCCGCAACTACGGGTGTTGCGACACCGGTGACTGTGGAAGGCATACGCAATCTGAATACAGCATCAGGCAGGACCGGAATTTTTGCTCTGACCTGCACGGCCATCACGGTATCCCCCACTTCGGCAAGGGACACCACTACACGGCGTTTACGGTCTTTGTGATCGCGAATGTTGTAATCACAATCCGTTGCCGGCCCCTGGTAATAGCCTTGCCCACCCCTCAGATCTTTTGTTCTACTCGCGCGCAACTTCAGCTGATAGGTATCTTCTCCATCATGCACCTCGCCACCCGCAAAACAGCTGGGTGTAAAAAACAGTGCGGATATCAAATCGACACCCGAAGGTTTTTCAATGTCTTCAAAACTACTGTCAGGCCCATCCAGAAGGCGAGCTGAGTTTTCATAGTTCAGCACAATTTTCAGGTCATCATCTTTACTGGTGGTTCTGGACATGTAAGCACGAGTGACGGGGCCGGTGCCTTCCCAGCGACCGGAGGCGGCAAACACCCCGTTCCAGGTGTAATAATTACTCATGGCTCGAGAGGTTTGAAATTCTCCGAGCACTTCGTAACTGGCGCCCGTGCGGAACATTTCCAGGGATAGCTCCCCTGCTTTCAGCCAGGCCATTTTGGCATCGTATTGAAACGCGCCACGATAGTCCGCTGCCAACACTGAAGGTGTCAGCAGGTAGATCAGTAACAGGATTGAAAGGGCTTGGCAGGGCTTTTTCAAAATGTGACCCTCAAAGAGTCTTGGGTGATTTACGCTTTCAGAACGCGCAGGACGTCCTCCAATTCTACAATCATCTGGCGCACAAGAAGCTTGAACTGCGTCGTATCTTCTTTGGCATCTTCACTGGTTAAACGCTGTCGCGCACCACCAATGGTAAAACCCTGATCGTAAAGCAGCGCACGAATCTGGCGGATAACAATCACATCCTGGCGCTGATAATAGCGACGATTACCTCGGCGTTTGACCGGATTCAGAGAAGGAAACTCCTGCTCCCAGTAGCGCAGAACGTGCGGTTTTACTTCACACAGGGTGCTGACTTCGCCGATGGTGAAATAGCGTTTACCCGGTATCGGGGGTAACTCGTTGTTGTTACTCGGTTCCAGCATCTAAATCCGTGTCTGCCTCTTTCTCGCCATCTGAGGGTTCGCCTGCATAGGCTTCCACTCTGGCTTTTAGTTTTTGTCCCGGACGAAAAGTTACCACACGACGGGCGGTTATCGGTATCTCTTCACCGGTTTTTGGATTACGACCGGGTCGTTCGCCTTTTTCACGCAAATCAAAGTTACCAAAGCCTGATAACTTGACCTGTGTATTGTGCTCTAAAGAGTCACGAATTTCGTCAAAAAAAAGCTCAACAATTTCCTTGGCTTCCCTTTTGTTGAGGCCCAGTTCCTCAAACAGCTGGTCAGCCATTTTCGCTTTGGTCAGCGCACTCACAGTTGCCTCCCTTGACCAATGTGCCGCAAGCTCTGTGTTCACCGAATCGCTACCTTTTTATTTTTGCCAACTGATGTCAGCTAGGTTAGCGGTGCTACCTTAATCTAGCCTTAACGGCAGACTCCAGTGCGCTTACGGCGGCTTGGGCGTAGTGTCCTATATCTTCCTCGGTAAGGGTGGCTTCTTGGCTCTGCAAGGTCAAGCCTATCGCGAGACTTTTTTCATTTAAATCAATGCCTTTGCCCTCATAGACATCAAATAACCTGAACTCAACCAGGATCTGACCCAGCGCGTCACGTACCACATTTTCTACTTCAGCAGCGGTAACGGCCTTATCGACAACAACCGCAAAATCCCGCCGTACGCTGGGATAACGCGATAGACCGGCAAATTTGCGGCGAGGCCGCAAGAGAATCTGCTGAGCGTCCAACTCAAAAACAAACACGCCACTCAATTCCAGGCGATTTTCAACTTCCGGATGCAGGCGACCAAAGCGCCCTACTAACTGATCTTCGACAAGCAGATTCGCGCTTTGCCCAGGATGTAGCACGGCGTCATCTGCCCGTTCTACCCGCACGTGGGTTAACCCAGCCCAGTTGCACAGATCATCTACCAGGCCTTTCAAGTCGTAGAAATCGATGTCGTCATTACCTGCATGCCAGTTTTGTGCCTGGCGACGCCCCCACAAGAGGCCAGCCACCTTCAGCTGTTGCGCCAGACCATCGGCTTCGGGCACAAAGGTCTGCCCGACTTCAAACAGCCGCACCTGATCCTGCTGTCGTGCCCGGTTGTTCTGTGCAGCATCCACCAATCCGGGCAGCATATTGGTACGCATCACAGATTGTTCAGAGGACATTGGATTGGCCAACGCCAGCGGTGCAACATTGGGATCGAGCAAGTCCTGCAGGGCCGGATCTACAAAGGTGTAAGTAATTACCTCCTGCAGCCCCAGCCCTGCCAGATGCTGCTTCAGTGCGGCTTCTGAATTCTGCTCGATATCTATCGAACGCAATTCAAGTGCTGCGGTTGGGTTTTTACTCGGAATATTGTTGTAGCCAAAGATTCTGCAGATTTCTTCAACAAGATCAGCCTCTATGGCAATGTCAAAACGATGGCTTGGCGGCACAATTGTCCAGCTGAGATCATTGTCCTGGTCTTTGCGCTCGATCACTTTGAAATCCAGGCGTGCAAAAGCATCATCCACCTGCTGCGCTTCAATGGCAGCACCCAGCAGTTGCTGCAGTCGGCGTTGACGCAGTGTCACAGGCTGAGCACTGGGTAAGTGTTCCCGGGCAAGCACTTCGGTCACTGGACCCGGCTCGCCGCCAACAATATCCAGCAGAAGTTGTGTTGCACGCTCCATTGCCACCGCCTGCAGGTCGTAGTCGACGCCACGTTCGTAACGATGGGACGCATCGGTGTGTAAACCATAACGACGTGCTGTACCGGCAATGGCCAATGGGCTGAAAAACGCACACTCAAGGAACAGATCTTTTGTATTTGTCTGCACCCCACTGCGCTCGCCACCCATCACGCCTGCAATGGCAACCGGGCCGTTGGCGTCGGTGATCAACAGCGTCTGCTCATCGAGTTCCACGTCCTGTCCATCTAATAGCGTCAGCTTGTCCCCTGCTGTTGCATTGCGGACCACGATCCCCTCAGAGATCTGGTTCAGATCAAACGCGTGCATGGGTTGACCAAGTTCTAAGAGCACGTAGTTGGTGACATCCACCGCAGGGTCAATACTGCGCAGACCACATCGGCGCAGGCGCTCTCGCATCCACCCCGGGGTTGGTTTAGTCAGATCAATACCTTTGATCACGCGGCCCAGATAGCGCGGGCAGCCTTCAGGGTTGGCTAACTCAACAGGAAACGTTTCATCATGGGTCGCCGTTACCGCATCAACCTGCGGATAAGCCACCGTCAGGTTGTTCAGCACGCCGACTTCCCGGGCCAGCCCTCGCAGGCTCAGGCAATCGCCCCGGTTAGGTGTCAGATCAACATCCACAGTGACATCATTCAGACCATAAGCGGCGAAAAAATCCGCACCCACGGCAAGCTCGTCAGACAGTTCAAGAATGCCATCGTGATCATCTCCCAGGCCGAGTTCCGCGGCACTGCACAACATGCCAAAAGACTCAACACCGCGCAGTTTGGCTTTTTTGATTTTGAAATTGTCTGGCAGCACAGCACCCACTTTGGCGTACGCCACATACAAACCCTGTCGTACGTTCGGGGCACCACAAATGACCTGGTGGCTGTCTTGTCCATCAAAAACACTACACAGCGAAAGTTTGTCCGCATTGGGATGTTTTTCGCAGGCGTCCACCCGGCCGACCACAACACCGGAAAATGCACCTGCCACCGGCTCAACGCCATCCACTTCAAGCCCCGCCATGGTCAGCTGCTGCAATAAGTCATCACGCGCCAGATCAGGATTAACCCATTCGCGCAGCCACGCTTCACTGAATTTCATTATCTTCTCCGACTAGTTGAATTGACGCAGAAAACGTACGTCGTTTTCGAAAAACAATCGCAGGTCGTCTACCTCGTACAACAACATTGCCAGGCGGTCACCGCCAAAGCCGAAAGCAAAGCCGGAATATACTTCAGAATCTATGCCTGACATTTCCAGCACATTTGGATGTACCAGGCCGCAACCCATCACTTCCAGCCAGCCGGTGTGGCTGCAGACGCGACAGCCGTCACCCATACAGTGCACACACTGCACGTCAACTTCTGCAGACGGCTCGGTGAAAGGGAAATATGAGGGTCGAAAGCGAACCGCCAGATCCTTTTCAAAAAACTTACGCACAAAATCGGTGACCGTGCCTTTGAGGTCAGCAAAACTGATGTCCTTGTCTATCACCAAGCCTTCAACCTGATGAAACATCGGACTGTGCGTTAAATCAGAGTCACGCCGATAAACTCTACCCGGGCAGATCACCCGTATCGGCAGATTCTGATTTTCCATGGTGTGCACCTGGCTGGGCGAGGTATGTGTACGCAGCAGCTGGCCGTCACCAAAGTAGAAGGTGTCGTGCATGGCGCGGGCAGGATGATGTGCGGGAATGTTCAGCGCTTCAAAATTGTAGTAGTCGTTTTCGACTTCAGGCCCGGTTACCACGGAGTATCCCGCGCCTACAAATATCTCTTCGATGCGATACATCGCCTGGGTAACGGGATGCAACCCACCTTGATCCGCACGGCGCCCCGGCAGGCTGATATCTACCGACTCCTGTGCCAATGATTGTGCAAGTTGTGTCTGCTCCAGGGCACTCTTACGCTGATCGAGTGTTGCCTGCAGTGCTTCTTTGGCTTCGTTTATTTTAGCGCCGGCGGCCGGGCGCTCGGCAGCATCAAGTTTACCGAGGCCTTTCAGCAGACTGGTCAATTCACCTTTTTTACCGAGGTAAGCAACGCGCACCTCGTCCAAAGCACGCAGATCGTCAGCGTCTTCAACTGCCTGCTGCGCTCGAGCGAGTATTTCCTGTGTGTCCATCGTATTTCCAGTTCGTTACCGTTTACGGCTGGTTACCAGCTTTAGAACGGGGCCAAAAAAAAAGGAAGAACCTGGGTCCTTCCCTTTTATGCGCTCACAGCTGCCCGGCAAGGATTCCCGATTAAGGTCTCCTGAGAAGCTGTTGGTAGTGTGCCGCCGCTTTTTAAGGCGTCGGGCTGCCGCTTTTTAAGCTGCAGCTGCCGTTTGCGCGGATTTCGAGCGCTCAACAAGCGCAGCAAAAGCCTCTTTCTCGTGCATGGCAATATCCGCCAGCACTTTGCGGTCAACTTCCACACCAGCTTCTTTGAGACCGGCTATAAACCGGCTGTAAGACAGGCCATGCTCACGCGCTGCTGCGTTAATACGCACAATCCATAGCTGACGGAACTGACGCTTGCGCTGACGGCGGTCGCGGTAGGCATATTGCCCTGCGCGAATAACCGCCTGCTTGGCGACCTTAAATGTACGACTGCGCGCTCCGTAATAACCACGGGCGGCTTTTAGAATCTTTTTACGACGAGCTCTTGAAGCCACGCCACGTTTTATTCTCGGCATGGTTTACTCCTATCGAGCTTTGGTGGGAATCAATTGACGCAACCCTGCCACGTCTGCAGGAGCAACTCCGGTGAGCCCTCTGAGCTGACGCTTACGCTTGGTGCTTTTCTTGGTCAAGATGTGATTCTTGTTTGCTTGTTTATGCTTGTAGCCGCTGGACGTTTTACGAAAACGCTTAGCTGCACCACGATTGGTTTTAAGTTTTGGCATTGGCCTCTTTCTCCACGCAATTGTTAAAGCCGCCAACTACTACAGTAGCTGCGGCTCAGGGCACGATCCGGTACGAAAGCTAGTGAAAGCCTGCGGGCGTTAGCCGTCAGCTCTTCTTGTTCTTTCTGGGCTGTAAAACCATGATCACCTGCCGTCCTTCAAACTTAGGTTCAGATTCAATCTGACCTAAATCATCAAGGTCTTCAGCAATGCGCTTCATCAATTCCATTCCAATTTCGGGGTGGACAACTTCTCGTCCGCGAAATCTTAATGAAACCTTGGCTTTATCACCCTCTTCTAAAAAGCGTCTCAGGTTGCGTAGTTTCACCTGATAATCGCCTTCTTCCGTTCCGGGTCGAAATTTAATTTCTTTAACCTGGATCTGCTTCTGTTTCTTACGTTGTGCTGCTTTGGTCTTCTTCAGCTCAAACAGATGCTTTCCATAGTCCATCACCTTGCAGACTGGTGGTTCGGCTTCGGATGCTACCAGCACCAGATCCAGACCACTCGCGCGTGCTTCTGCCAGCGCTTCCTCGCGTGAAACCACGCCTCTTTGAGATCCGTCTGCGGCGACCAAACGTACGTTGCTTGAACGAATTTCTTCGTTGAGTAACGAACGCTCGGCTCGCTTCATTCCTTTCTTAATAGGTCTCTCCCGCCATACACAATTCCGTATTGGCTGCTCATAAAGCTGTCGATCTCCGACAGCAAACGGCCGAACGCGCCTGGCACCCCTTCCGATGTCAGCGTGATCAGCCACTCCGTTATTTTCCGTGCACATCTGCCAAGGGCGCAGACTCGTGCAGGCGCGCATTCTACTGCCGGTTTTGCAGCGCTTCAAGCACAGTTTTTCAATAGAAATTAGGCAGTTAGTCGTTGCTGCACACCCGGGACGAAGCTACAGGCCAATATTTCAGAAAAACAGGCAGGTAGCGCGCACCTCTATACTGCGTCGGGCCGGAGCATTATGCCCAGCGCTTTCATCGAGAAATGCGGAATGTGGCGTCCAGTAAGGGGCCCCGGAAGCCACCATATCGCTATCAAAGGTGCGGAATGCAACGGCTTCATCACGGGTCATATCGGGAAACACATACCAGTCATGCGCATCCTGCGCAGGCGGTGGCGTCACCGCAAAGGTATCAAAAGCAAAATCGCCACCCGCGTAATTGGGCACATGAATCGAATGCATATCGGCGCGGGGCACAGTCTGCGCATCACAGAAGGCAAGCGGATAGTCCATCTGCTGCGGCCCGACATTGCGCCAGAACTGCAGAATCAGCAGGCGTGTTGCCCGCGCCATGTCCTCAACCGTAATCCCGGAAGCGGACAGGGCGGCGACGGCCTCCGCTTCATTCTGGCGATAACGCTGAATCAGCAGATCACCGTAGTTATCCGTAAAGTCTGAATGCACAAATTGTATCGGCGCGTAATCTTCATGCAGATCAGCCTGCTCCGGATTGCGGTTGATATGACTTGCCACCAGCGCGTGATCACAGCCGGTCAGCGTGCGGGCGAGACTCGACATTTCGTCGTAATACACGCGCGCGATCTCTGCATCGTTTGACCAGTTCTGCACCGCACTTTCGCTGTGGATTAACTCAAAGCCGTTAGCCTGCCAGGATAGATCAGGTGCAAGTCGGCCATTTTTGATACTCACTTCGATAGGCACGATCTGCAAACCACCAAGGTAATTCATGGTGGCCTGACAATATTGCGATTCCAGCTGCATTTGACTCCCCTTGGATGCGCGTTACTCATTTGACGCCTTCTTTAAAGGTAAGTGGATATGCCCCTGATGTCGACCTGACCCTATTTGCAAATAACTCTCATTTTAGTATTGATAATCATTCTCATTTGGGACATATTGCCCTCTCTGTCGCGGCCAAGCCGCTATTTTGCAGTGGGATTAAAAATGCAGTCTGTCATATCAAAGCCGCACGCTGTCGTTTGCGCATTCATTTTCGGGGTTACTGGCATCGTCAGCGCGACCCACGCCGACGAAGGCGCTACTTTTTTTGAAGAAGAAATAACCATTGTTGGCGAACGCCAGTTGGGTGAACAGGTTGCCGGCAGCGCGCACTATGTGAGCGCAGAGCAGATTGAGCAGCTTGGCCACAATGACATCCAGCGCATCGTTCGGCAGATTCCAGGCGTTTCGGTGCAGGTTGAAGACGGCTACGGCTTACGCCCCAACATCAGTATCCGTGGTGTTGCCACTGAACGCAGTGGCCGAATTACTCTGTTAGAAGATAACGTGCTGATTTCACCCGCTCCCTATTCCGCGCCCAGCGCGTACTATTTCCCGACCATCGGTCGCATGTCTGCTATTGAAGTGCTGAAAGGTCCTGCAGCCATCACCCAGGGGCCTTATACAATAGGCGGTGCTCTTAACATGATCTCCGTTCCCATTCCCGAAGTCGCCAGCGGCAAAGTCACTCTGGAAGCTGGAGAAGATTCAACTTATCGCCTGCACGCGCATTATGGCGCGCGCACCGACTCTGGCTTTGGCTACCTTGTTGAAACCCACCAATGGCAGTCAGATGGATTTCAGACAATCGACCGGGGCGGAGATACCGGCCTGGACGTAGAAGACTATACGTTGAAGCTGAGTTATGCACCTGACACCTCTAACCATCGTGTTGAGTTGAAGCTGCAATACGCGGAGCAGGATTCCGACCAGACGTACCTTGGCCTGACCGACGGCGACTTCGACAGAGATGCTTTCCGACGCTACGGTTTATCTGCTTTGGACAACATAGCCACTCAGCACGAACAGGTTATTTTGCGTTATGAGTGGGATATCAGTGACCGACTTAACTTCAACGCCACGGCCTACAACAATACGCATGAGCGGAGCTGGTTCAAAACTGAAGGCATCGATTTTGACGGCTCAACGGATGCAGAAAGCTTCTCCCGCACCAGCTGGTTCGATGTAGTTCAGGCAATAAACAGCGGTGAGCCTCTTGGCGGTCTGACCAGCGACCAGCTGCAGGGCATTCTGGACGGCGACATTGATACGCCGCCAGGCAGCCTGCAACTGCGAGCCAACGACCGCGAGTACTTTTCGCGAGGCATTCAGCTGGGCCTGGATTGGAGCGTGCTGGCCGGTGACTGGTCACATTCAATCAACGTCGGGTTGCGCATGCACGAAGATGAAGAAGACCGTCTGCAGCGCAACAGCAGTTACAGTCAGATCTCCGGCCAGCTTGTACGCGACGATATCGGTTTGTTAGGCAACGCCGGCAACCGGGTACAGGAAGCCCAGGCGCTGGCCATCCACGTCTACGACCGCATTGAAATTGGCAACTGGACACTCACACCGGGTTTGCGCTTTGAGGACATAGAACAGCAACGCACCCGCTGGGAGATCCGCCCTGGCAACACGCTGGATCCTGCCTCACGTAGTGCTGCCAATCTGCGCGACAGACGTTCGAACGACACGTCTGTATGGCTCCCGGGCATGGGTGCTATCTACAGCTTTAACGATGAACTCAGCGTATTTGCTGGCATCCACAAAGGCTTCACCGCACCCAGCAATGCACCCGGTGTTGATGAAGAAGAAGCCATCAACTATGAACTTGGTCTGCGGTTCAATGACAGTAATCTACGTATCGAAGCCGCCTACTTCTTAAGCGACTACGATAATCTGTTGGGTGAGTGTACAGCCTCGTCGGGCTCAAATTGCGAAATCGGCGACGCTTTTAACGGTGACGCAGTCACCGTGCAGGGTTTTGAAATGCTGTTGGGCACCAATCTGAATCCACGCGGACAAATCGCCATGCCGCTGGAAGTTGCTTACACCTACATTGACAGCAAGTTCGATTCTGACATTGCCAGTACAGACTTTTTTGGCGACGTCAGTAAAGGTGACCCGATTCCTTATATTCCAGAGAACCAGCTGAATGTGTCAATCGGCCTGGTCGCCAATCAGTGGGATGTTTATCTCGCGGCGAACTATGTTGATGAAGTTTGCGTGCGCGCATCCTGTGGCGCCTTTGAACAGACCGACAGCACGCTGAGTGTTGATCTTTCAGGCAGCTACAACCTCAACGAGGCGACAGAACTGTTTGCCCGGGTGGAAAACCTGACAGGCGAAGAAGATATCCTCGGTCGTCAGCCATACGGCGCACGTCCTAACAAAGACACCACAGCTTCTGTTGGCGTCAGGTTTACCTTCTGACCTATGATATGCGCTTGGTAGGTTATTGTTGGAAGCATTGTGAATCGCAGTTTCTGGATCAAGGCGCATCTGTTTGCAGCCGCATTTTTTGCACCCGTACTCATCGTGATCGCCACCTCCGGTGGTCTGTACCTGCTCGGGGTAAAGGGTAGCGTCGAAGAAATTACAGTGCCCACGCCCGCTGGTGCGACTTTGAATCTGGGCTCAACCACGCTCGAAGCAGACGTGGCAGGCCTGCTTGCCGGTGCTGGCATAGCACACGAATTTGAATACCTGCGCGCCGGCCAAAACTCGGTGACAACCCGGCCCACCTCAACAACTTACTACGTCCTTGCGACCACGGCCGAGGGTGTCAATATCAGTAAACACGAACCCAGCCTGCAGAAACTCATGATTGAGCTACACAAAGGTCACGGACCTGTGCTGTTCAAAGAGTTTCAGAAATTCATGGCCGCAGCACTGCTGTTTGTGTTGCTCAGCGGTACCTGGCTGGGCTTATCGTCGAAGGGCCTGCGCAACAAAACGCTTGCTACTATGGGTGGCGGCCTGGCGACTTTTGTGGCCCTCGCTTTTCTTATCTGAGCCCTAAAGCGCGTAGTTTTTCTGCAGATAATCTAATATATCTGACGACTCCGCTAACTCGACCCCAGTGTTTGGATCTACCAGGTACGGAATAGATATCACGCCCGTCCGCGCATGTAATGCCTGACGGTTACGTGTTGCCGGTTCATTCTGTTCAGCCTGCATCTGCCGCATTGCCGGGGGCACCCAGTCTGCAAAACTGGTACGGCCAACAGAACGCAGAATGTAAGGCAATTCCATTTCACACATTAAATCCCGCACCGGGCGTGCAAACGGGCTCGACTCGAAACTGTAAAGCTCCAGAGGGTGCTGGGGTACTTTGGATTTTTTAACCATTGTGCCCTGCCCGATACGTGGCACTGAAGCCAACACAGAACTGAAGCGCTGGAGCTCGATGGCACGCCAGTGCCAGGGTTTTGGACGACCGGCGTAAGTGGCAAACAGATAGTCAATGATATCTGCCGACTCATACATGCTGACATCCGTATTTGGGTCTACAAAGTAGGGAAACTGCGCTTTGCCACCTTGCTCAATCACTTCATCTCGATAGCGGTGACCACCTTTTGGACAGGGCAGTATCAAGGCGTCGAGATCTAACTCCGTCAGCACCTCGCGCACCAGGCGACAGTGTGGACAGCCTTCAAATTCATACAGCTTGAGCAGCTGCGCAGGCTGCTTGCTCGCGGGTTGGGCAGATACTCCAGCCCCTGCGCGCAGAAACGTTGCCGCCAGCGACGTGGTGATGTTCAAAGGATAAAAAAACGACATAAAGGCGCCCTAGGCAGAGGAGTTTTCAGCGGCGTCATCATACAGCACACCGTCGTCGTAAAGCTGTGAAATACGGGTTTGTTCTATGCCCAGTTCAGCCAGGATTTCCGCGTTATGTTCTCCCAGGGAAGGCGTATGAGCATGCACATTACTGGGTGTACGCTCGAACTGCGCTGGTGGTCGTGGCGACCTGATTTCCCCGGCGCGAGGGTGGTCATAACGCCACAACGCCTGCATGGCCTGGATCTGCGGATCATCGACAACTTCATCGCGCATATTCACTTTCGAATACGGCACATCATTAGCTTCCAGGCGTTGCACCAGTTCTTCCGTGGGGAACTTTGCGTAGGCCTCATCCATGAGCTGTTTCATCAGGCTGCGGTTACGTGCCCGTGCTTCAAACGTATTGAAGCGCTCGTCATCAATCAGATATTCAACGTCAAGGGCGCGGAAGGCACCCAGCAACTCTGCCTGCTGCACCGGCATCACGGCAATCCAGCCATCTGATGTACGGCGCAGAAACAGGCTGTGATCGAGATAAGGGATTTTTTCTACCTCAGGGTCCATGAAAGTGAAATTGGTCATCACGTCCGGCCACAAAAAATACAGATTGGCATCCAGCATGGACAGCTCGACCCGCTGCCCCTGTCCGGAGCGTTCTGCTTGAAACAATGCGGCGGTGACTGCCTGGGCAGCGGTCAGAGACGTGACTTTGTCACACACCAGCGAGTTCACCATAGCCGGGGCACCTTCCGGTTGCAGGGTTGTGAAACCGGAGATGGCTTGAATCACTGCATCGTAAACCCGACGGTTGGCATACGGACCTACAGAGCCAACGCCGTTGATAGAGACGTAGACAAGTTTAGGGTGCTCAGCTTTGAAACTGTTGTAGCCGATCCCCAGGCGGTCCATGACACCGGGACGGAAGTTTTCCATCACCACATCTGCTGTGCTGACCAGCTGGCGGGCAATTTCACGCCCGGCATCAGTTTGCAGATTCAGGCAAACGGACTTTTTGTTGCGGTTCATAGCCGCAAATGCGCCACCCAGACCGTTACTTTTGGGCAGTCCGCGCCGCATCAGGTCGCCTGCGGCGGACTCGACTTTTATCACCTGTGCGCCTTGATCACCGAGGATCGATGCGGCAATTGGTCCCGAATAAACTGCAGTGAAATCAATGATGCGGACACCGGCCAGAGGTCCTGTTGGTGCACCACCCAGATCTACTCTTTGTGTCATTTGTTTTCTCTCTTCCCAGTTCCCAGGTTCAGGAGCTTAACCCAGCACAGCCACAAATCTGACCTAAACTTGCGGTATGGTGACTAAACGTACTGAAATGGTCGGTTTTTCGACGCTCGGGTTTACCCTGGTGGAGCTGGTTGTAGTTATCCTGCTGATCGCGATACTGGCGGCGGTTGCGTTACCCCGGTTTATCCGCATTGATGACGACGCGCACCTGGCAAGGGCGGAGACAACCGCCGCAGCATTACAGGCCAGTGTGCAACTCGCTCACTCAGTCTGGCAGCTGCAGGCAGGCGGTCAGCCTGCTGAAAACCTGCCCGTGTTTGGCGCCGGTCTGGACGGACAGATTGATTTCAACGCCAATGGCTGGCCTTCACAACAATGGTTTGGCGGCATTGAAGCCAATCCGTCGCTGAACAACGTTGCCGACTGCATATCGATATCAAATGCGCTGTTACAGGGGAGTACGGTGATCGCGCTGAACAGTGATGCGGATCTGCAACCGGCTTATCTGGGCGGTGGGGCCTGCCGTTATACGTTCACGGATGCGCCGACACTGTCATTTGAGTACAACTCAAATACCGGCGCGGTCACAAGGAACTTTTAAAGTGGAGCAGTAGCTCAAGCTACTGCTGGGAGACTTGCGGTCCTTCCGCCAGAACAACTTCTTCAGGCGCCTGCACAATGCCCTGGGCATCGACCAGATAATAACCGCGACTGTGCATACACTGGAAAAATGGACCCTGGGTATCAGTACCCAGCTGCTGACCCTGCTGAGCTACAGTTTCAGTACATTCATCGGCATCAAAAGAGAACAGATATTCTCCACCCTGGGGGTGGTACCAGGAGAATGTGGGTGCCTGGCTGGCGCATCCGGAGATGGCCAGCACTGCAATTGAAATGATGACTGCTGATTTCATGGCGGCATTATGTGGCCGCTATGTGACAGAATTATGAATTCACAGGCTCATTTTCACACCCAGACTGTAACTCACCCCCGGGCGGTAGCGCTCATACACCCGGCCACCCTGAGTCCACTCAATTTCCTCATCCAGCAGGTTCTGCAACTTGAACTCAAGCTCCAGATCCGTTTGCCACATAACAAATTGATATTTAAGCAGAAAGTCCAGTTTTCCTCGGGCTTCTTCGAGAACATCAGGGGCATTCACAGCACCCACCAGGGCGATACGCTCACCGGTATAGTTGTAGGCTAAAGAGCCTTCAATACCTGTTTCATAATTGGAATAGCTGAGGATCAGGTTACCGAGTAGATCCGACTGGCCGGTGAGTTGGCGTTCGTTTTCAAACACTTCATCAAGTCCGCGATTACCGGTTAGCGGTACATTGGCTGCCGTTTCCCCTGGACCAAAGAGTGTCACTTCAGAGTCAATAAAGGAGACGTTTGCGGAGAGCGTGAACAGATCCCAATCCGGCCCCCAGTTAAACCAGCGGTCAAAGAACAGATCCTTGCGGAACTCAAGTTCGACGCCTTCAAGATCGGCCTCTTCAGCGTTGTACCAGGTGAAAATTTCGTTTTCGGCCTCGATGCGACCCAGTTCAATGGGCTCATCAAACTCTTTGGCAAAGACACCCACCGAAACGCTGTCAGCTTCACCAAAATACCACTCCCACCGCAGGTCATAGTTTGTCAGCTCGGCGGGTTGCAGAAACACGTTGCCTCGATACAACTGGGCATCTTCCGGGTTACGAATGGTTGAGCCGGTAATTTCAAGCAGGCTGGGACGATTCACTGTTTCTGAGTAAGCCAGACGCAACTGCATGTCGTTGACAAACTCGAAGGTCAACGAACCAGAGGGCAGCGTATCATCATAGTCTTCTGACACCTGGTTGTCTGAACCAGGTAAGGTGCTGCCGCCAAAAGCATCCGCCTTAAGGGTTGTGTCTTCTTTGCGAACACCCGCCTGCACGCGAATACGATCCGTTACCTGCGCATCAACACCGACGTAATAGCCTGAGGTTTCCTCGCTGGATTCTGCAAACGGAAAAATGTCACTGGAATCTGCAGCGCGACCGGAAAAGTCATCTACGTCCAGATAGCCTGCACCCCAGTTGTCCAGGCCGAACAGCTGACGCGGCGTCTGCAGACGCACAAAGTCAGGCGCTGTATTGGTCACATCAAAACGAAACAAGCGATCTTCGGTTGTACGCGTACGTTCGTATTCCGCATAACCCGCCTTCAAGACCACATCAATGTCACCCAGGAGGAAGGGTAGTTCCAGGTCAAACCCATACTCGTCAATTTCATCTTTGAGCTTCTGGAATTGACGCTCCGGCGCAATGTAAATGTTCTTTGCATCAAGCTGTGTGAACGAATCAGATACGTTTTCCACGCCGTTTTCTTCGAAGTAGGTGTACGTGCGTGTATCCGGTGATTCGCGCAGACCAGACCCGTCAACATAACGCCAGTTAATCAAGGCGCCGTTTACCGTATCGCCGATGTTGAAGTAATGCTCACCCTTGATTGAGGTGGATCGGATTTCGTTCTCTGTCCACTGCATGAGAATATTTTCTACTGGCGTAAACGAGAATCCAAACTCACTGGAGACCCCTCGGTCCTGCTGTATTTCATCATCTGTCTGACGCAGCAGCACGTGCGTGATGGTTATTGCATTGTCATTGTTGAGCTCAAAACCAACGTTAAGAAAACCACTCATGGTTACCGTTTGACGAGTAGACTCCCGCGCATAGTCGTTCAGCTGATTCACCGCAGCACCGGTAAAATTGTATCGCGCATACTCGGTATCGTACTGCCGATAGGAATTATCGTACTTACCCGCAGCCAACACGCCGATCGACATGCCATTGTCGAGATCAAAGCGATAACCAAGTTCAGCATCGCCAGCAAAATCAGGTTTGATCTCAAACTCGCGGATATCCCAATTGTTGAAGAAACTCGCACCTAAAGCACGATCCTCAGGAAAGTCTATATCCTCAAAATTCTCACTGGAGAGCAGCGCAATATTCTCCGGAATATGTCGAGTGCCATCGTCGAAACCCCAGTTATCGTCGGACCCTCCCGAGTATTTCAGACCGTCGCCACCGGTGGTTTCAGAATTGCCACCCAGAGTGAAAGACACGTCGAAGAAATTCTCTTCTGGCGTTGCGCGGGTGCGTATGTCAACAACACCACCACTGAAGTCGCCGGGATACTGGGCTGAATAGGTCTTCTGCACCAGCAGATTGCGGACGATACTTTTCGGTACGATGTCTAAAGGCACGGTTTTCTGAAAGGGCACCGGAGATGAAATGCGTGATCCATCTAACAAAGTAGACGAGTAACGTTCACCCAGGCCGCGGACGTAGACATACTTACCACCGACCAGCGACAAGCCGGTCACTCTCGCCAGCGCATCACCAACACTGGAGTCTGCAAGCAGACCGAGGGCTTCTTCGTCCAGCACGTTGGAGATTTCCGAGGTAGTACGCTTCTCATCCGGAATAAATTTACCCAGGACAATCACTTCTTCCATGACTCCGGGTGGCGCAATGCCTGTGGATTCTTCCGCTCCTGCGGAGTTAGCCATCGCAAAAAAACCTGCAGTGGCCCAAATCATTTTTCGAATCATTTTCTCACCTAATATTTGGTGTTAGAAGCAGCAAAGCGCCAGGTAGAAAACTACCTGGCGCCGTGATCTGCTCGGGCCTAGTTACCGCTCAGTGCTGGTACACCAACCGTCCAGCCTTGACCCCAATCACTGATATCAGAACCGATGATGCTGTCGCCTGCCGGGTCTAATCCTGCTGGCAAAGTAACCGGCGTAGGCGTTGAGCCATCCTGAGTGACGTTGGTAGAACCATCCAGGAAGGCTTGCACATCTGCATCGCCGCCATCAACAATGGTGTTGCAACCAAGCCCGACAGCATCAAAGGTGATGCGACTGCCGAGATAACTCAGCGATGCAACACCTGACACTTCCAGACAGCGGTCGCTACCGGATACTTCTGAGTTGTACAAACGCAATCCGGTGCCAACGCGTAAGCGAATCGCTCGTTGGGCTGAGTCACCGACAATGGTCATATTAGCAATTGTTGGTTCAGATATCGGCGTTGCCAGTTCGTCATCGCTGCGATTGTCCGCTTCAATGCTGTTATCACCGCCTGCGGTTTGTTCAATGTGCAGATACTGCAGCGAGCCTACCCAGCCATCGGTCCAGTCCAGGCTGTCATCCGCGTTACCTATCAGTACCACGTGTGAAGCGTTAACGGTGCCGCCGAAGAATTCGACACCATCATCAAGGTTGTTAAACACCTGAATGTAGTCGACTTCAGTGCCAGACCCCACGCCCTGGAATGCAATACCGTTCAACTGGTTCTGTGGATCTACGTTTGAACCCGCAAACTTCACAACCACGTAGTTGAGTACACCGCTGTTATCTAACGGATCATCTCCACCAAAGGTGCCGGAATTGGCTTCACCTTCCTTGGTACAACCAGCCGTGCCACCATCGATGCCAGCCGGGCAATCATTAATGGGCGCGTTCCCGTTGATCACCAGACCGCCCCACAACCCTTGAGTTGTTGTTGGGTTGGCAATGTTGCCCAGGATGTCATCAGCTGCGGTAAACGTGATCGGCGCGTTCTGCGTACCCCGAGCCAGAATCTGAGACCCACGAGAAATCACCAGGAAGTCTACCGGGTCATCACCAACAATCTCTGTACCCGATTGGATATCCAAAATTGCAGAATCCGTGTTGTCGCCACCAATGGTGACCGCACCGTCGAGCACATAGATGTTGTTACGAGGTAACACAAGGTCTGTAGTGTAGGTGCCAGCCAGGCTGCACGTTGTCGTTGTGCCATCTATGGCTGCAATTTCAGTGGTGCCCACAGGACACCCAAAGACACCGCTTGCATCCGGCATACCGAAGGCCCAGCCCGTGGTCCAGTCTTCATCAACGTTCTCGATTGCACCCACAAACGTGGTGTTATCGAAGAAGTCATCCGCTGACAGATCCACGGCACTGACCAGGGTCCCGTCGGTGCTGACGTTTTCACTGGCGTCAATTTCAGCCTGTACTGCCGCGTCTAGTGGATCAACACAGTCGAGGCTCACGCCGCCCAGTTGGATACCTGTACCTAACAAGGCCAGCGACTCAGCACTTTCAACCACAAAGCAGCGATCGTTACCCTGCACCGTGCTGTTGTAGAGCTCCAGGCCGGAACCTGCACGTACGCGAATTGCACGCGATGCTGCATTTCCGTTGATCGACATGTTTGCAATCTTAGGTAGCGACGTTGGTGTAACGCCCGGATCATCTGAGCGATTGTCCGCTTCAATGCCACTGTCACCGGCGTCGGTCTGGTTGATGATCAGGTATTGAATTTTACCGACCCAGCCATCAGTCCAATCGAGTGAGTCGTCCGCGTTGCCCGTCAAGATGACGTGACGCGCGCTCACAGTGCCGCCGAAAAACTCAATGCCATCATCCAGGTTGTTGTGCACCTGTACAAAATCGACTTCGGTTGTGCTGCCCACACCCTGGAAAGCAATACCGTTCAGCTGATTCTGCGGGTCAACGTTAGACCCTGCGTATTTCACAACAACATAGTTCAGACGGCCGCTGTCATCATCAGCAACATCGCCGCCAAACAGTCCAGAGTTGGCTTCACCTTCTTTAGTACACCCTGCTGTGCCGCCGGTTTCACCCGCAGGACAGTCGTTTATCGGTGCATTACCATTGATTACCACACCACCCCAGAGTCCTCGGTCGGTTGCAAGCACCGTGCCTTCAACATCCGACTGGCTGGTGAAAGTAATTGGCGCTGTCCGTGTGCCATTGGCCAGGATGCGGGAACCGCGAGAGATCACAAGGAAGTCAACATCGGTGCCACCAAAAATGGTTGTACCCGCTTGAATGCTCAGATCCGCAGAATCCGTGTTATCACCCCCAATCGTAACCTTACCCACCAACTCGTACAGGTTGTTGGAGGTCAATAGCAGGTCGCTGGTGATATCACCACTCAGCTGACAGATGCGCTGACCGTCGATGGTGCGCGATGAGGTGGTTGTGCCATCCGGACAACCAAAGTCAGGCTGCGTGGTTTGACTGACCGAACCTTCCAGTGTCCAGCCGTCCGCCCAGTTTTCAGAGCCGAAAGCGCCGAGATAATCGGTGTTTTCGAAGAAAGTATCAGCGATGTTGATCGGATCAACCTGCTCACCTGTCTGCGATACGTTGGTCGCGCCGCTCAGATAAGCAGCAACTGCACCGCCCGTGTCTCCATCGTTAGTTTGTGCACAGGCGAAGCTGACACCAGCAATGGTGATAGCCGGGTCGCTTGCCGCGCCGAGGAAATCACGTGAAGTGCCGTCAACTCGGATGCAGCGCTCAGAGCCGTCGACAAAGCTGTTATACAAGGTAACCGCTGTACCCGCACGAAAACGCAGAGCGCGTTCATCAGACTTGCCGATAACGGTCATGTTCGCGATGGTCGGGTTGGAGCGTGGCAGTACATCTTCTTCGTCGCTGCGGTTATCCGCTTCAATCGCGTTGTCGCCACCGTCGGTCTGTTCGATATACAAATACTGAAGGTTACCCACCCAGCCGTCGGTCCAGTCCAGGCTGTCATCATCGTTACCCGTTAGAACAATGTATTTTGCATTGACGGTGCCACCGAAAAATTCAATGCCGTCGTCCAGGTTGTTATGGACCTGCACATATTCAACAACAGTTGCATCGCCCACGGCCTGGAAAGCAATACCATTGAGCTGGTTCTGGGGATCAACGTTTGAACCCGCGTAGCGGACGCTGACGTAGCGCAGGATGCCTGAATTGTCATTTGGATCATCGCCGCCAAACAAACCGGAGTTGGCTTCGCCTTCTTTTGTGCAACCTGCTGTACCGCCGGTTTCTCCAGCAGGACAGTCGTTTATCGGTGCAAAGCCATTAATCACAACACCGCCCCAAAGACCGCGGTCAGAGGCTTCGACGTTGCCGGTAACTTCTTCCAGCGCGGTAAAGATGATCGGCTGATCCGAGGTGCCGTCTGCAACTAACTGGCAACCCTGCTCAATCACAAGGAAGTCTGTTGCGCTTGCACCCACGACGATGGCGCCGGGCTCAAGATTGAATGCACAGGCAGCCCCGGCGCTGGGTGGGGATATGCGCAATGCGCCACCAGAAATCTGGTAAATCGCATCGTTACCCAGAACCAACCCTGCAGGGTCTAATGCGCCACCCGTCAGGGCGGTCACATCAATGGTGAAAATCGGCAGATTGCCAAACGAGGTTGAGGCTGTGGTGCCGCTGTCGGTAATCACAGCATTCAAAGCAGCCGGGATGGTACTGGGATTGGATTGACCACCACCACCTGTACCGCCACCGCCGGTGCTGCCACCGCCGGTACCGCCGCTTCCGGTGCCGCCGGTGACCGGTACTTCAACTACCACAGAGCCGGGTGAAGCGTTATCAGAGCCGCCTCCACAAGCCGCCAGAACGAGCGATCCTAAACCAAGGAGCACTGCCTGGCGCAGTGTCCGTAACAAACTATTGGATTTCATGAACTCCCCCAGAGAGTTTTATTTCTTTGCAACTGATTCACCAAGGTCAACCCCAGTGTCCAGCGGGCAAGATAGTTCCGCTTTGTGACCCGAACATTTCGTTTTCGTTACAGATTTATGACATGCGCATAACGCGTTTGACGCGACAAAGCCGTCATAAAACTGTCAACAGGAAGGATTAGCGTGATAGCAGGATGGGCAGGAAATCATCACGTATAAACCATGGGTTATCGCAAGCTTTTAAAAGGATATCTGGCGCACGTCAATGACACCGTCGGCAGTGATCTGGTGGAATTAGCCGCGCAAAAAGATGCCTTCAAACCCAGAGACCTGGGTGAGCTTCGCAGCATCGCTGCGGAACTCAAACGTGAAGGCTGCCCAGCGCTGGAGAAAGGGCTGGAGAAAACGCAGGATAAAAGTGATACGCCCACGCACCACAATTAGCTTGTTTTCAGCCACCGGCCGTGGTTCCGTACGTCTTACATTTAGCCGCGGCACCAACCATGAAACTACGCCAGGTAGCCATCGCTGCAGAAGCACTTCACCCCATACGCGAACAGTTATTTACGCTGCTTGGCATCACCGCTGACTATGCCGACCCAGGCGTTGCAGAATTCGGCCTGGAAAACTCGGTGATGTCCATCGGCGAGAATTTTCTCGAAATTGTTGCGCCTACCCGGGACAACACCTCTGCCGGCCGCCTGCTGGCCAAACGTCAGGACACCTGCGGTTACATGGTGTTGATGCAGGTGGATGACTTTGTCCGCACCGCAGAGCATCTAGCTCAGCACAGTGTACGCACCATCTGGCAGGTTGAACGTACACAAGTGTCTGCCTGCCATGTACACCCCAAAGATATCGGCGGTGCCATTGTTTCCTTTGACGAAATGCGACCGGCAGCAGACTGGCTGTGGGCTGGACCCAACTGGCGAGCGCAACGGGCATCTGACGTAACAGCACTGCGGGGCTGTGAGCTGCAGCATCCCGAACCTGCTGTTCTGGCTCAACGCTGGGGTGAAGTGATGTCCACACCGGTGATCACCGAGCCCGACGGCAGCTATGTACTGGTGTTTACCGACCAGAGTTTCATCCGTTTTTCTGCAGCCGTGGATGATCTGGGGATCACAGGCATCACCTTCGCCTGTCCAGAGCCTGACCTTATAAATACCCAGGCACGAGAGCTGGGGTTGTGGCGTGAGGATCTGAACGGCATTTTTATCGGCGATGTCGCCTTCAACTTTGTGTAACATAACGGGCTGAATTTCAGGGAGATATCGACATGGCCGAACAGGCAATCAACACCGAATCCAGCGCTGCAGAAGAGATCGCCGCGCTGGTTGCCCGTGCGCGCGCCGCACAGGAGCAGATTGAGCACTATACCCAGGAGCAGGTAGATAACCTGATCCGCGCCATGGTCTGGGCAGTTGCGCGTCCAGGCGTTGCGGAAGAAATTGCTCAGTTCACCATCGACGAAACCCAATTGGGCAATTACGCCGGTAAGTTCCTGAAAATACAGCGTAAAACCCGCGCCACCCTGATGGACATTATCGACGATAAATCTGTCGGCATTCTGGAAGAAGATCCGGAACGGGCAATTGTGAAGATTGCCAAACCCATGGGCGTGATAGGTGCGTTATCTCCTTCAACAAATCCAGAAGCCACACCGGTAATCAAAGCCATTCACGCTGTGAAAGGCCGTAACGCAATTATTGTGGCACCGCACCCCCGTGCGAAGCTGACCAATAAAAAGATCTGCGACCTGATGCGCGAGGCACTTGTGAAAATGGGCGCACCCGCAGATCTGGTGATCGCCATAGAAACGCCCAGCCTGGATCTGACAAATGAGCTGATGCGGCAATGTGACCGCGTGCTGGCGACCGGTGGTGGCGCCATGGTCACAGCAGCCTACTCCAGCGGCACGCCGGCACTTGGCGTCGGCGTTGGCAATGCGGTGGTCACGGTAGACGATACAGCCGACCTGGATGACGCGGCGGAGAAAATCCACATGTCGAAAACCCTCGACCTTGCCGCTTCCTGTTCGTCGGATAACTCGGTCATTCTGCACAATGCCATCTACGACACGATGCTTGAAAAGCTTCAGGCAAAAGGTGGATACCTGGTTAACGAGGCGGAAAAAGCGCAGTTACAGCAAACACTGTGGGACAGTGAAGGACACCTGAATACCGATATCGTGGCCCAGCCCGCTGAAGTTATTGCAGCCAAGGCCGGTATCGATATCCCGGAAAATACAGAGTTTTTCATTGTGCCGGAAACCGGCTGGGGCCCTGATTATCCTTTCTCAGGTGAAAAACTGTCTGTGGTCATGGCTTTGTACCACGCCCGGGATATCGACCACGCTGTCGAGTTGACCAATAACATTCAGGGCTATCAGGGGCAGGGGCATTCCTGTGGCATTTATTCTACCAGCGACAGCAATATCATGAAGCTGGCAGAAGCCACTAAAACATCCCGAGTCATGGTGAACCAGCCTCAGGCTGCATCCAACAGTGGAAATCTGTGGAATGGCATGCGTCAGACGTTCTCTCTGGGCTGCGGTTCATGGGGTGGCAATGGCACCAATCACAACATCTCCTGGCGCGATCTGATCAATGAAACCTGGGTGTCTAAACCCCTGCCCGTCAACAAAGAGTTACTCTCAGACGAGCAACTCTTCGGAGATGTTATCGACCGGCTGGGTTAACCCGTAAGCGCTGTGCGTGCGCCGTCAATGGCGCGCGTATAGATACCGGTGGCAAATTTTACCGCTGTTTCTTCATCTACCCCTTTGGGTTCAAATGTTCCGGTCCATTCAACAGTTGTGGTGCCATCGCCATTGTCATTCACCGCGACTGTGGCGCTATAGAGGGCAAAAGGCAGCGGACCTGCATCGTTAGTGATGGCATAAGCAAACTGACGGGCTTCGGGCTCGTAAACATTTAACTGTTCCACAACATCACCATTGGACGTTGAGATGGTGCGGGTCATGCCAACACCCTCACCCTCATAAACCACCGCATCGATACCTGGCCCGGGCTGAATACCTTTAAAATTACCCAGAATCTGCCAGACGGCGTCGGCACTTGCATCTATCGTTTCTACCACTTTGGCTTGAGCCATGAACTTCTCCTTTTGAAGTGTTTTTAATTCGTTTTGATTGAGCGGGCTTTTACGCTAAAGAGCCGCAATTGCCGCACTCATGGTTTGTTCAGTGACCTGCCAGCGATCATCCGCCCAGGGCATTGGCATCAGTACCGGGTGCTCAACGCCAGCGTCAATGTAGCTTCGCGTAAACGCCGTCACTTCTTTTTTATCACCGATAAAATTAATCGCTTGAATCATCTGCTCTGTGATTGCAGCTAACGCCCCTTCCCGGTCTTTTTGCGCATGGCAGTCCCGCAACTGATCTACCTCGTCAGAAAAACCGGCAGCACGAAACATATTGGCGTAGCCATCAGCCATGGCGTAGTTGAACAGATCTTTTCGAGCTGATTTTGCACCGCGCTCAAATTCAGTAACGGAGGCATGTACGTAGGCAAAAATCCTGGCGTTGCCACCAGCACGCACCTGCTCAATAGAAGGCCCCACATGGCTGACAGGAATGTAATTCAGCAACACCCCATCGGCAATTTCACCAGCCAGCTTCAACATCTGTGGACCCAAAGCCGCCAGCACAATCTTTGGCTTTCGCTCACCCAGGCGCATACCTAATCTGAACCGTTTGACTGACCAGAAATCACCTTCAAAAGTTACCGCTTCACCAGACAGGCATTCGCGCAGCAGCGCAACATATTCGCGCATTCGAGCAATCGGTCGATCTGGTGGCGGCGCGCCATGCTGGCGCAGGATACCGGGCGCCGACACCCCAACACCCAGCCATACATCCGCATCCGGGCTGAGTGCCTGCAGGGTTGCTGCAGACATGGCAGCCAGCGGCGGTGTACGCACTGCAACGGGCACAATGCCGGTTGCCAGATCAAGTTGAGGCGCGACCGCTGAAGCCGCGCCCAGTAATGAAATAGCATCAGTACCTGTCGCCTCCACGGTCCACAACGAGCGGTAACCCATCTGTTGAGCCATCCTGGCAACGTCGATAATCGCACGTGGACCCAGCACACCCAGGCTGCCAAAGGTGACACCCATATCAATACTCATAACTCATTTCCCTGTTCTTTTTTTTCGCTCACACGCGAAGCCAAGACTCTACGCAAGGCTGCTGCAGGCAACAACAGATTTGCAAAAAACACGCACATTGAAAAAAGGCGTTATAGTAGAGGCTGGCACCATTCATAAAGGGGAGAAACATGAACACCGCCGACACCACCTGGACAACTTTTACAGCAGCGCTGATCAGCGCATCGGTCGCGCTTATGACCGGTGCACCGGCTTTTGCCGATGGCATCAAACGCACGGACAGCGGTAAACCCGACCTCTCAGGGACATATGATGTTTCCACGCTGACACCCTTCCAGCGGCCAAAAGAGTTTGGCGACAATCGCTACCTGACGCCTGAAGCGGCGGCTGCTATCGTTGAAGAGAACAGACTGAGAGTCATTGAACGGGACAAAAACCGCGGACCTGTGACCGAAGCCCCACCTGAAGGTGGCGCACCACCCGTTGGCGTGGGTGAAGAGTTCAGCGAAGCCAGCGGCGCCGGCAACGTCGGTGGATATAACAATTTCTGGGTGGACGAAGGTGACGACGTCTTCACCGTCGACGGCAAATTCCGCACCTCGATCATCATCGACCCGCCTAACGGGCGTATGCCACCACTGACCGAAGAAGCCATGTCTGCCGCCCGCGAGCGCGCCAAACTGCGCCGCCCTAACGACGGCACAGCGTGGTGGCTCGACGTGGATCATCGCGGTCCTTACGACGGCCCTGAGTCACTGGGCATTTCAGAACGCTGCATTGTCGGCTTCACTGGCGCCACGCCGACGTTTCCCAGCCTGTATAACAACTTCAAACGCATTGTACAGACCGATGAACACGTCATGATCATGATTGAGATGGTGCACGATGCACGTGTCGTGCGCATGAATGGCACCCACAATCCGGCCAGCATGAAAAGCTGGCTGGGTGATTCTGTTGGTCGCTGGGACGGCGATACACTGGTTGTTGATACACGAAACTTTATTGCGGCGAGCCGACAGGCGCGCGGCGGCAGTGAAAACATGCAGGTGATTGAACGCTTCACACCGCAGGAGGATGGCAACATCCTCTACAGCTTTACCGTCAAAGACCCCACTGTGTGGACAGCACCCTGGTCCGGAGAATACATCTGGCGCAGCAGCGACGATAAAGTCTTTGAATACGCCTGCCACGAAGGTAACTATTCCATGGGTGGTATCTTACGCGGCGCCCGCCTGTTAGAGGCAGAACGCCAGGCAGACGTCAGCGCCGGCGGCAGATAGTACTACTAGGAAGTAGTGCCGGGTATTAACCTTAACCTTTGCCGCGGGTTTTGGTTTTGTTGGGGCGCGCCTCTTTCTCTATGAAATCGATAATGAGGCCGGCGACATCTTTGTGTGTCGCCTCCTCAATACCTTTCAAGCCCGGAGAAGAGTTCACTTCCATGATCAGCGGGCCTCGCTCTGAGCGCAGTAAATCAACCCCGCAGACGTTCAGTCCCATAATTTTCGCAGCATTCACCGCGGTGCGACGCTCCGCAGGACTGAGCCGCACCACCTTGGCACTGCCGCCTCTGTGCAGATTAGAACGAAACTCCCCTTCCGGGGCAGTGCGCTGCATGGCGGCAATGACTTTTCCGCCGACCACAAAACAACGGATGTCGCTGCCGCCGGCCTCTTTGATAAATTCCTGAACCAGAATGTCGGCAGACAAGCCCATGAAACCCTGAATCACGCTCTGTGCCGCGTTACGCGTCTCAGCGAGCACAACACCAATGCCCTGAGTACCTTCCAGCAATTTGATGACCAGAGGCGGGCCACCCACTTCGCGTATCAGGCCTTTGATATCATCAGGGGAATTCGCAAAAGCTGTGGCGGGAATGCCTACGCCACGGCGCGACAACAGCTGCAACGAGCGCAACTTGTCCCTGGAACGGGTTATGGCTACCGATTCATTGACACAGTAAACACCCATCACCTCAAACTGCCGCACCACGGCGCAGCCATAAAAAGTAACCGACGAACCAATTCGCGGAATAACCGCATCAAAATGATCAGCATCAAATTCTTCGTCACGATAGTGCAGGGTCGGCTTTTCTGAGGTGATGTCCATGAAACAGCGCAGATGATCTAACACACGCACTTCGTGTCCCCGGGCTTTTGCAGCTTCCACCAGTCGCGCGGTTGAATAGATCCGAGAATTTCTCGACAAAATCGCAATTTTCATGATTTTTTCCGTTTTTTATGTCGACTCTGCAGAAACGAGCGGCCGGGGTTTACAAGGTAGTGGTTACGAATAGCTGTGCGACCAAGCAGCATGCGATAGCCCATGGTCTCGCGATCAGCGAGGGAAATTTCCGTTTTCCAGATGCGGTCACCCAGCTGCAGCTGGGTTTCAATGAAATACCTGTGGGATTCAATGCCGCCCGAGTTTTTCACCAGGCGTTTATCGACAACTTTTGCCTCACACCACACTTCGTCAAATGTACTGCGCCGTGACGGATGCACGCCAAAACGCACCCAGGGCGTGTCGTCTTTGTCGAATTCATCAACTTGAAAAGCGTGCAGACAGGACGAGCGCGCACCGGTATCAGTTTTAGCGGTTATCCCATAGATGCCCAGTTGTGGTAACGAGACGCGCTCACGCCAGCCAATCGACGGGTAATGTTTCTTACGGTCATTCACTCAACTCTTCCTAAAAAGTCTCACTGTTGTGTTCAGTCGAGGTTATACCCCGTGGGTCCATGTCTACCGCAGCCATGGTGGTTTTAGGCACCATCTGGTAAGGCTCAAAATGATCTCGAGACACATGGTGTAAAACCAGACGTGCACCCGTCCAGACCGCTGAAACCGCAAAAGCGGCGGCAATCAGCACAAAAAAGAGGTTATCCAGTTGTAAACCGACCAGACCTGCATAAAGCAATGGCCCTGCAATAGAACCCAGCCCATTGGCCAGCAGCAGCGCGCCTGCAATCAACAGAAAATCACCCCGCGCATTGTCATTCGCGTGCGCAACCCCGAGCGAATACAGTGGCATTGCAGAACCTCCTACTACAAAACCTAACACATAGAGGTGTAGAGGCGTTGTAGCTCCGAAAAATACCCAGCTGATTGAGCAGACAAAGGCTAACGTACTGGTACCAAGAATGACCCATCGACGATCGATATGGTCGGAAAGGCGGCCTAACGGGAGCTGCCAGAACAGTCCACCGAGCAGCACAGCCATAATAAAGGTAGCGCCGACCTGATTATCCAGTGCAACCCTACCGGCAAACACCGCGCCATTACTCCAGATCAATCCCATGACAAAGCCTGAGATGGCTGCCGCGATGAGACCGACCTGAGAGGCCTGATATGCCACGCGGAATCTGGGGATAACCCGCGGGGGTATTGCAGGTTGGGGGCTGGTGGTTAAACCTACCGGAACAATGGCCAGCGCAAAAATCATGGCTGCCAGCACGGCACCCTGCAGCATGTCATCACTGAAGAGTAAAAGCTGGCCAACTGCCATAGCGCCAATACAGACAAACCCATAAAATGATAACAGGCTGCCGCGAGAACGCTCTGCGACATTCTCGTTAAGCCAGCTTTCTATCACCATGTAGAAACCTGCCAGGCTGACGCCGGTTAACAGACGCATGACTATCCAGACCGACAGGTACTGCCATTGGGCCAGCGTCAGAATAGCCACAATAGCCAGCGCGGTGCACACAGTGAACACGCGAATATGTCCTACGCTGGCAATCAGCCGCGGCATGCAGTAACAACCCAGGATAAAGCCAGCAAAATACGCGGCGCCTGTTAATCCAATTGCAGCAGGGCTCCAGCCGATATTTTGAGCATGCAGCGGCAACAATGTCTGTTGCAGGCCATGACCTAGCAGTAGGATGGCCAGCGATAGAAATACGCTGAATAAAGATTTTAGGGTGGCTTTCATGGCGGCGCGATTCTCGTCATTTCCACCCGCGCTGCAAGCTTTTTCTGCGCGCGCTGCAGGCTTTTTTTAGACAAAGGAACACCATGAGCAAAATCCAGAACAAACCGTTCAAAATGGCGGGAAAACAAATCAGCCCTGGACAGCGGCTACAGTTCGACATTCCCGCTGCGGCGCTGTATACCCACACCCCGCTGGACCTCACCGTGGAGATTATTCATGGCAAACAACCGGGCCCGGTCTTGCTAATTTGCGCCGGGATTCACGGTGATGAACTCAACGGCATTGAAATCATCCGCAGGCTGCGCACCTTAAAGACATTGAAGTCGCTGAAAGGCACTCTGGTGCTGGTACCGGTTGTGAACCTGCACGGGTTTATCCATCAGTCGCGTTATCTGCCGGATCGTCGCGATTTGAACCGCTGCTTTCCGGGCAGCGAAAGCGGATCGTTAGGATCAAGAATAGCCCATTTGTTTTTCACTGAGGTGGTGGCGCGCTGCACCCACGTTATTGACCTGCATACCGCGGCGATACACCGCGACAACCTGCCGCAGATTCGCGCCGCGCTGGATAATCCGGAAGTTAAGAAGATGGCGCTGGATTTCTCGATACCGGTAATCATTAATGCCGGTCTAATCGAGGGCACCCTGCGGGCAGAAGCCGGCGAGCGCGGTATCCCGGTATTAACTTATGAAGCGGGTGAAGCCCTGCGTCTGTCAGAAGGATCGATTGTCACGGGTATTCGCGGCATTACCAACGCCATGCGCGGGCTGAGCATGCTGCCTGCCAGACGCAACAGAGCCGCTGTCACTGAACCCAATATCGCCCGTTCGAGCAAATGGTTTCGAGCCAGCGGCGACGGCATGTTCCGACCGCTGGTCAAACTGGGCGATCGAGTCAATGCCGATGATCTGCTGGGGATAATTTCCTCACCGTTTTCTTCCGCAGAAGTGGGCGTTTCCTCAACCGTCGACGGTATTGTCATTGGCATGAATAATCTGCCGCTGGTGTACGAGGGAGAAGCACTGTTCCACATCGCTCTGTTTGGCGAGGCGAGTGTTGTGCAGGAGGATATCACGACCCATGCCAGCGTCATCGCTACCGACCCGCTGTTTGAAATAGAACAGGTTGCATCCGGCCAGATCGAGGACATCGATCTTAAATAGACAAGCGGGGAATAGTTATTGTGGTGTCACCGGCAGAATTGCTAGACTACGCGCCGCCCCGACAGTCATAAGGCTGAACAAGGCACCCTCTTCAGGCGCGTAGCTCAGTTGGTTAGAGCACTTGGTCGACATCCAAGGGGTCGTCAGTTCGAATCTGACCGTGCCTACCATCATTTTTCTTTCAAAAACCGCCCCGCGGGTGGGGTTTTTTTCGACTATATAGACAGTTGCATCTGTCCTGAATTTGGTCAATCCTAGAGAAGTCGGTTCGTATGGGGATACGAACCGGCTCCATTAAACTGGATTCGACGACAGTACCTGGTTGGAAAACACAGTCTGTACGTTCGAACACTCGGAGGGGTAAATACATGTCTTATTTCCGCATTGGTGGCGCTGCACTGCTGTGTATGCTGTTCGCAAACCAAGTTCTTGCTGAAGAAAAACGCCGTGTCATTGAAGAAATGGTGGTGACCGCTGAAAAGCGCGAGTCCACAGTTTCTGATACGTCTATTTCGATCACCGCCTTTGGCGAAGATATGATCGAAGATTTCGGCATCCAGGGCGCTGACGAACTGGTCAACTTCATTCCTGCAACCACTCGAGACGCCTACGATATTCGTATTCGCGGTGTCGGTCGAAACTTCCGCGCTGTCGGTGGTGACCCAGGGGTTGCAACATACTATAACGGCGTTTATTCGGAAGATTTCGGCATTGCCGCATCTGAGAATGGCCTTTACGACATCGCGCGGATCGAAGCGCTGCGAGGGCCTCAGGGCACACTGTATGGACGTAACTCCATTGGCGGTGCGCTGAATTACATCACTAACAAACCAACCTACGAGTTTGAGGGTGAGCTTCGCGTTCTGGGTGGCAACCTGGGTGCGCAGGAATACTATGGCGTTCTGTCTGGACCCATCATCGAAGACAAGCTGGCTTATCGCATTGTCGGCGTGAATCGCGATCGTGATGGAGCTCAGGGTGGCCTTGCCGGCAGTGAAGACATCAACAGTATTCACGACTCCAACTATTCTATTTCTCTGCAATGGAACATTGCTGATAACTGGGAAGCCAACGTGCGCTGGAATGATCGCTCTTCGGATCGCATCATCGGCATGTCCACGGTTGTAGCCCAGGGGTTTGCGGGTGATCGCGATACCGTCAATACAGAAAACTATGCACGTGGCATTCGACCCGTCACCGCCGGCACGCCTGGCGCCACAGCCTTCACACATCCGGTTACGGGTGAAACCCTGTACGGTGCTTACAATCGTCCCGGAGTAGATATCGCGCAATCAGCTGTACCTAACTCAGGTTTTGGCCTGGGCGGCCAGGGCTTAGCTCTGGATCCAGACCTGGAAGATCTCAATGCAAAGGTTGCCAACAATGGCGACAATTTCGAAACCTTTGACCAGAACGGCGTGCAGTTTGATCTGACCTGGGATCTCAGCGAAACCACCGCTATCAAGTACCTGGGTGGCTGGTCTGACTTTGATTATCTGTTTGATATCGATCTGGACTACACCAACGGTACTTTTTCGCAGCCTCGGCAAACGGTAACGGAGTCCGTCGAAACCTACTCGCACGAACTACAGCTGCTGTGGCAGTTGGGTGACAAGCTACAGGTCACCAGCGGCTTGTATTATTTCCATGCCAATCGCGTTCAGAACTACGCGTTCCGCGACCGAGAAAGCCAGGGGCGTTTCCTGAATGCAGCCAACTACGGTGTATTTGATCCATTGTTACCTGCAACGCACACACGACGTGGTGACGCGGCAGTTGGCACCCAGGAGATTGGTCGCTGGAGTGGCGATCCAACCGGTGCGTACTATGAGTACTGGAATGAAATCGATACAGATGCCTACGCGGTTTATACCCAGGGTACCTATACTTTTAACGAAGAATTTGCTCTGACCATTGGCGTACGCTGGGCAGAAGACGAAAAGTCCGCGTTCGAAGACCGTACCGGCTATTTTGAGTTGGATCCGATCAACTTTGGTGTCGACCTGGCAACCGCCAACCTCGCCATGGGTAATGCCTTCCCTACGGGAGATCCGGATAACCCAATCGGCGGATTGTGTGCGTTGACCGATCCCGCCTGTACAACACCTCTGCGATTACAGGGTATTCCCTACTCCTTTGCCGATGCCGCAAAAGGTGAAGACGACTGGGGGGACACCTCTTTCCGAGTCAACCTGGACTGGACGCCAAACGCAGACACCCTGGTCTACGCATCGGTAACTACCGGTTATCGCGCAGGCGGATACTCTCTGGGCATCGGTGATTCCCGTGGCCTTTCAGCTGGAGGCATCGCAGGCATCGTACCGTTAACCTATGACCAGGAAGAAGTTCTGGCCACAGAGATCGGTTACAAAGCTACCCTGCTCGAAGGTCAGCTACAGATAAACTCTTCCGTTTACATGTATCAATATGACGGCTATCAGGATCGGATTGAAATCTTCAATGCCGCAGCGGGCCAGGCCCAGGATCAGGTGTTGAATACCGACGACGTAGAGAACATGGGCGTTGAAGTTGAGTTCACCTGGCTGCCAACAGATGCGCTCACCCTGGGCGGTAATGTGAGCTACACCAAAACCGAATATAAATCTGATCTGTTTGTTCTGGAAGACGACAATCCCAACTTCCCAGTGCAGATATTCAATCAGACTGCAGCGGATCCGGTTACCGGTGCACCAGGACGGGACGCCTTCCTAGCCCAGAACCTGAAAGGCAATGAACTCAAGCGTATACCCGAATGGAAATACACCTTATGGGGTTCTTACCAGTGGAACTTTGAAGCGGGCACCCTCACAGCAGGCGGCACCTTCTCTTACACCGGCGAATATGCATCGGAAGGTATTATTCGTGCGATCGACGAGAACCCGGCACGGGAGCGTTTAGACGTCTCGTTGACCTGGCGCGACAATCGCGACCAGTGGGTTGTTCGTGGCTTTGTAGACAACGTCCTGGACAAAGTTTATTCGCGTGGCATTACCACCGGTACCGCCAGCGGTGACTGGCGTCAGTTGGCCCAGCCACTGTATCCACAGTTCTACGGCCTCGAAGTCACTTATCGGTTTGGTGCGTTCTAAACACCTGTTCAAACTATGAACGCAAAAGCCCCACCCCGCGTGGGGCTTTTTTTTGCCCGATATTATCTGTACCTGCGGCTTGCAACCCGCAGTTCCAATGCGTACAAATCTATCTGAGAGAAACGGGATGAAAGGGGAATTTTATGGGGGACATGACGCTTGAATGGGCCATTGAACACGGCATGCTGGTGGCGTTTCACGCGCAGCACCAGCCGGACAACTCTGCGCTGGTCACCCAATATGGCGAACGTTCATTTGCCGAACTCAACGCTAATGCTAACCGCCTGGTGCGACTGTTCGAACAACACGGCATAGGTCCGGGTGACGCCGTGGCGATCGTGGCTAAAAATCGACCGGAGTTTATCGAAACGTTAGTCGCCACTACCCGCAGTGGCATCCGCTTCACGCCCATCAACTTTCATCTTAAAGGTGAAGAAATCGGTTACATCGTCGATAACTGTGAAGCCAAGGCGTTTATCGCTGATGCCAGTCTTGGCGAACCCGTTGTCGAAGCACCCCGCCACGCGTCCGGTGCGCAGCTGCTGTTGAGTGTGGGCGGTGAAATAGAAGGCTTTGCCGACTATACGCGGGCAATCGAAGGTCTAAACGGCGACAATATCGAAAACCCGGAAATCGGCGCTCGTATGCTGTACACCTCTGGCACAACCGGACGACCAAAAGGTGTCTACCGTAAAGCTAAGCTGTTGGAAGTGCCGCAATGGGGTGACACGCCGGCAGCGTATGAACCCGGCCGAGACCGCGGGCTGGTGACCGGACCCGGCTATCACGCAGCGCCGCTTTTGATTGATATCGTGCAACCGCTCTGGTCCGGTGTAGGCATCGTCATGATGGATAAATGGGATGCGGAGGAAGCGTTGCGCCTGATCGAAGAGCATAAGGTGACACATACGCATATGGTCGCCACAATGTTCCACCGTATGCTGGGCTTGCCTGAAGAGACCAGGGCAAAGTACGACCTTTCCTCTCTGAAGTTCCTGATCCACGGCGCTGCACCCTGCCCGGTTCATATCAAACATGCCATGATCGACTGGTTCGGCCCTATCATCTGGGAATACTATGCCGCCACAGAAGGTGGCGGCGGATTCCTTGTGGGATCAGAAGAGTGGCTGACCAAACCCGGCACGGTAGGTTGCCCTGGCCCTGAATTTGATAACAAGATACTCGACGACGATGGTAATCCGGTCGCGGCTGGAGAAATCGGCACTATCTATATGCGCGCGCCAGCCGCTTCAGAAGGCCGTTTTGAGTATTACAAAGACAACACTAAAACCAGCAAGTCTTATCGGGGTGACTATTTCACCCTTGGCGACATGGGTTACTTCGACGAAGATGGTTACCTGTTTCTCACCGGCCGGAGCGCTGAGCTGATCATCTCCGGCGGCGTGAACATTTACCCCCAGGAGGTCGACAGCGAAATCCATAAACACCCGGCCGTTGTAGACGTGTGCACCATTGGTGTGCCTAACGACGAATGGGGTGAAGAGGTTAAATCCGTTGTACAGCTGCACGACAATATTGAACCCAGCCAGGCGCTGACCGATGAACTGATCAGCTGGGCACGTGAACGTCTGGCCAACTTCAAATGTCCGCGCAGCATTGATTATGTGAGCGAGCTACCGCGTTCTGCTGCGGGTAAAATCCAGCGCAAAGTTGTGCGCGAGCCTTACTGGGAAAAAGTGTCATAAATGAAAATCGATCTGTTAGATCCAGCCAGCTTTGCAAATGGTCATCCGCTCGATCAGTATCACTGGCTGCAGGAAAACGCGCCTGTTTACTGGCATGAGGAACCCGACGGACCCGGCTTCTGGGCGCTGACCAGTTATGCGGACGTTGCTGATGTGGGTCGTCAGCCGCTGCTGTTTTCTTCAGAACCCACCGTGATGTTGCCTGATCCAGACCCGGCAAATGGTGATCTGGGTGGTGGCGATCACAAAATGATGTTGATGATGGACCCTCCACAACATACCCAGTTTCGCCGCATCATCAGCAAAGAATTTACCCGCGGGCCCGCTGCGGCTTTAAGACCGCGCATTGCCGAGTTATCGGCAAAAATCATCGACCCGGTTATAGAACGCGGTGAGTGCGAGTTTGTCAGCGAGGTAGCTGGAGAATTACCCTCTTATGTTATTGCTGAGTTGACCGGCATCCCGCTGGCCGATGGGCGCGAGCTGTACAAGCTCACTGAAGTAATCCACACCGCACCCGAAGCCCTGGCGCCAGGCGAGCAGTTAGACGCTGTGACAAAAATGTTCGCCTACGCCCAGGAAGTCTATCAGCGCAAACTCGCAAAACCGTCAGACGACCTGGCCAGTCAGATTGTGCACGCCGAAGTGGATGGCCGACGGTTGGATGCCATCGACTTTCAGTTGTTTTTCATGCTGCTGATTGATGCTGGAGGTGACACTACCAGAAATCTTGTGGCCGGCGGCTTATACGAATTGATCAGAAACCCGGCCGCGCTGACCGAATGGCAGGCGCACCGGAGTGACGAACTGGATACTTCAGCTCGCGACGAACTGCTGCGCATTGTCAGCCCAGTGATTTATTTCCGGCGCACAGCAACAAAAGACGTTGAACTGCACGGCCAGCAGATTAAAGCTGGTGATAAAGTTGTACGCTATTTTGGTGCTGCCAATTACGATCCGCAGAAGTTCGAGCAGCCCGATCAACTGGACCTGCACCGCTTTCCCAACGAGCAGATTGCGTTTGGCACCGGCACCCATGTGTGCCTGGGGCAGCATATTGCACGGGTGGAAATTGACTGCATTTTCCACGAAATACTGTCCCGCATGCAGAACTTTGCGCTGGCTGAACAACCCCAATGGCTGGAGTCGAACTTTATTTCCGGCATCCGACACATGCCTATCACGTTTGAGAAGCACTCGAAATACTGATTCACGGCTGACAATAAAAGCACTTGTCAGCACCTGTCTTAACACGAACAATGGCCTTCAGCTCCAGCGAGCAATATTTATTGAAAGAGAGGGAAAGAACTCATGCGACGACGTCATCTTCTAAAAGGCGGTATAGCGCTTCCGTTCACACCGCTTGCCTTATCCGCCTGCTCCAGCGGCAGTGGCGCTGACAATATGTACCTGCAGAATAACTTTGCCGGCATTGCGGATGAAACAACTGCCACAAATCTTCAAGTCACCGGCACAATCCCCGCTGATCTCAACGGTCGCTTCCTGCGCAACGGTCCCAACCCCGGCGCTGATGTTGATGCGGGCTCTTATCACTGGTTCACAGGCCGCGGCATGGTGCATGGATTACGCCTGAATGAAGGCCGTGCTGACTGGTATCACAGCCGTTTTGTCGGCGGCAGCGCGGCAAACACCAATGTCATTGGTCATGGTGGCCGCACGATGGCCATTGTCGAATCCGGCGGGCTACCCCAGGATATGAGCTATACACTGGAGTCCCTGGGCGACAATACTTCCATAGGCACAGGTTACACCGCTCACCCCAAGCTGGATCCGGACACGGGCGAGCTGCACGCGATCTGTTACGACTGGGCTTCACTGCGTGACCACGTGCGTTATGTCGTGGTTGATGCGGACGGCGAGTGGGCAGACGAGACAGATATTCCGTTGGGTGGCATGCCCATGATCCACGACATGAGTCTGACCGAAAACTACGTGGTGATTTACGATTTACCCGTAACTTTAAGTTTCATGGCGCTGGGGACCGGCGCGTCTTTCCCGTTCCGCTGGGACAACGATCATGAACCCCGCATCGGTCTGATGCCCCGCAACGGTGATGCTGCGGACATCATCTGGTCACCGATCACCGCCAACTACGCCTATCATCCGATGAATGCCTATGAAGACTCAGATGGCAACGTGGTGATCGACATCTGCCGTTATGACCGCATGTTTGATAACGACATTAATGGCCCGTTTGGTGACAGCCTGCCGCGTCTTGACCGTTGGACAGTTAATCCGAATACCCGCAAGGTGAATGAAACTATCGTCGATGCACGAACCCAGGAATTCCCTCGGATACATCCTGCACTAAATGGCAAACCCTACCGTTACGGCTATACCGTGGCTGTCGCCGGTGCTGCCGGAGACTACGGCTTTCCATCAATTTTGAAACACGATATGCGCTCGGGTACTGCAACCGAATTTTCCGTGGGTGCAGGCAGACACAGTGCAGAGCCAGTGTTCATTCCTCGCGAAGGTGCCACAAACGAAGACGATGGTTACCTGATGACCTACGTTTTTGACGCCAATAAAAACACCAGCGATCTGCTGATTCTGGATGCGCAGGATCTGTCTCGGCCGGCACTTGCGCAGGTACATCTGCCCAGCCGGGTCCCTTACGGCTTCCACGGCAACTGGGTGGCAGATTCCGAAGTACCTGCCAGCAGCTAACGGACTTTTTCAGCCAGTCGGAACGCGCTCACCGCAAACGTTGTGGTGAGCGTAGAGGATGCGCAAAAACAACAGTGCCTGTTTTTATCTGCATGGCACTGTTATACCCCAAACTAACGTTTCAAGCTTGCGTCGCGAATGCTTTGCAGTTGGTCCCGCAGCGCTGCAGCTTCCTCAAACTCGAGATTCTGCGCATGCTGCAACATCTGTTTTTCAAGCTTCGCCAGCAGTTTACCCAAGGCCCTGGGATCTGCAGGAATCTCAATAACCTGCTTGCCTTTGTCTTTCTGTCTCCCCGCGTTTTTCGGCGCCCCTGGGCCCACAACTCTGGCGCCTTCCATGATATCGGCAATAGACTTACTGATACTTTTCGGCGTGATGTTATGTTCCGTATTGAACGCCACCTGCTTCTCGCGCCGGCGATCAGTTTCGCCGATGGCGCGCTCCATGGAACCGGTCATTTTGTCCGCGTATAGAATGGCACGTCCGTGTACGTTTCGTGCGGCCCGTCCAATGGTCTGGATCAATGAACGCTCTGAGCGCAGGAAACCTTCTTTATCCGCATCTAAAATCGCCACCAGAGACACCTCAGGCATGTCCAGGCCCTCGCGCAACAGGTTGATGCCAACGAGCACATCAAACTCACCCAGACGCAGGTCGCGAATAATTTCCATCCGTTCAACGGTATCAATATCAGAGTGCAGATAACGTACCCGGACGCCGTGCTCGTCGAGATATTCAGTCAGATCTTCCGCCATGCGCTTGGTCAGCGTGGTGACCAGCACACGCTCACCTGCAGCAATAACGTCATCAATTTCACCGCGCAGATCTTCAACCTGGGTTGTGGCAGGCCGAATGATGACCTCGGGGTCAATCAGACCTGTGGGACGCACCACCTGCTCAACTGTCTGACCACCCTTCTCCGCCTCATAGTTCGACGGTGTAGCGGAGACAAATATCATCTGTGGCGCGAGGCGCTCCCACTCATCAAAGCGCAACGGGCGATTATCGAGCGCAGAAGGCAGACGAAAACCAAACTCAACCAGCGTCTCCTTGCGCGATCTATCACCTTTGTACATGGCACCTATCTGCGGCACCGTGACATGGGATTCATCAATCACCAGCAGGGCATCTTTGGGCAGGTAATCAAACAGCGTAGGAGGCGCATGACCCGGTTCACGCCCGGACAGGTAACGTGAGTAGTTTTCAATCCCGGAGCAGTAGCCCAGCTCCTGGATCATTTCCAGATCAAATCGAGTGCGCTGTTCCAGCCGCTGCGCCTCAACCAGCTTGTTGTTTGTTGTCAGGTAGTTCAGCCGATCCTGGAGTTCCTCCTTGATATCGTCCAGCACATTCAGCATACGGTCACGGGGCGTGACATAGTGGGTTTTAGGGAAGACGGTGTAACGGGGCACGCGATTGAGAATTTCGCCGGTCAGCGGATCAAAAACCGCCAGATCTTCAATTTCATCATCAAAAAGCTCCACGCGGATGGCTTCTTTTTCCGATTCCGCAGGAAACACATCCACCACATCGCCACGCACACGGTACGTACCGCGCTGGAAAACCTGATCGTTGCGGGTGTATTGCAGTTCCGCCAGCCGCATTAACAGCTGACGCTGGTCAACCCGATCACCGCGGTCCAGATGCAGCACCATGCGCAGATAAGACTGCGGGTCTCCCAGACCATAAATAGCAGATACAGAGGCGACCAGGATGGTATCGCGTCGCTCTAACAGTGCCTTGGTGGCGGAAAGACGCATCTGCTCAATGTGCGCATTGATTGACGAGTCTTTTTCAATGTAGGTATCGGATGCCGGCACATAGGCTTCCGGCTGGTAGTAGTCATAGTACGAGACAAAGTATTCCACCGAGTTGTGGGGGAAAAACTCTTTGAACTCACCGTACAGCTGTGCCGCGAGGGTTTTGTTGGGTGCCAGAACCAGGGTGGGTCGCTGAACCTGTTCGATGACCTTGGCTATGGAAAATGTTTTTCCGGAGCCGGTTACGCCGAGCAGTGTCTGGTGGCTGAGGCCTGATTCCAGGCCTTCAACCAGGCCGGCGATGGCAGTGGGCTGATCCCCCGCAGGTTCATATTCGGACTCAACCCGGAACGGATCAGCATTGCTCACAGCATCGCACTCAGATAAACATCGAAGCTGTAGTCTAAGACGGTTCGCCTTCTTCAGCATCCTTTTCGGTTTCTTCTGCTTCGGCAGTCTCTTCCGAGGGCGCTTCTGCTTCAGCTTCCGGCTCCGGCTCCGGCGCTTTTGGCGCTGGCGCGGTGATCAGACCGTGCTCCAGCAGAATGGCCACTTTTTCGGCTGCATTGATGGGTTTCTTTTCCGCGTCAATAACTGCGTATCGGCCATCTTTACGCTGCACGATGGTATAAGCATCGGTACTCGCAACTGTTTTCATCACTTTCTCCATTGGTTTAAGGCGGCGGGACTGTACCCGGTCTGGTGCCAGAGTCAATCTGCGAAGCTTGCAGGACAAATAACCATATATCATCTCAATCCAAGCCAGTTGTCGCAAAAGCGCCCAAGTCCGCTACAATGCGCGCCTATTTTTTTGACAGAAAAGTAAAGTGGAACAACAACTTGGCGGAAAACTAAGCCACGTGATCCGGTTTGCCGGTGACTCAGGCGATGGCATTCAGCTGCAGGGGCAGCAGTTCACCGTGGCATCAGCCATGTCCGGGCACGATTTATCTACCCTGCCGGACTTTCCCGCAGAAATACGCGCCCCCGCTGGCACCCGTTATGGCGTGTCTGCATTTCAGATCCAATTTGGCGGTGACCGCATCACCACACCCGGTGATGCGCCAGATGTGCTGATTGCGTTCAACCCCGCGGCTTTAGTGGTCAACCTCGGCAACCTGAAAGCTGATTCTCTGATTCTGGTGGATGCCAACGCGTTTACCCCGCAACGTCTGAAACGTGCCGACCTGCTTTCCAATCCGCTGGATGACGGCACGCTGGACAGCTATCAGGTTGTACCCATCGAAATCAGCAACCTGACTGTAGAAGCCGTGAAACCGCTGGGTCTGGGTACCAAAGATGCGGGTCGCTGCAAAAACTTCTGGGCACTTGGCCTGATATTGTGGATGTTCGACCAGCCCCGTGAGCCAACGCAAGACTGGATCAAACAGAAATTCGCCGGCAACACACAGATTCGCGATGCCAACCTGGTTGCGCTGGATGCGGGCCATGCCTACGGCGAAAATACTGAGGTTGCACAGATTCTGCACCAGCAACACACCCCCGAGGCGCCTCTGGAGAGTGTTGAATACCGCACCATCACCGGCGCGGAAAACCTCGCTCTGGGTCTGGTTGCCGCTGGTGAGCTCGCTGACACTGAGCTCATGTTCTGCTCTTATCCTATCACCCCTGCATCAAGCCTGTTACACCATCTGGTGGGCCTTGAAGAAGCTGGCGTGGCCACCTTTCAGGCTGAAGATGAGATAGCGGCTGTCTGTGCTGCCATCGGCGCTTCTTACGCCGGCAAGCTGGGCGTGACCTCCTCCAGTGGTCCAGGGGTCGCCTTGAAAATGGAAGCCTTAGGCCTTGCGGTTGCTACCGAGCTGCCGCTGGTGCTGGTTAACAGTCAACGCGCCGGACCTTCTACCGGCATGCCAACCAAAACCGAGCAGAGCGATCTGTATCAGGCAGTATATGGGCGCAACGGCGATACACCGTTGCCCGTCGTTGCTGCCCGTTCTCCAGCTGATTGTTTTGATACGGCAATTGAAGCTGTTCGCATCGCCCTGCGCCACATGACACCCGTTATTCTGTTAACTGACGGCTATATTGCCAACGCATCAGAACTGTGGCCGATCCCGGATTTCGAGGCCTACCCTGCCATCAATACTCACAAACCCACGGAGCAGACCCAGCAACCCGTATTCGAACGGCAGGCAGATACCCTGGCTCGCTTATGGGCTGCACCAGGCGACGCCAGATTCATACATCGCGTCGGCGGTATTGAGAAAGACGTGGATAGCGGCAACATCTCTTACGATGCAGCGAACCATCAGGTAATGACCAACGTGCGCTCACAGAAAGTAGACAGCGTTGCAAACTTCATTGAACCGCAGAGGATTGACCAGGGCGTTAGCGGCGGTGTTGCCGTGGTAGCCTGGGGTTCAACCTATGGCACGCTTTACAAGGCTGTGAAAGATGCATTGGCAGAAGGTGAACAGGTTGCCCACATCCATCTGCGTCACATCAATCCGCTGCCGTCTAATTTAGGGGAGCTGCTGGCGGGTTTTGAGACAATCATTGTCCCGGAACTCAACACGGGTCAACTGGCCACCCTGCTGCGTGACAAGCTCAATGTCCGGGTAGAGCAATTTAACAAAGTGACCGGCCAACCGCTTAACGTGGAGGAGGTCCGCGCATTCATTTCGAAGTTTGCACCGACTACCAAAACCATTAAGCAGCAGGAGCAGGTACCAGCAGGAGCAGGTGGGAGGCTGATATGAATGCATTAACCTTTAAAGATTTTGCCACAGACCAGGAAGTTCGCTGGTGCCCCGGCTGCGGCGACTACGCCATTCTGAAAAGCGTACACAAAGCCCTTGCTGAAGGTGGCTCGGTGCCGGAAAAAACAGTTTTTGTCTCCGGCATCGGCTGTTCCTCGCGCCTGCCCTACTACGTGAATACGTATGGTTTCCATACCATTCACGGCCGTGCACCAGCATTTGCAACCGGTGTAAAGCTGGCTAATCCGGAACTGGAAGTGTGGGTTGTCACCGGTGATGGTGACGGACTTTCAATTGGCGGTAACCATCTGCTGCATACCCTGCGTCGCAATATCGATCTGAATATTCTGCTGTTCAACAATGAGATATACGGCCTGACCAAGGGGCAGTACTCGCCCACCTCACGACCGGGTACACACAGCCCGACAAGCCCGGCGGGTTCTGTAGAAGCACCGCTGGCGCCTGGTCAATTTGCCATCGGCGCCGGTGCAACGTTTTTTGCGCGTTGTGTCGACATCGATCAGAAAACCATGCCTTCGCTGTTCAACGAAGCAAAAAATCACAAAGGCAGCAGCTTTGTTGAGATTCTGCAGAACTGCATCGTTTACAACAAAGATGTGTTTGACGATGTCGCCGCGAAAAAGACCGCTGCTGACACACAGATTCATGTCCGTCACGGTGAGCCTCTGCTGTATGGCGCTGACAATGACAAGGGTTTGAGGCTCAACACAAAGTCCCTGAGTCTGGAGACCGTGACGCTTGGTGTAGACGGTGTCACCCTGGATGACATCCAGATCCATGACGAGACCAATCCTACGCTGGCGCTACTGTTGGCCAACCTGCACCTGCCCACGGCTATGGGCGTGATCCTGCGCACGGAACGTGCTGCTTTTGATGACAGCTACTGGTCGATACGTACCCACGAGCGACGCCAGAAGGTGAAACAACTGCTGCGCACCGGCAACATGCTGGATCGACGGCCAAAGTAAGACAGCTCTGCCATTTGCCGCCAGGGCCACTGTGCCCTGGCGCACATTTCGTTACTTTGCGTAACAAAACCCTTGATGTTCATCTATTTCCAACTACACTTGCCCTGACCATAGTGGTCTGACCAATTCGGACAGACCAAACTCGTAGCCGACTGGGTTGCCAGGGGCTACAGAACAGATCTGGAGTACATTGCGTTGGCGGGTAAACACGACATCATCGCTGGCAGCCTGATTCAGGATATTCTGTCCGGGCATTACCGGGTTTCCGAAAGGCTGCCGTCCGAGCGCGATCTGGCCGCACGATTTGATGCCAATCGCGGCGCCGTGCGTGAGGCCATGAAAAAACTCGAGCAGATCGGGCTGGCGGAAGTTCAGCCCGGCGGCGCGCGGGTGAAGAAAACCGAAGATGCCAGTCTGGATGTCATCGGTCATATGCTGGCACAGGGTGATCTGCCTGATCCAACTCTGGTCGATCAGATTCTCATGGTGATCAACTCCATGGTCAGCATGGCCGCCCAGCAGACTCTGGAACTGGCCAGTGACGAAGAGATTGCAGCGATCCGAGCACTGATCAAACCGCTCATCCACGGCGAACTGAGCAAAGAAGCCCACACCCTGGCCCGCTTTGAGCTGATGGAATCTTTCATGTCTGCCAGCCGCAATCTGCCGTTACGACTGATCGCGCGCACACTGTTCGAACAGGTGGCCCCGAACCTGACTGCAATCCACCCGTTTGCTGTGATCGACAACAGCCGCTATCGCGATTTTGCGCTGCAGCTGGATACCGCGCTGGCACAGCGCGACCAGGAAGGTGTGCGCAACTCTTTCACTGATTTTTCTAATTTGAATCAAGAAACCATGATGCGTGCGTTTGACACCGCACGCGCTGCTGTCGCCCAGGAGGCTCTCGCACCATGATGCGTACGTTCATAATTCCGCTGATAATTATTGTTGTTTTTGCTGCTGGCGCGGCGGCGCTGATGGCCACCGCACCAGTACTTGAACCTGCTGCGCAGACACCCATACCTACAACAGTTCGCATCCGCGAAGTACAGGCTGAATCTGTACAACTGGCAGTACATTCCCAAGGCAGCGTCATGCCTTCAACAGAGAGCCAGCTCATTCCCGAGGTATCGGGTCGAATCACCTGGATGTCGCCGAAACTGGTGGCCGGCGGATACTTTGAAAAAGGTGAACTGCTTGCTGAGGTCGACAAATCCGACTATCAGAATATGAAAGATCGTGCAAAAGCGAGTCTGGTACGTGCAGAAGCCGAGCAGCAGCATGCCAGCTTCGAATATCAGCGTCTGAAGAGCCTGGAAGAGCGGCAGCTGGCTGCACGTTCACAGATGGAAAACTCGCTGCGTGCACTGCGCGTGGCTGAGGCCGCGCTGCAGGATGCAAAAGTCAGCTTCGAGCAGGCCCAGCAGGACATTGCCCGCACCGAAATACGCGCACCGTTTACCGGCCTGGTACGCTCTGAAAACGTAGATATAGGCCAGTTTGTGTCCCGCGGCTCACCCATCGCGACGCTGTATGCCAGCGATCTTGTTGAGGTGCGCCTGCCGATCGCAGACAGACAGCTGGCATTCCTGAATTTACCGCCGATGATGCGCGGTGAACTCCCCCCGGATCAACAACCGGATGTCACCCTGCGCACCGAGTATGCGGGCCAGGAACTGACCTGGCAGGGGAAAATTGTCCGCACCGAAGCGGAAATCGACATATCCAGCCGTATGGTGCAGTTAGTCGCCCGGGTACCGAGCGATGGCTCCCAGCAGCCGCTTGCCGTTGGCCTGTTTGTGAATGCAGAAATACAGGGTCTGTCCGCAGAGGATATCTTTGTTCTGCCACGCTCAGCACTGCGTAATAACAACCAGGTTCTGGTTGTGGATGCCGAGGATAAGTTGCGCTTTAAATCAATTGAGCCGCTGCGCCTTTATCAGGACAACGTGCTGGTGCAGTCCGGTTTAAACAATGGCGACCGGGTGTGTTTATCCCCTATCCAGACCGCCATCGAAGGCATGACAGTTAACCCGATTGTCGAAGACGCATAAAGGACCTCTCCATGTACACTGCGATCCGATGGTTTGCACACAATCCTGTTGCTTCTAATCTGCTGATGATCCTGCTGCTGCTGGGCGGCGCATTCGGCGCGATCACCACCAATCAGGAAGAGTTCCCGAACTTCGACATCAAAGTGGTTAACGTCCAGGTTGTGTACCTCGGCGCTGCACCGGTGGAAGTGGAACGCTCCGTCTGTATTCGGGTTGAGGAAGCGATTGAAGGGCTGGAAGGTATCGACAAACTTCGCTCCACTGCCACCGAAGGTGTCTGCAACGTCACCGCCGAACTGCTTTCTGAAGCGGATGAGGTGGCTGTCCTGAATGAAATTAAAAGTCGTGTTGACGGCATCAACAGCTTTCCCGCTGAAACTGAAAAACCTATTGTCTCGAAGCTCGCGGTTACTCGCCGTGTGGTGCAGATCGCGGTGTCCGGTGATACAGATGAACGCACCTTAAAAGAAGTGGCCCGGGAGCTGCGTGACGATATCGCCGCAATCGAAGGGATCTCACAGGTAGCCGTTGAATACATTCGGCCTTATGAAATATCCATAGAAGTATCGGAGCAGGAGCTGCGGCGTTACGGCATTACGCTGGACCAGGTCAGCCGCGCGATTGCCCAAAGCTCGCTGGACATGCCTGGCGGCACGATCAAGACCTCGAACGGTGAAATTCTGATACGCACCACCGGTCAGGCCTATTGGGGACAGGAATTCGAAGACGTTGTTGTGCTCACCCGTGCGGATGGTACCCGTGTCACCCTGCGCGATCTGGGTGTTGTTCGCGATACTTTTGAAGAAGGTGATCTGCTGGCTCGTTTCAATGGCAAGCGCGGTGTTGTGGTGAACGTCTCGCAGGTAGGCAGCGAAGACCTGATTGAAATTGCTGAAGACGTTCGCCAGCTTGTTGACAATTATCCGGTACCCGAGGGTATGTATCTGAATACATGGATAGATACGTCCCTGGATCTGCAGGAACGGATGTCTGTTCTGACGGCAAACGCTGGTGGTGGGTTGGTCCTGGTGCTGGTTATTCTCGCCCTGTTTCTCAAATTCCGCGTTGCCATGTGGGTGGCGATCGGCATTCCTGTTGCCCTGTTAGGCACACTGGCTGCCCTGCCTTTCACCGACATCAACATCTCTACCATGACCGTCATGGCTTTTATTCTGGTGCTGGGCATTGTGGTTGACGATGCCATTGTTGTTGGCGAGCGTATTTTTGCCCAGGAACAACTGGGTAAACCGCCATTAACTGCTGCTGTTGACGGCACCTGGGAAGTATCGGTGCCGGTTATTTTCGGGGTGCTGACCACCGTTGCCGCGTTTCTACCGCTGATTATGGTTGAAGGACGCATGGCTGGGTTCTTTTCGCCAATTGGCTGGGTTGTCATCTTTGCTCTGATCTGCAGCATTATCGAATCTCAACTGATTCTGCCTTCCCATCTGGCACATCGAAAACACAGCGAACCGACCACCGGTCTTTCCGCTGCCTGGAATCGATTTCAGGGCGGACTGGCAAACTGGCTGCAGAACATAGCTTCAGATCATTACCAACCCTTTGTTGAGAAGGTCATTGTGTGGCGTTATGCCAGTGCAGCCATTGGCCTGGGCGTGTTGATTCTGGCGCTGTCATTGATTGCCAGCGGGCGTGCGGTGTTTGGGTTTTTTCCCGCCATCGAGGGTGACCGGGTTTATGCCGGGCTGGAACTGCCGGAAGGCATTGCCGCTGAAACAACGCTGGCTGCCGCCGCTCGCATTGAAGAAGCGGCACTGCGTTTAAATGACGATATGACTGAAGAATACGGATTAAGTCAGCCGCTGGTACGTAACATTCTCTCAAGCGTCGGCCAGAATGTGGATCGCAACGGTCCCGGGCGCCCGGCGTTTGCGGGACGCAGCAACATTGCTGAAATTGTCATCGACATTGCGCCGCTGGCTGAGCGTAACAACATCAGCACGAAAGTCGTGGTTACTCGCTGGCGCGAATATGTCGGCTCTGTGTCAGATGCAGTCAAGTTAACCTTCGATGCTGACACCTATTCAGCGGGTTCACCCATCGAATACCAGCTCAAAGGCAAAGATGTTGAAGAGCTACGCGAGGCGGCTGAACAACTTAAGTCCGAACTGTCCCGTTACGACGGCGTATTCGATATCCGCGATTCATTCCGCTCGGGCAAACAGGAGATTCAACTGAGCCTGTTACCTGAGGCACGTAATCTCGGGCTCACTCTGGCTGATCTGGCTGGCCAGGTGCGCAGCGCATTTTACGGATCCGAAGCCCAACGCCTGCAGCGCGGACAGGATGACGTCCGGGTTATGGTGCGCTTCCCCGAGTCTGAACGGAAGTCCATCGGCAATCTTGAAGACATGTACATCCGCACGCCTGATGGCCATGAAGTGCCGTTCTACAGTGTTGCCAGTTTTGAAATCAGCCGCGGTTATTCCAGCATCAATCGCCTTGATGGTCGTCGCACTGTATCCGTGAGCGCGGATGTCGATCGCTCAACTGTTGCACCTGAGGAAGTCAGCGCCAGTATCCGCACAGAGTTAATCCCGGATTTTCAGCAGCGTTACCCGGCTATCGACATCGAACTGGGCGGCGAACAGGAGGAACGCAGTACCGCGATGGGCGGACTGCTGGTTGGCGCATTGTTTTCCCTGGTCGTTATATATGGCCTGCTGGCCATACCTCTGCGCAGCTATCTGCAACCGTTTGTGATCATGAGCGTGATTCCCTTCGGCGCAGTGGGCGCAATTGTTGGTCACTGGCTACTTGAAGTACAATTGATGTTTTTCTCTGCGCTGGGTATTGTCGCGCTATCCGGGGTAGTGGTAAACGCATCCCTGGTACTGGTGGATGCCGCTAATCGGCTGCGCCGGGAAGGCAAGGAAATTTTTGAAGCGATCTCTACCGCCTGCGTGGTGCGCTTCCGGCCCATCATGCTGACGTCAGTCACAACCTTTGTTGGCCTGATACCCCTCATGGCCACATCAACACCGGCAACCGCACCGTTCAAACCCATGGCGGTATCTCTGGCCTGGGGCGTGCTGTTTGCCACGTTCATTACCTTGTTACTGGTACCGTGCCTGTATCTGATGGTGGAAGACTGGCTGCATCAGATTGAGCGTTTCAAAGCCTGGCTTGGCCGCAAACCAGCGCCGGTGCGCCAGGACTCATACGCACAACCTGGCTCAGGCGGCTGACACAGACCTTCCCAACGACGCGCGCCGGCTGGCACCGTCGCGTCTGGCAACTGACCTGGCCGGTCATTCTTGCCAATATCACTATCCCTCTGGTTGGTCTGGTGGACGTTGCCGTTATGGGCCGCTTTCCAGAACCAAAATTCATCGCGGCGGTCACTATGGGCGCTGCGCTGTTCAGCGCGGTGTACTGGTTATTTGGCTTTCTGCGTATGGGCACCACAGGGCTCACCGCCCAGGCTTACGGAAGGGCTGATATCAATGAAGTGCTTGCCGTGGGTTTACGAGCCGGGGCTGTTGCCCTGTTCATCGGCGCCGCCATTGTGCTGTTGCAGATCCCCTTAAAATGGCTGCTCTTCCAGCTTTTTGATGCCTCGACAGAAGTTGCTGAACTTGCCCGGGTGTACTACGAAATCAGAATTTATGGCGCACCTGGATTACTCGTTTACCTGGTGACTCTGGGCATGCTGTTTGGCCTGCAACGTATGCGTGACACGCTCTGGTTGAGTATCGGTTTTAACCTGTCGAATATCATGCTCAACGCCCTGCTGGTGCTGGTGTTCAACTATGGTGTTGCCGGGGTTGCCATGGGCACCATCATCAGTGAATGGTTTGCTGCAGCTGCAGGCATAGGATTTGTTTCTCGCGCGCTGCGTGCCAGCGGATGGCAAGGCAACTGGCCGGTACACATCTGGATCGGAGATGCGGTGCGTGCCCTGTTCCATATCGGCTCAAACCTGGTGGTGCGTACGTTTTTTGTACAACTGCCCTTTTTTATCGGCACGATAATGGCCACGGGCCTGGGCGATGTCACCCTGGCAGCCCACGGCGTGCTCATGCAGCTGTTTTTTGTCATGACTTATGCTCTGGATGGCTTTGCGCACAGCGCCGAAACACTGGCAGGATATGCCTACGGTGGCCGTGCGCCTGACCACTTACGCAGGACCACACAGTTCTGCGCTATCTGGGCGGTTGTTATCGCCGCCATTACCGGTTTGATGTTCTGGCTGCTGGGTGAGACTTTTATCGCTCTGCTCACCACCTCAGCCCCGGTCCGAGAAACAGCAGCCGCGTATCTACCCTGGCTGATCATCAGCCCTCTGTTGTGTGTCTGGGCATTTCTGTTTGACGGTATCTTCATCGGCACAACCCACATTGTCGAAATGCGCAATGCGATGATCCTTTCGGCCCTGGTCTGGGCCATCAGCCTGGTCGGATTTTTCCATCTCTGGTCCTATCACGCAGTCTGGCTGGGCATGAGCATATTCATGATCACCCGCAGTATACTGCTGGCGCTGTATTATCCGCGCATCGAACGCGCCGCGGCGTTATAGAATCAAAGCTTAAGGGGAGAAGCTATGGCACGATCTGCAAAGAAGACTCGACTGCGCGTGGGATTCATCGGCGCCGGAGACATCGCCGAGTTGCAGATGACAAAATTCGCCAGCAGACCGGACGTCGATCTGGTGGCGTTTACTGACCTGAATGAGCAGAGCCTTGAAAAAAGCCAGGCCAGCTATCCCGACGCGGCGATTTATACCGACTACAAGCGGATGCTCAAACAGGAAACTTTAGACGCCGTCAGCGTCTGCACGCCGAATCGTTTTCACGCTGAACCGACCATTGCTGCCCTCAAAGCCGGTTGTCATGTGCTGTGTGAGAAACCCATGGCAATGACGCTGACGGAAGGTCGGCGAATGGCAAAAGCCGCTGCACAAGCCAACAGGCAACTGGTGGTTGCATTTCAATACCGCCTAGATCCACGCACCCAGTATCTCAGGCGCGCCTTTGAGGAAGGCGCATTTGGCGACGTCCTGTTTGGACGTGTGCAGGCTATGCGGCGGCGCGGTATTCCCAACTGGGGTGTGTTCGGTCAGAAGGCCCTGTCCGGCGGCGGCCCAATTATTGATATTGGGGTGCATGTACTCGAAATGGCCCACTACACCATGGGCAGTCCACAACCGGTAAGCGCCAGCGCAGATATGTTCACTTACCTTGGCAATCAACCCTCCGGGGTGATAGCGAGCCCCATGGCTGGCTGGGATTACAAAACCTACGATGTCGAGGATCTCGCAGTAGGTCGCATCCGCTTCGACAATGGCGCCGTACTGCACATCGAATGTGCATTTGCTGCACACATCGGCGAACGCAGCCTGATGAATTTCCAATTGATGGGCAGCAGAGGGGGTGCCACCTGGGAGCCCACGGTGATTCACACCGATGAAGCCGGTCACATGGTGAACAAGCAACCTGCCTGGCTGGCTGATACCTCATTCAAAGCGGTGTTTAATCGGAAAATTGACAGCTTCGTTGAACAGATTCTCTACAAGGGTCCGTGCGCTGTGCCCGTTGAGGATGCCCTGAAGGTACAGTCGATGCTCAGCGCCCTGTATGACTCAGCGCAGCGAAACGGAAAAGAAGTCAAAGTACGACTATGACAGTATTCAACAGCGATTCAGCGCAGGTTCAGCTAGTTGGTGTTGAACTGTTTTTAACCTTGGTCATTCCGGACGACATTTATGTTGATTCTACGTCCCTTGTATTCAGCCACCCTTCTCAGCGCTGTCCTGCTCGCTTCAGGCTGCGCAAATCGAAACGTCATCATTGATCCTAAAGGGGTAAATATGGCGCAGTACAACCAGGATTTAAGCGAATGCACGGCGCTTGCAGAACAGGTTAACGTTGGCGCTCAGACCGCAGGTCGCGCCCTGGCAGGTGCCGCGGTGGGTGCTGCCATCGGCGCTGCTGTGGGCAACAGCGACACAGCCCAGCGAGGCGCCGGGGTTGGTGCCGTTGCAGGCGGCGCAAAAGGCGCAGGGCGAGCAGCAACGGAAAAACGGGTTGTAGTACGTAACTGCCTGCGTAACCGCGGCTACTCCGTGCTGAACTGATTTTAAGCTAAGTACTTTCCCCTAAAAGCCTTGTTTTTGGGGCTTTTCACGTCAGACACGTTCCGGCTTCACTGGCGCCTGCCGGGTAGATGCGCGTAGAATCAGGGTCCTGGAATCGCCAGTAGAATCAACCAAAAAAAGAGGGGAAAAATGGCAGAAGCAGCTCTGGAAAACCCAGACCTTTTCCACTTAACCATGTCTGAAGAGGCCCAGCCTCTGCTCGATGCGGTTAAAAAACACATCAAAGAAAACGTAGAACCTATCACCGAAGAATTTTACGCCCTCGGCGAAGGCCGTGCCGACCGCTGGAGCTGGGCACCTGGCCAGCTTGAACTGCTGGACACCGTCAAACAGAAAGCCAAAGACAACGGTTTGTGGAACTTCTTCTTACCTGATGCCGATACCGGCGAAGGCCTGTCCAATCTGGATTACGCCTACATCGCCAACGAGCTGGGCAAAAACAGCCTGGCTTCTGAAACGTTAAACTGTTCAGCACCGGACACAGGCAACATGGAAGTGCTCGAGCGTGTTGGCACACCCGAGCAGAAAGAACAGTGGTTAAAGCCACTGTTAAACGGTGAAATCCGTTCTGCGTTTGCCATGACCGAGCCTGGTCTGCCGTCATCTGATGCCAAAAACATCAGTACAGCTGCAGTGCTGGAAGGTGACGAATGGGTCATCAACGGTGAGAAATTCTACATCTCAGGCGCCGGCGATCCTCGCTGTAAGATCATGATTACCATGGTAAAAACCAGCCCGGATGCACCGCCACATAAACAGCAGTCGCAGATCCTGGTACCTATCGACACCCCCGGAGTACAAATTCTCGAGGGGATGGAGGTTTTCGGCCAGGACGATGCACCACACGGCCATATGCACATCAAATTTGATAACGTGCGTGTACCTAAAGAAAACATGCTGCTTGGCGAAGGTCGCGGTTTTGAGATCTCTCAGGTTCGTCTTGGCCCGGGTCGAATTCACCACTGCATGCGCTCAATCGGTGCCGGTGAACGTGCCCTGGAGCTCATGATCCGCCGTGCCAGCACACGCAGTGCGTTTGGTCGTCCGATCATCCAGCTGGGTAAAAACATCGAAGTGGTATCACGTGCTCGCATCGAGCTGGACGCTTGCCGTCTGATGGTCCTTCAGGCTGCCAGAGCCATGGATATCATGGGTAACAAAGAAGCCCGTATCCATGTCAGCGCAGTCAAAGCCATGGTGCCGGAGAAAGTCTGCAAGATCATCGACCAGGCTATCCAGATGCACGGTGCTACCGGTGTTTCCCAGTGGAGCCCACTGTCACGCATGTACGCGGGTCAGCGCACTCTGCGTATCGCTGATGGTCCTGATGAAGTTCATCACATGGTTGTCGGTCGTCACGAGGTTCGTAAATACGAAGGTTCCTGATGACGTGAAAACCCACGCAAACGTGGGTTGCCACTAAAACAAACCCCGGTGATTACCGGGGTTTGTTGGTTATGGACGATAGCAATTCCGGCTCGACTCAATCCTGTCCCGCACCTGCAATTTCATCCTGTTCCAGCAAACGCGCACCACGCATGATGTTACCCAATGCGTAGTTACCCTCATGGCAGGCGTACTCATACACACGCTTGTCGCTGGCGCTCCACACGTATTCACCCGTCCATGGCGCTTGCCACTGAGATAAGTCGGTTACTGTAAAGCGATACATGAGATCGCCATTGGGTTGTTTGGTGAACCGTTCCAGCAAGTGCATGTTGGCGCCACCGGTAAAAAACCCCGCAGCCTTGTCGCTGAAGTTTGTAGTTTCAACCACCAGGGTGTCTCCTTCCCAGTGTCCGACGGAGTCACCCAGCCAGCTGGTGATCTCCGGCCCCGGGTGGGTGCCGTTGATGCGGATGATTCTGGCGTCATGGATCATTTCCACCAGAATCATCACGTGCTCGTCGGTCTGCACGATCCGTTTGAAATTGTTGTACAGACTGGGAATAGACGGCGCGGCGCCGCTGAAACCCATCAGGCACCGCTCTGCGGTGTTGCGCTGCTCCATGTTGTCATAAGGTCCTGGACCTTCTTCCTCCAGCCACCAGGCTTTGCCTTCGTTGGTGCGATTCACACCACCAAACAGCTTTGCCATGCGCATCTGGCCTGCTGGTGTCAGCGGCGGAAACTGACCGTTGGGCGGATCAACAATGATGGAAGTTCGAAATTTACCGTCAACCAGCAATGCATCCGTGCCACGATCGATCCAGAACGCATTGTAACCGCCTACATTACCGGCGGCACCCGCGGAACCATCACCGCCTTCCGGCGGCGCTGTACGATTCGGATCGCTTTCGGCATTGGCTTGTGCCATGGCCTTTTCTTCAGCCGCGGAAAGCTGCTCCGCCTCTTCGGGCGTCAGATAGAGATTGTCGCCATACTCTTGCGGTCGCACCAGCGGCGTGAGTGTTGCACTGTCATAAGTGCCAGACAGATCAGGTAATCCACTCGACGTGCGTGGAATACCATCAGCTGCATAGGTATAAGAAGTGATTGCCAGGAAAACCAGCAGAAGTAGTTTTTGAACGTACATATCCCCTCCGAAAATGATCGTTACTCTCCGGATCTTAACTCGGCAGGTCAGGAAATGACCAGCGCATTACGTGGGGCTGTTCAGGTTTGAAAGGAGAAACGTACACCGCTGCGCACCGGTATCGGGCGACCATTGTCCAGATAGGGCTCAAAACGCCATTTCCTGACCGCAGACAGGGCTGGCTCTAACAACTCTGCACCACTGGTTTCAACAACGTCTATGTCTTTTACGCCGCCATCTTCATCCACGGTGAACAGCAGTTCAACCCAACCACCCTGAGAATTTCGCGGTAACACCGGGGCTGCCTGGCGTCGTACCGTCAGCTCCCGAATGGCCAGGACCTCATCGAAGTTACCTGCCCTGGCAGTTGCCCTTCGCTGCAGGAAGTCGAGCTCTGATTTAATCTCACGCAACTCGGAATTGGTGGCACCCGCCTGCTCAGCCTGACTGATCAGGGTCGCAGCTTCCGCCAGACGCTCTTCCCGGGAGAGCGCCCAGGCTTGATCCAGCAATCCATCAATCACCAGAACAATACCTGATTGTGCCGCACTGGAATTGGGGTCTTTCTTCAATACAGACCGATAGTGGTCCAATGCGCCAATGCCCGTGGGTGAATGGATACCCAGCAGGTGGCCTTCCTGCATGGCCTTAGCGGCAGCTAACAGATCTTCTTTGACGGCCTGATCTTTGACCATGTCGGTCCATTGCAGAGTAAGTTTTTCCGTTTGCGAAATGCCGGGCGCGTCAGGTGCAATACTTTTCGCCAGCGCTATGAGCTCGCGCGCCCTGGCATGGTTATCTGCAAAGGCTTCCGTCTGCGCAACGGTTGCCAGACGCTGGGCTACGGATTCTATGCCCTGCTGTGCGACGACGTTTGCGGGATCCATGCTGAGCATTTCCCGATAAGACGCCAGCGCGTTATTACCCACAGGTTTGGTCAGATTACCCGCAGCGATCTGATCCACCGCACGATCACCTAACCACTTGATTCTTTCGAACCGTTCTACCCGACTGACAACTGACCGAGCGGCCAGATTGTTTGCATCAATAGCCAGAGTTTGTGCGGCCCAGTCAGCAGCAGCTGACCAGTCTTCTTTCAACAGCGCTGATTCCGCGGCGTTGATCAGGTAGCTGGTTATCCGTTCTATGCCAGCCAGCGCGGATAGATTTTGCGCATCCCGCTCGAGCATTTTCTGATAGAAAAACAGCGCGCTGTCGCCTTCAGGTCGGGTGATTCGACCCGCAGCATACGCCTGCTCAGCGCGTTGTATCCAGGTTGTTTCAGTGACATCGGAAACCGTTGTCAGCGTAAATCTGGGGATCTCCGGCAGATCCGACAGCACCTGTCCGGGACCTTGCTTTAACATGAACCAGCTACCCACAACGCCAAGGATGACCACCCAGGCGGCTACGGTAAAACTCTGGCCAATGCTCAGATTAGTGCCTCGCCAGGCTAAGGCGTTCATGCCTGCGTGCCCAACAGCCAGTGTTTAAAGCGTACCCAGGTGCTGGGTTTTGTAACCACCGAGTCCAGGGCTGCAAGCGCCTGACCGCCGCTATCAAGAAAACGGCGCATCGCCGAGGCCAGCCAGATTTTGCACTGTCCTGTCTGTAACGGTTTGAGCAGAAAGCGGAAGACCTGACCCGAATTTATCAATTGGATCAGCAGGTTTGCATCCGAGCGTTCGCTGGCGAGAATAATGACAATTTCAGGTGTCACTTCACGTACCGCCTGGCTCAACTGAGCGACGCCTTTTTCGTCAACACCGACATCGGTAACCAGCACACCGATGGGATGGTCCTGAACCATACCCAGTACCTGGCTCTGGTTTTTAGCCTGATGAACCCGATGATTCGGGCTGGCGCTGACAATGCCATCAAACAGGCTGGCGTCTTCACTGAAAACAAGGATATCAACGACAGGAGCCGACCGCGCTACCGGTTTCTTACGCACTGCAATCGCCGCTCTGCTTTTGGCGTTGATCGGCGTGACATTATCCGGTGGAGCCTCATCTGATGGCGCCTCGTCATCCTCAACGTAAACAATGTCGTCAGAACCCAGCGGTGCAACAGAAACAGCGCCACCACGCAGCTCCAACGCAGCCTGTACCGCGCCACGCACTTCATCTGCCGGACAGGGTTTCATCAGGTACTTGAACACTTCGGCTTCATTAATTGAAGCTTCTACAGCCGCAAGGTCAGCATAACCCGTGAGCAGAATACGGATAGTTTCCGGGGAGCGGTGCTTGATCTCAGCCAGGACTTCAACACCGGTCATCTCCGGCATACGCTGATCTGATACCACCACCTCAACGTCATGGGTTTCCAGCAGTTGCAGGGCTTCAGCGCCGGAGTTAGCCAACAGCACTTCATAGTCTCTGCGGAACATTGCCCGCATGGATTTCAACACGCGCTGTTCATCATCAATGAACATGATCACCGGATGTGCTCCTGTAGCCGCTTGCGCGGAAACGCTAGTCATCAGGCTGCCTCCTCAGCATCCGCTGGCTTTTGCTGAGGCCCTTTAACCGGAAAACTCAACACAATACGGGTTCCAACATTTTCTTTGGAATCGACAAATATCTGACCTTCATGCTGCTCTACAATCTGCCGCACAATGGACAATCCAAGACCTGTGCCTTCACCTACGGGTTTGGTGGTAAAAAACGGATCCATGATCTTGGTCAGATACTCCTCAGGAATACCGCAGCCGGTATCTTCAAAAACTATTTCGACACTGTCACCCTGGGATGTCTGGTTGTATGAAGTGCTGATTTTCAGCACGCCACGTCCGTCCATGGCCTGTACCGCGTTGGTGATAATGTTGATGAACACCTGATTCAGGCGTGACGGTGAACAGTAGATTTCCGGGACGTCAGCAAAGTTTTTCTGCACTTCTACACCCTGCTTGAGCAGGTTGCGGGTGATCGTCAGGGTTTTTTCTATGCCTTCACGCACGTCGAATGTGTCATCTGCAACGCGATCAAGACGGGAGAAATCTTTTAAGCTCTGCACCAGATCACTGATCTGATTCAGTCCTTCGATGCTGTCCTGAGCAAGCGACTCAACCTCCTGCATATTTTCGTCTATCTCATCAAGATCAAACTCATTGCGTCGAGCCAGTAACGCCTTGATGGCCTGCTTACCTTCTTCCGAAGACTGTGCCGCCAGTATCGGTTTGGTGGCCTCCACGTATCTGGCCAGATCTTCCACGGCTTCAGCAGTTACGGAGGTGTTATTCAGCACATACAGCAGCGGCGTGTTGATCTCGTGCATGACGCCGGCGACCAGTTGACCCAGGCTCGACATCTTCTCAGCCTGTACCAGCTGTACCTGGCTTTCCTGCAGGTTTTCATTGGCACGGGCGAGGTCAGCAGTACGCTCCACCACGCGCACTTCGAGATCATCGTGTGATCGGTTCAAGGCTCGGTGGCTGGCAGCCAGACGAAGACCAAAAAAGCCAAGGACCGCTAGCATCAACACGGTATAGACGTTCAGCAGTACACGCGCATCGTTGACCGCGCCGAGCACATAAATCTGATCGTTTGTTGTGGTATCGCTGAGTTGTTCCAGCTGAGACAGAACAAGGTCCTGCTGCATGGCATCAACCGCCTGATTCATGGCTCTGCGCAGCGAAATCATGGTGTACGTGGTGTTTATCAGGGAACGGAGGTTGCCCCGCTGATCGGCTGGCAGACTGGCTTCGACAACTTCCAGCTGATCCACCAGCGTCAGCACACCATCGAGGTCCTCCACACGCCCACTGGCCAGCAGAGACTTCACCTGTTCGGTGTTTACATAGACGCTGTCGGCTCGATTCTGATCACCTCTTTCACGGAGCGTGCCCACCGTTGTATTGGCCAGCGTTGCGTATGCTGCCTCAGCAGTTAACAGTTCACGCTGGCTTGCGCCATACGCTACAAACTCATCCCGCAGCTTTTGCAGGGACTGCAGCAGGAGATCACTTTGATCAAGCACCTGAGTAGGTGCGCTCAGCTGGCCTGCATCTGCATCAATCAGGTTCAGCCAGTCAATGACAAGCCAGCGCGTCTGAGCAAGTAGCCCAGCCGGTTGATAGGTCTGGTTCAGCGCCTGACTGAGTGATTCGCTGCCCTGTTGCAGGGCAACATCAAGCCTTTGCACATCGGACCCCAGCGCCTGATGTTGGGCTCTACCCACTTCAATACCTCGAGTGATGGAATTAGCGGCCTCTTCCAGGTACGCGGTATCGGTGGCAATTCCGGAGAGTTGTTCAGGCGTCCTGGCAGTGGCAATCAGTAACAGGATCGCAAGAATGCTGATCGCCAGAACGATGCTGGCAACAGTGAATACCATCCCTATTAATTTGCGATTCCCCATCCTTTTGACCCACATAGGACATACCTTTGTCGATCAGTAGGTTAACGGCAGAGACTCAGGGACTCTGTGAGCTGGTTCACAGCAAATTTGTGGCTCCAGCGCGCGCTGGTCCTGTTTATTGATTCAGTGACCAGTTTTCACCGAATGGCCGTATCACCGATGAAAAAGACCAGGCTGATCGCGGCTGCAACGCCAGGCGATAACACTCTGCCGCAATATCCATGGGTTGACAGAAAAACTCATCAGGCTTGCCTTCATACAGCTTGCGGGTCCACGGCAGGTCAATAACGGCGTCTATGGCAACATAGCTGACGTGCACACCCTTAGGCCCGAGGTCACGGGCGATGGCTTCAGCCAGCACCCGTTGCGCCGCCTTACTGGGCGCAAACCCGGCAAAATTTGCCAGGCCTCGGTAGGCGGACGTATTGCCTGTTACCACAATTGCACCCTCACCCGCCGCTACCATTGCTGGCGCCACCAGCCGTGCCAGGTGTAAAAGTGCCATGGTGTTGACCTGAAAGTTCTGATTAAGTACTTCGGGATCAATATCCATGAAACTACCGAAGGCACCACCCACTGCGTTGTGCACAACAATAGTTGGAGGGCCGAGCTTTTCTTCAACATCTGCCAGCACTGCCTGCAGAGCCGCTGTATCTGTCACATCACAGGGAAAGGCATGGGCTGTCTCGTGCTCGGCACTGAGATCCAGCAGGCGCTGTTCGCTACGGGCCAGCATCGCTACTTCGTAATCGGCACAGAAGGTTTTCACCAGCGCCGTGCCAGTGCCTGGTCCAACGCCTGTAATGAGACATACCGATTTTTTCATGGATAACTCGCTTGAGAATCAATTGGCCACAATCTGCGTTTGGTTTTCTGTCGCGGAAAAATTTCAATCTGGTGTGTGGTCAAACCTGGGGTGTCTGCGGTGACAATCTGACTGGCCAGGTGTTGGAAACCGGCACGGAAATGGTTACTGCTCTTGAGGGTAACATATTTATATCTATGCACATCAATACCCACCGCCAGAAACGGTTCACGATCAAAAGTCTGGCTTCGTCTTGAGCTGACCACAACGTCCATATCATCTATAACAAGCCGGGCCATGGGTCCAATGTTAATCGGCGCACCGCGAAACATATGCTGCATGATCAGACGTCCATCATGTAATGCTTTGACATAAGCTGTAGTTTCAACAGGTTCACCATGAAGCTGATCTGTTTTGCCGCCGAGCCTGATCGCAATACTGCTACCCACACCTGCCTTGTGTGCCTGAGTCGCAGTTTCTGCATCTACCAGAAAAGCAAAACAGGCCTCATTACCCAGGCCAGCGTCGAGCATTGCGCGCAACAGATGTGTACCGTCACCAGGAGATCCTCCACCACAGTTATCTGAGGTTTCATGGATAACCACTGGAAAGCTGTCACACTGTTGGGCTTCTGCCAGCGCTTGCTGTGCGTCCAATGACCGCGCTCGAAACTGTTCACGCCCATCCCACAGCTGTTGCGCAAATGAGGCTATCGCCACCTGTGCCTGCTCGAGCTGTTCCGGATAACAGGTTGCCACAACAGAACTTCCAACGTGTGCCACATCCGTGTACGGGAAACCGTGAAACCAGCTCAGATCCACACACGGTGTCCGTGCCTGCAGGTCCAGCAGATCAGCCAGGGTCGCTTCACCAACGCCTTCAAAGGTTGTCGTGGTTGGCAGCAGGATGGGTAGAGACAGGAGATGACAGGTCGCGTTGACGCCGCGCTCAAGCATATCCAGGATTGCTGCAACCGCATCTGCCGCACGCAGATGTAAATCGATATGCGGGTACTGACGACAGACAAAGATGCCATTAAGCTGATCTGCCATGAACTGTGTGGCGTTGCCATGCAGATCGAAGGTCGCGGTTATAGGGATGTCGCCCAGCACTTCACGAACCGCCTGAGCCAGGTCACCTTCAAGATCTTCAATGCCATCCACCACGCCGGCGCCGTGCAGTAACAGTACACATCCATCCAGAGGTGCCGCGGCGGTCAGACCCGTCAGGATTTCTTCCTTGAATTCTTCATAGGCTTCGCGAGCTATGGTGCCAGACGGTTGAGTTGAAGCAAACAGAACAGGTACAGGCTCAAAACCCTGGCTTACACAGGCATCAACAGCACCGCCGACATCAGACTCCTGCCCCGCGGAAGCCAGCATTTTTGCGCCCCGCAAAGTATAAAAGTCTGCTTTGGGTGTTTGTCCCTGACAGTAAGTATTCGTTTCGTGTGAGATACCCGCCAGTGCAATCCGCAGCTGCTTTTTATCAGTCATTTATCTGCTCTTGTGTGAGTTGTTCCGGACCGGATTGCCACCACCATTGTGTCGGCAGGGGTTGCTGTTCTGGCCAGACTTCATCAAGGCTGTCTGCTGCATACAGCACACCACCCTTCATGACATGGCTCAATGCTGTTGTATGGCTCAGATCAATACGCGGATCCTGGTCCAGAATCACAAGGTCTGCAAGTTTACCCTCTTCAACAGAGCCCAGATCCTGTGCCAGACCCAACATGCGAGCGCCACCAATGGTTGCCAGCTGCAGTGCCTGCAGGTTGCTGTAACCGCCGCTGGCAATGGCCTGCAGTTCCCAGTGATAACCCAGCCCCTGCAGCTGACCGTGACCACCAATGCCCACCTGGCCACCTGCCTCGAAAATTTTTCGTGATGAACGGGCTGCTTCGGTAAAAATATACTCCCGTTCATGGAACCAGCGACGGCGCAATGTGCGTGCCGCAAGGTCTGCATAGGGTGTAAAACGGCGCAACTTGGCATCATCGTGAGGTGACCGCTGCGAGTAGAACCAGTTTTCCGCTGAAGGGCCGCCATAGTTCACCAGCAATGCCGGGGTGTAGGCAATCTGTGATGCTGCCGCCAGTACAATCACATCTGCATATAAAGTGGGAAGCGGAAAGTTGTGCTCTAAACCGCTGAAGCCGTCGAGGATGTGGGTCAGATCAACTTTCATGTCGAGATAACCTTCAGTAGTGGGCATCACCCTCAGTTCGCGCGCCGCCTCGATCAACCACTGGCGCTGTTTGCGCGAGCCGGACACATAGGCTTTGATGTTATTGACCCGATACAGGTCCTTGTATCGCTGCAACACAGCAGCCGCATGTGACTTCGACGAAAAATTGTTGTTATTGAAAATGCCCGGTCCGGTTGAGAAAGCGCGCGGACCAATCATAAGACCTGCATCAACACGATCCTGGTCGGTTAATAAATCTACCGTACCCGGCTGCACATCAATGGCGGTTGTTACACCGTAGGCGAGGCTGGCGAGAAATGACGCATTGGATTGTGTGGGCACGCCTCGAGCACCTCTGAAGTGCGCGTGAGTGTTAACAAACCCGGGTAATATAAAGCGTCCATTGACTGAGAAAACACGAACTTCAGCAGGTATCTCAACCGCTTCGCGCGGACCGACGCTGACAATACGATCACCTTCCACCAGTACAACTGCATCTTCAATGACGCCTGCTGGCCCCATGGTCAGCAGGGTGGCGTCGGTCAGTGCGATCATGCCATCAGGTTTGTAGCGCGGCATGTAAACATTGATATCGACCTGCTCAACGGCACTGTGCGCTTCAAGCAGGTCCTCACTTTCGTCTACCTGCTCAGAGGTGTCCGAGGTGTCCGAGGCATCCGCATATTCAGACTCTGCTTGCGATTTTTCCTCATCCTCTTCTGCGCTGCGGAACTCGAGCGAGCTGAGGCTACGTTGATAGAGACGATTCCCCACGCTCCAATAAACAATGTTGCCCTCATCCGCCCAGCCAATGAAGTCAGCGCCAACGTCGGTTAACTTCACCAGTGGTAACGCTGGCTTACTGAGTGAAATCTTCTGCAGGGGTACATAGGCCAACAGTTGCGCAACGTAAACCTGACCCGCCTGTTTGAACAGCACATACTGGCCATCAGGCGAGATCTGCATCATCTCCGCACCAACATCTTCTCCACGGTTGAAGGATCCAGGACCACTGACGGCTAATACTTCCCGTCGGTCGGTACCGTCAAAACGCAGCGAGACTAATCCTGCTCTGGATTTTCCCGGCGATGGTGGACTACTCGCCTGCAGATAAATGCGATCTGCTTCTGGACCAAAATGCGGGCGATCATAACCACGCCCCGGAGTCACAAGGTTGGTCGCGCCACCTTTGCTGTCCAACCATACAACATCTGCGGCATGCCCTGGCCCGGGTCGACTGGCTCTGACCTGGCGCGCCTGATCCGAACTGCGCATCGCCACAATGCGTTGACCGTCCGGCGACCAGACTGGCGAGGAATAAAAACCTGCATCGCGGGAAAGTTGCCGTTGCCGCCCACCCGAACGCGGCCGAGTGCGATAGATATGGCCACCGTTGTCAGACCAGGAGACGTAAGCCAGCAGTTTACTGTCCGGGGACCAGGCGGGCATTGCGGCTATGCGCTCCGGTGGCGTGATCGCTTCGACCTTTCCGGTTTTGAAACGGTAAACATAAATGCGTGCAAACGCGGAGAAAGCCACGGCGCTGCGATCCGGTGCAACCACAGCATCTGACAGAATACGCGCTTTCACTGGACCCAACCCGGTTCGATAGGTGAAAGCGAGCCGTTCAACGATCTGCTTTTCAACGCTGATTTCAAAATCAATGTTGCTGATCGAACGGTCTTGCAGTTCGATGCGGATCAGCCGACCATCTCTGGTGCTCAGAACAGCCTGCCCATCCGGTGTGAATGCATATCCAGGCAGAAGGTCCCGGGTAAATCTGGATTCCTGTTCATCTCTGACAATGGGATATGCCAGCCAGCGATCTGCACCACTGACAAGGTTACGCACACGCAGACCGGTCTGCTGCTCATAACGCGTGCCATAGACCATGGTTTGCCCGTCCGGAGACAGGATCGGACGTATGGCACTACCTTGAACAGATGTGATGATATCTTCAGCGCCGCTCTGCAGATCTCTGCGTGCAATCTGCCACAGCGGAAAACCAACGTTGTAGCCAAACCCGCCTGATTTCCGGGCGTAATACACATAACGACCACTTGGCTCAAAAACCGCACCCAGCGCGTTATGCCTTTGCCCGCGAGGTGTATTCGCTTTAGGTTTCGCTTTGGTGATCTGCACACCTGAGCCACCCTCAATCGGAAAAGCCCACAACTCAAAAGTGCCGACATCGAAGGTACTTCTGGATACCAGAACAGTACGACCATCCGGAGACCAGGCAGGTGAAGCGTATTCAAGTCGATCGTTGCTGGTGGTCAACTGCCTGGCAACATCCTGCTCAAGGTCCAGCACCCAGACTTCTTCAGAGCCATCACGGTCGCTTATGAAAACAAGAGATTTACCATCCGGTGAGTATTGTGGCTGGCTGTCAAAATGCAGACCTGTTTCGAGTGGTGTGGCTTTACCCCCTTCGATGGGTAACAGATAAAGATCTCCCAGAACCTCAAGAACCACTGTTTTACCATCAGGTGAAATGTCCATCGACATCCATGTCGCCTGATCCAGGGTCATCGAGACAGTTTGGTTGGGTGTGAGGGGCAGTGAATTGTCGGCATGTGAAAAACAAGCAAACAGGAACAGGCATAAAACAGAGGCTTTCAGAAAAGAGGCTTTCAAAACAGGCAACAGTCCAACTTATTGAGTGAAAGATTCAACATAATCAGTCAATTGCCTGCATTTGGCCACCCCACCAAAATGCGTCACTTCATTTTCATCCATCAACTGCAGTGACTTGAGCATATCTCGCTGCGCAACAGGAAAATGTGCGATGTGTGAGAGCGGCTCACAAGTGATCTGTATGGTAAATAGAAGGTATCGCTCGGAGCAGCGGCACAGAGTCTGTTTTTCACTGCGCAGAACCCATTGATCAACAGGCATCCGCAGGTCAGTTTCCGGCCCGTTATGAAACAGCTGCGCGTCACCGTGCAGGAACCAGTTACTGCGCATAAACGGATGCCCCTGTGGTGCGCGATCGATAAAACGCTGAATGTTTGCACCGATATTGTCATTCAGACCAGGTACCGGCGCATGGACCTCAGACAACGGCTGGCCGATTTTATCTAACAGGTGCCAGTAACTGGGTGCACATAAACAGGCGGCTACCAGCCGCTGTTGGTCCGCGACATCGATCACACACAGGTCATCTGCAACCCTCAGAGCCAGATTGGCGATGAGGTGTGGAAATTGATACGTTGTTTGGCCAGGCCACGGCAGTTGACACAACATGGCATCCAGCTCGCGGGTCTGCGCGGGCACCTGCACCACTTCCGCGTAACGTGCGGTGAGCTGCTGGAGTTTATTGTCCAACTGTACCGCATCGGGTGTCACGGCCAGCCAGGTCGAAAGGTCAACCGGTTTTAAACCCAGACGTTGGGTGCGCGCACCTCCCTGCCAGGGTGGGTTGCACCAGAACGACTCATTAACTTCACTCACCGCGGGCCTTGTACCGTGCATAGTTCTCAAACGCCTTTGCCACCATCGGCCGTTGTTGGCCTGGCGGTACACGCAACGCATAGTCCGGGTCTTTTTCTCCCTCAGAAGACAGCATGTGCATATGATGGGCAGCGGTAATGTGCGCAGCAAACCCCTGGCCGTCCTGCATCTGATTGACCGCCAGCTTCATCATGCGCAGCTGAAACGGGTCGTTTGCGGCGATACGTTCAGCATAGTCAATCACTGCCTGATGCAGGTCAGCTGCAGGCACCACGCGGTTCACAAGGCCCAACTCTGCCGCTTCATCGGCATCAATAAATCGCGACTCGTAGAGCATTTCTTTGGCTTTACGCGGCGCAACATCCCAGGGTACCGAGAAGTATTGAAAATTTGCCGCCAGCAACATGGCGTTGTCTGCGGCGTAAATAATATCCATGGCACTGGCCACCATCCAGCCGGCAAATATGGCATACCCCTGCACGCCGGCAATTGTCGGTTTGGGTAGATTGCGCCAGCGCATGGTCTTATCTACAAAGTGTTCCCGGGAATGGTCGTAGCGGCCACGCAACCCATCCTGTAATGGATCCTGGGCACGATCCGCCAGCTCGTCTGCTGACCCCAGATCGTGACCAGCGCTGAAATGATCTCCCGCACCAAACAGCGCAATAACATGTACGTTTCTGTCTGCCTGGGCGCTGGCAAACGCATCATCCATAGCTTCGAGCAGCGCGCGGCTCTGCGCGTTTCTGTAGCGCGGCCGGTTCATGGTAATACGCGCCACATGGTTAACCACTTCATAGTTAAGTAAGTTATCGTTCACGCTTGGGATCTCCCGGTATCATCGATATTCTCAGTGAATGTTTAGGAGCAAAAATGCCCGTTCTCGACAGACCCGGCGCACAAATCTACTTTGAAACCGTGGGCAGCGGTCCCGCACTGATCTTTGCACATGGCGCCGGAGGCAACGCAGCCATCTGGTTTAATCAAATTGCCCACTTTTCATCAGCATATCAATGCGTCGCGTTTGATCATCGCTATTTTGCACGCTCGCCCAGCACTGGAGAAATCTCCGTGCATCAGTTTCGCGACGATCTATTGGCCATTATGGACGAGCTGAACATCGACAAAGCACACCTCGTCGGACAGTCCATGGGCGGCTTTACCGTCCTGCGCACAACGCTGGACGCCCCTGACCGGGTGCGGTCATTGACCTTGAGCTGTACTTCCGGGGGCATTGTAAATCCGAACCCTACCCCGGCCATGAAATCGTTAACCAGTGCCCGCGGTCGTGACACCGGCGGTATACAGGCATCCATGTCACAGGTCACTCGCGGCAGACCCGCCTTGATGCAGCTATATGAGTCCATCAATAATTTCAACACAGAATTTTCCTGGGACAAGTTATCCACGCTGCTGAAAAAAGAAGACGTGGTGCAACTGGACCAGTTGCAGGCCATCACGTGCCCAACGCTACTGATTGCGGGCGCGGAAGATCCGCTTTTTCCGCAGCCACTATTGTCTTCTTATCTGCCACACTTTCCTGCCGCAACGTTAACTGAGGTCGCTGACGCTGGACATTCTCCCTACTTCGAACAACCGGATGTGTTTAATCAAATCCTGGCCAGACATATTCAGCAGGTCTGAAACAAAGGAGCCGGATTATTCAGAAATGCTGCAGGGCTGTGAGGTTAACAAAGGGTTACACCGCACCCCACCGGGCAACACAACAGAGTAGTCAGTGCCAAAAGGATTGGTGCTCAGATAATAGTCGGTGCTGATGGCTTGAGCACCACTGTCAAATGCGGCGTCACGACGGCTTGTATCCCCTTGTCTGGCTTCCATGGTATCGGCGTCTGCACGGGTGCGCACCATGAACCCCTGCTGCACAAGCTGGCGGATCCTGGCCTGCTCCGTTATCGGATCGTTGATGATCATGATGGCAGCAGCAGGATGATCAGCTGAGATGTTGACAAACATTGGCCGCTGTTGCCATCCCTGCAGGTAGTGTTCCCGTTTGCTGCCCTGTTCATCAAGAATCAGCAGAAACTTGCCCCTGGCCTGCTCCAACTCAGGCCACTTGAGGTCAACAATATCCTGCGGGCGAATCAGACGATCACCCAAAGCCTCCTGTAGCAGCTGGTCCAGGTTATTCAGGGCATCGGCGGTAAAGGCTAATGGATCCGGCAAACCAGCAATTACACCGTCTTTGGCATTGAAGCTGATCCAGATTGGCACGTGTGAAGGATGGGCATCAGACCATTGGCGCACCTGGGCCAGGCAGATGCTTAACCTGTCGCAGTGGCTGTTCATATCAATGACCTGCACATGGCCCACGGCGAAGTCATTGTCCTGGGGTAACACAAAAACATCCAGCTCAAGCTTGCGCAGACCGAGATCCAACTGCCTGGCAAGCGGGATGTGTTCATATTCAAGGCTTGCCGCCGCTTGTGGATTTCTCTGGCGCAGATCCTGCGCATAGTTTTCCGACATGGCCTTTTTATAGCTGTTGTGGCTGCCGACAAACTGCAGTTCGTTGATTCGTAAACTGTTTTGCAGCTGATTATCTACCGTCTGCTGACAGCCTGCCGCTGACAACAGCACGAGCAGCGCAATGACTTTCTCCATCACCCCTATATATCCTCGTCATCAAGTTTATGGCCCCACAACCTTTTTGCGCTGAGGTAACGTTTATTCCATTCACTGACGCCGGTGACATGTTTTTCCTGGGTAATATCGCGCAGGCCAAAAAGCTGCAGGTCTTCAACCTTCTTGGGATTGTTTGTAAGCAGGCGGAAAGCATCAGTCCCAACAAAGTGTTTTATCAGGACAGCTGCATCGGTGAAGTCCCGGGAATCATCCGGCAGACCCAGCGATCGATTGGCTTCGTAGGTGTCTTCACCCGCGTCCTGCAACAGATAAGTCGCGGCTTTTGCCCACAAACCGATGCCTCGACCTTCATGACCTGCCATGTAAACCAGATAGCCACCAGCGGGATCAGCATGCATGCGTGCGATGGCAGCATCCAGCTGGGGGCCACAATCACATCGCTGGGAGCCGAAAACGTCTCCTGTGAGACAGTTACTGTGCACCCGCACAAGTGGATTTTCAGTGGGGTTACCCACCACCAGCACGCTGTTCACTGCCAATGGTGACACCAGGTGGGAAAACAACTGCTGCCCCCCTCTGGCGCGCAGTTCCGATGCCAATGTCTCAACCTGGCTGAGTTCGGTACTGCGCACAGCAGCGTACCATTGCACGGTTATCTGTGTAGAAGGCAGGGCAATGGGTAATGGAATAGGGCCCAGCAGATTAATAGCCAGCTCACCTGGCGCTTCCTGCGCATGCACATCAATCAGCTGTCCTTCTGCGTTCACGCGCACGAGTTTGCCTTCAGCAATCAGACGCTGGCGTATTGCAGGGTTCAGATAGGTGAACATTTACGACCCTGGTTAGCTCGACTGATCATAGTTCGTGCTGATAAGTGTTTAGACATACGGAATTATATCCTCGGCCACCCGTTCCAACACGTCGTAACGGGTATCAAAGTTAGGCAGAAGCATTATCTGTTCCAGACCCACCGCTGAGAGTTGCTGGATCTGATCTATCAACGCACTGCGGGTACCTATCATGCTGGATGCTGTCAGAACCTCTGGCGTGAGAAACTGTTCTTCTTCCTCCAAAACCCAGCAGTTATGTCCGGCATGGATCCGCTGGTGTCGACGCTCCGCAGGATAGTCCTCCAACAGCTTTGTATAGTCATCCCAGATACCAGCCAGCGCGTTGGGTGGCTGATGGCCAAAATTACGGAACTGGTCGTAAGCGTAATGCACGGTGGCCATGGCCATCGCGCCACATTCGCTCTTCACTCTTGGTGAATCAATTGCCTCACCGTCGTCCAGCACAACCATTGTGGTTAAGGCAGTGGTATAAAAATCACCGTGCGCGGAAATTTCTCTACCACTGTCCCGTGCACCTGCCTGCATCATATGCCAGACACTCGACATGGCACCGGGATCGCCCACCAGGGCAAGCACCGCGCCATCTCCATATTTACCTGCCAGGGCCAGCGACTTAGGTCCAAAGCCGGACACATAAAGTGGGATGGGATCGTTGAAATTCACGAACCCTTTGTCGGGCATGATATGTCGTATGGGTGAAGTCTGATCTTTGCCCACCGGCAACAGCGCTTCTTCGCCTTTCAGCAACGGAACCAGCTGCTGCAGATAAGCTTCAAACTCTTTTATCCGCTGCGGCGGAAGACCCATGACGCGACGCGCTGTATTGCCGGCGCCAACGCCAAAGAACGTCCGACCCGGTGCCAGGGCGTTAATTGTTGCAATGGACGCTGCATTTACCGGCGCAGGACGTGTGCCACTGACGGCAACGCCAGTGCCAATCTGGATATGCGACGTCTTGTGGGCCACCAGAGCCAGCGTGGCGTAACAATCGGACCACAACATCTGGGAGTCGGCGAGCCAGGCGTGGGTATAGCCCAGTTCTTCAGCGCGCACGACATAATCCGTGTCACCGATATGGGACGCTACACATATACCTATGTCCAAAACTTCCTCCGCAGACAGATGAGCAGGCGGGCTCTAAAAGACAATGCGCAACACACTCTGCGCAACGCAAGCTGGCTTGTCCTGCCCTTCTATCTCCACCGTAAGCTCGTTAACAGCTTCCAGCATCGGACCTTTTGCTTCAACACTCAGCAGCTTTCCAACGGTGCGGATTTTATCGCCAACGGCAACCGGTGACATGAAACGAACCTTGTTCCAACCATAGTTAATACCCATTTTCATGCCTTCCAGCGCAGGCAATCCAATACCGCTGCCACCAGGCAGGAAACTCATAATCGACATGGTCAGCTGGCCGTGGGCAATTGGCGCACCAAACGGACCCTTCTTGGCTCGCTCGGGGTCAACGTGGATCCACTGCTGATCTAACGTAGCGTCGGCAAATTTGTTGATGCGATCCTGGGTCATTTCGAACCAGTCGGTGGGTTCTGAAGTCTGACCTATGCGAGCTTGCATAAGCTCGACAGCATTATCCAGATCAGTATTAGACATAAGATTTCCTCTCTTTCGTTTGATTTATTGAATTTTTTGCAGCCTGAGCAGTATAAAGCTTCGGGCGCTAATTTACGCTCCGCTCAACACCTTCCCAGAAAGGCGCTCGCAGCTCGCGTTTAAGAACTTTTCCCGGCCCGGACTTAGGCAGCGGCTCATGTTGAATATTAATACCTTTCGGGACCTTGTAACCGGCAATTGATTCACGACAGAAAGCCAGCAGCACCTCCGGATCAATATTGCTGTGCTCTGCACGCGGAACAATAGTCGCATGCACAGCCTCACCCCATTTCTCATCGGGAATGCCGTAAACTGCGGCTTCCAGGACGGCTTCGTGTTTGTACAAGACTTCTTCGACTTCAGTGCAGTAGACATTCTCACCCCCCGTGACAATCATGTCTTTACTGCGGTCAACCAGGTATACGAAGCCGGCCTCATCCATATAACCCAGATCACCGGTCCAGTAAGCGCCCTCTTTCAGAACCGCAGCGGTTTGCTCAGGCTTGTTCCAGTAGCCCATCATCACATTCGGTCCGCGCACCACAACTTCGCCAATCTCCCCACTGGGTAGCGGCTTGCCAGCCGTATCGAGGATTCTCACCTCAACCCCGGGAATAGACTGACCACAGGATCGCGCGCGATCATCAGCTAACAACTCCTGTTCGTTACGCAAAGTTGTCGTTAACGGTGACAGCTCGGTAGCGCCATAGACTTCGAGCAGTTCAGCACCGGGGAAAGCGGTACAGGTACGACGCAGAACCTGTGTCGCAATAGGGGAGCCACCATGACCAATGGAGCGCAAACTTGATACATCACGCGGATTAACATGCTGCTCTTCCGCCATTGCAGCAAGCATGGTCGGCACGCCAAGGGTCATGCTGACTTTGTATCGCTCTATCAGGTCCAGTACTTCAGCTGGCGCAAAGGCACCCAGCGTCAATTGGCTGCCTGCTTTCCAGATGGACGCCAGAACGCCGTTGGAACCCGCAGCATGAAACAGAGGCGCCATCACCAGCATCACGTCGTGTTCATCCTGGGGGGAAGCTGTCATCCAGTGAAACGTGTTGGAAATCAGATTACGATGGCTCAGCATCACGCCTTTCGACTGACCCGTTGTCCCTCCGGTATAAAACAGGCCGGCCAGATCATTTTCCTGGACATCAACGCCTAGCGCTGCAGGTTCAGGTGCAAGCAGATTTTCGTAAGCTTCATCAAGACTGATGACGTGTTCAACAATATCCTGCAGGCCTTCTGCGGGTCTATCCGTGAGCAGCACCCGGCTGCCGGAATCTTCCAGGGCGTAACGTAATTCCGGCTCAGCATGGCGCGTATTCAAAGGCACAATGACCAGGCCACCCGCCGGAACGCCTACATAGGCTTCAATGTACTGGTGGCAGTTATTGGCCCAGATGGCCACCCGATCACCTTTTTCCAGACCCAGCGCGTAAAGACCTTTGACCAGCCTGCCGCAGCGCTGCTGCAGTTCGGCGTAAGTAAAAGATTTTTCCTGATCAATGACCGCTGTTTTGTCAGCTGCAACCTGAACGGCTCGCGCCAGCGGATCGGCAAACGTGTGCATATTCCCCCCCTTGAATTTTGAACGCACCCTGATGAACAGGTATTGTAGGCGCCGCCGAGTATTACTCCAACACCGACGAGCGTTGTGCACCACCCCAGATTACTTTACCTGTTGACGCTGACGACCTGCTTTTTCACGTCAATTCAGCCTGCATCGGCGTCAGACGGTGTACTGAACCTTCTGGTTGAGAACGACGTATTTGTCAATACCGACCGGCACTATACCTCAGGCGTGATGCTGAACTATGTCAGCAACATTGATGAAGGACCGAAGCGCCTGCGGGCGATGGGCATTCGTTTTCCCGGCATCGAACCCAACGACAAGATGCACGTCGCCCTTTCCACAGGTCATGAAATCTATACTCCGACAGATATCCTCGCCACCGAGTTACTTGAAGAGGACAGACCCTACGCTGGGTATGTCTACCTCGCGGCAGGCTTCACCACTGAAAATCCGGATGAAATTGAAACCTGGCGCCTGAGTCTTGGCCTGGTAGGACCTGGTGCGCGTGCAGAGATCATACAGAATGCCCTGCACCGAAAAATTGGCAGCGATGAAGCTCTGGGATGGGACAACCAGCTGAAAAACGAATTTGTCCTTTCCGTTGCTTATGAAAAAAAGTGGCTGCGCCTGGCCCGCAGTGGCACGTTTGGCAAGTATCTGCAGGTTGACCTGCTGCCCCATGTGAGTGCGTCGGTAGGCACTCCCCTGACCTACCTTGGCGCTGGCGGCATGGTGCGCTTCGGCCAGGGCTTAGATCATGACTACGGTCCACCGAGGGTACGACCGAGCCTGCCGGTTTCACAATACTACGATCGAATTCGCGGCCCGAGCTGGTACTTTTTTGCCGGTATCGACGGTCGTTTTATCGCCCACAACCTGTTCCTGGACGGCAACAATTTCAGACGCAGTCACAGCGTTGATCGGCGCTACTGGGTGGGCGATCTACAAGCTGGGGTTGTCTGGAACAACAGCAAGTTCCGCGTCGCTTATTCGTACATCTACCGCAGTCGGGAATATAAAAATCAAGAGGAGAACGACCTGTTCGGTTCGCTGTCTATTTCTGCTCACTTTTAGACAGTTGCACTAAAGCATCGATCAACTGCGTCATCTGCCGGGAAGAAGATGACAGAGATGCACAGAGGTTTGCGGCCAACAGAGGCTGCGGCATACCCTGCCTGATCAGGCGGGTGTTATTGTCAATCACCGCCTCGCGCAGCGATGGGGAAATGGCACCAACCGCTGGTTCAAGCTCAAAACCCACCATGTTGTGCAGGCTCGTCAGCAGTTTGGGGCCAACAAACTGCGGCGCCAGAAAATCAACGTCCACCCGCCGCACCATGCGCTGAATCGCCTCTATTAAGAAGGCCAGAATGGGACAGTCCGGTTTAAAGGCGCAATAGGCGTTGTGCACATTTTTACGCACGGTGAAGCCGCCAGGTTTTGGTTGCAGCCAATGCTCGTATCCAAAAACACAACTTGTTTGTGGTGCGATCTGCAGCGTCTGAGGATCGATCACAAAGACATCAACATCTACCCAGGCCACCACATCGAAGGCGCCGCTGGCCAGTTCATCCCGCACCCACAACAGACGAGCCAGGTCTGCTGCTATGGGTTTACGATGCCCTACTTTCTGCCAATACCAGGGCGGCAGTCGGTCGAACAACTGATCCCCCTCGAAGCGGTAGCTGTAACCCTGCAGCTCACACCAGGCAACCACTGACTGCTGACAGGCCTGCACCCATGACGACACACCATCTTCATGAAAACTCTGTAATACTAGAACTTTATTCAACACTCAAACGGGCTCTCTGCTATGAACGTACAGTGTACGCGTGCTCTGCTGATAATCCTTATCACTTCAGGTGGCTGTGCCGCAGCTACCCAGCAGAATCAGGTTGATCCTACAAACCGGGCCCTGCAGCTCAGCGCAGATCTACCCTTTGGCCCCCTGAAAAGACAGTTACAGAGCTGTGCAGAAAACCCTTTTTACAAAACCGAGTTTTCTATTGCTCACAGAGGCGCGCCGCTGGGTTATCCGGAACACACCCGGGAAGGTTATGAAGCAGCCGCGGCCATGGGTGCGGGTGTTATCGAGTGCGACGTCACCTTTACCAAAGATCTGGCACTGGTGTGCCGCCATTCTCAATGTGACCTCCACCGCACCACCAACATCCTGCAAACCGACCATGCAAACAGTTGCAGTGAGGGGTTTACCGCTGCTGGTATAGATGCGTCAGGCAGTCCAAGACCAGCAACGGCCAGGTGTTGCACCAGCGACATCACCTTGTCGCAGTATCGGGATTTGTGTGGACGTCGAGACATAGTCAACAATACAGCCACCACTGTTGCCCAATACCTGTCTGACCCGGGCAGTGACCTTGTCGAAAACTCTGTGAGCTGCGGCACGTTGATGACACATGATGAAAGCATCCGCTTATTTGATACGTTGGGCGTCGCCTTCACGCCCGAACTGAAAGCACCCATGGTGCTCATGCCCTACGCCGGCATGACGCAGGAAAACTATGCCAGTCGTCTGATAGAGGCTTATCAGGTTGCAGATATTGACCCGCAGCGCGTGTATCCCCAGTCGTTTGATGTGAACGATGTGCTTTACTGGATAGCGAGACATCCGGATTTCGGCGACCAGGCTGTCTTTCTCGATCCACGAGGTCGGGACCGTAATTTTGTTGCCAGCCTTGAGGATATGCAGCGCCTTAAAGCCGCCGGTATCAACATTATTGCACCACCGCTGCCGATGCTGCTGGTTGTTGATGACAACGATGAATTGGCCCCCTCACCCTACGCGAAGTTTGCACAACAGGCGGGACTGGACATCATCACCTGGACCTTTGAATCAGGCCAGGCCTCAAATCCGGACAACTGGTTGTATGCGAACCTGCCCGGTTACATCCAGCGCGAGGGGCAGTCTCTGGAGGTGTTACATGCGCTGGCAGAAAAAGTCGGTATCGCAGGTATATTTTCAGACTGGCCAGGCACCGTGACCTACTACGCAAACTGTTTCGGTCTGGTCGAAAATGACGATCGCTAGCACAAGGGCGAAACCACTACCAGACAGGCAGCGAACAGGCGCCGCCACGCAGGAAAGATTCGATTTCATCCCGACGCTCAGCGGCGTCTTCTTCACCCAGCCGGATTAACAGCGCCAGGTATTCCGGTTCAAACATCACCATGCTCAGTGCATCAGAAGAGCGTGATTCTTTATTGTGCAGCCCGCGTTCAAAGAAACGGAATGATGACGGCATGGTAATCTCATGCTCCTGGGCGAGTTTGCCAAGATCTTCCCTGGGCCGCAGCACCATGACTTCAACCTGACGGAACTCAGAGGTATGTTCAGGCGCAAGTTTAGATACCAGACGATTGATGCGATTCATCTGCAGGGCATCATAGTCCAGCATATCCAGGAATACTGCATTCAACAGAACACTGGCGATCTGCGCTGGTGACGGATACGGATCACGCAACTCAGGGGGAATCGCATTTACCGGTTTTGCACGGGGAGAAACGGCTAAAATACGGGTCGCTCCCAGATGCAGTGCGGGAGACAAAGGCGCGGTCAAACGCACACCGCCATCTCCATGCCAGGCTGACTCAAGCCGTACCGCCGGGAAAAACATGGGTAAAGCTGAAGAGGCCATAATGTGGTCGAGCCTCATCTGGGTATCGTTGGCGCGCAGCTGCCCACGCTCCCACAACAGAGGATTATTCCCTTCGACCCAGGCAACAGACCTGCCGGATCCGTAGTTGGTTGTGATAATCGCAAGAGATTCGAGCACCCCACGCGCAATGTTTTCCTGAATACCAGCTATGCGCTCATCATCGTGCATCGGCAGGTTATCGTGCAGAAACTCCCGCAGCGGACTGTTATCCACCATACCCCGCACATCAGCGTTGCCAAGCCGGCCACCGCTGAGCAACCGCAACCCCCAGACCATGACGCGTCTTGCCATATTGCCAAAACCCGTGGCGTAGACTTTTTCAGTGTCGAGACTGAGCCAGATATTGGAGAGTTGCGAAACGGCTTCGGCCCAGGTGCCCTGATGAGCCGCCAGATGCGCTGCATTGATAGCACCCGCAGATATGCCGGTGAGAATCTGCGGGCGATATTCGGGTAACGCCTTGGCGATGTAACGCAACGCACCCACCTGATAGGCCGCACGGGCGCCACCGCCACTGAGTACCAGGGCATGTTTATCCGACTGTGGGGGCGAACTTGTTGACATACCCTTTATGTTAGCGCCTTTAACACCACCCTGCCCGTTTTCCACCAGACAAAAATAACAGCCTGATAGGTCATTGCCGTATGATGCACTGATGCTTGGCTTGATACACACATTCAAGCTGCGGATGGACGCTCTGTTCCGACCCCGCGGCAAGATTTTCTACGGCTGGTGGATTGTCGCCGCCTGCGCAGGCATCCAGTGGTTAGCCGCCATGACCTGGATGCACTCTTACGGTGCTTACGCAGTCATGCTACGGGACGAATTCGACTGGAGCATGTCGATAATATCTCTGGCATTCGCATTGACTCGATTGGAGAGCGGATTGCTTGGACCCTTGCAGGGCTGGCTGGTAGACCGCTTTGGCCCGCGCCCGATTCTGCTGATTGGCACCCTGATATTTGGTATCGGGTTTTTTGTCTTCAGCCAGGTGAACTCTGTCACCACCTATTTTGTCGCGTTCATTTTGATCGCACTGGGCTCAAGTCTGGGTGGCTTTGCGACCCTGATGGTGTCCCTGGTGAACTGGTTTGATCGACATCGCTCAAAAGCGGTTGCCTGGTCTCAGATTGGCTTCTCGGTCGGTGGTTTGTGCGTCCCTATCATTATCCTTGGGCTGGAAATCTGGGGTTGGCGCAATATGGCGGTTTTTTCCGGCTGCATCGTGCTGCTTATCGCTGGACCCCTGGTGCTTCTGGTGAAACATCGACCGGAAGAAATCGGTGAAGTACCCGATGGCATGACCCTGGACGAACACGGCGCCGCTCAAGATCACGGCCACTACCAGCCACAAACCAGCTTTACCTGGCGACAAGCCGTTCGCACGCCGTCGTTCTGGCTGATTTCTGCGGGCCATGGTTTATCGCTGCTGACAGTTTCATCCATGCTCATGCACCTCATTCCGCACCTCACCGAGAGCTTGAACTATGAGCCGGTCAGAGCAGGTTTTGTTTTCAGCGCAATGACAGCGATGCAACTCATCGGCTTGTTTGCCGGTGGGTATCTCGGTGATCGTTTCCAGAAAAGGCTGATCTGCGTGCTCTGCATGGTGGGTCATTTTATTGGTCTGCTGGCGGTAACCTACGCCACTTCAGTAATCTGGCTGGCGGTGTTTGTGGTTTTCCACGGCCTGGGCTGGGGTATTCGCGGACCATTGATGGTTGCGCTGCGGGCGGACTATTTTGGCCCCAAATCGTTTGGCACCATCATGGGAATTTCTTCTTTGATTGTGATGCTGGGTATGACCGCAGGCCCCATTTTCTGCGGCGTTATGTTCGACGTGTATGGCAACTATCAGATGGCTTTCACAATAATGGCGTTTGTATCTCTGACGGGTTCAATCTGTTTCTGGCTGGCACGCCCACCGCAACAACCTGTTGCCGCCTAAGGAAACTCAAACTCAAGTTCGGCCAGGCCTATGCCTGATTCACCCGCTACCGCGTAAAACAGATAAACACGGTCACCCTCAACAAAAATGGCGGGATCGCGCAGCTGGTTTACCTGACCATACGCGGTGCTGCGGATGGATGGCTGCAGAGGGGCAAGTGCGCCTTCCCAGGGTTTTTCAGGCCGCAGCACCTCCACTGGCGGACTCTCAGTCCAGCCCAGCCAGTTACCCTTCAACTCAATCGTAGAGACTTTTATGTGTTCCGGGACATCGCCTACCTGAGTCCAGAAGACCCACAATGTATCGCCCCGTCGTAATACCGCATTGTGGCGCATGTCGGCATTGAACAAGCGTGGGCCCGGCTCAAAAGGCCCAAAGGGACTGGTGGCACGATAGAGCTGACCAGGCATTGCCAGTGCATACATGTGATCCTTCCAGCTGAATACGCGGAAGTACGTTTGCCCCAGTACCTGAGGTTGCGCCGCGAAATTCAGGCCGTCAGTAGAAGTCGCCACTCGAGTCACCTGGTGAGCCACACCTTCCAGACCGTGGTAGTACATGATGATCTGCTGGTTAGCTTGATCTACGTGAACATCTGGAGAAGCGATGTGCGGGGTTGTCACTTCCTCCACCACATCGTGGGCAACTTGTATGCCTCGTTGTGCAAATGCTGCTTCGATCTGTTCACGTTGAGTCGCATCAACTTCGGGCGGTTCAGTCAGGAACAGCGACTCAGACAACTGCAGCGTACCTGGCGGATGAATTTTCCAGGGTCCCACCAGCGCATCTGCATAGGCCAGGCGGATATAGCTGCCTTTGTGATCCGCAAAATAAAGGTAGTACTTGCCCAGGGGTTTTTTGACCCACTGAGGTACCCGTATAACCGACGGTCCCTGGATATTTGCACCGATACTGGAATCCAGACCCGGGTAAATAATGGGCGCATCCAGCAAACGCGTGACTTTTATGTCAGCCACTTTCTCTTCCTGATTGTCATCCGGCTTCTCATCCGGATTGTTGGTTTCAGTCTGAATAGGTCCCGCAGCGGCTATCGCTTGTGAGCAGATTACAGCGAGCCCCAGCAGAATAAATCCTTTTTTTGGTAGTTTCGCAGTCAAAATCTACAAGCCACTCATCGATGACGGTCGTTGCGAGTATAACAAGGTAGTTGTTTAATGCTGGGACTAAGAGAGACTCTGGGGGGAGTATGAGAAGAAGCACATGTCCTGGCAGGGCTGCCGGATTATTCGCGGCTGCGCTGTTGACCACGCCACTGGCAATCAGTGCAGGCACGTCAGAGAACATCGAGTGGCCTGCTTACGGCGGCGCCCCTGGCGGTGGTCACCACACAAACGCCACTCAGATTAACCCGGCTAACGTTGCCGGTCTGACAAAAGTCTGGACACATCGCTCCGGTGACTTTGTTGGCGGCTCCCAGTCTTTGACCGAGGCCACGTCCGCTGAATCCATGCGAACCCGCCCAACCAATTTCATGGTCACGCCGATCATGGTGGATGGCACGCTTTTCTACTGCACCCCTTTCAATCGCGTTTTTGCGTTGGATCCTGCCACCGGCGAAGAACGCTGGCGTTTTGATCCCCAGGTCGACATGTCCAACGAAGGCATCACCAACTGTCGTGCAGTCAGCAGCTGGCAGGATGAGAACCCCGACGGTGGCACCTGTGCACAGCGCATTATTCTCGGCACCCTAGATGCCCGCCTGATTGTTCTGGATGCAAAAAGTGGTGAGCGCTGTAGTGACTTTGGCAGCAATGGTGAAGTCAGCCTCAACGAAGGACTCACACCGCACGAAGCCTCCGAATATGGCATCACCAGTGCCCCTGCAATTATCGGCGATACCGTAGTGACGGGTGCGTTTGTACAGGACAGTCGCCGACCTGATATCCCGTCTGGTGTTGTGCGCGCCTACAACATCAGAAATGGCGATTTCCTTTGGGGTTGGAACCCGGTACATCCGGACCGGCCACAAACTGACGAAGACGGCAATTTTGTGTCCGGATCCACCAATGTGTGGTCAACTATTTCTGTAGACGAAGAGCGGGGGTTGGTCATTGTACCCACCGGCAACTCCTCACCAGATTATTACGGTGGTGCGCGCGACGGTCATCTCGACTACTACTCGAGTTCGGTGGTAGCGTTGAACGCAGCTGACGGCAGCGTAGCCTGGCACTATCAGACAGTACATCACGATATCTGGGACTTTGATGTGCCTGCACAGCCCACATTTGTCGAATTGACCATTGACGGCAAGACACGCCCAGCCGTAGTTCAGGTCACCAAGATGGGCATGACATTTGTACTCGATCGGGAAACCGGTGAGCCGTTACATCCCGTCGAAGAACGACCGGTTCCCCAGACCGGTGCCGTGCCCGGCGAATACCTGAGCCCTACTCAACCTTTTCCGCTGAAGCCAGAGCCTTTACACCAGCTTGGCATTTCTCCGGAAGATGCCTGGGGTGTGACGTTCTGGGACCGTCGCTCCTGCCGCAAGAAACTGCAGTCAATGACCACGGGACCGATTTACACCCCGCCCAGTCTTGCCGGCACGGTGTTCTATCCATCAAATCTCGGTGGCAACAACTGGGGCGCACCCGCGGTTGATCCGGATCGAAAAATCATGGTGACCAACACCAAACATATTCCCATCGCTGTGCGCCTGGCGAAACAGGCTGACTGCCCGGAAGGATTACCCTTTCCCCAATACGGCTCTGAATACTGCGTGATCATGGAACCTCTGACTTCCCCGCTTGGCGCACCCTGTACCAAGCCGCCCTGGGCCACTCTTGCCGCTGTAGACCTGGAGAGTGGCGATATTCTCTGGCAGAACCCGCTGGGTACTCTGGAGAATCTGGCGCCCTGGCCGATCCACCATTTTTTCGGCAGTGCCATAGAAATGGGTGGACCTATGGTTACCGCCAGCGGCCTGATTTTTATCGCCGCCACCTCAGACAGCTACTTCCGCGCATTCGATATCAATGACGGTAAAGAGTTATGGCGTGACAAGTTACCGACAACAGGCAACGCAGTACCGATGAGCTATTTGTATAACAATCAGCAATATGTGGTGATTGCAGCCGGTGGTCACTTTACTTCTCCAATGCCGTCGGGTGATTATCTGATCGCCTACCGCCTGGATGAAGCTGTTGACTGAAGAATCTGTTGAATGTGTCCTCAAATATCTGGTCAAAGGTGTAGCTCCGGATCGTGAATCCCAACAGGCACTACAGGTAGAGCTGGAAGAACTGCTGCCCAACCACAATGCCATCACCATTCTTCCGGTGGTTGAAGGCTATTCGGTTGAAATAGAAATGATGGACATTGCACCGTTCAGTCGCAGCAGCTTTGAGCCTTATATTGCCGATCAGATCCTCACGGAGGCGGTCAATATTCGCTGTCACAGTCGCGGTGAAACCCAGCTGCAGCTGCTCAAAGCGCGGTTCTACTAATGCCCCCGGCGCTTTTGACTACGCCCCTATGTGTGGAGATATGTTTTGCAGAATATAGATGAATTCCGTTTAGAAACCCGCAGCTGGCTGGCAGAAAACTGCCCGGAGGGTGCCAGAGGTCCCGGTTATACACCTATCGGCAGCAGTCATATTGAACTGGATGTGGATACACGGCTGTGGCTCGAGCGCATGGCAGAAAAAGGCTGGACCGTACCCACCTGGCCAAAAGCCTATGGTGGTGCTGAACTCAACCGCGAACAATATCAGGTGCTGATCGAAGAACTAAAAGCCATCGGTGCGCGAACGCCGCTGACTGGTCGAGGGGTGAACTACATCGGACCTACGATACTGGAATTTGGCACGGAGTCTCAGAAGCAGAAATGGCTACCCCGCTGTGCACGCGGCGAAGGCGCATGGGCCATGGGTTATTCCGAACCCGGCGCGGGCTCTGACCTTGCCAGCCTCAGCACGCGGGCTGAACGCAACGGCGATCACTATCTGATTAACGGTGCCAAGATATGGACCAGTGATGCCACCGAATGTGATTTCATTTTTGCCCTGGTGCGCACCTCACCGGACAAGCCCAAACACGAAGGCATATCGCTGGTGCTCATTGACATGAGTCAGCCCGGCGTGAAGGTATCACCAATTGCGTTGATCTCAGGCGCATCCCCTTTCTGCGAAACTTATTTCGATAACGCCGTGGTGCCTGCAGAGGATCTGATTGGCGGCGTAGACAATGGCTGGACCGTGGGCAAACGGCTGCTGCAATTTGAACGCTCCACACATGCGGGTATCAACATCTCCGGCTCTCAGGGCGGTCGCGTCGAGGAAAGCCGGATGCCAGGACTGGTGCGTCACTACGTCGGTCCGGAAAGTGGCAAACTCGACCACACTGCATTGCGCGACTGGTTGACGCGGTACGAGATGAATACACGGGCACAACAGATCACCCAACGTCGAGCCATTGAAGAATCACAGTCCCACGCACCTGGCTTCACCTCGTCTGCAGTAAAACTCAGTAATGCGCTGAATATTCAGGATGGGGATGAACTCGCCGTAGCGGCTATGGGTACACAGGGTTTACGCTGGGATGGTGCTGAAGCAGACCCCAAAGAGCTGGCACGTCTCAAACAATGGTTGTATCAGAAGTCTTTAACCATCGCCGGGGGCACAAAAGAAGTGCAGCTGAATATCATTGCAAAACGGGTGCTGGGTTTACCTGACTAAGCTGCTTTGACTTCAGGCGCACGGTAAAATGCCACCGCACAGGCGGCAAAACCATACAGAAACAGCAGTACCTGAAATGCCTGAGCGTAAGAGCCCGTGGTGTCGTAGACCCAACCGGCAAAGGGTACGCCAAGGATCTGGATCGGAAACATGGCCGGTCGCATCAGGCCCAGCACTGCGCCAAACCGTTCGCGGCCAAAGGTTTTGCCCACAATGGCGCCATGCAGTGGCACCACCCCGCCAACGCCATAACCAAACAAAGCCGCACCAACCGCAAACCAGAACAGGTCCTCGTTGTGGTACATGAGAAACTGCCCGCTGAATTGAACCAGGATCACCAGCAACAGTACCCTGCGCATAGGCAGTTTATCGCCCAGCCAGCCAAAACTGAGCTTGCCAACAATGCCGAGACCGGCACACAGCGACATCACCAGTGAAGCTAAACTTAACTCGTGCCCCATGTCTGTGAGCCTGGGCACCATGTGTGTCAGAGTCGTGCTCATGCAGCAGAATATCAGCGAGAAGGTCAGCACAATGATCCAGAAATTGTGGTCTCGCCAGACCTGGTGCATGGATAATCGAGGTACGGGCGCTGAATTGGTGTGCACATCGGCAGGTGGAAGTTTCAGTGCGCCATCCGGCTGCAGGCCAACCTCTTCGGGTTTTGATACCACCACGCTCAAAACAAACGGCACCACAACCATGAAAGTAAACAGGCCATAGACTAAGAAGCCGTTGCGCCAGCCATAACCGGCAATTATTTCTGCGCTGATATAGGGCATCACCACCCCGGACAACGAGACACCTGTTGCAGCGATACCCAGAGCCATGCCGCGTTTACGATCAAACCAGTTGGCAACCAGTTTGCTGGTGGCAAGATTGCCCATCGATGATGCGCCAAAACCGATGAACAGACCCAGCACCAGATAAAACTGCATCTGCGTCTGCACCTGACTGAGCCCGAGAAAGCCTATGGCCATGGACGTAGCGCCGACACCAATCACCCGCTTCAGAGGAAAACGGTCCAACGCCCTGCCGACCAGAGGGGCTGCTATGGCACCGACCGCGTTGGTCACGGTGAGCCCCAGAGCGACGCCCAGGCGAGAGTCCCCAAACTCAGCAGCAATGGCTTTGAAAAACACACCATAGGAATAAAAGAAGAAACCCACTGCCACAAAGTCGACAAAAAAGGCAGCAGCGACCATGCGCCAGCCCATAAAGGTTTTTTTTACACTGGAAGCGGATGTGGCCTGGATGTCTGGATCAGACACAGGCAATAACCATCGTTTCAGACAACAGCACAACGCCGTTGCGCATAACTGCGCTCAAGACAAACTCCAGTTGGGAAGATAAACACGCTATTCTAGCACCAGTTGAAGGACCGCCGGGGGCGGATTAGGCCTGTAGGGGGAGGAGTAGGTGAGCCAAGCGAAAAGCAAACAGAAAGGCAGAGACATCACTACAGCGGTGAACGATCTCTGCCTGTGGTTCCCGGATACTGAGTGTGTGATGAGCCATGGCTCTCCTGACTTCCGTGTTGCCGGGAAAACCTTTGCCACCTACGTGATTAATCACCACGGTGACGGACACCTGGCACTTTGGCTGAAAATGCCGGCGGGGGCTCAGTCACTTTATGTCGACGCTGAGCCGGAATATTTTTATGTGCCACCCTACGTCGGCCCGAAAGGCTGGTTGGGTGTTGATCTGGACCAGGGGCTGGACTGGGGTAGAATTGCCGAGCTTGTGCGTCAGGCCTATGTTGATGCCGCCCCAAAGTCTCTCACCGCCACGCTGCCCCCAGGCCCTGACCTTGAACCACCCACACTGACCATCGATCCCGAGGAATTCGATCCGCTGGTCGCTCCGCACCGCAAACGATTGTTAGCACAGATCAGTAAGTTGTGTCTGGCGCTGCCGGAAACCAGCGAGGATCGTCAGTTTGGCAATCCCTGCTTTCGCGCCGGCAAAAAGAATTTCTGCACGGTTTATATGAGCGACGGCCGCCTGCAACTGTCCTTCTGGGCGGGCAGGGAGGCACAGGCCAGCCTGACTTTTGACAAACGCTACCAAATACCACCGTATACCGGGCACAATGGATGGCTTAATCTGGATATCGAAGACGGGTTGATGGCCGGTGAAGCGGAGGTCTTAATCGAGCAGAGTTACCGACACTTCGCCTTGAAACGCATGCTGAAAGCACTCGATGCCCAGCAGCCCATAAAAAGAACAGAATCTACCAGGGAGTAAAATGACTGCACCTTTGCAAGACATAACCGTGATCGAAGTCGACAGCTACATGGCCGCGCCCAGCGCTGGCGCAATTTTAGCGGACCTGGGTGCCAACGTGATCAAGGTTGAACCACTCACCGGCGACCCGATGCGGGGTCTCTCCCGCCCGATCAAACACGACGAACTCAGCGACGAAATCAAAGGCTACGACTTCGGTTTTGATGTGGACAATCGCGGCAAACGCTCCATAGCGGTAGCCCTGGATCAACCCGCTGGCGCAGACCTTGTGCGTAAACTGGTCGCTGGGGCCGATATCTTCATGTGTAATCTGCTGGTCAAACGCCAGGAAAAATTTGGTCTGGACCCGGCTACTCTGCTGGCTCTCAAACCTGACCTGGTACACGCAACACTGACCGGTTACGGCACCACCGGCCCGGATGCCTGGCGACCGGGCTATGACGTTACAGCGTTTTTTGGCCGTTCAGGTTTATACGATGCCCAGCGTGAAGGTGACGCAGGTGTTGTGCCCATGGCGCGGCCAGCACAAGGTGACCACACTACGGGTCTTGCCATGGTGGCTTCAATTCTGGCTGCCCTGCGCCTGGCAGAAAAGAGCGGTGAAGGACAGGTGGTCGAAACATCGCTGTACGAAACTGCGGTGTGGACCCAGGCAACTGACTATGCGGTCACCGCCATCGATCACGCGCCGGTGCGTCGTCGTGCGCGCAAAGAAATGCTGGCGATCACCGCCAATCGGTTCCCCTGCGGTGATGGCAAATGGGTGGTCTTCAACATGATGCCGGATGCCGCCTTCTGGTCACGTATGTGTCAGGCCATAGAAATTGAAGAACTGATCGATGATGAACGTTTTGTTGATTCACGCTCACGTTATCGCAACATGGACACGCTTATCGATCTGGTGGATGCCGCCCTGGCCAAGCGCAGCCGCGACGAATGGGGTGAGATCTTTGACAAAGCCGGCCTGATCTGGGGGCCGGTACTTGCTCTTCACGAAGTGCCTCAAGACCCTCATGCCGTTGAGTTGGGTATGTTCCCGCAGATTGAGCATGACGATATTGGTCCCTATCGCACCGTCAACATCCCTATGCGTTTTGCGACAGCAGATGTAAAACCTCAGGGTCCCGCGCCGCAGTTGGGTGAACACACCCGAGCGATTCTCAGCCAGGCTGGCTTTGATGACAGTGCTATCGACGCCATGACGGCAGAAGGTGTCATCGGTACGGGCAGCAACCAGGAAAAGTAAACATCCGTTTAGAGGAGTAGTTATGAACAATATTGTTGTCGTCGATTGCATTCGCACCGGCCTGGCCAAAGCTCATCGTGGCACATTCAACATGTCCCGATCCGATGATCTGGTTGCCCATTGCATCAACGCGCTGCTGGAGCGCAACCCGACTCTCGACCCGGCATTAGTTGAAGATGTTGTGCTGGGTTGCGGACGCCAGGTGGGCGAACAGTCTGGTAACGTGGCCAGACACGCTGTAGCGCTGTCCAACCTGCCCATCACCGTGCCTGCCACCACTATCAGCAGGGCATGTTCTTCGGGATTAAACTCCATCGCCTTTGCCGCCAGCCAGATCAACTCTGGTTTTGCACAAATCATGATGGCTGGTGGCGTTGAATCCATTACGGGTTTAAGCCGGGGTACCGAAGCCAAGTTTGCCGAAAACCCGACCCTGACTGAAGAGATGCCTGACATGTATATGGCCATGGGCAATACCGCAGAAGTGGTTGCGCGGCGCTATCAGGTTACCCGTGAGTCTCAGGATGCTTACGCTCTGCAAAGCCAGCAACGCTATGCTGCCGCGGATGAAGCCGGCTACATCAGTGATGAAATTGCACCCATGCAGGTGCAGTGGCGAAAAGTCATCGATAAACAGACCAAAGAAACAGAAATTATCACCGGCGTTGTTGATCGGGATGAATGTAATCGACCCAGTACAACCCTCGACGGACTCAGCCAGCTTGATCCCGCCTTTGAAGAAGGCGGATCCGTCACCGCCGGCAACGCATCACAATTGTCAGATGGCGCCGCCATGACCCTGCTCATGACAGAAGCTAAGGCGAGCGAACTGGGATTAACGCCAATGGGATATTTCCGCGGCTTTACCGTGGCTGGATGTGAGCCGGACGAAATGGGCATAGGGCCGGTCTTCGCTATACCCAAATTGTTGGACTATGCCGGCCTGACTATGGACGATATTGACCTGGTGGAGCTTAATGAGGCTTTTGCCAGCCAGTGTCTGTACTGTCGGGATCAGCTGAACATTGATAACGAGATTTACAACGTCAACGGCGGTTCCATCGCCATAGGCCACCCGTTTGGCATGACCGGCACCCGTTTAACCGGCTCGCTGCTGCGAACGCTGAAACGGCAAAATAAAAAATACGGCATCGTGTCGATGTGTGTCGGCAAAGGCATGGGTGCTGCAGGATTGTTCGAAGCCATTTAACAACGCACTGATCGGAGTCAACATGCTTAACAAAGACCGTCGTTCGTTCATCAAAACCAGCGCCTTAGCAGGTGCAGGCACATTATTGACTGGCACCACCACGTCAGCTTCAACCCCGGCAGGCAACACACAGGGGGTCCAGGCCTATAGGCGCCTGGGTCGCACGGAATTGAAAATATCTGATATTTCGTTTGGCTCTTCACGCCTGCGAACGGGGCAGGAAGATCTGGTTCACCATACCTTAGACCGCGGCGTTAACTATTTTGACAGCGCTGAAAGTTACACCGGTGGAGATTCGGAAACGGTCCTCGGCAACGCCCTCAAAGGTCGTCGTGACAAAGCCTATCTGGTGTCCAAAACACTGACCAGCAGCAGCACCCGCGCATCCACCATGATGCACGACCTGGAAGGTTCGCTGCGGCGCCTGCAAACCGATTACGTAGACGTGTACATGAACCATGCGGTGAACAGTGTCGACAGCGTCGGCAACCCCGAGTGGCTGGCTTTTGTTGATCAGGCCAAGGCACAAGGCAAAATCCGTTTCACAGGCATCTCAGGCCACGCGGGACGACTGATCGAGTGCCTCGACTATGCCATCGACGAAGACATGATCGATGTGATGCTGGTGGGCTACAATTTCGGCCAGGACCCCGCGTTCTACGAAGGTCTGACCCGCGGCTTTGACCGCATTGCCACGCAACCTGACCTGCCCCGTGCCATCAGCAAAGCCAAAGAAAAGGACATTGGCGTCATCGCCATGAAAACTTTAATGGGCGCACGTTTGAACGATATGCGCCCGTATGAGCAGGCCGGCGCACAGACCTTTGCACAGGCCGCCTTCAGCTGGGCACTGGCAAACCCCAACGTTGACGCGCTGATCATTTCAATGACCGGTAAAGATCAGATCGATGAATATCTGGGTGCTTCCGGCGCAACCTTTGTTACTGCACAAGCTCGCAACCTGCTCGACCAGTACGCACATTTAAACGGTGCGAACTATTGTCGGCATGCCTGTAATCTATGTGAAGGCGCCTGCCCTTACGGTGTACCCATTGCCGATGTGCTGCGCACGCGTATGTACGCCACAGATTACGAAGACGTCACCTTTGCCCGGCGCGAATACGCCCTGCTGGAAAGCAATGCCGACGCCTGCCTGAACTGTTCAGGTGAACCTTGTCAGGATGCCTGCCCCAACGGCATCGAAATTGACAAACTGTGTGCTCCCACCCACCGCATGCTCAGCCTGCGACCCGGCGAACAACTGAGTTAAGGAGTATTCCGGCTGTGGCACTGGAAGAAGTATTACAGGCTTTTAAAGATGGTGAGCTCGAATTAGACGAAGTCTTAACCCGCGTGCGCAGCCATTACTTCGAGGATATTGGTCATACCCTCATCGACCATGATCGGGAGCGACGCACCGGCGCCGGCGAGGTGGTATTTGGCTCCGGTAAAACCCCAGCGCAGATATCCGACATTATCGGGCATCTGGTGGAGCGTGAATGTAACGTGCTGGTGACTCGAATTGAACCGGAGAAATACGCTGCTTTAACCGGACTGCCCGATGATGTGCACTATCATCCTGCCTCAGAGCTGCTGAGCTGGATCACCAAAACACCCGATACCCCACCCCATACAATCGCCGTTGTGACAGCGGGCACCTCGGACAACAGCGTGGCTGAAGAAGCTGCACTGACCGCTGAGTTTTTCGGCAACAGGGTGAAGCGTATAAACGATGTCGGCGTAGCAGGTTTGCATCGCCTGCTGTCACGCCTGGAGGACTTACGCAGTGCGCGGGTACTGATTGTGGTTGCAGGCATGGAAGGTGCACTGCCCAGCGTGGTGGGTGGCCTGGTCGATAAACCGGTCATCGCAGTACCCACCAGTGTCGGCTATGGTGCAGCTTTTGAAGGGGTTGCCGCTATGCTCGGCATGTTGACCAGCTGTGCATCCGGTGTGTCGGTTGTAAATATCAACAACGGTTTTGGCGCCGGCTTCCTTGCCAACACCATCAATCGTTTGTAGGTTTAAGGCATGAATGCTGATATTGAATTGAAATACCAGGCGCTGAAGAACCATCTGGCCGAGTATGACAGCGTCATTGTGGCTTTCTCCGGCGGCATTGACAGTTCGTTAGTCGCCTACGTAGCCGGACAGGTACTGGGTAAAAAAGCCCGGGCAGTGACCTCCGCATCAGCCAGCCTTAAACGCGCAGACCTCGCTCTGGCAGAGAAACTTGCTGAGGATTGGGGCATTCAACACGAAGTCATAGTCACCGATGAGCTGTCCAAACCTGAATATCGATCGAATCCAACCAACCGCTGTTTCCACTGCAAAACTTCGCTCTACACCTACCTGGATGAGATGGCCAGGGATGGCGGCATTGAAACCGTGCTGAATGGGACCAACCTCGACGACCTGGGTGATCACCGTCCGGGGTTAGTGGCGGCTGAAAACTTTGAGGTGCGCTCTCCTCTGGTTGAAACCGGCTTTCACAAAGCAGATATCCGCGCGCTGGCCAATGCGCTGGGATTGGAAAATGCCGAGAAGCCGCAGGCGGCCTGCCTTTCCAGCCGCTTCCCTTATGGCACCCACATTACTCAGGCATTGCTGGCACAGGTAGAAGCTGCAGAAGATGTACTGGCCGATCTGGGCTTCAGCCAGTTTCGCGTTCGCCATCACGGCGACGTTGCGCGGCTTGAGATACCTGCTGCGGAAATGGCCAAAGCCATTGAGCTGCAGGAAACATTACAGGACAGAATCCAGGCCGCCGGCTACCACTTTGTGGCCCTTGATCTTGGCGGCTTCCGCTCCGGCTCGCTCAATGTCAGCCTGACACCTGAACAGAAAGTTCAGGTGGTGAACATTGTTCAGCCCTGATAGGGCTGATCTCTCAGGACTCCTGGGCTTCCTGCTGCGACTTTAAATACAGTGACAGTTGCCGATCGTGCCGGCTCATGGCTGACAACGGCCCTGGCCGAACATAGGGTTCCCACCCCGGTGGACTGGCCGCTTCGACGGTGTCTCCCATAACCGTGACCCGCTGAATAATCCTTTCGCCAACAAAATCATTCAGTACAAAGTGCTGTGTACAGCGGTTATCCCACATGGCAATGGTGCCTTCGGACCACTGGTAACGCACGGTAAAGCGAGGGTTCTTCACCCAGTTGGTCAGATAGGTCAGTAACGCCTCACTTTCAGTCGCATTGACCTCAACCAGACGACGAGTGAAGTGTTCATTCACGTACAACGATTTGTTACCCGTTTCCGGATGAACCCGGACCACCGGATGAATGGCCATTTTGTCCGGGCGATTATGCGGCAACGCATCGTGCAAGGCGGTCAGAGATTCGCACAGCGACTGCATCGGTGGTGACAGTTCATTAAACGCCTGTTCCAGAGAACACCACATGGTGTCCCCACCCACTTCCGGACATTTCACCATATGCAGCACCGACATTTTTGAAGGCTGCGCCTCGAAGGTGATGTCTGTATGCCATTCGTCAGCAACACCACCATGGGTTGCTGCCAGTTCAAACACACCAGGATGATTGGTGTAGGGATTTTTCAGGTTCGGGTGATCTTCGATCTGGCCAAAGGACTCACCCAGCGCCACATGCTCTTCCAGGCTGATGTTCTGGCCGGGGAAAAATACGACTTTGTGCGCCAACAGCAGCGATTTGATCTGCTCAATGTCTGCACTGGAAGGTGCACTCAGGTTAACGCCGGTGATCTCCGCACCCAGCGCACCCGCTAACCGCCTTACCTGCCACTGTGTTGTCATGATCAAGCCTCCTTTAACAATACGTCGTCGGATACATCCCGCACGAACAGGGGTTCTACCCCCAAACTGAGGGCATCCGCCTCCAATGCTACGGGGTCTGGTGCATCAACCGCTTCCCGCGCCGCAGCAAAGATGGCATCCAGCAGAGAAGCATCACTGGTGGTATTCAAAAACAAACCTTCACGGTGCAGGACAAAATCCACCGCCCGTTTCAGCGGTTCGGGTTCGCGTATCGGTCGATACCAGGAAAAGTGTTTTTCCGGGTCGTCATCACGCCAGCGGCGCAAGGCAATACTCTTGATGGTCTGCATTGCCACCTGGCGCTCCTGACAAAGCACGTACAGCGCTTCAAAATCCGCCGCGTATTGCGGGTTGTTCATCATTGAGTAGTTGTACGGCACCAGAATTGAATCAAAATCATAGGTCTGCAGACTGCGTACATGCATGGATGGCGCATAAGTGCCATGTCCGGTCACCCCGATAAAGCGCACCAGCCCCTGCTCTTTGGCTTCCACCAGAGCCTCCAGCGCACCACCGGGCCCCATCGCCTCTTCCCATTGATCAGGTTGCACCAGGTTATGCATCTGGATCAGATCAATCTGTTCCACCTGCATTCTTTCCAGGGAGGCGTGCAGCTGATCTCGAGCTGCGGCCTTGCTGCGCAAACCTGTTTTGGTGGCAAGGAAAAAATCGTCTCGACGGGTTTTCAGGAACGGCGCCAGACGCAGTTCCGCCTCACCATAACTTGCCGCCACGTCAATGTGATTTACGCCATAGTGATCCAGTTTTGCCAGGGTGGCATCCGCCCGCTCCTGCTTCATCGCCCCCAGAGCAGCAGCGCCAAATATAGTGCGGCTACTGCTATGACCTGTGCGGCCAAACGGTATTTTTTCAATCACTGTGTTTCCTCTGCCCATCTCTTTCTCAGTTGTTAGCGTATCTCAGAACAGTGCGGCTGAATACTGTCGCTGTCTGCAGTGCACCCTGTTGGGTTAAACTGTCGGGGACTTTTTTCAGGGCAGACTATGTCTACTCAGGTGCACACATTTGCTGGCAACCCGCTGGACCGGGCTGAATCGATCCGCCGTGATGAGGCGGCAATCAGAGCGCTGGTGGAAGCAGATGACAGCGTGTTTCTCACCTTCCACAAACTTAAAGTCGCTATGGATGCCAATCAGCAGTTGGCCTGGCAGAGACAGGAAGAACTGGCGTCACTGTCTGAGCATATCGTCTCAGAACCCGTGCTGCTCGGCTTGCGCGACAATATTGCGCATTTTGCTGCGAATATCGATGCGCCCGCTGATGAAGATCAATATGTCGACTGCCGTGCCGCTGCAGCCCTTCTGCCCGGACCCGATGCAGGTATTGTTGCTCACGCCCGCGCGCAGTTGGATTGGCACCGCCGGAACGGCTTCTGCGCCCAATGTGGTGCCCCCAGTGCTGCAGAGCGTGGCGGGCAGATCCGGCGTTGTACAGGTTGCGGAAAGCATGTGTTCCCGCGTACGGATCCGGTAGCCATCATGTTGATTATTGATGAACCCGGTGGCGATCGGTGCCTGCTGGGACAATCCCAGGGCATCATGGCCAACACCCAGTTCTATTCCGCGCTGGCTGGATTTCTGGACCAGGGTGAGTCACTGGAGGACGCAGTGCGACGTGAGGTTTGGGAAGAAGCAGGTATTCGCGTTGGCGAGGTCCAATATCACTCGTCACAACCCTGGCCCTTTCCCTCCCAGCTGATGATTGGGTGTCATGGCGTTGCAGATACCCAGGACATCCAGATCGATCCTGCAGAAATGGCAGACGTGCAGTGGTTCAGTCGGTCCGATGCCCTGCGCGCTGTGAACAAAAACCATGACAATCTGCGCGTACCCGGAGAGATGGCCATCGCCCATCATCTGATCCGCAGCTGGGCCCAGGGTGAGGTTGAGCTTTGAACGACTTAACCTGCTTCAACTGTGGTGCGAGTCTCAGCGACGAACCCCTGCCCCTCAGTCGCCAGGCCACCTGCAAGGCGTGTTTTTACGAACTGCATTGCTGTCGCATGTGCAAACATTACGATGCAGCCAACGCCACCCGATGCTTCGAAGACCGAGCGGAAACGCCCATCGAGAAGGAAATTGCCAACTTCTGCGAATACTTCGACCCTGCCGCTGGTCTCGGGCCAGAGGGAAGCAAAGGCGAACCTGGCGCTGATAAAGCCGAGCGGGCCAGGCAACAACTCGACAATCTGTTCAAGTCTTAGGCTGACAGCAGTCAAATTGCCACGTTGACCCACAGCGCGCATCGCGGAACAATAGAGCCCATAACACCAATAAACCAATTAAGACTAGGAAGACAGGTATGAGTATCGCGAGTTTGGCAGGGGTACTGAAAATTTTTGGGGGCTCGGATCCAAGTCCTGAGGAGCAGGCGCAGCTGGCTAAAGAAGTCATGTTGATGACACTGGCACGCGCAACAGCCGCAGACACCAATATCAAGGCGATCGAGATCGAAAAGGTCCGCGACGTTCTGCGCGCGCATACCGGCGAAGACTTTCCTGCTGCAGACGTACGTGTTGCAGCCAATTCACGCATTTACGAAAGTGCACCCCTTGATAAATACATTGCTACGTCGGCTAAGAAGCTGAGCGCCAGCGACCGACAGGACATCGCCCAGGCGCTTGCAGAGGTGATAAACGCAGATGGTCGTGTGAGCAGCCGGGAAATTACTTTTTTTAATCAGATTGCGGCATCACTGTCTCTGACACCGGCGCAATTGATGGGCCTGAAAGAAGAAGATTAGGAAGGCTCTGATTAAGCTGCGACCCTCTGGATAACATTGCCAGAGGATCGCACGCCATGCGCCCTTTACACGCCATGCGCCTTGAAAGAAATATCGTATCTCCACAGCAACCGTTACCGCGAATAAACAAAATTGCACTGATTAGTGCTCTGGTCATCAGCTGTGCAGCCTACTCCGCTTCAGCCTGGGAGGCTTATGGGGGTGACGCCGGCGGCAGCAAATACAGTGCGCTCGATCAGATTGACCATAGCAATGTTGAGCAGCTGCAACAGGCCTGGGTATATCAAAGCGGTGAAACCGGCGCAGGCTATGCCAACGAACACGGTATGACGTTCGAAGCCACGCCACTTTTCTGGCAGGACACCCTGTTTTTTAATTCTTCGTTTGGAAAAGCCTATGCTGTGGATGCCACCACAGGAGAAGAGCGCTGGCGGTTTGGTGCACAATTTGATCCGAGCGAGCGCTTCAAGCGAAACCGCAGCGCGCGGCGTCAGCCTGTGGCATGGCAGCCGTCCGGAGCAGGCGTGCAACCATCGTGTGTTATTCGGTACCCTGCGCGGCCACCTGCATGCCCTGGATGCGTTAACAGGTGAACCCTGCCTTGAGTTTGGTACCGATGGCGTTGTTGACCTGACGATTGGCGTTGGCGACGTACAAGCCGGCGAATACACGCTCACATCCCCGCCAGCGATCATCAACAATACGCTGTATATCGGCTCTGCCATCGGCGACAACCGTAAAGTTGAAAGTGAACGCGGTATTGTCCGCGCTGTGGACATTCTGACAGGCAGAATCCTCTGGTCCTGGGACCCTATTCCACGCTCCCCCACAGATCCTGCACGTCAGACCTGGCAAGGCAACAGCGCTGACATCAGCGGCGGCGGTAACGCCTGGGCTCCACTGTCTGCTGATGTTGAACGGCAACTTGTACACCACGACGTGTGGGACTACGACACACCCGCCCAGCCGGTGCTGGTGGATTTAAACCTGGGCAATGGATCCGTCCCCGCACTGGTACAGGTCACGAAAACGGGCATGATGTAGTGTTCGATCGTCGCACCGGTGAGCCGCTTATTCCGATTGAAGAACGCGCCGTCTCCACTGACGGCGTCGCCGACGAGTCCCTGTCACCTACGCAACCCTTTTCCACGCTGCCACCGCTGGCCAGCCTGGCCGGTACGCTCATGAATCCAGGTTATGCCGGTGGCATAAACTGGGGTGGCGTAGGTGTGGATGCGCAGTCTGGTTTAGCCGTTAGTTTTGTCAATGAACTCCCCGCAATTGTACGTCTGGTCCCGCGCACACAGTTTGATCCGGACAATCGCAACGAGGATTTTGATGCCTCACGCATGGCCGGCACACCTTACATCATGGAGCGAACACCTTTCCTGTCGTCACTTGGCCTGCCATGCACACAACCGCCCTGGGGCAAACTTGTCGCAATGGATTTGCGCAAACGCGAAATCGCCTGGAGCGTACCGTTAGGTACTATCGCAGGCATGGCATCGCCTATGACTTACAAGAGCAAAGGCAGGCAATATATTGTTGTCGCGGCAGGCGGGCACGCGCACGTCACCGACCAAACCGGTGACTACCTGGTTGCATTTGCTTTGCCTGACTGAGCAGCCAGGCAGTTTGCCCGAGGCTTAGCGCCCCGGGAAATTATGCACGCTTGATTTAGCCGGTCTGTTTGCCAGCGCAGGGCTGACAACGGCGGTTTTACGACGGCTCTGTTTCTGGCGAGCCTGGCTGGCCGCTTGATTGCGTCTTTCCTGAGCAATCAGGCGGGATTCATTTCTGTTAATCACGATCTGTCTCTCTCGGCAGGGACTTCTATTACAGAACGATAAACGAAACGCGGGTGTTAACCCTTGTTACTACGTCACACTTTTTTAACAAAGCCGCACACCTGTGCGCTTTATCACACTCGATGGTCCACATCGAAGCGGCGCGCATCGTATACAAGGAATGCAAACAAATCTACATCTGAAATCAGATTATTTGTCTCTGCGGAAGGCTGGATTGTTTATACAGATGTTCGATTAAGAACATAGCAACTCTGGACCATAGAGTTTCTGCAGAAACCGCCCCATGTGTTTGTCTGTTCGATCAAACGGCACGTCATCTCTGTGGAACCAGCGGATACTGTGAAATTCAGTGGTATCAAACACCAGTTCAGAATGCCGGTTTCCACGTAACACATACCAGATGGAAACGTCTGTGTGACCTGCTGTTTTACCCACGGTTTCGGTAATCGTGAGAAAAACAGGCTGATCGAGCAGAAACTCCCCATCGAGACCCAACTCCTCTTTCGCTTCACGCAATACGGTTGTTCTCGGATGTTCCCCAGGTTCCACATGACCACCCGTTGGCAGCCACAGCTCTGCGTTGATGTGATCTACAAGCAGCAGGTATTCGCCGTCTACAACAGCAAAGTATGAGATAAGGTGTTTTGGCGGGACCGCAGGCTTTTTCAGCCTGCAGATCTCAACGCCGGAATCTATCCAGGCAAGCGCATCGGCCCTGGCTGCCTGCTCAACCTCATCAAGCGGTTTGATGAGATTGATTTCGTTGCGAACTTCAGCTCGAAAGCCGTTGATCACGCAGCCGCAGCAACCAGATTATTCAACACGAACTGCAGAATGCCACCACTCTTGAAATAGGCAATTTCGTTATCCGTATCAAGACGGCTGTCGACCATCACTGTCTGCTCAGTACCATCTGCACGATGAATCGTCACTTCAATTTCCTGACGAGGCGTTTCAGTTGCACCCTCAGGCAACTGCACATCGATGATTTCATCACCCGTCAGATTTAGAGATTTACGACTGTCACCCGCTTTAAACTGCAGCGGCAGAACACCCATACCAATCAGGTTAGATCGATGGATACGCTCGAAGCTTTCAACCAGTACTGCTTTCACACCTAACAGTCGGGTACCTTTTGCAGCCCAGTCACGGCTTGAACCAGTACCGTACTCTTTACCGCCAATCACAACCAGAGGTGTGCCTTCTCCCGTATAGCGTACTGCAGCATCATAGATGCTGATTTCGTCGCCAGAGGGAATATGTTTGGTGAAGCCGCCTTCAAGGCTGGGCACCATTTCGTTGCGAATACGGATGTTTGCAAAAGTGCCGCGCATCATGACTTCATGGTTGCCTCGTCGCGAGCCGTAAGAGTTGAACTCTTTCACATCCACACCTGCCTGCTGCAGGTAATGGCCCGCAGGGCTATCGGGCTGAATAGCACCAGCCGGAGAGATGTGGTCAGTGGTCACTGAATCGCCCAGCACTGCAAGAATGCGAGCACCATTCACACCAATCGACTGGGTCTGGTCGCCGCCTACTGCAAAAAATGGCGGTTGTTTGATGTAGGTGGAATCTTCCCAGCCATAGGTGCCGCCGGAATCCACTTCGATGGCCTGCCACGCGGGCGGACCGGTGAAAACATCTGCATACTGACGGTCAAACATCGCCACGGAGACCTGATCAACAACGTCACGGATCTCCTGATTACTGGGCCATATGTCAGCCAGCATCACGTCATTACCATTCTGGTCCTGACCTATCGGGTCTTTGCTGAGATCTATCGAAGTGGTGCCTGCCAGGGCGTAAGCCACCACCAGCGGCGGTGAAGCCAGCCAGTTGGTGCGCACTTCCTGATGCACTCGACCTTCAAAGTTTCGATTGCCTGACAGCACAGATGCAACCACCAGGTCGTTTGCTTCTATCGCAGCGGAAATATGTTCGGGCAAAGGTCCTGAGTTACCAATACAGGTGGTGCACCCGTAACCCACCAGATTAAAGCCGAGATCATCAAGTGAATCCTGCAGATTGGTGGCTTCCAGATACTCGGTGACCACTTTTGAGCCAGGGGCCAGTGAGGTTTTCACCCAGGGCTTCACTTTTAAACCCCGGGCCAGCGCTTTCTGCGCAACCAGGCCTGCACCGAGCATGACAGCGGGATTGGAAGTGTTGGTACACGAAGTGATGGCAGCAATCACTACATCACCATCGGTGAGCTCGAAGTCCTCACCTGGAACCGCTGCAGTGGCGGGCTTTTGACGCCCATACAATTCCAGCGCTTCGGTGAACGCCTTCTTCAGATCGGTCATAGCAACTCGATCCTGGGGCCGTTTAGGTCCGGCAAGACTGGGTACCACGCTCGACAGATCCAGCTCCAGGGTATCTGTATAAACCGGATCGACGGTGTTTTCATCGCGGAAAATGCCCTGAGCCTTACAGTACGCTTCAACCAGGGCAACGGTATCCGGGTCACGGTTAGTCAGGCGCAGGTATTTCAGAGTTTCTGCATCAATAGGGAAGAAACCACAGGTGGCGCCGTATTCTGGCGCCATGTTGGCAATTGTGGCCTGGTCTGCCAGAGACAGGTTATCCAGACCTGAACCATAAAATTCGACAAATTTACCAACCACACCTTTGGCGCGCAGCATCTCTACGACAACCAGAACCACGTCTGTTGCGGTGATACCCTCACCAACAGATCCAGTCAGTTTGAAACCTACCACTTCAGGAATGAGCATGCTGATCGGTTGACCCAGCATGGCGGCTTCCGCCTCAATTCCACCCACACCCCAGCCGAGCACACCCAGACCATTGATCATGGTTGTATGGCTGTCTGTGCCGACCAGTGTATCCGGATAGGCGACGGTTCTGCCGTCTTCTTCTTTGGTCCAGACCGCTTTGGCCAGATATTCCAGGTTCACCTGGTGGCAGATGCCGGTGCCGGGCGGCACCACGCTGAAGTTCTCAAATGCTGTTTGTCCCCAGCGCAGAAAGCGATAACGCTCGCCGTTACGCTGCATTTCCAGCTCCACGTTCTGATCAAAAGCTTCGTCGGTACCAAATTTATCGACCATCACAGAGTGGTCGATGACCAGGTCAACCGGTGACAGTGGATTGATAATGCTTGGGTCTAAACCTGCATCCACCACCGCGGAACGCATGGCGGCGAGATCAGCAACACCCGGCACGCCGGTGAAATCCTGCATCAACACCCGCGCCGGTCGAAAAGCAATTTCATCAGCCGCAGGTGCGTTATCAGCCCATCCTGCCAGCGCTTTAATATCCGCTGGTTTGACAGTGTTGTTGTCCTCAAAGCGCAGCAGGTTTTCCAGCAGAATTTTCAGCGTTACCGGCAGGCGACTGATGTCACCTAACCCTTGCGCTTCCGGCAGGCTGTAATAATCGTACTGTTTGTTACCGACGCTCAGGGTCTTCTTGGCATTAAAAGTGTTCAGGCTCATAGACTTCGCAATTGATGATGGAAATTGGGAAACATATTTTGCCTGAAAGTGCCGCCGCGCCCAACTGCTTTTCCGCAGCTGTGATTTTCTTCAATCCTCTACTGCTTTGCGAAACAGATGCGCTCGCCAGCATCAGCCTGTAATTGGCGCTGGATTTCCTGACAGACAGCAAAACGCCGCCAGCTTCCAGCACTGGCGGCGTTATCAGCTGTGTTGTCAGCGAATCAGTCTGGCGCGTTGTCAGCTGACCTTCACATCTATCTTTTTCGCAACTTCCGGCACACGCTTGGCAACACTCAGATACAGCACACCATCCCGGCTTTCCGCCGTAATCGCTTCTGGATCAGCATCCTCGGGCAGATTGAAACTACGCTCAAAGCGACCATAGCGTCTTTCGGTACGATGGGTGCGGTTATCCTCATCGTCCGTTCTTGAACGGCGTTCACCGCTGACGTGTAGAACACCTTCAGCTACCGTGACGGATAGATCCTCTGACGCCACCGCCGGCACCTCTACATCTATATGGTAATTCTCAGCAGATTCCCTTATGTCTACCAGCGGAAGCCAGTCTGCACGGCGCACGGGTGACCGCGGCTGCTCCAGAGAGCGAACCAGATGATCAAACTCGCCAAATGGTGTCCATCGTACTAGGTTCATGATTTACTCCTTTGTCTCAACAATTACCGACACCTCAGTTATGGTGGTGTTTAAGATACTTCCAAGATCTTGAAATAAATTATTTAGTCCCAATGCCCGTGTCTTATGGGCTGTGAATAACCACTGTGACCCGCCAGAAGGAGTGCCCGATGACCTCAATGACTACCGAAGAAAAGCAGCAGTTCCTTGCTGATCTGCATGTTGGCGTAATAGGAATCAATGAGCCCGAACGTGGCCCCTTAACGGTACCGATCTGGTACAGCTATGAACCCGGTGGAAGCGTTAAGGTCATTACTGGCAGCAGCTCGCGGAAAGGCAAATTGCTGACCCTGGGCGCTCGCGTCAGCCTTGCAGCACAGAACGAAAGTCTGCCCTATAAGTACGTCAGTATTGAAGGGGAGGTCAGCGCCATTGAGCCAGCGGATGCCGGGACCCTGGAGGCAATGGCGATACGTTATCTGGGCGAAGAGCAGGGTAAGGCTTATGCTGACAACAGCGGCATCGAGGGTCAGATCACGGTCTCTATCACACCTCAGCGCTGGCTGGCAGTGGACTATGGCAAGATGAGTTGAACCGTCAGGTGCTACTCCCGTTTAACAATGCGGTACACGCTCTCAGCAGCCTGCGGCACGTTGCTGTCAGCAAAACGTTTAGGCAGTGAACTGGTGACAAAAGTTTCCAGCAACTCTACCTCGCAGCGACCGCCATAAAGAGATTCAACCTCATCAGGGTCAACGGCGTGCGGCGGTCCTGATACCAGATCCTGATCGTATTCAAAGGTGATCAGCAGCATCCGCGTATCGTCGGGCACAATTCGTAAAAGATGATCAACGTAACGAAAGCGCATATCCGGTGGCAGTGCCACTAGAGCCCCGCGATCAAACAGTCCTCGAACATCAGTCAGCAGGGGAGCCGTGAGATCAAAAAAGTCGCCCTGGTAGATGGTTGCGGCGCGACCGATCGAGCGCTCAAACCGATCCACGGCGTCCACTTCAGGTTGTTCGCCCCCTTCGGCGAAAAAACCTGCAACCGCGAGACGCGCCAGTTCTACCCCAACAACCGGGTATCCCTGGGTTTCAAACCAGCGCATATCCAGAGATTTACCGCACATCGGCACAAATACCTCAGCACCTGGCGGCAGGGCCAACTCAGACCAGAACTGCAGCAGTAACTCGTTGTGAGCTGGCTGATGGAAAGCAATTTCGTTTTTTTGCCAGAGATCGAGCCAGAACTTTTCACGCATAAACTCTCCCCAGTTTCAGCGCAGGACAGCCCCAGCATAACGCAAATGTTTACATTTATCAGAGCCTTGGTGGCACCCCGATGGCGGCGCCTGCGTTGCGCGGATCTGCGGCGCCATAGAGGCCTTTCTCGTCCATCATCACCGAGTTTGCGTCACCAATTCCGCGACCCAGAAAACTCGGAATCGGCACCAGTTGAGTGTGCCCCATGGCTTCCAGCAGGTTTTTTGTATCGGGTGAAAAACCGCGCTGTTCAACCACCACACGAGGCGGCTGCCATTGATGATGGAAGCGCGGGCTGCCGACCGCATCGGAAACGTCCATACCATGATCAATGACGTTAAGGATGACCTGCAGCGTGGTGGTGATGATGGTGCTACCGCCGGGAGAACCGGTCACCAGCAGAGGTTTGCCGTCTTTCAACACAATGGTGGGTGTCATGGAGCTCAACATGCGTTTGCCCGGCTCAATGGCGTTTGCACGACGACCCAGCAAACCATAAAAATTCGGCGTGTCTTCTTTGGCTGAGAAATCGTCCATCTCGTTGTTGAGCAACACCCCGGTGCCTGCCGCAACCATTTTAGCGCCATAAGACAGATTCAACGTTGTGGTGTAAGCCACCGCGTTGCCTGCAGCATCGATAAACGAGGCATGAGTCGTTTCCGGGCTTTCAACCAGAATGACGCCAGCACCGATATCACTGCTGAGACTGGCTTTTTCGGGATTAAAATCCGCAAAGCGCTGAGCGGCGTAACTTTTGCTGGTCAGGGTTTTTATCGGTACCGGATAAAAGTCCGGATCACCCAGATACTCCGCACGATCGGCGTAGGCTCTGCGCTCTGCTTCTATCATGGCGTGAATGCTCGCGGCACTACCAAAGCCGTTGCCTTTAATGTCCTGGCTTTCAAGCATGTTCAACATCTGCACCACCAGTACACCACCGGATGAAGGCGGGGGCATGGACACAATTTCGTGCCCTCTATAGGTGCCGCGAACAGGTTCGCGCCACACAGAGCGATAGCTCTGCAGATCTTCATGGGTGATCAATCCGCCGTTGGCCTGCATTTCAGCAACGATCAGATCGGCGGTTTTACCGGCGTAAAAGCCCTCCCGGCCGTGTTTTTTTATCCGCTCCAGAGTGTCAGCGAGATCAGGCTGTTTAAACACCTCACCAACGCGCCAGGGTTCACCGTCGTTACCGAAGATAGCCATGCTGGCCGGATAACGGGCAAAATCTTTCTGCCGGCGGGTAAAGCCGCTTGCTAAATCCTGATCGAGCCGGATACCTTTACGCGCCAGCTTTATGGCTGGTTCGATGACCTCTGCGCGGGTCATCGAACCGTACTTCGCAAGCACCGCCAGCAAACCATCCACACTGCCAGGCACACCCACCGCCAGGTGTGATGCCGTGGATAGCCCCTTTATCACTTCACCCTGCTCGTCGAGAAACATATCTTTGGTTGCAGCCAACGGCGCACGTTCACGGTGATCGTTTGTGACAACCGTGCCATCCGCCAGGTGTATGACCATAAAACCACCACCGCCGAGGTTACCTGCGGATGGATAGGTCACGGCCAATGCAAAACCGGTAGCAACAGCTGCATCGATCGCGTTACCGCCTGCCGCCATGATGTCAGCGCCTACCTGAGAAGCCCATTGGGAGCGACTGGCCACCATCCCTCTTTCACTGAACTCCGGCGCTCCGGTTGCGGCAGATGCGTGAGGGCTGGTCAGCAGGAAAACTGCAATAAGGACAAAGCACAGCGACTTCATGAACTTCCTTGATCTACGTATAGTGATAACAACTTGGATTGTGACGAATGCCGCCAACACCAGCAAGGCTATGACTACGATTAACATCAAAGCCCGAGCGGATCGCTCCAGGCTCCGACGCCACGCCCTGGCTGCACAAGGCCTGCACCAGCAGGCGACTTTCGGCAAAGGACTTAAAGGCGCACGGGAATCCATCCGTCATCTGGGCTATGTGCAGATTGATACCATCAGCGTGGTCGAACGGGCACACCACCATGTGTTTCGCTCACGCGTGCCTGACTTCAGCACGGCCATGACCGACAAGCTGCTGCAGCGCCGGGACATATTCGAATACTGGCACCATGCGGCGGCCTTTCTACCGATTGAGGATTATCGTTTTTCCCTGCCGTACAAGCAGGCGATTGCCAATGGAAAAATTCACTGGTTCAAGAACCCTGATCGAAAGCTGATGTCTCAGCTCAAACAGCAGATCACAAGCGAAGGCCCGCTGCGCTCCAGAGACCTTGAAGATACTGAAACAAGCCGCCAGGGGTGGTGGGACTGGAAACCGGCAAAGCGGGCATTGGAACAACTGTACATGCAGGGTGAATTGATGGTGACGGCCCGCGAGGGTTTCCAGAAAACTTACGATCTGCCGGAACGAGTGCTGCCTGAGCACATCGACACTTCAGCGCCGGACATCAATGAATTTGCAGAACACGTCATTACACAGCAGCTGCGCTGCCACGCTCTTGTATCTCTTAAAGGATTGACCTACCAGCGCCGCAACCCAGCGCTGCGACAAGCAGTCAAACGCCACATCGAAACAAATCTTGAGAAAGGTCTTCTTGATCAACTGGTACTGGCCAGCGGCGAAACGTTTTTCTGCCCTGCCGGCCTGATGGATTTACCAACACCCAGATTCAGTCGCGCGATGACAATTTTGTCGCCCTTTGACAATGCCCTGATACAACGTGAGCGTTTGAAATCTATTTTCGATTTTGACTACCAGATTGAATGTTACGTACCCGCGGCGAAGAGAAAGTTTGGCTATTTTGGCTTACCGCTGTTGTATCGCGATGAATTTGTCGGACAGGTCGATTGTAAAGCGCACCGTAAGAACCGACGCCTTGAGGTCAAAGCGGTGGAGTTCTGCAATACAACTCTGGACCCAGGAGAAACCGGTCTGGCTTTTGCACAGGCGCTTACCAGGTTTGCGCATTTTCAGGCGTGTGAACGCATTGAGCTGGGCGCGGTGTCACCAGGGTCTTTCGCAGAACCCGTTCGTCAGGCCCTGGCACAACCTGGTCAGCCTGCCGATTAGACAAATCGGTTTGTTGTCCTAAGCTTGAATCAAAGGGACGTTTTATGGGGTCAAGGATGACCCAGCCTTTACATCCACTTTTCACCTTCGAACCGCCCATCCGTTCAGCCCCGGTATAGTTTCAGTTCACTCATCATTCAGTCTGCCAGCGCTATCGTGACTTCACCCTAACGGTATGACCCAGGAGAAGACATGAAAACTGTACTCACAACCACACTGCTCATCAGCGCCCTTGCAGCAACCGCCCCAGCCATGGCTGGGGAGAACAACTGGACGGGCAAAAAAGCCAAAACTCACAGTGAGCGCTATCAGCCTTTTCACAAAAACTACGACGACAGATATTATAAAAAGAGCGACAGGCACGGCAGAAAAAACAAGCCTGCCCACCGGGATGTGCTACGACTGGACTTTCCGGTAGCCATTCGGGGCGACGAGCGTGTGCATCTGCGTCGCCTGATCAACCGTCGCAGCAACGTTAACCTGAACAACTATAAACTCAGGAAAGTTGTTGTGAATAACTACGCTCGCCGTTCTGCGGAGGCCAAGTTGATTGTGGGTGACCGTGTCAGCCATGTGCACAGGCTGCAGCGTGGTAGCAATCATATCGCTGCGCCACGTCGCGGCGACGGAAGCTGGGTTCTGGGTGTCAAAGATGCGCGCATTGATCACATTCGTGTGGTGCTGGAACCTAAACCCCATGTCGCTAAACGTCCGGGTAAGTATCAGCAGCCCTGGTTCAGCGACCGCTACAGCTGGAGCGACCGCCGCAGCTGGAGCAACCAGCGCCGCTGGCACTAAAGCCCAGCGCGGCAGAAGAGCCCTAAAGGTCGATGGCCACCTCGCCACCATGCTGACTACGCATGCGCAGGTGGCCGTCTTTTTCAAACAGTAAGAGGCCGTCCAGAAACTCAACTTCCGGACCCTGCACAGACTCCAGCCCTACCCCATGACGTAGGGTATACACAGACAGATCGTGGCTGACACAGATGTCCAGATGGCGCCCCTGAATCGCGTCGTCTCTTAACTTACCCACCAGCGCCCTGAGTATCATTTTGACTGCCAGTGGCGCGGGCATCATGGCATCTACCGGCACCTGATCTGCAAACCACTGTTCAACATAGTTCGGCAGGCCTTCTGCCAGGCTCAAGCCTTTCCACATCTTCTGCTGATCCAGCGCATAAAATACACCCAGCGCTTCAACCGCGCGCACCCGAGATCGCTCACCACCCGCCTCGGCGTGGGCGTGCAGCGCCAGCTCCGCGGTTTCCATACAGCGTTCCGGCGGGCTGGCGTAACCACGCAAACGCACATCTTTGGGCAGCCGACTGCCAAATTTCAGGCTGAGCCCACGACCATGATCCGTCAGCGGATTCAGCAGATCATGGATGTCCCGGTCGAACGTACGTGCCGAATGGCGCATGAACAACACACCTCGCTCGATGCCCTGCGCATAAGCGTCACAAACCATTTGTGTTGTATCCCGACCAAAGTGGTGATGGGCTTCCGCGCCACGTGTATCTGCGTCGGCGCGTTTACCTGGGCTATCTGTTGTTTCCTGCACGTTGCCTTGTGTCCTTTACATTTACTTTCGCTGACCGGAACAAGTATCTTATCCTGGCACAGTGTGCATAAGAAATATCAGGGAATCGGGGAGATTCAATATGGGCAGATTAGATGATCGTGTAGTTGCAATTACCGGCGCCGGCCGCGGCATCGGCAAAGAAATAGCGCTGCTGGCGGCAAAAGAAGGTGCCAAAGTGGTTGTGAATGACCTGGGCAGCAATACAGATGGATCCGGCGGCGGCAATATTGCTGATGACGTGGTCAAGGAAATACAGGCCATGGGTGGTGAGGCTGTCGCCAACACTGAGTCTATTGCGCAAGTCAGTGGCGGCGAATCCCTGCTGCAATCAGCCCTGGATGCCTTCGGCAAAATGGATGTGCTGGTCAACAACGCAGGCATCCTGCGCGACCGGACCATTTTTAAAATGGAAGAATCCGATTGGGATGCGGTGATTGCCGTTCACCTCAAAGGACACTACTGCTGCTCGCGGCCGTTTGCCAATTACATCCGCGAAAACAACCATACCGGTGCGCGAATTATTAACTTTTCCAGCGTTTCAGGTCTCTATGGGAATTTCGGTCAGGCAAACTATGGCGCAGCCAAAGCAGGCATCGCTGGATTCTCCAGAGTGCTTGCACTGGAGCTTGCCAAGTATGCCTGTACCGTAAACACAATATCCCCAGGCGCATTGACCCGCATGACCATTCCACTGAGGGAAAATCGAGGCGAAAGTGTAGAACAGGAAGACCTTGAAGCTGGCGGCCCACAGCACATTGCGCCGATAGTGGCCTGGCTGGCCAGTGAAGCATCCGCAGGTGTGACCGCTGAAATATTCCACACCGCACGTGGCGGCGTTGCCATCATGCAACAACCACTGGTGATCAAGCAGTTCAAGAAAACCAGCGGTGTCTGGAGCCTCGAAGAGCTGGATGAGGTTGTGCCACAGTTGATTGCGGCTCGCGCGGCCAACATCGAAGCGGCCAAAGATCAGACGACGGTTGTAGACTAGAAGTCTGCGTCAGGCTGGGGTCCACTTAACCCAATCGCGCACCCAGCCTGTCGCTCAAACGTTTAAACAGGCCGAACATCTGCTCGTTCTGGCGTACCTCCGGCCGGGCGACAAGCCAGACATCCATGGTAATCAGTTCATCCGTTGCCAGCACCGATACCCACTGAGGCTCCTGTTCAGCCATCCAGCAGGGAAACGCCGCTATACCCCACCCCGCCCTGACCGCAGCCCGCTTGCACGGCACAGAATCGCTGCGCATAACAATCTGACGGTCCGCAATGGTGAGCCCACGTTCCGCGGCGCCGCGTCGCAGGTAATCCCGGGTTAAGCCGTCGATAAACCGGTGCTGACTGAGCTTCTGCAGATCCAGCAGACCTTTTGTCGCCACATAATCCTCATGGGCGTAGACACCCATCCGCAGGCTGCCGAGCTTCTTACACAGCAATTCCTGCTGGCTGGGTCGCACATTACGTAGGGCGAGATCCGCATCCCGCTGCAATAGATTCACCAGATCATTGGTCACCACCATATCCACCGAAACCGGCTGTTCAGCGCTGTCGTGCATCTCTTCCAGCAGCACCTCCGGCAGCAGTTCAGCAAGTACGTCCGACACCGAAATAGTCACACGCTGCAGCGGCTGTTCGCGCAGTCCATCAGAGGCGGATTTAAACGCCAGCGCGCTGTCATGCATGATCCGCGCAGCCGCATCCAGACGCACGCCGGCTTCATTCAGCAGCAACCCCTGCGCGGTCCGATTGAACAAAGACATACCGAGGTTCTCCTCGAGCTGTTGAATATGCCTTGCGGCGGTTGGGTGGGTAATGCCCAACGCTCGCGCACCCGCAGCAAGGCTGCCACCCTGCCCCACAGCCACAAAAGTCCGCACAAGATTCCAGTCAAGATCAAATGCAGGGTGTCCATTCATAGCCAAAACCTTCTCTTCTTAGTGCTCAGCGGGTGGGTATGCATAAAAACCAACACCCTGTAAATTTCTGCAATCCGCATTCTACGTTACTTATGTTCCCTATTCGACATCTATCCGTTACCTTAAGTAACACTTTATCGCTATTCAAACTCTAAACTTCTCACTAGACCCCCAAAGGACCGCAATCATGAAAAAATCAGTATTTATCGCCGCCCTCAGCACCTTCCTGGCTTACGGTGCCGTCGTAGAAGCCCGCACCAGCTCCGATGCTGAAATGCGCGGTTACAACAACTGTGTCAAAGCAGCAAAACAGGAAAGTGAAGGCCTGGTCACCAGCCGCGAATACCTCATCAACAAAGAACGCGGCATCTACGAGTACTACGTCAACGCTACTCGCTGGGAACAGGGCGAGCGCAACACGATCCGCGTAGCCTGTGAAACCGCACAGCGTGGCGCTAAGTTAATCAGTGCAAGCATTGAAGAAGGACGCTTCGTGCCGGAAGAAACTCGTGTAACTATCGACGTTGCTGCCAACTAGGACAATCTCCCGGCCAGCCGGGAGATCAGGTGGGACGCGCGATGCGTTCCACCCGCAGAAGCCCGATGTTCTCGGGCTTTTTTGTGCCCCGCACCTAAATCAATCGATTGATTGAATTGTTCAACCAATCGTTTAAACTGCAGGCTTCTACATCACTTTCTGGTGTGACAAATGCCCACCCCTTCTACCAGCGGTTCTGCAGAATTACCTCTGATCCAGGCAGCCATTGAACTGTTTGGACGGGACGGCTATGCGTCCGTGAGCACCCGCGCGTTAAGTGAGCACGCCAAGACCAACGTTTCCAGCATCAAGTACCACTTCGGCAGCAAAGATGCGCTTTATAGAGCTGCCATTGAACACGTCATCAACCAGCTTCGTCCGCAAATCGAAGGCGCACTCAATGCATTTGATCAGATGCGTGAAGTTGCCGCTGGCAACCGCGTTACTCAAGCACGGCTGATCCGCACCCTGGTCGATCGCTTGATGCATTTTTTCCTGGGCAATGAAGATATTCCACACTACATGCCGTTTGTGATGCGCGAGTTCTTTTCTCCGGGGCCTTATTTTGAACTTTTTTACGAAGCGTTGCCCCGGCGTATCCACGAAATGTTCACCAACGTAGTGGCAATGGCCTTCGATCTCAATCCGGAAGATGAATCAACCATTGTCCAGGCGCATGCCCTGCTGGGCCAGGTTATGATTTTTCACATCGCCCGTCCGATTCTGTTCGCTCGCACCGGCTGGCAGGCTTACGACGCCGAACGGATCGCACTGATCAGTGATGTCGCCCAGACCATGGTGCTACGCAGCCTTGCGCTGGAAGATGCCGATGGCTGACAGACGCGAACAATCCCGCACTACCCGACTGGGTGAACGCCTGAATCACCTGAATCTGAACCAGCGCCGCTGGTTTTTTGTACCCTTGGTCATTGCCGGTGTAGTGATTGCTTTGAGCATGCTGTTGGTGCCGGGTATTGAGCACAGCGATCAGACGGGCGCAGCCTTACCTGTCAATGTGTTAACCCTGCAACCAACCACCGTAACCCCTTTACTCAAAGGCTTTGGAGAGGTCCGAAGCAAGCAGACCTGGCAGGCTCTGACTCAGGTAGGCGGCAAGGTGTCGTGGCAGCATGAAGACCTCCACAATGGTGCGCAATTTGCAGCTGGCACACTGCTGCTGACAATCGACCCTTTAGACTATGAGGCTGCTTCAGCCCAGGCTGACGCCCGACTGCGCAGCGCGCAGGCCAATCTTGCAGAGATCAGACAGCGCGACACTGAACTTGATAAAGCCATACACATTGAAAAGCGCGCCTATGAGCTTGCTCAAAAGCGATACGCACGCAATCAACAGCTGGCAGAAAACGGCCACATCTCGCGCCTGCAACTCGAAGCAGAAGAACGCGACCTTTTGCGTCAGCAGCAATCACTGCAGAACCTGGAAACAGAAAAATCTCTACAACCAGACAGATTAGAGGCCGCCGAGTCAAACATTACACAGGCGTTGGCGCAGCAGAAAAAAGCATCTGCAGATCTGCTGCGAACGGAATACTACATGCCTTTCAAAGGACGTATCAGCGACGTCCAGATCGACACCGGCCAGTTTGTGCCCAGCGGCATGCGCATGTTTACCGCCGAAAGCATCGAGTCCATTGAAGTGCTGATGGAGGTACCTTACGCGCAATTGATGGCGCGTTTTCCTGCCGCCATCAATACAGCAGCAAACGGCGACCCGATCAAGCCACTGTCTGCATCTTTAGTTTTTGCAACTGGACATGGCAAACAGCACTACACCGGCAGCGTAAGCCGTATCAATCCAGGCTTGAGCGACAGCAGTCGCGCCGTTGCCTTGTACATTGACCTGGGTACCGAAGCGAATCCCAGCCTTCCGCCCTTGAATCAGTATCTTGATGTCACTGTCAGCGGTACACCGCTGCGAGACGTCTTTGTCATTCCACGCTCAGCCGTCCACAAAGGACGTATCTGGGTAGCAGACACGGAAAACCGGCTAAATGCCCAGAGCGTGGATGTGCTTTACACCCAGGATGATCTCGCGGTGCTGTCCGCAGCAGCAAACCCCCAATTAGCCTCCGGCTCGCAGCTGGTGACCACCAATCTCCTGTTTCCGGCTATCGGCATGCTGTTAGAACCCGTGGTGCAGTAACGTCATGTTAGCGTGGTTCGTTCGACATCCAAATGCCAGCAATCTGCTGATGATTCTGCTGCTGATACTCGGTCTCACGTCTATCACTGACATTGTGCGCAGCACGTTTCCGCAACAACCGCTGACCACCCTGACCATCAGCGTCGCCTACCCCGGCGCGGCTGCTAACGAGGCTAATCAGTCGGTTTGTTTGCGCCTGGAAGATGCCGTCGACCAGGTGGATCAGATCGAAGAGTACCGCTGTGCAGCCAGCGCTAATCGCGCTTTAGTCACACTCGAAGGTGTTGATGGCGTTGTTATCGATCGTTTGCTCAGCGACGTGCGCACCCAGGTTGAAGCGATAGACGACCTCCCCAGTGAAACAGAACCCGCGATCATCACGCTGCTGGGTACGTCGGAGCCTGTTGTATCGATCGCCGCTTATGCAGATGTGCCGTTCGAAACCCTGAAAGACTACGCCGAGGGATTGCGCTTACGTGCGCTTCAGATTGAAGGTGTCAGCAAAGTGAGCATCACCGGCTTCACAGACAGGCAATTGAGAATCTCGCTGGATGAACGGGAATTGCGCCGACTGAAATTAGCGGTAAGCGACATTGCGAGGCTGCTGCAGCAGTTAAATCTGGACACACCCGCCGGTGAGCTGGACGCTGCAACCAGCAGCCTGACGCTGCGGGTTGAAGACGAACGCAGCACGCCTGAAAGTCTTGCCAGTCTGAGACTGAAATCGCCCCGAGGCGGCCAGGACTTCCGCCTCGGCGACATCGCAACCATAACGGATACGTTTGAGTACCCCAATCAGAAAACTCTGTTTAACAACCTCCCAGCGGCCATTCTCGCGATTGAAAAGAATCGTTCTGGCGACGCCCTGGATATCTTAGCCAGCGTTGATGCGTTTGTTGAACGGGAGCGGAAGGCAACACCGGGCATCAACCTTGCAATAACCGCCGACCGCGCATCTCTGGTGCAGGACAGACTGAGTATGCTGGTCAAAAATGCACTGCAGGGGCTGGCCCTGGTCATTCTTGTGTTGTGGCTGTTCTTCTCCGCCACGCACGCATTATGGGTCGGACTGGGGCTACCTGTCGCGTTTGCCGGTACATTTTTTGTGATGAATCTCACCGGCATGCAGTTTGACATGATGACCCTGGTTGCCCTGCTGATTGTGATCGGCATTATTGTCGACGATGCCATTGTCATATCAGAAAACATCGTCGCGCACCGCGAGGGTGGTGCAGACCCGATGCAGGCCTCCATCAACGGCACTTTGGAGGTTTTACCCGGCGTCATAGCTTCGTTCTTTACAACCTGCGCCATATTCATACCGTTGGCATTTTTGCGCGGAGAACTGGGCACGGTTCTCAAGGCAGTCCCCATTGTCATGCTTATGGCTTTAACGGTAAGCCTGGTTGAAGCATTTCTGATACTACCCTCACATTTGCGTCATAGCCGTCTTGCCCGGAAGCAGAACGCCGCCCAGAAATGGATACAGGAGAGGCTCAGCCACTGGCGAGCGGCCTGCGCGCGCCTGGTGGAAATCGCGATCAGCGTCAGATATCTGGGTTTTGGCCTGTTGTTTGCCGCTTTAATGCTATCCGTCAGCATGCTGGCAACGGGGTTACTGGGTTTCTCGCCACTACCGGAACTGGACAGCGAAAGCATCGAAGCCAGGCTTTTACTGACTCCTGGCACACCTTTCTCAACAACCGAAGAAACAGTTGCACTGCTGTTGCAGGCACTGGATGAGATTGATGCCGAGCTGACCCCTGAGCAACCCGACCAGCAACCACTTGTACGCCAGGTTTTAGTGACCTTTGGCACCAACATTGACGCTTACGAAAGCGGTGATCACGTGGCTACGATCACGGTGGATCTATTGAACCCGGAAATTCGCACGCATACCTCCAGCGCCATCCGCCAGATGTGGCGGGAGCGTTTTCAGCCGACACCTGATGTTGTCAGCGTGAAATTCAGCGAACCGGCCATTGGTCCTCAGGGTAAACCGCTGGAGTTACAGATCCAGGGCAGCAGTACGGAATCAATGGTGGCTGCCAACCAGGACCTGCAGAACTGGTTGTCTCGTTATACCGGTGTCTTTGATGTCTCAAGCGATTTGCGTCCAGGGCGCACAGAGTTTCGCTTTCAACTATTACCCGGGGCACAGGATCTTGGCATTACCAGCGCTATGCTGGCAGAACAGTTACGCGGTGCGTTCAACGGCATTGTCGTTCAGGAAGTTCAGGTGGGTCGTGAGAAATTCAAAGTGACCGTCACTCTGGCCGAAAGCGCGCAGCATGACCGGGGAGCGCTGGACAGGTTTGTAGTTATCAATCAAGCGGGAGATGCAATAGCTCTGTCGGATATCGCCAGCGTCACGCAGCAGCGCACGTTTTCGCGCTACCACCGCATCAACGGGCGGGACACAGTGACTGTGGAGGCCAATATCAACGCCTCGCGCATCACCTCAGCTGCAGTGCTGGGCGACCTGCAGAGGGACTACATACCAGCATGGCAGGCTGCTCACCCTGGCGTTGAGCTGCAGATTGCCGGCGAGGCATCACGTTCTGCAGAGACACTGGCGTCTATGCGCAATGGCTTTGTGCTCGGTTTCATCGCCATGTATCTATTGCTTGCCCTGCAGTTTCGCAGCTATATAGAACCGTTGGTTGTGCTGATTATTATCCCACTTTCGTTCACCGGCGTCGTTGCAGGGCATCTACTGCTCGGCTACAACCTGACGATGCCGTCTATCCTGGGCTTCATCAGCCTAGCCGGTATTGTAGTAAACGACTCCATTTTACTTGTCACGTTTGTTGAGAAACGCCTTGGTGAGGGCCAGACACTTCATGACGCCGTCACCCAGGCTTCCGCAGACAGATTCCGCGCTGTGCTGCTGACAAGTATAACCACCGTTGCCGGGTTGTTGCCGCTGTTGCTGGAGACCAGCCTGCAGGCAAAGGTGGTTATCCCCCTGGCGATCAGCCTGGCCTTTGGTCTAACTGCCGCAACCGCTCTGGTGTTGTTTGTTATTCCAGCGTTTTATATGGTGCTGCACGATTTTGGCCTGTTCCATCGCCATGACAGTTTACGTTCGGATGTATAAGCGAACGTTAACTCAGAAGAAATACGTCCATCGCAGATAAGATCGGCTGCCGCCGCCAGTTGTTATCTGATCGCCAGCGACAGGTATACCGCCAAATTCGTTCCCCGCTCGGCCCAGCGGCTGGATGAAACCCACCTGCAGGCTCTGGTGATCACCAGGATCAAAAGTCACCGCGACCTGTAACAGGGTACTTTTGTCCTGCAGGTTGGTAATCAGCGTTGCGCTCTGATTGAGCAGCGGATGCCATTCGAAACTGCCACCCAACGCCAGGTAGTGCTGCATCACATTAAACAACTCACCACGGGCCAGCCTGTCCACCAGACTCGGTGGCAGATCTCCAATCTGCGTAGGCAGTTCATCCACACCCCAATCGTTGTAGAAGTACTCACCAAACAGGTAAACGTTGCGCTCCCAGGCCACCAGCGTGTAGTCGAGATTTGCGATAGCAGAGACCCGCCAGCCCTCGTTGCGATCCGGGGTTTGACTGTGCACTGCTACCAGATCCGCACGGAACATTGCCTCACCCAGCGGGCGCCGAAAACTTAAGCCCAGAACATCTTCATCAAAGTGTCTGGCAGCAAGCAATTCCAGCTCAGAGGCGCCTGCGTAGCCATGCCACTTGAACGCGGTGCTGGCAACCTTGCTGCTGACATCCCCGTCCGCATCTCTTCGCACAACGTGCAGCAGCTGCAGGTCGCTACCGCTATCCAGGAGATGATCAATCAACAGCAGGTCATCGCCGGGCTTATAATCACGATCAACAACCGTAGGCGAAAACGGGCTGAACAGGTCCAGAGGTTGAAAAACGATACCGCTGCCCCAGCTCACTGCCTGACGTCCGGCGGAAACGTTCCAGTTGCCTGACTGCCACTGCAGTGACAGGCGGTCTATCCGGTGAAAACTCTGATGCCGCTCACCGTCTTCGATTGACCAGGTCATGTCCGCCCAACGACGGTCATCGTTGGTAACCGTCTGATCCAGCGCCGCGTTCGGATCGCGGCCTAACTTCGCTGCATCACCGCTGAGCAGGATTGTGGAGTGGTCAAGCGCCAGACGGAAAGGACCCGACTGATGGCGGAACATCAGGCGCATATCATAGGTTTGGTCATAGGCTGGCGTTTTATCTATCTGGCGCTGCAGATCGTGCTCAGGCAAAGCTGCAGCACTGCCGAACCATTTCAGTCGAACGTCTGCATCCAATGCCTGTACAGAGCCTGCCGCAAGAAGCACCAGCGCCAAGCCCAGATGTTTACACCAGCGGGCAGGACCAGGGCAAAAGTTAAGCGCTCTGGACCTGGTCATCGTGTTCAATCTGTCCATCTCGTAAATGGACCTGGCGCAGCGCGTAACTCATCACCATAGTGTCGTGAGTGGCCGTAACAATAGTCATGCCTTCTTCATTAAGCTGCTTCAGCAGCTCTAACAGATCTTTTGTGGTACTTGAATCCAGGTTGGCTGAAGGTTCATCTGCCAGCAGCAGAACCGGCTCGGAGACAATCGCTCTAGCCACAGCAACACGCTGTTGCTGCCCACCGGATAGCTCGCCGGGGCGCCGGTGCAACATATCAGCCAGGCCAAGACGATCCAGCACCGCTGTGGCACGCTCGGCGCGCTCAACTGGCGACACACCCTGCAGCTGCATGATGAATTCCACGTTCTCCAGCGCGCTGAGCACGGGTATCAGGTTGTAAGCCTGAAACACAAACCCCAGTTTGTGCAGGCGCAGTTCTGCAAGTTTGCTTTCAGACAGTTCACCAAGATCTACCCCATCCACCGAGACACTGCCTTCGTCTGGCCGATCAAGCCCACCAACAATGTTCAGCAAGGTTGATTTACCCGAGCCGGAAGGTCCGGACAAACTGACAAACTCACCGGGATAGACGGTGAAATCAACCTGACTCAGCGCGTGCACAGGCACTGACTCCTGCTGATAGGTGCGACTGACGCCTCGACAAACAACAACCGGATCAGTCACTTTTCATAGCTCCCATAACAAATCCTGGGTCTTTCATCTGATATTTTCACCGTCGTAGAGCATCCAGAGGTCGAATTTTGATAACGCGCCAGGCGGGATAAAAACTCGCCAGAATACCTAGAATAATGCTCATGATCGCAACCAGAAAAACATCTTCAGACAGCAGTACCGGCTGCAGCACGCTGGACACCCCGACCATTTCAGCACCCTCCGCGTACGCAGACAGATCGATACCGTCAGCGATGCTCCAGTAGATCAGCAGGCTGACGCATGTGCCTGACACCACGCCTACAGTCATCAGGATGATGGATTCCAGCACCACCTGAACCAGTACCGTTGAGTTCTGCATACCCAGTGCACGCATCATGCCCAGTTCTTTGACCCGCTCCATCACCGCAGCAATGAGAGAATTGACCAGCCCGAACGTCAGCGCACCCATCATCAGAAAAAACCAGATGAACAACGAAGCATCCGCAAATTTGAACATCTCAGCCACCTGAGGATCTAACTCCCGCCAGTCTTTCACCTGCAGCTCTGGAAAAGCCGCGCGCAGGGCAGATTTTGCCGGCAGGCGCTGTTCTTCACGATCTACACGCACCGACAACTCGGTAATCGCCTGGGTTTCCAACAGTGCCTGCAGCGAACTCAAACCCACAAAAACGTAGTTCTTTTCCAGCCCGGTACCGTCAGCATCAAAAGTGCCCGCAATTCGATAGCCACGTTCTCTGTTAAGGCCATCTGCACCCTGTGCAATCAGCACCAGCCGTCGCCCCACTGACGTCTGCAGCTGGCGTGCCAGCTCTTTACCCACTAATACACGACCATCGTCCGCACCCTGCAGGAACTCACCTTCAATCTCTGCTTCACCGATAAAGGAAATGTCTTCCTTTGCTGGATCCACGCCTACCAGTTCGATGCCACGGGTTTCCCGCTCGCTCATAATGACAGCCGGTATCCGCAAGCGATCAGCCCAGCCGACAACCATACCCTCGGGCAGCTGTGGCAGCTGTTCTGAACTCAGCTCAAAGCTGTGTTTCACATTGGGATCGTCCACATACCCCTCTGCCATGACTTTGACATGACCGGTCAGATTATTGATTGCGGACTCCAGCATGTCGTACTGATAACCGCGCAACAGTGTATTAGTTGCATTGACACCCGCAACGGCTACAGCAATAGCGACCAGCAACATCGCGTTTCGCCGTTTGTTACGACACAGATTGCGGATGCTGAGCTGGAATAAGAGTTTCATAGATGGTGGCGGCTTACTCAGCCCGAAGCGCTTCAACGGGCTTGAGCCGTCGCACACGAAGGGTCACAAAAAAGGCAGCCAGCTGCGTGCCAAACAGCAGCACTAGCGGAGCCAACGACATGGCATAAAGCGAAATTGCCGGGTACAGGCGGCTCGGCATGTAATACTGCTCAGCCATTTCTTCCATCATGCCCAATGGAATACCCTGCACAGCAGCCCAGCCCACCAGCAGATTAGATAACAACAGCCCTATGGCGGTACCCACCAGCCACATCATCAACGCTTCAGCCTGAACCTGGCGCATGATGATTGCGGGCCGCGTACCCAGCGCCAGCAACATACCAAACTCCCTGGTGCGCTCAAAAATAATCATAATGAACGTGTTAACGACAGAGAACGTCACCAGGATAAGGATGCTGCCATAAAACAGAACAGCACTGATCCGGTCGAGCTCTATGCTCTGCACTACCTCTGGCAGCAGCTGCTGCCAGGTTCGCAGTTCAGCATTGTCGGGAAGACCCCGACTCAGACGTTCCAGATTAGGCGCAAGCTTATCGATATCATCAAACCCCAGAACCAGGGCGTGCACTTCGTCACCAAGACCAAAACCATTCTGCACGCTCGCTAATTGAGTAAACACAAGGCTGCGATCAAGCTCAGGCCGCCCGGAGGCATAAAGACCGGCAATGGTCAGTGCCAGAGCGCCAATACCCCCTTCTTTACCCGTACCCAGCAAAACCAACTCGTCACCCAGTTGTGCGCCTAAGTTGCGTGACAACGCCTCGCCGATAAGTACTTCGTTGTCTTCCACGGGTAAACGACCTTGTGTCACCCGATCAAAAAAACTGACCAGCTTCTGCTCAGCTTCAAAATCAACGCCAACCACCGCAGCACCGAACGAGCGTTGTCCTACCGATGCCAGCGCATAGACCTGAACTCTGGGCGCAACATGAAGACCGGATATCTGTTCAAGTGACCGACGCAACTCGCCCGCCGGCGCAACGGTCTGTTCCAGCTTGCCTTCGTCTTCATACAAATTGTGGTTGATCTGCGCCTGACCCAGGTAGAACCCTGTCGCGGACGACACCATGGCATCGTAAGAGCCCTGCTGCAGTGACATGCTCAGCGTGACCAACAAGCTGGCAAACGCAATGCCGCCAGCTGTCAGCCAGGTCCGACGCGGATTGCGCCATAAATTTCGCCAGGCCAGGCGCCAGGTCAGGCCTGTGTCGCCAGTTGGAGCGCTTGTTGGCGCTGACAGGGAGACTGCCTGGGTCAAGGTGTCTGTCCAGACTGGAGTGCAAACACTGTGAACATACGATCTTCTAGCGGTAGATCAAAATCAATGTCCTGATAGCGTACTTCCGTATAAGTATCGCGCTCTTCAAGATTATCCATGCGCATTGCCGTTGCCATGGTGCGACCGCCCATTTCACCAATCTCAAGGCTGACCAGGCGTTTAACAGGCACCATGCTCTGATCAAAATAGGTGACCTCGAGCATGACAAAATCTTCGCGGATGACCATACGCTCCTTACCCCAGACCACTGGCGCGTCTTCTTTAGGCACGGCATCTATGGTGAACACGCGTTGCTGTTCGCCGTTGGCATCCTTGTCATCAAGGGTCACCTGCTGCAGCGTAAGATCGTAATGACGCAGATATTTATCGCTGCGAGACAGATCATTGTAAGAAAAATCTGAACCCGCCCAGCTCTGCGACATCATCGAACTCGGCAGCCGAATGTTGCGATTAAGTTTAGGGTTATAGGTCCACATTTTATCGCCCTGCTTCAGCAGCGCATTACCCGCATCTTTGGCCGGCGCCGTAAACCTGATTAGAGAGTCTTCCCGACCACGTGTCCATGCAACCAGACTGGAAGTGCGCTGCCAGCTTGGCCGGGAAATTGTCATCGACATTTGTGCATGCGACGACGTGCTGCGGGTCAAGTCCAGGGCTTGTTCTACTAATTCATGAGGGTCGGGTGCAACCTCTTGAGCCTGCCCCTGAGCCTGCAGGACCGGCAGACCAGAAAGCCCGGTCAGCAGCAAAACACCCATGGCGACATATATTCTGAGGCGCATGATGATGCCCTTGAACTTGATTCCAATGAATATATACTCGATCCAAATATTGACCGTGTCAACTTTTTTGAGAAGCTAGGAATGTCACTCCGGGAGCAGAAAAAAACCCAGGCGCGGGAAAAGATAATTGCGGAAGCTGAAAGACTGTTTCGCAGCCAGGGTATTGCTGCCACAACTACGCGTCAGATCGCGGCAAGCGCAGGTATCAGTTATCAGACCCTGTACAACTACTTCCCCTCAAAGGCGCTGATTGTGCATGCCATTATTGCTGCCGAAGTGGGCCTGTGGGGTGCCATCGTGGATGGCCTGATCAAACGCTATGATGGCAACCTCATGCAAACCCTTGCACAGATCAATCAGGTTGGGTTTGACCAGTTCAACGAAAAGAATATGGAGCTCTGGCGCGAGGTGAGCGTGGCAGTTTTCAGCAGGTCAATGGACGAAACCAAGCTGATTTCACTGAATCAGGTTGCCCACGAGCGTTACCATGCGCTGCTTCTGATGGCCCAGGGTATGGGACATCTGGACGCACAAGTTGACCTGCACCTGCTGGCACATACTCTGTACTGCCTGACGGAATACGCCTTTTTGCTGTTTTTTCTGGATCACAGTCAGGATAAGGATGCTGCGATGAGCACGCTCCAGGAACAGATTAACTTAGTGATACAACCCTATCAGAGATGAGCAGGGTCGATGACAGTCAGACCAGCTTGAATCAGAACCGACGTGTGAGGCTCAAGCCATTCTCGGAGACACTGAGCAGGTTTGCCGAGCGTTGCCAGACCAACTTCAGATTCGCCTCTTTACCCTGCCGCTGGTCGTGAAACCAGCGGTCAGTTAACGCCGCCTGCCGCACAGTCTGTGCACCTGTTTCAGTACGAAGGTTTGGTGTACCAGACAACGCAGATTGCTCGACATCTAACGCACGCAGAATCTCCTGCCGATCACCAACAGACAGCGTGTTCCAGGCAGGACGCTCGTCGGCCACTGCGACACCAGGCAGGCTGGCGAAAAGCGCAATAACAAACAGACGGGCTGTGCGAAAGTTCTTGTGCAGGCACATGGGCAACTACCAAACATTCGCTCACATGGAGAAAGCGCAGATCCATGTAGTCAGGGTGAGCCGGATGCGCAAGGCCTCATCATGAGGCAATACCTGATCTGCTTCTGCGACCTTCTACTGTAGAGATGAGGTGAGGAACCTGTTGTGACATCAGTCACAGGTTCATGTAACCCACAATATTGTTACAAACCTTGCTAAATACAGCGCCAAACCCTATGTTGCCGCGTCCTAAAAACATCGCGAGCACCTATATGTCATTACGGTGGGGCATCCTGGCCACAGGTACTATTGGCAAAACCTTTGCAAAAGCTCTGAATGCAAAAGCTCTGAATGCAAAAGCACTCATCGGTACTGCAGAACATGAACTGGTTGCGGTCGGCAGCCGCTCCGCAGCCGGTGCACAGGCATTTGCTGAGGTATTTCCTGACCTCGAGCTGACCTGTCACAACAGCTACGACGGACTCATCAACGATCCGCAGGTTGATGCGATTTACGTTTCCACACCGCATACAGAACACGCTGCCTGGGCAATCCGCGCCATGCAGGCTGGCAAACACGTGCTCTGTGAAAAGCCCATGGGGCTTAATCATGCTGAATGTATGGCGATGGTGACCTGCGCTGCACGGCACAATGTCTTTCTGATGGAAGCGTTCATGTATCGTCTGCATCCGCAGATGCTGGCCATCGTTGAGGCCGTTCGTAGTGGCGAGATTGGTGAAGTCAGGCATATTGAAGCGCAGTTTGGATACCATGCAAACTTTGACGGTGATTCGCGGTTGTTTGCCAATCACCTGGCCGGTGGCGGCATCATGGATGTGGGTTGTTATCCACTGTCTTTTGCACGGGCCATCGCAGGCAGTGAACCTGTAGACATAACCGCGCACGGCAAGCTTGGGCGTACTGGCGTCGACGAGTGGTCCACTGCATTGCTCAAATTTGAAGACGGCCTTGCTGCGCAGATATCCACTGCCGTGTCACTGAATCTTGATAACACAGCCATCATTTATGGCAGCAAAGGCAGCATTCATGTGCCTAAACCCTGGCTACCGCTGGACGAGGCACAGAACTGGTCGTTCAATATCCAACGCGGCGCAGACATTGAGGTTATCAGCGGCCACAGCGAGGGACTTTACAAAATTGAAGCCGACCATGTGGCGCAACACATAGCCGCGGGAAACACTCAATCAGACATCCTTACCTGGCAGGAGTCGCTGAACAACGCCCTGGCGCTGGATCAGTGGCGCAAAGCGATTGGCCTGAGCTTCGACATTGAGCAACCCCAAAGCCACCGTGGCCCGCTGCTCGGTGCGCTGTCGAAACCGGACAACAGAATCTCTAAAGGTTCAGTCAACCACCTCGACAAGCCCGTTGCGCGTCTTGTCATGGGTTGTGATAACCAGCCCTCCATGAGCCACGCCAGCGTGATGTGGGATGATTACTTTGAGGCCGGTGGCAACTGCTTTGACACGGCCTACATCTACGGCGGCGGCAGCATGGAATCTCTGCTGGGGCATTGGCATACCGCACGCGGCATCCGCGATGAGATTGTCATTATCGGTAAAGGTGCGCACACACCGGACAACTTCCCTCACATCATCAGCAAAGAGTTAGACGTGTCGCTGCAACGTCTGCAATCCAACTACGTCGACATTTATTTTCTGCATCGAGACAACCTGGATGTGCCCGTCGCGGAGTTTGTTGACGCGCTTAACGATGAGGTCAAAGCAGGACGGATTCGCACTTTTGGCGGCTCAAACTGGAGTGTTGAGCGAGTAAAGGAAGCTAACGACTATGCCGCATCAAAGGGACTACAGGGTTTCAGTGCCGTCTCTAACAACTTCAGCCTGGCTCAGATGAACGAACCCATCTGGCCAGGTACAGAAGACGCCACGTCTGATGCCTACAGGACCTACCTGCAGGACACACAGATTGCCCTGATGCCCTGGTCTTCTCAGGCGCGCGGCTTTTTCACGCCATGGGCCGGGCAGGTAATCGCCGAGCAGGGTAAAGAAAACCTTGTTGTGACCAGTGTTCAGCCCACGATTGAAGAACTGAAACGAGTCTGGTTTTCCCAGGACAACTTCACCCGTCGAGACAGAGCAGGCGAACTGGCTGAAAAGTATGGTGTAGAGATGATCAACATTGCTCTGGCTTATGTTCTGTCTCAGCCGTTCCCAACATTCCCGCTGATTGGCCCCCGTCAGCTGCAGGAAACCGACAGTTGCATTGAGAGTCTGCACATTGACCTCACCCAGGCAGATATCGACTACCTCAATCTGCGCTAACGCCGCCGTCGAGCTAACGAAACCACGTTGTCACCGCCGACAACGTTCTGTTTCAGTTGAAAAAGAATTTCCCAGGTAACCGTGCGGCCACCCTCCTGCCAGAACCCACGACAGCCGATGCCTCCTGCTGGCGCAAACAGGGCAACGGAAACGCTGCTGGTGTGACCTGCATTCCACAACAGAGCCAGGTTCGGCTCACTTTCGAGCTTACTCACACCGTCAAAAGCCATGCCCGCAACTCGCGCATCGATGATATAGGTGCCTACCTCATCAGGGGCAATTCTGATCGATACCGCACCCGAGAATTCCCCGTCGAGATTACCGCTCAAAGTAAAACCACCTTCATCTTCACTGACTTCGAGGTCAACCTGCACTTCAACACCCAGACTGGAACCGCCGACCAGCAGATTACCTTTGCCCAGCCACTTACCTTTTTGTACTAACAATGCAGATCTTCCTTTTTCTGAAGCTTAATGGGCATCAGCACCCACGGGTATGGATGCACCAATAGATTGGGCACAGCGTGCGTCTTTGTGCCGCGCATTATTCACATGCGTGGAGACCGGTACAACTTCCAGAGGTACAGGCACGCGAGAATTGAAAAGATACGCCAGCTCAGAGGTGGGTGTATCCATGTCGAGCCACTGTTGGGCTTCAGCCTGATCAAGAATAACCGGCTGACGGTGATGCACAAATGACAGCTCAGTATTGGCAGCGGTTGTGAGAATGGTAAAGCTGAGCAGTTCCTCATCCGTTTCCGGATTGCGCCAGCTGTCCCACAAACCGGCTAACAGCAGGCCAAGATCATCGTCCGGCTTTATGAAATATGGCAGCTTCTGATTATTCTGTCGGCACCATTCATAGAACCCGCTGATTGGCAACACACAACGACGTTTAGCGTAGGGTGTTTTAAATGCCGGGCTCTTGGCGGCAGTTTCTGATTTAGCGTTGAACATACTGTACTTGGTGGACACCTCTTTGGCCCAGAAAGGGGTTAACCACCAGCGCATGGGCTTCAATTCCGGCTGCCCCTGAGCATCCATACGCAGCACCTGTACGGTTTCCGTAGGCGCCAGATTGAAATTATCCTGGCCGGAATAGGCTACGCCAAGCCACTCCATCAGAAACTTCGCTAACGGATCTGATGTGATATTAAACCTGCCACACATGGTCAATCTCCCGGTTGATCGCTGTTAACTCCCAGCATGTTTACCCACAGACCAGCCCGATGCCGCCAGAACCGAACTCGCAAAATCTGTCGGACCCGGCTCCAGTTCCGTGCCCATCGTGTCATTCCAGCGGTTGAGAAAGCCAAACAAAGCAATCACAGCAACAATCTGCACAATCTGGCGCTGACTGAAGTGCAACTTCAACGCCTCGAAGTGTGCAGCATCACTTTCATTCGGCACCTGCCCCGCAGCCAGCGCCATAGCCACCAGCGCTTTCTCCGCATCGCTGAATAAGGGTGAGCTTTCATAGTTCAGAATCTGCGCAAACTTGGCTTCATCTACCCCCTGTCGGTGACCACTATGGGAGGTGTGCGCCTGACAGTAGCGACAACCCGCGCCAAGACTTACAGCGTAAGCGATCAGCTGAACCAGTTGCGGTGGCAGCGCTTCATCAGCGGTATCGTCAACAGGGATCACCTCTTTAAAAGCCGCCATTGTCGTGCGTAGATCTGCGCCAAATACCACGCCGGCGAGCATTGAGAACGCCATGGTCAACTGAGGCATGTGTGCCATCGTCAGCATACTGTTCGGGACAAAACCCATGCTGGCTTCAGCGCCCGCCAGTACCGCTTCCAGATGCTTCAGATCGGTTCGTGCAATCGGATCAATATGGGCCATGGTCAGGCTCTTAAGGTTGTGCAGGTCAGCACAGTGTAGAGGTTTGCGTTTTACGCTTCATTAAGGAATGCTGCGCCGCTGTTTCATCGTCACAGTCAGCAATAGATACATGCCACAACCCAGTATTCCACCCGTAGCCGCTCGCAAACCACACACGTTCAGTCACCATGGCATAACCGTAGAGGATCCCTACGCCTGGTTGCGCGACCCGGGATATCCAAAGGTGGACGACGCCGAAATTCTCAGTTACCTGCAGCAGGAGAACGGTTATTTCGAACAATACATGGCGCCATTGAAGCCAGTAGTTGAACAGATATTTGATGAATTGAAAGCACGGCAACCGGACGACGATGCCAGCGTTCCTTATCTGAAAAATGGATTCTGGTATCAATGGCGCTTTGAAAAAGATGCACAATACCGGCGCTGGTACCGCGCACCGGAGGCGGAGCCTGAAGCCTGGCAGTTGCTGCTCGACGAACCTGCCCTTGCTGACGGACACGAATACTTTTCCCTGGGCGCGTTAGCCGTCAGCCCGGACAGCGGTAAGCTGGCTTACAGTATCGATATTGATGGCAGCGAGCGATATACCCTGCACATTATCGATATCAAAAACAGTCAGCCATTGAGCAAGCCGATCCCATCAACCCTGGGCTCGCCGATATGGGACGCACACAGCAACAACCTGTTTTATGTGGTGGTTAATGAGGCCTGGCAGCCGTTAGAGGTTTATCAACGCAACCTGCTTGATGCACAGACCAGGGACCGCCTTGTTCACCAGGAGACGGACACCACCTTACGTGTATCGTTAGATCTGAGCCAGTCAGAGGAATGGGTCATTCTCAACTATGGCGGACATACCAGTAACGCAGCGTTTGTCATCCCAAGGGATGATTTCAGCTCACCGGCAAAACTGATCGAACCACGCCGCGACGACGTGGAATATTATGTTGACCACGGCAACGGTGAATTTGTTATCCGCAGCAATATGCGGCAGCCCAATTTTGATATCTTTCGCGTCAGTGAAGACCAACCCGGACAAGACAACTGGCAACCCTGGATTACCGGTGATGAACGGCATTACATCACCGGACATGTGGTCTTCAAAAACCACCTGCTGATAGAAGAACGCCTTGATGGGCTCGATCAGATTCGAGTCATCGATAAACAGGACAACCAGCACTATGTGGCCTTCCCTGAAGCCGCTTATGAGGCAGACATTGGTATAACGCCAGGCTTCGACAGCCCAACGGTGCGTATCAACTATGCTTCGATGGTCACACCCAACACGGTATTCGAATACAACCTGACGGAACGATCTTTCACCACCTTGAAGGTCAAACAGATTCCCTCTGGCTACGATGCCAGCCAGTTCACCACCGAGCGGATGATGGCGACTGCCCGGGATGGTGTCGAAGTACCTGTCAGCCTGGTCTACCACCGCGATACGCCGGTAGATGGTCGCGCACCGATGTATCTCTATGCCTATGGCGCGTATGGCCATGCCATAACACCCGGGTTTTCCGCCGCGCGCATATCGTTGCTGGAGCGCGGTTTCATTTTTGCGATTGCACATATCCGCGGCGGTGACGACCTCGGTTACCACTGGTATACCCAGGGCAAGCTTGACAAGCGAACCAACACTTTTAACGACTTTGTTGATGTCGCAAAACATCTGATCAAAAACAACTATGCCAGCGCTGGCAACATTGCCATCGCAGGAGGCAGCGCAGGCGGCGAACTGATGGGGGCGGTGGTCAACCAGGCGCCGGAACTGTGGGGAGCTGTCGCTTCCCATGTACCGTTTGTAGATGTGTTGAATACGATGCTTGATGCAACGCTGCCCCTGACGCCGCCTGAATGGGCCGAATGGGGTAATCCCATTGAAGATAAGGCGGCATTTGAGTTGATCCGGTCGTATTCACCTTACGACCAGCTGCAGCCGGGTGCCTACCCACCCATAATGGTGACAGCAGGCCTGAACGATCCAAGAGTCACCTATTGGGAGCCCGCCAAGTACGTGGCAAAGCTACGCACACTCAAGCAGGACAACACAACGCTGCTGTTGAAAACTAATATGGGAGCCGGACATGGCGGGCAATCAGGACGTTTTGATGCGCTCAAGGAGCTGGCTGAAGAGTACGCGTTTTTTCTGCACGAACTGGGTGTCAGCAATCAGGCTCCGTGAACAGCTGAATAAGGAACCTTTAACCGGTAGCGGTGCGTTTAGCTTTATCTTCGTTGGCCTGCCTGAGGCGTTTACGAATAATATTCTGCACAACAGACACTGTGGTCCAGTCGTGCAGCATGGCGCGCTCACAGCCATTACAGTTCACATGGGTTTCCTGCAGGACGCGGTTAAGCAACTCACTGTAAGGCAGACGCGAAATGTGTTTACAGCTTGAGCACTCCAGCCCTACCGCGGGATCGATGCCAACATAATCCATGGCTTGAGGTATCCTTATCTCGTAATCCATCGAATCACTATTGTAATGAAGGCTAGTTGCCTTCGTCCGAATGGCAATCGAAAAGCGTGAATCAGTGCACACGCATGGCGTGATTCAGGCGTTGTGAACTTCACCCTGGCGCAGGGCATCACGAAATTGCGGCGCCGCGATCTCAATCAGCGCTTCAATGCGTGCCGCTGCCGGCAGATTTTTCAGCTGCGCGACACCATATTCAGTCACCACAATATCCACGTCCGTGCGCAGTGCCGTGACCAGTTCCACGCGCGGGACAATACGAGACACAGACCCGCCTCGAGCCGTTGCGTTCATGGCGACAATCGAGCGGCCACCGCGGGATGCTTTGGCCGCGCGCATGAAATCCACCGAGCCGCCGGTACCGGATATCTGGCGTCCACCCGCATACTCAGCATTTACCTGGCCAAGCAGATCAATCTCTACTGCGGAATTCACAGACACAAAATTGTCCAGTTGTGCAATCGCTGAAGCTTCATGGGTATGGTTTGCACCACAGAAAACCACTTCCGGCGTGTCGGCCAGCCAGCGCAGCAGTTCCTGACTGCCCAGCGCCATGCCGGTAACGTGCTGATTTTTATCCAGAGCCTTTAACCGGCCGGTAAGGTTGCCGTTACGAATCAGCTGCATGCCGCCATCGTCGATCAAGCCGCCGTGCATACCCAGGTCATTTTTGTCTTTCAGCTGGCTGAGGATGGCAGCGGGAATTGCGCCAATACCCGTCTGCAGAACGTCACCATCTTTAATCAAAGCTGCGACATTGGCGCCAATCTGCAAGGCTGCTTCATCAATTTTAGGGGCGCCAGGCGCAAACAGCTCGCGGTGACTTTCAAACACATAATCCAGCCGCGCCGGGTCGATCAGCGGGGCCCCAGCTGGCGCCACAAATCCCGAATTTAACTCCGCCAGCACCACTCGGGCACTGCTCAGCACCGCATCCACAAAGTCCACATTCGGGCCCAGACGCAATTGACCCTCGCGGTCACGGGCAACCTGGATAAGAGCAACGTCGATACCTTCCAACAGATAGCTGTAAACCCAGCGCATCTGCATCGGCAGGAAATGCATTCGCTCAGCGGCTGCGTTTTTGAGCGCAGACGTCATAAAAAATGTCGTCAGTTCGGCCGTTGGGTTGACCTGGGTGAAATCGACGTTGTTGAACCCCGCAATGGGGAACTGCACAAAGTGCAGGTTTTCCGGCAAGGGTTGCGCAACCAGGCTTTCAATCAGCGCTGTAGGTTCATTACTGCTGCCGGCGACAAAAATTTTCTGACCCGCTTCGATCAGCTTAGAGGGATGGGGCATTATTTTTCCCGGTAGATTAAGAAGCTCAGGTAACAATAGGCGCCCACATAAAATGCGGGAGGGAACCAGACGGGCCAGAGGCTAAGTACCGTATTGGTGCCCAGACCGATGCCGAGGTAAACGTGCCTGAACCACAGAAACCCGGCAGCCAGCAGCACGCCACTTGTCGTGGCCATCATCAATCCCTGCCGGGCGGAGAAAATGACACTGACAATGCCGCCCGCCAGTCCGCCAAGCCAGACCGGGAAAAGCACGCCCAGCAGCGTGCCCGGCAGTTTCACGATCACCACCAGAACATACCAGACCAGAAAGGCAACACCGATGCAGATGATGGTGCGTAAGCCGGATAACACTGCCAGCATTAATTACCTCAGGACAAAAAGAGCATGATAAACCCAAATCTGCTGTAATCGTCGAATGTCTGACCCGTTGCCTTTCCACCCGAGCATCCAGCGCTGGTTTGCTGACCAATATCCGTCGCCAACAGAGGTGCAGCAAGCCAGCTGGCCCTTGTTGGCCAGCGGTCAGCACGCCCTAATCACTGCGCCTACCGGCAGCGGCAAAACCCTGACCGCGTTTTTATGGTCACTCAGCCAGTTCGCCTCGGGCGCCTACCCAACCGGGCAAACCAAGGTGCTGTACATCTCACCTTTAAAAGCCCTCAACAATGACATTCAACGCAACCTCACCACGCCACTGGAACAGCTGACTGCAGATTACAATTTTCCGCCCTTGAAAGTACAAACCCGCTCCGGCGATACAACACAGAGCGAGCGGGCACGCATGCTGCGCTCACCACCAGACATCCTCATCACCACACCGGAAAGCCTTGGCCTGTTACTGACGACGCGCAAAGGTCAGATTGCCCTGAGCCAGGTGCAGACTCTCATACTCGATGAGATTCACGCGCTGGTCGACAATCGTCGTGGCGTCTCTTTGATGGTCAACATTGAGCGACTTGCTGACTTCGCCGGGGAATTTCAACGCATCGCCCTGTCCGCCACGGTGTCGCCGCTGGAGACTGTGGCCGATTATGTTGCAGGCCACACGCTGCAGGGCAACCCGCGACAGGTTCAGATTGTTAATACCCCCGGCGAAAAAAAGATCAATTTTCGTATTACTTTTCCACTGCAGGCCAAACAGGCCGCTGCGAACGGCGAGAAGATCTGGGAACCCCTTTCTAAAAGCTTCAAGTCCACCATTGCCGCCAACAACTCAACCCTTTTCTTTACCAACAGCCGCCGTCTTGCGGAAAAAATAACGTTAAAAATCAACGAAGAAGAGGCACAACCTCTTGCCTATGCACATCATGGATCGCTTGCCCGGGAAGTGCGCACTGAAGTTGAACGCCGCATTAAAGGGGGTGAACTCAAAGCCATCGTGGCGACCAATTCTCTGGAAATGGGCATCGACATCGGCGCTCTGGATGAGGTTGTACTGGTGCAGTGTCCGCCTTCCGTTGCCGCCTGTCTGCAGCGCATCGGTCGCGCCGGTCATCAGGTAGGTGAAGTCAGCACTGGCACCTTGTTTCCAACCCATGCCCACGACTTTCTGGAAGCTGCTGTGCTGTCGCAGGCGATCGCCGCTCGAGACATTGAACCCCAGCAGATGATGCGTGGACCACTGGATGTGCTTGCACAACTGATCATCTCTATCTGCGCAAACGAACCCTGGTCAGTGGACCAGCTTTACCGGCTGATCACACGCGCTGCCCCCTACCAGCGGCTGCAACGGGAACAATTTGACCAGGTCATCGAGATGCTTGCCGGGCGTTACAGTGGCAGCCGGATTCGGGAATTGCGCACGCGGCTGGACTTTGATCGCATCAATCAAACCGTTAAAGCCAATCGCGGCGCAGTGCTGGCCATGTACAACTCAGGCGGCACCATTCCCGACCGTGGCTACTATCAGTTGCGCCACGCGGATCATGGTGCTGTGCTTGGCGAACTGGATGAAGAGTTTGTCTGGGAGGCCACTGTTGGCCAGACATTTACGCTCGGCACCGCTGCCTGGCAGATCAAGCAGATTACCCACAACGATGTGCTGGTTCGTCCGGCGCCGCCAGATCGCGCCGCACCGCCCTTCTGGCGCAGCGAGTTTTTCAATCGTTCTGTGCATTTTTCTGATCGGATAACACAGTATCTGGAACATGTTGAAGTCCAGTTAGGCAACAACGACAGCGAGGGTTTGCTCAACAGGCTGATAGAACATGATGGCTTTGATGCCGTTGCCGCCGAAGAACTGGTCGACTACCTCAAACGTCAGCGTGCCCATACCCAGACTGGACTACCGCACCGGCACCACCTGCTGGTAGAACTGGTGCGCACCGGCCCTGCTGGCTATCACGGCCCTAACGATCCACAGCAGGTTGTCTTACATACGTTCTGGGGCGGTCGTTTGAACCAGCCCTGGGCCATGGCTTTGCAGGCCGCCTGGCAGGCACACTTTGACAGCAAGCTGGAAATACACGCCGATAACGATGCGATTGTGGCGCAGATTGAGGGCGAGCTGGACCCACACGTTCTGCTGACCCTGGTGACTCCGTCCAACTTTTCTGCGCTATTGCGCATCAGTCTTGAACAGTCCGGTTTTTTTGGTGCGCGTTTCCGCGAGTGCGCTGGCCGCGCGCTGCTGCTGACAAAGGCAAAGTTCAATCAGCGTCTGCCTTTGTGGATGAGTCGTCTGCAGGCCAAAAAACTTATGACGCAGGTCAAGTCGCTGGAAAATTTCCCGGTCATGATCGAAACCTGGCGCACCTGCCTGGATGATGAGTTTGATATTCCCGCTTTACTGGCGCGCCTGCAGGAACTGGAAAATGGCGAGATTACCTGGAGCTTTGTCGAGACCAACAGCCCCAGTCCGTTTGCGCACAACCTGACTTTCGGTCAGGTCAGTCGCTATATGTATGCTGACGATACGCCGGAAGATGATGAATTGAGCAGCTTAAGCACTGACGTCATCAGTCAGGCTTTACACAACGACGCGCTACGACCACAAATTGAACCTGAGGTGATAACGGCGTTTGAAGCGAAACGCCAGCGCCGCTTCCCGGGTTACGAACCCAGCCATCCAGAAGACTGGTCTGCGTGGCTGAAAGAACGGATTCTGATTCCCCAGGACGAACTACCCGAAACACTCCCAACCCTGGAACACCTGCGCTGGATCGAGTTGGGTGATCGGCGTTGGGCCACCCATGCAGAACTTCAACACGGCCTGTACACCTGCGGTCTGGTGCCTGGAAAACCACCTGAAGAAAGCTTTCTTATCAATGAGTTACGCTCCACACTCGAAGTCGCTCGCGAAATACTGTCTTTCTATGGGCCGCTGACGGAAGCAGACGTTGCAACACGTCTGCCCAGTGTGCCGGAGGGTCTGTTCAACGTCGATGAAACCTACATTCAGGGGCCCCTGGTCGCGGGCGATGAGAGAAGCTTCTGGTGCGACGCGCAGAACTTTGAATCCCTGATGCGCTTCTCGCGCGCGGCTCGACGCAGCGATTTTACCGCTCTGCCGGCAACTGCATTGCCTGGTTTCTGGGCCAGCTACCAGCAGTTTGGACGACATTTTGAGCCGCAGGCGCTGCTCTCGGTGCTTGAACGATTACGCGCACTTCCCTGCGCCGTTTCAACCTGGTGGTATGACCTGCTGCCGGCGCGTCTGGACGGTATGAACCCGAGCGCCTGGGATACGGAGATTCCTGATTTCGGGTTTACCTGGATCGGCGCAGGCAGAGAACAGATCGCCGTTGGCTTTCCCGAAGACCTGGAACTGCTGGGAGACAATCTCGCGAAGCCGGATTTTGCGGCACACTTTGTCGACCCCAACGCCGGTTACCGGTTCGACGATCTCGCTCAGCAGCAGTCAATCAACCGCAATGACTTTAATGACCTGTGGTGGCAGACGGTATGGCAGGGAGGGCTGCTGAGCGACTCTTTTGCATCGTTACGCATCGGCCTGGAACGGAAATTCACCTTGCAGAGCACACCGGCGCAGACCTCAAGCCGCCGCCGGATACGCATGTCCGCACCCGGCTGGCCAGGCAACTGGCAGTTGCCGCGCAACCGGCCTGCTATGGACGCTTTAAGTCGACTCGAAGCAGACAAAGAAATTGTCCGGCTGCTGCTGGATCGATACGGCTTTATCAATCGGGAAATTGTCAATCGAGAAAGGTTACCTTACGGTGCAGAGGGCAAAACTCTGCGCTGGCGCAATGCCTTCCGCGCACTGCGGATAATGGAACTGTCCGGTGAAGTGCTTACGGGACATTTCTTTGCGGCGCTCTCCGGGCCGCAATTTATAACTGCCAGCGCCTTCGCCCGGCTGCAGCATCCACGCAGCCTCGAACACTGGTGGATCGCAGCTAACGACCCTGCCTCGCCTTGCGGACTGGGGCTCGATTGGCCCGAGTTGCCACAGAGACGAGCCAGCAATTATCTGAGCTTTAGCCACAATCAGCTGAGCGCTGTGTTTGAAAACGGTGGCAAGTCGATTGCGTACTACCTGACACCGGACGACCCTTCTCTACCTGCGGCCAATGCGCTGCTCGAACACCTGGTGAATTATCGTCGCCTGCACGTACAGATTGACACCATCAACCAGACACCTGCCCGCAACAGCCCCTACCTTAATGCGCTGAAACAACAGTTTGAGGTCGTCTCCGATCACAAAAGTCTGACCCTGCAACCCTCTTTTTAATGATTTAGGTGGCGCTGTGGCGAGCAGGGTTCAGATCTGGTCTAAACTCATATTTGTCGTCCTGGTTTCTTGAATAGAGCAACATGCCACAGAATCTGCATATCATCATCATTGCCGCTGAGCTGAGCCAGGCCATCAACTGGACAAACCTGTGCGAGGCCCTGGGCTGGCAGGTGACCAGAGTGAGCATTGATGAACTGACAGACCACTCAAGCATTGTGGACTTCATTGTTTTTGATCAACTGCACGCGCTGCACGCTGTCAGTCGTTACCTGCAGCAGCATGAGAAGTGCAATGCCATCTACCTCGGCGTGACGGGTACAGATATCGGTTTGCCGGAGCGCTGCAGCGTGCTGCTCGAAGCAGATATTGATACCCATCTTGTTAACCATCTGACCACGTTGACCAATGTCGCTCAATTCGAAGCGCAGTTTTTTCGTTCCGCAACAGTAGAACCCATTACGCAACTGCCCCGCCACAGCGAACTGCTGCACAGTGTGCGTCGCTTTGCTGGACAGGCCTGTGGCCTGATTGTGGTAGAGATTGATCACGCAGAACATCTGTACGAAAACCTGGACCCGGTAAGCAAAACTGATCTGCTGGGCGCGATTGGCCTGCACATCTCAACACAGCTGCCCGATGATGCCTATCCGGGCATTTTCAACGCCGCTTGTTTTGTTGCCTGGTGTCCGCAGCTCACCGGAGCAGCACTGCAACAGACCAGCCAACGCCTGCTGGCAGCCTGTCGGGAAAACGTTTTTATCCGTGGGGGGGAACTGCATTTCACCATCAGCTGTGGTTTTGCCGACACCCAAACCCTGGCTGCGCCAGAACAGTTATGGCAGGCCGCCTGGACCGCTAAAGAAACCAGCAAACAGAACGGTGGCGATCGCAGCACGGGGGCCCTTGAAGCAGAGAAATTGAGCCAGCTTATTCCCGAGGCACTGGATCGCGACGAATTCAGTCTGGCTTTACAGCCACAATGGGATATCGCAGGTGCAAATATAACCGGCGCCGAGGTGCTGTTGCGCTGGCAGGGTCTTGATGTTGGCAACATAACGCCAGATCAATTTATCCCCCTGGCTGAGCGCAGAGGTGAGATCAATAGAATGGGCGACTGGGTACTCAAACAGACCTGTCAGAACCTCTGGCAGTGGAACACCCCACCCCACGACGCGCTGGTGATCGGCATCAATGTTTCACCCCAGCAGTTCAACAAAGGCGCAATCGTCACGCTGCTGGAATCGCTGATAAAAGACAACGACATCAATCCCAGTCAATTGGAACTGGAGCTCAGTCATGACAACCTGCTGCATGTTGTCGACCAATACCGCCGCACGCTTTTTCATCTGCGTGACCTGGGTGTCCGGGTAGCCATAGACAACCTGGGCGTCGGTGTTGTGGATGCCAAAAAGCTGCTGCGCTGCCCGGCAGACACGTTAAAAATAGACCGGAAGCTGCTGGCTTCAATCGAACAGGAAGATAACGTACGAACACTTGTTGCACAGATCTGTCAGGTTGCAGAACGCTTCGATCTGCGTTGTGTGGCTGTGGGTGTCGAAACCGAATCTCAGCGAACCCTGCTGGAAAACATCGGTTGCAGCGACGCGCAGGGATTTCTGTTTTCCGCACCGGTGGAGCTTAAGAACTTCAGCGCCTACCTGACTGATCACAGCGTCGAAAAAAATCCTACGAAGAAGGTCTCTCAGTAGCCTAGAATAACCGGTTTTTCACTGCGCCTAAGGCCTGGGCTCATGCATATCTATAGTCATCCTGTCTGCCTCGAGCACAGAGTACCCGACGGTCATCCGGAAACACCTCAGAGGCTGCAACGAGTATTGCAGCATCTGAATGAGTGCGGTATCAGCCAGCAGTATCCGATTCTGGATGCACCTGCGGCGCTGGAGGAGGACATCCTGCGCGCCCATCCGGCCTCCCATCTGGCATTTATTCACGCTGGCGTGCCCGCTGACGACACTCTGTTAACCCCTGTTGATCCGGATACCTGGATGGGCACGCGCAGTGAGCAGGCAGCCCACGTTGCGGCCGGTGCGGTTGTTGCTGGGGTTGATGACCTCATCAGTGGACGCACAAAACGCGTTTTCTGCGCGGTGCGGCCGCCAGGGCACCATGCGGAAATCAACAGCGCGATGGGTTTCTGTCTGCTCAACAGCGTCGCCATCGGGGCTCTGCACGCATTGGCCCAGGACAGTATTGACCGTGTCGCCATCCTGGATTTTGACGTCCATCATGGCAACGGCACCGTGGACATATTCAAAGACAACGCGGATGTACTGGTGTGCTCGAGCTTCCAGCATCCTCACTACCCCAATCGAGGCTACGATGTTGACCGTTACAACATTGTCCATACACCCATGGCCGCTGGCAGCCGCGGGAATGTTTTCCGAGCCCTGGTTGAAAGGGATTGGTTACCGGCGCTTGAACGACACAAACCAGACCTGATTCTGGTCTCCGCGGGTTTTGACGCCCATACAGAAGATCCGTTAGCAGACATTGACCTGGTTGAGGACGATTACACCTGGGTGACAGAATTTATTGTTGATAACGCTAATCAATTCTGCAGTGGGCGTATTCTGGCTACGCTGGAAGGCGGTTATAACCTCGACGCTCTGTGTCGCAGCGTCGAGGCACACCTTACCGCATTGAGCGTATGATCAGTCCATCGCCCGGGTAGGCACCGGGCCACCACCATCACAGTACAAGCGCTCTCCGGTCAGATAGCTGTTCTGAGAGGAAACGAGAAAGTCGACCACGTTGGCGACGTCCTGGGGCTGACAAACCCGCCCGAACGGCATGCTGTCATCCAGCGAGCGGATATCCTGCACACCCTGGGTGGCCTTGATCAGGCGTTTGCCCATATCCGTTTCTACCAGCCCCGGGGCTACGATATTCACGCGTATGCCATAACGCCGCTCTTCTTTGGCTAACGTATAGGCCAATGCTTCCATGGCGGTTTTACCCATGTTATAGGGTGCGCCATGACTACCGAGAGAGCGCGTCGCGACGCTGCTGATCATGACGATGTCACCGCGCTCCAGCTGACGCATACCTGGCAGCACAAGCTTCGCAAGATAGTGCGGACCAAATGCGTGGGTTGCCACCACGCGCTGCAGTTCAGCAGGATCTGTATCCGCAACAGACTGCCCGCGGCTGGCGATGCCCGCGTTGTTGACAAGAATGCCCACCGGGCCGAAATCAGCCTCGATAGCGGCCACCATCTGCGCATCCTGATCAAAATCGTCTACCGACGCGGCGTAGGCTTTTGCGCTGCCACCCGCTGCGACAATTTCAGCCACGGTCTGCTCTGCTGCTTCATCGTCGCGGCGGTAATTCACCGCAACTGTGGCGCCCTGCTTTGCCAATGAAATGGCAATCGCACGACCAACACCGCGACTGCCTCCAGTAACCAGCGCTACTCGTCCCTGTAAAGACATCACCACCCCCTACTGTCCGGAAAACGCAGCGTCGCGTTTTTCCAGGAATGCTTTCACCCCTTCACCAAAATCACTTGAGGCGCCTGCTTCGTTCTGCAGCTGCGCTTCCAGTTCCAGTTGTTGTTCAAACGAGTTCTGCCAGGTCTGCCAGTAAGCTTTGCGGATCAGGGTTAAAGAGCGCGGACCATTGGCCAGCTTCTGCGCAATACCCATCGCGCCTTCCATCAGCGCCGCGTTATCTTCGAACAGGCGATTCACCAGACCCCATTCATGGGCTTGTTCCGCGGGCAGGCGTTCGGCCAGCATCGACAGCTCCATTGCCCGCCCCCAACCGACAAGACGGGGTAACATAAAGGTTGAACCGCCATCAGGAATGAGGCCTATGCGGGCAAACGCCTGCAGAAAAAAGCCTGATTTGGAGGCGCAGACGATATCGCCCAGCATCGCAAAGCTCATACCCACACCGGCAGCAGCGCCGTTAACTGCAGTGACTATAGGCATTTCCAGACTGCGCAGCTCAAACATCAGCGGATGGTAAAAGTTACGCAACGCTGAACCTGCGGGCTTGGCTTTACCCTCGCGCTTAGCATCATCCTGGAGATTAGCGCCAGCGCAGAAACCACGGCCTTCCCCGGTCAGCAGCAGACACCGCGCACCATTTGCCGGATCTTTGATGGCTTCAACCGCTTCGGCAAAATCACCCAGCATCTGTTGACCCACGGCGTTCATCACCTCCGGGTGATTAAACTTCAACACGGCAACATTGCCGACAAACTCTAAAGCCATTCTTTCCATACGTTCCCCCTAAAAAATTCAGCTCTGCAAAATCAGCTGATAAGGGTACCGTAAAATCGAGTGTGAGCTCTACGCCTGGCCAATGATCATTACTGCTCTTCTGATTGCTTGAAAATACCCAGTTGCAGGTTGCCATCAGTGTCAATTGCACCGCGATACATACCTGGCGTGTTAAAGGGCATCACGATGTCACCCCTGGGGTTGATCACAATCACCCCGCCGGTGCCGCCCACCGGAAGTAATTCATCAAACAGGACCTGTTGAGCCGCTTCACCAATCGTCGCCTGCCGGTAACGCACCCGGGCACAGATATCTGCAGCGACATTGAAACGAATAAAGTACTCGCCATGGCCAGTGGCAGACACAGCGCAGGATCTGTTATCCGCAAAGGTGCCGGCACCAATGATGGGTGAATCACCGACCCGACCCCAGCGCTTGGCCGTCATGCCACCGGTTGAAGTGGCCGCAGCCAGATTACCATCACGATCTAATGCTACTGCACCGACCGTCCCCCATTTGTGCGGCGGTACCCGCTGTTCTAAATCGGTACGCGCACTTATGCGCGCATTGATGCGCTCTTTTACACGTTGCAACTGTTCAGCGCGCCGGGGGGTTGTGAAACTTGTGTTGTCCACCGCAGGCATGCCAATGCTGCGGGCAAAACCTTCAGCACCTGGCCCGGCCAGCATGACGTGAGGCGATTGCAGCATGACAGTGTGGGCCAGACGTATCGGACTACCCACCGTGGTGACACCAGACACAGCCCCCGCCTGAAGATCTGCGCCTGACATCAGGCTGGCATCCAGTTCGTGTTTGCCTTCAAACGTCATCACCGCACCTATCCCGGCATTAAACAGCGGTGACTGCTCCAGGACTTCAACTGTGGCTACCACCGCGTCAACACTGGCACCGCCTGAGCGCAATATGTCGTGGCCTGTTCTGAGCGCGTCGGTCATTTTGCTGAGATAGGCCGCTTTGAGATCATCGGTCAAGTCAGCTGCCTTAAGCGTACCTGCACCGCCGTGAATGGCGATGGCAACAGGCGCTGCTTGCTGGGTTGCGAACGCACTCGCACTCAGCAGAACCAGCGCAAACAATGGAACTGCGCGAGCTATCTGTCGAGTTACCCGCTGCAGAGCGAAGCAGGATGTTATGCTGGATGTCATGTTGTTCCCTTACATTAGTGCCGTGTCTTTGCGGCTTAGACGGTTGCAAAGCGGTGCCTGGATATTCGCCTTCTTGGGTTTTATCGCGCTCGCGATTCCAGACTTGCAAGCATCCGCAGAGAGCGCTGATGTGTCGCCAAAAAAGGGTGCGACGCTGCGTCATACCTTGCAGGAAATCAAACGACGCCACAACATTCCCTGCCTTTCCCTCAGCTGGATAAAGGACCACCCCGCTCAAGTCGAGTCGGTCACTCTGGACTGTACCCCTGATGCTGTCTTACGTTGGGGCTCAATCAGCAAAACGTTTACCGCGCTGACAGTGCTTGCTCTCGCCGAGGAAGGCCGGGTTGAGCTGCACACACCGATCAGCACCTATCTCGACGCCTCGCTCTGGGATAATGCCTGGGAAGCTGATCAGCCGATTCGGGTCATTGACCTGATCGAACTGCGGGCAGGATTCGCGGATCTGTCAGCCCGTGCTTTCAACTTCAATGAACCCATGGGACTGACTCAGGCACTGGCCTTTGAACGCAGTCAGTTGCGCACGTTATGGCCTCCCGGACTGCAACATGCCTATTCCAATCTGACACCCGGGCTCAGTCAGCTGCTCATCGAACACGTAAGCGGGCGGAGTTACGCCGAAACAGTTCTACAGCGCGTGTTTAAACCACTTCAGTTCACCAGCGCCAGTTTTGTTCAGAATCACAATCTGCTGCCGGGTTATCAGGCTGATGGCACAACACCGATCCCTTACTGGCAGATGACTTTTGCAGGCTTTGGGGCCCTTAACGCCTCTACTGCCGACATGCAGAAACTGTTAGTTGAACTGTTGCAACCTGCTGCCCTGTCTAATCTGCAGCACCGGCATCTGCGTCAACCCCACGGACGCCGATTTGCGCCTGAGTTCACGTTTGACTACGCGGCTGGTTTTTACCCGCGTATCCGTCGCGGTTTCACCTGGCACAATCACGGCGGTGATGCAGACGGCTACCGCTCCCGGTTGAGCATCATGGCCGGGCGTCAACGTGGGTACGTGGCCAACATAACCAGTGACAACCCAGGGGCGCTGAGGGAAATCGAGCGTGCTATCGAAGGGTTCTTAACGATTGACCTGCCCGACCCAGACAAACCACCAGAGTTTCACCTCAGCAAAGCGGCGCTGAACGTCTTAACCGGCACGTACTATCCATCAAGCACACGGTTTGGGGTGGCCGCCTGGCAAGCCGGCAAGATGCAGAAGGTCAAAGTTGAGTTACGCGAGGGTCAGCTGTGGTTAGTAACAGCACGTAAAGAAACGCCCCTGTTTGCAGTTGATCATCATCTGTTTCGTCGTGCAAATGACCCTGTTGTCACGGTTGCGTTTGTGCAGGTCGGTGAACACCTGTACCTGCAGGGTGAACTGGGTCACTACGTGCGCCTGAAAAACTGTCCTACATTTCTGCATTGCTGATGGCACCTGTGCATAACTATCGCAAACTCAGAGGTTTCTTCCACTCAAGCAATCGCAGATAATCAATCACTACACTGGAGAGACACTTTTGAATACCGTTGCCGTTGCAGAATCTTTTTACGAGCAGATCAATGACCTGGCGCCCAGCATAGAAGCCAACCGCAGAATGCCACAGGGTCTGGCTGACAAGATGGCCGACGCCGGATTGTTTCGCATGCTGGTGCCTGCAGCATACGGAGGCCACGAATGCCAGCCGCAGCAGTTTTTCGACACTCTGGCCACTACCGGTTACGCCGATGGCGCCGTGGGCTGGTGCCTGATGATTGGCAGCACAACCGGATTACTCAGCGCTTCTCTGGCACCCGAATGGGCGCAGAAAATTTACGGCGACAATCCACGCGCAATAACAGTTGGCGTGACCGCACCTATCGGTAAAGCGCACGTAAACGCGGCTGAGAATGGCTTAAGAGTATCCGGTCGCTGGCCATTTGGCAGTGGTTCTCAGGTTGCGAACTGGATATGCGGCGGTTGTAGCGTCACTGAAAATGGCGAGCCGCGAGTCAACAAACACGGGCAGCCGGAACCGGTGCTGGCGTTTTTTCCAGCTGATGAAGTCACCATTCATGACGATACCTGGGACACCTCCGGGCTGCGCGGTACCGGCAGTCACGACATTGAAGTGAACAATGCCTTTGTACCGGAAGGTCGCTGGGTTGTGCTTGGCAAACGCGCCCAGGTTGATAGCCCCCTGTATCGTTTTCCCACCTTCGGTCTGCTCGCCCTGGGCGTCTCAGCGGTGTCCATTGGTATTGCTCAGCGTGCGGTAGATGAATTCATTAATCTGGCTGGCGCTAAAACACCCACTGGCTCATCACGTTCGCTGGCCAATCGACCTGCCGTACAGAAAGATCTGGCCCAGGCCCAGGCTAAGCTGGCCAGCGCCCGGGCTTTAACCGCCGCCTACATTGACGAAGCCTGGCAGCAGGCCAGTGCTGAGGGGCGTCTTGATCAATCAAGCAAGGCCAAACTGCGGTTAGCCGCAACCAACAACGCCTGGTCGGCGGTGGAAGTTGTTGACAAGCTGTATCACGCTGCCGGGGGTACTGCGATTTACAGCAAATCGAAACTTCAGCAATGTTTTCGCGACGTGCACGTCCCCACACAGCACATCATGGTGGCGCAACCCACTTATGAAGTGGTGGGAAAAATACTGCTTGGCATGGACACCAGTCAGCCGCTGTAAGTTATGGCCCACGATCACTCACATCACCATACCCACACCGACAGTCGGCTGTTAGGGCGCGCGTTTTTCCTGATTGCCACCTTTATGCTGGTGGAACTTGCGGCAGGTCTGCTTACAAACGCCCTGGTCCTTATCGCAGACGCCGGGCACATGTTCCTGGATGCGACTGCTCTTGGATTATCCTGGTGGGCTGCTCGCATCTCCGCAAAAGGCTTTGACCAGAAGTTGTCTTACGGTTATCACCGCTTTCAGGTATTGGCTGCGTTCATTAACGGGCTGACTCTGGTGGCACTGATCGTCTGGATTTCAATCGAGGCGGTACATCGACTGGCAGCGCCTGAAATGATCAAACCGATACCTGCGCTGATTGTCGCAATTATCGGCTTTGTGATTAACCTTGTGGCTTTCAGATGGCTGCATGGCGCATCAGATACCGGCAACGTGCGTGCCGCCGCTCTGCATGTGCTGGGTGATCTGCTGGGATCTGCGGCCGCAATCATTGCGGCGGTGTGTGTGTACTGGTTTGGCTGGCTGTACGCCGACCCGGTGCTGGCATTGATGATTGTGCTCATCCTCGGCCGTGGCGCCTACGGTGTACTCAAGGAATCCACACATATTCTGCTGGAAGGTGTGCCACAGCACGTCGATCTGAAAGAAATCAAAACCGTTCTAAGTCGATCCATACCAGAGGTTACCGAGATCCATCACGTACATGCCTGGGCGCTGACCGCAGAAAAACCCCTGTTAACCCTGCATGCTCTGGTGCCGGAACAGACTGAGGTTCAACCTGTGGTGGCCGAGATCAAACGCGTACTGAACCAGCAGTTCGGCATTGATCACTCAACCATACAGGTTGAAACCGGGCCGTGCCCGGACGACCACTGACGCCTTTGTCTGATCTAAACTGACGCCTCTTTTGGAAACTGTTCGCGCAGCACCCGCTTCAAAATCTTACCGCTGGGGTTACGCGGAATCTCGTCGACAAACACCACAGCTTTAGGTTGTTTAAAACCAGCCAGCTTTCCCTGACAGAAATTGATGACATCAGCTTCTGTCAGGCTGTCGTCCGATCTGACAACTATAGCCAGGGGTGACTCACCCCACTTTTCACTGGTTTGACCGATCACTGCAGCCTCGGCAATACCCGGATGAGAAGCCAGCACACCTTCAATCTCTGCCGGATAAACATTTTCTCCACCGCTGATGATCATGTCTTTGATGCGGTCCTGAATCGATACAAAGCCCTCATCATCCATGGTGGCAACATCGCCGGTACGCAACCAGCCGTCTACCAGCGTCTCTGCGGTTGCATCAGGCCGATTCCAGTATTCGCGCATGATGTGCGCACCCTTTACCCACACTTCGCCAGCTTCTCCTGTGGCACAGTTCTGGCCATCGTCGTCAACAACTCGAATTTCAGTGTGGAAAAACGCACGACCGGTTGAGTCAGGTTTGCGTAACGCATTATCCGCATCCATCAGACAAGCCGGGCCACAGCTTTCTGTCAGCCCGTAGACCTGCAGCAAACCGATACCCAGATCATGATACTGTTTTGTCAGAGATACCGGCACCGGCGCTGCACCAGTCATCATCCACCTCAGGGTTGAATAGTCATGCTGGTCGTATGGCACCTGCATCATGAAGTTCAACATCGCGGGTACAGCCAGACCCGTGGTGATTTTTTCTTCTTCAATCAGCTGCCAGGCGCGCACGGGATCAAACGTACGCATGACAATATTGGTCGCACCCCGCCAGACGTTAACCGCCAACGGCGTCAGGGCACCCACATGGAACATGGGTAAACAGGCCAGGTAACGATCTTTATCCTGATACTCTGCAGTAGCCCCAATGGTCACCAGGCCCCAGATCGCACTGTGATGAGTGTGAACAACACCCTTGGGTAACCCTGTCGTACCGGAGGTGTACATGATGTACAGCATGTCTTCATCTGATCCACGCGCCTCGGGCTCAACATCTGATGCCTGATCCCGGAAAGACACATAATCTGTTGCGAAGTAGGCTGCATCATCATCCCCACTGACCTGCAGCCATTGCTGCACATCGGTTTTGTCACCACGACTCTGCAATTCCGCAACCGTGTCGACAAACTCGTTACCAAATATGAGCCTCCTGGTACCACTGTCTTTAAGGATGAATTCCAACTCATCAGCCACCAGGCGCCAGTTCAGCGGTACAACCACCGCACCAACCTTTGCCAGCGCAAAATAGGACTCCATGAATTCGCGTGAATTCATCAACAGGAGACCAACCCGTTCGCCTTTTTCTATACCGTCAGCAAGAAAGGCATTGGCCAGTCTGTTACTGCTTGCATTGAGCTCCCTGTAGGTGAGACGGAAGCTCCCGTCTCCCTCAACGTAGGCTTCGAGATCCGGCGAAAGAAACGCCCGCTTGGTTAGAAATAGACCCAGGTTGTTTTTCATAGCACCAGTTCCCCTTACTGCTGTTTTGCCAAAAACAACATTGTGGGTCAACGTCAGCCGAATTGCCAAGCAGATATAGCCTGACAATCTGTCTACCGTGGTAACATCACGTCATGCAAATCGCCCTAGAAGCCCTTAATCGTCTGCGTGAAGGCAACAAACGTTTCGCTGCCAATCAGTTGGCTGATCATGCGGTGCAATCCAGCCGGGAGCAGTCCGTTGCAGGCCAGAAACCGTTTGCAATTATTCTCGGCTGTTCAGATTCACGTGTGCCTGCAGAGCTGATTTTTGATCAGGGTCTGGGGGATCTGTTTGTTATCCGGGTGGCAGGTAATATTGTTGCACCTTCTCAGGTTGGCAGCGTTGAATTTGCCGCAGCCGAATTCGGTACACGCCTTGTTGTGGTGCTTGGACATACGCAATGCGGCGCCATAAGAGCAACCATAGATGAGCTGGTTCAAACCAGCGACAACCGCTCACCCAACCTGCGATCAATTGTTGATCGCATCAGACCCGCGGTGCAGCCGCTTATCAACGCGAAAGTCCCCGCCACTGAATTGATGAACCAGGCGGTACGCGCAAACATCATCACCTCAGCTGAACACCTGCGGCACGGCTCTGACATCATCGAGAGACTTATTCAAAGTGATGACCTGTTAGTAGTCGGTGCTGAGTATTCCCTGGAAACCGGCCAGGTTGAGTTTTTTGATGGCATCCCGATGGGCTGAACACAGCACGCTGCGTAACCTTTTGTAACAACTTTCGACAATAATCACCTTGCAATGAACATTAATGTTCATAGAATGCCGCCTCTTCTGTGGTTTGAGCCACGCGCTTAATGAAGTCACAGCAAGAAGGCGTGTCACGGTGTTCTCTCCCCTTCCTCCCTAGCCGTGGCACGCCACTTCTTCTATTCCAGCGGCCAGACACTTCTTACGTCCACCCACAACCTGAACAAGACCTCGTCAGCTGGACATCTCTGTTCAGGTGTATATAGTTGTTCAGCCTTTGTACCTGGACAGCCCTGCCGTGGATGCCAAGTTACCCACATCAACAGAAGAAGAACTGTATCGAATCGGTACGGTTGCCTCACTCACGGGTTTATCTGTTGAACGGTTACGCGCGTGGGAACGACGTTATGATCTGAGCCCTGCGCAGAAAAGTGGCAAGACCCGTTTTTACAGTCGTGAACAGCTGCAGCAACTACAGCTCATCAAGCACCTGATCGATCAGGGGCAACCTATCTCAAGCCTTGCCGCCCTCAGTATCAGCCAACTGGAAGAGCGTATCGACAGCCAGCCGGCACAGCCTGTTGTCGCCAGTCTGCACGCACCAAGTGTGGGTCTGATCGGTGCAAACCTCGTGACCCTGGAACAGCAGGAGCAGGAAAGTGAGACGCCAAGGCGCATAGACATCACCACCCGCTGGGCCAATATGTCTGCCTTTCTGGCAGAGCAGAAACAGGCCCGCGGCGCTGGCTCCGAACCCCAGGTGATGGTCGTCCAACTCCCTGTTTTATCGATCCAACCCATTGAAAAAATTAGGTATTTTTACCCGAACACAAAGCTCGTGATGCTTTATCAGTTCACCAAGGCGGATGCGCTGAGCGCATTTGAAGAGGCCGGCATACCAACCCTGAAGTGGCCGGTCAGCTGGCAGGAAATTGAACACACCGTTGTTTCAGAAAGCGGCCAACCCGCACGGGCAGGGCGACAGGTACCCCGCCGCTATTCCGATGAAGAACTGATTGCCATCGGTAGTCAGGACGATGATCCGACCCAATGTCCACAACATCTGGTGGAAGCGATCCATCAGCTCAACGCGCTGGCAACCTATGCTGCAGACTGCGCCCAGGAACAGACAACTCCACAACCCCTGCTGAGTGTGCAAAGTGATATCAGCCACGCGCGAGCGCATCTTGAGGTTGCATTGGGCACACTGCTGGATGATGGCGACATCAGTTTAGTGGGCTGATCCAGGCAGGAGTCTGATGCCGAATCACGGTTTAACAGGCCGATCACAACAACCTGTACAAAATCTAAACAAAATTCAAATAAATGTTTGACAGCGCATGCTTGTACTGTACACTGCCTTCCAACAAGACAGTTCTAGGCGTGCAAGCAACTTCGTGCAGTCCTCCCTTTCAAGTGTCCTTCCCCCAGAAGAGAAGTTGCATTCAGGCGGTTACCGCCGCCTGACACGCCATTTTTATTTACAGCCAGCCGCCTGATTGCCAGCATGACGGGATATGCCTGGGCCGGTCTGGCATATAAACTGCGCAACGCCGCACAACACAATAACTTCAAACGCGGCATTCTAGGCAGTTATCTCTATGCCCCCGGAACTATGACAGCGTATATCACCAGACTAGCCTTGCTTGGCCTGATGCCAATACTGCTGGGCGCTTGCGGCGGCGGTGGTGGTGGCGGAAGCCGCTCCGCACCATCCGTCCCGCCAGCCAATGTTGCGCCCCAAGCCAGTTTTACGCTCAGCGAAGTCAGCGGCACCGCGCCCCTGGTCATAACTGCGGATGCCAGTGATTCCAGTGACAGCGATGGCGCTATAGAAAGCTACACCTGGTCCTTTGCTGGCAACCCCGGCATCGGCCCTGTGGCTCAATTCACCTTCGAAAATTCGGGCAGCTTCGACGTTCAGCTGACGATAGTGGACGATGATGGCGCTTCCGCTACCGCAACAAGAACCGTCACGGTGAGCGATAGTCTGGATACCTATACGCTACGTGGCACGGTGCGGATATCGAACGCCACTGCCGTAGATAGTGATGTCAACGATCGACTGACCAATCCTGTTACCAACAACTCTTTTGCAACCGCACAGAACCTGCCCGCCCCTGTTACGCTGGGCGGCTTTGCCAATGTGGCTGGCAGAGGCGAGGCAACGGGTAACTTTTTCAACAGCGGGGACAAAGACGATTTCTATCAGCTGGATTTGAATGGCAACGAAACGGTTATACTGACAATTGCTGACGCTGGCACGGACCTCGACCTGGTCCTCTGGGATGAGCAGCGTCAGCTGGTGGATGCCTCGCTGGGCACTTCCACAGCCAGCGGTAATTTTGAAATTGTTGAGGTACCCGATGCGGGACGCTATTTCATTCAGGTGTTTGCCGTCAACGGCGCCAGCAACTACGTGCTTACCATCGGTCAGAACCCTGCGGGCAATGCGCTGATGCAGGACGCTCGCAGACTCACTGACCCCTTTGTTCCGGGCGAACTGATCCTCAAACACTCACCAAAACAAATCCGCCCGAAAGGTGGCTTTCGCACTCTTGAACGCCAGACGAGTGAAGGTGATCGCATTCTGGCCCCTGGTTTGTTTGTACCTGAATTTGCGATGCTCAAGGCGCAGATGCCTGCGAAGGGAAAGATCAGTGCAGACTTGAGAAGGCGCTGGCAGACCTTGATGGCGTTAAAACAAGCGCGTCAGAACGAAGATATCCGCAGTGCTGAACTGAATCTGATCGCACAACCCCACGCCACACCCGACGACAGCTTCTTTGACTCACAGTGGCATTATCCTGCGATCAACCTGCCGCTGGCCTGGGATACCACCACCGGCTCACCGGATGTCATTGTTGCCGTGGTAGACAGCGGCGTGCTGCTGGATCACCCGGACCTCAACGGGCAACTGGTTGCCGGATATGACTTTGTTTCAGACAGCACCCGCGCCCGCGATGGTGACGGTATTGACGCAAACCCTGATGATCCAGGTGATCGGGAATTTGGCGGGTCAAGCAGCTTCCACGGTACTCACGTAGCCGGCACCATTGGCGCCGCTACCGACAACGATACCGGTATTGCAGGCGTAGGCTGGCAAACCCGCATCATGCCAATGCGTGCTCTGGGGGAAGGTGGGGGGTCTACTTTCGATATTGTGCAGGCAGTCAGATTTGCAGCCGGACTACCTAATAACTCCGGCACCACTCCCGCCAGACGTGCTGACATTATCAATCTCAGTCTGGGCTCAAGCTTTTCATCTCCCAGCGAACAGGAAGCGTACACCGCCGCCATTCAGGCGGGTGTCATCATCATTGCCAGTGCTGGTAATGATGCATCCGACCTGCCCTCTTATCCTGCCGCTTACGATGGCGTAATTGGTGTCAGCGCAACAACAATTACCAATGAAATCGCCAGCTACTCCAATTTTGGCAGCAGCGTTGATGTTGCCGCTCCCGGCGGGTCAAACATTACCGATTTCAACGGCGATGGCATTGGTGACGGGGTTATTTCCACCATTGGCGATGACAGCAGCGGCGGTCCCATCGAGTTTGGTTACTTGTCACAGTTCGGCACATCTATGGCCGCGCCCCATGTGGCAGGCGTAGCTGCATTGATGAAAGCCATCTACCCTGCTCTGAGCCCTGCAGAGTTCAATGCAGCCCTGACCGCCGGAGAGCTGACCGACGACCTGGGTGAACCCGGCAGAGATGATCGTTACGGTTACGGTTTAATCAATGCGCAGAAAGCAGTAATCACAGCAACCCTGCTGGCCAATGGCCAGGGTGTTGATCCTGGTCCAATCCTCGCCGCTTCGGCCAGCACCCTGAACTTCGGCAGTCTCAGCAACAACCTGAGCGTCACGCTGCAGAATGTGGGTACGGGTAGCCTGACTATTACCGGCGTCAGCGCCAATGCGCCCTGGGTGACCATCATACCACCTCCTACCGGCAGCGGGCTGGGTGAATACCGGATCAACATTAACCGCAGCGCGCTTATCGATGGCGCGTACCAGGCCACTGTGACTTTCGGCTCATCTGCCAATCAGGTTCAAGTCACGCTGATAATGCAGGTCTCCAGCATGGGCACAACTGCCGACGCCGGTTTGTTGTATATCATTCTTGTCAACCAAGAGGGTGAGACTGTGGTGCCTGCGCGCCTGGTCACGACTACGGATGGCACCTACCCCTTCGCTATCAACAATGTACCCGCTGGCCAGTACCGTATATTTGCCGGTACGGATGCGGACGACGATGCCGTGTTGTGTGATGCGGGTGAATCCTGCGGCGCCCTGGCAACCCTCGACTCACCAACGGTTCTGGCCGTCAATGAGAATCTGCAGGATCTGGACTTTGAAGCCAGCTTCCGGGTTAATCTGAATACCAGCGGTATACAGGGCCAGGTGTCAGAATCGGCGCCAACACGGGATGACAACACAGTGAACTTCTCCAAACAGAATGTTGTCATGCAACCATGATGATACGGCGGACAACATATCACCGTACGAAAAACCTGATGCTTGCTGGTCTATGCTGGATTCTGTCGGGCTGTCAGGCAGGCACACCCATCACCGCAGTTGAGCTGTTCAGCCACGCTAACTGTCAGGGTGTAAGCAAAGGCATCCAGCAGATTCAATTTGCAGACCTTGCCACGATTCGCAATGTACAGTTGTTGAGCAGTCCGGCAACCCGCGCGGAAGATCAATCAGATACGCAATCACAACTGGACGATGTGCTGTTGTTTGTTGTTTCAAACGGCAATCAACCCACCCCGGGGTACGGCTTGGATCTGACAGCCACTGAGACCACAAACGATGAAATTACGTTTCGTTACCGCTGGCGCACACCGGCTGCTGACGCTGTTCTGGCGCAGGTGATGACGTCACCGTGCACAGTGATACAACTGGATGCCCACCCTGATCTCACTGCGGTCAACGCCTGGTTGGATGGCACGCTGCTTGGCAGGGTCGAGTTAAAGCAGCCTAACTGAGTAAATCCAGCGCAACCTCTGCACGGGTAGACACGCTGAGCTTGTAAGCCTCCAGATCCATATCGCGGTTTTCACCCATCGCGCCAACAAGATACCGTTTGTAGACACCCTGACCAATCGCTGCGAGACGCCAATGTGAAAAAGCCCGATAATACGAAATATTGCTCAGATCCCGGCCGGTTGCCTGGGCATAACGCTCAGCAAGCGCTTCCCGGTCGGGGAAACCACCGGCTGCGGTAGGTGCCGTGTCTTCAGGCGCTTCTCCAGGTAATACCCACCAGTTCAGCATATAACCTACATCTGCTAACGGATCACCTAAGGTACAGAGCTCCCAGTCCAGGACTGCAGCAATCTTACCGTCAGCAACAATCATATTGCCGAGCCGGTAGTCACCATGCACGATGCTTGCACCAATTTGTTCAGGCATCAGTTCTGCAAGCAGACGACTGGTCTCATCCATTGCAGGTATCTCGTGGGTCTTACTGGCTTCCCACTGTTTGTTCCAGCGTTTGAGCTGGCGTGCCAGATAGGCCTCTTTGCGACCCAGATCACCAAGCCCGACATCGTCCGGATTGATGGCATGCAATCGGGCAAGGACGTCTACAACGTCATGACCAATGGACGTGCGCTCCTGCGCAGTCAGGTGACTGGCTGCTTCGGCATCGTGCAAAACCGGTCCTGATACATATTCCATGGCGTAAAACGGGGCGCCATTAACTTCCGGGTCATGGCACACACCTATGGTTTCCGCCACCGGTACATCAGAGCCGGCCAGGGCAGATATTATTTTGTGTTCCCGGCCCATATCATGTGCGCTTTCCAGAACATGACCCAGGGGTGGACGGCGCAGCACAAATGTCTGTCCTTCAGCGTCTTTGACTGAAAATGTCAGATTTGAGTGCCCCCCGGCAATCAGGGTAAAATCCAGCGGCGGGGAAATATCCTCTAAGTGCGTTTCGAACCACTGTGTAACGTTCGCCGCGTGAACGCCTTCAACCTCTTGCATGTCTATCCCCCTGAAATTTATTCATACTCTTATACTTACGTATCGGAAATGCAATATTTAACAACGTCCTGAACTCATTGTGCTGCAATTGTCACCAGAAAATTGGCTGAGACCCCGCTTATGCGTCTTGATCGTGTTTGCGGGTCTGTGCCTGGGTTGCAGCGTTGTTGAGCCAGATATTCCGGGTTCAAATCAGTCTTCCGGCAAAAGTGCAACGCTTACGCTTGCCAATGGTTCTACCCGATCAGTTTCCGTTGCGCAGATGGAGTATACCGGCCAGGCCACCCTGACACTGGCAGATGGCACCAGCCGCAGCGGTACCTGGAAAAACGGACAGCTGAACGGCATGGGTATGGAAGAGACCCGCACTGCAGTTTACACCGGCCAGTGGCATAACAACCTGCGTCACGGCCACGGCGAGTTAAAACACAGCAACGGCAATACCTACGTGGGCAACTTTGTCGCCGGGTTAGCTGACGGTCGAGGCATTGCCACCAGTGCACAAGGCGTCTACAGAGGCACCTGGAAAAGCGGTAAGAAACACGGCCAGGGTCAGTTCAACAGCAGCGATGGTGAGGTTTACCAGGGACAGTGGGCCGACGATAAGCGGCAGGGGTCGGGAGTCGCTCAATTCAGAGACGGCAGCACCTACGCAGGCGCCTGGCGGGCGGATAAGCCGCATGGCTTCGGCAGCAAAACTTTTGCCAATGGTGCGTCCTACGAAGGCAGCTGGACAGAAGGCAAACGGCAGGGTTATGGCGTTTTTACCAGTGCAGCCCAGGTGCATTATGAAGGCACCTGGCAGGATAATCTGCGCCATGGCTTTGGCAAAGAAACACGGCCGGACGGCAGCAGTTACGAAGGCGCCTGGGCGTTTGATCAGCAGCATGGCCAGGGTACCGCTGTTTTTGCCAACGGCAGTACTCATCAAGGCCAATGGCACGCGGGTGAACTGAGTGGCGAAGGCAGCAGAACCAGCCGCGCAGGTATTGTGCTGAGTGGTGTCTGGCAGAACAATATGCTGACCAGTGGTCAACTCCTTCTGCCCGATGGGCATGCTTACACTGGGGCACTGTTTGCACCTAACGGACGCGAAGTTGCCGCACCACTGGTGGACTGGCTGACGCTTCACGCAACCCGGGGACAGGCGCATGCGCAGTTTTTCCTCGGCAGTCTAATGCTCGATTTCGACTCCCCGGCTGCAGATCCGCAAAGTGCAGAATTCTGGTTGCACAAAGCAGCTACAGCTGATGTTGCTGAAGCACAATATCGCCTGGCTCAGCTGCTCATGGAACGGGACAGAAACCAGGCTGTGCAGTGGTTAGAGGCGGCAGCCGCCCAGGATCATCCCGGTGCCCACGCGACGCTGGGGGAAATGTTGCACAGCGGCGTGCATTTCGCACAGAATACCCGTCTTGCCCTCGACCATTACCGGACAGCAGCCGAACTTGGCAGCCTGTCGGCTACCAACAACCTGGCCTGGATGCTGGCCACCACAACTGATGCAGACACGGTAGATGCTCAGCGCGCGGTTGAACTGATTACACCACTGGTGCTGTATCTGGGTCATTGGCAACATCTTGATACACTTGCGGCTGCGCATGCGCGGGAAGGTAACACTACCCTGGCGGTCCGTTTGCAACAGCAGGCCCTTACTCAGGCGCAAACTCAGGGTGCGGCAACCGCTGAGCAGATCAGTGGCATGCAGGAACGCTTGGGGCTTTATCAGGCTGGCCAGCCGTTTATCAACTGATCAGGCCTGTCGCAAGTGGGTTATACGACTGGCCAGAGTGGCCGACGTACACTGATTTCTACCATTCTGTTTACTGGCATATAACAGTTCATCAGCTTTGGAGGTCATCACATCCAGCGGTGTTGTGCTGGTTTCACAGGTTACGCTACCTGCACTAACCGTTATCATCAGTTCTTTTGTTTCAAGCTCAATAGGGTTTTCAGCTATCGCTTCCAACATACGCTGCGCAAGGCTCTGGGCACCTTCACGGGCCGTATGTGGTAGCAACAGAATGAATTCTTCTCCGCCAAAACGAGCCAGCACATCCGAGTCACGTACCATGGATTTGATCACCTGTATGGTTTGTACCAATGCCTGATCACCCGCTGCGTGACCATATTTATCATTCACCTGCTTGAAGTCATCAAAATCTATCAGCACAACACTTGTCGGATAACAGTGCCGTGCAGCCAGGACCAGTTCACGTTCCGCCACTTCCATGAATCGCCTGCGGTTCAAGGTATCGGTCAGGGAATCCGTTTCGCTGAGCGCCTGAAGCCGCTGGTTCGCAATCTGCAGGCGGTAAGACAGGGATATATTCATAAAACTGGCAAGTGGTGCTACCAGTGCCGGCACACCAATAGCCAGGTAGATGCCAATCGGCGCTATGATTTCGCCTGATGCGACATACCCTGCAAGCAAAGTGATGGCCAGCGAAGAAAGCACGGCAAACAGGGTCAAGCGCGCAGTTGCCACCGCAATTGCACGCCAACCCTGCTTATCTAATTTGTCTGTACCACCTGTCGATGTCATGGGCACCAATACGCAACCGCCTGAAAACTATCAGAGTTTACCCACCTTACCGGCGTAACAACGTGTCGCGGTTTGCCTTGTGCAGTGCAAGCCTGGGCAACCCGGCAATCCTGCGGAAAAGCGTGACGACATTCACGCTGAAACTATGACATTTGTACTAACGCCCGGCCTGATAAGACGTGACCCGGGCATAGGTGTGAGTGGCGGACCAGGCGATCAGCGACAAACCCACCAGTGCCTGGGAGCCAGTGAGAATCTGAATACCCACCCCCGGTACAATGTCTCCAAAGCCCAGGGTGGTATAAACAACCGCAGAATAGTAAGCGTGATCCAGCAGCGTATCAGCGCCGTGCAGTTCACCAATACCCAACCAGCCGCAAGCCAGATAAGCCAGCGCGTAAAGCCAGATTTCAATCACGTGTGCCACCAGAAAGCCAGTCCAGGAAACCAGCAGGCTGAACCTTGCGCTGGGAATACGCAGTAGAATTTTTTCGGTTAAGAGCACCGCTTCAAAGTGCACCAGTACACACACCAGCGCCATCAATAACGCTACAGACATGTCCAGCATGTTCAGCCCCGCGAACTATTTGTATTGTTAAGATGAAACCTGTCTTGCGGCCGCGATGCAAGCCAGCCCGGACAGCAACGAAGCAGTCCGACCACCCGCTTAAAAAACTGGCATTCTGGCTGACGCTGCGTAAGATAATTTAAAATTATATGTATCAGAAGGTGTTTCATGCGCTATGCCCTGGCAACGTTAGTTCTCTCCTTGCTCTTTACTCTGTCCAGTTGTGGTCAGGCTGATGACTCTGCCACCTCTGGCGACGCTGCGGAACCTGCAAACGATACTGCAGCGACCGCCACCCGGGCAGAGGACGCAGAAGCGCCTGCAATGAGCGATAGTCTGGCCGCCATTCTGGATGCACAGCCAGAAGCGGTGAAGGCACGTTACGCTTACAGACATCCACAGGAAACTCTTGAGTTTTTTGGTATTGAGCCCGGCATGACGATCGGCGAAGCCCTGCCTGGTGGTGGCTGGTACAGTAAGATTCTCCTCCCCTATCTGGGCAGTGAAGGTACTCTCGTAGGGATCGATTACCCCCTCTCGCTATGGCCTAACTTCGCTTTTGCAGACGATGCTTATCTGGCGACCAAGGCGACCTGGGTTGCCGATTGGACCGAGGATGCGAATGGCTGGCGCGAACCTGGTGATGCAACGGTTTCCGCTTTTGTATTTGATGCGATGCCTGCTTCGGCGGCAGAAACCATGGATGCGGTCCTGCTGATCCGCGCACTTCACAACCTCGCGCGTTTCAGTGATCCTCAGGACAGCGAAAACAACTACCTGCAGATTGTACTGAGCGATATCTATGAGGCATTGAAACCAGGTGGCATTGTTGGTGTTGTACAACATGAAGCCCGTGCGGATATGCCTGATGAGTGGGCCACAGGCGCCGCTGGTTATCTGAAAAAAAGTTTTGTCATCGCTCAGATGGAAGCGGCAGGCTTCGAATTTGTCTCCGCCAGCGATATCAACAGCAATCCAGCTGATCGGCCCACCACCGATGACATCGTCTGGCGGCTGCCACCCACACTCGCAACCAGTGGTGAGAACGAGGAGCTGAGAGCAGCCATGCAGGAGATTGGCGAGTCAAACCGTATGACTTTGAAGTTTGTGAAACCCGCAGCTGATGAGGTAGCACTCGGAGGTTAAACGGGTGCGTACCTGGGTTGTGCCGGTCGCTTTCATGCTGGCTGGCATCACCATCGTGAGTTTGCTGGCCACGCAACGTCCAGCTCCAACAGAAGCAAATGCAGACAGCAGTGCGACCGCCTACGTAGCCGTTGCGACAAACTTCAGAACCACAGCTGACCAACTGACAAACGCCTTCATGGCCCAGCAGCAGCACCAGTTGATTATTGTCAGTGGGTCTACCGGCAAACTCTTTAACCAGATCAAACAGGGTGCACCTTTTGATCTGTTTTTATCTGCTGATGCACAACGCGCCAGCCGCCTGATTGATGAAGGCTTTGCCGTGCAGGGTTCCCAGACCACCTACGCGTTGGGACGCCTGGCATTACTCGGCGTGCAGCCAAGCCCACTAGAAGACCTCAAAGCCAATCAGTTTCGGCGCCTGGCTGTGGCCAATGCCAGACTTGCACCCTATGGACTGGCCGCCGCCCAGACGTTGACCAAGCTCGGAATGCAACAGGTACTGGCAGACAAAATTGTAACCGGAGAAAACGTCGGTCAAGCTTACGCCATGGTTGCCACAGGAAACGCGGACCTGGGTTTTGTGTCTTTATCCATGATCTCACCCGCACAGCAGGCACATACCTGGATCGTACCCGATGATTATCATGAGCCGATCCGCCAGGATCTGGTTTTGTTGACGCAGGGTCAGAACAACCCCGCTGCGCTTGCCTTCCTGAGTTTCATGTCCACCAGCCAGGCTCGAAAACTGATCGAAGCGGCAGGCTACTGGAGCCACTCATTGTGATCGAGTGGTCAGCTATCGTCCTGACTCTGCAACTTGCAGCTGTCACCACTGTTATCCTGCTTGTCATAGGAACACCCCTGGCCTGGTGGCTGGCTACAACCCGCTCATCTGCAAAAATCTGGGTGGAAGCAACAACTGCCCTGCCCCTGGTACTGCCACCGACGGTGCTGGGATTTTATCTGCTGATCGCATTGAGTCCGGACTCACCCATTGGAGCCTTCTGGCTGGCCACCACAGGCGACACGCTGACGTTTAATTTCAGTGGGCTGGTAGTCGCCTCAATTCTATACTCACTACCCTTTATGGTTCAGCCACTACAGAATGCATTCGAATCCCTGGGCGTAGAAACCCGTGAAGCCGCTGCCAGCCTTGGCGCGGGCTACTGGGATACTTTTTTCAGCGTGATTGTCCCCCAAGCACAGCGCGGCTTTATCACCGCAGTTGTGCTGACCTTCGCCCACACTCTGGGTGAATTTGGTGTTGTTCTGATGGTTGGTGGCAACATTCCCGAACGCACCCGGGTAGTGTCCATCGCCATCTATGAACATGTAGAAACACTCAACTATGCCCAGGCTCACAGCCTGGCCGCGCTGTTACTGATCTTCTCTTTTGTGGTTCTGATGTTTGTATACACCACCAACCGGAAGTTTGCGGTGCGGATCGTCTGATGTTGTATCTTGATCTTTCGGTCTCTCTGGGCAGCTTCAAACTGGATGTCGAAACTCAGATCCCTGCTACTGGCATCAGCGCACTGCTGGGGCCCAGCGGGTGCGGTAAAACTACCGTGCTGCGTTGTATTGCCGGTTTCGCCAGCTGCAAAGGCCGTATTGCTCTGGGAAACAATATCTGGCTCGATACCACCGGCAGGATAAATCTACCCGCCTTTCAACGACCGGTTGGCTACGTCTTCCAGGACGCCCGGTTGTTCCACCACTTGAATGTGGCCGGCAATCTGAAGTTTGCATCACAACGAGCATCCGCGAACACTACACTGGCAGAAAAAGACGTCATCGATATGCTGGATCTGGGACCACTACTGGAACGGGCCACGCCGCAGCTGTCTGGCGGCGAAATCCAGCGTGTGGCGATCGCCAGGACTTTGTTGCGCCAGCCCAGCCTGTTACTTCTGGACGAGCCTCTATCCGCGCTGGACAATCACCGCAAACAGGAACTGTTGCCTTATCTGCAGCGGGTTTGTAATGAGCTCTCAATTCCGGCAATTTTTGTCAGCCACGCCATCGATGAAGTGGCTGCTCTGGCGACCCACACTCTGATCATGGACCAGGGACACCTGCTCTGCGAAGGTCCCACAGAGGATATGCTGCGCCATCCATCAATGGCGGGCATAACAGCGAAGTCAGAAGCAGGGGCAATGCTCAGTGGCAAAGTGCTGGGTTTTGACGAAAAGTTCCAGTTAGCCGAAGTCGTCTGTGAAGGGCAAAGTATCTTTGTCCCGACACCAGTAGCACCTTCAAGCGCAACGACGGCCAGGCTGTTTGTTCGCGAAAAAGACGTGGCCCTGGCGAATCAGGCGCCGGTTGCCACCAGTGTGCGCAACATTCTGCGCTGTCGTATCACGCAGATCGAACAGCAGGACAACTCGCCTTACGCCCAGGTGCATCTGCGCATGGGCGGGCAGCATTTAACCAGCCAGGTGACGCGAGCGGCAGTTACAGACCTGATGCTGCAACCCGACGCGGAAATCTATGCCCTGGTGAAAGCCGTCAGTTTTGGCTGAAGCGACGCTTAACCGGCATCTGGACGCCAGTTGCCATGAAAACCAAAAGGCACACGATGATCCAGATAGGCTTTCGCCAGCGGTCCTGCTGATACATTTTCGGCATCCAGAATCACCAGGTGGCTGGCCCGCCGATTAGCATCGTAGACGTTGGCCAGCAGAAACCCCTGCCCTTCCGGCGCATCATCGCTTGCAGGCACAAATATAGGCTCATTGGTAGCACAGGCCTCACCCACGTCATACAGATCCATGGCACCGCTGCGATGATCAACATGCGCTATGGCATTGAAGCCACCTACTTTAAATTCCGGCCGGGTGTCACAGGCCAAATATCCATGCCGGTATGACAGTCCCGTCCGACGTTCGTCCAGACGAGGAAACTCACACGCGATATCGTCCAGACGCTCCCACTTATAGTCATCTGTGTTCTTCGCCAGATCAAAAGACCAGCGGGTCAGGCGCGGTATGGATTTGTCCGGGTCGCCGGGGCTGCCATCAGGACCGGGGAACAACGGCGCCTGTTCAAATTCGCAGACGTCACAGACAACTTTATCGCCATCAGAATGTGCGTTCATCGGATGAAACACATACCCGGGTTCACCACGAAACCAGCGCAGGTCTGCAACGCTGCCATTGCGCGGCATGATACCGATGTGTACCCCTTTTTCAGGCTCCCAGGCATACACCGGAGCGCCCTTCATGGCTCGCTCAAGCGAACCCGTGAGCGGCATGATCGGAAAGATAACGTGGTCTTTGGTGACCATGAAGTCATGCACCATGGCAGAGTAAGGTGCCTTGAATGTTTCAGATCGAATCAGGTTGCCTTGCCTGTCAACCACATGAAAAGACATGTTTTCAGACAACATGCCATCTATGTTGTAACCAAAAAACAGCATCTCGCCATTTTCAGGATCAATCTTCGGATGCGCAGTCATCGGTCCCTGTAGCTTGCCGCCAAAAGTATGCGCGCCGCATGATTCCAGGGTGACCGGATCCAGTTCGAAAGGCGCATGCGCTTCTTCCAGAGCCAGCAGTTTGCCGCCATGCCAGACAATGTTGGTATTGGCCAGACCGTCGGTCTCCATACCCGCCACGCTTTCGTCGTTATCCATGGGATTAAACGCGCTGAACAGCGAACGACCCGCTTCGTGTTCCACCCGCCACTTCTTCGTCTTTACCCAACGGTTCTTGTAAGAGGCTTTGCCATCTGCCAGATGAAATGCGTGAATCATGCCGTCGCCGCCAAACCAGTGGTAATCACCGCGCGGAGCAAACTGTGGATTAGGTCCGTTACGGTAGAAGGTACCACGCAGTGCCTGTGGTATTTCGCCTTCAACAACCATGTCGTAGACATCACACTCCATGTTAACGGGCGCAAAACCTTCTCTAAGATTTGGATGATTAGGAAATGGTGTTGCCATGTGAGCCTCTCAATTCTCTGGGTTGTGACCTAAGCCTACGCCGTAAATGGTAGACACTACAACCTCGAAAATACGGCTTACAGGTTGACGTCGACACCTATCGGACAGTGGTCTGAACCCGTTTCATGTGGCCAGATGAAGGCATTTTCAATTTTTGGCGCAGCGCTTTTTGAAGCCAGAATGTAATCGATGCGCCAACCGACGTTGTCCTCCCGGGCACCACCAAACTGCCGCCACCAGGTGTAATGCCCTTCTTCATCGGGATGTTGCTTGCGGAACGTATCTACCCACCCCGCTGCCAGCCAGCGGCTCATTTCATCACGCTCTTCTGGCAGGAAACCGCTGGCTTTTTTATTGGTTTTGGGTCGAGCCAGATCAATTTCTGTATGCGCGGTGTTGTAGTCACCCGTAACAAACACGGGCCCGCGCTTCCTGAGTTTTTCTACACACTCAAAAACCTTCTGATAGAACCCCAGCTTGTACGGCACGCGTGAGTTATCACGGTCTTTACCGCTGCCTTTGGGAAAGTAAACTGAGGCGACCGATGTTCTGCCATATTGCGCCACTATGAAGCGGCCTTCCACATCGTATTGCTCATCGCCCAGCACACTGATCACTCGATCAGGTTTGGTCCGGCTGTAGATACCAACACCGCTATAACCCGGACGCTGAGCAGGCGCAAAATTTGTATACCAGCCTTGCGGGCTGCGTAGAGACTCATCTAACTGATGCTCAAAGGCGCGCACTTCCTGCAGACAGACAACATCAGCTTTGCTGCGTTGAAGAAAATCCAGAAAACCTTTTTTGGCACACGCACGTATGCCGTTAACGTTCCAACTGATGATACGCAATCTCAACTCTCCAATTTTTATGACTTTACCGCCGCAACAGCAAAGCTGCCCAGCGGAACAGGTTCAGAACATCTGCAAGCGCGGCAGCAAAATAAGTGAGCGCAGCTGCACGCAGTATTCTGCGAATGGTGTGCTCTTCTCCCGGCGCAATATATTGACCTTGCTGCAGTGCGGGCAGAGCTTTCCCAAAACTGGCATCCCATTCGGTGGGCAATGTCACCAGGTGCATTAACATGCGCGCCACCAGGCCGCTCATACCAATAAGTATCAGACCGGAAAAAGGGATGGGGTGGCGGGTTAACAAGCCAAGTACAGGCGCAAGCCAGATCGCAGCGCTGGAGATCCGCGCGATGCGATCAGCCAGGGGAGCTAAACGGGTCCGGGCTGCCAGGTGTTTATCACCCAGGTGATCCTGCAGGGCATGACCTACCTCATGGGCGGCAATCGCTACAGCTGTAAGCGACTTTCCCTTGAAATTGGACTCAGACAGCCGAACCATTTTTGCGCCCGGATCATAGTGATCGCCTGCTTCGGTCAACTCAACACCGACACCTTTGACGTCATACTTCTGCAACAGATGTTCGGCAAGTTCACCACCAGTACCGGGCATACCGCTGATTTCGTCACTGTGTGCACGCATGACCCAGCGCACCCAGAGGGTGGGCGCAAAAACCAACGCCAGTAACAGTGCAATAAGAATCAGCCACATAATGCAGGCCGACTAGTAACCTGTGCTCTCACGTTCCGCCTGTGTTGTGCCTCGAGCCGCGGCCAGTTCCCGACTGGCGTTTTTAATCATGTGACCACTTTCACTGCCCAGCGTCACAAAGTTAAAACCCAGCGCCAGATACTTCTGCGCGTAATCCAGGCTGGAGGTATGAATACCGATTGCCTGATTATGTTTAACACAGACACTCTGGATGTACTTGACCATCTCCAGGTGTTCTTCCTGCGGTTGGTCGCCATAAACATCCAGACCCATCGCCAGCGCCAGATCAGCCGGACCGATGTAAATACCATTCAAGCCAGGGGTTGTGACAATTTCCTCAACGTTATCGATGCCTTCCCGGGTTTCAATCATAGCGATACAGGCCAGCTGATCGTTGGCTTCCTGGGCATAGCCGCGACCGCCATACAGAGCCCCTCGGATCGGCCCGAAGGAACGGTTACCCAGGGGAGGGTAACGACAGGCATGTACTGCCTGCTCAGCTTCACTGCGATTGTTAACCATCGGTACAATGACGCCATAGGCACCCGCGTCTAACACTTTCATGATTTCATAGGGTTCATTCCAGGGCACACGCACAATGGGTGTCGTGTCTGTGGTCGAGATGGCGGGTAACATCTGCGCCAGGTCTGTGTAGTCGATGATGCCATGCTGAAGATCGATACAAACCCAGTCAAAACCCAGGTTGGAAATGGATTCTGCCGAATAACTGTTGGCCAGAGATAACCAGCAGCCAATAGTCTGTTCACCCCGGCGCCAGGCGCTCAGCGATTTGTTTTCCCTCATTGCAATTCCTTATTTAACTTTGTTCGTTTTTCATTCGTTTGTCGGCGCTTCTGCAGGCACCTCGATGGTCACTGCCTCCTGTGCGCAACCGGAGTCTCCCAGTGCACGATTCACCAGGCCTTCGGCCAGAAGCGAAAGCCCACCTGTCGACAATGCTGCGCCAACGGCAGCGCCACTGTTTACCAGACCGAGTGCGTCTACTTCTATACCTGGTGATCTGAGCTTGCCACCGAGTTTGACAAACTTGACCACGTTGGTCAGGCCTACCCCGAAACCACCTTTTGGCTGCGGATTGAAAGTTAAGTCCAGATCTTCCGCGGCCAGGTCAATCTCAGCCTTCCCTTCTATACGCATTTTCAATGTTTCCACAACAAGATTGTCGCGACTTCTGATAACACCGTCTTCAATATCGAACGCAAGAAAAGCACACTGCAGCTCTGTTGCCGGCGCGGATTCTTTAAACGGGTTCAAGCGACTCAGCATTTCAAGAATGAGATCGCTGCCCACCAGATCCACCATATTATTTTTCATGGTCATGTCATACAGCACGACCTCCGCGCTGCCATTCAGCGTGTTCACCAGATCCAGACTGGATAAACCCCGGGCGGATAACTGCAGATTGGACGACAACCGCCCGCCCTCGACTTCGTCTTCAGGAAACACACCAAACATATCCAGTGACAACCCTGTCAGCTCATATCGCAGGTCTGCTGCCACGCCGCCATCCGCTTGTTTGACCAGCTCAGCAGTGGCATCCAGACCACCTTCTCCTATCACCACTTTCAGCGGTTCGATCCGCGCAGTGCCATCCTTCACCACAACGTTGAGCTGTAGATTCTCAAACTGAGCGTCCTGCAGATCAAATTCATCAGCACTGAGCTGCAGATCCAGATCTGCAACATCCAACCAGTTCCAGTCCAGAGGATCCGCGTTGAACAGCGGCACTTCCTGAGCCGCCGATGGGTTTTCAACAGCTACCTCAGTTTCCTCCGCTGGTGGCGGAGTTGTCGGCTGGTCTTCGTCGTTGTCCGCTACCACTTGCTGTTCAACCGCTTCCGGATCTATTGGCGCATCGACCAGGGGAATCAGCAATTTCGAAGCGTGAAACTTACCTTGAACACGCAAATCAGACTGACCTTCAGATGGCAACCGTACAGCCAGTTCTCCCTTACCCTGATTTCTCGGCGAGATCACCGACAGGTTGCTTAAGCTGACCGCATCAGCAGCGGCGACGACATCAGTGGTGACTTCCAGCGGGTAAATCTGATCGTCATGGTACGGCAGGGTCACCAGCCATGATGGCAGACCCGCACTGTTAGCTTCAACTCGACCGCTGAAACTGTTAGCGGGTTGTTGGAGCTGGCCCTGCAGCTGCAGGAGCGTTTCTGCAAATGCATACTGCACATCAATCGTCGGGGAACGACTCAGTTGTTCGACCAGCATATTCAGCGTCATGTCACTGGGTTGCTCTACCCCGGCGAGGGTATAGCTACCCGCCAGGTTTCTGATGGAGAGCTGATCATCAGCAAATCTCCACGCAATTGTGCCGCCATCGAGGGCAAAGCCTCGAACGGTTTCCTCACCGCGGGTGAAGTCAATTCTGCTCGGCGCAAAGTCGAGTTGCAGCACCTGCTCAGGCTGAAGCTCAAGTTGATTTATCAGATGCCCGGAGGCGCCCAGCGAAGCACTCTGCCAGTCAAAATTGAGCGCCAGTTCTACAGTGTCGCTGTCAATTAGGAGCCTTTCCTGAGCCTCGCCAGTAGCCTGGACCGAAAGCGTTTGTGAGGGCTGGGTAACCTGCAGATCTATAGTCAGGCTGGCGCCTTCATGGTCCAGGCGTACATCAGCCTGGGTGCCGTCTGAAAGTTTGAGTCGTTCGATGAGGATCTGCCGAAAGGACAACAGGGTGGACAGAGCAGGCATCTGCATCGGTTCTGAGGCCACCTGCACATCACCTGAAGATGCCACTGTAGGCGCGTCACTGGAGGATTCCGGTGCCGCCTGTTGCACAACCTCCTGTTGTACAACATCTGCCGCTGCAACCTGCCAGAAAGGTCGGCCAGACATCCAGTCCCACAACGATGCCTCCAGATCCAGACGTCCCACCACCCAGGCCTGGCCCGGCGAATCGGCAGCACCGGAAACCTGCACGTCTAAGCCGTCTGCCTGAAGGCTGTTAGGCCACCAACCCACATCGAGTGTATCGGCGGACACATCTACCCCATCGATAGAACCGCTGACCCAGCCCAGTACCTGCTGGGGTACAAACGTCACAGTGGCCAGCGTAAGAACAATTACCAATAGCGGAATGAGTAAAACAATCGCGATGACTCGGCGCACAAACAACCTGCATTTCTTCCTGGACCAATAACGCTGCACGATGGACTGGCAACACGCAAGTTTTTTAGCTGCACCCCTTTGGAAAACGATTTATGCTAAAGATATGAGCGATCTTATTGTCGATACCCTGGAACGATGTGGTGAGCGCGCAGGAGACATTTCTGCCGCGGTTTATCGATCTTTTTTTGCTGAGAACCCTGAGGCGCTTGAACTGATGGCGCACTCTGATGAAGGGATGAAAGGCCGTATGCTGGCCCAGACCATCGAGCTGTTGATGGATGAAGACGCAGGGAGCACAAACGATTACTTACGCTGGGAAGTCAATAATCACGTCAACGCCTATGCTGTGCATCTTGAGATGTATCCTTCCTTCCTGGCTGCACTACGTAATACCGTCGCTGACGTATTAGGCGACGAATGGGGTGAAGCCGAGGCTCTGGCCTGGGACACCCGCATCACAAACCTGCTGGATGAGATCAAAGCCGTTTAGACCATTACCCTGTCGGGTTTTGAATGCCGCCATTCTGCAAGCATCGTGCGCAACGCGCTGATGAACGCCATCGGTTGATCCAGAAACAGGTGATGTTGTGCTTCAGGGATGCCCACAAACGGCACCGATTCATCCAGCACCTCAAACATGAAATCCGCAATGTCCTGGCTGAACAGGTAGCTGTTCTCTCCGTACATCACAGCAACTCGACATTTTAACTGGGCCAGTTCCTCGTGCATGTTGTCGCCAAATTCAAACTTGTTGAACATCTGATCGTCGAATTTCCAGGTCCAGCCACCGTCTGTTTCTTTCAGCGAATGACGACCGATGTAGTCGAGCACATATTCATTGGAGCAGTCCTGGGGCGGCATCAGCCGGAAGCGTCCCAGCGCTTCTTCAAAGGTGTCGTAAACACGTTTAGGCTTAATCGGCGAACGGCGGGGATCGCGCTCCCACTTGAAATCCGGTGGTCTGACGGCTGAATCGACCAGCACAATGCCCGACAGACGTTCGTTGAACAGTAGACCGGTTTTCAGGGTTATAAAACCACCAAAACTATGGCCAACGACAATAAGGTCATCACCAAATCCAGCATCGTCAGCGATACCCACCACTTCCGCAGCAAACTGGTCCGGCGAATAGTGGCTGCGATAACCGCTGTCACCCGCCCCGGACAAGTCTATTGCTGCAACCCGGTAATGAGACATGAAATACGGCGCCAGGAAGCTCCACCAATGGGCGTGAGCGCCATTGCCGTGCACAAAGATCAATCCCGGTTTGGTTTCATCGTCCGCCCAGTACAGGTAATGAATCGGCACACCCTGCACATCTACCTGCCGGTCTTGTGGGGTGATGGCCAGTGCCCGTGTAAACCATCCTGGTGGCGTGTCACTCACAGCATTCTCCAAGCTCTATCAAACAAACGCGCCAGTATAACCGCATTGCTTCACAGCCTGGCTTTGGTTACTAATAGATTTTTGCCATGGCTGCACAGATGCCCCTGGATATTGAAACACACTTAGCGCTTGGGCTTGACCAACCCACCCCCGACAGCGTCAATGGCTGCAGTAATGCCGATGTCCTCAAAGCGTTGCAACACCCTGCGGATCGGGTCTACCACCCCTGTGCAGAAGCTTACCCGGAGGCTGACGTTGCGGCCGGCACGGTCAGCAAATACAAAGACTGGTCAGCCACAGACATCTACGCCGGTACTATACGGGACGTGGCTGTTTACATACCCACGCAGATCAGCAGCGCTACCCCTGCCAACGTGCTGATCTGTAACGATGGCATGGGTTATCTGGCGCGCAATGGTCCTGTAAGAGTAACCGCGGTGCTGGACAGCTTACTGGCGAAGGGCGAAATTCAACCCACGGTTGCCATTTTTGTTAATCCGGGTCGACCGCCAGGCGCCAAGCCATTTGGCGGCACCTCGGGATACGATGCTGCGGCAGACCAGCGGCGCATTGAGTACGACACGTTGAGCCCGGCTTACGGCAGCTTCCTTGCCGACGAACTTATGCCCTGGGTGGCAGATGAAAATAGTCTCACCTTTTCCGATAAACCTGCGGATAGAACCGTATGCGGTATCTCAAGCGGTGGCATCTGCGCGTTCAGCGCAGCCTGGTTTGCACCACAGCACTTTGGACGGGTCATCAGTCACTGCGGGTCTTTCACTAACATCTGCGGCGGACATAACTTTCCCTATCTGGTGCAATCAACACAACGCAAAGATCTGCGGGTGTTTCTGCAGAGTGGAGCCAACGATGCACAGACATTATTTGGCGACTGGCCCACTGCTAACCAGGCAATGGCCAAAGCCCTCGCCTACGCGGGCTACGATTTTCGTTTTGAATTCGGCGCTGGCGGCCACACGCTGCGCCACGGCGGCGCGTTGTTTGCGGACACGCTGCGCTGGTTATGGCGTTAACCGGCAATTCAACTACAGGACATGAGATGAACAGATTCAACGAGCAGCAGGTGGCCACCTGGCGCAAAGAAGGTGGCGTTTTAATAGAGAAATTTTTTACCGACGATGAAGTGGCCGCTGTGCGCGCTGACTTCGACAAAGTGTTTGGGCGGACCCAAGGTGGCGCGGCAGCGCTGAGCAGGAAAAACGCGGGTGAAATCGGCAGATTCGATGGCGCTCAGTTTGCCACCTTTGACGCGATTCCTTTCAGCGGTGCCCATGCCCTCAACCTGATTGGCGTGCACCCACAGCTGATCAAATTCGCGCGAGCCGCGCTGGATACACAGGACGTGCACCTTTACCAGTGTCAGGCGTGGGCAAAATTCACCGGCGATGCAGACTACGATCAGCCGTTTCACTGTGATTTTATCAATCACACCTTAACGGTACCGTCAGAAGACGCCGGCCTCAACAGCGCGACCATCATCTGTTATTTCACCGACGTATCGGAAGCGCATGGGCCGATGCACTATGTCAAGCGCACCGACTCGGATCCGTTGGGTGGCGCTACTCTGACCTTATCCGGCGGACATGAGCTGCAAACAGCACTGATGCCATTTGAACAGACCAGCGCTGCACCTGCGGGCAGCATATTTCCGTACGGTATCGATGTCTTCCACCGCGGCACCAATATGAGTGAGCCCGGTGGCGTACGGTACGCGGTTATGGCGTGTTACAAAAAAGCGGGTGACGAGTCAATTGGTTACCACGCCTGGCCGTTTCACCATATGAAACCCTGGAACGAACTGTTTGCTCGAGCCACGCCGGAACAGCTGTCGTGTTTTGGGGTGCAACCACCAGGGCATCCTTTCTGGACGCAAGCAACTTTGGAACACGCACAACAACGTTACCCGGACTGGGACCTGTCGCCCTATCACGACGCCTGCGGAAGTTAGTCTTCCAGCGCCTGATATACCCGGGTACGCAATTCACGACGAATGGGATAAGTTGATGACGGCATTAACTGAGTGAAGAATACGGTAAACAGTTCTTCTGCCGGATCGAGCCAGAAGAACGTGCTGGCCGCACCACCCCAGTGGTGTTCACCTACCGAGGTAATGATGTGCGCTTTTACAGGATCTAACACCACCGCAAAGCCCAGACCGAAACCAATACCGTCGTAACTGGTTTCACTCCATACCGGCTGTCCCATGGCTGCCATGTCTTTGTTATCCGGCAGTTGGTTGAGACGCATATATTCAACCGTTTTACGACCTAACAGACGCTCCCCATCCAGTTCACCGCAATTCAGCAGCATCTGACAGAAACGCGCATAGTCGCCAATAGTACCTACCAGGCCACCACCACCGGAAAACAGTTCAGCCGGTTCAAGAAACCGGCTATCCGCTGCACCTTCTCTGAGCTTCAATCCTCCACGCAGGAGCCCGGTGTCACTCTTTGCTGTACTCGCGACACTGCTCATATCTCCGCCGGAAAGGGGTTCATACAGCGCGGCAAAGCGCTGATGATTCTCAGGTTTTACGTGGAACCCGGTATCGAACATCATCAGGGGGGTAAAAATGTGCTGGCTGAAGAATTGATCCAGCGTCAGGCCGGACCAGACCTCTACCAGACGGCCTAACACGTCGGTGGACACACTGTAATTCCAACCACTACCCGGCTGACAGATCAGGGGTTGTGCCGCTACCGTTTGCACGAGTTCCGCCAGGGTGGATGCAGTCCCCGGAAACTCGATCTGCGCCTGTCGATAAGCTTTGTCGACTACGTTTGTGTGCATGAAGCCATACGTCAGGCCCGACGTGTGCGTCATCAGGTGACGGATTGTCATCGGTGTCTGCTGGGTTTCAACATCATCTATTCCGGCGCTTCCACCCCGCCAGACTGGTGTGGATGCAAACTCCGGAAGGTAAGTCGACACCGGGTCGTCTAATTGAAACAGCCCCTGTTCGTAGAGCATCATGGCGGCAACGGTTGTCACCGCCTTGCTCATGGAGTACATCCGCACCACGGTATCGAGTTCAAAGGTTTGCTGCTGGCTCTGGTCAGCCAACCCTGTCGCTTCTGCAAAGGCAAGCTTGCCCCGCCGACCCACAACAACGCTGCAGCCGGCAAGGCGCTCACTCTCTACCTGCTCTTCAAGCCAGGCTGAAACTCGCTGCAGCCGCGTGCTGCTCATACCTACCGTTTCGGGTGCTACCGTTTCCAGCATAAAAATCTCCTGTTTCTGCCACTATGTTGCCACGATCTGTGCACAGATATCAGCAATCTGGCAGCATGACAAACCTGGCTTACCTGCTTGAGACAGATACCAATGCCCGGCACACTGCTGATCGGAGCAGGGGAACATCATGAGCGAAGTTGATAAAGGCGCTTTCACGCCAGCCTATCGTACCTACGCGCTGGGTTTACTGGTGGTTGTCTACGTCTTCAATTTTATTGACCGGTCGATTCTGGGCATTCTGGTTGAGCCGATAAAACAGGACCTGGGTGTCAACGACACCATGATGGGTTTTCTCGGTGGCATAGCCTTTGCCACGTTCTATACCTTGTTAGGCATTCCCATTGCGCGCATGGCCGACAGTGGTTCGCGCCGGAACGTCTTAGCCGTTTGTCTGGCTTTATGGTCAGGCGCAACAGCGTTGTGTGGTTTTGCACAGAATTTCTTCCATCTGCTGGCTGCCCGAATTGGCGTCGCCGTCGGTGAGGCAGGTGGCAGCCCGCCCTCACACTCGATGATTTCGGACATGTTTCCTGCTGACAAACGTGCAACAGCGCTGGCAATTTACGCGCTGGGTATCCCGATCGGCACCATGCTGGGTAATCTGGGTGGCGGCTGGATAAATGAAGCGTTCGACTGGCGCACCGCATTTTTTGTCGTCGGCCTTCCCGGTGTCATGCTGTCGCTGATCGTTCGATTCACTTTGAAAGAGCCACCCAGGGGAGTTGCTGAAGGCATTGAATTGTCCAGCGACGCCGCACCGCCTGTTAAAGAAGTTTTCCGCTATCTATGGTCGTTGAAAAGCTTTCGTCTTATGGCACTAGGGGGCAGTTTACATGCGTTTGTTGGCTACGGGGTCAGCTACTGGATACCTGCCATGTTCAATCGCAGCCACGGTCTGTCGACGGGAGAAATGGGTATCGCCCTGTTCTATCTGGGCTTTGCTGCTATTGCCGGCACCTTCCTGGGCGGCTACTTCGGCGACAAAATGAGCCAGCGGGATGTACGCTGGTATCTGTGGTTACCCGGCATCGCCACCATGGTTTCGGTACCCTTCAGTGCATTTGTCTACATCCATGCAGAACCCTATGCAGCTCTGTGGGTACTGGCGGTACCCTATTTCCTCGGCGCGTATTATCTGGGCCCTACTTTTGCACTGACTCAGGGACTGGTTGGCTTACGCATGCGCGCACTCGCTTCGAGTATCCTGCTCTTCATTCTCAACATTATTGGTCTCGGACTCGGACCGCAGTTCACCGGTATCGCGTCAGACGTTCTCAATGCAACCACTTCCCTGGGCGGAGACTCGCTACGCTGGGCGCTTGTGTTAAGTCTGATGTTCAACGTGGTATCAGCCGTGCTCTATCTGATGGCAGGTCGCACGCTAAAACAGGACATGCAACGCAGCGCTGAGATGAACTGAGAACGGTTCTGGTTTTGTTCTATCAACTACGACCCAAAGCGATAACGGAATTTCAGTACAAACACGTCTGCCAACGGATCCTGCCAGGCATTATCAAACAGATCGCTGAAGGTTTCGTCATCCAGCGCAGTCCGCAGATCTGCCTGGCGGGTGTAGACCAGGAAAATGTCTGACAGAGGCGCGATCTCCCAGCGGTAGCGTGCCTGCAGAGTGTATTGTGAGACAGAGAAATCGTAACTTTCACGCGCACCTGGACCGGTAGGCTTGGTTGTCGGTATTAAGTCGTCAGGGCGACTGGGTATGCGATAAAAATCTTTCTCAGCTGCCTTGATGCCAATGTACTGAAACGAAAGACGCAGCTGCTGGCGTGCACTGAAGAAATATTCCACAGACACAGAAGGCACCCACTGTTTAGCATCAAATGTTGCAAACAGATCATCCTGCTGATGTAACAACCAGCCCTGCCTGTCGTCGTAGAAAACTTTGAAATCAATACCAAGGCGATCGCTTGGCCGCCAGGTCAGCCAGGCACCGTAGCCGTTGGTTGCATCGCCAACCTGTTCTTGTGCATAGAAAAGCTCTCCGCCATAGCTCCAACGCTGTGTCGAGTCTGATTCCCAACTGACGATTGCTTCAACCCTGTCGTCTATGCGATAGGTACCGTTACCAAAACTGTTAAGATCATCATAATAGGAAGCAAAATAGTTAAGGCGCGCAACCAGCTGAGACAGATCGTTCAATGCAATGCGATCAGACAGGAATATTCCCGCGCCGGTGAGCAGGGACTGGGTAACACTTTTCTGCCAGAAACCGCGCACATCAAACTGATTTTCTCTCGCCCAGGACATGTTGGCTGTTGTCCAGATCAGGGAACTGCGGATTCTGTACTCATCGTTACGTTGCAGAAATCCGAGATCATTGATGTCTATGTTCTCATCAAAATATTCAATACCCACCCGATGCTGCAGACCCTGCCGATAGGTGAATTCAAAATCTACAAAACCGCCGTAACCTTTATCCTCGATGCGATCGAGGTCGGACATCATGAACTGGCTATCTACCTTCACGGCGCCATTAGGAGAAAGATAGTGTCCATCCACGCCATGCACGACTGCATCACCGTCTTCGTTTAATACCGCGGTTGATAACACGCCAAAAGCCTTATAACCCTGCTGGCTGGTATCTTCGTAAAGCAGCCGGGTAATGCCGTAGTCACTGCCGGGTGCTTCTATATTTCTTGGCTGACCGTTATCGATGACATCAAACTTCACATCTTCTTCAAAGGCACCCAGCACGCCATACCGGAAATTCCCTACCTGACCCGTGGTTTTAAAGGCGCCCATCAGTTCGACAGGCTGGACAATCTCACGCAGTGGTATTTCGACACCTGGGCCAGGCGCCGGTTCTGCTGGACGCCCACCAATACGGCGCGTATTGACCATCGTATAAGGTGCGCCTCGATTACCCACCCCACGACCACGCGTATCAGATCGAGGAGAAGCAACAAATATTTCCTGACCTTCAAGAAAAAACAGTCTTTTTTCCGGAAAAAACGTTTCTGTCGCAGTGAGATTGATATCCACATCGTCTGATTCAACATTGCCGAAATCAGGATTAAGGGTGGCGTTCAGCTGAAAATTGCTGGAAGGACGCCAGAACATATCCATACCGGCGCGATACAGCTGCTGATTTTCAACATTGTCATACGCGGTGGAGATAAAGGGATACAAACTGTACTGCTGCCGGGGCTCAATATTTTTAAGCTCCATACTCTGCAGAGACGACATGAATTTGCTCTGTGTTGGCGGCAGCGCAGGCCAACCCCAACGTTCGTCTTTGTACGCAACCTTACGCGATACGTACATGCCCATGGAGCGAACGTCTCCTGCCACCGGCATCGACACAACACCCCAGGGAATAAACATTTCCATTGACCAGCCGGTATCGGTGATCTGACTGCGGCCATACCAGGGCCCATCCCAGTCGCTGGTGAAGCTGCGTTCAGGCAGCACCGTACCATCCATCAGTGAATCACCCAGATTCACTCCAAACCAGAACCCATAGCGCCCTTCACCCGATGTATCAACTGTGACACTGACGCTGTCGCGGTTGTCCCGCGTATCTCGTCCCGATAGACGCAATACCACTGTGTCTTGTGGTTGATGCAGATCGGCTGCAACGTAAAGGCCTTTGTCACTGTAGGCAACGCGCAGGAAAGTCGGGTGAACACCGGGTTCAAGCGTATCCGGTTCAAGCACAACAAAGTCGTCAATTACAGGTATGGTCTGCCACACAGGCTCATGCAAATGACCGTCTATGGTAATGGGTGTAACTTCGGGGTTGATGCGTGTCATCTGCATCGAATGCGCGGCAGCTGCCGGCAAAGTCACCAAATCCGCCAGCTCGGCTGCTGAACCTGGCTGCGGTATCAAACAAAAGAACAGAACTGCCGCAAACACGCTCCGCGTGCGCACGGAGTCTGAACAGACAGAATTGTATTGCCTTAACATGAGTCTCCCCACCCCGTTTCTGGCTAAGCCCTCTATTAAACCGCTTCTGGCCCCACAACAACAATGGTCTTGCCAAAATTTCCACCGGAAAGCATTGCAGAGAATGCGGTGGGCGCTTGTTCCAAACCCTGCCAGCGGTCTTCACGATACTGTACGAGCCCGCGCGAAACGTAATCTGCCATTTCCTCCAGGAATACGGCCTGATGGCTCTCAACAAAGTTACCCACGAACAGATCGTGAACAGTGACATTCTGTCGTTCAAACACGTCGGCACCTGTCGCTCGCCAGACGGCCTTGGCATCCAAGCCATCGGTATTGCCGTATTGGGAAATAAAGCCACACAGGGTGATGCGGGCGCCTTTATTCAAGCAGGGTAGCACCGCCTCATAAACCGGACCGCCTACATTTTCGAAGTAAACATCGCAGCCGTCGGAGCAGACGGCTCGCAAGTCTTCTGCCAGATTTTCCGACAGGTGGCTGACACACGCATCAAACCCCAGCTCCTGGGTGACAAATTTACATTTGTGCTCAGCGCCAGCGATGCCCACCACCCGAGCACCGCGCAGTTTGGCGAGCTGCCCAACAACCTGGCCAACGCCACCACTGGCTGCAGAGACCACGACAGTTTCACCCGCTCCCGGTTGGCATTGCACAATCAAACCCGCATAGGCTGTCAGCCCGAGCATGCCTAAAACACCAATACCCGTTGAAATAGGCGCCACCGCCGGATCGATTTTCCGCGGCAACATGTAGCCGAAGGTAGTGATGCCTTCGCCGGTAAGACCAAAACTCTGCCATCCATTGGTGTTGAATACATAGTCACCGGCCTCGTAACCCGATAAGCGGCTTTGCACAACCTGGGAGACAGTCCGCCCGTGACAGACATCACCAGGCGTTTCCACGCCTGCACGGCGGCGCCCCCACTGATACGGATCCAGGGATAAATAGATGGTGCGCGTCAGCATCTGGTTTGGACCCGGGTCCGGCATCTCATCGATGTGCCACGCAAAATCGTCGTCAACCGGCCAGCCACCGGCAGGTTTGCGCGCCAGGCGCCACAGCGGGTTATTACTCCCCTTCACAGATTGCCTCCCCATTCATCAGCACAGACTTTGAGAATTTAGTCGATAAGCCTTGAGAGACTTTACTGCAGTTGAGTAGGATCAGACACCCGAAACGAAAAGTTGTATGTATGACATCACTTTCAGAACAACCCGTTGTTGCAGATCAGGTGGGGCTACTTGAGGGCCTGGCCAGTACACGCGCTATCCGTCGCTACCGCGATGAACCCATACCCGAAGATGTATTGCGCGATATGTTATTCACCGCAACCCGCGCGCCCAGTGGCTCAAACCGTCAACCCTTTCGATTTGTTGTACTGACAGATTCCGACAAAGCGGTGCAGGCGAAAAAACTGATTGGCGACTCCGCGATAAAATTCTGGGATGCTAAACGCGCGAACGATCAATACGACAAAGGCAGCGGCGCTGATCCGAACTCACCCAAGTCCCGTATGGCAAGGACCATGCAGACTTATGTGGACAATCTGTACAAAGCCCCCTGTCTGATTCTGCCGTGCCTGGTGCGATATCGGGAACCTAACCCGATGGAAGGGGCATCAATTTATCCCGCCGTACAGAATCTGCTGCTTGCCGCCCGCGCCATGGGCTATGGCGGCGTGATCACCGGTTTTCACGGCCCGGTTCAGGACCAGCTGAAGCCACTGCTGGGCATTCCTGAAGATGTATTCATCAGCTGTACCGTGACGCTGGGCAAACCCCAGGGCAAACATGGTCCCGTACGACGTCGGCCAATGCAGGAACTGGTGTTTGGCGATACCTGGGCCGAGGCACCCGCCTGGGCTGTTGATCCGCCAGGCACCCAGCACACCAGTGCCGGACCACCCAAGGGTGTTAAAGCACTATGACAGCAGCGGGCGAACCGAGCGTGATGCGCACAGTCTGCTGCGCTGAATTCGGGCCGCCCGAGAAGTTGCAGCGCATCGAGGTACCGCGCCCGGAGCCTGAAGCCAATCAGGTCCGCGTGAAGATTGGTGCCGCGGGTGTTGGCTTTGTTGATGGGTTAATGATCCAGGGCAAATATCAGATCAAGCCACCGCTTCCCTACTTTCCCGGTAGTGAATTTGCAGGCGAGGTGGATGCATGCGGTCCCGATGTCACTGGTTTAAAAGCCGGTGATCGCGTCATGGGGCTCGTCGGCAGCGGTGCGTTTGCAGACTATCTGCTTGCGCCGGCAAACAGCCTGATTGCTATCCCCTCACAACTGAGCACCGAGGTCGCGGCGGGGTTTTTCATCAATTACGCCACCGCCCTTTACGGTTTTGCACACTGCAGTGCGTTAAGCGCTGAGGACACTGTGCTGATTCTGGGTGCCGCCGGTGGCGTTGGCTCGGCAGCCATCTGCGTGGCACGCGCCATCGGTGCACGGGTTATCGCTGCGGCATCCAGTGCGGAAAAGCGCCAGGCAGCGTTAGAATTCGGTGCAGACGAAGTCATCGACTACAGCCAGGAAAATTGGCGCTCAGCACTCAAAAAAATCACAGAAAACAGTGGCTTACAGATGGTTTATGATCCTGTAGGTGGCGCCGTTGCGGAGCCGGCATTTCGCTCGTTAAGCCCTGGCGGCAAACATCTGGTGGTCGGTTTTGCCAGTGGCGAAATACCCAAACTGCCGTTCAACCTCGCCCTTCTGAAACAGTCATCACTGGTCGGAGTGGACTGGGGTGGCGCATCGCGCAGCGACCCACTACTGAATCATAAGCTGATGCAGACGCTGATGGCGTGGGTCAGCGAAGGCAAACTCAAGCCTGCAGCGGTGGTGTCGTTACCGATGAATCAATACCAGACCGGACTCAAGCGACAACTCGCTGGAGAGATTGTCGGCAAACTGGTACTGACTAATTCAGACTGAATACGTCGCCTTCAGTTACGGCACATCCCGATAGTGGCGCCCTCTCTGACGCACCGGTTCCAGCAACTGCCAGTCACCTTCTGGTATCTCGTACCCTTGCGGGTGTGGTGCGCGAGGCTCCATCTCTAAGCTCGCCATCACCCGATCGTCACGGTAGTAACACTGCACGGCAAGGCTGACAAGCGCATTCACCTCTGGTGTCCGAGTTTGACTCAATGTCACCAGATCAGTACTGCGATATATGGCCAGCGCTGCCTTAACCAGATCTGCCGACGACCGGGCAGTGGTCAGGATATCCGCCATGATCAGCGGGTCATCAGCACCCGGCCGCTCTTCATCGGCAGGAATCATATAGGCCAGCACGGCCTGCAGAGCCTGTTTATCGCCTGCATCAAACGGATCATCACTGCTGATCAGGTCACTCAAAACTACTGTCTCCTTGTCACTAATCGAACAGGTTAGCCAGATTCTGTTTCATTTTGTCGGCAACGTATAACGCCAGGGCCTGAATAGTGCGCGTTGGATTAACACCCGCTGACGTCACAAAAATACTGCCATCCACCACAAACAGATTTTTTACATCGTGACTGCGACCCCATTCATTCACCACCGATCGTCGCGGGTCTGTACCCATTCGAGCGGTACCCATCAGATGCCAGCCACCAACGGCTATGGGCGATTCGTGGTACACATCCACGGCACCTGCGGCACGCAACACCTCTGTGGCACGCTCGACTGAAAATTCCAGCATCTTCAGACTGTTGTCGCTGAGGGTGTAATCAATTTTTGGGGCGGCAATGCCATGAGCGTCGGTGAGATCATTGTCCAGCGTCACTGTATTGTGTTCTTCCGGCAGGTCTTCACAGATGCCCACCATGCCGGTGACGCGATTCTGCAGTTTTGCAAACCCCTCATGATGCCCAGCGCCCCAGGGGATACGACCGGATAACATGCCGTGCAGCGCCGTGGTGACCGGACCGTTACCGCGGTTTATTTCATAGGTAAAACCGCGCAGAAAGCCGCGACTACGGTCCGTCTCATAAAACTCCTGGCTCTGGATACAGACACTGGGGCCTTTTGAACCATCGAGTTCCTGTTCAAATATCCCGCGGATCATGGAATAAGGATGAAACATCAGATTTTTACCGACCAGACCACTGGAGTTAGCCAGCCCATCAGGAAAGCGCTCAGATTTTGAATTCAGCAGAATACGCGGGGTGCCGACGCCGTTACACGCCATGATGACCACATGTGCAGGCTGGAACTGCTCTTCGCCGTGCTCGTCATAATAAATCGCACCGTTGGCCATACCGGCATCATCCAGGGTGATCTCGCGGACCCTGGCATGGGTACGTACTTCAACCCCGGCACGCACTGCATGAGGCCAGTAGGTTATGTCGGAAGTGGCTTTAGCCCCCTGCGCACAACCGCTGAGACAGGCACCCAGATTTATACATTGTGCGCGCCCGTCGTAATCCTGGGTTGCAACCGCAGTGTCCGATGGCCACCAGTGCCAGTCCAGCTGATTAAACCCCTTTGCCAACGCTGTGCCTGCCCTACCCAGCGGCACCGGTGGCATCGGTACTTCTTTTGGCGGATAGGCTGGATCACCCGTTAAACCCGATACACCGGTGATGCGATCGTTTTCTTCGTAATACGGTTCCAGCGTGGCGTAATCAATCGGCCAATCGTCTCCTACCCCATCCAATGAGCGCACGCGGAAGTCTGACGGATGAAATCTGGGATAATGCCCGGCATATAAAATTGTGCTGCCGCCGACCGCATTGAAATTAGCAACGGAAATCGGCGAGTTACCATCATTCACAGGATAATCCGACGCCAGACCACGGCGATTAGGATTAATCGACATATCTCCCCAGGCTCGAGCTTCCCAGTCCCGACCGGTGCTGGGATAGGTCAGTGGATTCATCCAACCGCCCTGCTCCAGCGCAACAATCTGCATACGGGTCTCTGCCAAAGAATAAGCAATGGCAGCACCGGACGCACCAGCACCTATGATCAAAACATCAACGGGTTCTAAAGACATGAATCCCTCCCTGAGAAATGATCATAGGTCTACGCATCGCCCCGCACAACAGGGCATGGCGCAGCAAACATCTCTGCGTGTACACTCACAGGCGTTTATGCATCGGGGAGACCACAATGAACACCAGCGATTCTGCCGTTAAAACCCTGCTTGGGGACCTGGATTTTGATCCCAGCCAACTGAAACAGAAATATCTTGCTGAGCGGGATAAACGCGTCCGCACCGATGGCAACGAGCAGTACATTGAAGTCACTGCAGAGTTTTCAAAATATGTTGAAGACCCTTATGTTGAGCAACCTATCGAACGTGAACCCCTGAACGATGAAGTTGAAGTGGTCATCATAGGCGGTGGCTTCGGTGGCCTGTTAACCGGTGCACGCCTGCGAGAAGCAGGATTTGAAGATATCCGCGTCATCGAAAAAGCCAGTGATTTTGGCGGCACCTGGTACTGGAACCGCTACCCCGGCGCTATGTGTGATGTTGAATCATACTGCTATCTGCCATTGCTCGAAGAACTGGGCTACATCCCCCAACACAAATACTCTTTTGCACCGGAGATTCTCAATCACAGCCGCAACATTGCAAAAAAGTTTGACCTGTATAACAACGCCTGCCTGCAGACCAGTGTCACTGAACTACGCTGGGACGAAGCGCAGTCGCGCTGGCACATCCAGACCGATCGTGGCGACAACATGCGTGCGAAGTATGTGGCCATGGCTAACGGTCCGTTGAACCGGCCCAAGCTCCCAGGCATTCCCGGCATCAACGATTTTAAGGGCTACACCTTTCACACCAGCCGCTGGGATTACAGCTATACAGGCGGTGATTCTTCTGGCGGCTTAACCGGTTTGAAAGATAAAAAGGTTGGCATCATCGGCACCGGCGCCACTGCGGTGCAATGCATTCCACACCTGGGCGAATGGGCCAAAGAGCTTTATGTTTTCCAGCGCACGCCTTCATCCATTGACGAGCGCAACAACCAGCCCACCGATCCGGAGTGGGCCGAGTCATTGACGCCCGGCTGGCAGCAGGCCCGCATGGATAACTTCAATGCGCTTGTCTCCGGTGGCGAACAGGAGGAGGACCTGGTGCACGACGGCTGGACGGACATCTTCCGCAACCTCACCGGCACCGCAGCAAAAATTGCCAGCCGTAAGCTGGGCAGGCGTCTGACCGGCGCAGAACGCGCAGAGCTGATGGAACTGTCTGACTATCAGAAAATGAATGGAATCAGACAACGCGTAGATGAGCTTGTTGAAGATGGCAATACAGCCGAAGCGTTAAAACCCTGGTACCGACAATTCTGCAAACGCCCCTGCTTTCACGATGAGTACCTGGACACCTACAATCGACCAAACGTCCACCTGGTAGACACCCATGGCAAAGGTGTTGAACGCATGACCGAAAATGCTGTTATCGCCAACGGCAAGGCATACGAAGTGGACTGCCTGATTTTTGCCACAGGCTTTGAGGTGGGCACCTCTTACACTCGTCGTGCCGGCTACGACATTATTGGAAAAAACGGCCTGCACCTGAGCGACCACTGGGCTGACGGCGTGCGTACCCTGCAGGGCTTATCCAGCCATGGTTTCCCGAACTGCTTTTTCCTCGGCTTTACCCAGACCGCCATCACCGTAAATGTGCCCCACGCTCTGAACGAGCAGGCCAAACACATTGCCTACATGCTCAGCGAAACACGCAGACGCCAGAAAAACACATTGGAGGTGACCGCCGAGGCTGAGCAGGACTATGTCGACGAAGTGCGCCGGCTCGCCAAGGTAGGTGCAAGATTTTATGCGGAATGTACGCCAGGCTATTACAACAGTGAAGGCAAACAGGGCAATAACGCCGGCTTCTTCTCAGATATGCATGGCGCAGGTCCGATCCGTTTTTACGAGATGCTCGCCGAATGGCGGGATGAGGGTAATCTGGCAGGTATGGCGCTCAGCTAGGCGAACCACCACTACCAGATACGGATACTGAATCCGATATGGCAGGTTGCGGCCGCGTAACCCTGATCCAAAGCTCTGCCCCGACCGAATGGATGACAAAGGCGATTGTGAACGACACAATTGAAAAGAGCTCTGCATCCTCGCGCGTGGGGCCACCTGTTGCGATGAGCATAGGTATGAAAACCAACCTCATAGTGACGATACTGAGGCCGATAGAAAACGCGATGCCTGCGACGCACAGCACGCCAACAACTGTCGTTAGCATATTCTTACTGGTGATCATCTGAGGCTCCCGATCATGCCCTGGAAAAACTTACCCGGATCACTGTGCAATTAACGCACCACAAACGTAAAGCAGGCGGTATTAACGGGTTAAAGCCGTAAACAGCCAGATCAGAGTGGTTAAATCCGCCAACTAGGCGTCGAATTGGCAAACGGAATCGGCGTGCGTTACGCAGTCGCTATGCATGCGCACTTGATGAACCTACTGATTTCTTGCTTAGATCTCAAAACGTGCACCTGAATTGACGCCGGACAACGCGACGCTGAAGATAAGTCACGTTTGGGTACTGAAGTTCGGTTCAACCAGTTCCTGAATACGATTGCCCATTCATCTCTAAGTCGTTGTGGCATCGATTCAATGAGTTGATGGGTTCGATTACAACCAAGCGCTAGCTGATAGTAATATGGGCGTGGCTTTGGCTAATGGCCGAATGCGGAAGTGAGTAACGCTGAATAAGAACGAAAACTGTCTACTCAGATCAGATGTCTCAACCGTTTAGCTGAACATTTGGCGTTCGAGCAGTTCAGAACAAACTCTCTCGCTTCAGGGGAAAAAACTAATGACAAGTCTGTATCAGGAACCCGGCGATGCCAGGGGCACCTTTCTTGGGCATCCCAAAGGCCTGTTTGTTCTGTTTTTTGCCGAAATGTGGGAGCGCTTCTCGTATTACGGTATGCGTGCGCTGCTGATTTTTTATCTTGTTCAGCATTGGATGTTTTCCGACAGCGAGGCCGGGATTATATACGGCGCCTATACCGCGCTGGTTTACATCACACCGGTTATTGGTGGCTATCTCGCAGATCGATTTCTCGGCCAGCGTAAGGCCGTCGCATTTGGCGCTTTGCTGCTTACGTTCGGCCATTTCCTGATGGCGTTCGAAGGTGAAAGCGGCAGCCAGGACGACCCCGCAATCAATATATTCTGGGCTGCCCTGGCATTTATCGTCGTTGGCGCTGGTTTCTTGAAGGCCAACATTTCCGTTATGGTTGGACAGCTTTATTCTCGCACCGATATCCGCCGCGATCCAGCTTACACGATTTTCTACATGGGCATTAATTTAGGCGCTGCACTTGGCGCCATCATAGCCGGCTGGCTGGGACAGACGCATGGCTGGGCCTACGGCTTTGGCGCTGCTGGCGTTGGCATGTTACTCGGCCTGCTTGTGTTTATCTGGGGCAAACCTTTACTGGTGGGTCGTGGTGAACCCTCAGATGTCGCGCGTCTTCAGAAGAAAGTTATCGGCATCAGGTTTGAGTGGCTTCTTTACCTGCTGAGTTTTACAGCCGTTGGCCTGGTCTGGGTTCTACTGCAGTATCAGGCGTTAGTGGGTTCGTTACTTGGCATCGCTGGCGCCGTTCTGGTTGCATATGTGCTCTACACTGCTGTTGCAAAGCTGGCACCCGAAGACAGAGATCGTATTTTCGCAGCGATGTTTCTGATTTTTGGCTCGATATTATTCTGGGCGCTGTTCGAGCAGGCGGGTTCTTCACTCAACCTGTTTACAGATCGCAGTGTCGACCGGAATATTTTTGGCATTGAAGTTCCTGCCTCAGTATTTCAGTCCATTAACGCAATTTACATTGTTCTGCTGGCACCCGTATTTGCATTGCTCTGGACTTTTCTTGGTCGGCGCGGTCTCGAGCCATCAGCGCCTGCCAAATTCGGGCTGGGCCTGATACAACTGGGTGCTGGTTTTCTGGTGCTGGTCGCAGGCGCTCTGTCTGCGGGTATTGGCAGTCTTACGCCAGTAGTCTTTGTTTTTCTCATTTATCTGTTGCACACAACAGGCGAGCTTTGTTTATCACCCGTTGGGTTAAGCGCCATGAACCGGTTGGCGCCTTCGCACCTGGCCAGCCTGATCATGGGTACCTGGTTTTTTGCGTCAGCAACAGGAAACTTTGCAGCGGGTTTAATCGCTGCAGCTGTTGGCGCAGAAGGCGCCGGACCAGATCATGTGTTGGACGTGTACTCATCTGTGGGCTGGATATCTGTCGCGGGTGGCATCGGTGTGATTGCTGTTTCTCCGCTAATCAAGAAGCTGATGCATCTCGATATGTTGACTGATGAGCATGTTGACAACAGTCTTGCGGGACAAAAAGAATTAGGTGAGCCGCAGGCGGCGGGGGTCCACCCCGCCAGCAAGTCTTAGTGTGTTTGTTAGTTTCGTTTGAACAGCGGTGTAGCGCCTGCTCCCTGGTTGGGCGCTTTGTTTGATCGCGGTCGCTGGATATCTCTTATTCGATTAGCAAAGTCCACAAAAACCTCTTTGATGGTCCGTTTGATTTTGATGGTAGTGCCGCCAAATAAAACCAGCCCCTCAACGATAACAACAGGCGCATCGCCGCTCCTGCTTGAGGGTGCGCTGTTATCAGTACCGCCGAATATAGATATGATTCTGGATACCGTGTGGTTGTCTTCCCTGACGTAGATGCTGGCGCCCCCAAATAGTGTCAGCAGCTTGATGCGGACTGACGGGTGCGTGAATCTTGCGTCTGTAAAGTCGATTTCACCCCCGCCAAACAGATTGAGCATTCTGATCTCTCTTGGCACGTTCCACGGACCACTGCGGTTGCTGCCGCCAAAGATATTGATGGAGTATTCAACGTCGCGTGTTGCACCGTAATCGTAGTCCAGCTCCAGATCCAGCTCCTCACGCTTCTGTTCTGCGTAGCTCTTGTCTGCCTTGAGTTCAAGATCCGCAACCAGTTCACCAAGTTTGCTCGCGTCATTGCTGGCCAGCGCTTGATCCAGGCGTCCCTCAAAGGCTTCAAGAGAAAGCTCTTCGTGCGCGTAGTTGACGATCAGCTGATCGATCACTTCTTCCCGCAGTCCATCTATGGGTCTATCTTGATTTTCAACTGGCATGTTCTCTTTCCTTTGTCCTGGTGCTACTGATGTTGCAAACATCAAGCCAGATTTTTTACCTTTAGTTACAAAGGCTTACGTTTCCGCGCAACACAGGAATTGTCAATATGACGATAATCTGGTGAATATGATCAAGAATGAGCTCGCTCCTGTTCTGCGCGGGAATCTACCGTGTCTATCGCATGTACTTCTGCTCCTGGCCGCTGGCTGAATAAGATTTACCATATCTGGCGACGCGAACTGGGAATGCCAAAGCTGTTGATTCGATCGAGTTAAGAGTGAGCAATTTTTTTTTGGCGGTTTTCTTACTGGGTCACGCTTCTTCTAGGTAACCGCACGAGAGCATTTGAGCAATCGGCGTATTATTCAAATCAACACCAGAGGAAAGACAATGAAGAAATCAATACTCGCAGCGCTGGTTGCCGTAGCAGCGTTCTCGAGCGTGTCAGGACACGCAGCTGGCTACTTCGACCAAGGTTGGCAGCCGACCTCAGATTTGCAACGCCTGGCACAGCCATCGCTGCAATTCGAGGAAAACAAGAAACAACCCCCGCCACCCAGGTTGAAACGTCAGATCCCGAGCTCGATAAACCCAGGGACGATACTTCCAGGCGTAATAATCCCTGGCATTGATGGAAATGCAGGATGTAGCCCAGACACACCCGGCTGTAGGCCCCCTGAAACCCCAGGTGGTGGTAAGACGCCTCCCAAATGCGGTGATGTCGGGGGAAACGAACCGTGCTGGTAATTTCAGCGAGTCGTTAACCGAAAAGGAAAACGGCCTGTCGTAAAGGCAGGCCGTCATGTTTGGCATATGAGCCGCCAGCGCCAAAAGCATCCCAACTGATCAATCTGCTCCCCCCTGAAACAGACTTTCTCAAGGTTATCAGTTGCGGGCAGAGTCACACATCATTGCGGTCGCGGCAATACTGCCACTGACCTTTACGTTCTCTTTTTTAAGAAAATGGTTAAATGAACATTAGGGATTTTAAAGAGTATATGTTCATACTAGGTCCGCTATGTGAGGAAGCATTCCATCAGTACGCAACAACCCAATAATTTCAAAACAGATTTAGTCGAAGGATTAGCTGACGGTGACGCAAATAGGCGGCTTAGCGCCGCGCTTGCCATCGGCACAAATCCCGAACAGGATCTGTTAGAAGTCATCGTAGCTCGATGCGCAGTTGAGCAGGATTTCTATGTCCGCGACATGCTCACCTGGGCGTTGACTCGTTTCCCTGCAGAAATTGTTGTGCCACGACTGATAACAGAGCTCAAATCAGAAACCGCTCAGGCTCGCAGTCAGGCGTTGCACACCCTCTCCAAGATTGGAGATGCCAGTGCATGGCCTGCCATCACACAATCTTTAATGCGTAATGCTGACGACGAGGTTGCTCGAAGTGCATGGCGTGCTGCCGTGGTCCTTGTGCCCGAAACACAGAAACAGGACTTAGCAGAAGAGCTGGCGAGGCAGATGGGTCGCGGCAATCGGGAAATGCAGTTCAGTCTCAGTAGTGCTCTGGTTGCGCTCGGTGAAGATGCAGTCGTACCGGTTCTAAAAAGCGCAATGGCAAGCAAAGACCCCGCTATCCGGGCGCATGCGCAGGCAACTGAAAAACTCCTGCAGGACCCGGACGCTGGTTTCCAGCTCGCCATGAATCATGTTAAGAAAATTCTAGCGCCCGGCGGTTAAAAGAACCGTCGAGCACCTGTTGCAACAGGTTCTGGGTTCTACCGGTATGCCAGGGTCTGATGCAATTCAGCCAGCCGAATTTCCGCAGTATCCAGTGCGTACTCAAGCTCAGGCAGCCGCGTCTTGATACTCGCACGTTCATCCAGCAGAGATTCAAACTTAGCAACCAGTTGCACACGTTCTTCAACGGTGAGGTCCGGCACAAGCTGCGCTGTGGTAGTGCCTACCAGCTCCTCTTTGATCTGCAGTAAACGCTGCTCGTCACGCTGAATCTGTGAGGCCAGTCGACTGACTTCGCGCTGGGCTTCATAGATCTGCCGGCCATCCGCATAAGCGGCCGCAAACGGGCTTTGCAACGCTTCAGGACAGACGGTATTCATACCTGAACCGCGCACACCCAGCTGGTAGCCATTCTGCGCTGTGCAATAGTTGTTCAGACCTTCACGCCAACCGGCAAGGTAGCCATCCCGTTCTGGAACAATACCGAACTCGCCACAAGCCTCCTGGTGCGCAAGAATATGCGTGTTGGCCACGCCATTGGCGCCATCGCGAAAGCCTATGCTCTGCCAGTCGCCGGCGCGGCACTGATATTCCGTGACCGAGGGTTTGCTGGCGCAGCCGGTAAGTACCAGGGCAGCGGCCAGAAAAATTACGCGTGTCTTTGATACCCGAGTCATGGGCACACCTCTTGATTCATAGATCTCTTGACCGGACAGCGTAGGCAGATACTCTTTTCTGGTAGGTGACCCCGGTCTCAATTTATGACAATGAGCGGTGAATACGGGCTCTATTTGCGCTTTTTGTAGTCCCTCTTATGGTCATTGTGACGAACATGCTGGGTGCGGAAGGTTTTTCCACCCGCACTCTTCTTTTGCGAAGAACGCTTCTGGCGTTGCTCTTTTTTAGCCGCATCACCGCCGGTACCCGCTGGCTGGTAGGTCGGCACCAGGTGCCTTTTACCATTTCCGATCAGATCTTCGCGACCCATCTCGCGCAGCGCCTCTCGCAGAATAGGCCAGTTGTTAGCATCGTGGTAACGCAGGAAAGCTTTGTGCAGGCGCCTCTGTTTGAAGCCTTTTGGTACATAAACTTCTTCACCGTCTGCTTTAACTTTGCGCAGCGGGTTAGTGCCGCTGTGATACATGGCTGTTGCTGTCGCCATGGGTCCCGGCAGAAACGCCTGCACCTGGTCTGCGCGGAAGCCGTTTTCTTTCAGCCAGAGCGCGAGCTCCAGCATATCTTCATCTGTTGTACCCGGGTGCGCCGCAATGAAATAAGGGATCAGATACTGCTCTTTGCCAGCTTCTTTTGAGTATTTATCAAACAGCTCTTTAAAGCGGTAGTAGGTCCCCATACCCGGCTTCATCATTTTTGACAATGGACCATCAGACAACGCTTCTGGTGCTATCTTCAGGTATCCACCGGTGTGGTGCTTGGCCAGCTCTTCAATATACTCAGGTGACTCGTTCGCCAGGTCGTAACGTACTCCCGACGCAATCAGCACCTTTTTTATACCCGGCATTTCCCGGGCCTTGCGATAAAGCTGTATCAGAGGCGAGTGATCTGTATTCAGGTTCGGACAGACACTGGGGAATACACAGGAGGGCCGACGACAGGCTGACTCTACCTCTTTGCTCTTGCAGGCCAGTCGGTACATGTTGGCCGTTGGTCCACCCAGATCCGAAATGACACCGGTGAAACCCGGTACCCGATCACGGATCTCTTCAACTTCACGCAAGATAGAGGCTTCAGAGCGGCTCTGAATAATGCGACCTTCGTGTTCAGTAATCGAGCAGAATGTGCAGCCACCAAAACAACCCCGCTGGATAGCGACGGAAAAGCGGATCATCTCGTAGGCTGGGATCTTTGCATCGCCGTAAACAGGATGTGGTACACGCGTGTAGGGCAGCTCATAAACTGCATCCATCTCTTTTGTAGTCAGTGGAATTGGTGGCGGGTTAATCCAGACGTTAGTATTGCCGTGCTGCTGTACCAGCGCCCGCGCATTCCCGGGGTTTGATTCAACATGCAGCACGCGGGATGCGTGGGCGTATAAAATTGGGTCTGCTTTGACCTGTTCAAAACTCGGCATACGAATCACTGACGAGTCGCGATTTTCACTGGGCACATCGCGTACAAAACGCACAACCTGAACATCGTCAGGCAGGGATTCCTGATTGCGCCCCTTGCCCACCTCGGGTTTCATCTCGTAAGGGTCTTCTCTGGGATTGAGTCGCCCTGGTGTATCCAGGTGGGTCGAGTCTATTTCCGTCCAACCCCCTGGTGTGCGCGTACGTTTGAACGCGGTACCACGAATGTCGGTGATCTCTTTGAGGTCCTCACCACCCGCCATGCGATGAGCAATTTCTGCTATCTGACGCTCCGCGTTGCCGAATACCAGCAGGTCTGCCTTTGCATCCAATACCAGCGAACGGCGTATTTTTTCAGACCAGTAATCATAGTGGGCGATGCGACGCAGGCTGGCCTCGATACCGCCTATGATAATCGGCGTGGATCCATACGCTTCGCGCAGCCGGTTGGAATAGACAATGACACTCCGATCCGGGCGGTTACCGCCCAGGCCGCCTGCCGTATAAGCATCATCCGAGCGCACCTTACGGTCTGAGGTGTACCGATTCACCATTGAATCCATATTGCCGCCGGTAACGCCGAAAAAGAGATTAGGTTTACCCAGCACTTCAAAATCTTTTGTCGACTGCCAGTCGGGTTGGGCAATGATCCCCACACGGAAACCCTGGGCTTCCAGGAAACGCCCGACTATCGCCATCCCGAAACTCGGGTGATCGACATAGGCATCTCCAGTGACAATAATAATGTCGCAGCTGTCCCAGCCCAGTTCGTCCATTTCCGCACGGCTCATCGGCAGCACTGGCGCAGGTGTCAGGCGATGCGCCCAGTATTTGCGGTAGCTCATCAGAGATTTTGGCGAGGCGGAGGTTGTCGATTCATCGATATTTTTCATAGCGCGGCATTCTACCTGTCTCTATGATGAGGCGGGTCACTAATTACAAGGGGAAAAGATCATGTTCAACAAAATAGGCCTGGCCTTAGTGCTGGGGCTCTGCAGCGTCAATGTGCTGGCAGATGATGGTTTGCTGTACGAAATGCGTACCTACACTGCTAACGAAGGCAAACTGGACGCGCTGCATGAACGTTTTCGCAATCACACCATGTCGATATTCGAAAAGCATGGTATGCAGAACGTCGGCTACTGGGTACCTGCGGACACACCAGATACGCTGATTTACATCATTGCGCACAAAGACGCCGAAAGCGCACAGGACAGCTGGCAGGCTTTTGTTGCCGATCCACAATGGCAGGACGTCTACGCTAAATCCATAGCAGACGGTCGCCTGGTAAAAAATATTGTCAATGTTTTCATGACGAAGACCGACTATTCGCCCTGATCGGCAAACTCCGGGGCGCGCTCAGTTCAAATGAAAGAGCGCGCCACTGTTTCATCTTTTCTTAAGTCCAACTCAGCGACTAGTTAACCTTCATCAAAAACACACGACAGGATGACGCTTCTTCTACGATATAGGTTAAGTGGCGCTCTTCGATCACTTCCATAAGCTGCTCGTCCTGAAGTGCTCTGATGGTCGCGGCATAGTCGTCCTGCTCCCACGCCTCGTCTCGAACGGTAATACACACAAGGCCACCAGCTTTCGTCACGCTGATCAGGTGAGCAATTGCCTCGGGTCCAACATGGCCGAGGGTAAAGGTACCTACGCAGATTGTGGCGTCGAACGGGTGCGCTTCGAGTTCCAGCGGTTTTGTCAGGTCACCCTGGAGGAGTTCAACATAAACATTTTTCCTGCGAGCGTGCTCCAGCATGTCGTTGGAATAATCAAGACCCACTAATCGCTTGTACCCCAGACGGTGAAGTTCCTCTCCGACCAGACCGGTACCACAACCTGCATCCAGGATGCGGACATCGGACGAGGTCAGAGCGGCGTGCAGTATCTCAGCGGTGGCACGCGGGGCTTCATAACCCATTTCACCAACCAGATCTGCGTCATATTTTTCGGCCCAGTCAGCATACGCGTCCGCAAGCTCTGCTGGGTTTTTTGCCTGCAATACCCGCTCGTGGATGTCTCTTCTGTCACTCACTGGTTTTCTCCCAATTTAAATCAGAGGGATATAATACACAGACACAAACTTCTTGTTGACGGCAAGAGCCACTCTACCTCCTATTCGCTGATCAGTGTTTGTGAGAAACTTTTTCTTTAGAGAGAGGGAACGCTTGCACGTGCTAACAAGACTAATTGCAACACTGGTAGTCATCAGCCTGATCATCGGTGGGGTCGTGCTCATCAAGCAACATCAGAATGATAACCGAGCCGCCGCGATGGCCGGCGGCCAGCCGCCGCCAACAGTCACCGCAACCCGCGTGCAGAACACGCGCTGGGCACAACGCATAGAGGCGGTCGGAGATCTGACTGCTGTACAGGATGTTGCCCTTGCTTCTGAAGTGCCAGGCAAAGTGCTGGCTATTGAGTTCGAATCTGGCGCGGCGGTGAAAGCCGGCGAAGTGTTACTGCGTCTCGATGCGGCCGACGACCGTGCCCAGCTTGCATCGCTGAATTCGGAGCTACGCCTGGCGGACCTGGAAAACGAGCGCATTAACAAGCTACGCAACTCTCCAGCCTTTTCCCAATCACAGCTTGATCGCACCCAGGCACAGCTCGCCAGCCTGCAGGCACAGGTCGAACGTCAGGAGGTTGTGCTGCAACGCAAAGTTGTGCGCGCCCCTTTCGACGGCATGCTTGGCATCCGCCAGGTGAGCCTCGGAGACATCCTCGCGGCTGGTACCCCTATCGTGCGCCTGCAAAGTCTGGACCCCATTTATGTGGACTTCACAGTTCCCGAGCGTCACCGCGGAACCATCAATCCTGGGGACAGGTTGGAAGTCAGCGTGGCCGCCTGGCCAGGTAAAACATTTTCCGGCAGCCTGCATGTTATCAGCACTGATGTGGACGTGCGTAGCCGCACACTGATGCTGCGCGGTCAACTCGACAACGCCGACGGGCGCCTGCAGCCTGGTATGTTCGCTACCGTACACCTTATCCTCAGCGATGAGGAACCGGTGCTGACGCTGCCACGCACCGCTATCAGCTTCTTCGCTTATGGCGAGTCTGTGTTTACCATTGAGCAGACCGACGGTCGCAACGTCGTACACCGTCGCCCCATCCAGGTGGGCCGCACTCGCGACGAGCAGGTGGAAATTCTTTCCGGCCTGGACGCCAAGCAGCAGGTTGTGCACACAGGCCACTTGAAGCTGCGTGAAGGTCAGGCGGTGGAAATTGTCGAACCCATCACCCTACCCGCAGGCGAAATCGACCCATGAGGCTCACCGACGTATTTGTTCGCCGGCCAGTACTGGCCTCTGTTATCAGCCTGCTGATCCTGCTGCTCGGCGTGCGCTCGCTGTTATCTCTGGAAGTGCGCGAGTATCCCAAAACTGAACAGGCAGTGGTCACCGTGACAACAGCATTCCCGGGTGCCGACGCCGACCTGGTGCAATCTTTCATCACAGAACCTTTACAGCGCGCCGCCTCTGAAGCGGAAGGTATCGATTACGTCACCTCAGTTTCGCGTCAGGGTGTTTCGATGATCCAGGCGTACATGGCGTTGAATTACGACCCCTACGATGCCCTCGCGGAGATTCAGGGGAAAATCGCCAGCGAACGCAATAACCTGCCACGAGAAGCACGCGACCCCGTTATTTCTCTGTCTACCAGCGACGGCTGGGCATTGATGTATCTGGCCATCACCAGTGAAGGGATGAACACCGCGCAGATGACAGACTACTCGCTGCGCAGCATCGTACCTCGCCTGCAGGCGCTGCCTGGCGTCGCCAAAGCCGGCATCAACGGTGATCAGACCATGGCGCTGCGCGTCTGGATGGACCCTCAGCGCCTGACCGCCCTCGACCTAACAGCAGCGGACGTGCGTCGTGCCCTGCTTGAAGAAAACGTGCAATCCGCCGTCGGCCGCACAAAGGGTGACAGCGTGATGATCAATTTGTCAGCCACCACTAATCTCAGTACCGTGGCGGAATTCGAGAACCTCGTGCTGCGCACAGACGGCGCCGCGGTTACGCGTCTGAAAGACGTTGCGGACGTACGGCTGTCGACCAGCAATCCTGATCAGGAGAGCTGGTTCAGTGGCCGGCCCTGCGTGATGCTAGCGCTCACGCCGACACCGGGTGCCAACCCATTATTACTCTCGGCGGAAGTGAACGCGCTGTTGCCGGACATCGTCGCGCAGCTGCCGCCAGGCATGGAGATGAACCTCATCTACGATGGCAGCCTGTACATCGAAGACTCCATTGAGGAAGTCTACATCACGCTTACTGAAGCGCTGGTGATTGTGCTGATTGTCATCTTCCTGTCTCTGGGCACCTGGCAGGCGGCTGTGATCCCCGCACTGGCGGTGCCCCTGTCGCTGGTCGGTGGTGCTTTCCTGATGCTGCTGATGGGCTTCTCCCTCAATCTATTGACTTTGCTGGCCATGCTGCTGGCAATTGGCCTCGTCGTTGACGATGCCATTGTTGTGGTTGAAAACGTCCACCGCCACATTGCCGAAGGCAAGACACCTTTCGAGGCGGCTCTGGCCGGCGCGCGTGAACTGGTGCTGCCGATCATCTCCATGACCACAACGCTTGTGGCTGTATACATCCCGATTGGCTTTATGGGCGGCCTCGCTGGATCGCTGTTCACGGAGTTCGCCTACACCCTCGCGGGCACGGTCATTGTCTCCGGCATCGTTGCCCTGACCCTGGCACCCATGCTCGCCGCGCGCATCCTGCCAGACCGCGAGCATGGCACCGCTCTTGAACACTTTGTTGACAGAGCCTTCAAGCAGCAGGTACGCATCCACCAGTTCCTGCTTCGCGACGCGCTACGCTTTTTGCCGGTGCCGCTACTGGTCGCCGTCACCATTACCGGGTCGATCTGGTTCATGTATCAGGGCAGCACCAATGAACTGGCGCCAACCGAAGATCGCGAGGTGTTGAACGTGCAGATCTCAGCACCGGAGACCGCAACCCTGGAGTACACCGCAGCTCATGCAGCTGAAGTGGTTAAAGCCTTTCAGAGTTTTCCCGAGTATCTGCGCAGCTTCCTGCTTATCGGCGGTGGCGGTACCCCGGCAAACAGCTTCGGTGGTTTCCGTTTTGTATCGGTGGACGAGCGCGAGCGCTCGCAAATGGAACTCCAGCCGCTGGCACAGCAACTGGTGAACAAGATCCCCGGTGTTCAGGTCGCGGTGTTCACCTTCCCTTCCCTGCCCGGCGCCGCCCGCGGCACGCCGCTACAGTTTGTCCTTACCGGGGATACACCCTACGCGCAGCTTGTAGATCTCGCGGACGACTTCATCGGCAAAGGTTTCGGCAGTGGTAACTTCGTCTACCTGCGCAAGTCGTCAGAAATCGCTCTACCCCTCACCAGACTCGTGATCGACCGCAACCGCGCTGGTGATCTTGGTGTAGACATGGATGAGTTTGGCGTTACCCTCTCAACGTTGCTCGGAGGCGGCTATGTGAGCCGCTTTAATCAGAGCGGCCGCAGCTACGAAGTGATTCCACAGGTGGCACGCCGTCACCGCCTGGACGAGAGCCTGCTGGAGGACTATCGCATTCGCGGAGGCAACGGCGAACTGATCCCACTGGCAAGCTTCGTTTCACTCAAACACGAGATCGAGCCCACGGTCCGCGCTCAGTTTCAGCAGCTCAACAGCATCACCATCAGCGGCCTCATGGCACCAGGGGTGTCACTCGGCGACGCCATGACATGGATGGAACAGACCGCGCAGACGATTCTTCCGGAGAATATCGGTTTCGACTACATGGGTGAGTCACGCCAGCTCGAACAGCAGGGCAACGCGCTGCTGTACACGTTCTTCCTGTCTCTGCTTGTGATCTACCTGGTGCTCGCGGCACAGTATGAAAGCTGGCGTGACCCGCTGATAATTCTCGTGTCGGTGCCCATGTCTATCGCCGGCGCCCTGTTGTTCATTTACCTGGGGTTTGCGTCGATCAACCTGTATACGCAAATCGGACTCATCACCCTCATCGGCCTGATCGCCAAGAACGGTATTCTGATCGTCGATTTTGCCAACCGCCTGCAGGAAACTGAGGGTCTCGACAAACGCGCCGCCGCGGCCAAAGCAGTGGCCACGCGCTACCGGCCAATCCTTATGACCACAGTGGCAATGCTGATGGCGATGGTGCCGCTGCTGCTCGCCACCGGCCCCGGCTCTGTGAGCCGATCGCAGATGGGCATGGTGATCTTCACTGGTCTCGGCATCGGCACAATATTCACATTATTCGTGGTGCCTGCCGTCTATGTGCTGCTTGCTCGAGATCGTAACGCGGATATGCACGCGATGCAGGAAGGCGCGCGGAATCAGCAGGTAATCTGAGATCAGCGTTCAGGTCCTGAACGCTGAAACAGCAAGCGCATCACTTCCAGGCAGTCGCTGTTGTCTGGCAAACCGGGGGCTTATTTCCGTGTCGCTATTCTGCACGGCACTGGACCAGTCTCGCCACATATCGCCATCCGGTGCGCTGCTACGCAGCTCATCCAATTTGTCTGTCCAGAAATCCGCCAACACTGCCTGACGAATAACATCTGAATGGTTGTGTCCGGCCATATGCGCCGTTCGATGGTGCCAGAAAACAATATCCCCTGCAGAGCCATAACACTCAACAGGCTGTTCCTGAGCATTCAGCTCTTCGATGGCTTGGAGATACTCAGGCGTGTGCACAATGCCTTTGAAACTGGGTAGATGATCGTAATATGGAATGCGCGGTTGATCGTAGCGCAAGTTAAACGTTGGATAGAGTTTAGCGTGGGACCCCGGCCAGACTTTAAATGCACCACCACCCTGTGGTGTGTCATCTAACAAGCCAACCACACCGAGCTGAAATGGGTGCCCGTCGGTGTGGCAGGCATCGGGCTCACGAGGTCTCTCACCATAGGGTAACGTGCAATACACACCCCGAGCACCTTCGGTACCCACTGCTGGATCTGTTGGCCCGCCCGGCCAGGCAGGACCTTGGGTACCCATTGGTGTGCCGCCAACAACCGCCTGGCGCAGTTCTCCATCAAGCAATTGTTCAGCCATCGCACAAATGGCTTCGCTGTAGATCAGCTCAATGACCTGGGCTGATACGCCCAAAGCGCGATTTAACCAGCGGTAGCCCTGTCGGGTGTGCACCGAGTCAAGGGATTCATCTTCGGAACGAAACGGACCGACATGTGTTGCCTGTTCATCTCGGCGCAGGTGGCTATCAGGTGGCAGTGCAGCCCACATTTCATCGCGCACTTTCGCGCACAGTGCCTGATCCATAACATCAGGTACCAGCAGGTACCCGTAACGCTTGAAAAAACTGAGCTGTTCATGATTCAGCCTCACCTTACCCCCTTAAACATCACCTGGCTGGCAGCACCCGGCGATCATCTCTATGATGGCCAGCGATGTCCAGCAACACCCATCACAGCAACATTCTGATTATCGGCGCCGGTTCTGCTGGCGCGGTGCTGGCCAATCGCTTGAGCGAAGATCCGCATTGCCAGGTCACTTTGCTGGAAGCCGGTGGCAGCGATCGCCGTTTGATTGTGCAGATGCCTTCCGCTTTCTATCTGCCGGTAAAAAACAAGACCCTCAACTGGGGTTATGAGAGTGAGCCGGAACCCCACCTGAACAATCGACGACTGTTGTGCCCGCGGGGGCGGGTTCTGGGTGGATCTTCGTCAATCAACGGCATGGTGTACGTGCGCGGTAACGCGGCAGACTACGCAGCCTGGACCGAGCTGGGCGCAAAGAACTGGGACTACAACACAGTACTACCCTACTTCCGCAAAGCGCAGAACTTCTCCGGCGCAACGGCAGATGACCCTTACAAAGGCAGCGATGGCCCGCTCGCGGTTTGTGACGGCGAACTGAGCAACCCTCTGTATCAGACTTTCCTGGAAGCCGCTGCCCAGGCTGGCCACAATCTCAGCGCCGATCTGAACGGCGCACAACAGGAAGGGTTCGGCACGCTGCCAATGACCGTTGATAAAGGCGTCCGAGCGTCAACGGCACGAGCATATCTGAGACCTGCACTGCATCGCCCCAACCTCTCCATTCACACTCGTACACACGCGCTACATCTGTTGTTCGACGGTAACAAAGCCATTGGCGTGAATGCAGAGCAAAGAGGCAGGAACAAAGCGTTCTACGCAGACCAAGTGATTCTGTGTGGTGGCGCCATCAACACACCGCAACTGCTGATGTGTTCAGGCATCGGGTCCGCAGCAGCCCTTCAGCAAGTAGGGATCAGCCCCAAATTGGATCTCCCGGGCGTGGGCCAGAACCTTATGGACCACCTGGAAATCTATGTGCAACAAGCCTGTGAGCAACCCGTCAGCCTGTATAAAGATCTGAACTTATTCGGGCGGGCGAAACTCGGCGTGCAATGGCTTGTTAATCAGCGTGGCCTGGGGGCAACCAATCATTTTGAGGTTGGCGGGTTCATTAAAAGTGAAGCCAGTGCGCCCTACCCCAACATTCAGTTCCACTTTCTGCCTGCTGCCATGCAGTACGATGGCAGCGCCAAGGCTGAGCAACATGGGTTTCAGGCACATGTAGGGCCCATGTTGTCGCAAAGCCGGGGCGAGGTCACCTTGGCCAGCAACAACCCGAAACACCATCCTCGAATCGTGTTTAACTATATGTCTCACCCTGAGGACTGGCAGGTGTTCCGTCAGGCTATTCGAACCGCGAGAGAAATATTTGCTCAACCGGCGTTTGAGCCTTACCGGGGCATAGAGCTGCGACCTGGCGCGCAAGCACAAAGCGATGCAGAGCTCGATGCTTTCATCCGCGCGAATGCCGAAAGCGCCTACCATCCCTGCGGCACCTGTCGCATGGGTGAGGACGATACCTCGGTGGTCAACAGTGAAGGACAGGTGCACGGCATTGATGGCTTGAGCGTTGTCGATGCCTCCATATTTCCCCGCATCACCAACGGCAACCTGAATGCGGTTGTCATCATGGTGGCCGAGCGCTGCGCAGACCTGATCAAAGCCCGCACCTGAGAAACGCAAAGCCTGGATGATTCCCCTCCTGGCAATTACAATAGATGTTTCGTTAATCAGAGAAAATGACATGAGCAAAAAAGTTGATTGGTACTACTACCGCGGCGGCTGAACCACTTGCACCAAAGCATCCAAGTTTTTGGAAGCCAGTAATATAGAAGTGAAAGAGACCGTTCCCGCCAGTCGCAAACTACAGCGTGAAGATGCTGAAGCCTTGCTGGCCAAAGCCTCAAAAATGACCGTAGCCAAAGGTAAAAAAGTACAAACCTTTAAAGGCGGTAAAAACGCACCCGCGGAAGCAGTAGACGCCATGCTCGGCGCCACCGGCAATATGCGTTCTCCCACTATTGTTGTGGGCAAGACCTTGTTAGTCGGGTTCAACGAAGAAGCGTTCAGCGAAACATTCGGCTGAACAGATGATTACTGACTAACTCAGGTCAGTACTCAATAACACTGTTTTCGAAAATGAACCCGCCTGGCGACATAACCAGTCGATGGCGTTCGCCATCGACGTCAGCATCCCAGGGTTCATAGCCGGAATCCCCTTCCCACAACGCAACGCGTGTGCCTTCAGAGTTCTGCACCACGCGTGTGGCGTAATACCTGGGCTCCTGCTCCGTTAAACGCGACATCAGCGAAGTGCTGGGGGTATACCTTGAGAGATGATAAAGCGTCACCCAGGTGGGTGGCACCAGATCGATCTCCCCTGCAGCATGTCGCTCCAGAGCTTTGGCCGGGCTGACCCAGGCGTGCTCCTTTATCTCGCCATCATCAATCACGACTTCATCGTCACTGTCCAACAACGTTGCAAAAAACCAGGTCGCAAAACGTTTCTGCGGACCGGGTGGCGGCGTCCAGTGTGCAAACCAGGTGAACTCGTCAGGCCTGACTACAAGCCCGGTTTCTTCCAGGGTCTCGCGGGTTGCCGCGATGCGGGCAGCATGGGTGTCGTCAGTACCAAGCTCGCGATCTGCAGGGTCGATTTTGCCGCCGGGAAAAACCCACATACCGCCAAAGGTGATTTTCGAGTTCTTGCGTAACATGAGCACCTCAACACCCTCTTCGCCGTCACGCAGCAGAACCACGGTGGCGGCGAGAATTGGAGGCGCTACGCCGTCATCATCTTCCGAACGGGCGTTGATGTCGCCGTACATGTCATTTTTGTGCGCCATGTTTCCCAGCCTCGCTCGACTACAGTACCTCGAACAGGCCCGCAGCGCCCATGCCACCACCAATACACATGGTGCAGACAACATACCTGGCGCCGCGACGTTTTCCTTCAATCAGAGCGTGCGCCACCATCCGTGAACCCGACATACCGTAGGGGTGACCTACCGAAATCGCGCCACCATTCACATTCAACAGCTCATCTGGAATACCCAGCTTATCGCGGCAATAGACAACCTGCACCGCAAACGCTTCGTTCAGCTCCCACAGTCCGATGTCATCCACTTTCAGGCCATTTTTTTCCAGCAGTTTGGGTACCGCAAACACCGGGCCAATACCCATCTCATCTGGATTAGTGCCCGCAACAGCCATGCCGCGATACGCGCCTAAGGGCTGCAAGCCACGTTTTTCAGCCAGGCCAGCTTCCATCAATACGCAGGCCGAAGCACCATCCGATAGCTGTGAGGCATTACCCGCAGTGACATGTTTTCCTTCTGCAATCACCTGACCACCAGAAAAAACCGGCTTCAACCCAGCCAGCGATTCAGCGGTAGTTCCTGGACGGTTACCTTCATCTTTATCCAGCGTGACTTCTGAGTCGGTGACCTCGCCGGTTTCTTTGTTCTGAAACTTCATGACCGTGGACATGGGTACAATTTCGTCATCAAACTTACCGCTCGCCTGAGCATCCGCTGTACGCGCCTGGGAGCTCGCAGACAGAATATCCTGGGCTTCACGACTGACGTTGTAACGTTCTCCCACAACTTCAGCCGTTTCCAGCATCGCCATATACAGGGCGGGTTTGTTTTTCAGCGCCCAGGGGCTGGGAATGGCAAACATATCGCCGGTCTGGTTCATGGAAATAGACTCCACCCCGCCACCAATGGCCACATCCATGCCATCGCTGATGATCTGCTTGGCAGCTATACCAATGGCCATCATGCCAGACGAACACTGGCGGTCGATGGTCTGGCCAGCCACGCTGTCCGGCAGGCCCGCTTCAAGCAGACACTGGCGCGCGGTATTGGAGAAAGCGGACCCCATCTGGATAGCTGCACCCATAATCACGTCTTCTACTTCTGCAGGGTCGATATTTGCCCGCTGTACCGCATGACGAATGGCATGGGCCCCCAATGCCTGGCTGGGGGTGGCATTAAATGCGCCCCGATAAGCTTTACCAATTGGGGTACGAGCAGTAGATACAATGACAGCTTCGCGCATATTTATTTCTCCAGAGCATTTCAGGGCAGATTAATATCAGACGGGCAGGTTAACATAGGCACCTGGTCAGCTGGCGAACAAGGATGAACATTTATGCGCAAAAATCCACCTTTCTACAGCCCTGCACAAAGACAGTTGCAGGCGCAGTTCGACAGCGAGGCACTGGCATCACGTCTTGAAGAGCTGATTGTTCAAACAGAACTTGACGAGGCAGCGCAGACATTTGTACAAGGTGCTGACTACTTTTTCCTGTCTAGTGTCAGCGACAGTGGATTTCCAACAGTTTCCTACAAAGGCGGCGATCCGGGGTTCGTGAAGGTTGTTTCTCCGACACAGTTAGCGTTCCCCTGTTACGATGGCAACGGCATGTACTATTCCATGGGTAACATCGCCGCCCAGGCCAAAGTCGGCTTACTGTTCATCGACTTCGAAAACCCCAATCGCCTGCGCATCGAAGGTACCGCGACGCTGAGCGAAGAGCCCACATTGATCGCTCAATGGCCGGAAACCGCGTTGGCTTGTGTGGTTGAGGTTACTAACGCCTGGATTAACTGTCCCCGATATATTCATCCAATGCAGCGCCAGGGTCGTTCTGAATTTGTACCCCGCCTGGGGGTTGAAACCCCGGTGCCGGAATGGAAGTCTTATGAACCCGTGGCGGATGTTGTGCCGCAACCTGCGCATACTCTCGGCACTCATGGACAAAACCCGCAATTTACATCAACCCCCAGCAAGAAGGATTCCACATGAATGTCAGTGACGCTGTCGCGCAACGAAAATCGATCCGGGCATTTTTAGATACTCCGGTTGAAGATTCAGTGATTGCTCAGCTGCTGGAAAAGGCTGCTCGAGCACCCTCTGGAGGCAACGTGCAGCCCTGGCGCATCTATGTCGTTAATGGTGAAACAACGGGTAAGTTTCTGGAGTTCCTGCAGACTTCCGACATCAAAGACACGCCGGAATACGATATCTATCCAAAAGATCTCACGTCACCCTATCGTGATTCGCGGTTTAAGGTCGGTGAAGACATGTATGCACTGCTGGGCATACCCAGAGAAGACAAGGCTGCGCGCTTTGCGCACCTGGCGCGCAACTACACTTTCTTTGATGCACCCGCTGGCTTGTTCTGCTTCGTTGACCGGCAGATGGGGCCGCCACAATGGTCAGATCTGGGTATGTTCCTGCAGACATTCATGCTGCTGGCACAGGAAGCGGGGCTGGATACCTGCGCGCAGGAAGCCTGGGCCATGCGTGCCAACAGCGTTCGCCACTTTGTTGGCGCGCCAGATAATCTGATGTTGTTCTGCGGTATCGCGCTGGGACATAAAAACCCGGACAAGCCCGTGAACAGTCTTGTTTCCGATCGCGCACCGTTGGAGCAGTGGGCAACCTTTGTTTAAGTGAGACAGCCCGGCAGCTGAACGGGCGAACGATAATTAATGGAGTACTGACAATGGCAACCGTTCGCGAAAGCACCAAGAGCGCCTTGCTCGTCGTCGACGTGCAAGTTGCAGTAATGCAGGAAGCCTGGGAGTCATCTCGAATCATCTCTAACGTAGCAACCGCTGTTCGCGAGGCGCGCTCCCATGGGATACCTGTAATCTGGATTCAGCATACAGAAGATGAGCTGACGGCTGGCAGCCCGGGCTGGGCGCTGGTACCCGAGTTGTCACCAGACCGTGACGAAGCCCTGGTCTCAAAGAGTTTTGCATCATCGTTTGAGGAAACTGACCTGGAAGCCATTCTTGCGGATCTGCAAATAAGTCATATTGTCCTGACAGGCGCCGCGACCAACTTTTGTGTAAGGGCTACCGCTTATGGCGCTCTGGACCGTGGCTATGACCTGACACTGGTCAGCGATGCACACACAACCGGGTCAATGTCGCTGGGCGCTAAAACAATCGAGGCCGCCGATATCATCGATGATCTTAACGCTGTGATGACCTGGGTAAAGTATCCGGGTCGTACGAACAAAGCGGCTTCAATTGACGAGATCGATTTCGCCAGACTTGGCCACAATGGCCAAAATAGCTGAAGATAGGGCAAGGTGGTGCTGGAACTCGAAAATCGCCTTGCCAGCCTTCTACACCCAACCCCACCCCATATAGAGGGAAGTAATGGCTATGGTATCAACCAGACCATGAGCTACGATCACAGGCCACAGATTGCGTCCACAACGGATAAAGACCAGCCCGAATATTAGGCCGACAACAAAAATCATCAGCACACCAGTCACTCCCTGGTAGGTGTGAGCAAGCGCGAAGATTGCCGCCTGCCCAATCACCGCCAAAACTGAAGAGCGGCTCAGGCCTTCCAGGCGGTTTAACAGAAAGCCTCGTACCAGCATTTCCTCACCAAAGGCGGCGCTTCCCCAACTCACGGGAATCAAGAACATCAGAAAATAAAGGGTATTTCCCTCAAGCAACTGTTGCAGCCCGGAAGTATCCTGCGCCGACAGGCCCGCAGCCTCCAGGATGGCGCCTACGACCATCACCGCGACCAGGTAAACCAGCAGAGTCGCAAGTAACGTAAAAGCCAGAAAACGACGCAGCGGCATGCGCTTCGCAAATCCGACATCACGCCACCCCAGGCCATCCCGCTTAAGAAACCAGGTTGCTGCGAGCAGGGGAACAACCATGCCCATGATGGGGGACAGGACTAGCCACCCCGTCAGCGCGCCTAAAGTAAGCCCAACCGGGATGAGACACACAACAAGAGCGATCTGCCCCACCAATCCTAATCGAGAGGGTTCACGTAAAGTCACTGTAGTTTCCATTTCAAACTCCTAAGTATTTCAACGCCATTTCACACACCAGATTTTTGTAGACATCCGCGCCGAGCAGCGCGTCTGGTGTGGGATAGATGGCACGGTATTGGAAAGCGAAGGCGACATGGGCGACAGCTTTCTGACACGCGTCGACACCGGGTGAATAATCACTTTGATCAAGCCATTGCGCAGCCTCGCCAATTAATCCAGCGCTGCGAGCAGTTGTCGTATCCGAAATGGGTGAACTGCCGAGGAGGTGCGAAATCATCACCGTGCGAAGCAAGCCGGAGTAGTCGCTGGTGCTGCGATAAAACAAATCAGTCAGATATCGCAGGCGATCTGCAAGCTGTTCTGCTTCACACCCAGCCAGTTCGATAATGAATTGTTCATACTGCTGGGTCTGCAGGCGTTCAACGAGGTAATCCACAATTGCCGATTTGGCCGAGAACCTTTTGTAAAGCGTACCCACGGAGACGCCAGCCTCGCTGGCAATCTCCTGCATGCTGACTTGTTCAAACCTGCCTTGATCAATCAACGCCTCGCAGACGAAGAGAATTCGTTGCAGCGTTTCTTCACTTCTTTTCTGTTGGGGTGCTTTCAGCATGCGTCTTAAATAGTAAATGTATATATACGTTCACTTTATCAAGAAAACAGATCAGTGCAAGCCCTATTTCTTATCAGGCATGGGAAATCGGGCTTCATTAGACCCGTTGCGGTTATCCGATATAGTGATACCGCAAATTCGGAGTTTCGAAAGCCATGAGTGAAGGCAACCAGGACAAATCTGAAACAGCAGCAAATGCCGTCGCTCAGTCCCGTGGAGAACGTGCCGAGGCAGTGTCTGCAGTCAACTCGTGGAAAATCGGTGGTATCGCAACCGTTTTCGGGTTGGGCCTGCTTTTGGTGGGCGCTCTACGTTTCTACGACATTCAGGCTGACAATCCGCCCGCATTAGCCGCAGACGCCACGCTGATCTACATTGGCCTGACCATTCTGGCAGCAGTATCGCTGATTCGAACTGGCGTACCGATGAGGCGCTTTGGTTTTACAATAACGCTCAAGCCATGGAACATTCTCGCTCTGGCATTGCTTGGCATCGTAATGCTTCAGCTGAGTGGTGCATGGCTTACGCCTGTCTGGGATCACCTATTCAGTTCTGAGCGAGATCTGACACGGTTTTCAAATGTGTCTGGCTCTCCTGCGGCGCTGGCCCAGCTCCTTATTCTTAACTGGACCGTTGCAGCGTTCGGCGAGGAGCTGGCTTTTCGGATTGTGTTGATGCGAAGCATAGCGTATGCGTTAGGTGGAGATCGAAGAGCATTCGCGATTGCACTGGTGCTTCAAGCACTCGTTTTCGGATGTATCCACGCTTACCAGGGGCCAACCGGGATTGCCAGCTCCGCAATCAACGGTCTCATATACGGAGGATTGACACTGGCTGCTCGCGGGAGTATCTGGCCGGCTGCCCTGGCCCACGGGCTCAGTAATACAACTGGGATCATGGAAGTTTATGGCGCTTGAGGGCTTGGTTTCAGTGTACCTGGATTGCTCGTTCTCCATATAAACAGAGATTTGCTTAGACGGCGGTTACACTAACAAGGTCATGCGACAAACAACTGGGGGAGAGAGAAGGCGATGAAAGGCAGTTGTCACTGTGGGAACGTTCAGATCGAAGTGAGCCAGATGCCATCAGAGGCTACGCGGTGCAACTGCTCTATATGCAGGCGCTACGCAGCAACCTGGGCTTTTTGTACTATTGAAACTGCTGTCGTCTTGCCTTCGAACAAGACATTAACCTACTGCTGGGGTGACGACCGCCTTATTGATTTTCATCATTGTTCAAACTGTGGATGTGTCACGCACTATACAAGCACACCAAAAGGAAACAGTGATCGCTTGGCAGTGAACCTGAATATGTTTGTTCCTGGTGAGATAGCTGATATTAGAGTCCGCTATTTCGACGGCCACGATACCTGGGCGTATTTGAACTGAGCGCTGCTTCGAGGTAAGAGCAGTGATTCCAACTATGTTTTCACCTTCGACAACAAATCGATCAACTCGGCAAATTTCTTACGCTGTTCTGCTTCATCCCCTGAGGCGATCGCGTTTTCGACACACATCGCTGAGTGGTCTTTCAGAATTGCATCTTCAACCTTAGCAAGCGCTGATTTTATTGCCTGAATCTGCTGCAGCACATCAATGCAATAACGTTCCTCTTCGATCATCCGCACAATGCCTCTAACCTGCCCTTCGATACGATTGAGGCGTTTGACGGTGGGCTCTTTTTCCAAATTCATCTTGTTTCTTGATATACCCTATAGGGGTATATAGTATTGCTGACATGATCAGATTACGCCAGAAAAAAATCGATCGCAGACGTTTCCTGCAAAAAACCGCCGCGTTCGGCGGTGCGCTTGCGCTTCAAGCGACAATGCCTGCATGGGCTCGCAGCGGTACACACACTGATTTGAGCGGCTTAAAGACACTGTCTGGCACGCAGTTTGATCTTCACGTTGCTGCAGCCAGGCACACCATCGACGGTGAGCAGGGGCGAGCCGTATTGATTAACGGCCAGCTGCCTGCACCACTGCTTCGATGGCGGGAGGGGGATGAACTCACATTGAACGTGACCAATCACCTGAAGGCTGATACCTCAATTCACTGGCACGGCATATTGCTACCCTTCCAGATGGACGGCGTACCCGGTGTAACCTTCCCCGGTATCAAGCCAGGCGAAACTTTCACCTATGAGTTTCCTCTGATTCAAGCGGGTACTTACTGGTATCACAGCCATTCTGGTTTGCAGGAGCAGCTCGGTCACTACGGGCCTATTGTTATTGAGCCAAAGAGTTCTGATCCTGTGGCCTATGATCGCGAGTACGTGATTGTGCTGTCAGATTGGACATTTGAAGACCCGCACCGGGTGTTTGCCAAGCTCAAAAAAATGAGCGACAACTACAATTTTCAGCAGCGCACCGTTGATGACTTTTTCGATGATGCTGCAGAAGAAGGCTTCGATAAAGCGCTGTCTGAGCGCTTGATGTGGGGCGCGATGCGCATGAACCCAACCGATATTGCAGACGTCACCGGCGCAACCTACACCTATCTTCTGAACGGGCACAGCCCTTTGGAGAACTGGACAGGGTTGTTCAAACCGGGAGAGCGTGTGCGCTTGCGTTTTATCAACGCGGCAGCTATGAGCATCTTTAACGTGCGTATTCCAGGCCTGCCAATGACTGTAGTACAGGCAGACGGATTGAACGTCAGGCCGGTCGAAACCGACGAATTTCAGATTGGTGTCGCCGAGACTTACGACGTGATTGTGCAACCTGAAGCCAGACAGGCTTATACGCTGATGGCTGAAAGCAATGATCGAAGCGGCTTCGCTCGCGCAACACTCACCCCGGAACTCGGCATGGTAGCGCCTGTTCCCGATTTGCGGCCGCGCCCAACGCTGACGATGAAAGATATGGCGATGGATCACTCAACAATGGATCATAGCCAGATGACCCATGATGGTATGGACCACGCGGCCATGGGCCACGACAAGTCATCGATGAACAAAAACGGGACACATGAACACGCAACGGGGCCCGGCGTTGTGGGTTTGGCGATGAACCCGACCAACCGCCTTGCGGAACGCCCTAACGGATTAGAGGATGCGCCGCATCGGGTTCTGGTTTATACCGGTCTCAAAGCCCTGGATCGGAATCCCGATACCCGTAACCCTGAACGAGAAATGGAGTTGCACCTCACCAGCAATATGGAACGCTATATGTGGTCCTTTGACGGCGTGAAATTCTCTGAAGTGGATGGCCCGATCGTTTTCTACAAAGACGAACGGCTGCGCCTGACCCTGGTGAACGACACGATGATGCCACACCCGATTCATCTGCACGGCATGTTCTTTGATGTTGTGACGAATGAAGCGGCAAAAGCCACGGATCCATATAAACCGCGTAAGCACACAATTGTTGTCAAACCCGGCGAAAAACTTTCGGTCGATATCACCGCGGACGCTGTGGGTGATTGGGCATTTCATTGCCATCTGCTGTACCACATGCATGCGGGGATGATGCGCGTCGTGTCCATTCGCGACGAAGTGGCTCCGACATGAACCGCGTTGTCATCTCACTGTTGGTTACTTTCATCGCATCCTCAGTGTTTGCCCAGAACGCGGCTGACGCCTTCTACGACCCAGCAGAAATGGCCAAGGCACGTGCTGCGCTGAAGTCCAATCACGGCGGCCAGCTCAATTCGCTGATTCTGGGTGAGCGTCTGGAATACCAGTCTAACGACGGAAATCCACTATCCGTGTGGGAGGCGCAGGGTTGGGTTGGCGGAGATATTCAAAAGCTGTGGTTCAAAACAGAAGGTGAATACGAAGTCGATGAAGGGCGCTTCGAGGAAGCGGAGGTGCAGGCGCTCTACAGCCGGGCGATCAGCCCATTCTGGGACTTACAGGCAGGCATCCGGCACGACATAAAACCGGATCCATCGCGAAACTATGCGGTTATTGGTGCTCAAGGCCTTGCTCCGTACTGGTTTGAATTCGACGGTCAGCTGTTCATGAGCGATGAGGGTGATCTATCTGCGCGTCTCGAGGCCGAATATGAATTTCGGCTGACACAACGGTTGATGCTTCAACCGCGCCTCGAACTGAACGGCGCATTCTCCGACGATGAAGACATTGGCGTGGGTTCCGGTCTATCTACAGCTGCGGCAGGACTACGACTTCGCTATGAGATAACCCGGGAGTTTGCACCCTATATCGGCATAAGCTGGAATCGGACCTTTGGCAAAACACAGGATTTTGTTCGTGCCGAGGGTGAAGACAGCGATCAGGTCTCGTGGGTGGCTGGGGTCAGGTTCTGGTTCTGAGGAGACTTTTACATGTCAGCAAACAACAACGCGAATCAACTCAACCAGAAGTCTGCGGATCTATACCGCATGGTCATGAAGGATCACCTTTGTCCTTACGGGCTCAAAGCTAAAGACCTGCTTGAGCGCGAAGGGTTTGCCGTCAACGATCATTGGCTGGAAACTCAGGAAGAAACGGACGCCTTTCGAAGTAAACACAGTGTCGACACAACCCCTCAAGTCTTTATTGAAGAGCAGAGGATTGGCGGTTACGACGACTTACGCGAGCACCTTGGCAAAGCGGCTAAAAGTGAAGGCGAGACATCTTATCGGCCGGTAATTGCCATCTTTTCTGTCGCTGCACTGATGGCGTTAGCGGTCAGCTGGGCAGCTTATGGATCTGTATTGTCTATCCGCGTCGGAGAATGGTTCATCGCCATCTCAATGTGTCTGCTCGGCATTCAGAAACTTCAGGACATCGAATCCTTCAGCACAATGTTTCTGAATTACGATCTGCTGGCGCGCCGGTATGTGCGTTATGGGTACTTTTATCCGTTCGCCGAAACATTTGCCGGCGTGCTGATGATCGGCGGCGTTCTGACCTGGTTCTCCGTTCCTCTGGCACTGTTTATTGGCACCATCGGCGCAGCATCAGTTTTCAAAGCCGTTTATGTTGATAAACGTGAAATAAAATGCGCGTGCGTAGGCGGCAACAGCAACGTTCCTCTGGGATTCGTTTCATTGACGGAGAATCTGATGATGATCACTATGGCGATATGGATGTGGGCAAAGGCCTGAGCGACTGTTTGAACGCTGAAAAACAGGTCTGACTATGATCATCGCAGCGGTGCAAAGATCGGAGAACTTTATGCCGTGCAGGAAGGTATCCTGATCGTTGACACAGTTAGCGAAACAGCCACCTCGTTAGCGCTATCTGTGTGACGGCGCTTGCAAAGGTGCTTTTTCAAGACCTGCTACCAGCTTATCACTCTCCGCCAACATAGGCTCGTATCAGGCGACTGAGAAACTCACGGCTTTCATAAAGCGACTGCACTGGGACACGTTCATTTAGCCCGTGGAAACCCACTGTATTCGGATCAGCAAACATACCGCTGATACTGTAGGTTGGGATACCCGCCGGAGTAAGGAGTCGCCCATCGGTGCCACCCGCCTGCATAAAGGGAATGACTGGAACCTGAGGCCACATCTGTTTGCTCACGGCTTCCATGGGGCCAACAATTTCAGGCGTCAGGGGTGGTGGCGGCGAAGTTGATTCCGGCGGATCTGCAAACGTGATCGCGATGTCTGTATCGTTCACCACATCTCTCAAAATCTGTCGCACTTCCTGTTGCGTCTGGCCTGGAAAAATTCGGCAGTTCACGTTCGCCCAGGCTCGCTGAGGCAACGCATTCGGGGCGTGTCCTGCATCCAGCATAGTGGCGACGCAGGTTGTATGCAGCATCGAATTAAAGCTGGAATCAGCGGTGATTCGAGCTAACGCATCCGGATCAGGTGTCGCCTGCAGAATGGCCAACATGTCCTCTCCGGTTTGACCGCCATGCAGCGCTGCCATGCGTTTGAAGTACGCTCGCGTGGTGTCGTTGAAGGTGATCGGAAACTGATACTCCGCAAGACGGGTCAAAGCTGCAGCCAGTCTATTGATCGCGTTATCAGGTACCGGTCGAGAAGAATGGCCGCCAGGGTTTCGCACCTCAAGGTGGTAATCCTGGTAGGTTTTTTCGCCCGCCTGGATGCCATTGTATATCTTCTGACCATCTGCTCCGGCGACCGCAAAAGCGCCTTCATTCAAGGCGAACTGCGCATCAATTAAATCTCTGTGATGTTCGAGTAGATAACGCACGCCATTGAAATTGTTGGGGGTTTCTTCTCCACAGGTCAACGCGAGCTTAATCGTACGCTCAGGTTGGAAACCTGCCTGCTTCATCCGGATCAATACATCGATGAAGATCGCCGCCATAGCTTTGTCATCAAAAGAGCCACGGCCATAAAAGTAGCCATCTTCCTCGATCAGCGTGAACGGATCCCGCTCCCAGTCATCAGGATTCGCCTCCACCACATCGATGTGCGCCAGCAGCAAAATTGGTTCGAGACCGGTATCAAGGCCAGGCAGGTGCGCAACCAGATTCCCCTGAGTGGGCCAGTCTGCAGGCACAATGATGTGAATATCCTGCTCAGGAAACCCTGCCCCGCGCAGATGAACCGCCATGGCTTCAGCCGCCCTGGTGCAGCTTCCAACCGACAGAGTTGTATTGATCTCGACCAGCTCGCGATACAGTTCGCGGAACGCGTTGAGTTCAGCATCGAGGTTTGCTGCCTGTGCCGCACTAAATACAGCACTCAGACATAGTCCGACCACCAGAGCGTGTAGTTTTCGCATCATCATTCTCTGCTGGGCTTGGCGGTGCCAGCAATACACATGAGGCCTGCCATAATTGCCATATTCTTGATGAAGTTCTGCATTTCGTGAGCTTGCTGAACACCTTCGTCCATCGCCCAGAATGAATGCATGAAGACACTGATTACCAGTGTCAAACCTGCCAGCACAAACGCAACCGCCTGGGTTCGAATACCTGCAGCAAGGCAGAAACCGCCACCAATCTGAATAATGATTGTCAGCACCAGAAGCACTGTCACCATTGGCACACCCTGGTTGGCCATCGCCTCGGCAGTGCCTTCAAAACCCATCACTTTCATAATGCCAGGCACGATGAAATACAATCCAAGCAGTGCTCTGCCAGCCAGCAGTAACACCTTCTGCGCTAATTCTATTTGTGTCCCCACATCCCTCTCCCTTTGTTTTTGTTATGCCCGCTTATGCTGCGTTACATATCGATCCAGTGCATTAGAAAATGCCTGTAGCTCTTTCTTACCATAAGCATCCGGCCCGCCGGACACCATGCCACTGTCGCGCAACGATTCACGCATGTCACGCCGCTGCAGGTGGTCCTTTATATTCTCTTTGGTGTAGAAAGTCCCTCGCGGATTCAGTGCCGCACCGCCTTTCGCAATCACTTCATCTGCCAGAGGTATGTCTGCGGTGATGACGAGATCGTCTTTGTTCAATCGCGCAACAATTTCATTGTCTGCAACATCAAACCCACCAGGCACCTGAACCGATTGAATAAAAGCAGACGGCGGCGTTTTCAGAAACTGATTGGCCACCAGAGTAGTCATCACCTGAGTGCGATTGGCGCAACGAAACAACACCTCTTTCACTGCCCGGGGACAGGCGTCTGCATCTACCCATATCTGCATCTAACAGATCAAATCAGGCCGCGGAGCGGGCCTGTTGGTTATCTTCTTGCCGGGCACGCGGCTGCGGCCCAAATTGCAGCGCCCCATCTTCCAAAGCTGCTTTGCGAATAATCTTCTTGTCCAGCTGATAATCCTGGGTATTGCGCCACGGATCACGATCACCCTGCTTGGGAAACAGATGCATGACACGGGACATGTAGCCGGCGGAGAAATCCTCGATCCACGGACCAAGCTGCATATCTTTGTCTTCCTCCCGCAGCACAGGGGTAACCTGGGTTACACCCCGTTCATCCATATGGTTAATGACGCGACAAGCGAACTCTGCGGTTAAATCAGCACGCAAAGTCCAGGAAGCATTGACGTAGCCAAAGGTCTGCACAAGATTTGGAATGTCAGAGTACATCATACCTTTGTAGGTAACTGTCTCCGGAAAGTTTACCGGCTTGCCATCAACACTGAACTGAGCGCCACCAAGCAACTGCAGGTTCAGACCCGTTGCCGTCACCAGAATATCTGCTGGCAGCACATCGCCGTTTTTTAACTGCACGCCTTCTGCGGTCAGCCGTTCAATCTGTTCGGTGACCACTGTTGTCTTGCCACTGTTGATAGATTCAAACAGATCCGCGTTGGGAATCAGGCACAGGCGCTGGTCCCAGGGGTTGTAAGACGGAGTGAAGTGTTTATCCACATCATAATCAGGTCCCAGGGCCTGCTTTACCATCCCCACCAACTGAGTCTTCATTTTCTCTGGCGCGGTTCGTGAACGCTTGTAAATAAAATTCTGCATTTGCGTGTTTTTGAATCGCGTGACAGCGTACGCCCAGTTTTCCGGTAGAATTTTGCGCAGTGTGTTGGCTATTTTGTCTTGATCAGGTCGGGAAACCACATAGGTCGGAGAGCGTTGCAGCATTGTCACACTGGCCGCCTGATCTGCCATTGCAGGCACCAGCGTCATGGCTGTAGCACCACTGCCGATTACTACCACTTTCTTGCCGGCATAATCGAGATCTTCAGGCCAATGCTGAGGATGCACCACCGTACCCTGGTAATCGTGCATACCCTCAAATTCCGGGGTGTATCCTTCGGCATAGTTGTAATAACCACTGCACATCAGCAGCATATTGCAGGTTAATGTCCTGCTCTGACTATCCGTTTCAGCGGTTACCGTCCACTGCTGATCGTCGCTGGACCAGTCTGCAGCGGTCACTGTCTGATTGAACTGAATGTGGCGCCTGATATCGTTCTCAGCCACGGTTTCATGCAGGTATTCGCGAATCGCGGGGCCATCTGCAATAGATTTTGCAGCGCGCCAGGGTTTAAAGCTGTAACCCAGCGTGTGCATATCACTGTCCGAGCGAATGCCTGGATAGCGGAACAAATCCCAGGTGCCACCAAGGTCTTCGCGACTTTCAAGAATAGTGTAGGTCTTACCGGGACACAGAGTTTTCAGATGGTATGCTGAACCAATGCCGGAAATGCCGGCGCCTACAATCACTACATCAAAATCACTCACACTGGTCTCCGGAGAAAATACAATCGGAGATTGTCGCAATTTTCGACCACCCAGGACAAGGCACCATTTCCTGGCTGTATTCACGCCGAGGAACGACTATCTGGCTAAGGCAGGTCCAACAGGCGCAGATTATTCTCAGGGTTCCGATCAATCAGCTTGTTGTAGGGGTCAACGCCCACACGATGGGGCAACTCATTTACCCGCAGGACAAGCTGGTTCTCTCCGGAGACCAGCGTCTGGCGTTCGAACACCAGCGGCGCTGGCAGCTGATAGTCTTCCAATGTGTCTTGAGGTTTCGGAAAAACAGCAACATCGACGGTCAGATTCAGCGGCGCATCTGTTTCCTCACCAGCACCATCCGCGTAGAACTTGCTGGCATCTACACTGAAGGAAATTTGCCACTCGTCATCAATTTTTTCTACGTCGGCATCTGCTACAGAAAAGTCATAGAGCGTTATTTTTTCGAATAAATCGGTAATCAGTGCCTGATGTTCCGGCCCTGCCACCCTGCGAAATTCGGCAACAAGATCTGCGGCGGTGGGAAAAGGACCGTTGACATAGGCGTACTTTTCGATAAATCGCCGCAGAGCGAGATTGACCTGATCTTCGCCTATCACATCCTGCAGGGCGTACATCACCAGGCTGCCTTTGCGATAGTGGATGTACGGCTGGTTCTCAACCCTCACCAAAGGCAGTTCCTCGATGAGTTCACCCCCTCGAGCATTCAGATAGCTGTCGAGTTCATAGCGCAGGAAACGACGCATTTTATCTTCCCCGTATTCCTGCTCCATCACCATTAGCGCAGAGTACTGAGCCAGGGTTTCAACAATAACAGTCATCCCCTGCTGGGCAGCACCGACAACCTGGTGGGCCCACCACTGATGCGCAAGTTCATGTGCAGTGACATAAAACACAGGATCCAGAGCGTGAGGATCAGTCAGGTCAGCCACAAAGCCTATGGCTTCGCTGAATGGGATGGTATTTGGAAACGCCTGCGCAAAACTGGCATAGCGCGGGAACTCCAGAATTCGGAACTGGCGATACTGATAAGGCGAAAACTCCCTGCTGAAATAGTCTAACGCCTTCTTTGTACCTCGAATCATCGGCTCTATGTTGAAAGTGTGAGCGGGATGGTGGTAAACCTCAATCGCTATACCGTTGTGGGCGTCGCTCGCCACTTCATAACGCGCAGACAGAAATGAGAAAAACGGCCAGATGGGTGCATCCATTTCATAGGTGTAGATTCTGCGACCGTCACGTTCAATCACATCGCCAACCAGATAGCCCGGAGCAACCGCAATCTGATCAGCAGAGGTACTGAACCGGGTGCGAAACTCGGTACGACGGGCAACGGTGAACTGAGACAGGTTCAGTGTTTGTGGATCGCCCAGTTCAGGGAGCCTCTGAATCGGCGGTAGATCATATTCCCTGCGGGTAGCCGGATCGCCAATTTCAGCACCGCGGTTGTAACCCAGGCTTGGCATAATCTCCGAGTTGTTCACAAACGTGCCATTAGCCACAACACGGGTGCTGGACCCGCCGCTCACCGCCAGTTCATTAACGTTGGCAAAGCCTTCATGGTCCCAGGTCATGTCCCAACTCATTTCAGCGCCGCCGCCGGGGACCAGCGGCTGATCAAAGCGGAAAATATGGGTGCCGGAAATTTCACGATGTTCTACACGCTGAGCGCCACTGATCGCAAGCGTATTGACAGTAATAAAAGGGTGGGTCGACACCATGACCTCACTGATCTCAACATCATGGGTGTTCACAAGCTCTGCGGTGCCTTTACTTTCCAGGCGCCGCTCATCCGGATAAAGATCAACTGTACTGTCTACAGACAACATCTCCGGGCGTAGATCCAGCTCTCGTACTTTGTAGGTTTTCTCATACTCGGCCTGCTGTACTTCAAGCTCATCGGTGGTGATATAGGTATTGAGTACATTCGTGTTGTAGAAAATCCAACTGCCGATGCCGGCAAAAGCTACAACCGCAAAGGTCAACATCAACCCGGTAAGCGAGGTGAAACGCACAGGCACAAGTGCTATGCGTTGTTTCAACCGATCCGTCACGCCGCGCTGAAAGAGCAGATGAGCAAGAATCGCAAGCACCAGACAGAAGGCGCTCCAATAGGCGGTAAATGCGATCAGGGGTTGCCAGAAATGGCCAAAGCCGTTCATATCAGAATGCGGTACAGGCGGCGTGCTGAAGAGATACAAACCGTGCTGAAAATCCAGGCTGGGCAATACCTGAAGCACAAAGAAAACCGCCAGCATAGCTACCATGCCGATGTATTTGTTGCCGGCTAAGACCTGAATAAAAACAGCCAGCACACACAACATGAAGAAGCTACCACCCTGCACAAACAGCAGAGACTGCAGATACAGTGGTATTTCAAAATGAGTGTAACCCTGCACCGCCTGATAAATGATGCCGGCAACCATAGCCAGCAGCAGCAGACACGCCACCATAAACCACAGCGTAAATACCTTACTGGCGACCATCACCACATTGGGAAAAGGTGTTGCATCCAGCACTTCGGCTACTTTTGCCTGCCGTTCCCGATGCACAATTTCGCCCGCGTAATAAATGACAATCAGCAGAATGAAAAATGTGTAACTACCACCAATCGCGCGTAACAGCCCACTGGTGACAGGTAACAATGGGGTGCCCACAAAACGGCCAACACCCTCGAACCCACCCCACACGTTCAACAGGGCAAAACCCAGAATCGCGTAGAAAGGCACACTGCGATATATGCCGCTGAGGTCTATGGATACCTGGGAAAATAACTGCCGCCAGGGTGTAACGGCGTTAAAAACCTGCTCTACAGACCTTGCCGTCAGTGCGGGTTTAGGTGTTGTTTTGCGGGCGCGTTTAGATTTGCGCCGTAACACACTTGGATCAAGGCTGAAGCGATAACGCCAGATTGTGAACAGCAACGCCAGAACACCCAGCGACATCCATGCCACGCGGTTGATGAGGAGATTTCCGCTGACCGGCACCAGTTCGATATTGCGCTCAAACACCGTCCAGTAACGGGATACATCACTGAAGGCACTCTGACCAAACGGATCTATCATCGCCAGAAGATCCACCTGCTCCGGATCCACCAGATTGCCGATAATAATGTTGAGAACAATAAAGGCTACTGCCCCAATAAAGGCTGCAAGCATCGACCGGGTCAGGGCTGCCAAAGTGAAAAACAGCGCGCTGGAGAAAAAGATGTTAGGCACGGTAACCACAGCCAGAGCGTACAGATAAGGTGCAATACTGAACGCCCCTACCCGCTCAGGATCCAACCAGGGTGCCAGCGAGGCTAACAAAGTGCCCAACATGGCTGCTACGCAAACGCCGACAGCAAATACAAAGCCCCCGAAAAACCGGCCTAACAGAAAGCCGCGGGGAGATACACCCGTGGTGAAAAAGATTTCCGCTGTATTGAATTCATAATCCCGGGTGATGGCCTGGGACACAATTGCAACCGCACCAAACATCCCGATAATGCTGAAGAAAAACTGCGTATAAACGATGGTCCAGGCCGCATTCAGATTCAGACTGCGGGACACCCCACCCAGGGTGACACTTTCTGAACCCATTAACATGAAGGCAAACAGAAAAAACGCGACGGACAGAACCAGAAACAGGGGTGAACGCAGCTGATAGCGGCACTCAAATTTAAAGACGTCTAACATCCCAGGATCAGTCTACGTCTACGCTTTCGCCCGCATCACGCAGAGTAGCGAAATAGACGTCTTCCAAATTTGGCTGCGCCGGTTCGAAGCCTACTGGCGGTGTGTTACCAATGACTTTGACTTCTGTCTTACCGGCTATACGGCGCGTCGTCAGAATATCCATTTCACCGCGAATACCGTCCACCTCAGTACTGGCAACCACAACTCGCCACAAGCGGCCCTGCAGCTGGGTGATAAGCTGCTGCGGTTCACCTGACAGCAGGATGCTACCCGCTGCCATAATCGCCATACGGGTGCATAAATCGGCAACATCTTCGACAATGTGGGTAGACAGGATCACCACCACGTCGTCACCGATGCTGGCTAACAGGTTGTGAAAACGCCGGCGCTCAACCGGATCGAGACCCGCAGTGGGTTCATCAACGATGACCAGCTCCGGATTGCCGATCAGGGCCTGCGCGATGCCCATGCGTTGTTTCATGCCACCAGAAAATGTTGTCATACTTTTCTTGCGTACATCCCACAAGTTGGTTTGTACAAGCAACTGTTCGACCAGGTGTTTGCGTTCCGCACGGTCTGCCACGCCTTTCATAACGGCAATGTGATCAAGAAAGGTCAGAGGTGACATACGCGGGTAGACGCCGAATTCCTGCGGCAGATACCCCAGCTTGCGACGAAGCTGTTCGGGTTGCCTGGCGACATCAACACCATTAAATGTCACAGAGCCGGAATCACCTGTCTGCAGTGTGGCAATGGTGCGCATCAACGATGACTTACCCGCGCCATTAGGTCCCAGCAGGCCAAACATTCCGCTGTCTACTTCAAGCGAGACATCATTTAGAGCCTGCACTCCGTTGGCGTAGGTTTTGTTTAACGCATTGATCTTAAGCACAGCAGAATCCGGTGATTATTGTTTCTCAGGTCGCACGTCCGCGCCAGAAAGTTTGGACAGGATCTTCATATCCCTTAGATACATCAGGCGGGTGCCGCAAACTCGGTACGTTCGTCTCCGGCGATACGCGCATGATACATCACCCGCGGTTCGTGCATCGGCCAGGGTGTTGCCTGATGCATCAGACATCGGTTGTCCCACAGCACAGCGTCGCCGACTTGCCAGTGGTGGTGGTAGATGCGAGGTGGCTGACACGCAAAGGCGTTCAACTCATCCAGCAGCGTCTCGGATTCCTGTTCGTTTAACCCGGGTATACCGTAGGCGTGGCGCCCGATCAGCAGACTTCGGCGGCCGGTTTCCGGGTGGACTTTAACCAGCGGTCGTAGTGGCGGCGCGTCGTCATGAAACCCGTAGCCGCTGTAGCTGCCATCTTCTTTGGATTTAAAACCCATTTTCTGCTGGCTGTAGTACAGCGAATGGTGCGCAGACAGGTCTGCAATGCGGGTCTGCATCTCTGGTGTTAACGCTTCATAGGCGGCTGTCATATCTGCCCAGCCGGTTTCGCCACCCTGGCTGGGTACGGTGTGGGCAGTAAACACCGCACCTTTTGCCTGCACGGGCATGTAAGTGCTGTCGTGGTGCCAGCCCATATTGCCTTTGAGGATTTTCACCACATCATCTTTGTCATCATCCCGACGCACGCTACCGTCTTTGCGCACATTACTGATCGGCGCCAGATCAAATTCCAGGGCACCGAAGCGCTTTGCGAAGGCAACCTGCGCTTCGTTGCTTAAATGTTGATCAGGGAATATGAGCAAGGCACGATCCAGCCAGACCTGGTAAAGGGCATCGAACTCAGCTTGATCCAGATCCGCCAATGCTATGCCGGTAATCTTCGCTCCAAAACTGGCGTCCAGCGGTTCTATCTGAAACCTCATCTCCGGCATCGCTCACTTCCCTAAACGTTGACTACCAACGAGTATACGCCGCCATCAACGACCAGCAAGTCGCCTCCAGGCTACAAAAGCGAAGTCTCGACTCCCAGTATCAAAGCGCTTAACCTACTGCTCCGATTTGAGGAGGTGGACCATGGCTGTAGGCCGATTAGAAAACAAAGTTGCTGTCATCACTGGCGGCGCGAGCGGTATCGGCAAAGCCTGTGCCCTGCGTTTTGCCGAAGAAGGTGCAGAGATTGTCATCAGCGACATTGGTGCCACCCGATTAGAAGAAGCTGCTCAGGAAATCCGCAATACCACTAACGGGCGAGTTGCCTGGGTTGAAGCAGACGTCTGTTTTGCAGAGCAGATTGAAGACCTGATGCAACAGGCCATCAACGAGTTTGGTCACATTGATGTGGTTGTAGCAGCAGCTGGCGTATCCGGTGCCAACTACGTCAGTGGTGCAGAAAATGAATCCCTTGACCATCAGCTGATTGATCAACCGTTGGAAAACTGGAATCGTGTTCTGCAGATCAATCTGACCGGCGTCATGCTGACCAACAAATATGCTGCGCGGCATATGATCGCCAACGGTAATCCCGGCAGCATAGTGAATATTGCATCCACCGCTGCCCGTGTCGCCCTCCCCGGCGCGGTGGATTATTGTGTTTCCAAAGCCGGAGTAGCCATGTTGACCAACGCGTTTGCAATGGAGATGTTGGAGCACAACATACGCGTTAACGCGATTGGTCCAGGCTTTATTGAAACGCCAATGACCCAGGGTCTGCAGGATGATGCAGAAGGCGCAGAAATGATGGTCGCCATGACGCCCATGGGCCGTCTCGGCACACCGCTGGAAATGGCCAATTGCGCGCTGTATCTGGCTTGTGATGAATCCAGCTACACCACCGGCAGTACCTTGTACCCGAATGGTGCGATGTTCATCAGCTAAGCATCAGAATTGGATCCTGTCAGTCAAGGCGCCATCGGCGCCGCACTTGCTCAGAGTGCATCAAAACCTGAATATGTGCGGGCATTTGCGGTGTTTGGTCTGCTGGCAGGTATGGCACCGGATCTGGATGTATTCATCAACTCCAGCACAGACCCGCTGCTTTTTCTGGAGTACCACCGTCATTTCACCCACGCCCTGATTTTTATCCCGATAGGTGCGCTCATTGTCGCTGGTCCCCTGTTCAAGCTCTGGCGTCACCCGCTCAGCTTCAAACAAGCTTACCTGGCAGCCTTTCTGGGTTATGCCACCCATGCCGTGTTAGATGCCTGCACAACCTATGGCACTCAACTTCTGTGGCCTTTCAGCGATATGCGTGTTGCCTGGAACAACGTTTCCGTTGTGGATCCACTGTTTACCCTGCCGTTGCTGATCTGCGTGATTGTATCCCTGCGCAGGCGTCAGCCTCGGATAGCCAGCGCCGGGGTGATCTGGGCACTGGTCTATTTGTCGTTCGGCGTCTGGCAGCATGATCGGGCCCGTAATGTAGCTTACGAGATGGCCATTGCTCAAGGTCACGTGCCAGCGCAGCTGGAAGTAAAACCCGGCTTTGCCAATCTCATTTTGTGGAAGTCGGTGTATGAGTTTGAAGGCACGTATCATGTTGATGCCGTGCGTGTAACAACAGAGCGGCAGTGGTGTGCAGGTAGCACCATCGAAAAGCTGGATGTTGCCTATCACTACCCGGATCTTGATCTGAACAGCCAGCAGGCTAAAGACATAGAACGATTCAGATGGTTTTCAAACGACTACCTGGCGCCTTTTGAACCCTACGGATTTATCATCGACATCCGCTATGCAGCTGTACCTAACGACATCAATCCTCTGTGGGGAATTACGATCGACACAGAGGCCAATAGTTCAGAACACGCCCGATTTGTACCTAACCGACGCGTCGGGCCTGAACAGACTCAGGCCTTATTGCAGCTGTTACGCGGCGTTGGGTGCCGCGAGGTGACCTAACAGCCCCCGGCGGTCCGTTTAGGCGGCAGCGCGACTGGCTCGACGACGACGCGGTCGTCGACGCTTCTGACCCTGCTCCTGATGACTTTTCTGCTGCTGCTGAACAATGCGTTCAACCGGCACAGTCACCTCGATATCAAGATCTTCCTGAGTAATCGGCATGCGGATCAGTCTTTCGACTGCGCGCAGGCGTTTAACTTCGCTGGGATCAACTAAAGACCATGCACTACCTGCCGCCCCAGCTCTTCCGGTGCGACCGATTCGGTGTACGTAGCTTTCCGGCTCATGTGGCAGTTCAAAGTTGACCACGTGGGTGACACCGTCGATATCAATACCGCGGGCCGCGATGTCAGTTGCCACCAGCACCCAGGTATCGCCGTTTTTAAATCCATCCAGCGCACGGCTACGGGCGTTTTGAGATTTGTTGCCGTGGATCGCTTCGGCGTTGATACCGGCATTACGCAACTTACGCGCAACTTTGTCTGCGCCATGTTTGGTGCGCGTGAACGCAATGGCCTTTTTAACGTCATCACGTCGTAAAATGTGTTCTATTGCCGCCAGCTTGTCAGGCGTTGCCACCATGGTTACGCGCTGGTCAATTTTCTCAACGGTTACCTGCTTGGGCGCTACTTCAACCCGTACTGGTTTGTGCAACATTTCCGCTGCCAGTTCAGACACGGCGTCAGGCATGGTGGCAGAAAACAGCAGCGACTGTCGTTTGCGTGGTGTTGCCGCAACAATTTTCTTCACGTCGCGAATGAAACCCATATCCAGGAGTCGATCAGCTTCATCCAGGACTAAAATCTCGACATGACCCAGCTTCACATGCTGCTGGCTAATCAGGTCTAACAGGCGGCCAGGGGTCGCGATCAACACATCTAAACCACTGCGCAGCATTTTGACCTGTGGATTCTGACCGACACCACCATAAATACAGCCAAGACGCAGCGGTGTAGCTGCGGCAAAAGCAGTCAGCTCAGTATGGATTTGTATAGCCAGCTCACGGGTCGGCGCTAACACCAGACCAACAGGGTGATTTGACTGCGCTGGCTTGTTACGCGCATCCAGACGTTGCAGCAGGGGCAACCCAAACGCTGCAGTTTTACCGGTACCGGTTTGTGCGATACCTAAAACATCACGTCCTTCAATCAAAGCCGGGATGGCCTGGTCCTGAATCTGCGAAGGCGTGACAAAATTTGCTGCGTCTAAGGCAGCCTGAAACTTCTGGCTAACGCCAAGCTTCTGAAATAAATCGTTACTCAATATTCTTTTTCCTTTGACATCAGCGAGGACCGCTGAGTCTTACTTAAGATCGGCAGCGCGCACCCTGAGGGTTTTGACACAACAAGTCAAGCGAGCAGAACACACGCCTGACATCTCGATACAAATACAAACCAATTTGTGGGATATTCGCGACCATCACTTATCGAGGCAAATTGCCATGCCTGAGCCTGCGAATCCCGCTGTCCATAAGCTTGTCAGCCCAACAGTCACCCGCCTGAGCCAACGCCTTAAATCAGCAGGACAAACCGTTGCGGTAGCAGAATCGTCTACCGCGGGCCTCATTTCCGCCAAACTTCTGGCGGTACCCGGGGCCAGTGCTTTTTACCTGGGCGGTAGCGTGGTTTACACCCTGATCTCGCGCAAAGAACTTTTGCGCATCCGCAAACAGGACGTCGCAGGACTGGAACCGCTAACGGAGCCCATGGTGCAGGCTTTTGCAGAACGCGCTCGGGCGCAGCTGGATGCCACCTGGGGCATTGCGGAGCTCGGCGTTGCGGGACCTACCGGCGCGCCCTACGGTCACCCTGCCGGAACCTGTGTCATCGCTGTTGCGGGCCCTGTTACATTGACCCATACCGTGATTACACAAGACACCAACCGTGAAGCAAACATGTGGCACTTTGCTGAACAGGCGATGGTTGTCTTCGATCAGGCACTGGAGAGATCTATTCAATGAAAATTGATGCTCCCGTCACCGCGGATATGAGACAGATTGCCAGCCAGGCTGTTGAGCTTGAATCGCTGGGCTATGATGGTATTCGCCTGGCTGAATTGAACCATGATCCATTTCTGCCGCTGACACTGGCTGCAGAACATACCCGGCGCATCGAACTCGTCACCTCCGTGGCGGTCGCTTTTTCCCGCAATCCTATGACTATGGCTCAGCTGGCTCATGATCTGAACAGCTTCTCTAATGGTCGCCTGGTGCTTGGTCTTGGCTCCCAGGTAAAACCCCATATTCAACGACGCTTCAGTATGCCCTGGCATAAGGCGGCCGCTCAGATGCGTGAGTTCATTGAGGCGATGAATGCAATCTACGACTGCTGGTATGACGGGGCACGGTTGGATTACCAGGGCGAGTACTATCAGCACAATCTGATGCCTGCCACTTTTACGCCTGATAACGTATCCGGTGCACGGCCAAAAATCGTTCTCTCAGCGACTGGTCCGCTGATGACCCGGGTCGCTGCTGAAATAGCTGATGGCATGATCATGCACCCGTTCTCGTCTGCGAAGTATATGACTGAAGTGACCATCCCGGCCATTCAGGAGGGGCTGCGCATCAGCGGCAGAGATTTGGACGGCTTTGTTCTGGACTATGCGCCGATGATTGCCACCGGCGGAAGCGATGAGGCCGTCGACAAAGCCGTTAGGGTGCTTCGCGGGCGCATCGCTTTTTACGGCTGCACTGTAGCCTACAAGCCGGTGCTCGATATCCATGGCTGGGGAGATTTACAGGACGAGCTGATTGTTCTGAATCGTCAACACCGCACAGACGACATGGCTGCGCTGATCAGTGATGACATGGTCAACACCATCGGCATTGTTGGCACGCCCGAGGAGGTTGTTGAGCAGATGAACAGTCGATTTGCAAACCTTATCAGCCGCACCAGCTTTCACGTTCCAGACCTGCCAGCTGAGCAACTCAAAGAATTACTCAGCAAGCTTAAGGCTTAAACTGTTTAACCATCGTTGATGCGCTGGCGACAGACGGTTGCAGCAGCGAGCAGCGCTACGCCAAGAAGCAGCCCTATCCAGAATGTCAACTGCGTGAAGCTCGAAAACGGCGCGGCCAGATCAACAGCAGAAGACAGGCTGGTGTTGTACATCTGCGCCAGGTGATTACTTATCATCTGCGAAAAATGGTTGCTGCCGATAAACAGCCGTTCCAGGAGCGTAACAATCCACGGTGCACCCAACGCAATCAGAGTTGGCAATCGCTTCGCCCAGGAAGAGACAAACATAATCCAGCCCGCCACAGGCAGGAGCCAGAGCCCTAAAAAGACAAAACGCAGCACCAGATCAAACGGGCGCAGCCAGATCTGGCTGGCACTCCAGATACGACCAGCCATACCCTCTTCAACAAATGCTGAAATGAAGGCAACGGTAAAAAACTGCGCCAGGCAGATCGCGGCTATGGTTGTAATCGGTGCCACCCAGCTGACAAACACCCATTTGCTCAACACAGTATCGACATCACTGACCGGCATAGACTTCCAGAACAGAATCGACTGATCTTTGCGCTCGTCATAGAGGCAGTTAACCAGAACGGAAAAAGCCAGAATAAAGAACACCAGATTAAACGGTACCGCCACAGACGATAATGCCTCAGTGATTTTCTCCCGCAGTTCCGCATCGGTACTGCCTGCAGCATCCAGTGTCATCGCTGCCAGCAATTCCAGACCACTGAGCTCACTGACATCCTGCCCATCAATTCTCTGTTCCAGTTCCTGTCGCTCTACGCTACTCATGTCGCCCTTAACTTCAGGATCAACAAACAGACTGAATACGCCGACAAGCAACAAGACCGCGAGGATTGCACCTGGCGCCCACAGAAAACCGTTTGCATGCTCACGCCACTCACGTTTCAGCAAGCCGATAAACTTAGACATGTTGGCTCTCCACTACTGCAACAAATAATTCCGCCAGATTGGGTGTGCTGACCTCACCGTATTGCTGCAATTGTGCTGCGTCCACGTTGTTGTAAATAGATTCGGTACCCGCGAGGGTCGCCCGCGATTGCAGCGCACCCGGGGGTAGCGATTGATTCGACGGGCTGGTTAGCTTGAAAAACGTTTCGGGCAACGCTTCCATTGCCAGACTGAGGCAGGCTTTACCGCGGTGGATAAACACAACGTCGGTGAGAATGTGCTCCACTTCACGTACTTCATGTGTGGTTATGAGGATGCTGCGCTGCTCGTTGAAATAGTCGTTCAACACCCCATCATAGAACTGTTGGCGGTAGAGGATATCCAGACCCAGGGTTGGCTCATCTAAAACCAGCAGCTGTGCACCAATCGCGAGCACAATCGCCAGGTGCAGTTGCACGTGCATACCTTTCGACAACACTTTCACTTTCTTTTCCAGCTGCACGTCGGTTCTGGCCAGAGCCTCACGGGCCAGTGCTATATCAAAACTGGGATTCACCGCATCTACATACTCAAGCAGATCTTTAACCCGCATCCACCGCGGCAGAATCCCGGTGTCTGCAATGTAAGCGACATGTTGCATCAACGCGGCGCGTTGCGCCTTTGGCTGAAAAGACAGCACGTCGAGGTTGCCTGCATCAAGCGCGGCCATGCCCAGAATCGATTTCAGCGCCGTGGTTTTACCTGATCCGTTTGGACCTATGAGACCCACAATCCGCCCCGGTTCAACCTGCAGGTCAAATCCATCCAATGCATGAACGTTGCCAAACTTTTTGCGCAAACCCTGCGCAGCGATGACAGACATTACTTATCTCCCAGCAATAACCGCTCGATGTTTAAACCAAGCATTTCAATTCGATGTTTTATCTGTGGCCACTCTTCGTTGAGAAATACCTCACGCTCCTGAGCCAGAGCCGCGGCGCGAGCGCCGGTATTCACAAACATTCCCACGCCACGACGCTTTTCCAGCAGACCTTCGTCGACCAGAATCTGATACGCCTTGGAAACCGTCAGCGGATTGATTTTTTCTTCCGCTGCCACCTGCCGAACAGACGGTACCGGCTCACCTTCGTCCAGCGAGCCACTGATAATGCGTTGCAGAACCGTACTGCGTAGCTGCAGATAAATTGGAGTGCGTTCGTCCCAGTCCGTCATGGTGTTATATATATGTAATACACCAGCACACGCTAACCCGGATGTCTCACTTCGTCAAGCTTCGATCCCAGACAAATTTCAACAGGACGCGCGACAACTCTCGTCTGACAGCCTATCGAGACGATTTACGGTTGGTGATACTCTCTTTCCCGGTATTTAACTCCAGATGAAGGCAACAGCAAAACCATGAGTGACATAGACATTGAAGCGTTTCGCGCTGAAGTAAGACAGTTTCTGGCAGATACATTAACGCCGGATCTTTTGTCTGCCGCGGCCCTTGGATTCGGTATCAGTCGCAAAGCAGGCACGGCCTGGCACCAGGCCCTGTACAAGAAAGGGTGGATCGCACCAGACTGGCCGGTTGAACAGGGTGGAACAGGCTGGACCTCAAGACAACAACATGTGTTTTCTGAAGAGCTGGCACTGGCAGGCGCGCCGATGCTGATGCCTTTTGGTCTGGGTATGGTTGGACCGGTCATCTACACGTTCGGTACACCTGAACAACAGGCAAAACATCTGCCCGGTATCCTCGATGGCTCGGTCTGGTGGTGCCAGGGTTATTCTGAACCCGGCAGCGGTTCAGACCTTGCGTCTTTGAAAACCAGCGCGGTACGCGATGGTGATCACTATGTCGTAAACGGGCAGAAAATCTGGACCACCAACGCGCACAAAGCGGACTGGATTTTTGCGCTGGTCCGCACTGACACGGACTGCAAGCCGCAGCAGGGCATCAGTTTTCTGCTGATCGACATGAAGTCACCCGGGTTAGAGGTCAAACCGATTGTTTCCATCGATGGCATGCACCACCTCAACGAAGTGTATTTCACAGATGTCCGCGTGCCGGTCGAGAATCGCATCGGTGAAGAAAACAAGGGTTGGACCTACGCTAAATTTTTATTGGGCCACGAGCGCACCGGTATCGCCGGCGTTGCGCGATCCAAACGAGCAGTAGCCGCGCTGAAAGACATCAGTAAAAATGAATCAGACAGTTCAGGTGGCCAACTGGCGGACAGTTCCGACTTCATGGCTCGGCTGGCTGCCGCGGAAATAAAGCTTGATGCCCTGGAACAGGCAGAGGCCCGCGTCGTCGCACAGATAGAAGCCGGTGGTCATGCCGGTGCCGCAGCTTCCATGCTGAAAATCCTGGGGACTGAAATCCAGCAGGATCTGCAGACGTTGCGGGTTGAAGCCGTTGCTCATTATGCCCTGCCGTTTGATCTGGCTTTGATACGAGGCGAGAGCAACGAGCCACCACCGGGACCAGACTATGCCGTCAGTGCGGTTGCCGACTTGAATTTCGGCCGCGCCGCTTCGATTTATGGCGGTTCCAATGAGATTCAGCGGAATGTCATCGCCAAAGCCGTGCTGGGTCTGTAGGCAGACACGACGCTAGCGCCCGCTAAGAATGCGGGATGCGCCCGCTAAGAATGCGGGGAGCGCCCGCTAAGAAGCGGGCGCGATTGATTCCTCTATGCCTTTCAGCGCGGCGTCAATCTGACGACTGACTGCTGTGCAGTTGCGGATCATTTCGATTTTTGGCCAGGTCGCTTCTTCGCCCGCCCGTATCAGCTCAAGTGTTTCCTGGGGCGTGAGCACAGATAACAGTTTTGCCGGGTTCACAAAGCGTTGCGTGGGTGAAATGTTGATATCTGCGGTATAAGACTGGGTTAACAGGCCAAACCACATGCGGGTCATGATGTTGGCTGGATACACGTTACGAACCAGGTTCATGGTGAACGGATACACAGCTTTTGACCAATCCCGCATTGCGCTTTGATAAACAGACGACAACTGCGCAAACAGCGATGTTGAGTTGGGGTCCTGCTGGGTCCAGAGCACAAACGGGTTGGTCTGGCTGCTGATGAAATGGTTAACGCCGTAGAGGCGCGTCAATCTGCGCGCTGGCATATCGTGGGTGATTGACCCATCTACCCATTTTCTTGTTGCTATATAAGGCTTGCGTTCACCGGTTCGGGTTTTCGCCGCCAGCGTAACAGCGGGAAAGACGCCCGGAATTGCGCAGGATGCCAGGACCGCTTCGCGGATACAGGCATTTGGAGAAATAATGGCATTCAGAACCCGGGCGCGCTGGTTAACCGCAGCCGGCGCTACGGATACATTAATGTAGCGACCGGTTTCCTCATAAGCTTCTTCAAACGTCATGTCGGGAATCATCGCTTCCAACATCTCCACCACATCCTGGCGCTGGACGCGATTCGAGGACCTCTTCTGTCCGTCTACTGAGGTCATGGATTTTACAAATTCATCGGTGTTGAGCATCCGCTCAAGACTGGCATCAGGCCGCGTCCCGGCAACCGCTGCGCAGATTGACCCGGCACTCGCGCCGGAGATAATGTCAGGCAGCAGCCCCTGCTCATTCAGTGCTTTCACAACGCCGATGTGAAACGGCCCCAGCGAACCCGCACCACTGAGCATCAGCCCGGTGCGACCGAAACATTCAGAAGCACGCTTAAAAAATGTGAATTTTTCCTTAAGGCTGATCTCATCATCAGACACGGATTCCAGATCCTGCAGCGCCAGAACCATTTCATTGATGTATTGGGTAATGAGATTTTTGGTGCCGAATTTGGTGCGCGTATACAACGCTGGCGAACCCATGCCCGCCATATTGCCGTGGAAGCCTTCGTGCATATAAAACAGCAGTCGCTGGGAATCGCCGGAGGCGCGCACTTCGGCCAACTCGTCATAACGACGACGGATCACACGATAATCGTAAAGTGTGCTTTCATCACGGGTGCGCCAGTTTTCAGCGCCTGAAAGCCGGTCTTTGTTCAGTGCAAATGTTTTCCACTGATCATAATTTTCAAATCTTGCCGCTGCGCCCACTGACTACCTCATTACTGGCTGGGTTACTGCGCGCTTCATTGGTGCTACCCAATAAATGTCAGCGCGCTGATATCTAACTTTAGTCGCTTGGGCAGGGGTTTTGTAGTCACTTTTGTACCGCAGATGTTGATGAAATGGCAACTACGACCTGATCCGATTCAATCCCCAAGCTCCCAACGTAGACTGGCCCGAACGCTGAAGGGAATAACAGGATGGAAATGCACATCTTCAATTGGACCTATTTCGCCGGGCAACTGGGAGGCAAAGTAGTACGCGATATCGTCATCTTCAGCGTCGAACACATTCAGTAGTTCTAGACCTGCCTGCCAGCGACCAAAATCATACTGCAAGCCGGCATTAACAATTGTTGTATCTCCGTTAGTGACCGCCCCATCTTCTGTCAGTGGCGCCTCGCCGAAGTGCCGCAAGCGTAGCGTTGCCGTCCACCCTTGAGGCTGGACATAGGTGATACCGGCGCCAATTACCTCATCTCTGGCGTTTGGTATTTTGCTGAGGTCGCTGGGCACACCAACAAATTTGCTGTCAATAAACGCAGCATTGATATCCGCTGTCCAACGACTGTTTATGTTCCAGAATGCACTTACCTCGACGCCTGTACGTTTTGAGGCATCACTGGGTTCTGTTGCTCCGCCATCTCCTACAAACAGCAGCTCTGAATCAGACTCCAACCAGAAATAAGTTGCCGCTACAGCCAGCCCTTGCCAGCCTTCAAAACGCAACCCAAGCTCAGCCCCCTCCTGCTCCACAAACACATCGACAGTATCTACCGGGTCCCCGCTCAATGGGTCGACTGAGATGGTTGCACCGCGCACATCATTGGAATGAAAGCCTTTGCCCCAGTTTGCATAAACTTCAACTAAATCATTGAGCTGGTAAGCCAATGCGAAGCTGGGAACAAAATTGGTGTCGTCTCCCTTGCCGGAGTTTTCCGACAGATTGGCATTAACCTCATAGTCGAAATAATCGGCTCGCAGTCCCACCACTGTACGCAGCCGTTCCGTCCAATATGTTGTTACCTCTGCAAAGGCGCCGGCACTGAGCCAGTCGACGCTGTCATCCCGCACCGTCGCCGTGCGCACCCGCGCACTGGATGCATATAAGTTGGCATCCGAAATATCGTCGATACGCAGATCACCACCGATGCGCAGGGTGGAGTCAGCGCCGACGTCAAATCTGTACTGAACGTTACCGCCCATGATCCAGCGGTCATCTACCTGCTCAAACTGATCACCCAGCACGGGATCACCCGCAAAATATGTGAAGTTGTTGAACAGTCGCAGTTTGTAACGACTTGCAAAGATGCTGGCTTCAAGACTCTCCCCCGTTAAACCCGCAATAAACGACGTCCGACTCGAATCACCGCCCAGAGTTGGGTCGATGAAATCAAAACGCCCAATAGTATTGCTGTTCACCAGACGCCTGGGTACCTGATCTGTCGAACGCCATTCGTTATCGTATAAAGAAACCAGGAAGCGGGTGTTGAAATCACCGGCCTGACCCGAATACTTAACCAGCAGATTGTTTTTCTTTATATCGGAGGACAGCTGCCAGGGTCCATCGTCACGGACCACTTCCAATGCCGCCAGGAGATTGCCTTCGCCTAAACCCATCGAGCCAGCAGACACGAGCCGTCTATAGCTATCACTGCCATATGTGGCTTCAACGAAGGGTCGGTCGAGACGGTCATAAACCGAAAATGAGGTTGTACCAGCGGTGGAAAAATCACCGCGGTCTGCATTGTATGGGCCCTTGGCATATTGCACCGTACTGATAACTTCGGGTATCAGGAAATTCAGATCCAGATATCCCTGTCCATGGGCATGAGCGCGCATGTTGATGGGCATACCTTCTACATGCGCAGAGAAGTCTGTGCCATGATCGAGATTCATGCCGCGCAGGTAATACTGATTCGCCTTACCTTCACCACTGTGCTGAGTGGCCACCATACCGGGTACCACTTCAACCAGCTCCCCGACCCGCTCAAGCGGGCGGGTGTCAAAGTCCGCATACCCCACCAGACCTTCCGAGGCAGAAATGGCTTTACCTTTCTGGGTTTGAGCGCGACCCCAGACGATAATTTCTTCATCGATGCCGCGATCGAGTTGACGCTCTGCGGGCTGCGCTGTGGCCTGCTGCGAAGCCAGTGTGACCAACACAACGACATGAACTACAAAGACTTTCAAACCCATCTATCTTCCCCTTCAGTGCAGCCATACAGGTTAACCGACTCGTCTGAAGCTGCCAATAAATCTGCTACGTATAAACCACGGTGGGTGAAGAGCAGGGTCTGGACATACACTGAAGCTAACAACTGGGTACCCACATCATGCAGAATTTTTTCCTTCGCAGAATTTTCTTCCCTCGCAGAAGCACTTCGTATCGCAGACTGGCAGTGCGATTAACCGCCCTCATCCTGATCAGTTTTGCCTGGACCAACAGCAGCGCAGAGACTTCGATTGAACGCGGAGAGTATCTGACCAACATCCTCGGCTGTGGTGGCTGCCATACTGAAGGTGCACTGCTCGGCAACCCAACTGGACAATGGCTGGCAGGCTCGAGAATTGGCATTGCTTATACAGAGGACCTGGACGACATCAGCCCCGGCATCGTATTCCCGGGCAACCTGACCGCTGACAAAGAGACAGGCCTGGGTCGCTGGAGCAAAGACGACATCAAAACATTTCTGCTCACGGGTATGGATCACTACGGCAAACAGGCGACAACCGTCATGCCCTGGCCCAATTACGCGTATCTGCAGGATCAGGATCTGGACGATATTGCTGCGTTTTTGAAGCAACTGGCACCCATCAAACAAACCATACCGGCATCTATTACAGCAGGTGCACCCGTGAATAACGCATTTGTCCGCATAGGGGTTTACCTCTTTGTGCCTGAAGAAGATACTGAGAGGAGACCTAATCCTCCAGGAGAGCTCAATGACTAGATACACCCACATCCTTGCTGCGATAGATGTAACGGAAGAAGCAGAAGCTGTACTGATGCGTGCCAAACAGGCAGCAGACGACCACGGCGCCAAACTCAGCGTGGTGACCATCGTGCGCCCCCTGACCCAGGCGTACACGGGTATCGAGGTAGCAGGTCTGGCCGCTGCGGCAATGAATTTTGAGGGTGAAGCCCGAGCCAGCGTGGAGAAGTCTCTGGGTGAGCTCTGCACTAAATTTGGCGTCGACGATGCAGATCGTCATGTTCAATTCGGTGTTCCCGCAACAGAAATCAAACAAACCGCCGAACAGCTTGGCGCGGACCTTATTGTAATGGGCTCCCACGGCAAACACGGCCTGGGTTTACTGCTGGGTTCAACCGCTAACGCGGTCTTACACGGTGCAAAGTCTGACGTGCTGACAATCAGGGTCTGACACCAGTAAACATCTTTATCCACATCGGTTAATCTGCGGCCTGCTCCCATCTTCAGCAGGTTCGCATGAGCGAAGTTAACAAAAGCTCCAACAATACACTGGTGTTTCGGTTCCTCGGCGCAGTCGAGCGATTAGGCAATCGCCTGCCGGATCCGGCAATGCTGTTTCTTCTGGCCATGCTGCTGGTATGGCTGCTGTCTCTGCTGTTCTCCGGATACACATTTTCCGTCCCGGCGCTGGATGGCGCGCGCGAGCTGAATGTTGAAAATCAGCTCAGCGGTGAGGCGCTGGCCACATTCCTGGCCACCATGGTGGCTACCTTCACGAGCTTTGCACCCTTGGGTGTGGTACTGGTTGCAATGCTTGGCGTAGGCGTTGCTGAACACACCGGTTTCATTAATGCAGGTCTCAAGTCGCTGCTTTCAATCACACCCGCCAGACTTCTGACCCCTATGTTGCTGTTAGTGGCAATTGTCAGCCACACCGCAGCAGATGCAGGTTATGTGCTGGTCATTCCGTTAGGCGGTATTATTTTCTATGCCGCTGGCCGTCATCCGCTGGCCGGCATCGCCTGCGCCTTTGCTGGCGTATCCGGCGGCTTCAGCGCCAACTTCATACCGTCAGGCATAGACCCTCTGTTACAGGGGTTTACCCAGTCGGCTGCTCAGATTATTGATCCCAGCCGCGAAGTTAACCCGCTGTCCAACTGGTTGTTCACGAGCGTTTCATGCCTGTTCGTCGTTGCAGTAGGCTGGTTTCTGACTGACAAAGTGATTGAGCCGAGGCTGAGAGGCACAGAAGTCGACGGCGATGATCTGGAAGCCAGCCGTATGGACCCGCTGACGCCTGCAGAGCGTCGTGGCTTATGGGCTGGCAGCACGGCTATGGTCATCGGCATTGCTTTGCTGGTTTGGGCCGTTTACCCGATAGGCTCGCCCCTGCGCGCACCGAATGGCGACATCACCGCATTCTCCGCACCGATCATGCAGTCCATCGTCCCGTTGATCTTCCTGTTATTTATTATCCCTGGCACCGTTTACGGTTATGTAGCAGGCACGGTGAGCAACCATCGTGACATTATCAGAGGCATGACCAACAGCATGAATACCATGGCGTATTACCTGGTCATGATCTTTTTCTGCGCGCAGTTCACCTATGCGTTCAGCCAATCCAATCTCGGAGCGCTGCTGGCTGTGCAGGGCGCTGACGTTCTGCAGGCGTTAGCCCTGCCTGGATCAGTTACTCTGCTTGGTATTATTTTCCTGACTGCATTTGTTAACTTGCTGGTTGGTTCAGCGTCCGGTAAGTGGGCTTTACTGGCACCTGTATTTGTCCCGGTTCTGATGCAGGTTGGGTTATCACCAGAACTGACACAAGCCGCCTACCGGGTAGGAGATTCTTCCACCAATATCATTACGCCGCTGATGCCCTACTTCCCGCTGGTAGTCGCTTATTGCCAGCGCTGGGTGAAAAACACCGGCATCGGCACTGTCACCGCGATGATGCTTCCCTACTCTGCAGCGCTGTTGATCGGCTGGAGTGTGTTTCTGCTCATCTACTGGTGGCTGGGCATTCCTCTGGGACTGGCCTCTACTTACGTCTACCCGTAATCGTGACAATCCAGCGGGCTCATTCAGCTGAGGTTTAGGTAGCCGCTCATATCATGTTCCGACAAAGCTTCGGAGCAAGGGCATGCACAAAATTACCAGGCTGTTGGTTTTTACCACGGCCTTTATTTCTCACGACTCAACTTCTGCAGCCGCGCCACCCACCGCCTACCCAAGCTTTGCCGATGTTGTTGCCAGCAAACCCATCTACTCACAGGAAACTGTTTACACACCTGTTAAAAGATGCACCTGGGAGACGTTGCCTTCGATAGAACGCTACAGCAGGCACGGGTACGAGCGTCGGGTTACGCAGCGCCGTGCCAAACGCTGCCGCCAGGAAAACAGACCCGTTATCCGCAAACAAGTCATCGGTTACGAAGTCACTCTGCGTTATCAGGGTAGCGTTTTCACGCGTACGACAGCTACAAAACCGGGCAGTCGCATGCCTATCACCGTAGAAATTACCACCTTGCATTGAATTGAACTGCCGTTCAGGACCCATTCAGATTAATAACTCTATGGTCAGACATCATTATCGGAGGACACCAATGAACAGCCGCCTACTCGCCAGCCTGTTACTGACAGCCATTCTAAGCTGCACAGCAGCTTCAGCCGCTCCCACAGGGCCCGTCATAAAACTTTTCCCAACCACGGTTCTGGAAGACATCAGGGAGACAAGCAGTGTCGCCGCCGAGATGGAAAATAACCTCCAGGAGATAATTGCCAGACTCGACATGCAGCAGAAACTATATAGCGAAAGCCTGTGCGACGGTGCTGATGGCGATCAGGGTTGTACACGCATGGCTAAACAGCTCGGCGAAACTTACCTGGAAATGCTTAATGCAATGGGCGAGCGCCTGCCGGAGATGGAACGAGCGGTAAACAATACGCGCAGCAGCCTGGAAAAAAGATTGCGCCAGGAACTGGGACAGCGGACTACGCCAACCACCCTGCAGGAGCAATTACTCGGCCAGCAGACGGCAACGGGGCGCACCGATCGACCAGCATTGCGGGGTAGATCCGGTGTGCGCCTGTCAGATCGATTTAAACAATACTACGACCTGGTGGCGACGCACAAAAACGGTCCCAGCAAATCGCTGGCGGTAGTTGCCGCAGACATCTACCTGGATATGGAAGAGGCCTCGGTGCTGATCTCTGCAACCCAGCAGGAAATCGGTCGCGCAGCTCTGATGGAACAGCTCAATCAGTCCTTCGGTTTGATTACCCCGGAAATGTCCGCGGTTGTTGGCGGCGTAAAAGAAATTCTCTTCGGAGAGTCTTCAAACGCTACACCTATCGCATCGCCCCCTTACGAAATTGGACAGACAGAATTTGTCAGTCCGCTAGAAATGTAGTCGGAGATAAACAAATGATACGTATAACGCTTTTAGGCCTGTTACTACTTACAGCCGCCGCCGGCTGCACCACAACCAACGTCAGCAGCCACTGCTCACTGGCATTGCCCGGCAACCTTGATCGAGCCATCAGCGAGGTTGAACAGCGACTGGCCAGTGGCTGTGAATACCAGTTCGACAGTTACTTTCAGCAGCTGTTATCCATGGCTGAAGAAAACCCGGACAGTGAAAACAAAGTGCGCTTCAGCGACCATCTGCTGCGGGTCAACGAGATGGGCGTCATCAGTCAACGTCAGGCACGCGAGTACTACAACCGCTACTTCAACGTTAAGTTTGTTTCCCTGAGCGGCGACTACAACACCTGTGCTCAGGCGTGCCCGGTACAGGCTGAAGTCATGTCGAACATGCGCAATGAGTTGCGTGATAAACAGGTGGGCCTGTTGAAGGCAAGCGACGATAAATCTGCCTACTATCGCGCAGACCACCTGCTCAAGGAAGCTGACCTGGTACTGGAAGCCACCTGTCGCGCCTGTGCAGCGGGCAATCCAGAGGCGGTAGGCGTACGCTAAGGTGCAAAGCGGTCTGCAGCAGTTCTGTTACGGCACTGGGGTAGGCATGGGCCTCACCGGGCTTGCCCTTTACGGCCAGGACCGCATTTCTACATCTGGTATCAGTACTGCAAGCAACTGGCTGCAGCTGAACCTCGGCTTTTCAGTCTGGTTGTTTGCAGCGGTTGCGCTGGCTTTTATCTTCACGCTGATCAGGCTCAAGGGCTTACTGTCCAACAATGGCAGTGAGCTGAAGGAGACGCTAAAAATCTCCGCGTTGGATCAGATGTCAGACGTCTGGACACAGGTGTTCATTGGTATTGGCGTGGTCTGGACAGCTGTAGGAATGCGCGCAGCTCTGCAATACGCGCTGGGTGAGCCTGACATGGCTTTGGCCGACAGCGCAGACAACGTGCTGCGAAAGCTGGTGGATGGCGGCATCCTGCTTGCACTGACCACAACTATTGTTGGTGCCGTTGGCGGTTATCTGATGCGCCTGTGCAAGACCATCACTCTGGGCTCGATGTTACAACACTACTATGACCAACTGGAGCGCCGGGACATTGCGGAGCTGGTTGCAGCAACACAGCGCATCGAACAACGGCTCCAGCCTGACCCCCAAGCCAACCCCAACGTCACGCGCCTGCCCGGATCCCAGCTGTGAGGAGGCGCCGATTAGCGCATATGGAGGAAGACAGCCTGCAGGCCGATGTGATGCGTTTCATGGCCATTGTTGCCTTCTGTCTGATTGCTGTCCTGGCGATGGTGCGCAACAGTCCGGGGGTCGAGAAAGTTATTGAACCACAACAATCAGCGGTTTACGTCCTGTCAGATCCGCGACCGGAACCAGAGCGCCAACCTGAACCTGTGCCAGAACCGGAACCTGAACCTGAACCAACACCAACACCAACACCAACACCAACACAAGAACCTGAACCTGAGCCACCTGCTGCACCAAGTGACACTACCAAGGGTTTAACTCTGGCGTTCGCCAGCGAAGCAGACTTCATGCGACTGATCAGCAAAGGCCGTATTACTTTATATGCCTACGCAGGACGATCCTTTTTAACCACGTCTGATACCTATTCTTTTCACAGCACGAAGCCGCCGCAACAGTTTTACGAAATAGATAAACAAACCATTCCGTCACATGTCCTTGAAGCTGCTGACCTGCAGGAAAAGGCAGACCTGCAATGGGGTGTGGGACTGAGCCCGAGAATCGAGAAGCAGATTTCTCAGTACATCGAAGCAAACGTCAACGGACAACTTCACATTGATCGATATGAACAGGTGCAACATGTTGAGGCTGGGTAGTTTCATCATAATGATTCTGGCCTGCAGCCACACCTGGTCTGCACCCAGCAGTAACAACACAGAGTTTAACCGTTGGCTGCAAGGTGAGGCAGCACCTGCGCTGGCGAAGAAGCTGTCCCAACACCCAAAATTCAAAGGCTCAAATGTTGCCTTTTCACCTGCACATCTGAATCAGTTAGTCCCGGCAAAAAATCAGCTTTACCAGGATATCGAACAGGCACTGGCGCATAGCATTCTGTCTGCGGGTCGCAACAACATTATCTCGGCCACCAGCAGCAGAAAGTGCCTGCGCTCTGAGCACAGCGCTCAATACATCATTGGTATTGCGATCAGTGCTGCAAACAGCAACGCACATACGGTGCAGATCAAGTTATTGGATTACGATCAGGGTGTATGGGTGAGCGGCATCAGCTACCGCTGGCGGGGGAAATTGTCCCGCGACCAGCTTCGACTGTTAGAGCACCCGGCTGACAGGGTCGCCAACGGATCTGCAGCAGCGCCATACGCTCCCCACCAGCAGGCTCAAACGGTAAGTCATCTGCTGCAGCAGATCCAATGTACTTTACCCGCAGGCGTGGATGGACTGATCTATCTGCGCAAAGACTATCCAACTGACATGCAACTGTCCGCAGCAAACATCATCCGCGAGGTGCGCCAGAAGCTGGGCAAACGCCCGCAGTGGATTTTCACCACAAAACGTGGCGAAGCCGCCTGGTTGATGGAACTCCGACAGGAACAGCCATCTTCGCAGCTGCCACCTCAGTGGGTCATTCTGCTGTCACAGGTGGGTGCGCCAAATTCCCCTCAAATTGTAGCCAGCAGCTATATCGAAAGTACCCTGGAGCGCTCTGCCTTACCCAGCGATACAGCGAGAATTCGAGCTGATGAACAAGTGAACGAACCGCCTGATAGAGAAACATTGCCTGCTGCAGTTGTGAACTCGCCTCTGTTACAGCACCTGTCCTGGAGACGCAGCAGAGGTTGTACCAGTAGAAAATCCGAGTGTGTGGAAGTGACCGTTGAACTGGAAGCTGACGCTTACGTGATGTTATTCAGAACTCACAATCGAAAACTCAAACCGGCAAGTTGTGACACAACTGCCCGAATCAGACAGCGTGGAAAACTGCGATATCAGATCAGTCTGCCCACACACAGCCTTCTAACAACGGGTGTTTACGCCATTGCCAGCAGGGATAAGCGGGCTTTCGTCAAATTGCAAAAAACCATTCAGGCAGCACCCGGCGCGTGCCACCGTAGCAACGTTCGGGCCAGTAGCTGGCTCACTTCTGCAAGTCAGTCCATGGCTGTTCACGATGGATTCGATTGGCAGAGTCTGCACTTACAGAAAATCAGCGGCAGGCTTCGCGAAATACAGGAGGTACGATGAGATTTGTTCTGGGTCTGATTTTCGGAGTGGCGGTAACTTTTTCAGGGGTCTGGTATTGGTCTTCTGTACAGAACGTCAGCACTGCGGAACGCTCTGTTGCGCAGCCAGTGCCAGCGGGCAATGTACTGCCGGAAGCGGCTGGATCTGGAGCGCGTCTCGCAGAGCCGGAACTGGCACAGGCACAGGCAGCCTTGACAGGTGCAGCTGCAGAGTCAGATCCAGCCGCACCAGTGGAACCAACGAGACCAGCGGGACCAACAGAACCAAGAGAACCAACAGAACCAACAGAACCAAGAGAACCAAGAGAACCAAGAGAACAATCAGCGCAAACAGCACAGCCCACGCAACAAAGCCAGCCGGTGTGGACGGTATTTCATAGCGAAGCCTCAGCCAGCGGTTTTGCCAACTACCTGTCGCAGAATATCAATCACCCCTTTGAAGTGACCAGGCTGGGACCCGCCCGATATCAGGTGTCATACCGCTACACCAGCCTCGAACAGGCTCAGGTGTTAGCAACAAAGGTTAAGATGTTTACCGGAACGCAATGATGCCAGGTTATACAACACGCCAGACAATCACAGGTATGTGCCTCTTCGCCATTTTGACGCTCCCCCAGTTTTCGCTGGCCAAGGCGTCACAGCGCTACCCCTATCAGTCCTGTTTTGAAGTGTCAGCAGCGATGCACAAAGTGCCGCTGGAATTGTTGCTGGCGGTCGCTGCAACAGAAAGCAACTGGGATGCCGACGCGGTGTCGAGCGCCAACGCGCATGGCATCATGCAGATCCAATGGCCAGGCACTGCTAAACATCTGGGCGTTAAACGGCTTGGCGAATTGTATAACCCCTGTTTGAACATTAGCCTGGGAGCAAAATATCTGAATGAGCTGTTGCATACCTATAACAAGGATACGCAAACGGCGCTGGCTGCGTACAACTATGGGCCAACGCGTATCAGTGGCAGTGAAACCCTGCCCGATGGGGCCAAACGTTACGCCGCAAAGGTGCTGTCCAAACAGAGCCGCATCAAGAAAGGTCTGGTGCCTGAAGCCCTGCAGCCGAAGAGCCACCAGAACCTTGTGGTCTTTGACTCACGCATAAGAGCTGACCGTCTGGCAGCACATTTGAACGCAGATATTCAAGGTGCAACGGTAGATGTTGTCAGAACCCAAAGGCCAAACGGAGGGTATGCGGTGGTACTGAACGTTGGCAATGCAGGCCTCACCGTGCAGGATCACGTGATGCTGCGCAATATGGGTTGGGCGCTGCCATGATGCCAACAGTTTCAATTCGTATCGCAGCGCTGACTTTTCTGCTGGCCAGCTTCACGCTGGCCGCCGCGACAGTTGCTTCTGCCGCACCACCAACAACAGTCACTGAAACGGTCTACGCTCAGGTACTCAAGGTTGAGCCGCTGCATCAGCCACTCACGCAATGTTCTCTCAAAGCCAAACCGTCGCATTCTCAGGGACTTATCGAACAGCTGCGCTGGGATTTTGACAATCGGTGCCCAGCAGATCGGTCCGGCACAACATCTTTTGCCGTGACCTATACCTGGGACGGCAGAACCTACACCGAAAAACTCAGTTACAACCCCGGCAAACACATCCCGTTACAAGTGCGTTATCGTTAACTGCCAAGATATTGGACAAAGCGGGAACAAACCGCGATAGTCAACTTCGGAAACTGGGGAGCAGGAACTTGAGACTTTCAACTACGGATGCGTCATTTCTTTATATGGAGTCGGCCAGCGGCCCCATGCATATTTCTTCTATCAATGTTCTGGAAGGTGAGCTGTCCTTTGAAGAGGTTTTCAAACACTTCAACGACCGGCTGCATCTGCTTCCTGCTTATCGGCGTAAGCTTGCTCAGGTACCTTTGAATCTGGCGCACCCGGAATGGGTCGATGATCCGGACTTTGATCTGGCCAACCATCTTATCCATTCTCCGCTACCTGCCGGTACTGCACTGGAAGATGCGGTTGACGCTGCTGTTTCTATCAACGAAACCATACTTGATCGCAGCAAACCGTTGTGGATGACCTACATCATCACCGGCGTCCCGGACAAAACACTGGTGCTGCACGAAACCCATCACTGCATGATCGATGGTGCATCCGGTGTTGAATTGCTGGCCATCATTTACGACTTTGATGTCAAAGGCGACCCTGTTAAACCGCCCAAAGAAAGTTGGCGACCAGAGCAGCCACCGGGTGCCCGCGAGCTGTTCAACAACGCGCTGTCCGAAAATCTGAAAGACCTCGCAGAAACAGATTGGGGCCGCATGCTCAGCACAAGTGGGGACCAAACCGACCTCATGCAGCGGGCCACAAAGGTGATGTCGGATTTCATTACCAAGCCCGTTGTCACCGCGCCGTTCAACGCCGGCGTCGTGGGACCGAGACGCCGGCTTGCCTGGATGAAACAGTCATTCGGCGAGATCAGGGAAATTCGTCGCGCTCTGGGCGGCACAATTAATGACGTAGTTCTGACCGTGGTGTCTGAGGCCATTGCCAAATATCTGCAGGATCACGAGGAACGAACCGAAGATCAATACATGCGCATCATGTGTCCGGTGAATGTGCGAACAGAAAGCCAGGAAGGTGCCTTAGGCAACCAGGTATCCGCCATTTTTCCAGTATTACCCGCATGGCCGATGGAAGCCGATCAGCGTCTGGCTGTTGTTACTGCGGAGACCAATCGGATCAAAATGAACCAGGAAGCTCAGGCGCTGACCTTAATGCAGGAGAATGCCCCTGAACCATGGCCGGTTGCACTGTGGCCTGCTCAACTGGTGGGCACCCAGTACGATCCTACTGCCTTTGCTGCGCGTTTTCCGATGCCTATGCTGCCTAAGGGTTTCCGCCCACCAAATATCGGCTACAACTTCACCTGTACAAATGTGCCTGGGGCGCAGGTGCCTCAGTATTTATGTGGCCATCTTGTTACTGACCAGATTGGTCTGCTGGTTCTGACCGGCAACGTAGGCTTCAGCGTCACCATCTTGAGCTACAACAAAACCCTGTTTTTCGGTTTCATCAGCGAGCCTCGACTCATGCCTGACGTCGAACGTATAGCCGAAACCTCCGCAGAAACTTTCAATCACTTATTAGCAAAAGCCCGAGAACGCACCGCAAGTCTGCAATCGACGTCGGCTTGAAGAAGAGGAAATTATGTCCAACGAAGCTGTTTACAACGCCTATCCTAAAAACGTAGCGCTACCTGATGGCGCAACTGTCGAACTGCGTCAGATGACCGCAAGCGATCGAGACGCCATCCTTGCTTTTGCAAGGGCGCTGCCACAGGAAGACCTGATGTTTCTGCGCCTGGATCTCACTGAAGATTCTGTCGTCGATGCCTGGGTGCAGAATCTGGCAACCGGCCACACTTTTTCAATTGTTGCCTACGACAGCGACGGCCTGATTGGCTATGCATCGGTACACCGTAATCCGACCTCCTGGACTCGACACATGGGTGAAATCCGCGTCAACGTTAACCCTGAATATCGCAGCCGCGGCCTTGGTCGTGTTCTGATATCCAACATTTTCGATCTGGCGAGCGCGCTCGGGCTGAGAAAAATCACCGCCCACATGACTTCTGACCAGCGTGGCGCCCAGGCTGCTTTCCGCCACCTTGGATTTGTACCTGAGGCTTTACTGGCTGACTATGTTCAGGATCGTAAAGGTACAACCCGGGATATGGTGATTATGTCTTTTGATGTGACCGGCCATACCGATCAGAGTGCAGGGACATTGCGCGTTTAATCGGGTCCTGCAGGTGACATCATGATGTTCATGTCTTTTGTCCTGTTTGTTCTTCTGTGCTGGGCGTTCGCGCACTTTTACCTCAGTGGCCCGAGCCTTGCTCAATACGACCAGACTCTTAACGTACCGCAGAATCATGAACGGCGCGCCAGTCCGGAACACAGCGATGTCATCAAGCAACTGCAGAAATTGACCCAGGGTTCCGGCACAGGTTCCAGATTGAGCCGCATGCGTGCCGCCATGGACAGCATCGGTGACAGTGCTGATCTTCAGGACATCACTCTGACCACTGTAAACACGCCCGACGTGAAAGGTGAGTGGGTTGTGGCGGAGAATTCAGATCCGAACAGACGGCTGCTGTACATCCACGGTGGTGCATTTATGTCAGGCAGCCCACTCAGCCACCGCACCATCACTACCAAGTATGCACGCCTGCTGGGTGTCAGCGTGTTTGCAGTAGACTACAGGATGCTGCCGGAACATGGCCGGCTGGATTGTCTGGCAGATTGCCAGGACGCCTATCGGTATGTTCTGGATAACGGACCTGAACAAAGCGGCGCACCCGCACAACTGCTTGTTTCCGGTGATTCAGCCGGGGGCAACCTTGCGCTGGTGGTCACCGCGTGGGCGCGCGACCAGGGGCTGCGCAAGGCTGACGGTGTCATCGCCATTGCGCCCGCTACAGACAATACGTTCAGCTCGCCAACCCTGCAGAAGAACGCAGGCACAGACCCGTTGCTGGGCCCTACCCTGGGTAAGATGATCAAGCTACCACGTGCAGTGTTGTTGTATTTCTCGTGGATCAGCACGCGCTTACACCCTGCTGACACCAGAGTTTCACCCATTCACGGCGATTTGAGCGCATTGCCGCCTATGCTGATCCATGCCAGTGAAGCTGAGATGTTACTGGGTGATGCACGGCGTTATACAAACAAAGCCAATGCCCAGGGCTCATCGGTAAAACTGGAAACCTGGAATCACATGGTGCATGTCTGGCATGTGTTTGAACCGGATCTGCCAGAAGCAAAACAGGCCTTCGATCACATCGCGAAGTTTGTTGAGAACCTGCCCGCTACAGCCACAGCGCCAGTGCCGGAAGATTTACACAGCGCACAGAGCTGACTAACCGCCTGCGTTGATTTCACCAGGTGCCAGCCCGAGATAATCAACCACCAAGGAAACACGTCGGTTAGCTGCGCCTGAATCGCCCCACTTACCGGGTTGTAACATGCGCCGATTGTCTTCTCCGTAACTTACCGCACGAACCCGCTCCGGGTGCAACCCACCGCTGGAAATCAGATATTGGCGGACCGCTTCTGCGCGGCGCTGGCCCAACTGCTGGTTGTAATCCGGATCGCCGGCAGGATCAGTAAAACCTTCCACAGTGACCACGACGTTCGGATCGTATTGACGCACCACATCACTGAACTCATCCAGGGCAGGCTTGTCTTCTGCTCGCAACGCGTCATCGTCGTAGGCAAAGTGGGCGCTCATTTCAACCCGCAGGCGCCCCTGCAGGTTAGCGATGGTGGCATCGTAGCCGGAGAATTTGCCGTGCAGATCCTGCGTCATTTCTGTGAACTGACTGCGAAAACCCTGCAGGTCGTCTGCAAGACTGCTGTCCGTGGCGCGCAGATCGCTCACAGTAGCGTCAAATTCATCACGTTTAACATATTGACTGGTGGCACAACCCGCCAGAATACATCCACCTAAAATGGTGGAGACTGTAGTCATAACAACACGCCGATTGATGAAATTTCCCATAACGTTCGTTCCCTGCCGGTAGATAAGGTATTGTCCGCCCCTGACGGAGAGCCAGTTTATCCCCAATTTCAATTTCGATCAGCCTAAGTTAAGCGTGTCTGAAATAGATTCATCTGAACCCAATCCAACCCTCATGGCAGCCGCACAGCGAACATTGGTGGAAACTTTCGGTTACGCGTCGTTTCGCGGTCAACAGGCAGACATCATTGCGCACACCTGCGCTGGCCTCGACAGCCTTGTATTGATGCCAACCGGCGGCGGCAAATCCCTGTGTTATCAGTTGCCGGCAATGATCCAGCCCGGCTTAGGTCTGGTCGTATCACCGCTGATTGCGCTAATGCAGGATCAGGTCCAAGCCCTCAATCTTCTCGGGGTATCGGCTGCCTACCTGAATTCCACGCTTGCCTATGACGAACAGCAGGCAGTTATTGATCGTGCCCGCAGCGGTGCGTTACAACTCCTGTACATTGCGCCGGAACGATTGCTGCAACCGTCGACGTTAGAGACCTTACGCACCTGTCAGGTTAATCTGATTGCCATAGACGAAGCGCACTGCGTGTCTTCCTGGGGCCATGACTTTCGGGCCGACTACCTGTCTCTGGATGTACTGCGGGCAGCATTTCCCGGCGTCCCCAGGCTTGCGCTGACAGCAACCGCTGACCCGCGCACCCAGGAGGACATCTGCGCGCGCCTGCGGTTGCATAAACCAAAAACATTTAACAGCGGCTTTGATCGGCCTAACATATTTTATTCGGTGCAACCCAAGGTAAACCCGAAAGCACAGTTGATGTCGTTCCTGAAAGATTACGAAGGCTGCGCGGGTATCGTCTATTGCCTGTCACGTAAAAGTGTCAACGACACCGCTCACTGGCTGAGCCAGCAGGGTATCAATGCGCTGCCCTATCATGCCGGGCTGAGCGCAGAAGAACGTCAGTTGCACCAGGTCCGTTTTCTGAAAGAAGACAATGTCGTGATGGTGGCAACAATCGCCTTTGGTATGGGCATCGACAAACCCGACGTGCGCTTTGTTGCCCATCTTGACCTGCCTAAATCTATGGAAGCGTACTACCAGGAAACCGGCAGGGCCGGGCGAGACGGCGCACCCGCCCAAGCCTGGATGGTCTATGGCTTACAGGATGTTGTACGTTTGTCACGTATGGTGGACGAATCACCCTCGGACGAGAGTCACAAACGTGTCGAACGCGGCAAACTCGAGACATTGCTTGGCTGGTGCGAGGTAACCACCTGTCGACGGGCCAGCCTGCTGAGTTATTTTGGTGAAAGTCCGGCACCCCGTTGTGACAACTGCGATGTCTGCGTGTCACCGCCGATAACCTGGGAAGCCACGGAAATTGCTCAGAAAGCACTGTCCTGCGTCTACCGCACAGGCCAGCGATTTGGTGCGGGTCATGTCATCGACGTTTTGCGTGGCCAACTGCGAGACAAGGTCAAGCAGTTCGATCATCACAATCTGTCAACCTTCGGCATTGGCAGGTCACTGTCAGAACAGCAGTGGCGCTCAGTGTTCCGACAGCTTGTTGTGCGCGGCTACTTACAGGTAGATCACAGTCGCTACGGTGCCCTGCGACTGGTGGGTGCAAGCCGGGGGTTGTTGCGCGGAGAAACCACGTTGGCGCTGAGAGAAGACCCCACGCCCGCTAAATCACGCAGCAAACCTGCGCGATACAAGCTGGAACTGGAAGATGAAGAGTTGATGGAAGACTTGAAAGCAGCCCGTCGCAGCCTGGCTGAAAAACAGGACATACCACCTTATATGGTGTTTCACGACGCCACGCTGTTAGAAATGATCGCCATCCGGCCGAAAAACGCGGAACAGTTGCTCGAAGTGAGTGGCGTTGGCCAAGCCAAACTGGCCCAGTACGGCGATTCTTTTTTAGAAGTGCTGGCAAAACACAGCGCGTTTTAGAGGCATCCGGGTTAAACGGCACCCATAGATATCATGCAACGGCGCACGCTGAGAGAAGCAGCAGAAACGTTCACACCACCTTGATCGACAATTGGGCACTGTAGGCAACACTCTTAAACCCGAGAAACCTATGACACCGTCATACGCCACACGTGGAGCGCTGTTTTTCTCCTGGTTCATGCCCAGTTTCACCCGCATTGGCTACGCTCTGCGCAAACTGACATGGTCGACTGAATCTTTCGATTTTACGGGTCAGACCTGGCTGATAACGGGGGCCTCTACCGGTATTGGTCGACAAATGGCATTAAGCGCCGCCAACGCCGGCGCTACTGTTCACGCGGTTGCGCGAAACGCCGACAAGCTGCAGCAACTGGCAGATGAAGTAACTTCCAACCGAGGCAGCATTGTCAGTCACAGCGTCGATCTATCGCTGATGGCAACCGTCACCTCTCTGGCCAACGACTTCGAAAACAACGGCGTTACATTCAACGTACTGGTGAACAATGTCGGGCTTATGCTGGACAAGCCAACCCGAACCAGTGAAGGCTTCGAAACCGGTTTTGCGACTAATGTGCTGGGGCACTATGTCCTCACCGAACAACTGATCAACCTGGGCGGGCTGAAAAGCGGCAGTACGATCATCAACATGAGTTCAGGTGGTATGTACAACGTTGCCCTGGATATAGAGGCGTTGCAGGGTGATCAACCCTACGATGGCACGCTGACATACGCTCGTCATAAACGTGCTCAAGTTGCACTCAACGAGCATTGGCGACAAACTTATGGCGATATGATCAACTTCTACAGCATGCATCCGGGCTGGGTCAGCACGCCTGGCGTCGAAACCGCGATGCCGGAATTTCATGCTGCCTTGAGTCGCCTGTTAAGGCACCCTGAAGCGGGTGCCGATACGGCACTATGGCTGGCCTTTACCAAACCCGAACAGCGTGACCCTCAGAACATCTGGTTTGATCGCGCTCAGCGTTCGCCACATTTCTTCAGTGGAACACGCCAGGGTGACAGCAGCTCTGAGCTGGTCACTCATCTGCAGAGCGCTATGCAAGCCTCGGTTGAGGCCGCCTGACGGCGCAAGCATGGGACAGCTGATAAAGGGCCAATGGCAGGCTGAAGACCTTCCTCGCCATCAGGCTGATGGCAGATTCAAGCGTCCGAACAGTACCTTTCGCGATTGGATAGGTGCACCTGACGGACGTTATCCAGCTGCACCGGGCCGCTATCATCTTTTTGTCAACGCCGGCTGCCCCTGGGCCTATCGAACAATCTTGTACCGATCCATAAAAAACCTTGATGACGTTGTCAGCCTGTCTCGTACCGCCGCGGCCGCAGGGGATCAGGGCTGGCATTTCGACAATCCGCCGGAGCCATTACTGCAGGTGGAACATCTACATGAAGTTTACAGCCACGCTGATCCAGCGTTTACCGGACGCGTGACTGTTCCAGTCCTGTGGGACACCCACAGCAATACTATTGTGAACAACGAATCTGCAGACATCATGCGCATGTTTAACGATGCGTTTAACGGTATTGAAGGCGTCTCTCAGACAGATTACTACCCTGAGACGCTGCGCACGGAGATCGAAGCGCTTAATCAGGTCATCTATACCGACGTGAACAATGGCGTCTACCGGTGCGGCTTTGCTCAGTCGCAGAGCGCTTACGAAGAAGCCTACGACAACCTGTTCAACACACTCGATAAACTGGATGATCGTCTGGCCGTTCGCCGATACTTGTTTGGTAACCAGGTGACAGAAACTGACTGGCGCCTGTTCTCAACGCTGATACGCTTTGATCTGGCTTATTACAGCCGTTTCAAATGCAATCGTAATCAGTTGCTGGACTTTGAACATCTCTGGCCGTACACCCGCGACCTGTATCAATTGCCCGGCGTTGCTGAAACTGTCGACGTCAGCGCAATCAAAGGCATCTACTACGGTGCCGGTAAACCCGGCATACTGCCGAAAGGCCCGCAGTTGGATTTCAGCGCACCGCACAATCGCGACGCGATCCAACTCTGAGCCTCACTCAACCAGCGGACACTTAACATGCCTGTGAACCTTAATTCCCACGAGCAGCGCGTACTGGGTTGTTTACTGGAAAAAGCAGTACTGACACCGGATCAATATCCGTTGAGTTTGAATGCGCTGGTGAACGCCTGTAACCAGAAATCGTCCCGACACCCCGTTATGGCGCTGGAGCCCGGTGAAGTGCAGCGAGCTATACGAAGTCTGCAGGATAAGCACCTGCTGCGAAGTGATGAGAATTTCAAGACCCAGGTGGAGAAGTATGATCATCGCTTCTGCAATACACCCTTCAGCGACTATCAGTTTTCTCCGCCACAGTACGCCATCATTACCGTTTTGCTGCTGCGTGGAGCGCGGACGCCAGGAGAACTGCGCGCCAATAGCGGTCGCTTGTACGCGTTTGCAGATAATGAAGAAGTAGTCCGTGAACTGGAAGCATTGATGAATCTGGACAAAGGTCCCTGTGTTGCACAACTACCCAGAACGCCAGGCCGCAAAGACAGCGAATATCAGCACCTGTTTGGTGATGCGCCGGACCCAAAGCCGGCGCCTGCAGCAACTCACCCCACTCCGGTTGAAAGAACCACAACCGCCTCTGAAAACCTGTCGCAAAGGGTTGCTGAACTGGAAAGTGCCCTCGCCTCACTGACGTCTTATGTGCACGCAAAACTGGGTCGCCCTGAGGACGACCCATAGCCAGCATCTCAGGGTTTAAACGGCTCGCTGTAGTTCTCCGCACCCACCTTGCGAACATCGCTTAACCAATCGCCCTCATAAGGCCAGCTCTCCGGCGACTCAGGTGAAGGCCCCTGCCAGAACCGCTGCATAGGGCCGGGGATCGGGTTTTCTTCAAGCGACCAGGCCTGGCGACGGAAGGTCCAGCTGTCAGGGACCAGTTCATGGGCCTTACGAAAATGCGGCACAGCTTGCGCATGCGCGCCCGCCAGCTCCAGCGCGCTGGCCAGGTCGAAGTGCGCGTGTCCTAACGATACGTCTGCACTGCGCGGACGCGAGCGGTTAATGACTTCATCCGGAGAAAGCGCAAAACGGCTGTCAGCACCGTTTTTTACCCAGTCCCGCAGAGCGGCGTGATAAGCCTCTGCATCTGACTTGATTTTCACCGCTTCACCCATCATTTCAACAAAACGCTCGGGCATAGGTGGCGCATCAGCCGCAGGCGGGGGTGTCTGTTGGGTTTGCGGTTGGGGTGGCGCAGGTGCTGCTTCAGCCGGTCGCACAATGACCCCTTGTTCGTTGATCCAGATCGCGCTGGGAATATTGATCACGCCGAATTTTTCAGCCAGCACATGGTGCTGGTCAATCAACGCCGGATGTTGTGGTGCCGCCGCTTCAATATAAGTACGGCAACCCTGTTCACCCAATGTGTCCAGGCCTACAGTAACCAGTTCAAAATTCTGCTTATGGAGTTCATCACGCAGGTCCTGCCACACGGGCAGGTCATTAGAGCAACCTCAGTAAGGTGCCCAGGCGTAAACCATCACCTTCTGGCCACGCAGACTGGCGAGGTCAAACGGCTGGCCATCAAGGTCCGGCAGCACCAGGCTGGGTGCATCAGCGGTGACCAGTGCTCGCGCACCGATTGACTCGGGGCCTGCGGCATACAAACCATGCTTTTCATCCACCAGCATTGGTAAACCCAGAGCCTCGGTGATGGCTTCCAGCTCTAGAGTTTCCGACTCAAGCACGTCAGCTGACAGAGGAATACAGACATCGCCTTTGCACGCACCTTCAGGCTTGAACGTCCAGCCACTCTTTTCTTCGAACTCTGCAACGGGTACAGAGGCACTCTTAAACAACATAACAACACTCAGTGAACAAGAGCATTGACCATATCGCTTAGCGCAGGGGTTGCCAAGCCTGCTGAGAAGCAGCCCTGCGTGTTCAATTCAATAACGCAGGTGGTTGGCCAGTTCCGCAAGCTCTGCTGCCTGCAACACAGTAATCTGATCCCTGCGCGCGGCAATCAAGCCTCGCGATTGCAGACGCGATATGACCCTGGACAGGCTTTCAAGCTTCATGCCCAGATAACTTGCCAGATCTGTGCGGCTCATGGGTGTCGGCAAAACAGCCTCATCCAGACCCAGCTGTACCCTGCGCAGACCATACTGCATGCAGTAGCCAGCAAATCGCTTCTCCGCGGAGGTCTGACGTAGATTGACCTGGTGCATCATTTCGTAACTGGCCTGTTGAGCCTGATTTTCTAGCATTGCAACAGACAGGCCCTGGCTACCAAGGCGCTCAATTGCCTGGGCATCCAGGCGACACAAAGATACTGTTTCCAAGGCAACCGCCGATTCGCGATGTACGCCCGAGCACCGTCCGGAATTCAGCATCTCACCGGCAATGTAAAATCCAGTGACACATTCCTCGCCGGTTGTGGTGATTACAAAAGTCTTCACCATACCTGACCGGATATGGTACTGGCCTTGTACCTGTGTTCCTGCACGATAGAGATATTCACCGGCATGCAGCGGCGAAACCATCTGCAGTGTATCCACCAGACAGTGTTGCTGTGACGGAGTTGCCCGTTGGGCAAGACACGCTGTATGGGTCGGACAAAGCTCACACGGCGTGAGCTCCCGAATATTGGATTGGGCGATCGGAATTGTGGCTGTCATCCCTGGCACTGTGTCGTGGCTTGTCAACTTGCGATACCAGGGAAACTACCTACCCCGTTGCGACAATCCCCGGGGCAGGATCAGCAGCGGATTTGATTCAGATCAAACACGTTTTTTTCGCGTGTACTAGATTGGCACCACTTTTAATGCATACGCAAAACCAAGGAGTCTTTGGATAATGAAAAAACTACTGCTTACCGCTCTTTTACTGGCATATGGCACCAGCGCCTGGGCTGAAGCCGGAGACTTCCTGGTTCGCGTCGGCGCCTCCATCGTAGATCCAAAATCAGACAATCACCCGGTGGTAGAGGTGGACTCTGGAAGTACCCTGACTTTTAACGGTACCTACTTCATGACTGATCAGTGGGCGGTTGAACTGCTTGCGGCACTGCCTTTTAAGCATGACATTGATGCAGTGGGTGGCGGCAACATCGGCGAAACCAAACATCTGCCGCCAACGTTGAGTGTGCAATATCACTTTATGCCCGACCAGCCGGTGCGCCCTTACGTCGGTGCAGGTTTGAACTACACGATTTTCTTCGAAGAGGATCTGGATGGTGCTGATCTGTCACTGGACAACTCGTTGGGATGGGCGGCACAGATTGGCGTCGATATCGACCTCACCGAGAGCATGTTCCTCAACGCTGATGTGCGCTATATCGATATTGAAGCAGATGCAAAAGTGAACAGCACAAGCATCGGCACAGTTGAGATCGACCCCTGGGTTTATGGTATCCATGTCGGCTTTCGCTTCTAGCCTGACGACCTGCTTATGGCAGCGCATTAACCGCTGGCGCAACGCCAGCACTCGTGCGCTGCCAGATCTGTAACCCCTCATTTAAACTTTGCAGCCGCACAAACCCGCTGCCTGGATTTTCTGCACAGACATAGATAGCCCCCGAGCCCAAACTGCCAAGCTCCGCTAATGGCACATAGTAAGCTTGAACTTGCGCATAGCGCGCAAGATAAGCACGACGACGCAGAGCAATATCACAAAACCCAACCGCTGACGCCTGTGCCTTTTCTGCTTTGATTTCTGTCAACGCCGCCACATCCGATAGTTCAACAGCATCCTTGCCCTGACGTCCAAAATTCCACCCCGCCCGCACAGCGATCAGCACTGCAACAATAACAAGGACCGCCACCAGCAGACGCACCCTGACTACAGGCCAGGCCGGGCGCGCAATCAAGCTGAGGAACAACGCAAAGTATGGCAAACAGGACAAAAGATAGTGTTTGTATTGTCGCGGACTCAGTAACAAAGGAATGAACGCACATAAACCGATCAGCAGGTATGCGCTGGCTACCCTGGGCAAACGGATGTCGAAACGTGCACGACTGAACAACAACAGGACACCACCGGCAACCGCAATATTGCTGGCAAACTGACCCAGCAGATAAAGCCTACCATTTTCCGGTGCACGCAAGCCGCTGAACGTGCCTATGAGTTGAGTATCCAGATAAGCCAGAGCTGCCTGACGTGCGGGCTCGAAGAGTGCAATCCCGGCGGCCAGCAGCAGCATTGGTACTACCGCAATCATCGAATTTCTCACGGCTTTCACGCCGTCATCCAAAATAAACCAGGCAAACAGGAATGGCGCCACCAATGGGTACAGGCCAACGGGCCCTTTGGTGAAAATAGCTGCACCAATCAACAATCCAGCAAGCAGATTAAACCAGGGTCTGTACATGCCAAACCAGGCAAACACAACAGACCACAACGTGAATACCGCCAGCAGCACTTCCAGTGGGTTATTGACCAGGGTGAACCTCACCACCGGCATGCACAACAACAGCAACATCACCCACCAGAGGTGATAACGCCCGGAGTCAGACACAGGGCGCGTATTTTCTTCAGAACCCGGCTGCGCCGACGTGCGCGAACACCAGAGCACACTTAGGCCTGCACAGAACACAATAATCAGGCACAGCAGGAAACTGCGCTCAACCCAGAAGCTGCTGCCGAAGCATTGCGCCCAGAAAGAAAGCAGCCACAGACCCAGCGGCGGGTGATCGTAAAAACCGCCTACCCCAGCCTCGAAATGCGGCAGAACCCACAAGCTTCCCTGCCCCTGGGCGAAAAACTGGGCAATAGCACTATAGATAACACCGTCCAATGCCATCGACAGTTGCACCAGGTCTGCGGTTACCCAGAGCGCAAAACAGGCGACAACTAACGCCAGGGCTGTCCAACTTCGATCTATGGTTCCAGTCTCCGTGTAACAAATATATCAACGGCCGGAGATCCGCAGATCCGCGCGCTTTTCCGAAATTCCACGGTCCAACCCCTTTTTGATTCCCAGCCCGGCTGCTGCACTCTACCCAACATTCACGCCAACGGGTATAAAGGAGACGCACAGAGGGGGAGATCAATGCAAAAAATCTGTTGGACATTTTTCGTGCTTGCTGGCCTGGTTGTTGCTTCAGCACCCTTACAACCTGCTGCTGCAGCCGCAATCCCGGCAGTGCACCCGGGTAAAGTTGTCTACGACAAATATTGTGCAGCCTGTCATGACAATCCTGAAGAAAGCCGATCGCGCTCCTTTGCGACCCTGCAGCGCATGATTCCGGCACTGATTGCTCACGCAATCAACGACGGACGCATGAAAGAACAAGCCAAAATGCTCACAAGCGACGAGCGTTCGGACCTGATTGATTTTTTTACCGGCCAAACCCGGGACGACAACCTGTGGGTAGCGCAGCAGATGTGCGCCTCAGCTGAAAAACCGCTTGTATTGAAAGAGCCAGCCACCGTCAGTGGCTTTGGCCTGGGAATGAAGAACCACCGCTATTTAAGCGCTGAGCAGGCGGGTTTAACCACCGCCGACCTGACTAACCTGGAACTGAAATGGTCTCTGGCTTTCCCGAATATCACGATGATGAGGTCACAACCCGCTATCGTTGAGAACACATTGTTCATCACACCAGTCGACAGCCAGCAACTCTACGCTATTGATATCAGCGACCAGCCGTGTGTCCGTTGGGTTTATGAATCGGATATGCCTTTACGCACCAGCCTGACCTTTGGCCGTGTTAACAACCCTGCTGGCGGCACAACAAACTCACAGACACCCGCCCTCGTGTTTGGCGACTCCGCCGGTCGCATACACCTGGTTGATGCCAGCACAGGTATCGGGCTATGGCGTAAAGATCTGAAACTGTTCCCGGAAACCATTATCACCGGCACCCCACAGTTGGTAGACGGCGTGATATATGCGTCAATTTCACAATTTGAAATCATGGTAGGCGCCCAGTCCACACACGTGTGCTGTCGCTCGCATGGCGCTGTCGCGGCTCTGGATGCCGCCACCGGCGAAACCCTTTGGCTGACGCATGCGATGCCTGACGCAAAACCGATCCGCGATCGGGGTGACGGTCAGATGATCTGGGGGCCTTCCGGCGCACCCATCTGGACGTCACCGGCCATTGATCTGAAACGGGGCCTGCTTTATGTCGGTACCGGCGAGGCTACATCGGAACCGGCCCATGCGCACACCGATGCCATTCTTGCGCTGGACCTGAAAAGTGGTGAGATTCGCTGGGCATTCCAGGCTACAGCCAACGACATCTTTCTGGCGGGTTGTCGGCGTGAAAACCGCTCTGCCAACTGTCCGCCTGAAACCAGCGTCGAGCGGGATGTGGATTTTGGTGCATCAGTGATTATTGCGCAGATGAGTGACGGCAAAGACGTACTGCTTGCGGGACAGAAATCCAGCGACGTCTGGGCTCTGGATCCGGATAACCAGGGTGCGGTGTTATGGCATTGGAACAAGGGACGCGGCACCGCCAACGGCGGCGTCCACTGGGGCATGGCTTACGATGGTAAACGCGTGTTTGCCGGCCTCAGCGACCCCGGCCGCCCGCGACCGGGGTTTGAGCCGCAGCCAGGCTTATACGCCATTGATGTGGACAGCGGTGAATCTGTGTGGAGTCATCGTACCTATCCTGAATGTGACAGTCGCCAGGACAAAATGCCGTACTGCGAATTTCTGTACGGTTTCTCAGGCGCCACCCTGGCCGTGGACGGTGCTGTTGTTCAGGGCAGCCTGGATGGATTTGTACGCATTTTTGCAGCTGACAGCGGAAAAATACTGTGGGACTACGATACGGTGCGGGAGTTTGAGAGTGTCAACGGAGTGACAGGCCATGGCGGCGCTATTGATAACGCCTCTATCGTCGCGGCTAACGGGATGCTGTTTGTCAGTTCGGGTTATGGCATGTTTGGCCAGGCGCCGGGCAATGTGCTGCTGGCTTTTGCACCTGGCAAAGAGGCACCCGATAAAGAGGCACCCGGAAACCAATCACCCGCTGAGGCTGGACCTTAGAGCACCTCGTGCAGACCGCACTCCCGCTTCAGACCAAAGAAGCGGGTTTCTTCTTCGCTGTCTACCTCATGTAAGGCTCGCGTGGTATGCACGTCACCGATCGACACATAACCTTTCTCCCAGAGCGGGTGATAAGGCAGGTCATGGTCCTGCAGATAGTTGAAGACATCTTTATCTGACCAGTCCGCTAACGGTGCGACCTTGTAATAGCCATGGTCGTTGGCAATAAACGGGGTCAGCTCACGGCTTTGAGCCTGACTGCGTCGTACACCAGTAAACCAGGTGCCCACGTTGAGTTCTGCCAGCGCACGCTGCATGGGTTCAACTTTATTTTCCTGATTGTAGGCTTCGACACCCTCAACACCCTGCAGCCAGCGTTGTCCTTCAGCAGCTTCCTGCCAGGCAGGGCTGCGGTGCGCTTTAAAAATCTGCAGATTCAGGTTCAGACGCTCAGTGAGTTCATCAACAAACGCATAAGTTTCGGGAAACAGGTAGCCGGTGTCGATCAGAATGACCGGGATGTCAGCTTTCATTTGCGTCAGCATGTGCAGACTCACTGCCGCTTGTGCACCGAAAGATGACGTCATTACCGGGGCACCAGGAAGGGTCTGCAACGCCCAGGCCACCCGTTCGGTTGCACTGAGGTCGATAAAGCGCTTATTCCACAGGTCAATCTGCTCCGCCCGGGTAAACCGTCCCCAGGCTACCTGAGCGGCGTTGCCATAGTCCTGGAGCGATGATGTTGTGTCCTGTTCTGCAGCGTTTGTTAAGTCTTTAACATCGCTGTTTCGGTCTGCCATGACCCTTTGCCTTACTTCTTTTATGCGTCTATTTATAAGGGTTTTAATAACTAATGATAATAATAAATAGCCATACGCAAACAAGCATAGGTTATATAGCTTGGCTCAGATGCTCTCCCTTCGCCACACGAGCGCAACCTTTTAAGGGAAAATGCCCACTGAAACAGGGTAATGATCGGACGCCGTGCGGGCCATATTGTTGGCGTGGATAACCGCCGAGTCTGGCACCAGCTGAGTAGCCAGATTGTCATCAAGAAGAATGTGGTCAATTCGCATGCGTCGCTTCGGCCAGTAAGTTGAAGGATTACGACCCACCTGGCGCAACTGCGCGCCGATAACGTCCTGTAACGGAAACTCACGCAGAGGCGCAAGCACATCGCTGTGGAACAGATCGTTCATATCACCTAGCACCCCAACACCAACGGCGGGCTGTTGCGCACGGTACTGTTCAACCACCTGACGTAACGCGCGTACTTCCGCGGCTCGATAAACATTGGCGCCGTGCAGCTGCCAGGGTGGATTGGTCTTTGACTTGAGATGCACCCCAAACAGTGTCACTTGTGGCAGCATTTTCGGCTGTAATTCAATCTGCAGCAGATCGCGAAAAAAGCCAGTCGGCTGGGCATCGTCTGCGGCTGCATGGTCAGCGCTCGGGTAGAAGTGCAGAGGGGTGCCGGTGTCATCAGACAATCGTACGTGACGGTGAGATTTCAGCGTCACCGGATACCGCGACAAAACACCCAGGTGAATAGAACGATGGCTGTTACCCGGCACAACTTCACAGTGAGGGTAGGGTTGCTGAAGCAAATCATTTAATACCTCTAAAGAGCGCTGTGAGCCCACCTCCTGCACCAGCATCACATCCGCCGCCACCTGGGTAATCATTCTTGCCATCGGCCGTACACGTCTGGCTGGGGTCAGAGGACCTTTGACCGGCAGGCTTACGTCCAGGGCGCCTTCTCCGGCAAGAAACAGATTCTGCAGATTATAGGTCGCAATACGAACGGTAGAGTCTCCCCAGACGCGTATAAAAATGGTTATGATCGAGTATCAGAGCAATATACCAACCCATAAGGGAGAAGAGGGGAAGATGTCAGATTTAGAAGCAGACCTGTTTGAATTATCCATGTCAGAGCAGGCACAGCCGCTGATGGCTGCAGTGAAGAAACACATCGCTGACAACGTGGAACCCATCATTGATGAATTCCAGGCTTTAAACGAAGGTAAGGAAGATCGCTGGAGCTGGCACCCGCGTCAGCTGGAACTGCTGGACGGCGCCAAAGCCAAAGCCAAGGAATCGGGCTTGTGGAATTTTTTCCTGCCTGATGCGGACACGGGCGAAGGATTGAACAATCTGGACTACGCCTACATAGCGGCTGAGCTGGGCAAATATCCACTGGCTTCTGAAACGCTGAACTGCAGCGCGCCAGATACCGGCAATATGGAAGTACTGGAACGGGTAGGCACCGAAGCACAGAAGAAACAGTGGCTGCAACCGCTGCTTGACGGTGAGATCCGCTCTGCTTACGCGATGACCGAGCCTGCGCTGCCCTCTTCTGATGCAAAAAATATCAGTACCAGTGCAGTGCTTGAGGGTGATGAGTGGGTGATCAACGGCGAGAAATACTACATCTCCGGCGCTGGCGACCCACGTTGCAAGATCATGATCACCATGGTTAAAACCAGCCCGGATGCAGCGCCCAGCCGCCAGCAATCACAGATTCTGGTGCCCATCGATACACCCGGAGTTGAAATTCTCGGTGGCATGGAAGTTTTTGGTGAAGACCATGCACCCCGGGGTCACATGCACCTGAAGTTCAACAACGTGCGGGTACCGAAAGAAAACATCCTGCTGGGTGAAGGACGTGGTTTTGAGATCTCTCAGCTGCGTCTCGGGCCTGGCCGTATTCACCACTGCATGCGTTCCATCGGTAAAGCGGAACTGGCGCTGGAACTGCTGGTTAAACGTGCCGGCAGCCGGACTGCATTCGGAAAACCTATCGCCAAGCTGGGCAAAAACATTGAGATGATCTCCCGTGCGCGGATCGAGATAAACGCCATGCGTTTATCTGTACTGCAGGCCGCTAAAGCGATGGACGTATTGGGTAATAAAGAAGCCCGTGTTTATGTCAGCGCTGTGAAAGCCATGGTGCCGGAAAAAGTCTGTGAGATTATTGACCAGGCGATTCAGATTCACGGCGCTGCCGGTGTGTCCCAATGGACCCCGCTGGCCGGCCTGTATACAGATATGCGGCACCTGCGCTTTGCTGATGGCCCTGATGAAGTACACCACATGGTGGTTGGGCGTGCGGAACTGCAAAAATATGATCTCTGGTAGCGCCACATCATGACAGAGACTCAAGCAGAAACTCACCCGGAGGGTTATAACGTTGGCGCGGTGGAAGACTGGATTCGCCAGCACGTGGCTGACCTTCAACCTCCGTTCAAATGGACCCGCCTTGAAGGCGGGCATTCCAACTTAACCTATCAACTGGAAGACAGCCGCGGTGCACTTGCCGTTATCCGGCGCCCGCCCCAGGGGCAGCTGTTGCCTAAAGCCCATGACATGTCGAGGGAATGGGCACTGATCTCTGCGCTGGGGAAAACCGACGTGCCGGTGCCCGCCGCCTACGGTTTCTGTGAAGATCCGGAAGTGACGGGAGCCTGGTTCTATGTCATGGGCCACGTTAATGGACACCCCCTTTACACCTCCGACGATACACGTCAGTGGGTGCCTGAATCACAGCGCCGTAAAATGGCTTTGTCGTTTATCGATGTCCTGGCACAACTGCACGCAGTAGACCCAGACGAAGTCGGGCTGAGCGAGCTGGGTAAAAAAGAGAATTACGTCGGGCGCCAGCTCAAGACCTGGTATCGGTCATGGACCTCATCCGTTGAGCCGGCAGATTACGACGACCCACGTGCGCATGAGTTGCAGCAGTACTTCTTGGACCATATGCCCGACCAGGGGCCTGCACGCGTGGTACATGGAGACTATGGTCTGCACAACGTTCTGATTGGCCCGGATCACACCATTGCGGCAGTTGTAGACTGGGAGATTTCCACCTTAGGAGATCCGTTGGCTGATCTTGCCTATGCATTAAATGCCTGGCCGGATCCGACAGATGCAGAGCCGATTCCACCGGAAGCCGCGACGGCGCCGCCCGGCTTTCCGACGCGAACTGAGCTGGCAGACCGTTATGCTGAAAAAACCGGTCGAGATTTATCTCGATTGAATTACTACACTGCCTTCAATCGCTGGAAAACTGCAGCAATTGTGCACGGTGTTTATGCACGCTATTGCGAAGGCAAGAAAAGTACGGAAGGCATAGACCTCGAAGAAATGCGCAACCGCATCGATCGAGCGCTGACATTATCCGAACAAGCGATCGGACGCACATAAACCACAACCCATTCAAAATCAGAAACCGGCAGGCTCATATGTTGTTCAAAGTTGTTTTGCTTGTATCCGTCTCCCTCGCCCTCAGCGCCTGTGGCGGTGGCGGCGGTGGTGGTGGTGGCAATGGCGGCGGCACCCCTCCTCCTCCACCCCCTAGCGCGCAAACAGATTTTGAACGCGGCATTTTCAGCGACCCGGACCTTTTTGCCAACATCTGTCTTAATCCGCGCAACAGCGGCGGATTTAACGATACCCAGGGTAACGCTTTTGACGAAAATGAGTGGCTGCGCGCCTGGAGCCACGATTTATACCTCTGGTATGACGAAATTGTAGATATTGATCCGCAAACATTTGATGACCCCCTCGATTACTTCGACCTGATGCAGACGAACGAACTGACACCTTCCGGGGCGCGCAAGGATCAGTTTCATTTCACCTTTGACACCGAAGCCTGGCAGGCACTGAGCCAGTCTGGCGTCAGTGCCGGATATGGTGCTGAGTTCATTCTGATCAGGGCCACGCCCCCGCGAGAAATTGTTGTTGCGTTTGTTGAGCCAAGCTCGCCTGCTGATCAGGCAGGCATCACTCGCGGTTCCAGGATCTTGCTGGTCGACGGAGTAGATGCAGTTAACGACAATACACAGGCTGGTGTAGATGTCTTAAACGAAGGTCTGTTCCCATCCAGTACCGGTAACAGCACCCGGCTGCGCATATCGGACTTTGACGAGAGCAACGTGCGTGACGTAGACCTTGTTTCAGCGTCAATCACCCAGAACCCGACTCCGGTAACCGACGTATTTCAGACCAGCAGTGGCCCTGTTGGCTATCTGTTGTTCACCACCCATATCGCACCTGCAGAGGCAGCCCTGGTCGCCGCGATTGAAGACTTTGAGACCGCAGGCGTTACCGATCTGATTCTTGATCTGCGTTACAACGGCGGCGGCTTTCTGGATATTGCCAACCAGCTCAGCTACATGGTTGCCGGCCCTTCTGCGGCATCCGGGCGCACCTTTGATGAAACCCAGTTTAACGACAAATACCCCACCATTAACCCCGTGACAGGCCAAGCACTGGCACCTACCGCATTCCATGAGGTGACCCAGGGATTTTCGTTAGCCGCGGGTAATCCGCTGCCCAGTATTAACTTGAACCGGGTATTTATTCTGTCCAGCGCAGATACCTGTTCAGCCAGTGAAGCCATCATCAACGGGCTGCGCGGAATCAACGTCGAAGTGATTCTCATCGGCGAAACCACCTGCGGCAAGCCGTATGGGTTTTATCCCACCGACAACTGCGGCACGACCTACTTCACCATCCAGTTCCGCGGCGTTAATGCACTCGGGTTTGGTGATTACGCAGACGGCTTTATCCCCAGTGAAAACCCCGTTGAAACTGTTGAAGTACGTGGCTGTGAAGTGGCTGACGATTACAGTCGAGCACTGGGAGACCCAACTGAAGCTCGTCTGAGTACAGCGCTGGACTACATTGCCACCGGACAGTGTGTGGTTCCGGTTCGCACAGCCAGCAGCAGAACCAAAGCGCTCAGCCTGCAGCCCTCGGGTGGCATAGCCTTGCAGAAACGAGACCGGATGCCCGGCATGGTCATCGACAGATGAGCGCTCTGCGGTGGGTTGCGTGCCTGCGGTGTGTGAGCCTGTTGTGCGTGGGGCTGCTCGTTTCGGCCTGCCAGGTTGCGCCTGAGGACTATCAGGCGGCTTATATCGAAGAGCTGAATGACAACCAGATCCAGGAAGTTGCAGGCGTCATTCAGCAGGATTTAGGCCTGAACGCAGCACCGCTGTTATCCGCAAGTGCATTTCAGGACAGCCCGATTCTTGTTCTGGCACCCGCGCTTGCCAATACACCTCAGGGGAAAATCGCCAGCGGCCGCAGTATCGAACCCCCGCCCAGGTTTCAGCTGATCACAATCCAGGAAGTCTGCCTGCTGCAGAATGTAGCAACACGTGTCAGACACCCTTTGAGTTTCGACTGCTTTACAGCAAAGCCAGTCGAGCGGAGCCGCGACTTATGGATTGAATCGAGAAACACCTCTATTCCCATTACTCTGGTGCAGCCCGCTGCGCGCAAAAAGCCACTACCGCTGGTGATTCTCATTCACGGTCATGGCGGTACGCGCCATGAAGCGGGCGGCTTTACTCAGGTGGCCGAGGTCCTGGCCGAACGGGGAATTGCCAGCGTGCGTATGGATTTTCCCGGCTGCGGAGACAGTCGAGAATCTTTCTCTCAAAACAACTTAACTAATATGTTGGCGGACATTGAGTCCGCACACCGATACGCACAATCTGAACTGGATATTGACCCGACACGCATCGGTTTACTGGGGTTCAGCATGGGCGGCCGCCTGGCTTTGCTCTACAGCCAGACAACACCGGTTAAAACCATGGCGCTGTGGGCACCGGCAGCCACGGATGGCGCAAGCTCTATGATCAATGCGTTAGGCGGTCAGTCCTCTTACGCGCAGATGAAAGCCCGCGCTGAAGACGATGGCGCCGTGCCTTTCACCACAGCATGGGGACAGCAACAGCTTCTCGGCCGGCAATTTTTCACCGATATTGAAAACTCCAGACCCAGTTCTGCAGTCAATGAGTTCAGTGGCGATATGTTTGTTCTGTATGGCAGCCTCGATCAGGTGGTCAAGCCTGCTGTACCGCAAGCTGTCTACAAAAAGGCGACCCGTGCCTCTTCCCGCCAGATCTACGTTGTTGAAGGGGCAGATCATGGCCTGGGGCTGTTCAGTAACGAAGCCGAACTCACCGCTCAGGCTGTGAACGAAACAACCTCGTTTTTCACACAACACCTGTAAAAAATGCAACCTGCTCATGATTGGCACACCTCTCCGGAAGCGGTAGTCTTCCTGCAGGAGAGGGGAACATCATGAGAAATTTTGCACGCAAGCCAATGACTGGCTTTGTACCGCTGTTGATTGCGCTTCTGGGTGTGATCAGCCCCTACCAACTGTATGCGGCCGAGGCGGGTTCAGAATTTGGTGATTTGTACGCTGCCAACTGCGCAGTGTGCCACGGCGCGCAACTCGAGGGTGCTGCCCAGGGCGCGCCACTACTCGGTGTTGAGCTCAAACATGGACAAGAGGTGGAACAGCTGATCACCAGCATCAGCGACGGTTTTCCCACCCAGGGCATGCCCGCCTGGCAGGATATCCTGACACACGAGCAGATCAAAAGTCTGGCCTTATGGATATCTGAGAACCGCAGCGGTTTATTGTATTCCGATTTCAAAATTGACAGCGAACTGCGCATTCCCACCGCCGTACAACCCAGTGAATATCACAACTTTGTCTTCACAACGGTTGCTGACCACATCGATCCGCTGCCGTTTTCTATTGCACCCACGCCGGACGGACAGATTCTGGTCACAGAAAAAATGCGTGGGTTACGGATCGTAGGTGTCGACGGCAGCTTATCTCCACTGATTACAGGCACACCTGCAACGTTTGGAGATGCGCGCAAAGGCGGAGGCGGTCTGGAGTATGGTATGGGGTGGTTGCTGGATGTCGCCCTGCACCCGAACTATGCGAACAATGGCTGGGTCTATCTGCACTACACCGATCGTTGTGAAGGCTGTAATGACATCAGCATAGAGATGCAGCGCCCGGTTTCCATGAATGCACTTGTCAGAGGCCGCATAGAAAACAACCGCTGGGTGGACGAAGAAACTATCTGGAAAGCTGACCTGGCTCACTACTCCCCCGCTTCGGACGTTGCCGCCGGCGGCAGAATAGCCTTTGACCCGGATGGTTTTGTCTTCCTCAGCATCGGTATGCAGAGTATTGACCTGATTCAGGACCTGAGCGCACCCCACGGAAAAATTCTTCGCCTGCATGATGATGGACGGATACCCGCAGATAATCCTTTTATAAATCACCCTACTGCCAACAAAGCCATATGGAGTTACGGTCACCGCTCACCCCAGGGTTTGGAATTTGACCCGATAGAACGAAAGCTCTGGGAAACTGAGCATGGACCCCGCGGAGGTGACGAGGTCAACCTGCTCCTGCCGGGGCACAACTATGGCTGGCCCGCCTTTTCCAAAGGCCAGAATTACAACGGTTCACAGGTCAGCTGGGGCACGAAACAGGGCATCGAGTTGGAGCTCAAAGATATTGATCAACCCATCGTAGACTTAACGCCCTCACCTGCCGTATCCAGCTTTGTACTCTACGAGGCAGACGCCTTTCCAGCCTGGAAACACCAGTTTCTGATCGGGTCCCTCAAAGCCGCTGACGTGTATCGCATGAAAATAGAGGACAATAAACTGGTTGAGCAGGAACTGCTGATCAAGGATCTGGCACGCGTGCGGGATATCGAAGTAGACCACAATGGCCACATTCTGCTGCTTTTAGAACACGCCAGTGGTGGCAGAATTGTGCGGGTCAGTCCTGCACTGTTGGAGCAGCAGGCCACTGCTGCGGCACCTTAGAACAACGACAGGGAGAGGAATATGGGTAGAATTGCTGGAAAAGTAGCCATTATCACTGGCGGGGCATCAGGTATTGGGCGAGGCTGTGCCGAACGTCTGAGCGCAGAGGGTGCCACGGTTGTCGTCACCGATATCGATACAACCCTGGGTGAACAGACCGTGGCGAGCATTGTTAAAACCGGCGCCAAGGCTGAGTTTATGGAACACGACGTCACCCTTGAAAGTGATTGGGTAAATGTTGTCGAGCAAACGGTGGCGCGTCATGGTGGCCTGCACATTCTGGTCAATAACGCTGGCATAGGTATTGGCGGTAGTATCGTAGAGATGGCCCTGGAAGACTGGCAGCGCCAACAGGCCATCAATCTTGATGGTGTTTTTCTCGGCATAAAACATGCTATTCCGGCAATGCGCGACTCCGGTAGCGGCTCAATCATAAACATGTCTTCCGTTGCCGGCCTGAAGGGCGCTGCTAACCTGGCGGCTTACAACGCAACCAAAGGCGGCGTACGTCTGCTGACCAAGGGAGTTGCTCTGGAGTGTGCCCAATCCCGCTGGCCGATCCGGGTGAATTCGGTGCATCCCGGCGTCATCGATACACCAATCTGGACCAAGGTTAATCCCGAATTCCTGGAAGAAGGTGAGAACGCAGTCGATGTTGAAGCCATGGCAACGCTGGGCGTGCCTACCGGTGAGGTCGGCTATCCGCTGGATATCGCCAATGGCGTGCTGTTTCTGGCCAGTGACGAGTCGAGATATATCACAGGCACGGAACTGGTTATCGACGGCGGATTATCCGCCTGATTTATCGATTGTTAATCTCTATCATTCAGATAAAAATAATCAATTAGAACTATTTTGCGCGGGCGCTATCATGTCTCTCAAATCACTACGGAAGAGACAGGAATATGTACTCAAACAACCACGTACCAAACGCGACCTTCAAGACCCGTGTGCGCGACGAATCTATCGGCGGAGACAACCCCTTCCGCTGGCAGGAAGTCAGCGCTTACGAGATCTTCGAGAACCGAAGAATTGTTGTCCTCGCGCTGCCCGGTGCCTTCACACCGACCTGTTCAACAACTCATCTGCCGCGCTACGAAGCGCTGTATGACGACTTCAAAGCCCAGGGTGTAGACGACATCTACTGCCTGTCTGTGAACGATGCATTTGTCATGTATCAGTGGGGTCGCCACCTGGGCGCCGAAAAGGTCAAAATGCTGCCTGACGGCAACGGCGAATTCACCCGTAAAATGGGCATGCTGGTCGACAAGGGAAACCTGGGCTTTGGGCCTCGATCCTGGCGTTATGCCATGGTTGTCAATAACGGCGAAATTGAGCAGATGTTCATCGAGCCTGGTTTCGAAGACAACTGTGCAACAGACCCCTTCGAAGTGTCCGATGCTGACAACGTGCTGGCCTGGTTGAAAGACCACCCGGAGACCGAAAGCCTGTCAAAAGCTGGGTAGGTTTCGGCTCTTTTATTCGATATAGTCGACTATCATTTTTGATATCGCCATGAGCCTATGTCGACACCTGCCGTTACTCGTTGGACGCGATTAGGTTACGCCACTGGGGTCTTATCGTTCACAACGAAAGATGTGGCATTTGGCTCATTTGTTCTCTTCTACTACGTCAGCGTAGTTGGATTGAGCGGCACCCTCGCCGGGGTAGTGTTATTCATTGCTCTGGCCTGGGATGCCCTTACAGACCCGATTATTGGCTCGTTTTCAGATAATTTGCGTAGCCGCTGGGGACGCCGTCATCCCCTGATGGCCGCCAGCGGCATTCCATTAGCGGCTTCACTTTACCTTTTATTCAGCGTGCCGGAAGGCCTGGGGCAGATGGGTCTTTTCCTCTGGATGTTGGGCGTATGTATTGCGCTGCGCACCTTCATAACGCTTTTCACCGTGCCTTATCTCGCCCTGGGCGCAGAACTCTCCAACGACTACCTTGAGCGCTCTAAAATCGCCGGCGCGCGCACTCTTTTTGGCTGGCTGGCTGGTATTCTACTCACCGCCGGTGCCTGGTATTTTGTATTTGATACCAGTGAGGGTGTTGATGGACGATTGATTACGGCCAACTATCACCTATGGGGAACGGTGTCTTTTGCCGTGGTGGCCATTTTCACTACACTGGTCCTGGTGGTAACCCGCAAGCGCATCCCCTTTTTACCTCAGGCCAACGTTGGCAATGCCTTCTCACTCAAACAGTTAGCTGAAGATTTAACCATCGCCTTTAAGAACAGCAATTTCAAATACCTGTTCTTTGTCATGTTAACGCTGGGTGTTGCTACCGGATTGAATGGCGCACTGGGCACACACCTGAACACGTACTTCTGGGAATTCACCACAGCCCAACTGGCTGTACTCACGCTGCTGGTTGTTGTACCCATCGCTGTCATGACGCTGATGATGAACTGGCTGAACGAGCGTATTGAAAAGCAGACCGTGCTGAACATCTGCATCATCGGTCTGGTGATTAACACGCTGTGGTTGATTCCCGGCCGATTGCTGGATTGGATTCCGAGCAACGGAACAGATGCAATTTTCTATATAGTAACCGCTCAAGTGGGCATTTCTTCAGCACTGGTGATCTGGTTTCAAACCGTCTCTGCATCGGTTATTGCCGACATTACAGATGAACAGGAATATCTGACACACAAGCGGCAGGAAGGGGTTTTCTTTGCCGCACAGGGCTTTTCCATAAAGTTTGTTACCGGGTTTGGCAGTCTTGTCGGCGGCGTTGTTATTGATCTGATCCGTTTACCGGTAGGGGCGGCACCAGGTACCGTAGAGGCAGATATCATCTTCAACCTGGGCATAGTGATGGGTCCATGTATTGCCTTGTCTTTACTGGTGCCCTATTTCTTTTCGCGCAAAATCACGCTCAGCCGCGCACGACACAGTGAAATCAGATCTTTGTTAGACGCCCGCGGTCATACCCCAGACGCCCCACCCCGGCAAAACCCCGACGCATCCCCGGAACAGGCGCCAGCATAAACAGGTCACCGTTCTCTCCGGTGAAGCTGCGCGGCACACCGCTGCGCCCCGCCAGCTGCGCGTTGGCAGCCATATGCTGTGGCTCGCCATGCACGGGGATCGCAATCTTTGGTTTTACCCAGCTATACATATCAGCCAGTTCATCCTGACAGGGGTGCCCCGAGGCATGGATGGGGAAATTGAGGCTTTCGTCACTGACGACATGCACACCCCGGTTGCGCAACCGGTCCAACAAGGCGGCCAGCGCAATCTCGTTGCCAGGAATCACCCGCGCGCTGAGAATAACCGTGTCACCCGGTTGCAGCGACAGATCAGGGTGTGTATCTGCAGCCAGCCTCGACAACGCAGCACCGCTTTCACCCTGACTGCCGGTGGCAATTGCCAGCACTTCTTCCGCCGGCAGGTAACCCAGATGTGAAGCATCTATGACAGACAGCTTTTTATCCCATAGCCGGGCCTGGCGCGCCGCCTGCAGATAGTTATTCAAAGACCTGCCCAGCACCCCGGCATAACGCCCGGTTTCGGCAGCGACCGACACCAGTGTATGCAGGCGGGCTATATTGCTGCCAAAACATCCCACCACCACCCTGCCAGGGGCATCTGCAGCCAACGTTTTCAGCCCTTCAAACAGATCGCCCTCACTGATGGAGTGTCCTGGATTCAGAGCATTTGTAGAATCACAGACCATGGCCAACACGCCTTCTTCTGCCAGAGCGGCAAAATCTGCGCGGATGATCGGCGGACCCACCACCGGATCCAGGTCAATTTTCCAATCACCTGTGTGCAGTATCGAACCGGCCTGAGTCTGGATAAGCAGCGCCTGGGACTGAGGTGTGGAATGGGTCAGGTTAAGCCACTGAATATCGAACCCACCCAACTGCAGATGTCCGCCCGGAGCAACAATATGCAGAGGCACCTGATCGAGCAGATCATGCTCTGCCAGCTTACGACGCAGAATGGCCGCACTGAACTCAGTCAGGTATACGGGGCACCGCAGCTGCGACCACAGATGGGCAACAGCACCAATATGATCTTCATGGGCATGGGTGATAAGCAGGCCGCTGAGGTTTTCCTGCTGCGCCTCAATAAACGACGGATCAGCCATCTGCACATGGGGTTCAACAGCGCCTGGTTGCGCAAATGTCACCCCACAGTCAACCATCAACCACTGCCCGTCATGGCCATACAGGTTCATGTTCATACCTATTTCGCCACAACCACCCAGGGGTAGGAACCACAGGTCCGCGTGGCCAGGCGTCATGAACTTTTCAATTCAAACTCCGCTGGCTGGCGGTCACTTGAGCTGCAAGCCACTCATCATGCCTTCATCGCGCCAGTCTTCCAGCAGCTTGAAGAAGGCTACGGGACCAGCCCCATACGAGGTATTCTGCTGCGAACGATCCGTCGGCTTACCTTCATTGTTGTAGTAACCTGGCGTGCAGTCAGCCAGGAACTTCTCGTTCATACGAGCCAGCGAAACAATGGTATCAACCCACTCCTGCTCTGCTTCTTCTGTCGCCTCAACAACCTGATGGTTACCTTCGAGACACTGATCAACGATATAGGCAATGTGTTTTGCCTGTTCGTTCAACGAATGAGGGTAATTGGCCGTAAACGCAGTCTGCAAAGTCCCCATCATAAAACTGTTGGGGAAACCGTGGCTGTGCAGACCGTGATAGGTGCGCGCGCCGCTTTCCCAGTGCTGACTGAGGCTTTTACCCTCCCGTCCATAAGTTTCGTAGCCGCAGCGGCGCGTGTACTCGGTGCCCACTTCAAAACCGGTACCAAAAATAATGCAGTCCAGCTCGTATTCCACACCATTGGCGACGATGCCTTTTGGTGTGATGCGGTCAATGCCTCTACCCTCAGTGTCAATCAGATGAACGTTTTCGCGATTAAATGTTGGTAGATAGTCGTCGTGAAAACAAGGCCGCTTACAGAATTGTCGATAGTATGGTTTTAAATGTTCCGCGGTTTCAGGATCTTCAACAATCGCCTCAACGCGCGAACGAATAGATTCCATCTTCTGAAAATCTGCCAGCTCCATTTTTTCCATGATCGCTTCCATGGACATATCCGGCTCGTCTTCGTTGCGAATCATCAACAGCAGATTACGAATGATTTCAGTCCAGCCATCGTTCACCAGGTCCTCGCTGGTTACGCCACCTGAGACCAGCGTATTGAAATTGTCCATGCGTTCCTGGTGCCAGTTTGGCTTCAGGCTTTTCACCCATTCTTCGTCTGTAGGCTTGTCATTGCGTTCATCGATTGAAGAAGGTGTCCGCTGAAAAACAAACAGCTCTTTTGCCGCTGCGCCGAGATGCGGAACGCACTGCACCGCCGTTGCACCGGTTCCGATTATGCCCACGCGCTTATCTTTCAAACCGGTCAGGTTGCCGTGCGCGTCGCCGCCGGTATACGCATAATCCCAACGGCTGGTATGGAAGGTGTGGCCCTGATAACTGTCAATGCCTTCAATGCCAGGCAATTTGGGACGGTTCAGCGGACCATTAGACGAAATTACAAAACGCGCTTTCATGACATCGCCCTGATTAGTCTTAATGATCCAGCGCTGGGCAGCCTCGTCCCAGCGCAATTCCTGTACTTCCGTTTGAAAACAAACGTCGTCATACAGGTTCCACTGCTTAGCGATCTGCTGGCTGTAAGCCATGATGTCCGCACCTTCAACATACTTCTTCGGTGGGATGTAACCGGTTTCTTCCAGCAGCGGCAGATAGACGTAAGACTCAATATCACACGCCGCACCAGGGTATCGGTTCCAGTACCAGGTGCCGCCGAATTCATCGGCTTTTTCGATCATACGAATGTTTTCCACACCCGCCTGACGCAATCGAACACCCGCCAGCAGGCCACCAAAACCGCCGCCGATAATGGCAACATCAACTTCGTCAGTCAGGGGTTCGCGTTGAATACGCTCAGCAATATAAGGGTCTTCAACATAGTGGCTGAACTGACCTTTCACCTCGACGTACTGATCATTACCGTCTTCACGCAGGCGTTTATCCCGCTCGATGCGGTACTTCTCACGCAAGGCGTCAGGATCAAAACCTAATTCGTTACGGGCCTCTTGATCTGCACTCATCATTCTCTCCCAGGGGCTGTTTCGTGGCTACTTAGTGTTAGGTCAACTATATCAAAGTAGTACGATAGCTTAGAAGCCCCGATGCAGGATGACGCGTGTAAAAGTTGATTCAACACTTGGTCAAATTCGCCAGAACTCTTTTCGCACACCAAAGCGATTTTCTTAAGCTATTGTTTTTATTGATAATTTACTTCTGGTACCAATCTTGCTTCACAAGTGAGTAACTAATACTCCAACTGATCGAGGCACACTATGGAACAGGAAACTAAAAACCGGTTAGCCGACCGCAGCATCTGGGTGCGCGCGCTATACATGATTATCATGGTCGTCGCCTATTCCATCGGCGAGACTCTGTTAATCATTATTTCAGTGTTCCAGTTTCTATGCGCGCTGGTCACCGGCCGGGTGAATGAGTCTCTGCATACCTTCGGTGCAAATCTCAGCGCTTACATGTATGACATTCTGCAGTTCGCAACCTTCAACAGTGAATACCTGCCATTTCCATTCAATGACTGGCCTGATGTTGAACCCGGCGACACACCCTGGTCTGCTGACATGGAACCTGAACAAACCGTGCAACCGGTTGTTGAGCCTGAAGATGTTGAACAGCCTGCAGCAGAGGTTGAGCCAGATAACACTGCGCCAGATACTCAGGCCGGCACTGAGACAGACGACAACCCTACAAAACCCAGCGGCGCCTGAGGCGCCGCTGCTGACAGGAAAGAATCCACTCAGGTGTAAATCAGTGTGCCGTCGTCGAGATCCGCAGCTGGGAATTCATCTTTTTCGCTCCAGTAATCCTGCGTGAATATCCAGGGTTCCCGATCGCCCTGTTTTGGCATCTCATGCAGGCTGCGCATCAGATAACCCGGATTGAAATTATCCGGATCGATCCAGGGGAGACGAGGCATGTTGTGCTCTTCAGGCCGTAACGTCGGCATCACCATCTGCGCACCCTGCTCATCCATTTTGTTGAACATACGACAGACCAGTTCAGCAATCAGATCGGCACGCAGGGTCCAGCTGGCACGGAAATAGCCAAACACCCACGCCAGGTTTGGTACACCAGTAAACATCATGCCGCGGTAGGTGACCGTGTCGGCAAAGTCGACTTCTTTATCGTCAACGACAAAATTGATATCACCGAGTACACACAGATTAAAACCGGTTGCGGTGACAATAATGTCGGCAGAGATTTCATCACCAGATTTCAGCAGCACGCCTTTTTTCGTGAATCGCTCGATCTGATCAGTCACTACCGTCGCCTGACCCTGGCGCAAACCCTGAAACAGGTCACCGTCAGGCAGGAAGGCAATTCTCTGTTGCCAGGGGCGATAGCTGGGGGTGAAGTGGGTAGCAATATCGAAATCTTCACCAAGATACTCTTTGGCCGCGCCGATCAACTCGCTGCGCAAACCCTCGGGCTCTTCAAACGAGCGACGGGTTATCTCCTGCTGATCGAACAGCACCTTGCGCCGTACAATTTCGTGGGTCCACTCATCCGGCACGTCGAGCTCACGCAACATCTCGGCGGTTTCATTGCGGTTAGGTGCCGGGATAAAAAAGGTTGGTGAACGCTGCAGCATGGTGATGTGTTTACAGTCAGCCGCCATAGCAGGGACAACCGTTGCTGCGGTAGCGCCAGAGCCAATCACCAGCACGTGTTTGTCTTTGTAATCGAGATCCTCAGGCCAGGTTTGTGGGTGAACTATTTCACCTTCATAGTCGTCCATGCCTTCCCATTCCGGCGTATATCCTTTAGCGTGACGATAATAACCCTGGCACATCCACATGAAATTAGTGGTAAAGCGCAGTCGCTCGCCACTCGCCAGGTTGTCCGCGTAGACCGTCCAGAGCTTTGTTTCACTGGACCAGCTGGCGTCTGTGACTTTTATCTGGTACTGAATGTGGCGGCGTATATCTTCCTCATCGAGCACTTCATCAAGATATTTGAGGATCTCTTCTGCCGTGGCGATGGGTGCACCAACCCAGGGTTTCCATTTGTAGCCAAAGGTGAACAGATCGCTGTCTGAGCGGATCCCGGGATATTTGTGCGTGTTCCAGGTGCCGCCAAACGAATCCTGAGTTTCAAGCAGGGTAAAAGACTTCTCTGGACACTCGGTTTGCATATAGTGTGCTGCATCTATGCCGGAAATCCCGGCCCCAATAACCAGCACATCAAAATAGCCTGCATCCACCACCATCGCGGCGTCTTTTACTGCAACATTCATAATTTCCATCCACCTTTCATGAGAACAACGAACCTAAATTTGTACTGTAAGTTAGTCCATAAGCAGAAACACCTAATATCTCTTGTGATTAAACCCTACAGACTGGATAAACTTCAGCGTATGATCCCCATTCCACCTGATAGACAGAGGTCTTTAATGAAACAGCTTATTTTAATTTCTATTGCTCTTATTGCGATTTCCGGCTGCGCGTCCAGTGCCACCGAAGACCGACTGACGGCATTAGAGAACCAGCTTTCCAGTGTCGCCAGCACAGCCGATCAAGCGCTGGAAACAGCCCGGTCAGCCAGCTCAAGTGCTTCTGCGAGCGCTTCAGACATCAGCGACGCTCAGCGCATGGCACGTCAAGCGATGGACACCGCTACTGAAACTGCGGAGCGTTTGAGCCGCATGGAAAGTGAGTGCTGCGGCGGAAAGTAATCCGCTAACGTGTAATACGTACAGGCAGGCCACTGCCTGTACGTGCTACTTCAACTACCCTGCCCCAGTCGACATCCGCATCTCGATCGTTTGTTGCTGCAATAACCGCTGCGACCGCCTGACTATGGTCTAAAGCGCCTTCCAACGGCGGATGCGCTTCCAGGTACAGGTCATCTCCATGCCAACCGGCTTTATAGGGTTGGTCAATGACGCGTACAATGGTTCGATTAGGTAACGTTGCCACAAGGCTCGCCACGTGATTGTTGTACATACGGATACACCCTGACGAAACTCTCTGGCCCACGCCTATCGGCGCGTTTGTACCGTGGATAAAGTAGCCCGAGCGCGCCAGCTGAATAGCAAACGGACCCAGAGGATTGTCGGGGCCAGGCGGCACCACCCGCGGCAATATGTCTCCTTCCGCAGCGTGACGATCGCGAACGGATTGCGGTGGATACCAGACCGGATTTTCAATTTTGCCCACCACCGACGTCTGCATCAGCGGCGTCTCCCGCCCTTCGCTGCCAATACCTATCGGATACACAAACACCTGCTCTGTCGACTCAGTGAAGAAATACATGCGCAGCTCAGCAAGGTTGATCACAACGCCTTCCCGCGGGGATGCGGGTAAAAGCATCGAGGTGGGCAACTCCAGGGATACACCCGCACCGGGCAGCCATTCATCTATGCCTGGATTGGCCCGCTGTAATCCGGTGAAGCCAACCCCGGCTCGGCGTGCGACGATGGCAAAGGTGTCTTCATAAACCAACTGCACCTGTTTCACCGCACCCAGCAGACTGTTGTTGTCATTCGGCAACGAATAGGCGGCAGCGTTAACTTTCGGCATCAGGCTGACTGCGATCAGGCCACAGACGAAGGCAGCACGCGTCAGTGAAAAAACATTGCGGGTAAATCGTTGAAGCATAGGCATTAAGCGGGTGTAGTCAGACTCAATTGGCGCGGAGTGTAACATCTACACTCACCACAACAGCACCTCACACGGGCTGGCGTTGCAGCAGCTGAGTATTTACGCTGTATGACCTGTAACTTTCAAGGTCCAGTGGCGATGACAGATGACGTTGAGGCGGAACCCGCCGACAAAAGCAAGCGCAACACCACGCCTGCTGCACTGACAGGCGTACGTGTGGTCGAACTGGGCAGCGGTCCGACAACAGGGCTTGCGGGTATGATCCTGGCGGATTTTGGTGCGGAAGTGATTCGCATTCCATCGCCACAAATTTCCGTACAGGAACAACTACCTGCCGCCAGTATGTGGCATCGTGGCAAACATACGCTTGCCCTAAATCTGAGCAGCGCAGAGGAACACGGCAAACTGCAGCAACTGTTGAACGGGGCTGACGTATTCCTGTGCAACTGGCGCCCTGCGAGTCTGCGCGCCGCCAACCTGCACCCGGAACAGATCCACAAACAGCATCCGCACCTGCATTTCTGTCATGTCACTGGATTTGGCGGCGACGGTCCAATGGCAGACTGTCCGGGATACGAACATGTGGTGGCTGCCTACTGCGGCAGAATGCAGATGTTCAGCGGTATCGTGGAGCGACCAGGGCCCGTATTTTCCGCATTGCAGGTAGGTATTCATGCCTGTGTTCAAGCGGCTGTCAGCGGCATCCTTGCTGCCCTGTATGCCAGTCGCAATTCTCATCAGGGCCAGCTTATCGAAACAAGCATCCTGCAGGGCATGCTGGCCTATGAACAGGGCCCCATGCTGGGAGGACAGTTTCGCGAACGATTCCCGGACCTGCTGCCGGCACTTGCAGCACCAACCGAGGACCTGCCGCTGCCGAGCCTGTTTTATCATCCCGCTCAGGCTGCTGACGGCCGCTGGATGCAGTTCGGCAACCTGCTGCCGCATCTGTTTGATAACTTCCTGATCGCCACTGATCTGATAGACATTGTTGCTGACCCTGACTTCAACCCTAAACAGCTGTTGCTGAAAGACAAAGACAAACACGAAGCGTTTCGCGATCGCATGCTGACCCGTATTTCCGAGCGCACAGCAAACCAATGGATGTCACAACTGATAGAAGATGGCGGCGTGGTGGCCGGTATCTACCAGACAACACAGGAGGCGCTCGACGATCCGGACATTGTGGCTAACGGACACGTCATCGAAACCACACAAGGCCACAGGCAATTAGGCCCCCTGGCGCGCCTGACTGAAACACCCGCCACACCGGGTTTAAAACCCGGCGCATCGTCTACCGAGGTATTGATCGCGCAATGGCTTGACTCACCGCGCCCGCAGCCTGAGGAGAAACAGGATTCAGGTCTGCCGCTTGCCGGCATCAAGGTGATTGAAATCGCCACCATCATCGCCGCGCCGCTGGGCGCTTCATTCCTGGCCGACATGGGTGCCACTGTCATCAAGGTAGAACAGGTGGGCGGGGACCCGTTCAGGGGTATGTTATCCGGCATCGGTTCCGCTCGGGTGAACCCCGGCAAACAGAGCATCAGTCTCAATATGAAATCTGCTGAGGGACAGAAAATTGTCCACCAGCTGGTTGCCCACGCCGACATCGTTATTCACAACTATCGTCCCGGCGTACCAGAACGTCTGGGTATCGACTACGCAACGCTTGCCGCCCTGAATCCGGGCCTGATCTACCTGCAGTGTAACGGTTATGGGCCGGATGGACCCAGCGCCTTACGCCCCAGCACACATCCGATCCCAGGCGCGGCTATGGGTGGCGTGATGTATCAGATGGGCGAACATGTGCCCGATACACTCCAGGATATTGAGAATATCCGTCTCTGGACCAGCCGGTTAATGCGGGCAAACGAGGTCAACCCAGACCCGAATACCGCAATGGTAGTCACGAGTTCTGTGCTGCTCGGGCTCTGTGCACGTCAGGTTAACGGTACAGGACAGCAGATTCTCATCGACATGTTTGGTGCCAATGCGTATGCCAATCATGACGATTTTTGCGATTACCCTGACAAACCACCGCGCCTGCAGCCCGATGAAGGGCTCCACGGTCTGACGCCCACCTACCGTTTGTACGCCTGCGCAGAAAACCAATGGGTGTTTCTCGCGCTGGTGAACGAAAACGAAAAAACAAAATTTGCCCAGACCCTGAAAGATGCCGATATTGGATATACAGCAGACATAGACTGGCAGGCTGATGATGCGCGACTTACCGCACAGTTGAGTGATCTGTTCAGCCATCATGATGCCGGCTTCTGGCAGGCGTTACTGGCGCCCGCCGGAGTCGCCTGCGTAGCTGCAAGCGGAGACGCGCCCAATACATTCTGGCTCAACGACGCGCAGGTCAGGACCTGCGGTTTCATCGCCCCTGCAGTACATCCTCAATGGGGTGACTACTTCCGACACGGGCCGATGGTCAAATTCAACGGAAAAACTCAATCGTTAGGTAGTGCACCTCTACCTGGTGCGCATAATATCGAGATCCTCGAAACACTTGGTTACAGTCAAACTCAGATTGAAAATTTCGCTCGGCAAGGTGTAACCTGGCAGGAGGGGTAAATACAGAGTCAGGTTGCGGGAGAGAATCAGCTGTGAATACAACAGACACCAGCGTTGCGTCGCCAGCGGAACCACTTAGCGCAGCTGCACATCACGCCAGCCTGACGGACTATGTCAGCGCCGGCATTGCAAACAGTCAGAGGCTGGGCAATCGAGGACCGGTACGTTATACGGACGATCTTCAACTCCACCCCGAGATTCTGCAAGCCTACTGGCAACATGGCTTCTACACCTTCACCAATGTCATTGCTGATGAGGAGATAGACGCTTTAAGGCGGGATATCAACGTTCTCCTGGCACGCGCTCCTACCGGACAACACGCTACCACCGACGCCCAGGGCAGGCCTGCATTCGGCAGCGACTTTACCCGACCGACTTATACTTTTGCCAAGCCATTGAGTGACCCCTGGGGAGGGACCACGCTGCTTAATGGTCGCCACCCGACCAAAATGACTGAACCTGTGGCCGCATCCAACGCACCAGACGAGACCGTCTACCTGATTTCCGGCATGTGTCAGAGCATGCCTTCCGGGCTTCGCCTTTACGGTCACGCGGACCTGCTGAGTATTGCTGCCGCCATCAATGGCGAAGATTTTGTGCCTTACAACGATGCCATTTTTGTCAAACAGGCTGGTTTAGGTGGGGCCGTTTCCTGGCATCAGGACGGTGTGACACACTGGCAGGCTGAAAACTGGGATGAAGGCATTCACGGCTTTAATTTCCAGGTTCAGCTTTATACGTGCACCCCATACAACTGCTTATGGGTGATGCCCGGGACACACAAACTCGGCAAAATTGACATCACAAAGAAAGTCGCTGAGAACAATGGCTCAGAGCAACTGCCTGGCGCGGTGCCTCTGACCTGCACACCCGGAGATGTCACCGTTGTTAACCGGCAACTGTTGCATGGCTCTTTTGCCAACAGCTCTGATAACACGCGCATCTCTTTAACGTTTGGTTTTCACCGTCGCTCGTCGGTACTGGGAGCTACCGGGGCACTCAGCCAGAGCAGCCGGGAAGTTTATGATGAGCAGCGCATCTTCGAGCGCGCGAGTGTCATTGGCGTCGCCATTGATGCCCGCGCACAACACTATCCGGAACAACGCCGTTATCATTACCAGCCTCTGGCTGGACATGAAGACAGCCTGCGCTTCAGCGAAGAAACCTACGCGCGGGTTATCAAAAACTACAACCTGAAAGACCTGTCGATCTGAAATTCCGCCCAAACCCAAAGGCTTGGAGTGTCGTATTTTACCCTAACTTGCCGCGTCTACACTGATAAACGGTCCGTCGACACACAGCCGCCTGCCATCTGGCGTGGCACAGGCTCCACAGATACCCACACCACATTTGGTCAGATAATCGATGGCGCTGAAAATCTGTTCTGGGCGACAGTATTTCTGTTGCACCGCAACAGCTGCGTGCACCATCGGCGCCGGACCACAGTTATAAAAAACCAGCGTATCCAATTCCTGCTGGCACAAACCTGCCAGGTGGTCATCCAGCAACTGGGTCACGAGCCCGTGAAAACCCGCGCTGCCATCATCGGTGGCAACATGTAATCGCGCCGCCTCTGCACATTGCGCCTGGAAATAAAGCCGTTCGGCAGTTCTGGCACCCACAAAAATGTCCGCGTTGCCAAAATCCCGTGCCAGCTGATAAACGGCTGCCAGACCTGTGCCCCCGGCAACGGCAACAATGCGCGCATCCTGCGGCGGTTTTGCGGGTATGCCATGTGGCCCACGGACATAGGCCTGGGCGCCCGGCTCCATTGACATGAGATGATGAGTGAACTGGCCGAGGTCAATCACCACCAGCGAGAAAGGGTCGTCAGTTAACGCAGAGAAAGGCTTTTCACCTACTCCGGGCACCCACAGGAAGATGAATTCTCCAGGTTGAACATTGACCTTATGGTCAAACGTCAGAATCGAAATATCGTCTGTCACTTTTTCATTGCTTACCAGCGTCACCGGGGTGAAGTCCATGTCGACGTCGTATTGCACCAGCGATTCAGCATGTTTTGTGCGTGCTACGCGGTCTTTGCCCAGGGCTGCAAAATACTCGCTGATCTGTTGCGAGGTCATACCGACAAGGGCTGAGCCCACACCAAAGATACTCGCGCCCGCATCAGCCATCGCCTCGATGTCCGCTGCACTGGACAGACCACCGCAACCGATCACCGGAACATCTACTTCCGAAACAATTTCACGCACGCATTTGAGCGCGATCGGTAACACACCCTTGCCGGACATACCGCCCATTTCGTTACTCAGCACGGGACTGCCATGGGCAGAGAAGTAGCCGGGACCTAGGGTATTAATCGCACACAGCGCATCAGCACCGGCATCCACCGCAGCACGCGCAATGGCGGCTATGTTATCGGTGTTGGGGGTAAGCTTGGGTACCACTGGTATCGACACGGCGGCTTTCACGGCAGCCGTAATTTCATATACCATTTCTGGATCCTGTCCCATCGCCATGCCATATCCCTGGGCATGCGGGCAGGAAAGATTGAGCTCAAGTCCATCGCTGAAAGGTGCGAGAAGTTCCGCCACCGCAACAAACTCTTCCACACTGCCACCAAAGATAGAGGTGAGCAGAAACTTGTCTGCAGGAACGACGAGCCTGGCGAACAGTTGTGCACTGTGCTCGGCGCCGGGATTAGTTAATCCAACCGCGTTAACAAAACACCCGGGCGCGTACTGACTCAGTATGGGTTCACGGTTCCCCAGGCGCGGCTCGAAGCCAATACTTTTAGTGGTCAGGACGCCTACTTCAGGGACATGGGTAAACATGTACTCAATAATTGAGGTTGCGGTGGACACAATGCCCGATGGCATCGTAAACGGACCGGAAATAGATTTACCCAAAAAAGTGCTGGTCAAGTTGCGCTCACAAATCGTTGCTGAAGAACCCGCGCATTTTAACCCTCAGGGCACAGTGCAACCAAGCAGTCCCGATAACTTGTGTTACCGGGACTGTTTTGCGGCGCAACTTGTGGCCAGTCTTCGCTCTTGCAAAAGGTCTTAAAACTCGAAGCGAGCGCCAAGATTCCAGCTGGTTACATCGTCACCAAAGCTGACACCTGCACCAAGCGCGAAGGCTTCAGTCAGGTAGTACCGTCCCCCCAGAGCCAGCGATGTATCATCGCCACTTTCATCGAGATCAACATAGTTGATACCGCCTTCAAGCTCCACGTTTGGCGCTACCCTGGCGCGTAAACCGACACCCAGACCAAAACCGCTGTCGTCAGCGCTGCCAAAACGCGTGTCAATTTCAGCGTCCACATAGTTGATGCTGCCCACCAGGTCGACACTATCGGACAACCCCATAAAGCCGCCGAAGCCAATTGATTTCTGATCCAGGTCGACACCGAAGTCAAATTCCTGGGCCGAGTAGCTGGCGGTCAGAAAGTAGTTTGAGCCAAGTTCTACCGAGCCGCTCAGACCAAAACCGTCTCCATCAACGTCCAGGCCGTTGTCTATTTCAGTATCGATATACGAGCCTTCAATATAGTTATAATTCATGCTCTGATCTGCCAGCACCGGGGCGCTGACACTGACCGCAAGAGCAACCAACCCAATTCTGGGTAATTCTGTAAATTTCATCCGTCTCTCCAATTTGACGTTATCTTATTTTGCTGAGGTAACCGCAAAGCGCTGTTAAATCAGTTGCGCCAATGTAGTCTGTGCACCTGAACGCCGGCTTAACAAACCGGACACCTCAAAACGGTAACCTGAAAACAGCTGCCTGATCTGGAGCAACCCATGCAAGCGGATAAGCCTTACCTGCACCACGGCACGATGTTCTCGTACTATTCAGCGAAAACCCGAGCCTATCTAAGCTACAAGCATATTGCCTTTGTCGAGACCTACGACAGCAGAGATCTGTCCCAACGCATCGCTGCAACGACGCACAAGGTCATGATTCCGGTGGTCGAAACCCCTGGTGGCGAAATACTGCAGGACACGACTGCAATTATTGACCAACTGGAAACGGCTCATCCCGCCCGTCCGGTTTTCCCTGAGGACCCTGTTCTGATGCTTGTCACCCGCATCATCGAATTCATCATGGATGAGTTGTGGGTTACCACCGCCATGCACAGCCGTTGGAATGACCCGCGTTCCAAAGCTTTTGTTATCAGTGAGTTTGGCCGACACATTGGCGGCAGCGCGGGATTACGCGGAGAGGCAGCCATGCAGATGGGAGAAAAAGTAGCCGCTCAGATGATGTCTTACCTGCCGCGACTGGGGATCAGCGAAGCGCCCGGACAGGCCATGGTGGAGAATCTCTTCAAGAAGACCAGCCGACTTTTGAACCAGGCCGTCGGCCCGACTCAATACGCTTTCGGGTCACGCCCGAGCCTCATCGACTTCTGCCTGTTCACCGGTTACTACGCTCATCACTATCGGGACCACGGTGATGCCATGGATTTTCTTAAATCACAAACCCCGGATCTGTGTTACTACCTCGACAACCTGCATGCAGCCTGCAGCGCTTCGGCGGAAGGTGACCTCGCCCTGAGCGATGCGTTTATAACCTACCTGGAAGCGATTGGGCCAGTTGGCGCTGAATTCGCACAACACACGTTAAAAAACGCAGCTGAGGTTGTTGCTGAGTTAACACCCGGTGATGTCTGCAACGGAGCGTTAGGGCCCTTCACGCTGCATTTTGAAGACGGTGAGTTGCAACGAGGCTCGTCAACCTTCAGCGCCTGGAAAGCGCAACGGATCAATGAGGTTTATGCGGCAATGGAGGATAAGGATCAAAGGCGTGCCCAGGCACTGGCCGAACGCATCGGCTGGCTTGCGTTTTTACAGCAGCCGGCCACCTTCAAGCTTTACCGTGACGACTATCAAATCAAGTACGGATGAAACTAACCCTTTAAAAATCAGCAACTTATCCTGTCATAACCTTGACGCAGTGCTCACGCAATCCTAACGCCGCGTTGACACAGCTACTGGCACTATTGGATCTAATCTGAGCCAGAGGAACATGTTGTTGCGACCAAATATTCTGTTATCGCCGGTTTACTGGCCCTGAGCGCCACCGCGCATGCTGCAACCCCTGCCGAACAGCGCTGGCACTTTGACGTGCTGCTCGATCAGCAGAAAATTGGCGAGCATAGCTTTATCGTTCGGCAGGAACAGCGCAATGACCCAATGCCCACGACTGACACCACTTTCCCGAATCCCAAAGGGGCCGGAAAAACCGTAGAAATCGACGCAGACTTCAACGTGAAATTTCTGTTTTTCAACGCCTACACCTATCAGCACACCAATACAGAATTCTGGCAAGGCGATTGTCTGGTAGGGCTGTCCTCTCAAACCAATGATAATGGCAAAAATCTGGAGGTAGAGGCATCTACTGAAGATCAGCAGTTCGTTGTGAAAACAAAACAGGACACCAATACATTCGCAGCCTGTCCCATGAGCTTCGCTTACTGGAATCCTGCGCTGCTTGAAGAAGATGCTCTGGTCAATGCACAAACCGGCAAGCTGGAGCCCGTCAAAGTCACCGAACTGGACAGTGAGCAAATTACCGTCGCCGGAGAAACCCTGCAGGCCAACCGTTACGCCCTGGAACTGGACGAACAAACCATCCAGCTGTGGTACGCCGCTGATGATTATCGCTGGCTCGCTCTGGAAACGCCGGCAAAGGGTGATCGTACCTTGCGCTATGAAGCCACCAGACTGCCCGCGCAGGGCACGCCAAACCGTCAGCAGACCGCTCAACCATCCACAGATGCGCCATCGAGGCTGACCAATGCAATGGCGCATTAATCCAATCATCAGGAGGATCATCACCGTGGCACTTATCAGTGGACTGCTGGCTGCCTGTCAGAGCAGCGCGCCGGAAAATCCGATACGATCAGCCGACTACGTCGACCTTGATCAATTCATGGGGGACTGGTACGTCATCGGCAATATCCCCACCCTGATTGAACGCAACGCTTATAACGCGGTAGAGAGCTACAAGCGCAAAGATGAACACACTATAGACACCACCTTCAGCTTCAACGCGGACGGCTTTGACGGCAAGCGCAAAGAATACAATCCCACCGGATTTGTCCGTGAAGATCCTTCAAATGCGATCTGGGGCATGCAATTTATCTGGCCCATCAAAGCCGAATACATCGTGGTCTATGTTGACCCTGAGTACCAGAGCACCATCATCGGCCGTACCGCGCGCGACTATCTGTGGATCATGGCCCGCACCCCGCAGATCGAAGACGCCGAATACAACAGGCTGTTGGATATCGCTGCTGCGCAAGGATACGATGTAAGCAAGGTTCGCAAGGTACCACAGAGCTGGGACTGAACCGGTTTCAAGACGTTTGTGAGCCGAGATCCTGATGTGCCATGATCGGCCTTTGCGCTGGCGTAGCGCATTACTCTAGTATCAGGTACTCACACCTGCACTGGGGAGTACAATCGCATGGCATTGGATATCACGTTTGCTACGGCTACCGAACTTGCAAGCCGAATTGCAGCAAAAGACATCAGCGCACGGGAACTGACGGAGCACTACATCACCCGCATCGAAACCCATGACGCTGAGATTAACGCCGTCCCGGTTCGCACCTTTGACCGAGCACGCGCTGACGCGGACGCCGCGGATGCCAGGCAGGCAAGCGGTGCGCCTCTGGGGCCACTACACGGCGTACCGATGACCATTAAAGAGTCGTACGTCATGGCAGACACCCCCAGCACCTGGGGCATAGAAGCATTCAAAGACAATGTGTCCAGTGCAGACGGTTTGGCCGTACAACGCTTTCGCTCTGCGGGCGCAATATTTCTTGGTAAAACTAATGTGCCCCAGGATCTGGCTGATTTCCAGAGTTACAACAGCATTTATGGCACCACTAACAACCCCTGGGATACCCAGCGTGTCCCCGGCGGCTCCTCCGGAGGCAGCGCAGCGGCATTGGCCGCCGGATTTTCGGCTCTGGAGGCGGGATCAGACATCGGCGGTTCGATTCGTACACCGGCACATTTCTGTGGTGTATATGGCCACAAGCCTACCTGGGGGATTGTGCCACTGTCGGGACATGAGCTGTTTCCCGGCGTACCCGACTCCGATCTGGCCGTCAGCGGACCACTGGCAAGATCTGCAGAAGACCTGTCGCTGGGTCTGGATATCATGGCAGGTCCCACCACACGTGAATCCATCGGCTGGCAGCTTAACCTGCCGCGGCGAGAGATCAGATCACTGGGAGATTTAAAAGTTGCCATCTGGCATACCGATGATATGGCCCCTGTGACGCGGGAAACCGCTGACCGCGTCCAGCAGGTTGCCGACGTGCTGGCCAAAGCCGGTGCCACGGTCAGTGATACCGCACGACCAGCTTTCGATCTGCGCGCAGCCCATGCCACCTACCAGAGTCTGCTGACCGCGGTGATGTCTGCAGGCAAAACTGCTGACCAGATCGCTGAAACCCAGGCCTATGTGGCCAGCCTCGACCCGGCAGATGGCTCGGCAGACGCCATCAATGCGCGCGCCAGCGTCATGCTGCATGGCGACTGGATTCGGCACAATTTCCGCCGCGAAAAGATGCGCCTCGCCTGGGACAGCTTTTTCAGCGACTGGGATATTTTAGTCTGTCCACAGATGACAGTACCGGCGTTTCCGCATGATCACAGACCTTTTGAGCAGCGCACCCTCAACGTCGACGGTGTTGAGCGACCTTATTTTGAGCCGCTGTTCTGGGCCGGGCTGATCATCGCCAGTTATCTGCCCAGCACGGCGTTTCCCACCGGTCCATCAGAGCAGGGGCTGCCGATTGGATTGCAGGCGGTCAGCGGACCCTATCAGGATCATACCTGCATCGCCTTTACCCGCCTGTTGGCGGAAGAGATAGGTGGCTTTGTACCACCGCCAGGACTGACCAGCTGAAGCAACAGTGATGACAAATCCCTACTATTCGCGCGACGAAAACACCCACTTCTACCCGATAATTTTTGTGCGTGGCTTTGCCATGCGCGACGCTGACATTGAACAGGCGGTCAACGAGCCCTTCTCGGGATTCGAAAACGGCTCAACCCTGTTGCGCCAGGGGGTGGGGGATGACCTTGTGCCGTTCTACTTTGAGTCACCGGTGATACGACTGGTGACTCAATGCGGGTACAGCGATGTGTATCAGAATGGCCGGGAACCACAGACTGCAGAAGACCTGGCAGGTCTCAAAGACCCCGGCAGAGCCCTTTGGGTGTACCGCTACTACGAACAGGCCAGCGAAAACTTCGGCGACGGTCAACGGGATGAAGTTGAGTCGCTGGCGTCCGGTCTGTATGACCTGATTGAACGCCTGCGCAATCTGTACGGAGATTATGGCAAACGCGTCGGCGCCAACTATGGTAGCACCTTTAAAGTATTTATCGTTGCACACTCAATGGGTGGCCTGGTGGTGCGCAGTTATCTGCAGAAAGTACTGCCGGCCAGACAAGGCGCAAAGTTCAACCCGAAAAAACTGCCCGTTGATAAAGTGTTCACCTACGGCACACCGCACAATGGCATCGAACTGCAGGGCCTTGGCAATCGCATTAATGTCGGGTTATACGACATCAACAATTTCTACCGCCCTAACATGGCGAAGTACCTGGGCTTTGCCAGCAACCACGGCAACAAGCCTGTCAACAGCTTGAATGGGAAGTTTCCAGCTGAGCGGCTGTTTGCGCTGATCGGGACCAACGAATCTGATTACGACGTACCGCTTTCCGCCGCAGCAGTTGGCGCCATGAGTGACGGGCTGGTGCGGATAAAAAACGCTTACACCCGCGGATCTCCGCGCGCACACGTGCACCGCGCGCACGGCGGTCCCGTCGGGCTGGTGAATTCGGAAGACGGCTATCAGAATCTGCATCGGTTTCTGTTCGGAGACACAAGAATCGATGGCAAACTGGAAATCAACAGCCTGACGCTGCCACGAAAGATCGAGCAGGCGCAGCGGGATAACAAATCTGTTAACGCGAACCTGTATTTCGAAACGGTGGTCTCGGTGCGCGGGGGTCGGGGTTGGAATCTGACCCGGCGCAAATTCAGCGAAAACTCTGCTGTGCGACGGCAGCTGAGTCGCTTTTACACCAGGCGGAAAAAATTCAGACCGGATACCGTTGCGCTGTTTTCATCGTTCCTGCGCAAACATCTGCTGATCAACAAGCGCATGAAATATATGGCATTTGCCATTGAGCTTGGGGTTTTTACCGACCGTTTTGAGGTGGATCGAAAATGGTGGCTGGACGAACACTTTGACGGGATCAGTTTTTTAAGGCAGAAACTGTTCATCGAAATTGCACCTCCTGGCGACGATGGCAACTGGAAGCTGAAGTACGCGACAAACAGCCCGGAAAGCACCTACAAACAGGTTGATGCGCAGCCAGGGCCAGCAGGCCAGTGCCTGTTTGTTATTCCTGTCACCAACAACAAAAGGCCAGGACTGGATGCACAGCTGATCCTGGACGCATCAGCCTGGTCTTGAGGCCAGCCCCCACACAGATTGCTAACGCGCAAAACGGTAACGCAGACCAGCAAACGCTGTGCGGCCCGGTGAGGCATACCCAATCTGGTCGCTGTTATCTTCATCAAACAGATTTTCTATGCGGAGGTAAACTTCCAACGCTTCGCTGAATGCATAACTCACATTGGTGTTCACCGTCGTGTGACGATCAATCTCTGTGCGCTCAGCTATAAAGCCGTTGGTGAAGAAGTTGCGAAAATCACTATCAAACGAATTGCCGTTGTAAACCGCACTTGCAGCAAGGTTTAAGCGATCATCAAGCGTCGCGTACGCCACATTGAGACTGGCCATGTGCTCAGGACGCCGAACTTCGATACCTGCAGGCTCCTCGGCATCGGTATAGGTATAGTTTGCGTTCAGCGACACTTGTTCTGAAGGCTGCCAATCGGCGCTCAGCTCAACACCCTGACGATCACTTTTACTCGTGAGGTTGATCACGCTTGGGAAGCTGCTGGCTATCTCATCGTCCAGGTCTGCTTCAAAGTACGTCAGATCGAAAACCAGGGCGCCATCAAACATAACCTGTGCAATCCCGGCATCCCAACCTTTCGATTGTTCCGGCTCAAGAGCCGGGTTGCCAACAAACGTATCCGGCACGAAGCCGAACTGCTCGAAAAAAGTTGGATTGGTTACCGCTGCGCCGTAACTGGCATGTAAGCGGCTGCCTGACTCACTGAACCGATAAGAGACATCCAGTGCGTATGTGGTCGCGTCCTCAAACTTATCGTTGTTTTCAAAGCGCAGTGAACCGTTGATGAACAGCTTATCGTTGATCGCGACACGATGTTCAAGTCCATACCCCAGCATATCCCGCTTCTGGGTAGCTATCTGACTGGGGTCTGATGGCAACAGGTTTCTGAAACTTTCTTCCTCAAACTGCACAAATACAGTTGAACGCTGCACCAGGTCACCAGATGCAGGCCAGATCCGGCTGCTGTCCAGGCTGATCACGTCTCGGTCTGATTCGTTGCCGAAGTCGCCGCCATCGAGTTCTGTGTCTGTATGAGCCAGCGATAGTCGGCTTGTAGACCGGCCCTCCAGAAGTTCAAGTTTGGCGGTTAATCCAAGCGTCAGATCCTTGCTGTCAGAGAAGCTGTTGTTGTCTATCGGCAACCCCTGCTGCGGTCCACCGGTGAAATCAAAGCCATCACTATCCGTCTGTTTTTCGGTATAACGACCAAACCCCTGCAATGTCAGCTGCTCTGTCACGCTGGCAACCAACTGCCCACTCAGGGTCTGGTTGTCGTCTTTGTCGTCTTCGCCACCCCGGGAATCATCCTCAGATATATCGATTTCGGATTGACGCTGTACATAGGTCAGTCGCCCCTGGACTTTCTGGTTGCCGCCGGTGAGAGAAACTGCTGCCTGGCGGCTGTGATTGCCCCCTGCCTCAAGCTCAGAGTACAGCGCCAAACCGTCCAGCGGTCGCTGTGTAACAATATTGATCACACCGCCCAGCGCGTTGGAGCCATACAGGCCACCCTGAGGACCCCGCAAAACCTCAATCCGCTGGATATCGGCTGTCAGCAAAGCGGATATATCGAACTCACCGGTGCCTGCCGCTGAGGCATCAATACCATCAATCAGAATCACAGAGTGATTGGACTCAGAACCTCGGATACGCAACTGTGTAATGCCGCCGTAACCGCCGCTGCGGCTGACCGCAACCCCGGGTACAAAGCGCAGCAAATCTGCCGCATATTGAAAACCCAGATTGCGGATATCTACTTCGTTCAAAACAGATACCGCCCGACCCACCTTGTAGGTTTCAGTGGGTAGACGCGACCCTACAACCAGCAATTCTTCATCAATTTCTTCAGATCCAGAGACCGGCAAGGCAAGCGCAGCGAGCACGCTGAGCAGTGCAGCATTCTTAATGACATTCATCGATTTTCTCCATTAGCCGCTGCACCTCGAGCGGGCATGTGTAGTCATGAAGAAAGGATCGGTCTACGGACTGATGAGCGGGAATAAATTCCCGCCTGTTCGCCTTCCCATGCAAAAAAGCACAGTGGCACTGCTGAACAGGCATAACTCGAATTACCGTTGCGAGGCCAGTATCAGAATTTCACTGATTTCCCGGACATCCCCCCTCAATTATGACTGAGAAGCGTGACAGGCTGCTTCAAAGTCATTTGCAGTCTAAGGGGTTGCGCGATGACCTTGCAACTGCAACTGATTCAGGATGTCTCGCGTTACGCTAATGCGGTGCTGAACAGGTTCAACAGGCGGCTCCAGGCACGCTCGGCCTGAGCTTCGTTATAGACCCGCGAATCCGGTACACACCAGCCATGCATGGCGCCGTCGTAGACTTCAATTTCGGCTTGCAGGCCAGCGTCCTCGAACGCCTCAGCGATGATATTTTTGGTTTCAGGCTCTCGCTCATCATCGTTCTCGGCGACTGCAAATAAGTACTGTGCAGACATTTTGGGTACCAGCAGATGTGGACTGTCAGGAGAGTCAGTCACCAGGCGCCCGGCGTGAAACGCTCCGCCTGCGGCAATCCTGTCCGGGTACGCAGCCGCAGTCCGCATGGTCATCGGGCCGCCCATACAATATCCGGTGGTGCCTATACCGCGGTCGGTATCCACCGCGGGCTGAGCATCCAGGTACGAGATAAAGGCGCCAGCATCGATCACGTTGGTTTCCGGGGTCAGACTCCGAGCATAAGGCATGACCACTTCCCGCGTAGCTGCGTCCTGGAACGAAGCGCCCTCGCCAACGACCGGCGCGCTGGCTTTGCGGTAATACGGATTCACCACCAGAACCGCATAACCTGATTCCGCCAGACGCGTGCCCATCTGTTTAAATGCGGGACGCAAACCCAGAACATCGGGCCAGATGATCACGGCCGCATGAGCACCGGCAGAGGGATGTACAAAGAAACAATCCGCTTCGCCATCCGGTGTTGTCACCACAACATCATTGCCGGTCACGGCCAGCGCATTGGCCACCGGTGGCAGCACAGCCATCAGCGCTGCACCTGCAGCGAGGGTACCGAACTGGCGACGGCTGATACCTTTGCCCGCCAGATATTTTTCACTTTCATTAACTGTTAGGTCATCACACATCAAATTTCTCCTGAATATTGCTTAGGTATTGTCAATTGGATGCATACCGCTGTCGGCAATGCCGTGGTCAAGCCGGTTACCCGGCACACGAATATCTTCTACCAGATCCTGAATGTCCTGGGACGGCGCAGGTGTCATCAGAGCAACAACAATACCGACACCCAAGGCCAGCCACATGAAGACAAAGCCGATGCCTTCTGGCGACACACCAAGCAGCCACTGCTCCGGGGTACCACCGCCAAATTTGAAAAAGTAGATATAGCCGAAAGTACTCACCAGACCCGTCAACATTGCGGCAATTGCACCTTCTTTATTCATACGTTTCCAGAATATGCCTAGAAAGATGATCGGAAACAACGATGCGGCGGCCAGCCCAAAGGCAAACGCCACCACCTGCGCAACAAAACCCAGCTGGCTGGCAAACAGACCTAACAGACCCGCTGCGAGCACCGCCCCGGCTGCTGAAACACGCGCGACCCGTAGTTCGGTAGTATCACTCATCTGTTTAAACAGCGTCCTTCGACACAGATCGTGGCTGACAGCGGAAGAGATCACCATTAACAAACCTGCAGCGGTGGAGAGCGCAGCTGCGAGCCCACCGGCCACCACCAGACCGATCACCCAACCTGGTAGTTGCGCAATTTCCGGATTAGCCAGGACAAAAATATCGTTGTTTGCATCAACCTCGTTGGCCAGACCATCCGGCGCTGCCGGACCGCGAATCTGCATCAGGCCGTCGTTGTTTTTGTCTTCAAAACCCACCAGACCTGTCTGTTCCCAGGATTTGAACCACTGTGGAACCGGTGTCCCACCCTGCGCAATGATCGCCGTCGCCGCAGCCTCATAGTTCTCGTCGCTGATGTAAGTTGCTTCGTTGACCGTTTCAACAAAATTCAGGCGCGCAAAGGCACCCACCGCCGGTGCGGTGGTGTACAACAAAGCGATAAACACAAGCGCATAGCCGGCAGAGATGCGCGCCGCGCCGGGGTTGCGCACTGTGAAAAAGCGGATGATGACATGAGGCAACCCAGCCGTGCCGAACATCAGCGCAGCAGTGATACAGAACACATCAAACATCGATTTGCTGGTTGAGGTGTATTCAAGAAACCCCAGGTCACTGACCACCTGATTCAGCTTGTCGAGCATCGACACATCGGTGCCTTTCACATTCCCGATAAAACCCAGCTGAGGAATCGGATTATCGGTGATGATCAGAGATATGAAGATTGCGGGTACGGTGTAAGCAAAGATCAGCACACAATACTGGGCCACCTGAGTGTAGGTAATGCCTTTCATGCCACCCAGCACCGCATAGAAAAATACAATGACCATACCTATGACGATACCCCACTCATACTGGATACCGAGGAAACCGGAGAAAGCCACACCAACACCTTTCATCTGTCCGGCGATATAGGTGAAGGAAACAAACAGCGCACAGATAACGGCAACCACCCGTGCAAACGACGAATAATATCGGTCACCAACAAAATCCGGCACGGTGAATTTTCCGAATTCGCGCAGGAACGGCGCCAGCAACAGCGCCAGCAGCACATAACCGCCGGTCCAACCCATAAGGTACACAGAACCACCGTAACCCAGGAAAGCAATTAACCCGGCCATGGACAGAAATGAAGCTGCGGACATCCAGTCTGCAGCCGTTGCCATACCATTCAGAACCGGATTCACATCATGTCCAGCAACATAAAAGTCGTCGGTAGACCCGGCACGAGACCAGATCGCAATGCCGATATACAGTGCAAAAGTGACGCCGACAAACACAAAGCTCCACGTGGTCTGATCCATTACTGAGCCTCCACGCGATACTTTTTCTCTAACCGTTTCATTGCCCAGCAGTAATAAAAGACCAGCGCCACAAAAAAGTAGATGGCACCCTGCTGAGCAAACCAGAACCCCAGAGGCGCACCGCCGATTGAAAACTGATCAAGAAAGTCTCGAAAGACGATGCCTGCTCCGTAGGAACAGGCAAACCAGATGAACAGTAACGTCGCAGTCAGCCTAAGTGTTGCTGACCAATAACCTTTCGCGTCTGTTTTTGCTGCAGACTCCGACATGCCTCTCTCCCCCAATATTGAATCTCTCCAGCGGTTAGTTGCCGGAGAACATTTCTTCTATCTCTGCCAGATCCAATCCACCGTCAAAGTTGGTATCGACGAACCACCACTTGAACCAACCAAGACGCTTGCGCAGACCATCCGGTAATTCTGTCTTGGCCAGCTTACCGTCTTTGTCTTTATCCATGAAACCAATGAACTGGGCACTTCCCGCGGTTAAATTACTGTGTATCGGCGCATCTGAACGTTCTTTGTCCCAACTGAAGCTGACGGAGCCGTATAACATTTCATCGTGGGACTGCAGCCCCCAGGGCACTTCGCGCTCTGGATCCGGGTTGGCCGGATTTGCAGAGGAATTGTCATACACCGTGCTGTGCACGATGCGAGTGCCTTGAGGCACCGCCTTAGGCTCAACAAAACTGTAAGTACGCTGCCAGTTGAAGTCGTAGTTTGGTACAGACAATATGGTTTCACTGCTGCCATCAGGGTATTCCAGCACAAAGGTCGAGGCTGTGCCGCGATAGTGTGAATGCGGCACCAACGAATAGATTGTAGCGTCTTCCCAGAATTCAAAGTATGCGGTCTCAACATGATCAGCGGTGTTTGCGGGTATTTTAAGCCGCGGATTCAGAACCACCTGCTGGCGCAGAAAATTCGCCGGCGGTTCGTCGGCAAAATACAACGCAACCCTGGTGGTATCCGTTGTGGCAACACCAACGGGTGTGTAGTGCATCTGGAACTGGTAAACCCCACCGACGGGTACAAACACACCGGTGCCTGCCGGCATATGAGCCGATTCGTTGCCCGGCGCATAACCCATGATGTAATTCTGAAAAACGCTTTCACGGTCACTTTCCGCCGGTGCCTGTTCAGCAGAACCCATCAGCACGTGATGCACCACACGGGTATCGCCAGGCACAATGGTGGCGGCTTCAACCCAGACATCACGGTCCAGCGGGTTGGCCACAACTGGAAACTGATAATCAACCACCCCGGTTGCCGGAATATCAAACGTTGGTATCTCCAGCATCAGATCGGGTTCTCCCAGGGGCCATTGTGGCGTTTGCTGACGCTCCGCGAGCAGCGGGTCGTCTGCCGTGCCGCGAGGCGCCCCGGCTTCAATCCAGTTAATCAGCGTCTGCGTATCATTATCGGACATGGCGGCACTGTGCTGCCAATGCCCAACAGCCGGGTCCGCGTGCCATGGCGGCATGCGTTTTACTCGCACCACCTCGCGGATCATCGGCGCAAACCCTTGAATCATGGCGTATTCACTCATTGCCCACGGTCCTATGCCACCTTCCACATGACAGGCCATGCAGTTGTTCTGCAGTATCGGCACTATCTCAGACGCATAATCGGCAACCTGCTCATTCACCGGCAGGTTTAACCTACAACCCACCGGCGCAGGGCCTTGAACACTGGTGATTGCCCCCGGCTGGGCTACCAGCTCGTTTAACAAGGCAGACCCAACATCACCCTGATAACTGATCTGCCAGCCCGAGGTGTCAACTAAAACGGCATCACCGACCTGATCGAATCCCAGCGAGGGTGCAATAATCTGTGCGTGATCGTGAAGGATGGGCAGATCAATGCCGTCCTGTGCAGCGGCTCGGGCGATCTCAGCCCGACTGTCCGTTGAATTGATCAACAGAATTTTCAGTTCCGGCTGGACGTTTTTGAGCGTTTGCAACACCTCGGTATCCAGCGGACAGCTACTGCTGTGAGCGACCAGGAGCACGGCAGCAGCCGAATCACCATAATACAACTCGTGGGCTGAGCCAGCGTGATCGAGCAGCACAAAATTGTCTGCCCGTTCAGCAGCCATGCCTGCGGCAGAAATCAGCATTGCAGCAAACAAGACAGCGCGCAGACGGCATGCAAACACAACTCGATAGATCATAGATACGGCTTCAAAAAACAATTTGCCAGTGTAGCAGATGCCTGCACTGGCACTCGAGTTCCCGTTCCTACCAAAACAACCCTAAGAAACCTGGTGTCGTGTTCGAAATTCGACCCAGCAGCAGCTGGACGACCCGGGCACACGGGTTGCCAGCAGCCTCTCGCCACGGATGACGCAAATCTCTGTAGAGGTCCGCGCCAGGATCACATTCATGGGGGCGACGAAGACCCAAGCTTGATGCTTTCATCTCTCTCCCACACCACATATGATAAGCATGCGTACTTTCAAACACGACATTGACATGGATCGTCCAGGCGATGCCCTAGCGTGCTTGGTACATGACCAAATCAATTATCTGAATCAATTAAAAGAGGAACGAAATGCAAACTGATCTATGTAAGAAGCTCGGCATCGATTTTCCAATTTTTGCTTTTACGCATTGTCGCGACGTTGTCGCCGCCGTCACCAATGCCGGGGGTATCGGCGTTTTGGGCGCAGTCGGTTTCCGTCCAGAGCAACTGGCCATCGAGCTGGACTGGATAGATGAACATGTCGGCGATCGGCCATATGGCGTGGACGTCATTATTCCCAACAAATATCAGGGCCAGGACGAAAAGGATGAAGAAAAACTGCGCACCATGATCAGTGCAGCAATTCCCCAGGGACATCGAGACTTTGCAGACGAACTGCTCGACGCGCATGGCGTGCCGCGACTGAACAACGAAGGTAAGACGACAGACCGCCTCTCGATGACTGAAGCCACATCAGCGCCACTCGTAGACATCGCCCTTCAACACGACAATGTAAAACTAATCGCCAACGCGCTGGGAACACCACCACCTGAAATAATCAGACAAATTCAAGACAGCGGTCGCATGGTTGGCGCCCTCTGCGGGTCGCCGAGACATGCAAAAATGCATGTCGACGCCGGCCTGGATTTTATCATCGCGCAAGGCGGCGAAGGCGGCGGGCACACAGGAGAAATTGGCAGCATGGTGTTGTGGCCTGAGGTCGTCGACGTTGCCGGAGACATACCAGTTATAGCAGCAGGCGGAATTGGCTCTGGACGCCAAATGTATGCAGCGCTTGCTATGGGTACCCAGGGAGTATGGTGTGGTTCGCTATGGCTTACCGTTGCCGAGGCCGCCACCACGCCGATCGAAAAAGAACTGCTACTTGCGGCGAATAGCAACGAAACTATACGTTCAGCGAGCGTCACCGGCAAACCAGTGAGGATGCTGAAAAATGCCTGGACCGAAGCTTGGGATGCCGGCAACAACCCACAATCACTCGATGCACCCATGCAGATGATGGCTGTTGGTAATGCCATGAAACGCATGCGCCGCTTTCCAGAGCAATCCAGGGAACTGATGTTTGTGCCAGTTGGACAAATCGTTGGACGACTCAATCATGTCATGAATGCACGCGATGTCGTCATGCAGTTAGTAGAGGAATACCTAGAGACCAGCGATCGCATGAACGGTTTGTTGCCGGACGTTTCATGAGAGACGGGCGTTTTGCCGACGATGTTGTCGTTGTTGCCGGTGATGCGTCTGCAATCCGCGAAGCGACCCCCCCCCCTGTTCAGCATGGAAGGTGAGCACATGTCTGTCATAGGTATCGATGGTCGATACGACGAAGACATAGGGACGTTTCACGACCAGGGAATTGCTGCTGCCATGTTAAAAGACACCAGTTTGGCTGCCGGAAACGGCTTGCTAGAACACTGCACTGGCATCTACTAAGACCCCGCAACATTGCCTACCAAATTCCTCCTGATCACATTACTGTAAGCTTGTTTACTATGCTCATTTATGTAATAAAGAATCCAGCCGAGCTGCAAGGAATGCCTCGGGCATGCGCCACAAAACTAATGAAGTTCCAGCACGACCTGAACCACAAGGAGGCCGCAAGTGATTCCCGCAGGCATTATTTCAGCAGATGGTCATATCTGCGAACCACCCAACTGCTATGTCGATTTTATTGAGCCAAAATATCGTGAAGACGCGCCACGTATCGTAGAACAGGAGGATGGTACCGAGGCGTTTGTTATTCCGGGCATGAAAAAACCTATTGCACTGGGCTTCATTGATGGCGCCGGGTTTGGTGTCCGAGAACGTTTCGACCGCGCAAAGAAGATTCGTTTCAGCGACATTCGCAAAGCTGCGTACGACGGACCTGCACGGGTACCTTTCATGGATCAGGACGGGTTGGCTGCTGAGATTATCTATGCCTCCGTGGGCATGGGACTATGCATGCACAAGGACCCCCTCTACAAAAATGCCTGCATGCAAGCCTACAATCAATGGTTACAGAGCATGTGTGCGGATGCACCCACGCGCATTTTCGGTCTGGCTCAAACGGCAGTCCTGAGTGTCGATTCAGCAATCGCTGATTTTCGCAAAGCTAAGGAGATGAACATGGTCGGCATGATGATGCCAGGAGACCCCATCCACGAAGATTACGACCACCCCGACTATGACGCACTATGGGAGTGTGCAACTGACCTCGACCTGCCCGTCTGTTTTCATATCCTCACAGGGCGTGCTGGAAGCCTGCACGTAAAACCCCGCGGTCATGCGATGAATAGCTTTCTAGGCATAATTCGCGCAGTACAGGACATCGTCGGTTTGATGGTGCTTGGTGGCGTGTTCGAGCGACATCCAAATTTAAAACTTGTGGTTGCGGAAAGTGATGCTGGCTGGATACCTCATTACATGCACCGCATGGACCACGCCGCCAAAATTCATGCCGAAGACGGCATTATAAAAGGTTTGTCACAACTCCCAAGCGAATACGTGAAAAATAATGTCTGGGCGACCTTTCAGGATGATCGCACCGCCTTTGAATCCCTGCATATGATCGACTACAAGCATCTGCTCTGGGCCAGTGATTTTCCTCATACAGATTCAACATGGCCAGAGTCATTGGCATTAATTGCGGACCAAACCGCCAAGCTGAACGATGATCAACTACAAGCCATCTTGCGCGACAATACCGCAACGCTGTTCAACCTGCCCGCGGGCAACGAAAGCTGGCGGATGACGCCATGACACATCTGCTCTATGAAAAACGAGGCGGTGTTGCCTATCTCACCCTGAACCGACCTGAAAGACGCAACGCGCTGAGCCCGCAAATGATCGTGGAAATGGCAAATGCTTGGCGAGATTTCCGAGGCGACGACAATATGCGCGTCGCGATTCTTACTGGAACGGGTGACAAGGCGTTCTGCGCCGGTGCCGATCTGGGCTTACTGATACCACTTTTTTCACGCGCTCGAGAGCCTGACGATGAGTTCGATGAAGCTCTGATCAAAGACCGCTCACTCATGCAAATTGCATTGTTACGCGATTTCGAGTTGTACAAACCTGTGGTAGCCGCTGTGAACGGATTCGCCCTGGCCGGTGGCACCGAAATATTACAGGCAACTGACTTCCGCATCTCAGCACCAACTGCGGAATTCGGATTAACCGAAGTTTCCCGCGGCATTGTTCCCGGAGGCGGCTCACTGGTCAGATTGGCAAGACAGATTCCCTACTGCAAAGCTATGGAAATATTGCTATTGGGGGAGCGTATGCCTGCTGAAGAAGCACTGCGCATTGGTTTGATCAATGAGATTGTCGCAGCCGAAAATCTTCAATCGCGGGCTGCAGAGGTCGCCGGGCGAATAGCCGAAAACGGCCCACTAGCTGTCGCTGCGTGCAAAGAAGCAGTCATTCGAACCAGTGGCCTGGCGCTTGAACAAGCCTTTCCTATCGAAACCGAAATATCCGCACGCATTATGCGCACTGAGGACGCAATTGAAGGTCCTAAAGCGTTCATGGAGAAGCGAAAAGCAGTGTACCGGGGAAAATAACTATGCCTGAGGCCACATCCAAGCCAAAACTAAAAGTCGCATTAGACGATGACCATGTTGCCACTGTCGAGCTCACCAACGGCGATTACAACTTTTTCGACATGGAAATGCTGATGGGGCTCGCAGAAGCTTTCGAAACACTAGATGATACCGCGGCGTGCCGCGCAATCTTGCTTTGTGCCAGCGGTAAAGCGTTCTGTGCGGGTGCAGATTTTCAAGGCGGGAAAAACGGCGCCAATCCCGCGGGCTTAGGAAACTTGGATAAAGGCAGCGGGTTAAGTGGTCATTTATACGAACAAGCCGTGCGCTTGTTTGCTACTAAAAAGCCTATCGTTGCCGCGATACATGGCGCTGCCATCGGTGGCGGGCTTGGCTTAGCCCTGGTTGCAGATTTGCGTGTGGGATGTCCACAAACCAGGATGGCGGCCAATTTCACTCAACTGGGTATTCATCCTGGATTCGGCCTCAGCTTTACATTACCGAGAATTGTCGGCCAGCAAAGTGCCTACGATATGTTCTACACAGGTCGCCGGGTTACAGGAGAAGAAGCATTTGCAATCGGTTTGCTCGATCAGTTCGTCGATCAAGCAGAGGTACGCCCTGTGGCGCAGTTAAAAGCAGCTCAAATTGCTGGCGCAGCCCCTCAGGCGGTGATGTCGGTCCGGGAGACACTCCGCGGAAATTTTGCAGAAGCTGTGCGCAATGCGACCGATAGAGAGTTATCTGAACAAAACTGGCTGCTACGCACACAAGATGCCGCTGAAGGTGTGCGAGCAGTATCGGAAAGGCGAGCAGGCAAATTCACTGGGAACTAGTACTCCTTCCATCTTAAATTTACGGATCAGAGCCTCACAAACGCGCGCGAGGGGAAATTTTATTTCGAACACCACACTATGTACAATCCGGCGCTTCATAATTGATCGATACAAGAAGAACCGACGATGCACCGAGGAGCAGTATGAGTAAGCGTGAGATTGTCGCCATCTCAGATCATATAGACGGCGAAGATATGGGTTTTCTTGTCTATGAGGTCGCACGTGAATTTACCAACGCTTATGCCCAGCTCATGGCACCTTTAGGACTCACCAGACCACAAGCGCGCGTCCTGGCCTGTGTGACCCGCTTTCCAGGCATCACGCAAGCAGACTTGTGCGAGTATATTGGGGTTGGGCGCATGGCAATGAGCGGTCTGATAGATCGTATGGAGAGTAAAGATCTGGTTTCTCGCAGCGAAGACTCCAGCGATAAGCGCATCAAGCGGGTGTTCCTCACGCGCAACGCGCGCAAGCTCATCCCCGACATGCAGGTTATAGCGCACAGATTGTATTCGAAAAGTATGGCGTCGCTGAATGCGAAGGATCTACAAACTACGAAAAGAGTTCTAGGTAAGATAAAAGGCAATCTGCAGGATCTAACCAGCGATAGCTAAGGCTGCTCAGCGCAGGTGTGGGGTGCTGTTAAAACACTACACCGGCTGGCTCAACTCTGAAATGTAACAGATGGCCGGACACTGCGATGAAACCCATTAAAGGCGACCTGAGACTTTGGATCTGACCTTTCCAACATTGGTGTATTAGTATTCAGGCCAAAGCCTCCATCTACCCGCCAAACCTGGCCGGTTATGAACGCTGCAGCTTCGCTCAGTAAGAAACAAACAGCGGCACTGACCTCTGCCTCACACCCCAATCTCCCTAAAGGCGTGCGCTTCGCAAACGACTTTAACGCAGCGATCATTCGCTCATCTGTATAGGTGTCAAAGCCACTTGACTCAATGTAACCCGGCGCAACCGCATTTACGCGCACCCCGTTTTCAGCCCACTCCAGCGCCGCCGTGGCAGTGAGATTTTCCACCCCGGCTCGTGCCGCTCCACTGTGGCCCATCAATGGCATACCACCAACATGATCTGCCGTAATGTTGACAATCACACCGCCACGACGGCGAAGGCATGCCTCATACAAAATCTTGGAAACGACAAATGCAGAAGTTAGATTATTGCGCACAACCGCTTCGAAACCCTTTACTGACATTTCCTCAAGCAGAGCCGGAAATTGTCCCCCCGCACAGTTAACAAGCCCGTCTACAGGTGCTGACAGAACAAACTGATTGATCACGGACTCAACCATTTCTTCGTCCCGCACATCACAAACCAGGAACTCCGCCTCGCCTCCGTCTTGCTCAATCTCATCAACAACACTTTCCAGCTTGGCTGCTGTACGACCAACAATTAGAACTGTGGCACCGACGCTGGCCAACTCGTGAGCAATGCAGCGGCCTATCCCCGACCCGCCCCCGGTTACCAATATCCGTTGGCCATCGAACAAATCTTGCCGAAAAACCGAACGATAACGACGATTCAATATGTTCCCCTATGCATCACGATCCCGCAGCTTTGTACTGGCAGCCATACGCAACGGTGCATACGAGATAACCACCTCTTCATGCTGATTGACGATATTGTTCCTGGTACGCACCAACCCTCTGTCCGGTGTTTTAGATGTGGCTCGACACTCTAAAACTTCAACCTCTACATGCACCGTATCACCCACAAACGTAGGTTTCAGGATTTCGAAATTCATGCTTAGAAATGCAAGACCGGTGCGCTGCAAAGTCGCCTGAACTAACAGTCCTTCCGCTACAGCGTAGACCAGAGCCCCCGGCACCAACCGCCCACCCTGTGGCGCATGTGTCTTGGCGTACTCTACATCTGTAAAGAGAACTTCAACCATGCCCGTGGTGTTGATGAAATTAACCAGATCTGTTTCAGTCAGAGTACGCGCCAGGGTACGAAACTGATCACCAACCTGTAGTTCATCATAAGCGATACCCAACCCAACTGTGCGTAACGAGGTCATCTGGTTGTCTCTCCACCCAAAGTATAGTTAAACCAATTTGAATCTTTCTCAATCTGCTTGTTCAGTGTCTCCGGACTACCAACCAGCAGTTGTGGCACGCCTTGACCAAATGGGCTGGCCCAGGTTTTCCAGAACCAAGCCATGTCCTCATACAGTTTTTGCGCTTTAGCATCGGTTTCCGCGCAAATCATTAACCCGCCCCAACAGGCTTGTTCACCCGGGTGTACATCGTGCCCGTGCAATTTGGCTTCCTCTTCCCACTCCCGCCACAGCGCTTGCAGAAAATCTCTATCGTCCGCAAGAACAATGGGACGACCCTTATACTTAGCCCAGAACTTAGCAGTGCGGATGCTCATGAGGATTAACATACCCCACCAGCGGAAATTGCCAAAAGTCACCCTGATGTGAAAACGTACCACTGTGAAGTGCTTTACCAACAACCTCCACAAATTCCGCAAAGTAGGCTCTATTGAGTTCATCTTCCGGACCATCTTTGTTCCACGGCCCAACCGCTTTTAGCTGTGGCTGCACTTTATAGTTTTCGACCCACCGCGACTGATAGCCGCGCACCAGACCAACTCCGTTAGTATCCGATGATAAAGTTCCGGTTTACGCCCAGCCATGCCCGCTTCAAGCTCCAGACGTCGACCGACTGTGCAATAAACAAAGAGACCAAATTTCATGGGTACCTCGAAACTAACGAGTCGCTAATTTGAAAACCGGCGTTTGAAATTCATCAGACACCACGTGAAATTCAACGTCAACTGACAGTCCGAGTTCCAGTTGACCCGCTTCCGCACCAACCAACTGACTCATAAGGCGCACGCCTTCGGAAAACTCAACAACGGCGGCAATAAAGGGTACAGCGAAATTTGCGTGAAAAACCTGATGTGTCACTGTCCATGAATAGAGCGAACCACGCGGTTCCACCGCAGACCACTCGTAGTCGGTGCTGCCGCAACTGGCACACATATAACGCGGTAAATGCCTGAAACGATCACATGCCGTGCAGCGCTGAAACCGTAACACCCCATCCTGGCAAACATGCCAGAATTCAGCGTTGATTGGATCAATGGGTTTCGGTATGGGCCATTCGCTCATTGTTATCTCCTAAGTATCGCTATGCTGCCATCACCCAGGTCTCCCCATCCCGTGACCAGCCCAATTTCTGCACCCTCAACCTGACGGTCTCCCGCGTCATGACGTAATTGACGCGTCGCCTCTACGGCATGATTGAGACCCCACACGTGCGCTTCACTAAGCAGCCCACCATGGGTGTTTAGTGGAAATTTACCTCCCAGTTGAATTTGACCATCTTTAACAAAGTCGTAGATACCACCGCGTTCAGAAAACCCCATCGCCTCTAACTGCAATAGGACGACATAGGTGAAACAGTCATACACCTGCAAAAAATCAACGTCAGTTGGTTTTATCCCGGCCATGTCAAAGGCGCGTGGCGCCGCATAGCTCAACCCGATTTTAAATGGATCCTCTCTAGACGGAATATCATCAGCAGGGTAAGGATGACCTTCGGCGGCTGCCATAACATACACAGGATCATGCGGCAGGTCTTTGGCTCGCTCAGCCGAAGTCAGTACGATTGCACACGCCCCATCGGTCTCCAAACAACAGTCATTGAGTCGAAACGGATCGGAAACCATGCGGCTGTCCAGGTACTGCTCCATCGACAGAGAGCGATCATACATGAATGCCCGCTCATTAAGCTGCGCGTGTTTCCTGCATGCAACTGCGACTTCACCAGTGGCTTCATCCGGAATTTGAAAAAGCTCTTTATGGCGTGTAGCCAGCCAGGCATACATTTGTACCGGTAACATAACGCCAAACGGAATATAAAAATCTTTCATGGTTGCCGACATGGCAGATATGCCTATCGGCCGGCTGCGAGGCTGACCAGGTTTTGGGCGCAAAGCAGAATAACCATTCCATCCAAGCACAATCAGTACCGTCTCGGCCAGACCTGCGGCAATTGCGACAGATGCATTCTGTATGGCTGCAGTTGGACTTGCACCACCCATATGAACGGTCGCCGCGTAATGCAGAACAGGTACACCCAGATTCGCCGCAAGCTCTTCCGATGTTGTAATAATTGGCGGCGGTACCATGCCATCAATATCAGCAGGAGTCAGACCCGCATCTGCGATCGCAGATCTTGCTGCCTCTAACATCAAATCTACAGCGGTTCGTTGTGTGCCCTTGGTATAATTCGTTTCAGCAATACCGACAATTGCGGCTTCATTTCCCCACTTCACTTCACCTCCTTCAGCTATCGCCTGTCTTGGTCTTTCTTCGCGGGCAGTTTCCACTGGCCATCTTCGTATTTGACAAGGGGTTCGCGCAGCATGCCAAGCCCTCGTTCACTGATAATACTTTTCGGTATGTTAGCAGAGCCGCCCCCAGTGATGCCTACAAAAGAACTCAGAAATCCTTTCTGCCAATTTCGTTTGTCTTGATACAAAGACTCATCGTAGAGCGCCCCAAACTCGCCAAACACATCGAATTAGTAGAAGAAGCACAACGACTTCGCTCTGGATTCATTGGTGGCGTCAAGCATATGAAAGTCCAGCTTGAAATCAGCGCCTGATTTCTCTTTTCTTGTCTGGCGCCTTCCCGCAACTTCACCCCTGCTTGTCCAAGGGGCTATTAATATCGGCAAACAGCTTACGCCCAATACGTATGCTCCCAGAAAATGACAAAAACTCAGGACCGTCGTTTCATCTGGAATCGGACCACCCGGGCGCCAGATCATCCAATCATGGAATAGCCGCCGCTGACACTCAGGACCTGCCCGGTCACATGGCCCGCAACTTCATTTGACGCAAGAAACAGTACTGCGTTAGCCACATCTTCAGGCCTGCCTAACTTTCGTAAAGGCAGCGACTTTGCAATTGTGGCAATTTGATCTTCAGTAAACATGGCGTCTTTGTCTGCCCACATACTGTTAACGCCGACCTCACCAGTCTCCTCAGGTATGGTTACGCCCGGACACACCACATTACATCGCACGCCAAAACGACCGTTCTCCTTTGCGATGGTCTTCATAAAGCTGTTAACGGCTGCTTTCATGCCCCCATATACCGCCTCGCGGGACTCTCCCTGACGACTTGCATCAGAGCTTATTGACACAATACTGCCATTCTTGTTGGCTAACATCTCTGTCAATGCTGTACGCGTACAGTTCAGAACCCCTACGAAGTTGACCTGTATTATTTTCTGCCACAATTCGGGTGTTGTCTGGGTAAAAAACATAAGGTCATCCCATCCGACGTTATTAACAAGCACATCGACGGCACCATGCGCAGTGTTTGCCGCAGCAAACAATGCCTCTACCTGCACAATATCTGTCACATCACACGATACAATCTGTACGGAACCTGCGCCCGCTGTGCGCGCTTCTTCTGCCACAGTTTCAGCTTGCTTAAGATCAATTTCAGCGATCGTGATATTTGCGCCTTCACGCGCAAAACCCAATGATATCGCGCGGCCAATATTGGAAGCCCCGCCGGTAATTACGACAGATTTTCTGCTAAAACCAAGGTCCAAGGCCCACCTCCCCATTCAATACGCGTAACATGTATCCGTCCCTGACAAATTCAAAATCTGGGTTCGCGTTTCTCACGAAAAGCAGCCACTCCTTCTCGTGCATCATCGTCAAGAAATAAAAAGGGCATCACGCTTTTTGCATAATTGATATCGCTCCCACCCAGTTCTCGATTGAATATCTCTTTCGCGTAACGAATCGCCATTTGCGGCTGATTTGCCAACTTTTCGGCAAGTTCAAACGCGCGCTGCAATAGTTGATCGTGCGGTACGATTCTCAGCACGAGTCCCAACTCATGTGCCTCATGAGCAGAAATGGGCTCGCCAAGCATGGTGAGATACTTTGCCATCTGACGCCCAACTAATGCATTGAGTCGCACAATGGCGAAACCAGGCAGCAACCCAAGCTTGATTTCCGGCACGCCAAACTGTGCCTGCTCGGAGGCAATAACAAAATCGCAGGCAATGGCTATTTCGCAGCCACCGCCAAGCGCCAAGCCATTTACCGCAGCAATGACTGGTTTCGAGATATTTTCCGGTGCCGCCAGGACATCGATCACTTCATTCATAAAGTTTTTGGCATAAACCGTACTGAACTCAAATCCACTGATATCGGCGCCCGCGCAAAATGCCCTTTCACCTGCACCCGTAATCACCACCACCCGAACTTGCGGATCATCGTCCGCTGTCGTCAGCGCCTCGGTCAAGCCTTCGCGAATCCCAACACTCAGGGCATTCAATTTAGCTGGCTCATCCAGAGTCACCAACGCCACAGCACCCTTGATTTCGTATTCGACGCTGTGCAACCTCATAATCCGATGACCCCAGTCTCCATGGCATCCAACTGCTCTTGACCAGCGCGAGCAAGTGCCGCACGAATGCGCGTATGGAAGTGCGCCAGGGCGGGTTCATTGCGTCCAAATGTAATGGCCTCCTGGGCACCACTGGAAAAATCCTTCTGAGCGTTTTGCGCCAGCGGGAAATCCTCCTCCAGGACTGTTGCCATCAACAGATCCATGTTCTTGTTCCAATATGCCTTTGCTTTTTCTGTTACAGCTGGTTCTGGTGTGTACAACGAAACATGCATCTTCGACTTGTTCGGCCTGCCATCTGGATAGACACGCCAGGTTTCCAGATGATCCCCCTGTTGTACCACTACCGTATTGGGGAACAGGACATACACCATGGCTGAATGCTTGACCAGATCCCACTCTGCTTCCGGTGCCTCGCGCAAGGACGAGATAGTTTTGCGCGCTGCAATCATCCGCAAGTTATCTCCCATCGCATCGAAAGTAGCGAGATTGCTATGCAGAATGGGGGCAATCGTACGTTTGTGTAGAACATTAAGGTGATAGGTTTCCAGGAATGTGTCTACGACCAGCTTCCAGTTCATGTTGGCCTGCAACGTGCGGGTTTCGAAGTGACTGTAGGTACTGAAGTCGAAAGCGTCCAGATCCTGCGCCATTCCGGCGAGGTGTTCATCTATATTCAAAGGCGATTCAGGTGTCGGCAGCACCCAGACCATGCCGTATTTTTCGACGACCGGCAAAGCTCTTAGGCCATGCGTCGCACGATCAACATCTTCAAAGGCAGAGTCAAAAGGTATGGAACTCAGGGCACCATCGAGTCCATAGCACCACGCGTGATAGGGACAACTGAACTTACTTTTGCCACTTCCCCGCCCCACCACCAGGCGCGAACCGCGATGGCGGCATACGTTCATAAACGCCTTCACTTGTCCGTCTGCGTCTCGCGTGACGAGTAATGGCAGACCGGAAAAGTCATCTGTCAGGTAATCTCCAGGCTGACGAATCTCATCACTTAGACCCACCAGCAGAGGATAGCGTCTGAAAAACAATTCCTGTTCCAGCTTCGCCTGGTCCTCGCAGATGTAATCAGACACGCTGTTGCGATAGATGTTCTCTGACAAGCTGGTCGACTTTTCATCCAGATAGCGGAACAGTTTCCGGGCCTGCGCAACTTGCTCAGCATGCTTCATGGCTTGTTACCTTACTTAATCTCACGCATAGGGCACCGCAACCCGACCCACTTTTTCTCGCGCGATAATCATCTTCTGAATTTGTTGTGTGCCATCACCAATCTGCAAACCCATCACATCGCGCAGGCGTTGCTGGTGAGGCAGGTCGGTGCTGTAGCCGCTGTGCCCGTGGGTCAACAAGCAACGATGAATCGCCTTAAATGCGGTTTCCGGCGCCCACCATTTGCACATCGCTGCTTCAGCCGTATGCGGCAAGTTGTTGTCACGAAGCCATAAGGTTTTGTAACAGAGCAAACGTGCAGCTTCGAGTAACGTTTCGCTCTCGGCAAGAGGCTCGGTCACTCCCTGGTATTTCGCGATTGGATTTCCAAACGCTTCGCGTTGTGTACTGTACGCCCAGGTCTCCTCCAGTGACTGCAAGGCAGGGCCCAGCACCTGTAAGCCTATGAGCGCCCGGGAATAGTCAAAACCCTGCATCACTTGCGCAAATCCCTTGCCCTGTTCTCCAACGAGATATTCAGGTTCTATTTCAACGTTGTCAAAATGTACCGAACCCCGACCGACTGCTTTTGAGCCTACATCGTCAAAGCAAGCGTACGAAATCCCGGCTTTGTCCATGGGTACAAAAAATGCTGACACCCCACCGGCGCCGTCCTTGCTCTGATTGGTACGCGCCAACAAAAGAATATGATCTGCCTGATTGACCATTGAAATCGAAGTCTTCTCACCGGAAATGACATAGACATCACCTTGTTTGTCCGCCCGCACCGTTAAGTGCGCGGCATCCGACCCACCGCGAGGCTCGGTCAGACCCAGAGCAACAATCGATTCGCCTGAACATATTCTGGGTACCGCAAGTTGCGCAATCTCCGGGGTCGCGTGCGTCGCAATGATCGATCCCATGAGTGAAGCCAGCAACTGCACGTAGCCGACGTTAATGTCACCGCGAGAAATTTCTTCCACGATAATCCCAGCGGTCAAACTGCTCAATCCAGGACCACCTGATGTTTCAGGTAAGTCTGCCCCAATCAAGCCCAGCTGGCCCATTTCAAGTACCAGCTCCCGAGACACTTTGCCCTCGACTTCACGTTGGTGATAGGCAGGCGCCAACCGTTCCTGGGCAAATCTGCGCACGGTATCGCGAATCGCGTCTTGTTCTTCGGAAAAGGAAAAATCCACGCCAGGCGCTCAGGAAAGGTGCTTGCGAAATTCAGGGGGCCGTTTTTCGTTCAACGCTTGCACACCCTCTTTCGACTCAGCTGTATCGTAATAGAGTTTCAGCGCCTGCATACCTAATCCACCAATACCGCGTATGTTATCGCTATCCGCGTTAAAAGAACGCTTCGCTATGGCAATTGCCGTAGGACTGCGCTCCACAAGTTCCGCACACCAGGCATCCACTGCAGCGTCCAGCTCTTCTTCAGGAAAAATGGCATTCACTAGGCCCATTTCAAGCGCCTCAGTCGCTGAATAGCGACGGCACATATACCAGATTTCCCGCGCTTTCTTCTCCCCAACAACCCGAGCCAGGTAGGCAGTGCCGAACCCGGGATCAACTGAACCCATCTTTGGACCGACCTGTCCAAAGATCGCGCTGTCCGCGGCAAGCGTCATATCGCAAATGGTCGCGAGAACATTGCCGCCACCAATCGCGTAGCCTCGCACTTTAGCAATAACAGGTTTCGGCACATCTCGCAGTACCGAGTGAAGTTCCTCAACTGGCATACCGATGGTGCCGCGCGCGTCTTTGTCACCATAGGAGCCATCATGATCAGATTGGTCACCGCCTGTGCAGAATGCCTTTGGACCGGCTCCGGTTAACACAATAGCGCCGATATCAGAATTCCATCCTGCGTCTAGAAACGCGTTGATCAATTCGACACAAGTCCGTGGACGAAAGGCGTTGTATACCTCCGGCCGATTAATGGTGATGGTTGCAACACCCTCACGCTCTTCATGCAGTATATCTGTGTAATCCATCAATCCCCCTGGTTAACCATCTGGTCTCATACTCAGCACTGCCTTTCTGCGCACTGCCCTTCTGCGCAACGACTTGGTGCTGGACATTTTTTCTAACACTAATTAGATTTCAGATCTTAGGCAAGGATATATTAGTGGCCATAACTGAATGACCGGAAGCAATACCAAGTCGGCCCGTACCCGCGCAAAAATACTTGACGCAGCGGCACTCACTTTTCGCCTTCGGGGCTACGCTGCTACGACGTTAAAGGACATTGCCGAAGCAGCGGATATGCAAACAGGAAGCTTGTATTATCATTTTGAATCCAAAGCAAAACTCATGGAAGAAGTGCTGGATAAGGGTATTCGCGAAGTCCACGCTGGCGTGCTTAAAAGTCAAAAGGAACTTGCGGCAGATGTATCCGCCGAACAGAGAATCCTGAGTGCTGTGCATGCACATCTGATTCTGCTGTTGAAGAATGGCGACTACACCTCGACCAACATTCGTAATTTTGGTCAAGTGCCGGACGAAGTACATCAGCACCACATCAAACTACGCAAAGCCTATGCTGATCTATGGCGGAAAATTCTGCGCCAGGCGCAACAAGAAGGCGCACTGGCCGCAGACATTGATCTCGCCCTGTTACGAATGTTGCTCATGGGCGCTTTAAACTGGTCGGTCGAGTGGTACCAACCCGACAAAACGTCTATCGAGGCCATCGCGCAACAAGTCTGCCGCATGCTCTTTCACGGTATCGGTTCCTCTCGCCCACTAAAGAATGCCTCTGCGTGACGAATCTGGTCAAATACACGCCAAAATAATAAGTTTACTTACAATTTAGCTTGTTAGAGAATCGTGTTGGACTACGCCGGACCACTCATGCCATGGGTGACAACTCGATTGAGTGACCACACCCTGTTGGGATCCATGCATTGAATCATCGAACGAAAAGGAGACTGGAGCGTGCAAAGATGGCAAATCGGTCACGTTAGCATCACGCGGGTTGTAGACGTCATGCAGAATATCGACCTGGCATTTCTCATACCCGAAGCGACGCCTGAAAATCTGGCACCCTTCGCCAGCTGGCTCAAGCCACATTTTCTCAATTCCGATACAACAGTGCCATTGAGCATTCACACTTTCGTAATCCAGTCTGACGATACCACCATCGTCGTAGACACCTGCATCGGCAACGATAAACCACGGGCCATGCCTGACTGGAATCAGAGACAAAGCAGCTTTTTATCGGACCTGACCACAGTCGGAGCCGCACGCGAAGCAGTCGACGTCGTCCTCTGCACTCACCTGCACGTCGATCATGTCGGCTGGAACACCATGCTGGTTGAGGGAGCCTGGGTACCCACATTTCCTAATGCAAAATATCTGATCGGACGCGAGGAGTGGCATTTCTGGGAGCACGAGGAAGACCCGTTCGGTGCCGAAGCAAAAAGCGACTCCATTGTCCCCATCATCGAATCAGACCTGGTTGAATTAATCGAAACCGACCACGTGATTACTGAACAAGTCAGGGTTGTGCCTACCCCGGGACACACGCCCGGTCATATCAGCGTCTTGATCGAATCCAACGGCGAGCGCGCCATTATCACCGGGGATCTGTTTCACCACCCGGTGCAGTTCGCCAAGCCCGGCTGGCAGGACATCGCAGATGTGCAGTCAGATGTCGCGGAAAGAACCCGCCGCGACTTCATACAGGCCTACGGCGACGAAACGCTCATCCTGGGTACACATTTTGCTCCGCCTACGGCGGGCAAGATCGTTGCAACGGGCGGTGAGTACTGGTTCAAAGCGCAGGACTCTGATCCCTGACAAACGCTGCCCGTTGCCGGCTGCAGTGATGCGTGACTCTCTCCCTTGCCCAATTTCGAGCCGTAAGTATACTTATGATTCAATTTATTGCGCCGATCAGGGCGCTGAGGGAATTTTTATGAGTAATCTGGGTTTTGGACTTATTTCTGCGGATTCTCACATTGTCGAACCCGCTGACTGTTATGCAAAGTACATTAGTCCAAAATACCGCGATCGGGCGCCAACTATAGAGAGGGATAAGCTTGGCAACGATATTTACGTCATTCCCGGTATGAAGTCGACTATTCCACTGGGGTTGGTCGCCGCAGCAGGACTGTCAGCAGAAGAATTGGGCCAGCGGCGTGAAGGGTGTACTTTTGATCAGCTTCACAAGAGCGGGTCCAACGCAAAATATCGCGTTGCGGACCAGGAGCGTGACGGCGTTGTTGCAGAGATTCTGTATCCGTCTGTGGGTATGGTGTTGTGCAACCATGAAGACTACGACTATAAGACCGCTTGCATGCACGCTTACAACAATTGGCTGACAGCTTACGTCGAGGATGCACCCGCTGGGCGCCTGTTTGGCCTTGGACAGACTTCGGGCAGCTCGGTAGAACAGATGATTGCGGATTTCGAGGACTGTAAGAAGAAAGGTTTTGTCGGCATGATGATGCCCGGTGAACCGCAGGACGAAGACTACGATCATGCAATCTACGATCCGTTGTGGGAATGCGCCGTAGATCTTAACATGCCCCTGTCGTTCCATATCCTCACGTCGCGCAGCAGTAGCGCTAAAGTGCGCGGCAACAAAACCAACGGTTTTCTAGGCATTATTCGCAGCGTTCAGGACGTGATGGGCGTTTTTGTGCTGGGTGGCGTTTTCGACAGACATCCCAACCTGAAGTTTATCGCCGCCGAGGCTGACGCCGGATGGCTACCGCACTATGCGTACCGTATGGATCATGCCTACGAACGCCATGCCATCTGGCTGGGTGGCGGCAAAAACCTGGAGAAAATGCCGAGCGACTACCTCAACTCGAACGTCTGGCTGACCTTTCAGGACGATTGGGTAGCCTTTAAAGTGGCCAACCTGATGAATCCAAAGCGCCTGGTCTGGGCCAACGACTTTCCGCACAGTGACGCAACGTGGCCCTGGTCCCAGGAAATGCTGGCCAAGCACGCATCCGGACTAACCGCCGAGCAGCAGCGCTGGATTATGCGCGACAACATTATCGAATGTTACGATTTACCATTAGACAAAGTCCCGGCCTAGCAACAGGCAATCTGAACGCGGGTGACGCGAATTTGCCCGGGGACCGGCATTTTGCTGAATGTTTATGGATAGGAGAGCCGTTATGGCCACGCTCGAAGAAAAGATCAATGCTCTGGAAGACCGAGAAGCGATTCGTGAGCTTACTGCCGAGTACTGCCACAGCATCGCGGCTGGAGACGGCACGGCGGTAACCGCTTTGTTTTGTGACGATGGCGCCTTCGTCATGGGTGAACGCCGCGTAGACGGTTCAGCAGAACTCAGCAGCTTTTACGCCGCCTTATCAGACAATCCGCCGATTCCATTTATCCAGAACCATGTGATCGATAGCCTCACCCCCACCAAAGCGCAAGGTCGGTGTTCCGTTGAGATTCGCATGGTGCGGGACGGCACTGCGATAACAGCAGCAGGTTGGTATCGAGACACCTACAAAAAAATCGACGGGACCTGGAAGTTTTCGGAACGAGTATTCATCACTTTTCACATGGTCCCTTTGACCCAAGGTTGGGGAAACTGAAGGGCGACGATATTGTAAGCATGCTTTCTATTTTTATGTGAAATGGCCATAATAGACTACGATTTTTCGCCAGATGAAAGGATCCCGTTGAAACACGAAACCAACAGAAGCGAACTCAAAATCGCAATCATCGGCGGTGGTATGGCCGGAATTTTGAGCGCCATCAAGCTACGACGCAACGGCTACAACAACTTCACAATCTATGAAAAAGCCAAACGTCTGGGCGGCACATGGCGAGAAAATACTTATCCTGGGATCGCTTGCGACGTACCGTCTCACTCCTATTGTTATGAATTTGAACCCAATCCGGAGTGGTCTCACACCTGTTCACCTGGCGCTGAGATCCTGGAGTACTTCGAAAACGTTGCGGTAAAATACGGCGTAACCAAGCACGTCCAGTTCGAAGCAGAGATATCACAATTGCGCTTTGAGGACGACAAGTGGCACCTACAGTGCAAAGATGGCCAGAGCGGCGTGTTCGACTTCATCGTTGCTGCAACGGGCGTACTCCACCACCCTGCCTATCCTGATATCCCAGGTCTGCAGACATTTACCGGCCCCACCTTTCACTCGGCGCGTTGGGACCATACGGTCAAACTGGAAGGACAGCGCGTCGGTATTATAGGTACGGGTTCCAGTGCCATTCAGATTATTGGCGACCTGTCGGGCAAAGTGGCAAAACTGATTCAATTTCAGCGCACGCCGCAATGGATCTTACCGCGTCCGAATCCAACGTACAGTGAACAGGAAAAACAATACTTTCGCGAAAATCCGGAAGCGATGCAAAAGATTCGCGCTGAACAGATGCAGATGTTCGAACATGGCTTTTCCTCAGCCGTTGTGGGTGAAAATCCCCAGGCATTGGCCGACATTCAAGCGGCCACGCTGGCTCATCTCGAAAACAAAGTCAGCGACTCGGTGTTGCGGGAAAAATTACGGCCCAACTACCAGGCAGCCTGTAAAAGACTCATCATGGACGACAAGTATTACGATGCCATTCAACATCCTGACTCGGAATTGGTGACGGAAACCATAAGCGCTATCGAACCTGCCGGAGTGCGTACCGCAGACGGGAAATTACATGAACTGGACGTGCTGGTAATCGCGACGGGCTTTAAAGCCGATCAGTTCCTGCGTCCAATCGAGGTCATTGGACGCAACGGTAAAACGCTTGAAGAAGCATGGGCCGATCGGCCATCTGCCTATTTATCGGTATGCGCACCGGATTTTCCCAACCTCGTCATGCTCAATGGCCCCAATGGCCCAGTCGGCAATTTTTCACTGATTGACGTTGCAGACATCCAACTCGATTTTTTCATGAAACTCCTGGATGAAATGCAGGCTGGCGATTATACCGCATTTGCACCTAAATCTGAGGCGGCTGAGCGATTCGAAGCGGAACGAGTACAGGCAACGAAGAATACGGTATGGGTGTCCGGGTGCAAAAGTTGGTACCTGGATGATAATGGTGTACCTGCCGCATGGCCATGGTCGATGCAACGGTTTCGTACCGCTTTGGGGAACCCGGATTTAGCCGATTTTGAACTGACTCGCTGAACAGGCCCAGAAGCACAGGTCAGCAAGACTGACCCTGCTGGCGTGTGTCGCGTCCTACTTCCGGCCACTCCGTTTCATGCCACCTTTTTCGGGTGAAGTCTGACTGGGAGATCTGTGTAGCCTTTGATCAACGTCGATAAACTACGTACCGGTTCGCCGACGACTTCAACCATGTCGAAGCGCTCCATGATTCCCTCCCACAGCAGACGCAATTGCATTTCGGCAAGCCGATTACCCATGCAACGATGTATCCCGAATCCGAAGGACAAGTGATGGCGTGGCCGCTCGCGATCGATGATGAATTCGTACGGCTGATCGATGACTTCTTCGTCGCGATTACCCGACACGTACCACATGATTACCTTGTCACCTTTCTTGAACTGCTTTCCCCGTAACTGGGTGTCTTCCGTCACGGTTCTACGCATAGAGGTCAGGGGAGTCTGCCAGCGAATAATTTCCGGCACCATGCTGGCAATCAACCCGGGGTCTGCTCGCAGTTTGTCGTACTCATTGGGATTCTGATTCAACGCCAGGACCCCACCCGAGATCGAATTTCGTGTTGTGTCATTGCCACCGATGATCAGTAGCATCAGGTTGCCGAGAAACTCATACGGTTGCATGTTGCGGGTTGCTTCCCCGTGAGCGAGCATTGAAATAAGGTCCCCTCGCGGCGGCTGATTGACCCGATCATTCCAAAGCTCTGTAAACGCCTTGAGACAATCGAGTAACACGTCACGCCTCTCCTCGACGGTCTTCACCAGACCCTCCGGCCCCGGCTGAGTAGTCGCCACATCAGACCAAAAGGTCAGCTTGCGCCGGTCTTCAAACGGAAAGTCGAACAGCGTCGCCAGCATCTGCGTGGTCAACTCGATCGACACCCTGTCTACCCAGTTGAACGTTTCGCCAACGGGCAGCGAATCCAGAATGGTGCCGACCCGCTCCTTGATCAGTGGTTCGAGCTCAGCCAGGTTTTTCGGTGCAACCACGTTCTGAACGGTCTTGCGCTGTTCTCCGTGTTTCGGCTCATCCATGGCGATAAACATTTCTACCGGCAGAGCTGAGGTGTTTACAGGCGCAATGCTGATGCCGTCGGCGGAGGAGTAAACTCGGGGATTACCTTCTACCTCCATGATGTCGTTAAACTTGGTCACCGACCAGAACGGTCCAAACTGCGACTCTTTGCAGTAATGAACCGGATCTTCCTTTCGCAGTCGGTCGAAAAAGGGCCAGAATGCATCAGCCTGAAATAACGCTGGCTGAGCCACATCTATCTCATCCAGGGGGATCGTGTCCGGATCGCGGCCAAGCATGGTGTCTCTCAGATCCATGACAGAGTTTTCGAGCTCATTGTCTAATGCTTCGCTCATGGCAAATTCTCCTTAGCTGTAACTTGAAGGAATCTTTTTGACCCCTGTCTCATAGTAATTATGCTTACATTAACTAACAGAAGTGTATCACGTATGTGTGTGATGGCGCACAAAAGCACCAATCCGCTCAATGGCTGCATAACCCTCATTGATCATTGGCGCAAAGTGCTGGAAAACGTGAATCATATCCGGCCACTCCTGATAGTCGACGTCGACCCCATCGGCAATTGCCCGTGTTGCTAAGCGCCGAGCATCATCCAATAGCGTCTCCGCGGTGCCGACTTGAATGAGTAGTGGTGGCAATCCTTTCAGGTCACCGTAAATTGGTGCAACCAGCGGATCCCTGGGAGACGCCCCGGCTAGGTACGCGGCTGCCATACCGAGCAGCCCTTCGCGCTGCACCATTGGGTCCACCGATGCTTTGAGGTCCATACTCTCCCCGACCGCCTCCATGTCTACCCAGGGACTGATGCATATACCAGCTGCGGGCAATGGCAATCCCTCACGTTTGAGCTTGAGCAATGTTGCCACAGTGAGTCCGCCGCCCGCACTGTCCCCGGCAACCGATATATTTTGCGGCTCATGATTATTGTTTAGCAGCCATCGATAAGCTGAAACCGCATCATCAACTGCGGCCGGAAAGGGATGCTCAGGCGCCAGACGATAATCGATCGCAAGCACCTTGCCGACGGTTGCACGGGCGATATTCGCGACCAGCCCGCGATGTGTAGCTAATGAACCAATTACGTAACCACCGCCATGGAGATACAACATGGTATTCGGTGCAGACCCTCCGCAATGACTGAGCTCAGCGGCTACTCCACCTGCGTCGACCGAATCGCAATGCCAGGCGTCACCCGGGGGGAAAGCGTTGCCCAGCGCTTCATAGCCCTCACGCATTTGAGTGACGCTGCGCTCGCCACCAGGCCCGCCAAGACTCTCCGCCAACAGCCTTTTAAAGGCTTCGACCTGCTCATTCATACCCCGCTCCCAAAACGCTTCTGATTTGGTAAGTATACTTTCATTCATGGTTTCGCACAGAAATATGTGGTGGACGCCCGACCGTGCTGATCTGGCGTAAGCACGACCCCGAAGTCGATGCCATCCGGGTTCGACAGCGGTGAACACATGCCACTCAAATAACGGCAGGGGCGTGCATTTGTAAAATTCTGCTTTCCCCAGCGCCGGTGGAAGAGTGCCCGGGACGCTTTGCCGCCGGTAGAGCCAAAGCATGTTGCAGGCGCAGACCCTGTCTCAACCGTAACTCACGGATGACGTACATCTTCGTTTCTGATAAAATTTGTAAGTATAACAACGATGTGAGAACCGCATGGATCAGAACAGTGCAGATAAGGTTGAGAGTGAGCACGAGGTGCTGGACGCACTGATTGTCGGCGCAGGTTTCAACGGTGTTTATCAACTGTACAGGTTGCGCGAGGAAGGGTATTCCGTACGCATATTCGATGCCGCCCCTGAGCTTGGCGGCATCTGGTACTGGAACTGTTACCCTGGCGCCAGGGTCGACTCTCATGTGCCAAATTACGAATTTTCTCTGGAAGAGGTGTGGAAAGACTGGAACTGGACCGAACGCTTCCCTTCCGGAGAGGAATTGCTTGCATACTTTCGCCATGTCGATCGGAAGTTAGACATCAGCCGGGATGTTCGCTTCAACACCCGCGTAGTAGCGGCCGAGTTCAGCAGTGAGCACAACAACTGGCTAATCCGTACCGCAGACGGCCACGAGGTACGCACTCAATTCTTCATTCCCTGTCTCGGCTTTGCCGCGAAATCCTATACGCCGGATCTGCCAGGCTTGGAGCGCTTCTCCGGCCCCTGCCATCATACTGCACACTGGCCCAAAGCCGGGGTTGATTTCACCGGTAAACGCATCGGTGTAATCGGTACTGGCGCAAGCGGCGTGCAGGTCATTCAGGAAGCCGCGAAAGTGGCCGCCCACACAACAGTCTTCCAGCGCACGCCCATGTTTGCTCTACCCATGCAGCAACGCCGCTATACTACGAAGGATACGGCGGCGATGAAGCGCGATTACCCAGAGATTTTCCGACGCCGAAATAACGGGAACTCTTCGTTCTACGATCTCGTGCCCGATCCGCGATCTGCAATGAAAGCATCGGCGCAAGAACGCCAGGCGGTGTTTGAAGATGCCTGGCAGCGTGGCGGATTCAGCTTCTGGGCGGGAACCTTTGCAGACATTCTGTACAACGAGGATTCCAATATGGAAGCCTATCGATTCTGGCGTGACAAAACGCGGGCTCGGGTGAAGGACCCAGTGCTGGCAGAAAAACTCGCCCCAACAGAACCACCACACCCGTTTGGCAGCAAGCGTCCATCGCTGGAACAGGGCTACTATGAATTGTTCAATCAACCAAACGTGAAGCTCGTGGATCTGCGTGAAACGCCTATTTCTGCGGTTGTCCCTCAGGGCGTTCAGTGCGCAGATGAAAGCTATGCGCTGGACGTCTTGGTGCTGGCCACAGGATTTGACGCAGGCACCGGCGGCTTTGCGCAAATTGACATTCGAGGCACGAGAAACCAGTCCCTCACCGAGGCTTGGGCAAACGGCGTGAAAACCCACCTGGGGTACGGCGTGCCTGGCTTTCCCAATATGCTCATACTCTATGGTCCACAAAGTCCGACGGCATTCTGCAATGGACCGACTTGTGCCGAAGTACAAGGCGAATGGGTAGTGTCCTGTCTCAACCACCTGCGCAATGAAGGTGCTGTCCGTATTGAGGCAACTGATGAGGCCGCCTCGTCCTGGGGCCAGCACATGCACGACATGTCGGAGATGACGCTGCTGTCACGGGCCCAGTCTTGGTACATGGGCGCCAATGTACCCGGCAAGCGGCGCGAACTATTGTTTCACCCAGGCGTAAGAATCTATCTGGAAAATGGCCGTTCCTGTGCCGAAAACGGGTACTCTGGTTTTCAAATCTCATAGCCCTCAGGCGCAGCCAGCCTCAACTTCAAACTTGTGCACACAGGGAATAGCAACATGACCAAACAAGCCAAATCACCTGCCCATAACCTGAGCGAACTTAAAACAAGGCTTGGCGAACTGCTCCCAGACTTCGCCGCAGCGTACCCCGAGCGAGACGAAGCCTGCGAATTCCCGCATCAGGAAATTAAGGCACTCAAGGAGGCAGGATTCATGAAGCTGACTGTCCCGGAAAAGCTGGGCGGATTCGGCGCCACCGCAGCGGGCAGCATAGCGATTACCCAACAGATTGCCGAAGCTTTCCCATCGCTTGCGCAAGTCCTTGCTGTACATTCGGCCATGGTTTCCACACTCATCGAATTCGGCTCACCGGAGCAAGTCGCAAATGTATTGAGTCGCGTCGTAAATGACGACCTGTTTATCGGCAACGCCACATCGGAGAAAGGCTCCAATCGAGTGCACACATTTGAAACAGTGTTTGAGGACACTGAGGACGGCGTCTCGATCAATGGCCGGAAGTTCTTTACCACAGGCTCACCAGCAGCAGATCTGTTGCTGGTATTTGGTCGTCATCACGACACACTTGGTGTGGCGATCACACCGGCGGATGCGCAGGGTATCACCATCCAGAACAACTGAAGCACGATGGGCCAGGGAGGCACAGGCAGTGGCGGTATCGAATTCAGAGATCTGTACGTCCCGCACGCCAATCTGCTGAATGGCATCGACATACTGAACTTGCCAGACAGCAGCGTGATCGGCCCGATTTATCAGCTTGGTTTCTCGGCCATGTATGTGGGTATGGCAAAGGGCGCGCTGACATGCGCCACCGAATACGTCCGCACCAACGCGCGCCCGTGGATGGAAAGCAATGTGGCACACGCCGTAGAAGACCCCTACATCCTCACCGAAATCGGCACCCTGCAGGCTTATGCTTCCGCCGCCGAAGCGCTGGTTTCACAGGCGGCACTTAAGGTCAACAAAGTAAACGATGCTTTGCAACAAGACCTGTCAACCGAGGCGATCGCGGATCTGCGTGCCCAGGCTGCAGTGCTGGTGGCACAGGCCAAAGTGGTTTCTACCGAAGTCGCTCTGCGGGTATGTCAGGACATTTTCCAGACCACTGGTGCTCGCTCGACGCTCGCAGAACAAAGACTGGACCGTTTCTGGCGGGACGCGAGAACGCTGACGCTGCACGATCCTAAGCCTTACAAGGCGCGCCTGATCGGCGAAGCTCTGCTGCAGGGGAAAAGGCCTGCCATTTCGATGCTGTCGTGATCTCGCGGCTACCGTTTATTGGCAGGATTTGCACCGTTTAAATACAGATGATTGTGTTCGCCTGGTTTCGGCACGTGAGACGAACGCAAGAATCGTTCTCCATCGAGTTTAATCGGCAGTCTGATTTGCGGCGCACCGCCATCACTACCCGCCTGTATCATTCCACAAGCCTGGGTTTGCGGGTTCTCAAGCGTCTCAAGCGGTGCAAAAACCGGAGAATTAGGCACGCCCCGGGCATCCAGCAACTCCATCCATTGGGCGCGCGTACGCGTGCCGAGCGAAGCGCTCAGGAGTTCCCGCAAAAGCGATGCGTGACGATGACGCCCACCCGCAGTGTTGAATCTTTCGTCCTGCGCCCACTCCGGGTGATCAAGCACAGCGCACAGTTTTGCAAATTGTGCATCTGTTCCGGCAGTAATAATCAGAACACCATCTGCGGTCTCAAATCCTTCGTTGGGGACAAGTCCTCCTGGTCCCGCCAATCCGTGACGTCCCTGAGCTTTGCCTGTTATTGCAGCTGCCGTTAACGAAAGCGACATATAACCTAAAGCTGTGTCCAGCAGCGAAACGTCAACCAGCCCGCCCTTGCCCGTGCGTGATCGTCGCATCAGACCTGCCTGCACACCCATCACCGCCCACATGCCCGTCCCAAAATCGTTCACCGGCACCCCCACACGACACGGTTCTCCATCCTCAGGACCTGTGACCGAAGCCATTCCGCTGAACGCCTGAATCAACGGATCATAACCGGGTCGATCAGCCAATGGCCCCTCACTGCCCTATGCGCCTAAATTGCAGTAAACCAGTTCGGGATGCATTTCGAGCAGCGTGCCCGCATCCAATCCCAGTTTGTCGACTGCTCCGGGACGAAGATTCTGAATAAAAACATCCGCCCGGCGACAGACGATTTCTTTGAGAGCTTCAAGGTCCGCGGTCTTGGTCAGATCCAGGACCACGGAATGCTTACCCCTGTTGGCAACCTGAAATATCACGGATGTCTCGTCTGCAATGGGCGGACCCCAGCTACGAGCCGGGTCGCCGCCGTCCGGTTGTTCGACCTTGATTACCGTGGCGCCCATCTGACCCATTATGAAACCGGCCCAGGGTGCCGCAAGGCTCGTACCAAGCTCCACAACGGTAATGTCCAATATGGGTAATTCCGAATTCATCATCGTCCTCTCTCAAACATCCAAAAAATGAACGCTGGGAGATTACCGTCCTGCAGCCCGGCACAGAAACTTGCGCATTCCATCCCTTAACTAAGTATACTTACATTGTTCTATTTGGAGTTCAATGCTGATGAGCACTCATAACCCAAGCAAGCTAACCTCCTTCTACCACTTGATATCGATGACCCTCTGCACGCTCATACTGTTTGTCTCAGGGCACGGCACAGCATGGGGGGCCGATGGGCCAGTAACGCACTGGGGTGACCCAAGCATCGAAGGATTGTGGGATTTTCGCACCATTACTCCATTTCAACGCCCGGAACAGCTTCGCGACAAAGCCGTATTGACACCCGAAGAAGCACAGGCGTTTCGCGCATCGGTGTTGCAGCGTCTGGACGTCGATAATCGAGCCGAAAACGAAAGCGTGGACATAGAAGGTGCATACAACAACATCTGGTACGACTGGGGCACAGAACTCACCGGCGATCTACGCACATCCCTGATTGTCGATCCGCCCAACGGCCGGCTGCCAACTTTAACTGCAGCTGCTGAAAAACAATTGGATGAACACAACCGGCTACGCCTTGCGCCGGTTCGTGACATGTTTTCGTACAGCGCTGATCCGAGCACGTTTCGTCCTGCAGGTCCCGAATCTCTTGGCTTGTCTGAACGCTGTCTCGCAGGATTCAATGCAGGTCCACCGTTGTCACCAAGTGCATATAACAACAATCTTCGCATCGTTCAGACCCCCAACCACATTCTGCTGGTGACAGAAATGATCCACAACGCCCGTGTGATCCCGATGGACGGTCGCCCTCATTTACCGACACAACTCAAGCTGTGGTCAGGGGACGCACGCGGCGAATGGAAAGACGATACATTGATCGTGCGAACCAGGAATTTTTCAGACAAGACAGCCATTTTTCAAATACCTGCGAACTCAATCGCCGATGCTGCTGGAAGTGGGGCCGTCGGATCCAGCGAAAGCTTTGTGCTTACAGAGCGTTTTTCAAGGCAAGGTGAGACATTGCTGTATTCTTATACAATAGATGCACCCGAGGTGTTCACTCAACCGTTTACGGTGAATATCCCGATGCAGAAGTCAACTGCACCTATGTTCGAATACGCGTGCCACGAAGGCAACTACGCACTAATCGGCATGCTCCGCGGCGCGCGTGTTGTTGAAGCCGAGTCGACTACGCCGCGCACCCCAGACAACAAATAGCCCCTCTGCGGGGCATTCTGCGCGCTGCCATTCAGAACACTACGCTAGCCAAAAAATTTGCGCGCAGCATCGGTGAGTTCGCCGCGGAAATTCGGATGAGCAACATTAATCAGCGCTTCTGCACGCTCACGATGACTCTTGCCTGTAAGGTGCGCGACCCCATGCTCAGTAACAATCACATCAGCATAATAGCGCGGTATCGTTACAAGCGAGCCTGTTTCCATTTGCGGTACGATTCTGGAAACGACACCGTCTAACGCGGTTGAAGGCAGTAACGTTATTGCTCTGCCGCCACTCGACAGAAATGCACCGATATGATTCTCGGGTTGCCCACCGGTACCATTAATCATGCGTGCACCGAATACCGTTTCTGCATTAATTTGCCCTGTAAGATCCACTGACAAAGCGTTATTAATTGACACCTGGCGCTCATTCGCCGCAATGCGACGGACATCCAGAATGAATTCCGGGTCGAACAACTGAAAGGTGGGATTGTCTTCAATGATTGCAAAGTCTTCGTCACTACCACCCGTCCAAGCCGCTGCCGCCACAATACCTGCCAGCTGATTTTTCCTGCGCCCTGTGACAATGCCCTTTTCCACCAATCCAGCAGTTCCCGGCGCGATAAGCTCCGTATGCACCCCCAGATCGTTCTTGTCGTCAAACACACCCAACTTGACCATTAAGCTCGAAGGTTCGCCCACTCCAATCTGTATACAGTCACCGTCCTCTATCAATGGTGCGAGGTGCCGCGCAATCCTAACATATTCTTCGGGGGGTTCTCCGAGTCCCAGCTGATTTTCAAGCGATTAAGGATCGATCGCTGCCAGCAGCGGATAGACCAGTCGCAAACGTTCCTGCGGTATCTTTGGAATCAGCGCAGCCATCTGGTCACGGTATTCGGGTTTGATTTGTTCGAGAACCGCCGCGATTTCCGCGCCCCCAATGATCTGGGTTTCACCCTTCACAAAGCAGTCAAACTCACTGACATGCGCATATACGTCACCATGCACCTGCAGCAGCGTGTCGTCAATTTCGGCTATAACCAGGTCTGCACGCCGTATCAGACTACGTTTTGTCCAATGATGGGCGCCAAAATGAACGAAGCCCGCTTTGTTGGGTGGCGAACAAGACACCAGAGCGACAAGCGGACGATTCACGCCGGGGCGTGCCCCATCCACATGTTTAAAACTGGAAGAAAACAGATTAGGTATATAACTAGCCTGCAGTCGGTCATGCGACGCACGTCCTACGTCGCCGATAAAAATTTCGAAGTCTAAGGCGAAAGGGTGATCTATATTCGAATCGAACCAGCCCGGGTTGTCAGTCGGCGCATTGAACAGCAGTCGAACATTTGCCAATTCATCTCGCCGCCCCCATAACGCATCGAGCAAAGAGCGCGGTGCGAATATCGGTATGTTGATCGAACTGCCACTTTTTATGAGTGACACTGCTTGCTTCGCAGTGGTTAGTTTCTTTTCGAAACCGTTGCGCCATGCAGACACTTCAAACCCCTTTTTGTGCAATTTTATCGCTTTGTTTGTACACCCATATTCAAAGATGTTCTAACAAGTGATCACCCGTCAGCACCATGCCATGCCCTGGATAAACTGCCCGCGGTTCTAGCTTCTTAAGCCTTTTAATGGACCTTTTTGTCTGCCGAACGCTGGAATAAATCGCCGGTTTCACCAGTTCACCACGCGCGGAACTTCCGAGCAAGGTGTCCCCGCTGACCAACGCACGCGAGGGCAAATGAAAAAAACAGCAACTGTCCCAGGAGTGTCCAGGTGTATGCACAACCTGCCAGTCTTCGAAACCCGGCAATCGCTGGCCGTGTTTGAGAAAATGTCGAACTGGTGTATGCGGTTTAAGGGTCTCATCAACGACCGGTACATGTGCAGGCTGCGCACGTGCCCTGCGGCTGCGCGCCGGATTGGCGTACATACGCCATGCCCGCAACCGCAAACCTTCGCGAGCGCTGGTCAGCAATCGCATTATCATACTAACCAGCGGGCTGTTAAACCGCCCAAGCTGCGAAGACATCGCATCGGGCATACCAATCTCCGCGCCACAAAGCTGGGCAAGCTGAATCACCCCTCCGCTGTGGTCAGGATCGGAATGCGTGCATACAACCAGGGCTATTTCGTCCGGCTCGCGCTGCAACTCCTGACGTACATATCCAAGTACATACTGTGCGCTACCCTGAGCGACATCAATAACAAGCAGGTGCTCAGGCCCCTCGACAAGGTACGTGTTTACATACCTTGTTTTAATCTGATGAAGCTGCACAGAGGTAGCTCCTGGTGGCACTTTCCCTCGCTTTGTGCATTCGTGATGCTCAGTTCCTGGGGATATCTTTAAAGGGACGGTCAACGTCTGTGCGGGGTTCTTTGGGCATGCCTAAAACGCGTTCTGCAATAATGTTGTGCTGTATTTCATCTGTTCCCCCTGCAATTGAAATAGCTGGAACTGACAACAAGATTTCTGCTATCAATCCATCGAGCGGTCCATCTTTACCCGCCAACAGGGCTTCGCCTCCTGCGATCATAGTATGCACCTCGGCAGCGGCACGCGCTACGTGACTGGCGGCGAGCTTGCCAAGCGACCCTTCCGGACCTTGAGGTCTACCCAGCAGATGGGCCTCGCGTGCCCTCCTCGCTGTCCATTGACTGCTTTTTTCCAGTATCAGTAAGTTCGCGATGGCTTGGCGCACCACAGGGTCCTGATCCAGATCCGCTGCACGTGCCTGTGATATCACCAGATCGGGTCGTCCCGCACGCTGTGGATACCACTTATAGGGCTCGTTAACCGTTCTCGTTTCCGCCGCAAGCTCTTCGAAGATTCCGCCCGTACCCGCCTGCACGCTACCCCAGGCACGCATGCCATCAGCGACCCGCCGTTCGTTGGCGAGTGTCGTCAACGCCACACTCCAGCCTCCGTCGCGCTCCCCAACCACCCGGTCTAACGGAACGATCGCATCTGTAAAAAAAACTTCGTTGAAGGACGCGTAACCGTTCATCTGCTTAAGCGGCCGGACTTCCACCCCTGGCTGCTTCATGTCGACAACAAAAAAGGTCAACCCCCGGTGCTTCGGAACATCCCAATCCGTACGCGCCAACAGCATGCCATAGTTGGCGTGATGAGCAGAGGTGGTCCACACTTTCTGTCCGTTAATCCGCCAATGATCACCCTGCTTGTCCGCACGCGTCGTCAATCCAGCAAGGTCCGACCCGCTTCCTGGCTCACTGAACAGCTGACACCAGGTATCCTCACCGCTGAGAATACCGCCCAGAAACTGGGACTTCTGCGCAGCGCTGCCATGTTCCAGTAGCGTTGCGGCCGCCAGCATTCGTACGCCGGATCGCGCAACGCCAATTGCTCCGAAACTGGCAATTTCGTCCTGAACAGCATTGGCGAGGCTGCTCGGATAGTCGAGGCCGAACCATTCTTCGGGCCACTCAGGACATCCCCAACCCGTCTCAGCCAGCATACGCCGCCACTCGACCAATTTGCGATCGGGGTCCCAATTGCGTTCCAGCCACATCCGAACGTTGGTTCGCAGTGTTTGTTCATCCGGCAGTTCAGCCGCGTTTGAAGCCATTTCGTCTCCTTTAGAGCTGAGTCATCACAAAATCCGATTCGCGTCGAGCGCCTAAATCTGCCAGCCTCGCAGCATCCGCTCCCGATGCCAGGCCGGCTGGCCAAACAGTGTTTCCGAGCTTTTGGCACGCTTGAAATACAGGTGGGTATCGTTTTCCCAGGTAAACCCGATCCCACCGTGAATCTGAATGGTTTGGGCTGCAGTTTTCACGTAAGTATCTGCTGCCATTGCCTTACTCAATGCGGCAAGAGCCGAAAACTCCGGATCGCCTGTGGCAGCCGCTTCCGCTGCACAATATGCAGCAGACTTGGCAAGCTCCACATGCAGGAGCAGATCAGCACATTTGTGCTTGATAGCCTGGAAGCTACCGATGGTGCGACCGAACTGCAGCCGCGTTCCGGCGTAGGTGACGGCATCTTCCAGCAATCGCTGCGCACCCCCAACCATTTCGTTAGACAGATATACACGGCACAGGTCAATCGTTCGCTCCAGGGCGGAGCCTCCTTCGCCTGGTGTGCCGAGCAGCTTCGCACTGGCGTTATTGAAATCTATCTCGGCCAGCTTACGAGTTTGATCGACGGTGTCTAAAAGCCGCCTATTGACTCCCGGCGCGCTTGCTTCAACCATGAAAAAAGTGATCCCGTTGAGACCCTTCGTCTCAGGCTCACGCGCGGCAACCACAATCACGTCGGCAGAGCAGCCATCGACGACAAAGGTTTTCTTACCTGAGAGAGAATAAGTGTCGCCTTGTTGTGTGTATTGCATTGTCAAACTTTTGGCATCCCAGCAACCACCACCTTCGTCAACAGCCAGAGCGTAACGCCTCTCACTGGCGGCTAACGGTGGCAACCAGAGCTCTCGGTCCTGCGCCATTCCAGCTTCCAGGATGGCGGTCCCTGCTAACACGGATGATCCGAAGAGTGGGCTGCAGACTAATCCACGACCCAGCTCTTCCATGGCGATGCACAATTCAACAGCACCAAATCCTTGTCCACCGTACTTTTCAGGTATGTGTAACGCGTGCAACCCCAAACTCTCACACAACCTTTGCCACAATGCCGGATCATATCCGGCATTGGTTTCCATCACCTTGCGAACCTCCTCTCTGGGAGACTGCTCCACGACAAACCTCCTCACAATATCGCGAAAGAGCGCCTGTTCTTCGGTAAAACTGAACTTCATTAGTGTCCCATCCTGTTTGAGCGATATCGCCGGACTTCCAATTGCCACGATCTACCCGATTTATGAACGCGTGCTTACTATGCGGAATTGTGCAATCAACGAGGCTTGAGTGTTACACGCACTACAATGGGAGGCTCTACCGATGCAGCGACAGAAGTCGACCAGAGTATCAGCGGCAACTGATAACGGCATCACCGACCAAGGTTTTGGTGCCATCGTCAACTTCTGCACTTACCTCTACTCTCAGACAGGGCTCGCCATCCTGTTCGAACTTCTCGGAGACCTTGCCTTTACAGGTCACGGTTGCCAGAACCGGAGTAATCGCAGTGAAGCGCACGCCGTATTCCTTTATTCTGTTCTGGTCGACCCAGTTAGTAAGGAGTTGCGCAAGAAATGCCATCGACAACATGCCATGAGCAAATACGTCAGGCATGCCGGCCTTCCTGGCAAAATCGATATCTATGTGAATCGGGTTATGGTCACCGGATGCACCACCGAACAACGCTAATGTCGTGCGCGTTATTGGGCCACAAACATGACTTGGCAATTCATCGCCTACATTGATACTTGCGTAGTTTAATTCAGACATACCATTCCTTAATTTCTGATTACCAGGCTGTTCGTCATACTACCTACTGACTCACCATGCTGATTGGTAGCTGCTGTCTCAGTGAGGATGAACTGTAATGCACCACCTTTTTTTTCATAAGCATCGATAACTTTGTCCTGGAGTGTGATTTCATCACCCGCGTAAATCGGTTTGCCATATTTGAAGCGTTGTTCGCCATGCAGGACACGACCAATGTCGACACCCAGTTGCGCGAGTATCGAAGGCCCTTTAGATGGCGCAAAATTGTTCAAACAAAACAGGTAGGTTGGCGCAGCTGGCAACCCAGGATGGCCCGCCGCCATGGCCGCTTCTTCATCCCAGTAAATTTGATCTACGGCACCTGTGGCTTTAGCAAAGAATTTCATCTGACCTGGCTCAGCCATGACTGTTTTAGGCGGAGACTCCTGCCCGACAATACTTTTATCCAACACCCGCAGCTCCTTGTTCTCAGAAATTATTGTATGCAAGCTTACATGTAGTTTTAATTATAAACCAGATTGGACATTCACATTCACATTGCTTTGTACAGTTACGTACAATTTCCGGGTCGTCAACAGCATGGAAAATGAAGGGTAGTCATTGCAGATGAAGCAGTGGTGTAAACAGGCATTCGCGAATACGAAATGCGAGAATTTGAAGTCACCTCTATCGGACCTGAAGAAGGCTTACTCAGGGTCGAGCATTCTGATATTCGCGGCAGTGATTGGTTCCACTACACCCACATTTACGCGAAAACTGTTATTCCAGGTCATGAGCCTGTGGGCATTATTGAAGAAATTGGCGACATTGCTGCGCAGCGCGGGGGCGTACAGGTTGGTGACCGTGTGGCAGTAGCAACAATGCTGCCTTGCGGTTTTTGTCGGCAATGTGTCAAAGGTAAGTACAACCTTTGCAGAGCCTCGGGTGCAATGATCCACGCCTATGGTTATCGCGATGTCTCCGAATCGCCTTCCCTCTGGGGCGGTCATGCCGAATTGCTCTACCTCGATCCGCACGCACTGGTACACAAGATGGATCGGGATTTACCTGCCGAACTTGCGGTCATGTTCAACCCTCTCGGCGCCGGTGTTCGCTGGGCTCATAAGTTACCCGGCACGGGTATTGGCGATTGTGTCGTTGTGCTTGGCTGTGGACAGCGAGGGTTGGCATCGGTAGTTGCGGCTCGTGAAGCAGGCGCATCCAGAATTATCGTCACCGGGCTCACTGCCGATGTACCAAAACTTGAGCTTGCACGCGAATTTGGCGCCGACCTGGCGATCGACGTAGAGAAAGAAGACGCCATCGGTACTGTGCGAGAGTTTACAAATGCGGAGATGGCTCAGGTTGTCGTCGAGGTAACCAGCGGCTCCACACAACCGGTTATCGACTCACTCGATTTAGCCGCACCCGGCGGCACAGTCGTTCTGGCCGGGGCAAAGTACGGAAAAGTGCCTGAATTTGACAGCAATCGAGTGCTGATGCGCGAACTCACTATCCTTGGCGCGCTGGCGGTAGACTACGATTCTTACGAGGCAGCAATACGCATTATCGAGTCGCATCGTTACCCGCTGGAGTTAATGCACACCCATACGCTTGCCTTGGACGAAGCAGATAAAGCCCTGAAAATATTAGGTAACGAATATGAGGGTGAATATGGTATTCATCTATCCTTAGCACCGAACAATTAGTCCACGTTACAAAGTAACGCAAAAAGCTTTGACCTCTCGCTCGATTTACATTACTCCCAGCGTGACAATGCTGACGCGGGTGCGGCACAAGGGAAAACACAAATGACAAGCAGCACAACGGGATCTTCCGATAATTTGGTGCGATAGTGGTTCGCGTCTGTCAATAAAAAAGGCGGCCCTTAGGCCGCCCACGAGTCTTGTTAGGCTAAAATGCCATCTTCACTCGACCATAGATGACCAGGCCACGAGGATCGTGAATCTTGGAATCATAACCCGGACCATCATCCAGAGAAGGTGGGTCTTCGTCGAACAGATTTATCGCACCGATAGTCACGGTTGGGCCATTGCTATCAAACAGTTCCTGAAACTGGTATGAGTACTGTACGTCAACAGTCATATGATCGTCGATTGCCGGGTCTGGTTGTCGACCGTTGAAACCAGCGATTAGTGCAGACGGTGCCCTCGTCATCTCATAGTTATCCGTATACCGCAAGGTGAAGCTGGCGGAGTGACTGCCGAACATCCAGTCAAGTCCCGCATTCGCCCGCCACTCTGGCGCCGGCGCACCAATGGTCTGGAAGTTGCGCTGGCCTTTGCCGTCCACTTCCGGTGAGTTAGGCGCTTCGCGGAATTTGTACTCGTCGATGATGGACGTGTTGAAAAACAGATCAAAAATACCGTAGTCATCAGTTTCCAGCATGTATCCCAGCGAAATATCGATACCGCTGGTATCGACAGAGGCCGCATTGATGAACTCTGAGCGGATCACCGCAATGTTGCCTAGCCCATCCAGGGTGATTTTGGCTTGTGCAAGGGGGTCACCGGCAACAAAAGCTTCGATCACAGCAACGTTAGATTCTTTTTTGATGGCATCTTCATAAGCAAAGTCCCAGTAGTCCACCTCAATAGAAAAGCCATCGAAAGCGCCACTGGTCGGCTCCCAGCTGAAGCCGATGTTGAATACGTCAGCGGTTTCCGGTGCCAGGTCAGGATTACCCACAGCGATACCGGGGACAAATACCCGAGCGGAAGTGGGATCAAAGGGATTCGCCTGGACGTTGTTCAGCGAAGTGTTGGAACCACCTAACTGAGCAAGACCTGGTGCTTTAAAAGAAGTCTGGAAAGAGCCGCGGATGGCAACATCCTGTGTAGGCATCCACAACACAGCAAACTTTGGATCGGTGGTATCACCGGTGCTGCTGCCATAGTCTTCATAGCGAATCGCCAGTGAAAGCTCCATGGCGCCGATGGCGGAATCCATATCTGAAACCGGTATCAGAGTTTCAAGAAACACCGCGTATACGTCGCGGTCAACTTCAAATGGCTCCTGGCCCACCACAAAAGAAAAGTTGAAGTTGCTGCCGGTACCCGACGGGATGGATTCAAACTTCTGATCGCGATACTGAGCGCCGACCGCCAGGCCAACGTTGCCCGCGGGCAGTTCAAACAGGTCGCCGGACACAACACCATCAACTACATAAAGCTCCTGTTCAACCTGAGTCATGATCGGGTCTATCATCCAACTGTACAGCTCGTCTGCATTATACAGACCGTTCGGGCCCAAATCGCTGGGATCGGTCAAATAGGCACTGCCAAAGGGATTCAGGTAGTAACAGCCACCGTCCGCATCACCACGTGCGGTGGTAGCCGGGTTACAGTCTCGACCACCAAATCCGTCTAAAGCAGTCAGCATATTAGAGGTGTTGGTGTCATAAGCGGTAAAACCGGAGAACTCATGTTCACTCCATGTACCTGCCAGGTCGAAGGTCCAGTTTTCGTCAAAGTTGCCTTTGATGCCGGTGACAAAGTGGGACTTGTCACGCTCGATGCGACCGGCGTTTTTAACGCGCCCCTGGTTCATATAGGTCTCTTCGGGGATACCGGTGAAAGGTCGAATATTGGTGATCATCGGGCCAACTAGTGGGTTTGCCTCGGCAGCTGCCACCGCATTGGCAAAGCCAGCCGCCTGGGCCGCAGCGTCGTCAATCAATTCGTTACCACCCAAACCGCGCTGGAAGGCATCAAACCGCAGGCCTGGATTATTGACCGGCACCGTAGGTGCGCTGACAAAACCATAACTGGGTGAATTACCGCGCTTTACATCGTTGGTGGCCATATGGAATTCCCCGTAAATCTCGATTTCATGCTCGATATTCAGCAGGTAATTAAACTGGCCATAAAACTGCATACGTTGCTCTGCATCAATCAGCGACTGCGTCGGTAGAAAATCTACCAGGCAGTTTTCTGAAGCAGGCAAATAGAAGGTGGTGTTGCGACGGCCATTGGCACCGGGGCTACCTTGGGCATGAGGCACATTGGCGCAGTCAAAGTCAGCACCACCAAGGAACTGACCAGTTGCCGGGTTGAACGGTACTTCGGTGGTTGCTTCAAAAGCCGTTAAGCGCGCAGCATAGTCTGCATCACTTTCACCTGCACTCTGGGTTGTGAAGATTTTGCCTGGTGCACCAAAGCTGGATAAACCGCCACCATAGGTGAAGTCCCGGGCAAACATTGGCAGCTCTGTGCGATCCAGGAAGCTGGCCGCAATCATGATGTTACCGCGGTCGCCGCTGAAACCGACAATACCCTGAATGTTCAAATCACGGGCGGCGTCCCAGTCGGTGCTGTCGTTAATGGACTGATAGTCTGCCTGAATTTCAAATCCTTCAAAATCGCTGCGGGTGATAAAGTTCACCACACCGGAAATGGCGTCGGAGCCATATAATGCAGCAGCGCCGTCTTTGAGGATTTCCATACGCTCAATGGCTATCGTCGGCATCATGGAGGCCGTATCGACAAAAGCCACACCGTCATTGGTCAGGTTGGGCGCTTCCGCCTGGCGACGACCATTCATCAGAATGAGGGTAGAGTTTAAGCCCAGACCTCGCAGATTGATGTTCTCGGTTCCTGTTGTCGAACCGGCGCGCAAAGTATCTGGAAAATTTTCCGATCCCAAGTTATAGGTCAGATTCTGGGCCATGTCTTTGACCGTGATGGCGCCGTTACGTGCAAAGTCTTCCTGACCGATGAGATCCAAAGGCGATGACGAGTCGAAGCTCGATCGCTGGATATATGAGCCGGTAACAACAATTTCCTCTATAGGGGCATCGTCTACTGCGGCCATAAGAGCCCCCCCATAGAACAGGATTCCTACGCCGCTGGCGGCTGCAACTGCGATACGCAATAAGTGCTTCATGAATTGATTCTCTCCGATTGATGATTTGTAGCGATTACTTCAATGAACCGAATAAGTTCCAGAAAAAAAAGCTCCAAAAGTATGCCCGCACAACAGGTCGCCTAGCGCAAGAAACACTGCAACCTCTTCACTGGGCCGTCCCCTTGTCACGGCTATGTGGTCAACAAATCTATCTGCACAATACCAACCTGTTCGGGCAAAACCGAGCGTCATACACCTGGTCCTGCACTTATTGTTAGCAACGACTGTGTTGACAACAATCGTGTTGACAACGATATCGATTAGCGGTCACATATCGTGACCTTTAAGATCATATAGCAACAAATCGTCAAGTTAAACTTATACTTTGGATGCCATGATCGCCCACGGATTGGCTAGGACTCTGCGCGGTATATAGTGCAGTATGTCCCTGGTAAATGGAGGTGAAGATGAAGACAATTAGTTTTAGCGCCATGAAGGTGGTGACACCTGCACTTTTCGAAAGGTACATTAGTTTCAAGGCGCGCACGCGCTGTACTGTTATCGCCAGTTTTTTTTTAGCCTCTACCGGTGCAACTGCGAACACAGATTCCAGCGCCGTCGATTGCCTGGCCATTAATGAGCATCAGGCACGGCTTGCCTGTTACGATCGGTTGCACGGTCGCAGCATTGAGCCTGAGCTGCAACAAGCGGCGCAGGAGCGCGGCAAATCTGCAACAGAAACGCCGATAACCGGAGAATCGGTTGAAGATAATCCGCCGACATCCGCTTCAGCACACCAACTAGGCGCGGAACAATTGAGAAAACCCCTGCCCACATCCCCAAGCCGCCCGGTGGAACTGGTGACCAACCTCCAGGCGATGGGCAAAAGTATAACAGGGCGACACTGGTTTCGTCTGGCCAACGGGCAGCTCTGGGAGCAGGTTTCAGCCGGACGCACGACCCTGCGGGAAGGTGATCGTATTCGAATATCAAAGGGCTTGCTGGCTACATATCATTTGCGTCGGGTGGATGGCGGAAGCAGAAGCACATCCGTTAGGCGCCGGGAATAACAAGTTCTTATAAGACCAACGATTACTTTTAATTGCAGTAATAGCGCCTGGCATGGAAGCCAGCGCGGGCTGTCGAAAGTTTTTAGTCAATAACTTGTGAATTGCCGAACTCACAGCATAATGGGGGGGGAGGGGTATTTTCTTGCCTTCGCGGTGACGAAGTACGAGTTAAGAGTGTTCATCCATCGGCTTGCACTCCTTCCACGGCATCTGCTCCCCAATAATAGTTTGAAGTATAGTTGTACGTGGCGGGAACACGGTTTACCTTTGAGCGATGCCAATGGCGGAAACTTGGCGACGCACGTCGCCAAACTTTCACAGTTAGGGGCACACATGGGGAAACTACTCTGGAGGGGAAGAAACCACTATTTACTCACATACTCATGGCTCATCATGGCCACTCACTGCTGCGCTGATCACAGCGTTTACTATTCTGCTGGCGCCCACGGCGAAAGCGGCTGCAGGGGATTCACAGATCATCGAGGAAATCGTTGTAACCGGCTCCCTGATCAAACGGGACAGCTTCGACTCCGCGTCTCCGTTGACCGTCGTCGATTCGGAGGAAATCTCTGACAATGCAACTCCTAACCTCGGCGAAGTACTTGTCAATCAAACATTCAACTATGGATCCGACTTTCAGACGAACACATACGCCGCACGGTCTCAGGTCGGCACGACAACCGCGGCAAATCTGCGAGGACTCGGCGAGCGGGCCACGCTCAACCTGCTGGACGGGAAAAGAGGCGTCGGCACAAACCTCAACAGCACGCTGCCACAGATCGCAATTGACCGGATCGACATTCTCAAGGACGGAGCTTCGGCCACCTACGGGTCCGACGCGGTCGCCGGTGTGGTGAACGTCATTCCCCGCAAAAACTTCAGCGGTGCCGAGGTATCCATCTTCCAGCAGCAGGATTCCGACAACGACATTGACGAGGATATGTTCGAGTTCATTTTTGGCAGCGAGATGGACAAAGGCCATTTCATGTTTGCCGGGTCATACAGCGAGCGAAGTACATTGGAGCAGACTGAGCGTCCCGAGTATCTCCGGAGAGGCATTGAGATGTCCGCCACGGGTAACCCCGGAAGGTGGCGGGTACCTACGCGTGATGCGACCGGTGCCATCGTTGGCGCCGCCAACCTTCGCGACCCAGGTTGCGGAGTAGCAACGGACATCGGTCCCGGCGGCACGGACGTAGGCACAAAAGGCAACTACCTGACCGGGGATCCACGATCTGCGACTGAATATGCACTGGGTCTACCAGCCGGCATCACCGGCTCGACCGACTGCAGTTTCCACTTCGGCGAGACCTGGAACTATATCAACCCGCAAGAAAAATTAAGCACCTATCTCAACTTCCAGTACGATTTCAGTGACCATGTGAGCAACGAGTTCGAGCTGGTCTTCGCCCGCCTGACCTCGGACAGCCGAGGTTCACCACAGAACCCAGGCGGTCGTACTGAGGAGTTTCCCATCGTACTGGGTGATCACCCCGGCAACCCTTTCCGGGCTCTGACGTCGGACGGCACACCCCTCTATGCTCAGGATGCAGATGCAGACGGTGTGCCCGATCGCGGCACCGTGGATGCGAACGGTGATGGGGTAATGGACGTCATCGTCGCCGGAATCGATCCAACATCCGGCATTCCCTTTAACGAAGATGTGGACGTCATTGCATTGCGGATCTTTAGCAAGATCGGACTAGTACCGGGTGCCAACCAACCCTCCTCACTCAACGACGACGGCTCGAATACGGGTAATGCATCGTTCGATGCCTGGAGCTTTCGAGCTGCCGATACCCTGACAGTGGACATTCCGAATACCTCCTGGCAGGTGGCGACAACCGCCATCGCTTCCCGGGGTCATGTCGTTCTGGAAGAGAAAAATACCAGCCAGAACGCACTCGAAGCAGGTTTGCGGGGAGTACTGGTCGACGTTCCAGAATCCGATCCCGGATTCACGGGCCCACAATACTGGAACCCGTTCTCGACTCAAGCGCTCGACTGCGTAAACCGGGTTTGCGAGCACACCGGTATACCCGGGTTCGCCAACACCGTCAGTGTGCTGGACGCGGTGAATATTCAGTCTCACGAGATTGCAGATAACGAGTTCTGGTCGTTGGAGACGATCGCCACTGGTGAGCTCTTCGAGTTACCCGCAGGCAATGTTCTTGCAGCGTTCGGCGCGGCGTTTCGGGAAGAAAATCAGGAAGTGGATGCCAGTGCGGCACGGAATCAATGCGATTGGCATGAAGGTGGCTGCGCCTTCGACTGGAAGGCCAACCAGAACGTCACGTCGGCGTTCTTCGAGCTTTCCATCCCTGTGATCGAGAGGCTGGAAGTGACGGTCGCCGGCCGCTACTCAGACTATAGTGGTACTGTCGGCGATTCGTTCGATCCGAAGATCGCAGGTCTCTGGCAACCTACCGACTGGTTGTCCATGCGAGCTTCCTGGGGCACAGCCTTCATTGCACCGACGATCGAGCAGCAGTTTTCCACCGAGGTGTGCGGGCTGGAGACTATGTCGGATCCGCTGACCGGCGACATCTCGGCATCGTTCCGCGTGGCTTGCGTGACCGGTAATCCGAATCTGGCACCGGAAGAAGCGGATACATTCAACATCGGCTTCTCTTTGAACCTGCTCGATGGTGACCTCACGCTGGGTCTGGACTACGCCAACTACCAGTTCGAGGACAGGATTTCCGTGGAGACCGGCAACAATGTGTTGCGCGGAAACTTTGCGTCATTCCTGGCCGCCGGTAACGATCCGGCCAGCCAGACAGACATCACAAACTGGATTGCGAACAACGAATCCGGTATTTTTCGGGATACCACGGGCGTAGTAACCCGCGTGATCGTGGACCGGTTGAACGCCCAGGAGATGGAGCACACCGCGTGGGACATCTACGCGTCATACAACTTACCCTTGGATAGAATTGGCAACTTCACGTTCGGACTGGCCGCCACCTGGGCTGAGGAGTACACCTTCGACCTGGGCACGGGTGATCCCCTGGACAGCGGCGATGGTGTCGGCAAACAGAACGAACAGGTTGCCGCAATTCCACCGCTGCCCGAATGGCGTGTGAACGGAACCGTCAACTGGTTCCAGGGCAACCATTCTGCCCGTGTTCGTGTCCGCTGGATCGACGAGTTCGAGCTTGAGTTCAACTCCGTGGGTCTGCAGACGCTTCATGGACTGCGGGGTGGTGCCGAAAACGTAGACGACATTACTTATGTCGATCTCAACTACAAGTATACGTTCGAGGAACTGTTCGGCGTCGGTTCGACTACGCTCGAAGTCGGGGCTAACAACGTGTTCGATGAACTCCCCGAGCCATTCTTCAACCTTGGCGGTATCGAGACATTCGTCCACGATGTCAGAGGACGTATGTGGTATCTTCGTCTTCATCAGACGCTCTAACGGCGCCATTCAGTTTGAGGGGCGGGATTGCACCGCCCCTCCTCCTATCCGGCCTCATGAGTAAGCTTCACCAAATCACCGTCGTCGCAGTTCTCATTGCGTCCAGCGCCGCCGGTTTTGCCGCACCCGAGCTTTCCGAATGTGTAAAGATCGAAGCCCCATCCCAGAGGCTTCTCTGCTATGACCAGTACGCTGGTCGATCGAGCAAAGCAGTCGCGTTCCCGGCGCAAACCCCAACGGGCAAACCTGAGGCTGTACTCCCGCCCTCCGAATCTCAACCTGCACGTGCAGATCGCACTGTCCGTTCGGACGACGATTTCGAGACAGATACGGTCACCGATGCGGCCAGTTTCGGGCTTCGAAAGGAGCGCGAGTGGGTTTCAAAATCAGACTACATAACCGCAAAGATTGTCAGCACTCAATCTTCGCCTAGCGGTGCGCAGATCATGTCTTTGTCCAACGGGCAAATCTGGATCGAGAATGAAAAAGGTCGTCGGCCTATCGAGCCACATCAGACTGTCACGATCCGACGGCAGCGCTTCCACTACAAGATGGTACTGGAATCCCAGCCGGACGTAGCCGTTCGGCGCCTCCAGTAATCAACCCTCAACACTATCTGCTGTTCATTTGAGTAGCGCCCTGGTGGTGGATCCAGGCTCGGAGTGTTTAGCGGAAGGAGGTTTATCAGTTTGTATGATCCGTCAGGCCGTACCACTGCGCCACATTGTCGTGACATACCCAGTCGCGTTCCTGATCGGTCATATGGGCTGTCTGGGTTGCCAGAATTTCCTGTGAGCGCGGCCAGGTCGAATCACTGTGAGGAAAATCGCTCGCCCACATTAGCCGTCGCACGTTAAGCATGTCCTTACACTGAAAGGCCACATAATCATCCTGGAAGGTTACTGCAATATTTTCACGGAAATAGTCACTCGGCTTTTTTTCCAATGGCGGTGCTTTCATCCAGTAGCGATGGTACTCATAAGCATGATCCATACGATACATATAGTGGGGCACCCAGCCGGCATCCGCTTCCGCGCAAACGAGTTTCAATTCTGGATGGCGATCAAATACTCCGGCGTAGATGAACATGCCCATGACATCCTGACAGCTACGAATAATGGACAAAAAGGAATTGATCTTGGGACCTCTTGTCGCATCGAGACCGCCGGATCTCGAGGTAAGAATATGAAACGAAAGAGGCATATTCAGGTCGATGGCAGCCTCCCACAGAGGATCAAATCGCCGATCGTCGTAGTCGAATGGCGTACCGGGCTCACCAGGCATCATGACTCCGATAAAACCCTTGTCTTTCATCTGGTGTAATTCTTTAACAGCAGCCTCGACACTGGTCACGGCAGTTTGTCCTAACCCATAAACCCGGCCATCAGCACCCTCACAGTAGCCTTCCAACCAGCGATTGTAAGCTTCCATGCAGGCTTGCTTGTAAGGCAGGTCCGAGTGATTACATAACACCATACCTACAGTCGGGTAGATAATCTCAGCTGCAATACCATCGCGTTCCTGATCAGCTTTACGCGCTTTCGGATCCCAGCCACTGCGATGAAGATCTTTGAAGTGCACACCCTGGGCTTTGATATCTTTAGGGTCAAGACCAGCTGCAGCAACCAGCCCCAACGGTACCGGTGATGGCATGCCTTCAATTACAAAAGCATCGCCCAGCCCGTCGACCTCTGTAATGAAAGGTGCGGAGTCCTTGTACCTTTCTTGAATATTATCTCGATAACACTCAGGTGGTTCCGTGATATGAGAATCAGCAGATATAACAGGTTTGCCCATTTCGGTCCGTCGCTATTTTATACGTATACGAACAATATAACCTGCCGCCGCTTAAAGTCCACCTCGCCAATCTTCGTTAAACAGCGAGTTCAACCTGCATCGACGACGATTCAAAAAGCGGATAACCCCCCATCTGCGGCAATGACGCAGCCGTTAACCATGCGGGATTCATCCGCGGCAAGAAAAAGTGCGACTTGTGCAATATCATCAGGTTGGCCAACCCCGAACGTATAGCGAACGGCCGTTCGAGCGGCAATTGAATCCTTCAAATCATCATGCTGATCAGACAAATCTCCAAAGCGTTTTTTCACTCTGTCTGTCAGCACAATCCCGGGGCAAATTGCGTTTACTCGAACCAGGTCTTTGGAATATGTGGCAGCGAGCGATCTCGTCAGAGATATGATCGCACCTTTCGCAGCGGAATAAATATGCATGGAGGTACCTTGCAAAGCTGCGGTTGAAGACATATTGATGACGCTACCACCACCACTTTTAATAATTTCTGGAATAACTTCGCGGCAGCAATATAGCGTGCCTTTCAGATCTAACGAAATCGTATGGTCGATTACCCACGGCTCTATTTCGGTAATTGCCCCATCTTTATCAACCGAACCACCTGCACAGTTGTACAGCACATCAAGCTTGTCGCCCGATACCCGTGCCCGCACCAGTGATGAAAGCCACGCGATTGTTTAGTCGATTCATGTCTTATTCTCCTGCGATGTTGCGCTGATCCGGTCAAAAGCAATCAGCGAATTAGGCAAACTAAGTAGAACCGCAACCCTCAATCAATGTAAGCTTGCTTACTTAATATCTTTGTGTAATAAATCGAACCCTGAAAAATGGCCAGGATCCAATATGCACTATGACATTAAAATCACCGGTGGCACTATCCTTGACGGTAGCGGTGATGCTGGCTACATCGGTGAAGTGGGTATCAAAGATGGGAAAGTAGTTGCGCTCGGTGACGCGCCCGGTAAAGCCTCTAAAAACATAGACGCAACCGGCAAGTACGTCACCCCGGGGTTCGTCGATATACACACGCACTACGATGCACAAATCATGTGGGATAAAATGCTGAGTATCTCACCCTGGCATGGTGTGACGACAGTGGTTATGGGCAATTGTGGTTTCGGAATAGCGCCGACGAGGCCCGAGCACCGCTTGTTGATCGCCGAAACATTGGAAAACGTAGAAGGCATGAGTGTAGAGGCACTCAAAGCCGGCCTCGGCGAAGACTGGGGTTTCGAGAGCTTTCCGGAATATCTTGATGCTATCGAACAGGGCGGCACTGCCATTAACGTCGGTGTTCTGCTTGGGCACACAGCTTTGCGCATGTATGTCATGGGTGAAGACTCGACCGAACGAGAAGCTACAAGTTCGGAAATTGGAGAAATGCAGCAACTGGTATCTGAAGCTATCGAGGCCGGTGCGATCGGGTTTGCAACCTCCAAAGCACGAACTCACGTGGGCTATCGCGGGAAACCCGTACCCAGCCGACTGGCAGGTGTGGGAGAACTGAAAGCGCTGACCGGCGTATTGGGTGAGGCTCAGAAAGGCATGATTCAAGCGACGATCGGCAAAGGCATGTCGTTCCAGGAATTTGCTGATATTACAGAAAATACAGGACGACGTATCAGCTGGACGGCGCTGCTTACCGGCTTTCAGGGGACTGCATCTTACAAAGACCAGCTACGTAAATCAGAGGAGCTCATTGCAACGGGACATGACGTTGTGCCACAAGTCACTTGCCGACCTTTGAACTTTGAGTTCAACTTCAGGGCGCCATTTGTTTTCGAAAGCGCAAGAATTTTCCAGGAAGTGTCCGAGGCTGACTATGAAGGCCGTAAAGCCATCTACGCAAGCACCACCTTCCGCGACAAATTCAGACAGCTACTCGCCAAGCCTGGGAACAGCCTGGGCGCAGGATTTGCACAAGCGATGGTCTCTAATTGCCAAAGTGATAGCAGCGTCAATGAGCGAATGCTGTGCGACATCGCCGAGGAACAATCTAAAGACATTGTTGATACTGCACTGGATTTATCGCTGGCAAATCAACTGCAAGTGCGCTTCCGCGTTGCAGTTGCCAATAGCAATGAAGACGAAGTTCAAGAACTCCTCGACCACCCAAGCACGGTCCTCGGATTATCCGATGCTGGCGCACACGCAAGCCAGCTATGCGATGCCTGCTTCTCAACTCACTTGTTAGGGCACTGGGTAAGGGATAAAGGCACTATTCCAATCGAACGAGCGATACGCATGTTGACTTCACGGCCCGCTGAAGTCTTCGGCATAACGGATAGAGGTACTTTAGAGACAGGCAAACCAGCTGATGTCGTCGTGTTTGACCTGGCAAACGTAGGTGCCAGCCCCCTTGAACGCGTCTACGACCTGCCCGCAGGCCAGGACCGACTGATCTCAAAAGCGAAGGGCATAAGCTCAGTGATCGTCAATGGTGTGCTGCTGCGTGAAGACAACATTGACCAGATCGACCTTGCCAAAGACCAATTGCCTGGTCGGCTACTGCGAAATGGCGCTGCCACATAGCGCTGACAACATGTTTATCTATCCAAAGTTTTTTCAGGACAAAAAGTTATGAAAGCAGCCGTGTTCCATGGCCCGAATGTACCTATGACTATAGAGAATGTAGATCTTGATACACCCAGGCCAAGAGAGATTCGGGTCCGCACTGAATTTGCAGGCATTTGCCATAGCGACCTGCACTTCGTCGAGGGCATATTTCCGTTTCGAGCACCAGCCATACTTGGACACGAGTCAGCTGGTATCGTTGAAGAAATCGGATCAGAGGTTGAATACGTTAAGCCTGGCGATCATGTCATTACCTGTCTGTCGGTATTCTGTGGTCACTGCAACCACTGTTTATCCGGCTTTCCAAATCGCTGCGGCGGGCGCGCCACAGCACGCAAGAAAGGCGACCAGCCACGCCTTTCTATGAACGGTGAACCTGTTGCACAGTTTGCACACTTATCATCTTATGCCGAGGCAATGTTAGTTCACGAAAACGCAGTTGTGAAAATTCGCGAAGATATGCCGCTGGATCGTGCAGCATTGATCGGTTGTGGCGTTACCACGGGCACCGGCGCGGCACTGCGTACGGCTAATGTAGAGGCAGGCTCTACCGTTGCAGTAATTGGATGCGGTGGTGTAGGTCTCAGCGCGATTAATGGCGCTGCGATTGCCGGCGCCGGCCGCATAATCGCTATAGATCAAATTGACTCGAAACTTGAGTTGGCCCGGGAGTTTGGCGCGACCGATATAGTGAATGCCAGTGAAGGGGACTCCGTAGAACAAGTTAAAGAAATGACCCAGGGAGGCGTCGACTACTCTTTTGAAGCGATCGGGCTTAAACAAACCTGCGAACAAGCGTGGCAGATGTTGGCGACCGGTGGCACTGCGACAGTAATCGGCATGGTTCCCAATGGTCAATCCATCGAAGTACCAGGCATGGATTTGTTGCAAGAGAAAAAACTTCAGGGTTCAATGATGGGCTCCAATCGCTTTCGTATTGACATGCCACGTTACGTGGATTTTTACATGTCAGGAAAACTCAAGCTTGACCCCCTCATCTCTCGCCGCATTCCTTTGTCAGAGATCAATGAAGGTATGCAGGCACTGAAGACGGGTGAGGTAGCCCGTCAGATAGTCACATTCTGACTTTTCCCACTCAGCTCTAAAGCTGCGTCTTGGGACAGCTGGCACCGACAACCGCTGCAGTAGTTGGGAGGGTAAAGTCCGGAAAGCAGACCAGATTCGAACCCTTCTGCTGCCACATAAAAAACAGCCGCCGATCTTACTGAGGTAGGCAGGTTGTGAGTTTGAACACAAGATAGCTATCGAATTAAGAAAAATTGGAAAGAGGACGTGTTACATGAATGACAAAGATAAATTGAAGTTAGCAAGGGCAATTACCGATCAACTGCCCGCACCAGACGAAATACGCGACGATTGGGGCAAGCTCATCATCGACACGGTCTTACCAGAAGGCGTTTGGTCTCGCCCCGGCTTGCCAGAGCGAGACCGAAGTTTAATCACCGTAGCCGCCTTGTGTGCGTTACATCGTCCCAACGAACTCCGCCTGCACATCGGTCGCGCACTGGACAATGGACTTACTCGACAGGAAGTCAGCGAAGTCATCATGCACATGGCTATCTACGGTGGATTCCCGGTAGCGGTAGAGGGTATGGCGGTTGCCAAAGAGGTTTTCGATAAGCGCGATTAACCACCAGCGGCATATGTAAAAAACCCGTGTGATGCATCGGCCCTGTTCAGTACACGCGGTCGAGGTCGAGTAACACCGTCCCTGTTCGCGTATCGTAGAATATTGTTGGCTTCGGTGCGCCAGGTTGAACACTCTGGAAGTCCAGCGCTATAAACTGACAAACCTGAGCAAAGTTAGTAAACGGCAGCGCGATGGTGGCATCGCTGATCACCGCATCCTGCCCGGCCACAAATTCAATTCCCGTACCCAGTTTTGGCTCAATGTGGTTCCTACTGGTGCCTATTTCTTTGTTCGGATCTGCCTCATCTATACGTGGCGCCGGATTCAGCAAGCCGCGCCAGACGTCTTCACAATCCATATCACGACCGGTAGCCGCCTGATTACGTCGACCAGATACCGGATAACCGAAGGCATTTGCGTCCAGCTCGCCGAGACCAAAACGACTCAAATTTATCTGCGCAGTCTCGCCCTGATGTAGCTGCCAGGCAGCGTGATAGCTTTGTATGCCGCTGCGCAAACTGCCTGCCAGAGCTTCCATCTTCGCCGCAAAAGCCTCGTCGCTGATGTTAATGAACCGCGGCAACAGCGTGGCAACCAGAATACCGAGCAACACAAGGACTGCCACCAGCTCCACCAGCGTAAATCCTCGCAATTTGACGGACAAAACTCTCATTCTTGGAGTATAGCCGCTACACGTTAACGCGGAATTTGTTACAAAATGTGTCAATTCTGAGGGTTTTCGCCAACTGACCAGAAAAATCTGCGGGCAGCCGGGCTGAAAGCTGCAGCACAGCGTTGTTTGACGGAGGGTAATAGCCACTTGACTAGGTGCTTTCGATTTCATAGTTTGCGCCCCGGTCATGGAGAGTATGACCAAATCAAAAAATCAAAGGGGATTTAAACTATGTCCAATAAGTTGTGGCGCAATCCTGCGCTGCTTGCAATCTTTGGCACTCTAGCGTTCTTCAATTTACAGGTTGCTTCTGCTGAAGAAGTGATCGAAGAAATTGTTGTAACGGGTTCATTTATCCGTGGTACACCTGAAGATGCGGCTCTGCCCGTCGACGTGACGACCCGCGATGACTTACAGGATGTTGGTAACCCAACCATAACGGAATTAGTCCGAAATCTGGGTATTTCCAACGGTAACCTCGGCGAAACCAACCAGTTCAACTCGTCTGGCGGACAGGGTAACGAGGGTGTGGCCACTATCAACCTGCGCGGCCTGGGTTCTGCCCGCTCCCTGGTGTTGATCAACGGAAGACGCCACGTTTCTGTCTCTACTATCGGTGTAGACATCAGTGCAGTACCCAGCATTGCCATTGAGCGTATGGAGGTTCTGAAAGATGGTGCCGCGGCACTGTACGGTTCAGACGCCATTGCTGGTGTTGTGAACTTCATTACCCGAGAAAACTTCGAAGGTTTTGAAATTCGCGGTTCTGGTCAGTTTCTGGATGAAAGTGACGGTGAGTTCAACGCCTCAGCGATCTGGGGTATGAATACAGGCCGTGCTAGATTCATGGCAGCAGCAGAATGGGACAGCCGCTCTAAAGTGGGTATTTCTGATCGTGACTGGGCTGTCCCGACACGCGCCGCAAATCCACAAGCTGGCTATTCGAGCATCGGCAATCCAGGGCGACTGTTCCCGATTTCACCATCGGCCGTCTCCGCAGCTAACCCTGCTGGATTTGTACCAACAATCGACCCTGAGTGTGAAACCCTGGGTGGTACTGCAAGCGGTTCAACGTGTTTCTTCCAGTTCACTCAATTCGATAATCTGATTGAAGAACAGGACACCTACAAGTTATTCACTGAATTCAACTACGACATCAGCGATGATGTTGAATTCCATATTGAAGCCTTGTACTCAAAAATGGATATGCTGGACTGGAACACCTCTCCTTCTTATCCACCGCAGTCTCTGTTTGGTCCTGACCGACTGGTACCCCTCGACAGCCCTGGTGTACTTGACCTGCAAGCGACCTATCCCGGCATTCTTCCGGCAGATACAGCTGCCCTTTATACCATCACACGTATGACGGGTTGGGGTGGCTTCTTAGGTGATGCCGCGGATGGCTCTCGCGAGACTGATACCTATCGCGTCTCCACCGGTTTGAATGGCGAATTGTTTGAAGGCGCCCTTGGCTTTGATGTCGCGGTGAGTTGGTCCAAGCGCGATCGTCGTGTAGTGACCCCTGATATGTTTGTCGAGCGCATGGCGCAGGCACTGAACGGCCTAGGCGGCCCTAGCTGTGATCCGGCAAATGACGCTCCGGGAACGGGTGGTTGTATGTATTACACACCTTTCTCCAATGCTGTAGCACGATCTGCGACCACTGGCGCAATCAACCCAAATGCCAATCCTGACCTGGTGGCTATGAACGAAGCACTGTTCCCATGGATGGTCGCCGACAACGGCACGGACAGTACCTTCGAACTACTGGTGTTTGATGCCACCTTTAATGGTGAAACGGGCATTCAACTCGGCGGTGGTAATGTGGGTTGGGCAGCGGGTATTCAAACCCGAAACGAGCAATATGACTTGCGTCCCGATGCCATCAATAATCTTGACATCAACCCCTGCCCTTTCCGTGAGCAATCGTCGTTAGATGCCGGCTACACACCTACACTGGGTTGTGATGCACCAATTGGTTTGTTTGCGTTCCTATCAGGCACCGCACCCGCCTCAACAGAACGAACCGTGTACGGCGGCTTCTTTGAGTTGGCGCTACCTTTCACAGATCGTCTGGATGCCCAGTTTGCCATGCGTTTTGAAGACTACGGCGGCGATGTAGGTTCTACGGTCGATCCTAAGCTGGCACTGCGCTTCCAGGCAACGGATTCGCTTGCTATCCGCGCTTCTGTATCCAGCACGTTCCGTGGCCCACCACAGCCTTTCCTTGAAGGTCGTGGTACGTCACTGCAGTTTGTCGGTCCAACCAACGCGTTCAAAGCCATTGATACGTTAGGTAACCCGGACCTGGATCCTGAAAAAGCAATCACCACTAACATTGGTTTCATCTTTGACCAAGGTAGTTTCTACGGATCGTTAGACTACTGGCGCTTCGACTTTGAAGACCCCTTCCAGATTGAAAGCTTCAATGCAATCCTGGGTGCTTATAGTGCCAATGGTTGTGGTACTGGCGGTGCCGGTGATGGTTCCGCTGACTGCAGTCAATTGGAGTCGCATATCATCTTCCAGGAAGGTGCTGACAGAAACGTGGCCAATTTGGCCCGTATGGAAGTGAACTGGATCAATGGCACCGACATCACCACCTCCGGTATCGACTGGATGGCTCAATACGATTTCGAAATGAACAACGGCACGCTAACTGTGGGTACACAAGGTACGTATACCCTTGAATACGACGTTGATGATTTCTTCGAAATTGGTGGTGTATTTCTAACGCCTGGCGGTGACTTTGCCGGTGAGTTGAATGACAACCGTAATTCACTGACCCCTGTGGTCGACCTGCAAGGCAACATCTTTGTCAAGTATGTCGCCGGTCGTCATCGTGCCCAGATTGTGGGTCGATACTGGGGTGAATACGAAGACGAGAGCGCGATTGCTTCGCTGCAGACTATCGACGACATGTTCACCGTCGACTTCACTTACAACTTGAGCCTGATGGAAGATCAGTTGAACCTCGATCTGTCTGTCTACAACTTGTTTGATGAAGATCCACCTCAAGCACAAACTGACTTGAACTACGATGCCTATACGCATAATGCGTTCGGCCGCATGATCAAAGTTGGTTTTACCTATACCTTCGGCGCTGACTACTAAGTTATCCGAAGTTGAACTGGAGTTTTCTCCAGATCAATAAAAGGCTGCCCCAGGGCAGCCTTTTTTGTGTCTGCGTCAGCAGCATTAGCGCTGCGCCAATGCCTTAAAAATAGCTTGTGTTCGCCCCTGAACGTTATCGATGCAGAGCCGCAAGCGGCATTTTGTGAGCGCCTAAAACATAAAACCCCCGCCAGGAGGCGGGGGTCTCGTCTGCAATCTTAACGGCCACATTAAGGGCCGCCGTTAATTTACATCAACCGCTCGATCAATTTGAAAAAGGCGTATAGACAATTCCAAGTTTGATCATGCGACCGAACGCGTTATGCGTCAGCGGATCGTAATTCAAATCCAGTGAAGCCGCGGGTGGGTCTTCATCAAGCAGGTTAATAGCAGAAAGTGACACACGCACCGAATCCGTAATCTCCACGTTGTAGTGCAGATCATGGGTAATGTGATCGTCAATTTTAGCCAGACTGCTATTGGCAGGCCCTTGGTCTTCATAGCTGTCCACGTAACGCATGAGGTAAGTCAGCGTATGGCGGCCGTTTATGTATTTTACGTTCAAATTGCCTTTCAACTCGGGTAGCGGAAAAAAGGAGTTAATGTCGTTCAAGCGTCCGGCATAATCCTGCTCAGGGGCTACGACAACACCTGCTGCAATTTGATCTTCAGCCTCCAGCTCTAACGTGTAGGTACCTTCTATACCTGCTGTTAGCTCTCCTTCACCTAACTCAAAAGTATATTGAGCCAGAAAGTCGATCCCGCTAGTGTTAATGGTGGCGCCATTTACCCAGTTACGGACAATACGCTCTACACCCGCCGCGGGAGTACCCAACGGAAATACTTGAGCGCGCAGACCCGCACAGGTCGACGTCGCAGCGCCAGTGCCGCCATCCTCACAACCGTTGGCTGCATAAGCAGAAATAATATTGCCGAAGCTTTCAACCTGCAGCGGATCGTCAAACTCGAAATTCCAATAGTCAATTGAACCATAGAACTTTCCCGTATCAACTATCACACCAAAGTTCAGCGCAGTGGCTGTCTCAGGTTCCAAGTTCGGGTTGCCTACGGTATCAATCGCTTTAAAAGCAGTTGCAGGGCCCACAAACGCAAGCGCTGTGCCGGTACCACCTAGAATCGCTTGTGGTGGTCCACGGAAAGTTGTGGAGGCAGAACCACGCAGTGCAATCCAATCATTGACTTGGAAACGCGCAGCAATCTTAGGATCGAGTGTTGAACCGACCTCACCACCGTAATCCTCGTAGCGAATGGCTGCTTGCATATCCAATCTGTCACTCCATGGCAGTGCCAGTTCAGCAAACAAACCATACACCGTACGCTTGGTGCGCTCTTCTCTTGTACCGGATAGAAAAGCAAACAGTCCCGTTTCGCTACCTGTACAGTCAAGGCTTGCCGTGTGACCGAGTGTAACTGAAAAAGGATCTACAAACGGGCAAGGGTTGACTGCAAGGTTTGCGACGTCGTTCAAGTCCAACTGATATCGTTCACGCCTGGACTGAAAACCCGCTGCCCAGCCGATGGTGCCGCCACCCAATTCAACATCGGTATCACCGCTGAAGATTGCATCGAACACAAAGAGCTCGTTTCGGGCTTCAGAATCCAGTCGATCCGTCAACCAGTCGAAAAGCTCTGGCGAATTGGCAACGGAGGGATCAAAGTCAGGATTGGCGCCAGTGAGAATCGAACGTTCTATCGCATTTGAAAAGGGATTGTAGTACACGCAAGGCCCAACACCCGGCACACCCGTTGCAGGATCACACCCAGCACCGCCCAGACCTTCAAACGCAAAGGCCATGCGCTCTACGTACATGTCGTTTGTTCCACTGAATCGCTCTCGGTTTGAATAGCTCAACGCAAACTCATAGTTGAGTTCGCCAAACGCTATGCCTTCAAGTGCCATATTCAGGCGCAGGGTTTCGGTTTCTCGTGGGCCAGTTTCGCTTTCGCCGTTAAGCCCACTGTAACCGACCATCCTGCTCCAGGAAACAGCGCCCTGATCAGCTGCGGGAATACCCGCGACATCGCTGAACAAACCAGGATTAGCTGCTTTCAAAGCAATCAAACCAGGATGCGTGGAAGGGACAAAGCGGTCCGGGCCCAACAGCGATTGCGGTGGGTAAGAAGGTGAAGTGAGTCTGTCGTCAACAATCACCTCAGAATACATCGCTTCAAAAGTCAGCGTTGTTGTATCGTCGATCTCAAAATCTAAAGTTGAGAAAAATTTATAGTAATCCGTGTCTTCGATAAGATTATCGAACAAAGTAAATTGAAACCGGCAAAACGGGGCCGCTAAAGTGGCGCCCACCGTTTCACATCCAGGATCAGGCGTAAAACCTCCGAGCAGCGTATTCGTTCCACCCGTCGGGTTAACCGCCGGCAGGAATGTGCCTGGGTTACCAATGCTGGAATAACCAGCCTGACTGTTTTCAGCGAACGTGGGAGCCGCCCAATCTCTATCTCGGACGGTCAATTCGTCCCGGTGATCATACTCGCCGGAAAGGGTCATGTTCCAGCGTTCACCGCCAAAGCCCCAGATTGCAGCAATATTCTGATCACCGGCGTCGTCAATAAATTGATTACTGGCGCGTAGTTCAAGACCTTCAAAGTTATTGCGGGTAATAAAGTTCACGACGCCACCAATCGCATCCGAGCCATACAACGCTGCTGCGCCGTCTTTCAGGACCTCTACGCGACCGATCGCTGACGCTGGGATTGCAGAAACATCTACCCCTAGTGTTGTGGTACTGACATGACGTTTGCCGTTGATAAGAACCAAGGTGCGCTCGGCGCCCAATCCCCTGAGGTTAATCAGCGATACACCCGCACCGGCGGCCTGCCCCACGGACGCAAACTGATTGGCTTCACCCGCGTTAGCTGATGTCACCCCGAGGTTGCGCACCATTTCGATGATGCTTGGATTACCAACATCCTCTAATTCTGCGCGTGTCAGTACATCAACCGGCAGCGCCGCGTCTTCCGGCGTGCCTTTAATGAACGAACCCGTCACGATGACTTCTTCAATAACCGCTTCTGCTTGCGCAATCGAGGCGATAAAGAACATAGGTAGCAGTAACACAGGGCTCAGGTGTAACCACCCGAACTTGCGTTTGGTATGACTCATAGTTTTCTCTCCATTAGTTTATACAGGGTTCCCCAACCCTGGTGACTGGAGACTAACGCTAACTTTTAGTTGTTGCAACCAGAGTGTGGCTGTGCAAAGGTTATAAAAAAGGCCGCCCGAAGGCAGCCTCCCCTGTGCGCGCCCTGTGCGCGCTAACTTTTCCTGCGCACACTAACTTTAGTGGTTAGCGACGAGCTGTGCGCATATTCTGCGCAACATTACATCGTTGCACGCAGCGTCACACCCCATGTCTGAGGCTCAGTGTGATACTCCGTCAGCGAGCCTTCCCGGATAACCGAGTTAAAGGCACCGTTGGTGTAGTCTTCATCAAACAGGTTCTTTGCCCAAAGCGACACATCGTAGCGATCACCTGAGAAACGATAACCCACGCGCAGATTCGTCAACGTATATGAGTCGGCCAGCTTGTTCGGGTCATTATCGTTACCACTGGGGTTTTCATCTTTCCAGTTCACATCCAACTGACCGTAGAACAGATTGCCATCTGCCAGACGCTGTGACACCTGACCAGACACATATACGGTCCATTCGGGTGTGCCGCCTACCGTGTTGCCAGAGTTGTCACACACGATTGGGAAGCCGGGGTCGCCCGCATCGGGCTCATTACCATAAGGTGTACGGGTACAGGCACCGCCTTCAAACGACTCATACTCAGCATCCACATAGGCAAGTCCGGATTGCAGCGTCAGCCACTCAGCAGGCAAAGCAAATACTTCTACTTCAAAGCCCCGGGTCTGAATCTCACCTGCGTTCTGCAATACAAAACCGGTGCCCACAAAGGTATTCGCCTGGAAATCTTTGAAGTCAGTCAGATAAGCAGCGGCATTAACCCGCAGGCGCTTGTCGAGGAAGTCGGCTTTCATACCAATCTCGTAAGAATCCGAGGTTTCCGGATCAAACAACAAAGGCGAACCGGTCAAGGCTGGATCGATGCGATCAATGTTGGTACCGCCTGACTTGTAACCACGACCGTAAGACACATAAGTCATCAGATCGTCGTTCCAGTAATAGGTCAGCTTTGCGGTGCCGGTGACTTCTTCATCTTCAAACTTGGCGCCGTTAACGTCTGGCACAAAGGGTGACAAGGGTGTGAACGCAGCCCAGACTGGCGAGAACAGACTTTCAGTGAAGATCACATCCATGTCTTTTTCTTCATCAAGATAGCGCAGCCCAACAGTTGCAATCAGGTCTTCGGTGAGATTGAAGTCCGCCTGAGCAAATACCGCCCAGCTGGTCTGGTCCTGGGAAGAGATATTGTCTGACTGACCATTTTCGGGGAAAGCCGGATCATCACAAATCGCAGTAATGCCAAATGCCGCACAACCGGCAGCGCCGCCCACAAGATCACCAGTAGTCAAGCCACCAGCCAGCAAGTCGTTAGCATCCGCACCTACACGCAGAATGGTCAGGTTGTCCAGGTCCTGATCAAAGTAGTACATACCTGCTACATAGGTAATGCTGTCACCAAAGTCACCGGCAATACGGAATTCCTGGGTGAAAGTATCCTGCTCGGCAGTACCGCCACTGGCACTCAAGGTATCTAAAGAAGTGAAGTCTGCATCAACAAAATTAGTAGCTTCGTAAGAGCGGTATGCGGTCACAGAGGTGAGGGTCACGTTGCCGATATCCCACTCAACTTCAGCAGAGAAACCAGACTCTTCGATCTGTGCAGACGGGTCGATATCCATCGCAGCAACATCATCATCAAAGCGATTCGCAAGAATGAGGTCTGCACCCAGCAGTTCTATCGGCTGGGTGTAACTGACGCCAGGTAACTGAGCGCCTCCGCCAGCTGCAAGAAAGGCTGCAAGTGTGTCGCCCGGACCATCAAATACGTTAGCTGCGGAACAGCACTTTTCATCTATTTCTGAATAGTCTGCAATCAGTCGAACCGTGATGTCATCAGTGGGCAGGAACAGCAGCTGACCACGCAGGGAATAACGATCTTTGTCGTTTAAATCGTTACCGCTTGCGATGTTGTCGACCCAGCCATCACGCTCGGTGACACCGCCGGATAAGCGAGCCGCTGCACGGCCGTCCGCAAAAGGGATATTGATAGCACCATTGAAGTTTGCGTAGCTTTCGCTGCCGCCGTTGAATTCAGCGTAACCGCCAAATTCGTCCAGCTGTGGTGCAACGGTCAGAAACTGTACCGCGCCTGATGCGGTGTTTTTACCAAACAGGGTACCCTGCGGGCCTTTCAGCACTTCCACGCGTTCCACATCTATCAAGTCGTTGATCGCAGAAGACTGGCGCGAGCGGTACACACCATCGACATAGATGCCCACGGAAGATTCCAGCGAAAGACTGTTACCGGCGGTGCCGACACCGCGGATATTGAAATTTGTCTGGGTGGCAGACTGATTGTTATAAATGGTCAGGCCAGGGACAAAAAACTGCAGTTCAAGCACATCATCGACGCCGGCATCATCTAAAAAGGCTGAATCGAACGCAGACACCGCAATGGGAACATCCTGGATGCTCTGCTCGCGCTTCTGCGCGGTAACCACAATTTCTTCGATGACGTAATTATCGGGTTGGGCGGCAACAGCAAAACTGCTGGCGACCAGACTGACAACGATAGCGCCAAACTTGAGTACAAAAGGGACTCTCATAAAACTTACCTATACAACTGGTTTGAGGGCATAAGACACGGACAGCTAGTCTCCAGAATGACCGTCCATGGGGTTGGGTGGCGGACCTTAGGGACTCTTCACCCATCAATCAAGACGAGATTGTCGAACCAACAACACCAGACCACCACGGTAGGCTACAATCCGCCCGCCATGTTCTTACCCTTATACGACCGCAACCCACTGAAAATCGTTCCTTATCAAAGGGTTACGGTGAGTTTGATCGTCTTGAACGTGCTGGTGTACTGCTGGCAGGTCACGCTATCTACCCCGGCGATAAACAGCTTTGTGCTCGGCTATGGCATGGTGCCTGCGGTACTTTTTGAGCAGGTAAATCTACCGCCTGAGGTGATACGTGTCCCGGCAGAGGTCAGCTTGTTCACCAGTCTTTTCCTGCACGCGGATTTCTGGCACCTGCTGGGCAATATGCTGTTTCTATGGGTTTTTGGTGACAATATTGAAGACGCCATGGGGCATCTGCGTTTCGCAATTTTCTACATTCTGTGTGGTCTGTTGGCCGGTGTTGCCCACGCTGTTGCCGAACCTGACTCTCTGGCGCCGCTGATTGGCGCCAGCGGCGCGGTGGCGGGCATCCTGGGCGCTTACATCATCCTGCACCCCAGAGTTAAAGTCCTGGTTCTGGTTTTCAGTCGCATTCCTGTGTTTCTGCCCGCGCGCTGGCTGCTGTTTGGCTGGATTCTGTTCCAGTTTGTTGCTGCCCTGAATGTCAGCGAAGAAGCTGTCGCCTGGTGGGCGCATATTGGTGGGTTTGCGGTTGGCATGGCGCTGATCCCGATATTCAGGCACCGCGATGTGCCGTTGTTTGATAAAGGCACTCCGCACTAGCAGGCTGTTGTAGTGTTTGGCGCGAGGAAAGGTATGATGCGCGTCCCGCGTTTGGCTTCAGCAGGCTCTTCCATGACAGCCCCCCGATCTGACAGTTTTTCGAACTTGCCGCTTGCCCCCGAGCAGCTGAAAAATCTGCAGGACCTTGGCTTTGCAGAAATGACCCCGATCCAGGCGCGCGCGCTACCCGAAGTGCTGGCCGGCAGAGATATTCTCGCCCAGGCCAAAACCGGCAGCGGCAAAACAGCCGCCTTTGGCCTTGGCATTCTGCATCACATCGATACCGCGTCCAAAGAGGTACAGGCCCTGGTGGTCTGTCCGACCCGGGAACTGGCCGAGCAGGTCAGCAAAGAACTGCGTCGCCTGGCCCAGGCCATGGCCAACGTCAAAGTAGTTTCCATCTGCGGCGGTAAACCCTTTGGCCCGCAGAAAGCTACCCTCGCGTACGGCACACATATTGTTGTTGGCACACCCGGCCGGCTCCTGGACCACCTGCAGAAACGCAGCCTCAACATCGGCCAGATCAAGACCCTGGTGTTGGATGAAGCCGATCGCATGCTGGATATGGGGTTTGCGGGAGATGTGCAGACCATTATCAGTTTTGCGCCGGGTAAGCGACAGACCCTGTTGTTCTCCGCAACCTATCCAGACGAGATCCGTCGCATGAGTGCCACCGTTCAGCACAAACCCATGGACATCAAAATTGAAGACCAACATCAGAGCGATGTAATCCAACAGCTTTTTTATGAGGTGAAGAAACATGAGCGCAATGCCGGTTTACTGGCGTTGTTCGAACACTATAAGCTCAGTAGCGCGCTGGTGTTCTGCCACACCAAGCGCGACTGTGATGAAGTTGCCGAGTTTCTGAATCAGCATCGTATTGCCGCGTTAGCCATTCACGGGGATCTGGAGCAGCGGGACCGGGACAGGGTGCTGGTACAGTTTGCAAATCACAGCACCTCGGTGCTTGTCGCCACCGATGTTGCGGCACGCGGACTGGATATAAAGTCCCTGCCCACTGTGATCAACTATGAGCTACCCCACGACCCTGAGATTTACACCCATCGGATTGGCCGTACCGGCCGTGCCGGCGAGGTGGGTCAGGCATTCAGCCTCTTCACAAACGCTGAGCAGGTCCGCTTGAATGCCATCGAAGCACACCAGGGGGAACCCTGTGTCTGCGACGTATTAGAGTCGTTGGATAGAGACCCTGATTTCACGTTGCGGGCGCCGATGGTCACCATCGAGATCAACGTCGGCAGGAAACAGAAGATAAGGCCCGGCGATATTCTGGGTTCGCTGACCGGCGACGGAGGCCTGGCGGGGGCTCAAATTGGCAAGATCGATATTTTTGATCACCACTGCTACGTGGCTATCGAGGCAAGCAGTTTCCGCCGCGCACTGGGCTTTTTAAGCGATGGCAAGGTCAAAGGTCGGAGTGTGCGGGCGAGACGCGTGCGTTGATTAACGCACCGCCTTCAAAATATATTCAGGAATCAGGACATTCTGAGCCCGCATTAGAACCGGATCAGAATAATTGCCACCAAAAAACGCAATAAGAAGGTCTAGCTCCGGTACCCCCATGACAATCTGTCCGCCATTGCCCGCCGCAAAGAAAGCCTGCACCGTTCCCTCTTTATAAGGGTATTCATTGATCCACCATTGATAGCCGTAGGCACGTTCGCCGATCTTTACCTGCATCTGAGTGGAATCGACAGCCCACTGTTTGCTGAACACTCTGCGTCCATTCCACGTGCCTCTATTCAGCACAACCTGTCCAATTTTCATAAAGTCACGTGGCAGCCAGTGCGCGCCTCCGCCAAAGTAAGGTTCTCCCGTCGGTTGCAAGCCGAGGTAGTATCGGCTGATATCAAGAGGCTTTGCGATCATCTCACTAAACAGGTCCAATAACGTTTTTCCGGTACTGGCACTGAGCACCGCGCCGATAAGATTGCTGTTTGCACTGCAATAAATGGCGGTCTCACCTGGAGCTTCCGCCATCGGCAGATCGAGCGTGTAGGTGTACCAGTCTGCTTCCTCTGTTTGCTCCTGCATGATGTTTTCGTTGCCCGGCGCGTTCGAATCGTTGTCATCGCAATAGAAACCGGATGACATCGTCAGGAGATGCCTGAGTGACATGACTTGTTTGCGCGGATCTATTTCTTCTTGCCCGCCCCGCAACTTCTCATAAACACGGGTATCGACTCCGATTTCGTGACCTGCGTATGCTGCAGCGCCAACCAACATGGAAGCCACGCTCTTACTGGCTGAGCGCGTATCATGTGGCGTGTTGCGATCAAAGCCATGAAAGTATTCTTCAAAGACAAGTTTACCGTGGCGCGCGATCAATATGGCATGTACTCGATGGGAATGGATGTTGTCATCCGGCTGCAGGATCTGTTCTTCTAACATCCGCCGCAAGGGGGCAATGTCCAGACCCACCTCTTCAAGGGTCGATGTCGACCAGCCGTCATCCAGTTGCGGCGGCGGACTATAATCCCATGAGGGTTGTGTTGTCAGTCCAGGGTAAAATGCGCTGTGGGAATCGGGGTTTACCCTGTGAAAATCAAAGGTGCCGCCGCGCCAAGGCGGCATGACCAGCGTAACGACGTCAAATTCTTCGTCATAGGTTCCGGACGCAATCTGTTGCTTTTCCTCACTGTTGAAAAAGCCGCCAATGAATGACAGCTCACGCCCATCCTGCTCGATTTTTTGAACGCGACCAAACAGGCCTAGGTTCCGATCAGGATTTCTGAGAAAAGTACTATAGCTACCATCAGGCGCCGACGTGATCGGCAGGTAAAAGGTGTATTCGCTTGAACGGGGATCAACAAACCCCTGCCAGCTTCCGCTACGCAGTTTCTCTAACGTAACCGGCGACGCCATTTTCTGACCGATCTGCAATGGTGCGGGTTGAATCCAATGACCGACCAGGAACTCACCCTGAACGCGGCCAACAAACTGGCCAAGGCCGTCTGGTAACTCAAAGTGCACCCGGTCTCCCTGATTTGAAACATCGACTGCGTAACTGCCAACTTCAGCCCGCTTAAAATCTTTGTCGATCAACAAAGAACCGTAAATGTCAGGACCAAACCGTTTGTAAGATGACCACAGACCCTCCAATTGGGATTCTTCTGCAGCATTCGCAAAACAAACCACGAGAAAGAAGAACAATACAAAGGGCAGATGCACTTTACGCATTGTCCGCTCCTTCAAACGCGTCGAGCCAGGCCAAAATCGGTGCAACACCACTGGTTAAATTCTGTTTGAGTGCATTACAAGCACTCCTGAGATCGCCATTTTGAAGCGCTCTTATCACTTTGAGATGTTCTTCATAGGCTGTGCTGCTGTTTTCCATGTCTTGTAGATAGGCGTTTTCATATCGTCGGGTGCGCAGAATGAACTGACGGATAAGGTCCAGTAGAATTGGATTGCCGCAGTTCTGCACCAGCAACAGGTGCCATTCGTCGTCTCTCGCAATACGCGCCTGCAGGCTTTTGGCATGGCGTAGCTTTTCATTCAGCTCAATCAGGCGTTGCAGGTTTTCATCGTCTGGTATGCCGGAAAGGCGGAGCGCCTCAACATCGAGAATGGGCCGAATGGCGTAAATGGATTCAAATTCTTCGCGCGTCAGCGGCCGTACAAAATTGCCTTTGCGTGGCCGGTTTTCGAGCGCGCCCTCCGCAACCAGCGTCGCCAGCGCCTCACGCAGCGGTGTTCGGCTGATACCGAGTTGCTCTGCAAGATGTACTTCGTTGATGCGACTTTTTGCCGGTAGTGTCCCGTTCGTGATCATGCCGCGGATCCGATCCGCAACATCATCACTGAGGTTAGTTTTGTCTACGCATTGCATACTGTATACAGTATGCAATTAATTCAAAAGCGTCAACGCGTATATTCGAACGGCCGATCAGTCCAGCTTTTCTCCGTTACGGTAGAGCTGTCCCAGGAAAGTGGCTTGTCGTTCTTCTCCGGTAAGGCTGAGCAGATCGCGGTATTTGGGCGCAGTCATAAACCGAGCAAGCCAGTCACCTACCAGCTGGTCATCGTCAATCAGCTCAAGAAGCTGCTTTTTTGCCTGCGCGACAAATCGAGCGTCTATGTCCGCACCCGCCATGGACGGGTCCAAAGTTGGGTCCTGGTAGATGTCCGAATGTCCCGCTTCAAGCAACTGTTCGGTGAGATCTGCCAACATATCCACCAGGCTGGGCGAACGAAATCCGATTGAATAAGTCAGGCACTCACTTTCAGCAACCCCCCAGTGACTGACCAGCGGTGGCAGATACAGCATATCTCCAGGCTGCAGCAACCATTCCTCCTGCGCCCTGAACGCCTGGAGTATTTTCAGATCACTGTCTGCTAACAGCGGTGTTGTGTCATCACAGGAGCCGCCAATCTGCCAGCGGCGCTGGCCTTCCACCTGCAGCAGAAACACATCGTATTGATCAAAGTGGGGGCCCACGCTGCCACCCGGCACCGCAAAGCTGGCCATCACGTCATCGAGCCGCCAGCGCGGCAGAAAATCAAAATGGTCCAACAGCGAAGCAACTTCCGGCACCCAGAGATCCAGCGCCTGCACCAGCAGCGTCCAGCCTGATTCGGGCAGCTCCGCAAAAGTGCTTTCGCTAAACGGGCCGTGACGGACTTCCCACGGGGAAGCGCCCTGCTCAAGCACAAGTCTGGATTCAACCTCGTTTTCCAGCGACAGACCGGCAAGCTCATCCGGCTCTACAGGGTTAGACCAGTCCGGTAAAGCACGCCTGATGAGGAGTGGCCTTTTCTGCCAGTACTCGGCCAGAAACTGCTCGGCACTCAACCCGCCTAACAATTGTTTTGTATCTTTCAAGTCGGCCGCTCAATCCTGGTAGGCAGGTGAAGATGACTTCATCACGCGTGATTGCATCAACATTGTTGCCACCAGCTCTTGGTTTTCATTGTAAGCCTGGGTTTCATACCAGACATACTCCGTCTGCGGACTTTGACCCACACAAACCACCTCTGACTCAAGATGATAAGGCCTGTTCAATAAAAACGGACCGTTTGTAAAGCCAATTTCTATTGCGCCAAACAGACCGACCGATTCACCCACGTAAGGACTCAGACCCTGCATCGGATAGGCCCAGAGATATTCGATGATGGTACACGGCGCTGCCACCACCTCCGACCAGAAATCTGGCTGACGATAGCCCGGCAGCGGATCACTGATCACGTTACTGTCAAAACGCTGGAACTGCTTTTCCGGCGTGGCCTGAACCTCATAATGTCCAAGCGAGAGCCCGGCATACAGACGGTTTAGAATCTTCAGTTCAGCAGGGTCACAGGGTCGCATGTCTTTGCGGCGCAGCTCGGAGTTACTGTGATCACCAAGCGCAGCGGTACCTTGCGCTACCAGCATACCGTCATCGCGCTCCATCCATACCCGGGTCTGCTGAGCACCCGATGCCAGTGGCTCGGCAAACACCTGCACTTTTTCAAGATCTATGGTTGCGTTCTTGAAGGTCAGCGATAGATTGCCATGCTCAAACCAGGCATTGCCAAACAGTTCCAGCAGCACAGGCGGAAACTGATTCATATGCACATCACCCGCCACGGTGCCGCCTCTAAAACCCAGCTTTGCAGCGGTTTCATCATCATGGATGCTGCCTTCACCCGCATCAATAGACCAGTTTCTTGCCGCCCATAGCGGTCCCTTTATCACCTCACTCATCTATAATTGCTCCTTAACTGTGGGCTCCTGATAGCGCTTCTCCAACTCCTGCATGGCACCTGACATCATCGCACCCCAGATTTCATCCATCTGCTCATCATCCTGAGACACGGCATCTTCCTCGTCAAACCCCAGCGCTAACATAACTGCTTTGCGGGCAACAGGTGTGGGGATTGCATAGCTTTGTGTCACCTGCTCCACCAGAACATCGATTACCCGTTGTTTATCTTCACTGCGTACCGCATCCATAGCTTCAGCCACGCTCGGGTCTGCACTCAAACGCTTGATCAACAACTGCTTGTCCCGTGCGGAAGTGCGATTGATCTGCGCTGTGGCCCTGGCCATATCTTCGAAACTTAGAGGTTGTTCCAGCACCGCCATATGTGCGCGGCCTAACGCCCGGCTTTCACGCGCATAGACTTCACGCAATAGTGCAGTGAGATTGGGAAAGTAGGCGTAGATCAGACCTTTGCTGACAGCGGCTGCTTCAGCGACCCGCTCCATAGTCATGTTGGCAAGGCCTTCCCGCAACACGATACCTCGTGCCGCTTCAACAATAGCCTTCGCGCGTGCGTGCGGGGCCATGCGCGTGCGTTTCTTTTCGGTTGCGACTGCCATGGGATCAGTCTGGCAACCCAAGCACACGCTTGGAAATAATGTTGAGCTGCACTTCGTTAGAGCCGCCGGCGATAGAAATGGCTTTGGCTTCCAGCCACAAACGTCCCATACGGATTTCCTCTTCGGTGAACTGCCCTCCCTCCCAGCCTACCGCCTGGGTACCACGTATACGCAGCTGCAGTTCGAGCTGAGATTTCACATACTCAGCTTCCACATAGTTAAAAATAGAGGTGGCGGCTCCGGGTGTCTGCGCGGAGGCTTCTTCAACAGCCCGCTGCTGGGTCAGGAAAAAGGCCCGCTTGCGCATCTCGTTGTCGATAATGTCGCGGCGCAGAATCGGGTCACTCAACACTTCTTCACCGTTGTATTGCATGGCCAGTTGCGCAAGCGGCACGTGGGGTTTGATACGTTCCATGGGTCCGGCGGTATCCGCACTGGCCAACGCAGCTAACCCCGACCGTTCGTGCTGCAGCAGCCGTTTGGCCACTGTCCAGCCCTGGTTCTCTTTATGCACCAGGTCGATTTTCGGCACTTTCACATCATCAAAAAAAGTCTGACAGAAAGGTGATGAGCCGTTAATGAGTTCAATGGGCTTAATTGTCACACCCGGAGAATCCATCGAGAAAAGGATAAAGCTGATGCCTTCGTATTTCGGTACGGTGGGATTGGTGCGCACCAGACAGAAGATCCAATCCGCATGATGTGCGCCTGAAGTCCAGATTTTGGAGCCATTCACCAGATAGTGATCCCCCTGTTCTTCGGCTTTGGTCTGCAGGCTGGCAAGGTCGGATCCGGCACCAGGTTCACTGTAGCCCTGACACCAGGCAATTTCTCCGGAGGCTATCTTCGGCAGGTGGCGGAGTTTCTGTTCTTCGCTGCCATATTCAAGCAGTGTGGGGCCTATCATGGTAACCCCCATGCCACCTAACGGCGGGCGCGCGTTGATTCGCTGCAACTCCTCGAGCAGAATCAGAAACAGGGGCGTATCAAGACTGCCGCCGCCGTACGCGACCGGCCAGGTAGGCACTGTCCAGCCTTTCTCGGCCATGCGTTCCAACCATAGATAAGCCTCCGGATTTGTGCTTTTGCGTTTGCTGCCACCATTTATCTCTTCGCCAGCCTGCATTTTGGTACGCATGCTTGGCGGGCAGTTTGCATCCAGCCAAGCTCTGGTGTCAGCCCGAAATTCACTGTTTTCGGAGAGCGAGCGTGCAGGCATGACGAGCCCTTATTGACTATAACGTCAATAAGCGTAATCGCTTTGAATTCAAGAGGCAAGAACCTTCAGGAGCCGGTCCACGATGATTAATCTGTGACTCCAACGCTACCTTTTCCCGGTCAGAACATGAACAATCAGGTGGTTAACACGCAGCACAAGGACAGGGCATATGTTGGTGAGCAATATTGAGTTGATTCCCGGCCGTCGTATTGAGCGCCATCTTGGCATGGTGCAGGGCAATACAGTGAGGGCTAAACACGTGGGCAAAGACATTCTTGCGGGTTTTAAAAACATCTTCGGTGGTGAACTGGTGGCTTATACAGAACTGCTCAGCGAAGCGCGGGAAGAGGCCGTTGAGCGTATGCTCGAACACGCTCGACAGATCGGTGCCAATGCGGTCATTAACGTGCGATTTTCAACCTCTTCGGTGACTGCTGGCGCTGCGGAACTGTTTGCGTACGGAACCGCCGTTGTGCTGGACGGCGAGTAGCAGAAAACCATGGAACTGATTGTCATCGCATCCCTGACAGTGCTGGGCTATTTTTTCGGGCGTATCGCCGAGCGTAAACACTTCGAATCCATTCGCCTGCGCGAAATCCAGTACAAGAACATTCTTGTCTTCAACGAACGGCATCTGCCACCGGGACAGTGGCAAAAGGGGCCGCTGGTAGGCGGCAATGTGGTCATATCAGTAGACTATTTTAAACGCCTGGTAGCTGGATTGAGGGCTTTGTTTGGCGGCCGGCTCGCGACGTACGAGTCACTGCTGGAACGCGCGCGACGGGAAGCGATTCTGCGCATGAAAGCAGATGCCCGGAGCTGTGGTGCACAGATGATTATCAACGTGCGGCTTGAAACAGCCAGCATCTCCAAAGGCAATAATGATCAGATTGGCAGCATTGAGGTGTATGCCTACGGCACCGCTCTGGTCACCTGACTACCTGTCTCATGAGTTACGAAAATCCACAGCAGCCTGAAGGCATCAACGTCTCTGACGAGCACCCGGTGCGCGATCTGTTTGTGCTGCTGAGTGCTGTCATTCTCAGCGTGGTTGTACTGGTTGTGCTGCTGTCCAGCATTGCGTCGTGGCTGGCCCAATACGTGCCGTTCTCTACGGAGCAGCGGCTGGCAAAGGTGATCGGCATCGAGGCGATGTTTGAATCTGATCCGGCGCAGGATTCGACACCGGAAATACAGGTGCAGGCACGCGAGGCCTACGTGCTGGAGCTCGGCCGGCAACTGATTGAACGTGCCGGGATAGATGCGGATATGAGCATAACCGTACACTACAAACCCAGCGCAACGGTTAACGCCTTTGCCACCCTTGGCGGCCACGTGGTGATGTTCGACGGGCTTATCTCCAGACTACCTAACGAGAATGCGCTGGCGATGGTGCTGGCCCATGAGATCGGCCACATCAAGCTACGCCATCCCGTTGTTGCCATGAGTCGCGGCTTAACCGTATCGCTGGCGCTGGGCTCTTTTTTAGGTATCACAGACAACACCTTCACAGGCCGTATTGTTGAATGGATCGGATACAGCTCCAGTCTGTCTTACAGTCGTGATCAGGAACGCGAGGCAGATGCCTTTGCCAGCCAGTTACTGATTAACCACTATGGCCATCTGAATGGCGCGGAAGATCTGTTTGCCGCCTTTCAGGAAGTATACGACAGGAGCAGCCCGGGCAGCAGGCTGCCGAGCCTGGACTTTTTGAGTACTCATCCCGGGCTTGCTGAACGTATTGATGAACTGAGAGAAAAGGCGGACGCGTTGGGTGCATCCGGAACGCCCGTCCCTCTACCCTGGGCACAGTGAGGTTTCTGACGGACAAAAAAATGGCCGCACAAGGTGCGGCCATTTCATTCAGCTTAGCTGACTAACCGGGTTAGAAAGCGTAACGAACACCGAAGCGGATTTCGTATGCTGAGGCGTCACCGATGCGGCCTTCAGGCCGTTGCCCACGCACTACCGCTGCCGGGAAATCAACTTGACGTAACACACCCCATTCGTCATTGAGCAAATTAGTCAGGTTATCCACTACTATGAAAGCGGATGCTTTACCGTAGGGTCCAACACCAAACTCCTGTTCTAGCTTAACATCAACCTTACCCCACCAGGAGCCATCCTTGTCGTTGCGACGGTCCGTTGGGCCAAGCACCCTGTCCTCGTCCAGAAAGATTGGAGAAAACCCATAAGGTCGCCCTGGTCTTACAATACTGTAAGACGGCCCCTGATTAGCTGCTGCATACAGAGAGAAGATCGTTCGGTTATCACCAAAGTACATTTTCTGCCAGTTCAAAGTAAACGTGAATCGATGTTCAATGTTGTAGTTCGATGTAGACAGGCGTTCTTCCTGCGGGTCGAAGAAAGCACGGTTGTTGTAGTTTGAAAATGCTACCGAACTGGTCATCGGTTGAACATCTTCAGCGTCACTGTACGCGTAACCAAAGGTCCAATCGACGCCGTTCTCATGGAACTTCGACAATGAGAAAGACGCCAGTATAGATTCGTTACCTTCACTACTATTTGTCAAAACAAAGGCAGGCTCGCGGACGGAGGCGTACTGAGGATAGCCGTCGGCAGCAGTGCCTATACGATCCACATCTCCGCGCTGGATGATGGCTGTATCCTGACCGCGAGTCAGCAGCAGGTCTCCTTGGAAAGTTAAATCATTTTCGAATTCATAGGTTAAGCCCACAGAGTATTTCCATTCAGAAGGCAAATCGAAATCTGGGTCAAGGTAGTTAATTTCGAAGTTGCTTCCCTCTCCAGTGGCCACAGCGTCAAACAGCTCTTGAGGGACTCCATAACCCGGTCCGACAGGCGCACCCGGCTCAACAGCTTCATAAATCACATCAGCATCAAAAAGCGATCGAGAACCATCTTCGTAACCTGCATCATCTCCGTCTGCGCCAAATTGCAGCACGTTGTTCGCAGAGTAAGTATTCGACAACCACACGTTTGGATCACCACCAGAATACAAACCCACACCACCGCGCAAGGTAAGTCTATCGTTTACTGTGTAGGTAAGACCCACCCTCGGCTGGAGGAGCCCTTCACCATCAAGCGTATTGTTATTGGCAAAGCCGTAACTTGCCAAAAAATCTGGGTTAGTTTCAGGTTTGTCATCAGTTGTGTACCAGTCGTAGCGCAACCCCAACAACACGTCTAAGTTGTCACCGATGGTAAAATCATCCTGTACGAATACAGTATTGACGTCGTAACCCCATTCTGCCGCCGCATCGGCAGGGTTGTTTGACGGCGCGTTATTATATTCTATGCTGGACGCAAATCCATTGCGAAAATCTTCTATGCCATCAAAACGAATTTCAGTTTCAGCCTGTTGAATGAATAAGTTGAAGACTTCAAATTCGTCTCTTTCGTAGCCAAAAGATAAGTTGTGACCATTCGAAAGCATCCAATTAGCGGTTAAAGACAAACCGAAGATCTCATAATCCAGGTCGTTAGCTTGACGACTGTCATCACCACCAATGTAAACGTCAACATCATCTAGTTCGATCCGAATTTCGCCAAAATCAGTGCCACCCAGGGTATTGACTCTGGCATCGAGATCCAATTGAGATACACGCAGTTGAGTCGAAAAGCTGTCGTTCCAATCCGAGTAAAGAGTACCTACATAGGACTCAAGTTCAGAACCACGCTCGTAGAGGTGGTTAGTGAATTCGAATTCAGAAAGCTCACTGTCCGATTCAACCGTATTAAACCCATCATTGTAGTTGTAGGTCACGGCAACACGATGGCTGTCATTGATATACCAGTCCAACTTTACCAACAGTTTTTCATCGTCGTTGGCAAAACTACCGGGAATACCGCCCGGGTCATACTGGTAGATATCTCGTGCAATCTGCTGGATCTCATCCAGTTCCGCCTGGCTGACCAAAACTTCGTTGACTGCGCCGGAACCGATGGGTCCACGATCAAACAGGTTGGCGCCATCCAGTTCTTCGTAAGCCGCAAAGAAAAACAGCTTGTCTTTGATGATCGGGCCGCCCAGCGTAACGCCGTAGCGCTTCTCATCAAAGTCACCAAAGTCAATGTCGTCCCCTTCCAGCTTGTCGCCGCGCATTGAATCGTCGGTATAGTCATAGAAAACTGAACCGAAGAACTCATTACCGCCAGACTTGGTGACCGCGTTGATGTTACAAGCTGTGAAACCACCGTAGCGGGCGTCAAACGGTGCCAGCTCTACAGAAACTTCGTTGATTGCATCATAAGAAAAAGGGATGCGCTCGGTTGGGTAGCCGTTCGAGTTCAAGCCAAATGAATCGTTGGTGCGCACACCGTCTACAGTGAGGCTGTTGAATCGCGAATTTTTACCACCGCACTGAATAGCATTAATACCGCCACGAGACTCATCCACGTAGATGCGGGGATCAATCCGCAGCACGTCAGTAATATTGCGGTTAATCGCTGGTGTGGTCTCCAGGGTGTCTAAGCCGAACGAAGCGCTCGGCCCAACAGCCACCTGAGATGTCACGCGCGAGGCAGTCACCACCACTTCTTCAACTACTGCACTGGAGCGCAGGACAAAATTCAAATCTGTGACACGGCCCAGTGCAACAGTTACGTCGCTCAGGGATTCGTTGCCATAATTTGGTGCAGATACACTGGCAGTATAATTACCACCCACCTGCAGGTTGCGGATCGAGAAGCTACCGTCAGCAGCGGTCTCGGAGGATCGCGTCAGCGATGTGGTTTCATTTCGGACCGTAACCGTTGCACCAGCAACGGGGTTGCCGCTCCTGTCAGACACAACGCCGCGCACTGCGGACGATGTTTCCAGAGCGCTGGCAACGCCTGCGGTTAAAGACAGCGCGACAAAGGCAAAAAACAGCCCCGCTCGACGTGTCCAGGCAGCTATCCTGGGGACATTACCGATCATCAGTTTCTCCATTTGAGTACATGCGAGCCAAGTACGGCTCAGGTTTTATTGTTCTGCTGACTGTGCACATCAACGGTTAAAGATTGATGACACGTCTCCAGATTTTTTCCATATTCTCTCAGCACTTCTTCCATCAAGCAACGCACTTGCCCGATTTTCTCACCGGTAGCCCCCCCGAGAGACAAATTATTTCCGGTACACTTCGTGCTGCGGATCTATCACAACCCTTTTGTTAAACGGACTCGACATGAAACACCTCACCTCCTCATTCTCCACTTTGTGCTTTGCCCTGCTCATGAGCATCACTGCGCCCGCTATCGGAGCTGAAGACAACAGTTTGCGTGAAGCGCTGCGTACCCAGGTTTTTGCCAGTAGTGTTGAGGCCCTGCGCCAGGCAAACGCCGCCAACGCGGCGGTTCTGACCCCTGAGACTTACCGTAGAGGCAGTCGGGCCTATCTCCGCGCTGAAGAAGCGTTTGACGATGGCGCTGACGTCAACCGCGTCGCCAACATTCTTGAGGAGGCCAACAAAGAGTTCCTGCAGGCTGCTACCATGGCGCCCACGGTCGAGAATTTTGTCACCGCCGCATTCCAGGCTCGCAGCGACGCACTCGCCGCTGATGCCAAAAAACGTGCGCCGAAACTGTGGGAAGAAGCAGAGATACAACTCTACGAAGCCGCCTCACGGGCTGAAAAAGGACGTGAAGGACGCGTCAGCCAATACGCTGACAAGGCAGAAGCACTGTATCGCGACGCCGAACTGGAAGCCATTGAGACCGTTCTGTTTACAGAGATCGAAACCGAGATCGCAAAAGCCAAAAAGCTGGACGCTGATGACTGGGCCGAAACCTCTTACCAGAAAGCCATCGACTTACTTGCGCTGGCTCGCAGCACCCTGGCCGAGAACCGATACGATACCGATCAGCCGCGCAACCTGGCTAAGCAGGCCATGCACAACGCCCTGTACGCCCAGTACGTGTCGCGCCTGGCAGACGACATTGACGATAACGACACTACTTTAGAAGCCATCCTGCTGGAGTGGCAGTCAATTCTGGAGCCACTTGGCGAAAGTGTTGATGTGCCGATGTATTTTGACAACGGCCCGGCAGCCTCTATTGAACTGGTTGTGGCCGCTATCGAAGAACGCACCAGAGTGGCAACCCTGCTCGCCCAGGACCTCAGCTCAGCTCGACAGAATCTGCGTCTGCTGGAAGATGAACTGGCAAGCACCCAGGCGGAGCTGGAAAACCGTGAAGAAGCCAAAGCCCGCCTGGACCGCCGCCTGGCCTTACAGGCACAGCAGGAAAAAACCGTGTCCCGCGTGGAGAGCCTGTTCAGCAAAACCGAGGCTGAAGTTGTACGGGCTGAAAATCGCCTGATTATCCGCCTGGTTGGCCTCAATTTCTCCTTCGGCAGCGCAGAGCTGGAGCCTCAACACGACGCTATTCTGAGCAAACTGATCAACGCCATCAGCGAATTTCCGGAAACGCCCATAACCATCGAAGGTCACACGGATTCCTACGGCGCTGACGCAACCAACATGACCTTATCTGTGAAACGCGCAGAATCTGTTGCGGCGTACCTTCTGGAGCGGGTTGCTATCGCGCCAAGCCAACTTTCTTCTGTGGGCTACGGTGAAACCAAGCCAATTGCCAACAATGAAACTGCAGACGGGCGCTCGAAAAACCGACGTATTGATGTTGTGCTTTATCCTTCTTTCTGGGCAAACTAAATTGATCTAACTATAATTCTAAGGGGGCATAGACATGCAGTTCGGCATCAATGGAACCGGTCTGGTACAGCAGGCTGACGTCAGTAAAATCATCGCGCATGCCCGCCAGGCAGAAGCTGATGGCTTTTCCAGTTACTGGCTGGCGGAACATCCTACCGGTGGGCTGGATGCACTGACCGTGCTGGCCATTGTGGGCCAGCATGTGAAGTCCATGGAACTGGGCACTGCGATTGTGCCCAGCTTTCCCCGCCATCCGCTGACTCTGGCAAACCAGACGCTGACCACAGCTGACGTTATTGGCCACCGCCTGACCTTGGGTATCGGCCTGTCACATGCTTCAATGATGGCTGATCTGGGCATCAACTTCGAAAAACCCATCCGCCATTTACGGGAATATCTGAGCATTCTGATGCCGCTGTTGCGCGAGGGCACGGTAGACTTCGAAGGTGAAGTCTTGAGCTGCCAGGCTACCGTGTTCAAAGCACCCGTTGAGAAAACCCCCGTTGTTGTTGCCGCCCTGGGTCCACAGGCGTTAGGCGTTGCCGGGCGCCTGGCCGATGGCACAACGCTGGCCTGGGTAGGCCCTAAAACCGTGAAGGAACATATCAAACCGCGCATAGATGACGCAGCCGCTGCGGCCGGTCGCGCCCAACCCAGAATCATTGCCACGCTGCCGGTGTGCGTTACCGAGGACGAGGCGGCTGTACGTGCAGTGATTGGCAAAAATCTTACGATGTACAGCAAACTGCCTTCCTATCAGGCAATGTTTGCACGCGAAGGGGTTGCCGGACCTGCTGAGCTCGCCATTGTCGGCAGCAAAGCGCAGGTGGCTGACGGCATCAGCGCCATGGCTGAAGCCGGGGTAACTGACTTTGCCGCCTCTGAATTCTGCCTGTCCCGGGACGAGTTCGAACAAACCCGAGCAACCCTAACCCGATTGCTCTAGCTGACGTGTATCTCTATGCCAATTGCTAAAGTCACCCGCCGGAAACTGCTCATCGGCGCCACTGGAACCGCGGCGGTAGCAGGTAGTGGCGGATTGTGGCTGGTTATGGACCGAGTCAATGACATGCGTCACCGCAAGCCGGTCGCCAGGGACGCTGTTTTTGCCCCCAGCGCCTACCTTTCCATCGACACTGACGGCAGAATTGTGGTCTGGGTGACCCGCTCGGAAATGGGCCAGGGCATCAGTACCGGTTTACCCATGCTGGTGGCTGAAGAGCTGGATGCAGACTGGCGCGACATCAGCATTGAACAGGCCGTAGCCAGTTCCGATGTGGATTACGGTCAGCTGTTCACCGCTGCAAGCTCCAGTATCGCTGGCGAGTTCCACATGTTTCGGCGTGCAGGTGCTACCGCGCGGGCCATGCTGCTCAGTGCTGCAGCCCAGGATATGGCCGTTTCTGAAAAAGACTGCCTGGTCAGCAACAGCACGATCACGCACCCATCCAGCGGCCAGAGCCGCACCTTTGGTGAAGTTGCTGAACTTGCCGCCAGCCAGTGGGCGCCAGTGCGGCCGGATCTTAAAAATCCTGCTGACTTTAAACTCATTGGCACGGCGGTTACCCGTCTCGACCTGAAAGACAAGGTGACGGGGCAGTCGGTTTATGGTTTGGACGTACGGCTGCCGGACATGCTGTACGCCGTCGTTTCTCGCCCACCTCACTTTGGCGCCAAGCTGCAGTCGTTCGACGATGGGCAATCACGCCGCGTGAAAGGTGTTGTGGATGTGAAACAGATCGCAAGCGGTGTCGCGGTTGTTGCACAAAGCAGTTATGCGGCACTGCAGGGCAGAAAAGCACTGCAGACGAGCTGGTCCGAAGCCCCTGCAGACGCCCTATCCAGCAACCAACTCAGCAGCAACTTAACAGCAGCGTTAGACGAAACAGCCCAGTTTATCGAAGCAGCCGGCAGCGCATCGGCAAATGCTGCAGAACTGCAAAAATATTCAGCACGCTACGAAGTCCCTTATCTTGCTCACGCGTGTATGGAACCCATGAACTGTACCGCGAAGGTGACAGATACTGTTTGTGAAGTATGGGCACCAACCCAGGCACCACAAGGTGCACGGCGCACGGCCGCAGCCATCAGCGGCCTGCCAATTGACCAGGTACGCGTCAATGTGACCCAGCTGGGTGGCGGGTTTGGTCGCCGTGCAGCTGACGATTTCATCCGCGAAACCGTCGAACTTGCAGCACAGATAGATCAGCCCGTGCAGGTGTTCTGGAGCCGTGAAGATGACATCGCGCACGCCAGCTACAGAGATGCAGCCACCCACAAACTTACCGCTTTAGTCGATCCATCTTCCTCACAACCGGTCGATTGGTCACACCAGATCGTGTCTGCCCAGGCAGGCAGGCATCAGGGTGACAGCATGCCTTTCACAGCTCGTATGGGTTCCGCTGATCTGCCATATAACTTTTCTCACACCAGCCTGGGGTGGTCGTCGGTCAGGGCGCCTTTACCGTTACAGATCTGGCGTTCTGTCGGCTACTCCTACAACACCTTTGCTGTTGAGTCATTTGTTAACGAACTGGCTGCACAGGCCAATACTGACCCGGTTGAATATCGCCTGGGTTTACTGGCCGATAACCCCCGTTTGACCCGCTGCCTGAAGGAAGTGGCGGCACTGTCGAACTGGCAGCCAGGGACCCGCCACCTGGGCGTCGCGACACACAATTTTGGTAACACCCAGGTAGCCATGGTGGTTGAGGTCAGCGGTGAAAATCTGGCCGATCTGCGGGTAGACAAGGTCTGGTGTGTGATCGATTGCGGTATCGCTGTGAATACCGACAGCGTAGCGGCTCAGATCGAAAGCGGCATCGTTGACGGTTTATCCGCAGCCTTACATGGCCAGATTTCTTTCACTGAAAACGCCGTGGAACAGAGCAATTTCCACAACTATCCGCTGCTGCGCATCGATGAAGCACCCGATATCGAGGTTAGAATTGTGCCCAGTACCGTCTATCCCAGTGGAATAGGCGAAGCGAGTCTGCCTGGCGTAGCGCCAGCGTTAACCGGTGCAATACACCATATGACCGGACAATGGATTCGAACCCTGCCAATCGCCCTTCTCCTCAAGCGCCAGGTCGCATAGACTCAAGCTCAAGATTATCAGGGGGGAACAACATGGCAGAATCAAGCGCAGGCATTGCTGAGATCAAGTCCATTGCTGGCGAGGTCAGTGAAACAGAGTGGTCTCTGCGCCAGGATCTTGCCTGTTTGTATAGAGTTGTTGCCCATCATGGGTGGGACGATTTTCTGTTCACCCACCTTTCAGTCCGAATCCCCGGTCCCGAACATCATTTCCTGCTCAATCCGTTAGGTTTGTATTTCGAAGAAATTACCGCATCGAGCCTGGTTAAGGTGGATGTGGATGGCAACAAAGTCATGGACACACCCTATGATGTCAATCCAGCAGGCTTCACCATTCATTCCGCAGTCCATATGGCGCGGGACGATGCCCACTGTGTCATGCACCTGCACACCGACGATGGTGTTGCTGTTTCTGCTCAGGAAGCTGGTTTGATGCCCATTACACAGCACGCCATGCAGCTGGGCGAGATTGCGTATCACGACTATGAAGGTGTTGCCCTGGACCTCGACGAACGCGAACGCATCGTTGCTGACCTGGGCACACGCCAATGTATGCTGTTACGCAACCATGGCACGCTGACCGTTGGCCAGTCCTGCGCCGATGCCTACATGGCGATGTACTATCTGGAAAGAGCCTGCACCATGCAGATTCGTGCCCTCGCCGGCGGTACCCAAATCTGTCAGCCGCCACAAGGCTCTGCCGAAAAAGCCGCAGAGCAGAGTAAAGGTCTATTCGATGGTCGCATCGGGCCTCTGGCCTGGGACGCAGTGAAAAGAAAAATGCAGCGGTTAGACGACAGCTTCCTGCACTAAAGAGAGCTGCATCACGTTGAACCCGCTGACCCAGCCCGCACCTGAACTGAATCAACTGCATCGTCAACTTCAGTGGCAGTCGCTTAATGACGACGTGATGGGTGGGCAATCAAGCAGCGCTCTTGCATGGCAAGGTGGGTGTCTGACATTCAGCGGTTTTGTGAATACCAACGGTGGCGGCTTTGCCTCGATCCGCACAGAACCTGATCCCGGACTCGCGCAGAAGCTCACTGATTTCACCGGCGCCATGATCGGCATTGAAATCCAGGGTGATGGTCAACGTTACCAGCTGGGCGTGCAAACTCAGGATAAACAGAATTACTGGGTAGATGTAGACAGCCCCGCACAATGGCAGACACTGCACTTTCCAATAAGCCACTTTGTCGCGAAACGTCGCGGGCATCCGGTGGAGGATGCTGAACCGCTTGAACTTGCAGACATCACAGGCTTCAACCTGATGATCAGTCACGGCCAGCACGGTCCTTTCGAGTTACAGATGCGCAACCTCTCTCTGCTGGAGGCACCCGATCATTGAGCCGTAAACTCAGTTTACCCACCATGTTTTCATTTGGTGTGGGACAGGTTGCAGAAGGGGTCAAAAACCAGGCATTTAATGTATTCCTGCTGTTTTACTACCAGCAGGTGATTGGCATTCCCGGCACCATGGCCGGACTTGCTCTCAGCATTGCCATGGTTTTTGACGCTATTACCGATCCGTTAGCCGGCATTGTCAGTGATCGCATGCAGTCACGCTGGGGTCGACGCCATCCGTTCATGTTTATCTCAGCCTTCCCTCTGGTCATCTGTTTTGTAGCTCTGTTTTCCCCACCGGATTTTTTGGGTGACATGGGACATTTCCTCTGGCTCACAGGGTTCGCGGTTCTGGTACGCGGCTCGCTGACCTTCTTTTATGTGCCACATCTGGCCCTGGGTGCCGAACTTGCACAGGACTACAACCAGCGTTCCACTCTGTTTGCTTTGAGCACGGTTTTTTCCATCACTGCGATGGCCGTCGTGTCGTTCATCGGCTATCGCTTTTTCTTTCCTACCACCGAGTTGTACAGCCCCGGCACTTTAAACCCCGCGGGTTACGCACCGTTCTCCGTATTTTTTGCCGGCATGATGTTTGTTGCCATCATGTTATGTGTGTTTGGCACGGGCAGCGAGATCAAACACATGCGGGTGAACCGTGTTACCACAGCCCTTACCCTGAAGAACAGCTTGCTGGATTTTAAAGCGGTGTTCAGCAACCGCTCTTACCGACTGATTCTGTTTGGCATGTTGTTATCCACCTTCGCCATCGCGGTGGAGAGCATTCTCAGCCCGTTTATGGGGGTACATTTCTGGGGCCTGACCACAGAAAGTCTGGCAACCATCTCTTTTGCAACGTTAATCGGCTTATGGATTGGCCTGCCTCTGGCCCCATGGATCACTCGCCTGTTGGATAAACGTCTGGCGCTGGTGCTGCCGGCGGTATTTGTGGTGGTCAATGCCAATGCCGCACTGTGCCTGCGCCTGTTAGACGTCTCCTGGTTTCCCGACAACGACTCACCCTGGATCTACTGGATCTATTTCCTGCGTTATCTGCTGCAGGGCATCTGTCTGCCGGTGATTTTTGCCAGCTTCAATTCCATGTTTGCTGACATATCGGACGAAGTTGAGCTCGAAACCGGCGTGCGACGGGAAGGTGTTATTTACGCATCGCGCTCCTTTGCAGCAAAAATTACCAGCGCCATGGGCGCACTGCTTGGCGGCGTGGTTCTGGATGTGATTGCGTTCCCACGCGGCGCGATTGCCGGTACCGTACCGGATGACACCTTGTGGTGGTTAGGCTTTATGGAAGGTCCAGCGACGAGTGTGTTGTCCTTTTTTGGCGTGCTGTTGTATCTGCGCTACGGCATCAACCGCATCCGCCATGCTGAGATTCGCGCAGCCATTGCAGCGCGGGATGCGTCCAGCGACGTGAGTGCTGCAAATACCTGATTGGCGGAAATCAGCCGCCAGAACTACCAGTCAAGGTCGTCGGGCACTGCAAACTTTGCATAGTACTCATCATCTTCGCTGGGTTCCGAAGATTTCTGATCATTCGCTACAATGATGCGCTTCGGATCTCGCGCCGCTATCCGCTGTGCGATGTCTTTACTGACGAAGTGATACAAACCGTCATTGTTGACAACAACCAGCGCACCGCTGATCAGCTGCGCTTTCTGCGCTTCCGGCAGATATATACGTTTGATGCGTTTACCGTGTACAAAGTTATAAGGTACGTCGTCGTCGTTGGTTTTTTTCGCACGCTGATCATGCTGCAGAATCATCTGCTTGATTTCAGCCCGCAGCGCGCGAGCTGCGTACTTGTCGTTACGTTCCCGGGCAAGCGCACGATCTTTGGTGGCCTTGTCTTTTTTCGCCCGCTGAACTTTGGCTTTGGTGTCCGGTTGGTCGGCAGGTGTTTTCCCACGCTTCTTGTCCAACTGTTGCTTACGCTGCTGCCGTTCAGCCTTTTTTGCATCAGCACTGCTCGCCAGACCTGCTTTTACCAGTTGATCTCTGAGGCTTTCACCCATGACAGCCAATCTCTCTGAAATTCTTTAAACACAAATTCTGGCACGATTGAAAACGGAACGCGACGATTGCCTGGGCAGTCGATGTTTTCCAGCGCGTGCCTGATGGCGGATCGCCTTGCAGTGCGAGGCCCAAAACAGGGTATAGTCTGCGGTCACAGATTTCCGCTTTTTAACACCTCATCCCGGCAGGAGGCCAGTCATGCACGACGATACGAAACTGATTCACTCGGGTTATGTCACCGACCCCACCACACGATCCGTGGCCACCCCTATTTACCAGACTGTTGCTTACGAGTTTGAGAGCGCTCAACACGGGGCGGACTTATTTGACCTGGCCGTGCCTGGCAACATCTACACCCGCATCATGAACCCCACCACCGATGTACTGGAAAAGCGCGTCGCTGATCTGGAAGGCGGCGTGGGTGCTCTGGGCGTCAGCGCCGGCAGCGCAGCGATTAACTACGCGATCCTGAATATCGCCGAGGTGGGTCACAACATTGTTGCCACACCTCAACTTTACGGCGGTACCTACACCCTGTTTGCGCACATGTTACCGAAACAGGGCATCGAGGTGCGCTTTGCAGAGAGTGACAGCGCTGAAGATATCGCCGCATTGATTGACGACAAAACCCAGGCTGTTTTCTGCGAAACCATTGGCAATCCTGCAGGCAATATTGTTGACATAGAGAGCATCGCTGTTGTCGCCCATGCCCGCGGCGTGCCTCTTATTGTGGACAATACTGTTGCAACCCCAATGCTGATCAAACCGTTTTCATATGGTGCAGACATTGTTGTACATTCTCTGACCAAATACATGGGCGGACATGGCAATTCCCTGGGTGGCGTTATAGTCGATTCAGGCCAGTTTCCATGGGCCGAACATGCCGAAAAGTTCCCCATGCTCAACCAACCTGAGCCGTCCTATCATGGGGTTGTTTACACCGAGGCGATGGGGCCTGCCGCATATATAGGCCGCGCTCGCACCGTACCTCTGCGCAATACCGGGTCAGCGATTTCGCCGTTTAATGCCTTCCTTATTCTGCAGGGTCTGGAAACGCTGGCGTTAAGAATGGAACGCCATTGTGACAACGCTTTACGCGTTGCCCACTACCTGCAGGATCACAACAAGGTTTCAAACGTAAATTTCGCAGGGTTGCCAGATGACCCGTACCACAGCCTGGCGCAGAAATACTGCGGCGGTAAACCCGCTTCCCTGCTGACCTTTGAAATCAAAGGTGGATTCGAGGCAGCGGTTAAATTCTATGATCGGCTTGAGTTGTTTAAGCGCCTGGTCAACATCGGTGATGCTAAATCGCTGGCTTGCCACCCGGCATCTACCACCCACCGTCAGATGAGCGAAGCTGAACAGGCCAAAGCAGGCGTTACAGCGGGCATGATTCGACTTTGTGTGGGCATAGAACACCCGGACGATATTATCGGCGACCTGACGCAGGCGCTTGCCTGAGCCCGCCAGCGATCGTAACGTGAGCAAGGATCGCTCGTGAATGAGACCCACTACATAATGGCCCTGGCCGCTCTGGTGACGCTTATTGTCATCGGGGTGCTTGTTATGCTGGTGATAAGGCGAAGACGCGCAAATGCTCGCGGCCTGCAGCCACTGATACGCAACCTGGCTCAAGATGCCCTGACCAACATTGTTATCAGCGACGGCAACCAGGGAGAAATATACATAGACCACCTGCTCCTCACACATCGCGGCCTGTTGTTGCTCGACACCATAGATGCTGCTGGCAATGTATTTGCAGGAGATCGTATGGACACCTGGAGCGCCACGCACAAAGGTAACCGGATAAACTTTCGCAACCCGATCCCGGCATTGACTGACCGTGCCAGCGCCGTTAAGGTGCTGGCCCCAACAGTGCCTATCGAGTCGTTTATCGTTTTCACTGCCAATGTGCAGTTCCCCAAAGGACACCCGGAAAACGTCACCACAGTGGCTGATCTACTCAACACTGTTCCGCCGGATCCACCTGCAGCAAGCGAGGAATTCAACACCCAATGGGCGGCAATCAAGGCGGCAGCCAGCCCTTCGTTCTAGTTCATTTCCGTCGACAAGACACCTGTGCAATTCACCATTCAACGCCTGACCACTGAACACGCCGCCGCTATTGTTAACTGTTTTCAACGCGTGTACGGCAACACCTACGCCGAAGGTTTGTTCTACGACAGTGCTGAGATCGAAGCCAGGTTGGCAGATGGATCCCTGCGCAGCGTCGGTGCTGTAACCGAGTCCGGGCAGGTTGTTGGCCACATGGCTATGACCATCGTCGACTCCGACCAGCCACCTGAATTGGGCAACACCGTGGTAGACCCGGACATGCGTGGTTCAGGCCTGGCATGGCAGGTAGGTGCTGAACTCACCAGCTGGTGTGCCGAACTCGGCTATCCGGGATTTATCCACTACCCAACAGCAGCCCATCACATCATGCAGCGTCATTCTGTTAAGAGCGGTTTTGAAGTGGGTTTGATGCTGGGTTACATCCCAGCGGAAACAGATGGCAAAGTCATCGCCAGTAAAAACACCAAGCGCGAGGCGGCAACTGTTGTCTTCGAGCCTTTGGATACTCAGGACAAGACGACATCACCCGCGCTTTCCAGTTATCTACCCGCCTATGGTGCAGACTTTATTGTCCGAGCCTGCACTGAAATCGGTCTGCAACGTCACTGGCTAACCCCTAACGCTTCCAATCCGTTGCAGCACAGCCAGGCACAAACCAGCGTTTACCCGAAGCGCTCACTGGCTCGTTTGAAAGTGTCGGCCATCGGCGCCGACCTCGACGAGGCCATCAACGCACAACACAATACCATTGCTGCCTGCTACCAGATCGACCTGCCCATGGACAGCCCAGCTATCGACACAGCAGTATATGCAGCCTTGCGGGCAGGCTACTTCTTCTGCGGTTGGCTGCCTGGCCACAACAGGGGTGACGTCTTAAGGCTGCAGAAAGTAGACCGGCAACAGACCAACTTAGCACCAGCCCTGGAGAATCCGTTTGCACAGGCGTTATTGGCGTGGCTTAAGGTCTGATCTGAGTTGCAGGATGTATGTGCAGATCCATCCAGACCAGACGATGGTCCGATGACACTACGGGAAAGCCATCGCCTACGAGATAACGAGCAGGATCCTGCTGGGCGGGCCAGAATACGCCCCCATCCAAAGGCGTTAGACCAAACCGCGAAGGCAGAACATAATCGATACGCAGATTGCCCGGACCCTTCGGGTTCAGATCTGCTGTATCAAAGCGAGGCGCACCTTTGTGCATCGCGTTTGCCATGCCTTCAATCTTCGCATCTTCCGCGCCACCCTCACTTGCAGGTACCCAGTCGGCGTTGACCGCATCATGGCCTAACAATTGGTCAATGGCCCTTTGCCGGGAATCGCCATCCACCGGGTCCGCGTTGTAGTCGCCAAGTACCACAAACCTCTGCAGACCTAAGCCTCCGGTGTGACCACGATCATCTGTAATGTACTGCGCTGCTTTCAGCGGCCCGACATAGTCTGCCCACAGGCGTATTTCATCATGATTACGGGCGCCGTTACGGTCTTCAGGACCATCAAAGACAGGTGGTGTTGGGTGGGCTGCAAGCACATGAAGCGTGTTTGCACCCACCTGAACCGGTACGTCCCAATGACTTTTTGAGGAAAGTCTGAATACTTCAAGCTGCTCAGGCGAATAGAAATCTGATGGTTCAGGTGTTTCGGGATTATCCGGCAACAGCGCACCTGGCATATCACGCCAGAGGAAATTCTGAAAAGTACGTATGCCGCTGCTGACAATGGGATATTTCGACAGAATGACCATGCCGTACTGACCCGGGAAGGCGCCGAAGCCAAATGCATCACCGGGTCCACCCGACTGACCATCGCCATCTAAATCCAACCCGGTATCAACACCGGTATTACTGGGCGCCTGGAAAGTATAGGGATAAACAACAGGTTGCTGCTGGTTCTGGCTGACGCCGAGAAAATTCTGCTGGAATCCTTTTAAAGCTGATCCAGCCGCATCAAAGTCAAACTCATTCAAGAGGATCACGTCTGGACGGATGCGTTGAATGATTTCTGCAACCGCACGTACCCGACGTTTGGAAGCATCATCGACGGTGTCGGTGTCAGCGTGGGAAAGCTCCATAGCCAACTGCCCCGCTTCGGGGCGGTTGAGGTAAACGTTAAAAGTCGCAACGCGCACCCTCATTTCCGAGTCGGAAGATGCAGGAGCGGAGCAGGAGGCGCACTGCAGCAGGACTAAAATCGCTGAAGCTAACTTCAATTTCACCACCTTTCACAATCCTTATGAAACCTTAAATCTACGCAAAACCGACCTGCGCGCGCGCTCGCAATGACATTCAAAATTGCCGATGCATTACAAAGCTAAATGCGAATGGTTGCACCCATTGAATGTCTTTAGAGTGCGCGCCATTGGAAAACTACAACAACTGGAAGACTGTATGAAAACCCTTGTTTCAATCCTATCACTGCTTGTCATGAGCTCGGCTCTGGCTTTTGAAGTGGATGAGTCCAAAATCACCTCGCCTCAGCAAGCCCTGGATGCCTTGAAAGCCGGCAATGAGCGTTTTGTCTCCGGCGATGTCATCAACCAGGATTTCAAAAAACAGATTGCAAAAACCAGTTCGGGTCAGAAACCTTACGCAACCATTCTGTCCTGCCTGGATTCCCGTATCCCACCAGAGATCGTTTTTGACCAGGGCATTGGTGACGTGTTTGTCGGCCGTGTGGCAGGCAACATCGAAGACAACCACATGCTGGGCAGTTTCGAATTTGCAACTGAACTCAGCGGGACCAAGCTGATCGTTGTCATGGGTCATACATCCTGCGGCGCCGTGGGTGGTGCCTGTGCCAATGCCAAACTGGGCAACCTGACGCAACTGCTCACAGAGATCACACCTGCGGTTGATCTGGTTAAAGCTAAACATCCAGGCAAAGATGTTTGCCAGGCGCCACACATGGATCAGATCGCGGAAGAAAATGTGATCAAAACCGTCAATGATATCCGTGAGCGAAGCCCTGTGATTGCAGCGCTTGAAAACTCAGGCAAAATTATGGTGGTAGGCGCTATGTATGACCTCGCCAGCGGCGAAGTTACTTTTATGGACGTACCCACCAGCTAGACTCCGGCAGACGCTGCCAAACGTAAGCGCCCTGAACTCCAGGGCGCTGTAAACCCCAACTTGAACTTTGATATCCAACTTCTGGAGAATTTTTTATGCGCGCAATTCTGATCTTGGCTATGTTTGCGATGCTGGGCACAACTCTGCAGGTCCAGGCTCACGAGGCCGGCGACTTTATCATCCGTGGTGGTATTGCTAACGTTTCGCCGGACGCCAGCAGTTCTGCTCTGATCCTGGACGGATCTGCCATCGGCCGATCCGAAGCAGACGTTGACGACAACACGCAGATAGGCCTGACCTTCACCTACATGCTGACCAACAACTGGGCTATCGACGTCCTGGGCTCCACACCCTTCACCCACGACATCAGCGCGGCGACGGGCGATCTTGGTCTGGGTACCGTCGATGCTGGTGAGACAACACACTTGCCACCAACTGTGTCGCTGTTGTTTTTCCCAGCCGCCTCTTCCAGCAGGTTCCAGCCTTACTTTGGTGCCGGTTTGAACTACACCCTGTTCTTCGATGAAGACGTTGATTCCCAGTTGGAGGGGGTCCTCGGTCGAGGTTCGCTTGAGCTGGATCCATCTCTCGGTCTAGCTCTGCAAGCGGGATTTGACTACAAATTAACCGACAATATGTACTTTAACGCGGGCATCTGGTGGGCGGATATCGACACCGATGCAGAGTTTGAGTTTGCATCCAATCGAATCACAACCGATGTAGAAATTGATCCATTTGTTTACATGGTTTCCTTGGGCTGGAAATTCTAATACTTGCGTAACCTGCTGAACTGGTTGACGTTTCATGGCTCGAAACCAGGTCATGAAACGTCTTCAACCAACTTCACCCGACCCGGATTATTATTCCTCAGATCAGGGAAAAGGATTCCACCCAGATCACTTCGCAGGCACCGTGCCCGGTGTCGTTGCGCGTCAGGGAACTGCGCCAGCGCCAGTTGCTGTCCTGCGCTCTGATTTCGACCAGTTGGCCGGAGAACCTGACCATATCTCCCTCGGCGGTACGGTTCAGCACCGCTGCCACCTCAGGCGTTGCGGCGATCATGTGCATGTTGGCACTCTGGGTTTCTATATTTCTTCGCGGCAAGGGTAGTTTTTCTGTGCGCCAGAAGTACGCGCGACTGCGTTGATTGATATCAAATTGAGCAATGATTTCGGGGTCAGACATTTCACCCCAGCCCAGCGCAAGGTCGGTTTTCGACAGGTCGGCTTCGCGCCCGGAACTGTAATCTTTACGGGATAATACTCTGGCTTCCAGCGCAAACGGTTCCAGATGCTCGATCTGATAACCGGGATACACCAACTGTCCATCCTGGGCGACGGCGACCGAAGGATCCCGGTCAAAGTACCAGAATGCCATGGCCGCCATGACTGCAATAAAAAGGAGATTTCTCAACTTACCAGATCTATGATGCTTACCTGGCTTGTACTATATCGGCTCTAACCCTCTGATAATGTGGACAAGTTATCACTGCCCTGGTCAGCCTTGCGCAGCGTAATCTGCCCGTCGAGATGCACATCTCGCTGTGGAAAGGCGATGACAACATCGTTGTCCGCAAACAATTCATCGAGACGAAAACGGATATCACTACGAATAATCCGCAAGTCTCTGTCAGCAGATGCATTCACCCAGAAGTACGCGTCAAAAATCAGTGCACTGTCGCCGAAGTCTTCAAAAACAACCAGCGGAGCAGGTTCTTCAAGAACACCCGATTGCTCCTGCACCGCCTGCTCAAACAGTGCTTTGACCTTTTTTACCGGAGAACCGTAGGCAACACCCACCCTCACCTGGGTACGCGCGAGCTGGTCTACCAGGGTCCAGTTAACAACAATATTTTCAAGCAGGTAGCTGTTTGGCAGCAGCAGATGCACACCATCTATGCGACGTATACGCGTGGAACGCGTATTGATTGATTCAACGCGGCCACGGGTATCACCTATTTCCAGAAAGTCATTAATCTTGATGGGGCGCTCCCACATCAGAATCCAGCCGCTGATGAAATTGTTGATGATATTCTGCGCACCAAAACCCACGCCGATTGCCACCGCACCGGAAACAAAGGCAAATGCGGTCAGCGGTACATTGAGCAAATCAAGACTGGTAACCACCAGTATCGCAATCGCGACGATGTAAAACACCCGGCTGACCAGTTGGATCACGTCCGGGTTGATCTGGTTGGCTGACATGCGCCGCCGGATCAGTCCAGCGAGCCAGCGTATGACCAGCAGGCCGAAGACAACAATCAACGGCACAATTAGAATCTGGCCCACGGTGATGGCCTGCCCGGAAATGCTCAGCAGCTCTGTGTTGAGAAAGCTCACGACATTGTCCATGGAAAGCTGCGACATTATACCGTCTGGCGCATCACTGCCTGGCGGTAGTTGGGTACTGCTGTTCATCCGCGGAATTCTAGCTTAAAAAAGCGCAGCAACTGACGTATTCGGCTTGCGGAGCTTCGAAACAGGACACTTCCCGCTGACATCAACAAATTTTACATATTCACAACAATCGACCACTTCACAGCGCCCTCGCACACCTGTATAAATGCACACAGTTAGGAGAAAGCTTCTTGTCGTTTCGAGAAAAACGAGGAGTAGTCGTTAAACATTGAGGGTGAGTCTTTGAAAATTTTTGGAAAGCTTGGTGCAATTGTACTGGCAATTGGTTTGAGTTTGTCTGTACAGGCTGCTGAAGCACCGTCTGACCAATGGGGTCCCAGTTATCAGAACAGTGTAAACAGCTCGTACTGGTTCGGTTATCGTGTGTTCTGGCGCATAACCCGACACCGACATGACAACGTCTGTGGTCATATCGTGCGCCCGGTTGCACCCGTGCGACCAACACAACCGACTGTCAGTCAGGTACCTGAACTCAGCGCTGCTGGCGCGGGTCTGTCACTGGCCCTGCTTGGTCTCTTCATAGGTGTAATGCGGGAAAGACGCAAAGCCCAACGATAGCCAGGCGCAATCCCGATAGCAGGCGTAAACTGCGTGCTATGGGAACCACACGCCAAATAGGCGGCGGTACACGTCCGTGACCGCCGCAGCTACCAAAGATGTAAAAACCTCAGTTCGATGGATACTGCCCATCGCACTTCTTATATTCGAAGTGCTGGCCATCAGCCTGAGTTTTGACGCCCTGCGGCGACCTGAAGACAGCCAGGGAGCCATCCTGGCATTTCTCAACTTTGCTTCCGATTTCTCCAAATTCGGTCTGGTATTCCTTGGCGCGCTCATCATTATTTCATTTGAGCGCTGGTCAACACATCGTGAAACTCTCGCCACTGCCACCTCAACGGCGCCATTCCTGAATCTGAAACTGGGTGTTCATCTGCTTACTTTTGCCCTGTTTTACGTGTTCTCAGGGATGCTTTTCTCTATTCCAAGCGCGTTGAGTGGTGATCAGAGACAAATGATGGTTTTCCCCTGGCTGTTCACCGGCGTTGCAACAATCCTGTCGCTTGGCTGGTCCATTGCGCCGCTGTCGTTCTGGCAGAAGATCTACCAGGCTGAAAAAGCATCACTTGGACTCGCATTTCTGGCTGGCGCTGCCACCTGGCTCTTTGCCTACTTCTCCCGCAATCTCTGGGAGACTTTAGGGGACACTACCCTGTACCTTGTACATCAACTTCTGCTTGTCGTATTTGATGAGGTATTTGTCGACGTTGGGCAGCGCCTGCTCGGCATCGGAGACTTCATAGTTGAGGTGGGACAACCGTGTTCAGGCTATGAAGGTATCGGCATGGTTTCTGTCTTCACCTCGCTTTACCTGTACATGTTTCGTAAAGAACTGCGCTTCCCCAATGCGCTTCTGCTGTTCCCCATCGGCATCCTCACAATCTGGCTCTTCAATTTTTTGAGAATCAGCGTTCTGATTGTCATCGGCGCTAAAATCTCGCCGGAAATGGCTTTAAACGGATTCCATAGCCAGGCGGGATGGATCGCATTCCTGCTTGTCTGTATGGGGCTGTTTTATCTGGCACATCGAATCCACTTTTTCTCTGGCGCAGACGTCAGTGCAACCAGGACATCTGTAAGCCTGAAGGAAAACCTTGGTGCCAGCACCCTGGTTCCGCTGACCGCTGTTTTTCTGACTATGCTCATCACCAACGCATTCTCAACTCAATCCGCCATCAACTGGCTCTACCCTATTCCCATCGCCGCAGGCATTGCGGCACTCATTTATTGCTGGCCAGCTTATCGGTTCGGCAGGCCCAGAGTTGATCTGCATTCTGCTGGCATTGGCGTTCTGGTATTTGTTATCTGGATCGCACTGCACCCGGCCAGCCCTGAAACTGACAAAGCGATGCACACACTGCTTATCCAAAGCAGTGCTCTGACCAGCCTGGCCTGGATCACAGTACGCGTGCTTGGCTCAGTTTTGATCATTCCAATCGTTGAAGAACTGGTGTTTCGCGGCTACCTGCTCTGCCGTTTAGCCCGAGAGGACGTTCGACTGGCAGGTCCAATGACCTTTTCCTGGATCGGCTTCATTGTGTCCAGCGTGATCTTCGGATTACTTCACCAGGCCTGGCTGGCAGGCCTCATAGCGGGCGCAGCTTACGCCTGGATCAGATACAGAAGTAATCACCTCTGGGCACCAATCATCGCGCATGCGGTTACAAACGGGCTCATCGCAGCTTATGTTTTGACTACCAGCACCTGGTCGCTCTGGTAGCCTTTTGAGGTAACATCTGCAAAAACGCTGGTTGACATATGAACCTGAAAAAACTTCAACAGGCCGAGCGCGCATTTTTCGCCCGCTATCCTGGTGGATTTGACGACGAAGAGTTGAAGCACATCGGTAAACGACACAATGTTGGAAAGCTGTCCGAGTTTGCCGCGCAGAATCTGGCTAAGAAAAACTTCAGACAACAGGCAGCCGTGCTGGACAGCATTACCAGAATCGTTTCGCGTTCGTCCATGCTATCGATGTTTGAAAAGCCGAAGTTCAGAGATTACGTTAACGGTTTAAGTCGCGACGATCGATCACTGCTGGCGGATGGTTTTAACAAGCTATTACACGGCAATCAGACAAAAGGTTTTGAGGCGATTGGCGATATTCTCCTGGAAGGCCAGCTGGCCAAATGGAGTTTGATGACCATCTGTTTGTATCAGCTCTATCCGCAGAAGGAAGTGTTTGTAAAACCGACCACCACAAAAAACGTCATCCGGCAGTTCGAGCTAGAGCATCTGACCTACCACCCAAGGCCTACCTGGCAGTTTTACAAAGACTACAGAGAAGCCATAGACGAGATGAAAAGCCAGGTCCACCCCAGCCTGTCACCTAACAACGCTGCGTTCACCGGCTTCCTGATGATGAGCACAGCCACCAGTTAAACAGAAGCCGGGATATACCCGGCTTGTTCCACATCTTTTCCTGGCTGACTAAAGCAGTTCACCGCCACAGGCTGACGCTGTCGTGCCGTACTTTTCGTAGGCCTTGATGACGTTTGCACCTGTTCGCCACCGATGCACTTCATCAGGTCCGTCAACCAGCCGCTGACTGCGAATACCTGTGTACCAGCGGGCCAGAGGGGTATCCTGGCTGTATCCCAGGGCGCCATGCAGCTGCAGTGCGGTATCGACAACCTGATGCACCATATGTGCAAGAAAGACTTTGGCAATGCCGTTTTCCTGGCGCAGGTCTTCACCGCGCTCAGCTTTGTAAGCAATATGCAGGAGCATCAAGCGCGCCTTATAAATCTCGGCTGCACAGTCCGCCAGCATCCAACGCACACCCTGGCGATCAGCCAGGCGCTTACCAAATGTGCTGCGTTCAACAACATGGCCCGCTGCCAGATCCAGGGCTCGCTGAGCAATGGCCACGTTATGCATTCCGTGTCGCAGGCGGCCGTAGGCCAGGCGATGCTGGCCCATGTTGAAACCCTGGCCACGTCCACCTAACAGATTGTCTCTGGGAACAACCAGGTTTTCGATCTTAATCTCCGAGTGAGACCCACCCAGCTTCAGGCCAAGGTCTGTGTGCGGCTGCATGGTTTCGATGTTGCGAACAATCTCGTAACCCGGGTTAGGCAACTCAACAATAAAGGTACTGTACTGCTCGTGCCGCGGCGCGTCTGGATCGGTCTTGGCCATGACCACCGCGATATCAGCAACGCTGGCCGAAGAGCTGAACCATTTCTCGCCATTTAAGACCCAGTTGTCGCCATCAAGCACCGCTGTAGTCTGCATGCCTGTTGCATCAGCGCCGGCTGCTTTCTCCGTCATCGAGTAACAGATCCGCTTCTTTAATCGGGCATGTAAGTCAAGCTCCGTTTCTTAGTTTGTTTGTTGTTCAAGGAATGTCACTGTGTGGGCCACGCTTCTTTTCGCAGTCCTACTTTTCACCTCAAGCGGCTGCACGCATTAGTCAGACGGTA
>JANSXA010000011.1 GCA_024743175.1 Pseudomonadaceae bacterium | reverse complement strand
GACGACAGCCATGCAGCACCTGTATCTTGGTTCCCGAAGGCACTAATCCATCTCTGGAAAAATCCAAGTATGTCAAGGGGTGGTAAGGTTCTTCGCGTTGCATCGAATTAAACAACATGCTCCACCGCTTGTGCGGGCCCCCGTCAATTCATTTGAGTTTTAACCTTGCGGCCGTACTCCCCAGGCGGACAACTTATCGCGTTAGCTTCGCCACCAAGACCTCAAGGGTCCCAACGGCTAGTTGTCATCGTTTACGGCGTGGACTACCAGGGTATCTAATCCTGTTTGCTCCCCACGCTTTCGCACCTCAGCGTCAGTATTGGTCCAGGTGGCTGCCTTCGCCATCGGTATTCCTTCCTATATCTACGCATTTCACCGCTACACAGGAAATTCTACCACCCTCTACCATACTCTAGTCTGACAGTTTGGAATGCAGTTCCCAGGTTAAGCCCGGGGCTTTCACATCCCACTTATCAAACCGCCTACGCGCGCTTTACGCCCAGTAATTCCGATTAACGTTCGATCCCTCCGTATTACCGCGGCTGCTGGCACGGAGTTAGCCGGATCTTCTTCTGTCGTTAACGTCAAGACTCAAAGTTATTAACCTTAAGCTTTTCTTCACGACTGAAAGTGCTTTACAACCCTAAGGCCTTCTTCGCACACGCGGCATCGCTGGGTCAGGCTTTCGCCCATTGCCCAAGATTCCCTACTGCTGCCTCCCGTAGGAGTCTGGACCGTGTCTCAGTTCCAGTGTGGCTGATCGTCCTCTCAGACCAGCTATAGATCGTAGCCTTGGTAGGCCTTTACCCCACCAACTAGCTAATCCAACGCAGGCTCCTCTCCTGGCGTGAGGTCCGAAGATCCCCCACTTTAACCCTTAGGTATTATGCGGTATTAGCTCGAGTTTCCCCGAGTTGTCCCCCACCTGAAGGTAGATTCCTACGCGTTACTCACCCGTCCGCCACTGTACTCATACCCGAAGGTACTTTCTCGTTCGACTTGCATGTATTAGGCGTGCCGCCAACGTTCAATCTGAGCCATGATCAAACTCTTCAGTTTAATCTCGTTATCAGTCCATAGCCGAAGCTATAGGTGACACGATAGTTTGGTTTTGACTTTCGAACCCGAGGGTTCTGATTGTCAAGAATCATTTGCTCTAAACGAATTACGTGTTCCCACACGAATGGCTTGTTGTACTAGTCTGCTGCTTGGTAGACCTTCGCGTTTTTTTGCCTATCCTTTCGGATCAACACCTCTTTTGGATGAAGAGGGAACGTGAAGTACAGCATCTAAGTACTCACTATTTTCTTGTTAAAGAACGGCTGCTTGGCTTAGGCCCCAGCAGCAAGGGAGGCGTATTATACGTACGGCGAACCTTCGTGCAACACTAATCTCAATTCTTTTTAATTATTTTTTTCAGCGTCTTTTCAGACACCTTTTGAGCGCTCACCAGAAGATGATAAACCTTCTTGCCACGACGTAGTAGAAAGTACTTCTGGTACAATGCGTCAGCGAAATTCAGCGTCTCGCGGGGGTCCGTGACGGCAGCGCCGTTAATTTTCACACCACCACCGGCGACCAGCTTCCTGGCTTCACCCGTCGACTTGACCAGGCCCGCCTGTGCCATCGCTGTTAACAGACCTGTACCTTCTTCTACTATCGTCGACGCCAAACCGTCCTGTTGCAGCTGCTGCAAGTCATTCTCCTGCAGCGTTTCGACTGCGCCGCCAAACAGAGCCTCGCTGATACGCTGAGCCGAAGCCACTGCGTCTGCACCATGAACAAGCTCTGTCACCTCCTGCGCCAGCCGCCGCTGCGCATTACGCAGTTCCGGCCGCTCCTGCGATTCACTGACAAGCGCAGACACCTCTTCCTGGGTCAGGAAGGTAAAGAGACGGAGGAAATTTTCGACATCCGCATCAGCTGCATTCAGCCAGAACTGATAGAAGGTATAAGGTGATGTTTTTGTCGGGTCGAGCCAGATTGCACCGCCGGCGGTTTTGCCAAACTTTGTACCATCGGCCTTTGTCACCAGTGGCAGGGTTAACGCATAGGCATCAACATCCCCGCCCAGGTGGCGTCGCACAAGGTCCAGACCCGAGACGATATTACCCCACTGATCACTACCACCAATCTGCAACGTACAGTTATAGCGCTTTGCCAGTTCGAGGTAGTCCATACCTTGCAACAACATATAACTGAACTCGGTATAAGAGATGCCCTGATCGTCTCTATCCAGGCGTGATCGAACAGATTCACGCGCAATCATGGCATTCACTGAGAAGTGTTTGCCTATGTCGCGCAGAAATGAGATCACATCAAGGCTTTTGGTCCAATCCAGGTTGTTGACGATAAGGGCACTGTTGTTCCCGTCAAAGTCCAGGAACGGCGCAACCTGACGCTGCAGCGCTTCAACCCAGCCGGCAACCGTCTCTTCGTCATTAAGGTTTCGCTCGTCATCACGAAACGACGGGTCTCCAATCAACCCTGTGGCCCCACCAAGCAACAGAATGGGTGTGTGACCAAACTGCTGGAAACGGCGTAACGCCAACAACGGTACTAAAGAGCCGATGTGCAGACTGTCTGCGGTAGGGTCAAAACCACAATATAAGGTGCGTGAGCCGCTATCGAGATGTTCACAAAGGCCATCAAGGTCTGATACCTGAGCAACCAGACCCCGCCACTGCAATTCGGCAATGAGCTCACCAGACATAATTTCGACCCCTGAAATGGATGCGCACCATATCAAAACGCACTTCGACCGCAAATACGAGTGTGTCAACCTGTGACAAAATTACTGGCACAGGGGGAGCAAATTCGTATACTCCCTCTTCGATACGAGGTTCCGAGCGTAAGCTACGGTTTTTTAAAGAGTATTTGCTGGTTACTCTCACAGTGCAGAGCGGCAGTACAATGGACGGTATGACCACGTTGCAATTTCCGCGCGCACATCTATTTATTGTTGTGATTTTGAGCTTTGGCTTGTCTTCTTTTGTCATCGCAAAATTCACCGATGACCCTGCTGAAGACCGGTTCACAACTGAGTCAGTGCTTCTTGATCTGCCACAGATCGAAGACAAGGCACTCAGCAACCAGGCGTCTGCACCTGTCGATTCGGAAGCCATCACACCTGCTGTAGCGGAACTGGCCATGTTACCGCCACGGACCGCGGAGCCAGAGTTGCGACCGCAGCCGCAATGGCAGGAAATCTCTACAAAAGTTCAACCCGGCGACAACCTCGCACTTATTTTCAAGCGCAATGGATTGAGTGCTCGCGACGTGCATCTGGTCAGCACCAGCAAACCACTCGGCAGTCGCCTGAAAAGTATATTTCCCGGCCACGAACTGACGTTTTTTGTCGATGATGAGAAGCGCCTGATGCGCCTGGACTATTCCAGTGGACCGTTGGACACACTGGCTTTTGAACGCAATGGTGAGGGTTTTGATGCAGAACAGATTACTGCTGAACCTGAACGCGTGCTTGCCTACAAACATGGCACCATCGATCACAGTTTATTCGTTGCCAGCCAGAGGGCTGGCTTAACAGATGCCCTGACCATGCGACTGGCGCAAATCTTCCAATGGGATATTGATTTTGTCCTGGACATTCGTCCGGGGGATGCGTTTTACGTCGTCTTTGAAGAGCTGTATCACGACGACGAATTTGTCGGCCATGGCAACATTCTTGCTGCAGAGTTTGTTAATCAAGGTGAACCCTACCAGGCCATTCAATACGCCAAAGAAGGTGCACAACCCAACTACTACGCACCCAATGGAAACAGCATGCGCAAAGCCTTCCTGCGCGCGCCGGTGGAGTTCTCTCGCATCAGCTCGAATTTCAACCTGCGCCGGGTGCACCCGCTGTGGAAAACTTCGCGACCCCATCGGGGTATTGACTACGCAGCACCCGCGGGCACACCCATTCTCGCTGCAGGCGACGGCAAAGTGAAAATCGCCTCGCGCACCCAGGCCAACGGCAACTATGTTGTCATCCAGCATGGCGAGCAGTTTGTGACCAAGTATCTGCACCTGAAAAATTTTGGTCGAGGTATCAAATCAGGTCAGCGCGTGAAGCAGGGGCAGACCATCGGCTATGTGGGATCCACCGGCTGGGCTACGGGCCCGCATCTACATTACGAATTCCTGGTCAACGGTGTACACCAGAACCCCCGCACGGTTTCGCTGCCTAACGCCGCGCCGATACCCAAGGGCGAATTACCTTTCTTCCATGCCCATACGCAACAGTACCTCGCGCTGCTGGATAATTATAAGAGCCAGGTTTCCCTCGCCCTAGCACGGTGACCGCGCAAACTACCCAACGCTATCTAGGCTGCATCAGCGGCACCAGTGTGGATGGTTTGGATATCGCCCTGATTGAAATTGATCCTGACAACAGAATTTCTATTGGCAGCGCCGGCACCACCGATTTCCCACCAGCCTTGCAGGAAACTCTGCTTGCCCTTGGCCAACCCGGTGCAGACGACCTTGATCTGCTGGGCCGAAGCGATGCGGCCCTGGGCGCATTTATTGGCCATGCCCTGGTACAGTTCATGGACGCGCATGACATTGATCCCTCAAGCATTACCGCTATTGGCTCTCACGGTCAGACGGTCCGCCATCGTCCGCCCGAGCCGGCGCACGATTATGGTTTCACCAGCCAGATTGGCGATCCCAACTACATTGCCGAAATTACCGGCTTAACAACTGTTGCAGACTTTCGTCGCCGGGATATGGCCGCGGGTGGCCAGGGTGCTCCTCTGGTACCTCCTTTCCATCAGGTCCTGTTCGGAAATACGGAACAACCCACGGTTGTCTTGAATATTGGCGGTATCAGTAACATATCTATATTAGGTGAAACGCCCAGAGGCTTTGATACCGGACCTGGTAATGGCCTCATGGACGCCTGGTGCGCACTGCACACCGGAGATAACTACGACCAGGATGGACGCTGGTCAAAAACAGGCAACGTTGATCAACATTTGTTGCGTGCGCTGTTAACTGACACCTATCTGGCTTTGCCACCGCCGAAAAGTACCGGGCGGGAATATTTCAACCTGAACTGGTTGACCCCTCACCTTGAGCAGACCAACGCCGGCCCGGCAGACATTCAGGCAACACTGGTGGCATTCACCGCCGCATGCACCGCAGATGCGGTTGCGCGCTGGGCGCCGGATACTCAGGCGCTGGTGGTGTGCGGGGGTGGCCGCCTCAATGCTGCATTAATGCAGGCCCTTACTGAGCGCTGCGACGCCAATGTCGTATCCAGCGAAGCATGTGGCGTTGGCGGGGATGATATTGAAGCGGCACTGTTTGGATGGCTTGCACACCAGCGCTTACAGGGCTTGATCGGCAACGAACCTGCTGTGACCGGTGCCAGGCATGGCACCGTGTTGGGTGCTGTCTATCCAGCCTGAAAAGGCAGTTTGCCGAGTTCTTACCTGGACTAGATTGAGAACGAATTACCGCAACCACATGTGGCGGCCGCATTGGGGTTGGTGACGACAAACTGTGCACCGTTAAGATCTTCAACATAATCCACTTCTGAACCGTCCAGATAGGGATAACTCATTGCATCAACCACCATGGAAACACCGCCACGGTCGATGACCGCATCATCCTCTGCAACATCGTCATCAAAAGTGAATCCGTAAGAAAAGCCGTTACACCCGCCCCCGGTAATGAACACCCGGAGGCGCAATGATGCGTCGCCATCGGCTTCTATCAGGCTTTTGACCTTGCTCGCTGCACGGTCAGAAAAGGCAATGTTTGTGTCCACGGTCCTCTGCTTACTGTTGATCTATCTGCGGCATAGGCTACACCACCATTGCACGCGGTCAAGGGAATGTCAGACCGGACGGTGCTCAGCTTTCAGCGTTAGCATCGACATTGAGCTTGTGCACATTAGCCTCAGATGCGGCCTCCTCATGCACCAACTGGCCATCCACAAGCGCACCGAGCTGCATCTCTATCAGTTTGTAGTAGAGGTTGCCTTTAACTTTGGCCTGGGGTGCCAGTTCTACTTTGTTGCTGGCGTAAACGTTGCCTTCAATCAGGCCATTGATGATGATGTTCGGAACCCGCACTTCGCCTGCAACACAGCCTTCCTCGCTGACCACCAGGGTTGCTTTATCACTGCTGGCAACAACGTTTCCGGATACTTTGCCAGCCACATAGAGCTGATCACTGAAATTGATGTCACCCACTACCTCAGTGTGAGGTGCAATCAAAGTGACGCCTTTGTCAAATTTCTGTCGTGCCATTGTTCCTGTCCTTTAATGTCTTGGATCGTTTCCCTGCCAGATGCGATCTGAGTTACACATCCTTTTCCAGTTCCGATCTCTCTAGCGCAGCCTTGTCCAAGTCAGGCCAGGGAAAACTCACCTGCAGTGGTTCTTTGCCTGCCTGATTTGCAGTAACCAGAATCCGTGCCGGCGTAAAGTTGTCAGGCAAAGCCAGGTTACCCTTTAAATCCTGAAAATAGCGAAACCGGAATTTCATAGGATAGGCTTCTAAAGATGCCAATTCTGTGAGGGATAGCACTGCTTCGCCTCCTGCGGCGTCATCTGCGTATCTACCAATGACATCCATCCGCACGTCACCCGCGATAAAGCTGCGGCGCAAGGCAACCTGGGTTAACAGCAGCTGATAGTTGTATTCGCCTGACGCAGGCAGAGCTACCAGTTCCAGTTCAGCCACCTGAAGACCCTTGGTCAGGCTGGATGGTGACATCAGGCCTTTGAAAAAGGTGACTTCCTCCTCCAGGCGTGCAGATTTACTCAACTCCTCGGTAAGATCTTCACGCAAACTGTTACTGGCTTCGCGCAGCACGTTCAGATTCAATTGCGCATCTATCAGTTGAGCATCCAGTTCAACAACTTTTTCGTTGGCTGTTTCGAGCTGATTGCTTAACTGCACAGCATCACCTCGGTACGTGATGATCTGATTCGTACCGAATATGTATCCCAGGAGCAGACAGCCGACGCCAATCACAACCGTCACGGCTAACACGAGTGGACGCCGCCATGGCTGATGTTCAACCAATTCGAACTGTGGGGCGGTGCGATTTGCCTTAGAAATGTCGGCTATCCTAACGTTGGCTATATCCCAGTATACTATGGCTCGTAAACTCACACGTTAAGAGCCCGTCACGAAACTCAAAAGACCTATCAATCTGGATGTATTCCGCCGACGCCTGGCAACTGTTGACGCACAACCACAACTTGCGCTGCTTGGCTTTGTCACGGGCATCGTCACAGCGGTAGTCATTGTCAGTTTCAGAACTGTCGTGGATGCGGGACTGCTGTGGCTGCCTGGCGACAGCACAGAAAATTTTGAAGGATTGGACACAATCACTCGAGCCATTCTGATTATGGGCGGCGCGATTGTGCTGGGCCTGTTACTTAATCGCTATCGACCATCCGCGCGGCGGGTTGGCGTTGTGCATGTCATGGAAAGGCTCAGTCTTCACCAGGGCAACCTGCCTTTGAAAAACGCTGTCATCCAGTTTGTTGGTGGCGCCATCGCCCTGGTGACCGGGCAATCCGGGGGTCGCGAGGGACCTGCGATTCATCTGGGCGCGACCGCAGCGAGCTTACTTGGACGCGCCTCCAGACTGCCGAACAACAGTCTGCGAACCATGGTTGCCTGCGGCACGGCAGCCGCCATCGCAAGCAGCTTCAACACGCCGATCGCAGGTGTCATTTTTGCCATGGAAGTTGTGATGATGGAATACACCATCGCCAGCTTTATTCCGGTTATCGTGGCAGCCGTAACTTCAACGTTGATCACACAAATTGTGTACGGCAATGAGCCGGCCTTTATTGTTGCACCTTCCACTATGCATTCCCTGTTTGAGATTCCCTATCTGGTCCTGGGTGGCCTCCTCATCGGCTGCGTCGCGGCAGGATATATTCAATTGATTCAGGCGTTTGCACGCTTGTCAGAACAGCCGCTGTGGCAACGCATTGTCATGGCCGGCGCGATCACTGCAACCGTGGCAGTCTTTGTGCCGCAGGTCATGGGTGTCGGTTACGATACGGTTAACCAGTTAATGGTTACCGAAGTATCAATTCTGGTGCTGGTGGTGATTCTACTGGCAAAACTGGTGACCAGTGCTGCAGCAGTCGGATTAGGTATGCCGGTCGGCTTGATTGGTCCGAGCCTGTTTATCGGTGCAATCATCGGCAGCCTGTTTGGTAGCCTGTTGATCAGCTGGGAAGTGGCTGATGTTTCGCTCGGCCTATATGTCATGCTGGGGATGTGCGCGATGATGGCTGCCGTTCTGCAAGCACCCCTGGCTGCGTTGATGGCCGTCATGGAACTCACAGCAAACACCAACATTATTCTGCCGGCGATGGTGATTATTGTTGTGGCTACAATGGTGACCAGTCAGGTTTTCCGGCAACGCTCGGTGTTCATCGCAACATTAAACACCCTGGGATTACAGTATCCGCCCAATCCGGTGACGTTACATCTGCAGCGGGTTGGCGTCACCGCCATCATGGACAGGTCCTTCATTCGCCTGCCACCACAGATCAGTTTGGCCGAGGCAGAATCGACCCTTGCAAAGCAGCCACACTGGATCATTGTGGAGGATAAAGATGCTTCACCCAGCGCAGTTCTCAACCCATCGGATCTGTCCGCCTTTGTTGAGCTCCTGCAGACACGCGAATCTGAACAATTGGAGTTGATTGACGATCAGACGGATGAAAAGATCCGCCTCTTACAAATCCCCGGACAACGTATGGATGTCACCAGCATTGGCGCAGAAGCCACGGTGATGCAATTGCAGGAACTGCTGGATAAAACACAGTCTGAGGCCTGCTGCGTAACACGTACCACAGCGCCAATGATTAAACCCGTTATTGGTGTTGTGACGCGACGCCATATCGAAAATTACAGGAACACGTCGGCATGACCTTTTACTTGTGGCTGAAAGCTTTCCACATCATCTTCGTTGTCACCTGGTTTGCGGGTTTGTTTTACATGCCGAGGCTGTTTGTCTATCACGCGAGCGCTACCGATGAGATCAGCAAAGAACGCTTCAAGGTGATGCAGGCAAAACTGTACAAAATCATCATGAACCCCTCGATGATCGCAACGCTGGCGTTAGGCATATGGCTGCTGATTGAAAGCTGGCAGGCATTTTCCACTCAGGGGTGGATCTGGTTAAAGATATTTTTTGTCGCTGCGCTGATCGGGTATCATCACTACTGCCTGCGCATCATCAAAGCATTTGCCGATGATCGTGTCCTGCACAGCGAGAAATTTTACCGCATCTTCAACGAACTCCCCGCCCTGGCGCTGGTGGTTATCGTGATTCTGGTTGTGGTCAAACCGTTTTAAATTAAATCCGCTGCACTACAACAAAACAGACTAATGAGCGTTTTATGAACCGATCCACTTCCAGCGAGCTGATTCGTCGTGCCAAGCTCAGTATTCCCGGCGGCGTCAACTCACCCGTTCGCGCATTCAAAGGCGTCGGTGGCGACCCGGTATTTTTCAATCGAGGCAGTGGTCCTTATCTGTACGACGTAGACGACAATCAATATGTTGACTACGTGGGGTCATGGGGCCCCATGATTCTGGGTCACGGCCACCAGCCCACGGTGGACGCCGTTGTTGCTCAGGCGCAACGCGCGCTCGGATTTGGCGCGCCGACGGAAGGTGAAATCACGCTGGCTGAAGTCATCATCGAACGGGTTCCCAGCATTGAAAAAGTGCGTATGGTGAATTCCGGCACCGAAGCAACCATGTCAGCCATTCGGCTGGCTCGTGGCTTTACCGGCCGCGACAAGATCCTCAAATTTACCGGCTGCTATCACGGTCACTCAGACTCACTCCTGGTGAAAGCAGGCAGTGGCGTACTGACCCTCGGTATCCCGAATTCACCCGGCGTACCTGAAGCGGTTGCCGCAGATACGCTAAATGCTCCGTTTAATGATATTGATGCTGTACAAGCCATTTTCAAGCAATATCCGGGGCAGATTGCCTGCATCATTGTTGAGCCCATTGCCGGCAACATGGGCTGCATTCCGCCGGTGGAGGGCTTCCTGGAGGGGCTTCAGGACGTTACCCGCGAAGATGGTGCGTTGCTGATTTTTGATGAAGTGATGACCGGTTTCCGGGTACACAAAGGCAGTGCTCAGGGTCTATACAATATCCAGCCTGACCTCACCACCCTGGGAAAAATTGTTGGCGGTGGTCTGCCGGTTGGCGCTTTTGGTGGACGAGCCGATGTGATGTCACACATTGCGCCGGAAGGTCCGGTGTACCAGGCCGGCACACTGTCTGGCAATCCGCTTGCTGTAAGCGCGGGCCTCAGCACCTTGAATCATCTCGATGATGCTCTATACGCACGCGTAGCTGAAGCAACCGACGCGCTGGTTGCCGGCTTGAGGGTGCTGGCGAAAAAGCACAACGTCCAGATTGCCACCAACCATGTCTGTGGCATGTTCGGTTTGTTCTTTGATGTGGAAAAGGTAGAGAACTTTGACCATGTATCCAATTCCAACGTCGATAAGTTCAACCGCTTCTTCCATGCCATGCTGGACAATGGCGTTTATCTCGCGCCCTCTGCATTCGAAGCGGGATTTATATCAGGCACACACGACAGCGAGGCTATTGAAGCCACGTTATCCGCAGCAGATCGAGCATTTGCTGCGCTTTAAACCGTAAGGATCAACATGTACGACGTTTTTGGACTGGGTAACGCCCTGGTCGACACTGAAGTGAATATCGACGATGGTTTTCTACATAAACACCGGATCGCCAAAGGACATATGACGCTGGTGGATACGGAACTGATGCAATCGCTGGTCGCTGCAGTAGCTGAACTGCCTAAGAACAGCTGCAGTGGTGGCTCCGCCGCCAACACGATCTACGCAGTGCAGGGGCTGGGATTGAAAGCCTGTTACAACTGCCGGCTGGCGCCTGACGAAACGGGCGATTTTTTTGTCCAGGACCTGACTGCCTCAGGTGTTGAGATTAATGCCAACGCTCAAGATGCCGGAGACAGTGAGAACCTCGGCAGTTCCGGCCAGTGCCTGGTGCTCATTACCGACGATGCAGAACGCACCATGATGACCGACCTGGGTATATCCGTTGAACTAAGCGTCAATGAAGTGAACACCACCGCGTTACAAAGTTCCCGTTACTATTATGTGGAAGGTTACATGGCAGCTTCACCCAGCGCGACTGCCGCATCTGTTCATTGCCGTGAGGTCAGCGAAACCCACGGCGTCAATGTTGCCGTTTCGCTTTCTGATGTATCGATGGTTGAATTCTGTCGTGACGGTTTGAATCAGATGTTGGGCAATGGCATCAATCAACTGTTCTGCAATGAAGAAGAAGCACTTTCCTGGGCAAACACAGATCGCGTAGACATTGCCATCAAGGAACTGAAGGACATCGCACCTGAAGTCTACGTCACTCTCGGCGCCAAAGGTTCTATCGCCGTTGCCAAAGAAGGTGGTGGTGAAGCGCCTGGGGTTTCAGTTAAGCCTGTGGACACCACCGGAGCTGGAGACATCTACGCCGGTGCCGTTCTGGCCGCTCGTTGTCGAGGGGCTACGCCAGCTCAGGCGGCACAGTTTGCCAATCGCTGCGCTGCGGAATTGATCACCCACTATGGTGCTCGTCTGACGGCTATTGAAGATTATCACCGGTTGTTAGAGCAGTACGGATAGCTGCCGATCAATCGACATGTGGTGCAGGTCGGTACTGCACCCGTATGCCTGGACCTCAACACCCATTTGGGCAACTTCGACCAACCTCTCGGCGTAGGCTGGATCTATCTCCGCAGCCGGTCTGACCCGTTCAATGCCACAATGTTGTGCGCAGAAAATAAGCATTGCACGCTCTCCTGCCGCCACCCTGCGCGCCAGGGCTTCGAGGTGTTTCAGCGCACGGCTGCTGACCGCATCCGGGAACGCACCCAGCTGGTCTCCAACCAGCAAAGTTGTGCTTTTCACTTCGACCGAGATGTCAGGGCCGTCTGCAACAACGAGAAAGTCAAACCGTCCATCTCCTTCAGGTATTTTTGCTTCCGCTTTGATCTGGGTCGGCGCATCTATCCCACCTACCGTGCCGTTTTGCAGCGCCTCTGCTACCAGGTGATTTGCACGCCCGGTATTCACTGAGACAAAGCCCTGCGGCGTCTGCACAATTTCCAGCGTATGTGGATATTTGCGTTTGAGATTATCTGAAACTGAAATCCATGCCGGGCTGCCGGGTTCAGCACAACCAGTCATCGCACCGGTATTCGGGCAATGGGCGGTTATTCGTGATCCGTCAGGCAATTCTATATCAGCAAGGAACCGTTTATAGCGCCGTAGTAAAACACCTTCAAAGAGCTCGGGTAGTTTCATGTGCTACCCCAACGCTGCAAGGCGCTTTGCAGTTTTTGCAGGCCAAGGGCAATTGAGGCTTCATCTGTCGTGAAGGCAAAACGGACAAAAGCTTGATCCGCGTTAACGCCAAAATCTTCACCCGGCGTCACAGCCACCTGAAACTCTTCCAGCAGACGGTGACAGAATTCGATCGCCGGCAGCCCTGTGCTGGATACGTCAACATAGAGGTAAAACGCACCTTGCGGCTGCACGGGTATTTTGAAGCCAAGCTGCTGCAAGCCATGGGCTAACATCGTCGCCCGCCGCTTAAACTGCTCAGCACGATCACGGTGAACTTTCATGGCAGCGGGACTGAATGCAGCAAGCGCTGCATACTGAGCAGGCGTGCTTGGTGCAATAAACAGATTCTGAGCAAGTTTTGTGACGCCTTCAACGGCTGCTTCGGGCACCACCAACCAGCCCAGACGCCAACCGGTCATACCAAAGAACTTGGAGAAGCTGTTCAATACAAACAAATCATCCGCCAACGCCAGGCCAGAGCGATACGCCGCCTCCGGTGTCAGCCCCTGATAAATCTCATCGAGGATGAAGAAGCCGTTTTCAGCTGCGACAAATGCTGCAATCTGCTGCAGTGTCTGCGCCGGCAGCATAGTACCCGTCGGGTTTGCAGGCGATGCAAACAACACCCCCCTGGTGGCAGCCGACCAATGACTTTCGACGGCCTCAAGCGTCGGTTGGAACAGTTTTTCCGCCTCAACGGCAATCGCTTTAGGGACCGCACCCGCCAGCTGCGCAAAGACCTCGTTGCAGGGATAACCCGGGTCGGTGATCAAGAGTTCGTCGCCGGGATTCAGCAGCAATCCCGCCAGCAAAGTCAGACCACCGCTGGCGCCGCTGGTGACAATGATGCGATGCGGCGCAATCGCAATGCCCAGCTGCGCATAATGGCCTGAAATCGCCTCGCGCAGCGCAACTATGCCGGTTGCCTCGGTGTATTTGGTACGCCCATCCAGCAGCGCCTGGCGACCCGCCTCAATAATGGGCTGCGCGGTAACAAAGTCAGGTTCACCCACCTCAAAATGCACAACCCGTGTACCTTGAGCCTCAAATTCGGCAGCCCGTCTGACCACTTCCATAACGCGAAATGGCTGGATCAGGTTTACCCGTTCAGCAAACAGCATTCAATGTTCCTTAAGCGCACACACTTGGTGCATTTTCTAGTACTAACAGTCAGGTTGTTTTTCAGAAAAACTTCACTACTTTGATATGGTTTTGTGCTCGTCCTTCTGGTAGCTTACGCGCCCTTCGCAGATCCGGGTGCATTTTACCCTATGTATAGGATGATCTATGGCGACTAAAGCAAAGGCAAAAACTGCCAGCAAAAAGGCGGCTACTAAAAAAGCAGCCAGTAAAAAGACCAGTACCGCAAAAAAGAGCGGCGGTACCGCGCCGCGTGCGACTGCCAATTCTCCCTTTCGTAACTACACACCTTACGAACCGAAGAAAAAAGAAACATACATGAACGAAGCGCAGCTTGCGCACTTCAGGGAAATGTTGATGAACTGGCGTCGGGAATTGATGGAGGAGGTTGATAGAACCGTACATCACATGCAGGACGAGGCTGCAAATTTTCCGGATCCAGCTGATCGAGCAACCCAGGAAGAAGAGTTCAGCATTGAACTGCGTACCCGGGATCGAGAGCGCAAATTAATTAAGAAAATCGATCAGACCATAGATCGACTGGACCAGGAAGACTATGGATACTGCGACACGTGCGGTATCGAAATTGGCCTGCGGCGTCTGGAAGCACGGCCTACTGCCACCCAGTGTGTCGACTGCAAGTCTCTCGACGAGATAAAAGAGCGGCAAATCCACGGCTGACCGCTTGTACACGCCCGGAGACAATCCGCAGCTCACCGGGCGTTTTGCACCTTCCCCAACCGGCCCCCTGCACATGGGGTCTCTATTGAGCGCATTGGCCAGTTTTCTGGATATCAAACAACGCGGCGGCCAGTGGTTTGTGCGTCTGGACGACTTAGACCCACCGCGACAGGACCCGGCTGCAGATACCCAAATTATTGCCAGTCTGAACGTCCACGGCTTGATCGGCGATCGACACAATAGCCCGGATATTGACTATCAGAGCGATCACCAGATCCGCTATGCAGCTGCTTTGTCGCGGGTCCAGAGTCACCTTTTTTACTGCAATTGCAGCCGCCGTTCCCTGGCAGGTAAACGCATCTACCCAGGCACCTGCCGCGAGCGCACAGCCTGGCAAACCGATTGTGCCGTCCGCCTACGGGTCGATGATGCTGAAGTGGTTTTTCAGGACGAATTACAGGGTTCTTACACCTATAACATGGCCAGCGAACTGGGCGATTTCATTGTGCAACGCCGCGACGGCCTCTGGGCCTACAATTTTGCAGCCGCAGTCGACGACGGCCAGGATGTCACTCACGTGTTGCGTGGCGAAGACCTTCTACACGTTACAGCACAGCAGATTTACGTGATGCAGCTGCTTGAACTCGAGCCTCCGCAGTACGCGCACCTGCCTGTATTATGTTTTGCAGACGGCACAAAACTGTCAAAGCAAACTCACGCGCCTGCTTTGAACAACCAGAACCCAAGCGTAAACCTGCGGACCGCGCTGCTGTATCTGGGCCAGAACCCACCTGTCGAACCAGCCTGGACGGTATCCCGGTGGCTCGAATGGGGACTGTCGAACTGGCGCATGGACCGAATACCAAAACGGCTGGAAAGCTACGCTGAAAGTACTTGAAGCAGGCATCAAAAGGGCAGCGTTGATTGCCTGACGCACCCCAGTTCCTTTGTTAAGATGATTGGCTATGACAGACATATTGCTCATCGATTCTGACTCCCGGCATGCCGAGGCGCTTGCCATGGAATTGTGTGAGCAGGGTCTGGTCGCGCGTGCCGAAACACAGTTGCCCGCCCTGGCCAGTTTGTCCCAGCATCAGTGTGTGGTTGTACTTGATGAAATTGTCGAACCCCACCTGAACGTTGTCGCAAGCAGTGTGCCGACCGTCGTCCTGACCCGCGACGGCAGCATCCCCGCAGCGGTTGCCTATATTAAACAGGGGGCTGCTGACTACCTGCCACTGCCTCTGGATACCGCACAGATCCTCGCTGCCATCGAACGTGCAACGACTAACCCTCTGATTATACAGCGCCCGCAACTTGCCGATTTCCCCATGATTGGATCGTCACCGGCAATGCGGCAACTCAAGGCTAACATCGCCAAAGCCGGTCCAACGGATTCTACTGTTTTAATTTTTGGTCAATCCGGAACCGGTAAAGAGCTCGTAGCTCGCGCCCTGCACGCTGCCAGCGCGCGCGCTACCGCACCACTTATTTCAATCAACTGCGCAACCATTCCCCACAACCTGATTGAAACAGAGCTCTTTGGTCTCGAACAATTTGAATCAGGTGCACAAACCCATCGCGGCCTGATTGAATCCGCGGAAGGTGGCACGCTGTTCCTGGACGAAGTAGCCGAACTCCCACCAGCAGCACAAGCAAGACTGCTGCGCGTATTGAAAGGTGAAAATCGTCGTGTCGGCAGCTCCGCCACCGAGCCCGCAAACGTCAGAATTATCGCTGCAACCCACCGCAACCTGAGCGAGCTCACCGACCAGGGACAGTTTCGACAAGATCTCTTCTACCGGCTGAACGTCGTCAGTTTTGAAATTGTGCCTCTTCACCAGCGTAAAGAGGATGTTCACGAAATCGCGCTCTGGCTGCTGGAGCGCACCAGCAAACGTCTCAACAAAACCGGCTTATCGTTTTCTGAAGAAGCGCTCCAGGTGCTGGTGGAATATCACTGGCCAGGCAATGTTCGCGAACTGGAAAACGCGCTCGAACGCGCCGTGATCCTGGCTGACAACAACAGTGAAATCACCCAGACGCTGCTCGCTATACAGCCGCTCGCAAAGCCTGCAGCCACCCCGCTGGACGCTCCTGCTGATCCTGACCAGACCTCTCTGGAAGATTATTTTGTTCGCTTTGTTACGGATAATCAGGATAACTTCACCGAAACTGAACTCGCTGAAAAACTTGGCATCAGCAGGAAGAGTTTGTGGGAACGACGACAACGTCTGAATATTCCCCGTCGGCGTACGCGCAAGCGCGGCCCACGTCGTGACAGTAGCGGCACTTAAGTATATCGTTAGTGAGCAACCCACCCCCTCAACGTATAGACGACCACATCATTAATCGTGATGATCTTGATAACCACGCGGTTGAAGTTGTACGCACCCTCAAAGGTGCAGGCTTTGAGGCATACCTGGTTGGCGGTTGTGTGCGTGACCTGCTTTGTCAGATGAAACCAAAAGACTTCGATGTTGCGACTAATGCAACACCAACCGAAGTACGCACTCTGTTTCGCCGCTCTCGTCTGATTGGGCGGCGCTTTCCTATTGCACATGTCCGTTCCGGGCGGGAGCTGTTCGAAGTGTCGACATTTCGTCAGGCACAGCACGACGATATAGAAACCAACGAACACGGTTTGATTGTCAAAGACACCGCTTATGGCACTGCGGCTGATGATGCATTTCGCCGCGATTTCACCATCAACGCGCTGTACTACGACGTCGAAAGTCACGAGATTATTGACTACGTAGGTGGCATCGAAGACATCGTCAATAAGCGTCTGCGGTTTATCGGCGATCCTGCAGACCGACTCGCAGAAGATCCGGTACGTATGCTGCGCGCAATTAGATTTGCAGCCAAACTGGGCTTCCGAATCGACGATGACATTATGGCGCTGGTAGACGACACCGCCGAGCGCCTCGATGCTATCCCCGGCGCACGCCTGTTCGACGAGTTTCTGAAACTGTTTCTATCCGGTTATGGCGAAGCCGCCTGGCAATTACTGAGTTCAACGCCACTGGCTCACAGCCTGTTTCCAAGCTGCGATCCGGACAGCGAAATTGTTCAGGCCGCCATGCGCAATACAGACCAGCGTATTGCACAGGACCAGCCTGTTACACCTGGGTTCTTAATCGCCGTATTACTGTGGGCAGACTTTGACGCGCGCAGCAGAGAGGCCAACCCCGAGAACAAAGCCGGCCTGGTCTACGACATCGCAACCGACACCCTGGCGGTGCAGCAGCAGCACATCGCCATCCCCCGACGCTTCAGCACATTTGCCCGAGAGGTCTGGCAGTTACAGCCTCGGCTTATTGTCCGTCAACCACGCAACATAAGGCGGGTCCTCAGTCACAAACGTTTCCGCGCTGCGTTTGATTTTTTATGTCTGCGTGGTTTGCAGGATGAAGCGCTTGCCGAACTGGGGCAATGGTGGGAGACGCTGCAAACGCTGGAACGAGACGATCAGCAGGCCATGATCGATGCCTTGCCCAGTACTGGCAAACGACGGCGGAGTCGGCGTAAGCGCAGTGGCAACCGCCCTTCCGGCACGACCCAACAGGAGTCCTGACTTGCAGGCTATATCCAACGATACTGATATAGCCAGCAAACTGCTGCTGATGCAGCAGAAGATCAGCCAGGCTCAGAAACAACGCGCCTTCCCCTCCTTTATTGCTGTGGAGGGCCCAATTGGCGTGGGCAAAACAACGCTGGCTTCACGTATTGCAGAAACGTGCCGCTATCCGCTCATGCTTGAGCCAGTAACTGAAAACCCCTTTCTTGATCGCTTTTACCAGGAAGGCAAACAACACGCGCTACCCACACAACTGTATTTTCTGCTGCATCGCGCCCGCCAGGCTGCTGATATGCCCAACAGCGACCTTCTTCAGGCAGCCCTGGTGACCGATTTTCTGATCGAAAAGGATGAGCTGTTTGCCCGCCTGACACTGGACGATGCTGAGTTTGGCCTTTACCAGCAGATCCATAAGAGTCTGCAGCTCAATCCGCCAACACCAGACCTGGTGATCTATCTGCAGGCGCCTGCTGATGTTCTGATACAGCGTATCGAACAACGCGGACTGGCTTTCGAAAAAGGCATTGATGCTGACTATCTGCATGCTTTGACAGAAAGCTACACGGAGTTCTTCTACTACTACGACAAAGCGCCACTGCTGGTTGTCAACGCATCGGAAATCGATTTTGCCCACAACGACGACCATTTAGCTGCATTGCTGGATCAGATCATCCGAATGGAAGGCTCCAGGCAATTTTTCAATCCAAACCCTGTGCTGCTATAGCTTGAGGGATGTGCACTGAGTCACATTCCAGCTGCTTTTGTACAATCGGCGGCGTCCAGGTTACGGATAGTGCACAAAAAGAAGGCGTTATAGCGATTAGAATGCCCGCGGATAGACGCAACATTTTTGACGATAGAAATCTGCCATGATTATCGCTAGGACAGCAACACATCTCGCATCCGAACTGGATGCGCTTCGCTTCAAGAACGGCTCACAACGTTGCGTCAGTCTGGTTACAACCCGTGGTGAATTCCACGACGGACACGGTACTGTCATCAATGCCGCTGATACCGTCAGCGACATCGTAGTTGTTGCCGTCGCACCAGAACCCAATCAGAAAAACGGTAACGTAGTTACGGCATCGGAGTTTCAGGACATCAGTTTCCTGGAAAACCACAGCGTTGATCTGCTTTATGCGCCTGCTGAGGATGAGTTGTTTCCGCACAGTTTTGAATTCATGATCGGCGTTGCCCAACCGCACGCCTGTGACGTGGTTGATGTCGGTGCCTACCGGCTGACCCAGCACCTGAAGATCATCAACACCGTTTTACCTAATATCATGGTCTGGGGTGAAAAGAACTTTGTTGAATTTCACAGCGTGCGACAGATGATCAACAATCTGGATATCCGCACGCAAATTCAGTGCGTGCCGACGCTGCGACACGCAGACGGTGTTGCCGTGTCGAGCGCCGCAGAAAGCATGACCGCTGCACAACGTGCAAACCTGCCAATCCTGTACGAGACGCTCAACAATGTTGCTCATGCTATCCGTACCGGCGCCCGAACTTTTTCCAAACTGGAAAAAACCGCTCGGCTGGCGCTGCGTGGTGCAGGGCTGGATATCCAGTACTTCAAAATTCTCGATGAAGACAACCTGGGTGCAGCCAGTGAAAAAACCACAACCTATCGAATCCTTGGTGGCGTTAAACTGGGAGACATTTCAGTCAGCGACAGCATAGGGTTAACGCTTTGACAGCAACACAATCGCCCGCGTGGCAAAACCTTCAGAACCTCACCGACTCCCTTACCCAGCAGCCCCTGAAAAGCCTTTTAAATGATGAGCAGCGCGCACAGCGACTGCAGCATCAGCTGGCGGGCATGTTGTTCGATTTCAGCAAACAGTGGGTGGACGGACCGGTAATGGATGGCCTGGCTGCGCTGGCCGAAGACCGCAAGGTGATGTCCCAGGCAAAAGCCATGCTGGCAGGCGAAGCCATCAACCGTTCAGAAAACCGCGCGGTTCTGCACAGCACCCTGCGCAATGGCGCACCTGCAGCAGGCAAAGAGATACAGACGCAGGTCAACCAGACCTTGGGCCGGATGTTCAAACTGCAAGCGGACATCAGCAGCGGCGCATGGCGGGGTTACACCGGCAAGGTCATTACCGACATTGTCCATATCGGCATTGGCGGCTCGCATCTCGGGCCGGAACTGGTGGTCAACGCATTAGTCGATCACAAAACCAACCACCTGCGTATACACTTTGTGGCCAATATCGACGCGGCGGAGCTGACCCGCACACTGGCCGTCTGCCAGCCGGAAACAACTCTGTTTATCATCGCTTCAAAATCATTTGGCACGCTCGAAACTCAGGTGAATGCAAAAAGTGCTCGCAGCTGGTTTCTCGAACGGACAGGTAGCCTGGCAGGCATAGCCAAACATTTTGTTGCGATCACAACCAACCTGTCCGCCGCCAGTGAATTTGGCCTGGACGAGGCCAACCTGTTCCCTCTGTGGGACTGGGTCGGCGGCCGCTTTTCGCTATGGTCAGCGGTTGGCATGCCAATACTGATGAGTATTGGTAAACACGGCTTTGAGGCGTTTCTCGCTGGCGCACAAGAAGTAGATCAGCATTTTTCCAGCACACCTACCGCGACCAATATTCCGCTGCTCAGCGCGTTGCTGGCGACGTGGAACTACAATTTTCTCGGCGCCCGCAGCCTTGCTGTGCTGGCTTACGATGAGCGTCTTAAACTGCTGCCCGACTATCTGCAGCAGCTCGAAATGGAAAGCAACGGTAAATCCGTCAATCATGAAGGTGCAACGCTGGATTACGACACCATGCCTGTTCTCTGGGGTGGCACAGGGACCAAAGGTCAACATGCTTACCATCAGATGCTGCATCAGGGCACACATCAGTTTGCAGCGGATTTCATTATTGTCGCGCAAGACCAACACAACTATCCGGAACACCACAACTGGCTGCTGGCCAACGCTCTGGGACAGAGTCAGGCGATGGCAATAGGGCATACCCCAGCGCAGGATGAACCTTATAAAGCTGTTGCAGGCAACCACAGCACAACCACAATTGTTCTGGACACGCTGGCACCTCGACAACTGGGTGGCCTGCTGGCTACCTACGAACACAAAGTTTTTTGCCAAGGGGCTATCTGGGACATAAACTCTTTTGATCAATGGGGGGTTGAACTCGGCAAACGCCTGGCGGAGCCTATCTATGAGCAACTGGCAGCTCACAGGGGCCAGGGTGCAATGCAGGATCTGGCGACTCAGCACTTGTTAGACCACCTCAAGAACAGAAAGTGATTTAGCCGACAAAGCACGGCAGGAGTAGTTCCATGAGTCAGGTTTATCCCGTGAATGCGTTCATGCAGGAAAGAGCGTTTATCAACAACGATCAATACCTGGCCATGTACCAGCGCTCTATTGAAGATCCGGATGCCTTCTGGGCTGAACAGGCCGACAAATTCCTGACCTGGGATGCACACTGGAGCGAGGTGTCCAACGCCAACCTTGAAACCGGTCACGTGAACTGGTTTACCGGCGGCAAGCTGAATGTCAGCGTCAACTGTATCGATCGACATCTACCTGAGCGTGCTGACCAGACGGCGATTATCTGGGAAGGTGACGATCCGGATGAGTCCACGCATATTTCCTATCAGGCATTGTCCGATGCGGTTGGCCAGCTTGCCAATGGATTGCGGGCCCGGGGTGTGGGCAAAGGTGATCGCGTGTGTATCTACATGCCGATGATTCCCGAGGCGGCTTACGCGATGCTCGCCTGCGCAAGAATCGGCGCTATCCACAGCGTTGTATTTGGTGGTTTTTCACCAACTTCCCTGAAGGATCGCATTCTTGATTCGGATTGCAGAACATTGATTACCGCTGATGAAGGCGTCCGCGGCGGCAAAAGTGTGCCGCTGAAGGCCAATGCGGAAATCGCCCTGGCGGATTGTCCGAACGTGCATACGGTTGTTACGGTGAAAAGAACCGGAGCAGATGTGCAATGGCAGGACGGTCGCGATGTCTGGTATCACGACCTGATCGAAGATCAGTCAACCAGCGCTAAACCCGAGAGCATGGATGCGGAAGATCCGCTGTTTATTCTTTATACCTCCGGCTCCACCGGTAAACCCAAGGGTGTGCAGCATTCAAGCGGTGGTTATCTGTTGCACAGCGCGATCACCCACAAGTATGTGTTTGACTACCACGATGGTGATATTTACTGGTGTACCGCAGACGTTGGCTGGATAACCGGCCACTCCTATATTGTGTACGGTCCTTTGGCCAATGGTGCCACCACCCTCATGTTTGAGGGCATTCCCACCTATCCTGACGCTTCGCGCTTCTGGCAGGTGATTGATAAACATCAGGTCAATACGTTCTATACCGCCCCCACAGCGCTGCGCCAGCTCATGAGCCAGGGGGATAAATTTGTTACCGCCACCGAGCGAACGTCACTGAATCTGCTTGGCTCCGTCGGCGAGCCGATTAATCCGGAAGCCTGGGAGTGGTATCACCGCGTGGTGGGCGACCATCGCTGCCCGATTGTAGACACCTGGTGGCAGACAGAAACCGGCGGCATCATGATTACACCGCTCCCTGGTGCTACAGATTTAAAACCTGGTTCAGCGACGCTGCCGTTTTTTGGCGTGAAACCGGCGCTGATGGACGCGGAAGGAAACCTTATCGAGGAGACTGAAGCTTCCGGAAATCTGGTTATCACCGGTAGCTGGCCAGGTCAGATCCGTACCGTCTACGGCGATCATCAGCGCGTTATCGATACCTATTACTCGACCTATAAAGGCTACTATTTCACCGGAGATGGCGCCCGTCGGGATGCAGACGGCTACTACTGGATCACCGGACGCGTCGACGATGTGCTGAATGTGTCCGGCCATCGTATCGGTACCGCTGAAGTGGAAAGTGCCCTGGTGCTACACCCATCCGTTGCTGAAGCCGCAGTTGTCGGTTATCCGCATGATGTCAAAGGTGAAGGGATATACGCTTATGTCACGCTCATGGTGGGTGACAATCGTGACGCTGATGAGCTTACCGCTGAGCTGATTGCCTCGGTGCGCAAGGAAATAGGTCCTATCGCTAAACCGGATGTCATCCAGTGGGCACCGGGACTACCGAAAACCCGCTCGGGCAAAATCATGCGTCGCATTCTGCGCAAAATTGCTGCTGATGAACTTGATAACCTGGGTGATACGTCAACTCTTGCAGACCCAGGTGTTGTTGATCACCTGATCGAGAATCGTCACAACCGCTAGTGTTCTTTTCGGTTATGGCAAAAAAAACCCCGCTGATGCGGGGTTTTTCATGATCGAACCAAATCGAACGTTAGCCTTCAGCAGCTTCCTCTTCGGAAGACGCTTCATCCTGATACTTCGACAGTTCTTTGATTGACAGTTTGATACGACCACGCTGGTCTACATCAAGTACAACCACGTCCACTTCTTCACCTTCTTTCAGATAGTCGGTGACGTTTTCAACGCGCTCGTCTGCAATCTGTGAGATATGCAGCAGGCCATCTTTACCCGGCAGAATATTCACAAAGGCGCCGAAGTCGACAATGCGTTCCACCTTACCGTGATAGATGCGACCGACTTCAGCCTCAGCAACAATTTCCTGCACGCGGGCCACTGCAGCGTTTTTGGCTTCTGCTGTATCTGCATAGATGCGTACGGTGCCATCGTCATCGATGTCCACTTCAGCACCGGTTTCTTCCACGATACCGCGGATGGTTGCACCGCCTTTACCAATGACGTCACGGATCTTGTCAGGGTGAACTTTAACCGTGGTCATTGCAGGTGCGTTATCAGACAGCTCTGCACGAGACTCACTGATCACCTTGTTCATCTCGCCCAGGATATGCAGGCGCGCTTCATGAGCCTGTTGCAATGCAGCTTCCATAATCTCTTCGGTGATACCGTCGATCTTGATGTCCATCTGCAGAGCGGTAACACCTTTCTGTGAACCCGCGACTTTAAAGTCCATGTCACCCAGGTGATCTTCATCACCCAGGATATCGGTGAGCACGGCGTACTTGTTACCTTCTTTCACCAGACCCATCGCAACACCTGCAACCGGCATTTTAAGGGGTACACCGGCATCCATCAGCGCAAGCGATGTGCCACATACACTGGCCATCGAACTTGAACCGTTGGATTCAGTGATTTCAGATACCACACGAATGGTATAAGGGAAGCCTTCAGGATCAGGCAATGCAGCTGCAACGCCGCGGCGTGCCAGCTTACCGTGTCCAATTTCACGTCGCTTTGGACCGCTCATGAAGCCAGCTTCACCAACACTGTAGGGTGGGAAGTTGTAGTGCAACATGAACTGATCTTTGAACGTGCCTTCAAGTGCATCAACGATTGCCGCATCACGCAAAGTACCCAGTGTTGCGACAACAATCGCCTGGGTTTCACCACGGGTAAACAGAGCGGAACCGTGAGCCTTGGGCAACACACCTACCTCAACTGAGATGGGGCGTACAGTGCGAAGGTCACGACCATCAATACGGGGTTCACCGTTGATCACGCGCTGGCGCACAAGGTTCTTTTCAACCTTGTAGAACATATCTGCCACTTCGTCTGCATCAAGGTCAGATCCTTCGCCTGCAAGTTGTTCAACAACCGAAGTACGCAGTTCCTTAACTGCAACCTGGCGGTCCATCTTGTCAACAACGCGATACGCTTCGCCGAGGCCGGTTTTAGCAACGTCACTGACTTTAGACAGCAATTCTTCATTGGAGGGCTCAGGCTGCCAGTCCCACTTGGGCTTGCCAGCTTCAGCAACCAGTTCATTTACCGCAGAGATAATCACCTGCATTTCCTGGTGCCCAAACAGAACTGCACCTAACATTTCGTCTTCGGTGAGTTCCTGTGCTTCAGATTCAACCATAAGCACTGCGGACTCAGTGCCCGCGACAGTCATGGTCAACATGGATTCTTTCAGCGCTTCATAGCCGGGATTCAGCACATAATTGCCGTCCACGTAGCCTACCCGTGCCGCACCAATGGGTCCGGCAAAGGGAATGCCGGAAATACCCAGCGCGGCTGAAGTACCGATCATTGCCGCTATATCCGGATCCTGATCTTTATCAGTAGACATGACCGTGCAGACAACCTGCACTTCGTTCATGAAACCTTTCGGAAACAAGGGGCGAATAGGCCGGTCGATCAAACGACAGGTCAGGGTTTCTTTTTCGCTGGGCCGTCCTTCACGGCGGAAGAAACCGCCGGGAATTTTACCTGCAGCGTAAGTTTTTTCCTGATAGTTAACCGTCAGCGGAAAAAAGTCCTGACCAGGGCGTGCGCTTTTGGCACCAACAACAGTTGTTAATACAACCGTGTCGCCTATGGTCACAACTACCGAGCCGGTAGCTTGCTTGGCAACCTTGCCCGTTTCGATAGAAACGGTCTGGTCACCAAACTGAAAAGTTTTGGTAATCGGGTTCAAATTATTACTCCTTTAAGTATGAGCGTGCAGCGTATTGTTAACGACGTAATCCAAGTCGCTTGATCAGTTCTGCATAACGCGCAGCATCTTTACTTTTTAAATAGTCCAACAGTTTGCGACGCTGATTCACCATACGAATCAGTCCACGTCGCGAGTGGTGATCTTTGTTGTGATCACGGAAGTGGTCTTGTAGTCCGTTAATATTATGAGTCAGCAAAGCAACCTGTACTTCTGGTGACCCTGTGTCACCCTCTTCGCGTTGATATTCTTTGATGATCTCTGCTTTGTTCGTGGCTTCTAACGCCATGGTTTTCTCCTTTGATATGCTCGTTTGCGACAGTGCAAACTGTTATCTGCAGATACAACCCCGCATACATGGAGTTGCTCTGGGTTTAGTTCTGGCCAGTACTTATTGAGTGGCCACCAATCGTCTGGGCGCAACGCGCCCGTCATCCAGCACTTCACCAACGCCGAGGAACAGATTGTCCTCGCCGCTGCTGCTTTCGCTCAGCCTGACCCAACCACTTGTCGGGGCATGGGGGATCTGTACCGGTTGCCCCTGGCGCACATAAAACGCCGTTGCATCGGTTAACACCACCTCTGGCCACTGACCCACCGTGCTGGCGATAGGTCGTAGAAATTTGTCTAAAGAAACATCTTCGTCACGCAGCTTACCCAGCTCATCAATGACAACCATGTCTTCTTCTGTATAAGGGCCTGCGGCACGGCGATGTAATGCCGTTACGTGTGCGCCTACACCAAGCTGCGCGCCTAACTCTTCAGCAATGGTACGGATATAGGTACCTTTGCTGCAGTGAATCTCGAGCTCAACTTCAACGTCGCCTTCTGCATTAGAAAAACCAGCCAGTTCATTACTGAAGACTGAAATACAACGGGCTTCGCGTTCAACTTCTATACCCTGACGCGCCAGCTTGTATAACGGCTGACCGTTATGCTTCAGCGCGGAGTACATGGACGGTACCTGCTGAATTTCACCGCGGAAGGCAGGCAGCGCAGCTTCAACATCTGCGGCGCTGATGTGATCCGCCGGCTTACTCTCAAGCACCTCACCATCTGCATCGCCGGTATCAGTCGCAACACCCAGTTTGATGCGCGTCCAGTATTTTTTGTCTGAGGCAAGCAGGTACTGCGAAAACTTGGTGGCCTCACCAAAACACATAGGCAGTACACCGGTCGCCAGCGGGTCCAAACTCCCTGTGTGGCCCACTTTCTGAGCGCCAAACAGGCGCTTCACCTGCTGGACGGCATCGCTGGAGGAAATGCCCTGGGGTTTGTTAACCACCAGCACGCCGTTAACCGGACGGCCTTTACGACGTCTAGCCATTGGGCTCTTCCTCATCACTATCGTTTGCAGGAACCGACGCCATGGCGGTGCCAATGAGCTTTTCGATACGTGGGCCTTCCGCAACCAGCAGGTCGTAGTGGAAACGAGGTTTCGGCGTAGTGCGCATCTTGTGGCGTTTAGCCAGGGTGGAACGGAAAAAGCCCGCTGCACCGTTCAGAACTTTTATCAGAGCTTCCTGCTCCGCCGAATCGTTCACCTGTAAAGACGAGACATAAATTTCGGCATAGGACAGGTCTTTACTGACTTTCACATCATTGACACTGACAAAGGAGCCGACACGAGGATCGCGCATCTCAAACGCGATAATGCGCGCCACTTCGTCACGTATGAAATCGGCTACTTTTAAATCTCGAGACACAGCTAACATCTATAACCAGGCTAGAGCTGCCGCGCCACTTCTTTGGAATCAAATACTTCTATCTGATCACCTGGCCGCACATCGTTGTAATTGCGAACACCAATACCACATTCGGTGCCGGCACGAACATCGTTCACGTCGTCTTTAAAACGACGTAAAGACTCCAGTTCGCCTTCGTAGATCACAACATTGTCACGTAAAACACGAATCGGCTTGTTACGGTGGACTGATCCTTCAGTGACCATACAACCTGCAATTGCACCGTAACGAGGTGAGCGGAATACATCCCGCACTTCGGCGATACCGACAATTTCTTCGCGAATCTCGGGAGATAACATCCTGGACAATACCGCGCGAACGTCGTCAATCAATTCGTAGATCACGCTGTAGTAACGTAGATCCACACCTTCTTTTTCAAGCAGTGTTTTTGCAGCTTTGTCGGCGCGGACGTTAAAACCAAACACCGCAGCACCGTATGTCACCGCCATAGTGGCATCTGACTCAGATATACCACCCACACCCGACCCTAGCACCTGAACGCCAACTTCATCGTTACCCAGGTCTGCAAGCGCCTGAATAATCGCTTCAAGACTGCCTCGCACGTCACTCTTGATGACCAGTTTAAGAATGCGCTTCTCACCTTCCACCATGTTTGCAAACATGTTGTCCAGCTTCGCTGCCTGCTGTGTCGCCTGACGATGTTCCTGGCTCTTGTCTGCACGGAACTCAGCCAACTCACGAGCCGATCGCTCATCGGTGGCGACAGAAAAGTCATCACCCGCGGCCGGTGTGCCGTTCAGGCCCAGCACTTCCACTGGCTCAGAAGGGCCAGCAGATTTTGTCGGCTGACCGGTATCGTCGAGCATTGCGCGTACGCGGCCGAAGCATTCACCTGCAATAATCACATCACCCTGCTTCAGGCTACCGTTCTGCACAAGAATTGTTGCAACGGGCCCACGGCCTCTGTCGAGACGCGATTCGATAACCACACCCTGACCTGGCGCCTCAGCAATAGCACCTAATTCCATAATTTCTGACTGCAGCACAATCGCTTCAAGCAGGGTATCTATGCCCTCACCTGTGATCGCAGAAACCTTCACAAATTGAGTGTCACCACCCCACTCTTCCGGCACCACATCTTTAGCTGCAAGTTCGTTTGTGACGCGGTCGGGATCAGCGGCTTCGAGGTCACACTTGTTGATCGCTACAATAATCGGTACTTCAGCAGCTTTTGCGTGCTGAATGGCTTCTTCGGTCTGCGGCATGACACCATCGTCCGCAGCAACCACCAGAATAACAATGTCAGTCACTTTGGCGCCTCGTGCGCGCATCGAGGTGAATGCAGCATGGCCGGGGGTGTCAATGAAGGTGACCTGCCCGCCTTTGGTCTCAACGCTGTAAGCACCAATATGCTGAGTAATGCCACCCGCTTCGCCGCTGGTTACGCGGGTATTACGAATGTAATCCAACAGCGATGTTTTGCCGTGGTCTACGTGACCCATTACGGTAACAACCGGTGCACGTGGCTCCGTATCGCCTTCAATTTTCAAAGACGCAACGAGTTTCTCTTCCAGCACATCATTACTGACGAGTTTGACCTTATGACCCATCTCTTCAACCACAAGGGTTGCCGTATCCTGGTCGAGTGTCTGGTTGATCGTCGCCATAACACCCATTCCCATGAGCGTTTTTATAACCTCAGAGGCTTTAATCGCCATACGCTGAGCAAGATCAGCGACGGAATTAACCTCACCAATCTCGACTTCACGGGAAATAAACTCTGTGGGTTTGAATTCACCACCCTGGGTTTCAACTTGCAGTGCCGCCTGACGGTGAGCGGGCTTGCGCCTGGTGCGACGCTCACTCTTCAGTGACAGTTCGCGACGACCCTTACCGCCACCACTTCGGGCACCGGGAGCATCACGCCGTTCTTTTTCTTTGGCTTTGCCGCGTTTACCGCCTTTTTGCTCAGCCTGCTCTTTGGCCTGCAATTCTGCAGCCGCCACTGCCGGGTCAACCGACACTTCAGGTTGCTGCACAGACTTATCTGCTGCCTCTTTGGCCTGGCGGGCTTCTTCTGCCTGACGTGCAGCTTCTTCCGCTTTCAGACGCTCTTCTTCAGCTTTGCGTTCCGCTTGAGCTTTGCGCTCTGCTTCAGCGTTACGCGCATCTTCGTTAGCTTTTGCTCGGGCCGCTTCCTGATCACGAATCCTGGCGGCTTCGGCCTCTGCCTGAGAAGAATCGGCTACTGGTGGCGGCGCCTCAGCATCAGCCGGGGGTGCCGTTTCGCCACCTTTCACATAAGTGCGCTTACGACGCACCTCAACGGTTACGTTACGTCCTGCTCGACCCTGCCCAGCTTTTAAAGTACTGCTGCTTTTGCGCTTTAAAGTAATCTTGCGTTCACCGGTTTCGGCGGCTCCGTGACTTTTCTGCAGGAACGCCAGCAAAATCTTTTTCTGTTCTTCGGTAACCACTTCGTCTTCAGCTTTGTGCGGCAAACCGGCCTCTTGCATCTGGCGCAGCAAGCGGTCCACCGGTGTTCCCACGGTGTCTGCTAGTTGTTTAACTGTCACGTCTGCCATCAATCACTCCTAACCACCCACACAACGTCTACCTTGACGCCTGCAGGCAGTAAATCTCTGTCTAAGCTTCTTCCGCCGCGTCCGCATCTTCTGCAAACCACGGTTCCCGTGCTTTCAAAATCAGCACCGAAGCTTCTGCTTCACTCAATTCTGGTTCTATTTCCAACAGCTCATCTATTGCCAGCTCGGCCAGGTCTTCCATGGTCACAACATCATTGCCAGCCAGTTTGAACGCTAACGGTCGTGTCATGCCTTCCATTTCCAGCAGATCATCTGCGGGCGTTGCATCCCCCAACGCCTCTTCACTGGCAATGGCTTTAGTCAGAAGCGCATCTTTTGCCCGGTTGCGCAGTTCCTGCACAATTTCTTCGTCAAAGCCTTCGATCGCCATCATTTCTTCGATGGGTACATAGGCGACTTCTTCCAGGGTGGTGAAACCTTCTTCAACCAGCACACCAGCAACGTCCTCGTCGACTTCTAACGACTCCATAAAGTCTTTGATGAACTTGACCGACTCCTCTTCCTGCTTCTGCGAGGCTTCTTCTTCGGTCATGATATTCAGCGACCAACCACACAGATCACTGGCCAGACGGACATTCTGCCCACCTCGACCAATTGCCTGAGCCAGATTCTCTTCGGTAACTGCAATATCCATCGAATGTGTGTCTTCATCCAACACGATCGACGCCACTTCAGCGGGTGCCATTGCGTTAATGGTCAATTGAGCAGGGTTATCGTCCCAGGGCACGATATCAATACGTTCACCCGCTAACTCGCCAGATACGGCCTGGACTCGAGAACCCCGCATACCGACACAGGCGCCCACCGGGTCAATCCGGCCATCGTTGGTTTTAACAGCGATCTTGGCACGAGAACCAGGGTCGCGGGCTGCGCCGCGAATCTCAATGACGTCTTCGGCTATTTCTGGCACTTCCACCTTAAACAGCTCAATCAGCATCTGTGGCGAAGTGCGCGACAGGATAAGTTGTGGACCACGGTTTTCCGGACGAATCTCAACCAGCAGTGCACGCAGTCGATCGCCGACACGAAACGTTTCCCGCGGAATCAGATGTTCACGGGTGAGGATGCCTTCAGCATTATTTCCCAGGTCAACAATGACACTGTCACGGCCAAGCTTCTTGACCGTGGCGCTGATCAACTCATTCATACGCGGAAGATAAGCTTCTACAACCTGAGCCCGCTCCGCTTCGCGAACTTTCTGCACAATGACCTGCTTGGCTGTTTGTGCGGCTATCCGTCCGAATTCTACCGATTCGACCTGTTCCTCAATGACATCCCCAAGCTTGGCCTCAGGATCCATTTCTACCGCAGCTTCCAGCGAAAACTGTGCAGCCGGATTAGGCTCTTCTTCGTCTTCGTAGTTAACAATCGTCCAGGTACGAAAAGTATCGTACTCGCCCGTTTCACGGTCGATCGCAACACGGAATTCCTGCTGCTCGCCATAACGCTTTTTCGTCGCCATAGCCAACGCAGACTCAATCGCCTCGAAGATCACTTCTCTGGGCACACCTTTTTCAAGGGACACAGATTCAACGACTAACAGTATTTCTTTTGACATTCGTTTGCCCTAATTACCTCAGTCAAAGACCGGCACAACTCTCGCCTTCTGGATGTTTTCCAGCGGCAACAAAAATTCTTCATCTTCAATCTGCACAACCGCCATGCTGTCCTGCACGCCGTTGAGCACACCTACAAATTTCTTCCGGCCTTCAAATGGAAAATTCAGCCGAATATCTACCTGCTCACCCGCACTGTCTGCAAACTGCTCTTCTTTAAACAGCAGGCGATCCATTCCAGGAGAAGATACTTCCAGCGTATAAGCGCTTGAAATAACCTCTTCTACATCAAGGAGGTCACTAACATGGCGACTCACGGCCGCACAGTGATCTACATCGATTCCTTCATCGCGGTCTATATAGAGACGCAACTTGGTGTGCTTTCCCTGATTCAAGAATTCCACACCCCATATGGTGCAGCCCAACGATTCAACCGTTGGTGCAAGTAATTCTTCGACCTGCAATTCCTTTCTATTCAATGAGTTACAACCTCATGTAACCGCTTTTTTGCGGTCGCTACGTTTCCTGCTGGCACAAAAAATGGGCCTAACGCCCATCTGCTTTGACTTACGCTTTAAACACGATTCGTCTACGTTGAACTGCGCAGCAGCAAAACAAATTTGCACTACGCGGTTGCGCTTTAACCCCAGCGACCGTGCGCCGGGGCTTGGGCTACGTACCTGGTACCCAGCTAAAGCTAGGTACCAAAAAGCCCCTGTTCAGGGGCTTTTCTTCCTTTGGTAGCGGGGGCAGGATTTGAACCCACGACCTTCGGGTTATGAGCCCGACGAGCTACCAGACTGCTCCACCCCGCATCAGCAAGGTCGCGAATTATAGGGATGCCGGGCCAAGGCTGCAAGGGGGGATTTGGAATGCCGCTATTCGGGCTGAGCGGCTTGGACCAAGCAACTCGGGCTGAGCGACTTGAACCATGCAATTCGAGCTGAGCGACGTTTTGCGGCAAAGCCGCAAAACTCGACAGAGCTCTCGATCGTGATCGAGAGATCATTGGTGCCGAAGGCGAGACTCGAACTCGCACGAGCATAAGCTCACTACCCCCTCAAGGTAGCGTGTCTACCAATTTCACCACTTCGGCGCGGTTCGGTTTACCCGGTAAACCGTTACAGCTGAGGTATGTCTCCGTCGGGCGTTTCTTCACCTTCCAGATCTTCTAACTCCAGAAGGGGGACATCACCTTCAATGGCGGGCAAATCTACACTTTCCTGCGGTTGCGTCAACTGTCCTTGTGAGCTCTGGGTCGGTACTGTGGGTATACCCAGGGTATCAACAGCTTCCGACCGCTGCTTGGCAAGATAAGCCAGACCAAATGCAATGACAAAAAACGCTATCGCCAACCACGCGGTTGCGCGTGTCAGGAACGAAGCACCTCCGGCGCCACCAAATACCGTACCGGATGAACCGCTTCCAAACGCTGCGCCTACATCGGCGCCTTTGCCCTGCTGAATCAAAACCAGCACGGTGAGCGCGATGGCATCAACCACGAGGAGGGATAACAGCACTGTTTCTAGGGTCGACATGTCTTTCTTACAACCTTTATCACTATTCCAGTTAAATCTTGAATGCTCTTACGCAGACTTAACGCGCCTGCGCTGCAGCATTGATGATGGCGGTAAAATCAGCCGCGTCCAGCGATGCACCACCGACCAGTCCGCCATCTATGTCTTTCTGAGCAAACAACTGTGCAGCGTTGCCCGGTTTTACGCTACCACCATAAACAATTCGAATCTCTGCAGCCATTTGCGCATCCGCTTCGGACAGCAGCTGCCGCACAAACTCATGCATTTCCTGCGCCTGCTCCGGACTTGCGGTCACTCCGGTGCCTATCGCCCAGACGGGCTCATAGCCAATCGAAATGCTGGCCAGTTGCCCATGGTCAATACGATCCAGGACCGCTTCAAGTTGCCGCTGTACCACTATCTTTTCATGCCCGGCGTCACGCTCGGCGGCGGTTTCTCCGACACACACGATAGGGTTCAAGCCGCCGCGCAAAGCCGCTGCGGTTTTTGTACCCACCAGATCGTCACCTTCATTGTGCAACATGCGCCGTTCAGAATGACCAACAATCGCCCAGGAGCCGCCAACATCAGCGACCATTTCTGCTGCGATATCACCGGTGTGCGCGCCGCTGGCGGATGTACCGATATCCTGAACACCGCAGGCAAGGCCCTGGGGCGCAACCGCAACCGCTGCACCTAAATAAAGTGCCGGCGGAAACCATACCGCATCAACCCGATCGTCCAACTGCAGCGCATCAGCAAATACCTGAAGTTGCGCTGCAGCACCAAACATTTTCCAATTTGCCGCCACCAATGCTCTGCGCATATCTGGTCACCGGTCATTCGAGGGCGCGCAATGTTATACGCTCAGGCCGTTAATTGCCAAGATTGGAAGATGGAGTTTGCAGGAGTTCTCTTACTGCGGCGCACGATCCCGGGGCTGTGGCAGCAGAATAGCGACAATTAGCAGTACCAACAGCCCAACAATACAGCCGACTGCGGCCGCATCGAAGCTGTCAAAGGTATCGTTGGCCAGACTGAAAGCCACCGGGCCAATAGCGCTGGCAAAAACCGTAATAGCAGTATTCAAACCGCTGATTTCACCCAGATTCAGGGCACCAAACTGTCGAATGAACGCAAGATTCGACAGCACACCCCACAGTCCACCACCCGCGCCGAAACCCAGAACCAGTAACCAGTAACCCTCTACAGAGTGGAGCTGAGTGATGCCGTAAGCACCCACCAGAAACATCGTCAGCATGACAACCAGCAATGGTTTCAATCGACAGTAGTCTGCCAGCGCACTGGCAACAAGGTTCACGCTCAGAGAAACCACCGCCTGAGGCAGAAAATAGGCAAACGCTTCTACGCGGTCGCGGCCTGCCTGTTCAAAAATAGCCACGATATGAAACGTCACCGCGGTACCGAACAGCGCATGCATCGACAATGCCGCCGAATAGATCCAGAAAACCGGGTCACGCTTGGCATCACTGGCCGTACGCTCTGGCAATGCATGGGTCTGCTGTTGTTCAGGATCGTCACAACGGGCTTGCCCATCCGGAGTCAGCCCAGCTACATGGGGGTGGTCTCTGACGGTGAACAGTGCAATGGCGGTAAAACCAACACCAACTACCAATGCCATCAGCCACAACGCACCTCGCCAGCCAAAGGCATCGATCATCCAGGCCAGAATCAACGGCGAGATAGAAAACCCTAACGATACAAAAACTCCGCGCACACCGGAGACAAGACCACGGCGCTTCTCAAACCAGACCAGCAACACGTTACGACTGGCTGAAGTCAGCACACCCTGACCACTGAACCGCACGCCGAAATAACCCAACAGAATGAGTGGGAATGTTATCCAGGCTAAAGGTATTGCAAACGCACCCACGAGCAGGCCTGCAAGCCAGTCAATACCACTGATCAGGACCAGCATGATGCCTAAAACCGCTGGCGCTGCGACCAGCATGACTCTGGCACCCCACTGGTCGTACCAGCGACCAGCGCGGGGGAGAGTAAAGGCACTGGCAACTGTGCCGAACAGGTAAGCTGTCGAAAGTTCGGTACGCGTCAGGCCAAATTCAGCAATAAAAGTATCTGCAAAAACAGCCATTCCCATGGTCTGGCCGGGAACGCTGCAGAGGAATCCCAGCGTTGAGACGGCAGCGATAACCCAGCCATAGAAAAAGGGCGTTCGCGCCGCCGGGTAGGGCCAGTCTGTTTGCAGCCGGGTGACCGAACTATCCCTGGTTTTGTGCAACAGCAGCTAACTCGTCAGCAATGCCCTGCACTTCTGATCCATCTTCACCTTCAACCATGACCCGCAGCAGAGGCTCGGTTCCAGAAGCACGCACCAGTATTCTGCCACGACCAGCTAGTTCTGCTTCTTTTGCGGAGATCGCGCTCAGCAGCGCAGGACTTTGAGCGACAGCGGCAGGATCCGGCACTTTAACGTTGACCATAATCTGTGGCAGCTTTATCACGCCGCTGACAAGTTCGGCAACGCTCCTGGAGGACTCAACAACGGGCAACAAAGCCTGGAGCGCTGCCACGATCGCATCGCCGGTACTGGCGAGATCGAGACACAAGACATGGCCGGATGTTTCGCCACCCAGCAGCCAGCCTTTGTTCAACAGCATCTCCGTCACGTAGCGGTCGCCAACTTTGGCTCTACAGAATTCAATGCCTTGTGATTCCAGTGCCTGCTGCAGCCCAAGGTTGCTCATCACGGTGCCAACTACACCGCCGCCCAGCGTACCCTGAGCCTGGCGGTGGGAAGCGATGATGTAAATCAGTTCATCTCCATCCAGCAGCCGGCCCGCTGAATCAACCATAAATACGCGATCGCCGTCGCCATCAAATGCAATGCCAACATCTGCTCCGCGCTCAATAACCTTTTCGCGCAACATTTCAGGATGTGTGGAACCGCAGCCATCGTTGATGTTGACACCGTTCGGGTTCGCCCCAATCACCTCTACCTGCGCACCCAACTCTTCAAAAACCCTTGGCGCAACGTGGTAAGTAGCCCCATGGGCACAGTCGAGCACAATACGCATACCGCGCAGACTGAAACCTCTGGGGACCGTTGCCTTGCAGAATTCGATGTAACGGCCAGCGGCATCATTAATACGGGACGCGCGGCCTAACTGATCAGATTCGACGCACACCATGTCTTCACCCAGCTGGGATTCGATTTCAAGTTCAACATCGTCTGCCAGCTTGTTGCCCAGGTGATCGAAGAATTTAATGCCGTTGTCGTAGTATGGATTGTGTGAGGCACTGATGACGATGCCTGCATCTGCTCGCAGGGTGCGCGTCAGATAAGCAATTGCAGGTGTCGGCATCGGCCCGATCAGACTGACGTCTGCACCCGCAGAAACCAGACCCGATTCCAATACAGACTCCAGCATGTAGCCCGAAATACGAGTGTCTTTGCCGATGATTACATGTGCGGGTCCCCGCTTGGCAAATACACGCCCGACAGCCCAGCCGAGGCGCAGGCAAAAGTCCGGGTTGATCGGGTACTGGCCAACACGCCCACGGATACCGTCAGTCCCAAAATATTTCCTGCTCATGGATGTCTTCTCTCCAGTTTAACAATGCCCGGACGCAGACAACGCCTGCAGCACTTTCAACGCATCCCGGGTGGCGGCCACGTCATGCACACGTACCATATCTGCACCGCGCTGCACGGCAATCATCGCTGCGGCGACACTGGCTGCAGCGCGATCTTCAACCGGTTTGCCTGTAATGGTGCCAAGCATACTTTTACGCGAGAGCCCTACCAGCAACGGCACGCCGCTGACTTTGACCCGGGCCAACCCATCCAGCAGCTGCAGATTATGCGCTAATGTTTTGCCAAATCCGAAACCCGGATCAAGCATCAACCTGCCGCTATCAATACCCATCTGCAGACAAGCCAGATAGCGTTGCTGCAGATACTTACTTACCTCATCAATCACATCACCATAGCGCGGTGATTGCTGCATATTCTCAGGTAAACCCTGCATGTGCATCATCGCATACCCTGCTTGACTGGCGGCTATTGTCGGCAGCATCTCTGGATCACTACCCGCACTGACATCATTTATAATGTGAGCACCTGCTGCTATTGCGGCGGCAGCTACCGCTGCGTGACGGGTATCTACAGACAAAATCGTATTGAGCTGAGTCAGCGCCTCAACCACAGGGATCACCCGATCAATCTCTTCAGATTCTCCAACGGGCAACGCACCCGGACGAGTTGATTCGCCACCAATATCTAGCACGCTGGCGCCTTGTTCAATCATCTGTTGGGCTGATGTCTGTACAGCAGACAGGTCAACGCGACGATCTTTGAACAGCTTGCCGCCGTCAGAAAAAGAATCCGGTGTGATGTTGAGCACCCCCATGATGCGGGGGTGCTCGAAGGTCAGCGTTCTGGCACCGCAGAACAACGTACAGGTAACGCGGCTGGCCAGCCTTAACTTTCTTCCGCAGGTCCGCCAATTGGCGATTCAGGAGACGAATCATCCGAGGAAGGCGGCTTGGGTTCAAAATCTGAAGGCGCTCGGGGTTTGGCCCCCGCCATGATGTCATCTATCTGTTCGACACCGATGGTTTCATACTCCATCAGCGCATCCGCCATGCTGTGCAGCTTATCGATGTTTTCTTCCAGCATCTGTTGAGCATCGGCATAACAGGTATCAATAATTGCGCGCACTTCCTGGTCAATCGCCTTGGCAGTATCGTCCGACAACGCTTTAGGTTTTGCACCTGCCGACATGCCCAGGAACACTTCATTATCGTCTTCGTCATACTTCAGGGGCCCGAGCTTTTCAGACAAACCCCATTTTGTGACCATGCTGCGCGCCAGCGATGTCGCGCGCTCAATGTCGTTCGACGCACCTGTGGTGACATATTCCGATCCGAGAATCATTTCTTCCGCGATGCGACCGCCAAACAGACTACATATCTGCGAGCGGATGCCCTGACGAGTCAAGCTGTAGCGGTCTTCTTCCGGCAGGAACATGGTGACCCCCAGCGCTCGGCCGCGAGGGATAATTGAGACCTTGTAGACCGGATCATGATCAGGCATCAGCCGCCCGATAATGGCGTGTCCCGCCTCGTGGTACGCCGTGTTGCGCTTCTCTTTCTCCGACATCACCATGGATTTACGCTCAGCGCCCATCATGATTTTGTCTTTGGCTTTATCAAATTCTTCCATGGAGACCAGGCGCTTACTTGCGCGGGCGGCAAACAATGCCGCCTCGTTCACAAGGTTCGCCAGATCAGCGCCGGAAAATCCAGGTGTGCCTCGCGCGATAATGCTCGGTTCAACATCGTCTGCGAGCGGTACTTTACGCATGTGAACTTTAACAATCTGCTCACGACCGCGGATGTCTGGCAGACCCACTACCACCTGGCGGTCAAAACGACCTGGTCGTAACAGGGCTGGATCCAGCACATCGGGGCGGTTGGTGGCAGCGATGACAATAATGCCGTCGTTCGCTTCAAAACCGTCCATTTCCACCAGCAGCTGGTTCAAAGTCTGTTCACGCTCGTCGTGCCCGCCGCCAAGACCGGCACCACGGTGACGACCCACCGCATCAATCTCGTCAATGAAAATAATACACGGGGACTGCTTTTTCGCCTGCTCAAACATATCGCGAACGCGCGATGCACCCACGCCAACAAACATTTCCACAAAGTCAGAGCCGGAAATAGAGAAAAACGGCACTTTGGCTTCACCGGCAATGGCTTTTGCCAACAGCGTTTTACCGGTACCCGGCTGACCCACCATCAGCACACCACGAGGAATGTGCCCACCGAGGCGTTGGAACTTGCCGGGATCGCGCAGGAATTCAACCAGTTCCTGAACTTCTTCTTTGGCTTCGTCAACGCCAGCAACATCAGCAAAAGTGGTTTTGATCTGGTCTTCAGAAAGTAGTTTCGCCTTGCTGCGACCAAAAGCCATGGGGCCACCGCGACCACTGCCGCCACCCTGCATCTGCCGCATGAACAACATGAAGACCGCAATAATGATCAGGATCGGGAAGCTGGCAATCAGCAGCTGGCTCCAGAAACTCTGTTTTTCGGGTTCAAGAACCGTCGTAAGGACATTGTTGTCGATCAATTCACTGATCAACTTATCGTCATTCTGTGGCCAGACCACAACCATACGGTTGCCGCTGCCATCAAGCGCGGTGATCTTGTCGCCCTGAATCTGCGCTTCTCGTATCTGACCGGCATTCACCGCTTTTACAAACTCAGAATACGCCACCGGCTCCTGCTGGGGTTCAACATTGAAATTGTTGAAGACTGTCAACAGCACTGCCGCAATGATGAGCCACAGTAATAAATTTTTTCCCATATCTGACAAGGGGTTATCCTCGATGTTGCTTTTCGACAACCGTAGTTACATTTAGACCGTCAAGATTACACCAAACGCTCGTGATCGTCCTGTGAACCCAGAAAACCTTGTGCGACAACAAACACTTCGCGCGATTCAGGTCTTGATGCTTTGGGTTTGCTCACAGTTACTTTGGAAAACTGGGCTCTGAGGTCTTTTACCCACTCATCCAGGCCTTCGCCCTGAAAAGCTTTGATGGCCAGGGCGCCGCGGGGTTTCAGCCACCGATGGCAGGCCAGCAACGCCGTATCAGCAAGGTCCATTGCCCGTGCCTGATCCACAGCTCTCACACCCGATATATTGGGGGCCATATCCGATAAAACAAGGTCTAAAGCAGCACCCTGCAAAGCCTCATCTATGGCCTCATCTACCGCCGCTTCTCCAGCCAGACCTTCGATGACCACGGTATCCACGCCTGCTGTTATCGGCAGCGGGTCTACCGCAATGAGCAGGCCTTTGTTCAATCGATCCTGCAGATATTGTGTCCAGCCGCCGGGCGCTGCACCCAGCTCAAGCACTCTGGCCTGACGCTTAATCAACTTGAAACGCTGGTCGAGCTGCAGCAGTTTGAAGTGCGCACGGGAGACCTGGCCCTGATCCTGAGCTGCCCGAACAAAATAGTCTTTGTTCTGCCTCTGCAGCCAGCGTGAGCTTGATTTGGTGCGTTTTGCCATGATCTGCGTAGAATAACGCAAAGCCTCTTTTAGCCGTGAAAAATGTTAAGTCGTGAAAAAAAGTCTCTTCGCCAGATCGCCCATCATCTGGACAGCATCATTCTGGTAGGCGATCAGGGTGTGACTCCGGGTGTTGAACTGGAAACCGAGCGGGCTCTGATTGACCATGAGCTGATCAAAGTGAAAATCGCAATCAGTGATCGGCAGGTTCGGGACGCCGCAGCTGATTCTCTGGCTGCGGCCTGCGCAGCTGAAATCGTGCAGCGGATTGGGCGGGTATTTGTATTCTACCGGGAAAACCCTAAAGCCAACCCCAAGCTTTCAAATCTCAAACGGTTTGCCTGAAATTTATGCAACAAACCCCGGCACGAGAACTTTTGCTCTGAAAACAGAGTTACAGGTGTTCCACACGGTCAATTTCATATTCGCGTTCACCGCCCGGAGTTACAACCGTAACCGCGTCCCCTACAGATTTACCAATTAGCGCTCTTGCGATGGGTGACATGACAGAGATCTTGCCTACCTTCAGGTCAGCTTCGTCTTCACCGACAATTTTGTAGGTGGTTTCTTCATCACTATCGATATCCAGCAGGGTGACTGTGACACCAAAAATCACTTTTTCACCCGGGGGCAGTTTGGCAACGTCTATAATCTGCGCATCCGCCAGCTTGCCTTCAATATCCTGAATGCGACCCTCATTGAAACCCTGCTGCTCACGCGCAGCGTGATACTCAGCGTTTTCTTTTAAATCACCATGTTCACGGGCTTCAGCAATAGCCTGGGTAATTTCCGGACGCAACACACTCTTGCGGTGTTGCAGTTCTTCGCGCAGGTTATCTGCACCTTCTAATGTCATCGGCGTCGGCATAGCTTGCCCGTTAAATCATTTAATTGAGTGTGTGTAATACGCAGTCATTATAAAGCAGCATGAATATCTTGCAGCCGTCTCACGCGATCACTCTGACCCTGGGTGATGGCGATGGCAATCGCTTCGCCTCCTGCCAGGGTTGTGGTGTAACAGATTTTCTTCTGCAGCGCGAGGCGGCGGATAAGCGCTGAATCTGCAATCGACTTACGCCCTTCAGTGGTATTTATAATCAGATCTATCTGATCATTTTTGACCATATCAGAAATATCCGGGCGGCCTTCATTAACCTTGCTGATTTTGTCACAGGGTACGCCAGCCTTTTCCAGACAACGCTGAGTACCGCGGGTCGCTACAAGCGTAAAACCCTGATCGATGAGGCGCCGTGCAATTTGCGGCAGATTTTCTTTGTCAGGATCTTTCACGCTGATAAAAACCTGTCCCTGTTGCGGCAGCACTTCACCTGCGCCAAGAGAAGCTTTCGCAAACGCTTCACCAAAGGTATCACCAACACCCATAACTTCACCGGTAGATTTCATCTCCGGTCCAAGTATCGGATCCACCCCTGGAAATTTGTTGAAAGGGAATACGGACTCTTTCACGTTAAAAACTGTAGGGACAATCTCTTTCGTGAATTTCTGCTCCGCCAGGGTGGTTCCCGCCATACAACGTGCGGCCACCTTGGCCAGAGACACGCCGATACACTTCGACACAAACGGCACCGTTCGAGATGCGCGAGGATTCACTTCCAGCACAAAAACATCTTCACCCTGCACAGCCATCTGCACGTTCATGAGGCCAACCACACCGAGCTCGAGCGCAATATCTGCAACCTGGCGGCGAATGGTGTCCTGGATGGGCATGGGAAGATTGTAGGGTGGCAGCGAGCAGGCTGAGTCGCCCGAGTGGATACCGGCCTGTTCAATGTGCTGCATGATGGCGCCGATCACTACCTCGTGACCATCGCAGACTGCGTCAACATCCACTTCTACAGCCTGATCAAGAAACCGGTCCAGAAGCACAGGAGAATCGTTAGATACATCCACGGCGTTCTGCATATACTGCATCAACTCATCGTCGTTGTAGACAATTTCCATCGCCCGTCCACCCAGGACATACGACGGCCGAACAACAATGGGATAGCCAATTGCCTGAGCGCGCTCAATGCCCTGATAGGCGTTCGAGGCAACGCGATTAGCCGGTTGCCGCAGCTTCAGTTTTTCCACCAGCTGCTGAAAACGCTCGCGATCTTCCGCCCGGTCAATCGCGTCTGGCGTGGTGCCTATGATGGGTACACCGGCGGCTTCAAGATCGTTGGCCAGCTTCAGCGGCGTTTGACCACCAAACTGCACAATAACGCCGACGGGTTGTTCCACATCGCAGATCGCAAGTACGTCTTCCAGAGTAACCGGTTCAAAATACAACCGGTCCGATGTGTCGTAATCAGTGGACACGGTTTCCGGATTGCAGTTCACCATAATGGTTTCATAGCCATCTTCGCGCATGGCCAGAGCCGCGTGAACACAGCAATAATCAAATTCTATGCCCTGACCGATGCGGTTGGGGCCACCACCCAGAACCATGATTTTTTTACGCTGCGAAGGCAGAGATTCACACTCTTCTTCGTAAGTTGAATACATATATGCACTGCTGGCCGGAAATTCAGCCGCGCAGGTATCAACGCGACGGTATACAGGCCGGACGTCCAATGCCTGGCGCAGCTGACGGATTTCACTTTCGTCCGTCGCCATTAACTGACCGAGGCGCGCATCAGAAAACCCTTTGCGTTTGAGGCTGTACCAGTCTTCTTTGCCAAGGGCGATGGCAGACACGTTTGCCAGGCTTAACTCTGTACTGATCAGGTCTTCAATTTCAGCCAGGAACCAGGGATCGATTTTTGTCGATTCAAAAATGTCTTCCAGCGACCATCCAGCACGAAACGCATCAGCCACGTACCAGACGCGCATGGCACTGGGCGTGCCCAGCTCTCGCTTCAGGGTTGCGTTCAATACGTCCGGGGCAACACTGGCATCCACGACCGGGTCAAAACCGACCATGCCTGTTTCCAGACCGCGCAGGGCTTTCTGCATGGATTCCTGAAAAGTTCGCCCGATCGCCATAACTTCGCCAACAGACTTCATCTGCGTGGTCAGTCGAGCGTCAGCCTGGACAAATTTCTCAAACGTGAAACGCGGAATTTTTGTCACCACGTAATCAATACTGGGCTCAAATGAAGCCGGTGTTATACCGCCGGTAATATCGTTATCCAGCTCATCGAGGGTATAGCCTACGGCAAGCTTGGCCGCCACTTTAGCAATCGGGAAACCCGTTGCTTTTGAAGCCAGAGCAGAGGACCGGGATACCCGTGGATTCATCTCAATGACCACTGTACGCCCTGTGTCAGGGTCAATGGCAAACTGCACGTTCGAACCGCCGGTATCAACGCCAATTTCACGTAACACCGCGATCGAGGCATTTCGCAGCAGCTGATATTCTTTGTCAGTCAGCGTCTGTGCAGGGGCAACCGTTATGCTGTCGCCCGTGTGCACACCCATCGGATCGAGGTTTTCAATGGAGCAGACGATGATGCAGTTATCGAGATGATCCCGCACCACCTCCATCTCAAATTCTTTCCAGCCGACCAGAGATTCATCAATCAGTAACTCCGAGGTAGGAGACAGTTCCAGGCCCCGGTTACAGATTTCAACAAATTCCTCAGAGTTGTACGCAATGCCGCCACCACTGCCGCCCATGGTGAACGAAGGTCTGATGACGCAGGGGAATCCCAGCTGACTCTGTACCTGCAGTGCTTCTTCCAGGCTGTGGGCAATAGCTGACCGGGCTGTATCCAGACCAATGCGTTTCATGGCGCGGTCGAAGCGCTCACGGTCTTCTGCTTTGTCGATTGCATCCTGACTGGCGCCGATCAACTCCACGTTGTACTTTTCCAGCACACCTTCCCGCACCAGATCCAGGGCGCAGTTCAAGGCCGTCTGACCGCCCATGGTAGGCAGCAGAGCACTTGGTTTCTCCTGCTTGATAATTGCTTCCACCGTGCGCCATTCCACCGGCTCGATGTAAGTAGCGTCTGCCATGGCAGGGTCAGTCATAATGGTTGCCGGGTTAGAGTTCACCAGAATGACCCGGTAGCCTTCTTCGCGCAGCGCTTTACACGCCTGGGCGCCAGAGTAATCAAACTCGCAGGCCTGGCCGATGACAATCGGGCCCGCGCCTAAAATCAGAATACTGTCTATATCGGTTCTTTTAGGCATCCGCTTTTCCACCCGCCATCATGTTGATGAAATTATCAAACAGATACACACAATCCTGAGGGCCCGGGCTCGCTTCCGGATGTCCCTGAAATCCAAATGCCGGCACATCGGTTCGCGCAACGCCCTGCACAGTGCCGTCAAACAGAGACACATGGGTGCAGCGCAGATTATTCGGCAAGGTATCGCCATCAACGGCAAAGCCATGGTTCTGGCTGGTGATAATGACCTGTTTGGAGTCGTTGTCCTGCACCGGATGGTTGGCACCATGGTGGCCGTGAGGCATCTTCAATGTGCTGGCACCACTTGCCAGCGACAACAGCTGATGGCCAAGGCAGATACCAAAAATAGGCAGCTTATGCTCTAACAATTCCTTTATGGCTTCGATGGCATATGCGCAGGGTTCAGGGTCGCCAGGGCCGTTCGACAGGAAAACACCATCGGGTTTCATAGCCAGAACGTCCGCTGCGGGTGTTTGTGCTGGTACTACCGTCAGATCACAACCTCGGCTTGCCAGCAGTCTTAAAATGTTGCGCTTAACACCAAAGTCGTAAGCCACCACCTTGTAAGGTGTGTCCTGCACTTCTCCGTAGCCGTCCTCAAGGGTCCAGCTGGTTTCTGTCCATTTACGCTCTGAACCGGTGACTTCTTTGGCAAGATCCATGCCCTTGAGGCCTGGAAAGGCCTGCGCTTCAGCCAGCGCGTCTGCCTTGCCTGCCTCGGTCGATGCATCCGGTCCTGCCAGAATACAGCCGGCAAGGGCACCTTTTTCACGGATCAGTTTTGTCAGTCTTCGTGTGTCCACGTCAGCAATGGCAACAACACCTTCAGAGCGCAACAACTGCTGCAGAGATGTTTTAGAGCGCCAGTTGCTCACGCGCCGCGGAGTCTGGCGAATCACCAGACCGGCACTCCAGATGCGGTCAGATTCAAAGTCTTCCGGCGTACAACCGGTATTGCCAATTTGCGGGTAGGTGAGGGTTACAATCTGCTGGGCGTAGGATGGATCCGTAAGGATTTCCTGGTAACCCGTCATCGCAGTATTGAACACCACTTCGCCAACGGTGGATCCTTCAATTCCAATCGACTGGCCGTAAAAAACACTACCGTCCTCTAAAGCGAGTAATGCCGGTATCAAGTGAGCTTCCCTTTTTAGTGTGTTGGTGCGATTACCAACTGCATTCGCGTCTTAGGCGCGCGATTTAACCGGGCTCAACAGATGTTTAACTGGATGGGCGTGGCCTGCTTTCGCGCATTCCACGTCGGGTTGAACTTAAGGCCGAGAGTCTACTCACCTGGGTGGAAAAAATCAGCAAAAAACTGTTACTCAGATGTCTAAAAGTGTCTGCATGTTGTATTTGCCCGGCGCCTTGTCATGGATGTGACGCACGGCACGCAGTGCACCCAGCGCAAAATTCATCCGGCTCGAAGCCCGATGCGTAATTTCCAGTCGTTCACCATCACCAATAAACATAACGGTATGCTCACCGACAATGTCCCCGCCCCGGACGGTGGAAAAACCAATGGTGCTACGTTCGCGAGCACCGGTGATGCCCTGACGCCCATAAATGGAATTTTCTTCCAGATTGCGATCCAAAGCCTCTGCCAACACCTTGCCCATGTGCACTGCCGTGCCTGAAGGCGCATCCACTTTGTGCCGGTGGTGAGCTTCGATGACTTCCACATCCACGTCATCACCCAGCGCGCGGGCTGCCATCTCAATCAGTTTGAAGGTCAGATTGACACCAACACTCATATTGGGTGACATGAACAGCGGCACCTGCACTGCGGCACGCTCCAGTTGCTCAAGCTCAGCATCTGTGAAACCGGTAGTGCCAATCACCATGGCTTTGCCTTCACGACTGCAGAACTCTGCCAGTATCAGAGTTGCCTGGGGCGCGGTGAAATCGATCACCACTTCAAAGTCTGCGGGGTCTGCCTGTTCAAAAACGGTAATCGGAATATCCAGCGTGCCAACCCCGGCAAGCTCCCCTGCGTCTGAGCCTAATGCATCACTGTCTGCGTGCTCAAAGGCTGCGCCTAACTGCAGATCATCACTTTCTGTGAGCGCCTGGATGAGGGTCTTTCCCATGCGTCCGGCAGCACCGGTGACTGCAACCCGCAGCATCAGCCGGTTAGTCCGTCAAAGAATTTCTTCACGCCATCAAACCAGGAAGTTTCCCGCGGGGAATGCTTGGCGCTTTCATTCAGTGAGGTTTTCAACTCCTGCAACAGCTCTTTCTGTCGATCGGTTAACTTGACCGGCGTTTCGACAACCACCTTACACAAGAGATCGCCTATACCGCCGCCACGCACCTGAGTCACACCTTTGCCACGCAGCCTGAATATTTTTCCGGTCTGGGTTTCGGTCGGAATTTTCAGCTTCACCCGGCCATCGAGAGTGGGCACTTCAAGCTCACCCCCAAGGGCTGCATCAACAATCGAAATCGGCACTTCACAGTAGAGATTGCGTCCATCACGAGAAAAGATGGCGTGTTCGCGCACGTCAATCTGCACATACAGATCTCCGGGGGGACCGCCATTCATCCCCGCCTCACCTTCGCCGCTGAGGCGTATGCGATCACCCGTATCTACTCCGGCGGGGATCTTGACCGACAGAGTTTTGCGCTTTTCCGCTCTTCCGGCGCCGCTGCATTTGCGACAGGGATCGCTGACAATACGCCCCTGACCACGACAACGTGGACAGGTTTGTTGCAGCGAAAAGAAACCCTGCGACACTCGAATCTGACCGGCGCCCTGGCAATCAGGACAGGTGCTGGGTGTCGTGCCGGGAGCCGCACCGCTGCCATCGCAGTCTTCACACGCAGTCAGCACCGGAATGCGCACTTCTACGGTATCTCCGCTGACGGCCTGTTCCAGATCAAGCTGCATGTTGTAGCGCAGATCTGAGCCACGCGACATACCATTAGCACTGCGACCGCCACGGCCACCGCCAAAGATGTCTCCGAAGACATCACCAAAAATATCGCCAAAGTTGCCTTCAAAGCCCTGACCACCACCCTGACTCGGGTCGACACCAGCGTGCCCGAACTGATCGTAAGCGTGGCGTTTTTCGCGATTGGATAAAATTTCGTAAGCTTCTGAGGCTTCTTTAAACTTTTCGTCTGACTCCGGGTCGTCAGAATTGCGATCCGGATGAAACTTCATCGCCAAGCGACGATAAGCTTTCTTAAGCTCTTCGTCTGAAGCGTCTCGATTGATGCCTAATACTTCGTAGTAATCTCGCTTGGACATAACTCACTCTAAATCTTTTTGTGCTCTACTTCTTTTAGCCGTCTCATATATACGACAAACGCGGCGCCTGCCGTAAAGCAAGCGCCGCGCTGTAAGACAGGCTGGAGGAGAAGCTTACTTCTTATCTTCGTCTTTGACCTCTTCAAACTCTGCATCTACCGCATCGTCTGAGCCATCTGAAGCGTTCTGACCACCGTCTTCCGCACCCGGCGCGGGGCCAGCCTCAGCTGCTTCCGCTTCGTACATTTTCTGCGCAAGACCCGCAGAGGCTTGAGACAGCGCCTGCATTTTCGCCTCGATGCCTTCTTTGTCGCCAGCTTTAAGGGCTTCTTCAAGCTCTTTCGCAGCGCTTTCGATGGCTTCTTTTTCCTCATCAGAGGCTTTATCGCCGGCGTCTTCAACCGCTTTACGCGCACCATGCACCAGAGAGTCTGCCTGGTTACGCAGTCCAACCATCTCTTCGAATTTTTTATCTTCTTCAGAGTGGGCTTCCGCGTCGCGGATCATCTGCTCAATCTCTTCATCAGACAGTCCACTTGATGCTTTAATCACAATCGACTGTTCTTTGCCGGTTGCTTTGTCTTTTGCGGACACATTCAGAATACCGTTGGCATCCAGGTCAAACGCCACCTCAATCTGCGGCATACCGCGTGGCGCAGGGGGAATATCCTCCAGGTTGAACTGACCCAGCGACTTGTTCTGACCGGCCTGTTTACGCTCACCCTGCAAGACATGGATGGTCACCGCAGTCTGATTATCGTCTGCGGTTGAGAACGTCTGGGTTTTCTTCGTTGGGATCGTGGTGTTCTTTTCGATCAGCACACTCATCACTGAACCCAGGGTTTCAATACCCAGCGACAACGGTGTCACGTCGAGCAGCAGTACGTCGGTAACATCACCGGCAAGCACAGCGGCCTGAATCGCAGCACCAATGGCAACCGCTTCATCAGGGTTTACATCACGACGTGCCTCTTTACCGAAAAAGCCTTTAACTTTTTCCTGCACCAGGGGCATGCGGGTTTGGCCACCCACCAGAATCACATCATCAATATCGCTGATGGTCAGGCTGGCATCATCCAATGCAGTCTGAATCGGGCTGATCGTACGCTGCACCAGATCTTCAACTAAAGATTCGAGCTTGGCGCGAGTCAGTTTCAGCACCAGGTGCTTGGGACCCGTCTGGTCTGCCGTGATATAAGGCAGATTGATTTCGGTCTGTGAGCTGTTGGACAGCTCAATCTTGGCTTTTTCAGCCGCTTCTTTCAGACGCTGCAGTGCCAGAGGATCGCTGTGCAGATCCACGCTGTTGTCTTTCTTAAATTCGTCTGCAAGGTAATCGATGATGCGCAGGTCAAAGTCTTCACCACCCAGGAACGTATCACCATTGGTCGACAGCACTTCGAACTGATGTTCGCCATCCACTTCCGCAATTTCAATGATGGACACGTCAAAGGTACCACCACCCAGATCGTATACAGCTACCTTGGCATCACCACGCTTCTTATCGAGACCGTATGCCAGCGCTGCCGCTGTGGGTTCGTTGATAATGCGCTTGACGTCCAGACCCGCAATTTTGCCGGCGTCTTTGGTCGCCTGACGCTGGGAATCGTTGAAGTACGCCGGCACGGTAATGACCGCCTCGGTAACTTCTTCACCCAGGTATTCCTCTGCGGTTTTCTTCATCTTTTTCAACGTTTCCGCGGACACCTGAGGTGGCGCCAGCTTTTCACCTTTCACTTCGATCCAGGCGTCACCGTTAGAGGCTTCAGAGATTTTGTACGGCACCATTTTGATGTCTTTCTGCACAACGTCGTCTTTGAACTTGCGTCCAATCAGGCGCTTAACGGCAAACAGCGTATTGGTGGGGTTAGTGACCGCCTGGCGTTTTGCATTCTGTCCAACCAGGATTTCACCATCCTCGGTGTACGCAATAACTGAAGGGGTTGTGCGATCGCCTTCTGAGTTTTCGATGACGCGGGGTTCACCGCCTTCCATGACAGCGACACACGAGTTGGTGGTGCCGAGGTCAATACCAATAATCTTACCCATTACTTTTTCTCCACAATTTCCCAGCGGGAATATTCTTAACTTGTTGCTCTATATTTGGTCGAACTGTTTAACTTCAAGTGCTCAAAGCAGCCTTTTTCAGGCATCCGGTGCTTTGGCAACAATGACCTTTGCAGCCCGGACCAGGCGACCATTGAGCAAATACCCCTTCTGCATCACGTCCATCACTGAATTGGGCTCTGCAGCAGGGTTAGGCACCATGGTCATGGCTTCGTGCATCTGAGGGTCAAAAGGCTCACCCAGCGGGTCGATCTGCTCTACGCCGGATTTGGAAAGCGTGTCAACAAACAGTTTGAGTGACAGCGCCACGCCTTCCGCGATGGGCTTTGCGCCTTCGGTCTGCTCTGCAGTTTCAACCGCCTTTTCCAGGCTGTCGACCACAGGGAACAGGTCATTGAGGAGCTTCTCGACGGCAAATTTGTGCGCATTTTCGATATCGCGGGTGGCACGTCGTTTGACGTTTTCCATCTCCGCAAGGCTGCGCAATACCTGGTCTTTCAGCTCGGCGATTTCTGCCGCATCTGTCTGTTGCGCTTCTGCAGCGACTTCTTCGCCGCTGTCCTGTATTCCTGCTTCCGCCTGATCTTCAGGTTGGTCAGGATTGTCGTGATTATTCTGGTCTTGCGCCATAGCCGGCCCCTGCTCTCGGATTCGACCGTCGTATATGCGGTCGTGGGAGGCTAATTACAAGGGTTCAGCAGACTTTTTTTGCGCTCAGGCACGACGCATGGCGGCGCTCAGCAGGCGGGCGGTGACATCAACGACGGGAATGACATCGGAATAGTGCATGCGGGTCGGCCCGATTACCCCTAAAACGCCAGCTACTTCACCATTAACTTCGTACGCTGAAGTAACCAGCGATGCATCTCCCAGCGGCTGATAGCCGGACTCATCGCCAATGAACAGTTGCACACCACTACTCTGCAGGCATCGATCAAGCAGATGCAGCACTCTGCCTTTGTGCGAGATCGCATCAAACAGACTTTTCACCTGGTCTGTATCGGTACTGAAATCGAGCAACCGGTTTTCGCCTTTGACCAGCAGGTCCGGGTCGCGCTCAGACGGGTCTTCTACAAACGTCGCGGCCGCCATATCAAGCGCCGTCTGCATCAGCGTGTCCATGTGATCCTTATCAGCCTGCATGCTCTGCACCAGGGCCTGGCGGATATCAATTAAAGCGCTGCCGCCAAATTCCTGATTGATATAATTGGCGGCCTGGGTCAGCTCAATCGCAGAATATTCGCGTTCAGTGTGAATCACCCGGTTCTGTACCTCGCGATCATTCAGAACCAGAATCACCAGCACCCGCTCTTCGTCCAGGCGCACAAACTCCACCTGCCGCAGGTTCACCTGATTACGTAACGGGGTGGTAATCACACAGGTCATCTGGGTGATGTGAGAAAGCAATTCCGAAGCAGACGACACCAGTTCAGCCGGCGCCAGGTCGGGATTCAGTTCTGCTTCAATTTCCCGCACACGTGACTGTGCAAACGGTTCCACGCGCAGCAGAGAGTCGACAAAAAACCGGTAACCTTGCGTTGTGGGAATTTTCCCCGCAGAGGTGTGTGGAGACTTGACCAGGCCCATCGCTTCCAGATCTCCCATGATGTTGCGAACGGTTGCCGCAGACACCGCGACGTCGGGTCTGGTGGCGAGCTTTTTTGACGCGATCGGCATGCCGTCATCAATATATTGCTCAACAAGCAGTTTAAAAAGCTGCTGGGCGCGAGGGTCAACCTGATTGTCCATGAATTCTTTATTCGCCATTTGCCTGGTCAGAGTTATTCACTTACATAAATCAGCCACATTACCTGGCCTGCTGTTCACACCTGTTTTATACACTAGGTCTGTCGCGTTTGCGTATCAGAATTAGTGAACTGTTTGACCCGCTTAGGTTACGCTTGGTTCCTACTAAAGACAGACCATCATGCTCAAGCAACTGACCCTACAGAATTTTGTCCTGGTAACCACGCTGGACATTGACTTCAACCCCGGTTTAACCACCATAACCGGCGAGTCTGGTGCGGGTAAGTCCATTCTCCTGAATGCACTGGGACTGCTGCTGGGTGAACGGGCGCGCACAGAGGTTATACGTCCCGGCGCAGACAAAGCTGACGTCTGTGCCGAATTCGATTTAACCCATTTGCCCGCTGTGCAGGCACAGCTCAACGAAGCAGAGCTCCTCAGCGATACGCCTGAACAAGTGCTGGTGCGCAGAGTCGTTTCCAGCCAGGGTCGCTCGCGTGCCTTTGTAAATGGCATCCCTGTTACCACCACTTTTCTAAAAGACCTGGGTGAACAGTTAGTCGACATCCACGGCCAGCACGAACATCTGCGACTGGCCAACCGCAACACCCAGCTGACGCTGCTCGACGACTATGCTGGCCTGACAAAGACCGCCCATGAAGTGAGCACCCTGTATCGCGACTGGCAGGCAGAAATGCAGCGTATACAGGAACTGGAAGCACGCCTGGCGAGTGCTGCCGATCGGCAGGATTTACTCGCCTATCAGCTTCAGGAACTGGAAGAATTTGACCTCAAGGCAGACGAATTTGCAGTGCTCGAGCAGGATCACAAACGCTTGAGCCGTGCGCACACAACCCTTGCCAGCCTCCAGCAGGCGGTAGACAAACTTGAAGAACTGGACGACCTGCGCCATGCCGTGCGGCAGATCCAGAACATAGACGATGAACACCCGGATCTGGCATCCGGGCAGGCGAACCTGGCTTCCGCTTTAGGTTTGCTGGACGATGCCAGCAGAGATTTACGTCACTATCAGGATAAAGTGGTGGTTGATCCTGAGGCCATGGCATTAATTGAATCGCGCCTGAATATCGCCCAGGATCTGGCGCGCAAGCACCGTGTTGAACCAGAAGATTTACATTCCCATGCTGCGGCGCTGCGTGCGGATCTCGACGCCCTGGATGCAGACGGCTCATCCCTGGACGAGATGCGCAGCCATGCGCAAAAGCTCAAAGGCGATTTCGACAAACGAGCCAAAACGCTGTCGACCAGAAGGCGCAAAGCCGCGCCTGATTTCGGCAAGGCTGTATCACAATTCATGCAGAGCTTAGGCATCAACAAAGGCGAGTTTGCCATCGCTTTCGAAGACCATACCGGCGAGCGCGGGCTCGAACGAGCAGAATTCATGGTGACCACCAACCCGAGCTTTCCAGCCGGTCCGCTGACGCAGATAGCCTCCGGTGGCGAACAAACCCGCATAGGTTTGAGCATCCAGATAGTGGCTGCCCAGAACAGTGCTCTGCCCTGTTTGATTCTGGATGAAGCTGATGTCGGCGTTGGCGGCACAACAGCGGACACCGTCGGTCGCATTCTGCGTGACCTCGGCAGTCGTACCCAGGTGATCTGCATCACTCACGCGCCACAGGTTGCCGCCCTGGGCGACAGCCACTACCGGGTCACCAAAAAAGGCGACAATACTCAAATCCAGCCACTCAGCGATGACCACCGCATAGAAGAACTTGCCCGCATGCTGGCCGGTGCCGACATTACGGATGAAACACGCGAATATGCGCGCACCCTTCGCGGTGGTGCGATCCATTAATACCGCGTAATATCGCTCTCCCATTAAAACTGTTGAGAAACTGCGTTGCTGGTTAAAGCTTTATCCACCACCCTTATCGCCATGATGTTAGTCGGCTGCAGTCTGCCTAACATTCAGCTTCCGCGTCTGTACAAGGTAACGGTACAACAAGGCAACGTCATCACTCAGGAAATGGTAAATCAGCTCAAACCGGGTATGACCAGAAGCCAGGTTGCATTCATTATGGGTGAGCCGGTACTGCGCAACACGTTCAACGAAGACCGCTGGGATTATGTCTACAGCGTGGTGTTACCCGGTTACTTCAATCAGGAAACGCGCATGAGCCTGTTTTTTGAAGACGATGTACTTGGCTACTTCACTGGTGATCTGGTGCCTGAATCCGCCAATCCTGAAGCACCAGCCGAAACCGACACAGTAGAAGAAGAAACCAGCTAACGCTGCTGACCCTGGCCCGGATTTTTTTTCTGATTCTGAGCACGCGCCAGGCGTGCCGTCTTAGCATCCATGACCAGGGGTCGATAAATTTCCAACCGGTCACCTGCCTGCAAAACGCGTGTGCGTTCACATACCTGGCCAAAGATGCCAACCTGGTGTGCGGCTAAATCCAGTCCCGAAAAAGGCGCTTGCTGAGAAATCTGTTGCAACAACGCATCTACGGTTGTGTCAGTGGGCACCTGTAAGGTGCGCAACGTCTGCGCCGTTGGCGTTGCGTAAACCACTTCGACTGAGATGTCCTGCTCCTGGCTCATTTCAAACGTTGGTATTCCAATAAGATTCGTTCGCTGAATGAATCCACCAACCTGTCTGCTATACGGTCTGTAAAGCTGCTCAGAATTCGGGCGACAAACCCTTTCGGCACAAAATCGATGCGCAGATTTACCCGGCAGCCCAGGTCACCCAGAGGTGTCAGCTGCCAGCGACCTTCCAGCACCTCAAACGGACCTTCACGCAGGGACATCACAACGGATTCAAAAGGCTGGTGTGTGTTTTCTGTGACAAAAGACTCGTGCAATCCCTTGCCGGTAACGGATACCTGCGCAATGAGTCCATCTGGTGTCGTCTGCAGGATATCCACCTGTTCACAACCCACTACAAAATCCGGATACCTCACCACATCAACAATCACTGCATAAGCCACCGGCGCCGGCACTTCCAGCAATGCCGATCGCTCAAGGGTTTTCACGGATTCAACAAGCCCTGGATCAAGGGCCACAAGCTATACACAAAAACAGCTGCCACACCTAACGGTGCAATAAAGCCGCCAACCAGGCGCCACAGAAACAGTGGGAACCCGCCATCAAAACCAAGCTGTTTCTGTAACACTGATTTCGGTACCATCCAGACAGCAAACAAGGCAATCAACATACCACCTAAGGGCAGCATGATGTTCTGCGATACGTAATCGATAAAATCGAATACGGTGAGTTGCCCGACGACAAATACGTCCGACCAGATATTAAATGAGAACACTGTTCCCAGCCCGATAATCCAGCAGATCACACCCAGACTGATCGCAACACGCTTACGTTTAGCGTTGTATTCTTCTACCAGATAAGCCAGCGCAGGTTCGGAAATGGAGATGGCTGAAGTCAGCGCTGCAAACGTGACCAGCACAAAAAACAAGGTGCCAAACACAATGCCGAGCGGTAATTGACCGAAGGCTAACGGCACCGTGACAAACATCAGCCCCGGACCCTGGGCAGCATCTAAACCATTTGCAAATACGATCGGGAAAATAGCCAGGCCAGCGGACACCGCAACCAGGGTATCGAGAATCGCGATGGTGATGACCATGCCACCAATGCCAGCATTCTCAGGCACATAAGCGCCGTAGGCCATCATTGCGCCCATACCCAGACTCAGAGTGAAAAACGCCTGACCCATGGCGATCAGCCAGATTTCCGGATTCGTGAAGGCATCCATATCCAGGTGGAACATGAAATCGAACCCTTGCTGGAACCCACCAGAGCTCACACTGTAGCCAAGTAATACCACCAGCAGCAGAAACAGCATCGGCATAAACAGCCGAATCGCGGTCTCCAAGCCTTTGGTCACCCCTTTACCAACAATCCAGATGGTGAGCGCCATGAAAATGGTCTGCCAGAGAACGAGCTGCAACGGATCCGCGAGAAAACTGTCAAACGTTGTGCTGACGGTTTCCGCAGAGGCCCCGGCAAATGTGCCAACCCCACTGACCCAGACATAGTTCATGGCCCACCCGGCAATCACCGCGTAATAAGACAGAATCAGGAAGCCGGCCAGCACGCCCATCCAGCCGATCATTACCCACAACGGGCTGCGTTTACCCATCTCTACGAGCTTACGCATCGCGTTTATCGGACTGGTACGACCCGCACGCCCTAACATGACTTCGGACATCATTATCGGGATGCCCACAAAGGCGACACAAATCAGATAGATCAGCACAAATGATCCACCGCCGTTCTCACCGGCCATGTAAGGGAATTTCCAGATGTTGCCGATGCCCACCGCGGAACCTGCTGCAGCGAGAATAAACAACCAACGTGACGACCACATGCCGTGTCTTGAATCTGATGCCAATGCCATATCTATTTCTTATCTGTGTGCAGTGGAGGCGCTATTCTACTACTTGCAGGTCAAACTGATATACTCCCGCGCCCACTTAGGCTCCATTACCATAGCGAACGCCGCTTTGAGCAAGACCACAAAAAAAGGCACTCCTTCGACAACCATTGCGTTGAACAAGCGCGCGCGCCACGAATTCTTCCTGGAGCAGAAATTTGAAGCTGGAATTGCATTACAGGGTTGGGAGCTGAAAGCCATTCGAGATGGCCGCGTGCAGATTACCGAAGCCTTCATCAACTTACACAGAGGTGAAGCCTATCTCGCCGCAGCCAACATCACGCCGCTGGTTTCCGCCTCAACTCACGTCGTGCCGGAACCGCAGCGTAATCGAAAACTGCTGTTGCACGCACGGGAACTTGCGCAGATTTTCACTGCCACCCAACAGAAAGGTTATACCTGTGTACCTACCGCGATGTACTGGAAAGGCAACAAGGTGAAGTGCGAAATCGCTTTGGGTAAAGGCAAACAGCAGCACGACAAACGTGCAACAAAAAGAGATCAGGACTGGCAGCGGGACAAACAGCGCCTGATGAAGGCGCACAACTGAGCCAGTAACTCAGCAGCCTATCTGCTGACGCCAGGCGACCATCTCAATGGCACACGCCGCGGCTTCTATGCCTTTGTTGAACTCATCATCAGCGGCGCGTGCCTGAGCATGAGCGATGTCAAAAACCGGCAGAACTTCGACAACAATGGGGCGGCGAAATTCATGCATGACGTCACCCAGACCGCGCATACATTCATTGCTGATCATTTCGAAATGCAGCGTGTCACCTTTAACAATGACACCAAAACAGATGACTGCGTCTATTTCTTTTTTTTCATCCAGGCTTAACAGATCACGTGCGGCCAGTGGCAGCTCCAAAGAACCTGGCAGCGTGTGTTGCTCAATCTTCTTATAGCCATACTGACTCAACACCTCAATACAGGCAGAGGCCATGTTTTCAACGTATTCCGGATACCATTTTGATTTCAGAATGGCGACGCGTCCGAGTTTTTTTATCGCGGGTAGCGAAGATAGATCAACAGAGGTTTGCACGGCTCAGCCCGCGTCTTTCATAGGGGTAGATTCCAACAGTTGCCAGTCACCGGTCGTTTCATCACAACTGATACGACCCAGCTCTTCCAGGCGGGTGAACTCCGCCCGCACTGCCCAACTGCCCATCGGAGAATTGCGTTCACGCAGGGCGCTGTTGACATCACCAGGACGCAATGTGGTTTTACCATCAGCGACTAATTCCTGAATGATGGCAAATACTTCTTCAGTGCGGCGTTGTTCTATGCTCAAGATATTCAGTCCGGTTATTAGGAGGACAATCGATATTCGCTGGGCTTTTTACCAGAATCCTACTATTCCCGCCAGGGCTCACTGCGTTCGTAAAAGCGCAGGCGCTCTTCCAACTGCTCCGTCAGCTCATCTTCATCCTCTGCGATCGAAGCGATTGCCTGCCGCTGGGTAGAGACAGCCAGCTCAAAATTACCCAGCTCAGCATAGGCCGCCGCCAGAGTATCCAGGAAGGCTGCCGTTGGCACTTCTTCAACGGCTTTAGACGCCTGATCCACTGCCAGGGTGCCATTGCGTAAGCCTTCGAATTTTGAGGTTGCCAGCAGCCAGGCATAATCGTTACGCGACTGAGCACTGCCGATGTCTGCGGCCAGACTTGACCACTTCAGAGCTTGGGCCCGAGCTTCACTGGTATCCTGACGCAGGAAAAAAGAGACCAGCCGACGCATGGCATCTTCATCACCAGCATCCGCGCCTCGTTCGTACCAGTTTTGTGCTTGAGCGAGGTCTTTCTGAACCCCCAGGCCGTACTCATATAAGTGTCCCAGGCCGACAAAGCTGTCGGTAATACCCTCTTCCGCGGCCTGGTTGTACAGGCTCAATGCCATTTTCGGATTTTCTGCCACACCGCTTCCGGTCAGGTAGGCATACGCCAGATGAACTGCAGCCGGGGTGAACCCCTCATCCAGAGCCTGTTGAAACAACAAAGCCGCCTTGCCTGGATCAGGGTCTCCGACTTCGCCATTGGCATACATGAAACCCATGGACAAAAGCGCCGCAGGAGCACCCGCAGCATGCGCTTTTTCGTACCACGCCAGGGCGAGATCCGGTTGTGCAGCAGTCACATGCTGCACGCGATAGCTGGAGGCGAGCAGCATCATGGAGAAGAGATGTTCCTGTTGAGCAGCTGTCAGCAGTGCGGTGCGAGCAGCCTCAATATTTTTCTCAACACCCTGACCATACAGATAAGCCCGACCCAGATGAAAATTCGCCCGGTCATAGCCGAGACTCGCTGCCCGCTCAAAAAACGACAGCGCCAGGGTTTCATCTTTCACGGTGCCCTGGCCGGCCCCGTGAAGGCGGCCGAGCTCCAGCAGCACTACGGGATTATTTGGATTGAATTCCAGCGCGCGGTTGTAGTCTTTGCGGGCCGAAACGGGCATGTTCTGCGCCATAAAGCTGAAACCACGCAGATAATAAGCGCGCGCGCGTTCGCCCGAGTTAATCGATGGTGCAATCAGCGCTGGCGCCAGATAGGTACGCGCCAGGCTGTACTCTCTGGCCTCAATCAACGTCACCGCGCGTTCTATATACTGGCGGGCATCTAACGCATGAGCCGTGCTCACCGGTAACCCGACCCAGCATAGAAGCGCCACTAACAGGCGTTTTCTCAACTTATTCATACGATAATTGTAACCCAGCCGTCTGTTTTAGAAACCGCCGGGCTTGCGCCAAGAACGCGTTGTCCGTCACATAGACAGACATGCATAAGATGTTGTTTTACCTTGAAAAAGAGTAGTATGACCCCATCTAAAGTACTGAAAGCGCAGTTAAGGAGATTTTCTAACAGCACTTTGTAGTCAGCTTTTGAAATTGGGGGCGACCTGGTTTCGACGCGGATATCAAAGCTTGCGGTGCATGCCGAGAGGGTTGTGACTCTCGTAAAACAATCGCAGTAACTTTTATAGTTGCCAACGACGAAAACTACGCACTAGCGGCCTAAAAAACCCGCTTACGTTCTCAATCCGCTTCCTGCTAGGAGAAGAGAACGGCAAAGCAGCAGGATCGTGTGGATGCCTCGCCCGGGGCTGAATCATTAAAACCAATCGGGATCGCAGACCACACCCTGACCGTTGGGTCGTGCGACGCTAAATCAATAAACGGAAGCTAAGCATGTAGAGCCTATAGTGGCGAGTCAGCGGACGCGGGTTCAACTCCCGCCGCCTCCACCATTTAGACATCCAGGGAAATCCGAGGATGTCCAGGAACCCCAGCCAGACTGGGGTTTTTTGTGCCTGTAAATCTGAAAAAGTCAGCCAATCATCTATCCAGACGACGCCACTCCCACGGTGGAATCGGATCAGCTCCGCGCCACAAACCAATCCTCGCGGTTCGGGCAGCAGCTTCGTCATCCAAAAGCCTGCTGTCAGTCAGGTATTGTTTGTACGCCCATGCATCACCGGATTGCACCATTTCTCTATTAATGTTCTGGTCTTTAACAAAGAGGGTAGCCAGTAATCGCTCGTACCGATCAGAACCCGCGATCTCAGCGACAACCTGCTGCCCCGCAACCCGCCTGTTTAATCCCTGCCTGGCGCGCCGCCCCCAGGGTTGACCAATTTCCGGTGCATCTATCTGGTCAAGCCGGATAACGCGGGTTGCGCTACCCAGGCGAAGTTCAACTGTGTCCCCATCAATCACATTCACAACTTTGCCAACAAGCGCTGCTTTGCGCGCATTAGATGATGGATTTGTGACGCCATCAAACCAGCTTAAGGCGCGCTTTTTTCCAAGCAGGGCGGTTTTTTCCGCCCAGGATTGAACTTCCTGTAGAGATGGAAGGGATGCTCTCAACAACTTATCGCGAACTTGAAAGCGAGATTCAATTTCGACCCCGGCAGAAACGCAGAGCAGAATCAGAACCAGTGTTCTCACGCTAACGATGTTTCTCTGCTACCGCAATCAGTGCATTGAGCGGGATATCCAACGCACCATCTGCATCACAAAACTCAATCAGCTGCTCTTCAGCCTCGGTCTGCACTGCTGCAAGCGAGCTGTCATTGACGCTTTCAGCCAACACCCAGGACTGAATTTCAGTTTCAACAAACTGTTCTATCGAAGCGAATCTTGCCCGGCCTTTGTGCGCATCAATCGTTGGTGTCGCAACATCAGCTGCGTTAAACACGTCGGCAAACTTACCATCTTCACCGAGGGCAAAGGGCCAGGCAAGGGACGCACCGGCTGCCTGATCAATTTGACGATCGGCAATCTCAACCAACCTGGTGTACGCAGGATTTTTGCCCAGTGACTCCCACACGGCGACCACCAGACGCCCGCCTGGCTTCAATACGCGCCACATTTCTTTAATGGCCAACGGCTGATCAGGCACAAACATCAGCATAAAAGAGGCTATTACCACGTCAAAGGAACCCGTCTCAAAAGGCAGATCCATGACGTTGCCCTGCTGGAAGATCGCACCGGGACACTTCCGTCGGGCAACGCTGAGCATACTTTCGCTTAAATCCAACCCTGTAACCTGACCGTCAGGCTGCACAATAGTTGTTGCCTGTCGAGCCAGAACGCCCGTGCCGCAGCCTACTTCAAGTAGATTGTCTCCTGCCTTCAAGCCGGACGCGTTAAGAATCTGCGGCGGCCATTGAGCGAAAATCGCAGGAAGAAAAAAATCTTCGTATCCTTGCGCTGCTTCTGGTGTGAGTCCCATTTCATCAGTATCGCGCATAACAATCCCCTCGCGTGGCGGTTGTCAACCTAGACGTCTTGAGAAACAGTTTAACTTAGAATCGCCTTAAACCGCCTCATCACAAATCGCAAGGAAGTGCGCTGTTGATTAAGTCGTCTCGTCAGTCGACACCAGGTTATCAATTTCCGGAACCGGTACTGACTCGATATCATAAAGGCGATCATCTTCGATACTGCTGCCATGGGATGCAATCTCCGTTTCAACTGCACCAGTTTCCTCAAAACGGGCGATATGAAACAACGCTTCACCTTCATTCACCAGCGGCAGGTTATTCACACAAATGACAATGCCATCAGCTTCAGCAGCAAGTACTTCTTCCTGAGAAGAAAACGGCGCCGAGATAACCCCTAACGCTGCACCCCGCTTGACCCACGCGCCCAGCTGCACCAGGGGTCGAAACATACCATCCATGGAAGCGCGCACCCATTTCGACGAACGCGCAATGTATGGCTCTGCACGCACTGTGCGTATCCGCCGGCCTGGTAACATTTTCAGAGCACGCATCACGCTCACAATGCCCCGCACGCCGGTGACAATAGCGCGCTCGTTCAGCCGCAGCGCTTCACCCGCTTCATAGGTAATGATGGGAATACCAAGTTTGCCCGCCTCACAACGTAAACTGTTTTCGATCAGATCCGAATTGATAATTACGGGAATGGAAAAACCCGTGGCCATCTCTGGCACTCCGGGTTCATCCAGGGCCGCTCGAATCTGAGGCAGGTTGTCTCGATTAATGGCAGCCGTGTGCAGATCAATGATGTGGGTGCACCGCTTAACAATATTGTCAAAGAAAACATGTGCTACGCGTGAAGCGATACTGCCTCTTTCGCTGCCGGGGAAAGAACGATTCAAATCCCGTCGGTCTGGCAGATAGCGGGACTGATGGATAAAGCCAAACAGATTTACGACCGGTATCAGAATCAGTGTGCCCTGCAGCCGATCCAGGGATCGAAAGCTGCGCACGCGACGAATGACTTCGACTCCATTCAACTCATCGCCATGAATCGCTGCACAAATCAGCAGCACGGGTCCTTCGAACCGTCCATGGATAATTTCCACCGGCATATTCAGAGGCGTATGGGTATACAGTCTTGCGGTGGGCAGATCGAACTGGATCCGCTCGCCCGGCTGCACAACCTGACCCGCAATTTCTAAAGGACGGGCTTTAACGCGCCTGCTTTTGTTCTTCGGCGGTGAGTCCTTCGAGCCCGCGTTCAAGACTCGTCACTCTGGCCATCAGCGGCTTTTACTATCGTCTCCTTCGACAGGTCCTGGACCTTGGGACGCCTGCGTCGCTGGGTCTTCTTCGGGATCATGCCACGCATCGATTCCAGCTTGCCGAAACACAGCAATTTGTCGAGCGGCTCAAGCACACGGTCGGAACGGGGGTTGGGTATGACTTTATTGCCCCGGTACAGTGTAAGGACATTGATATCTTTCTCCGCGAGGTTGCTGTCTTTGATAGTCGTGCCCACAAAATCTGAACCCGTTGGAACATAGATTTCACTTACGCCATAACCTTTGCTGACAGTTAATCTCTGCCGTATGTCAATCTCCGGAAAGTCTACCTGTGCGGAGATGTAGTCAATCACCGCTCCAGCAACATCCAGCCCCGTGCAGGTTTCTATGCCTTCCAGGCCTGGCGAAGAATTCACTTCCATTATCTGCGGACCTTTGGCGCCCTCAAGCATGTCTACGCCGGCGACACGCAGGCCAAGAATCTGAGCAGATCTGACCGCCGTTTCTTTGTACTCGTCGTCCAGTTCAACCGCTTCGGCAACACCGCCTCGGTGCACATTACTGCGGAACTCCTGGCCTTGCGCAACACGCCGCATGGCAGCCACAACACGATCGCCTACAACAAAGGCGCGTATGTCTTTACCTTTACTCTCTGCAACAAACTTCTGCACCAGCACATTCTGTTTCTGACTCTGCAGCAGTTCGATAATGGATTCCGCCGCCTGTATTGTTTCAGCCAACAGAACACCAATTCCCTGAGTGCCTTCAATCAATTTGATAACCACAGGTGCCCCGCCCACGCGCTCAATGGCGGGAATCACATCCTTTTTTTCGCGCACAAAAGTTGTTCGCGGAATACCAATGTGATGGCGACTGAGAATCTGCAGGCTGCGTAGCTTATCCCGCGAGTTAATAATGCCGTGGGCGGTGTTGGCGCAGAATACGTCCATCTCCTGAAATTGTCTGACAACCGCAGTACCGTAATAGGTGATGGATGCACCAATCCTCGGCAGAACAGCATCGTATGCACTGAGCGCCTTCTGGCGATAATAAAGGTCCGGACTACCTTGCTGCAGGTCGATTGCAAACTTGAGGGTATTTAAAACTTTAACCTCATGGTCACGTTGCAGCGCCGCTTCTTTAAGGCGTCGGGTACTGTAAGAGTTTGGACCACGGGACAGAATCGCTAATTTCACTGCTTTTTAACTCCAGGGGACTTAAGTTCTAATTGGATAGCGGGCTGGGACGGGCAGCAGTTAATCTGCCGCCGCAGGTACCCCTAAGGCGTTTAAACTGTCGACCAGATCAGCACCTGCTGTTGCCGGGTTGGTATCTTTGTCAATTCTGATAATGATGCCTTGCGGATCGATGTAGTAGGTCCAGCGCTGAGCGAATCCTGCAGAGTGCAGCACGCCATAAGCCTCAGACATTGTCTTTGTGACATCCGCTAATATCGGAAAGTTAGCATTGTTCTTGTTAGCAAAGCCGGTGTTGTCTTCCAGCGAATCGACACTGGCCATGAAATAGGCGATGTCGAAGTTTGTAATTTCTCTGGCACTGTCACGCAGCGCTTTACATTGGATGGTTCAGCCGCCTGTGTAGGCTTTGGGGAAAAAGGCGATAACAACATGTTTACCGCGAAGGTCTGACAAGGTGTGTGTGTTGCCGTCGCTACCCGGCAGACTAAAGTCAGGGGCCATGTCACCAACTTGTGGCGCAGCAGAAGCACTGGCAGTAAAGAGCAGAGCAGCGACAAACAGCAGGATGCGTTTGTATCTCATTGAGTTCTCCGTTGATCGAAATCAGTCTTTAAACCCTAACTCGTGAGCGCCGCGCAGCGCAATCGATTTGAGTTATTGACCTACACAGGCGCTTTCCGCTCTAACCTCGGCTGCCTTGGCGCAGGTATGGACGCCGCCAGCAGCGACAGCATCTCAGATTTTTTGTGCTGACTGTCAGGGTCATCCCACAGATTGACCAACTGCCCGGGATCATCGTTCATATTGTAAAGCTCTCCTTCACTACCCTCATAGAGGTGGCTGGCGCCGTAGGCTGTGCACAACCATCCGGAGGATTCGTAAATACTCTTGAGGTGCATGTCGATGGGTCCGTGTTCCGAGTCCCACTCGGTGACAACATGGCTACGTTGCTGCTGTGTCGCCTGGGCTTGAGAAACGGGTAACACCTGTCCCTCACAGAACGACGGCACGTTAATACCGGCGATGTCACAGAATGTACTGGCCAGGTCGAGATGTCCCACCGGTGCTTCAACTTCAGCGGGCGCAATTTCAGCCACCTTTGCGGGCTTCCAGATCAGCGGTACGCGCATCAGTGCATCAACATGGTAAGGACCTTTGAACAGCAGACCAAAGTCGCCCTGCAGTTCACCGTGATCTGTGGTGAAGAAGATATCGGTGTTATCCAGTTGCCCTGTGCTTTCAAGGTAATTGAAAACCCGCTGGCAGGCTTCGTCGATCAGTTCGTTTTCAATATGCGTCATGGCGTTGATTTCACGCAGTTGATCTGCGGACATCTGCGCGGGCACAAACTCTCTCGGCGACTCCAGGTTAGTCCACAGCGTACCCTCAAAATAGCCCCGCCAGTGTTTCGGCTTCTGGTCGAGCAGTGCCTCTAAATCTGCGCGATTTTCCCGGTAAAGACTGGGCAGTGGTAGATCACGCCAGTTCACGCGATGCAGCTCTGATGCGGGGACATCCCAGGGATGGTGCGGGTCGGGGAAACTCATCCAGCAGAAAAACGGCTCCGCAGCCGAGGTATCACCCAGGCTGCTGAGCCAGTCAATGGTCCGGTCCGCGACCCAATCCGTGTGGTAAAGCTCGCGCGGCACATCAATCGGCCAGACCTGAACCGCACCGGTATCGCCTTTGCCTTCGGTGTTCTGTCCTTTGTCTGTGACCATCGGGTAGAACTTTGCTTTCTGCTCGGGGTGCTGATTCATCCATAAATCGTAATGGCTATGCCCCTCAAAGAAGTGGTTGGCCAATTCCATATGATCAAAGCCACGATGGGGACCAGTGCTGTTTTCCGCGGCCATGCGGTTTTCAAAAAAGTCTGCCGGTTTACCCAGCCAGGGTTCAAAATGGGCTTTACCCAGAAGACCTGTGTGATAGCCGTTGTTCTGCAGATGATGGGCGATGGTCGGCTGGTCTTCAGGTAAAGACACGCCATTCATCCACACACCATGGGACGCAACGTGCTGGCCCGTCATCATCGTCGCGCGAGCAGGCATGCAGCCAACGTTCTGGTTGTGTGCGCGACGATAGTTGATGCCGCTGGCCGACAGCTGATCAATCGCTGGCGTGCGTGCTATTTGCCCGCCGTTACACCCAAGGGCGTCGTAGCGCATCTGATCGGTTGTGATGAACAGTATGTTTCGTTTCATAGGTCTACCTGCCAGAAAGGATGTACATCATAATGGTCAACAAGTCAGCTTACGACAGGTGTTCAAACATGGTTTTTCCCAGCTCGAAACCTTCCACCATTGGCGTTTTCATTGTTGTAATTTTTTTTGCCAGCTACGCATCTGCTTACGAGCAGGTTCTCGCCGAGACCCCTGCGTCTTTAGTACCCAGCCCGGTTGAGTACGCTGTCATTGCACCGGACGGTTATCAGAAAATGCAGGACCTGCCGCTTGTCCTCAATTTACATGGTGGCGGTGGTGATCGAAAAGGTTTGCTGCGACAGGCAGAACAATGGGATGCGCTGTGGAAAAGCGGGGCGATTCCACCGGCTCTTGTGGTTATGCCATCAGTCACCGCGCGCGGCTTCTATATGAATTTCAAAGACGGCAGTGAGCGTTGGGAAGATTTCATTATGGGTCCGTTTCTCGAACACCTTCGCAAAACATACCCAATTACAAGCCAACCCAAACGCACCTTTATCACCGGTGTATCCATGGGCGGTATGGGTTCACTTCGTATTGCTTTCAAACACCCCGATCAGTTTGGCGCTGTGGCTGCTTTGGAGCCCGGCATTGAACCGATTCTTGAGTTTGCTGACATGCAGCCCAAACATCGCTTCTGGCGCAGTGATGAATTATTTGAGACCGCATTCGGCAGACCCGTTGACGAGGCTTACTGGGCGGCAAACAACCCGGCCACCATCGCCAGAGATCAAGCGAAGGAGATACAGGAGTCCGGGTTACAAATCTACCTCGAGGCCGGTGACGAAGATCAGTTCTGGCTATACGAAGGCGCTGAGTTTCTACATCGGGTATTGTGGGATGCACGTATCAAACATGAATATCACCTGGTGCGTGGAGCTGATCACGTAGGCCCGTCCATGAGCGAGCGCCTTAATGAAGCCATTCGTTTCCTGTTTCGCTACCACGCACCCTGGACCGAAACACGGCGCATGAAAGCTGTCGACAGGATGCTGGATCCGCTGAAACGCCGTATTGAGGGCACTGACCATTACAGCGAATCACCTCAATAAACCAGCCCCAGCCATTTGACAAAATTTGCGGATACTGTACTGTTACAGTATTTCGACCGGTAAGGAAGTATCATGGCTACACCAGCCTTTAAAATTCTGGAAGAAGCAAACTCAGTTGGCAAAGCGCTGCTGCCCACATTATTCAATATGTTTGAGCAGTGGGGTTTAACCGGCAAACAGCAGATGGCACTCCTCGGCCTGTCTAACGAAAAAACCTTATACAACTGGAAGAATCAGCCGGAAAAAGCCAAGCTCAGCAAAGATACGCTGGAGCGCTGCAGTTACCTGCTGGGTATTTATAAGTCATTGCAGATCTTGCTGCCTGATCCCGAACTGGCAGATGCCTGGCTGACAACACCTAACGACCATGTTTTTTTTAACGCCAGCACACCTCTGTCACGCATGCTGGCTGGTCAGGTTATCGACCTTGCTGAGGTTCGGCACTTTCTGGACGCTGAGCGCGCGGGTTGGTAACTCTGCCTGAAAATCTTCAGCTGCAGAGAGTAGATCAAACTGTTGTTCGCATCATTCCGGCCAGATTTCCTCAGATAAATCTGTTTGAACGGGTGGCAGGCGCTGAGGACTGGGACATTCTTTACGCAGTGGAGTCGCTCACCAACCCCCGCCTGCGTGATGAAGTGGGCGACATAGCTCTGGTGCCGCCGGGAGAGCGTGTCTTCGGTCCCGGCGCCTCGTGGATAATGGCGGCTTTCACTCACCGCCCGAAGCCGGGTCAGGGTGGACGCTTCAATGCAGAGTTCGGTACCTACTACTGCGCGTCCGAAGAGGCGACAGCTATTGCAGAAACAACCTATCATCGGGCGCGCTTCCTGCGCGAAGCCAGAATAGATCACACTGAAATTGAGATGCGCGTAATCCGGGCCTATTTAGGGCCGACTGACCTGCATGACCTGTGTAACCTCGATGACCCAGCCATCTACCACCTCAGCGACTACAGCGCGGGTCAATTACTGGGTGCACAACTGCAGGCACAACAGAGCGCCGGCCTTATCTACGACAGTGTCCGCCATCCGGGAGAATGCTGCGCCGTGTTCAAACCCTCGGTGCTGACCAACGCCGTGCACCTGAAATATCTGACCTACACTTTCGAGAACAACACCATCACCAAAGTCGAGCAGACAACCAAGCCCGCATAAACTATGCGTCAGACTGAATCACCGGTTACTTGTCTGGTTGCCAGTCATTGAGGGAGCCAAACATCTCACCCAGATTTGTTTCGACAATCACTGCAGTGCCTGGTCGTCGCTGCCCTTCAATAGGCACAGACCATTGTTGTACTGCGCGTGCACGCCCTTCTATTCGTTGTAACTCATCAGTGCGCGCATCATAAAACTGAGCTTCGAACTTGCGCGGGGTGGCATCGGGGCCCTGAATTTCAAAACTCTGTAGTTCATAGATTTCACCATTGAGCATAGCGTAGCCTGAAACGCCTTGTGCAAATGCAATGGCAAGCAGCGCCACAGATTCGTTTTGCACATTGAAATAAGTAAACGCGGGCGCAAATCGCGCTCGCGGGCCAATCTGCTCGTGCCATTTTCCTGGATCATCGAACACTATTGTTTTGCCCTGCACCGTCACTGTGCCGCTAACAGAACCAGTCATCTCCCAACGCCCGGTTGCCGAGCGATACCCCGCTGATGAACTTCTGTACATCAGATCAACGCTGACAGGTACCACACCTTCTCCCAGTTCCGGATGGCGACTCGCAACAGCCAGAAGCTCGGCGCTCAAATGTCCAAGCATCTGCTCGCCATTTCGTTTCTGACTGACAAATTTCACCGTCTGGGTACCGAGCCCGGCGCCAAACTCAGCAACATCTTCGTTTACAGGTGTGGCCTGGTTTGAACTCTCAAACTGTTCATGCGCCATCGCCCATGCCGCTTCCCCATCAGCGATATGCAGCCAGACGGTCGCTTTACCGGTCAAAGGAAAACGTGCCAGACGCAGAGATACTTCCTGTTCGCCATCAGCCGACAGGGCAAACAGCATTGTCGATTCAGCATAATGGTCAGGTAGCTCTGCGTGCGCCATGACAAACGCTCCTGCAAGATAGACAAACACTGCGAATTTAAGCATGCAACTCATAATAGGGCATCAACCGAAAGTGATCAGCGATGATAGTAAGCAATAGTTTCATAGAGCAACTGCCAATGCCGGGCCTGTGGGCAGACGCCATCCTGGTTCTTCACGCTGCTGTGGTCGCGTTTGTGGTCTTAGGCCAACTTGTGATTATCGTTGGCTGGTTGCGTAACTGGCAATGGGTTCGTTGGTTCTGGCTGCGCCTTGTGCACCTGAGTACTATCGCGTTTGTGGTCGTACAGACCTGGTTGGGCAAACTCTGCCCCCTCACGCTTTGGGAACAGCAATTGCGCGCGGCCGCTGGAGAAGTGGCGCACGAAAAATCTTTTGTCGAGTTCTGGCTGTCTAAGGTGCTGTTCTATGATTTGCCGTGGTGGGTCTTTATCGCCGCTTATACTGTGTTTGGCTTGCTTGTGCTGGTCACCTGGTGGCGATTGCCGCCGATACGCAATCGGTCAGAGCATTAGCACCACCTGCAAGAACTACTTTATCGACCGGTCGGTTCATTCTTCTGAATCGGCGTCTTCGGTCTGATGCTTCGCCTGCTTGGGTGCTCGTAGACGCCCAACCACCTCGTAGACCAGCCCACCTATCGGCTGCAGGCGGGTGACACGAAAAATCACTCCGCCAACTGACATCGGACGCACCCGACGTACCTCTTTCAGGAACGGCAGGAACGACAGCGCAACCACAATACGCATCAGACAGGAGGCGCCGAATAACCAGTACAGTGGCGTCAGTAGAGTGAATGTTTCCCCCACCAGCACAAACTGAACAGGCACCAATGCAGCAATTGCGGCACCGGTTGAAGCACCCAGGAAAACGGCCACTGCTGCCAGCACATTGTGGGCTGCAAACAAGGTGGCACGATGCGCTGTTGGTGTCAGGTCAAACACAAACGCCGTTGAACTTAATGTGAAACCCGCCCAGCCCAGACCACTGATCATCTGCACAATGAGAATCCATACAAAGTGTGGAGAGACCAACCACAGCGAAGGAATCACCGTAATGATGCATCCGGTAGTAATCAGAATAAGTCGGTTTCCAAACAGATCAGATAAGCGGCCCCAGCGATTTAATGTTAAAAACTGCACCAGGATCGAAACCGCTGATATGAACATAAACTCCAGATAACTGAACTGCAGATCTCTGAGCATGTACAACGTGAAATAGGGCCCGGAAATAGCTACCGAAAACTGCATAAAAGCAAAGAACAGCGAGAACTTAAGCAGTTTTGTCTTTTGCAATTTACGCCAGAAATTTTCTTCCTCCGGTAAAGCCAGCACAGCGACTTTGCTACTCGGTTCGTGCATGCGACTTAAATGATAAAAGGACATCAGGCGCGCACCTGAAGCGCAGACAAATATTGTTAGAAATCCCCAATAGGCATAGCCGCTACGATCTGCAGCCTCAAGACAGAAGCCTGCCATCGCCAACGCGCAAACCGAGGCAACGCTGGATAGCTTAGTCCGCTCCGCGAAAAATCGACCACGCCTGGCTTCCGGCAACAATTCTCCAACCAGACTGTTCCACTGGGGTGATGCCAGGTTGGGCCCACAAAAATAGAGGAATACCAGAGGGATCAGCCATACCGCTGAATACTCAGAGGTATAAAGCGGTAGCAGCGCAATCGGAATCAGGCACACGGCCTGAATCAGCGCACCTGCTAAAACTATCTGCTTGCGTTTGCCTCTTTTCCGCCCCAGCCAGGCTGAGAGCAATTGAAAAGTCGAAGCCAGCAGCGGTGGCAGGGAAGCCAACAAGCCGACAACGGTAGTACTTGCCTGCAAAAAAATGGCAAATGCGGAGAAATAGCTTTCACCGCCACCAATCATGGCCGAGTAGTAGACACCATCCTTTATTGAATGGCGTAGCGACTTCTCCGTTTCGGGATCTGACGAGTATATGGGCTTCAAGCTCGACGGCACCTGAGACCTGGACATTCACGCCACCGGTAAAGCCAGAGCAGATGCCGGCTGACGATGAAACCAACCCGCAATACTGAAACGCTGCTCACCGGCGGGCAGCACTTCGTGCAAAAAGTCCGCGCTGTTGAAAAGTACAATTGTGCCCATGGTCGGGGCAATTTCTATCAAAACTTCCCCGTCACGTCCGTACAACACAAGCTCACCACCGTGACCAGGTATCCAGTTGGGGTTCAGATAGAGAACAACACTCACTGCCCGCTCGGAGAGCATCTGCTGGTTCGGACCCTTGAAAATATCCAGATGTTTGGCGTAGAAGCCACCTGGAGCATATGAGGCAAAGTGACTTTCAAAGAAGGATAGACCGATCATCAGCGAGCGATTCAGCCAGAGCTGAAGTTGAGCACTCCAGTCAAGCCAGGCCTGCTGGGTTGGATGGCTGCCATCTATCCAGACGATGTTGTCCCGGCGAATCTGCGGGTTGTGCTGCTGCTTGCGGCGCCGGCCAATTCTGGCCGGTCTGTTGTATTCTTTCGAGTGCGCAATTCTGCACAGCTCATTCAGCACTTCATCGCTCAAGGCACTGGGAAAGGCCCCCCAGCCTGGGCCTGCCAGCGCATCGGCCATAGCGTCGAACAAACAATACTGTGGCTGTACATTCAGTACTTCGCTTTGCGGAACTTCAAAACCCATCACCAACTCCAACGAGACTCAGAACTCATGACACGCCTTAAAAAAGGCGGCGCAGTCTAATTCTTTTGGCGCGCTTTGCACGATAAATATTCATCGTCTTTGCAGCCTCAGCCAGGCTTTGCAAATGCAACAATCTGGGTCAAACTCTTTCCATTAATGAGGTGACAACCGGAGGGGATATGAGCAACGTACACAACGGCAGCTGTTTTTGCGGGGCTGTGAAATTCACGGTCAGCGGAGAGCCAAACATGATGGGTTACTGCCACTGCACAGATTGCGCGGAATGGGCAGGCGCGCCAGTAAACGCTTTCAGTCTGTGGCCACCCGAAGCCGTCAAAGTGACTGAAGGTGCGGAAAAGATCGGCTCGTTTGCCAAGACGCCAGCAAGCCATCGCAAGTTCTGCACCGATTGTGGCGGCCACATTATGAGTGAGCATCCAGATATGAACATGACAGATGTCTATTTGAATGTCGTTGAGGGTTTAGAGCACCAGGGCACCATGCACATTTTCTACGGCGAGAAAACGCTGTCTGTGAAGGACGGGCTACCGAAGTGGAAAGATATGCCCAAGGAGTTTGGCGGCTCGGGCACTCAACTCCAGGAATAAACCAGCGAAACATCGAAATTCAGGCAGTCGGCAAAAGTGCCGACCGCCCGGTCTGCTGTGACTTTCAGTCACTGGTGTAGTGTTCACCGAGCAGCAGACGTGCCATGTCACCCTCGGCTCTCGCCAGGCTGACAAGCAGGTACACACTGAAAAACAGAATCCCAGCAACTGAGGCAACCAGAGCAAGCACAATTCCGCCGCCGGAAAATTTGTGTCGCCACGCTATCCAGAGCGCTGACAGCCACAGGTAGGTGAGAAAGTCAGCGTTAAACTGCCCGGGCCACTTGAGCGAAGTCAGATCAGAGAAAAACGGTGTAACCAGATCAAAGCCGTCATTTACAACCGCTATACCTGTATACGCTAACAATCCCAGGAACATGGCAACCAGCAAGGCTTTGAACAAACTCATTGTGCGCCTCCCATAAGTGTTTCAACATCGCGTATAAACGTCATTACAGTTTCAAGTGTGGTCATCAGTGTATCTTCCTGCTGATATGTAGCGATCACTACAGTAAACGTAGCGTATGCTACAACTAGCCCCTGAGTCAACAAGATCCGATATAGTACCCTCAAGCAAACAAACTGCAGGACGCTGTTGCATTGACACGCGCAACTACTGACAAAGAAAACCGAAGGCAGGAAATTGTGCAAGCCGTTGCGCAACATCTTGTGGAAAACGGCATCCATAACAGCGCTTTAAGGGCACTGGCAAAAAGTGTTGGCATGAGCGACCGCATGCTGATGTATTATTTTGAGACCAAAGAAGAACTGATTGCTCAGGCGTTATTGTTGATTGCCAGCGGCCTGGTCGGCAGCCTCGAAAACGTGCTGCCTCGCGGCCAGGTTTCCGGCCAGCAGATTCTGGATGCCTTACGGCTCATGGGTGAAGATCCAGCAGCCCATCCGGGACAAAAACTCTGGTTCGAAATCATCGGCCTGGCAATGCGCGATACGGGTCCTTATAAATCTACCGCGAAGCAGATATTAGATGGCTGGGAAGATTGGATTAGAGAAAGACTGGGCAGCAAACGTGCGCATCTGGCGCCGACCATACTGGCTCAGGCAGAAGGAGAAATGATGATCAATCTCCTACGACGTCCGGACTGAGACTCGTTTCACTCACACCTATCCGGTATGGGGAAGAGTGTCGCAAGCACGCTGATCACCACGTTGAGAGTAAAAACTGCGCCGACTCCTGTGTAGACCTGATCGGGGCAATCGACACGCTTTAAACACCAGAACAGTACGCCCTCGTCATTGGCCACTTTTTTTCGCATACTGCAAACGGGAAATGGAGGGGTACATAAAGATGGTGATCAACCGCTGTTTACTGAGCCTGCTAACAGGCCTCATATTCTGTGGCTGCCTCGCCAGCACATACGCAGAAGCAAATTTAGCTGACAAACATAATGGCACCCCGACGCCAATCGATGTGTTTGCAGAGTTGCCGCCCTTTCAAAGCATCAGCTTATCACCCGACGGTAACCAGGCTATTGCGCTGCGCGCGTTCCAAGGTACCTATCACGCAGTGCTGATGGATTTCACAAGCGGCAAATCTAAACTGTTGATGGCTGCCGATCCGGACAACTTCCTCTTCAACTGGTGTCGTTTTGCCAACCCAACAAGAGTGGTCTGTTCGATACGCAGCTATATCGTCCTGCGCGCCGGCACCATTGGACTTGGCGGACGTGCATATCGTGATGGTAGAACCGTCGCAACACGGCTGTTGGCAATCGATACTGATGGGCGCAATCAGCTACAACTTATTCCTGAAGCAAAATCTCGTTTGGGTGGCGATCTGCAATGGAATTCTCCAAACCAGGATGATGTGATCAGTTGGTTACCCGACGATCCAAAGCACATCATGGTGCAGGTGGCCAGGGAAGACCGCCTCCACCCATCGGTATACAAACTCAATATCTACACCAATGAGCTCAAACGCGAGCAGCGGTTTCTCAGCTCGATTTATCGATGGTATGCGGACCGGGACGGTGAGCTGCGGTTTGCGACAGGGCGGACCAGCAACGGTGAAGGGGTGGCGTACAGCTACGCTAATGGCAAACGTACAAGCATCAGCATCAGCCATCTGAATGGGCTTGATCAGCCCACTTTACTGACCATTGCACCGGACAATAAATCCGTTTACGTCATCGCAAACCATGACGGTGCAGACACCCAAGGATTGTATCGGGTGGCTATCGCAACCGGACAAGTCATCGAAACGTTATTCCAGGATACCGAATTTGACGTCACACGCTTCTACAATCACTCCCCGACACAACAAATTCTATACGCGGGCTACAACGAAGATGGTCCAGAGCTCACCTGGTTCAACAAAGAGCTGCAAAGTGCTATCGAAAGTGTCAGTACTACACTCGGTAATCCGAGGTTTGTGGACATCTGGAGCACCACACCTTCACTGTCACATTTTATCCTGGCCGCACAGGGCAATGGCATCGCACAAGCAGTGTACCGCTACTCTGTTGCCGACCGCTCGTTGGTTAAACTGAGTGACTTCAGACAAGGCGCCAACGTCAAATTCGAATATGTTACTTATACAGCGCGCGATGGGCAGATTATTCCCGCCTACCTGGCCTTACCTGGTCCTCGTCAGAACGGTCCTTATCCAACCATTATTGATCCACATGGCGGTCCATGGTCCGAAGACGACGGCCGCTACTTTTTCTTGAATCAATACTTCATCGATCGCGGCTATGCCATTCTGAAGCCGAATTTTCGCGGCAGCACGGGATACGGTGACGCTTACACTGCCGCCGGATTCGAACAATGGGGCGGCCTGATGCAGGATGACGTTATTGATGGTCTCGACTGGATGATTGAACAGAAACTGACTGACGCCAACAAGGTCTGCATCCATGGTGGCAGCTACGGCGGTTATGTCGCTCTGGTTGCAGCGTACAAAACGCCTGAGAAATTACGCTGCGCCATCTCGTTTGCAGGTGTGACAGACCTCGCCGACCTGCGCAGCCGCTTGTTTAACTTTCGCTTCGGAAGATTATCTACAGCGCGGCTGCCAAAAGGGGATGCACTTGTGCAGAACTCGCCGATTGAGAATGTAGAGAAAATACAGGTGCCTTTACTTCTGGTACACGGTGACGTCGACAGATCCGTAATGATCGAACAATCTCGGAACCTGGTAGACAAGCTGGTCGAAGCGGACATCGAACATCAATACATTGAGCAGCCCAACGGTGATCATTTCTTAAGCCTGCAGGCACATCGTCTGGAATATCTGCAGGCGCTGGAGCAGTTTTTAGCCAAACACATGGGCGATTAAGCTCACTCGCACGATCATGCCTGCAGCCAGTGCGTAACATCACTCTGGTCGAGAAACTCTCTCGCTGTGCCGCCATTTAAACACGCCAGCGTTGCAAACATACCCGCTTCAAGACATGTATTAGCCTGCACCGTGACTGATCGAGGTGCATTGGACACCGGCCAGCCAGTTCGCGCATCAAGTATATGACTGAGGCGTTTACCGTTATGCCAGACAAAACGATGCGAGTTTCCACTCGTGGCCAGCGCACCTTCCTGCAGCAACACGCGGCTGCGCACCTGGCCAACAGATGCCGTCGACTCGATACCGACATCCCATCCTGGCGCGAGTTTGCGAGCACGACTCACTGCACAGTCACCACCAAAATTAACCAGACAACTGATGTCACTATGCTCGTGCAGGCGTTTTGCGCAAAGATCAACAGCGTATTCTTTACCCACCCCACCAAGGTCTATCTGCATGCTGGGCAACATCTGGAGATTGGGTGACTGCCATGAAACTTTGTGCCAGCCCACGTATTGCAGCATGTCCTCTACGGCAGCTTGCGCAGGCACGCTGTCTCCACCGTCAAAGTTCCAGACCTGTCGCAACACCCCGCTGGTGATGTCAAAAGCACCGTCACTGAGCCGCCAGAGCTGATAGCAGTAGTCGATCAACGAAGCCGATTCCGCATCCAGGGCATGCATCTCCGCCGGTGCATGATTAATCTTCTGCACCAGACTGGTGGACAGATACCGACTCCAACGCGCTTCAATGCGCCAGGCTTCATCCCTGACTTTTGCCAGCAAGTGCTCTGCAAACTGGACATCATCCGTTTCCATAAGCACCTGACAGGGACAACCCATGGCAAGAAACTCACCGAGATAGTAGCCGTTTTTGGGCGTAATCGTGGTCTGCCGTGACCCGAACGCTAAAGGCTCAGGCGCAGCATTCACTGTATTGAAGTCAGCAGTCAAAATACGTCGCTGCTGCTACAGATGAAACCGATAACTGACCTGGAAGATGACTGCATCCAGCTCAGGGAACACGTTAGCACCCCCGGGTACACCAGCAAGCTTTGCTGTTCCATCCTGGTTGTACCACTCCAGCCTTGCAGACGCTTCGTTTCCGTTGTTGAACTTATGGCCCACCTTTACGCCGAAAGTTGTGCCGGTGAATTCTGCCAGCCTGTAATCAGCTGACGCTTCATTAGGCACTGTGTCCCCGGCAATCAGATTAGCCTGATAAAAATCCGCTTCACTCTGCTGATAAAAGCGTAAATGGGGTTCTATATAGTTCCTCTCTGAAATATTGAAACGATAACGCATGTCGAGCGTATGCGAATTGATACCCCAGTCATCCGTCATGAAACGATAAGACGTATCCAGCGCGCCACCACCAATATAGGTCTTCAACTTCGTAAAGAGGCTGTGCTTGGTTCGTTCATCCGGCCGGCTTTCGAAGCGGTAGCTGTACAGGCCATCCGGGCCCACCACTGGAGCCCCGCTGCTAGCAAGTACTGTTAGGAACTTGAACGGATCGTTATGATAGTCGTCCGACTGACTGAACGAATAGTTCACCTGCAGCAGCATGCGCTCGTTCAATATCTGGGTTACGCCAATCAGCAGATCTGTGACGCTTTTATCCTGGGTGCCACTGAGTTTATTGGATGTATCGCCAACGCCACGCATCTCACTTAAGGGCATTGGCGCGCCGCCTTCAGGATCCAGTTCATCCTGAGCATAAGCAAAACCCGCTGCGACCGTGGTGTTTTTGTTGTTGAAGTCCCGAGCAAGGGATGCATTAAAACCCAAGTGTTCGTAGTCGTATTCGGTCGAGAAAGAAGCACCGACGTTGGCTGTCCAGTTTTCTCCAAACGGTTGGGTCCAGCTCACGTAGCCGGCAACACGACTGTCTTTGAAACTGTCATCCAGCGGAATTTCGCCAGGTTGAGTCACGTACTGACCCCGCGCTGATGGACGCGTAAACGTCTGCGGTTCGTTCAGAGGCACGGCACCTGTCGGCGAAGCACCCGTCAGAGAATCGGTGCTTAAACCCGCAACGAAAGCTCTGCCGTCTTCAAATCTTCGCGCAATCCGCAGAGCAAGACTGGTGTCCTCAACACGATCATCCTGTTCACCGTAATACAGCACGGAGGTATCGATTTCCCAGCCAACATCGTTCTCCTCGCCAACTGCAGCATTTGCAAGCAGGCTGGATGTCGCCGCCGCCAACGCAATGGAAATGGCTTTTTTGTTTTTGTTTTTTAATTGCATCCGCAACCTCCGCCACCAAATGACTGACCGCCGCTGGACGCTTCCTTACTGAAATAGATGTGATCATCGGTAGCTGCTTCCAGCGGTTCGTTGATGATCGACATTTCGCGTTTAGCCAGGTCCTGACGCTCCCAGGCTTGCACGCCATCTAATGCGCAGCCGCCGGTAAACATTGTCGATGCAGTCAGGAAAAACAGGTAAAAAGGTTTTCTCACAACTTGGAGCTCCTCGTTTGGTTGTTGTCAGTCAGAATCCGCGCGATGGCAGATTCATAATCATCTCGATCGCTGTTCAGAAAACCACGATGCGCGCCGCGCACCTGGCCGCTGGCGTCCAGAATGAAAGAAGTGGGCATGGTGGAGACGTTGAAGGTACGGGCGAGATCGCCATTGGGGTCATACCAGACGTCAAACTCAGCAGGGTACTCAGTTAGAAACTGATCCGCTGCAGCTCGGTCTTTATCTACATTCACGGCAATCACGCGGAATCCGTCGGCACCGTATTTTTCCTGCATGGCATTCATCCACGGGAATGAGCGACGGCAAGGACCACACCATGAAGCCCAGAAGTCGACCAATACCACCTGGCCTCGAAACTCACTGAATTTCTCTGCCACTTCGGCAGCAGCCTGACGGGTATCACCCTGCGCCGAAGTTGTGAGCAGCAACAGCAGTGCACTAAAAAACAATCGAGCCAGAATTCTCTCCAATTTCAGGAAGCCAGAGGGTTAGAGGGGGGTAAAAATCCAAATCAATCGCGATGCACGCAGATTATTTTTTTTTGTCTCGGGACCAGTCCCCACGGGCCTGTTTAGCACCCCGTGGAACGAATAGACTGGCACTCCAAGTCTGCTCGGAGAATCACAGTGAACGACATGCGCAGCCGTGCAAAAGAACACTTTCCGTCGGTACTGCTGACAATGCTGAGCATTGTTCAAGCAGTAGCGCTGGAGCTGCTCTGGTCTCACCTGACCGAAACGCAGCACTTGGTTGAGCTCTCGTGGACCTCAGTCTTAGGCTGGGGGCAAGTGGTGGCTACTTTCCTGGCAATCGTCCTGATCTGGGTTGTTTACGCCAGCAACGTCATGCGATTCAGCCGCACCCCTGTAACCAGCGATCTGGTCTACCCGTTCTTTATCGGCCTTGTGGAATTCATGCTCATCGCGAATCTGGCGCCGGAAGCGGTGGGTATCTGGATGCTGTTTATCGCTCTAACGTTTGGCTTGATGTTCAGAGTCAGTCACACCAGTATGAAACAGGCGCGGCAGGACAAGGACAACGCGTTCTTTTTTAGAGATCTGGACCCGGCAACCTGGAAGGATTTCTATCTGCAGTTTACCCTGGTAGGCGCTTTGATCTCAGGTGGCGTGTTCCTGATATTCAGTGGAAACGTCAGTTTACCCGCGCTACTGATAGTACTCGCTGTCAACGCCTTGTTAGCCTGGCAGTTCTATGTTGTCGCCCACTTCTGGGAGCGCAGCATGGTCGAAGCTTCTGACTGACAGAACCAGTTTCCTGGCGTTTGGGTTAACACGCCTATGCCAGCTAAAGTCCCAGCGGCTCAACCTGAGGAAACTCCATATTCGGCTGCCCACCCCTGGCTTCACAAAGTGCATCCATGGGACTCCATATGGCCATCACTTCAGGATGACTATGGGCGCGGTCTACCCCGTCGCCAAGCCACTCAAACATTTCAAAATAAATCGGCTCGCCGTTGTCATGCTCTTCGCCTTTAAAACACGCAGACGGTTCATCGGTGACCAACCCAAGCTGATGACTTTCACAACCTGTCTACGTCCGCTGCGAGTTGATCGACCAGCGCGGGACTGACCTCACCGGTAACTTCGAGTCCGTTTTCAGCCTGATATTGTGAAATAGCAATGGTAGTTTCGATAGAAAGCTCACCACTTGCGTTACCCGTTTCATAACCCAGGGCCTGGAGGTAATTCTGTGTCGTCTCTGTGGGGTTATCCGAGCGCAGGGCCACGGACAAACCCGAAGCGCTGGGTGCAGACTGCGCTGGTGCTGATGGAGCTGAGGGCAATGCGCCCACACCGCCTGTGGCCTGTTCCATCATGCTGCCCATCCCCATGCGTTCCATCATCGCACGCTGTTCAGGCGTCATCTGTTCCATCGCGCGGTTCAATTCCTGCATGGCTTCGTTAAGCTCAGCGGAATCCACACCGGAACCCTGCATGCTCTGTTGAATCTGCTGGTTAACGTCAACGACAGGATATTCTGGCGGCATAAGACTTTGTGTGCACCACTGGGGGTTTATGTTAACCACCTCAATACCAGTGACCAGCATATGCGAGCGTCCACTCACTGACGTGCGCCCCATGACTGTCGAAGTGACGGTACTGTCCATCTCGAGTGGCAGGCCTTCCCGCAACATGCCGCCCATGTTTTCAATCATGCCACTGAAAATACCGGCGGACGCCTCATCGCGACTCACTTCGTTTGTTAGATTCTCGTAGAATGATTGCACAATACCCACACCAGGTACGTCATCAGACACCCAGATCTGACCCGAGTTAGACACCGATATGGAGTTACCCAACAGACCACCTATTCCGCCGCTTCCACCTGGACCGCCAGAATATTCAAAATTGTAGCGCGTGGTGTCATAGCCAATTCGCTCGCCACCATCAGTAGGTGCGGTCATCTGCACACTGTTGCTCCATCCCGAACCCAATACACCAGCTGCTGCATCCAGATCGCGCTTCAGATCAACATAAACAACCTGACGCTCGGCATAGTCCGCCATCGACATGGTTGCCTGGGCCTGGCCCGGCGGTAAATGCATATCCATTGCATTGCCAGGCGTGACCATGGCCATACGGCAGGACGAATAAGCAATAACAAACGGCTGCACAGTCTGCGCAGGTTCACCGCGACATAAGTTGTCTCGAGCGGTGCGCAACCCTGCCTCTATGCCCGGCCGCGTAGGCGCACCCGGCAAGCGCTGAATATCGTCGAGTCTTATTGGCGAGCCAGCTTCAACCATACTGCGCTGCACCTCATCAACAATGCTGCCCATCGCCCAACCTAACGTGTCGCTGCTGCGGCAAAGATCTTCAACGCCAAATTGCCCCAAAGGGCCACCTTGAGTGACCACTTCGCCATAATCGGTCTGGATACCGGAAACCAGCAGCGCACGGGAATTATCCTGAGCGTGGAGGGAAAATGACGCGACCAGACACAGCCAGGCTGAGTTGACAGCAAGCCACCTGGATTTTAAGCGTCGTTTATTGACTGAAAGCAAATATGGCATAGTAATACCTCGGTTAGTCTGTCTGTGGGCAGACCCGGATCAGGGGTTACGGCAATCTTCAACGTCGTCCTGGGTCAAGCCAAGATCTTTGGCTGCTGACTCAAGATCATCTGCCGTTGCATTAACGTCATAGATATCCCGCGAAGTACGTGCAATGTCACCCGCCAGCTCACTACCGAGCCGCGATGCGGTTCGCGACACCGCCCGCATCAAACTGCCAAAACCACGCTTTTTCTTCTGTGACGCCTGCGCATCCGCCACTTTCTGTTGCAGACAGGCCTGCTGCGCAGCCTGCAACGCAGCAGGGTCGTTGGTTGGAGCCGGTGCAGGTGCCGGCGCGGCTTTTGCAACGCCACCTGAATTTGCAGGTGCCGCACCGCCCTTTATTCTGGATTTGATTACCCCGGCAAGCTGAGGGCTGGGCTCACCAGTCACCTCCAGACTGTTTTCAGCCTGAAACTTTGAGATCGCAATTGCCGTTGCGGTTGTCATTTCACCCTTGGTATTGCCAGGTTCATACCCCAGCGCGGTAAGGTCTTTCTGAATGATTTCGGTCAGCTTATCAGCGTGCGCTGCCAGGGGCAGCAGCACAACGATAAGCAAACCGGACAGCAACACTCGTTTTAACATGGTCTTATCCTTTCGCTTTGCGTCTATTCCTGCGATCACCCGCCGTAAGGCAGCGATCTGACTGTTTTACAATATCTCACCGGCATTTTTGAGTAAACGGCGTTAGTTTTCCTCTGCGGCAAGCAGTCGCAGGCGCAGAGCATCACCGTCGTCATATAACTGTAAAAGGTCGCCGCTGATTGCATAACTGCGGACGGCCTGTATCGCCTGCAGGAAGTGTTGTTCCTGCTCCATCAGCGCTGGTGCGCAGGCCATTCGCGTGCTGCCAATGGCATCCGCCAGAAAAGTTCGTCCCTCAATCGCCACTGCCCCGAAATAGCGGTTACAACCGGTTGTCCCGCTGATGCCCTTATCATCGGCAACCTGCAGCGTGATATTTGAGCCATCGATGATACCGTCACCGTCGATATCCTCGACCTGCCACAAGACGCCGCTGAGACTTCGTGCTTCAATAGCTTTGTTCATGTTTGTGTTGAGACCCTCGGGCTCAGATGTACAGGCGGCAGCGGCAATTATCAGCCCCGAAAAAAAACCTGCTCGCGTTATTTTGATAACGTTCAACTCCTCGACTTGCTCAACGCATCTAGCCGCAACTGAATACAATAAACAAGGCTATCTCATGGATAGCACAGTGAGATCAAAAACAGATGTACGAAGGTGAACGGTTCAGCAGCATATCTCACCTGGTTGGTGCTGCTCTGGCGCTGATGGGTGCTGTTGTGCTGATCACGATGGCGGCAGCCGAAGGCGATCTTTACAGGATTATCAGCTTCAGCGTCTACGGGCTGACCCTGTTCTGGCTGTATCTGGTATCCACTCTCTACCACAGCCTGCGCGGGCGGGCGAAAAACATCTTTCGTGTGCTTGATCATCAAGCCATCTATCTGTTGATTGCCGGCACCTACACACCGTTTCTGATAATTGCCCTTGAAGGTACTCAGGCATGGCTGATGTTCGCAGCCATCTGGGGGTTAGCGGTTGTTGGCATGGTGCTGGATGCGGTGCGGCGGGAGGGTAGTCGCTGGATGTCCATAGCCATCTACCTGATCATGGGTTGGCTATGCGTGTTTGCACTGGACCCGATCATTGCCTCGGTGCCGCCACTGGGTTTTGCCGCGCTGGTGGCCGGGGGTGTTTTCTACACTTCCGGCATCGTCTTTTTTATCTTCGATCACCGCTATCACTGGTTTCACGGCGTCTGGCACCTGTTTGTGCTGGCAGGCAGCGCAACACATTTTTTCGCGATTTTATTGTTGTACTGACACAGCGTTAAACAAATCTGCTGGTCAACGATACCCGTGCAATTCCTTGAGCTCTTTATCCATGCGCTCAAAGCCGAGGTCAATCAGCTCACTGGCACGTTCGTACTCAAAAAAATGCGCCGTGTTGCGGGGAACCTGCAGCAGAATGTCAGGATTGTAGACTGATGCTTTAAGCCGCGAGATAGTCACCTGCATGGAATCCATGGCTTCCAGGGCAATGGCAAACATACTCTGCTCAGGCTCGGCTGGCTCACCACTGGGCATCCATTCGTCGAAAAACTCGGCAATGGCATGTTTGATACCAGAGGCTGCCTCACCTTCATCGGATTTGACTATTGCGGCCTCGGGTCGCGACCGGCTCACTACCGGACGCTGATCTAAACCATTCACATCTACTGCAACGGTTAACGTGGTGTCATCTGTGAGGGTTGGCGCAACCGGCAGTGGGTTCAACACACCGCCATCGACAAGCAAAGCACCACCACGCCGGACCGGTTCAAACACCATGGGAATCGCAATCGAGGCGCGCACCGCCGAAAACAGCGGGCCTTTGTTAAGCCACACTTCCTGTTTGCGCTTGATATCCGTGGCAACTGCTGTGAACCCAATCGGCAGGTCTTCGATATCTTCATCTCCCACCAGCTCACGCAGCACTTCAATGATCCGTTCGCCTTTGAATAATCCGCCGGATCGTCCCCAACCCACATCCAGTAGTCGCACAACGTCGTTGCGCGTCAGCGCACGCACCCACTGAGCATATACATCCAGTTTGCCACGGGCATGTATACCGCCGACCAGCGCGCCCATGGAAGAACCTGCAATTGAGGCGATCTCGTAGCCATTGGCTTCAAGCGCCTGAATGGCGCCTATGTGCACCAGGCCGCGAGCACCGCCGCTACTGAGGACAAGAGAGATTCGACGCGACACAGTAGCGCTACAATGCCCCGCGTTCGCGCAGGATGCGACGCAGTTCAGTTGAGCTGTGCTGCTTTTCATCGCCGACAAATTCTATGCGTCCACCAATTTTCTCCACCGTTTCCCGTTCCGGCATGGCATCAAGGCTGTAATCAGTACCTTTGGCTTGTATATCCGGGCGCAGCAGTTCCAGCAGTCCAATCGGGGTGGCATCTTCAAGCGGAATAACAAAGTCTACCGCCTCAAGCGCCGCCATCACTTCCATACGCTTCTCGCAGGGGTTGATTGGCTTCTCGCGGCCTACATTGGCGCGGATAGAAGCTTCAGTGTTGACCGCGATCACCAGCAGATCACCCAGCTCGCGAGCAGCTTCGATATATCTGATGTGACCCACATGCACCAGGTCGAAACAGCCGTTGCCAAACACAATGGTTTTACCCTGCTCGCGACAGGCTGCAAGTTTAGGGAGCAGTGACTTGGGTTCGACGTGGATTTTTTCAAACGTTGACATACATGTTATCCAGAAGATCCGGGTTATGCGGTTGCAACCTCAGGTAGCCGTCGAAGAATTATTCAGCGGCTGCCTAGGATATACTACCCCCTGCTATTTGTCTGAACATCAGCGAGCCTGCGTGACTGCAAATCTACCAACTGCTCTGCAGTTCGAGCCAGAACCACAAAAAGTCCTCGTGGTGTTGCCAACCTGGGTAGGCGATGTGGTCATGGCGACACCTTTTCTCGCCAGTCTGCATAAACGCTTTTCTCACGCTGATTTTACCTTTGTGATGTACAAACACCTGCAGTCAGTGCTCGCCGGCAGCCCATGGCTCGGCAAAGTGGTCACCTGGCCGCCGAAAGGTAAGTCGCCGGAAAATAAACAGGCCAAAGCGGAATTCGTGCAACAACTGCAGCAGGAACACTTTGATCTGGCGGTGCTGTTGCCGAACTCTTTTTCCAGCGCCTGGCTGGCTTTTCGCTGCGGTGCTAAAAGAAGAGTAGGGTTCAATCGCGACGGCCGCGGCCTGCTGCTGACTGATCGAATCAAAGTGCCTAACAAGCGCCCGAACAAAAAAGACGCGCCCAATCCCGGACCTTTTGAGCCCATGCCGCTGGTGGAGTACTACGCCGTGCTGGCAGCAGCGCTGGGTTGCGAGCCACCTGGCGATCAGATGCAGTTAATCACCCAGCAGCAGGATGATCTGCACATCAAAATGCTGCTGCTGGACCAGGGCATAGATCCTGACAAGCCATTAGTAACACTGTGCCCCGGAGCCAATTTTGGTGCCTCAAAATGCTGGGTACCCGAGCGTTTTGCGCAGGTGGCCGACCTTCTGGTCAAAGAATTTGACGCCACCATTGCCATCAGTCCCGGGCCCGGCGAAGAACCCCTGGCACGCGCCATCGCCGACGCCATGCAACAGCCAAATCTGCTGCTGGATAAACCCTGCATCACGTTAGGTGAATTGAAGTCTCTGATTGCACGCAGCGATCTGCTGCTGGGTAACGACACCGGACCCAGACACTTCGCGCGCGCTTTTGATATCCATCGGGTTACGGTTTTTGGGCCGACCGAAGAGCGCTGGACCGATACCAGCCACGGCAAAGAAACCATTGTGCGTGTGCAGGTGCCCTGCGGCCCCTGCCATCAGAAGGTCTGCCCCCTTGAGCGTCAGATCTGTATGGAAGACGTTACCGTGCAGATGGTATTCGCCGCGTGCCAGCAGGAGCTGGCTGCCTACAAGAAGTAGTCGGGCTCCGCCTCAAAGTCGGTTTTGAGCTTCGCAAGCTCAGCCGGGTTTTCGATCAGATGCTCTATCCACCAGTTCACATCGTTGTATAGACAGGTGACTTTTTCACAATTAGAAGTTGCGTTAAACGACTTGATCAAACTGGCCGTTGTTGCGCGGGTAACTTCATAACTGAGTTCATCCGCCACAGCATTTTTATCACCCAGCGCACCATGCTCCTGATTGCGGTACACCGGACAGTTATACAACCCCAGCGGGCTGAGCACCTGGCGGAAGAACTGCATATGGCATTGACGCGGCTGCTTGGCTAACGACTGGGTTTTGCCTTGCAGCATGGCTTTCAAACCCGTGCTTCTGTGCACCTTGAAGGTATCACTTTCAAGTTGAATAGCTTCTTCTAGCTGTTCCTGAATACGCTCAATGGTGTTGGCGAGGTTCTGCTGAGCTTTGATGTCGATGACTTCAGCGTTATTCAATTCGTCCCGCGTCAGGAAGGGTTTAAAACTGATGTAGCTGAATTCGTTATCCCGCGCCAGTTTCGCAGCGCGGGCAATCTCGTGCAGATTCTCAACAATATTGGTGTCGTTAATGAAGGCACCCTGCCAGGTGACAATATAAGAGAAACCTACGGTCAGATCCGGGTTTGCGGCTTTGATGCTGGGCACAACCGCACAGATGTCTTCCAGTTTGAAATCTTTGCGGGGGTTATGCATCGCCTGGAAAGTGGGATCTGTGCCGGAGTCCAGTGACAGACGTACCCAATCCTGGCTGTCCATACAGTCAGCCACTTCAGCAATTTTTTTGTTGCCGGTCCCGTTGGACACAATGGCCACCTGCAGCTTCAGCGCTTTCATAAAGCGGATGGCTTCAGCGAACTTGGGGTATAAAGTAGGTTCACCACCGCCGATCACTATCACGGACTTCAGGCCACGCTTGGCCATGAGTTCGATGGATGACATCAGCTTGTCGTGTTCGTAGCGAATACCCGTGTTGAGAATGTCCAGGTCAACACAGTGATCACATTGATAGTTACACGCGGTTGTGAGGTCCAGATTAATAGAAAGCGGTGCAAAGTCCGGCACTTTGTCCGGGTCAAAATCAACACCCTCTGCCGCGCCGCCTGCGCGCAAAGCAATCTGCCAGTTCACATAGTGTTCCAGCGCGTCTTTGGAACCGGGCAAGGTCAGCTTAGTGGCAAAGTCGTGAATACTCTCCAATTCCAACTGCTCTGCGCCATCTTCCGCTGATGCTGCGGTGGCGTCTAAATCGGTCAGCGTTATCTTGTCACTCACACCGGTCTCCTACCTGCTAATTCTGCAATGCTGCTGGCGCGCTACTCTAGCAAAGACCGGTCAACAAGACATGAACTATGAGGATGACGACATTTCGAGCATCAGCGTGCTGGCAGGCAGCATCTTCTGACACTGCGAGACCAGCTTATTCCGCCTGCAGAATATTCTGTGCGCGCAGGGTCTCTATTTCCTGCTCACTTTTACCCAGCCACTGGTTAAGCACCTCGTTATTGTGCTCACCTCGGTGAGGCGCAGGACCACGCACCCCGCTTTTCGCTTTGGAGAATCTATATGGTGACTGGGTCACGGGTCGCGTGCCCCCCTGCCGATCATCCACCTGAGTGATCACGCCACGATGTTTCACAGTCACCTGATTGACAATATCTGTTGGATCTCGGACTTCACCCCAGGCCAGATTCATTTCAGCCATGCCGGCTTCTACTTCTTCCAGGCTGTTCAGTGCCGCCATGTACGACTTTATACACGCCCGGCGCAGGGCTATTTTTTCTTTGAACGGCGTTTCGGCGTTTGCCGGATCCGCAACGCCGAGGCGGGTGCTCAGCTGTTTCCAGAAGTAGCGGATGTCTGCAGACACCAGTATCGGTCCGGCACCGGTTTCCCAGGTTTCATTCGGTAAAGGGCCGCTGCCGCCGGCGGCTTCAATGGCGTAGTGGGTTTGATCATCAGTGGCAATCGTTGCATCCATCATGGCGATATCAATATGCTGACCCTGGCCGGTGCTTTGACGCTGAATCACCGCTGCAAGCAGCCCGACAAGACCGTGCAGAGAGGCATTGGTGTCGGCAACAGAAAGTGGCAGGTCTGAAAATGGAATATCCCATCGCTGGGCCTGACGCGCCATCAGGCCTGTTTCAGCATGCACAATCGGCGCATATGCCGCGCGATGGCTTTCGGGTCCATTCCTGCCAAATCCAGAGATCGACAGCATGATCAGCCTGCCGTTCACAGCAGACAGATCGTCGTAGCCCAGACCGAGCCGATCCATCACATCAGGTCTGTAATTTTCAATGACAATGTCCGCTTCCGCAGCCATTTCAAGCATCAGTTCCCGCGCACCTGATGCGCGCAGGTCAACACAGATATTGCGCTTGCCGGCATTCTGCTGATGGTAATAACCCGGTACTCCGGCAATGACTTTGCCCCACAAGCGCGTCACATCACCATCCGGCGGTTCGATCTTCACCACGTCAGCGCCCAGATCACTCAACATGCGCCCGGCAAAAGGGCCTGCCAACACCCTGGAAAAGTCCAGAACTTTCAATCCAGCCAATGGATAACCCAACTCACTCATATCCGTCTCCCCGGGAAGCAATTCAACGCCAGTATAACCACAGCAACGCCGCTGGCGCGCAGGCGCGCGCAATTCTGCTTAACTAAATACTGTTACTGAATTGAGTAGTTTGGTAACTTTAGTAAACCTATCTTTTTTGAGAACATGGGAGAGACCGATGTTTCGTATCGTTTCAATTCTGGTTGCGGCTTGTGTCGCCACCTCAGCATGGGCCGTTGAGGTCGGTGAGCGGGTAGAAAACTTCCGCTTGCTGGCGCATACCGGCGATTCCCATGAACTGTACTATTACAGCAACCTCGATGCTGTGGTATTCCTCGTACAAGGCAACGGATGCCCGATTGTGCGCAACGCAGCGCCTCGATTTGCTGAATTACGCGATGAATTTGCCGATCAGAACGTCAAATTTTTCATGCTCAACTCTAATCTGCAGGACAATCGCGCCAGCATCACCAAAGAAGCCAAAGAGTATGGCTACGATATCCCAATCCTGATGGACGATACCCAGATTATTGGCGAGTCGCTGGATCTGGTGCGTACTGGTGAGGTGTTTGTTGTTGATCCTAAGACCTGGACAGTGGCCTACAGCGGCGCTCTTGATGATCGCCTGACGTATGAGAACCAGAAGAAAGAAGCATCTGCTCACTACCTGCGCGATGCAGTTGCCAACATGACAGCTGGCGAGCCGGTAGCTCTGGCCAGCACCGACTCACTCGGCTGCCTGATCAACTTCCCTGAAAAAACCGCACGTGCGAGCCACGCAGATATTTCATACAGCAAAGACATTGCCCCCATCCTGGCGGACAACTGTGTCAGCTGTCACCGTGAAGGCGGCATTGGCCCATGGGCTATGACCGACTACAACATGGTGCGCGGTTTCTCTCTGATGATCCGCGAAGTGGTGCGTACCCAGCGTATGCCCCCCTGGCACGCAGACCCTGCACATGGCGAATGGGCTAACGATCGTTCTTTGAGCGACGACGAAGTTAAGACCCTGGTGCACTGGATTGAAGCTGGTGCGCCGCGAGGCGAAGGTGAAGACCTGCTGGCCAATCTGGATACTGAGTATTCGGAGTGGACAACTTCAGAAGCGTTGGGTGACCCGGACTACATCATTGATATTCCAGCCATGGAAATTCCGGCAACCGGCGTGGTGGACTATCAGTATCACCTGGTCGACAACCCCATAGGCAAAGACGTCTGGGTACATGCGGCTGAAATTCTGCCGGGCGATCGCGCAGTACTGCACCACACCATTACCACTTTCGGCGACGTGATGACTGAAGGTAAATATAAAGGTCAGCTGAATCGTAAAGGCGGCCTGCGCGGCTACGCACCTGGTATCACCAATCAGGCTTATCCTGACGGTACCGGTACGTTCCTGCCTGCTGATGCCACCATCGAATTTCAGATGCATTACACCCCGGTTGGTCGCGCTACCGTGGACGAGTCTAAAATGGGTGTCTGGGTCTACGATGAGCCACCGACACATCCGATCATTTCCATGTTTACCGCAAACCCGCGAATTAAGATTCCACCACATGCGTCGAATCACATGGAAACCGTTGAGCGCACCATTCCCAAAGATGCGCTGTTGTATAACCTGATGCCTCACGCGCACTTCCGCGGTAAGGCAGCCAACTTCATCGCGAAATACCCTGATGGCACCGAAGAGATGCTGTTGTCAGTACCGAACTATGACTTCAACTGGCAGACAGATTATGAATTTGAAGAACCCAAGTTCATTCCTGCTGGCACGGTTCTGGTACAAACAGGCTGGTGGGACAATTCAGCTCAGAACAAAGCGAACCCTGACCCTACTGCTGAAGTGACCTGGGGCGAGCAGTCCTGGGAAGAAATGCTGTTCGGCGCCATGCTGTTCCGCTTCTTAACCGAAGAAGAATCAGTGCAGATGCGTGCTGAGCGAGGCATGGACAAGCAGACTCAGGAAGTCGCCAGCGCTCGTTAATTCGAGTTGACGGTTAGAAAACCGCTGATTGGCAGCAGCTGATCAGCGGTTTTTTTATGCCTGCAGCTTTTTTCCGTGATAGTTCTACGCCAGCGAATAGTTGTACTCAGACGACTGCATTTCTGCCAGGCGGCTGACGATCTTCACATAATCTATGTCGTGTTCTTTACCGGAAAGTAACTGGGTAAACAGCTCATCCCTTGGCACATGCGCACTCAGGATCAGCCGTTTTCTGGCGTCATAAACTATTTCTACTAACCAGGCAAAGCGGCGCGCCTGATCCAATTGGTTGATCTGAGGAATGTCTGACACCAGCAGATTCGGATAACGTGCCGCCAGCGCCAGATAGTCTTCATAACTGTGTGGCCCACCACACAACCCGGCAAAATCAAACCAGGCCACGCCGAGGGCCTGCTGGCGGCAAGGGACCAGGCGGTCCCCGACCGGAACCGGTTCAGTATTTGGCGGGCTTTCTGCCAGCAGCTCAACAATTTCAAGAAACCGGGCAGGCGTCGCAGCGCTGCTGGGATATTGATATAAATCGTCAGCCGAAAGCTTCTGCAGGCGATAATCATCAGCGCCTTCCAGGGACATGACCTGCATGTGTTCACGGATCGATTCGGTCAGCTTCCTGATGTCATCGTGGCTGGAGGATACGCTGCGAAAAAGCTGTTCCGGGCTCTGATTGGAACTGATACACACCGTGCAGCCGCGTTGCCACCAGCCAGACATCAGGCGGCTGAATAGAATTGCACTGGCCACGTCCAGAACATTAACCTCATCAACAACAATCAGGCTCGCCCGGGGCGCAAGTGAACGCACCGCGTGCTCAAACCGAATGGGTGGGCTTGCGTTAACGCGCGTATTCAGTGCACTCATCAGTTCGTGAAAATGAAACCGAGCTTTCACGCTGGAGGTGGAAATGTCGTACATACCGTCGAGCAGGAAACTTTTGCCGCGGCCCGCAGGACCATGCAGATAAACACCCTGAGGCGCGCGCAGCAGGCTTGCCCAGGGCAGGTGACGTTTGCTTTCATAATGTGCAAACGCCACTGCCAGCTGGTCCAGGCGCTCTACTATTTCCTGCTGTTCAGGATTATTCCGCACGCGGCGGGCTTTCACCGCCGCCGCATAAAAGTCGGCGAGTGAGTCCGGACGACGCGCGTCGCGACTGACGAAATCACCACAGGTTGTTACCAGCACGGCAAACCATCCGACGACACCTGCAGTACCCAGCAGCGTATCCGCCCCAAACCATAAAGACAGGGCCAGCGCCGCGCCTACCAGTAAACCAACCAGCGCTCTACTGAGGCGCCTTGTCCCTGAACCAATCAATGTTGCACTGATCAACAGCACTACAAAGCCCAGCCAGGCCCAACCCAGCGCGTCGGTAGGCTCGCTCTGCAGGCGCAGCAGCGCTGCCACCAGCCCCGGCAGTGCCAGCAGAACAAACGCAACAACCGTACTTCTTCGCCAGATCAGATTCATGCGGCGCAGCCTAATCTGCAGAAGGAACCTTGCCTACAAGTTTTGATCAAAACTATGCAAAAGACAGGCAAACAAAGCCGGCCCGGAAGAAACCCATGCAGGCTGACGTTGGTAATCAACGCCAGAATTGATACTTTGAGAAGATGAACGTCTTGATAACGCTTAAAACCGGTACCTACACGTTGCTTTTGTGCCTGCTGTTGAGCGCGTGTGGTGGCGATTCCAGCAATAAGGCCTCCACACCCACGGACAATTCAGTAGAGACTCTGCCAGAGCCTGAACCAGAACCAGTCGCAGAGCCAGACCCCAAGACCGAACCAGAACCAGAACCAATCAATCTCTCGTCGGAGCTCTTAGACGACATTGTTGACGAGGGTGTAGATGGCAGCATCAATCCGCGTGAACGACTTTTACCCAACCTGTTTGAACCCGCCGAAACAGACAGAAAGACCAAGCTGAGAGGTGGATTACTGATAAATGAAGAACCTGAACAAATAAAAGATATGCTGGAAGGCGTGGAGGTGCAAATTGAAATCCCCACTGGCTAGGGTCATTTTTGCAGGTCTGCTTACAGTAGTCAGCTGGCCGGTTGCTGCTGAAACGCTCGCCTATCAGAGTATTGGTGAGTTTGGCGAAACGGTTTTTTCCGACATCGAGCATCCATCTTCCGAAACGATTGTGCTGCATCAGAGTAAAGCCGAGAGTTTGAGTTCCGACGAACTCATCTATCAGATGCTGAGCGTTGCGCAATCACTTGAGCAGGCTCGACTGACACGAGAAGCTCAGCGCGAGGCGCTGGCACGTTCACAACAGGCCAATGCGCCTGTTGCGCAACAACAGCCGGCACAGCCAGCAGTCGAACGCTACCCGCTGTTCTACCCACAGCCCCGTCGTCCGGGCCGTGGCCATAAAACAAACGCGCCTGTTGAGCCGACACCCCCAGCTAAAACTTTCCGCTTTAAGCCGGATCTATAAGGTTTTTACGACGTTCTCTTGAGTTTAAACGCTTCATAGTTATGCCCCGTCTCGATATAGTCAGGTATATCGAAGGCTTTGGGGAACGCCTGTAGATGCATGTCTGGATACGTCTGGCGATTGTTCTGCTGTTCAGCACCAGCACTGTGAAGCTTGCCGCAGATGAATACGACCTGTCGCCGGCAACGGCCAGTGGTATTCCCTACCAGCACGGTTATGCCTATCTCTCAGAACTGAAGTACCAACCAGGATTCAGTCATTTTGAGTACGTTAACCCGGGCGCGCCAAAAGGCGGCACCATCCGTCTTGGCGAACAGGGAAACTGGGATAATTTTGTGTCCTGGGCAACCAAGGGTCGTACCGTGTTGGGGGTATCTTTCTGGGAAAGTTACTACAGCCATATCTATGATCGCTTGCTGGAAGAGGCGCGAGATGAACCGGCCAGTCGCTACGGCCTGCTCGCTGAAGGCGTGTATTACGCTGAAGGTGGCGATTGGGTTGCTTTCAAGCTGCGCAAGGAAGCCCGCTGGCACGATGGCAGACCGGTAACCGTCGATGATCTGCTGTTTTCTTTTGAGGTCTACCAGACTCACGCCGCGCCAACTATCTCGCAGCCTTTTTCCGCATTCACCGAAGCTCAGGTGATCGGCCCTGGTGAAGTGCGTTATCTGATTCACGAGGCTTACCAGGGCGATCCGGTACTACCCTATAGAATCGGCGCCGTGCCCGTTCTGCCAAAACACTACTGGGCTACACGCGATCCTGCAAAAACCTCTGTCGAACCACCTCTGGGCAGCGGTCCCTATCGGGTCAAAGATTTCAAAATCGGCCGCTGGATTGAATATGAACGGGTACCCGACTACTGGGGCGCCGAGCTGCCGGTCAATCGAGGCCGTTATAACTTTGATGTGATCAAGTATGACTATTTCCGCGACGACCAGGTGCGCCACGAAGCTGTGAAAAGCCACGTTTCAGATTTGCGCGAAGAAGAAGTTCCCGGTCGCTGGTTTCGCTCTTATGAAACTCCCGCCAAAGAAGCCGGCTTCTTCAAACAGGAAGCCAAAAAGGTGTCCTTACCTTCGGGGTTATGGTGGCCTATCTTCTGGAATCTGCGGCAGGACCGGTTCAAGGACATACGAATCCGCGAAGCGCTCTGGTTAGTGCGTGATCCCGCCTGGGGCAATGAAGCAGTTCAACGCGGCTTCTGGTCCTTGGCACGCAGCTTCTTCCACAATTCCAGGATGGCCAGCAGCGGCCTGCCGTCTGCAGATGAACTTGAACTGCTGGAACCGCTGCGCGAGCAGATCCCTCCCAGGGTATTCAGCGAAGAGTTTGGCCCTCCGCCTGGCGCTGGACAAGGCTTTAATCGGGCCAACATCCTGCGCGCCATCGAGCTTTTCGACGCGGCTGGCTGGGAAATTCGCGACAACGTAATGGTCAATAAAACCACCGGTGAACCTTTCGAACTGCAACTGGTTGCGGTGTCTACCGCGCTCGGATTTTCCTGGATTCCTTACAAGCGCGTTCTTGAGCGTCTGGGCATACACGCCAGCATCGTCGCGCCGGAAGTCTCCAACTGGCTGTATCGAATGCGTTCGGGAGACTTTGATGGTGGCGCAATCTGGTTTTTACCCAACAACACACCCACTGTGTTGCTGCAGAATAATTTCTCTTCAGCCGCCGCTGAACAAGCGTACAGTTACAACTGGCCGCATATGAAAGATCCTGCCGTTGACCAGCTGATCGAAGCGGTTAACCGTGCCAGCAATGAACGCGAGTTCCTCGCCGCCATTCACGCTCTGGACAGAGTGCTGTTGTGGAATTTCTATTTCATGCCGGGCACATCACGCTCAAGCCACGGTCTCGTCTGGTGGGATAAATTCGGTTACAAAGAAACCGAACCGCTGTTACGCATCGGTTATCGCGATACGTGGTGGTGGGATAAAGACAAAGCCGCAGCCGTACAGGCTTACCTGGGCAGAACGGGTCGCTGATGGGGCGTTATCTGCTCAAACGCCTGCTGCTGATCATTCCAACCCTGTTTGGCATCATCGCCATCAACTTTGTAATTGTGCAGTTTGCGCCGGGTGGCCCGGTAGAGCAGGCCATAGCCGAAGCCTCGGGCATGACCATGGGCGGCGCTACGGCAAATATTTCTGCGGCGGGTGCGCAAGGACCCAGCGGCAGTTCGAGTTACCAGGGTTCAGCTGGTCTTGATCCTGAATTTCTCGCCAAGCTGGAAAAGCAGTTTGGTTTTGACAAGCCAGCACACGAACGCTTCTTCCTGATGATCTGGAACTATCTGCGCTTTGATTTTGGCGACAGTTATTTTCAGGACCGACCGGTGGTTGATCTAGTGATTGAAAGACTGCCGGTGTCCATTTCCCTGGGTCTGTGGTCGCTGCTGCTGATTTACTGCATCTCAATTCCACTGGGTATCGCGAAAGCGGTACGCGACGGCAGCCGGTTCGATGTCGCCACTAGTGCTCTGCTGTTTTCTGCTTACGCGATTCCGGGGTTTCTTTTTTCCATTCTGCTGATCATTATTTTTGCCGGCGGCAATTATCTGGCGTGGTTCCCACTGCGCGGACTCACTTCGGAAGGCTTCAGCGAGATGTCCCTGATGGCACAGATTCTTGACTACTTCTGGCACCTGGCGCTGCCGCTCACCGCGCTGACTCTGGGTGGGTTTGCGACTTTGTCGATGCTGACAAAAAACTCATTTCTTGAAGAGCTTTCAAAACAGTTTGTGCTGACTGCTCGCGCTAAAGGATTAACCGAACAGCGGGTGCTTTATGGGCATGTGTTTCGCAATGCGATGCTGATTGTTATCGCCGGCTTCCCTGCCGCATTTGTTGGCATCCTGTTCACCGGCGCCCTGCTCATCGAAGTCATATTTTCTCTGGACGGCCTGGGCTTACTGGGTTTTGAAGCGGCAATGACGCGAGATTTTCCGATTCTGTTTGGGACTTTGTTCGCCTTCACCCTGGTTGGCCTGGTCATGCAGCTGATCGGCGACATGGTGTATGTGTTTGTTGACCCGCGCATTGATTTCGAGTCGCGCTGACCATGAGCCCGATCAACGCCAGACGCATTGCCAATTTCCGCGCCAATCGCAGGGCGCTTTGGTCCCTGCGTATTTTTCTGGTGCTGTTTGTCATAACCCTGTGTGCAGAGATGATCGCCAACGACCGTCCCATCTTCATGGTTTTGAAGGGAAAGTTGTTTGTGCCGATGCTGATAGACTATTCCGAAACCGAATTGGGTGGTGTGCTGCCTTCTGCAGCTGATTATCGTGACCCTTTTGTGGCAGACCTGATCAGTGAAGGCCTGGTGCTGTGGCCGCTGATCCGTTATTCACACAACACCATCAACTGGGACGTTGAGTTGCCTTTACCGCATCCGCCAGACGGCGAACACTGGCTGGGTACCGACAGCTCCGGCAACGATGTGCTGGCGAAGCTGATCTATGGCTTCCGCTTATCTGTTCTGTTTGGGTTGTCGATGACGGTGCTGGCATCCTTTATCGGCATTACTGTTGGCGCCCTGCAGGGTTATTTTGGCGGGCTCACTGATCTTATTGGCCAGCGTATGGTCGAGATCTGGACAGGTCTGCCTGTGCTGTTTGTGCTGATCATCCTCAACAGTATCGTTGAACCCACCTTTTTCTGGATGCTGGTGACCCTGACCCTGTTCAGCTGGATGGCTTTGACTGGGGTGGTACGCGCAGAATTTCTGCGCGCTCGAAATTTTGAATTTGTCCGCGCTGCGCGCGCCATGGGTGTAGGCAACCTGACCATCATGCTGCGCCATGTGCTACCCAACGCGATGACGGCAGCGCTGACTTATACACCTTTCCTGCTGAATTCATCTATTGCCACCTTGACCGCACTGGACTTTCTGAATCTGGGTCTACCGCTGGATTATCCATCGCTGGGCCGGCTGCTTACTCAGGCCCAGGCCAATCTGCAGGCACCGTGGCTGGGGCTGTCGGTTTTTGCCACGCTGGCCACCATGCTGACGCTGCTGATATTTGTCGGCGAAGGCGTGCGTGACGCGTTTGATCCACGCCGCACCATCGGCTCGACGCGCCATGACTGACCGCATTCTTGAGGTCGACAACTTATCCGTCAAATTCGGCGACACAACTGTCGTCGACGGCGTATCGTTTTATCTGAATGCTGGTGAAATTGTTGCTCTGGTCGGCGAGTCCGGCTCCGGTAAATCTGTCAGTGCGCTCTCTGTTCTACAGCTGTTGCCTTACCCCCAGGCATCACATCCCAGCGGCTCCATTGTGCTGGGTGGAGAAGAAATGCTTGGCGCGAGTAAAGCCGACCTGCAGGCGATACGCGGCGGCGAAGTAGGCATGATCTTCCAGGAACCCATGACCTCCCTGAACCCTCTGCATACCGTGGGTAAACAGATAGGCGAAACGTTACGCGTACACAAAGGATTAACTCGACGTGAGTCGCGCAGCAAAGCACTTGGCCTGTTGGAACGCGTACAGCTACCTGATCCCAACGGCAAACTCGACGCCTATCCACACCAGCTGTCCGGTGGCCAACGCCAGCGGGTGATGATTGCCATGGCACTGGCCAATTCCCCCAAGCTGCTGATTGCGGATGAACCCACTACCGCGCTTGATGTGACCATCCAGGCGAGCATTCTTGAGCTGCTCAAAGAACTGAACCGTGATATGGGCATGGCTATTCTGATGATATCTCACGATCTGGGCATCGTGCGCAGAATGGCCGGCCGGGTTTATGTCATGAATAACGGTAAAGTGGTCGAAAACGGCCCGACGGAACAACTCTTCACCAAACCCGAGCACACCTATACTAACCACCTGCTTAATTCGCGGCCCAGTGGTAGACCAGCACCGTTACTCAAAGACAATAACGAGATTGTTTCCGCAGAAGATCTGCAGGTAGGGTACAACATCGGCAAAGGCTGGTTTGGTAAAAGCGAACAGTTCATTGCGGTGCAACCCATGAGTTTTTCTGTCTCAGCGGGTGAAACCCTGGCGGTTGTTGGCGAATCGGGCAGCGGTAAAACCAGCCTCGGCCTGGCCACGCTGAAACTGATTCCCAGCAGTGGCCGCATCTGTTATCTCGGCAGCAATATTCAGGACCTGAAACCAGCTGCGCTGAAGAATCTGCGCCGAAACATGCAGATGGTTTTTCAGGATCCCTATGGCAGTTTGTCACCGCGACTCACTGTCCGGGATATTGTTGCTGAAGGGTTGTCGGTGCACGAAAGACACCTATCTCCTGCTGAAGTGGATGCCAGAGTTGTGGAGGCGCTGGAGGAAGTCGGTCTTGAAGCAAGCTGGATGTCACGTTACCCACACGAGTTTTCCGGCGGCCAGCGACAACGCATATCTCTTGCCCGCGCACAGGTGCTGCGACCCGATTTCATCGTACTGGATGAACCCACTTCGGCCCTGGACATGTCAGTGCAATCCCAGATTGTAGATCTGCTGCGCGAATTACAACAGAGACACCAGCTAGCTTATCTGTTCATCAGCCACGACCTGGCTGTTGTGCGAGCACTGGCACACCGGGTAATGGTTATGAAAGAAGGTGTGGTGGTTGAACAGGGCGACGCAGAACAGCTCTTTGAGCGGCCGCAAACTGCGTATACCCAGGCGCTGCTTGACGCCGCATTGTTACCAGAGGATTAGACAGCAGCTAAGTTTGAACTGATACCTCTTGAGATACTCCACGCCGCGCACCAATGTCACCCAGGATGTTGTAAAGACACGGCACCAGAATCAGCGTGATGACTGTGGCAAACAAAATACCAAATGCCAGAGATACCGCCATGGGTATGACCATCTGCGCCTGCATGGAGGTTTCCGTCAGTATCGGAACCAGGCCAAAGAACGTGGTCAGCGAAGTCAGCAGAATAGCTCTGAACCGCGCCATGCCCCCTTCAATGGATGCCTGGGATGCGTCTATACCTGCGTCGACTTTCTTGTTTACGTAATCTACAAGTATAAGACTGTCATTCACGACCACACCTGCAAGCGCGATAATGCCGATGAACGACAACGAGCTGACGGCAATGCCCATCACCAGGTGACCCACAATTGCGCCTACCACGCCAAAAGGTATGACACTCATGATGATCAACGGTTGTAGATAAGAGCGCAGGGGCACAGCCATCAGTGCATAGATACCAAAACAAGCTGCCAGGAACATCAGTAACATTTCCTGCAGGCCTGACATTTCCTCTGCCGAACTGCCTTCCAACGCTGCTGTGACACCGGGATAAGCAGACAGCATCTGCGGCAGAAACTCAGAATTGATCTGCGCGAGTAGGCGCGCTGGTTCTACCACGGACAGGTCTGCATTGGCCGTAACGCTGATGGTGCGCTGACCGTCAAGACGGCGGATCATGCTGAAGCCAGGCTGCATGTCAAAAACCGCAACAGCGGAAAACGGCAGTTCGCGACCATCAGGCAGCCGTATCCACATGCTCTCCAGATTTCCGACCGAGCGACGTTCGTTCTGCGGAAACCTGACCATGACACGGACATCCTGGTTACCGCGTTGAATACGCTGGGCTTCGGCACCGTAAAAGGATTCCCGCACCTGACGCGCAAGGTCTGCCAGCGTCACACCCAGCGCTTCCGCTTCGGGTTTGATACGCAGGCTGATTTCCTCCGGACCCGCCTGGGCAGACATTTCCACTTCGTAAAGCCCGGCTATGGTGCGCAGATAGCTGAGCAGTTCTGTTGCTGCCGCTTCAGTCAATTCAAAATCTTTACCTTGCAGCTTTAAGGCTATAGGTGGACCACCCCCCATGTTGGTTGAGCCTATGAAACGCAGTTCCTTGGTGCCTGCTATGTCACCCACTTTTTCACGCCAGCGACCTTCAATTTCTTTGGGTGAAACAGCCCTATGTTCTTTGTCCAGCTCAACCTGAAAGCGCCCGGATTTACCGTTAAAGACATAGGCGAACACGTTGCGGATAACATCATCTTCGATGCCCAGCTCTTGTTTAACCTCGGCGTTGACTTCACGCAGGGCACTGTTCATCTGCTCTATGACGCTGACGACCAGAGTTTCAGGCGCACCTTCCTGTAACTCAATGTTAGCCGCGACGTAATCGTTTTCGAGCTCTGGAAAAAAAACAAAGCGTACAAATCCGCCGGTAACCAGGCCGACAGCAAGAATCATCATGCCGGTAAATATGGCAACAGTGGCGTACCGATATTCAATTGCGTGAATCAGTACAGGCTGATAAACATCGGTGATGAAGCTTTTTAGCCGCTGATCAAACCAGTCCGACACGCCTTTTTTCTTGCCATGAGAAGACTTCATCAGCGACAGATGGGAAGGCAGGATGAGTTTACTTTCAACCAGGGAGAACAACAGACACCAGATCACCACCCAGCCAATGGCTGCGTTTATCGGCGCAGCCGGGCCGGTAACAAACAGCATGGGCAGAAACGCCATTATCGACGTCAGCACGCCAAAAGTTGCTGGCATCGCGACACGCTGAGCGCCAGCAACAATGTTGGGTAGCGTGTAACCCTTCTCCTCTGTTTCGCTATAGGCTGCTTCCGCGATGATAATGGCATCATCAACAACAATGCCTAACACGACAATAAACGCAAACAGGCTCATAATATTTATCGTGACACCGACCACTGGCAGCATCATAAACGCACCGAGGAATGCAACCGGTAAACCAAAAATGACCCAGGCCGCCAGTTTGAGCTGCAGAAACAGCCCAAGAATCACAAACACCAACAATGCACCTAAGGCAAGGTTGCCCACAAGCATGTCAACTCGGCCCTGCAGATAATAAGTCGCGTCACCCCAGACGGTAAGCTGAACTTCTTCAGGCAGAGTTGCATTTCGTTGTTCCACGTATTTATGAACGGCGTCGCTGATGACCAGCTCGTTTTCGTTTTCTGTGGAGAGCACGTTGATGCCCAGGCTCGGTTTGCCGTTGAAAAAAGCATAACTCTGAGTTTCTGCAAAGCCGTCACGTATTGTGGCGATGTCGCCCAGCCGAACACGCGTGCCATCCGGGTTGGTGAGCAGAACGATCTGCTCGAATTCATAACCCGTGTACGCCTGGCCGCTGGCGCGCAGACGGATATCTCCCGACTCCGTGCGAATCGAACCGCCCGGTAGATCGATTGACCAGCGACGAATGATTTCCGCCACCTCAGCCAGGGTAAGTCCATATTCCCGCAGGGTGAGTTCTGCTATTTCGACTGAAATTTCAAACGGGCGTCCACCCCAGATTTCCGCTGACGAAACGTCAGCTAACGAAGTAATCTCGTCACGGATATCTTCCGCCAGCGATTTCATTGTGGCTTCAGCAAGATCACCTGACAGCTGCACGGTAAGCGCGCCGCGCTTGAAGTTCTGCTTTGCTATTATTGGTCGTTCGGCATCTCGTGGGAACGTGTTGATACCGTCGACGGCAAGTTTGACTTCGTCGGTGATTTCTCCGACGTCGAAGCCCTGCTTCACTTCGATCACCACCTGACCTGAGCCTTCATAAGCCAGGCCCACCACTTCCTTGATGCCATTGATGTTGGTAATGGCCTCTTCTATTTTTACGACAATACCTTCTTCAACTTCTTCAGGACCCGCGCCAGGATATGGCACCGTGACGCGCACCTGGTCAAACTGAAGGTTGGGAATACTTTCTTTCTTTACCGTCACCAGGGCGTAAAGACCTGCAACAACAATAAAAATCATGAGCAGATTCGCTGCTACATGGTTGGTGGCAAACCAGCCGATCAGACCTTTGACTTCCGGATAGCGTTGCATAATGTTAAGACTCCAACCGGACTTTCATACCGGGTAGCGGTTGGTCTATCGGCGTCACAACGTAAAGCTCACCCCCCTCAACACCGCTTTGGATATAAACAAAGTCTTTGTCACGCCGCACCACTTCCACTTCACGGGGATAAATACGCTGTTCTTCGTCTAACATCCACAACGTGTTACCACGCTGCAGCGAATGCCTCGGCACAAGCATCAGTTCACCCGCATATCGACCTACAATTCTTGCTGACACAAACGTACCCATCAGCAACGGCGCCTGACCGTCGCCGTCCAGGTCATAAGGGTCCTCAATCTGCGCCACCAGATATAAAACGCGATTAGTGGTATCAAAAACACCTTCACTGCGCCGCACCTCGCCGCGCCAGTTGAAGTTTGTATCTCCCAGTTCAGCGGTAAGCTCTACTTCAATGGGTGAATTCAAACGCAGTTTGCCAATATCAAGGTATTGCAGATCATGCTGGGTTACCGGCAGCCTCACTTCTGCAATATCAACGGCAAATGTGACACCCAGTTGAGAGCCGGAATTAACATACTGGCCAACGTCAGCGAGTTTTTCCCTGACAAGCCCATCATACGGTGCGCGAATAACCGTGCGATCCAGATCGCCTTGAGCTTTTTCCAGCGCAGCTTCTGCGGACTGCAGCTCAGCCATCGCCTGACGTAACTGTGGCTTACGCAGCGCCAGTTCTGTAGCCGGACCCTGGTCCGGGTTAAGGCGCCGCAGACGTTCAAAATCTTCGGCCGCGTATCCGGCCAGAGCTGTTTCTGTTTGCAGCTGGGTAGCGGCTTTGGCGACTTCCGCACTGGCTCGTTTCACTGCTGAAGCGTAGTTACGCGGATCAATTCGTATCAGAACATCACCTTTACTGAAGAACCCACCACTGACAAAACTAGGTGAAACTTCAACAATCTGACCGGATGCCTCTGCTACCATAGTAGTCTGCGTACGTGGACTGACCGTGCCTTGGGATCGCACTTCATAGGTAATCGGTTGGGCGCTTATGGTCTCAACTTGAACCAGCAGGCTGGGCGGTTCGGGTGCATTGAACTGGGGTTCAGGCCGGGCTGCAAACATGGCAATCGCACCAACAACAGAAAGACCCAGGATCAGGATGGGTAAGGCGATTTTTGCCCAACGCTTCATTATCCGTGGACACTCATGTTTTCAAAAGGTGCCCGAAGAGCTTCTGTACCGTATCAACTGCGGCCACTGTCTGTTCCGCGAGGTCATAATTTTTCTGGTTTGCATGCAGGCGCTGCACCCGAGCGTTTGCACCCCACAGCGTTATGGCCGCAAGACGCGCAACTTCCAGGTTATCTGCAGTGCCGCCGAAATCTTTTGTAAACGATGCTGCCAGCAGATCTTCGTATTCCTGGCCAATCCAGATCAGCTGCGATGACACCAGCGCTGAACTCCAGCGTTGAATCAGAAAATCACGGTACTGGCGACCCCCATCTTCCTGAGTTACACGGTTCACGGCGTTGCTTACCCAGGACCGCCAGAAATCAAAGGTATGATCGTCACGGCCCGGATCAGAAATGGCACGCCTGAATCGCTCCAGCTGTTCCTGATCTCCAGCAGTTGCCAGTTCCTGTTTGCTGGCAAAGTGCCGATAAAGGGTCTGCACGTGCAGGCCCGCGTGTTCTGCCACCGCCTCTAAAGTCGTTTCATCATAGCCCTGCTCGGCGAACAGGGATTGAGCCGAGCGAATAAGGCTGGTGCGCGTTGCGGCTTTACGCTTCTCACGCAACGGAAATTGGGTATTGCTCATAACTGGCTCTGTTCACTGTTTTCTGGCGAAGGCTTCAGGCCAGCGTAGGCACAATTACCCGGCTTTCCTGCACTAGGTTGTCAATATGCCGTATTGAATGCGATAGTCAACTACACAGAGGAGGAGAGATGGGGATACATGTTACGCACATTCTGTTTCGCTTTACTGATTTGTCTACCGGCAGAATTTGTTATGGCCGTTGATCCTGACACGGTCACCACCTCCCAGGGTGAAGTGCGCGGCAACTGGACAGACGAAGCCAAGGGTATACACGAATTTAAAGGCCTGCCGTACGCCAGACCACCCGTGGGTGACCTGCGATGGAAACCGCCTCAGGCGCCAGAAAAATGGTCCGGTATCCGCACCGCAGATAGGCCCGGTCCAGCCTGCTGGCAGGAGAGCCAGCTGGAACAGTTTGTCTGGAGTCGCGGCACCTTCGAGCGTAGCGAAGACTGTCTCTATCTGAACATCTGGTCCAATGTTGAACAGCCTAAACAGCCTGTTATGGTGTGGTTTCACGGCGGCTCACATACCTCCGGCATGTCCCATGACACTATTTTTGATGGCGCAACGCTCGCACGCCAGGGTGTACTTGTTGTGACCGTCAACTATCGTCTGGGGCCTTTTGGTTTTCTTGCCCATCCTGCGTTGGCGGCAGAATCCAGTCATAACAGCGCAGGCAACTATGGTTTGCTGGACAAGATTGCGGCCTTGAACTGGGTGCGGGACAACATCGCACAATTTGGTGGTAACCCGGACAACGTGACCATCTTTGGGCAATCCGCTGGTTCCCAGAGTGTCTGCGCGTTAATGGCTTCGCCGTTGAGCAAAGGTCTGTTTCATAAAGCCATTGGACAATCGGCATCCTGCACGCAACCAGACACCGAACGAGACGCCGCTGACGCCAACGGTTTTGATCGTGGTAGACGGTTGGCACAAGCGCTGGTGGAAGATACCGATGTTGATGCGGCCGCCTTGCGCAAAACATCACCGGAAGCCGTTATGCGCGCCGCCAACAAAAGTCGCTGGGCGGCTCAATCACGCATCGTCGTCGATGGCTGGGTGGTCCCTGAGTCTATAGACGATATCTACCTGGCCGGACAACAGGCTAGAGTACCGCTGCTGCTGGGATCACTGGCCAACGAAGGTCACCTGCTGTTTCCGTTGAATGAAAATTTAGACAAGAGCGATCTGCAAGCTGCAACAGAAAAACTTGCCGGAACCTATGCGGCAGCGTTACTGGAACACTACGCCAGTGAAATCGCTGAATCACCCGGGCTCGCCCAGCGCGAAATTGCCACCGACCTGTTTATGACCTACGGCATGCGCCGCTGGGCTGATCACCAGAGCGCAACCGGCGCGCCTGTTTACTTATATCACTTTGACCACACACCACCCGCATTCAGGCTCTATGTACCTGACAACCCTGACCTTAAGCTGCCGGACGGGCCCCGCTCAGCAGGGGCATATCACTCCGCAGACCTGGCCTATGTGTTTGGCACCGTTGATAAAGTTGGACTGGACTGGCAGGAGGCTGATCGACAGCTGAGTCGGACCATGGTCCGGTTCTGGACCAACTTTGCAAAAAGTGGTGATCCAAATTCTCCAGGTCAGACCTGGGCATCCGAATGGCAGCCTTATGACCGGAAATCGCGCGCCACGATGTTGCTCAACAGCAACCCGCACACCACAAAGGGTGTGCGGACCGCCAAACTCGACATCTGGGATGCAGTGTTTTTTACTGACTAGCTACCGCACGGGGTTTTACCCCGGGACCAATGTGCTTTTCAATAAAGTCTATAGTGGCTCTACGCCATCGCAGGTTGTTTTCTTCCTTGCGCGGCGTGTGCCCTTCGTTAGGTAACTCAATCAGCTCAGGCACTGGCTTGCCGGCCGCCTTCATGGCGTCCTGCATTACGTAAGCCTGTTCCACAGGTACACGAACATCGTCTTCCCCATGTATCAGCAGCAGGGGAGTTTTAATTTTGCCCGCAAAAGTTGCCGGTGAGGCTGCCGCACGCTCCTCTTTGCTGGGGCCTACTACCTTGTTGAGATATTTTTTGCCCCAGCGCGTACCTTCTGCAAAATCTGAGCTCTCGTACTGCACTTCGTTATCGTAGACCCCAGCGCCGGCAATACTGCACTTGTAGAGATCCGGTTCCCGCGAAATACTCATGGCTGCGGCATAACCGCCATAGCTCCAACCGAATATGCAGATACGGTCCGGGTCTGCGTAACCCTGCTCGATGGCCCAACGAACCGAATCAGTCAGATCATCCTGCATTTTACCCGCCCATTCGCCGTAACCCGCGTTTTCAAATTCCATCCCGTAGCCGCCAGACCCGCGGAAATTGACCTGCAACATCGCGTAGCCTGCCGCGGGAATAAAGCCTTCAAACCATTGGAAACCCCACTCATCTCTTGGCCCGTGCGGACCACCATGAGGCACTACAACAAGAGGCAGGTTTTTGGGTTCCGCGCCTTTTGGAATCGTCAGATAGCCGTGCAGCGTCAGCCCATCACGCGCGGTCACCTCAATAGGTTTCATAGGTGAAAGGAGGCTGTCGTCAATCCAAGGCATGGCGTCAAACAGTTGCTGCAGCTGGCCGGTACCCCTGTTGTATAGATAGTACTCCAGTGTACGAACATCCTGTATGACGGCCACGACGGACAAATTGAAATCGTGCGTTGTGCTCGTCACGAAGGTGGCTGCGCCGGGAAAAACATCCTGCAGCGCCATGATGAGCTGGGCATTCGGATGTTCCGGATCAATTATGTACTGTTCAATTTTTGCAGGCATGGACTGCACAGCATAAACCCGATCGGCGAAGTCGCGATAAACTCGGTCAGCATCTACATATTCATGCTGATAGACCTTCTCAAATTCTTTTGTCTCCAAATCCATCAGATAAACACCTTCCGGGCCTTCATTCTCGGACTTCAGCACGAAGATTCGACCATCTTCAGCCACTTCAAGCGGGCTGATCTGTGATTCACCAAAAGCGGCTTTTGAAAAGATTTCCCACTGACCTGATTCTGGATCACGCTGATGTATAACCGTATTCTGGTCATCGTCAATGTAAAAACTGAAGCGCGGCTGGCCTTTTGTGTCCGGCAGAACCTGCGCATTTGCAGTAGGGGTAATCTGCCGATCAGTCAATCGACCGGAATACACGTCCAGCATCGCTGTAGACGTCGTGTTTTTAAATCCACGAGTCCAGTCAGCCAGCGTAATCAGAACTTTACTGGAGTTGTCCCACATCGGATGCGTGAACCTTGCTGATGCACGCGCCGTGGTAACAGTGCTGGTACGGCTTTGAGTTGCACCCAGTTGATTGCCGCGCAACCCATACAAATACTTCCCGCGTTTGCCATCTGCATTAACGGCGTATAATTCGCCGTAAGAGACATCACTTTCGCGAAACCCCCAGTCCACGTTAATTTGGAAGATCAGACGTTCATCGTTCACCCACCAGTAGTTACCTACTTCGCTGCGACCGGGAAAGTCCACAACGTTCAGCAATTTCATGCCTGGGAAGGAAAACACAGCAACAACACGCTTCTGATCTTCTTCTTTCATTACCGCCAGGTATTCACCTTGGGGTGATATCTTAGCGCTGAGCACTTCGCGGTTCTTGGACCAGTCGTCCACCAGATCAGCATATGTGTTTGTCCCCAACAAATTGACAAACATAAACGCAAGCACTACGTACTTATTCATTTTTTACCTTCTATTTATCCAACTCTACTTGGGTGATGTGCCAGATCTAGCGCCCGGCTACTTCCACCCGCGCGCAGCATATCAAGCTTTCCCCTTCCGCATGAAGTTTCGCTTGTCTGACCAGATGGGGGGGTTTGTAGCATACACTGCCTCTTCGTTCGCGCTAGGATGGACAGACACAAATGGGGGGTGAAATGAGCGAACAACTAGTCCCAGGCAGCCAGTTTCCTGAGCTGACCCTGAATATCGCCGGCGGTGATACGATGATCCTGCCAGCAGCGATCGAAACCCCGTATGCAGTGGTTCTATTCTACCGCGGCCACTGGTGACCCTTCTGCCGCCGACTGTTAGCCGGCTTCGAAGCGAGACTGGACGATTACAGATCCCTTGGCGTAACCCTCATTGCAGGCACCGTGGATACAGAAGAGCAAACCCTGGAAGTGGCTGCCGATCTGAATTTTCCCGTGGCATTTGGTATGACTCAGCAGGATACGGAAACAATTGGCGCCTGGTGGGAACCCCGACGAGACCACATCCAGCCTTCCGAGTTTATTCTGCGCGGCGATGGCAAAGTCATGGCGTCCACCTACAGTAATTCCCCGGTAGGTCGCATGGACCCCGCAGAAACACTGGTGTTACTGAAGTTCCTGGATTCAATGGCAAAAAAGAATAAGACCTGACCGGGAAGTTTTAGAAAATTTCTTCCGGGCTCAGCTCAAAGCGCTGAATGAGTTCCTGGCGTACGTTTTCATAGGTTGCCGGGAACTCGTTTTTGAGGATCTCCAGATCGTTCTTCACATCGGCGCCCAGGCCTTGATGAATCACCACCTCTACCCTGCGATTACGCGCTTTACCGGCTGCGTTGGCGTTACTCACCAGCGGCTTTGTATCCGCAAATCCGGTGATGGTAAAACGCTCCTGGTCGAGCTCAGGGTCTTCAAACAAACCATGCGCAACACTGACTGCACGGGCACTGGAGAGCGCCCAGTTGGAACGAAAGCGTGGGGTGTTGATGGGATCATCATCCGTATGACCTTCAACAATGATGCGCCCGTCCATGTCGCGCAACTGTTGCCGGATGATCTTCAGCACCGGCTTGAAGTTGGCTGACAATTCTGCAGTCCCGGATGGAAAGCTGCCGTGTTCTTTGATGCGCAGAATGATTCGACGACCGGCCGTTTCAATCTCCAGCACGCCGGCGGCAATCTCTTTCGACAAGGCTGTTGCCAGATCAATGGCTTCCTGTTCTGTCTCGCCGACCAGGTCCTGAATCTTATCAACCACCACCATCTGCTCCGCATCACCGGATTCACCCGTGTTGCTGGAACCCATATCCTGGCAGGCCACATCCAGGGAGTTACGCGACTCATCGGTGGTTTTCTGCCAGATTTCATTAAGTGGCGTGGGTCGCGGTGTACCCGGAGAAAACTCCTGGGCGATAATGCTGGTACCTTTCGGCGGGTCGTTTGCCCGTACCTGAGCCTGAACACCAAAAGCCTGGCTCATGGAACCTGCCAGGCGTTTGAATTTGAGCACGTCCATTTCAGAAAAAGACAGCAGCAGAACAAAGAAACACATCAGCAGCGACATCAGGTCGGCAAAGGTCATTACCCAGCCGGCACCACCGCCTTCATCTTTACTTTCTTCAACTTCTTCCATGGTCAGCTGGTGGGCCGGATGACGTTAGTCTTCGTCCGCACGTTTACCTTCCGGCAGATAGGCTTTCAACATGGAATCGATGATGCGCGGGTTCTGTCCGGCCTGAATGGCCAGCAATGCATCAATCACCATCGCCTTTGTCATACCTTCTTCGGTACGCCGGAGTTCCAGTTTGTCAGCCACCGGTAACGCAATCATGTTGGCAAACATGGCGCCATACAGGGTGGTGAGCAGCGCAATCGCCATGGCTGGACCAATCGACTTTGGGTCGTCCATGTTGGCAAGCATCGCCACCAGACCAATCAGGGTACCAATCATGCCCATGGCCGGGGCAACGTCACCCATGGCGGAGAAAATTTTTGCACCGCGTTCGTGCCGCTCAACGGTCTGCTTCAGGTCTTTCCACAACAACGTGCGGACCACGTCCGCATCGTGGCCATCAACCAGCAGTTGAATACCTTTATTGAGGAAGCGATTAGAGACTTCTTTACCTTCCAGCGACAGCAGCCCGCCTTTACGCGCTTCGTCTGCCAGCGCCACAACTTCTTCAATAAGGTCTTCCGGTGGCGTGAGTTTGAAGCTGAACGCCTTGATGGCCACTTTTATGGCACCGAGAAACTGGCCCAGATTGAACTTCATTAACACCACAAACAGTGATCCCACCAATACAATCAAGAGCGACGGTGCGTTGACAAACATACCGATATCGCCACCAGACAACATTGCATATATCACGATGCCAAATGCACCGAGTAAGCCGATGAGGGTCGCTAGATCCATCTAACGAAGTCCTTGGTTTATTCCTTATGTAGAAGTCTAGAACACATCCAGCGAATGTCTTGACGAAATGTACAAAGCAAAAAGCTTTTCTCCACCTGCGCAGCTTGCTACCTTGAGGGACATGAAAAACACCAAAAAAAGTGACAGCAATCCCCCCGAGGGTGACAATAATTTGACACAGGACATCCAGTTTGAGGCCGCACTGGCAGAACTGGAGACCCTGGTTGAACAGATGGAGGGCGGCAGCTTGAGTTTAGACGAATCGCTGCAGGCCTTTGAACGGGGCATCGCCCTGACCCGTCATTGTTCCAATGCCCTGGCGCAAGCCGAATTGAAAGTGCAGACGCTGACTGCAGACAATACGCTGGAGGATTTTGATCTCGGCGATATTGATGACAACTGATCTGGATATTCTGCAGGAGCAGATCAACCGCTCGCTGGATAAACATCTGCCGCGACATTCTGACATCGCTCAGGCGGTGACTGATGCAATGCGTCACGCGGTGCTGGGCGGTGGCAAACGCATACGCCCCATGCTGGTCTGCGCAACCAGTGAGGCGTTTGGCAAAGATGCAACGTCGGCACTGCCCATTGCCTGTGCCATTGAGTTCATTCATGCGTACTCGCTGATACACGACGACCTGCCGGCAATGGACGACGACGAGGTGCGCCACGGATTGCCGAGCACACATATTGCTTATGGCGAGGCCAATGCCATTCTGGCTGGCGACAGTCTGCATTCTCTGGCTTTCAAAACCATTGCCACTGCACCAGAGCATTCTGCTGAGATCAAACTGATGATGATCGAAACTCTGGCGGAAGCTGCCGGTTGGGCGGGCATGGCCGGCGGACAGTGCCTGGATATTGAAGCTGAAGGCAGGCATTTGAGTCTGGGTGAACTGCAGGTATTACACGGCGCAAAAACCGGGGCGCTGATTCGCGCTGCGGTACAACTGGGTTGCCACTGCGCCGGGGATGCCGTCAGCAAAGAACAATTTCTTCTGCTCAGTGAATTCGGCAATCGCATTGGCCTCGCCTTCCAGGTCATGGACGATGTGCTGGATGTCACTCAGAGCACCGAGCAACTGGGTAAACCCGCAGGCTCAGACGAAGCTTTGGAGAAGAACACGTTCCCGAGATTGATGGGCACTGAACAGGCGCGGGAGCTGGCACACACCTTAGTCCGCGAGGCACAGGCACTGTTGCAGAGAACGCGTTTGCAAACCGAAACATTACAGCAGATTGCACAGCAGGTTGTGAACCGCGATCACTGAGCACCTGCACACAAGCAGCAGACCCTAGAACTTTGCCGTCAGGGTCAACACACCATTGTTATCGTTCAGGTTAAGAGAGTTCAGAAAGGACATGCCCAACAACACATCTGTTGGATACATGCCTTCAATAACCGTGGCTCTGACCTTCCGCCGGGTGATACCTCCCAGAGTCACCCGCTCTAACAGCAGAAAATACGCATTAGCATTACCCTGAGCGGTTTGCACAGTACCGCGTTGACCGGTTTTGTAATCCAGACCCATCTGTTGCGCCTGTCGTTCGCTTAACGCCACCACTGATGCGCCGGTATCAACCAGGAAATCGACCATGTGGTCATTCAGCGCGCCGCGCATGCGGTACTGGCCAACGGCATCCCGGCTGATGCGAACAGATTCAGAGGTGGGCTTGGCAAAGCTTCCGGCCACCCGGGCAGAGAGATCAAGCTGGTAGACCTTACCGCCGTAGCTGACACGAGCGCCTGCAGTATCTGCCTGTAACAGCTTCACGCCTGCGGGTGAGGTCTCGCCTACTTTGAGCATCTGCTGTTCATCGGCGGTTCGCACAACAGCGCGATCTTTAAACAGCGCCACTACTTCTACCGGGGCGGCAGCTTGTAACTGGGCGGCACTGCATACCAGCCCGAGGCTGAGTATCAGGCCTGTCAGGATTTTTATTTTCTGGCGAGGTAAAAACATTTTCGAAGTGACACCGTTAGCTGCTGCGCATCCATAGCCGCCCCTAGTGTAACTGGCTAAAGTAGGGCTGGGACCAGGCCCATCGTCTGTAAGCTCAAAACTGCGACGTACAACACAATTCCAACCACTGCGCCAGCCAGCAGATCGTCCAGCATAACACCCAGGCCACCTTTCACCTCGCGGTCGAGCCAGCCAATTGGGCCGGGCTTGAGGATATCGAGCAGGCGAAATAAAGCAAAAGCAAGTAACACAAGCCACCATAGGGGTGGCAAAAAGGTCAGCGCGAGCCACATGCCCGCGACCTCGTCAGCAACGATTTCAGAAGCATCATCAACACCGAAATTGCGCGTAACAAGCGTGCTGCAGACCCAGCCACTGATAAAATACGCAGCGCAGATCAACAGTTGAACCAGTGGATTAAAATCCGAGAGGAAGAGCCACCAGACCACAACGGCACCCGCAGAGCCCCAGGTTCCCGGCGCTGGCCGCAGAAATCCGAGCCCCAGACCACTGGCCCACAACACCTCCGGTCGCCACAAATTGCGCGCGCTAAGCGACAAAATGATTATAACCGTCAGGCTGCTGCTCTACGCCGTCAAGACTGACGCCGCTGCCCTCGATGACCTGTCCTATGCTGACCATGCCGGCCAGAGGTTTGTCCGCGATTGCAAGCAATTGATAGTCGTCCCCGCCTTTTAAGGCGTCTGTCAACGTCACACCCTCGGTAAGTTGCAGATCCGCGGAGTTAATGTTCAGAGCAACTTCAGATGCCTGCGCCAGATGACCCGCATCGGCCAGCAGCCCATCGGAAATATCAATGGCAGCGTGGGCGTTTGCGCGCAAAACGGCTAAGAGATCAAAGCGCGCCTGAGGCATGAAATAAGCCTTCTGCAAGGCGCTCAGCTGATCGCGCAACTGAAAATTCTGCTGCCGAACGCAGGCAGCGGCAAGGCCCAGAGGACCGCTCACAAAAAGCTGATCGCCAACCCGCGCACCGGCACGGGTAACGGCTTTATCCGTCGGCACCTCGCCATGAACACTAACGGTTATACTCAGCTGACCGCGAGCAAAATTACCGCCGCAGATGTACGTATCACAATCTCGAGCGGCGGCCGCCATGCCTTGCGCCAGCTCACCAACCCAGGAGACGTCTGCCGTCGGTAGAGTCAACGCTACCAGCACATAACGGGGCTGTGCTGCCATTGCAGCAAGATCAGACAGACTGACCATGAGCGCTCGATAACCAATATAGAAAGCTGGCGCGCTGGCGGGGAAATGAACGTCTGCAATCAGCGTGTCAATTGACGCGACAGCGTCATGACCCTGGGTTTGCCGCATAACAGCTGCATCATCACCGGGGCCAACGGCAACCCAGGGTCCCTGAGCACGATCCGCAAGATGGCGCACCACCTCACGTATCAATGCAAATTCATCCACGCCCTGCAGCCTGCACTTCTATGCTGCGCAAGCTGGCAGCCAGTTTATCCAGCACACCGTTAATGTATTTGTGCGAATCTGTGGCGCCAAATGTTTTTGCCAGCTCCACGTATTCATTAATCACCACCAGATAAGGCACATCAATACGATGTTTAAACTCCGCTGCGGCCAGGCGCAGAATGGCCCGTTCAACATGATCAAGTTTGTCTACGGTACGGTCGAGAAGATCTGCATAGGTCGCATCAAGGTCAGCCGGATGGTAAACCACATGAGTCAGCAGCTCATTAAAAAACTCGACATCAGCTTTCTTCAGCGCCTCTGAATCATAAAACTCAGCCTTTATGTCAGACAGGTTTCCTGCAGAGAGTTGCCACTGATATGTCGCCTGCACCAGTGCTCGCCGGGCTTTACGTCGAGCCCAGATGTTGGTTTTGTTATTCGCCACGGTCAGCCTTCAACCGTATACGAACATCATCATCAAACTGTTTTGTATCCATCAATTTCCCTGTTGGCGCCTGGTCGAGTTGCGCGACTGTAAAACTGGCCAACGGTTGACTCGCGACCCCCAACCATTTGGGCGCGATATAACATATCCATTCATCCCACAAATCTGCTGCAACAAAGCTACCGCAGACTTTCGCGCCAGCTTCTACCAGCACTTCATTACAGCCATGGTCACCCAGATACCGCAATACACTGTGCAGGTCTGTTGGACCAGCGTCGAGCGCCAGTAGACTGACAGAAGGTGCATTATGCAGGTGTTGAGGCACATCTACACCGGCGTTGTGCACCAGCAGAGTTGCGCCACCATCGTTGAGCACCGTTGCCTGGGCAGGCGTAGACAGACGGCTGTCCAACACCACCCGCAGCGGTGCCCGCGCATCCTGATATTGTTGAGCGCGGATATTGAGCTGCGGGTTATCATCAATGACAGTCTGCACACCGGTAATAATCGCATCACTGCGGGCGCGCCAGTACTGAACATCCGCTCGGGCCGCGGCGCCGGTAATCCACTGGCTTTCACCGCTGGCCAGCGCAGTTGCTCCATCTAAACTGCTGGCAGTTTTCAGCCTGACAAACGGCTTACCTGACAATTCTCTGGATACATAACCCTGAATCAGCTCGAGGGCTGCGGGCTGGGTCAGCAGATTCACTTCGATGCCTGCAGCGCGCAGCATTGTGATACCCGCACCGGCAACCTGTGGATGTGGGTCAGTGGCGGCAATCACCACGCGCTTTACCTGCGCATCAATCAACGTTTGTGCGCAAGCCGGTGTGCGGCCGACAAAGGCGCAAGGTTCCAGGCTGACATAGACCGTTGCTCCCTGGATATCACCACCCGCATCCGCGATGGCATTCACCTCAGCATGACCTTCGCCGGTGCGAACATGAAAACCACGACCTATAATCTGCTGACCGCGAACAATGATGCAACCCACCGGTGGGTTTGGTGCGCATGTCAGGCGCCCCTGCTCAGCCAGCTCGACGGTGGCCGCCAGGAATACGCCATCAGAAGGTGTCACGTCTCTTTCACCAGCTTGCGAATCTCTTCGGTGAATTCGCTGACATCCTGAAAATCCCGGTAAACCGAAGCAAATCGAACATAAGCCACCGGATCAAGCGCACGCAACTCCCGCATCACTTCTTCACCCACCTGCAAAGAGGGAATTTCCCGTTCACCAGTGGCGCGTAGACGCGTTTTAATGTGCGTCAGTGCGGTTTCAATCTGATCAACACTGACCGGTCTTTTCTCTAATGCCTTGGTCAGGCTCGTTTTCAGCTTGGCATCATCAAAAGGTACGCGGCTGCCATCGCGTTTGATCAACCTCGGCATGACCAGCTCAGCGGTTTCAAAGGTTGTATAACGCTCTCCACAGGCCTGACATTCGCGACGTCGGCGCACCGCATCGCCGTCAGCCACCAGCCGGGAATCAATCACCTTGGTGTCGTCAGCTCGGCAGAAGGGACAATGCACCGGGTAACTCCTGCTTAAACTTTCGGGTACACCGGAAAGCGCTGGCACAACTCAACCACCTGCTGCTTCACGCTACCCACCATGTTGTCATTATCAATGTCTTCCAGAATGTCACACATCCAACCGGTCAGGGTTTCGCATTCGGCTTCTTTAAAGCCGCGGCGGGTCACCGCAGGCGAGCCGATACGCAGGCCGCTGGTGACAAAGGGTGAGCGTGGATCGTTGGGTACCGCATTTTTATTCACCGTGATATTTGCCCGACCCAGGGCAGCATCAGCGTCTTTGCCGGTGATGTCTTTATCGACCAGGTCAAGCAGGAACAGATGATTATCGGTTCCCCCGGACACCACGCGATAGCCCCGCTCAATAAACTGGTTCGCCATGGTGCTGGCATTGGCCAGGGTCTGCTGCTGATACGCGACAAACTCTTCGCTCATGGCTTCTTTGAAACACACTGCTTTCCCCGCAATCACATGCATCAGCGGACCACCCTGACTGCCGGGAAACAGCGCCGAGTTAAGTTTCTTTTCAATCTCGGGATTGGACTTCGCCAGAATAATGCCACCTCTTGGTCCACCCAGCGTTTTGTGCGTGGTGGACGTAGTGACGTCAGCAATCTGAACTGGATTGGGATACAGTCCAGCAGCGACCAGACCGGCAACGTGAGCCATGTCGACCACCAGATAAGCGCCCACATCGTCTGCGATGTCACGGAACTTCTGCCAGTCAACGATTCTTGAATAGGCAGAAAAACCGGCCATGAGCATTTTTGGTTTGTGTTCTCTGGCCAGGCGCGCAATCGCGTCGTAGTCCATTTCACCGGAGTTGGCATCTATACCATACTGCACAGCGTTGTAGAGGCGGCCTGAAAAATTCACCGAAGCGCCATGGGTCAGATGTCCACCGTCTGCAAGACTCATCCCCAGCACGGTATCGCCGGCTTCCATCAGCGCCAGATACACCGCTGAATTTGCAGAAGACCCGGAGTGCGGCTGCACGTTGGCATAGTCCGCACCAAAAAGGGCTTTAGCGCGATCAATGGCCAGCACTTCCACCTGATCAACATACTCACAACCACCGTAGTAGCGTTTGTGCGGATAGCCTTCCGCATATTTGTTGGTGAGTACGCTGCCCTGGGCTTCAAGCACCCTGGGACTGGCGTAGTTTTCTGAAGCTATCAGTTCAATGTGCTCTTCCTGTCGCAAATTTTCCGCGGCGATAGCTGCGGCCAAATCATCATCAAATCCTGCAATGGTTTCATTACCTGCAAACATGGTCTGCCCTGTGTTTTTACCTGGATGGGAGTCAGCCGCGTAGGTCGGCTGTTTGAAAGGCGGTATTGTAACCGAAAGCCTTTTCCCATGATTAAAAAAAAGCCTCATGTTCAACGTGAATAACTCTGCCCTTTGCCGGCGGATTCATAATTGGACTGGGGCAACAGGCACCACACCCGTATACTCCGCGCTGGTAAAAAAATGGGTCGTGGCCTGCAAACCGGTGCGCGGCCAGCAACATTAAAAAGGAGCGACATGGCGCAATACGTTTACACCATGCAGAACGTCACCAAGGTAGTGCCTCCAAAGCGCATTATTCTGGAAAATATTTCTCTGTCTTTTTTCCCGGGGGCCAAAATTGGCGTCCTGGGTTTGAACGGCTCGGGAAAATCGAGCCTGTTACGTATCATGGCGGGTATCGACACCGAGATTGAAGGCGAAGCCCGCGCCCAGAAGGACATCAACGTCGGCTACCTGCCCCAGGAGCCACAGCTGAATGACGAGCTCGATGTACGCGGTAACGTCGAACAGGGTGTCGCGCCGATCATGGCCATCATTAACGAGTACAACGAGATATCAGAAAAGTTTGCTGAGCCGATGGATGATGAGCAGATGACCGAACTGCTGGAACGCCAGGGTGAACTGGCTACCCAGATTGATGCGGTAGACGGCTGGGATATCGACCGAACCCTGGATATTGCTGCGGATGCCCTGCGTCTGCCGCCATGGGAAACGCCGGTTAACGTTCTTTCCGGCGGTGAGCGACGTCGTGTGGCGCTGTGCGCCCTGCTGCTGTCTAAACCCGACATGCTGCTCCTGGACGAGCCGACAAACCACCTGGATGCGGAGAGCGTCAGCTGGCTGGAGCACTTCCTGGACGAATACAGTGGCACGGTGGTGGCGGTCACCCACGATCGCTACTTCCTGGATAACGTTGCCGGCTGGATTCTGGAACTCGACCGCGGTCGGGGTATTCCGTTTGAAGGTAACTACAGCCACTGGCTGGAAAACAAAGAACAACGCCTGCAGGCGGAAGCGTCACAGGAAAAAGCCCGGCAGCGATCGATAAAATCGGAGCTGGACTGGGTGCGCAGCAACCCTAAAGCCCGGCAGTCAAAATCCCGTGCCCGCCTGGCTCGTTTCGACGAACTGGTCAATCAGGAATCAGAAGCCCGTCAGGAAACCACCGAACTGTTCATTCCCACCGGCGAACGCCTGGGTGAAAAGGTCATTGAGATCAACGGTCTGCACAAAGGCTTTGGCGAACGCCTGCTGATCGAGAACCTCAGCGCCAACATTCCCCAGGGGGCTATTGTCGGTATCATCGGCGGTAACGGTGCGGGTAAGTCGACGTTTTTCAAAATGCTTACCGGCGCAGAAACACCTGACGAAGGTAGCATCGATATTGGTCCAACAGTGCAGATGGCTTTTGTTGACCAGAGCCGAGATTCGCTGGATGGCAGCAAAACCGTCTGGGAAGAAATATCTGATGGTCAGGACATCATGCGCGTAGGCAGACATGAGATTCAGAGCCGTGCATATGTAGGCCGGTTCAATTTCAAAGGCAGCGATCAGCAGAAACGTGTGGGAGACCTCTCCGGTGGTGAGCGCAATCGCGTTCACCTGGCAAAGCTCCTGCGCAGCGGTGCAAATGTGTTGCTGCTGGACGAGCCGACAAATGATCTTGATGTAGAGACACTGCGCGCCCTGGAAGAAGCGCTGTTGAATTTTGCCGGCACCGTGCTGGTCATATCACACGACAGATGGTTCCTGGATCGCGTGGCCACACACATTCTGGCCTTTGAAGGTGATTCACACGTGGAATGGTTTGAAGGCAATTACAGTGATTACGAAGCCGATCATAAACGCCGCTTTGGTGACGCTGGACCAACACGTATCAAGTACAAACCCATACACCGGGCCTGAATGCGAAGCCTTGGAGGTTCGTCAGACACCTCAGAGGTTTGTCAAAACCTCTAGGGCACTACTGAGGCTCTGCACCCCGTGTACTGCCATGTTAGGCAGGTTTTCTTTGGGTCTGTTCGCAAACGGCACTATCGCGCGCTTGAACCCGTGTTTGGCGGCTTCGCGCAACCGCTCCTGACCATTGGCAACCGGGCGTAGTTCGCCGGTCAGGCCCAGCTCACCAAAGACAATCAGATCCCGCGGCAGCACCCGATCACGAAAAGACGACAGCACTGCCAGCAGCAGCGCCAGATCAGCGCCTGTTTCAGTTATACGCACACCACCCACTACATTGGCAAACACATCCTGATCACCCAGGGTGATGCCACAATGCCGGTGCATCACCGCCAGATGCATGGCGAGGCGTTGCTGATCCAGGCCCACAGCAACGCGTTTGGCATAACCTCCCGCCACTTCGTCCACCAGTGCCTGGATCTCTACCAGCAGCGGTCTTGTGCCTTCCCAGGTTACTGTGGCGATGCTGCCGGGAGAGTCCACTTCGCCGCGCTGCAGAAATATAGCAGATGGATTTGCCACCTCTTTCATGCCCAGATCTGTCATCGCAAAGACGCCAAGCTCGTTGATGGCACCAAAACGATTTTTATGTCCGCGCAGCGTTCGATAGCGGCTACCGGCGGGGCTGTCGAGCATCATGAAACAGTCGATCATATGCTCCAGCACCTTCGGACCAGCCAACCCACCTTCTTTGGTGATATGGCCAACAAGGATAATGACTGTATCCGTCTGTTTTGCCAGACGAGTAAAGAAAGCTGCGGTTTCACGCACCTGGGTGACTGAACCCGGCGTTGCGTCGAGGGCATCCATTTGCAGAACCTGCACCGAGTCCAGCACCACCACATCAGGTTTACGCTGGGTGATGTGGCTGGCAATAACTTCTGCTCGTGTCTCCGAGGCGACATCCAGCCCGTCCATCGGCAACTCCAGACGCTTGGCGCGCATCGCCAGCTGCTGCAGTGACTCTTCCCCGGTGACATAGAGAACACCACGGGATTGTGCCATTTTGGTACACACCTGCAGCAGCAGTGTGCTTTTACCGGCACCCGGATCACCGCCAATCAATACCACAGAGCCAGGCACCAGGCCGCCACCAAGGATGCGATCCAGCTCCCCGAACGTGGTTGTAAGACGTTCGGCTTCCTGTGCTTTGACTTCGTTGAGCTTCTGGATTTGTGCGGCGGCACCAGCAAAACCTACGCGCGACTCTTTGACCGGGCTGATATTCACCCGCGACAGCGTGTTCCATTCATTACACGCGTTGCACTGGCCCTGCCATTTTGCAAACTCGGCGCCGCAGTCGCTACAGACATAAGCAGACTTTATTTTGGTTTTTGCCACTAGGTCAGGTCGTGCTGATTAAACATAATCGGCGTAAATATCAGACGCCAGGTTTTCAAATTTGGTCAGATTACCAATCCAGGACAAGCGGACTTTGCCGATAGGACCGTTACGCTGTTTGCCTATGATGATTTCTGCAACGCCTTTGTCTTCAGTGTCTTCGTTATAAACTTCATCACGATAGATGAACAGAATCACGTCAGCATCCTGCTCGATGGCGCCTGATTCACGCAGGTCTGACATCATCGGTCGTTTGTCCGGTCGGGCTTCCAGTGCGCGGTTAAGCTGAGACAGGGCAATGACCGGGCAACGCATTTCTTTGGCCAGCGCTTTTAGGGAACGGGAGATTTCAGAAATTTCACCGGCTCTGGACTCAGACTTGTCCGCGGTTCTCATCAGTTGCAGATAGTCTACTGCGATCAATCCCAGGCCGCCGGCTTCCCGTGCCACCCGGCGCGCCCGGGAACGCACGTCTCCAGGCGTCAGCGCCGGCGTGTCATCCACATAGAGTTTTTTGTCGCGCAGCTGGCTGACAGCGCCGGTGAAACGGGCCCAGTCGTCGTCCTGCAATGATCCGTCACGTAACCGGGTCTGATCTATACGACCGAGGCTGGACAGCATACGCATGACAATCTGCTCGGAAGGCATCTCCATACTGAACACCAGTACTGCCTCGCCGGACATGACCGCGTGCTCAACCATGTTCACCGCAAAAGCAGTTTTACCCATGGAAGGACGCGCGGCAACAATCACCAGATCTGAGGACTGCAGGCCAGAGGTTTTCTTGTCGAGATCAGCAAATCCGGTCGCAACACCTGTGGTGCCACCTTTGTTGTTATAGAGAAATTCTACTTTTTCTACTGCCCTGGACAGCAGCGGTGCCACTTTTTCCGGACCACCTTCGGTGCTGCGATTTTCTGCAATTTCAAATACCGATTGTTCAGCGATTTCGACCAGGGCATCGCTATCGCGGCCATCAGGCGAAAAAGCGGCGTCGGCTATCTTGTTAGCTGCACCGATGAGCTGGCGCATAATCGATCGCTCACGGACAATTTTCCCATAAGCCAGGACGTTGCTGGCGCCGGGGGTCGCCTCTGCCAGCTCAGCCAGATAGGTGACGTCACCCGCCTTCTCCAGCAACGCCTGAGAGCGCAATCGCTCTGACACCGTGACCGCATCCATAGGCTCATCAGCGTTCGCCAGTGCCATCATCGCTTCAAAAATAATCTGGTGCTGGGTGCGATAGAAGTCCTGGGCGCGAACAATTTCCACCAGGTCGAACCAGGCTTCGTTGTTCAGCATCAGCCCCCCTAATACAGACTGTTCAGCCTCTATAGAGTGTGGGGGTACTTTCAGATTTATCGGCGATGGTGGTTCGGAGGCGTATTCAGACATGGAGCGAATTTGTGTAGACGGTTGAAGACTGTGCTCGGTTGCCTGAAATTTTGCAACCACTAAGCGGTTGCAGTTGTAAAAAAAAAGGGTCCCGATGGGACCCTTTCAAACGGCACTTGAAGTGCTTCTTATTCTGTATCTTCTTCAGCGTGACCTGACTATTCCGGCACCACGTTGACTTTGATATCAACAGTGACTTCCGAATGTAACTGCAGGGCGATGTCGTATTCGCCTGTCAGTCGAATCACACCTTCCGGCATGAGCACTTCAGCGCGTACAACTTCATGGCCATCATTGGTCAGTGCATCAGCGATGTCCTGCGTGCCAACTGATCCGTAGAGACGACCTTCTTCACCCGTCTTAACAACCATGGTCAGGACAACGTCTTTCAGGCTCTCACCGCGGGTCTGGGCTTCAGTCAGTTTTTCATTAGCCGCCTTTTCGAGCTCGGCGCGGCGCGCTTCAAACTCTGCACGGTTGCTCTTGTTCGCCTGTACCGCTTTGCCCTGTGGGACAAGAAAGTTACGCGCAAAACCAGGCTTCACCACCACTTCGTCACCGAGTTCACCGAGGTTGTTCACCGGCTCGAGTAAAATAATATTCATCTGTATCTCCTCGACCTAGTTGTGCTGATCAGTGTACGGCAGCAGCGCAAGATAGCGTGCGCGTTTCACTTCTTTGGCCAGCATGCGTTGGAAGCGGGCGGAAGTGCCGGTGATGCGGCTGGGCACAATTTTTCCGGTTTCGCCGATAAACTGACGCAGGGTGTCCAGGTCTTTGTAATCGATATCGCCCTCTTGCTGGGCTTGTTGCATACGGCGACGGCTCATGAGCTGGCCTCCTCTTCGGTATCAGCAGCAGGCTCGGCAGCCGCTTCCGTGTTATCTGATGATTCACCACTGTCTTCGGAGCTGGCATTCTGCGCAGCACGCGCGGCATATTCTTCTTCGCGACGGCGTTCGCGTTCTTTATCTTTTTCCTGATCGCGCAATTCTTCTTCGTAAATCTTCGAGTTGCCTGTCTGCGGCGCGTCGCGGCGAATGACCATGCTGCGGATAACCGCATCATTGAAGCGGAAAGCACTGATCAGCTCATCATAAACGCTCTGATCTACCTCAATGTTCATGAGGATGTAGTGGGCTTTATGGATTTTGGCAATTGGGAACGCAAGCTGACGCCGGCCCCAATCTTCCGTGCGGTGGACAACACCGTTGCCGCGCTGGATCATGGCGTGATAACGCTCGATCATCCCGGGCACCTGGTCACTCTGGTCCGGATGGACCATAAACACGACTTCGTAATGTCGCATAACATCTCCTTTCGGTTAGCGCCGCAGCTGAGAGTGGAATTCCACTGCCGGCCAATTCGGCGTTTCGCCTCCGACGTGCTGACATTCTGTACAGGCCACGCGTGAGGCAAGGTTTACCCCACAAATTTGTGGGGGCGCGAATTGTAGGGGGGAAGTCTCGGTGTGGCAAGGTGTCTGTCAGGTTTTACAAGACCCTGAAAATCGCTAAAAACGACGCTTTCTATCCTCTCAATGGATGACAAAGCCAGTAAAATTAGACCATGTTAGATCTTCGGAACGTCGCGTTAGTCACCTGGATCCTCTACTGGAGCGGCCCGCTGGCCGCGTATCTGCTGTCTGCAAACGCCGGCTACGTCGACTGGTGTGTACCCCACCTGACCGGTTGCGACAGCATCAGCGCCAGCGGCAGACATGGCTGGGGTTATTTTGTTTTCAAAGCAACCATGCTGCCCGCCGCAGGCCTGACGCTGATCTACTGGATACTGTGCTATCGGTGGTTGAGTCTGATCATCACCCCAGCACGGGTAGATCAGGTGATTCTCAGCCTTGGGCTGATTGGCGCGCTTTTTCTGGTGTTGTATGTGACTTTTCTGGGGTCTGATGGCGATACGTACCGTACCTTGCGCCGCTACGGCACAGTGATATTTTTTGGCTTCACATTTCTCGCTCAGCTGCTGTTCGCCAAGCGTATTATCGATGCAGATCTCCAGTCGCCGATGGTGCGCTGGAAGTACCGGATGGCCATTTTCATGTTCTGGGGTGCGCTGGCGTTTGCCGTACTGGCCAACTTTTTTGAGGACGATGACTTTCTGCAGAATATTTCCGAATGGAATTTTGCGTCTGCCTTAACCGCCTTTCCAGTGCTCACCTGGTTCCTGTGGCGCCATACGCGCTTCCGGGTGGATTTCCGCCAGGATTAAGAGACTAAAAAGACTGCTTGGCGGTGATGGTGAACTCCCAGCTGCTGACAAAGGGGCCGTCTACCAGAGGCTTGGCAAAATCTATATGCACCAGGCGATCACGTCGCGTACGCACACTCTCCAGCCGCAAACCGACCCCAACATTGCTCAGTACATCGAAGTGATCACCCTCACGCGGGGGCACCCAGGCCGGCGGCTCGTCCTCAAACCAGGCCCGACCGACGTCAAAGAAAGCCGCATATCCAACCCGAAACAGACCAAAGGGATAAGCGCTGGAATAGTAGCGTTGTTCTAAGGTGGCCAATACGCTGCGGTCGCCAATCTGATATCTCGTGGGATAGCCACGTAATCCATCGTCTCCACCCAGTGTGAGCTGTTTGTCTGCAGGTAGATTACGTGTCAGGTTGTAATCGAGACTGGCAAAAAATGACCACTTCTCGCTCTGCCGCCAGAGGTAACTGGCCCTGCTTTCCAACCGCAGATCTTCAGTGGTGTTGTTGTCCAGGTCATAACGGCTGCGCAGCTCCGCCGAGAGACTCAGCAGATGAGCACGCGCCAGATACTGTCGGTGGCTTGCTGCACCTCGCAGCAACAGATAATCGCCAAAACCACCAAACGTGTCTGGTGACCAACCGAGCTCAAGGTAAATATTCCAGCCCAGGTTAATGTCTTCAACAATACCCACGCGATCAATATCGGTGCTTGCCTCGAACTGCTCTTCGATCAGCGACCAGCCCAGGTAGGGGTAAATAAATTTACGCTCGTCCTGGGTTGTGTCAGGAAAATCCAGCGGGTATTCAAACTGCTCATGCTGGTAGCGAACACCGGCAAAATAGCGATTTACCCAGCCCTGCTGGCGACCCGAGGACCGACCCAGATAAATATTGACTGTGTCTGTCTCCGCCTGCAGCTCAAACTGATCTCTGCCGAGGAATTCAAGATCTTCATTGCGCACAAAGTGGTTGGCCGAAAAGCCGAAGGCATAAGGCGTATCCAGGGCAAAAAACGGCCGGCTCAGGCTGGCACCATACCGCTCACCATCATCGTTATCTGCAGCGACCAGGCTACCCTGCCAGCGTGAACCCAGAATATTGGGATCGTCATAACTCAGGAAAGTGCCGGAGCGGTCAGTGTCATCAAAATACTCGATGCTCAGACCTTTACCGGTGCCGAGAAAATTCACATCAGACAGGCTCACAGACGTTTCATTGTCGCCACCGGAGCGGGTCAACCCCAGACCGGGTGTCAGTGTCCATACATCGCGGACAACCACGTCCAGGTCCATCCTTGTGCCGCATACCTGGCGCACCAGCACCCGGGCGTCGTAGAGGAAGGCTTTGTCACGTAACACCCGTTCAGCCTCGTCACGCCTGCGCTCGTCAATCAGGTTGCCCGGAACAAAAGGAAAAGCTGCTAACAATGCACTTTCGCTGGTTAACGTGTTGAACCGATTGGCCTGGCGTGCCAGCCAGTGATTGCGATCCGGGAACACGTTCTGGCGAACGAAATTGATCTGACCAAGCACGTATTCTGGTCTGGCATCAGGCCATGCAGTCTGCGCTTTGTATTTCTCACCACGTGCCTGAAAATCAAAACTCTGCAGGTCCTGCAAGGACATTCCATGCACTGGCACACAACTGGGCTGCGCGCCGTGGGCAAGAGTCACGGCGAATATGATCACCAAGCCATTGACTGTCTGAGAGATTTGCCTGGCAGACATCGGTTATTCCGGAACAGGGGCCATACGCTGACGCTGTATTTCAAACAGCATAACGCCTGTGGCCACCGAAACGTTCAGACTCGAGACGCTGCCCTGCATGGGGATATGCACCAGCTGATCGCAGTTTTCCTTCGTCAGGCGGCGCAGACCTTTGCCTTCACTGCCCATCACCAGAGCCAATCCATCCCGCGCATCTACCGCGGTATAGGCTTGCGGTGCCTCACCATCAGCACCAATGATCCAGACATTGCGTTGCATCAGCTGCTTCATAAAGCGCGCCAGATTCACAACCTCTACGATTAACAGATTCTCCGCACCACCCTGAGCGGTTTTCAACGCCACCGGACTGAGCGGTGCACTATTACGTTTCGGCACGATCACCGCATCTACACCAGTGGCGTTGGCACTGCGCAAACAGGCGCCAAAATTGCGCGGATCGGTGACACCATCAAGAATCAGAAACAGCGGTGGCGTGTTGAACCTGTCCCAGGCGTCGAACAGATCCTGCTCCCGGGATAACGCCAGCTCATGGCATTCCAGCAATACGCCCTGGTGAGTAACGTCAGCGGCACGCCGGCGAAACCATGCACCATCCATACTCTGGTGACGGATGCCAGACTCTTTCGCCAGGCTGATTAATTCGTTGACCCGGGCATCGCGGCGCCCCTGCAGGGTGTAGAGCGCTCGAGCCCGCGCGGGTGAATCCCGCAGCAGTGCTCTTGCTGGCTGTATACCGAAAACGTCACTCATGAGCGTTTCTTACGCCGCCCGCTGGAAGATTTCTTTTTGCCCCCGGGCGGACCCGCTGATTTCTTCGTCCGCGTATTGTTCATGCCAGGCAGACTCAGGTCGATGCGTCCCTGGGGTGGGTCGATATCTTCAACAACAACCTGCAGTCGATCACCCAGACGGAATTTGCGACCACTGCGCTCGCCGATCAGGGCAAAGGCCCGTGGGTCGAAGTTAAAATAGTCAGAACCGAGGTTGGATATGTGCAGCAGACCCTGAACATAGTAGGTATCCAGATCGACAAACAGCCCAAACTCAGTAACGCTGGCAATCACGCCTGCAAAGGTCTCACCCGCACGATCGCGCAGAAAATCACATTTCAGCCAGGCATCCACCATCCAGCCGGCATTTTCCGCACGCCTTTCGTTGCTGGAGCAGATCTCGCCCAGCTGCTGCAGCTCATCCATACCGGGCACGTTTTTGCTTTTACGACCAGCGCGTTTTGCCAGCACGGATTTTATGGCGCGATGCACTACCAGATCCGGATAGCGCCGGATGGGTGAGGTGAAATGCATATAGCGGTCCAGAGCCAGTCCAAAGTGGCCCTGGTTTTCTGGACTGTAAAGCGCCTGTTTGAGCGTGCGTAAGGCCATCTGCCCATACAGCCAAGGGTCGGCATAATCAGGCAGGCGGTTAAGTGCAGACTGTAGCACCAGAGGCGTAATTTCACCGCTGGGTAACTTTACGCCCACCTGACCAAGCGCCTGGCTGAATTCTGCGACTTTGTCCGGGTCAGGGGTTTCGTGAACTCGATAAAGTGCCGGTACCTGCGCTTCTTCCAGGAAAACCGCCGCACTGACATTGGCGGCAATCATGGCTTCTTCAATCAGCTGATGGGCTACCAGACGGCCAACGGGCGTGATCGCCGCAACACGGCCATCCTTGATCTCAATGTTGGCTTCGTGGGTTTCAAACTCCAGCGCGCCACGCCTGGTGCGGGCTTCGCGCATGACATCGTGCAGCTGTGCCAGCGCGTCGACAGACTGGTTAACCGCCGCCAAAGCGGATTTGTTCACAGGCATTTTTGCGCCGGTGTCCAGATAAGCCTGCACCTGGTTATAAGTGAGCCGGGCGTGGGAGAAAATGACCGCTTCGCTGAACTGATGTTTGAAAATATTGCCTTTGACATCAATAAACATTTCGCAGACCAGGGCCAGGCGCGGTGTCTCGGGACGCAGCGAGCACAATCCATTGGAAAGCGCTTCCGGCAACATGGGAATGACCCGTTCCGGAAAATAAACTGACGTGCTGCGCAGCACGGCTTCGTCATCCAGCGGCGTTCTGGGTTTCACGTAATGGCCCACATCAGCAATAGCGACCACCAGACGGAACCCACCAGCACGGCGCTTCAGCGGCTCGGCAAAAACAGCATCGTCAAAATCTCTGGCGGTTTCACCATCAATGGTCACCAGCGGTAAACCGGTCAGATCTTCACGCTGCGGATAACGACCTGGAACCACCCTGGTTGGCAACTTGGAGACCGCAGTTGTGACCTCTGCCGGCCACTCGAACGGAAGACCGCCGCCGGTGACTGCCGTCTGGATGGCCTGATCCAGGACGTTCTCGCTTTCCAGAATGTGAACGATGTTGCCACTCAAGCCACGCTCATCCCGCGCGGTGATCGAAACCTGCACGGTATCTCCTTCCCGCGCTTTCTTTGCCGACTGTAGAATTCGGATGCGCCCCCGGTCCTGTCCCAGGCCGTTAACAAATTGATCACGTCCCTGCTTACTGAAAATGCCGGTGAACAGAGCTTCAGACAGTTGTGTTACCTGGATGACCTGTGCGCGCCCCTCACTGATACGGTATTCAATTTCATCGCCGGCACGCAGATTCAGACGCCCGGCATCATCTATGGGTAAGTCATCCACCACTAACATTCGCCCACGCAACCGGGCCACCGCTTTGCGGGGCACACCACCATCGGGCAACTGATAGTCACCGTGCTGATTTCGCTGCAGCTCTCCGCTGCGCTGCAGACCTTTTAACATCTGACGCAGCTGGGTGATGGTCTTGGGTTTATCCGCGCCGGCAAGGTGCGTCAAAGTTGACCAGGGCACCGGGCCAGGTTCAGCCCTGATCAGCGCCAGAATTTCTCTGGCGGTGTAGCGATTTGCACCCGAGTTGCGCTTTTTCGGGGTTTTCTTTCGACCAGCAACATTATTTTTGCTGTTTTGTCCGTTCGCCAAGATTGACACCTTATGTCAGATTTCAGTACAGTCCGCACCCCTGTGCCCAGGTGGTGAAATTGGTAGACACGCTAGCTTCAGGTGCTAGTGGGGGCAACCCCGTGGAGGTTCAAGTCCTCTCCTGGGCACCATTGAGGAATGACCGTCCTCAAACAGTCACAGGCAATACGATGCAACTCTCAAGTTGCATAGTACTGATCGAATCCTTAAACACAAAGATTGTTCGACACGGGCAGGCGTGCCCGCTATTTGTAGAATACGTGATTACCAATGGTAGCGACCCGCTGATATTTCCAGTTGGGACGCACTGACGTATTGTGGAAAAATAGAGCACCTGCCGTCATCCTGCGTGAGCGTTGACTGGATAGACTATCTGCAACCTGTAACGCCTCACGCCAGAGAGCCCGATCCGCCGGGTAATCGCTCCTACCATCACACCACCAGGAAAACTGACAAGGTGGTCTTTCGCCCCCCTGCTTGACTACTGCGCAGGCTGATGCGGGGAAGCGGTGATCTGCGACCCGGTTCAGAACAACTTCGCCAACAGCCTGCATACCCACGACACCTTCACCTCTGGCTTCCCAATACATTGCCAGGGCTAAACAACGATGCTCAGCGTCGCGGGCGGCTTTGATATCAGACTGCACCGCAACACGAGCTGGCGGCGTCACCAGTCGCTGTTCTGTTGCATCCCGGCCTGCAGCGCAACCGCCGGCAATGAGGAGCGTGAACGCGAGCAGCCAGATGCGGGTTTCATGGTTTGCACAGGTCATGGGATAAAGCTAGCGCATGTGGCTGAACCTTGCGTGAACCGATGTCGAATATCTGATATTTCGGAGAAACTGGATCTAAGGTTCCTTTCTGGTTTGTGGCTTGCAACCATGATAAGAAGAGTGCACAGACATTAAACTGAAGGGCCAGGTCCCGGGTTATTTTTGCGCGCCACTACACAACTAACGCCAGATAGTAAAAGAGACAGCCAGGTGCTGCGGGTTATTCTGATTGAAGGCACCGCAAACCTGCTCGTGCTGGCTGCCAAACTCGTTGTGGGTTTATCCACAGGCTCGCTGGCGGTTCTCGGCGATGCACTGCATTCACTCACAGACGTGCTCAACAACGCTCTGGCCTGGATGGTCATGCGCCAGGCCAATCAGCCGCCTGATTCGAAACACCCCTACGGCCATCGAAAATTTGAGACGCTGGCGGTCTTTGTGCTGGCTGCCTTGCTTGCTGTTGTCGGCTTTGAGCTGGTCGTACAGGCATTGAGCCGAGAAGCGACAACGATCGTGTCTTCAGGTTGGGGGCTGGCAACGATGATCGGAGTACTTGCGGTGAACATTGGTCTTGCCGCCTGGCAGCGCAGATGGGCCCGCCGTTTAGATTCTGAGATCCTGCAGGCAGATGCCAGCCATACGTTTGCAGATGCTTTGACCACCATTGTTGTAATCGTCGGCTGGCAGCTGTCGGCTATGGGGTACGTGTGGCTGGATCAGCTCTGTGCCCTGGGCGTTGCGGGGCTTGTTTTTTACCTGGCTTACGGCCTGTTCAGCAAAGCCATTCCCGTACTGGTGGACGAATCAGCCATAGATTCCTCTTTGCTGATCGCGACCGCAGAGGAGATATCCGGTGCAGGCAGCGTGCGTCAGGTGCGATCGCGCTGGAAGGGCTCAGATTCAGCTGTTGATATGGTTGTCAGCGCAAAGGCACATCTGACCCTGCAGGAAGCGCATGCCATTGCCGATGACATCGAAAACCTGCTGGAAGAGCGCTTCAGTCTGAAAGACGTTTCCATTCACATGGAGCCTGATTAGGCAGCAAAGTGTAGCTGTCAGAAAAAAGCCGGCGAAGCGCCGGCTTTTTAGTTCAAGGTTTATGTTGTGTTCTATAAGAAATCATCGGCAAGGACCAGTCCAACCGGCTCACCGCCACCCGCCGCGTCCACCGCAATTGCAGTGTAGATACCACCGGCATCCAGGGTTACCGCGACCACAGGTAGTACCGGCATAGTCTGATCGCCCGCCTCTGTGACATGGACATCGTAACCACCCGGCGCCAGCGGCACATAACCCGTCTCTGCACCAAAGGGTACTGCGGCAAAATCTGGTGTTAAACCGTCGATCGGGTCGCCCGTGCCAACAACATAGATATCGACATCACCGGCTGCTGGTGAGCTGTGAAAAATCCGTACGCGACTCTCTGTTGCTATTCGACGAGGGTTATCAACTGCGACGTCGTAAGTCAGACTGCCATCACCAGCCAGACCGACCGCGGCAACGGTGTACGTTTCACCCGCTTCAAGTGCAACTTCATCCAGTGTTTCGATGGCCACCGCACTGGCATTGCCAGCCACCGTGACTTTAAAGTTTGTTGGTCCAGCCGCCAGCGGAAGGTACCCTGTGATCGCGCCAAACGCAGCGCCTTGTACCGGCGAAAGCACATCGTCGATCAGCACATCTACAGGACCGACGTCGGCGGCAAGGTGGGCTACGCGAACATCAGCAGGCGTTTCACTATCCAGTAAACGTAGTGAGGCTGACCCTGTCAAAGCGATCAACTCTACTGGAGACTCACCTGGTCCAACATTGGCAATCGCTGCAACAACGAGATCGCTGCCGCCGGCCAGGGCCACTGTGCCGGAGTCATACACCACAGTTGAAGACGCCGCTGGCGTAATGCGAATTCGATAGTCGCCCGCAGGCACGGTTACAGCGTCGGGGGTAAAATCACCAAACATCAGCGTTATCGGCGCGGCGGAGGAAATGGGATCTGCAGGCGCAGTCACATAGATGTCCACCATGTCGGCTATGGGCGTGACGTTTGAAGCGGCATGTACGACGCGTAACCGTACATCAGTGGCAGCCACTTCGGGTTGATCATCAACAAGCACAATCGGCCCAATGTTCGCCACGTCGTTGGCAGCAAAGACAGTCACACGCTGACCGTCGGCAAATGTGTCAGTGGCGGTTATAACGTCTGTGTTGCCACCGGGAATGATGCCTTCAACGACAATGGTGACTTCCCCGTCTTCGGTCGTTACAAAAGCGGCGTCACCAAAATCAGCACCCGAGGCAACCACATTACCGCCGACCGAAAGGTTCACCGGCGGCGCGTCCTGAGAGGCGTGGACAATTTCAAAGACTACTTCGCCAGCTGGGAAAGTCGGTCCTGGCGGTGTTGAGGAATTGCTGCTGCTACCGCCACAACCGGCAATGAACACAGCGGCCATCGAAATTAAAAGGAATGCCTTACGCATCGAGAGACTCCGTTACTTATTTCGACAAAGTCTGCATATCGATTCGTGAACGGATAATCAATTTGGCGGATTGAGGTGTTGACACCCCCTTCACCAAATGGTGAAGGGCACTTTACCTGAAAGGGGAAGGACACTGCACCTGTCAGTTAAATCGAGAAATCTTCTTCGCGCAGAGACGGCGGCAGATAATGATCTGCGGTGCGTTCGGCTTCAACAAACACTCGCTTGATGCGTGGATCTACTTGTTTAACTTTGCGAGTCAGCTCAGTCACCGCGCTTTCCACTTCATCTGTAGTTTGTACTCTGGCAAATTGTATTGAAGCAGTTACCAGCACAAAATCCGGGCCCATGTGCAGAGTGGCAACTTCATTCACTGCGGCAACGCGCAGATCATTCAAAAACACATTCTTTATCAGCTGACGGATTGTTAACGTTGTGCTTTCACCAATCAGCAGGCCTTTGCTTTCGTAAGCCAGCCAGATCGCGGTCAAAATCAGGACCACGCCAATTGAAATTGACGCTATTGCATCAAACACCGTATTGCCGGTGATCTGATACATCACCAGGCCAAACACGGCAATCAACAGGCCAAGCGCAGCGGCGCTGTCTTCAAACACTACAACAAACAGCGTCGGGTCTTTGCCGGTGCTGACAGCTTCCAGAATTGTCTGATCACCGCGGCTCTTGTTGAACTCTTTTAAAGCGACGTAAAGCGCCCCACCCTCGAAGATCAGCGCCAGGCCCAGAACAATGTAGTTCAGGAAGATGTTGGTGATCGGTTCAGTGGAAGACAGGTGCATCACACCCTGGTAGATCGATGCGCTGCCGCCCAGCGCAAAAATGAGCATCGCCACGATGAAACACCAGAAATACACTTCCTTGCCGTGACCAAAAGGAAACTCATGACTGGCAGGTTTGATGGATTGTTTCAGACCAAAAAGCAGCAGGATCTGATTGCCGGTGTCTACCAGTGAATGGATACCTTCACTGAGCATGGCTGCACTACCGGTATAAGCGGCGGCAGAAAACTTTGTCACTGCTATCAGCGAATTTCCGACCAGCGCAGCATAAATCGCTTTTTTGGATGAGCCCGCCACTTAGGGTGTATTCAACGTTTGCGCACCACGACGGAACCAATCGAATAGCCGGCGCCAAACGAGCAGATCACCCCACAATCACCACTGGCCAGATCTTCCTGATGCAGGTTGAACGCAATGATTGACCCCGCAGAAGCTGTGTTGGCAAACTCATCCAGCACAATGGGCGCTTCGCCTGGATGTGGGTCTCGACCCAGCAGCCGACGGGCGATCAGATCATTCATGTTGATATTGGCCTGGTGTAACCACCAACGTTTAATATCTGCCAGTTGCAGACCGGCCTTCTCTACCTGACTGTGCAGGTGCTCCGCAGCCATCGGGCATACTTCTTTAAACACTTTGCGACCGTTCTGATGAAACAGTTTGTCATCGGCAAACGGGTTTGAATCATCTGCAAAAGACAGATACCCAAAGTTGGAGCGGATGTTACTGGAATATGAGGTGACAGCCTGTGTACTGAGCACGTCATAACTGTGGGGAGCGGTACAGGTATCCGCGCGTTCCATGATCACCGCGGTGCTGACATCGCCAAATATAAAGTGACCATCGCGATCGGTGTAATTCATTTGCGGTGACACCAGCTCCGGGTTGATCACCAGAACGCCTTTGGCGGAACCGGCAGCCAGCGCATCGTAGGCCCGATGCAAGGCAAAGGTCGCCGCCGAGCACGCAACCAGCATGTCAAAACCAAACCCTTCAATGCCGAGCGCTTCCTGCACTTCGATGGCAATGGCCGGGTAAGAGCGCTGCGTATAAGCACACGATACGATGACCATATCAATGTCAGCACTGGTTTTGTTCGCCTGAGCCATAGCAGCTTCTGCGGCATGCACAGCCATTTCAGCCTGGTGAGACAGCTCGTCATCGCTGCGCTGGGACAACACCGGACGCATCCGGTCTATATCCAGAATGCCTTCTTTGGCATAAACGTAACGCTGCTTGATACCACTGGCTTTTTCGATGAACGCCACACTGGATAGCGGCTTTTCTGCTACTTCGCCGTCACTGATGGCTGCTGCGTTGGCTTCGTTGAACGCAGTTGCATAGGCATTATACGAATTGACTAACTCTTCGTTTGTGATGATGTGGTCGGGCTTCCACAAGCCTGTACCGCTAATGACAACTGGTTGCATAGTGTTCTTCTTGTTCGAATGGGGCTTATTTAAGTCGGCAGGCTGGACCACTCTGATTCGGTTAAAGGCCGCGCCTGATCTTCAATCATAACCGGAAAACCGTCTTCGATGGGATAGGCCAACCGACTGACACGACACCACAGTTCCTGTTGCTCACTCTTGTAGTGCAGCTGGGCTTTACTGACAGGGCAAACCAACATTTCCAGGAGTTTTGAGTCCATCTCGCTTTCCGGCTTCAGCTCTTAAAGGGATTATTCAGCACAATCGTCTCGTTACGATCGGGGCCGGTTGAGATAATGTCAATAGGTGCACCCACTGCTTCTTCGATCCGCGCGATGTAAGCTTGCGCTGTTTCAGGCAGTGCGGTTAAGCCGCTGGCGCCGACGGTGGATTCCTGCCAGCCGGGTAGTTCTTCATATATGGGCGTGACGGCCGAATAATACTCACTGCCAAACTGAGCGGTGCCTGCGGTGCCATCCGGATCTTTATAACCCACACAGATTTTGATCGTGTCCATGCCGTCCAGCACATCAAGCTTGGTCAGACACAAACCCGAGATGCTGTTGATCTGCACAGCCTGGCGCAATGCCACCGCATCAAACCAGCCACAACGTCTGGGTCGACCGGTGGTTGAGCCAAACTCATTACCCCTTTCTGCCAGTTTTGCACCCACATCGTCGAACAGTTCAGTGGGGAACGGGCCGGAGCCCACGCGGGTCGAATACGCTTTAGTAATACCCAGAACATAGTCGAGATACATGGGGCCAAAGCCGCTACCTACCGCGGTGCCGCCAGCGGTGGTGTTAGATGATGTCACGTAGGGATAGGTACCAAGGTCAATGTCCAGCATGGCACCCTGGGCGCCTTCAAATAACAGGTTTTTGCCCTGTTCCCGCAGTCCGTGCAATAAAGGCACAACGTCACAAACCATCGGTTTCAGGTGTTCTGCTACCTTGGCGCACTCATCGAGGGTCTGCTGAAAATCTACCGCCGGCCTTTTGTAATAGTTCGTCAGCATGAAGTTGTGGTACTCCATGACTTCATTCAGCTGAGCGGCAAAGTTCTGCCAGTAAAAAAGATCACCTATCCGCAGGCCACGACGCGCAGCTTTATCTTCATAAGCCGGGCCGATGCCGCGCCCGGTGGTACCAATTTTTTTCTCGCCACGGGCTTCTTCCCGGGCCAGGTCGAGCTGCACATGGTGCGGCAGAATGATTGGACAGGCCGGTGAGATACGCAGGCGTTTTCTGACAGGTACACCCCGCGCTTCAAGCTCTACCACTTCTTTGAGCAGTGCATTGGGCTCAATCACCACGCCGTTGCCAATGACACACTGCACATCAGGGCGCAGAATGCCGGAAGGAATCACGTGCAGAACTGTCTTTTCGCCGTCAATCACCAGCGTATGGCCGGCGTTATGTCCACCCTGAAATCGGATGACGGCCGCCACTTCCTCTGTCAGCAGGTCAACTACCTTACCTTTGCCTTCATCTCCCCACTGAGTGCCGATTACGACAACATTGCGACCCATAGTCATTTCCAGAAAATTATTATTGTTATTGTTGGTTCAATCATGGTTTGCCACCACCTGCCATTTTCCCTCGACTTGCGCCAGCACCCGCTGACAGGCTGACGGCGGCCGTTCTTCGCTACTCAACGCACACTGCACACGCTCCCCTGCTGCACGCAATGTCGCAATTTCAAGCAGCAACGCACTACGCTGCTGCGGCGGTACATACGGTGCAAAAATGATATTGCGGTTGGTCGCAGTATTTATCAAAAGCTTCAGATTTACATCGAAACCCGTGGCGGGACGCAGGCGACCAAACACTTCACCAACGTCATCGTAGCGCCCACCCTGGGACAGTGCACTGCCATGCGTAGGATGATAGACCGCGTAAACCGGTCCGTTGTGGTAGCCATATCCCGATAGCTCAGATACGTCGAGACGCAAACGCAGGCCTGGATAAAGCTCACTGACCTGCTCCGCAAGGCTTTGCAGCTCTTCCAGTGCCTGTAACACAGACTCGGGCGCGCCGGATAGCTGCTGATGTACGCCACCCATCACGGCAGGTTCGCCCATCATCAGAGGCAGCGCCGTCATCATTTCTGAGCACGGGGTTTTCTGCAGCAGGGCGCGAATATCTGCCTGGGATTTGCGTTGCACGCAGGTAAAAAGGCGGCCTTCGTCTTCTGCGGCAAGACTGCCTTCAGCAATCAGTTGCGCGACAAGCCCAAGGTAAATTCCCATATGGCCCAGCAGCAGAACTGGCTCCTCGATCTGAGCCTCCTGCACCGTGCTGAGCATCAGGGCAATGACTTCAGCATCTGCATCAATGCCTGCTGCGCCAAAGATTTCAGCGCCGGCTTTGAACGGCACCCGCGAGTTCTGCGTAATCTGTGGGTTGGCAAAAACAACCGGCCCGGCATAACACAGTCGCTGCACTTCATCCGTCACCATGCTGTGCGCATCTATGCGAACCGCCTGGGAGGTCATGTCCGCGCGTACACCGAGCTGCCGACCGCTGACCTGGTCAACCACCTTCAAGGTCTGCAGGTCGAGGTCTTCACCACTGCCAACCAGCAGAGCATCGAGGTACTCGATAACCGGAGGATCCACATACTCGAAACCCCAGCTGTCAAACAGGTCCAGCACTTTGCGTCGCAGCAGTTCGAGTTGCCAGGCGGCGGGCGGTAGTAATTCGTCCACGCCGCGAGGCAGGCGCCAATGTGATTTCATGGTGTCGGTCTATCGAGAAGTCAGAAGTGCTATCTAACCTTCTTTATCAAGGTATTTGAAGAAGTCACTGCTAGGATCAATGATCATGAGGTCTGACTTATCGCTGAATACGTTCACATAGGCATTAATGCTACGGTAAAACTCGTAGAACTCAGGGTCTTTGTTAAACGCTGCCGCATAAATTGCCGCAGACTGTGCATCACCTTCACCACGAATCTGCTCACTTTCACGATAGGCTTCCGCTTCGATAACCACTGCCTGACGATCGGCGCCGGCCCGAATGGCCAGCGCTTCTTCCTGACCTTCGGCACGGAACTGACGGGCTTCGATTTCCCGCTCTGAATTCATCCGCTCGTAAACAGAGGACGATACCTGCACGGGCAGGTCAATGCGTTTAACGCGGACATCAACAACTTCGACGCCGTAGCCGCGCATCTTTTCGTCCAGGTCTGCACGCAATTCAGCCATCAGCTGATCGCGTTCGCCGGAAACGACTTCATGCATATCACGTCGGCTGATCTGGTTACGCAGACCTTCATTGACGCGCTCCTGCAACAGGCGCTCTGCGCGGCGGATATCAAAGCTGGCACTTTCATAAAAAGATGCCACATCTGCAACTCGCCATTTCACAAACGAATCAACTTCGAGAGGCTTCTTTTCCAGCGTGTAGTAAGTTTCTGAGTTTGAATCCAGAGTGAGCACACGAGCGTCAAAGATTTTTGCTTCCTGGGCGATTGGCATTTTGAAATGCAGTCCGGGCTTCACGTCAGCACGCATGATTTCACCAAACTGCAGCAGAATGGCGCGTTCGGTTTCATGTACGCGAAACAGCGATTGACTGCCCAGCACAACCAGCAGCAATACAATGATCAATCCTACTAATGATTTCATAGACATGTCTTATCTCCTAGTTTCCGCGTACGCGAGAACTGTTGGTTCGGGCACTGTTCACTTCGCGAAGAATCCGTTCCACCGCATTGTCCATCATGGTCTGGTCAATGACACCATCGCCACCACCGGCACGTTGACGAGTCAGCTGATCAAGCGGCAGATACATCATGTTATTGCCCCCTTCAACGTCCACCATAATTTTACTGGCGTTACTCAACACTGACTCAAGGGCGTCAATATACAGACGATCCCGAGTCACTCGTTCGGCCTGCTGATACTCGGCCAGCAACTTATCAAAACGCTGAGCTTCACCCGTTGAACGGGCAATGACCCGGTCCCGATAAGCGTTGGCTTCTTCAATCTGTCGTCGCGCACGACCCCGCGCTTCCGGAACCACCTGCTGCGCGTAAGCAGTTGCCTGGTTAACAAAACGCTGCTGGTCTTCTTTGGCCTTCTGCACATCGTTGAAGGCTTCCTGAACCTGTGAAGGCGGCGCACTGCGGTCGATGTTGACCTTGTTAACAAAAATACCCGTGCCGTAGCTGGTCAGATAATCCTGTAGACGACTCTGAATTTCCGCGGCAATGGCTTCACGGCCATCGGTAATCACCTGGTTCATGGTCGAACTACCCGCAACATGGCGCAAAGCACTTTCTGTTGCCTGAGCCAGACTGGTCTCGGGATTTTTCACATTGACGATAAAATCTTTGGCGCTGTCTACAACCCACTGCACCGTGAGGCTGATATCTACAATGTTTTCATCTTCGGTCAACATGCTCGACTGGGTCGAATGAGAACGCACCTGGGTAACATTAACCAGTTCGACCTGGTCGATGAGCGGCGGGTTCCAGTGCAGACCCGGCTCTTTTAAGATTTCCTGCGCCGCACCAAAACGGAACACAACACCGCGCTCCTGCTGATCTACCTGGTAAACCCCGGTAAACGCATAGATGGCGATCAGTACAAAACCAACCAGACCCAACGCACCGCCAGAGATACTGGCACCGCCGCCACTACCGCTGCCGCCTTTGCCACCACCAAAGATACCCGAGAGCTGCGATTGCAGCTTTCGAATGGCTTCGTCTAAGTCCGGTGGTCCCTGGTCAGAACGATTGCCCCAAGGGTCTTTATCTTTATCACCGCCACCTGGCTCATTCCACGCCATGTCTGTCTCCGCTTATATTATGCAGCCCGTTGCTATGTACTGTGCAGGCTGGCTTTAGTTACTGATCGAAATTTTAGGGGGGGTATAGTCACCACGCAACATAACTTGTGGCGAACTTTGCAGTTGCTTCAGCAGCCCGTCATCTGCCTGCAGAGTTAATTGCAGGCTGCCGTCTTCCATTGTTTGCTCATCCAGTACCGCACCGGACCGATATAGCCATGCGCGTGTGCGCCCATCGGCGGAGTCCAATACTACCTGATGAGGTGCAGCAACACCCAGCGCCGCACCAATGCCTTCTATCAGAGCGTTGATACCCTGGCCGTTAATTGCGCTGACAGGGAAAACACCTTTGACGTTGTCATGAGCTTCCTGCACAGCTTGAGGCAATTCGTTATATGGGAGCAGGTCTATTTTATTCAAGACCAGCATCTCTGGAACCTCGTCTGCACCGATGTCTTGTAGGACATCTCTGACCTGTTGCAGGCGCTCTTCATGCAGTTCATCTGCGGCATCTACAACGTGCAGCAGCAGATCTGCATGTACCACTTCTTCCAGTGTTGCTTTGAAAGCTTCAACCAGGGCGTGGGGCAGAAGTGATACAAACCCTACTGTGTCTGCCAGCACTACATCATTCAGACCCGGCACGGGAATGCGCCGCATGGTCGGGTCGAGGGTCGCAAACAGCTGGTCTTCTGCATAAACACTGGCGTTGGTCATCTGATTGAATAACGTCGATTTACCGGCATTGGTGTAGCCAACCAACGCAACGGTTGGGGTGCCACGACGGCCGCGGCCACGACGATTCTGACTGCGACGTTTGCTGACAACAGCAATCTTCTTTTCCACGGCTTTAATGCGCTCGCTCAACATGCGCTGGTCAAGCTCTATCTGCTTTTCACCAGCACCGCGCATGCCGATACCACCTTTCTGTCTGTCGAGGTGAGTCCAGCCACGGACCAGGCGCGTTTGTGCGTGTTTCAGCTGCGCCAGCTCAACCTGCAGCTGGCCTTCGTGACTGCGCGCGCGATCGGCAAAAATAGTCAGGATCAGCTCGGTGCGGGTGATCACCCGACAGTCCAAAGCCTGTTCCAGATTCCTCTGCTGCCCTGCAGACAGCTCATGGTTGATCAGCAGAAGGTCTGCATCAGCTGCGCGCAGCGTCTGTTTCACTTCGCTGACCTTGCCTGAGCCGACAAAGGCGCGCGCGTCCGGTGCGTCACGCGGCGCCAGGACAACCTCCACCACGTCGATTTCCGCCGAGCGGGCAAGCTCAACAAACTCGTCTTTATCAGGGTTCGCCTGGCCGCGCAGTTCAACATGCAGCACAACGGCGCGATTTCCGGCTTCGGGGCGTTCAAACAACATTATTGGTTACTGCGTCCGATGGACAATCCGCACCTTCCAAAGGCGCTGATGCGGACGCCTGAGCGTTAATCCTCTTCTTCACTACCTGTTGGCAGTTTGACGTTGCGAGCAGGTACCACCGTTGAGATGGCATGTTTGTAAACCATCTGGCTTACGGAATTTTTCAGCAGCACAACAAACTGGTCAAAAGACTCAATCTGGCCCTGCAGCTTGATGCCGTTTACCAGGTAGATGGAAACCGGTACACGTTCCTTGCGTAAAGCGTTGAGATAAGGGTCTTGTAAGGTATGCCCTTTCGACATTGTGGTCTCCTTAAACGCCTGCCAGCCAAACGACTGACAAACGACGCTATCGCGGCGTTCCCGCCGCTGTTATTTGATACCAAGCGTAACACGTAATGTTACAAGCCGTCATGACACGTTAGTACCGCTAAACCGATGCTTACAACGGTTTCACCGCACTGATAATCTTCGCGGCGAGGGTGTCAGAATCGCCCCAGAACAGGTTCTGTAAGTCTGGCCACTGGCGCAGCCAGGTCAGCTGCCGTTTTGCCAGGCGACGCGTAGCAGTAAGTGCATCAGCATGAAATTGTGCCTCGCTACATTCACCTCGCAGGTACGCAAAACCCTGTCGATAACCCACCGCGCGCAACGCCGGCAGATCTGCACGCAATTCGGGCCTTGCATAAAGTGACTGCAACTCGCCGAGAAATCCAGCTTCCAGCATGGCTGCAAAACGTACCGCAATCCGTTCATGCAACACCTGACGATCGTCCGGGACAATGGCAAAGCTGCGCAACTGAACCTGTAGACGTTCGACAGCGGGCAAACCGCCAAGTTCCGACCACAGGTGGCTGACGGGCTGGCCGGTTTGTCGCACTATTTCCAGGGCCCGTAACAGACGCTGAGGGTTATTGGGATGAATGTTTGCAGCAGCGCTCGGGTCGATGGCGACAAGTTCAGCGTGCAGTTCAGGGCCCTTTCCGGCATCAAAAGCCGCCTGCAGCTGAGCTCGAACAGTCGGGTCAGCACTGGGTAGCCGAGCGATGCCTTCAACAAAACGCTTCACGTAGAGCATGGTGCCGCCGACGATGACCGGCACCTGTCCCTGCTGCAGTGCATCTTCTACCAGCAGATCCGCATCGGTAACAAAATCTGCTGCGGTGTAGGTGTCCTGGGGTGCGCGAAAATCAATCAGTTCATGAGGGTAACGTTTCAACTCAGCCGCACTGGGTTTTGCCGTGCCGATATCCATACCCTGATAAACCAGGGCTGAATCCGCGCTGATTAACCGCACTTTATCTGCCCCGCCGAGCTGATCAAACAAGGCCATCGCCGCAGCAGTTTTGCCCACCGCAGTCGGGCCAAGCAACAGGACAACCTGTCGGTTCACTTACTGTCCCCGATAAAACAGTTTATCGAGATCCGCCAGACTGCGGGTAAAATACGTAGGCCGACCGTGATTACATAAACCCGCGTTTTCAGTCACTTCCATTTCACGCAGAAGGGCGTTCATTTCCGCGATGGTCAAACTGCGGTTTGCACGAACGGAACCATGGCAGGCAACGCTGGCCAACAGATCAAGTTGGCCGCGGAGCAGCTCATCACTGTTTCCGAACTCAGCTAACTCGGCAATAAAATCGCGCACCATGGGTTGCAGCTTTTTGAAAGAAATCAGTGCGGGCACCTCACGCAGACACACCGACTGAATGCCAGAGCGTTCAATAACAAGACCAGCCTGCAGAAAAGTGTCGCTCAGACTCTCCACCAGTTCCGCTTCTGCTTCAGTGACATTGAGATTCTCCGGCACCAGCAGCCGTTGCCGTGCAATCGAGGCATTTTCCGCCTGAGCTTTAAGCTTTTCGTACGTTACCCGTTCGTGGGCGGCATGCATATCAACAATGACCAGGCCTTCACTATTCTGTGCCAGGATGTAAACACCGTGCAGTTGTCCCAGGGCATAACCCAGTGGTGGCGTTTGTGCTTGGGACGAATTGTCGAACGTCGGATTTTCCGCGGATTCACGGGGCGCACTCCCCGTCATCAGGGGCGACGTTACAGTCGCCGCTGGTGTTGACCCCGGAGGCATTTGGAATGCTGCGCTCTCCTGCACCGACGGCCAGGCATTGGTCGCTTGTGGTGACACCGGCGTAACCCCATCCCGGGTCGACGCAGGGTTTTGCGGGCGCACTTCGCGCAGCGCACGGTTCAGACTGCCAAAAATAAAGTCATGCACCGCCCGTGACTCACGAAACCGGACCTCATGTTTGGTCGGGTGCACATTGACATCAACGGTGTCCTGGGGCAGCTCAAAATACAGCACAAACACAGGCTGTCGGCCATGAAACATGACATCACGGTAGGCCTGGCGTACTGCGTGGCCAACCAGCTTGTCGCGGATCGCTCTGCCGTTGACGTAAAAATACTGCTGGTCTGCCAGGCGTCGATGGAAAGCAGGCAACCCCACCCAGCCATGCAGGCGGAAGTTATCCCAGCTCTCATCCACCGCAATGCTGTGGGAGAGAAAATCCGTAGTCAGTACCTGACCGAGACGTTCTTCGATACGCCCGGCGGGCAGTGACAGCCCCCGCCCGGACGCCGACTTTTCCGCAGACTGCCGCAGGGAAAAACCAACATCCATGTGCGCCAGACTCAAACGCCGGAACACCTGATCAATCTGTGCCGATTCAGTGCGTTGTGCTTTGAGAAATTTCCGCCGCGCTGGCGTGTTGTAAAACAGGTCACGGACCTCAACGGTAGTGCCCGTGTTGTGAGCAACAGGGCCCTGCGACATCAATTCGCCACCATGCACCTCACGCTGATACCCCATTGCAGCACCAGCTTGTGCGCTGCTGAGTTTTACCCGCGCGACCGATGCTACGCTGGCCAGCGCTTCACCACGAAAACCCAGACTGGCAATGCCCAGCAGATCCTGCGCGTCTGTTATTTTACTGGTTGCATGTCGCTCCAGCGCAAGAGACAAATCGTCAGGATGCAGACCATAGCCATTATCCTGCACCCAGATCAGGCCACTGCCACCTTCTTCTATACGAACATCAATCTGCGAGGACTGTGCATCAAGGCTGTTTTCAATAAGCTCCTTAACAATAGATGCCGGTCTTTCGACCACCTCACCTGCAGCGATCTGATCAGCAACAAAACCTGAAAGCCGCTTGACGCGGTTGGCGGACATTTAAACCCCTGGAATCAGCAGCACTTGACCCACTCTGATGGTGTCCGTGCGCAATCCATTTTTTGTTTTCAGCGTACTTGAACTGACACCATAGCGCTGTGCTATTGCAGACAGGGTGTCTCCGGGCGCAATGGTGTAACGTGTTTCATTCGCGGGTACATCCTGCGATGCAAGCAAAGATCCCGGCGGCGGATTAAGGCGCATGAACTGCTCAATGCCGTCTGCGATAGCGCGCGCCACGTTCGCCTGATGTTCTGCTTGAGACAGACGCCGGGCTTCATCAGGATTCGAGATAAAACCGGTTTCCACAAGGATAGAAGGCATATCAGGCGATTTAAGAACAATAAACGCTGCCTGCTCCACCCGCCGCTTGTGCAGCCTTGTGACACGCCCCAGGTTTGCCAGAACCGCACGACCTGCATCAATGCTCTGTGACCGATTTGCATCCATAGACAGATCCAGCAGCACATGTGCCAGCACCGGATCTTTGTCAGTCAGGCTGACATCACCAACCCCGCCTAATAAATCAGCTCTGTTTTCCCGTTCCGCCAGCCAGGCTGCTGTTTCGCTGGTTGCACCGCGATCTGACAAGGTATAAACCGAAGCGCCTTTTACATTAGCTTCTTTAAATGCATCTGCGTGAACCGAAACAAACAGATCAGCGCGTTTGTCGCGTGCCAGCTGTGTACGTTTTCGGTGCGGCAGATAGTAATCGCCGGTGCGTACCAGTTCAGCGCGAAACCCATCTACAGCATCGAGGTTACGTTTCAGGCGCCGGGCAATCTGCAGCACAACATTTTTTTCCAGAATTTTCTTTGGTCCGATCGCACCCGGATCGTCTCCGCCATGACCTGCATCTATGGCAATCACCACATCCCTGTTCGCTGCCGGCGCAACTATTCTGGGCGCAGGCGAACTGGGATTTGGTTCTATCAGATCGATGACCAGGCGGTGGCCATAGGGGTCAATTGGCTTGAGGGTAAACGCTTTAGGAGTGAGGCGGGTTTTGGTGTCGATGACAACACGGTAATTGCCGCTGCGATCTGCTGCGCGCAAACTGGCCACACGGTCCCGGCCGACCGCAACTACCGCTGGATCAAAGCCGGGGCGAGGTGAAACGCCCTGCAGATCTACCACCACGCGGTGCGGATCTTCGAGGGTGAAAATTTTATAAGTGACCGCGGCATCGGTATCAAACACCACCCGCGTGGAATCGGGCGCTTCGTGCATGCGCACACTTTTCAACGCCGTCGCGGCGGACGCCGAGACAGGCAGCAAGCCCACCCACAGCACAGCAAGCAGTGCTACAATCACTGATTTTCTATTCTGCGGTTTAACTAAAAACAACTGCCACCTCACGGGATACCGGCTGCGTCTGCGTAACCACTTCTAAACTGACCTCTACATCCGGATGTGGCAACCAGTCTGCAGCCTTTTCAGGCCACTCAAACAGCTTCAAACCCGGACCATCAATAATTTCATCAAATCCGACAAATTCCAGTTCCTGGGAATCATTCACCCGATACAGATCAAAGTGAAACACCTCAGCCGCTGACATATTGTACGGTTCCAGGAGCGTATAGGTAGGGCTCTTCACCACCCCGGTATGGCCAAGACCTTTGAGCAGGCCACGTACCAGGGTCGTTTTACCTGCACCGAGCTGACCACGCAGGAAAACCACTGCCCGACCGCCATAGCGCGATTGCAGAATTTCACCCAAGCGAGCGCCAAACGCAACCGTTGCCGCTTCATCCGGCAAATGCTGACGCCAGGAGGTGCCTTGTGACTCAAGCGTTTTATCCATGTCCTGAATGTTCACAATAGGGCAGGCAGGGCGGCTATGACATCGGTCGCCTGCAGACTGCGTTGACCCCGTTCAAGCGCTGCATGATCTGCTGCTGCGCTGTGCAGTGCAACTCCGGCATGCAGAGCGCGGTTCGGCGTAAATGGACCTTCTGTGTACCCAAGCATGCCACCCAGCACGCCGCTTAGCACGTCACCCATACCCGCACTGGCCATGCCCGGGTTGCCATGGCTACAGATTGCCAGCTCTTGCATATGTTGGGCAAAAACAACGGAGCCGGCGCCTTTCAGAACCCCCTGGCAGGCATACTTCTGCGCTAACTGGCGTGCTGCAGTAAGGCGATCAGCCTGCACCTCATCCGACCCCACCTTCAACAGCCGTGCCGCTTCAGCGACATGGGGGGTGATGGTTAACGCGCCTCCGGTCCAGCTGCCTTGATTCGCCAGCCAGTACAACCCATCCGCGTCCAGCAAAACAGGTCGAGCAGCAGCGACAACCCGATTGTAGAGAGATTCCGACCATTGGCTTCGACCCAGGCCCGGACCCAGAACCACAACGCTTGCGTTATCCAGCAATTGGTTTACCCGGTCATTTTCATCTGCTTCAACATAGCCAAGCACCATCACCTCAGGGGTTCGGCTCACCAATGCTGTCGTGTGGTCAGGACGGGTGAGCACAGTGACCATGCCGGCACCTGCCCGCAGCGCTGCTTCTGCAGCCATGATGACTGCCCCGGGCATATTGTCATCACCACCGGCAATCACAATATGACCCTGGCGATGTTTGTAAGTGTTTACTTTCAGCTCAGGCAGCATTTCTCTTCGCCACTGCAGGCTCGTCACGGCGCTGGCCGGAAAACACTGCTGGGGCACACCGAGATCATCAAGATGGCGCTGGCCGGCTGCCGCCAGCCCAGCACCGGTGTGTAAACCAATTTTCGGTGTAATGAAAGACAAGGTATGAGCGGCATTCACTACCGCGCCCGGTGCGCGCCCGGTATCCGTTTCGATGCCTGAGGGGACGTCCAAACTAACGATCGGTTTTCCCGCAGCGTTGATCCTTTCAATCCACTGAGCGTAGTCGGACTTCGGTTCACCACGCAAACCTGTACCCAGCAGACCATCAACAATCACACCTCCGGAAAAGGATTGAAAATGATCTTCTACGCTGAGTCCGTGTGCGGTTGCCTCGGCATAAGCGGTGGCTGCATCTCCGTCGAGAGATGACGGCGGTGCTGCCGCCAGAAGCTGCACTTTGATACCAAGCTGATGCGCGCCACTGGCCACAAGGTATGCATCCCCGGCGTTGTTGCCCTTGCCGCACACCACACTGATGGCGCCCACACCAGGATACTGATGCATCACCAGCGCCAGTGCTGCCTGCGCGGCCCGCTGCATCAGCGTGTAACCGGGCACATTGAGTTGGGCCATGGCATCTGCGTCAACGGCACGGCTCTCGGCCGCGGAATAAAGGTAGGTATCAACTGGCAACATAAACACACAACGCTTTGCGAACGGATCATTATACTGCCCTTTTCATCACAAACGATGGCCAGACGATGCTGCCAGATCTGCAGACAATCAAAACCTGGGGACAGGCCCTGGGTTTTGCCGATATCGCGATCAGCGATGTGGATTTGAGTGCGCATGCGCCACACGTGCGGGCCTGGCTGGCGCGGGGATTTGCCGGCGACATGGGTTATCTGGAGCGCAATCTCGACAAACGCCTGCAACCGGAATTACTGGAGACTGACACCTGCCGGGTCATCACCGCACGTATGGACTATCTGCCAGCAGATACCCAGCCGCTGCAGGTCCTCCATACATCTGAACAGGCTTATATCTCCAGATATGCACTGGGGCGCGACTATCACAAAGTTCTGCGGCGTCGACTGGCAAAGCTGGCCGAACAGATCAACGCGCAATTGCCCAGCCATCAATTCCGCGCTTTCACGGATACAGCGCCCGTGCTGGAAAAAGCGCTGGCGGCAAAATCCGGCCTGGGCTGGATCGGCAAACACACGCTGCTGCTGAATAAGGAGGCTGGGTCCTGGTTCTTCCTGGGAGAGATTTATACCAACGCACCCCTTGATATCGACGTCGAAGATTCTGCTTACAAAGACGCCTGCGGCAAATGCCAGGCCTGTATGACAGTCTGCCCGACCCAGGCGATTATTGGGCCCAAACAACTGGATGCACGCCGCTGCATTTCCTATCTGACCATTGAGCACAAAGGTGTCATCCCCGAATCCCTGCGCAGCGCCATGGGTAATCGCATTTACGGTTGTGATGACTGTCAGCTGTATTGCCCCTGGAATCGGCAGGCGCCCACTACTTCGGAGCCTGATTTCCAACCGCGACACGGTCTGGAGCAGGTGCAACTTGTGGATTTATTCAGATTAACGGAAACAGAATTTCTCACCCTCACCGAGGGTTCAGCAATGCGGCGCGTAGGTTATGAACAATGGCAGCGCAATCTTGCGGTTGGCCTCGGTAACGGTCCGGCCAGCGCTGAGGCTATTGCGGCTTTGCAGAATCGCCTCGCCAGCGCATCGCCCATGGTGGCGGAACACATCACCTGGGCTTTGCAGAAATTACAGCAACAGGCGAGTCAGTCCGGCATCTGAAAGAAATGTTCGCGATAGTGCTGCAGTTCTCCAATCGACTCTTTTATGTCAGCCAGCGCGGTATGTTCATTCTTTTTCGAAAAACTATTGGCTACATCCGGCCGCCAGCGCCTGGCCAGCTCTTTTATGGAACTGACGTCGACCATTCGATAATGCAGATAGTTTTCCAGATCCGGCATATAGAGGGTCAAAAAGCGCCGATCCTGCCAGATGGTGTTACCGCACAACGGGGCAGCCCCGGCTTTTACATGCTGCTCCAGAAAGGCCAGCGTCAGCGCCTCAGCTTCACGCTCAGTAACCCCTTCTTTGGCAATGCGGTCCAGCAGCCCCGATGCACGGTGATGAGTCTGATTCCAATCGTCCATAGCATCGAACAGCGCCTGGGGTTGCCTGATCGCCAGCACCGGACCTTCAGCGATCGTGTTTAACTCACTGTCGGTGATAATGGTTGCCATCTCAATGATGCGCTCAACGCTGGGATCCAACCCAGTCATCTCCAGATCCATCCAAACCAGATTTTCGCTCAAGTTTGACTCCTTCAAGCTCTGTGAAACAGACAGCACGCCTGTTACTGCGCGGGCCGACAACTGTGCGGCCCTGTATAGAAAGGATAATATGTCTTACTCAAAATAGATGCCAAAGAGGTTTTGTGTGCAGCCAAGCGCAATAGTGAGCTTAATCGAGCCCGCGACGTTACAAACCAGACTGCAGAATGGTGATAACAAAAAGCTGCTCCTGGTTCAGGTCAGCAGTGAAGAGAATTTTCTGCAGGCACACATACCTGGCGCCGTGCTTGTCACACCCGGCTCTCTGGTCTGTGGTGTACCACCTGCCACGGGTAAGCTGCCGGATCTTGACCACTTAAACGATCTGTTTGGCAGCCTTGGTTATAAGCCTGACCTGGACATTGTGATCTACGACGACGAAGGCGGAGGCTGGGCGGGTCGCTTCGCCTGGACCCTGGACGTCATTGGCCACCGCAGCTGGCAGTATCTGAACGGCGGATTACATGCCTGGCACGGCGAGGGGCTGCCGCTTGCCCAGGGACCCGCCGAGCCGAGGCCCACTACGCAAACAGACCTGGACATTGATACCGGTCCGATTGCAGAAGTTGCCGATGTGCTCGCCACGATAGATGATGATGAACAGGTCGTTTGGGATGTGCGTTCCGCAGAGGAATATGCCGGGCTTCGCCAGGTATCCGCCAGAGTTGGCCATGTGCCCGGCGCGATAAACCTGGACTGGCTGCTGCTGCAGGATCCAGCCCGCCAGTATCGATTTGTGGAGGATGTTGCAGACAAACTGGAGGCATTGGGCATCAGCCAGGCAAAAACAATTATTACCCACTGTCAGACACACCATCGCTCCGGGCTGTCGTATATGTTGGGGCGCTTGTTAGGTCTGCCGATCCGCGCTTACCATGGATCCTGGTCTGAATGGGGTAATCTGCCGGATACACCCATCGAGCTGTCTACATGAGCGAACTTTTTTCCACTCTGCAGAAAATTCTGCCCCAGCATGGTCTATCGAGAATGGGCGGACGTGTTGCAAACAGCACCACCCCCTGGCTGAAAGACCTGTTGATCAAGCAGTTTGCCCGGGTCTACGACGTCAATCTCAAAGAGGCTGAACGTGGAGCGTTTGAAGACTACAACTCTTTCAACGACTTTTTCACTCGCGCGCTGCGCGCAGATGCTCGCCCGCTCGCACAGGGGGAACAGACCCTGGTCTCACCGGCTGACGGCACCGTGAGTCAGCTGGGAGACATCCATAACGATCAGCTGTTACAGGCAAAAGGTCATACCTACAGCGTGCACAGTCTGGCCGGAGAGCTGGGTGACGAGTTCAACAACGGCAGTTTCTGCACGATCTATCTGGCGCCCAGCGATTATCATCGAGTACACCTGCCGTTTAATGGCACGTTGACCCACACCAAGGCCATACCCGGCGCTCTGTATTCGGTGAACGCAGCAACAGAGGCTAACATCGAAGGATTATTCGCCCGCAATGAGCGCCTGGTCTGCCGGTTTGAAACTGACTACGGGCCTATGCTGGTGATTCTGGTTGGTGCAATGATTGTCGCGTCGATCGAAACCGACTGGCTCGGCCCAGCCTCGCCTTATATGTTGGTCGAGGACACTGAGCACCACCTTGTTTACCGCCGCGGAGACGAAATTGGTCAGTTCCTGCTGGGCTCTACCGTGATCTGCTGCTTTACCGAGGGTAGTGTTGCCCTCGCTGAGCATTTACAAGCAGGAACGAAGGTGAAAATGGGCGAGGCGATCGGCACATTCCTGTAAGTCAGGTTTAAAGCACAAAAACTAACCAGGCCTGAAGGTGATCACTGCATCCAGAGACTTTGCGCCGAGTTTGTGCATCAGTAGTCTGTCGACACCCAGAGCAACACCGGCGCAGTCCGGCAAACCTGCGTGTAATGCAGCCAGAAAGGTCTCATCCAACTGCCGGGGCTCCAGACCCCGCGCCTTGCGGATCTGGTTATCCTGTTCAAACCGGCGCCTGTGCTCATCCGGATCGGTCAGCTCATAGTATCCGTTAGCCAGTTCAACGCCGTCGACAACCAGCTCAAAGCGATCTGCGACGCTGGGGTCCTGTGGATTCAGACGGGCCAGCGCCGCCTGCTCCGCCGGATAATCAACAATGAAAAAGCGACCAGGCTTAAGCGACTCGCACGCCAGGGCAAAAGCCAGATCAAGTTCATCTCGCGGCGCGTTCAGGTCAGGCACCAGCTGCGCGTATTGCACCTGCTGATATTCAGCCGGACCCAGAATCAGGTCGCACAGCGCTGCCACCTCAGACATCAGGCGCTTGGCGTCATAGCCCAGCTGATACCACTCAAGCAGATAAAACTCCGGATTGTGCAGGCGACCCTGCTCATCATGGCGAAATGCCGGCGCGAGCTGATAGCAGCCGGGCAGACCGTGCGCCAACAGTCTCTTTAAGTAGTACTCCGGAGAGGTCTGCAGAAAGCCATAACCCGGCACCGCAATCGATTCCACGTCCGGGTCTGTCACCGTGTGGCTGGCCAGCAGAGGCACATGCACTTCAAGCACGTTCCGCTCGGCAAAAAAATCGCGGATCGCAGAAAACATCTGCGCCCGCGCCAGCAAAGCGGCGTGGTCAGCAGAAGGTTGCCAGGTTGGCATCGAAGCTGGCTAAACGCGACTAACGCGCGCGGCTGACATATTCCCCGGTGCGGGTGTCAATTTTCAGCACGTCACCAATGTTCACAAACAAAGGCACGCCTTTGATGGTTGCTCCGGTAGACAGCGTAGCAGGCTTGGTACCCCCACTGGCGGTATCACCTTTCAAACCTGGATCGGTGTCAGTGACTTCCAGTTCCACAAAGGTTGGCGGCGCAACCGCAATCGGGTCTTCGTTCCAGAGGGTAACCTGGCAGACGTCCTGCTCTTTGAGCCACTGGTGAGCTTCCCCAACGGCAGCTTCGGTAGCCGCAATCTGCTCAAAACTGCCATCGGTCCGCATGAAGTGCCAGAATTCACCATCGGTGTAGAGGTACTCCATATCCAGGTCCATGACATCAGCCGCTTCAATGCTTTCACCCGATTTCATGGTGCGTTCCCACACCCGACCGGACTTCAGGTTGCGAAATTTGACCCGGTTGAACGCCTGGCCTTTACCGGGTTTCACAAATTCGTTCTCTAATATGGTGCACGGATCCCCATCAAGCAGGACTTTCATGCCGGATTTGAATTCGTTGGTAGAATAGGTAGCCATAATTCTCGCAATCTAATAATTGAGCGGCGCGCATGATAACCCCGATTGAAACACCTTGGGAGCCCGACATTTGGCGCAGTGAACTGCAACAGGCCATCAGGACCAGTGCGCAGCTGCTGCAGTATGTCAAAGTACAAAGTGATTTTGCCAGTGACAGCGAGCCTTTTGCTGTGCGCGTACCCAGGGGGTTTGCGGACCGAATGGTACCTGGCGATGCAAACGACCCGCTTCTGCGCCAGGTACTGGCCACGACCCACGAGCAGATCGACACGCCGGGGTTCGTACGGGATCCGCTGGAGGAAAACAGCACTGACAATCTGATACATCCAGCACCCGGTCTGCTGCATAAGTACCACGGCAGGGCGCTACTGATCACCACGGGTGCCTGCGCCATCAACTGCCGTTACTGTTTCAGACGCCACTTTCCGTATGCCGAGCACCAGCAGAGTCGCCACGAAAAAGCGCTGGTGGCAATACAGGGTGATGACAGTATTGAGGAAATCATCCTGTCAGGTGGTGATCCACTGCTGCTCGATGATCGTGCCCTGGAGCGTCTGGTGGTTTCCCTGGAGAAAATCACCCACCTGCAGCGTCTGCGAATTCACACCCGCATTCCGGTTGTGTTGCCTACACGCATCACCCAGGCGTTGGTTGAACTGTTAGCCGCGTCGAGACTGGACGTGGTGGTGGTGATCCACAGCAATCATGCGCAGGAACTTGATGCGGCGACCGCCCGGTCCCTTGCTGCTCTGCACAACGCAGGCATTCATTTACTCAACCAGGCTGTGCTGCTCAAAGAGGTAAACGACAACTTGCCTGCACAGATTGCCCTGGCAAAGGCTTTATTCAGCCAGCGTGTGCTGCCCTACTACCTGCACCTGCCGGACCGGGTGGCTGGCACCGCTCACTTCTTTGTTAACAAACAGGAGGCGCTGACTCTGCATCGCAGCATGCAGGCAAATCTGCCCGGCTACCTGGTTGCCAAGCTGGTGCGCGAGCAGGCGGGTGAACGCTCGAAAACAATAGTCAGCATCTGATTCACAAAGACACACAGTTTTTAACATTTTCAGCGTGTAATCAGCCGTTTTTAAGACGGTGGATCGCCTATAATTAAGCCCATGACAGCACCTCTCGACATACGCCTTGACGCGATAGACACCACGCTCAGCGAGTTGAGCTTCGCCGACACCACTGCGTCCGGCATCAGCGCCTGGGCGGCGAATCTGCCGCTGGCGAACATTGCCCAGACGGCTGCTCAACTTAAACTGGCGACCGCGGAACTGGCGCTACTCAATCATCCCAGCGAAGACAAACTGAATTGTCTGGAAGCCATCCGACCGTTGATCCATTACATCTGCGCACGTCTGGATCGTGGTTTGCAGAGCAGTGCCAAGAATATCCGCGAGTCGGATTCACAGCGTCTGATGTTGAATCTGTGCACGGGTTACAAAGACGTTCTGATGGAAACAGCCAAACAGGATCCGTCAGACACTTCGGTTATGGGGCAGGCCATACATCGTCTGATCTCTGACCTTTCGCGCATACTGTTGCGCGCTCAGCAGTTGTACGTATCACCGCCTTCCAATTTCTGGTGGGAACTGAACGAACTTTTCCGTATTGCTGAAGGACTCGAGATCAGCGAGTTCAAGCTGCAGGATGAGGAAAATAATACCGACCAGGATCTGAGCATTGCGGATGCTTATCTGCGTGCTCTGCTGCTGTCCACATGTAAACACAATCAACTCCAGGCCAGTGAGTTAAGCGCGGTGTTTAACGCTCTGGAATCCTGGACCAAACCTGTTGGGTTGCACCGTGATACAACGGATGCGCTGCTGGTCATCGACCTGATGTCAAACCTGCCACCCCAATATGCCAATCTGGCAGATCAGTTCGAAGACCCGCGCGGGCTGAATACCGAAGTACTGGCTTACGAACTCGAAGCTTATCTGAATAACGTTGACGGTCAGATCAGCGTGCCGCCAACCCTGAGCCGAAGTCTGTTGCGGCATCTGGTCGATGCCTGGAGTGTGCTGCAACCCAGAGGATTTGGTCGTTTTGCCACACAAACTCCTGTGCGTGTGGCGGTAGGTTTACGCGCAACACACTATTTCCTTTCCGGCGGCTGCCACTTCAGCGACCAGATCTCAAATACCGACGAGCTGCTTCGTCGCGAAGTAAATCCGTTTCTGGATGTTGCCTATGAGCCAAAAACCACGGATACAAAGGATCCCTGGTCGCAGGCTCACGACCTGAAAGTGCGCATCCCGGTCAACCCGAACATAGAGGCGCCGGAACGAATTCTATTGGAGAAACCCGCTGCAGAGGCCAGTCGCCGGGACTACAGCCATTTCGAAACCTGCGCGGTGGATACCAGCCCTGGCGGCTATCGGCTGGAATGGCTGGAGGACCTGCCGCCTAACGCCCGTGTCGGCGAACTGATTGCACTGCGCGAAGAAAAAGCGGCACGCTGGTGCGTGGCGTTAATTCGTTGGATCCGCCAGGAGCAGCAGCGTATCTGTATGGGTGTTGAGCTGCTGTCACCGCGAGCTATTCCGGTAGCTATCCGGGCCATACAGAAACGCGGTGGTCCAACCGGCTACACCCGCGGACTGCTGTTACCGCAGATCGAAGCCATTGGTCAGGAGTCGACCCTGATCACTCCAACTGTTCCCTTTATGGAAAGACAGAAAGTAAATCTGCAACGCCAGGGTATCCAGACCACCGCCCAGCTGCTGTTAACCCGCCTAAAGACCGAGAGTGTTAACCAGTTCACGTTTCGTATGTTGGATGGTTACTTGGAAAATAACCGAAACGACAGCAACATTGACGGACTGTCAGCTATGACTAGAGAGGACACTAGCCAAGGTCCGTAGCCTCAACCTCGCCCCCATAAAAACAAGGGCTTTGCAGTAGGCACCTTGGCCGAAAAAGGATATGTCGGCACAGCTTTCCCAGCATGTAACCACACGCCTGCTGATTGCGGAAAAATCAGAGAACAGCGCCTATGCGTTGGATTCAACCCTGCGCGATGCTGGCATCGCAACAAAGTTGACCATCAGCGACGATCTGGCACACATTGCTCAACAGGTCAGTGACGGTCATTGCGATATCGTGTTGCTGACTGACAAGATCGATGGGCTTGAACAGATCCTGCCACGTATACGCGAACAGGCACCCCGCACACCAATCCTTCTGCTGACCCAGGAGCAAAGCAGCTGGACCATACCAGCGGCACTGAAGATTGGTATTACCGATGTTATTCCTGCAAGCGACGCAGAACATCTGGCGCTGGCGGTTAAGCGCGAGCTCGAACATGTCTGCCAGCAGGAACACTTCGCACAGGTGCGACGTGCACTGAAGGAGGCTGAGCAACGCTGTCAGCTTCTACTGCAGGGCTCTAAAGCTGCCATCGCCTACATCCACGAAGGTATGCATATTCATGCAAACGAAGGCTATCTCGAACTGTTCGGATACAACGATGTTGACGAACTGAGCGGCGAAAGTTTAATTGACATCCTCGCGGCGGAAAGCGCAGCCGAGTTAAAAGTTCAACTCAAAGCCATTCGCAACGGCGCGAATGAAACAAATTTCAACTTCGTCAGCAACGGTGACAAACCGGTGCACGGCAACATGACCCTGGCTAATGCGCAATACGAAGGCGAACAATGCCTGCAGATTACAGTGCGGCAGGAACATAACAACGCCAGCACTACAACGCCACCGGGCGAATCCACTGAGCCCGCAGACAGCGAGGCACAAGACACACCTCGTAGTGACGCTCTGGAACTGCCTGGGTTTGTAAAAGCAGCCGAATCCCTGTTCACAAACGATACTGACAACCCCTACCTGTTGATCTGCGCCCTGGACAACTACACCGAGCTGCAAGCCGCTTATGGCCTTGTTGGCGCAGAAGTTATCTGCCGCAAAGTCTGGCATCATCTGATCGAGCTGGCTGATGTTTTCCCAGCTACGCGCCTGAACAACAACCAGTTTGCTCTGGCCATTACTGCAGCCAATCGTGACGTTGCTGGCCAGACCGGAGAGCGTATCCGCAAAGCCATCAGCGAAATGATCTTTGAGGTGCAGGACAAAACTGTACGCCCCACTCTCACTATTGCGGGCGACGAAGTTGACGAGCAGGCTGGCATCAGCAAAACGCTGGATATCATCTACCAGGATCTCCTGGAAATGCTCTCCGGCAGCCAGGCCAACGTGACAAAAATCAAAGCACCGGTTGAAATGAGCGCAACCAGCGAAAATGACGACGCACGGGTTATCCTGCGACAGATTACCGATGCCATTGAAAACAAAGCGTTTATGCTCCTGTTTCAACCCATCATCAGTTTGCGCGGCGACTCAGATGAGCACTACGAAGTGTTCCTGCGCATGACTGACAGCAACGGCGCCCAGATTCAGCCGGGACGCTTTCTGCAGACTGCAATCGATAATAATGTGGCCGGCAAAATTGACCGCTGGGTAATCCTGCAATCGATTAAGATGTTGAGCGTTCACCGTGCCAAAGGGCACGCGACCCGCCTGACCATTAACCTGACTGCCAACAGTGTTACCGACAGTGAGTTTCTGCAATGGCTTGGGGTTGCCATCAAAGCTGCGCGTCTACCCAGTGATGCAGTGATTTTCCAGGTGACCGAAAAAGACGCAACAACGTACCTGCGCCAGACACGGGAGTTTGTTGAAGGTCTGCGCAACATGCATTGTCGGGCATCTTTGTCTCGCTTTGGTTTAATCGAAGACCCTTTCGAAACCTTACGTCACCTGCCTGTGGACATGGTTAAACTCGATGGCTCCTGCATAGAAGGCATTGACGATGACAAGGAACGCAGTGACAAGCTGATCGAAGACATTAAAAAGTTGCAGGGATCCGGCAAGCTGACCGTGGTGCCGATGGTGGAAAACGCAAATGTGCTGTCTACGCTGTGGCAGGCTGGCGCCAACTATATTCAGGGTCACTACCTGCAGGAGCCCACGACCAACATGGACTACGACTTCAACACTGAAGAGTAGTGCGGCTTACCCAGCCAACCGCTGATTGGAGCTGTTGGCACCTGGTTAGCTGTGTTCCAGGGCTTGATCTATATCACGGTCGCTGAACCCAATAAGATAGAGCACCGCGTCCAGGCCGAAGTTCGATATCGCATGTTCTGCATTTTCCCGCACCACCGTCTTGGCATGAAAGGCCACACCCAAACCGGCGGTAGATAACATCGGCAGATCATTGGCGCCGTCGCCTATCGCAATCGTCTGTTGCAGGGAAATACCTTCTGCCTGAGCCGTCTGGCGCAACAGATCAGCCTTGCGCTGTGCATCGATGATCTCTCCAGCGACCGCGCCGGTCATCACCCCATTTTCTATTTCCAGCGCGTTGGCATACACATAATCAATCCCCAGGCGCTGTTGCAGATGATCGCCGACATACTGAAAACCACCAGAGATCACCGCTGTTTTATAACCAAAATAACGCAGTGCCTGTATCAGCCGCTGCGCGCCAGTGTTCAATTGCACAGCATTGGCCACCTGCTCGAGTGTGTCTACCGGCATACCTTTCAACAACCCGGCACGGCGACGAAAGCTTTCCTTAAAGTCTATTTTGCCCGTCATCGCCTGGGCGGTGATTGCAGCCACCTGCTCGCCTACGCCATGCAGACGCGCCAGTTCATCAATCACCTCTTCTGTAATCAGGGTTGAATCCATATCGAAGGCCACCAGGCGTCGATTGCGTCGGAATACGGTGTCATGCTGCAGACTGAAATCGAAATTCAGACTGTCCGCTGAAGCCATCAGCTCTGAACGCAGTCTGTTTATATCAGCAGCGTTGCCTCGTAAGCGCATCTCTATGCACAGTCGAGTGGGCTGGTCTTCGCTGCGGGTATCGCCCCGGTCAGTGAGGCGGCGGACGGTATCGATGTTGAGTCCAAACTTGTGTGTCAGTGAGCTGGCGGCGTACAACGCATGACTGCCGTCGCCTGTGGCCAGCAGCGTCAGGATATAACGAGTCTGGCCTGAGGCTTCCACCCAGAGCTGGTAATTGGGTTCGGTAACGTTGGTTATACGGACTGTGGCACCTGCCGTATTCGCGTTGAACATGATGTCCTTTATCAGCGCACCGGAATGATCCACCGGTACGCTGACCAGTATGCCCAGCGCCAGATCTTCGTGAATGACCGCCTGGCCGATATCAAGAATGTGTGCGTTGAACTGGGCCAGGGTTTCCATCAGCAGTGACATCAGGCCAGGTTTATCCTGGCCGGAAACGTTAATCAGGACTATTTCTTCCGCTTCTCCAGCCGAGGGTTTGTTTGGGGTCAGAGTTTTGGACAAACCGATTTTCGCAATGAACCAGGAATGTTAATTGTAACGCTAAATGTAGGGTTTAAAGGACGCCCTGCACGTCTTTTGTGTGCTAGATTTGTCGGCCATATCTAAAGCCATTCAGGTAATCCGCCGTTGTCGCTGTTGCGAAACACCTCTTTTCTGCAGAAACCGTTGCGGGGCCTACGTAAGTTTCGCCCCAATCAGTCAACCTTACCTGCTGCAATTCTGGCTACCGCGTTCTGTGGCATCAGCCTGCTGCTGATCTGGACCCAGCCCCTGAGTGCTGATCGGGAAGTTTCCCGCTACGGCGAAGCACTATCTGAAACCCTGGCCCATTCCAGTGCGGGGTTGCTGTTGCACACCGAACGCATTGAACTTGCCGTAGTTGCCAATCAGATCAGTCAGTATCCAGAAGTGGCCGGGGTGATTTTCTACAGTGCCAGCAATGAGATTATTGTTCTGAGCGGCAACACCGATACCGACCTGCACTTCATCGCGCCCGCCACCCTGGACGACACCATCACCGGCTACGTCAGCGTGGTGCTTAACAGTAGTGCATTTGCGGTGCCCACTCGCATCGGCGCCTGGCTGCTGAGCTTACTGGTCCTCGGCCTGAGCCCTTTTCTGAGTCTTGGCATTCTGCAGCTGTCCGCAGCAGGCAATCGATCGTTGCCTATCGTGTCTGTACCTGAAGCAGCGCCACCTGAAGAGCAGTCCAGTTTTGCGCTGACGCTCAACCTTTATAATCAGCTCACTCTGGACAAAGACAGCCGCCAGAGCGCAATTTCTGACGCTTTGAATATGGCGCACGAAGCCTGTGCCATACATCCGGGTATTGCAGTAGAAATTCCTGAACGTGGTGCGTTAATTCTGTTTGATCAGAAGAGTGTGACCGGTGGTCAGGCGATCTGTGCATCATTCCTGCTGCAGCGCCTGCTGGCCGAATTCGAAACCCCGGGCAAGTTTCGCTGCTACCTTGGTGAAGTGACCTGCAAGGGATCGCCGGCGGAACTGGTAAAACTTGAGTTGAGTGACATAGAAGCAGACGCCGACATCGACATGCTGGTCACGTTAGCGGCGCTCGCGCGTCCTGATACTGTGCTGCTCAGTGAGTCAGTTTACAGCAAGCTCAACAATGAAGAGAAGGTCTGGTCTCGCCTGTACAGCCACCCGCTGATCGATGATGTGTCACCCTCTGACCACACCTATCTGGTCAGCGCATTGCCCGAAGAGCAGGCGCGCCTGATTGATAATCAGGCCAATCTGATTCTCGGTTTCAATCAGGCGTCAGCCTGATCCCAGCCGGTCATTCCACGCTGAGACGATCTACTTTCTGAAAGCCTCGCGGCAGCTTGCGACCACGACGCGCACGCTCGCCAACGTAATTTTCAAGATCTTTCGCTTTCATGCGCAGATGCCGGGCACCGGCATGCACCAGCAATTCCTGTCCGGACAACAGCACTACTGCGGCGATCATGGTTTCCTCACCGGCTTTGAACGCTGCGGTGGGCACATTGATGAGCTTGTTACCTTTACCGCGCGCAAGCTCAGGAAGCTCTGCCAGCGGAAAAACGAGTAACCTGCCCTGGTCGGTGACTGCAGCCACGTTGGTTTGCGCAGCATCTTCAATTTCATCCAGAGAAAAAACGCTGGGTGCTAGAGCAACACCGCCTGCAGGTACCGTGAGCACTGCTTTGCCTGCCTTGTTTTTTGTCACCATGTCAGCCAGACGGCCAACAAATCCGAAGCCTGCATTGGACGCCATCAACACCCGCAGATCGCCTTTACCCAGCGCAACACCAAGGAAACGCGCACCCGGTGGCGGCTTGAAGCGACCGGTGAGCGGCTCTCCCTGACCGCGCGCAGAGGGTAATGTGTGCGGCGCCATATTATAGGTACGACCGTTCGAATCGAAGAACACAAGGGTTTCGTTAGT
>JANSXA010000001.1 GCA_024743175.1 Pseudomonadaceae bacterium | reverse complement strand
TGGTACAACCATCGACGCCTCATGGAGTCGATCGGCAACGTTCCGCCAGCGGAACTGGAATCAGAGTATTATGAGCAACAGCGATCGGCTAAAGCAGCATGATCGGAACTAATGAGTCTCCGGAATACCCGGAGCGGTTCAACGATGTTATTGCGAAGCAAGTCCACGCAACCGGAAATAGAAACGCGGAACGGGTTGAGCTACGGTTAGATCCGGTTCAGCCTTGAAGTCAGCCGCCTGATGTAGGCGCGGTCCTATGTCAGTAAACTCATGTTAATCGTTTGATCGCAAGGAAGAAGTTATGACTAGAAGGGAACGAGTTATTTTTTTCGGGGCATTACTCTTTGGCATCTATTCTTCAAACGTATCCCATACGTGGTTTACGCACGGGCGCTTTGATTATGTGGGTATTGTCTTTACTGCAGTGCTTGCGGCATGGCTCATATTCTATTTGCGTAGGACAAAGCCTACCACCGAGGCCGTTGTTTGATTTGGAGAAGCTCTAGTAATGATCGATGATCCTGGGAGTCTCAATGAGCTATCGAGGCATGAACTCCTAGCTCTCTTGCAGAAGTCTCAGACGAAGAAGTCTGAGCGCATCATCAAGCTCAAGAAGAAGTCTCACAGACCTCCGAAGGAGCCGGGCGGCAGTTAGTCATGCGTGCGGAGTACCCAACTCTCGAAGGTGTCGTTGTACAGGACGCACGCCTTGGACGAACTCTAGGCTTTCCCACGGCGAATCTTGACGCCTCGAACTACAGCGCACCTAACGGTGTTTATGTAGTCACGGTCGAAGCATTGGGCGCAGTGATGCATGGCGTGGCCAACTTGGGTAGGAAGCCAACAGTTGGATCTGCTGAGCGACTTATGGAAGTCCACATCTTGGACTTCAAGGGCGATCTGTACGGTTCAATGCTCACAGTCACACCTGTGTACAAGCTTCGAGACGAAGTTAGATTCGAGTCTGTCGAGGCGATGGCTGAGCAGGTGCATCGAGACATCGATAGGGCGCGGGGTTTGTTGGTGTGAAGCTCAGCGAAGTAGACCTTGAGATACTTCGAATCCTTAAAGAGACCTTTACTCGTAACGGAGTTCGTCCGCTTGAGTCCGATGATTACTTTAGGATCTGGGTGGTACGAATCACGTTCTACGTGTTCCTGTTCACCCTAGCGGCTTCAGGTGTCTATGCCATCTTTGGTGACGCCGCAGATGGAATCATGTCAGGAGTACTTTCCCTTGCAGCGACGTTCTTCTTCGGCGTTCTGTTCTTGCATTTAAACAACGAATCGAAACATCCTAGCTTGATACTGTTTGGGCTCACTTGGTTATCTATGGTGATCGCGTTCAATGCTCTTTAGATCGCCATCATATGACGATCCCCATCGCCACTAACCACTAAGGAAACTTGACCAACACCTCTCATCCACACAAATCACAGACTTTATGATTGGAGCCTGTTTAGGTGGGTTGGGTGAAGTACGTATCCAGAGAGGCTGCTTAGAGGCGGCCTTGAGATTAGTACCCGCACTTCTTCTATAGGATTATTTATAGAGGAAGTGAGGGTCAAAGCCCTGATGTCAGACCTACACACATCACAAGCTCTATGTTTGGAGCCTGTTTGGGTGTGTTGGGTGAGAATCGTCAAGGGAGAGCGTCTTTGAGTTCACGGTACCAGTTGCCCTATAAGAGAAAGAAATCACTATAGGCGAAGTGGTACCGTGAAAATGTCTAACCTGAGGCTACCAAACGGCCTACTGACGATCGTCCCTGACGTTTAACAATGTACTGGACATTCTTCTCCGCCATGAGTTGACCCAGAGAGCAAGTCTCATCACTCAGCTTAGGTGTGAGTTTCTTCCAGCCAGATACTGGTATAGAGAGCTGTTCCCTTAACTGTGTCGCTGAGTACGCCTCACCAGGGACCATCTGCACGATCAAACCTTCCAGGCTCTTCTCGTGTTTGCTACGGCTTGGTGCCTTCTTAATCTCAGCATCCCATGATGCAACCTGAATACCAGGCATTTGCTCTTGGACTGACTTATAGACCGCCTTACCGACAGCATTCTGAGGCAGTGCGAGATACACAAAGCTTCTCGGGCAGTTACCCTCAGCGTCAATAACTCGTCGAGTGTTGATCCTGTTCACTGCCTGGATGAGTGAGGATACTATCCAGCCACGTTCGAGAGCCTTTACGATGTCTTCATGACCACCGAAAGACCTCTCACCAGCATCACCGAAAGGGTCTAGTTTGTGTTCACCTTGAAGGGCTAAGAAGCTAACTCCGGGATCGGTAGGGTGTCGATAGTCGAGACCATAGATCACTACTGAGTCGTACTCTCTCCAGTCATTCTTTCCATCGAGAGCACCATAGTGGCCTACGTCATACTCGAATGGAGTGTCGAATCCTTTGAGATGTTGCTCAGCTGCCATGTGGCAGACGATCAGCACCTTCTCCATAGGGCAATCAGTACCTTCTCGCGCTTTGTGGTCCTTCACCAGCGCAGCTATTAGCTTGGGAGCTTCGTTCTGTATTGGCATACGGCCTGTAGAGTTGGGCTTAACCAGGGAGTTCCGTCCCACGGAGTGACCCCAAGAGGTCTTGAGGGTTGCGTTACCGTAGTTCCTACAGGGCACTGCGGGTTGCTTGAAGACGGGTAAAGATTCACTCGCCATGCACTCATAGATCGCGTTGGTGTTCGCCGTTGCGTCCATCACTACGCAACCTTGACCTTCGTCAGGGAGGAGTGATCGAGCTGTGCTGAATGTGTGCCGGTTACCGTCTCGGCTGTGAACTATGAAGTTTGAGTAAACCGAGATGAGCTCCTTCAGGATCGCATCATGTGCCATCTTTTGGCGGCTCTCTGCGCCATCGTCGACCGTTCGCTTACCGATCAGGTAGCGGTGCGCGTCAGACTTCAGCCAGGTTCTCAGTTCTTCAAGTTGATCTAGGCCATCCCAGCCAGCCTCAAAGCTTCGCATACCTGCTCGCTTCTCTTCAGAGATGAGGAGTTGTGCCTTTGGGGTTGGTCCGCCGACGAGCTGCTTGAGCTCTATCTGGTGTAGGACGTCGAGCAGAGTGTCGATAGCAGATCTCGCTTCTGGCCATCGATCCCATGCAGATTGAGGGACCATTCGCTGGATACGCTCCACGCTGCAGGATTGGACTCGTGATATCTCTAAGATGTCGAGAGCTTCGTCAACCACTACTAGCTTCCGCTTGGCGTTGTCAAAGGCGCTGTATTGCTCCCACAGTTCGTGGTCTCTTTGTGCTCTACCAGTGAAGGCGGCATGAGTGATTACCAGTACCGGGAAGTTGCGTAGCTCTTCGAGATTGATCGGCGCTGCGGCGGAGTGCTTCGCTATCGCGATGTCTTTACCGGCCAGCTGATTGATCTCACTAACGAACTCATCAGCCTGCGCAATCAAGCGCACGACAATGATGATTCCAGGCGCGTTGTCTAACGTGTTAGCTGCGTATACCTTCAGACCGAGAGACTTACCCGTACCTGTCGCGGGACTCAATACGTGCCAATCACGGGCGTGTGGTGTGCCGTGTTCGCTGACCTTTCTCTCGAAGGTCTCGAAGGCTTGTCGCCAGCTTGTTTGTAGCTTGTGCGTGGCGGTATTTCCGTAAGACGTCCACTCGTTTGTCATTGCTTCTACTAGGGTATTTACTGTGTTTTCACTGTTCATTGTTCATTCCAGTTTGTCAGTTAGGAGGGTTGCGTCAGTTCGGAAATAGTGAGACCAGGCCCTCTATGCATAAGAGCCTGATCTCTTCCCAGCCTGACAAGCTGTGATCGTCTGCAGCGGGGAGCTGCTTGTTCTTTGTGGTTAGCGGCGCTGGCCGTTTATTGTGAGGACTGCGCGGTGGTTTCGAACGTAGGAGTCTTCATTCACTTTATCCACGGCGGCGGCCTCCGCTTTTGCGCGGCCACGCTTGGCCAGGGCCTCGGCCTGCTCGCTCTGTTCGGCTTGGTGAGCCACAACGTCTGCCAGCTCAGCTGCGGCTTGCATAGAGGCCATCTTCATTTGGCTCCACTCGACCTGGCGCTCATAGCCGGGCTTAACGTTTCCGTCTTCGTCGTGATAACTCTCGTACGCTTTGGTCAGGCTCCGGTATTCACGAATGATCGTGCTGTCGGCGTTTGCTTGGCGAGCTATCTGGCCGTCCGTGCCGCCTTCGAGATGTTCCATATACACCTTGCTTCCGTGTTTCTGGTTCTCGTTTACCGTGATCATTGCGTCGCCGAAGTGCAGCGTTTCGCCGCCTGCGGGTTCGCTCGGTGCGTTCGCGCCTGCCAATGCTCCGTTGAGGTCGCTGCCGGTTATGTGTTGGTGTCTGTCACCCATGGTTATAGTTCCTTAGAGTTAGTTGTGCCTGTATCGGCAAGGTTTGTTGCGCCTGTGGGGCGCGGGTTATGTGTGTTCATGATCAATCTCCGCAGATATCATGATTTATGGTGACCATTGAGCAGGTCGGGCTTTAGAAACTTGTGGCAGTACCATGTGAGGGCTGCAGGATATCCTCAGGCAGCTTGTGGTGCTCTGTGGGCGATCTATATAGTTTTGATAGGACTATTAGTGGGTAGGCGTAGAGACGCTCACAGAGCCTCTTGTGCGATCTCAGGGCGTTCGTGGTCAATCGCTCTGTGGGACGTGTTGGGCCTGCAGGTGGTGTGCAGGCAAGCGTAAAGTCGTTTTCATTAGTCTGAGACTGGCAGGTTAAACGGTGAATCGAGTAGAAAGTCCGTCCCGATGGGGTCTGCAGCGACGTTTAAGCTACCCAGAAACGTTTCCTGTGGTGTAGAGGGACACAGTCACGGATATGAGTTGTTTAGAATCCAGGGTTTATGCGGGCTGTAGCCCTGGTTGGGGTGTTATTCTCATTGTGGGCCGTTAAGCGTGCCTCGAGCGAAAACGTTTCTCTAGGGTCAGTAGTGGAGGATAACCCAACCTATTCGTTTAGAACTCAATGCGAATGCGGCCTGCAGCCCTGTTTGGGGCGTTATTCTCAAGTGGGCCACTCCGGGATGTCTTGAGCTGAACCATTTCATTAGTGTTGAAGGGAGAAGTAATCCATTTGTTGGCTCAAATATCGCAACGTACTGTGGTCTGTGGGCCTGTTTGGCGTGTTATCTCCGCGTATCTAAAACCGTTTTGTTTGTGTAGTAGGGCCGGGTCACGGATATGTGTTGTTTAGAACTCAGCGTTTATGCAGGCTGTAGAGTGATCCAGGCGTTAATCTCGGAGTGCTCAGCTTGAGTGCCTCAAGAGCGAAAACGGCTTTGTGTGGTCTAGAAGGGGGCACTTGAGGAGGGTTTTCACCGGGAACCCAGGCAGAATGAGGCCTGTGGAGGTGTTTAGGCCGCTTTACGACCTCGACCGATTCTCCTCCTGAGAACGGGGTTGGTTTGTGTGGAGTTGTCAGAATGACGCCACAACGAGGCCCAGTTGAAGAAAGAAGCGAGCATCAAACTCTGTCTCGTCTAGTACCCATTGGATGAACTGCGCGATAAGATTGGATTATTGTTTTTTCGAGGCGGGTGTAAGCGTGCAGATGAGGGATTGCTAAGTTGTTCGGCAAGGCGAACTACGAGTGCCCGGTCTGTAAGTTTCAGTACCTAACTTTCAGTCAGAAAGCGTGGGCCACATTGGACAGCCCACTCAAATGTCCTTCCTGCCAGACTCTGCTCTGTATGAATCCATGGGTGTTCTCCCGCTTCGGATTTGTCGCAGTTCCTATTATTTTAGGAGTCTTCTGGTACGCGAAGGAGCTCGGCTTCACCTTAGTCTTCATTCTTCTTGTACTTGTATCAGTAACTTCAACATGCCTGTCCATTCATTACGCACGATTACGGAGGGCGCCGACATCGTTCTGGTGGTGGTAGGGTACATACTGCTGTTCCTGGTGGTCGGCTTCATAGTGGTATCGCCGCTGTACTTCTTCTACCGCCGCGCAGTACTCAGAAAGATTATGCGGCGAGAAGACCCGGAGCTCTATAAAGAGCTCTACCAAACGACGTTTGTCTGGTCTTACCCTAAGATTGGGACGGGATACATAGAGAGCGTAACTAAGTCTCCTGAAGTTAGAGAAGCTGCTCGATTAGCCAATCATATAGCTCGTCTCGATTCAGTCTCTCTATCTTACAACCACTTGGCCTTCGGCATTGTAGGCTTAGCGTTGATGATCTTTCTCATCTTGGTGGATGCTTGAGGCGGCAACGGTTGGGATAGCTCTGTGCACCTTCAGGATTCTGTTGATATCCGCGCGGTTTATGATTGGGCTGCGTCAATCAATCCATTACACTCAAGCTTGACGGAGTGATCCCGTACGCACAGCGGCCTCAGGCCGGTGCAGTGGTGTAATGCAGGAAAGCATACTTCGCGACTAACCCATGTGCTTGGCGGTGCGGGGCTATCGTGGAGAGGTACGGTTCGATTCCGAGGGATCTCTTCGTCACCTACATATCGGTCAACTGCTCGTTGACGCGACAACTCTAGTTGTATCGATATGTCGTTACAAGGCCTCTGTCTTTGCGTGTCCGCTGTTGTGAAAACCCGTTATTCGCTTACCTAGGTTGGCTTCCATTCGGTCCAGGAGCGAAGCACATCACGGACACAGGTTGTTCTTCCTGCATAACGTCTACATTCTCGGAAGTGTAGAACGTTCCGCACAGGCCTCCTTCTTCTGCCTTCCAGATGATGTACCTCAGAACGGTGTTACCTTTGCTCAGCTTTAGTTCGTAGCGAGTATTGTCCATCGGTAGGAGTGTGTACGAGAATGTTGGATTAGGCTCGAAGCCTTGCCAGGATTCGGTGAACTCACCTTGATGGAATCGCCAAGTGTAATTTCCGTAGGACTCTTTGAAGTCTTCTAGCATCTCCTCTTCGAAATCCTTCTCTGCGAGCGTGTACTTTGCTGAAAGTCCTGCGCTTGATCGCCAGGTTCCTTCGATCCAGGATGCGTCTGATTCATAGAGGGTTGCTGCGGCGGCTAGCAGTATGACTATCCCGTGCATTGGGTTGTTCCCGGTTGCTGGTTTACCATACTAGCTTAGAAAGTAGATCCTCACCAAGGAACTCCCGTAGTTGGCCTCTGGGGGTTTCTGCGCCTATGGCTTTACCTATTCGAACGGTCCAGGGGACCCGCTTGGGATCGATTAACTCAACAATCTGATCTATACAACCTTTAAGGTCGACGTGTTTACGATCTTGTGTCGCGATGCCGTTTATTTGCGCGTTTTTTTGCCCGAAATCCTTTGTATTGATCATCTTCAGCTTAACCTGATCCCAGTCAGTCCCGATGGTGGCTAAGACTTCGTCAGTAAGATATAAGTTCTCTGCTTCGTGACAGGCTAGCTGCAGGTATCCGATTTTGTTCTGCGAGTTAGCTTCGGAGGGATTAGGTTTTGGCTTGTCACCATCCAGCAGTGCGTAACCCTGAAGTTCATTGTTAGACGAGATGCTTTTTAAGATAGTTTCCATTGTCCGCTGGTAAGAGAATATTTCGTCCCCACCGCAGGGTATAACAGCAACATTTAACCGGCCATGCCTTGGAACTTGGCTCCAGATCTTATAGTCATCATCTCCCTCTACCAGGAGGATCGGGGAGCCGAACAATGGCCCCATGAGTGCATGGCCTCCAAGGAAGGTGGCGACTTGACGCAATGAGGAGCTGAACTTCTCTGCCACAAACTCCTCGTCTTGTTCGTTAAGGTAAATAATCCCTGCCTCTTCCATGCAGCAGTGCCCGATTGCTGCCATCAATGCCGTGCTATGAGTGGCGATAACGAACTGCAGATTGAACTCATCGACTACCTTGGCAATGAAGTTCGCAAACCTTACTTGCAGATCGGGATGGAGATGCGCATCAGGTTCGTCTAGTAGTATTACTCTTTGGCTAACTTCCTCAATATCCCATATCGCTGCGATGGTTAGGATGTCCAGCGCCAAAGTCAAAATCTGGGCTTCGCCTGAACTCAAATGGTCTACGGATGCAACTACCGCGTCGTTTGATGTGCGGGTGATCGTATAGGGTGGCTGTGTTTTGCCGTCCAAACGAATCGTAAAGCCCGACAGTACATCTGACGCGAGTTCTTCAAGGCGTTCGGGTGAAACGCCCATCTCCGCAGTTCGAGCGCTTCCCCGCACGGCGAAGTAACGAAGGATTCGTGCTATGACTCGTCTGCGGTACTCACCGAAAAAGTTCTTGTTCGAATAATTCTTTCTGGTTGCTCCGGTCATTTCCTCCATTACAAGCTGTGCCTGGAGATCGATCGTGCCGCTGCGTTCAGGAATCACGTAGTGGATAGACTCTGGATCTTGGTCTCTTAAGCTCCTTAGCAGCAGACTCTTTCCGCAGCCGTTTCTTCCAAAAATAACGGTGACGTTAGTTAAGCCCCGTAACTTCCACTCACCACCGCCGATTTCTCCTGGTTTGCTTATATCAACGTTTCTCATGCCTTCGGCTCTAGTCTTTTGTTAGCTCCTGACCATAGCACGACCCTTTGGTCGTGACGCGGATGACGTGCTGTGATAAGCGCGAATAGGGAGAGGTTGTTTCATGCCTTGATCGGCGGTCGACAGTGGGTATTGGGGCTGGTCCCGCTCTAGCTTACAGTTCCTTCCTTAGGTGGTACTGAGTGTGTCCCTCAGGAAAGTCGTTTGTTTGTGACTCTACTTCGTATCCGTGACTCTCGTAGAACTCACGAGCCTCGAACTCAAAGGTATTGAGCATCGCATGTTTGCAGCCCTTGTCTCGGCCTATTGTCTCTATGCGCTCGAGTAGCTGGTGTCCAAAGCCCTGGCCACGTAGCTCATCTGGCAACCAAAGGACCCCGATCTGTAACCAGTCCCAGATGGTATTCGCGGTGATCCCGCCCATGACGTTTCCGTTCTTATCCCGCAGCGCGACGCTGAGCATCCTTTGATTGCGGGGTGGTGTGAACTGATCAGCGAACTCAACAAGCTTCCTCCTCACATAGCTTGCTTCGTCGCTCGTCATTTCGTCGGTAATCTGGTGGTCCATGTCTCTCGCTTTAGAGGCCTGCGAACAGCCTCAAAGATTGCTTAGGGTCAGTTCCAACCATGGTAACGCTGAGTTGGTTCACCTGCTATAGAGGTCTTCACTCTGCCGCAGTAGGTAGTCCAGCGAGCCGTTCACGTGAAGCCTTCACCGTATGGTGCGACCACTGGCCTCCCTTCATGGCAGGCACGCCAAGGTCATTAAGTTGCCTCGCAGCCGCCCTATGAGACATCCCGTCGACCACTTCAAGGGCTTTTACATTCCTCAAAGCCCATGCATCTCGAATCTCCTGCTGTCTCTTAACGCCTCTCTTACCGATCTTCATCATGAACTCTCGGCTAGAACCTACTCGTTCACCTCTAGCTTTCTTGGCTGCCAGGGCGGCTTTAGTACGTTGACTGATGAGTTCTCTCTCCCTCTCAGCAACAGCGGCCATGATCTGTAGAACCAGCTGGTCCTGAGTGCCATTTAGGTCCACTACACGCACCTCAGCACGCTTTAGCAGCAGTGCGCAGTACGCAAGGTCACGTGACAACCTATCGAGCTTAGAGACAACCAGCGGACACCTGAGGCGCTTCGCATCGACCAACGCTTGGTTAAGCCCCGGCCTGTCAGTATCGGCACCGCTGGCGGTGTCTTGATGAACCGCTTCGGGAGTCAGCTGATGGGACTGGCAGAATCTTTGAGTGGCGGCGAGCTGGGCTTCCAAACCCAACCCGCTGTCGCCTTGTGAGGCCGTGCTGACCCTCAGGTAGATAACTGCGGTCATCTACAGCATCCAGGAGATCATGAGGGTCCGATGGAACAGCGTTAGCTCCAGAGTCTTGCTGAACTCGCCAGGCTTCAGTTCTGTAACCCACGAGTACCACGCAATGAAGTACGCGGATGTCGGGGTGGGTTCCAAGTAGTAGTCGAGGTTGGTCATTGGGTGAGCCTTTGGTTTCTTTGGGTGGACTGGCAGTCTCAGCCAGGGCGTTAGGGCAAGTCAATCGTTGTTTACAAACTTGTTAAATCCACATATATGGAACTGTTAGATAAGTGGAATCAAAATAACAGATAGGCGTGCAAGCTTGAACGATGAGTAGGATTAGTCGATAAAAGGCTGAGTTTCTGTCTGATTGGTCTTGGTGTTGGCAGTCTCCGGGACCATAACCCGACGCCTTTACCGTTCTGTCAGTACCTGCGGGGCGGTGGTGCCAGGGATGGTGCAGTGGAGAGGGAACGTTCGGTACTTCACCGCTGTGCAGGTGGGTGGTGGTTCATTGAGAATCGGGAGGAGGGTACGGGGACTTTTGGGCGGGGAGGGTACGTATATCCGGTCACGGAAATGTTTTTCAAATATTTAGGGTCTCTTGTCTTCACTCATTCCAGTTCGTTAGAGCGGGCTTCAAGTGATGGCCTCAGCGAGGCTTATAAAGGTCACTGGTCTCGAGCAATCCGATAAACAAGCCGATTCTTATCGGACGTAGGTTGCTTGACCATGTTGCAACGCTTCATAACATTCTCCGAGGCAGTATTGTCTGCGAAGCAACTTGCGATGACGTGTTTCGCGCCAAGCTCGAATGCTAGTTTGGTCATTGTCTGTGCTGCGTCCGTGGCATAGCCATTGCCCCAGTATGCTGGCTCCAGAAAGTAACCAATCTCGGCAACATCGTCTCCGATCCATGTGAATCCCGCATCACCAATCGTAAGCCCTGGCGTGTCGATTAACTCCATGGCTAAGAAGTACTTCAAACGAGGAGTTACTGATTGCGCACTTATAGCTTCAGCGAGTTGGACTTCGGCCTCAGAACGATTGGTCGCGCCCCAGGTTAGAAACTTGTTTACTACTGGATCCGCGATCCACCGGGTAAAGCCATCAACATCGCTCGCTTGCCATTCTCGAAGCAAGACGCGCGAACCACGAACGTCTATGGGGTAACTCATCCCACTATCCTAACGCAATGCTTGGTTCGCTGTGAGTAAGAGATGAATGGTCGGCGTGGAGAGATTCGAACTCCCGACCCTCTGACCCCGAGACAGATGCGCTACCAGACTGCGCTACACGCCGTAGGCATAGCTTAAAGCAGTTCAATCGCGTCGACCATATCTTCCTCACGCACTGATAGGTATCGCATTATGGTCTGTACGTCTCTGTGGCCGAGTATCTCCATGACTGTCGGTATGGCCACCTTACGCTTAGTCACAAGGATGCTCGCGAAGTGGTGCCGTAGAAGGTGCGGTGTAAATGTCTTATCCAGCTTAGCCATCTGGCGTAGTCGTTCCCAGGGCTTCCTGATGGACTTAACGGGAAACAGTGGTTCATCTGGGTTGGGTGAGAATACCTCTCCTGTTTCATCTGAGCCGAACTCTGAGGACTCGGAGTGCGCCTCGTGATGCCACTCGAGCATCTCCTTGATGAAGGTGCTCTTGATTGATACGGATCTGGTCTGGCCCGTCTTGGCTGTACTTCCTCGAACTGTTATCTGGCCCTGCTTAACGAGTTCACCATCTCGCTCGGTTTCCCAATCAAGATCGATGTCACCCCATGTCAGGTTCAAGGCCTCACCCCGACGTAGGCCGGTATTCATGAGGAGCCTAACCAGTATGTAGAACCACTGCGGGTGAAGGTCTCCATAGTACCCACGGCCTGCCGCGTTGATCGGTTTGAATGGCCCTGTTTGCTTCCACTTCGTGAGCGCAGCTTCGAGGCGTTCCACTTCGTCCCGGCTTAGGTGAAGCTTTGTTGCGCCTCCGTCGACGGTGGGCATCTTTACGTCGGCTGCTGGAGACCTCTTTAAGTAGCCCCAGGAGACTGCCCGATTGAACACGTGCTTCAGGTCCGATAGTTCTCGTTTAGCTGTACTTGGAGCAAACCCGTAGTTGTGTGGGTGATCCTCTGGGAGGCTGCTCTTGAAGCCTGGGCCGTTGAGCATTTCAATCTTTAGCTGATCAATGTGCTCAGGTGTGATCTTGTTGAGCTGTAACTCGGCAATCAGCGGATGTTTGGTCATGTAGACGAAGCGTAGGCGTTCCATTGTGATATCGCCTCGCTTTCGCTGAGCAGCTCCGCGTTGTTTGTACGGGCCTTCAACGAATGCGCGGAAGGTTAGCTTGTTAAAGCGTTCGGTAGGTGCGTCTGCGAGGTCTGCAAGCCTCTTAATGTGCTCGGCGCGTGCCTCTTTGGTGCTGTAGTCCGGCCATCTGCCGATTGTGTGCTTAGATCCCTTGTGCCAAAAGCAGAAGGTCTTAGTCCCTGCAGGTGTGACTTCAATCGCTAAGCCGTTATCAGAACGGGTGTAGCGTTGCTTCTTTGGCTGGAGAGCCTTTATGGATGATTCAGTAAGTTTCATTCACCCATGATAGTTCATATAAACATGAGAACGTAGTGTTCTATCACATTGGAGTGAGATCAGAGTGAGCGATATATCGCTATTGACGGGAATGAACGATAGAGCACATTCCCATTTATCAGCTATATGTGTGGTGTGATAGGCCGTTCGGCAGGCTAGAGTGAGTAGAACTTCCTCTTCGGGACGTAGGGGCCGGAGGTTCAAATCCTCTCACTCCGACCAATACACAAACAGCATATCTTTTTGCAAGATTGCCAACCCTCCGAAATCAGCTCTGCTGTTGCGGGTTGCTGTCGTCTAGACTCAGGGCGCTGATTTTCACGGCTTGCAAGCCGTGAAAGCTTCCTGACCACCAACGCATGCGTTTGTGTACTCCGACCAATTCGATTCGGCCTTATCCCTTCGTTAGAACCTGGAATCTCCGGCCTGGCCGTCGCAACGCGGTTGCCGGTCAAATCCTCTCACTCCGACCAATACACAAACAGCATATTTTTTGCCAGATTGCCAACCCTCCGAAATCAGCTCTGCTGTTGCGGGTTGCTGTAGTCTAGACTCAAGGCGCTGATTTTCACGGCTTGCAAGCCGTGAAAGCTTCCTGACCACCAACGCATGCGTTGGTGTACTACGACCAATTCGATTCTGCTTTATCCCTTCGCGACAACAAAGTGCTCTAGGTTCATAAGTTGGTCTTCAGATAACGTTCTACCAACAGGCGTAAAATACACAGAGTTGAGATCTGCCAAAGTTTTATTGTCTACTACTGAAAATCCGTTTTTGGACAGCAAACGTTCTAGGTCTTCAGCCGTGTAAAACGATATCCAAGGTTCGCCGACTCTGCCTGATAAACCCATGATCATCTCAGCTCGCTTTGCGGCTCGGGGGTAGCCCTTGCCGAAGCAGGCTTCAGGATTTGTGTCGAGAAGTTCATCGACATAAGACATAAAGAGAGCCGCGCTTGTTTCTTGCGTAAGCAGCGCCAGTTCTTCAATTGTTGATGCGACAGCCTCTTTAGAAACGTATTGCGAGACACCCTCAAACGTAAAAACGGTAGGTCTGCTCTGATCGAAACCTGCTGCCATCAGTTGTTGTGACAGCGACTGATGATTGAAATCAACGCTCACATAAGTGACGCTGGCTGAATTCGGGATATCTTTGGGAAGCTTCGAACGCTTTCTGGTCTGGACTTCAAGCTGATCTACTTCAAATATCCGCAAGCTCGGCGGAAGTCCAAGGCGATGAGCTCGCGAGTCGTATCCCGCCCCCAGAATGACGTATTGCTCCGTCCCATTGGCCGCACAGTCTCTGATCAGATCGTCGATGAAGCGCGTCCGGGCAATGAGATGTTCATGGAAACCAGGTGCGATCTTTGCAGATAAGCTGACATTTAGCTTATGCCCCATCAGTTTCATCAAACCAGAACCCGCAACAAATCCGTTAGCGTGTGGGTCATTGATGACACGCTTATCAGGTTCAGCAAGTGTTTCGATCAAACGCTGCTTGGCCACACCTTGGGCGGTGCCATCTTTTCTAAAAATTGAGCGGGTCATGTCTATCCTTTGAGCCGCGCGCTGTTTCCTGAGCCAAACCAGCACGCGGGTGATATAAAGACGTCAGCTACTTGAACTCAACCAGGATTTCGTAGTATTCGTTCGTTCCGATGTTCTTGGCTTCATGGGTTGCAGACACCCGTCCGCCAGGGAACACAAGTTCCGCACCATCGATTGTAAAGTTGTAAGTTCGACCGGCTTCTGCCTCAAAAACGCCCAACGACTTGCCATTTTTGTCAAGTGTTTCGAGGGTAGAGCCGGACAGCACATGAAACAGATAGTCATGTTTGTGCGTATGCACGCCGGTGCTCTCGCCAGGTTGCAATTTCAACTCCCACACAATGGCCTTGTCATTTTCGTGCAGCTTTTTTGTCGCTATGTCTGCCATCTCTTCGCTTGCTCACCGTTGTTCAGGCTCTGAGGAGTATCCCACCGCCAGTGCTCAATCACAAAACAAGTACATCTGGCTGATTTCCATCACTGGGGTGATCCATTGGAATTTTTTATAAATAATGTCTCAGCAACTTTATGCCGCCTTTGCCCATGGCTTCAGCAATACCATCTGTATCCTAAATCGGTATCACGCAGGTTCGCGTTTGGAAATTGGCTTAGATCGATTCTTCATGAGTGGGTGGTGTGCTGACTCGGGTGAGTCGCGATGGGTAGCAATTAGGCTGAGCCTGCGTGAGACTCCCTGCCGTAAACAAACGAACTCATTGCTCCATGTCAGGTATTCCGCTCGCTGAGGCCTCAGTTACAACGGATCTCGTGCGTGCTTTGCTCAAGCAACAGCACCCTGATCTGGCGCATCTTTCTGTATCTGAGTTGGCGTCAGGATTTGACAATTTCATGTTCCGTCTGGGAGAGCGCTACTCCGTGCGAATGCCACGGCGCAAAATTGCTGCGCAATTGCTGACTAACGAACAACGTTGGCTGCCTCTGCTTGCGCCGCAACTGTCGATACCTGTTCCTTCACCAGTACGATTCGGTGAGCCGGGGTTGGGTTACCCCTGGCATTGGAGTGTGTTGCCCTGGTTCGACGGTGAGTGTGCTGATGTTGATCCGCCAGCAACAACGGCGGCAACATCTTTCAGCCAATTCCTATTGCAGTTGCATCAACCCGCGCCGCCAGACGCGCCCTTGAATCCGGTGCGCGGTGGTCCGCTAGCTGGCCGGATAGAATCCTTCGATGAACGCATTGCTCGCCTGTCCTCAGCAACAGACCTCATCACACCTGATGTTCAAAAGTTGTGGAACAAAGGTCTCAATGCAGCCGTTACCACACAGCATAGCTGGTTGCATGGTGATCTGCACGCACAGAATATCCTCATCAACCAGGGCGAGATCAGCGCGGTCATTGATTGGGGTGACCTTACAGGTGGTGATGTGGCTACCGATCTGCAATCCATTTGGGCCCTGTTTGAGCGGCCAGAGGATCGAGAATTTATCCTAGATGAATACGCGCCCGATCAAGCAACTTTGGAGCGCGCAAAAGCCTGGGCGATTCTGATGGCTGTTGTCATGGTCGACACCGGCTTGACCAGCAGCCCTCGTCATGAAAAACAAGGGCGTCAACAGCTTGCGCGGTTGTTGCAGGACAGTTAGCTGTTGCGGTTACAATAGTTCGTTAGCGAGCTTATCCAGCTCGCTGAGGATGTTATCTTCTTTGTAAAAGCCCAGCATTGGGATAAGCCTCTCAATACCCAGCGCAGCATAGTCTTCCATCATCGACTTTGTAGGCGGCTTGGGTGGTGTCACGGACAGTTCAATTTCTCCGAGGTTTTCGGGCCTTTGGAATCGCGCCTTGGCCAGTTTGAGTGCGTCGAGAGCTTTCTCTGTGGTTGCTACATCAAGGGCAAACCCGTACCAGCCATTACCATGGGTAATGGTCCGTCGCATGGCGGCTGGGCTTGCGCCACCGATAATCACGGGTGGTCCTTTGGGTTGTACCGGTCGGGGCTGTGCGTCGATGTTGTCGTAGTTGACGTATTTACCCTGAAAGCTGGGTTTTTCCGCGCTCCACATATTGCGCAGCACATCAATGTACTCATCCGTGCGTGCACCTCTCGAAGCGAAGTCGACACCCAGGGCTGCAAACTCCTGATGCAGGTATCCGGCGCCAACACCGAACAGGAGTCTGCCGTTGCTCAGCACATCAAGGCTGCTGATTTCTTTTGCAAGCACCAGTGGATTACGTTGTGCGATCAGGGTAATGCCGGTGCCGAACTTCAGAGTTTTGGTGACAGCCGCCAGATAAGCCAGTGACGTCGAGGGATGTAACATATCCGTTTGCGGGTCTGCAGGCGAGGGTGCCTGGCGAGGGTCTGGCAGGACCACGTGTTCACCTGTCCAGAGCGATTCAAACCCCAGCGTTTCCGCATGTATCGCCACTTTGGCGGCCCACTCCGGTTGGGCCAGGAAGTTCATGTTGATCCCAAATAATCCAATCTTCATGTTTTTCTATCCTAAAATGCGTTCCCGTTTGTATAACTGAATGGCGACCCAGGACAGTAAGACCGCGGCAACCACAGTTGTTGTCATGGAGGTCAATGCGCTGGCAATAGCTACAGGTTCGCCTTTGATCAGATCAGCCATCAGAATAGCCTGGCTCAAGCTCGGCACAAGCATCACGGTCAGGCTGTTTTCTATATTCAGCAGCTGCGCCAGAATCAGAGGCAGAGTGGGCACCAGGACGACAATGGTCAGGTAAGTCTGTGCTTCTTTATAGCTTTTTGCGAATGAGGCCACCACTGTCAGCAGCGCTGCAGCGAAGAAGATCAACGGAATGGAAATCACCAGAATCGATAAAATCTGCGTGAGGCCAATTTCCAGCGCCATGCCGATCCGTTCGAAGGGGACAAAAGGCACGGCAAAATACAGGCTGACCAGAAACACCAGCAGGCTGAGCGTGCCGAATACTGAAGTTGCCGCAATTTTGCCCAGCACCAGTTCCGCCCGCTCAACGGGTTGAGTTAACAAGGGTTCTAACGAGCCGTGCTCGCGCTCGCCCGCGGTAGTATCAATGGCCAGGTAGAAGCCACCCATGAAAATAGCCAGGACCAGGAAGTAGGGCAGGGAAGCGAGAATGGTTAACGCTCGGGCTGCCGGAGAGGCAACGTCGAGTTCCTGGGTGGTTATGGGGTTGCTGATGCTGGGGTCGAGGCCGCGCAGCCACAACCGCAGAGTGCCGATGGTACGGCTGTACTGGCTGATCAAACCACGCAGTTGTCCCAGATTGCGGCGGGTAGACGAAATCTCACTGCTGTCGTGGATCAGCATCAACGTGTTGACGTTGCCACGGGTGTAGCGTTCTGCATAGTCGGGATTGATGACCAGAACCAGTTTGTGCTCGTCAGTGACAACCAGTTCTCTGGGTTCTTCTGTCTCCACCTCGCTGATGTCGGTATTCTGCTGATGCAGATAAGCCATCAGTTCCGGGGCATAGCTCGCGCCGACCACCGCAAAGCTGACGGGTTCGTCTGATTCACCCAGAGCGCGGTCCAGTACAAACACCATGATGCCGACAAAAAATACCGGGCCTAAAATGGCTACGGAGAAAGATGAGAACAGCGTACGCTTGTCGCGTGCGTTGTCGATGAACTCTTTCAGAAATACAACCGTGAATCGATTCATCCTTTGCGCTCCTCGCGCAGATCGGCAAGCTGTATAAAAGCTTCTTCGAGATCTTCGGTGCCTGCGTGGTCGCGTAGCTGTGCGATGGTGCCATCAAATTTGACCTGGCCATGCGCGATGACAATAACGTCGTCACACAGAGCATCGACCTCCTGCATGATGTGGCTGGAGAAAAGCACACACTTACCCGCTTGTTTTAATCGGCGAATGATGCTGCGCAGCGCGCGGGTAGCCATCACATCCAGTCCGTTGGTGGGTTCATCCAGCACAACGTGCTGTGGGTCGTGAATCAATGCGCGGGCCAGAGCGACTTTGATCTTCTGGCCCTGGGAGAAACCGGCAGTGCGTCGGCTGCAGAAATCTTTCATATCAAGTTCTTCAACCAGGGCTTCTATGCGCGGCTCGAGCTCCTGCTTGCTCAAATTCTGCAGTCGCCCGAAGTAGCGGATGTTTTCAATCCCCGTGAGCCGGGCGTAAAGTCCTGAATTGTGTGGCAGCACGCCCAGCTGACGTCGCACCTCCATCGGATGTGTAGTGACGTCCAGATCCGCAACCAGGGCTTTACCGGCATCAGGTTCGGCAACCGTTGATAGAATACGCAAAGTTGTCGACTTACCTGCACCGTTAGGACCCAACAGCGCAGTAATACGACTGTCTCTGGCGGTAAAAGACACGCCGCGAACCGCCTGAACTTTGCCATAATTTTTTTCGAGCTTGTCGATCTGGATCATGGCCGTGGCCCCATTAAATCAATGAAGAAGGGGAAGGCGTCAAGGTGCTCTACGCAACTGGCATCTATCTCATCAGGGTCAGCGCTTTCGACAAATTCCAGAATCAGACGAGGTATACAACCCTGGGCGATAGTCCCATGGCCCTGACCAGGTGCAACGATATGTTTAGCCTGGGACAAGCCAGGCATCACCGCTTCCCCATATTCCGGTGGTGTGATCGGATCGAACTCACCAGACAGAACCAGGGTGGGTACGCTGCTGACTAAAGGTTGTTTCATGTCTTTGTCGATCACCCCGGCTGGCCAGGCGGAGCACATCGCTTTCAGCGTGTCGTACATTTCGCGACCCAGATAGGTACTGTCCAACTGCTCAAAATCAACAGTGGTGTCATCAAAGAAAGGTGCATCTTCTGTGCATATCACAGCGTTGTGCATGCCGTAGTTCATGCTGTCATTCAACTGATGCAGCATGCGTAGTGCCGAGGCAGCGATGGGTAAGAAGTTGTCCGCGTTGGCCGCCTCATCAATGATCAGCGGAATCAGCGCGCTGGTTGCAGGCGCATAAAGCGCCAGTCGAATCCACACAGCCAGATGGCCATAGCCCACCTCAATGTCCGTGTTAACGCCGGTAACCGGATGCTGAATGTTCATTGGTACAGGGTCGTTGCGCAGCTGGTCGCGCAAGCGTTGGAAGTCTGCTGCAAGGTTCGGGAACTGGTTGCCGCAGCTCGTGTGCTGCTGGCATCGGTCAAACAACCCCTGCAACGTCTGCTGGCTGTTAAGGGCAACGTTTTCACCCAACACCTCTGTTGGTGGGACAACGCCATCGATGACAACGCTGCGCAATGACTGCGGATAGGTACGCATATACTGCATAGCGACACGGGTGCCATAAGAAACCCCGTACACGCTCAGCTGTTCATAGTTCAGAGCGACTCTTAGTGCTTCCAGATCCTCAACCGCAACGGCAGTTGAAAAGAAGCGCGGGTCGTAGGGTAATTTATCGATGCAGTCCTGGGTCAGGGCTATGGTCTGCTCAGCGTCGAGCATTTCAGTTGAATCGGTCAGTGCCTGACAGATTAGTGGTGCTGATTCTCCGGTACCCCGCTGGTCTATGACAACAACGTCCCGCTCTCTTGTGAACGCCTGTAATACCGGCGCCAGGTCAACCATCATCTGTACAGAAGATGCGCCAGGTCCACCATTGATGATGGTGAAAGCATCTGCCGCAGGCTGCAACGCTGTTGATGCGAGCTTGGTAACAAACAGTTCCACGCTCGGACCGTCAGGACTGGTTGGGTCCAGCGGTCTGGTCCAGGTGGCACACTGCGCCTGCAGATTCCCGTTACCTGCGGAACCGGTCACGTAACAGGGTTCAAAATCGATGGCTGCAAAACTGTGTTTGCTCAGCAGCAGCAGGGCTGCGAATAAGGTAAACCGGAACAGCCGGTGATACACGGAAGTGGGCATAGCGATAATGTGGCTTAAAACAGGCGTGCGGTACTGTACTGCGTCACGGTTCGCATCGCATCTACATGTTGGTTCTGTCGGAGTTTGTCGAGTTCTGCAAGGGCGGCTTGTGATTCTGTAACCGCAGCCTGGTGCGTATAATCAAGCGCTCCACTTGATTGCACAATGGCAACAATCTCAGTGAGGTGGGTGGTGCTTTTTTCGCGGATAGCGTCAGCGATCATCTGTTGATCTGTTGCCGGGCTGTTCTGCAGAGCATAGATCAGAGGCAGTGTGAGTTTGCCTTCAGCGAGATCATCGCCCACATTTTTACCCAGCAGCCTGCTGTCACCGGCGTAATCGAGCCAGTCGTCGACCAGTTGGTAGGTTATGCCGAAGTGCTGGCCAAACTGGCGTAGCGCTTCGACGTCATGCGACTCCGGCTGGTCAACCACAAGCGCTCCGGTGTGCGCTGCTGCCTCAAACAAAAGCGCGGTTTTGCAGCGGATCACTTCACGGTATTGCGCTTCCGTGATGGCCAGATTGCCAACATTTGTGAGTTGCAGGACCTCACCTTCAGCGATGGTGTTAGTGGCACGGGCCAGCACTTCCATGATGTCCATGCTGCCCACTTCAACCATCAGCTGGAAGGCCCGGCTGTAGAGGAAGTCGCCAACCAGAACGCTGGGCGCGTTGCCCCATTTTTCGTTCGCTGTTAATCGTCCGCGACGCATACCGGAATGATCAACCACATCATCGTGCAGCAGCGTTGCGGTGTGCAGGAATTCGATGATGGCGGCAACGCTGATGTGTTTCTCACCGCGATAACCAAGCGCGCCGGCAGCTAAAAGCACCATCAGCGGCCGTAAACGTTTGCCACCACTTTCGACAATATAGCTGCCGATTTCTTCCACCAGACCCACAACTGAAGTGAGTTTATTCGGAATCAAGGTGTTTACCGCAGAAAAATCTTCTTGAACCAGGCTGTAAACCGGTGCCAGGGCGCTGATTTCACCCGCACTTCGACTCACGGAGGAGCTGATCGCGCTTTTCATTCGTCCTGTCTTACCCGTCCTGTTTTACCTGGTCTTATTTGCCGGCCTTTTTTGCTGGCCTTTTTGGCAAAAGATATGCATCAAGCCGGCCTGTAAATGACTTTAAGCCTACTTAACTCGTTGTAATCCAAAAACTTTGCCCTTAGAATTACGCGCCTTTCGCGCAGGGGCCCTGAAATCGGCGGCTCAGCCGGGTTTTTTGTACCCAGTTTATTGCGCACCCAAGTGCCCGACAGGCTTAAGAATACAGCCTGCGGCAGCTCAGGAGTAGAGTTATGTTTGCGGTTTTCCAAAGTGGCGGCAAACAACATCGCGTCAGTGAAGGCGATGTTGTGAAGCTAGAAAAAATTGTAGCCGAGCCTGGTGAAGAAGTTGTCTTCAACGAGGTGTTGATGGTTGCCAACGGTGACGACGTGAATGTCGGTGCACCTTTTGTCGCAGGTAGTGCGGTAACTGGCGAAGTTGTGCGAACAGATCGCGGCAAAAAAGTCCGCATCATCAAGTTCAAACGTCGCAAAGACTACATGCGTAAACAAGGCCATCGTCAGTGGTTCACCGAAGTTAAAATCACCGCTATCAGCTAGCGCAGCAGGAGTTATTAGAGATGGCACATAAGAAAGCAGGCGGCAGTACCCGTAACGGTCGCGATTCAGAATCAAAACGCCTGGGCTTGAAAAAGTCCGGCGGCCAGCATGTTACAGCAGGGAATATCATCGTGCGTCAGCGCGGCACTCAATATCACCCGGGTAACAATGTAGGTTGCGGTAAAGATCACACCCTTTTCGCGACAGCTGATGGTCACGTACACTTCGCGGTTAAAGGCCCTCTCAAGCGTCGAACTGTGAGTGTGGTCCCACAGGCATAAGCGCCGGCAGACTCTGATAAACCCCGCTTATGCGGGGTTTTTTTTAGCTAAGCGAAAAACACCATGCAATTTCTTGATGAGGCATCGATCCGTGTCCAGGCAGGCAAAGGCGGCAATGGCTGTCTGAGTTTCCGGCGCGAGAAATATATCGCCAAAGGTGGTCCGGATGGTGGTAATGGCGGTGATGGGGGAGATATTTACCTGATTGCCGAACCAAGCCTTAATACACTCATCGATTTTCGCTATCAGCCGGGATACAAAGCGCAGAACGGTGCCTCTGGCGCTGGCCGTAATAAAACCGGTGCAGCGGGTGAGCATCGCTACATCAAGGTGCCGGTTGGCACCACCGTTGTTGATGATGAAACCCAGGAAACCCTGGGTGACTTGAGTGTTGCCGGTGAGACTCTGCTGGTGGCCAAAGGCGGTTATCGCGGAGTGGGTAATGCTGCTTTCAAGTCCAGCACCAATCGTGCACCACGCAAGACCACACCTGGCAAACCCGGTGAAGAGCGGCGTCTGCGTCTGCAGCTGAAACTGATGGCGGATGTTGGCCTGCTGGGACTGCCCAACGCCGGCAAGTCTACTTTGATTGGACAGGTATCAGCAGCGAATCCAAAAGTGGCCGACTATCCTTTTACGACGTTGGTGCCCAGTCTGGGTGTTGTGCGTGTGGGCTCCGACAGCAGCTTTGTGATGGCCGACATACCTGGTCTCATCAGCGGTGCTGCAGAAGGTGCCGGTCTTGGTGCTCAATTCCTGCGCCACCTGGCGCGTACACGCGTGCTTCTGCATCTGGTTGACGTGCTGCCTGAGGACGGCAGCGATCCCGAGGAAAATGCAGTTGCAATAGAAGCTGAACTGCAGCAATACAGTGGTGCCCTGATGGAGCGGCCAATCTGGATTGCGCTGTCGAAAGTTGATCAGCTGGAAGCAGATGAGCTGCAGGCGCTGAAGACACGTTTTGCAGCGCGTTTTCCCAATCGCCCGATACACTGTATTTCGGCGCTGGGTGACATAGGTCTCATCGAGCTGACACGCGCTCTGATGCAGGCACTGCAGACCTACCAGCGTCGTCTCGTTGAAGATGAAGCGTTTGCCCAATATACCGAAGATCTGCAGCGACGGATCAGTGACGACGTACTTGCCCATTCACAGAAGATGCGCGCCGCGAAACGTCGCGATGAGGATGAAGACAAATTCGATGATGACGACGATGGGGATGTTGAGGTGATCTACGTCAATGAGTGAGGCCCGAAATGCGCTGACCCAGGTCAAAAAGGTTGTCGTGAAAGTCGGCAGCGCGTTGCTCAGCGATCCGACACAAGGTCTGGATCGGCAAAAAATAGATGCTTATTGCGCGCAGATTGTGCAGCTCATGGGTAGACACATCGAAGTGATTCTGGTGTCTTCCGGCGCGGTTGCCGCCGGCTGTCACAAGCTGGGCTGGACTCGGCGTCCCGCAGCTGTGCACCAGTTGCAGGCCGCTGCTGCAGTCGGGCAGATGGGGCTTGCCCAGGCCTATGAAAGTGCCTTGTCGGAACACGGGCATGCCACCGCAATGATCATGTTGACCCACGATGATCTGGCTGACCGCGAACGCTATCTGAATGCTCGAGCGACGCTTTGCCAACTGCTTCAACTCAATGTTGTGCCCGTGATTAATGAAAACGATACCGTGGCGACGGACGAAATTCGTTTTGGCGACAACGACACGCTGGCTGCTCTGGTAACTAACCTGGTCGAGGCGGATCTGCTGGTCATTCTCACAGATGTAGAGGGCCTGATGGATGCTGATCCCAGGGTGCAGGCAACGGCACAGCGTATTGCCGAGAGCCGCGCCCAGGCGCCTGGTCTGGATGCATTAGCAACAGCAGGTGCTGGGGTCATGGGCAGGGGTGGCATGCTGACAAAACTTTCTGCAGCCCGTCTGGCGGCACGCTCTGGTGCAAACACGGTAATTGCATCCGGTCGTCAGGCTGATGTACTAATGCAGGTGCTCGACGGGGCTGACGTGGGTACATTGCTGACCGCCGATCTCACACCGCTGACCGCGCGTAAGCGTTGGCTGGCAGGTCAGTTGCGTGCCAAAGGTGACCTGTTGCTGGATGCCGGGGCAGCTCGAGCGGTGGCGCAAGATGGTGTCAGCCTGCTCGCCATTGGTGTAGTGAGCGTTAAGGGTTCATTCCTGCGTGGTGACATGGTGCGCATGCTGGATGCAAATGGCAAAGTGGTTGCACAGGGGCTGACAAATTATTCGAGTGATGAAGTTATTCGTCTTGCAGGCACCCATTCTGAACAGTTTGGGCAGCGAATAGATTATGTCGGTGAACCGGAACTGGTTCACCGCGATAATCTTGTGGTGGTCGAGGGAACCTCTGATTAACTATGACAGACTCAGAGTTTCCCTAAGCGGAGAGCGCTTTGACCTTTTTGTTCAAACGTGATTTATGCCGCGCGGCTTTATTTTTATGCATGATGCCTTTGGTGACCATCTTATCGATGAGCGGCAGGGCTTCAGCAAGCGCGGTGCCGGCTGCGCTGGCATCCTGGGAATCCAGGGCGGCATCTACGCGTTTGATGTAGGTGCGAACCATAGAACGCTGGCTGGCATTCTGGATGCGTCTTTTTTCTGATTGTCTGGCGCGCTTACGGGCCTGTGCACTGTTAGCCAAGAAATCCTCCAACAGGGGGCATAATTTTTGAGGGCGGCAATATGCCGCTCGAGTAGGTAGATGTCAACTAAAGACTCACGTGACAGCGTAGGAATCACGGCCGCAGCAGGGGCCGTTGGCGTATCTTCGCAGAATATGGCCCGTCAGGGCGGTGTGGTTGCAGCAATGACCATGCTGTCCAGGATCAGTGGTCTGTTGCGCGATATCGTGCTGTCTTACCTGTTTGGCGCCTCGCAGATGGCAGACATGTTTTTTGTCGCTCTGCGAATTCCGAATTTTTTCCGCCGTCTGTTTGCTGAAGGTGCGTTTAATCAGGCCTTTGTGCCGGTACTGATCCGCTACAAAAACAGAGGTGCGCAGGATCTGCTTGGATTTATTGCTCCTCTTTCCGGCTTTTTTGCCTCGGCCCTTTTGCTGTTTGTCTGTGCAGGGGTGTTACTGGCGCCGCAGCTGGCCCTTTTGTTTGCGCCGGGTTTTGCGGCTGATCCGGCGGTGCTCAAACAGACGGGAGAGCTGGTCCGGATTACCTTTCCCTATCTGGGCTTTATTTCTTTAACCGCTTTTGCCGGTGCACTTCTGAACGCACATAACCGGTTTGCTCTGCCGGCATTTACACCGGTTCTGTTAAACCTGACATTAATCGGCGCGGCAGTTATCGCGCTGCAGGGTTGGTCGCTGCTGCCGGCAACCGAAATTCTAGCCTGGGGTGTGCTGGTGGCTGGCATTATACAGCTGCTGTTTCAACTGCCTTCCCTGGGTCGCCTGAAACTGCTGCCCAAGCCTACCTATGAACACAACCATCTGGGTTTGCGGCAGGTGGGTAAGTTGCTGTTACCGGCCGTCCTGGCTGCTTCCGTAGGCCAGATCAATGCGCTGGTGAATACGATTCTGGCGTCAACGCTGATTACCGGCAGCATCTCCTGGCTTTACTATGCAGACCGGTTGCTTGAATTACCCATCGGTCTGGTCGCTGTGGCCCTGGGTACCGTGATGCTGCCGCATCTGTCGCAGATGGCAGCCACGTCTGACGACAAACACTTCGCAGCGACGCTGGATTGGGGCGTGAATCTTGGTTTGATGCTGTCTTTACCTGCGGCTGTCGCTTTGTACGTGCTCGCGCAGCCGCTACTGGCAACTCTGTTCATGAGTTTCGACAACGGCGCCATGACCAATCACGATATTCGAATGGCAGGGTTGGCGCTGCAGATGTTTGCCGTCGCTATGCCGGGTTTTGTGCTGGTGAAAGTTCTGTCACCGGCGTTTTTTGCCCATGAAAACACGCAGTCTCCGTTTCGCTACGCGAGCATAGCGGTTGCCGTCAATCTGGTGGTGAGCCTGTCCACGTTCAGCTGGTTCGGTCATGTAGGCCTCGCCTGGGCAACCGCCATATCCGCCTGGTCACATGTGTTATTGCTCTACATCGGTTTGGCGCGCCGGGATCTGTATCACGCCACTTTCAGCCTCTGGCCGATGTTTTATAAGACCCTCATTGGCACCGGTTTTCTGGCTGTATTGCTGGTTTATGTCAGCGCTCAGTTCCAGTGGCTGACGATGGCAGGATCGCTGCGCATCCTCTGGGTGCTGGGCATCAGCGTCGTGGGCTTATGTTTGTATGCGGCCATTCTCGGGTTGCTCGGTGTGCGTGCAAAACATCTCAAACACATGAGCGCAACTTAGTCAGATTGCCTATAATCCGCGCGATGGAAATCATTCACGGCATACACAACCTCAAAGCCAGGCACCTGGGCAATGTGGTCACCATGGGAAATTTTGATGGCGTTCACAAAGGCCATCAGATGCTCCTTGATCATCTGCAGGAGTACAGCACAGCACTCGAGGTGCCAAGCATGCTTGTGACCTTTGAACCGCAGCCGCGAGAATTCTTTGCCGGCAGCTCAGTGCCTCCCCGACTGACGCGCTTACGTGAAAAAGTGGTGTTGCTGCAACGCACGGGTCTCGATCGTCTGTTGCTGTTGCCGTTCAACGAAAAAATTTCCCAGGCAGCGCCGAGCTGGATTACCAATGATCTGTTTCATCAACGCCTGGGCGCCAGACATGTGATTGTTGGTGATGACTTCCGTTTTGGCCGCAACCGTGAAGGCGATTATAAGTTCATGCTCGAAGCTGGCGAAGCGTTAGGCTTCGGCGTCAGCCAGACGCCAACCCTGGATATCGGCGGGGAGCGGATCAGCAGCAGTCGCGTGCGCGCGGTGCTCGGTGCCGGAGATTTCACTCAGGCGACACAATTGCTTGGCCATGAGTACTTCATCATGGGACGTGTGGTGTACGGTCGGCAGCTTGGCCGTCAGTTGGGTGTACCCACTGCAAACATTCGCCTGCAGCGTTATAAGGCGGCGTTGGAAGGTGTCTACTGCGTGACCGTTGAAGGTGCCGGTGAAGATCCACAAGATCCGCAAATCAAACAGGGTATTGCGAACATCGGCGTGCGTCCGACGGTTGACGGCAAAGAGCCGCTGTTGGAGGTCCATGTGTTTGACTACAAAGGCAATCTTTATAACCGTTTGCTTACTGTGACGTTTAAACACAAGTTGCGTGATGAGTGTGCATTCGATTCTATTGATTTACTCAAAGCTCAGATTGAACGTGACCTCGGCCACGCTCGTGAATGGTTTGCGCAGCGATGAAGTGGCTGTTGTTATCGACCATAGTGGTCATTCTGGATCAGCTGACAAAGCTCTGGGTCATCAGTGCTCTGGCCTATCAGGAGCGCGTGCAGGTGCTACCGTTTTTTGCCTGGGTGCGCTGGCACAATGAAGGCGCAGCGTTCTCCTTTTTGTCCAGCGCCGGCGGCTGGCAACGTTACTTTTTTGTCACCCTGGCGATTGGTTTCTCTGCCTTTATCGTTTACGAGATCAGTCGCCTGCAGAAACATGAACGTGTTATGGGCTGGGTTTATGGCCTTATTCTGGGTGGCGCGGTTGGCAATCTGATAGATCGCATCCACCACGGCTATGTAGTTGATTTTGTACTTTTTCATTACGACAGTTACTACTTCCCTGCGTTCAATGTGGCTGATTCCGCGCTGTTTTGTGGTGCGGTATTATGGATTGTTGTAATGATTGCTGAATATCGGCAAAGCAGGAATCAGGTGAGTGTAGATAGCGATGGATGAACTGATAGCCAGTAGCGGCGAAAAAATTGGCCCAACCAGTACCGTGACGCTGCATTTTTCGCTGCTGCAACCGGGTGGTAAAGAAATCGACACGACTCGAAACGGACAACCGGCAACATTTACCATGGGTGATGGCAGCCTGTTACCCGGGTTCGAAGCGGTTCTACTGGGCAAACGGGCCGGATTCGCAGAGCAGATTGTATTGCCCGCTGCAGATGCCTTCGGCGAGAAGAATCCTGCGAATGTGCAACTCATCAGCCGTGATCGTTTTGCTCAGATGGACGGTGAAGAAGCGCTGGAGGAAGGTCTGGTGGTGTTTTTCCAGGCACCGGATGGTGAGCTGCCCGGTGTTGTTGTTGCGGTTTACGAGGATACCGTCAAAGTCGATTTCAACCATCCGCTGAGTGGCACGGACGTCATCTTCGATGTTTCAGTGCTGTCGGTGGAAGACTCCGCCCCTGCCTAGTGCACGATCGGCATCAACTGCAACTGAGATCTCTCCCACGTGCATCTTCGTGGATGCCGTTGCCATTGGCATCTCGAGAGGGATATGTGCGCCCGGCGACGTTCAGAATGAGCTGACGTGCAAGCGTTGGATCCATGTTATTCGGGCAATACAAAAGATTGCCGTTCTGCCAGTCTGTCAGTCCCGAGCCGGTAAACTGCAGATAGCTGCGGCTGCGAAAAGCCCGCCAGTAGATTCGCCCACTGCTGATTGGATTGAGATACCCCACAATGAGATCGTCTGCGGTGCGTGTGCGGCTGTTATCGCGGTCTTCAAAAATGATGGCGCCAGCATGCCAGGTATTGCGTGGGCCACAGGTGTCTTGCAGACGTGCGTCCTGCAAACGTGGGCAGATGATAACGTTGACGTTTTTGTTGATCGCGGTCTGTCGGGCCAGGTGTATGCCTGCCCGCAGATCCTGCAGCGCACTTCTGGCCTGATGCTTCTGCACCAGCGACTGCATACCCGGAATGGCAAAGGCCGTTAAGATCGCCGCCAGGGCCAGGGTAGTTAAAAGCTCTAACAGCGTGAAGCCGGTTTCGAATCTGCGCATGAAACCAGTTTGCCTGCACCCGGCTTTCGCGGATGTAGGTCAGGGTTTAACCGGCTTGTGGGTTATTCCAGATCTAACTTTTTCAGTTTGTATCGCAGCGCCCGGAAAGTGATGCCCAGTTCCTTAGCCGCCGCAGTTTTGTTCCACCGGGTGGCGTCCAGCGCCTGAGTAATCAGAGCCCGCTCTATCCCTTCCAGGTAGTCTTCAAGGCTGACTCCAGGTGGCAGGCTGATACTTTCATCTCCAGCATCTGGGTGGTGTTCGCTTGGCTCTGCGGGCGCTTCAGTGAGCTGCACATCGGTTTTATTGTCCGCAGCGGGCGGTGGCGTAACATTTTGTGTATCGGCTAACTGCAGATCCGGCGGTGTAATCTGGTTGTTTTCGCACAGGGTGAAAGCACGTTCAAGGATGTTTTCCAGCTCACGCACGTTACCGGGAAAAGCGTACTGCTGCAGTGTGGCCAGCGCATCTTCGGTGACAACTGGAGCCGTGCTGCCATATTCCTGCGCCAGGCGTTGCAGGCAGGCATTGGCCAGTTCCGGAATGTCGTCAAGGTGTTCACGCAGTGCCGGGATTCGCAGCTCAATAACATTGAGGCGATAGTACAGGTCCTGGCGAAAGCGCCCGCTGTCTACTTCCTGGCTCAGGTCTTTGTGGGTTGCACATAAGATGCGCACATCGGTCAGATCCTCGCTCTGGGAACCAACCGGACGCACGGCTTTTTCCTGTATCGCGCGCAGCAGTTTGACCTGCATCGCCAGGGGCAGATCCGCGACCTCATCAAGGAACAGGGTGCCTGCACCGGCAGCCTGGAATAAACCTTCCTTGTCGCTGACGGCACCCGTAAAGCTACCCTTAACGTGGCCAAAAAACTCACTTTCCATAAGTTCCGATGGAATAGCACCGCAGTTAACCGGCACAAAGGGGCCAGTGCTGCGTGGTCCCTGCGAGTGAATCATGCGTGCCGCAACCTCTTTGCCGGAGCCTGATTCGCCGCTGATGTAAATGGGCGCCTGGCTGCGGGCCAGTTTGTTGATCTGTTGGCGCAGTCGATCCATTGCGGCGGACTGTCCGAGCAGGTTCTCATCTGCTGCAGAGTCTGCGTCGCTCTGCATGTCGCTCATTTTCAGCGCGGATTCAATCAGGCTGCGCAGCTGTTCAAGATCTATCGGTTTCTGCAGGTAATCGAAAGCACCCGCTTTTAACGATGCAATGGCTGTATCCATGCTGCCAAAGGCAGTAATCATGGCGACCGGCAGATTCGGGTAGTGCTGGTTGATATGCTCGACAATCTCAAGGCCGTTACCGTCTGGCAACTGCATATCTGTCAGGCACAGGTCAAAGGTCTGTTCACCGAGTGCCGCCAGAGCCTGAGCCTGGTCTGCAGCAGTGACAGTTTCCAGTTTCATGCGGCCGAGGGTGATTTCCAACAGTTCACGTATGTCGGGTTCATCGTCGATGATGAGAGCGCGTTTAAGGGCCATGGTTTTTGTAACCTTGATCTGTCCATCTGTTAGTTATAGCAAACCTGTTTTGTCTGCCTCTGCACTCGCCTGGGTTCATGCGCTGAGCCTGTCCGGGTGAGCAAAAAGAATACGAAAGCAGCTGCCACCGCCGTCTGTTGGTGTATAGCTCAGCTGTGCCTGATTTGACTCACACAGCTCCCGGGAAAGGTAGAGTCCCAGACCGGTGCCTTTTCGAGAAGATGTGGTGAACGGCTGAAAAAGGCTGCCAACAAGCTCCTCTTCAACCCCCTGGCCGTTATCCATAATGTTCAGAAACGGACGTCCTGAGCCTGGATCAATGCCACCTTCCAGGCGTACGGTAGAGCCATTGCCGTTTTCTTTTGAGTAGCGGATGCCGTTATCAACAAGATTGGTGAGCGCCTGATTCAGCTGGTTAGGATCCATGCGTATTTCTGTGGTCGCAGGCGTGACGGCAATGTCCAGTTCAGCTTCTGGCTGCGACTGACAGAAAGATTCTGCAAACTCTTCCAGGTGGTTTTGCAGGTTGATCCGCTGGGGGTCGGGCCTGGCCCGACGTGACATTTCCAGCACGTTCTCAACGACGCCATTCATACGATGACAGTGGTTGATAATGATATCTGTCAGGCGCTGGTCCGGAGGTTGCAGTTCGTCAGATTCATTCAACAGTTGTGCCGCATGAGAGATCGCGCCTAGCGGGTTACGCACTTCATGCGCAATGCTGGCAGACAAACGGCCCAGTTCCGCGAGCTTCAGCTGTTGCGCCTGCTGCTGGATCTCTCCGGTGTCCTCCAGGAATATGGTCACGTCACCATTGGCATCATCGTTGCGCACAGCGGAGAAGTTGGCACGAATTGCCGGTGCTGTGGCGGAGATCTGAAACGGTTGTTCGCGTCGATCTGTGTCTGCACGCCACGCACGCAACGCTTCGTTCAGCGGACTAGGTAGATCGTCAACGTTGTCATCGCTCTGGGTGCCCATTAAGGCGCGGGCGGACTGGTTCAGCATACGAACGTCATTGTTCTGATCAACCACAATGATACCTGTGCGCATACGTTGAATAATCTGTCTGTTAAGGCGTTCGAGATCCGCCAGCTCAACGGCCTGAGTCAGCGCGCGGATGTCATTTTCGCGAATTCGATTCGACAGGCGCTGGATAGTCAGCGATGCGGCGAAATAGAGAACGCCAAATATGCCTGCCTGAAGAAAGTCGTCGTTGGCACTACTGGTGGAAATGCGCAGATAGAACTCTTCGTACAATACTGCAATGCTGGCCAGCGCGGCAATGAAGGTGGCTCGCCGGCCGGTCACGAGAATTGCACCAGTGACCACAGTGATCAGTATCAACGCGGCTACGCCGCTGCTGATGCCTCCTGAGGTGTACATGATGACCGTCAAGACCAGCACATCAAAAATTATCAGGCCCAGACTCAAATTCTGCTGTTGGCCCCAGGCTCTGGGCACAAATCGGTGAAACAGCGCGGAGGCTACATTTACGCTGGTATAAACCACTGCCGTGGTGAGAAACAGACCAGGTTCCAGGGAGCCGAGCTTGGTGGCAAACACATCCTGCTGATAGGCCACCAGAAAAGCCAGACCGATGAACATCCGGTAATAGTTGTAGATATTCAGCAGACCGGTGCTGAGGGCCACGCGCCGGCGTTCGATCTCAGCGATAATGTCGGTGTTCTGTGTGCTCAAGTGAATCCCCGCAGCGGCGGAAGTTGCGGTGCTGGCAATAGCTCGAGTTTAGCCGATAAAAGGTAACCAGCTGAACCAACTGCGACCCTTTTTAACTTCACTGGCGGGTTGAGGTTCGACGGCAGGTGGCGTGAATCCCTCTGGATGAACAATTTTCAGCGGCGGCGGTATTTCCGGTCGGTCAAACAGACCCAGGGTCATGATATTGGTCCAGGAACGATCGCGGTTACGGACGGTATTGGCCAGCACCAGATTGCCGCTTTCATCAAAAGCCGGGTGCTGGGGATAGTTTAACGACAGAATGCGCAGCGCATTGTTAGATTCGTCCTGTAAACCCAGGCGGTAGTTGCTCTCCACGAGAATCAACAAGGCATCCGGAGTCGCTTCAGATTGAGGATAGGTTTCCAGCACATAATGCGCGCGGTTTGCCGCGGCAATAAACGCACCGCGCCGCATGTAGTAGTCGGCTGCTGCCATCTCAGCACGAGACAGCACGTTGCGCAGGTAAATCATGCGCTGGGTAGCATCGGGTGCGTATTGACTGTTCGGATAACGCGCGAGCAGCTGACCAAGGTCAGCGTAGGCTGCACGCATCGGTGCCATGTCACGTTTGGAGATGTCGATGTCGAATAATCGATCCATCAGCCCTTCGTTTTTGCTGATACCAGCTAAGCCTTTGATATAAAAAGCGTAATCGATATTAGAATGCTGTGGATGCAGACGTATGAAACGATCCGCTGCGGCGATTGCCCCATCCAGATCAAACGACTGATAGCGTGCGTAGATCAACTCCAGTTGCGCCTGTTCCGCGTAGCGGCCGAACGGGAAACGGGCCTCAAGCAACTCCAGCTGGCCGATGGCCTGTTGGTAGTTGCCGGAACGCAGATAGCGCTGAGCATCGCGATACAACTTCTGTTCGCTGGTTTCTGCAGCAACTTCTGCCTCTTTATCGTCTCCACCGACAAACGGCATCCAGCTGCAGGCGCCCAGGCCAGTGGTGAAAACCATCAACAGCGCAATGGAAAAGGCGTGTTTCGGGGTTCTGCTGCGAACATGTTGCGGTTGGGTCAAAATAACGGGCCACGAAAAGGGTTAAGATGGCGCTATTCTTTACAAATTTGATTCGGTTGCAACCGCATGGACAGTATTAGTGAAGATAAAGTGGTTCCGGCTGAACAGGCAGGGGAGCGTATCGACAAAGCTGCGGCCCATCTGTTTGCAGATTTTTCCCGCGCCGAGCTGGCTCGCTGGATCACTTCCGGAGAATTAACCGTCGATGGAAAGACCGTAAAACCACGCGAAAAACTGCGTGGCGGCGAGCATCTGACGCTGCGTGCCCAGCGGGTTGCCCGCGAAGCCTGGCAGGAAGCACAGCCGATTGAGCTGGATATTCTTTATGAGGACGAACATCTGCTGGTCATTAACAAACCCGCAGGATTGGTTGTCCACCCGGGTGCGGGAAATCCCTCGGGCACTCTGGTCAACGGCCTGTTGAACCATCGTGATGCTTTCAGCCGTCTGTCACGGGCCGGCGTTGTGCATCGCCTCGACAAAGACACCAGTGGCGTCATGGTCATTGCTGCTGATGAACTGACCCAGCTACGCCTGTCGCGACTGATTGAGCAACGCAAAATCAGTCGGGAGTATGAATGTGTGGCTGAAGGCCGCATGGTGGCTGGTGTTGATGTGGATCGTCCGATTGGTCGAGATCCTCATGTGCGCACCCGTCAGGCGATCGTGGAAGAGGGTAAGCCCGCGCAGACGAAGTTCCGCGTACTGCAGCGCTATCGCGCGCACACCCTTGTTCATGCGCGCCTGCAAACCGGCCGTACCCACCAGATCCGCGTGCATATGCAGAGTATTGGCTACCCGCTGGTTGGCGACAGACGTTATGGCGCACGTGGCAAGCTGCCGCCGGGCTGTGAGCCGGAACTGATCCAGCTGGTGCAGAGCTTCCCGCGACAGGCGTTGCACGCTAAACGGATCGCCTTTGCGCACCCCATTACCGAGGCAGAGGTGGTTGTTGAGGCGCCATGGCCGGCAGACTTTGCCGGATTGGTAGCGGGACTGCAGGCGGACCTTGGCTGATCTGTTGATGTGGTTAGCGGCAGAGAATCCATTACCTCCCGGTTTGCTGGTAGGTTGCACGGTGACAACAGGTGGGGTTTCCGCCGGAGTGTACGCTGAATCAAACATGGCTTTGCACGTCGGTGATGATGCCTCAGCAGTAATCGAAAACCGTCGCATGCTGAAGCAGCTGCTGGGTTATGAGCAGGTACAGTGGCTGGATCAGGTTCATGGCAATCGTTGCATTGAAGCAACTGCTGCTGACGCCGCAGCGGCGCCTGAGGCTGACGCTTCCTGGACTGAACAGACGGGGCTGGCGCTGGCGGTGTTAACCGCTGATTGTGTTCCCATAATGCTCTGGTCAGAACAGTCAACGGCCATTGCGGCGGTACACGCGGGCTGGCGGGGCCTGCAGCAGGAAATACTGCAGCAGACGCTGGCTGCCATCGACGAGCAGCCAGCTCAGCTGTCGGCCTGGATCGGGCCTTGTATCAGCGCATCACATTACGAGGTAGGAGAGGATGTGTGGGGGCACTTCAAGGCGGATTATCCGGCCTTTCTTTATGCGCATCCTCGGCAGAAAAGCAAACGTCTCCTGGATCTGCCTGCCATTGCGCAGGCGCAGCTCAATGCCCTCGGTGTTAATCAGGTAAATCAATCCACCTGGTGCAGTTTTGCAGACCCGCGGTTCTATTCTTACCGGCGCAGCGCTGGAAATGGGACAGAAACGGGGCGCATGGCGTCCATCATTGCACGGCTGGCATAGACGGCTTCTGGGGAGATTTGAGGTGCGCTGCTACGCTTCGCAGTTTTCGACAATGCCACGCTGAGCTGCAGCAATTTTATCCTGACGTTCATCTTCAGGCAGCACGCGTTCGATGCCCGTTTCGGATCGGACTCGAATGCGGTCTTTGGCAGTCAGATTAGACAGCACCCGGCGTGCGCGCTCGCAGTTGTCCCGCTTGATCTGCGCAACTTGTGCCTGGCGATCTACTTCAGCCTGTTGCAGGCCGCGCAGCATCTCCTGCTGTTCATCGTTTAATTCAACCTGATCCTGGGTTTGCGGCCTGAAACTGGATGCGGGTGTGCTGGCAGGCGCTGGGGTGCTGGATGCGCCACCTCGCGTTGTCACGCTTGCGACCCGCGTAATCCGGCTATCAGGGATGCCGCGTGGTTTACGTTCGGCATAGTTAACCACGCCGTTGTCGTCAACCCAGCGATAAGTATCGGCAGCGCTGGGTATCGATACAAGCGCACTCAGCATCACAATGCCGAAGCAAATCAATATTTGGAGGGCTACTTTCATCATGCTGAACTCTTTCGCGATACAAAACTGGCGTCTATTTAGAATAACACACGGGCTGCTCGGGCAACTGTACAATGCCGGGAAAATGTTACCTGGCTCTCAGTTTCATTGACATACTGTGCCGATATCACAAGAATACGGCGCTCGTTTCCCGGTGCTGAACAGGTTGTTCTGTACAAACATCGGAAATTCAATGGGTTATCGCGACTTCCAGCGTTCGCAGATGGCTCGACAATCGTGAATTCGCTATTTAATTAAACGGCAGTAGAGGTTCCACAATGACAGACATGTTGTCTGGTGGCGATATGTTGATTCGTGCGTTGCAGGACGAAGGTGTTGAATACGTCTTTGGCTATCCTGGTGGCGCCGCGTTACACATCTATGATGCAATTTTCCGTCAGCAGAAAGTGGAACACCTGCTGGTGCGTCATGAGCAGGCCGCGACCCATATGGCGGACGGCTACGCCCGCGCGACGGGTAAGACAGGTGTGGTGCTGGTCACCTCCGGGCCAGGTGCGACCAACGCCATCACAGGCATCGCCACGGCTTATATGGACAGCGTGCCCATGGTGGTTATTTCCGCGCAGGTCCCGCAAAACCAGATCGGGACGGATGCCTTCCAGGAAACCGACATGGTCGGTATATCGCGACCCGTGGTAAAGCACAGCTTTATGGTTAAGCAGGCAGCGGAAATTCCCGGTATCGTGAAGAAAGCTTTTCACCTTGCCTCCACTGGTCGGCCTGGACCCGTGGTTATCGATGTACCGAAAGACACCACGGACCCGGCTGTGCTGGCCGAATACAGCTATCCAACCTCAGTGAAAATGCGATCATACAATCCAGCTGGCAAAGGTAATGGTCGACAGATCCGCAAGGCTGTCAGCGCACTGCTGAAAGCGAAACGACCGGTGTTGTACGTCGGCGGTGGTGTGATCCTGGGGGAGGCCTGTGAAAACCTGCGCGAGATGGCCGCACTGCTTGGCTATCCATTGACGAATACGCTGATGGGGCTTGGCGCGTTTCCAGGTGCCGATCCGCAATGCATCGGTATGCTCGGCATGCATGGCACTTATCAGGCTAACATGGCAATGCACGAGGCTGATCTGATTTGTGCGATAGGCGCGCGTTTTGATGATCGTGTGACCAACAATCCAGATAAGTTCTCGCCAAGCGCAACCATCATCCATATTGATGTTGATCCCGCGTCCATATCAAAAATTATTGAAGCTGATATTCCCATCGTCGGCAGTGCCAATCAGGTACTGGCTGGCATGGTTGCTGAGATAACCAAAGAGCTGGCGAACGAATCTCCAGAGGTGAGAGAGAAGCGCGATCAGCGTATCGATAAATGGTGGTCAACGGTAAACGCCTGGCGCGAGCGGCATGGCCTTAATCATAACCTGCAGCCTCAACCCGGACAGCGGATTCTGCCGCAGCTGGCCATGCAGGCGATGTACAAGATCACAAACGGTGATGCGTTTGTGACCTCAGATGTAGGCCAGCACCAGATGTTTGCCGCACAGTATTATCACTTCCCTGAGCCGCGTCGCTGGATCAACTCTGGTGGCCTCGGGACTATGGGTTTTGGCCTGCCGGCGGCCATGGGTGTGCAGATGGGGTTTCCTGACGCAACAGTTGTCTGCGTGACCGGAGAAGGCAGCTTCATGATGAATATGCAGGAGTTGTCGACCTGTCTGCAATACGGCCTGCCGATCAAGATCCTGAATCTCAACAATCAGGCGCTGGGTATGGTCAAGCAGTGGCAGGACATGCAGTACGGTGGCCGCCACTCGCAGAGCACCTATAGTGATTCGTTACCCGATTTTAAAACTCTGGTGGAAGCATTTGGTCATGTCGGCATCAAGGTGGAGACAGCGGAAGAGCTGCAGCCGGCGTTGGAGCTCGCCTTTTCGCCAGAGCTGAAAAACAAACTCGTCTTCATAGATGTCTGGGTGGATCCGGAAGAGCATGTTTATCCCATGGCGATAAAAGGTGGTGCGATGCGAGATATGATTCTCAGTAAGTCGCTCACCACGGAGAGTGTCTGATGCGACGTATTCTTGCGGTTTTATTGGAAAACGAAGCCGGCGCGCTATCTCGAGTCATCGGTTTGTTCAGTCAACGTGATTATAATATCGAGTCATTAACAGTCGCGCCTACGGAAGACCTGACTCTGTCACGTCTAACCATTACTACTGCTGGCGATGAACGAACCATAGAGCAGATCACCAAACAGCTGCACAAGCTCGTTGAGGTAGTGAAGGTAATGGATCTGTGTGAAGGCGATCATGTAGAGCGTGAACTGCTGTTGATCAAAGTGCGTGCCAGCGGTGCTGCACGACAGGAAATAAAACGTACCGCAGACATCTTTCGCGGCCAGATTGTTGATGTCACGGCTGATACCTACACCGTCCAGCTGGTTGGTCCCAGCGATAAGCTGGACGCGTTTTTACGCGCGATTGAAAAAGCCTCAATTTTGGAAGTAGTTCGATCTGGCGTTTCTGGAGTAGGGCGCGGTGATCGCGTCTTATCCATCTAGGCCAGGCATTAATAGAGAGAGTAGGGGCGTACTGTTGCAGGGCGTCTATTACATAAGCACACCTTAAAACGGGAAAAAACCATGCAAGTTTATTACGACAAAGACGCTGACCTTTCGCTGATTCAGAAAATGAAGGTTGTTATCGTGGGCTATGGCTCACAAGGCCACGCACACGCCAATAATCTTCGTGACTCTGGTGTTGGTGAGGTTGTGGTTGGTCTGCGCAAAGGATCAGGCTCCTGGCGTAAGGCTGAGAACGCAGGTTTTAAGGTGGCTGAAGTCGCCGATGCTGTGCAGGGTGCAGATCTGGTTATGATTCTGGTACCCGACGAACTGCAGCCTGCGCTGTACAAAAATGACCTTGAGCCGAATCTCAAAGATGGTGCAGCAATGGCCTTTGCACATGGTTTTAATGTGCACTTCGAGCTGATAGAGCCCCGCGCTGACCTGGACGTCATCATGATTGCACCAAAGGGTCCTGGCCATACCGTACGCTCTACCTATGTTGCCGGTGGCGGTGTACCCAGCCTGATTGCGGTCGCCCAGGATGCAACCGGTCAGGCGAAAAACATTGCCCTGTCTTATGCAAGCGCCAACGGTGGTGGTCGTGCGGGTGTCATTGAAACTAATTTCCGTGAAGAGACCGAGACAGACCTCTTTGGTGAGCAGGCTGTTCTATGTGGGGGTGCTTCAGCGCTGGTACAGGCGGGTTTCGAAACCCTTGTAGAAGCCGGTTACGCGCCGGAAATGGCCTACTTTGAGTGTCTGCATGAGCTCAAGCTGATTGTCGACCTGTTCTACGAAGGTGGCGTTGCCAACATGTGGTATTCCGTATCCAATACCGCTGAATACGGTGGCCTGACGCGTGGTTCTCGTATCGTTACTGACGAGACTAAAAAAGAGATGAAAAAGATTCTCGAAGAAATTCAAACCGGACGCTTTGCCAAAGAATTTGTTCTCGAAAGCCAGTCTGGCGCGCCAAGCATCAAGGCCATGCGCCGCATTTCTCAGGAGCACGGCATCGAAGAGGTGGGCAGCAAGCTGCGCGGCATGATGCCCTGGATACAGGAAAACCGTCTCGTCGACAAAGACGTCAACTAGCCTTTTTGTACAATTAGATCCTCTTTGTACGATCAGACGCTCTTTGTGGAAATTAGACAAGGGCGGCAATTCGAGGCATCGTCTAAGATAGTGTTCACAGACGAACCCAGGTGCGCATTGTGCGCACCGCTAATTCGATGACTGCACAGGTGAAACATGTCTGATCGAGAGGATAAATCTTTGCGCGTGGTACCAGAAGTCGAAGAGTACGCGGACCCGGATGGCGACAGTGCGACAGCAGAACACGATGAAGAGGGTGATGACCCTGGTCAGATGAGTCGCCGCGAGCGCTTTCGCAAGCGAGGCATCTATCTGCTGCCTAATCTCATCACTACCGGAGCTCTGTTTGCAGGCTTTTATGCCATTGTTGCCGGCATGAACGGCAACTTTGTTGCTGCTTCGCTGGCGATATTTGTTGCTGGTGCGTTGGACACCGCGGATGGTCGTGTAGCGCGCCTGACCAACACGGAAAGCCAGTTTGGCGCTGAGTATGACAGTTTGTCGGACATGGTCGCGTTTGGCGTGGCGCCAGCTCTGGTCGCTTTTTCATGGGGCCTGTCCAGTCTCGGCCAACTGGGTTGGGTGGCCACGTTTGTTTATATGGCGTGTGCTGCACTGCGTTTAGCCCGATTCAACACCAAGGGTGATAACGCCAGTTTTACCGGTTTAGCCAGCCCTTCAGCTGCAGCAATTATCGCCTGCAGCATCTGGGCCTGGGTTGAATATGGTGGCGGCGTACCCGGCCTGGTCGGCTCCGGGATTATGGCTGCGATTACAATCCTTGCAGGCCTGTTGATGGTTTCAAACTTCACCTATTTCTCACCGAAACTGATTAACTTCAAGGATCGGGTGCCTTTTGTAACCCTTGTGTTTGTAGTGCTCGGTTTTTCTATTCTCATGATAGATCCGCCGACGGTGCTGCTGTTCCTGGCGATCACTTACGCTTTCTCCGGCCCTGTTCTGTATGTCTGGAAGCGTACGCGCAGACGGAACTTAAAAGCCTAAGCAGGGCCTAACCTCCCAACTCAGCCAGAAACTGCAGGCTTTCAATGTCCCGATATGAACCCGCGTCAATCCCCAGCTCTGAAATAACACCGGAATCTCTTTTTCTGAACCGGCGTGCGTTTATGAGGAACAGCGCAGCGCTTGCTGCTGGCGCGTCACTGGTTTCACCGGCTTCAGCTGGCCTGCAACCTGACGACGACGTTACGCCTGAGCAGATCGCTACGTCGTACAATAATTTTTATGAGTTTGGTACTGACAAAGGTGATCCGGCACGCTACGCGCATGAACTCACTACGGAACCCTGGCGCGTCACGGTTTCTGGTGAAGCGGGTAAAACCGGCGAGTTTGATTTTGACGACATCATCAAAGGCATGACAGTAGAAGAACGTATCTATCGTTTCCGCTGTGTAGAAGCCTGGTCTATGGTTGTGCCCTGGATGGGTATTCCCCTGAAAAATATCCTGCAGCAGTTTGAACCGAACGGTAATGCCAGATTTGTTGAGTTCAAAACTCTACTGCGTCCATCGGAGATGCGCGGCCAGCGCAGTTTCTTTTCCGGTATCGAGTGGCCATATGTAGAAGGGTTGCGTCTAGATGAGGCGTACCATCCGCTGACCATAATGGTCACCGGGATGTATGGAAAAACATTACCCAATCAGAACGGTGCGCCCTGGCGGTTGATGGTGCCGTGGAAGTATGGTTTTAAATCCATCAAGTCGATAGTCAGCATTCGGTTTACCGAACGTCAGCCGCGCAATACATGGAATATGCTGGCACCTAACGAATATGGCTTTTATGCGAATGTGAACCCGGCGGTGAGTCATCCTCGTTGGAGTCAGGCAAGCGAACGTCGTCTGCCAAGTACTTTGTTTGATCCCAACACACGTCCCACGCTGCCATTTAATGGCTATGCTGATGAGGTGGCCGGTTTGTACGCAGGTATGGATCTCGCCAAATACTATTGAAACCAGCTCTGACCCTGAAAGTTGTTCTGGCGTCGCTGCTCAGTGCGCCATTGCTTTGGTTAGCCTGGCGGGTGCAACTTGATATCAATCAGCCAGGTACCGGCTTAGGTCCGGATGCTGGCGAGACGCTGGTGCATTACCTGGGAGAGTGGTCTCTGGTGATGGTACTGATTGCCTTTACAATTTCACCCATGCGGCGCTGGACCGGTTTTTCCGGATGGCTGCGTAGTCGTCGCATGGTCGGATTGTTTGCGTTTGCGTATGTTGTCCTGCATATCGCCAGCTATCTGGTGTTTTACCTGAATTTATCCTGGCAGGCACTGTTTGAAGATTTTGTTGAACGGGCGTACATCACCGCGGGTATGCTTGCGTTTTTCTGTCTGCTGCTGATGACCTTAACCTCTACACGGGGTTGGCAGCGCCGCCTGCGAGCGCGCTGGTATCAACTGCACCAGCTCATATACCTAGCCATAGGCTCTGCGCTGGTGCATCTGTGGTGGCTTACCCGCGATGGTTACCTGGAAGTTGCCCTTTACAGTCTCTGGTTTGTCCTGCTGTGTGTCGAACGATGGGCAGGAAGCGCTCGCTTCATCTGGCGGACCGGCGCGCGACAACCGCCCGGCTGAGGTCAGCTAATACCCGCTCGCTGTCCTCCCAGCCGATACAGGCATCTGTGATACTTTGCCCATAAGTCAGTTTGTCGGGTTCTGCCTGAATGTTCTGCCGTCCTGCAACCAGATTGCTTTCAACCATGACGCCTATGATATTCCTGTTTCCGTCTGCCAGTTGCTCACAGATTGAGTCGCAGACCTGCATTTGTCTGTTGTGATCTTTCTCACTGTTGGCGTGACTCATATCCACCATGACGCCGCTGTTGACGCCAGCCGCATCAAGCCTCTCCTGGGTCTGATCGATGCTTTTTCGATCGTAGTTGGTGCCGCTGCTGCCACCGCGCAGAATAATGTGGCAGTCAGGGTTACCCGAAGTTGAAAAAATGGCTGAATGGCCTTTTTTGGTGACCGACAGAAAAATGTGCGAATGTCCTGAAGAACGAATGGCATCAACCGCCACCTGAGTAGAGCCATCTGTGGAGTTCTTGAATCCGATAGGGCATGACAGACCTGATGCAAGTTGACGATGAATTTGACTTTCCGTTGTGCGTGCGCCAATTGCACCCCAGCTGACGAGATCGCCAACATACTGGGGCGAAATAGGATCAAGGAATTCTGTTCCTGCAGTAATGCCTAACCCATTGATATCCAATAGAAGTTTGCGTGCGATAGCGAGGCCTTCATTGATTTCAAATGAGTTATCCAGATGCGGGTCATTGATCAGGCCTTTCCAACCCACGATGGTTCTTGGCTTTTCGAAGTACACCCGCATCACCACCAGCAGTTCAGACTTATACTGGGCTGCACAGGCACGCAGACGTTCAGCGTATTCCAGCGCGGCATCAGGATCGTGGATAGAGCAGGGACCGATAATCACCAGCAAGCGATCATCTTGTTTATGTACAATTCGAGCCAGCTCTGCACGGGTGTTAAATACCAGGGAAGAGGTTTCAGCGGTGATGGGCAGCGTTGACATTAACGCTTCCGGGGCAATGACTTCCTGCATGCCTGTGATGCGGACGTCGTCGGTAAGGTATTGCATGTGTTCTGAGCTTTTAGGTTTGCAAATAGGAGATGAATTCTAACTCATGGCTGGCAAGGAAAAACCGCAGATTTTGGATCTTCGACGATCGAAGATGCTGGCTGCTATGGGTGTGCAGGTCTGGCACCTGCGACCGGCGGCTGATGAGGCTGCGCCAGCAGCAGCACGTGTATCTGAGTCAGTACCTGTAGCCGAGGCAGTATCTCTACCCGAGACAGTAACTCCACCCGGGACAGCACCTGTACCCGAGACTCAGGTACCGCAGCCCCAGGCCCGACCTGAATCCACGCCTGCACTATCAGAGACCCCGGCGCCTGTGCCGCTTGAATTTCAATGGGCGAAAGGCACCGCAAGTATCCTGTTGTTCAGTCCTGTTGCCGGTGCAACCAGCATGAGACATGCAAAAGATATCCTGCGCTATGCAGATTGGCGAGGACAGCACAGCGCACCAGGTCCAGCCAGAAGTGGAGAGTTCAAATGGCCGCAATTGCTCGATACAACAACCGGCACACCGGTTCGAGCGTTGGGCGTTTTCATTGAAAAACACTTTCCGGACGCAAAGCCCTGGTTTCTGGTAGCCGATGACCTGGTAGATGAGCTGCTGCCCTGGTTGCGCGAAGCTCTGCCGGATGGGTCGGTTGAAAAAATTCTTATCCTGAATAATTTCAGTGGCAGTGTGACTGATGCGGCGCAGAAGAAGCAGATATGGCAAATTCTCCAGCAGATTCGTTGATCCACAGGGAGATGTCCCTGACAGACCTGGACCAGGTTCTGGAAATTGAAAACCGAGCCTATCAGTTCCCCTGGACGCGGGGCATTTTCATGGACTGCTTTCGTGGGCGCAACGTTTGTCGTGTTGCTTGTCTGAATGGGCAGGTTGTCGGGCATGCGGTACTGACCGTCGCTGCCGGCGAAGCTAATCTTCTGAATATCTGTATTCAACGCGATTCTCAGGGGTACGGCCTGGGACGTGTGTTCATGCATCAACTTATAGAGCATGTTGGGAAACTGGGTGCCCGGACGATGTTCCTGGAGGTTCGACCAAGCAACAAGGTGGCTATTGCCCTGTATCTATCCCTGGGTTTTGTGCAGGTGGGTTTACGCAAAGATTATTACCAGGGTATGCACGGGCGTGAAGATGCGCAGGTTATGGCGCTACCCTGTGGCGGCACCTACAGCTGAGAGTATCGGTTGCTGAAAGCGTTACGGCCTCTATACTGCGGCCCTTATTTTTAACCCTTAGAGTGTCTGGTCATTAACCCTGTGCAGAACGCCATCGAAAAACGGCGCACCTTCGCCATCATCTCGCATCCGGATGCGGGTAAAACCACCATGACGGAGAAGCTGCTGCTGTTCGGTAATGCAATAAAGCTGGCCGGTGCGGTGAAGTCCCGGAAAACGGATCGACACGCCATGTCTGACTGGATGACCATGGAGCAGGAGCGCGGAATTTCTGTCACCACTTCGGTCATGCAGTTTCCCTATCAGGGGCGCATGGTCAATCTGCTCGACACGCCAGGACACGAAGATTTTTCTGAAGACACCTACCGCACCCTGACAGCTGTTGATTCGGCCCTGATGGTCATCGACGGGGCCAAAGGTGTGGAGCCTCGAACCATCAAACTTATGGAGGTTTGCCGCCTTCGTGATACCCCAATAATCACATTTATCAATAAGTTAGACCGTGAAGTTCGCGATCCGATTGAGGTTATGGATGAGATTGAGGACATCCTGCAGATTGAATGTGCGCCGATGAACTGGCCCATTGGCATGGGCCGCGGGTTGAAGGGTATTTACGACCTGGTCAACGACCGCATTATTGAATACAGGCAGGGACAGGGGCATCACGTTTACGAGTTTAACGTCATTGAAGGTTTGGCCAGCGATGCAGCCCAAAAACTGCTCGGACACGATTATGCTGACGTGTGTGATGAAATCGAACTGGTGCGCGGTGCCAGCCATACGTTCAATCACGAAGATTATCTCAAAGCGGGCCTGACGCCGGTCTACTTCGGCACGGCGCTGGGCAATTTTGGTGTGCAGCAGATGCTCGACGGCTTCGCGACTTATGCGCCATCTCCACAACCGCGGGACAGCATGGAACGGCTGGTCGATCCTGGTGAAGACAAATTTTCAGGTTTTGTTTTCAAGATACAGGCCAATATGGACCCCAAACATCGCGACCGTATTGCGTTTCTGCGTGTCTGTTCCGGCCGCTACGAACAGGGCATGAAAATGCAGCATCTGCGTCTGGGTAAGTCCATCAGAATTACAGATGCTGTGACTTTTATGGCCGGTGATCGCACGCACGCGGAAGAAGCTTATGCCGGCGATATCATAGGTTTGCACAATCATGGCACGATCCAGATCGGTGATACGTTCACTGAAGGCGAAGCGCTCAAATTCAAAGGTGTGCCTAATTTTGCACCTGAGTTATTCCGCCGGGTGCGGGTCAAAGATCCTCTACGTTCCAAGCAGCTGGAAAAAGGCATTACCCAGCTGGCTGAAGAGGGTGCTTCGCAGGTGTTCTTTCCGCTGAACAAGAATCAGATTGTAGTGGGCGCAGTTGGCGTGCTGCAGTTTGATCTGGTGGCTTATCGGCTGCAGGATGAATATCGGGCCGAGTGTATCTGGGAAGATGCCAGCATAGCTGCGGCGCGCTGGGTACAGTGCGACGATGAGAAAATGCTTGAGGACTTTAAAAACAAAAATCAGGAAAACCTCGCCATAGATGGCGGCGGATACCTGACGTATCTGGCAACCAGCCGCGTCAATCTGCAGGTGGTGACTGAACGCTGGCCTGATGTGAAGTTCACCAAAACCCGGGAACATTAAGTGCCACAGCTGCGCATAAGCTACTGGAGTGTTAGCGCAATTGCGCTATGCTTCAGGAGTGGGGAGGCAGCTACGTGCTTTACAACCAGATGCAAGAAGAACAACGGCGGTTTTTTTAAGTGAGTGCAATTTTACTGGTAGACGACGACACATCGGTGCTCGATGTCATGAGCGAAATGCTGCGTCTCGAAGGCCATCAGGTTACCGTGGCCGAGAACGGTGAGCAGGCTGTAGACCGGGTCAGCAAAGATACCTTTGATCTGGTCATCACCGACCTGATCATGCCGGAGAAAGAAGGTCTCGAGACCATAGCCGATATACGTCGAAAGTTTGCCCAGATGCCGATTATTGCCATTTCCGGCGGTGGACGTCTTGGCCCCAACGATTATCTTGAAACTGCAAAGTTCATTGGTGCAAATGCCACCCTGGCTAAGCCATTTGCACGTACTGAACTGATTCAGGCAGTAGACGCTCTGCTTGCCTGAAGCGCAAGCGGGTATCACCAGTACCGTGGCATCCAATGAAAAATTAATTGCGCAGCTGATAGATGCGGCAGGTCAACCTGACAGCGAAGTAGAGCTGGCACTGCTGGTTGCGCAGATCATTGAGCCGCCTGCACAAGACCCTGCGCGGTTCGAACAGAACATAACTATCCAGCTGCAGGATCTTGCTGCAAGTGTCAGTGGTGGTGATATGGATCCCCTGGTAGGTGTTCTGCAATCACTGCAACAGGCTGGGTTTAATCAGACCAGCCAGTTACAACAGGTGATCACCGCGCAGCACAGTCATCTTGGCTGGGTGCTGGAGAATAAGCAGGGCATCCCGATTTCACTGGCGGTTGTGATTATCGCAGTGGCGCGTTATTGCGGATTATCGGCATCGGGTATCAATTTCCCGGGTCATTTTCTGGTCAGTGTTGAGGATCGCCTGATAGATCCGCTAAGTCTGGAATTTGTTGATGAAACCCATCTGACCAAGCCCGGCGACACGCCAGCAGATCTTGGACGACATCTGCTGCCCGCCAGCCCGAAGAGCTTTGTCCTGCGCATGTTGAATAATCTGAAGGCGCTGCAGATGGCCCAACAGGATTGGTCTGGTGCGCTGGACCTCATCGATTATCAGGCAGCGATCTGCGCTGACGATAATGCTTTGTTGGCCACGTTAGATTATGAACGTGGTCAATGCTGGGTGCAGCTGGGTGCTTATGCAGTTGCTGCTGAGGCTTTTGCACGTTGTGCTGATAAAACCACGGAGCCTGAACTGGCAAGGCAGGCACAGGAGAGGGTGGAACAACTGCGCCGCCGTACGGAAGTTCTGCACTAAGTCAGACAAGTGCCTGATATTCACTCACACGTATTCAGTCTGTCATATCCTGATACGGGTTTGCAGTAGATAGAACAATAGGTTCCGCAAATCCGGGTATGCGCATCTCGCTGTCTGAAAGTCCCAGGTCTGAACCCTCCAGCACACCTTCACCAAACTGATAGATGGGTAGAATTGAGCCATCATCTGCGTTGTTATTGTAGGCTTCAGCGCGTTGCAGAACTGCCTCGTTCTGCGCTGCATGGTGGGCGACCTGTTTACGCCCCCAGCGTCGTTCAAGCATATGTCGGGTATGTGCTGGTGACAGGAAAAGGCCTGTTGCATTGTTGCCACCAAAACCTTTGGAATTCACAAAGGCACCGGGAAACGCCAGTGGGTCGATGTTTGTGTGCTGCATGGAAAGATTCAGATTGCTGTGGTGAACATCATCAGCGATATGATCAATGCTGGTAATGCCGGGCACAATGGCATCCTGCCAGGCGCCCAGAATAGCGCTTAACTGGTCACCGCCCGCTGGCGCCATTGAATGGCCAAGATAACTTTTTACCGCGCTGACCAGCCAGTCATTGATACCAAAGGTGGATGCCAGCGAATCAAATATATGCGACTCCGTGACACGATTCTGCGGTGTACCTGTGCCATGTGCCTGCATGTACGTGCCGTGCCGTAAGGTTTTTTCTCCGAGCATCGCGCGCGCTGCGGCCATGGCTTTGGCCACCGTTACATAATTGCCAATACCGGGTCCGGAGACTGACTTTTTATAGCCGTCAGCGTTGACAAACACGTCACCAACAGCAGCAAGTATCTGTGCACCTTGTTCAATGGCCAGTTTGTCATCCATCAGCACCAGCCAGGTGGACGACTCAGCAACAGTGAATCCAGCGTTGTCGGAAAAAGGACGGCAGGCTCGGCGGTTGTCTACAGTATCTGAGCCATCCAGGGCCATCAGCGCTTCGTCTTCCGCTAACGCACCCATTGTGCGATAACCCTCGATGACGTAGGGCGTGATCGGAGCTTCAGCGTTGCCAACAATTACAATACGCTTCTGTCCGCTGCGAATATCGTCCATAGCGCGTTTGACGTTGTACAGGAAAGTGGCGCATGCACCGATGATGCCGGCAGTTTCACCCACAGAGCCGAGGACGTATGCGTTGACAAAATCGCCGGCCATTTCAGGTAGACCCAGCGCCGTCTGTTTGGACGTCGGGCGCTTGCCGGTGAGGGGGTTCTGTAACAGGCCGCCGTAAGACTCCTGGTCCAGCTGGCCCATGGCAGATCCGGAATAAACCGCAATCTGGTCCGGCGCGACCATGTCTTTGAGTTGTGCAGGTGAAAAGCCCGATGAACGGATGGCGTCTGACGCGCCATATACGGTGATCTGTAATGCGCGCGGATGATTGCGGCTGGCGTAGAGACTGCCGGGCTCGAACCCACTTGGCAGTTGTCCGGCACTGGTCACCCGGGACGCTCGCAATTGTGGTAGCAGAACCTCCAACGGCTTGTTCGAAGTAACGTGAACCTGTTTGTCATCCAGGTTTTTAACCTGCCAGTGTTCTGGAATAGTGTCGGGTAACTGGCGCTTGCTGATCACAAAAGACAACGGCGTATCTGCGCCACTGGCAAGCGTTGCGTGGGTCTGCCAGTTTATCTGCTCTGGATCAAAGCCTTCGATACGACGAATCAAAGTGTGATCTCTTACATACTGGCGGGTTTGTGCGCTTGCTGCCGCGCTGCCATCTGCGCTGTCGTCGAGATTCATCAGCTGGGTCAAACTGCGGTAAGTGCGTGCTTGTTTATCCTTGCTCAGAGCGTCGATCACCAGCCGTCGATAGGCGTGATTAAAAGACAGCCGTCCGGCGGGGTTGATACCACCAAAGCCGACAATGACGGGAAGTGGGATCAAGGGCGTTCCAGAGCGATCGCTGTGGCTTCACCGCCACCTATGCATAAGGCGGCAATACCGCGTTTCTTGTTCATATTTTTCATCGCGTGGGCAAGTGTCACAATAAGGCGGCTGCCGGTGCTGCCGATTGGATGACCCTGTGCACAGGCACCGCCGAAAACGTTGACGCGTTCCGGGTCGAGGCTGAGTTCCTGGATCGCCAGCATTGTCACCATGGCAAAGGCTTCGTTGATTTCGAACAGGTCAACGTCATTTACGTCCCAGCCGATTTTCTCAACCAGCTTGTTAATAGCCCCAACAGGCGCAATGGTGAACTCGCTGGGGTGGATGGAATGGGTGCTGTGACCGACTATTTTCGCCAGCGGTTCGCCCTTGAAGCTGCCTTCGCGCGCCAACACCAGCGCAGATGCGCCGTCTGAGATTGAAGATGAATTTGCTGCGGTGATGGTACCGTCAGCTTTGAAGGCAGGTCGCAACGTGGGAATTTTCTCGATTTTAGCCCGGCCAGGTTGTTCATCGTCCTCAACTAAACCAGCAGGCGTTTCCATCGGTGCAATTTCGTCAGCCAGGCTCCTGTTCTTGATCGCAGCAAGCGCCCGATGCACGGATTCGGTGGCATAGTCATCCATGGCTGCGCGGGTGAGCTGATACTGATCTGCAGTGGCTTGTGCAAAAGAACCCATCGAGCCGCCGGTTTCTGCGTCTTCCAGTCCGTCCAGGAACAGGGTGTCCTGCATGCTGGTGTGCCCCATGCGCAGACCCGCTCGCGCTTTACCTAATACGTAAGGCGCATTGCTCATGCTTTCCATGCCACCGGCAATAACCCTGTCGGCGGAACCTGCCCGAATCAGATCGGTGGCGAGCATGGTGCATTTCATGCCGGAACCACACACCTTGTTCACCGTGGTCGCACCCACATCATCCGGCAGTCCGGCCGTGCGCATGGCTTGTCGAGCCGGCGCCTGTTTCAGCCCGGCGCTGACAACGTTACCAAAAATGACCTCGTCAACGGCTGCCGGGCTGACATCGGACGCCTTCAGAGCGGCGGCAATGGCGTGTGCACCCAGTTCCGGGGCAGTGAATTTGGACAGCTGTCCCTGAAAGCTTCCTACGGGGGTGCGTGCAGCACTGACCAGATAGACGTCGTTATTCACTTGCAGGCGCTCCTTTTTAGTATGGGTTGAAAGCCTTGCATGTTACTGGCCTGGGTGAGCAAGAGCCAGTCTCGCACCAGGTGTATTGCTCGCGGCATTTATTGCTCTCGAAAACGGGGTATCAGCTCAGCAAAGTTACAGGGTTTAAAGTCCACATCGAGTTGATTACGGATGATTTTCTCCCAACCGGTTTGCGCAGCACCCCGGGAGCCTGGCAAACAGAAAATCAGTGTCGCGTTGGCCAGGCCGCCCAGGGCTCTGGATTGGATGGTAGAAGAGCCTATCTCATCAAACGAGATCTGCCGGAACAGTTCACCGAAACCATTGATTTCCTTGTCGAAGAGCGGCGCAATCGCCTCAGGCGTACTGTCGCGCCCGGTGAATCCTGTGCCGCCGCTGGTGATGATGACGGCGATGTCGTCGTCGGCGATCCAGGCTGAGATTCTGGCGCGAATCTGATACACATTGTCGCGTACGATTTCGCGGCTGTGTACAGCGTGGCCCGCTGCAGCGATCGACCCACAGAGAAACTCGCCAGAGGTGTCATCGGCGAGGGTTCTGGAGTCAGAAATGGTCAGTACGGCGCAGTTCAGTGCGGTCATGGATAAATTCCCTCTGCGTGGTTATGGGTGAGCTGGCTGATTACAGGCGGATCTACGGGTAGTTTTCTCGGCGCTAACTGGCTAGAGTACCGCCATTCTACACCCAGCAAAAATATCGTGGAAAAACAGCTTATCGAAGGCGATCGACTTTATCTCATCGCCGAAAGTCTAGCCAAAGACTTCTCATTGTTTCCAGACGTCTCGCACGAACAGGAGCCCGTGCCGGGTCTGCTGACCCAGGCGCAGATAAATAAGCGCAGAGATGTGCTGGCCAATCTGGACATCGATGCCTATATCGAAGCCGTGGTCAGTCCGGCGGAAGATCAATCCCGCACTCCGGCGCCGGAGATCATCCGGCAACTCGGGAAGTTGGAGCAGGAGCAGGCCAGTGGCCCTTATTTCCAGGCGCTGATGAGCATGGATTTTGGCGGCGACTGGCGCACGGTTGGCTTCATAGCTCAGGATCGCTCCAAGAATCTGGGTGCCTGGCAACCGGAGCATCATCTGCGTGCGGTTGCGTTTGCACAATATTGTTCAACGCGCTCGATCCCAATGGTGACCTTCATGGATACGCCAGGCGCTGACGCGACAGAAGAATCCAATGCGAATAATCAGGCGCACAGCATCTCCCGCCTGATTGCCGAGATGAGCAACATCGATGTGCCGACGGTTGGTGTGATCTATGGCCTGGGCTACTCCGGAGGTGCGATACCGCTGGCGGCAAGCAACATGATTCTGTCGTTGCGCGACGGCGTGTTCAGCACTATTCAGCCGGCTTCTCTTGCCAATATTGCCAGGCGCCTGAACCTGTCATGGCAGGAATGTGCAAAAATTGTTGGCGTATCTCCGTTTGAGCTCCATCATCAAGGCAACATTGACGGCATTATCGATTACACTCCTAACGATAGTGTTGAGCGGATGGAAAATCTGCGCACCGCAATTATCGGCGGTATTCTCAATGTGGAAACCCGGGTCAAAGAGTTTGTTGCGGAAAACCCGTACATTCTTGACCATTACCGTCAAAGCCTGCAGCGTTACCTGAATCCGTCCTCCCAATTGCAGGCGATGCAGACGAGCGCCTCGCTCAAGCTGACAAAAAACCCCACGGAATATCTGAATGTCTTTGGTGTGGCGTATCGCTACCTGAGATATCTTGCCGTGCGTAAGCGAATTAAAGCCACAACCACTCAACAATATGGGCGTCTGGCACACCAGGAAATACCCACGGGTGAATTACATATTCGCGCTGATCGCGAACGCAGACAGGCGTTTCTGAAGTGGTTGCAGGACCCTGACAAGATTCTCTACGACGAGACGTTGTCAAAAGCCTGGAAGAACTACCGGGAAAAACGGCAGGCACTGAATGATGAGCGGGGGCGCATAGCACAGCTTATTTTTGGTGAGCCGAAACAGAACTACGAAAGCGCCCGTGCGGTACTGCTGTCATCGGTAGGTGTGTTTCTTTACAACCGCTGGAAGGCTGAGGCTGTGGGCAACCTGCGGGCTCTGCGGGAGTATCTGAACCATCACGAGAGCACCCGCCAGATCTTAAAAGTGGCCGACATCGGGGATCCACGGGCTTTCCTCAAAGCCATTACGGCAGACAAGGAGATGGCCGCTATTCTGCGGGATCGCTTCACTTATGAAGGCAAAAAGCTGCTGAAAAACTCCGGTCTGAAAGACAAAAGTGATGCCTTCCTCGCCAAGCAGCTGACAGCAGAGTTGAATCTGGCTATTACCGGCGAGCCCATGGCCGGCGCGATAGGGCAGTCTGATATCCACGCAAATCGTGGTCTGTTACATCTTCGCTTTCCAACGTTTGTAAAACCGATTGAAAGTACCGGTAAGCCGGTAGCGCTCAGCGACATGACGGTACTGGACGTCCTTCTGGATGATGAACTGCGCGCAGACTTCATCAAAGAGTGTGAAAACCTGTTGTTGTTTGATTCGGTCTATGACCAGATCATTGCCAATCTGGACTCCATTGCCGCTGAGGCACGCTCCGCTCAGGCGCTGAGTCAGGAATCGCTGTCGGATCTTATTGAAACAACTCTGACACTGGCAGCAAGCGGGTACACGCTGGGTTCCGGCGAAGAGGAAATGAAACCCACGGTACCGGTCCTGCGTCAGCAGATCCTCGACTGGTACCAGCGGGTCATGAAAATGCCCCGGGGGGCAGATTTTTTCCGTCAGGTAGAAGAGTGGAAGAAGCTCAGTTTCCCACACCTGGCAGATGCGTTGTTTGTAGTGGTCACCCACCTTTTTGACAGTCTGTTGAGCTCCTATGTGACAGCTGAGCAAGGCGGCAAGGCCTACCAGGGGCGGATCGCACCGAAGAACATTGGCCGCCGCAAAGATTTCTGGAACAGACTCAATATGGCTTACAACGACCTGCTGCTGCAGAACGTTTTGCGTGCCAACAAAAACAAAAACCGCTTCAGCTACAACGACATTATTGAGCGCTATTTTGATAACTGGGAAAGTCGCTTTGATGATCTGCTCAGTTCGGATCCCTGTTCCTTTCCTGGCTTTCGTCTGTCCATTGAAGATGCGTTAAACAAAGATCTCCCCCCCTGCGGCATCATTGCCGGCTACGGCACCTTCAAAGGGGAATCGCCTGCCCGGGTTGGCGTTCTGATCTCCAATGTCAGCTTTCAGGCGGGTGCTTTTGATATGGCCAGCGCAGAGAAATTCTGCCGCCTGCTGGTTGAGTGTGCTGAACAGCACCTGCCGGTTGTGTGTTTTATTTCCTCAGGGGGTATGCAGACAAAAGAGGGCGCCGGTGCGTTGTTTTCCATGGCGGCGGTAAACGATCGCATTACCCGGTTTGTCCGCGATCATGACCTGCCCGTGATTGTGTTTGGCTTTGGTGATTGCACCGGCGGTGCCCAGGCCAGTTTTGTCACTCACCCACTGGTGCAGACCTACTATTTCTCCGGCACGTCCATGCCGTTTGCCGGGCAGATTGTTGTACCGTCAAACCTGCCGTTGAATTCTATTTTATCCAACTATCTGTCAGCTAAAGAAGGTGCCATGCAGGGCCTTGTGAAACATCCGTTCTTCCCGGAACTGGATGCGCAGATGCGCGAAATAGATGCCGAGATACCGCTGCCACAGGATTCTGTTGAACAGGTTGTTGAGCAGGTGCTGGCAGGCGGCTTTGTAGAACAGCTGCCCGTCGTTGTCGCACATCGACCCAGATATACCGATAAAGATCTGCAGCGACCGGTCAAAAAAGTGCTGATCCACGCGCGGGGTTGTACGGCGGCGAAACTGATCCGTATCGCACAGGAACAGAATATTGATGTGGTGCTGGTGCAGAGTGACCCGGATATGGAGTCTGCTGCGGTAGATCAGCTGGGAGAGCGCGATACTGTTGTCTGCATTGGTGGCAACACGCCGGATGAAAGTTATCTGAATGCGCTGAGCGTGTTGAGTGTTGCTGAAAACGAAGGTGTAGACAGTCTGCACCCTGGCATCGGTTTTCTGTCAGAGAACTCCTCATTTGCCGAACTGGTGCGCAGCCATGGTATTAACTTCATAGGCCCTTCGGTTGCCAGTATGGAAACCATGGGCAACAAGTCGAATGCTATTAACACCTCTCTGCGGCTGAAGGTGCCTGTTGTACCAGGCAGCCACGGCATTATGACCAACCCTGATCGCGCCGCGGAAGTTGCGCTTGAGATCGGCTATCCGGTGCTCATCAAAGCAGTGCATGGTGGCGGCGGCAAGGGCATTCAGGTGGTTGAATCCCCCAGCGATTTTGTTGAGCTGTTTCATCGTGTCGGTGTTGAAGCCCGCAGCGCGTTTGGTAATGGTGACGTATACCTGGAGAAATTTGTGACGTCCCTGCGTCACATTGAAGCACAACTGTTGCGTGACAGTCATGGCAATACCCATGTGCTGGGTATTCGTGATTGTTCAGTGCAGCGGGATAAGCAGAAAGTGATCGAGGAATCCGGATCGACCATGCTGCCGCAGAATCTGCTGGACACTGTGCTCAAATCCACAGCGGACATCGCCAACGAAGTGAATTATGTGGGTGCGGGTACGGTGGAGTTTATCTATGACCTGGCCTCAGATGCGGTTTATTTCATGGAAATGAACACGCGTTTACAGGTTGAGCACCCGGTTACAGAGTGGACTTCTGGTGTCGATATTGTCGCTCAGCAGTTTAATATCGCCGGTGGTGGATCGATTGCTGATCTGGTTGTTGAGGATAAAGGTTACGCCATCGAAGCCCGGGTGAACGCTGAGCGCATCGTGCTGCAAAGCAGTGGCGAGATTGGTTTCCGCCCGCACCCCGGACAGATAGACGAGTGCTTCTTTCCGAATGAAGATGATGTGGAAATCATTGCAACTGCTGGGCCCGGGAAGTTTGTTTCACCTTATTACGATTCCATGGTCGCGCAGATCATTGTGTATGCGCAAGATCGTGATGCGGCGATTGATAAGCTCAGTGAGTACCTGTCGCGTGTTAAAATCACCGGTATCTCGACCAACATTCCACTGCTGATTCGGGTTCTGGACGACGATGTTTTCCGCAAAGGCGTCTACGATACAAACTATCTGCCGGAGTTCTTAACCCGCACGAATATTCAGAGCCTGATTGCTGAAATCGAAGCGAGTAGTGGCGCCCTGGGGGATGGCATCGACCGGGATGCGATAAAAATTGAAGAGAGCGAAGAGCTGAAGGTGCTGGCGCCAGCCACCGCCATTTTCTACAGCACACCGTCACCGTCCGAGCCGGAATACGTTAACGTCGGGGATTGCATTGATCTGTCGCAAACGATTTGCCAGCTTGAGGCCATGAAGATTTTCACGCCGCTGCGCCTGGGAGATTTCAACTCAGAAAATGAGCTGTATCCGAGCACACATGATTTCGAAGTGACCCGGGTGAATATGAGTAGCGGTCAACAGGTGAATGTTGGCGACCTGCTGTTTGTTGTTAAGCCGGTAGAGAAGTCCACATAACCCAGATCCCGCGAACCATGCAGATGCCTGCAATGGTCAGGATAACAACGCTGCTGACTCGTGCAAAAGCTGCATCGTCCCATCGATGCAGCACTAAAGTGCCAACACGGGTTCCTGCAACAGCAGCCGTCATAGCGCAGACAAACAGCCACCAGGGCAGCGTGGTTGCCACAGCTACGATCAAACCGTAATACAGAATTTTGAGCAGGTGGCCGATGGTTTGCGTGAGCGCCTTGTTGGCCACGATTTCCTGCCGATTCAGCGGCGAGTTCAGGTAAAACACATCCAGCAATGGTCCTGATGCACCCGCGAGAAGTTGTGCTGCGGTAACGACAAATCCGCAGACGATGGTTGTCAGCGGCCGTGTGACATCTAATCCATTTAAAGAGCGGCTGTAGCGTGCCAGCCAGGGGAAGATGCCGACCAGAAACAGCACCAGGCCCGGATTGGGTACCAGCGCAATCAGGCTGAAGACTGCCACAGCACCGAGTGCTCCGAGGATGTAATTGGGCAGTAACCCCCACTTGATGTGTGAACGTAAAAACCAGGCTCTGGATCCGTTAGCGGTCGCCTGTACCGCGCCATGCAGGATCATGGCGTTGGCGACGCTGAGCAGCGTCACTAAAATGGCCATCAGGATCATCCCGCCAGCCATACCCAGCACCCCAGATAGAACACTGGTGAGGAAAACCGTAAAGCTGAGCATGAACCACAACATGGCGCGCATCCTGGACCTACTTGTTTAATGAAAAAAGCGAATCAATGGAATATGATTAAGTCAACTTTGGAATTGTTTAAATAGATGGTTGAGAATCTGGAAACGTTGGTGGCTTTGTCAAAAGCCGGCACCATGATGGAAGCCAGCACTGCACTGAAGATATCTCAGTCAGCGGTGAGCAAGCGCATAGCCAACCTGGAACGTTATTACGACAGGCGCCTGATTGAACGGCATGGTCGAAGGGTTGTGTTAACCCATCACGGCACGCGTCTGGTTGAACGTGTCACGCCTCTGCTTTCGGAGCTGCGCAGCGTGTTCCTGGAAGATAATGCGTTGCGTAAAGGCAAAATTATCCTCGGTGTGTCTGAAGCTATTCTCGCCAGCTGGGGGCCGCGCCTGTTTGCTCAGGTTCGCACCGGGCTGCCTGGCGTGGAGTTTGAGTTTCATGCCCAGCGATCACCTGTTGTGCTGGACCGGCTGCGCTCAGGTGAATATATGGTCGGCGTGTGTACGGGCACACCGGATGCAGATACTGACCTGGTCAGCGAAGTGATTCGACAGGAACCCATGGTGATTATTCCCTCTGGACTGCAGCCCCTTAAATACCAGGTTGGCGAACCGCTGAGCGTAATTACCATTGAATCACGCTCGGGCGCCTGGGCTTCTATTGAAGAGGATATGTTGCGCCTGTCGCTGACTCGAGCGGTTTCTCTGGAATCATTTTTTGCAGTGGCCCAGATGGCACTGGCAGGCTTTGGTCATGGGTTGGTGCCCGCCGGTGTTGCACGCACCCTGGGCGTTGACGATAGTGCGGTGATTGGACTTGCGCAGCAGGGTTTGACGCGGCCAGTGCGATTTGTTGCGCGTAAATCAATGTTTGCTCAGGAACTGATTCGCTCGTTTTATGCAGAAGTCTCAGAAGCGGCAGCGGTGGTCTGAACAGGTTCCGGTGCTGCCATCAGGATCTGCGCCAGGGCATCGACCCAGGCTGGATCTTCATTCAGGCACGGCACCAGATCAAAACTCTTGCCGCCAGCGTCAAGAAAAGTCTGGCGTCCCTGCAGGCCCATTTCTTCTAAGGTTTCCAGATTGTCAGCAACAAAGGCCGGGCAGGCGACAACAAGTCGTTCAACGCCTTTGCCGGGTAATTCTTCCAGCACTTTGTCGGTGTAGGGTTGTAACCAGCCGCCGCCAAGCCGGGACTGAAAACTTACGCTGAATCTGTCTGCCGAAATCCCAAGCGCAGCAGCCAGCGCATTGGACGTGCCAAACACCTGGTGACGATAACAGGTGGCGTGGGCTTGTGAGGCGACGTTACAACAGTCTGGATTTTTCATGCAGTGGCTGCCCGTGGGGTCTGCTTTTTTCATGTGTCTCTCAGGCAGGCCGTGATAGCTGAGCAGTAAATGATCCCAGTCCTGGGGTAACGCAGCCGATACGTTTTTTGCCAACGCCTGGATGTAGGCGGGGTGTTCAAAAAAAGCAGTGACTGCGCGGGTTGAAACATGTTCCGGCACAAACTGCGCGGTGGCTTCCAGCGACGTGGTAACGGTTGAGTCTGCGTACTGCGGATACAGAGGTGCAACGACAATGTGTGTAACGTCTTGTTTTACCAGGGCGTTCACCGCGCCCTCAATGTCCGGCTTGCCGTAGCGCATGCCCAGCGCGACAGGTCCGTCCAGTCTGGCTGTCAGATCAGCCAGTAGCGCCTCGCTGTGTAACAGCAGGGGCGACCCGGCTGGGTCCCAGATGGACGCATAAGCGTGAGCACTCTTCTTCGGGCGAAAGGGCAGGATGAAGCCATTCACAATCAGGCTGCGGATCGGCGCAGGTACGTCTAAGACGTAGGGGTCCATGAGAAATTCTTTCAGGTAAACGCGTACGTCAGCAACGCTGGGAGAAGCAGGTGTGCCGAGGTTGATGATGAGATAGCCGGTCTTTTCCAAGGGGATCCTAGTGATCAAATTACCAATGCGATAGTATCCGCGCTCTGCCAGTAAAGGGCAAAATTTACCGCCACGTTTTACCGCTTGTAGAACATCTCCCTATCGGCAGAGACAGGCCAGGGAGCGACGGGCAACAGGGTTTACGCGTATGACAATTATCATAGATTACGACGCTGGCAATCTGCGTAGTGTGCAGCGTGCTTGTGCTGAAGTGGATCTGCCAGCTGCCATTTGTGCAGACCCGGATCAACTGCGACATGCGCAACGGGTTATTTTCCCCGGTGTTGGTGCGGCGGGTAGCGCCATGCGCAGTATTGTGTCGCGCGGACTTGATGAAGCGCTTGCGGAAGTCATTGAATCAGGTATACCCGTGCTGGGTATCTGTCTGGGTTTACAGATATCGCTGGACTACTCAGAGGAAAACGATACCCGCACACTGGGTCTGATTCCCGGCAAGGTACAGCGTTTTGACTTTGATCACGCCGAGTTGAAAATTCCGCATATGGGTTGGAATGAAGTTCGACCAGTGCAGGCGCACCCTTTGCTTGGTGACATCGAACCCGGAGACGAATTCTATTTTGTACACAGTTACTTCCCGGTCCCTGCTGAGCGGCAGACAGTTTTTGCCGTATCAGATTACGAGCACGAGTTTGCCTGTGCTGTGGGCCGTGATAACTATTTTGCGACTCAGTTTCACCCGGAGAAAAGCGGCCGCGTCGGGCTGCGTCTGCTGCAGAACTTTGCCCGCTGGGATGGCCGATGTTAAGTAAACGACTCATCGCATGTCTGGATGTCCGTGACGGTAAACTGGCCAAGAGTGTGAAATTTGTCGACACCCAGGACATTGGCGACCCGGTGGAAAAAGCTCGGGAATACTATCTTGATGGCCTTGATGAGCTGGTGTTTTACGACATCACGGCATCCAGCGATAAACGCAACATCATGCTGGATGTGGTTGAAGCTGTGGCCAGCGAAGTATTCATACCCTTGTCTGTCGGTGGGGGTATACGCAGTGTGCAGGACGCGACCAGCCTGCGACTGGCGGGCGCGGAGAAAATCAACCTCAATTCTGCGGCAGTGCTGCGGCCGGAGTTGATCAGCGAGTGTGCGGATGCCATTGGAAATCAGAACGTGGTTCTGTCGATGGACATCCTGCGTGTGCCTGCTTCGGTGCAGATTCCTTCGGGGTACGAAATTGTCATTAACGGCGGGCGTACACCCATGGGTATTGATGCGCTGCAATGGGCCATTGACGGTGAGCGCCTCGGTGCGGGTGAGCTGGTGGTTAACTCGATTGATGCTGATGGTACCAAGGCAGGTTATGAGCTCAAGCTGACCGCTATGATCTCATCAGCAGTAAGAATCCCGGTAATTGCCTCTGGCGGTGCAGGTAAACCCGAACACCTGGTCGATGCACTTACGGTGGGTAAAGCAGATGCTGCGCTGGTGGCGTCCATGGTGCATTTTGGTGAATACAAAGTCAGCCAGCTGAAGCAGGAACTGCACAATCGGCACATTAAAATGCGGATGTCCTGGTAAACAGAATTTCCTGCCCTGAAGCTTCTGCCAAAACCTAGAGAATCAATATGCGTGCAATACAGATTGAAAACGAAAAACTGACCTGGTCGACTGCCCCTGATGTTGTTTGCGGCGCTGGAGAGGTGCAGATACAGGTACAGGCATCAGCGGTGAACCGTGCAGATCTGTTGCAGGCCACTGGCGGGTATCCGCCGCCACCGGGAGCCAGTTCGATAATTGGCCTGGAGTGTGCAGGTGTTGTAACTGCGGTCGGCGAAGGGGTGCAGCGTGTATCTGTTGGCGACAGGGTTTGTGCGTTGCTGGCAGGTGGCGGCTATGCGGAGCAGGTGGTAGTGCCGGCCGGTCAGGTGCTGCCGATACCTGCAGGTTTGTCGTTTAATGAAGCTGCCGCGTTGCCGGAAGTGTTTGCCACCGCTTATCTGAACCTTTACATGGAGGCAGGGCTGCAACCCCAGGAGAAAGTGATCCTGCATGCTGGTGCGAGTGGCGTTGGAACAGCTGCGATCCAGCTGCTGAATTGCAGCCAGAACCCGTGTTTTGTCACTGCCGGGTCAGCGGAAAAAATCGAACAGTGTGTGCAGCTAGGCGCGACCGCAGGTTTTGACCGGCATCAGGGTTCGTTTCTGCAGGCTGCACAGCAGTGGGCGGGTGACAACGGGGCAGATGTGATCCTTGACCCAGTTGGCGGCCAGTATTTGTCAGATAATTTGACTGTTTTAGGTCTGGGCGGGCGCCTGGTCCTGATTGGCCTGATGGGTGGCATTCAGGCGGAAACAAATCTTGCTGTAATGATGATGAAAAGGCTGCGGATAATCGGCTCAACGCTGCGCGCACGGCCCATACCGGAAAAAGCCGCAATCATGGACCAGCTGCTGAAAAACGTCTGGCCAGATATCGAAAAAGGCCACATCAAACCGATAATTGAGAAGGTCATACCGTTGCCTGAGGCGCAATCAGCGCATGAGCTGGTGGCGGCCAATGACACCGTAGGTAAAGTTGTTCTCACCTTAGAGTGAGCCTGCCGGGCCTGTCGCGCGGCGATTCTGCCGTTTATCTGAGCCTTGCTACCGCTGGTAAGCAAAGGCTTTTGATCCGCGTATGCCACACGTACTGTGGAACCCATCAAGATAGGGTTCAAGTGCATGAAATCTCAAGGCTTTACACTCGTTGAATTACTGGTCGCGTTAGCGATCTTTGCCATCATTTCCGCGCTGGCGATTCCACAGTACACCGCATTTACTGAGCGAGGCTATCGAGCTGAGGCAACCTCTGATCTGTTGAATTGTGCTCAGGCTATGGAGCGGTTCAACGCGACCGAGTTTACCTATGTGGGCACTAATCCCGGAGGTGATGGAACGGTTTTAGATGCCACAATTTGTGAGCCGTTGAGTGCACCATCAGGTAGATATGAAATTACCGCGGTGACCACTGCCAATACCTTCCTTCTGACCGCGACCCCTGATGGCGCAATGGATGGAGACGGCATTATTACCCTGGATCAGGCGGGTAACCGCGGTTGGGACGAAAACGATGATGGCGATGTCGATGATGCTAACGAAGACGATTGGAATGAAGACTTATAACCGGTGGCCGCCTCGCGTCTACCGTTTGTCGCCAGAAAATATTCAAATGCCAGCAGAAAATCTAGATTAGGCGCTTATGAGACAGTCGAACCAGAAATCTAACGGTTTTACCATCATCGAATTGCTGGTGGCGTTAACCATCGCCGCGGTGATGATGGCCTTTGCGTTACCTGCATTTAATGATTTCACGGTGCAGCGACAGATGACTGCTAATGTGAATCAGTTTATTTCCGCCATCAGCTATGCCCGCAGTGAAGCGACGCGGCTGGGTGGTGATGTCAGTCTGCAGGCGGAAGATGCTTCAGATGATGAGAATGAGTGGGGGCCGGGGTTTTGTGTCACTGCTGGTGATCCTGGCGACTGCAACAATCCGCTGCGCGTGTTCAGGCTAGAAGGAACCGTCACCCTTAACGCAGAAGGTGTGATGGATGATGAGCCCACAATGACCTTCAACTCACGTGGCCTGCTGCAGGACGACCTGGCGGGGACAATCGAGTTGTGTGGCGTTGATGCGGATGACGATCCTGGCAGGCTGGTCACCATAAATGCTTTAGGCCGGGCCAACGTAGAACGAGATGTATGTTTCCCCTGATCACAATCCTTCGAGATAGAGAGTTAGCTAGGATTTAAACCTTATGTTGCCATCAAAGTTACATAGACGCAGATTTACCGGCGCCGGTAAAAACGCTGGCTTTTCCCTGATTGAATTGCTCGTAGCCGTCCTGATTATGGGCGTCGGCGTGCTCGGTGTAACCGGTCTGCAGATGGTCAGTCTGCAGAACAATCGTGATGCGCTGTTGCGCAGCGAAGCGTTGCAGATGGCCTACGACATCATGGATCGAATGCGTGTTAATACCACCGGTAACTATGATGGCGTTGCCTACGGCGATGCCCCTGTGGCACCTACCGATTGTTTTACAAACACCTGCACAGCAGCACAGATGGCTGCTTTTGATATTGCGGTCTGGCAGTGCGCTTTGGGTGAATACAACACCGATGCGGTTTGCGTTGATCTGCGTGACAACGACATCTTACCTGCAGCCGGGTTGCAACCCGGTTTACCGGAGGGTGAAGGTTCGATAGCTGTTGCTGGTGGCATGACCACTGTCACTATCCGTTGGAGAAGCTTTGACGGTGATCAGGAAGAAATTACGGTGGAGAGCCAGCAATGATGCCGACTAAACATTCTCAGGCAGGCTTTTCAATTCTTGAACTCCTGATCTCATTGTTGCTTGGGTTGGTTGTCATTGCCGGTATCGTGCAGCTGTTTGTTGGTAACTCGCGTACTTACGAAATTGTGACTGCCCAGTCGAGGTTGCAGGAAAATGCCCGTTATTCTTTCGATTTCATTACCCAGGCGGCACGCGATGCGGGTTTTTTTGGCTGCGCTCCGGAAGATGAATTTGTGATCAACGGTCTGGTGGGTACGTGGGACCAGATTCCAGAATATGACTTGAGCCGGCCTATTGACGGCTTCAACTCCAATGAAGATGGGACTTATGCCCCAACAGACCTGTTGAGGCTGCCGCGCACCGAAGGCGCCACCAATCTGAACGTGCATATTGCAGGAAACGGTATAGACGGCGTAAACCTGGCTTTGGTGCCAGATATCGTGATTTTTCGCAGCGTCGAACAGCCGGTGGCGCGCCTGAACGTGGTGCTGCAATCAGATGCTGAACCTGAAGTTTTCACTCCAGGGGGCGAGCCGGAATTCGAAGTGGATGATGTGGTAGTCGTCTCAGATTGTGAACAGGCCGCCATGTTTAAGGTTACAGGTGTTGCCACAGCGGGTAACGTGACAACGTTGAGTCGCGCAGACGGTGGTGGAATTTTTGATAACACGACCGCGGTTACGACGGTGGGAGGGGACATACTCCCCGCGGCAAACCCGCCGCCTCTTTCAGTGCTGGGTCGAGCTTATGGGGGTGCAAGCACTATCGGTCGAGTACAGACAACAATTTTCTACATCGCAGAAAGCGCAATCGAAACGGAATCAGGCACGATCAATGCCTTGTGGCGCAAAGTAGGGCGCGAAGCACCTGTAGAGTTGGTTCAAGGTGTAGAAAACATGCAGGTGTTTTACGGTGTTGATACCACCAACGATGACGTGGTCAACGTCAACCGTTATCAGGAGATCGACGCGGTTGCAGATCTCAACTCCGTGGTTGCCATCCGTGTGCGCCTGGATATCAGCAGCCCTGATGAGGTTCAGCTGCAGGATGGTACTCGCGACCGATTGCGGCGCACCTTCAGCAAAACCATCAGCGTCAGAAACGCGGGGGTTTAAGTCATGCATCTCAGACAACCACAGACAATTTTCCCTCGGCGTCAGCATGGCGTTGCACTGTTTATTAGTTTAGTGCTGTTGCTGGTGTTAACCATCATTGGCGTCTCTTCGGTGCAAACCACCAGTCTTGAAGTACGGATGTCGAGGAACGAGCACGATACGCTGCTGGCTTTCCAGGCGGCTGAGTCTGCTTTGCGTGACGCTGAGGCTCAGCTCATCGCGATTACCTCAACGGCGCCGTTTGACAATACCGCCGGCTTATATGATGTGGTGCCGCTTGGCGAAGCAGAAAACTGGGAAGACGCTGCCACCTGGACGGGTGGCAACAGCATCCTCGCAGATGCGGTGGCAGGTACGGCTGCGCCGTCACGCTACATCGTGGAGTACATCGGCCCAGTTCTGCGTGATGAAAACGCTCACCAGCAGGAAGACCCTTACTCTGGCGCGGCCACTGTTGACCGCGTGGAAATGTTTCGTATCACTGCGCGCGGCGTTGGTGGTACCCCAAATGCACAAGTTCTGCTGCAAACCACATACGGCAGGATTATGGACTAACGCGTTAAGCGTTAGATGATTTATTGGAGAAATGACGATGGCTAAGAAAGCAGTAAACGCCTCGCTGGTAGTGTTCGCACTGACATCTTTGTTGTGGGGTAACGCTTACGCGTTCCCGCCAACGGTTGGCGATGATGTTTATATTGCACCGGAAGGTGGCTCGGTGGCCGGCAATGTGCTGTCTAATGATGCAGCTTTCCCGTCTGGAACCCTGGTTATCGAAGGTGCCAGTTTGGCGCCGGGGATGACTCTGGACACAACCCCTGGCCCAACTTATGGAGATCTGGCGTATACACACCCGGACCCATTGTTCAGCGGTGTGGTGCCGTTTACGTACGATATCCGACAAGTGGATTTAACCGGATGTGCTGTTACGCCAGACTCACAATGCTTTCAAACTGGTAATGGCGTCGTGTTTCTCGCGCCGGTCGCCAACTTACCTGCGGTTGCTTTTGGTGGTGCCTCTGGCGGTGAAGATAGCGCGATATCTCTGGTTATCTCCATAACACCGGTAGATCCAAGCGAAATCCTGGACATCCAGCTGAGCGGTGTTCCCGCTGGCGCCGTATTGTCCGGTGGTACGCTTGTGACCGCGGATACCTACGCGTTGAGCCTGGCGGAAGCGAATTCCTTGAGCATAACACCACCGCTGAATTTCAATGGCCCTATACCATTGAACCTGTCTGTTCAAACCACAGACACTGTTCTGGATCAAACCGCTACCCCGGTGACTGATCAGGACAGCGGAAATTTCCCGATTTTTGCCATGGTCACTGCCGTGGATGACGATCCCGTTGCGACCGGGCCGGTGCCAAGCCTGGATATGCTTGAAGACACGTCGGACAACGTCGATCTGGCGGCTTCCGTGAGTGATGTGGATGTCGGTGACACACTGACTTTTGCGATTACATCGGTAGACAACGCAGCGATCGACACGGCCACAATGGTTGGCGCCGTTTTAGAGGTGACTTTGCTGCCCGATGCAATAGACACCGGCAGTGTAACCGTTGAAGTCACGGACGCAGATGGCGGTGTACCTGTAGTACTGGTTGTACCCGTGAATGTAACTGCGGTGAACGATGTGCCAACTGTGGTCGGCGGTGTTGCACCCGTTGATGTGCCTGAAGATTCGCCACCGGAAGTGATCAGTTTTGCTGGTGTGTTTGACGACGTTGATATTGTGACCGGTGACAGCCTGACATTAACAGCAGCCTTTGACAGCGGCGACGCAATTTTTGATTCCGTGGCTATGGCGGCTGAAGACTTAACGCTGTCCTTTACTGCAGAGGCGAACGGAGCTGCGGTTGTGCTGGTCGAAGCGACGGATGTCGCAGGGGAAGTGGCTGAATACTTTCTCAACGTCACTGTACAGTCCGTTAATGACGCGCCTATAGTCGTTGGCTCGCTGTCTAACCGCAACATCGACGAAGATGATCCGCCTGAAGTCGTCTCTCTGGCCGGTGTTTTTGATGATGTCGATATTGTCACTAATGCAGATATGTTGAGCTTTGAGGTTGATAACAACACCAACCCTGGCATTTTCTCCGCTGAAACCATCAGCGGCGACGAGCTGACACTTGACCTGTTGCCCGATGCCAACGGTACGGCTGACATCACAATAATCGCGCGTGACATGGCTGGCGAGCCCAGCCCGCCGGTGACATTCACTATCACTGTAGATGGCGTGGACGATATGCCGGTTGCAGCTGATGATCTGCTCGGCGACATTCCTGAAGATACGCTTGAACTGCGCATTGACGTGCTGGCTAACGACTACCTGGGTGATGTGCCCACTACGCTGGCAGGCATTGTCAGTGTAGGCACCTACGATTTTGTTGACGTTGAAGGTAACGTTGTTACGGCAGCCCAAGGTTCTGTAGCAATTGATACCAGTACAGACGAAGTTGTATTTACACCCACCGGTAACTTCTGGGGTACAGCGATGTTTGAGTACAGCATCGAAGATTCCAATGGGGATATCGATACTGCGATGGTCAGCTTTGAGATCACGCCGGTGAACGATCCACCGGAAGGTCAGCAAACTCACCGCTACAGTGTTTTTGAAGGCGCGATCCTGAACGTGGATCTGGCTAACGGCTTGCTGGTTGGTGCTTATGATGTTGATCCTTCTCAGGTGGATGTCAATGGCGACCCCATTTCCCCTCAACCGCTCAGCATTGTGTTTGAAACTGCGCCCCCACCAGCTCAGGGTACGCTGACAACAACAGCAAGTGACGGTTCCTTTACCTTTATGCCTGCTCCCGGGTTTACCGGTGAAACGACCTTCCAATACTCTGTGTTTGATAATCAGGTTCGCAGTGCTCTGGGCGATGTCGTGATCGAAGTGCTGCCGCTGCCCCCAGCGGCAACCACCCCTAATCCTGGTGAAGTGTCAGTGCTGTTCAATCTGGCGAATACGCCGCTGGAACAGTCTGCAAGCGTGTCTCCCAATGTTCTCGTTACCGTTGATGACTCCGGCAGCATGGACTGGCAGGTGAGCATGGACATGACCGATGATAATGGTCGATTTGTGATCAACAACAATGGTATTGCGAACTCGAACCGTCGAGAGCGCGTGTACAGCTATCTGTTCAGTTTGAATACCAATGCGTATGGCGCCACAAGTGGTAACGGCCGTGTTGTACCTTCGCAGGAATCGCTGCCTGCAGGTAATGACTATAATGTCTGGCAGGCGCGTAGTTCTGCTTTCAACGGCATCTACTATGATCCCACCGTGGATTACAACCCTTGGACTGGTGTGGATAATGCCAACAACGATCTGGCGGATGCTGTGCCAACGGCCATCCGACTTGATCCGATGTCTGCTGCAAATACGTTTGATATAACGCAACCGGTAGACTATCTGGCCCACTCTGTGCCGCGCTGGCAGACCAACGGTGGCTCCGCCAACGTTAACGTCACCAACTTCTATATCCCACGTTATTACACCGCGGCAGGTGTGCGCGTTGAAATCCGAGATGATGGCACGATGTACCCCGGTGGTGATCAACGTGACGATTGTACGGGTGCGGGAAACACGTGTACTTATGATGAAGAAATCCAGAACTTCGCCAACTGGTTCCAGTATTACCGCTCACGCGAACTGGTGGCCAAAGCCGCGCTGGGTAACGTGGTTGCAGAACTGCAGGATATCCGCGTCGGTCTTGAAACTATCAACCGCCGCGATGACGAACCTATTGCGGATATGAATGAGTTTTACTGGGAAGGTGAGAAGAGAGAGCTGCTTGATGAAATTTATGAAGTGAACTCAAGTGGCGGTACACCTTTGCGTCGCGCATTAAATGACGCTGGCCGTCTTCTGGCTTGTGACCGGGCTGATCGTGACTGTCCCGCTTTGCCCGTACCCGAGGGTATCTGTCAGCAGAACTTCACGCTGCTCTTCTCCGATGGTTACTGGAACGGCTCAACACCTCGTCCAGGTAACTTTGACGGCGATGATTCCAGCGTGTTTGACGGTGGCAAGTTTGAAGATACACACAGCAATACGCTGGCTGACATTGCGATGTACTACTACGAGAACGACATGTTCCCTGCAGTAGATGACGGTGTGCCTTTGTCCACTTCTGACATCGATAGCGTGCCTGTAGGTACCTACACCTCAGCAAACGATTTCATTCATCAGCATATGAAAACATTCACCATTGCCTTTGGTGTAGAGCCTGATATTGATCCGCTGGTGGCAGAAACTGCGCTGGCAACCACACCGTTTACCTGGCCAGCGCCCGGTTCTGCGGCAAACGCCAAGATTGATGACATGTTGCACGCAGCCATTAATGGCCGTGGCCGGTTCCTGAACGCAGGACAACCTGGCGAGCTTCAGGCTGCGGTGGGTGCTGCATTCCGTGAGTTTACCCAGGCCGCTTCCTCAAGTTCAGCGGCTGCGTTTAACTCAACATCACTGCGGGAAGGCACATTCCTCTACAGAGGTTTTTATGATCTTCGTAACCGTACAGGTGAGATGACTGCAAGCACCGTGAACTCAACTACCGGTGAGATTTCCGCGGTGCCGACCTGGACAGCAGCCCGTATGCTGGATCCCACTGGACCGCTGAGTCTGACGCCTGCGCAACGCATTATTTTCAGCTATGACCCTGATAACAATGCCGGTGTTGAATTTGTCTACAATGATCTGACACCGAATCAGCAGCTGACATTGAGTGAAAACGAAGTTAACTTCCTGCGCGGTGAACGAAATTTCGAAGAACCGTTGCCAGGCACTTTACGAGAGCGCCTGGCGGATGAAGGACTGCTGGGTGATATCATTAACTCAAGCCCGGTATATGTCGGTCCACCACGTGCTTTCAACCGTGATCAGAGTCCGTATCCGATTGATGACCTGTATTCGGAATTCTCTGCGAATGCGAATGCGCGACGTCAGGTGGTCTACGTCGGTGCTAATGACGGCATGTTGCATGGCTTCGACGCCGAGACCGGTGCAGAGGTTATGGCCTATGTCCCCAATGTCATTATCGATGCGAGCAACGAGTACAGTAACAAACTGACGTCGTTTACCTCACCGTTCTACCTGCATGACTACTATGTTGACCTCTCACCGCGTTTGAACGATGTTTATATGCGTCCTTCAACTTCTGATTCTAAACAGTGGATGACAACGCTGGTTGGTGGCCTGGGTGCCGGTGGTAAGGGTTACTTTGCCCTGAATGTCACCGATCCAGATACCCAGTTTGCCAGCCAGGCGGCAGCGGCCGGGGCGGCATTGTGGGAATTCACCGATGAAGACGATACCTATCCTTTAGATGCCGCTGGTGATCCCATTGGCGGGGCGGTAGGCGCGATTACCGATTTTAACGGCAATCCCGTTAAAGACCTTGGCTACTCGTTGTCGCTGCCGATCATTACCCTGAGTAATGAGGTGGACACTGACACTTTAAACGAGTGGGTGGCTATATTTGGTAATGGCTCAAACTCTACCTCCGGCATCGCTACTCTGTTTGTGTTGTTCATGGACAAAGGCCTTGACGGCTGGGGTACCCCGGGCGACTTTGTGAAGATCACCACGGGTGCTGGTGTGCCACTTCCGGGTGAACAGCTGGAAGGTTATCCCAACGCGCTTGGAACACCTACAGCTGTAGACCGGGATCTGAACGGCACGGTTGATCTCGTCTATGCTGGTGACCGTCTGGGTAACCTGTGGCGCTTTGATCTCGAAGACTCAAATTCCGCGAACTGGTCGGCGACAAGACTGTTTACCGCAACCTATGACGATGGTGGTACGGATGTGTTGCAGCCTATTCTGTCTCAGCCTCTGGCCGTGAAACACCCACAGCAAACGGGTTTTCTGATTACCTTTGGTACAGGCAGCTTTATTGCTGAGGAAGACGGTAGTGATACGTCTATCCAATCGATCTATACCATATGGGATCCGCTGGTAAGCAATCCACCAACCGCGAATGCCAATACCAAGGACACGCGTCTGATTGAGCAGACTATTACTAACGTTGTTGACGATTCGGTTACGCCCGCTCAAACGCGACGCATATTGACCAACAACACCGTGGCTTACGCCGCAGAGACGTTGACGCCGGGCGTATATGGCTGGTACATCGATCTTGATATGGTTCGTGCTGAAAACACCATTTCTGGTGCAGTAAACACAGACATCAGCGGCCAGGCACCACCGGATGTACAGTACCCTGGCGAAAAAGCGATCCGTCGCTTCATTTTCCGGGATGGTGTGATCCTGACCACAACGGTGCTACCCGCCACTAATGCAACCTCCTGCTTCGGTTCGCGCCCAGGTGCGATCCTGATTCTGGATGCGCTGACGGGTGGTGATCCGGGTGAGGCGGTTATCGACTTCAACCTGGACGGCGTTGTTGATGATGCTGACCTGCTGACAGTGGGTGGTCAGGACTTCACTGCCGGTCTCGTGTTCGACTTCACTCAGCTTGATGGCCAACTGGTGGATCTGTCTACCCTGGGCGGACAGGGAGATACAGATTTCCTCTTCATCTGTGGTGGTAACGAGTGTATTTCACGTCGCATTCGTGACCTGAATGACAACAAGACTGGACGTCTGTCATGGACGGAGCTGCGCGCTAATTAGCGCGCGGTTTCTACCCGAACAAGACTCTAAGAATCAGGAGACAATAATGTTTTTATTCAAACATGCGCTGCAACTGGCTGTTCTTTTTCTGCTGTTGGGCGTAAGTGCCGTGAATGCACAGGAGTTCCTCGCGCCTGAAGCGGAAAGTTCTGGCGAAATTCAAGGTTTGGATTTTGGTACCTATAGGGCGGTTGTGAACGGCACAGACTATGATGTGAGTCCAACCTGTCAGGTGCAGATTAACGGTACCTTTGGTGCCTTCACCATGCTGGAAGAGGGCATGTTCATCGAGTTTACCTTCCTGCACTATGCGGATGGTGCGCGGGTGATTAACTCCATTGTTGAGGTGGATTCCGTAGAAGGCGTTTAGGCTTTTCCGGCTTCGTCTTTATCCATCGGTAAGGCTCTTCAGTTTTGCGCGCTGGCTTGCCAGCGTATCCACCTTGATCTGCAGCGCGTCAGCTTTGGCGCGCTCTTTATCAACCACCTCAGCAGGCGCTTTAGCCACAAAATTTTCGTTGTCGAGCTTCTTTTCGATCCGTGTGATTTCCTGCTGTACTTTTTCAATCTCTTTATCGATGCGTGTGATTTCTTCTGTCACATTAATAAGACCGGCCAGCGGGATTAAGATTTTAAGGTTGCCAACCAGACCCAGAGCATGAGGTGGTGGTTCATCGCCTTCTTCAACCCAGTTCAGTTCTGCAACGTTTGCCAGTTTCCTCAACATCACAGCAGTTGCTGCCGCTCGATGGCGATCCGCAGGCTCACCATCCTGCAGCAGGACGGGAACCTCAATATTAGGTTTGATGTTGGCTTCGCCGCGAATGTTGCGAATAGCGCTGATCACCTGCTTCAGCCATTCAACCTGGGCCTGGGCTTCTGCATCCTCTGCAAAATCCTGTGCCTCTGGGTATCGCTGCAGCATGATAGTGTCATGTTGTATGCCCAGGCGTGGTGCCACCTCGTGCCAGATAGTTTCGGTAATGAAGGGCATGACCGGGTGCGAAATGCGTAAGAGGGCTTCCAGTACCGTCAGCAGGGTTTGGCGTGTGCCCTGTTTCTGTGCGGCGCTGACTGACTCGTCCCACAACAGCGGTTTGGTCAGCTCCAGGTACCAGTCACAATACTCGTGCCAGGCAAAATCGTAGATGGTGCTGGCGAAGATGTCGAAGCGGTAGGTGTCCAGGGCAAACTGGCAGTCTTTCACCAGCTGATGAGTCTTGCTTAACATCCACCTGTCAATAACTGTCAGTTCTACTGCGTGCGATGGCTCAAAGTCTTCTGTATTCATCAAGACAAACTTGCTCGCGTTCCACAGCTTGTTGCAGAAATTGCGATAGCCATCGATTCGATTCAAATCAAACTTGATATCACGGCCGGTCGTAGCCAGAGCGCAGAAAGTAAAACGAAGCGCATCGGTTCCGTAAGAGGGTATGCCGTCGGGAAAATCCTTGCGGGTAGCTTTTTCTATCCGCGGCGCCATCTTCGGCTGAGTAAGATTTGAGGTGCGCTTTTCCACCAGTTCTTCAAGGCTGATGCCGTCTATGAAATCGAGCGGATCCAATCCGTTACCCTTTGTTTTTGACATCTTGTTGCCATCAGCAGCTTTTACCAGACCATGCACGTAAACGGTTTCGAACGGCTTCTTCCCGGTGAAGTGCAGGGTCATCATGATCATGCGGGCGACCCAGAAGAATATGATGTCGTGCCCGGTGATCAGCGTCGAGGAGGGTAGGAATTGATCCAGTTCCTTGGTCTCTTCTGGCCAGCCAAGCGTGGCAAATGGCCATAACGCAGAGGAAAACCAGGTCTCCAGAACGTCCGGATCGCGTTTCAGTTCGATACTGTCAGGCAGATCGTACTTTTCACGCGCTGCCTGCTCTGAGCGGGCGACATAGATATTGCTGTCGCCGTCATAAAACGCCGGAATCTGATGCCCCCACCATTGTTGACGACTGATACACCAGTCCTGGATATCGCGCATCCAGGAGAAATAGACATTTTCATACTGTTTAGGCACAAATTTGATGTCGCCGTTTTTAACCGCGTCAATCGCCGGTTGAGCCAGCGGTTCAATTTTCACAAACCATTGGTCCGTGAGAAGGGGTTCGATAACAGCGCCTGAACGATCGCCCCGGGGCACCATCAATTTATGGTCTTTAACTTCTCCGAGCAGACCCAGGTCATCAAGATCCGCAACCACGGCTTTGCGTGCCATGTCTCTATCCATGCCACGATATTTCTCCGGCGCAGCGTCGTTTATGGTGGCTTCGCTGGTGAAAATGTTGATCATTTCGAGATCGTGGCGTGCACCCACTTCGTTGTCGTTGAAATCATGTGCGGGGGTGATTTTCACGCAGCCGGTACCAAAATCCATCTCAACATAGCTGTCTGCGATGATAGGAATGCGGCGGTCAACCAATGGCAGATTCACGAAACCGCCAACCAGGTGCGCGTAACGCTCGTCATCAGGATGCACGGCAACAGCCGTATCTCCGAGCATGGTCTCCGGCCGTGTTGTTGCAACGGTCAGGTGCTGATCACCTTCCGTGGTTGTCAGGCCATCCAACAGGGGATAACGAAAATGCCAGAGGTGGCCGTTTTCTTCGCTGTTCTCTACTTCCAGATCTGAGATGGCAGTACCCAGTTGCGGGTCCCAGTTAACCAGGCGCGAGCCGCGATAGATTAAACCTTCATCAAAAAGGCGTTCGAATACAGTCAGAACCGCCTCGGCATAACCCTCATCCATGGTGAAGCGATCCCGGGACCAGTCCAGGCTTGATCCCATGCGGCGAATCTGGCTCGCGATGGTGCCACCTGAGGTTTCACGCCATTCCCAGACCTTCTCCGTGAAGGCTTCGCGACCCAGTTCGTGGCGTTTGATGCCCTGTTCGTTAAGCTGGCGTTCGACAAGCATCTGCGTCGCGATACCTGCATGGTCCGTGCCCATTTGCCATAGCGTTCGATTGCCCTGCATGCGCTTGTAACGGATCAGAGTATCCATCAGTGTCTGGTTGAAGGCATGCCCCATGTGCAGTGTACCGGTAACGTTAGGTGGCGGTATAAGAACGCAGTATCCAGGTCCGTTACCTGTTGGTGCAAAGTAATCGGACTGCTCCCAATGGGCGTATAACTCCTGCTCAATGGCATGCGGATCGAAACTACTTTCCATATTGTTCTTCTTATTTCTTTGTGTCGGCGTCTTTGTTTAGTTTTTGTCGCAGATGGGCGAGTAACTCGTCAGATAGCTCACTGACAAGATGCGTACGCAAGGCGCCAATATTCTGCTCCAGCGTAACCGCTAACCAGCTTTTCACGCTGGCATCGATACGTATTTTCAAAGCCTGTGCCAGTTCATCGGTATCTTCGGGTTGCCATAGATCGCTATTTTCTTTGATGCGATTTCGCGCATCGGTCAGCAATTCATCAACAGATTCCTGCCAGGCGTCGTCAAGTAGAGCTTTAAATGTATCGTCGGGTAAACCTTCATCAATGGTCAGCCCATCTACCAGCGGGTCGTCAAGCAGAGGCACATCCATGTCTTCATCTTTGCTGTCATCAGCAGAGTTTGCCTGCTCTTCGTCAAACAGACCTTTGATAGATTCAAGGTCTTCGATCAACTCGTCCGGCTCTTTTCGATCGTCCTGTCCAGGTGGGGTAGTGCTCACGCCTGTTGCTCCCAATCCGTCATCTGGTGATGATGCAGGGGATAGCCTCGCGATCGATAATGTGCGTAACGTGCACGTCCCTGATCACGCGTTTCACCCACCACAATTTCGGCAACTCTGTCGAAGCGGCCAAAAAATCTGGGCACATCTGGCGCCAGATTAATCAGTAACCCCTCCTCAATATGGGGTGGCTCGCAGGAGATCTGTATCGGTGATGAAGGCACACTTTCACCTGTAATGATTTCGTGCGGGACAAAGCGATGTTTGGGATAGTCCCACATCAGTTCATCTAACGCCTGGGCGTCTTCAGGTTTATCCATATGGACATGCACTGGGGTGTTTTTCAGGTAAGCCTTTAAACCTAACCGGCAGGCAAAGCGCAGGGTGGCATCCAGGGTCTGGTCATCGAGAATGTAAAAGTCCACCCGCGTCATGATCTAGCCGTTGGCCTGTTGGCAAAGGTAGTTGAACAGCAGCGGCACAGGGCGACCCGTTGCACCTTTGGCTGCTCCACCCATGAATGCGCTGCCTGCAACATCCATATGAGCCCAGCTGACACCTTCGACAAAGCGCGAAAGAAAACAGGCAGCTGTGACGCTACCCGCTTCTCGACCGCCGATATTGGCCATGTCTGCAAAGTTGGAATTCAGGCTTGACTGATACTCATCCCACAGAGGCATCTGCCAGGCTTTGTCACCACTGGTCTGACCGGCTGCAAGCAGATCGTTGGCCAGCTTGTCATCGTTGGCATAAACAGCGCTCGCTTTGGAGCCTAAAGCGACGATTACCGCACCCGTCAAAGTGGCAACATCGATGATGGTTTTGGGTTTGAACGTCTGTGCGTGGGTGAGGGCATCACACAGAACCAGACGGCCCTCGGCATCGGTATTCAGTATTTCGATGGTCTTTCCAGAGGACGAAGTAACAATGTCTCCCGGTCGGGTTGCACCGCCGCTTGGCATGTTTTCCGCAGCCGCTACGATGGTGATCAGATTGATTTTCAAACCCGCTTGGATAACTGCCTTGGTCGTGCCAAGCACAGAAGCTGCACCACACATGTCGAATTTCATTTCGTCCATGGCAGCGCCAGGTTTCAGCGAAATACCTCCGGTATCAAAGGTAATACCTTTGCCAACCAGAGCTATGGGTGCGTCTGCTTTGCGCCCACCGTTGTAGCGGATAACAATCATCTGGCCGGGCTTGTCACTGCCTTTGGATACTGACAAAAAAGCACCCATGTTCAGCGCAGCCATTTTTTTCTCATCCAGATTGGAGACGGACACTTCCGGGTGTTTGGCCAGTTTCCGCGCCTCCTTCAGCAGGTAATTCGGATCACAGACATTAGGCGGCTCATTACCCAGGTCGCGGGAGAATGCCAGGCCTGCATCAAGCGCGTTTCCAAGGCGTGCGCTGCTGGTAGTACCTTTCTTGTCGCTGACATGCACGCGAACGGTAGTCAGCGTTGGAGGAGAAGCCGGCTTGGATTTGTGTTTGCCATAGCGATAGGCGTTGTAGCTGATGGCATGCATCAATGTTGCTGCCTTCCACGGTGTGCGTTCACCGGTGACTTTGACACTGTCCAGGGCAACAATGGCATTTTTAACGGGCAGTTTCAGCAGACTGACAGCCGCCGCGTTGACCAGCTTGCGAAATTTATCAGCGTCCAGTGTTTCATCAGCGCCACCGATAACCAATAACCGTGCAATGTTGCCACCCAGATTGACACAAAGACTCTGCTCAACACTGTCCTTGAAATCTTCACTCGCGCGGGAAAAAATGGCTGTGCTTCCCAGGGCCCGAGCGACACGTTTTGCGGTTTTTAATGAGACCACCAGGCAAGGGGTGCGCAAATCGTTTAAATTGCCATCGGTAATGCTGTATTTCATGTATCGGTAAGCCGTGTTTTTAGACAGGGTCGTATTCTAATTTAAATCGGGACCTGGTCATATGTCTGTTGCGATGCGTTATGTAAATCGAGAGCTACTCGCAATCTTTGTCGTCACTTTGCTGATGTTACTGCTGGTGGCGCTGGGTGGCCGCTTTATCGGCTACCTGCAGGAAGCGGCGATGGGTAAATTCACCGGCGCAACGGTGTTGACCATCATGGGTCTGCGTATGCCTGAGTTCCTGCAGCAGGTGGCGCCGTTTTCGATGTATGTCGCCATTATCCTTACGCTGGGTCGGTTGCATGCTGAACAGGAGATGGTCGTGCTGCAAGGCGCTGGCGCATCAACCTTCAAACTACTGCAGTGGGTCAGTGTCACAATGTTGGCGGTAGTGGCAGGGGTTGCTGTTTTAGCCCTGGTAGTGACCCCCATGTCGGAGCGTGCCTTGACCAGCTTTGTTGCACAGCAACAGGCGCAGACGGAATTTGAAACCCTCAATGCAGGCACTTTCCATGTTTATGATCATGGTCGGCGCATCACTTACAGTCAGGCCATGTCGGACGATCGTAAGATTCTGTATGACGTCTTTCTGTCCCAGCGTCTGGACAGCGGTGTACAGGTCAATATCTGGGCGCAACAGGCCTCACAATATCGTGATCCGGAAAGTGGCTCACAATACCTCCTGTTGACGAACGGGCATCGTTACGAAGGACGGCCGGGGTCACCTGAACTACGGGTCATGGCATTTACCGAATTACGTCAGCGTTTGTCTTCAGTGGACGCGCTACCTGATCGTCTCGCAGTGGAGGCATTGCCCACCGGTGAACTCGGTGACGATGCCCAGAGTCGGGCGCAGTGGCACTGGCGCTGGGGATTACCTTTATTTGCATTGATTGGCGGCTGCATTGCTGTAGGTATCTCCCGGGTGAAACCACGGCAGGGACGATTTGGACGGATTGTGCCCGGTACTTTGCTGATGCTGATTTATTTCCTCGCGCTTCTGGTTAATCAGAACGCAATTGCAGAAGGTCACGTGCCGGCTTATCTGGGGCTGTGGCTGGTGCACCTGGTGTTTGCGGGTATTGCGGGCTGGCTGCTGGCAAGGGTTGCCAAACCCGTGGCCACTTGAGCTCTCTTCAGGCTTTAGGGATGTGCACAACCAGTGTCTGGCTGATCCGGTCATGCCAGGTCTGCTGGCGATCGCCAATATAGAGCCAGAGATATCCGAGCCCGGCACAAACAGCCGAGATGGGCGCGACAGCTGCCCGTATCAGCAGCTGCGGCATATCGGGTGCTGTGCCGTCCAGATTCACCAACTTGATGCGCCAGGCGGTCATACCCAGAGTCTGTCCCTGCCGCGACCAGCAGTACAGGTAAAAGCCTAGCCACTGGCTGAACAGGACAGCCTGAATCAACCAGCCGGTGACAACTTCACCACCAGAGGCGATTACCCAGACGAGCAGAGTGGCCATCCAGATCGCAATAATCAGCAAGCTGTCGTAGAGCATGGCACCCAGCCGGCGGCCAATCCCGGCTGGATAGCCTGATTCAACCTTCTCGTTAGAGCGGGTGTTGTTGCTGGCTTCAGAAGGAGGCAAGGTTGCCGCTGATATTGACCGAGCGCCCGCAGAATTCTTCTTCAGTCATCGCCTGCATGACGTCGACATCATCGGTGGTTGCCCAGACGCGACGATCATCAGCCAGGCGTGCGGCGATAAAAGCCTGCTCGGGTGCAGCCTGGCCGTACATGACCGTGTAGCCTTCAACCGTGGCCTCGCCTTCATGTTCAAACGCCACGTCGCGCTTGTACAGAGCATCCACATCAGCCTGCAGATCGTTGTGTTGGAAGCCTTGTGAGGGTGGTTCGGTCGAGTAGACACCAAACGCGTGTTTGGTCAGATAGCCGCCGTTGGCGGTGATTAATCCTTTCTCTCCAGGCGCACCACGCAGCAGCTCTGCCATCGTGGCAATCGAATGCATGACATAGTTGTTCAGGGGGCCGCCGGCCCAGGTCAGACCGCCGGTCACGGTCAGCGGCTTGTTCATGTCCAGCCCCAATTCTCTGGCGGCTACCTGCACGGCGACCGGGAAGCAGCTGTAAACGTCGACGCGATCAATATCGGCCACCGTCATACCAGCGAGTTCCAGGACGCGATTTCCTGCCAGGCGAATTGCCGGTGATCCACACAAAGTATCCCGATTGGAAACGAAGTAGTGATCGTGGGCATCTGTGCCAGCCCAGGGGTATATCCATTTCTCTCTGGCGATACCCAGACTTCTGGCTTTAGCCTCGGAGCAGAGAATGAGCGCTGCACCCTGGTCAACGTTGTTGTTGGAGTTCATGAATTTAGGGTAGGGGAACGACACTGGACGGTTCACCGCTGAAGGCGTGCGGATATCCTCGGCGCTTTTTGCATCGCGAATCCAGGCGTGGGGATTATGCGAAGCCACTTCACTGAAACCAGCCCAGAGTCTGGAGATATGTTCCAGGTGCTCCTGCACGCCCAGCCCCATGTCATGCCTTAATGCAGTTTCGAAGATGGGATACAGCTGGATGGGTTTACCCAGCCGCACTCTTTTCTCTGCTTCATGGCGCATCTCTACTTCTTCGCCCATGGAAACATCCGGGGTCCCGGGCAGTGGCTGCCAGGATAGATTGACACCCGCACGGGCAGCTTTTGCCTGTGTGTTGCCACACTCAGCACCAGTGATGATGATGACGTCGTGTTCGCCACTCTGAATATCCAGAGCGGACTGGTTCAACGTGGTCTGCACGAAGTTGCCCCCGTAGGGGGTAATGCCGGTTTGTGCGCCCGGGTTGCCGATTGCTTCCGCGACCGCTTTAGCCGGGTTCTGATACGGCCAGATCCCACGAATGACGCGCACGGAGGTCGCTTTCAGGAGCTCGCTGCTGCCCGCATCCTGTGCTGCCTGCTTTACCGCATCGATCATTAACTCAACGGGCTCTTTGGCCGTGGCCGGGTCGTCGATCCGCTGTTCCAGCTGCGCTATCCCAACCAGAACGGGTGTATTGTCGCTCATCATATTCCCCTTGATATCAATAAGTTAGGCACTTTATTTCACAGCTAGATGCGTTCGATAATAGTGCCTGTGCCCAGCCCGCCGCCACAGCACATGGCAATCAGACCGTAACGGCCACCGGTGCGCTCCAGCTCATGCAAAGCGCTGGTAATCAGGCGTGCACCGGTGCTGCCGGTAGGGTGCCCCAGGGCTATGGCGCCACCGTTCGGGTTCACTTTTTCAGGGTCTGGTTGCAGGTCTTTTTCCCAGGCCAGCACGACTGAGGCAAACGCTTCATTGACTTCAAAAACGTCGATGTCACTGACCGACAATCCCGTCTGTTCAAGCACTTTGCGGCTGGCGGGTATAGGCCCCTTTAACATGGTCACTGGATCAACCCCAACCAGCGTCGAGGCGATGATTTTGGCCTTAGGCTTCAGGCCGAGGGCATCAACCGCTTTCTGGTTGGCCAGGATCACAACGGCAGCACCATCTGAAACTTGAGAGCTTGAGCCTGCGGTGTGAATTTCCTGTCCGGGCACCGGGTTAAGACCCGCCAGGGCCTCTAAAGAAGTCTCGCGGATGCCTTCATCCTGAGTGATGGTCTGCATCTCTCCGGTAGGTTCAAATTTTTCATCCAGTACCGGTGCTTCGATGGGCGTGATTTCACGTTCAAAACGGTTCTCCTGCCGCGCACGCAGTGCGCGCTCCTGGCTGCGCAGACCAAAAGCATCCGTATCGCCACGGGTAATCTGGTATTCCTCGGCAATCATCGCAGCGCCCTGAAACTGGCTGGTGGGTTGATAGTGTGATGCGTAGCTTTCACCCATAGGTACGCCATCTTTCATGTTTGAACCCAACGGAACGCGACTCATCATTTCCACGCCACAGGCCATGACAATGTCTTCCATACCGGAGGACACCATGGCTGCGCCTAAAGAGGTGGCCTGTTGAGATGATCCACATTGCGAGTCAACTGTGGTGGCGGCAATTTCTTCCGGCAACCCCTGGGAAAGCCAGGCAATGCGCGCGATATTAAACGACTGTTCACCGACCTGAGAGACACAGCCACCGATAATCTGGCCAATTTTTTCTGGCGCGATGCCGCTGCGTTCAAGTGCTGCGCTTTGTACCTGACCCAGAAGATCAGCTGGCATCAGACCAGCCAGGCCTTTGCCTCTTTTACCAATAGGACTGCGTACAGCTTCGACGATATAGACGTTTTCCATGATGAGTTCCGCTCAAAAAAAGAGCGATAGTGTACATGGACAATGAACGTGACTGAAATGGGGTTTGCTTAGTCTGAAAGGAATTCGTTCGAAGCAGTGGTACCTGGAGTCGGACTCGAATACGGACCTTCGGTCCATCACACTACGTGTCGGTTCGGTGTCACTCAGCACCAGCCAACGGCCTGCAAGGAATTCTCTCTAAACAGTGGTACCTGGAGTCGGACTCGAACCGACACTCCCGTGAAGGAACCGGATTTTGAATCCGGCGCGTCTACCAATTTCGCCACCCAGGCATGGGTCGCGCATTTTGCCCAATGGGCTCTTTAGATACAACTGCTGTGACATCAGTTCACGGCTGGCACTGTTTTTCCGAGTCTCGCCAATCCTGGTCGTTTAGCGTTATGGTGAGGCATGATCGAAGCACCCGAACCGGACAACGAAGCGCAACGTCTGGCAGCGCTTGAATCGTATTCGATTCTCGACACGTTGCCAGAGCAGGCCTACGACGACATTACGTTCTTAGCGTCGCAGCTGTGCGACACGCCCATCGCCATCATGAGTCTGGTTGATGAACATCGGCAGTGGTTCAAATCAAAGATTGGGCTACCCGCAACGGAAACACCTCGACGCATTGCGTTTTGCGCGCATGCGATTTTAGAGTCTGAGCTGATGGTCGTCGAAGATGCTGCTCGGGACGAGCGCTTTATCAACAATCCATTGGTATTGGACGAGCCACGCATTCGATTCTACGCCGGCGCACCGCTCGTTGACTCGAATGGACAGGCGCTGGGTACGCTGTGCGTGCTTGATCACCAGCCGCGCGAACTGACCAGCGTGCAGCGCGAGTGTTTGAATGCGTTAGCACGCCAGATCATGGCGCAGCTTGAACTCAGGCGCACAGCCAAGGAGCTGCGTGGCGCAGTGCAGATTCTGGAAGGGCAGGCAGATCTGATAGAACGCGATTTACATCGGGCGGAAATTATCCAGCGTTCGCTGCTGCCCGCTGAGGCGCCCAATTTAGCAAATTTCAACGTGCGCACGCTGTATCGGCCCGGACATACAATAGGCGGAGATCTGTATGACGTGGTCAGCATAAACGAACGGCATCTGGCGCTGGTGGTCGCGGATGCCTCCGGCCATGGCGTGAGTGCCGCCATGTTGTCGGTGCTGTTTAAAAACCACATGCATGTGCAGGATGCCGCAACACATGTCGCTTATCAGCCCGGTTGGGCGTTAACACGCATCAACGCCTCCCTGCGTGCCAACCCACCGGCGCCGGGCGTGTTTGTGACAACGGTTTATTGTCTGCTGGATATCGAAGAGCGCCGCCTGGTCGTTGGCTCAGCAGGGCATCCACCGCTGATACTGTTGCGCGCTGATGGCAGCGTCGAGACGATCGAACACACGGGTCCCGCGCTCGGCTTGGACAACAATGCAGAATACGCCGAGCACGAGATCTACCTGCACGCTGACGACCAGTTGTTGTTGTATACAGACGGTCTGCTCGACATAGGTCAGCAGGAAAAAGACATTGAAGACATCGCCCGGACTTTGCAGGAGGTAAAACACCATGAGCATCCCCTTGAGCAACTTCTGCTGGCGTTTACCGGTGGGTTGATTCGTCAGGACTGTGATGATGTGACGATGGTGCTGCTCAGCGCCTCACCCGGTGAAAGTGGTTTCAACCTGTCTTCGGACGCACTTGATCTGACCCCAATGGCCGCAGAAGAGCAGCCGACGATCCATTTTACCGAAACCGAGGAGGGGACTCTGTTTGTGATTGCCGGCAGGATGACGTGGCTGTACGGTCAGCCGTTATTCGACGCCGCGATTGCTGCCCTCGATGGTGGCCGTAATATCATCATAGATCTGGGCAGTTGCGAATACATGGACAGTACATTGCTGGGTACTTTGCACGAACTGCTGGACCAGGCACAGAAGGCATCCCAAACGCTTATGCTGCAGAATGTCGGCCAGGCACTTGAAGACAGTTTCCGCGAGCTGAGTATGCAGGGCATTCTGGCGTGCATTGAAAAGACTGCGGTAGAACTGCCTGCAAACCTTGTCCCCCTTGACCTGCAGGCCACCCACGGTACACGCCAGCAGCAGAGGCTGCTGAAAGCGCACGAGATGCTGGCCGAACTCAGCGATGAAAATCGCGAACAGTTCGCAAGCGTTGTGCAGGCGTTGCGTTCGGAACTGGAGGAAAAGGGCTCGAAGCCCGACGCCTAGGAACAGGAAAGGCCCCGATTGAAAAATTCGGCTACACAGCCCTGACGACCTGCATCATCAGGTTGCGCTTTAATTTCTGGACTCTACAATGCGCGCCTTCTTTTGTTGGTCGGTAAAGCCAATAACATGACCTATCAGCTCAGTGATTTTGACTACGCGCTGCCGTCGGAGCTGATCGCGCAGCATCCGAAAGCCAACCGTACCGATGCGCGGCTGCTGCAACTGCTGCCTGAAGGCGTCAAACACGGTTATTTTCCAGACATACAACAGCTTCTGCAGCCTGGTGATCTGCTGGTGATCAACAATACCAGGGTGATAAAGGCCAGATTGTTTGCGCAAAAAGACAGTGGCGGCCAGGCAGAGGTGCTGTTTGAGCGGCTGCTGGATCCGCACCGTGCACTGTGCCAGGTGCGGGTCAGCAAGCCGTTGAAAACAGGCCGTCACTTGAATGTGGCTTCCCACCCACTCACCTGCGAATCACGTCAGGGCCAGTTTTATGTGCTGGTCAGCAAACTACCCTGGCTGGACCTTCTGGATCAGCAGGGGCATGTGCCGCTGCCCCCGTATATAGAGCGTGATCGCAGCGAACAGGAACCGTCCGCGCTTGACGAAGATCATTATCAGACGGTGTATGGTCAGATTCCGGGTGCCGTGGCTGCGCCTACTGCCGGATTACATTTCAGTGAGGCTTTGCTGGCAACTCTGCGGACCCAGGGGGTTGATATCGCGGAAGTTACCCTGCACGTTGGCTCAGGCACATTCCAGCCTGTACGTGGTGAACTCGCAGACCATGTCATGCACAGCGAGTACTACCAGGTTGAGCCCGTAACAGCGCAGCAGATACAAAACACGCAGGACAACGGTGGTCGGGTAGTTGCGGTAGGCACAACAGTTGTGCGCACTCTGGAAAGTTCAGCCGCCGCGAACGGCGGTCGGGTAACGGCTGGCGAGGGTGATACACAGTTGTTTATCACCCCGGGTTTCAGGTTTCAGGTGGTTGACGCGCTGATTACCAATTTTCATCTTCCAGCCTCTACCCTGATGATGCTGGTCACAGCGTTTGCCGGTTACGATGAAGTTATGCACGCCTACCGTGAAGCGGTAGAACAGCGCTACCAGTTTTTCAGTTATGGGGACGCCATGTTTTTGCACCGGCAGGACAGTTCAGATGTTTGAAGTTCAGACCGCGGATGGCCCGGCCCGCAGAGGTCAGTTAACGCTGCCGCATGGCACCGTGCAGACACCGGTATTCATGCCCTGTGGCACCTACGGCACGGTAAAGGCGATGACCCCGGCAAGCCTGCTTGATGTGGGCACCCAGATCCTGCTGGGCAACACCTTCCATCTCATGTTGCGCCCGGGATCGGAGCGTATCGCCAGTTTTGGCGGTCTGCATAAATTCATGCAGTGGTCTGGGCCCATCCTCACAGACTCCGGTGGGTTTCAGGTGTTCAGTCTGGGTGATCTGCGCAAAATGAATGAAGAAGGGGTGGTTTTTCGATCCCCGATCAATGGCGACAAAGTGAAACTGACGCCTGAGTCTGCTACGCAGGTGCAGCGCCATCTGGCTTCAGATGTGGTCATGGTGTTGGATGAATGTACGGCCCATCCGGCCACCCACAAACAGGCGGAAGACTCGATGCAGTTATCCATGCGCTGGGCCGTGCGCAGCCGCGATGCTTTTCAGCAGAGCCGGGAAGGGTCGCTTAACCCGGGTGCAGCCCAGTTTGGCATTGTGCAGGGTGGCATGTTTGACGATCTGCGTCGCGAAAGTCTGGCTGCGCTGCAGGAGGTGGGTTTTGAAGGTTATGCCATTGGCGGTTTGTCGGTGGGTGAGGAAAAGAGTGACATGTACAGTGTCATGGAAGGGCTGCTGCCACACATGCCCGAAGACAAGCCACGTTACCTGATGGGCGTGGGCACGCCAGAGGATCTGGTGCGCGGCGTTGCTTTGGGCGTTGATATGTTCGACTGCGTGATGCCGACCCGCAACGGCCGTAACGGTTATCTGTTTACCTCCACCGGGATGGTTAAAATCCGCAACGCTCAGCATCGGGATGCAGATGTACCGCTGGATGCGGCCTGTGACTGCTATACCTGCAGTCATTTCTCCCGCGCGTATTTACATCATCTGGACCGCTGCGGTGAAATGCTTGGCGCGATGCTGATGACCCAGCATAATCTGCATTTCTACCATAACCTGATGGCTCGATTGCGTGCCTCAATTGAAACGGGTACATTTCGCACCCTCGTCAAAACCCTCCTAAACGACTGGAAATCTACATGAGCTTGTTTGAAACGACCGCATATGCGGCACCCGCCGGCGGCGCTGGCGGTGACGCAGGATTGATCAACCTTTTATTCCTCGGCGGATTTGTACTTATTTTCTACTTTCTGCTGATTCGCCCGCAGAACAAACGCCGTAAAGAGCACCAGAATCTGGTGACCAGCCTGGCCAAGGGTGACGAGATTGTCACAGCCGGCGGCATTGTCGGGATGATCAACAAAGTGGAAGAGGACTTCATTAAAGTGCAGGTCAGCGAAAATGTTGAAATGCGCATACAGAAGACCGCCATTGGCGCGACGTTGCCTAAAGGCACCATCAAGAATCTCGAAAAAGACTGATAACGACAAACGGCAAGAGCAAACATTATGTCTGAATCTGGCCTGAGCGGCCCTCCACTTCTGGGTGTGCCGCGTCGCAGGAACGTGGCGCCCAACTCGTTTCGTCCCTGGCAGTACGCGCTGATCGTGTTTGTGCTGGTAATAGGTGCGCTTTATGCCGCGCCTAACCTGTTCCAGCCTGATCCTGCTTTGCAGATCCTGCCGCGAGACGCTGAGACGACACAGAACGACATACAGATTGCACTGTCGCGGGCGGAAGCAGCGCTTGCGGAGGTGCAGATTGCCAGCGTCGGATCAGAGCTCCTCGAACAGGGTGGCCTGATAAGGGTAACCAGCGATGCGGATCAGCTGAAAGCAAAAACCCTGATCAGCAATCTGTTGAATGCAACCGGTGAAAACTACGTAGTGGCACTGAATAGAGCCAGTACCACACCGCAATGGCTGCAGGATCTTGGCGGCAAGGCTATGTCGTTAGGACTTGATCTGTCCGGCGGCGTGCACTTCCTGTTGCAGGTGAACATGGATGAGTATCTGCAATCGGTAGTCGACAGCGCTGCACTGGGTATGCAGGACAAGCTGCGCGAAGCGGATGTTGTTTATATTCCGAATCGCGAGTGGGTAGATGGACTGGATATCAGCATCGCTTTTTCATCGGAAGACGAGCGTGAAAAAGCACTTGTTGCGCTGGAGGAATTTGCCGATTACCAGATTCGTGAAGAACAGGTTGAAGGTCGGGCCGGGCTCACGTTTAAACTTTCTCAGGAGCGTATTGAGGCGCTGGAAGACAGAGCCATCAGCCAGAACCTCACCAGTCTGCGTAACCGGGTCAATGAACTGGGTGTATCAGAGCCTCAGGTTCAGCGTCTGGGTCGACAGCGCATAGTGGTTGACCTGCCCGGCATTCAGGACAGTGCCCGTGCAAAAGGCATATTAAATAAGTTTGCCAACCTGGAATTCCGTCTTGCCGCCCAGGCCAACACCCCGCGTTTCCAGCAGGAAACCTATGAATATGAAGGGCGGGTGCAGGATGTGCTGCGCCGTAACATTGTCACCGGTAACAATGTGCAGGACGCGCAGCAGAGTTTCGATCCGGAAACCTCACAACCCCAGGTCAGCATCGAACTGGACAGTGAAGGTGGCAATCGCATGTTTGATGCCACCAAGGGCAATGTTGGTCGCGACATGGCAATTCTGTATATCGAGCAGAAACCCATCGTGCGTAAAGTACAGCGTGACGGTGAAACCGTCGAGATCTTCACCAGTGAAGAAGAGCGCAGACTCATCAGTGTGGCAAACATCAAGTCTGCACTTGGTTTTCAGTTTCGCATCACCGGTTTAGGGCTGCGTGAAGCTCAGGACCTCGCCCTGTTGCTGCGAGCAGGTGCACTGGCAGCACCAATGTATATTGTGGAAGAACGTACGGTAGGTGCGCAGCTCGGTGATGAGAACATCACCCGCGGCTGGCAATCGGTAGGCATCGGCTTTGCGCTGGTATTGATATTCATGCTGTTCTATTACCGCTGGTTTGGTCTGGCAGCAAATATAGCCCTGACCGCAAACCTGATGTTGCTGGTCGCCATCATGAGTGTGTTAGGTGCGACGCTTACACTGCCGGGTATTGCCGGTATTGTTCTAACCGTCGGTATGGCAGTTGATGCAAACGTGCTGATCTTCTCCCGGATCAGAGAAGAGCTACGCGAGCGGGCTCCGCAAGCTGCCATCCAGGCAGGTTTTGATCGCGCGCTGGTCACCATTACGGATGCGAACATCACCACGTTTTTTGTCGCCATTATCCTTTTATCGATCGGCAGCGGTCCGGTGCGTGGATTTGCCGTGACACTTGCGGTGGGCATCGTGACGTCAATGTTTACCGCCATCATGGTAACTCGGGCCATAGTCAATCTGATGTATGGTGGTCGTAAGCTGGAGACGCTGAAGATATGAGACAGACCAACTTTGATTTCATGGGGAAGCGTAAAATCGCTGCCGGCATATCTGCGTTTATCCTGATTTTTTCTCTGTTTGAGATTTTTTATAACGGTCTAACCCTGGGGCTCGACTTCACTGGTGGCACTCTGGTTGAACTGGGTTTCGAACAGGAAGTTGATGCTGATCAGTTGCGCAACGAACTGGTGGCTAACGGCTTTGCCAATGGCACGGTTCAGTACTTCGGCTCGAATCAGGACGTTCTGATCCGTATGCCACCACAGGGTGGCATCGAACAGGCCACCCTCGGCGACAGGATTTTTGCTTCAGTGCAGGAGCAGCATGAGGGTGTCAGCCTGCGCCAGTCCAACTTTGTTGGTCCTGCAGTAGGCGAAGAACTGGCCGAAGATGGCGGGCTTGCATTGCTGGCTGCACTGATTGTAGTGATGCTCTACATTCTGTTCCGTTTTACCAAACAGTTTGCTATAGGCGCGGTTGCTGCTCTAGCGCATGACGTTTTTGCAGTACTGGGTATATTTGCCATTTTCCATCTGACCTTCGACTTAACCGTTCTGGCAGCATTGCTGGCGGTGATTGGTTATTCCCTCAACGACACCATTGTTGTGAGTGACCGGATACGCGAAAATTTTCGGAAAATACGCAAACGCACACCTGTAGAAGTGATCAACGAATCCCTGAATCAGACCCTGGGCCGCACGTTGGTGACATCGCTCACGACTTTATTTGTGCTGCTGGCGCTGTTATTTGCAGGCGGCGAGGCAATTCGCGGTTTTGCCCTGGCGTTGAGTATTGGCGTTGTGGTCGGTACCTATTCGTCGATATACGTCTCTGCAAACATGCTGCTGGCGTTGAACATCACCCGCGAAGATCTGCTGGTGCCTGAACCGGATAAGGATGATAACCCGGAAGGCAGCTACCCTTAGCTGTGAGGTTTATGTGCACGCAGGGCAGCTACCATGGAGCGCATTACTTTTGGATTGGCGGCGACGATGTCGCCACTGGACCAGTAGTTTTCGCCGCCATCCAGATCGCCGATAAAGCCACCGGCTTCACGGATCAGCACGATGCCTGCGGCAATATCCCACTGGCTTAAACCCATTTCCCAGAAACCGTCAGTACGGCCTGCGGCAACGTAAGCCAGATCCAAAGCTGCGCTGCCAGCGCGGCGGATGCCCCGACATTCGCCAGTGAGTGCTTTCAAGGTATCCATGTAGTGATCCAGGCGATCCATGCTGCCTGGTGGTATGCCGGTGCCTAACACGCAGTCCTGCAGTTTGGCACGGCCGCTGACACGAATACGCTTGCCATTAAGCTGGGCGCCTTTGCCACGACTGGCAACAAACTCTTCGTTGCGGATGGGGTCAACAATGATGCCATGTTCGAGGTGCTTGCCTTTTTTGACCGCGATAGACACACAGAAATGAGGTATGGACTGCAGGAAGTTTAATGTGCCGTCCAACGGATCGATGATCCAGGTATATTCACTGTCTCTGGTGGGTGCGCCGGATTCTTCTGCCAGGATGGCGTGATCAGGGTAGGTTTGATTAATGGCTTCAATGATCATCCGCTCAGCATTGATGTCGACATCTGAGACGAAGTCGTTGCGAGCCTTGGTGCGTATTTCGCGTCGATCCGGGTGATCAAAAGACTGTGCAATAAAATCTGCCGCGTTGCGCGCAGCGCGCAGAGCAATGTTAGCCATTGGTTCCATAGTGAACTTTATAAACCAGGGTCGAAAGAGGTGCGCTATCCTATCACGTCCCCTTTGAGCTGTAGAAAAGGATCTGCTGTTGGCGCTGTTTGAAAATATTAAAATTGTTCTTGTTGAACCCAGTCACCCGGGCAACATCGGCGGTGCCGCCCGAGCCATGAAGAACATGGGCTTGAGTCAGCTTGTTGTGGTGAATCCGAGACGATATCCCGACCCGCAGGCAGATTGGCGTGCAGCAGGTGCGCTGGATATTCTGGATGCGGCGGTTGTTGTGGATAGCGTTGAGACCGCGATCGCCGATTGTCACTGGGTGGTGGGGACCAGCACTCGGTTGCGTAAAATTCCCTGGCCGGTGACGGATGCAAAAGGTATCGCCGAACAGGTGGTTGAACAGGCCAACGAAGCCCAGGTGGCAATCCTCTTTGGTCGTGAAGACAGCGGCTTGACCAACGAGGAGCTGCGTCGCTGCCACTACCACCTGCAGATTCCTGCCGCGCCCGAGTACTCCTCATTAAATCTGGCGATGGCGGTGCAGGTGGTCTGTTATGAGCTGTATCAGGCCAGCCTGAGTGAGCCCGTGGTCAGCGCCTGGGATCGCCGTCTGGCAACCTCCGCGGAACTGGACGCCATGCTGGTACACCTTGAGCAGACGTTGCTGGATGGCGGATTTCTGCTGGCAGAGAACCCGGGCCAGACCATGACCCGGGTGCGTCGCATGTTTTCCCGCATGCAGTTGGACGAAACCGAGGTGCAGATCATGCGCGGCATCATCAAACACTTCTCCCGGGTTGAAGGTCCGAGTGGACAACCCGGTCAGGAATAGTGGAGTATTTTAGTCGGGTATTGCATACTCGCGCCGATGATTGCTAACGCTGTGATACTCAATATGCGCCAGACATCCTTATGCGTTTAACGACCAAAGGCCGCTATGCGGTAACCGCCATGCTGGATATAGCGCTGCATTGTGAGCAGGGGCCCGTCAGCGTGCAGGACATAGCCGGCCGGCAGGACATTTCTTCGTCTTATCTGGAACAGATTGTCGGCCGCTTAAAGCGTCTGGGCCTGTTGACCAGCTATCGGGGACCGGGTGGCGGCTATCAGCTGGGTGCAGCACCAGAAGATATCAGTATCTCTGCAGTTGTGTCTGCTGTGGGAGAAGGTGTTGATGCCACCCGCTGCGGTGGTCGTGCCGACTGCCATGAAGGGCATATGTGTTTAACCCACAATCTGTGGGTGGATCTGTCAGCCGAAATTGATTCGTTTCTGCAGAGCATCAGTCTGGCCAGCCTGGTTGAACGGCAGGTACAGGCGCAAAATAGAGCGGGTGCAAAGCAGATTGAATCCAAGCCCGGTGAGGAAGATCCGATGCGAATTGCTGCAACACTGCTGCTGAGTTAGCCCCCACGGTCACATCTGCGCAACAACAGGCGCCAGTGCACCCAGATATGTTTATAGAAGTTTTATGCAAGACCCCATATACCTAGATTATGCCGCCACAACACCTATTGATCCTCGGGTGGCAGAAAAGATGGGTCAGGCAATGCTGGTGCAGGGCAATTTCGGCAATCCTGCCTCGCGTTCCCACGTTTATGGCTGGCGTGCTGAAGAGGCGGTGGAGGCGGCGAGGGCGGAAATTGCCCGGGCACTGAATGCTGATCCCCGGGAGATTGTCTGGACCTCAGGCGCCACTGAATCTGACAATCTGGCTTTGAAAGGTGTGGCTTACAACGCCAGTCGTCAACATATTGTCACCAGCGCCGTGGAGCATAAAGCCGTACTGGATACCTGTGCCGACCTGCAGACGCAGGGCTTTGAGGTGACCTATCTGCAACCCGACGCGCATGGGCGTGTCGAAGTGTCGCAGGTTGAGGCGGCGCTGCGCGAAGACACGTTGATTGTGTCTATCATGCACGTCAACAATGAGCTGGGCAGTATTTCTGACATCAAGGCGATAGGCGGGTTGTGTCGGTCCCGCGGGGTTCTATTTCATGTTGATGCCGCACAAAGCTTCGGCAAGCTGGTGCTCGATGTACAGGATATGGACATCGATATGCTGTCGATCTCCGCGCACAAACTCTACGGGCCTAAAGGTATAGGCGTGTTGTATGTTCGGCGGGAACCGCCCTTGAAATTACACCCTCTGATACACGGTGGCGGGCACGAGATGGGCATGCGCTCAGGTACCTTACCCACCCATCAGATTGTCGGGCTGGCTGAAGCCAGTCGCCTGATGCAGGCGGACATGGTCAAGGAGCAGGCGCGCTTATCGAGCCTGCGAGAGCGCCTGTTGACCCACTTGAGGCAGATTCCCGATACCTTTATCCACAGTCATCCTGAATTCAATCTTCCGTCCATTTTAAACGTCGGTTTTGCCGGTATCGATGGTGAAACTCTGCTGCTGGCGCTGGATGATCTGGCGTTGTCCACGGGTTCAGCCTGCAATTCAACGTCTGTGGAGCCTTCGTTTGTGCTGACCGCGATCGGTGTCCCCAAAGACGTTGCGCAGGCTTCCATACGCTTAAGCTTTGGACGTTTTACGCAGCCCCAGGACATTGATCATGCCGGTAGTCGTATCAGCACCGTTGTTGGGCGATTGCGCGGACCATAAGCACGCGTATAATACGCGCCCGCTGGTACCCTGGCCCGGCTGGTATTTCCTTATAAATTAGATACATACAAGCATCTTAAAAAATAGATGTACAACACATGTTCGGAGAACAATATGGCAGTAGAGCGCACCCTATCAATCGTCAAGCCCGACGCCGTCGCGCGTAACCTGATTGGTGAAATTTATTCCCGCTTCGAGAAAGGTGGTCTGCGCATTGTTGCCTGCAAAATGCTGACCCTGAGTGATGCTCAGGCCAAGGGTTTTTACGGTGAACACGAAGGCAAGCCTTTCTTTGCAGATCTGTGCAGTTATATGCGCTCTGGCCCGGTCGTCGTTCAGGTGCTGGAAGGGGAAGATGCCATTGCGACCAACCGTCGTTTGATGGGTGCAACCAATCCGGCGGACGCTGCGCCCGGCACGATACGTGCTGACTTTGCAGAATCTATCGACGCAAACTCAGTACACGGTTCTGATGCGCCTGAATCAGCAGCACGGGAAATTGCGTTTTTCTTCGCTGACGATGAAATTCACCCGCGAAGCTAGCCCAATCGTTTAAAGTGAACTGGGAAACCTGATGATCAATCTATATGGTCTGGACCGTGGTGCGTTGGAAGCCTTGTTTGTTGAGCAGGGTCAACAGGCGTTCCGTGGCCGGCAATTGATGAAATGGGTTTATCATCAGGGCCGCACCGATTTTGCTGCCATGACAGATCTGTCGCTGCCGATGCGCCAGTGGTTGGCTGAAAACACGTGTTTTGAGCTGCCTCGAGTCGAAAGCTTTCGTGTGTCGAAAGACGGCACCTGTAAATGGCTGTTGGACGTGGGTAGCGGCAACCTGGTGGAAACTGTGCTCATTCCGGAAAAAAACCGCAATACGTTGTGCGTTTCTTCGCAGGTCGGCTGCATGTTGGATTGCAGTTTCTGCTCTACCGGCAAGCAGGGGTTCAGCGGCAATCTCCCAGCTGCCTTTGTGGTAGGACAGATGGTACTTGCCAATAACATGCTGGCGGAGAAAAATCAGCGTGTCAGCAACATCGTGATGATGGGTATGGGTGAGCCTTTGCTGAACTTTGATGCGGCGGTGAGCGCAACCAATATTTTTATGGACGATCTGGCTTTTGGGTTGTCCAAACGCAGAGTTACGCTCAGTACTGCAGGAGTGGTGCCAGCGATTTACGAACTGGCTAAAGTCAGTGATGTGGCCCTGGCGGTTTCTCTGCATGCACCGACTGATGACCTGCGCGACCAACTGGTACCGATTAACCGGAAATACCCAATCAAAGAGCTGCTGGATGCGTGTCGGCACTACGTGGATCAGCTGGGAGAAAAGCGCATGCTTGTCATTGAATACACACTGATGCGAGGTGTGAATGACCAACATGAGCATGCGGTTGCGCTGGCGGAGTTGCTCAAGGACGTACGCTGTAAAATCAACCTGATACCATTCAATCCTTTCCCGGCTTCCGGCTATCAGAAGCCTTATCGACGGGACATATATAATTTCCAGACCTACTTGATGAAACAAGGCTATGCGACCATGCTGCGCACCACTCGAGGTGATGATATTGAAGCAGCCTGTGGTCAACTGGTTGGTCAGGTCAAAGATCGGACCAAACGTCAGTCCCGCTATCTGGCGCGAGTGAAAGCGGATGGCAACAACTTTGTTGCGCAAATTACCTAGAATCATGCAAACGGGGTCGAAATGACATGTGTCCAGTAAACATCAGAGCAGCAGCCTGTACCGTTCTGATTGCCATGGTCTGTTCGGTTTCCGGCTGCGTCACAGAAAGCAGCGGTGGACTCCCCGAGCCGGGTACGGTGTCCGAGCGCACCAAAGCGCAACTTGATCTGGCCCGGGGTTACATCGAACAACGTGATTTTAATCGCGCACGTACGGCGCTGGATTCAGCGCTGGAGATTGATTCACGGAATGTTGAAGCTCATGTGCTCAGTGCTGTGCTCCTGCACGCGCAGGGTGAATATGAGCTGGCAGAGTTTCACTACAAAACCGCGCTGCGTCTGGACCCCGATAACCCTCAGGCGCTGAATAACTATGGCACTTTCCTGTATTCCAGAGGCCGTTTTGATGATGCGGTGGTGCCGCTGGCTCGGCTGGTTCGGGACACCGGTTACCGGGCTCGATCGCAGGCCTTTGAGAACCTTGGTCTTGCGTACCTTCGCGCCGGACGTAAGGATGACGCCAAGGCTGCACTGACACGAGCTCTGGACCTGAACTTCCGCCAGGCCACCGCAATCCTGGAGCTGGCTGAACTTGCTTATGACGAAGGTAAGTTCGCCCAGGCTGCTTCGATGCTGGCAGATTTCAAGGCGGTTGCCCGGCAGAACGCACGTAGTTTGTGTCTGGGTATCAAAGTTGCAAAAGCAACTGATGACGTCAATCTGATGGCCAGCAATCAAATGGCACTAAGCAACCTTTTCCCTGATCAGGCAGGACAGTGTCAGACGGATCAGTAACCAGTAAGGCTTCGTCAGAAGGCCCGGGCGCAGCGCTCGCAAAGGCGCGCGAAGCTGCAGAGATCACTCAGCGCGAAGTATCTGATGCCCTGAACCTGCCGATTTCAACCATTGATGCCATTGAGCAGGATGATCGCGAACGCCTGCCAGCTGACGTTTTTACACGGGGCTACATTCGCGCTTATGCGCGACTGCTGCAGCTTGACCCAGGTCCGCTGGTTGCAGCCTTTGGCGGCGAGCCGCAATCTCAGGATCTTTCAGCATCGTTTGCCCAGACAACGGCCAACGAGCGCAAACTAAATAGTCTGTCTATTTCAGGTATCGTGGTGAACCTGCCTCCTGGCATAACACCCCAGAGGTTACTGGTTGTGGCGGGTGTTCTGCTGGTCCTGATCATCCTGGCGATCTGGTTGTTTGCCGGCAGCGGGTCCGCGGAACCAGAGCAAATACCAGACGCTGCGACGGCATCTTCCACTGTACAGGTGTCTGCAGCTGATGATGCAAGGTTGCCACCAGCGCAGGGTTCAGCAGATACCGGCGTGGCTGTGGCTATGCCAGTGGCTACCGCGCTGGATATTCCAGCCTCTGTTGAAGTGCAGGCACAGGCTGGCAACGTTACAGAGGTTGAGCAAACACAATCGTCTGAATCCGATCGTCAGAGCAATGATACCTCGGCGGTAGCCGATGCAGCTGCGGCAGAGCAGACACAAGCGCAGATCTTGACGCCACCAGGTGTACGACGCCTGACGCCCTCAGGAGATGAACGGCTCAGCATTGAGATCACTGAAGAATGCTGGATAGAAATTAAAGATCCAGAGGGTAATTTACTCTACGGCAATCTCGGCCGTCCGGGTGCTCAGTTGGAGTTTGTCGGTACGCCGCCTTTCAGAGTGTTGTTGGGTTATGCGCCCGGTGCCTTGTTGAGATACAACTCGGAGCCCGTTGCGCTCGGGCCCCATACCCGCAACAACGTTGCGTCTCTTGTCTTAGGCCAGTAGTCCGGGAGAATTCTTCGATATGGTTCAAGCAGTTCGGGGCATGCGCGATGTTTTACCCGCGGAAGCAAAACGTTGGCATCTGATTGAAAGCACGGTGCACAGCATCCTGCGTCAGTTCACCTATGAAGAAATTCACCTGCCGCTGCTCGAATTCACCGAGCTGTTCGCGCGTGGCGTCGGCGAAGCCACCGACATTGTCGAAAAAGAGATGTACACCCTGGCTGATCGGGATGGTGACTCTTTAAGCCTGCGCCCTGAAGGTACGGCCAGCTGCGTACGCGCGTTACAGGAAAATGGCCTGCTGTATAACCAGACTCAGAAAGTATTCTACAGCGGCCCTATGTTTCGCTACGAGAAACCACAGAAAGGGCGGTACCGTCAGTTCTATCAGGTGGGTGCGGAAGCGTTCGGATTTGTCGGTCCAGATATTGATGCGGAACTCATCAGCCTGGGCGCCAACTTCTGGCGACAGCTGGGTCTGGAAAAGCAGGTGCGACTTGAAATCAATACACTGGGTTCAAGGCAGGCAAGACAGATGTACAAGAAGGCGCTGGTAGATTACCTGACGCCAAAAGCAGGGCAGTTGGATGAAGACAGTCAGCGCCGCCTTCATACCAATCCCATGCGCATATTAGACAGTAAAAACGAGCAGACTCAGGCAATTCTTGCCCAGGCACCCGATCTATCGATGTTTGTTGACGCGGACAGTCAGGCTCACTTTGATGAACTCCTGGAACTTTTACAGGCGTTGGATATCCACTATGTACGCAAACCGAACCTGGTCAGAGGTCTGGATTACTATACCGACACAGTTTTTGAATGGGTAACGGACGATCTCGGGGCTCAGGGCACCATATGTGCAGGCGGACGTTACAACACGCTGGTTGAACAGCTTGGTGGCCGGCCGACACCCGCGGCGGGGTTTGCCATGGGCCTGGATCGTGTGCTTCTGCTGCATGAGGTGGTTAACCAGACCGCGATGAATTCTGCAGTAGACGTCTATGTTTGTTACTCTGCGCCGCAATTTGCAGCCCACGCCCAGAAGCTCGGTCAGTGGCTGCGTGAGCAGGACCTTGGCGCTGATACGGCAGCGCTGAACGTACGCGTCAATATGGGCGGCGGAAACTTCAAAAAGCAGCTTAAGCGAGCGGATGCATCACATGCCACCTGGGCAATCCTGATGGGTCCCGATGAAGTGGCTGCAGAGCAATTAACGCTTAAGAATTTGTCGGATGGCCAGCAGGTGACGTTGTCAAAAGCTGATGTAGTGGGCCACCTGGCTGGAACGGGCTCGAATTAGTGCTCAATAGATGATTAAAAGAACAAGGGGTTATTGGTGTCGGAATACCTAGAAGAAGAAGAACAGATCGCCAGGTTAAGATCCTGGTGGAGTGAATACGGCGTAACGGTCATCGTCGCGGTGGTTTTATCGGTGGCAGCGATTGTGGGCTGGCGCTGGTATGAGAGCTACACCGAAAATAAGGCTCATGAGGGCGCAAACGCTTACGCGACTTATCAGGCAGCACAGGGCAGCGAGAAAGAAGCCGCTGGTGACCAGATTGCGGAAAACTTTCCCGGCAGCGCGTACCACATCTTTGTGTTGTTTGAGCGCGCTCAGAGTGCTGTCGAAGCGGGTGATCTGCTGGCAGCTGATGCACTGCTGACAACCGCGGTAGAAGAGGCTGACGCGGCGCTGTTACGCGATCTTGCGAAAATCAGATTGGCCAAGGTCCAGCGTGGTCTGGATAGAAGTGACGAAGCACTGGCGACGCTGGATGCCATCGGCAACACCGGCTACAGTTCCTGGGCGTTGGAAGCGAAAGGCGATATCTACGTTTCACGCGGTGAGCTTGAAATGGCGTACCAGGCTTACAGCGCAGCGATAGATGCGCTGGCACCCGGCGAGCAGCGCCCGATACTCGCCATGAAACACAAGAACGTAGCGCCTTTTGAAGGTGAGTATGTTGAATTCACCGATACCCTCGAAGCCGCACTGCAGGATGCGCAGTCGACACTGTCTGCCAACCAGGCACAAGGCTCTGAGCAGGCTCAGCCCGAGGCTGCTGAATCTGCAGCTGCAACTGATACGGCATTGGAAGATGAGCCGTCCACGGATGAGAATGATTAAGATGTTTTATCGCTGGACGTTGTTGGTTGCAGCCACGCTGTTGTTGAGCGGATGTAGCTGGTTTACCTGGTTGCCCTGGGTCGACGAGAAAGAGGAAGACCCGGCGGAACCTGCAAAGCTGGTGAAATTTGATGCTGAAATCAAACTTGATCGGCTCTGGAAAACTTCCGTTGGGGATGGCCTCGGTAAGAAGTATCTGAAGTTACCGCCAGCGATTGTGGCTGATCAGATTATTGCCGCTGATGCTTATGGTCACGTGCAGGCTAACGACCGTTTCACCGGTAAACGCATCTGGCAGACTGAAGTGGGGGACACGGGTGGCGGCCTGTTTTCCTCTCTGAATTTTATCGACCGGCGTGATCCCAGTTTTGTTTCTGGTGGCGTAGGAGCTGGCAACGGTAAAGTTTATCTGGGTACAACAACCGGCTTTGTTATCGCGCTGGATGTCGCTGATGGCAGCGAGTTGTGGCGCACTGATCTGGCCAGTGAGGTGATTGCACCCGCGGTGGCGGATGGCGGTCTGGTGTTCGCACAAACCATTGATGGACGCCTGGTCGCTATGAGCGGTGAGACGGGTGAAATACAATGGACCTTCGATAACCAACTGCCCATTTTAACGTTACGCGGCACCAGCACGCCGGTGGTCTCAGACGATATTGTTTACGCAGGTTTTGCCAATGGCAAAATAATTGCGCTACGCGCTGAGAATGGTGAACCGATCTGGGAGCATCGTGTCATGCTGCCGGAAGGACGTTCGGAACTTGATCGTATGGTTGATGTGGATACCACACCGTTGATCAATGGCCCGGCAGTTTATGTAGGCGCGTTCCAGGGCCGCGTGAAAGCGCTGTCGCGTCGAGACGGTCGGGCGCTGTGGGAACTCGAACTCTCAACCTTCCAGGACCTTAGCGAAGGCTATGGGCAGATTTATGTGGTAGACGAAGATGACATTGTGTCCGCCTACGATCAGCAGACCGGCGAGCAGATCTGGATAAACGAAGATTTTAAGCTGCGCGGGCTGAGTGCACCGCTGGCTTTCTCAAATTACGTTGTATTTGGCGATCGGGACGGTTACCTGCATGTCATTGCGCAACGTGACGGACGCCATCTCGGACGGCGCAAACTCGACGGTGATGGTATACGCAGCGAACTGGTGCTGGGTGAAAGCACACTCTATGTGCTGGGTAATTCCGGCAGTCTGCACGCTTTAGACATCGAGCTGAGGTAAGGCATGGTCCCCACCGTCGCACTGGTGGGCCGCCCCAATGTTGGCAAGTCCACTCTGTTCAACAAGCTCACGAAAAGTCGTGACGCGCTGGTTGCCGACGTACCCGGATTAACCCGGGACCGACGTTACGGTCGCTGTGAAATCAACGACCAGACGGTCACTCTGATCGATACGGGTGGTCTTTTTGGTGACGATGTCCTTTCTGAGTCGCTCACGCAACAAACACAACTCGCTGTGGCCGAGGCTGATCTTGTTGTCCTGTTGCTTGATGGGCGCGATGGCATTACGTCTGCTGACCAGGAAGTGGTGACTTATCTCCGTCGTGAATCCGTCAATTTCATCCCGGTCGTGAATAAAATTGATGGCATTGGTGAAGACCAGGCCCTGGTCGAGGTGTCCCAGTTTGGCTTTGATGATCCGCTGTTGATTTCTGCCAGTCACAGTCGCGGTTTGCGAACCCTGTCTGAATCTCTGCTTGCCACGCTGACAGAATTGGGCGTTTTCGAGCGCGAGACTGAAGTGGTTTCTAACAAAGGTATCCACGTGGCTGTAGTGGGACGCCCTAACGTCGGTAAATCGACGTTGATTAATCGCATGTTAGGCGAGGAGCGTCAGGTTGTCTTTGATATGCCGGGTACAACTAAAGACGCGATTGATATTCCCTTTCATCGCAAGGATACCGACTACGTCCTTATCGATACCGCAGGCGTACGCCGCAAAGGCCGGGTAGAAGAAATTACGGAGAAGTTTTCCGTCGTTAAAGCGTTGCAGGCGATGGAACGTGCTCACGTGGTTATTCTGGTCGTTGATGCCACAGAAGGTGTGGTCGAGCAGGATCTGCACGTGCTGCAATATGCGCTGGAAGCCGGCGCAGCACTGCTTGTTGCGGTAAACAAATGGGATGGGCTGGACGAGGATCAGCGCGATCGTGTCAAGTATTCCGTTGATCGCCGTCTGGCGTTTGTCCCCTGGGTGCCCCTGCAGCGTATTTCTGCTCTGCATGGTACCGGTGTTGGGTTGCTTTTTGAGATGATCGATACGGTTTATGCCGCAGGTGAATTCGATGTGTCGACATCTCTGTTAACCCGTCTGGTGCGTAATCTGGTGGCTGCACATCCCGCGCCTTCGGTACGCGGTCGGCAGATAAAGATCAAAGTCGCAACCCGTGGGCGCAATCATCCGCCGACGGTTGTCATCCATGGTAATCAGCTCGATTCACTGCCGACAAGTTACAAGCGCTTTTTGGAAAACGGATTTCGTGAAGCCCTGAACCTGATCGGCAACCCGATTCGTTTACAGATGCGTGAGTCAGATAACCCGTATGCCGGCAAAAAGAATGTGCTCACACCCCGCCAGAAGCAGCGTCGCGAGCGCGTCATCAAACATCGGAAAAAACGCTGATCAGTCAGGCAATCCCTCGGCCTGATCGCGCAACGTATTGATGGTGGTCAGGAAGGTCTGTGGATCGACGCGGTAGCCGTTCAGACTGACTGACCAGTGCAGATGTGGTCCCGTGACACGACCCGTAGCCCCAACCAGCCCGATCACATCTCCCTGCGCAACCTGATCGCCCGTTTCAACCAGCAGTTCTGACAGGTGGCAGTACATGGTGATCAGGCCCTGCCCATGATCCAGAAACAGGGTGTTACCATTGAAATACAGATCGTCAGCCAGCGTTACTGTGGCACTGGCTGCAGCACTCACCGGCGTGCCGGTTGCAGCGGCGATATCCAGGCCGCTGTGCGGACTGCGGGGCTGGTCATTGAAAAATCTGCGGTGCCCGAACAAACTGGTGGTGATGCCTTCCAGGGGTAGTTTGAAACCCCTGCTGAGATCAGCGCTGGGCTCAAAGGTGTTGTACAAGGCTTTCTGCCGCACCGATTCTGCACGTATCCGCTTCAATGTTTCCGGCGGTGGCGTCACCATAGCTTTGTTTTCTATTGTCAGCCGCTGTTCTGTGTAGGTTTTGTCCTCGACCATAAATGTATGGCGTTCAGGTTGGCCGTCAACAACGTAACGCAGGCTGGCGGGTCCTGGCTTGGCTGTGATGGGTAAGCCAACGAGAACCTGCTGTCCGTAGCGCATCACCGTGCTGCCCTGGAAGGTGATGTCGGAAGCGTTTGCCGGTGGCGTCCAGACGTAAACTCCGCCGGGTACACTGTGAGTGGTAATGCTGGAGAGTCCGCCCACGTCGTCAGCGCTGGCCGCAACAAACATGAAACCTGACAATACAATGGACACAACCTGTTTAATCACTTGTTTCTCCTGTCGGTGAGGGTGATGCCGGGTTGAGTGCTTTCAACTTTGGCCACATAAGCGCCGTCCTGTAGATAAGTTGTGGTGGTCTCACCTGTGGACAGCTGATCGATTGACGATACAACGTTACCCGATTCGTTTTCCACCAGGGCAAAGCCGCGATTAATGGTGGGTAATGGGCTGACGCCATGCAGCATGCGACTGATACCGGCTATTCGTCGCGTCTGGGTGGCAAGTTGTTGTCGCATCGCGTAGATCAGACGGGTCTGAGAGGAGGACAGGTTGCGCCTGGCACTGTGCAGCTGCTCCGTGGGTCCCAAAGCCTGTAACTGACGCTGCGCACTTGTGAGCTGCAGACGTAAATAGTTGAGCTTGCGTTCAAAGGCCGCCTGCAACCGCAGACTGGCGTCATCGATCCGCTGCCCGAAGCGGGTGATAATCTGCTCCGGATTTGGCAGGCGTCGCTGCAAATGCTTGAGCTGTTGCTGATGGCCGTGCAAATCCCTTTGCCATACTCGGGTCAAGCTGCGCAGTTGTTGCTGCAGGATCTGTTGCAGGGCTGCCGCGTCTGGTGCGATCAGTTCAGCCGCCGCTGATGGTGTGGGTGCTCTCACGTCAGCAACAAAATCACAGATACTGACATCAATTTCATGTCCAACCGCGGACACCGTCGGAAATGGACAGGCCGCACAGGCGCGAGCTACTGACTCCAGATTGAATGACCACAGATCTTCAAGGCTGCCCCCACCACGGGTAAGTAGAACAATGTCCGGCGCCAGCTGCGGTAACCTGTTAAACGCCTCAAGCAGTTCTGCTTCTGCAGCAGGGCCCTGCACAGCGCTGGGAATCAGTGTCACCCGAAGTCCGGGAAAGCGCCTTTGCCACACGGCAATCACATCTCTTATCGCTGCACCCGTAGGTGAAGTGATCACTGCGATATGTTGAGGGATGGGCGGTAGCGGACGTTTGTGCCGGGTGTCAAACAGGCCCTCTGCAGCCAGCTTCAGTTTGAGCTGGTCAAACGCCTGGCGCAGGGCGCCTTCACCGGCGGCTTCCAGGGAATCAACAATCACCTGAAAGTCTCCTCGCCCCTCGTAAAGGCTGACGCGACCACGAGCGATGACCAATTGGCCATCCCCGGGCTGCAGGGCGACGGCTCTGTTGCGATTGGCAAACATCGCGCAGCGTACCTGGGCGTTTTCATCTTTCAGAGAAAAATACCAGTGCCCCGAGCGAGGCCGGGCAAAGTTAGACATTTCCCCCATCACCCAGACCTGATCAAAGCGCTGTTCCAGGGTGAGGCGCGCCTGGCGGTTCAACTGAGTAACGGTCAGAACTGGGTTGTCCGGGCTGGTTGGCATCGATTGCATTTATTGGTCTTGGTGTTCCGCATCATTATGCCGCATAAATCTGCTCTGCAAAGCCGTGTTAGTTTTACTTCCGCTAAACAGATCGATAGAATGCCGCTTTTGCGGAGTCCTAAATGCTGCGTATCGCAAACGACGCACTCACTTTCGACGACGTCCTGCTCCTGCCTGCTTACTCTCAAGTTCTTCCCTCAGAGGTTTCTCTGCAGACGCGTTTGACGCGTGACATCACTTTGAATATCCCGTTGCTGTCTTCAGCTATGGATACAGTGACAGAGGCACGTCTTGCCATTGCTATCGCCCAGGAGGGTGGTCTTGGTGTTGTGCATAAGAATTTGTCCGTGGAAGCACAGGCACGCGAAGTCAGGGCGGTGAAGAAATTTGAGTCGGGAATCATTCGTGATCCCATCACCATCGACCCGGATGCCACTATCCAGATGCTCTATCAGACCACGCTGGACAACGGGATTTCCGGCGTGCCAGTGGTCAGAGGCAATAAGTTGCTCGGAATCGTCACCAGCCGTGATTTACGTTTCGAAAATCGGCAGGACGCTCACGTTGCAGATGTCATGACGCCGAAAGATCGTCTGGTCACTGCGCTGGAAGGCACCAGTTTTGCTGAGATCACCAAGCTCCTGCACGATCATCGCATTGAAAAAGTGCTGCTGGTGAATGACGCCTTTGAACTCACTGGCATGGTTACCGTAAAAGACATCGCCAAGGCACAGGCATACCCCATGGCCTGCAAGGACAACCTTGGCGCCCTGCGTGTGGGGGCCAGCGTCGGTACCAGCGGGGAAACCGATGAGCGTGTTGCTGCACTGGTTGAAGCGGGTGTGGACATTATTGTTGTTGATACCGCGCACGGTCATTCCAAAGGCGTGCTGGATCGAATCTCGTTGATTAAACAGACCTATCCCGATCTGCAGGTGATTGGCGGCAATGTGGCCACCTACGATGGTGCCAGAGCGCTGATCGACGCGGGTGTAGACGCCGTCAAGGTAGGCATCGGCCCCGGTTCGATCTGTACCACCAGAATCGTCTCCGGGATTGGCGTGCCCCAGATTACCGCCGTCGCTGAAGCAGCAAGGGCTGCTGAAGCGGAAGGTGTACCGGTGATTGCAGATGGCGGCATTCGTTATTCTGGTGACATCGCCAAAGCACTTGTGGCGGGCGCCAGTGGTGTGATGGTTGGCAGTCTGCTGGCCGGCACAGATGAAGCGCCGGGTGAAACCGAGTTGTATCAGGGCCGCACCTATAAATCCTATCGAGGCATGGGTTCAATGGGTGCCATGTCACAGAGCAATGGGTCCAGCGACCGGTACTTCCAGGAAGTGGAGGGAGACGGTCGTAAGCTGGTACCCGAAGGTGTAGAGGGGAGGGTGGCTTACCGCGGCCCTGTTGGCCCGATTGTGCATCAGCTCATGGGGGGCGTTCGCGCGGCTATGGGTTATACCGGCAGCAAGGACATCGAAACCATGCGTACCACACCAGAATTTGTCCGCATCAGTGGTGCCAGTATGGCTGAATCACATGTGCACGATGTGGCTATCACCAAAGAAGCCCCCAACTACCCGAGAAGCTGAAAAACGTGCATGACATTCATGATCAGCGGTTGCTGATAGTCGACTTTGGTTCGCAATACACACAATTGATTGCCCGGCGCGTACGCGAATGTGGCGTCTACTGTGAAATCTACAGCTACGATATCGACGCGGCGTTTCTGCGCGAATTTGCGCCACAGGGCGTCATTCTGTCTGGCGGGCCGGAAACCGTGACCCTGGGCGAAACGCCACGTCTGGCGCAGGCTATCCTCAATCTGGGTGTGCCGGTACTGGGTATCTGTTATGGCATGCAGACGCTGGCGGAACAGCTGGGCGGGCGTGTGCAGGAATCAGCCAAGCGGGAATTTGGCCACGCCAAAGTTACAGCAGAACAGCCGAGCGCCTTGATCGGGTCGTTAGGAGCAACCCAGATCAGCAGCGCTGATGTGTGGATGAGCCATGGTGACAAGGTCATAGAAGTGCCGCCAGGTTTTGTTGTAACCGCAAGTACATCAAGTGCGCCGATCGCGGCAATGGAAGACAGTGACCGGCATATTTACGGTGTTCAGTTTCATCCAGAGGTCACCCACACGGCTAACGGTAACGCTTTGCTGGCGGTTTTTGCGCTGGAAATCTGTGGCTGTAGAGGTGACTGGACGGCTGAAAACATCATTGAAGATGCGATCGCGAATGTGCGCGAACAGGTGGGTGATGACGAGGTGGTCCTGGGCCTGTCTGGTGGCGTGGATTCCAGCGTGGTGGCGGCTTTGCTGGCGCGTGCGATCGGTGAACAGCTCACCTGTGTTTTTGTTGATAACGGGCTGTTGCGCCTGGATGAGCGCAATGAAGTTGAAATGGCTTTTGGTAAAGACAGCGGCATTGGTAATGCGCTGCCGCTGAAAATCAAAACTGTGGACGCCACGCAGGAGTTTTATCAAAAACTGGCCGGTCTTGAAGACCCGGAAGACAAACGCAAAGCCATTGGCAACACCTTCATAGATGTTTTTGAACGGGAAGCCAAAGCGCTTCCAGCGGTCAAGTGGCTGGCACAGGGCACTATTTACCCGGATGTCATCGAGTCTGCAGCGTCCAAACATGGTAACGCACACGTCATCAAGTCCCATCACAATGTGGGTGGTTTGCCGGAACGTATGGCGTTAGGTCTGGTGGAACCGCTACGTGAACTGTTCAAGGATGAAGTCAGACAGATTGGCCTCGTACTGGGATTACCTAAATCTTTGGTGTTCAGGCACCCTTTTCCCGGGCCCGGCCTGGGTGTTCGAATTCTGGGTGAGGTGAAACCACAGTACGCTGACGTGCTGCGTCGTGCGGACGCAATTTTTATTGAAGAGCTGCGCCATGCGGATTTGTATGATGCGGTATCCCAGGCCTTTGCTGTTTATCTTCCTGTTAAATCCGTTGGCGTAGTAGGAGATGCCCGGCGTTATGAACACGTGATTGCTCTGCGCGCGGTTGAAACCATAGATTTCATGACGGCGCGCAGTGCACGTCTGCCTTATGATTTTATTGAGCTGGTCGCCAATCGGATCATCAATGAAATCGCTGAGGTCTCGCGTGTTGTTTACGATGTTTCGAGCAAGCCACCAGCAACCATAGAGTGGGAGTGACTGGAACTGGCGGGCAATGTCTGGCACCGACTAGCAACTGCAGGTATTAACGACAAAGACATATTTCTCAGCGAATCGAGAGTGGACAGTTTTTTCTGGGAAGACTGTCAATGATTATTTGTGACAGCAGTCACGAAGATTTCTCTCCACGGTCCAGTCTGGCGTCGATGGCTAGTTCTGCAACCAGTTGTCTATTTTCAGTCCAGGAACCTGCGAGAATTCACCGATATTTGCAGTTACCACCGTAAGGTCATTCGCAAGGGCTTGTGCAGCAATCAGTAGATCATTTGGCCCAATCGGTGTTTCCTGACGTGTGAGGTTATGTCGTAAAGATGCGTACTGGTGGTCGGCGGGTGTTTCGAGTGGCAGGTTTTCCAGTGCCGAGAGTATCACGTCAACGCGTTCCGCAAGTTTTGCAGAATTTGACTTGATTGCGCCATAGCGGAGTTCTGCGGCTACAATGATGTTGGTGCAAACAGTTTCCTCGCCTGCCTTGGTGATTTTGCGGCTAATAAGCCTTGCGGATTGCGGACTAGATCGGACAGGATGTTGGTATCCAGCAGGTACGCCAGTGATGCACTCACACTTATAACTGAGCGGGGTTAGGTCTCGGCGAAAGGGGACGGGACAAGCGCGCACTCCACGGTGCGGGCTATGGGCTGAGCGCTGCTGCCGGCGCATGGCCGACATGGCGATCTGCAAAGATCCCGACAGCAACCCTGATCGAGATATTGCAAATCTATCTCGACCGGCGGCCGCCGGTGTTCATCGGAGGATAGGCTACTGCTGAACGTGTCCTGCGCCGGGCGGCAATGGCATACCCAGCGTTTTTGCCACCACGGTAATCGGGTTGCGCCGCAGGCGGGCCACTTCCTCTGAATCACATCCGAAAGTCCGGATCAGATGCTTGGCGCCGGTGCCCATGGGAATGCCGATGTGGTTTCCGTTTGCAAGTATCTGCAGAATAATCGGCTCCCAGTCTGCATCAAACTCATAGGTGACCGTAGTGGTATCCACGGTATATTCGTCCTGCTGCGTAATAGTGTGTTTGTAGGTTACGGTCTTACCGACCTGGTTTTTGCACAGTTGTGCATCCGCCAGCGCGAACTGAAATGCGATGGTTTGCCAATGTGCATCGCCACCCATGGACTGAGACCAGCCGCCGCGGGTAAATTCCCGCTCCCACAAGCCACTGGCTATATTGATCAGGGGGGGAGCCACCCGGGCAAACGGGTACCCTGGGTCATTGCTGAGAAAATCCAGATATTCTGCGGTAAGAACAGAGTAGGGCAGGATCACGCCTGATTTGTACATATACATGTAGCGTTCGCTCAGCTTTGCACCTGCCGGTGTGTAGACGGGAACGTCAAAACGCCGCCAGTTTCTGCGACACTCGGAACGCATGGAGCTGATGGCGTTCTGCAAAGCACCCAGCACGCGGCCACTCTCGGGTATGGCCGCTTCGCTCTCGGCGATAACGACCAGCGGGTCGCCTGTTTCTTCGCAGCGGGTTTTCGTATCCAACAGGACGACGGCTTCATTGCGCTCTACACGCCTGTTAAAGCGAGCCAGCGGGCTTATGGACTCGAGTTGGGCGCGGCGCTCAGCAAGCGCACGTGCTTCGACCGCCTGCTCTTCCATATACTCCAGCTGGCGCGTCGACAACCCCCTGGTTGCGTTGTGCCCGGTCTTGCGCTGCCAATCGACAATAGCAAGCCGGGTATTCCCATCGATTACGCCATCCACCTGGCCCGGGTCGTATCCCAGCGCGGCGAGAGCACTTTCGATGCGCATTCCAGTGGCGGTATCTGACTGTGAGCTTGATGATGAGCTAATGGATTGAGCAGGGGCAGGTCGGCTGACCGTGGCCTTGGCAGTACCTTGGGTCGGAGCGGGTGCTTTCTTTGCTTGTCCCACGCGTGCAACCGACCAGGGCGAGGTGGCGCGTCGACCATTACCCCAGAAGCCGTCACTTACGCTGCAATCTCTTGTGACGGTAAACCGTGCTGCCCCGTTCTGGCTCCCCTCAATCCATTTGCCCGTCAGCTCGTTACCGCGCGAGGATAGCGTAAGCTCCAGTTTCTTATCACACGAGCGAACATTACCGTAGCAGCAATCAAGTCGGCCTGAAGCCGCCCCACACTCCATCGCCCCGTAAGCTGATTTGTATTCGCCTGCCAGTTGTTCGATGTTGCAGTCTGTGTTGGCGTAAGTAGCACTGATTGGCAGACTGAAAAAGATCAACGTCAGAACTATTTTTTGGGTCATCGTTCGCAATTTCCCTAGACTCCGATACTTGACTAACGAGTATAACATCGCAACATTACGAGTCGTAACCCCTCGACGGCAGGGTGGGGTTTAAAACCCGGCAGCATAGGTAATTCCGAGTTATCGTTTTCATACATATGGAAAGGAAACCCGCTGGACTTCACCGCAAGACTGGCGACGCTGTTGTCGAAGTCGGGTATGACCCTGACGGTTTCATGGGCCCAATGGCCCGAATTTCCGGCCATGCGGTTACGCTATCGGGTTTTGGTTGCTAGAGGCTCATGGCTGGCAGTTACCCTATGGCCAGAGGCGGATTCCGACTCGCCCACTAACCAGAATGAGGGACCCTACAATGTTTCGTTGGCACAGGCAGCTACTGTTAAACCTTATGGCTGCGGTAGTGGGCATATCGTCCGCGCACGCACAGGACATCATCACCACCGAATACGGCAATGTCTTTGTTATCCCGTTCAAGCAATACCTTGATCCGGATAAGCGGCCGTCCTGTTCCAGGCTACCTGGGCTGATTAGCTACAAAGCCTTTCAATCCCAGGATAACCACAACTTCACTGCCGAGGAGTATCGTCAGCTCGCTGGTGATGCGCCTTACATGGGCTTAAGGGGGCACAATTCTTGGTATGACCGGGACCAGCGCAAGATGGTGTCATGGGACGATCTCTTTCCGGTCTACGGTGATTTTAGTAGCGGCAAGTGGGATGATCTGCCGGTACTGTGCGGTGCCAGGGATCAGCCCAAGCCGAACCCCGCTGCTGTGAGCCGGGCTAAAAAATCGGTCGACGACTACCCAGAATTTACTGATTACGTTCTCCACAGAGCGCCGGGGCTGGTTACACACTCTCATTTCTATTCAGCCGGCAAAGCCTGGTGCCAACACGCGTATGTCAGCGTGATTGCTGAATACGAGAATGACCAGGTAAAAAGCTCGCTGCTGGCTGCCAATCCTGCCGCGTATTTACAGAACACCATTATTCCTAAGATTAAGCAAATATGCCCTGATTTTCCCAACGCCAACCCGCATTCAAAGCAGCTGCTGGTGCTGAAATTCAGGCCTGAAGAACGGAGGATTGCCGATGAACGGATTAATCCGGATAAATTGAACTTCAAGATTGATGATGCGGGTCATTTGAAGCTGGTTCGCGATACAGCCTACCGGAACTGGCTCACCTACAACGATAACCCCGATGCCCGTGAAGCGATTAGTAATACCGTGAAAGCAGAGAACAAGCGGGTCTTAGCCAGGGAATCCGATTGGCTCGAACTGTACATCACGGCCGCGGATATCGGGCTGAATCTGGCCTACTCGCATCGAGATATCCATGGCAATAGCAAGCGGGTCAGACGCCAGATTGATTATTATGAATACGCGCTGGAGCAGCTGCAAAAGGCCAGTAAACCGCTGGAGCAAGCTGTGACGGCAAACCAGGCATTATCTCTCACTACCTTTGATGAGGTTGATGCACTGCTCAAGGCCTATTTCAGCGATAAGTCGCGCGGTCGGAGTGCCATGAAAAGAGCTGAAAGCCTCTCCATCAAACAGTAAGTGTGTCTGAGGCCAGGGTTATGATCACCATTGAACGCACAGACTATGCCTTCGCCGCCGTCGATGCCTCCATCGAGGAATGGGCGGCGATCAAGGCAATTGTGCGGTATTGCGCTAATCACTACTGGGCTACGGAATTGCATTACCTTATTCCTGGCCCGGAAGAACGTCGTCCGCAGAAGGTTGAGTCCTTGAGCGAAGCGATGGAAAACGTCTGGGGAGAACCCCCCGTCGAGTTGTTATTCAGGGATGAATTATTGTTGCTGGCCCAGTGTGTCACCGATACCGAGGGCAAGGGCCTGCCCGGCGTCGACGAGGACTTCCATGCGGATCTTGCCGGCCAGATTTATACACTCGATGTCTATGGCATTTTTGATCACGACAAGGTCACGGATGAGACATGGGATCGCTGGGCAAGAGAGCGACGCGTACATGACACGGTTTCCTGGATCATCAAACTGCATGCCGGGCAAACCGACAAAGCTGGCCACGCTTATGCCCAACATCCGCTGCGTGTACATATGCGCTTGCAGGCGGTGTTTCCCGATGCGGGAGAGGATGTCCGCCACGCTGCCCTGTTGCACGACGTGATGGAAGATTGCGGTATCACCGCAGATGACCTGCACCAACGGGGTTATTCGGACGATACCATTGACATCGTCAGTGCGCTGACCAAAAAACCGGATGATGACCGCACCTATGCGCAACGTATCGAGTGGTTGGCGGACCAGGGGGCAGTAGGTGCAATGCAAGTGAAGCTTTGCGATCTGCTGGACAATACTGACCCTGAGCGCCTTCGTGACTTACCCGATGCACAGGCCGCATCATTGTCGCAACGCTATGCCAAAGCCATTGCGCTGTTAACCAGCCGACTGGAGGCCTTGGGTGTTACGCATACCGGGCCGGAATAATGAACATTTGTTTTCGATATTGAGGTCTGCGAACGCCGTGGCGGTGAAGTCAACGTCACAGCAAGTATAGCGAGCCCAACGGTGTGACCTAGCCCAGAATTCTTGGTCGACATCGACAGTCATAAGCGTGTCAGCGCCCGCCGAACAGCAAATGTGGCGGGGTAACTGGGTTGTCAAAAACCACTTGATCACTCCCATTGGGTATACTCAACTGCATCAATTTTCAGAAAAGGGGCGACCGTGAGAGCCACCAGTTGCAAGATCTCCTGTCAGATATTCTTTGCTGTGATTGCCTCGAGTTCATTTGGTTTGGCGCCTGTGACTGCATCTGCTCAATCGACGAAGGAAATTAGCAGCGCGTTGGAAGACCTGTTTGGGCAAGCGGGTGTTGAAATGAAAAAACCTGCTGCGCAACGTCGGCAGGAAGAACGCGACCGTGTTCAAAAAGCGCGTGAAGCCGCGAGCAATATCCCCGCCACTGCAAACCTCGAAGGGCCATGGCGACTGGCGGCGCAAAACCGATCGCTCGACCTCGTTTTATATGAGACAAAGGGCAGCTCGTATGCGGAGAGAATCTATGACGGTTTTGCCCATGACCCAGTGCGCGATTGTGTTCTGCCCGTAAATATTCGTATCGCTGACAAACATCCTCGCCCCGTAACCGCACGATATAGCACTAGCCGATATTATATTCAGACGGATGGAGGGCAGATAACAGAGCATTCCAAAGTCTATCCTGAATTAATGTCTGAAAATTGCGGCGGCGGTTCTGAGGACGTCATGGCGCAATCCAGCCTTTATGGTCAATTTACCCTTGCGGGTGATCGCCAATGGGCTGGTAAGCTTGCGATTGATCGCAAAACGGCCTCTCCCAAAACTGCTGCGACGTTAATGCCGTCTACTTTGACGCCGGTCTTGAGGCAGTATCTCACCACAGTAAAACTGACCCGCGAGGGCATTCCCGAGAAAAGCATGTATGCGTCGGTGGCTCCAACGAGCAATCCTTTTGATGACAAAGAGCTACAGGGTAAAGATGCGCAGTTGGTCCAGGGTTTGCCAACAGGTGGCGCTTATGTCGAGGCGATTTATCGAAACCTGCCAAATAAGGTGGCCGTGTCTGATCGTCGTTTCGCGGCGCCCTATGTCAAGGCCATGACGGGAGATGGAAACCGGGCCTATCAGGATTTGAGCTCTTTATTGTCAGGGAAAGGATTTTTGACAGAGCGCGAAAGAGCTGCCATGGATGAATGGGTCGCCAATCAAAGCCTTTTACCTGCCGCCTACGTCACCTATCTCTTCCGTTATGACGATACGTTTTCGCAATGTATGGGGCCGAAACCGAAAACAATTTCCATCCCTTGGATAGCGATTACCAAAACCGATTACGGCTTAGGCATTGAGTCAGAGCGGGTGACGTCTTCGAATACCATCAGGCATACCGTGCCAGAGCGTCTCTATGAGAGACTCGTGCCCATAAGCCGAGCAGATCCTTACCAAGCTGAGGTCTCAGACAGCATTCTGAATCGGATGCATGGCGACGAAGAGCGATTGACAGTATCAGACGTCACGGCAGCCACTAGAGCGTTCATGAGCAAGCTGTCATGCAATACGCCTGAGAAAGTACAGTTTGAGGCAAATTTATTTGCCATGTACGATAGGCATAATGCTGCGCAACTAGAAAGAGTGGCGATAGCAAATGGTGAGAAGTAAAGCCTTCAGTTTTTAATCTAGCCGCTGACCAACCGGCCGTTTCAGCTGGACGAGTTCATCTGCAAACCAGTCTTGTTTTCTGAGCCAGGCGTTGTTGCGACAGCGCGGATGAGGAAGTGGTTTAAGGTAGGGAACATAGTCCTGACAGGGCCGATCGGTCTCGGTCAAAGTGCGATGGGCATCACCCCGTGCGTGTGATGTCGAAATTATCAGCATCATAAAAGACCGCTTCATTCACACCGAGCCTAACCCGCAATCGCACAGCGGGAGGGGCGTAAAAGGGTTTTCCACTTTGATGGGTCAGATTGCCGGGAGCTTGGCTGACAGTCCTGATTTTCAAGTTTTTTTCCCACGCACAATCAAATTTGTTGCGACAACCACAGGCGGGTCAGACCGCGCCGAGGCCTCCAGGGGCTCAAGCAACCTGATTCGGCTATTGATCAGGTCTGCGAAGAGATCCTGGTCTCCTCGGGCCTCCATGACGAGGCCTATAGTCGCTATGGGTTGATTGCGGCCCAGGGTAATTCGTATCTCGCGCGCTATCGTGCCAGAGTGAAGCGCGATCCGTTGATGGCTCAGTCGGAAGTACTTACCGATCTGATCAAAACCGCGCCGGTAGAGGAGGGCAAGTGGAATGCAACCGCAAAGGAGCTCGAGTTATTTGACTTGGCACTGGTACTCGCCAATCAGGGTCACTGTGATCCGAAAACCTTGGCCAGAGCAGCCAGGGACTAACTTGACTCGGCATGGGCATGGGCATCGGCATCGGCATGGGCACCGGCATTTGCTCTGGGTGCCCCCATGGCGGCGCTGCGTTGGTTGAATGAGGGGTTACGAGGTGACCAGCATCGATGTGGTGGAGGCGTATGACCAGGCGATGGATGCTGCCACCCGATTGAATCAGGCCGACGAAGTCTGCGAGCGGATTCGGCGACTCGTCGAGGTGAACGACAATGCCGGTAGGCAGAACGCCGCGAGAAAGTTTACTCGCCAGGCTTTGCAGGGGCGAGTGTGAGACTATGGGGACGACAACCCCCCTGTGGCATAAGATGAGTCGCTGTTCCGGCAGCGGCCGATAGCGATTTTTTCAAATTCTCGAGTGTTTTGAAGGGTTTTCTGAGCATGGTATTTTTCATGGTATTACCGATTGGCGGAGAAATAAGCCATTGATAATAAAAGGTAAAAATAGTCGATTGATAATCGAGTGGGAGTGAAATGTTCTGTATACCTGTGCAGATACCGCCGGAATTATGTGCAATCGACGATGAGTGTAAGGCTATCTATCACAGTGCAGACAGTGTCTGTATCTGGGTGTTCTCAAGTCGGCAGGCTCGCAATCGGTTTGTGGACGAAACGCAGGGTATGTCGAAGGCCGAACGTGAAGCTGCGTTTGCTCAGTTCAGTGATGAGCCTTGCGTGTAAATGAGCGGCCTGGCGCCTGACTTTGCGCGTGATGAGTACTGGATGCAACGTGCCCTGCAGCAGGCGCACCTTGCAAGGGAACAGGGGGAAGTACCCGTTGGTGCAGTCGTTGTGGCAGATGATGTCTTGATAAGCAGCGGTCACAACCAGACCATTATGTCCTGTGATCCCAGCGCGCATGCTGAGGTGGTTGCGCTGCGCAGTGCCGCACAGAAACTGAATAATCACCGGCTGCCTGAAGTGACCCTGTACGTGACCCTGGAGCCCTGCATGATGTGTGCAGGGGTGTTAGTTCAGGCGCGGGTTCAACGTCTTGTTTATGGTGCTGCTGAACCCAAGGCAGGTACTGTGCAGAGCCATCCTCTTTTACACAATGACTGGTTAAACCATCAGCTGGCAGTGACCGGTGGGATACTGTCTCAACCCTGCGGGCAGATCCTGTCCGAATTTTTTAGCGCTAAAAGGGCGCAAGCCGCATCACAGCAGCAGGTGTAGGCATCAAGCAAGAAGGAGTTTCGGATAGTGTCAGAGCGTCTTTCATCGGATAGCGAGGAAATACTGGTGCTTGCTGGTGCACCGGCACTGAGTACGTTTGCGCTGTCCAAGATGCGGCGCTTTGAGCCCCGCATCAGCTATGCTGAGTTTGTGCACATCCTGCTTGCAGCTGAGCCTTTGGACCAGGCAGAACTGCACCAGGTCGAGGAACTGTTGCACTATGGGCCGCAACTGGGCCTGCCACAGCCTGCGGGGAGTCGCGTCCTCACGATAGTGCCTCGGACCGGGACAATTTCTCCCTGGTCCAGCAAAGCAACAGACATCTTCACGCTCTGTGGTCTGACAAAGATTATTCGTGTTGAACGGGGTGTCCGCTGGTTTGTTGAATCTCATGATGAGGCTGAGGATATGGCGTTGGAACACCTGCACGACCGTATGACTCAAACCGTGCTGTTCGACGAAGACTTCCAGGGGGTTTTTCAGCACCAACCGCCGGCACCAGTAGGCTACGTGAATCTCCTGGAACAAGGCAGGGATGCGTTAACCGCAGCTAATCTCACGCTTGGACTGGCGCTGTCAGAGGACGAAATTGATTATCTGGAACAGGCTTACAGATCCGCCCAGCGTAATCCCACCGATGCGGAAATGATGATGTTTGCCCAGGCCAACAGTGAACACTGCCGGCATAAAATCTTTAACGCGCAATGGCACGTTGATGGGCAGCTGCAGCCGAAGTCGCTGTTTGCCATGATCAGGAACACCTACCAGCAGACCAATGGGCGGGGTGTTCTCAGCGCCTACTCGGACAACGCTGCGGTGATTCAGGGCAGTCAGGAAGCGCGCTTCTCAGCATCATCTGACGATCATGTCTACCGCTTCGAACAGGCACCCGTGCATGTGCTGATGAAGGTGGAAACCCATAATCACCCTACTGCCATTGCACCGTTTGCAGGTGCAGCAACGGGATCGGGTGGTGAGATCAGAGATGAAGGTGCTGTAGGCCGAGGCTCAAAACCCAAGGCAGGCTTGAGCGGCTTTACCACCTCGCATCTGAATATTCCCGGTCTAGCACAACCCTGGGAGTTAGAAACCTCCAAGCCTGCGCAGATAGCAGATCCACTGCACATCATGCTGGAAGGACCTATAGGTGCGGCCAGTTTCAACAACGAGTTCGGACGCCCGGCCATTAGCGGCTATTTCCGTACCTTTGAGATGCAGTTGCAACAGGGTGTGCGTGGTTACCACAAGCCCGTCATGATTGCCGGTGGTGTAGGCAGCGTTCGCGAAGAGCATGTGCATGCACAGGATTTTCCGGTGGGCACAGCCCTTGTTGTGCTGGGTGGCCCGGCTATGCTGATTGGTCTGGGTGGCAGCGCGGCATCCAGTATGGCTTCGGGCAGCAGTGCCGAGGATCTGGATTTTGCGTCGGTACAGCGGGGCAATCCGGAAATGGAACGACGTTGTCAGGAAGTCATCGACGCCTGTTGTGGGCTGGGTGACGACAACCCAATCCGACTGATCCATGACGTTGGAGCCGGTGGGTTATCCAACGCGCTGCCTGAGCTGATCCATGATGCGCACGCCGGAGGGCACTTTCAATTGCGTGCGGTAAACAGCGCCGATTCAGGTATGTCGCCGTTAGAGCTCTGGTGCAATGAAGCTCAGGAACGGTACGTGTTAGGGATTGATGCTGCTGCACTGAATCGCTTTGAAGCCCTGTGTCAAAGAGAGCGCTGTCCCTACGCTGTAGTGGGCCATTCAACAGATGATGGGCAGCTCAAGGTGTTTGATCAGCAGTTTGATAATTACCCCATTGATCTACCGTTAGAGACGTTGTTAGGCAAACCGCCAAAAATGTCTCGGCAGTTTGCTCGCCAGCAAATTGTTCAGCCTCCACTGGACCTGGCGACGGTTCAAATCGAAGAGGCTTTGAGTCGCGTACTGCAGTTTCCTGCCGTCGCCAGCAAACAGTTTCTGATTACCATCGGCGACCGCTCCATTACCGGCCTGGTGGCCTGTCAACAGATGGTAGGTCCCTGGCAGGTGCCGGTGGCTGATGCAGCTGTCACCATGCGCGGATATACCACCGTCCGTGGTGAAGCCTTTGCCATGGGTGAGCGCAGTCCGCTGGCGCTGATTAATCCCGCCGCTGCCGCTCGAATGGCGGTTGCGGAAGCCTTAACCAATCTCGTCAGTGCTGATTTGGAAGGCATAGAACGTGTGGTTCTGTCAGCTAATTGGATGGCGGCAGCGGGTTCTAACCTGGAAGAACAGAGTCTGTTTGATTCAGTGGTTGCAGTGGGTGAACAGTTCTGTCCCAGCCTCGGTATCGCCATACCGGTAGGCAAAGACTCTTTATCGATGCAGACCCGCTGGCAGGAAAATGGCGAGGATAAGTCCGTGGTGTCGCCGGTGACACTCATTGTGTCTGCGTTTGCACCGGTTGATGACGTCACAAAAACGTCGTTACCCGTTGTGCAGCCCCAGCGCGAGCACGAATTGCTGCTACTGCATACAGGCGGTGAAGCGCTTGGTGGCAGTGTGCTTGCGCAGGTTTACGGGCAACTTGGTGATGATGCGCCGGATGTTGACGATGCACAGAGCTTCCGAGCGATGCTGGACTTTGTGCTGCAGGCAAGGCGGGCAGGACAGATTATCGCTCAGCACGATCGCTCTGACGGCGGCCTGATTGTCACGTTGCTGGAAATGGCGTTTGCCGGGCGTTGTGGTTTGCAGATCACATTGCCTCAGGAGGCTGATGTGTTGGCAACTTTGTTTACCGAAGAGATAGGCATCGTTCTGCAGGTTGCGTCAGCAGATGTAGATGACTTCCTGGCCCACGCGCCGTGTCATGTCATGCGTCTGGGTCATGCCACTGTTGCAGAGCAGATCACTGTCTCCCAGGGTAGTCAGAACATCATTTCCAATACCCGCGCGGAACTCGAGCAGGTCTGGGCCAGAACCAGTCACGCGATGGCGCGGCTGCGGGATAATGAAACCTGTGCTGACGAAGAATATCAGGGGTTGCTGAGCTCTGCTCAGGTCAATCCGGGCCTGCATGCAAAGACCAGTTTTGATGTCGCTGAAGATGTCACTGCGCCCTACGTGTCAGCCTTGAAACCTAAGATTGCGATTCTTCGCGAGCAGGGAGTGAATGGGCAGATCGAAATGGCTGCTGCGTTCACCGCGGCAGGGTTTGAGTGTGTTGATGTGCATATGAGCGACCTGATAGAAGGGCGTGCACATCTGCAGGACTTTTCCAGTCTGGTTGCCTGTGGCGGTTTTTCCTATGGCGACGTCCTGGGTGGCGGCGGTGGTTGGGCAAAAAGCGTGCTGTTTCACGAAGCTGTCCGCCGTCAGTTTGAAGATTTTTTCAACGCAGACCGTCTGGTGCTGGGGGTATGCAATGGCTGCCAGATGCTCAGCGGCTTGCACAGCCTTATACCTGGTGCACAGCACTGGCCGCGCTTTGTTGCCAACCGCTCCGAGCAGTTTGAAGCGCGAACAGTAATGACCCGGATAGAAAACAACACTTCACCCTGGCTGGCTTCAATGGCGGGCAGCATTCTGCCCGTTGCTGTAGCCCATGGGGAAGGGCGAGCAGAGTTTCGTCAGCACACTGATTTATCGCAGTTACAACAGATGGATCAGGTGGCTATGAGCTATGTGGATCCGGCGGGACAAACAACCCAGCTGTATCCACACAATCCCAATGGCGCACCGGCAGGTCTGGCGGGAGTAACCGCCAATCAGGGGAAAGTCCTGATCACCATGCCCCACCCGGAACGTGTCTATCTCAGCCGACAGAATGTCTGGCAGGATCAAAGCTGGGGTGAGTACGCGCCGTGGATGCGCCTGTTTCGCAATGCCAGGGTGGCACTGGGTTGATCGCTTGAAGCGTCCGACGAAAGGCTAACGCCGTTTGAATTCTATGGCTTCCGAGCGAAACTGAAACTGCCCGCTTTTGCGATCGTCAAAATAGTATTGCAGCGACTTGTTGATGACGGGGAAGGCCAGGTTATCCCATGGGATTTCGTCTTCCTTGAACAGGCGCACATCCAGGCTCTCTTCGCCGCTGCTGAAATCCAGGTCGCGCAACTGCGCACGATAAAACATATAGGCTTGGGAAATATGCGGCAGACTGAAAACCGTATAGAGCTCCAGGTCAGACACCCTGGCATTGGCTTCTTCCTCGGTTTCCCGAGCCGCACCGGCGGCAATGGTTTCACCGTTTTCCAGGAAGCCCGCAGGCAGCGTCCAGTAACCTTTGCGTGGGTTGATGGCGCGTAGACACAGCAGCACTCGATCGTCCCAGATCGGTAGACAACCGGTGATGATGCGCGGGTTAACGTAGTGAATGGTGTCGCAATCGTTGCACACGTGCCGCTCACGGTTGTCACCTGGCGGTATAGTGAACGTCAGCGTAGCGCCGCAGTTACTGCAGAATTTCATAGCGCCGGATTATAACCAGCTGCTGCTGATTAGTCTTTGTCCTCTCCTTCATCAGAAGGGTCATCGTCTGCGTCGTCAAAGTTGAAAAAACTGCGCGCAGGCTTCGGAAAAGCCAGCACGGTCGCCGTTGGAGATTCTTCACCTTCCTGCTCAGCAACCAGGGGCGTCACCATTGATCGATGAAGGTCTGCCAGAGAATGGCACATCATCTCTGAAATTCTGATGGTTGCAGCCAGGGGCGAACGTGCACGTTCGCGCTCCAGGTCAACCCGAAACTGTAAGCCTTCAAGACGTTTGCGTTTTTGTTCCGTGGTGGCACCCGCAATCACGTGTTCAGTGAGTATGCGACGCAGTTTCTCCAGACGCTGCGGATCATTACGTGCCATGTCTACCAGTACATCAAACGCTGGTAGTTTCTGTTTCATTGTGTCTCTTTCATTGAACCCCTAACGCTTAGGACTATGCATCAGTGGCGCCAGATAACCTAACGTCGAGCTGTAAGGGATTTGTGAGGGTACTTATGTGCCGGATGGGTTGTTTTGTGAGGGTGTGCGCTTACCATGGGCGCTGTTTTTTCATGTTTCTTTTGTCGGGGAGAATGCTGTGTTGTATCAATTGGGAGGCGTCAAAGTACGTGCCGAGGGTGAGTATTGGGTTGCAGACAACGCAACCGTTGTAGGCAACGTGCTGCTCAAGAAAGACGCCAATATCTGGTTTAACGTGGTGCTGCGTGGCGACAACGACCTGATAACCGTGGGTGAAGGCTCCAACGTCCAGGATGGCTCGGTGTTGCATACGGACATGGGCTACCCGCTGGAAATAGGTCCCCACGTCACCATCGGCCACAAAGTCATGTTGCATGGGTGCACCATCGGCGAGGGGTCGCTGATTGGCATTAATGCTGTTGTGCTGAATGGTGTAAAGATAGGTAAAAACTGCATTATCGGTGCTAACGCCCTGTTAACTGAAGGAAAAGTAATTCCGGATAACTCCATGGTTCTGGGTTCTCCGGGTAAAGTTGTGAAAACACTCTCACCTGAGCAGGCGCAGAACATACGCCTGGGGGCTGCACATTACGTGGAGAACGCACGCCGATTCAGAGAAGACATGATCCCTCAGGGCGCTGCTGAAGCTGTCGCCGCCGAGGACCTCTGATCGTGGGTGTTGTTATTGGCACGCCGGGGTCCGCAACCGCCACCCGGGTCATGCTGCTCGGCAGTGGCGAACTGGGAAAAGAAGTGACGATAGAATTACAGCGTCTGGGTGTGGAGGTGATAGCGGTGGATCGTTATGCCCATGCCCCTGCTATGCAGGTGGCGCATCGCAGTCATGTGGTCAACATGCTTGACGGAACTGCTCTAGCCGCGGTCATTGCTCAGGAGCAGCCGCATCTGGTTGTCCCTGAAATCGAAGCCATTGCGACGGCAACCCTGGTTGAACTGGAGCGTGAGGGTTTAGCGGTTGTACCAACGGCGAGAGCCGCACAGCTGACCATGGATCGTGAAGGAATAAGGTTGCTTGCAGCAGACGCTCTTGGGATAAAAACCTCACCCTTTGTGTTTGCAGAAGATGCCCGGGCCTACGCGCTGGCAATAGAGCAGATCGGCTTTCCGTGTGTGGTTAAACCCGTCATGTCCAGTTCCGGTAAAGGGCAATCGCTGGTGAAAGACGCTGCACAGGCGCAGGCGGCTTGGGATTACGCCCAGGAGGGTGCGCGTGGCGGTGGCGGTAAGGTTATCGTCGAAGGGTTTGTCGATTTCGACTACGAGATCACCTTGCTCACAGTGCAGCACGTTGACGGCGTCTCGTTTTGTGCACCCATCGGTCACCGCCAGGCGGGAGGAGACTATCAGGAATCCTGGCAGCCCCAGCCGATGTCATCTGTGGCGCTGGCTGAAAGTGAACGAATTGCCGCCCTGGTCACTGCGGAACTGGGTGGATATGGCCTGTTTGGCGTGGAATTTTTTATCGAAAGCGATGAGGTGTATTTCAGCGAAGTCAGTCCGCGGCCCCACGATACGGGTATGGTCACAATGATCAGTCAGGATTTATCTGAATTTGCGCTGCATGCCCGCGCGATCCTCGGGTTGCCAATACCCAACATTGCGTGTCGTGGGCCAGCCGCTTCAGCGGTGGTACTGGTCAGCGGAGATTCTGATCAGGTCACCTTTGACGGCCTGCAGGAGGCGTTAGCACAGCCGGATACTCAGTTGCGTCTGTTTGGTAAGCCGCAGGTGCGGGGCGAACGGCGCATGGGTGTTGCTTTAGCGCTTGGCGAAACTATTGAGGACGCACGTTCAAAGGCCAGCACAGCCGCTGCGGCGGTAAAGCCAGGATTGTGACCAGCACTAGTGCTTGGCAAACAATTCAGCTCAGACTATAGTTGCGGCGTGAACATTAAGAGCTTGCCACTTCTGCCCTTGTCTTCGCTGCCTCTCCTGGCGGCGACACTGCTGCTGCCGGTAGCACCGGCAACTATTTAACACCCCAGGGTATAAACACCCACCCAGATGATACTCAGACACCAGTAAGACTCGATACCAGATTTACCCTGGCTGAGTCTCTCTGAGACGATTTAGAAAGAGACTATATTGCGCAGCAGCGCAGCAACAAACAAAGGAAATATTGGCATGAGCCAACGTCATATTTCAGGACGCGCCCAGGGCGCGATGCCTTTTCAAAAATACCACGCGTTTAAACCCATCGATCTGCCGGATCGTCAATGGCCACGCAAGGTGCTGACGAAGGCACCGCGCTGGTGCAGTGTTGATCTGCGCGATGGCAATCAGGCGCTGATCGATCCGATGAATGTGAATGAGAAGCTGCGACTCTGGGATCTGTTGCTGGAGATTGGCTTTGCCGAAATTGAGGTGGGATTTCCCGCAGCTTCCCAACCTGACTTTGATTTTATCCGTCGGATAATTGATGAAGATCGAATTCCTGAAGGTGTCAGTATCCAGGTGTTGTGTCAGGCTCGGGCGGAGCTGATTGAGCGCACAGTGGAGGCGCTGCAGGGCGCTCCCAGCGTGATTTTCCATCTTTACAATTCCACCTCTGAACTGCAGCGCCGAGTTGTCTTTGAAATGGATCGACAAGGTGTCATTGACCTGGCCGTGCAGGGTACTGAAATCGTCAAGCAGGGTTTAAAAGACTTTGATGCTGATGTGACCTTTGAGTATTCGCCGGAAAGTTTCACCGGCACCGAACTCGATTTTGCGGCAGAAATCTGCACAGCGGTAGCTGATACCTGGGGTGCAACCCCTGAGCAGCCGATGATTGTCAACCTGCCATCTACGGTGGAGATGTCGACCCCCAATATCTATGCCGATCAGATCGAATGGTTTGCTCGTAATTTCTCCCGTCGAGACTCTGCGGTCATCAGCCTGCACACGCATAATGACCGTGGCACCGGTGTGGCTGCGACCGAGCTGGGCTTAATGGCTGGTGCAGACCGCGTTGAGGGCACGCTGTTCGGTAACGGAGAACGTACGGGTAACTGCGACCTTGTCACCATGGCGATGAATCTGTTCAGTCAGGGCGTAGATCCGGCGTTGGACTTCCGCGCTATGCCGAAGATTCGTGAAACAGTCGAAGCGGTTAACAAACTGGTGGTTGCAGAGCGTCATCCCTATGCGGGTGACCTGGTATTTACCGCGTTTTCCGGTTCTCACCAGGACGCCATCCGTAAAGGCATGTCTAAAGTTGATCGAGACAGCTGGGAAGTGCCTTATCTGCCCATCGACCCTGCTGATGTTGGCGGTTCATATAAAGAATCTGTCAGGGTCAACAGCCAGTCCGGCAAGGCCGGCATAGGCTTTTTGTTGGAGGAGCATTACGGCGTTGCATTGCCTCGCGACATTCTGGTGGAGTTCAGCGCAGAAGTGCAGAAGCTTACTGAGGAGTTGGACCGTGAAGTTAAGCCCAGCGAAATATTTGATCGTCTGATTGAGACCTATACCAATCAGGAGGGTCCCTACAAGCTGATTGATTATGATCTGCTCAGCGGACGAGAACAGGATCAGCGATGTGTCGCCAGAATTGAAGTATCCGAAAGCACGGTCACCGTTGATGCTGAGGGTAGCGGTCCAATTGAAGCGTTTGTTAACGCGCTGGTGGAAACCCTAAACGAGCCTCTCACCGTGGTGGCTTATCACGAACATTCCCTGGGGGAGGGCAGTGATGCCCAGGCCATATCCATCCTCGCCATTGACGATGAGTCTGATGGCAGTCGTTGTTATGGCATCGGTGTGAGTAGAAATACCATCACGGCTTCGCTGTATGCCATCATTTCTGCCATGAATCGTCGCTGGGCTAAGTCATGATAATGGCTCTGGCAGGGGTGTCCGGAAGCTAGTCTTCTTCCTCATGATCCACCGGCTTGAACGGTTCAAGCCGGCGGATTTTCAGATTCTTGATCATATTGTCGTTAATCTGCAGCGTTTCGATCTGATATTCATCTATCTGTATACACAGGTTGGATTCTGGAATTGTTTCCAGGTATTCAAGCACCAGGCCATTCAGGGTGCGCGGGCCGGTCAGCGGCAGCTCCCAATGTAACGCGCGATTAATCTCGCGGACCACTGCGGACCCGTCTATGACATAAGCATCATCTTCCTGTGGCGATATTTCCGCCATATTGGAGGCATAATCGCTGGTAAACTCGCCAACAATTTCTTCCAGAATATCTTCCAGTGTAACAATGCCCTGCACGTCGCCATATTCATCAACCACCATGGCTATGCGCTGTTTTTCCTTCTGAAAGTTCAACAGCTGAGTATGCAGAGGGGTTGCTTCAGGCACAAAGTAAGGTTCACGTGTTAACTGCATCAGATCGGCTTTGGTAAAGTCGTCGATGGTCACCAGTCGAGCCATGCGTCGCAGATGCAGGATGCCCAGCACATTGTTTATAGACTCTTTGTAGATGGGCAGCAACGTGTGCTGGCTGGTTGCTGCTGCATCCAGGATGTCGTTGATTTCCGCCTCGATATCGATGCCAACAATTTCGCTGCGTGGCACCATGATGTCGTTAACGGTAACAGACTCAAGGTCCAGCAGGCGGACCATCATGCTCTGACGCTCGCCAACCGAAACAGCGCCTTCGTTGACAACGGTTTTGAGTTCTTCGGTGGAGAGGTTTTCGTTATCTTCACCCTGGCTTGGGGAAAACAAGCGTACCAACGCGTTGCTGAACCAGTTGATGAACGCGACCACCGGGTAGAGCAGTTTGAGGAGCGGTTGCAGCACATAAACTGAGCGGAATGACCAGCTTTCAGGGTGCAATGCAGCCAGAGTTTTTGGCGCCACCTCTGCAAAAATCAGGAACGTGATCGTCAGCACCCAGGGTGCCAGCAGCACTCCAGTGTCACCGTACAGGCGCAGACCAATAACTGTCGCAATGGTGGCGGCAGAGAAATTAACCAGATTATTGCCCACCAGAATAACGCCCAGGAGACGATCAGGGCGACGCAACATACGGTTGGCTTTACGGGCACCTTTGTGGCGTTGCTTGACCAGGTGTTTAAGACGATAGCGGTTCAGCGCCATCATTGCGGTCTCCGTGCCGGAAAAGTATGCCGACAAAAAGGTTAAGACCACAATGCTGCTTAACAGCACCCATACGGGAAATTCTTCGCCGTTCAATCTCTGAAAATCTCCAACATCTCCGTTCGCTTATCTGGTTAACAGATACTCCACGACAAACTTACTGCCCAGATACCCCAGCAACAGCAAACTGAACCCACTCAGACTCCACTTTACCGATGTCATACCCCGCCAGCCGTAAAGGTAGTGGCCACTGAGAAATACGAGGTAAACCAGCCACGCTAACGAGGTCAGCACCACGTGATGCAACACCTGGCGCGCAAAAACATCTTCAAGAAATACAAAGCCGCTCAAGATAGAAGCGGATAACAGACTCAGGCCAATCCACAACATGACCAGGTGCAGCCTTTCCATGGTTTCCAGCGGAGGCAGGATGGTAAAAGCCTGTTCGCCGGGATGGCGTAGTCGTCTTTCCTGCAACGCCAGCAGAATCGACTGGCAGGCGGTCATCATGAGTACGCTGTAAGCCGCCAGGGACAATAGAATGTGCGGTAGCAGGCCGCCAGAGAGGCTATCCAGTGGTTCTCCACCGGGTTCAATAAGATTAGCTGCGAGTAAAACCACAATGGAAATCGGGAAAAGGAACAGATAGAGGTTTTCGACCGGGAGACGAATGTTGGCGACGGCGACCACGGCAACAATAATGAAAGCCACCAGGACACTGACGGGCACCACGCTGAGGTCGAGGCCGTAGCTGCTGTTGATCAGAGTGAAAGCGGCAAACCCATGACACGTCAGCGCGCCCAGCGTGATTGCCAGGGTCACTCGGTTGGGTACGGTTTGTTCGCGTTGACGCCAACGCAGGTGCAGGCCAGCGCAGTACAATGCAATGGCGGCAATTGAGGCGGTCAGTGTCACGGTGAGCGTCCCGAAAGGGCTACAGGAATGTGCGCTGGGAAAATGTCGATACTCAAGCAGTGTGAGCTCATTTGGTCTATATGCTGCAGTTTGGCACATCAAACCCTGCTCTTGAAGCATTAAGCGCTTAGTCGAACAGGACCGATATGGCTATAATACGGGCTCCGCAAATCAACGCGTAAAGATTCATGTTCGAAAATCTCTCCGATAAATTAACCCAAACCCTGCGCGGTATCTCCGGTCGCGCCAAGCTCTCGGAAGAAAACGTCAGCGATGCCTTGCGTGATGTGCGCATGGCGCTGTTAGAGGCAGACGTTGCGTTGCCGGTCGTGAAAACGTTTATCGAGCAGGTCAAAACCAAAGCACTGGGTACGGTGATATCCAATGCGCTGAACCCCGGTGAACAGTTTGTCAAAATAGTGCACGACGAACTTGTGCACACCATGGGTGATGCGAACGATGCTCTGAATCTGGCAGCAGCGCCGCCGGTGATCATTCTGATGGCAGGTCTGCAGGGTGCAGGTAAAACCACCACAGTCGCAAAACTGGCCCGATATCTGAATGAGCGGGAAAAGAAAAAAGTCGCTGTGGTCAGCGCCGATGTCTATCGACCGGCAGCCATTGCACAGTTGCAGACCCTGGCGGGAGAAGTTAAAGCCCATTTTATTGAATCTACAGCGGATGAAGCGCCGCTGGCTATTGCAGAGCGTGCGGTAGCTGAAGCAAAAAAACAGTTTGCTGATGTTCTGATTGTCGACACAGCGGGGCGGCTGGCTGTAGACGAAGCGATGATGGGTGAGATTCGCAGCCTGCAGGAATCCTTGCAGCCGGTTGAAACCCTGTTTGTCGTCGATGCAATGACCGGCCAGGATGCCGCCAATACCGCCCAGGCGTTTAACCAGGCGCTCACGTTAACGGGTGTGGTGTTAGCTAAAGCTGATGGTGACGCCCGCGGTGGTGCTGCACTGTCGGTACGAGCCATCACCGGCAAACCCATTAAATTCCTCGGTATGGGTGAGAAATCCGATGCCCTGGAACCCTTTTATCCTGATCGTCTGGCCTCGCGTATTCTGGGTATGGGTGACGTGCTCTCGCTGATCGAAGAAGCGGAACGCAAAGTTGATAAAGCCAAGGCCCAGAAGCTTGCCAAGAAAATCACCCGTGGGCGCAAATTCGACCTCGAAGATTTTCGCGATCAGATTGATCAGATGGCGAACATGGGCGGTATATCCAGTATGTTAGATAAGCTGCCAGGCGCGGGACAGTTGCCACCCGGTGCCCAGGCCCAGCTTGACGACGGTTTGTTCAAACGCATGGGAGTCATCATTGATTCCATGACCGCGCATGAACGCCGCTTTCCGGATGTCATTAATGGCTCACGCAAACAGCGAATAGCAAAAGGCAGCGGCACTGAAGTGCCGGATGTTAATCGTCTGCTCAAACAGCATAAACAGATGCAGAAGATGATGAAGAAGGTGTCAAAAAAAGGCGGCATGCAGAAAATGATGCGCGGCTTGCAGGGCATGAAACCGCCGCCGGGTATGCCTCGTAGATAGACATTATACACGCTGATCGGAGGCAGCAGGGGGGCTGCAGGGTGCAATCTTGTGCGCTTGCATTCTAAAAGACCTGCTATAGAATACGCCGCCTGAAATTTCACACTTTCGATTTAACTTTAAAGTAGACAGAGCAACACATGGTATCAATTCGTCTGGCCCGTCACGGCTCCAAAAAAAGCCCCTTCTACCACATTACGGTGGCAGATCGCTCAGAGAGTCGCGATGGTCGCTTTGTAGAACGACTGGGTTTTTACAACCCGCTGGCAAAAGGTCAATCCGAGTCATTGAGGCTGGATCTCGACCGCGTTGATTACTGGATGTCGGTCGGCGCTCAGCCATCAGACGTCGTTAAAAAGCTGATCAAGCAGGCACGAAAAGCCGCTCCCGCGGCTGCTGCTTAAACGCTTTAATCCCCTCTCATGCCCGTCGCGGATACTGCCGACAGGGTCATTGTGGTGGGGCGCATCGGCGCCCCCTATGGCATCAAAGGCTGGGTCAATGTCCAGTCTTTTACTCAGCCACTGGAAAATCTGCTGTCTTACGAACCCTGGCTGCTGCAGGCATCGGCTGCATCCGGCTGGCAGAAATCGCCATCCCACCGTATCCGGCCGCACAAAAAGGGCTTTGTAGCGGGATTTGAAGGGGTCACAGATCGCGATCAGGCTGCGGTGCTGACGGGCACTCTCATCGGCGTGATGCGGGCTGCGTTCAACACCACAACAGATGCAGACGAATTCTACTGGCAGGACCTGACGGGTTGCGAAGTCATCAATCAGCACAACCAGGTGTTAGGTGTGGTGGATCATCTGATGGAAACCGGTGTCCATGATGTGCTGGTAGTGAAAGGTCTGGAACCACAGCTGCTGATCCCCTTTGTAGATCCCTATGTAGAACAGGTCGATCTGGAAACCCGTCGGATAACGGTGCAGTGGGAGCAGGACTGGTGATGTGGCCATGTGGTTAGGGATTATTTCCGTATTACCGGAACTGATCGATGCAGCACGCAGTGGTGGGGTTTTTGCTCGTGCTCTGGAAGCCGGCAGCCTGCAGCTGCAGACCTTTAACCCACGCGATTTTGCGAAAGATAAACACCGTACGATTGATGATCGTCCCTATGGCGGGGGTGCCGGCATGGTGATGATGACGGCACCGCTGGTGTCAGCACTGGAAGCGGCTCGAGCCGCGGCCCCGGATACGCCGAAGGTGGTGCTCATGGACCCCCAGGGCGAGGTTTTCCAGCAGGCAACGGCGGTACAGGAAAGCCAGACAGGCAGCCTGATCATCGTCTGTGGGCGCTACGAGGGTCTGGATCAGCGCTTTGTCGATCACTATGTGGATGAGCGCTGGTCTATTGGTGACTATGTACTCAGCGGCGGTGAATTAGCTGCGCTTGTGGTCTGTGATGCGATTGCGCGACATATTCCCGGTACGTTAGGTAATTCTTTGTCAATAATTGACGAATCACATCTTGATGGAACGCTCGATTACCCTCACTATACGCGCCCCGTGGATACCGCCGAAGGCAGCGTGCCTGACGTTCTGCTCAGTGGTGACCACCAGAGAATATTTGAATATCGACGCCGGGAGGCGTTACAACGAACTTTCCATCAGCGCCCGGACATGCTCATACGACGAGTATTCTCTGATGCGGACAGAAAGTTGTTAACAGCGTGTTTTGCCGCATCGAAAGAACAGCAGAACACTACGAAAAAGCAGTGAGGCTTAACATGCGTAAAAATAAAATCATTGAAGAGATTGAGAACGACCAGCTGAATCAGGACATCCCTGAGTTTGCACCTGGCGATACCATCAGTGTCCAGGTCCGAGTCAAAGAGGGTGATCGTGAGCGTCTGCAGGCCTTTGAAGGCGTTGTTATTGGCATTAAAAGCCGCGGCCTGAACTCAGCCTTTGTTGTGCGGAAGATTTCCCATGGCGTTGGCGTTGAGCGTACGTTCCAGACCCACAGCCCACTGATTGCCAGTATTGAAGTGAAGCGACGCGGTGATGTGCGCCAGGCGAAGTTGTACTATCTGCGTGAACTGTCAGGTCGGGCTGCGCGAATCAAAGAAAAGATCAAGTAGACTGCTTTAGGCAATCTCTCTACCCCTGAAATCTGACCCAGAATATCGGGAAAGATGGAGAGAGCAGGAGGCTTTAGAAATAGAGCCAGCTTGCTAAGCTTGGGAGAGAGGGGGAGAGAGATCGCTTAGCAAGCTGGTCAGCATCACGGGAGAGACGTCCGTTCAGCTGCGGTGCTCCAATATGTCGGGGGGACGGTGACATACTGCATTGAAGCTCGCTTTCTAAGCTGCATGTCCCGTGCCAACTTTACGCTAACCCATCCTTTTTCACGCCTTATAAATAAATATCTTTAAAATTCAATAAGTTAAATCTGAATTTGGGTATCCGGATGAGCCCGCCCCGCGCGCTGAAACTCGAAAGAACCGCCGTCCCGGCGTGTCAATCTGTGTCACTTTCGGACTAAAATCGTGATTCAGTATTATCTTTTTGGAAGCAGTTGCCGTGTCCTCGCCAGATGAGGTTATCAGCACTTACCTAGACGCCATGTGGTTAGAAAGAGGTCTCAGCGAGCATACGCTGGCTGCCTATCGCCGTGATCTGCAGAATGTGCAGAAGTGGTTGCTGCCCCGTGGGCGAGATCTGCTCAACGCACGATCATCAGATCTTATGGAATATATTGCGCAGCGTTTCAGTCAGGGTATCGCCAGCCGAAGTGCGGCGCGCAGTTTGAGCGCGCTGCGGGGCTTTTATCGGCATCAGTTGCTCAGAGAGGTACTTGCTGAGGATCCTACAGCGTTGCTTGCGCACCCTAAAACCGGACGGGCTCTACCGCTGGTTATTTCAGCTGCGCAGGTTGAAGCGCTGCTGGCTGCGCCAGATGTCGAAACTGCTCTGGGTCTGCGTGACAGGGCGATGCTTGAGGTCCTGTATGCCACCGGTCTGCGCATTTCAGAACTGATTTCGCTGCAACTCACAAGTATCAACCAGCGCCAGGGTGTAGTTCGAGTGACCGGTAAAGGTGGCAAAGAACGTCTGGTACCCATGGGTGAGACCAGTCTACTGTGGTTGCGCAGATATCTGCAGGCGGCGCGTGACGAACTTCTCGGAGAAGCCGGCAGTGTGCTGTTCCCGAGTCGCCGCGGCCAGCAGATGACCCGGCAGACATTCTGGCATGCGATAAAGCGATATGCGCTCGTTGCGGGCATCCCGACAACGGTGTCACCGCACACATTACGCCATGCTTTTGCCACTCATCTAGTGGATAATGGCGCTGACCTGCGTGCAGTGCAGATGATGTTGGGCCACAGTGATCTCTCTACAACTCAGATCTACACGCACATAGCCCAGCAGCGACTGCAGAATCTAGTACGTACACATCACCCTCGCGGGTGAAGCAAGCAATACCCGATAGCCGAAAGGAATGAACGACACGTGAACAGTAAATCCCTGAACCTGGTAATTGCAGCAAGTCTTGGTTTGAGTTTGCTGGTTGCCACGCCTTTTTCTGCTGCGGCTCAGCCGTACCCCGAAGGCAGCGACAAGCTTATGGCAAAACTTGCAGAACTGCTGCCAGACCTGCCCATCGAATCTGTTGTAGCCACCCCGATGGCAGGTTTTTTTGTGGTTGAGCTGGAAGGTGGACAGAATCTTTATGGCAGTGCTGATGGCGAGTATCTGTTCTCCGGAGACATGTATCGACTGACTTCTGAAGTTGAGAATCTTGCAGAAACCCGGCGCATGACAAAAAGGCGGGCGCTGCTGGAGGCTGAGCCGCTGGAGAATATGGTGGTGTTCAGTCCAGCCGGTGAAACCAAATCTTATATCAGTGTCTTCACTGACGTTGATTGTGGCTACTGTCGAAAACTACATCAGGAAATCGCCGACATTAACGCTCTGGGCATTGAAGTGCGATATCTGGGTTACCCGCGTGGCGGCCTGGGTACACCAACCCATGCAAAAATAGTATCTGCCTGGTGTGCCGATGAACCCACCGAAGCACTCACCGCTCTGAAATCCGGCATGAATATTGATATGAAAGACTGCAAAAACCCGATTGCTGAACAGTACGATCTGGGCCGTAAGGTGGGCGTGACGGGCACGCCGGCCATTGTAACTGCTGATGGCCGCCTGTTACCGGGTTATATGCCAGCTGCCGCATTGGCAGAAGCGATCGGTCTGAATTAGGCGACCAGACAATGCAGCAGATTCGATTGGGCATCGCCGGCCTTGGCACCGTTGCTTGCGGCGTCCTGGAGATTATCGCTCAGCGCCAGTCGCTGATCGCCGCGCGTGGTGGCGTGGAGCTGGTGGTCACCCGGGTTGCCAGCCGAACACCAAAACCTGAGATAGATTTGTTGGGTGCAAGCTTTTCTACCGACCTCGACAGTCTGTTGGCAGACGACGTGGACATGGTGATTGAGCTGATTGGCGGGGAAGAAGCAGCCCTGGATCTGATCAACGCGGCTGTACGTGCCGATAAGCTTGTAGTAACAGCCAATAAAGCGGTTATCGCAAAACACGGCAATGAACTTCAGGATTTGCGTAACACGATTGGTTTTGAAGCAGCGGTTGCCGGTGCAATCCCGATTATTTCCAGCATAGAGCGTGGCCTGATTGCGAATCGGTTTGAACATGTCATGGGCATCATCAACGGCACCTGCAACTACATCCTTACCGCGATGAAAGAAGAGGGTGCCAGCTTCGCAGATGCGTTAGTCCGCGCTCAGGAACTGGGTTATGCCGAAGCTGACCCAACCTTTGACGTGGAAGGTATTGATGCGGCTCATAAGCTGGCCATCCTGCTGGCGCTGGCCTTCGATCAGCCGTTCAATTTTGCGCAGCTGCACATCGAAGGTATTGCTCAGGTCACCGCGGATGACATTCGTTATGCGGATGAATTGGGCTATCGCATCAAACACCTGGGCATCGCGCGCCAGGTAGACGAAGGCATAGAGGCTCGAGTGCACCCAACACTTGTACCCAACAGTCAGCTTCTGGCGCATGTTGATGGCGTTATGAATGCGGTGCTGGTCAAGTGTGACGCCGCCGGTGATACGCTGTACAGCGGTCCAGGTGCGGGTGGTAGCGCAACCGCCTCAGCAGTGCTCAGCGATGTGGTATCGCTGGCGCAACGTAAAGGGTCCAACATGCGCATTGCATCCGCTGGCGCAGAAGTTTCCAGTGTACCCATTCTACCTATGGCACAGGTACGCAGCGGCAACTATCTGCGAATCCCGACCAAGGATGAGCCTGGTGTGTTTGCGCGTGTTGCCCAGGCATTGTCCCAGCATGGCATCAGCATCGAGGCGGCAATACAGAAAGAACCGAAAGCGGGTCAGACCACGGTTGCCATTGTCATGCTGACGCAGATGAGTAGCGAAGCTGACATAGAGGCAGCCATGGATGAAGTCAGAGAGCTGCCGCAGGTAGCCGGTGAAATTGTACGAATTCGCGTTGAAGGCTTTGACTGAACAAGACAACAAATGGAAATTCTGACCCGTCAGGTCAATCCTGAGCTACTGGCGGATCTGCAGCCACCACTGTTACGTCGCATCTATGCCGGCCGTGGTGTACAAACCAGTCAGGAGCTGGACCGTTCACTCCAGTCACTTGCATCACCGGCTCAATTGCCGGATGTGCAGAAGGCTGCAGAGCGGCTGGCGGATGCTGTTGCGCAGCAGCAGAAGATTATGATTGTTGGTGATTTTGACGCTGATGGCGCCACTGCCGTCACCCTGTGTGTAAAGATTCTGCAGGATTTTGGCGCTGAACATGTTGAATTTCTCGTTCCCAATCGCTTTGAATACGGCTACGGGCTGTCGCCGGAAATTGTAGACCTCGCCCACACAAGCCAGCCAGATCTGATTATTACTGTCGATAATGGCGTGTCCAGTGTGGCGGGTGTGGATCGCGCTCGGGAATTAGGCATTGATGTGATTGTCACTGATCACCATCTTCCAGGCGCAGAACTGCCCCGTGCTTTTGCCATTGTAAATCCAAATCTGCCGGACGCGAACTTCCCCAGTCGCAACATGGCGGGTGTTGGTGTGGCGTACTATGTGCTGGGTGTTGTGCGCACGCTCTTACGCAACCGCGGCTGGTTCACCGATCAGCGACCCGCGCCGAATCTGGCGCAATACCTTGATCTGGTTGCTCTGGGTACGGTGGCGGATGTTGTGCCGCTGGATGCCAACAATAGAATTATGGTGCATCAGGGTGTTGCCCGCATGCGTGCAGGCCGCTGTCTGCCCGGCATTAAAGCCCTGGCAGAAATAGCAAAACGATCGCTGGCAACGCTGTCAGCACAGGACTTAGGGTTTGCCCTGGGCCCACGGCTGAATGCGGCCGGGCGTCTGGAAGACATGAGTATCGGCATTAAATGTCTGTTGGCCGACAGCCTGCCAGAAGCGCGACGTCTGGCCACGGCGCTGGATCAGCTGAACAAGGCCCGCCGCCAGTTGGAACAGGACATGGTAGGTGATGCCGAGTTGCTGCTGGCTCAGGATCAGGCGGATAGCGATCGCGTGGGTCTGACGGTTTATCACGAATCGTTCCATCAGGGTGTTGTCGGCATTGTCGCGGGACGTCTGCGCGAAAAATTTCATAAGCCGGTGATTGCTTTCGCCGATGCCGGCGATGCGGCGCCGGATGAACTTAAAGGGTCCGCTCGCAGCATTACCGACCTGCACATCCGGGACGTGCTCGATTGGGTTGCTGCGAGTCATCCCGGGCTACTGTTGAAGTTTGGTGGCCATGCCATGGCAGCGGGACTGAGCATAAAACGCGTTCACCTGCCGCGCTTTGCGGTGATCTTCGACAAAGCCGTGCAACACTTCAGTCACGCTGAGATGCTGCAGGCACGCCTGATTACGGATGGAGCCCTCGAGGCCCACGAGTTATCGCTGCAGATGGCTGAACATCTGGCTGCAGCCGGCCCCTGGGGCAGTGGGTTTCCGGAACCTTCATTTTGTGGCGAGTTTGAACTGGTGAGTCAGCGCGTGGTTGGAGAGCAGCACCTTAAAATGGTGCTGAAGAAGGACACCCGAATCATAGATGCGATTGCCTTCCGCCAGGCACCTGTGTCTGCAAGCACCGAACAGGTCCGGGTTGTCTACAAGTTGAGTGTCAACGACTATGGCCAGATTCCTACGCCACAGCTCATGGTCGATTTTCTCGAAGCGCTATAATCTTTGAAGCTTCAGACCAGGCGTTGGCGCAGCTCGCTGCCAACACGTTCAAAGCCATACTTCTGGTAAAACGGCAGATTTTTCTCCGTAGTCGCGACGAGATACAAGCCATATTCCGCACAGCCTCGTTCTCGCGCGAGTTTGAGAGTCGCTTCTAGCAGCAGACCGCCGACGTTTTTGCCACGCGCAGCGGGATCAACCACCAGTTCTTCGAGTTGGCACTCGTGTGACGTAGTACCGTGTTATAGCGCCTTCTGCTGGTGTTGTAATACCCTGTAATGTGCTATTTTGCTTAGATTCTAAGCACGAAATAAGCAAGATGAAGGCACCTAAAACGCGCGCACGAGTAAAGCCAACACAGAAAAATGTCGACGCCGCCAAGTACGACCCGGAGCTGTCGAATTTCCAATGGTTCACAGACCCGGCAGGTTTTGGGTTGGAACTACACGAGAGCGGACGGAAATCGTTTGTGCTGTCTGGTAGACGTGCGAACGGCTCGACCTTCCGCAAGGTCATCAAGCAACCCGACGTGAAGTCTGCCCGCAAGGTGGCTATTCGCTGGCTGTCAGAACTCGGTGACAACAAAGACCCTTGGACGCAAAAGCGAGGCGGACAAACGCTACGGCAAGTCATGCTTGATTGGATGCAGTCACGCGATTTGAAGGCGGCGACCGCAGGGCAAGTGCCGGACCAACTAAAGCGTTATCTCGGCGACTGGTTTGAACGTCCGTACCGGGAGATTTCAACAAAGGATGTTGAGAGACGTTTCAATCAAATCAAACGCGGCGAGATTAAAGGTCAGAAAGGCATGATTGGCACGCCCAAGCAGGCGCGAGATACGTTTCGATACCTGCGAACGATACTGCGGTACGTTGAGTCGCACGACAAAACCTACCAACCACCAACGCACATTCTTACAAAAAGACTATTACCGCCAGAAAAAGAGGACGAGGACGAACTGTCGCCCTACGAAAAACCATACACGGACGAGCAGCTAAAGTGGCTTGGCGATGCGCTATGCAGGTGGTGGCCGCAGGGCTTACCCGAAGGTGACCGGTTGTTCACGTTGTGGCTTGCATATACTGGGTGCAGACGTACGGAAACATCGAAACTAACTTGGTCGATGGTCGAATCCGATACTGTTGTACTGCCGAGTGCAACCACCAAAAACGGCAAGGTGCACCGGCTACCTATTACATCGCAAATGCGCTGCATTCTGGATGATGCGAAGTGCGTAGCTGGCGATAGTGACAAGGTTTTTCGCGTGGCGCTGCAAGGTTCCGAGGTGCCTAGGAACGTGCGTTACTCACTTTCGCTGTTGAACCACAAGGAGCCGTTGCCGGACTTCTATCGACACAATCCCCAGCACCGATGGCGGCACACGATGGGCGCAACGCTGTATGATCAACTGGGTTACAACGAGCTTGTTATTGCCTGGCTGCTAAACCATAAGAAAAAGGGCAGCATCACCGCGCACTACAGTCGCAAGCCGCCTGACCTAGATGTGCGAGCGGACGCATTGCAGAAATATAACAACCATTTAGCGAAACTCTTCGAGCAGACTTGACATATGTCAAGTTGTCGAGCTTTGCGCCGTATCCTTCTGTTCTTAAAAGAAAAAATTCTTGTAAAGCGCTATTCGTCGTCGTAGGATAGCCAGGTCATTGGCATTTCCATTGACCTGGCCTGGCTGGCGCCGACGTCGATTCTAGAAATTCCGATTCGACCCCCCAACGGATACCGCACGGACGCCGCCGAGGTTAGAAAAGTCTAGGCGAGAGCCTTTCTGGCGCTTCAAGCGGCACGGCGGTTAAAATCCGACCGATTGCGACACTCCACCCGGAAAGCATAAAGCACGTACTGAGACCAATTAATCCCCTGTGAGCGGTGTGCGGGAGACTGTTTGGTACGCGCAATATGGAAACGTTGTATTACGGCTGGGTGCCTCTTGCACCCGTAAAAGAGGCGAACCAGTCGCCTTTAACTGGTGAGCAAAACACCAGTCTCACTTACTTCAACGAACTGCACAAAGATCGTATTCTGAAGGTGCCCGGCACCCGAGGTGATCGCGGGCGCAGCTTCGTAATCCTCCCCTTAATGACCCGGTTCTATCACGACTTGATCGCTGAACAGCACGGCACGGAAGCCGCTCGTCAGTCCGTCGTGCCGCTGGGTATGCCTGACTACTTCATGCTCAGTGCTGAAGAAGTCGAACGGCTTAAGGCAGGTGACGCATGAAGCCAGAAATACCCTTAGACGAGTTCGAAAAGCTGGACCCTGAACCCCCAGGCTATCAGCCCTATACAACACATTTCGGCGACGATGTCATGCGACTAGAAGCGCTTGTGCTGGAAGGTTGGTCGTCCGGCAAAGAGGTCGACAAGCTGAAGGGTGCGCTCAAGCGCGAGCGGCAATTGCGCCGGGAAGCTGAAGCACAACGCATAAAAATTGTAGACGGCGTAGCGGCTGAGATAGCCCGTGCCTTAATCAAAAAGTTAGAAGAAGCAGAAAAGGAATACGTAAATGATTGACAAAGATAAATTCGACGAGATTTTCAAACCTGCACAGCCGGGTGAGTTCGAGCAATCGCTCAATGATCCAGACATGAAGGTCTGGCCGAACGCACTAAGCAGGGCAACGCTGCCATTGCTGCGGAATTTTCACTTAGACGAGGCGCTGACGTGGCTGCATGGAAATGGCTACACAGCAAGGCAGTGGATCAAAGAGATGACCAATTCAGAACGGCGCGAAGCAAAGCTCGCAGGATCACCGTTACCCGGCGTGCCTGGGTGGGTGAAAGAATTACCTAATAGAAAAGAAGGAAAACAAGATGACTAACGCTATAACTACAATGAACAGATACGACACAGAGATCGGCTTTCACTTGATTACCGATAACGGCGACCAAGTGAGTTTCGCCGTCGACGAAGTTGCGCTTATCCACGAAGACAGAGACTACGCGCTCAAAGTGGCGGGGCATATGCGTGCATGCATAGCCAACGACCCCGAACACGACTACAACGAAGACCAGCTAGTCGATGACTTGCGTAACTCTGAACACGGGCCTTTCGACGCCAAGTTCAACGAACTGCTGCGCGACTGGGACCAAGCGTGCGGCAAGATGCTCGACTACGCGCACGTGAAGCAAAAGTTCTTCGAAGCAAGCGGCGTCGTTTTGGATGACATGACGCAGCCCGAGTGGGAAGCCAAGCTCGACGCACTCGGGCTGCGACTCAAGCAGCACTTGCGGCGGATGGAAAACCCAGGCAAAGAGCGCGGACCTACGAGTGACGACCCCGAGCAACTCATTCTCGACCGAATCAATCACGAGCTAAATTTTTTCGCCCGTGGCATTGCCGAGGATGTGTTGGTAGACCGGCACAAACCAATCAATCCACTTGCTGACGAATTGGTAGACCATAACCCCGAGAATCGAACCGGGCACGTCTCAAAAATTAGCCAACTGGATTCAATACCGGGCTACTGGTTCGAGATCACAGTGCCGGGCTCGCGTTACGAAGAGCCGCTTGTGTTCGGCACTAATTGCGCTGGAAATTTGTGGAACAAGGGCGAGGATATAGACACGCTCAACCACTTAGAGCGAGCCGACCGGTGGCTCACATTCGAAGCCGAGATGCGTGCGCAGTTCTACGATTACGAGACGGTGCGCCGCGAGGCGTTCGAGCGACGTGCGATTGTGTTGGAGCCGCTGACGCAGGAGGAATGGCTGTCACGTCTGGCCTACCTGATACCGAGCGACTGCATGGACAGGCGACAGCAACACATCGAACGCCTATGCGAGCAGTCGATCAAGAGCAACCCGCATCACATAAGTAACAAGTAACCCCTTCCCGCAGGCCGAAGGCGCACAGAAAGTAAGCCGGGCGAGTAGTGCCCGGCTAGGTGTTCCCCTCTTCACCGCCCCGCCCCCGAGGTCTGCCTTTAAGATAAAAGGCAGACAAAAAATGACACCCAGACTCAACTTTTTCAGTCAGTACATTCACCCCTACGTAGGCACCGACACGACGTTCCTGCACCGCACCAAAAACAAAGGCAAGCCCGGCAAGCAGTCCTGCGAGTCCGGCTTACTTAAGAGCAGGTTGTTCACCGAACTGGTGAGCAAAGGCAAACCCGTGTCGTTCTACCTGTGCGACGAAATCATACGCATGAAACCCCGGGCGGAGAGACCCGAAAACTGGCAACCGATGGTGCAGATTGCGCAGTTCGATCTTGATGATCACGACGGCGCAACAACCTGGGCGCAAATGGTAGACGCAGCGAAAAAAATCACCGCGACTGCAAAGCAGCATGGCGTGCATCTCATTGCGTTCAAGTCGAAGGGCGGCAAAGGCATTCACTTGTATGCCAGATGGGAGCAGCCGACGTACTTTGGTCACGTCCGCAAGGCATTGCGCGGCATATGCGAAGAAATAGACTTTAAAGAAGGGCAGAAAGGTGTCGCCGATCAAGAGTTAGAGATATTCCCAAACCCCGTATGCTCGCAGCCGGTCGCCGTGCCCGGGGGTGGTGAAGGCGGTTTGCTGGACGCTGACTATGAACTTGTCGAGTTCGGTGCGGTTGACTGGCCGCACTCAGAGCCGCTGTCTACACACGTGCCCAAGCCGACAGAACTACCAAAGTTCAACGGCAAGACCGACCACACCCGCGTGCCTGAGTACATACGTGACGAATGGCAACCCATGCCCCTTGCAATGGATGAACTGACCGCCGCGCTATCCCACTGTGACCCAGACGCACCCTACTGGGACACAAAGGCACCGTTCTCCTGGGGCAAGGCAATCATGGCGCTGTCACGACATGCGTGTGAGCATGAAGAGCACGCCCAAGCCCTGTTTGACCTGGCCGACAAGTGGTCTGCTGGTGGTCTGCACAAGACCAAAGCGCGCAAGTATGACGGCACCGAAAAGATCAAGGAGATATGGCACGACGCACGAAGCGTTGAAGGCACGATCCTTTACGAGCAGCAAAACGGACCTTGCTACCGCGTTGACTCAATATTCAAGCATGCTGAAGAACAAGGCTGGGAACGTCCCGACGATACCCACAGACAGGAGCCCCCGGAGCCCTTCAATCCGTTGACCATTGACGACGAAGAGCAAGTCGAGGCGCTGACATTCCCAGCAAAGGAATTCCTGTCGGTTGATCAGTACCGGTACTGCGAAGCGATAGCGCATCTATCTAATCAGCCCGTGGAAGCGGTCTGCTCGATGATGATATTCGCCGTCGGTCTCGCCGCTGGCGCACGCACGACCGTCAAGGCACTACACGACTTTGAGCAAACACCGAGCCCGTGGGTGCAGATAATCATGCCCCCAGGCTTCCAGAAAACCGGCTCATGGGGGCGCGTGACCAAGCCTATAGTAGAGTTCCAAAGGGAGCGACAACGCACCCACGAGAAGAGGCTGCGTGAGTGGGAGGAGGCTGGGCAGATGGGCGGCGAAGAGGCCGAAGAGCGCGGACCGCGACCTATACGAGAAGTCGTCTACGACAAAGACGCCACCATTGAGGCTCGCATCAAGCAACTATCGCAAAACCCTAACGGCATGGGCTACATGTCTGACGAAATGTCCAGCTTCGTTAAGCAGTTCGGGCAGTATCGCGCAAATGGCAAAGGTGCAGACGCCGAATACTACCTTTCTGCATGGTCAAACGACCCTTACAGCAAGATTCGTGCAGGCATCGACCCGAACGACATTATTCACATGAACGCAGACCGCGGGTATTGCCCGGTTGGTGGTGTATCAACCCCGGAAAGTATCAGCAAGACCATTGAAGGTGCTGACCTAGAGAATGGGTGGATTTTCCGTTTCTTGAATATCGTCGTCCCAGACGGATTTACGCACAATCAACACATCGACGAGACCGACTTCGACGCGGTCTATCAAGAAGAGCGGCTTTGGCAAAAAAGGCTTGAGGAAACAGAGGGCGCGTGGAATAAGGCTCTTCGCGCCGTACTCTTTCAGTGTCGGCAGTTAGACGGAGACCTTGTCGTGACGTTCGACGACGAAGCAGACAGGCGCTTCGCGCGGTACAACTGGGATCAGCAACGCATAGCCAGGGATCGGGAACTCGACCCTGTGCAGCGCGGCATACACGCTAAGAACGGGCGACACGTGCTCATGCTGTGCGGTGTACACGCGCTGCTGAACCAAGGCGCAGACGAGCTTGCCGGGTTATCCAAGCTTGAGCGTAAAACAGATTCCGAGGGGCGGGAGTGGCTTCAAACAAGGCCCGTGTCGCTGCGTGCTGTAGAGACATGCATACGTATGGCGGAGCGGTATCAGCAGCACATGTCGGCACTGCTGGACTTGCGTGTCGTGCAGGTTCAGGACGCTAAGAAGCTAGCAGAGGTGCTGAAACGCTGTGGTAGGAGCAAAAGATACGAAGAGCTAGGCTACTTTACGTTGAGCGACGTGACGAGCGTTATGAAGGTGTTCGGTAAACATACCGGGCACACGGATAAGGACATTTATTCCATATTTCGGACGCTGAATTCTTTCGGGATTATTCGGGAATCTTCTGTAATTTCGAAGCGCGGGAAGAAAACACCCCGTTTTGAGATCAACCCGGAGTGGATAAACCAGACAAGTACAGAATAAACCCGAAAAGTCTTCTGGAATTATAAGTTATTGATTTACAAGGGTTTTTGTAGGGATAAACAGTTATTACAGAGTAATGTATGTATGTATCTATATTTTACTAAGACTCTCTCTTTTTGACTGTTTTCACCCTACTTTTGCCCCTGATTTACACATATATATATAGAGACCCCCTAAATTACTCTGGAATTCTGGAATTATGGTTTTTCTTACTTTGGGGGGAGTAGCGGGTTAGGTTGTCTCACGCTCCCCGTGGGCTCGATTCATCGCTCACCAGTCGATTGAACTGGTAGAAATGCCCGCTGCAATAGGGTTTATGAATAAATCTAAGCAGTGCCTAAGCAAAAGGGGTTGATACAGGCGAAATTATTTTTCGTTTTACGAAATAGACGAAATAGTGAATAGGCTTTTGTGTTCACCGTGCAGGCGTTCGGTATCATGGCTTCGCGGTGATGGTTTTCTGTAGTGGGACTTTCCATCGCCACAACACAGTGCTCCCCGCCAAGAGCACTGGGAAGCCCCGGCTCAATGAGGGTTTTGCCGGGGCTTCTTTCTATACGCCCACAAAAAAGCCCCGGGAGGCAAGGAGAAACCTCTCGGGGCTTTTCGTTTGTCATCGGCTGGCTGGCTGGTGACGGGGATCATTATCCCGGGTGCTACCAGCCTTTGCCAGCATACCGCACACCCTTAGTTGTCCCAGTAAGTCGCTGTAAGTCGTTGTAAAACAAGGTATCTTCCCTATTTTGCTGGACATCTATACAGTTCTTTGTTCCAGCACGATGCTGCCGTAATAAGACCGATGCCCGTCGCACATACTGAAAGTGCGCTCCTTAAAATGATCAAGGAGCGACCTAAACACGTCACCAACATACAAGAACTCACCCGGCACACTGGTGTCGCTGCCTCTACGTGGCGCACATGGCGCAAGAAATCCTTGCGGGTGAAGCTCGCAGTCGAAGCAATATACGCGCCCACAGTGCAAACAGCGCTGGGTGAGGCGTGTGCCGAAGCAGAGGCCCGCGGGTGGCTCCCCAAAGCCGCAAACGAGGTGCAGACCCTTACTGCCGACGGGCTTCAGCGCTTACGCCTACTGGCCGCGGCGCAACCCTCAATGAAATACATTGCCCGAGAGCTGGGTATCGAACTGACTACGCTCAATAAGTGGGTCAAGAAGCACCCGCCCATAGCGGCGGCACTTGAAGCCGGACGCGGCGACGTCATCAAGCAGATTGCTACTGCCCAGATCACAAAGGCAATGGAAGGCGACACACGCGCTGCCGAGTTCGTGGCTAAGGCTTTCGATCCGGAAATCTTGCAGAAGGGCAACGAGTCCACCATCAAACACGAGTACACGTTCAATCTGCCCCAGATAGCCAAACCCCAAGCCCCAGACGAGAAGGTCATCGACCTGACTGCCGAGGACATCACCGATGTCGAGTGAAACGCGCGGACATATCGAATGGAACGAGCCCCAGGCGCGGGCGCTCACGTTTGAAGAGCGTGACGAAACGGGTCTCGGTACAGGGCTCTTTAGCGGAGGTGGTCGCCGGGGCGGGAAAACTAAGGTCTCCGCAGGCATCACTGGTCATCACATCGCTGATTACGGCCCAGATTCACATGTCCTTATCTACCGGCGTCACTGGTCTGAAATCGCAACCCTACAAGAAGAGTGTTTCGACACCTGGCGCACGATGCTCGGTCCCGACGCCTTCACCCACAACAAGCAGGAACGCCGCACGCGCTTCAAGAATGGCGCTGTCGTCCGTTGGGAGCAGTTCGAGACGGCGGATACATGGACAAAGGTGCAAGGCGCGGGCTTTACCCTAATCTGGTGCGAGGAAATTCAGCAATGGCCGAACCTTACTTTGTTCGACCGCATCGCGACGTCGTTGTCTGGTCCCGCACACGTGCCCCTTAGACTTATTGTTACTGCAAACCCGGGCGGCATCGGTCACAGCGCCGTACGTTCTCGATTTGTTAAAGAGTTCCCCAACTTGCCCCCGGTCAAGTACCGCGACCCAGACACCAAGCGGCTTTGGTTGTTTAACCCGTCTACCCCGAAAGACAACCCTATTATTTACGATCAGTACCGTGCTTCGCTTGCCCAGATTCGCAAAGATGACCCGGAGCTTGCCGACGCTTTTGAGTTCGGTGCGTGGGATATTCGGGTAGGTGCTTTCTTTGGATCGTCGTTCGAAGAAGACCGCTGCGTTCTGAAGCCTTGGTCGAAATTACCGAATAACGTAAAGATCGAAATTGGTGCGGACTGGGGTAGTGCGTCACCGGCTGCGTTTTCTTTGGTGGCGACTTTCACGCGGCCCACGATGCATGAAGACCAGTTCTTCAAGGAAAACGACAGTGTGGTCTTTGACGAATTTCATACCGCTGTACCGGAAGATTTAGACAAGGGCTCCCAAATGCCAGCCGCTAAAGTGGCCGAGCATGTTACGTCTATGTGGCGTCATTGGGGGCTACCCGGACAACCACACGGCGTGCTTGATAGTGCAGCGTTTGCCGACCTGGGCGTCGATAGCCCCGGCGCGATACTTCGCGCTAACGGCGTCAGTCTGCGTAAGTCACAAAAACAAGACCGGGCGCACGGCTGGGCAATGATGCGACAGCGGTTTGCCAACTGTAACAATCCTGAAGCGACTGGCGCTGCACTTTACTACACCGCCAACTGCGACTATGCGCGTGATACGACATTGACTGTCGAGCACCACAAGACCCGACGAGAAGATTTAGTCGGTCCGGACCATTCGATAGATGGAATCCGTTACCTAGTTAACTTTAAACCCGTCAAACGACGATCAAGGGAATTTGCTTTATGAAAAACGCACAGCGAATCGTTTACGAGCACATGTTCGCAGACGATGAATTCTTAACCCCAGCGTACCAGACGCTCACGACCCGGTTAGACGTACACAGCGACTTGCGCGCTGTGTTGACCGAGGATGCCGACCTTACCGAAGAGGGCGTTGCGAAACAGCTTAATGAAGCAGGCATTGAGATTGGCTCTATGCTCGACGAAGACATTGCCGCGGTTGAAAAACGACTCGGTAACCTGCGCAGTTCTGAACATCTGCAACGTGAAGAGTTGCCGCCGATCTCCGACTTCGACCGCGGTGAGCTGCTGCAACGCTACCGAGACCTGATCAGTTCCGCTGCGGGGAAGATGGACTTGCTCGCAAACCCAGACGCGCACAAATCCGTCGGGCTGGCTTTGCTGCACACGCCCCGAGAGATTACCGGCGTTTCTGACGACCTGCTGAACGTTTACCGAGAAACGCTGACCCCCTACAAAGATCGAGACAACGCCTTCCGTGTCAATCAACAAATTGGCGCACACGAGTCGCTGCTGAAACTTATGCAAACGGAAAGAGGAAACTTCCCAAGTGAAAATTAAACTGAACCCCGACGAATTTAATGAGCTGTCCGAAGAGGAACAAGCCCAGTACGTGCAGCCCAAGGATGAAGACTTTTTCGTTCATGAAGAGGCTTTCAATTATGGCGAGCAACGTGCGGAAAAGGTGCACTCGACTGTGAAAGCTTTGCGTGAAGAGCTGAAGAACACAGCCAAGCCCGAAGAGGTCTCTCGCCTACAGCAAGACATTGCCTTGCGCGATGCACTCGAAGCGGCGGGTGGTAACCGGTACGCACGTTCGTTCTTCGCTGACCGCATCACCAAGACAGAAGACGGCGAGTACGTGCTGAAAGGTGATAACGGCAAGATTCTACGCGATGACGCGGAGCATCCGCTGTCCCTCGTCGATGCTCTAAACAGCATCAAAGAAGCGGGCGATCACGGCACGTTATTCAATGCCAAGTCTCCCGGCGGTGGTGGTGGTGCTCCGCGCAAAACCAGCAAGCCCGAAGTGCGCGATACCGCACCCCAAACACCCGAGGAACGGCAAGCGAAAATTAAAGAGCTGATCGGGAAAGGTAAAACAATGCGCGAAGCGATTCGCATAATCAGTGAGGCTGCATAGCATGAAAATTGAACCGAACCAGCAGAACAAAATGTTCGCCCCCTTATGGAAGATGTCAGATGACTTGCGCGGCGGCACTGTCGCTATGCGTGCCGCCGCTGAGCAGTACCTACCACCAAACCCGCACGAATCTGCTGAAGGATATTCCCGGCGGCTACGGCGTGCGACGCTGACCAATTTCTACAGCAAGGCTGCTGACCGTGTTGTCGGTAAGCTCTTAACCCGAGCCCCGGCACCGACTGACAAAGTCCCCGCCCGCATGATTGAGTTTGCAGGCAATGTCACCGGAACCGGCGACGACCTGGCAGCGTTCTCACGTGACCTGTGCACGCAAGGTGTCGATTATGGCGTTGCGCATATCTTGGTAGACCGGGAGCGCATCGAAGCTGAGACGCTTGCAGACGAGCAGGCAGCAATTCCTTACTGGAAGCTGATACACCCGAGCAAGCTGCTTGATTGGGATACTCAGATTGTCGACGGCATTGAGGTCTATAACTTCGCCGTGATTCAGTTCGACGTGACCGAGCGCGACGATTTCGAGACAAAAAAGAAATGTCAGTATTGGGTTTATGAACCGAACCGGCTGCGCATCTATGAAGAGATGGAAGGCAGCGACGAACCTGAGTTGATTGAAGATGTCGACACCGGTTTCGATTACGTGCCTTTAGTGAGTGCCCAGTTCCGCGGTGTTGGCTTTGCGGGTGGTAGACCGCTACTTGAAGACCTGGCTCATCTAAACGTTGAGCACTGGGTCAGCAACAGTGAGCAGCAGAACATAACGCACGCAGTCCGCGCACCCGCATTAACACTAACCCGCACTACTGAGTCGGGCGAGAGTGAAAGCGAGTTCAAGCAGATTGTGACTGGACCTAATCAATTAACCGTGCTGGATGCTGGCGACACGCTTGCTTTCCTCGAGCATAGCGGTAAAGGGGTAGGGGCTGGACGTACTGAGCTGGAAGCGCTTGAGCAGCACATTGCTACATCCTCCCTGAATCTGACAATGGGTAGACGTCCGGGTAACGCCACAGCAACCGCAAGGGCGCTCGATGACGTCGAAAGCTCGCTCGACCTGCGCCCGTTATCCCGGGAACTGAAACAAGCACTTGAAGCGGCACTGCGTATCGCTGGCGACATGCTCGGCACAGCTTTGCCCCAGGACGACGCGCAAGTTGACGTTTTCGAAGATTTTGCGTCCCTGGCCCTGGCCGATTCAGAAATGAGAGATTTGCTCGAATTGAACGCTATTGGTGCGTTGACCCGGGCATCACTGTTGCGCGAAGCCAAGCGTCGGAACTTATTACCCGACGACCTTGATGTAATAGAAGAGCTGTCGCTCGCTGAGATCGAAAACCCGGTCGCAGGTGGGCAGTCAGTCTTCGACGAGGAAAATAACCCTTGACATTTTTTCTCACTGTATGAAAATACAGGCTTTCCCATTCCGCACAGTCGACCTGTGCACGGCGCGATGCTCGGGAAGGTTAGCAATTAACTTTCAAATACGGAGTATCACGTTATGAGTTCAGGCTCACAAAACTTTCGTTCAACTGGTCACTTGTCGGTTTCCGGCTTGCTGTACCCAGACCTTTTATCAACTGCAATCACCGAACTGACCCCGCAGGTTTCAAACGCATTCAACGCCGCAAGCAACGGCGGGATGGTTTTAACCAGCAGCATTCACCCCGGGGACTACGCGGCATCTGCACAGTTTATCAATCACGGCGGCTTAATTTCCCGTCGACAGGTAGGTTCTGCCTCACCGGGTAACCAGCCGATCACACCTACGCGGCTGAATCGCTCGGAAATCATCTCTGTGAAGTTGAACGAGTCTTTGTATGTCGAAGATAGCTTTGACGCACTGGCTAAAACTTTTGGGACCGTGCCCGCAGACGTTACTGCACTGCTTGCTGAAGAGATCGCCAAAGACCGAGCGATCTACAAGCTCGACCGTGCGCTGACTGCCTTGGTTGCAGCAACCATGAATCAGGCTTCTCTCAACATCGACATCGGCGGCGCGGTATCCCCGCAACGCACAATCACGTCTAACGACTTGGTTGATACGCTTGCACAATTTGGTGACCAAGCGTCACAAGTTGCTTGTTGGGTGATGCACTCGAAAGTGTGGTTCGATTTGGTTAAGTCCCAGATCACCGCAAACATCGACGGCTTGAGTTCTTTCAACGTCCAGACTGGCCGACCCGAAACGCTCGGCATTCCTGTGATCGTTAGCGACTCCGCTGCACTGGTTAACACTTCCAGCCCCGGCGAATTGAGCGAGTATGTAACGCTCGGCTTGAAGCCTGGCGCTGTGACCATTACCGAAAGCGAAGCCTTCGATATTGATTTTCAGACCGTGCATGGGAATGACAACGTTCAGTTTTCTATCCAGAACACGACTGGTGCATTCGATGTTGGCTTGATGGGTTACTCCTATGACCTCGCTAACGGCGGCATTAACCCGACTGACACTGTGCTCGGCACAGGCACCAACTGGGACCGTGTGCTTCAACTGAAAAACACGGGCGCTGTAGCAATACAGTCTCTCTAAGTATGGGGTTTGGGGCTCTTCGGAGCCCCTTCTTTTTTCTCCATAACAAAGGAGTAGACACATGGCTACATATTATGCCGCACCAGCATCAAAGGGTTTAGGCGACGGCTCTTCAGAAGCGAACGCAATCGCGCTACACCAACTGATTAGAAACACCACGTTCAATGCAGACACCGTCTACGCCACCAATGCAGACGGCGACTACTCTATGAACTCGCTCGACATTTCGCCGCAAGGCGGCAGTCAATGGACAATTAGCGGTCGCGGCACACCCGGCGAAGGCTTCTGCAAGCTAATCGGCTACGGCTCCGTCGTGGGCGACGGCGGTGTTATTACCTTTCGAAAAACGGCTTCCCCCGACGTTGGCCCGAGTGCTACCGGTCTAGAGTTCAATGGCGACTACTGGTTTGTGCAAAATGTCGTCACTATTTTCGAGCAAGGCGATAATGCCGAAGCTGGTTTCGATTTAGTCGGGGCACAGTACAGTGTATTCGTGAACTGCGGTGCTTATGGCTGGGGAACCGGCTTCGATAGCGTCCCGTCAACTCTTTCTTACAACACCTATATCGGCTGTCGTGCTGAGAAGTGCATCGACATCGGGTTTAATCTCCAACCGGGCGACACCTGCATTAACTCGGTCGCGCTTGAAAATGGCACGGCTAGTATCTCCCCAGAAGGGACAGGCGACGGCTTTCGTATCACCGGCAACGACGCCCATATTTCTTTGATCGGTTGCGTTTCGGCATACAACGGTCGCGCAGGGTTCGCGGAACAGTCCAACAACTCAGGACCGCTTCATTCGCGCCTAATCAACTGCACCGCACACGGTAATGCGACGGACGGTTTCGATATGGTCCCCGGCGATGCCTCGCTGAACAACGGAATCATGCTGCACTGTGTAGCTACCAACAACGGCGGGTACGGCGTGAACGGCAGTAGGGAACCGAGCGGTCGCCCTCTTATGGCTATCCGCTGCGCATTCAACCCGCTGAACGAGACCAATACGCTCGGCGGCGTAGCCCCGCGGGTAACTGGCTCACCCCTCAACGTGTCACCTGCTGGTACGCCTTACGACTTCGTCGACGATATCACCGCAGACCCGCAGTACATTGACGGCGGCAGCAGCCCGTACACCGAAGGCGATCTTTCTGTTTCCGCTGCCGGGGGTTTCGCAGACCAAGCAGTACCGGTAGGCGGATTCCCTGCAATGGCCGCAGCACTGAGGGCTTAAGCAATGGCGAATATCGGTGCATATGGTTCAGGTTTCGACGAGCAGATCGGTGCGTTCGGGGCAACCCCTGCGTCACCGGTTGCGTCACCGTACAACACGAGCCCCGTACCTTCGCCAATCAGCCCGCAGCCTTCGCCCCTTGGATCACCCAGACCCAGTCCGCAAAGGAGTTCGCCCCTACCTTCACCAATCAGCCCGGTTGCATCGCCAATCAGCCCGCTGCCCAGCCCGCAGCGTATATCGCCAATGCCGAGTCCGATATCACCGGCACCGTCGCCGCTGAGCCCTGCTCCGAGCCCAATCAGCCCGCTACCGTCTCCTGTGTCGCCGCTGGCTTCCCCAACGCTGGACTACTCACCCTGGCCGAGCCCAATTAGCCCGGTAGGGTCTCCTGTAAGCCCGCTACCGTCACCCATCGAAGACTTGGAGGTAAGCAACGTGATCGTAGTCAATGACGGCACCAACTCAAACGCCAGCCCATGCCCGAACTCATACGTGTCGCTGCAAGAGATGCGCACGTTCTGGGAGAACCGAAACGACTCAATATTCACAGCAAGCCCGCGCGTGTCGACCGCTGTGCTGGATGCAGCGCTGTTGTACGCAGTGGATTACCTGTCACAGAAGTACCGCATGCGCTGGATAGGCTCAAAGGTAGAGCCCAGGCAGTGCATGGAGTGGCCGAGGGAATGGGCAGCGATTCGCGACTATGTCGATTTCCCTGACGGCTCACTGTTGCCGCTTGGTGTGAGCAGCAAAAACAAAAACCTTGTTTATTACACAACGACAGAGATTCCCGAGGCTTTGAAGCGTGCACAAATCTTCCTGGCGCGTGCCGCTATCGCCGATGACGGGCTTTCCGCGTCGCAGCTTGTGGGTGTGCTTGACCGCTCCACCAAGCGCGAGAAATTGGGTGAGCTTGAAGTCGAATACTTCAACGCCCAGCGCGAAAAGTTTTTCTTTGATGCATCCCGGGAAGTAGAGATTCTGCTCACCTCTCAACGTGGAACTTGGGAACGTGGCTAAGCTGCCCTATGGCGAGCAGGAATTCGCGCCTTATGAAGACAACGTCTTCGTTCGTGAGAAGTCTCGCAGGAACCGTGCCAGTGCACAGCCGTACATTGAAGAAAGCCCCTGCGATAAATGCTGGAACGCACACCGCTGCGGCTCAATGGGCCTGGCCTGCTCGTTGTACACGCATTGGGTGCACAAGGGCAACATTCCAACAGAGACCGAGAAGTGCAACCGGGACGACGCAAGCCCGGCACGCTATGACTTAATTTTCTCGGGAAGCCACAAGGACGAACTCGACTACGGCTCGACCGATGTTCACTGGGATCAACTCGCATGACAGTATACGACGTACGATTTCGAGACCTGGCCGAAAAGCTGATCGACAACACGTTCGGCACGGTTGCGACCCTGCGACGCCATACCAGCGCTTATGATGTTGCAAGCGGCAAGGTCACAAACACCACGACCGAAGAGCACGTCAAAATTTCACCGCCACAGCCGTACAATGAAAGCCGGTTATCTGGTGTTGTGCAGACTGGGCAACTGCTCACCTACCTTGCAGCAAAGACTTCCAGTCGACCGGCTGTCGATGACGAGGTCATTTTCGACGGCAAGACCTTCACTGTGCTGAATGCGCAGCTTGTGGTTTCCGGCGACCAAATGGCTGCATATAAAGTGACGCTGGTCTCATGACCGCTGCTGTTGCCTCACAGATTCGCTCACGCTTCAACGATCAATGGGCGACGTTCTCGCCTACGTATCGTGTGGTTTTCGCTGGCGTGCCTACCCAGCTTGCCCAGATCAACAACGTGCCCTGGGTACGTCTCACTGTACTGCCTGGTGCTGCACAGCAAATAGGCATTTCCATAGCAGGCAAACGCAAGCGCATTCAAGGTACAGCGTCCGTGCAGGTGTTCACACCGGCGGGGCAGGGCGACGGCTTGGCGCAAGAGTTATGCGACCGTGTGGCTGATTGTTGGGAGATGTCGACTATCAATGGCCTGATCTTCAGAGCAACGTCAGTGCGGCGCATTGGTGAGTCTGACGCTTGGCTCGAATATTTGGCTGAGACCAACTATCAGGCAGACGTGCTCGTCCCAATCAGTTAAAATGTCAGCACCTTGATGGCGTTTATCGTTGTCGTGTGTCGTCTACGCCGAGAAAGTGGCGTCGTGGAAAATTACACCTAGAAATTAAAAAGCCCCGGCTCGTCACCGGGGCTTTTTGCTTAGTAATCGCTTAGATTCTTCCAAGACGCCTATCGCACGGGCGTTTCAGGGCGTTTGCACCAGTTCTTCGAGTTGGCAATATTCTCCACCGTAGCGCATGGCCAGGCTAAAACTTACCGCAGCGAGACCAAGTACCCGGGTCGATTCTTCGGCCAGCAGCACCTGGCCTCGTGATCCATCCAACAAGCTGTCAAACACTTCTCCAGCGTGTGTGTCGATGGCGCCTTCGGTGGCCTCCACCAGCTTACCCAGGAGTTCCAGGCAGACGGTTTTATCTGACGGCAGAGCGGGGCGGATGTTGGCGGTCATGATTTCCTCCTTAACGCGAGGCTTAATATGGAAGTATCCAGTATGCCGGGCCAAGTGCATGGGTTCAGCCATTTTAAGTGATTCAAACCCTCGAAAAAGTGCTGCCAAATCCTTACACTAGCCGCCCACTGGTCTGCGCCAGAGCATAGACCTGCTGCTTTTTTTAACGCTAACAAAAGACCTGAAATAACATGGCTGAGATAACCGCGTTGCGCGAAACTTTCAAAGACCTGACCGACCGCGAATCCGCGCTTCGGGGGTATCTTTGACTACGCTGGCAAGTGTGAGCAGCTGGAAGAGGTTGAGCGCGAGTTAGCAGCGCCAGCTGTCTGGGACGATCCCGATCGTGCGCAGAAGCTGGGGCAACAGCGCGCTGCGCTGGAACAGGTTGTCACTGGCCTGGGTGATATGCAGGCGAGCCTTGCAGACCTGGCCGAGCTTGCGGAGCTGGCCAGCGATGAATCTGACAGCGATGCCCTGGATGATATCGCTGCTGAGTTAGAGGTTGTGCAGGCGAAACTGGCTGAACTGGAATTCCAGCGCATGTTCCAGGGTGAAATGGACACCGCCAACGCGTTTGTGGACATTCAGTCGGGTTCCGGTGGTACAGAAGCTCAGGACTGGGCTGACATGCTGTTGCGCATGTACCTGCGCTGGGCGGAAAAGAGAGGATTCAAAGCCTCAGTGACCGAGTTGAGCCCAGGGGAAGTTGCCGGTATCAAAAGCGCCACTGTACAGATCGAAGGGCCGTATGCTTTCGGCTGGCTGCGAACTGAGACTGGTGTGCACCGGCTGGTACGTAAATCACCCTTTGATTCCGGCAGCAGACGCCACACCTCTTTTGCTTCGGTTTTTGTCTCACCGGAAATAGATGATGACATCGAAATTGAAATCAATCCCGCAGATGTGCGAACGGATACTTATCGTGCCAGCGGTGCCGGTGGTCAGCACGTTAACCGGACTGATTCAGCAGTCCGCCTGACCCACTTGCCGACAAACACCGTTGTGCAATGCCAGAGCGAACGTTCCCAGCACCAGAACAAAGACCGTGCCTACAAACAGCTTCGTGCAAAACTGTATGAACTGGAGATGTTCGCCCGGCGGTCAGAGCAGCAGGCGGTCGAGGATGCCAAAGCAGATATAGGCTGGGGTAGTCAGATCCGCAGCTATGTGCTGGACCAGAGCCGGGTCAAAGACCTGCGCACGCACATCGAACGCACTGATCCGAACAGCGTGCTGGATGGCGACCTGGATGGATTTATAGAAGCCAGTTTGAAAGCAGGCTTATAACCGTTGTCTGGCCCGGCACAGGCCAGATATGCAATGCGCTCAACAAAGCAGAGAAAAAAGGCGGCCCGAAGATGAGTGAAGAAAGAGACTTGTTGGCGAATCGACAAGCTAAGAGGCAGCGTTGGCTGGCGCAAGGTGGCGGTTATCCCAATGCCTTTCGGCGCTCAGACCTTGCTGAAACTCTACACGCTACTTATGCGGACGCCGACAAACCCCAGCTGGAAGAAGCGCGGTTCACGGCAAGCGTTTGTGGTCGACTGATGTTGCGACGGGTGATGGGTAAAGCCAGCTTTATCACGGTCCAGGACAGCAGTGGCCAGATCCAGTGCTTTCTGCGCAAAAACGACATGGGCGAAGAGGCGTACGATGCGTTTAAAGATCTGACGGATATAGGTGATATCGTGGGTGTGCGCGGTGTGCTTATGCGCACTGACAAAGGTGAACTGACGGTTCAGGCCCAAAGCCTGGAACTGTTGAACAAAACTCTGCGCCCACTGCCGGAGAAGTTCCATGGTGTCACCGATCAGGAAATTCGATATCGTCAGCGTTACCTTGACCTGATCATGAATGATGAGTCGCGTGCTGTGTTTAAAACCCGATCCCGGGTGATAGCCCGCATGCGCGAGTTTTTTGACGGGCGGGGTTTCCTCGAAGTGGAAACACCCATGATGCACAGCATTCCCGGTGGCGCAACGGCGCGTCCTTTTGTTACGCACCATAACGCGCTCGATCTGGAACTGTATTTACGCGTTGCACCTGAGCTTTTCCTCAAGCGGTTGGTGGTAGGGGGCTTTGAACGGGTTTACGAAGTAAACCGAAATTTTCGCAATGAAGGCCTGTCCACCCGCCACAACCCCGAATTCACAATGCTGGAGTTTTATCAGGCTTATGCCGACTACAAAGATCTCATGGCACTGACCGATGAGCTGCTGGCAGCGTTGTGTACAGATGTGGTGGGTTCCCCAACAATTTCTTATCAGGGTCTTGAGTTGGATTTCAGTAAACCTTCCGCACAAATGACTATGGCGGAATCACTGGTTGCCCTCGGCGGCATGGATGAATCGTCTGTAGATGATGAGGATGCGTTACGGGCACGATTGCAAACGCTGAATCTTGCAGCAGACCCTGGCTGGGGTGTAGGCAAGCTTCAACTGGAAGTCTTTGAGGCTCAGGTGGAAGAGCGCCTGGCCGAGCCAACTTTTATCACACAGTATCCTGCAGAGGTATCTCCGCTGGCACGGCGCTGCGATCATAACGATGCGGTGACAGATCGCTTCGAACTTTTCATCGGTGGGCGTGAGTATGCTAACGGTTTTTCTGAGCTGAATGACCCTGTTGATCAGGCGGACCGCTTTGCTGCCCAGGCTGCGCTGAAAGGCACAGGTGACGATGAAGCGATGCACTTTGATCAGGATTATATCGACGCCCTGGAAGTGGGCCTGCCGCCTACCGCCGGAGAAGGCATAGGGATTGATCGACTGGTCATGCTGCTGACAGATTCACCGTCGATCAGAGACGTGCTCCTGTTTCCACTGATGCGGCCGCAGTAGCTCATCAGCAGTTGATGCGATAAGCCATGGCGAACACCTCGGTACAACTGGAAGCCTCCTGGCGCGAACTGCTGGGCGCACAGTTCGAACAGCCTTACATGCAACAGTTGAGCAGGTATCTTCGTGCTGAAAAAGCCCGGGGAGCGCGCATTTTTCCACCAGGCAAACAGATGTTCAGCGCTCTGAATCTGACCCCGGTAGACAAAGTGAAAGTAGTCATCATCGGTCAGGACCCGTATCACGGTCCCAACCAGGCACACGGACTGTGTTTCTCAGTTCTGCCAGGCACGCCGGTGCCCCCATCCTTGCGGAACATTCTGAAAGAAATACACAGCGATCTAGGCGTTCAACAGACAATCAGCAGTGATCGCGGTTGTTTAACCAGTTGGGCAGAGCAGGGTGTTCTGTTGTTAAACGCGGTGCTGAGCGTCGAGCAGAGTAAAGCGGGCTCCCATCAGAACAAAGGTTGGGAGCAGTTTACTGACGCGGTTGTCCACGAGTTGTGCCAGGCACGGGAAGGGCTGGTGTTTATGTTATGGGGCAGCTATGCGCAGAAAAAGGGATCGATTGTGGATGCAGCGAAAAACTGTGTGCTGAAAGCACCTCACCCTTCGCCGCTGTCCGCACACCGGGGTTTTTTTGGCTGTAAACATTTTTCCAAGGCCAATGCCTATCTGTCTGCACACAACCACAAGCCCATAGACTGGCTGGCAATCGACTGACAGGTTGTCCACACTTCATCCCTGTAGTTTAAGAATACCGTTCACACGTCGAAAGGAGAGGCATAAGCCATGGTGACATCAACCACCCGGAAACTGGTTCTGGAAATACGCGGTCACACCGCGGTGGTAACCATTGACAATCCGTCCGCTAACACCTGGGATCCCGAAAGCCTTTCGGGATTGACCCAGCTGGTACACGATTGTGAAGCGGATAGATCAATCTACGCCATGGTATTAACCGGAGAAGGAGACAAGTTCTTCTCTGCCGGGGCGGATTTGAAACTGTTTGCCGACGGCAGCAAAGACACCGCACAATCTATGGCGGAACACTTTGGCCGTGCGTTTGAAACATTGTCAAACTTTCGTGGGGTCACTATTGCAGCGATTAATGGTTTTGCCATGGGTGGTGGCCTTGAGTGTGCTTTAGCCTGTGATATCCGCATCGCCGAGCAGCAGGCGAAGCTGGCATTACCGGAAGCCACAGTAGGTTTGTTACCCTGTGGTGGCGGTACTCAGAACCTCGCCTGGATGGTCGGTGAGGGGTGGGCAAAGCGTATGATTCTATGTGGCGAACGCATTGATGCAGACACTGCGGAAAAAATCGGTCTGGTAGAGGAAGTGGTGGAGACTGGACAGGCAAGGGGCCGAGCGCTGGAGCTTGCTGAATCCGTGGGTCAACAGAGCCCGATTGCGGTGGCGGCCTGTAAGGATCTGATACAACAGGCGCGTTCGGGAGACATTGCCTCCGCTTACGCCGTCGAACGTAACGCCTTTGTTGATCTGTTTGACAGTAATGACCAGCGTGAAGGGGTCAACGCTTTCCTGGAAAAGCGACCGCCAGCCTGGACCAACAGCTGAGGTTCCTGTCTGATGAGTGATGATTCAGAACACAGTAGTGTGGTCCTGACCGAACACAGCCTGGCCTCCCAGCTGGTGTTGGCGGAAGCCACCCTGAACGTAGAGCCGACCCTCAACTCGCTGAATCTTGAGATGATTCAATTGTTAACCCAGGCATTGGACAACTGGTCCAAACGCCCTGAGGTGGTTGCCGTTCTGCTCACCGGAGCCGGCGAAAAAGCGTTTTGTGCCGGGGGTGATATTCAGGCGCTTTATCGCGCCATCGTCAGCAACCACCAGGCAGAAGAAGTGGTCAACGCTTACCCGTTTGACTTCTTTGCGCAGGAATATGCATTGGACTACCAACTGCATACCTACCCCAAACCTGTGATCTGCTTAGGCCATGGCGTGGTTATGGGTGGTGGCATGGGTCTGTTCAGTGCGGCTGAATTTCGTGTTGCTACAGAGCGCTCAAAGCTGGCTTTGCCGGAGATCACCATTGGACTGTTTCCGGATGCCGGCGCCACCTGGAGTCTCAATCAGATGGCACCGCACCAGGCCGTATTTCTTGGCCTGACTGGCAGCCATGTGAATGCTGCGGATGCTCTGACAGTAGGCCTGGCTACTCATGTGGTCCCTCATGCAGAGCGAAGTACTCTGCTGACGGTCCTCCAATCTGTGTCTTTTTCAAAGGACGCTGATGCAAATACACAGGCGATTGCCGATGCGCTCGCCAGTTTGCCGGATGTAGACCTGCCCGAGGGGGAAATCCAGCAGCTGCCGGCTTTTGCAATCACTCTGGATAATCTGGCCAGACAGGTGCAGGCACTGGAGAATCTCGAGGGCCAATCCAGGTGGATTGATCGCGGTTTACAGAACCTGCGCGGCGGCTGCCCGACAACTGCGGGCATTGTATTGGAACAACTCCGTCGCAGTACAGATATGTCGTTGGCTGATATGTTTCGTATGGAATACAACATTGCCTGTCACTGTGCGACAAATCTTGATTTTGCTGAGGGTGTACGCGCGCTGTTGATCGAGAAAGACGGGTCGCCGCACTGGCAGTACCGGGACATTGATACACTACCTGAAGCGCACGTGATGGCTCATTTTTCGTCATTTGAAACGCCGCACCCACTGGCGGGTTTGGGGTAAAAAAGGTAACAACATGCAGAAAGTAGGCTTTATTGGTTTAGGTAATATGGGCGGCCCCATGGCCAGCAATCTGCTGGCCAAAGGTTACACAGTCCAGGCGTTTGATCTGTCAGCGGCGGCGCTTGCTGCTGCAGGTGATGTTGAAGCCTGTGAGTCCGCCGCTCAGGCGGCCAGTGGTGTAGATGTGTTGATCAGCATGTTACCCGCAGGACGCCATGTGCGGGGTCTTTACCTGGGCGATGGGAATCAAGCCGGCTTATTGGACATTGTGGATCCTCAAACCCTGGTTATTGACTGCTCTACAATCGATCCAGGTAGCGCTCAGGCAGTTGCTGCTGCCGCAGCGCAGCGCAGTGTGGCGATGTTGGACGCGCCGGTTTCCGGAGGTACTGGTGGCGCTCAGAACGGCACGCTGACCTTTATTGTCGGCGGCGAAGCTGAGGTTCTGGCCCGCGCAACGCCGGTGCTGCAGGCGATGGGTTCAAATATTTTTCACGCTGGTGACGCAGGAGCCGGTCAAATTGCCAAAATCTGCAATAATATGCTGCTGTCTATCCTGATGGCGGGTACCGCTGAAGCATTAGCCCTGGGCGTTGATCAGGGGCTCGATCCGAAAGTGCTTTCAGACATTATGAAAGCCTCGTCCGGCGGTAACTGGGCACTAAACGTGTACAACCCATATCCTGGCGTGATGGACAACGTGCCAGCAGCAAACAACTACAGCGGAGGGTTTCTGGTGGATCTGATGCGTAAAGATCTCGGTCTGGCCATGGAAACTGCTCAGGCTTCAGGCAGTGCAATACCCATGGGCGCGCTGGCACAGAATCTGTATCAGCTGCACAGTGCCAATCACGGCGCCGGCGCGTTGGATTTTTCCAGCATACAGATGATGTACGGTGCTAAAGATTCCCGCGACTGATAGTGGCCTGACGCGCTTCTTCAGCCAGATTCATACGGATTGGCTGCTTGGGTAGAGCTCGCGCCAGGCGCCAGTCAGTACGCGCCAGGCAGAGCGGGTGAACATGACCAGCAGCGCTATCGCAACTAACAGGTCGGGCCACGGTGAAGAAAAAATCCACACTGCAGCAGCTGCGCCAATAACCGCACAGCCTTCAGCGACATCGTTCCGGGAACATTCCCACACCGAAGACATATTGATATCGTCATGACGGTAGGGGGTCAGCAGCCACAAACACAGCAGATTAGCCCCGAGGTTGGCAACCGCGGCAAGGCCCATGGTTGTGAACAGTGGGGTTTGCGGGTCGCTGAGCTGCAACATGATCTGCACAGCAACGGCCACCGCAGCGCCAAGGATCAACAGACCTTTAAATAAGGCAACCCGGGCTTTAGCCGAACAGCCAGCGCCGACAACAGCCAGGCTCAGGGCGTAGGTCACCGCATCACCAAAGTTGTCGAGAGTGCCGGAAAGCAGTGAGACGGAACCACTTAGCCAGGCGCCGCCAACCATAATCAGGAACGCTGCGATGTTGATGAATAAGACAATGATCAGCACTCTGCGTTGACGTGCAGCAAGGTTGCTGACATCCAGATCGCTGCAGCAGGCGTCACTCATGTGGCTTCGGCTCGTGGCTTAACAGACTGCGCAGATTACCATCAAAGCCGGACTGGCTCCCAGAACCCTTTGGTTTTGTCGTACGCCTGGATCAGTGGAAAGCGTTTTTCACTTCATTTACCTGTTCCACCAGACCTTCCAGCTCGAGTTCATCCATTTCCGGATCAAACCCAATGCGTTGCAGCGAGGACGCGCCTGACCACTTATGTTCGCTGATGGATTTGTCTGTATCACGATGTAACAGCCAGTTTGCTGCGCAGACAATGTCTACGTAGTCCACTTCGTTTGCCTGGTGTTGGTCATCCTGATAATGCTCGGGTACAACAACGATATCGTCAGCAAAATTCCAGTGCCGCAGGATCATGCCACCGATGGTTGGATGGATGCTCTCAATGACCCGGTCAAGGGTCATACTGTCACGTATCAGGCTGTCATTTTCTTCTACCCAGCTGAGTATGGGCAGTATACCGATAGAGTGGGTCAAACCTGCCAGGGTGGCCTGGTCCGGGCGCAGGCGGGTATATCTTTTGCACAGGATTGAGCTCCAGGCAGCTACTTCCGTTGAGTTTTTCCAGACATCGCGCAGGCGGTTGTCAACAAACTCTGTGGTTGCCTGAAACATATTCTGCATCGCAAGGCCGGTCACCATGTTGGCTGAATAGTCGACGCCGAGACGGCTGATAGCCTGGCTCAGATCGTCGATTGAGCGGGTGGCGCGGAACATCGGTGAGTTGGCTATACGCACCAGCTGAGCGGCCAGCCCCGGGTCGTCGCCGACTTCTTTCGCCAGCGATACTGCCGAAACAAACTCCGATTCAGCTTCTTCGCGGATGCGCAGCGCTACTTCGGGTAAAGAAGGCAGTTCAAGTTGGTCTTTGTCTAAAGCGGTTTGAATGTCCGCGGCGATGGATTCGGCAAGTTCAGCCATGGATAGGGGTGTCCGGAGAGTGAATACCTTCTGAGTATAGACAGGATCTATTCGCTCGCAGGCCCAGCAGGGCTTCAATCGCGGTATTTGTGCGGCAGGTCCCGTCTCAGACCTGGCCGCAATTCGCCTCTTAATCTGCTGCCAGGTGATTAACCCAATCGTGATAAAGTCGCACAACGCCAACAGCAGCTGCGCAAACGTGCAGCCCTATCGCAATGCCCAGACCTGCTCTGACAGATGAACAACGTAAACGCGTTCGCCGCAACATTCGCGAAGCAGCTGCAGAGCTCTATGCGCAAAACGGCCTGGGGGACGTTTCGGTTCGCGCAGTTGCCGAGCATGCTGGCGTTTCAGTAGGAACGGTCTATTCCTATTTTGGAAGTTTAAGCGAGTTGCTGCAGTCACTTTGGCGCCAACCGGTGCGCAAGCTGGTGCAGCAGATGACGCATATTGGCCAGGAAATTTCTGATCCTGCTGAGCGGCTCAGGGCGCTTCTACAAGCTTATGTGCGCTTCTCCGGCGAGGAACCGCAGGTTTTTCGAAGTGCGATGCTTTTTGTCAGACCCGAATCCATACCGCAACCGGAACAGATCGCACTGGCGGACGACGCTTTTTTCACGCTTTTTGTCCAGGCCATAGCTGACGGTCAGCGAGACGACCAGTTTCGTCAGGGTGATCCGGCGGTGCTGGCGCAGTTGGTGCTGAGCGCAGTGCATGGCGCGCTGGCGCTGCCGATCAACCTGCATCGTCTGGCTCTGATTGCCGGTGCAAGTGCCGCTGAACAGGCTATTTCTGCTCAGTTGCAGTGGCTGCTGGGTGAAAAAGGTAAGCGGTCTTAATTGCTTGACAGTATAATGAACGTGTTCATAATACTCCCCATGCACACAAAACATTCAGCGTGCACAAACCACACGCAAACACCGTTCACGCCTGAGGAATCACCATGACACTACTCAACGACCCGCGACCCATATCGGCTGATTCACATGCTCTGGAGGGTCCCGAGGTGTTTGAAGGCCTGCCTGAAAAGTTTGGCGATGAGGCTCCGCGTGTTGTCAGTAAGGAGGGGGCTGGTGAATTTATTGTCATTCCAAACAACCCAAAGCGTTCCCGCAACGTGGCTTATATGGCGCTTGCAGGAACTCGGCTTGATTATGATAAGCCGCTACCGCGCGAGCATGCGTCGAAGCCGGGTGCCGGTTCCATCGATGATCCAGAGATACAGGCTTACATCAATGGTGGTTACGCCGCCATGCGTGCCGGACTGACTGATGGCGCGCGCCGCCCGGATGATCAGGACATTGACGGCGTGTCTGCCGAGATCCTTTATCCGGGCTGGTTTCCGATGTTCAGCTTATCTGATCTGGATCTCATGATCGCGCTGCAGCGCAATTACAACAACTGGATGCATGCTCAATCAGTCGCGTCAAAAGGGCGCCTTGTCGGGCTGGCAGCCTTACCGGTGCAGCGGCCTGAAGTTGCCCTTGCTGAGCTCGAAAGGGTCATTAAACTCGGATACAAAGGTGTTGTCATTCCCAGTAACGCGCCGCGCGGTCTGCGCTACTGTGACGACGCATACGAGCCGATGTGGGCGCTCGCAGAAGAAGCGGGCTTACCCGTAGCCTTTCATGTTGCCTGCATGTCCCACGTTCCGGACTGGTTGAAAGCCTCGGCGAGCCGTGACCCAATCGTAAACTATGCGGGTAGCCCTGCGCTTATCCACGACACAATGGTTGAGCTTATGGTGAGAGGCGTGTGTGCTGAACATCCTAATCTGAAGTTTGTGCTGGCGGAGTTCAATGCGGGTTGGATTGCCCACTGGCTGGACAAGGTTCAGCAGGGCTGGGCGCGGGAATATGCAAAGGATTCATCAAGCACGCCACCAGTCGACGTCATGGAGATCTGGAAGCGACAGTTCTTTGCAACCATCGAAGATGACACCGCAGCGCTGGGCACCCGCGAACTGATTGGCGAAGAAAGCCTGCTGTGGGGGTCGGACTATCCGCACACAGACTCCACCTGGCCGTGTTCTACCCAGGTGCTTAACGAGATGTTTGAAAACTACACCGCTGAAACCCGCGACAAAATCACGCGGACAAATGTCGCGAACCTGTATTCGTTGTAAAACACTGCTGTTGCGGTGCTGGCGTGCAAGACAACATCGCCGCGTGGGACTACCCGGTTGAGTTGGTCGCCACCTTCGCGCTCGCCAGACCCTGGCCGAGGCTGTTGATTGCGATCACAGTGCCGCTGTCCCCCCAGGGGTCTCCGATGTGAGGCAAGCTGGCGTCGCTGAAGCTGACCAGATGACGTTTTACCGCGCCGCGAAACTGGGCGCGGGCAACTATTTCCTGGCCCAGGTAGCAGCCTTTGTCAAAATCCACGGCACCCTGATTGTGCAGGTCTAACACCTGAGGCAGAAATTGTCCGCTCACAGGTTTGCTGATAAAGGCAAAACCAGCGTTGATCAGATAGGTGTTCACAGCATCTGAACAATCATTGAGAGCAGCCTCAGGGTTGCCGAGCTGTAGCGTCAGATGTGGTGTCAGAACCATATCGGCTTGCGGGGTGTTAACCGCAACGTGCCTGTCCGAGTCCGTGGCGAACGAACATTTAGAGAACGTCACATAGGGCTTTAAGAACGTGCGCACGTCATCGAGCAGGCTTGCATGCACAATAACATCAATCCCATCTTCAGCAGGTATCAACCAGCCGCTGGCCACAACCCGCCCCTTAAGATTACAGATTGCCATAGGCAGACCCTGGCCGGGCTGCAATCTGCGGGTGTCACAGGTAACATATCCCTGCAGGAAATCAGCGGCGGTTGCACCCAGCACGCTGATCACGCCAGCCTGATGCCACTGACCGTGCAGGCCAGAATGCGCTGAGGAATTGCTTTGTGAAGTGTCCAACTCTGCTCCTTGTCGCTTACACACCGTGACGACTTAAACTGCTGGTTTTCCCAGCCACTGAAGATAAGGTGAGCACAGTATAGATCCTGTCGAACCGAACTGAACTTATTTTATGGATTCACCCAATTTTATGGATTCTCCGACGCATTTAAAACACATCTACTGGCGCAGCCGCCGCGGCATGCTTGAGCTCGAGCTGAAACTTGTGCCGTTTGTGCGTGATCACTTTGATGCGCTGCCTGCTGATCAACAGACCACTTACGAAAACATGCTGGAAGAAGAAGACTGGCAGCTCTTCGACTGGTTGCAGGGTCGTGAAGTACCCGCAGATGACCTGACCCGCACCGTGGTCGACAAAATCATTGCCAGCAACGGTCGTCTTTGACCGTTGAACTGAGTCTATCGCCCTGGCGGGTTTACCTTGCTATTTTATGGGTAGGTTATATGAGCTGGGTCAGTTTTTTCTGGCTGGGGTTCGCGGGTGTTGGTCTGGTCTGTGTATGCAGCACGCGCTTGATGCGACGTCAGATGTATCGGCTTTCCCGAGTCAGCCGGCGCATCTATCTGCAGGAAGACAACATCAGAGCGCTCTGGCAGCTGGGTGGCCTGATGTGTATCAGGACCTACGCTGCAAGCCACTGGATATTTCCCGGCGAACTTCAGCCGGGGCAACGGGCGGCTTTGCGCATTTTTCTGCTGGAACAGGTGCCGCGTCAAGCCGAGGGTTTGAGAATATCCAGTTGATCAATACTACCCGGGAACATAATGGTGTCTTGTGCACGCTCTCCGGTCTCCGGGAAGTCCAGGTTGTAGTGTAAGCCGCGGCTTTCGTGGCGTTTCAGTGCCGAACGCACAATCAACTCGGCAACGTGTAACAGGTTACGCAATTCAATCAGGTCATCGTTGACCCGGTAGTTGGTGTAGTACTCATTCACTTCCTGTTTGAGCAGGTCGATCCTGTGTTGGGCCCGGGCCAGACGTTTATTTGTGCGCACAATACCCACGTAATCCCACATGAATCGGCGCAGCTCATCCCAGTTGTGAGCAATCACAACCGACTCATCTGAATCGGTCACTTTGGATTCGTCCCAATGCGGAAGAATCGGAATATCAAACGGGCGGTCTAACTGGCTGATGATTTTTTCTGCCGCATTGTGACCAAACACCAGACACTCCAGCAGTGAATTACTGGCCAGGCGGTTGGCGCCATGCAAACCTGTATAACTGACTTCGCCAGCTGCGTAGAGGTTAGGCAGATCGGTGCGACCGTGCTGGTCGACAACAACACCGCCGCAGGTGTAGTGGGCAGCAGGCACAACCGGAATAGGCTCTTTGCTGATGTCGATACCCAGGTCTGCACAGCGCTGCGCGATATTCGGAAAGTGGCTGAGAATGAACTCTTTTGAACGATGACTGATGTCCAGGTAAACACAGTCTGCTCCCAGACGCTTGATTTCGTGGTCGATGGCGCGGGCGACAATATCTCTGGGTGCGAGTTCTGCACGTTTATCAAACTTGTGCATAAAACGACTGCCGTCTGGCAGACGTAACACGCCACCTTCACCGCGCACGGCTTCAGAGATGAGGTAGCTGCCTGCATGCGGGTGGTACAGGCAGGTGGGGTGAAATTGATTGAATTCCATGTTGGCAACCCGGCAGCCTGCACGCCAGGCCATGGCAATGCCGTCGCCGGTAGAGCTGTCTGGATTACTGGTGTACAGGTAAACCTTGCTGGCACCGCCAGTAGCCAGAATTACAAATCGCGCCTGGAATACCTCCACGTGTCCAGTGCTGCGGTTCAAGACGTAGGCACCTGCGCAGCGGCTCGGGTAGCGGCCCAGGCGCGACAGGTTGATCAGATCAATGGCGAGACGATCATCCATCAATTCAATATTCGGGTGGTCCAGGGCCCTGGCGGTGAGCGTTTCGTTAATGGCGCGGCCGGTGGCATCTGCAACATGCAGAATGCGGCGCTGGCTGTGACCGCCTTCCCGGGTTAAATGAAACTCATTGCCCTCCTGATCAAAATTCACTCCCCAGCTTGAGAGTCGATGGATCACCGCGGGTGCCGAAGCCACGGTCATGTTGACAATATCCTCGTCACACAGCCCAGCGCCTGAAACCAGCGTATCTTCGACATGATCCCCAAAAGTGTCTTCCGCGGCGGTTACCGCAGCGATACCGCCCTGTGCCCAGTGTGTTGATGCGCTGGTAACGCCGCCTTTGGTCAGCACGGTGACCCGGGCGTGCTCCGCCAGTTGCAGAGCGGCGCAAAGACCGGCGGCACCACCGCCAATAATCAGCACATCTGTGGAAAATCTCTGTGACACGCGCCCACCTGACAAATTCGTTAAACAAGCGCCCTAGTATATAGCGGCAGACATCGGCAGAATATCGCGGCTTTGCGGTGCAGCTTGCCTGCCTCGCCAGACTATTAACAATCGGAATCCACTTGGCGCAAGATACAGACCAGGAACTCGTGAAACGGGTCCAGAAAGGTGACCAGGCAGCGTTTGACATGCTGTTTGCGCGTTATCAGGTGCGTATTCTTAATTTGATCGGTCGTTATGTCAGAGACGCCGATGAAGTCAGAGATGTCGCCCAGGAAGCTTTTATCAAGGCTTATCGCGCGATTCCAAGGTTTCGCGGTGACAGTCAGTTTTATACCTGGCTGTATCGGATAGCGATCAACACCGCAAAAAATCATCTGGTCTCCCGCAGCCGACGTCCACCCAGCAGTGATGTTGATATAGAAGATGCGGACTATCGGGATGATGCAGACATGTTGCGGGAGAGCGAGGATCCTGAATCAGCGTTAGCCCGAGATCAGCTGCAATCTACCATTCATGATGCGCTGACGCAGTTGCCAGACGACCTGCGCAGTGCGTTGACCCTGCGCGAATTTGACGGGCTCAGTTATGAACAGATTGCGGACATTCTCGAATGTCCGGTGGGCACTGTACGCAGTCGAATATTTCGCGCGCGGGAATTTGTTGACCAGCGCATCAGACCCTTACTGGATAACACAGATGAATCGAACTAATCAGTCATAGCCTGGTCTATAGGGGAGCGCGTAGTGCAAGCGCTGTGGAGCAGTTAGAGAAACGGGGAAATCCGGAAACGGAACAAAATCCGGAAACGGAAAAAGGTAGGATAGGGATTGGTGATGACGGAACAGCTCAGAGAATCACTTTCAGCGGCGATGGATAATGAGGCGGACGCCTTTGAGTTGCGCCGTGTCTTAGATGAAGCCAAACAGGATTCGGATCTGCGCGAGCAATGGTATCGATTTGCGCTGGTGCGAGACGTCATGCGCGAAGACATGCAGCACTATCAGCCGGGACTGCGGGAAGCCATCTGGCAGACGCTGAATGAGACTGAAGATGCCGATGCCGATGTCTCCCAGCCGCTGCGTGATGTATCGATCGATCCGCAGAAGAATCAACGTTCACCCTGGATAGGGCGACTTACAGGTACCGCAGTTGCTGCCGTGGTTGCTGTTCTGGTGATGGTCAACGGCGGTGTTTTCGACAGCGAAATTGAACCGACGGCAGACTACGCAGGTGTGCAACCAGCATTGAGTGGTAGCGGTGAACTGGCGCCGGTGATGTACCAGCAGGCAACCGCCATTGATCAGCAGCGCCAGCAGGCGCTGATGCTGCATCACATACAGCAGCGTGCGATGAATCAGGCAAGTCTCGCGTCATTTGTAAAAGTGGCCACGTTCCGCAGTACGCCGCCCCTCGTGCCGGCTGAAACCAGCAATGGTCAGAGCTCACCCCAAAAATGATGAACCTGGCTCGCTTGTTGTGTCTGGCAACAGTTGCTTGCCTGGTGCCCTGTATTGCAGTGGCACAATTGGTAGAGCAGATGCTGCAGGACATGAACGCCGCGTTCACTAACCACAGCTACGATGGGGTGTTCAGCTATTACACCGGTGGCGAGCTTGCCAGTCTAAGGGTTGTGCACAAAGAAGTTGATGGGGTGCAACGCGAGCGGCTTGTTCATCTCAATGGTGCGCCGCGGGAGATTATTCGCACAGGTGAAGTGGTCTCCTGCATCGTGATGCCCGGAGACGACCTGATCGCGCTGGAAAAAAGTATCCCAGCGGGCCCGTTTGCGCGTGCCTTTGTGCGTCAGTTTGATCAGATTGCGGATATTTATACTGTCGGTACTTTTGGTGAAGGCAGGGCGGCCGGTCGCACTGCCGTGCGGGTTGCGATCAGCCCTAAAGACCAGGATCGATACGGCTACCGCATCTGGATCGATAAAGAAACGTCGCTGTTGCTGCGTTCAGAACTGGTTGATCATCGTGGTCAGAAGCTGGAAATATTCATGTTCAATCAGCTGCTGGTTGGCGACGATGTTGAAGATTCGGCGCTGGAACCTGAAGGTGTCAGTGGTGGCATGGTCAGTCATCTAACGCTGCAGGCTGCGGATGAACCCTGGCAACCGCCAGCCGCTGCAGACAGTGATGAGCCTATGCCTTCAGCCTGGAGTACACGCTGGTTACCGGCGGGCTTTGCGATGACAGATTCCCATATGCGCCACAAGCCGGCTTCAGGCAGTCAGGTCAGTAGTCTGATGTACAGCGACGGCCTGGCGGCATTTTCGATCTACATTGAACCCATGCCGAAGGCCGGGGCCGCAAGCATGGTCTCGCAGAATGGTGCAACCGTAGCAGTTACCCATCAGATCGAAGAACAGGGGCAGTATTATCTGGTCACACTGGTGGGTGAGATACCGGTCGAAACGGCCCGGAACATAGTCACAACCGTACATCAGAAGAATGGCTAACCCATTGATTAATAAGAATATTATAATTTCTGAACTGGCTGGCAAACGTGTCTTTACGGCTGCCGAAGAAGGTTGCACCAGCTGCCAGCAGGGTTGTGCGGGCAAGTGGCTTGCGCCAGGTTTGCCGCAGAAGGACAAACAGACGCAGAGCCTGATTGACGCGGAAGTTGCTGTGTCCGGCCGTGGTCTGAACACCGTTGTAGCTGTACTTTTCGGCTTCCCGCTGTTGCTTCTGCTGGGTTTTGGGTACGCTTTTCAGGTCTTCGGTATGACCGCGGCGCCGCTTGTCAGCCTTGCCGTGATCACAACTGCACTGCTGCTGGCGGGTATCGGATTAACCAGGCATGGCGCAAAACTTATTCCGCTGTTGCGGGTCGAAGTTAATACCAGTCCCCGTCAATAGACAGGGCTAAATCAGTGCAGAACATGAATATCCTGACACTTTAGTAGGAAACAAAGTATGAAGTTTAGATTGATCGTTGCGTTTTTTATTCTGCTCGCGCCCGCATGGGCAGCGCAGGCAAAGGAACTGCCAGATTTCACACAATTGGTAGAGCGCAATGCACCGGCGGTTGTCAACATCAGTACCGTTGGTGAGCCGCGCCAATCCCGCCGTGGCCAGCCGCGTAGTGATGAACTGGAAGAGTTTTTCCGCTTTTTTGGCCCCCCAGGATCACGGCCACGGGTGCCGAATATGCGTCCGTCGACGTCGTTGGGCAGTGGTTTTATCATCAGCAAAGACGGCTATATTCTGACCAACAACCATGTTGTTGATGGCGCGTCAGAAATTGTTGTGCGCTTAAGTGATCGGCGTGAGCTGGTCGCGGAACTGGTTGGCGGGGACGTGCGCGCTGACCTGGCTGTTCTGAAAGTCACCACCGACGAAGACCTGCCAGTGGTTGATTTGGGTAAATCTGAAAAACTCAAAGTCGGTGAGTGGGTGCTGGCCATTGGTTCTCCATTTGGCTTTGACTACTCTGTCACTGCCGGCATTGTCAGTGCAAAAGGGCGCAGTCTGCCCACTGCTCAGAACGAAAACTATGTGCCTTACATTCAAACCGACGTAGCCATCAATCCGGGTAATTCGGGCGGTCCGCTGTTCAACCTGGACGGCGATGTGATCGGGATCAACTCGCAGATCTATTCAAATTCGGGTGGATTCATGGGCGTCTCGTTTGCCATTCCCATCGATATCGCGATGGAAGTTGCCGATCAGCTGAAAGAAGACGGTCGAGTATCACGAGGGTGGCTCGGTGTGATGATTCAGGAAGTCAGTCGTGATCTTGCTGAAAGTTTTGGGCTCGACCGTCCTCACGGCGCGCTGATCTCAAAGGTTTTTGACGACACCCCCGCTGCGGCAGGTGGCTTGCGAGCTGGTGACATCATCACGTCGTTCAACGGTCGTTCCATTGAACGCTCCTCTGAGCTGCCACATTTTGTCGGTCGAGTACGTGCAGGCGACATGGCTGAGGTGGAGCTCGTCCGCGACGGCAAAGAGATGACGCTGGAGCTTAAGGTCGGTGAACTGGCTGATCTTGGCGAAGACGGCAGTCGTCCTGTAGTCGGGCAGTCTGGTGGTGGACGGCTGGGATTGGCAGTTGCCAGCTTAACGGATGAGGAAATGGAACGCCTGGACGTGCGCGACGGTGTGCGCGTGGTTGATGTATCCGGCGCGGCCGCAGATGCGGGTATCCGCCCGGGAGACATCGTTGTCAGGCTTAATCATCAGGCGATCGGCAGCCCGAGGCAGCTCGAAGAGCTGGCAGAATCACTGACTGCCGGACGTACTGTACCGGTACTGGTGCTGCGTAATTCGAACCCTACTTTCCTGGCGCTGAAAGTGCCTGAATAGAGTCGAGTTAAGAAACACTAACTTTCCAGGTCAAGTGCAGTGCGCTACTGCACGCTTGCACCCTGCGCGCGGAGTTTTGTCTTCAACGTGGCTTTTTTCTTCAACGAAAGAGGGCGATAGGCTAAACTCGCGCGCCTTAAACCAGCCACGGACTATTTGTGCCGGACATCGAGCATATTCGTAATTTTTCGATCATTGCCCATATCGACCACGGGAAATCGACCCTGGCTGATCGGTTTATCCAGACCTGTGGAGGTCTGGCGGAGCGAGAAATGGCTGAGCAGGTGCTCGATTCCATGGATATTGAGCGTGAGCGTGGCATTACCATCAAGTCTCAGTGTGTCACACTGCAATATGAGCATCCTGAAGGCGGGCACTATCAGCTCAATTTTATTGATACACCCGGCCATGTTGATTTCAGTTACGAGGTGTCACGTTCACTGTCTGCCTGTGAAGGCGCGTTGCTGGTGGTGGATGCCGCTCAAGGTGTTGAGGCACAGTCGGTGGCTAACTGTTATACCGCCATTGAGCAGGGTCTCGAAGTCTTACCCGTCCTGAACAAAATTGATCTTCCACAGGCTGAACCTGAGCGGGTCGCTGGAGAAATTGAAGATATTATTGGTCTGGATATCAGCGATATCCAGACCGTAAGCGCTAAAACCGGTGCGGGTGTTGATGAGCTGTTGCGGTATCTGGTTGATAACATCCCGCCACCCGTGGGTGACGCGGAAGCTGATCTGCAGGCGCTGATTATCGACTCCTGGTTCGACAATTATCTTGGCGTGGTGTCTCTTGTCAGAGTGAAACAGGGCCGCCTGGACAAAGGCTCGCGGATCATTGTGAAATCAACCGGCAAAACCCACGTGGTTGATGATGTTGGTCGGTTCACGCCCAAACGAACTCCGGACAAATCTCTGTCAGCCGGCGAGGTTGGCTACGTGGTCGCGGGTATAAAAGAAATTCAGGGCGCGCCCGTGGGCGACACACTGGTTTCAGCAAAAGCGCCAGATGTGCCACAGCTGCCAGGATTTACACGCGTTAAACCTCAGGTGTTCGCCGGTTTGTTTCCAGTGAATTCCGAAGACTTTGAATCATTTCGCGAGGCGCTGGAAAAACTTGTGCTCAACGATGCGTCACTGTTTTATGAACCAGAATCCTCCGACGCGCTTGGTTTTGGCTTTCGCTGCGGCTTCCTTGGCATGTTGCACATGGAAATTGTGCAGGAGCGCTTGGAACGCGAATACAATCTTGACCTGATTACCTCTGCGCCAACGGTTGTGTATGAAGTGGAAAAACAGGACGGCTCTGTAGTGCAGATCGATAATCCCTCACGTATACCGCCTAACTTCAAAGAAATGCGTGAACCCATTGCTGATGTGAACATTCTTGTGCCGCAGGAATATGTGGGTAACGTTATGACCCTGTGCGTGGAACGACGCGGTGTACAGAAAAACATGAATTTTTCCCAGGGACAGGTGGCAATGCACTGGGAAATGCCATTGAACGAAGTTGTTATGGATTTTTTCGATCGGCTGAAATCTGTCAGTCGTGGATTTGCATCGTTGGACTACGGTTTTCTGCGCTTTGAATCAGCGAACCTGGTTAAGCTGGACATTCTCATAAATGGCGACAAAGTAGATGCGTTAGCAAGTATTGTGCATCGTGACCAGTCTCAGAGCCGCGGCCGCGCACTGGCGGAAAAGATGAAAGAACTGATCCCCCGGCAGATGTTTGACGTCGCGGTGCAGGCAGCGATCGGCGGGCAGATTGTGGCCCGGCAGACTGTGAAAGCGTTGCGTAAAAACGTGACTGCCAAATGTTACGGTGGTGATATCACGCGCAAGAAAAAGCTGCTGGAGAAGCAGAAAGAAGGCAAAAAGCGCATGAAACAGATAGGTCGCGTGGAAATTCCACAGGAGGCATTTCTCGCCGCGTTACGGGTTGATCGCTGATCCATGGATATTGACCTGCCGTTTATTCTCTTCTGGGTAGTACTGGTCTGTGGCATCGTGTGGCTGGTAGACGGCCTGTTTTTTCGCCGCAAACGCCTCGCCGCTGATGCGCAGGCCACAGACCCGACGGTGGTTGAATATGCCAAAGCATTTTTCCCGGTTCTGCTTCTGGTGCTTATTCTGCGCAGTTTTCTTGCCGAACCCTATCAGATTCCTTCGGAATCCATGGTGCCCACCCTGGAAGTCGGCGACTTCATCTTAGTGAATAAATTTGCGTACGGGCTGCGTTTACCGGTTTTTGGCACCAAGGTCGTTGAGGTAGGGGATCCGCAGCGAGGTGACATCATGGTATTTGTGCCCCCACATGACCCTCGCTATTTCATTAAACGGGTCATCGGTCTGCCTGGAGATGTCGTCAGATATGATAATAAAGTGCTGTATGTGAACGGCGAGCGTCTGGGATACGAACTGGTTGGCGAAGTGCAGGGTAGAAATTACGCTACAATGGTCAATGAATTTATCGAGACCATCGACGGACGCGGTCATCGGATCTTCAAAGATGGCGGTTACGAACCCTCACAGGAATGGCAAATTCCACCGGACCGGTACCTTATGTTGGGTGACAACCGGGATATGAGCCAGGACTCACGATTCTGGGGGCTGGCTACCGAAGACAGTATTGTTGGCAAAGCTGTAGCTATCTGGTTGCACAAAGAGCCGGGATTGAGCTGGCCAACATTTAACCGCAATAAGTGGTTTGAGTAAGGAGGCAAGAATGTCCCAACACAGTTTTAAAGGCCCGCGAAAACAGCATGGCATGACGATGTGGGGATGGTTGTTTGTCGCTATAGTTGTGGGCACTGTGATCACCTCTCTGCTGCGCCTCGGTCCGCATTATATTGATTTCCGCATAGTGCAATCTGTCAGTGATCGATTGCCTGTCGACGAAGTTCACAAAGAGATGTCCCGTGCAAAAATTCTGGAACATTATAAGAAGCAGTTCCGCATCGAGGGATTCCGCATTCCGCTGAAAGAAATGATGACCGTTGAGCGAAACCGGGAGCAGACCACCGTAGACATCAATTATGAGGTGCGAGAACACCTGTTCTTCAACATCGACGTCGTCTTAAAGTTTAGTGAGCAGCGCACCTACAACTAATCCACCCGGCAGTGCGGCGGAGCTCACCCGTCTGCAGCGTGAGCTCGGATACCAGTTTTCTGATATCGCTCTGCTGCAGCAGGCGTTAACCCACAAGAGTTTTTCCAAACAGAATAATGAACGTCTCGAGTTCCTCGGTGATGCGGTGTTGGGATATCTGATTGGTCATCGGCTTTACGGATTAGAAAAAACCTACGCAGAAGATTCGCTGTCTTTGATGCGCGCAAACCTGGTCAGAGGTTCTTCGCTTGCCGATGTTGCGAAGCAGATCAATCTTGCCGCCTGTTTACGTTTAGGTACTGGCGAGCGCAAGAGTGGTGGTCGTCAGCGAAATTCTATTCTTGCAGATGCTCTGGAAGCGGTGATCGGCGCCATTCATGAGGATGAAGGCGGTGGGATCGGTGCCTGTCGAGAGGTTGTGGAGCATCTTTTCCAGGCTCGTATTTCGGGTCTGGATCCGGAAAATCTCAAAGATGCTAAAACCCGACTGCAGGAACTGTTACAGGCCTCTGCGCTGGGGTTACCGGAATATACGGTCACCCAGGTTGAAGGTGCAGATCACCAGCGGCAGTACACGGTGACTTGTGCAATCCTTGATTTGAGTATCCAATGTGAGGCTACAGCATCTTCCCGGCGTCGTGCAGAACAGTCAGCGGCGGCGCTCATGTTGACTCAACTGATCGATCATCCGGGCTTAAGTGGGAAATGAATTGAACGAACTGGAGCAGACTTTTTGTGGCTACGTTGCGTTGCTGGGGCGTCCTAATGTGGGCAAATCTACTTTGCTCAACCACCTGCTGCAGCAGAAGATCGCCATCACCTCACGTAAGCCTCAGACCACACGTCAGAACATGCTGGGTGTTGATACGCAAGGTGTCTATCAGGCCATCTACATGGATACGCCGGGGATCCATCGGAACACTGAAAAAGCGCTCAATCGGTACATGGTGGCCAACGCTACCGCGGCGCTGCGGGATGTAGACCTGCGTGTCATGTTAATTGAAGCAGGCAAATGGAAAGATGAAGATGCCCATGTGCTGGAAATGCTGCGCCATGCTGATACGGTCAATATAGCGGTACTCAGCAAGGTTGATCTGCTGGCCAATAAGAATCAGCTGCTGCCGGAAATCGAACGAATTAATGCGATGGGTGTATTCAGCGAAATTATCCCCCTGAGTGCACTGCGTAATGAAGGCGTTGAACACTTCAGGCAGCAGGTTTTTGCACGTTTGCCTGCGGGACCACATTTGTTTTCAGCGGACGAAATTACCGACCAGAGTGAACGAAGACTGGTAGAGGAAATAGTCCGCGAAAAGCTCATGCGCCAGTTGGGTGACGAAATCCCGCACAGCGCAGCCGTTGTCGTGGAACGCTTTGTCGCATCGGAGAAAATTACCGAAATTCATGCTGACATTTATGTTGAGCGTGATGGTCAGAAGCGCATTGTGATTGGTAAACAGGGAGCACGCTTGAAGTTGATCGGGCAGGAAGCCCGTAAGGATATTGAGCGGATGCTGGATAATAAAGTCATGTTGCACCTCTTTGTGAAAGTCAAAAAGGGCTGGACCAACAATAACAAACTGATGACTCGGCTAGGGTATCAATAGCCTTGCGCGAAAACGATTTAGCAGCGCTGGTTCTGCATGTGCGGCCGTATCAGGAAACCAGCGGCATGGTACAGTTTTTCACCCGTGAACACGGCAGGCTGGTGGGCGTGAAAAAAGGCATGCGGCGCGGTCGCAATCCTGTGTCTATCCAGCCCTTCAGCTATGGGCGTTTGTCTTACGTCGGCCGCTCGAATCTTGTCACCATCACGCAGTATGACCCTGAAGGACGTTATGAAATGCATGGTGACCATCTGAGCGCGGGGTTTTACGTCCTGGAGCTGCTTACTCGCTGTGTCACCGAACGACAGTCCGAGCCTGGCTTGTTTAAGGCGGCGTGTGATGTGCTGGCTGCGCTGCAGTCAACATCACCGTTAGCACCGACGCTGCGGAAGTTTGAAGCCAGGCTGCTCAGCGAGTTGGGCTACGGGATAGATTATCTCCATGAAGCAGGAGAGGGTCGCGCTATTCTTGCGCAGGAGCGTTACCGTTGGGTGGCAGGTCAGGGTTTTCAACGTATTGATGAAAACGCGATTGGTTCAGTCGATGACCTGCCTGGTTGGGTGTTACATGCACTCAGCGAGCAGGATTACAGCAGACCTGAAACGCTGCGCTGCGCAAAACATCTGTATCAGAAAGCGCTGTCTCCACTGCTGGGTTCAGCGCCACTGATCAGTCGGGAGATGGTGCGTGCATCCTCTACGGGTACGTTGCGCCATGTCTAAAAAGCCGGTTGAACTGACACTTGCGGTAGAGCACCTAAGTAACGAAGGCCTTGGTGAGACGGTTATTCCTAATCATGATGGCGCTCCCCCACGAACCGTTATGATGCGCAACGCACTGCCCGGCGAAACGGTAGACGCGCGGGTGCTTAAACGCCGCAAAGGCGTTTGGTACGCCGAGTGTGCCACTGCGGGTGAACCCGCCAGCCCTATGCGCAGCCCATCAGCGTGTCAGCACTTTCCACGATGTGGTGGCTGCAGTCTGCATCACATGAAAGAGCAGGACGCACTGCAACTGAAGCAGTCGCAATTGCAGCAGGCACTTGCGGAGCACAACATTGAACCTCAGGGCTGGCAGAAACCGGTTCGAATCAACCGACTGGGCTATCGCCGCAAAGCGCGTCTTGGTGTGCGCTGTGTCGGTGAACATGTTTTTGTCGGCTTCCGGGAATCTTTCAGCAATCGGGTTGCGCGTCTGGATAACTGTGTCGTGCTGACACCTCAACTATCCGGATTAATAACCCCATTACGCAGCCTGATCGGGCAACTCAGCATCGCCAGTAAAATACCGCAGATTGAATTTGCGCAAGGAGACAGTACAGCCGTGCTCATGATTCGTCATCTGCAGCCAATGTCGCCTCAGGACCTGGTGCTGTGGCAGCAGTTTGAACAGCAGCATGCGGTGATCATATTGTTGCAGAGTGGTGGTTATGACACCCTGCAAACCCTTGACGGGCAGCCACCTGAACGACTGGGTTACCAGCTCCCCAACTGGGGCTTGCACATGCAGTTTCTACCGCACCAGTTCACTCAGGTGAATCTGGAAATGAACCAGGTGTTGATTCGTTACGTGCTCGCTCTGCTGGGTAATTTGAAACATAAAAAAGTGGCTGACCTGTTCTGTGGCGTGGGTAATTTCACCCTGCCGCTGGCACGTCAGGGTGCTCAGGTCTGGGGTTATGAAGCATCTGCGGATGCAGTAGCGATGGCTGAAGAGAACGCGCAGCACAATGGACTCGCAGAGCGGGTCAGTTTTGCGGCGCTGGATCTTTACACAGACTCCCAGGCTGCAGCGCTGCCTGTGCAGGTCGATGCGCTGGTTCTGGATCCGCCGCGCAGTGGCGCTGGGCCCAACTTACCGCGGTGGTTGGCAGATTTTAAGGGCGATCGGGTGGTGTATGTATCCTGCAATCCAAAAACGTTTGCTGCTGACGCGGTGCATCTGCAGACAGCAGGCTTTGTTCTGCAGACAGTCGGTATTTTTGACATGTTCCCTAATACAACACATGTAGAAACCATTGGTTGTTTTCACCGAACGGGTGCGCACGCAGATGGTTAAAGTCCGTAAGTCACTGCCGCGTACACCTCAGGGAGAGGTTAACGTGCCGCTCTGGGTGGATCACCTGTGTGAGGCCCACGAACAGCTGGATTCAAAAGTGATTGAAGAGCCGGTTTCCTGGTTGGCTCACAATCAACCTGATCAGTTGGTAATGGCTCTTGAGCTGGCGGAACTTGTGGCACAACTGAATATGGATCAGCCCTCAGTACTGGCGGGCCTTATTTATCGATCGATACGTGAAGGGCGCATAACGCAGGCTCAAGCCCAAACGTTGTGTGGGGAAGAGGCCTGCCGCATTGCTTCGTCAGTTGCTCAGATGGCCACAACCAGCCTGTTGGAAATGTCTAATTCTCCGCTGCAGGAAAAGGAACAGCAGGACCAGGTTGAGAACATCAAGCGGATGCTGGCCTCGCTTATTGATGATGCGCGGGTCGCCGTAGTGAAACTGGCAGAACGGGTCGCAGCGCTGCGTCGAGCAAAAACCTACGACCCGGAACGGCGGCTGCGGGTAGCCCAGGAAGCAAGCCGGGTCTTTGCCCCTCTGGCAGGTCGTTTGGGTATCTGGCAGTTGAAGTGGGAGTTGGAAGATCTGTCTCTACGTTACACCCAGGAAGATGTTTATCTGGATATTGCCCGGCAGTTGAAAGGCAAACGCGCTGAACGGGAAGTGCAGGTTGAACATATGATCGACCAGGTTCGCGGGCTGTTGCGTGGCCACGGTATTGACGCGGTGGTCTATGGGCGTGCCAAACACATCTACAGTATCTGGCGCAAAATGCAGAGTAAAAACGTCAGTTTTGATCAGGTTTACGATGTCCGTGCTGTGCGCATTGTTGTCAATACACTAGCCGAGTGTTATGCCGCGCTGGGTGTAATTCATACAACCTGGCGTCATCTGCCCAGCGAGTTTGACGATTACATTGCTAACCCGAAAGAAAATGGTTACCAGAGTATTCACACTGCCGTCACCGCGTCAGACGGCCGCGTGCTGGAAATTCAGATACGCACCACAGCGATGCACGAAGATGCTGAGCTTGGTGTGTGCGCACACTGGTCGTACAAAGACGGTCGTCCTGAAGATGGAAGTTACGCAGCCAAAATGGACTGGCTGCGTCAGGTAATGGAGTGGCACGAAGATCTCGCCGGCACTGAGTCCATCAGCAATCTGCTGCAGCATCGCATCAGCCAGAACCGGATTTTTGTCTCTACACCCAAAGGCCATGTGTTAGAGCTGCCGCCGCACGCCACGATTCTGGATTTTGCCTACCGGGTGCACACTGATGTTGGCCATACCTGCAGGGGCGGGCGGGTGAATGGTGTGCTTGCCCCCTTAAGTCGTCAGTTGGAAACCGGGCAGCAGGTCGAAATTGTGACGGCTGAACATGCACAACCTCAGCGGGACTGGCTCGAGGAGAGCCTGAGTTTCGTAAATTCAGACCGTGCCAGAGCGAAACTGGTCGCCTATTTCCGCCATCTTCCCGCGGCAGATCAACAGCACGTAGGCGCTCAATCTGTGAGCACCAAGCTGGCAGCACTCGGCCTGGCTGATTTATCTGAACCCCAGCTCCAGGCTCTGGCGCAGCGCAATGGCTACACACAAATTACCGATCTCTGGCAGGCGGTGGGATCCGGTGAGGTGTCAGCAATTAAAGTGATTGTTGCACTTGCCGACGAAGCATCGATCCACAATCAGCGTGAGCTGCCGGGTATCCCCACGGAAGCTTATCCGCATAAAGCAAGATTTCGCTTGAGCGGGGACAATCGAGATGGCCTGTTGCACGATATTACGCAGGTTATCGGCGATATGGGTATTGCGTTAACAGGTACAACTGGACGGGTGAGTAATGCCTCGTCCCAGGCTATCATTAGCGTTGACGTGAGTTTGTCATCCTGGCAGCAGAGCGTTGAGTTTGTGAGTAATTTAAGCCTCATAGAAGGCGTCACGGAAATCCGCAAAGAAGCCATCTAGCGCTGCGGTCTATTGGAGTAGAGCATGAGAATAATTCTCTTGGGTCCACCGGGAGCAGGAAAGGGCACCCAGGCACAATTCATAAAAGAACGCCTGGGTATTCCGCAAATATCCACGGGCGACATGCTGCGTTCGGCAGTTGCATCAGGTAGCGCCCTTGGCGAGCGCGTCAAAGCCGTTATGGACTCAGGCGCCCTGGTGTCAGATGACATCATCATCGACCTGGTGAAGGATCGCATCCAACATGATGACTGTGCCAATGGCTTCCTGTTCGACGGTTTTCCGCGCACCATACCCCAGGCCAAGGCCATGACTTCTGCAGGTGTAGAAATAGATGCGGTGGTTGAAATTCAGGTACCTGAAGACGAACTCGTGCAGCGTATTACCGGTCGCCGGGTGCACCCTGGCTCCGGTCGGATCTACCATCTGATATATTCCCCGCCGAAAGTTGACGGGCAGGATGATGAGACAGGTGAGGCGCTGGTACAGCGCGAAGATGATACCGAAGAAACCGTGAGGGAGCGTTTAGCCGTTTACAAAGAACAGACCGAGCCTTTGGTTGAGTATTACCATGCGATGGAAAGACAGGGCCTGCGGTATATTGCTGTTGACGGACAAGGTGAAGTTGCGGCTATCCAGGCTGCTATTGCAGAGGCGCTGGAGAGTTCGCAGAGCTGATTCTGACCCTTATCCCAGCAAACCGTTGAAAGGCAGTACTCTGACCGTGCTGCCAATTTCAAGGTTACCACTGGTTTTAGGTACCTCGATAAAACAATTTGCGCCGCTGAAGGTGCTCAGGCGATTCGAACTCTGATCGCCTGTCACAGCCACTTCCAGGCCTGTTGCATGGGTTGTATAAATACCCCGTTGAAACTCCATTCGCCCTGGTGCATGGCTGATAGGGCTGGTCAGCGTGGCGTTAACGCAGAGCGGTTGCTCAGGTGGATGTCCTGCCATGAAGCTGATAGCAGGCAGAGCGACCATCAACAGCGTGACGATGGTTGAAACCGGGTTACCGGGCAAGCCGAACAGGTAACATTTGTCGATCTGTCCGAAAGCCAGTGGTTTGCCAGGTTTAAGGTTCAATCGCCAGAACCCCAGCGACCCCAATGATGCAATGGCATCGGTTACAAAGTCGGCGTCGCCAACGGAGACACCGCCGCTGGTGATCAGTACATCACACGCCTGACTGGCCTGTTTTAAAGCCGTCTGTACAGCTTCCGGATTGTCTGCCAGAGCGCCATAGTTAGTCACCTCGCAAGGTGCTCTGGCCAACAGGCTCACGACCGTAAAACGATTGGAATCGTAGATCTGACCTGCTTTGAGCAGCTCAGGTGGGGTGCCTGGTTCCACCAGTTCATCACCGGTTGAGAACACACCGACACGGACCTTGCGCTGAACCACAACATCGGTGATACCTGCGGCTGCCAGATGACCGGTATCAAACGCATTAAGTTGATGGCCCGGCTCAGACAGGAGGGTGCCGGCGACAATATCGTGCCCAATGCCGCGTATATAGCTCTGCTCAGGCATTGCTCCGGTAAAGCGCACAGCATCTTCCAGTAGATCTGTCTGCTCTTGCAGATACACCTGATCACAATCATCTGGCACCAGGGCGCCAGTGAAAACGCGGACACATTCCCTGTTTTTGATGTGTCCTGTAAATGGATGACCGGCGAGGGATTCTCCCACCACCCGAAATGTGGCTTGTGGATGCTGTTCCAGATCGGCTTTGCGCAGCGCATAACCGTCCATCGCTGATGCGCGAAATGGCGGCAGATTGACCGGGGCAACAACATTTGAGGCAACGATGCGACCCACGGCGTCAGACAAGGCAACAGTTTGCGTGCCCTGCACCGGCTTAATGGTGCTGAACAACTGCGCCAAAGCTTCCGTCAGGTCTAAGGGTTGGCTATTCTGTGACAATGATAAACACGCTTTGTATCGAAACCAGTGGCCCACATTGTAGCCTGGCTCTAGCCGTTGACGGGCACATTTATCGTCGCGACGAATTACTGGAACGCACGCACAATCAGTATCTGTTGCCATTACTGGACGAGTTGCTCACGCAGGCAGGGATAAAGCCGGTGCAGATTGAACTTGTCAGTTTTGGTTGCGGACCGGGTAGCTTTACCGGCGTGCGCATTGCCGCAGCTGCTGCGCAAGCCATCGCAACCGCCAGTGCGGCGAAGGTAGTGCCGCTCTCGAGTGCCTGGATCCTGGCCGCTACCGCGTTCATGCAAGACTCGGAGCTGCAACAGGTGATCTGCTTTATCCCCAGTCGAGGTCAGGCTTTTTACACATCCGCCTATCGCCGCATGACTGATGAAGCCAGCCGTGTACCTGTGTATCAGCAAAGCCAGGTGGATGAACTGGTTGACCAGCCGACAGCCTGGCTCCTGTCAGAAGCGTCGGACGGCGAAATACAACGAAAAACCGCGTTTGCGGGCAAGTTACCCACCTGGTTGCCTGAGTCTCTGCAGACGCGCGCGCTGGATGTGATTTATCCCCAGGCTACAGTGATGGTTGCCGAGGCTCAGGCGCAGCATCTGGCAGGTAACAGCGTTGCGGCGCAATACGGATTGCCACAATATTTTACCGGCGACTCACCCTGGCGGAAATCTCACGAACCCGTTAAGACAGCAGGCAAGCTCTAAGCAGGTAGCCCTGCGCAGATTTACCGGGATTGGCTATACTGCCGATGAAGACTATGAAAATTAATGCCCATAACCTGCCAGCAGCATCTGTAGCTGCGCCTGTACCCGCCGCTGCGTCGCGCAACGGCTCCGGTCTGGCTCAGGTGAAAAGCACGCCGGATACGCCGTTCACAGCCCGTCCTGTGCGTATCAGTCGGTTTCCGGAAGAAGCCGCATTATTTGCCTATGGCCGCAACGCCACTTTGCCGCCGCCACCCCAACCCAGTCAGATTGACGAATACGTCTAGTGCCGTTGGTCCTTTACTACCGGGATCATCTGATCAGCAGCGCGCAGTACTACAAACCCTGGTGTACGTTGTCTCCAGCGCAAGCTGTCCCGGAAGTTGAAAAGCCCGCACTCTGGCTGGATGATACAGGTCGCCATCAGGGGCTGGGTCTTTTGATGCCAGGTTTCAAAGGCAGCTTTTTTATTTCGGATGAAGCCGTCGCTGAGCGTCAGAAAGGCCTAGGTCTGCTGGTCAAAGCGTGTGGTCTCAAAGGGGCGGGGCAAAGCCTTGTTGATCCCTTTGCAGGCTATGGTCTTGATGCGATCTGCCTTGCTCAGGCCGGCTTTTCGGTCACCGCGGTGGAACGGGAGCAGGTTGTCTGGCTGCTGCTGCAGGATGTGGTGGCTCGCCAGGGGCTGGCTCTGGAGACTGTGCACGGCGACGGCATACAGCTTCTGCAGACCTCTGAACAGCGATGGGACGTCGTTTATCTCGACCCGATGTTCCCCCGGCGTAACAAGCGCGCGCTGCCGAATCGTGGCCTGCAGCACCTGCAGGTACTGACCCGCGAGCATGACGCTGAGGTGGACCTTGAGACGGTATTGCGCATCGCGCAGCGTGCGGCTAAAGGCCGAGTGGTCTTGAAGCGTCGCGCCAGGGATCCGGTGATTGGATCACCCGCATTTCAGGTGAAGGGGCAGGCTGTGCGCTTTGATGTTTATGTATAGGTGCCAGCAGCCAGCACACCGTGACGGATCTGCGGATCAATAACAAATTCAGCGGCCCGTAACACCCGTTCAACGGCTGGGTCATAAGTCAGACCCCCATCCTCTGCGACAAACACCATGCCATGACGAATTAACGCGTCAATGAACTGATCGAAAAGGCGCTGATCTGAAAACTCCGGTGCGTTGATTCCGTACAACCTGGAAATTCGTTGAGCGACACCCTGACTGCGGGTTCGCAAGGTCTCGCGATCCATATCCCCTTGTGCCAGTTGTTGTATCACAATGAACATGCGCTCCAGCGTCTGACTGACTAAATTAGCCAGTAGCGTCAACTGCAGGTGCTCTGGCTTGGCCGGCGGCGGGGCGTTGTATAAGCTGACTGAATGGGCTGTTGTTTTGGCCTCTGGAAGTGTTGATGTGCGCTCCAGCAGGCCCAGTTCAGCCAGCGCATCCAGACACGCCTGCACAGTATGGTCCTGTGTTCGGGCTGAGAGTTCGTTAGCCAGGTACGGAAAGATCAGTTCTACCATGGACTGAATCTGTTTGGCGCTGATGCCGCGTCGTCTTTTCACCAGCAGGCAGGCAATCAGCGAGGGTAAGGCCAGTGTGTGCACAACATTGTTGCGATACCAGGTCATCATCACGGCGCTGAATGGCGCGTGGGTGAGAACTGGACCAAAAGGCTCCTCATCGCGGGTTAACAGACCCAGCGCCTCTACATATTCAACAATTTCATCCGGCTTTAGATCGGTTACCACCTTGCGCTCAGGATTCAGCGTACTGAGCAGTTTCTGGTAACAGCGGATCTGCGCCAGCAGGCGGTGTTCTTCTATGGCTATCTTTGGTGTGGCCAGAGTAACCAGGGCAATCAGGTTGACCGGATTCAGCTCAGCCTGTTGATTGATGCCGATCATCACTTCCCGGCCGAGCTGAGCAAGATCCGGTGAGGTTCGCGTCTCGCTGTCAGTGTGCCGGGCCAGCCATTCGTCCAGCTTAATGGCTTCACCTATATTGACCTGCACGCTGCCAAAATTCTGTTTGATCAACTTGAGGTTGCGAAATACATCGGTTATTGATTCCGAGGTTTTGTCAGCGCCGCGCAGCTCAGAAAGATAGCTGGAACCTTCAACCACTTTTTCGTAACCGAAGTAGACGGGTACCAGCGCCAGGGGTTTAGGCAGGCCGCGTAACTGATGATCTATTGTCATCTTCAATAACCCCATGCGTGCGGGTAACAGGCGGCCTGTGCGCGTGCGCCCGCCTTCGGGAAAAAACTCGACACAGTGTCCGTGGCGATAAACCTCAAACAGATACTCGTTAAACACAGCGGCGTAGAGGGGATTATCACGAAAGCTCCTGCGCATGAAAAACGCGCCACCGCGGCGCAGGATCGGACCGAGCAGCGGTACGTTCAGGTTATCACCCGCAGCGATATGCGGAATCATGAAGCCGCGAAAATAGAGCAGGTAACTGAGCAGCAGATAATCCAGATGGCTGCGGTGTGAGGGCACATAGACAAGTGTATGACTGGCACTGACTTCTTCTAAAGACTCTATTCCAGCCACCTCGATGCCGTTGTAAATCTGATTCCAGAACCATCGTAACAATCGCGCTAACACGCGAATGGTTGGATGAGACATGTCTGAAGCGATGGTGCGCGCGTATTTGCGAGCGCGGCGTTCCGCCTTGCTCTGCTTAACGCCGTTGGCAACTTCAGCGGTGATTGCCTGTTTCACATTTGTTGAAGTGACAACCTGATGCAGCAGCGTTCTTCGATGTGAAAAGTCCGGCCCCAGGGCGGTCTGTTTCTGCTGTCGCAGACGTACACGCAGCAAACGGCTGACCCTGCGCGCAAGAATTTCCGTTGCTTCCTCTTCATCGCTGACTGACAGGGCGGGTATCGGGCGGCCGGTATGCACAAAGATATTGCGGCGGTTAATCACAAGGTTCAGCAGACGTTTAATGCGTCCGGTTACCGCCCAGTCTTCACTGGTGATGTTCTTAAAGAACGTACCTTCTCCCGACATCGCACGCCCCCAGAAAACCGATACCGGGACAAAGACAATTCTGTCGCGCAAAGCAGGGGGCGATTCCAGCAGGCGCAGCAGTCGGTCTGGTTTGGACGGAGCGGTCATGCGGCCGCCTTTGGAGCGATACAGCGCAAAGAATCGATGCCGCTCGCTGAAAGCATCCTGGGCATCAAGTTCCATTGGCGTGAAAGGAGAAACAAAGCCTGCCTGCACACAGGCAATGTCCAGCATCGCCAGATCGGTTATGGCACGATGATGCAGAACATAGACAACCTCGGCAGATCCGCTGGGGATGTTATCAGCCCCGGTCAGCGTCGGCCGCGTGATCCACTTGAGGATCGCCCGGCAGCAACGGTAAATAAAGGCTTTCATCTGCAGCGCACTGAGCTTTAGTTGGGCCGGGGGACCTCAGGACGCGTGCCGTCAAACAAACCATCTAACGTACGGTCGATGGAATTGATTTCGACTTCCCAGACAGAATTGTATTTATCCTGGGTGACACTGATTGCATCCTCTTTGCTGCGGATCACCGTCGGACGCAGAAACACAAGCAGATTGGTTTTTGCGTTAGTTTTACCCCGCGACCTGAACAGATTGCCGAGCACCGGAATACTGCCCAGCACCGGCACTCTGGATTCTGATTCAGTGATGTCGTCCTGGATTAAGCCGCCCAGCACAATGGTCTGACGATCTTCTGCCAGAATGGTGGTTTCAATTGTCCGTTTTGAAGTCACGACGTCAGCAAATGCTTCACCACCGACTGGTGTGGCCAGTACATTGGTAATCTGCTGGGAAACGTCCAGGCGCACTGAGGATTCGTCGTGCACGTAGGGTGTTACCGTAAGTTCAACACCCACATCTTCTCGCTGTACGGTGGTAAACGGGTTAGAGGTACCATCGCCGGTTGTTGTGAAAGAACCGGTGCGAAACGGCACCTCACGTCCTACCAGAATACGCGCTTCCTGATTATCCAGCGTCAGGATGCTGGGAGTAGACAGTAGATTAGCCCGCGAGTTGGTCGCCAGCGCCGTTATCACTGCACCAAAAGATATGGCACCCGCGTCAATTTTTGCAGCAGCAAGTGTGGGACTGGTAATGTTTGCCAGACCCTGCAGAACATCCACAGTGCCATCTTCGCCAATAAGCTCGCTGAACAAACTGGAAATCACACCCTGCAGACTGGTGGTCACCAGTGGTACGGTCTCGCCGGAACCATCTGAAGCGGCCATTTCGACACCATAGTCCAGGCTGTCATCAAGGGTGATCTCAACAATGGCTGCCTCGATCAGTACCTGTGATCTTCTGATATCCAGCTTCTCTACAATTTCCAGCAGTTCACTCATGGCGCCGGGGTCTGCGCTAACCACAATGGCGTTGAGGCTTTCATCAGCCTGTATCGTGGTTTCCTGGATTGCACCTTCCTCGCCGGTACTGCTGCGTCCGCTGATAATACCGCCGAGAAGGGTGGCGACGTTCACGGCATCGGCGTGGCGCAGCATGATGACCTGGGTAGCGTCAGTAGTGGTTGTGGGCTGATCAAGTTTTTCGACAATTTTCAGAACTTCCGCGATGGGTCTGGGCTTACCGCGCAGTACCAGGGAGTTGTTGCGCTCATTGGCTATGATCTGGATACGTTGTGGCCCTTTTGCATTACGACCAATCTGTTCAGGCGCAACTTTTTCCAGTATCGCAACCACCGTGCCTACCCAGGCATCTTTGAGCGGCACCATGACAACGTCTTCTTCGTCGGTCACATCAATCTGTTGAATCAGTCGTTTCAGGCGCACGATGTTGTCGGCGTGGTCGCTGATAATGACGACATTAGGTTCGGCAACCGACGCGATGTGACCGTACTGGGGGATAAGCGGCCGTAGAATTTTCACCAGTTCAGCAGAATCCACGTTCTGCGCTGCGACCACTCGTGTGACCAGTTCCTCCGGTGCGATGGCACCCAGTTCTCCGGGCACGCCGGGGCCTTGTTTGCCGGTTGCGTTCTGTTGAATTCGGATCACATCGCCGGAAGGTACAGCAGTGAAGTTGTGTAACCGCAGGACACTCAGGAACAGGGCATAGACACCTTCTTTGTTCATCGGCTCGTCAGAAATGACCGTTACGGAGCCTTTCAGGCGCGGATCGAGGACAAAGGTTTTGCCAGTAATTTCAGCCACTTGCGCAACAAACTCATTCATATCCGAGTTTTTCGTCGTGATACGCCAGGTCTGTTCCTGCGCCACAGCAGTGACGTTCGTGAAAAACACACAGGCTGCGGTTATGGCTAGAAATATGTTTTTGTTCATTATGCGCTTCATAAGTGGTTTCTAGGCATTCGGATTAAAGGCAGCGCTATGGTAGCGATGCCGTGATGAAAAAACGTCGTTCTCCGCGCTGGACTTCAATTCTTGCGGAGCCTTGCGCCATGATGTTGTCCAGTTCCAGTTGATCCTGGGAGATATCGCCCACGGGTTGTCCGTTTACCGACAGGATGACATCGCCAGCCTGCAGCCCCGTGCTCCGCAGCAGTGGATTCGAGGCCAGGTTGCCTATGCGATAACCGCCTCCATCAACGGTCTCCACACCAAGATCATTTAACGCGGCAGCGGGGTCCTCTGCAAGACGTTCTCGATACTGGTCAACAATTTCCTCAGGTGCTGCCTCGCTCTGTGCAAGGTCAGCGTTTGCAGCGTCCTGCAGTCCTGTTAACTCGCGCTGTGCATCCGCATCATCGATGGTTTCGTCCGGGTAATCTTCCGCGACAAATTCAGTCTTCGATTTAGGGAATTGTAAAGTCTCGCGCACGCCGGCACGGGTAAGAATGATTCGATTCGTGAATACCTCTTCGAGTTTGGCGTTGCCGGGCAGCATATCTCCGACGATGTAGCGTTTTCCAGGTTTGTTCTGCTGCGAAACGATAGCCGCGGAAGCCTGATTCTCATCAGCCATGAATACACCCTGTAGTGTCAGCGGCAGGCGGGTCTGCTGCACAGGCTCATCGCGACGGCTGACAACAGGTGCGGCGCCTGCTTCGCCGAACAGATGTTTGCCGAGAATCCAGTTAACGTTTGCTGCAGGGCGGGGGCTTGTGCTGGTGCCGTTGTTTGCATCAGCAACCGTCACCGGGCTGATAGGCGTGTCAAAAAACGACCAGGCAAGCGTGGCAAGGGTATACGCGATACCTATGATCAGCAGCCACTTTACCGGCTCAGCACCTTTATTGACGATGGTCTCGAACAATTTGTCCCTCTTTTCGATACCTTAGAGCGTAACTAAGACGGTGATATGACAGGTATTATGGGCGCCTTCACAGGTCAAAGCTGTGAAGTGCTACGCTATCACGATTTCGTAATTTCGTCCCCTGGCTTAGCACCGGTCCGGGCCCCGTCCGATTCTGTCGATAGATTCTGTAAGGATGAAGTAATCCATTGATTTAAAAGACCTTTTCTTCCACTTGCACAACAATATGATGATCCGGGTCCGACCCTGGCCATGGGTTGTTCAGCAGTCGGGTAAAACGTTTGCTGATACCAACCTTGGCAAACCCGTTGCGGCTCAGTGAAGCGATCAGCAACGGTGTCTGATCATTCTGCGCAAAAACGATGGCCTGGGGTTCATCATTGTCGTTCAGATCGAGGTAGGCAACCAGCGGCGGCAGAGTGGCTTCACCCAGAAGACCGGATAGCGTGTAGCGAACCAATCCGCCCGTCCAGTTGACCTGGCCGGCGAAATCGCTTGGAACTGCTGTATTATGGGGCAGCAGAACCCGGGTCGGAAGCACAGTGAAGGTGCCACTGGTTACGATGTCGTAAGGTGCCAGCCATTGATTCACGGCCTGAGCATCAATCTCACCTGACACATTGAACTCGGCTTCGGTAAAGCCTGCTCCCGCCATGCCGGCTAACGTCCAGTTGGCCTGGGTCAGCGTCCACTGGTAGGTCGGCTGCAATTTGAACATAGAGCTTACATCGAAATCCCAGTTCACCTGGCCCAGGTGATTGTTCTCGATCAGCAGGTCAGCCTGACCGCGCCAGAGCGAGCCGCGACTATGGGTTAACTCAGCAGTACCAGACTGGCTGACAAGGCGATCGACGATGCCCGCCGGAGCTGCTGCGATGGCTGCGATGACAAACACCAGTAACCCTGCCAGAACATATTTCATCATGCCTGCAGTAGAGTCCTGATGATGCGCTGGTACATGTAAGTCAACGGCAGCATTTCTTTGATTTCGATGCACTCATTCAATTTATGGATGGTGGCGTTACGAGGTCCAAGTTCGACAACTTCGACACTGTGGCTTCCGGGCGCACCCCATGGCGAGATAAAACGCCCGTCGGAGGTGCCGCCGGAAGTGGACAGCTCAGGTTCGAATCCCATTTCAGCTTGCACCGCTTCCGTGACGGCCTTTGTTAAAGCACCGGGCTGGGTAAGAAAAGGCTCACCAGACACTGCCCACTCCAGCTGATAGTCCAAGCCGTGTTTGTCGAGCAGGGTCTCCACCGCCTGCTGCAGACCCTGGCTGGTCTGCATGGTGTTAAAGCGGAAGTTGAACAGCACCGTGGCGGTGCCTGGAATCACGTTGGTCGCACCCGTACCTGCATTGATGTTTGAAATTGCAAAACTGGTTGGCGGATAGAAATCGTTGCCGTTATCCCAGACCTTGTCGGTCAGTTCAGCAAGTGCCTTGAGCGCATTGTGGATTGGGTTATCTGCATCATCAGGGTAGGCAACATGACCCTGAATACCTTTTACCAGCAATTTCCCGTTCAAGGACCCGCGGCGACCACACCGAACCACATCGCCGACCTGCAGGCTGGAACTGGGTTCGCCAACAACACAGTAATCGGGAACAATGCCACGCGCCTTCAGCGCCTGTATGGCGTAGCTGGTACCAAAGGTGGCGTCACCTTCTTCATCGCTGGTGACAAGGAAGCTCAGCGTACCGGGTAAATCCGGATGCTGTTGCAGGATGTTTTCTGTTGCAACCACCATCGCGGCAAGGCTGGCTTTCATGTCGGCGGCGCCGCGGCCGTATAAAACGTCGTCAATCACGGTTGGTGTGAAAGGTGGGGTATGCCATTGCTCTGCCGGTCCCGTGGGCACAACATCAGTGTGTCCCGCAAACAGCAGATGTGGTGAACCGCTGCCGCGAACCGCCCACAGATTCTTCACCCCGTTAGCGTCTATCTGCTCCAGCTTGAAACCCAGAGCATGAAGTCGGGCGCTGATGATGTCCTGACAACCCTCATCTGCGGGTGTAACCGAAGGTTTTTCTATCAAAGCGCAGCTCAACGCCAATACCGCAGCGGCTGACGCTTCATCTGATCGACCTGTTAAAGTCATTTGCAGTCCCTGCCAGGTTACAGGCGGTCAGTTATGTGCATGCAGCGAATCGTTCAAGGCAATTGCCTGACGGTTCGTACGACAGATGACCTGGCCGGTCTGGGAATTACGGATAAACAGCATATCTGACCCGCCGGCAAGTTCCCGGGCTTTAACCTTACGGATCGCTTCACCGTGCTCATCCACAACACTGATAACACTACCGGCAGTGATGTATAAACCAGCCTCAATAGTACAGCGATCACCTAGCGGAATGCCGGTACCGGCGTTGGCGCCGATTAGACAGTTTTTGCCCAGACTGATGGTGATTTCACCACCGCCGGACAGCGTGCCCATAGTGCTGGCGCTGCCTCCCAGGTCGGTGCCTGCATCGATGGTCACACCCTGAGAAATGCGGCCCTCCACCATATTCGGTCCGATTGCACCGGCATTGAAGTTGACAAATCCTTCGTGCATCACGGTCGTGCCTTCACCCAGATAGGCACCGAGCCGGATGCGGCTGGCATCCGCGATGCGTACACCGGATGGCATCACGTAGTTCACCATTTTCGGAAACTTGTCGACACTCATCACTTCCAGGTGGCGACCGGCAAGACGTGCATTGATCAATGCCGCCTGCAACGCATGAACCTCAACAGGACCTTCACTGGTCCAGGCCAGATTAGGCAGGTGGGCAAAAATATTGTCCAGGTTGAGGGTGTTCGGACGGGTCAGACGATGTGAAAGCAGGTGCAGTTTCAGATACGCCTCTGCTGTGCTGTTGATGGGTGAGTCATCTGCCAGACAAACGGCGGTCAGCGGCCGATCTGCGGCCAACAGCGCAGCTGGAAACAGTTTCTCATCACAACGGTTGTTGGCGTCACGCGCCTGTTCTGGTGTGATATTGCTGGTACCCGTTTTGAAAGCACTCAAGACTTCGTTAAGTTCGGCATCCGGATGCAGCAGGGGGGCAGGAAACAGGCAGTCTAGGACGTCTCCTGCGTTGTTGTTGGTTGCCAGCCCTATACCAAAGGCAAATACGTTCGCCATGTCGATTCCGCGGTCCTGTAAAAGACGCGGTATTCTACAGATCAGCGCTGGTAACGCCTACACAGATTATCCTGATTGGGCAAATCGCGCTAAACGTTCTGCGGCCTCAACACACTGCTCAAAGGGGGCTACCCAGGCCACGCGGACAAATCCGCTACCTGGATTGTGGCCATTATTTGATCTTGCAAGAAACTGCCCAGGCATCACGAGAACGTTGAATTGCTGCAGCAGCTCTCGGGCGAATGCGCGGTCGTCTGCGGGCGTGGCAAGCCAGTGGTAAAACGCACCGTCTGGTTCATTCAGCCTGTAGTGAGGGGCAAGAATGTCGCGCACTGCAGCAAACTTTGCCTGGTACAGCTGACGATTAGCAATCACGTGCGCTTCGTCCTGCCAGGCGAGTCTTGAGACAGCCTGGTGATGTGCACTCATGGCGCAGCCATGGTAGGTGCGGTAGGCGAGAAAAGCGGCCATCAGCGCTTTGTCACCGGCAACAAAGCCACTGCGCAAGCCGGGTAGATTGGAACGTTTAGACAAGCTGTGGAATACCACACAACGGCTGAAGTCCGGGTTTCCCATTGCCTTGCTGGCGCTGAGTAAACTGCCGGGCGGCTGTGTTTCATCAAAATAGAGTTCTGAATAACACTCGTCTGCGGCAATGATGAAATTGTATTTGTGCGCGCGTTCGATCAACGCCTGCTGCTGTGCTTCAGGCATGATCTGGCCGGTTGGATTACCGGGAGAGCACAGGTAGACCAGCTCCGTTTGCTGCCACTGTGTTTCTGTAATGTGTTCGAAGTCTTGTTGAAAGTCTAACCTGGGTTGATTATCGACAAGCAGCGGTTGGGCACCTGCCAGCAGCGCTGCACCTTCATATATCTGGTAGAACGGATTTGGCATCATCACATAGCTGTCTGATTTGCCGCTTAACATGGCTTGTGCAAAAGCAAACAGACCTTCACGGGTGCCATTGACAGGCAGGATTTCGTGCTCCGGATCCACAGCAATACCGAACCGCTGCTGTAACCAGTTGCCAATAGCGGTGCGTAACTCAGCGGACCCTTTGGTCAGCGGATACGTTCCCAATGCCTCTCGGATGTGTTGAGGGTCGGTCAACGCATCGACGACAAACTGCGGCGGTGCGTGTTTAGGTTCTCCAAGCGTCAGTGGAATGAGGCTGAACGCACTATTGCCTTTTATATCATCAGTGAGCTGGCGCAAGCGCTCAAATGGGTAAGGCTGCAGATCTTTCAGGTTAAGGTTAAACGTCATGGCTATGCCTGGCCCAGTTGATTCAGTCCCAATTCCTGATCGAGTTGCTGGCGGATGGTGTTTTCAAGCATATAGGTGGATTCACCGGGGCTGATGGGTTTGAAATCGCTGTTCTGAATCACAAACGTGTCCTCCACGCGCTCTCCAAGCGTTGTAATTTTGGCCGACAGCAGTTCAATTTTCAGCTCCACCAACAGGCGCCCGATAGTGGCCAGCAGGCCTGGCCGATCACTGGCAATTATGGTCAAAGTTGATGCGTCGCCAATAACAGTGGGCACAATATTGACGGTTGTAGGGTGTGGCAGTTCCCTCAGGCGTCGCGGCAGGCGGCGACTGGGCACGCTCAAATCAGCGGTGCCGTCGTTGATGGCCTTTGCCAGTTGCAGGGCAATCTCTTCCCGCAGCGCGCCCTCACGGGGCAGGCTTTCGCCATCGCTGGTCAATATCGTGTACGTATCAAAACAGCTGCCTGTTTCGGCGGTGGAAACCGTTGCGTCGACAATATTAAGGTCAAACTGACTCAGCGCCAGCACCGAGGTCGCAAACAGGCGAGGCTGATCTTTACAGTAAATATATACGCGGGTGGCGCCTTCGCCAGGCGAGTCGCCGTGGGTATCACGTAATGTTACAAAGGCACCATCATCAAGATTGTGCTGCACTAAAGCCTCGGTCAAAGTGGCGATCTGTGGAGGCGTATGACGCAGGAAAAAGTCTTCCCCGACATCCTCCCAGACGGCTTTGATCCTGGCTTCGTCCAGTTCCGGGTGTGCTTCGCTCAGTCGTTCCAGCGCCCGCTCCTGGTACGCGTCTACGGCGTCCTCACGATCATCAGAGGCTTCAACGCCGCGTCGCAGGAGCTTGCGCGTTTCGTTGTACAGATGGCGAAGCAGGGTGGCCCGCCAGCTGTTCCACAGCGTCGGGTTGGTCGCATTGATATCAGCCACCGTTAACGCATACAGATAATCCAGGCGCATTTCGGATTTCACTTCCAGCGCAAACTTGTGTACCACATCAGGGTCGTAAATATCTTCGCGCTGCGCTACAGATGACATAAACAGATGCTTTTCCACCAGCCAACAGACCAGTTGAGTGTCCGTGGTGCTCAAACCATGACGCTGGCAGAAAGCTTCCGCATCTGCTGCACCGAGAATCGAATGATCTCCACCGCGGCCTTTGCCGATGTCGTGAAAAATGCCGGAAATATACAGCAGCTCGGCTTTAGGCAGGGTGTGTACACAATGGTAGGCCACAGGGAAAACCTGCTTGGCAGCGCGGTAGCGGAATTTCCGCATATTGCCGATGACCATCATGGTGTGTGCATCGACGGTATAAATATGGAAAAGATCGTGCTGCATCTGCCCGATAATCCGACCGAATTCGGGTATATAACGTCCGAGCACACCATATCTGCGCATTCGGGTGAGCTGAGAAACCAGTGTATAAGGGGCTTTCAACAGATCCAGGAACAGTTTGTGGTGTACAGGATTGTTGCGGAAGTCATCGTCTATAAGGTGCAGATTCTCGCGAATCTGGCGAATTGTTCGGGCGCGCACACCGGCAATATCGCGGCGATTAGCCATGATCACAAACATCTCAAGAATTGCTGAGGGCGTTTCTTCAAAGGTGTTGTCGCTGCGCGCCTCAATGTAGCTGTTTACCAGCTGAAAGCGTTCGTTGACAGGTTCTTCGCGGACCTTTCGTGGCGCGATAAACGATTCCTGAAAATACTGGACAAGGATGTCGTTCACTTCTGTCAGCGCCAGTACGTGCCGATAATAGTGGTACATGAAACGTTCTACGCCACGCTGGGTTTCGGTATCAACAAAGCCCAGCCGTTGCGCGAGTTCGCGCTGATGTGAAAACTGCAGTCGGTCTTCTTTGCGGTCTGCTATCAGATGTAAGCCGAAACGCACCCACCAGATAAATCGACGACCTTCCACCAGCCATTGTTTTTCGCTGGGCATTAAAACGCCGAGTTCCACCAGCTTTTCTGGATCTGTGGTGTTGAATTTACGTTTGCAGATCCACAAAGCGGTATGAATATCGCGCAAACCACCGGGTGAGGTTTTGACGTTGGGTTCCAGGTTGTACTCAACGTTGTCGTAGTCTTTGTGCCGCTGTTTCTGCTCTTCGTACTTGGCCTCGAAAAATTTGTCAGCAGGCCACAGGCGAGGGCTGCTCAAAGCCTTGTCGAGTGGCGCGACCAGCGACTCATCGCCGGTGATGAAGCGACGCTCAAACAGGGCTGTAGCGACAGTGATATCGTGTTTTGCCTGGTCTTTGCAGGCTTTAACATCCCGCACGCTGTGGCCAACCTCAACGTTGAGATCAAACACAGACTGCAGAAACAGTTCAATCTTGCGCTTATATTTCTGTGGTTTGCTGGCAAGCACAAGAATATCGATGTCTGAGCCGGGATGAACTTCCTGCCGTCCAAAGCCGCCGACAGCAAACAGCGCAACCCGTTTTGTGTCGCCGAGATGCTCTTCAAACAGCTCGGTAATGATAGCGTCGAAGCCATTGCTCATTTCCAGCAGCAGCGTTTCGATCGGTTCGTTCTGCCAGAACCTTTGTGCTAACCCGTCCTGCAGCGTGTTGAGTTGCGCTCGGCTTTCAATGACCTGATTTAACGTACTGATGCGCTTTGCACCTGTTCGACGGCCTTTTCTTCGGCACGCAGCGTGAAAATTTCACAACCCTGTTTGGTCACCATCAGGGTATGTTCCCACTGAGCAGAGAGTTTGTGGTCTTTGGTTACCGCGGTCCATTGGTCCGGCAGAATTTTAATGTGTCTTTTACCCGCGTTGATCATCGGTTCGATGGTAAAGGTCATGCCTTCTTCGAGAGCCATGCCGGAGCCTGGGCGTCCGTAGTGCAGCACCTGGGGTGCGTCATGGAAGACTTTGCCGATGCCGTGGCCGCAGAACTCGCGCACCACACTGAAGCGATTTCGCTCGGCATGTTGTTGAATAGCATGGCCAATATCGCCCAGGTGCGCGCCGGCCTTGACGACTTCTATGCCTTTATAGAGACATTCCTGGGTGACTTTGATCAGCCGTTTAGCCAGCACCGTGGGTTCGCCGATGCAGAACATCTTGCTGGTGTCGCCATGATAGCCGTCTTTAATGACGGTAATATCGATATTCAATGCATCACCGTTCTTCAGCGTTTTGCTCTGGGTGGGAATGCCGTGGCACACGACATGGTTGACCGAAGTGCAGATTGATTTGGGAAAGGGCATCTGACCGCCACCACCGCCATAGTTCAATGGGGCAGGAATGCAGCCCAACTCGTCTACGATGTAGTTATGACAGAGGGTATTGAGCTCGTCTGTTGTAACGCCGGGCACCACATGCGGGCCGATCATTTCCAACACGCTGGCAGCAGCCCGCCCTGCGGCGCGCATTCCATTTAAGTCTGTGTCGTCGGTAACTGTGGCCACCATGTTGATAAAACTCGTTTCGAAGGGTAATCAACTATGGTATAAAGCGCCCCGCCGCGCGGCAAGGACGATCGTCGTTAATTATGACAATTGCCGGCTGCGCGATTAACCGCGACTATTTTCGGGGAAATCTGTTTCTCTGCAACGTAGTCAGCACAAATACAGCATATTCCGTCGCATCCCCACGGGTGCCGCCTCGAAGCGGTTGGGAGATGGGGAATATGCCGAGATAAACAACCCGGAGAAAACTATGAGTGTATCTATGCGAGATATGCTGGCTGCTGGCGTGCATTTTGGCCATCAGACCAGATTCTGGAACCCCAAGATGGCGCCTTACCTGTTTGGCGCACGAAACAAAATCCATATCATCAACCTTGAGCAGACTCTGCCTGCGTTTAACGATGCTCTGGCACAAATCCAGACGCTGGCACGTAAAGGCAATAAAATTCTGTTTGTAGGCACCAAAAGAGCTGCTGCAAAAGTGGTGAACGAGCAGGCGTCCCGCGTCGGTATGCCGTTTGTCGACCAGCGTTGGCTGGGTGGTATGTTGACCAATTACAAGACCATTCGGCAGTCGATTCGTCGTTTGCAGGATCTTGAAAAGCAATCTGAAGACGGCACCTTCGAAATGCTGCCAAAGCGTGAAGCGCTGCAGAAAACCCGGATAATGGACAAGCTGTTTGCCAGTCTCGGCGGTATCAAAGACATGGGCGGTCTGCCGGACGCGCTGTTTGTGATAGACGTGATGCACGAACACATTGCCATCAGTGAAGCCAACAAGCTGGGTATTCCCGTGTTTGGCATTGTTGACAGCAACAGTGATCCAGATGGTGTTGATGTTGTGATCCCAGGCAACGACGACGCTATACGCGCGATCCGACTCTACGTTACCGCTGTAGCGGACGCTATTGCCGCTGGTCAGAACCAGGCTTCTTTAAAAGTTGATCCTGATGAGTTCGTGGAAGTCAGCGATGAGGCCGCAAGTGCGGCAGCGCCTACCGCTAACATTTCCGCAGGTGTTTCAGCATCCGTTGAAGAAGCGTTTGCTGAGCAGGACGAAACCGAAGCAAGCACCACAACCGACGCACCTGACGCTGCAGAAACGCCTGCAGCAGACAAGGAGTAAGCTGATATGGCAATTACCGCAGCAATGGTAAAAGAACTGCGCGAACGTACGGGTCTGGGCATGATGGACTGCAAGCGTGCGCTGGAAGAGACCGGTGGCGATCTCGAGCAGGCGATTGAAGAACTGCGCAAGTCCAGTGCTCTGAAAGCAGCTAAAAAATCCGGTCGCACCACAGCGGATGGCCTGCTCGGTATTAAAGTTGCTGATGATGGCAGTCGTGGCGCGGTTGTTGAGGTCAACATTGAAACTGATTTCGCAGCCAAGAATGAAAAATTCATTGCCTTTGTAGACAAAGTGCTGAATCAGATTTTTGCTGCAGGTAATAACGATGTGCAGGCTTTGCTGGATGCAGGTCTCGAGGCTGAACGTGAAACCCTGGTACAGGAAATCGGCGAAAACATCACCATCCGCAGAGCGCACGTGATTAACTCTGCAGACGGTGGTCTGGCCAGCTATCTGCACGGCGACAATCGCAAAGGTGCTCTGGTGGAGTTGTCCGGACCCGCAGCTGATTTTGGCCGCGATGTGGCTATGCACGTTACCGCATTGAACCCCATGGTGGTGAAAAGTGATGACGTGCCTGCCGAACTCCTGGCAAAAGAACGGGAAATCTATACCACGCAGGCCAACGACAGCGGCAAACCGCCGGAAATCATTGAGAAAATGGTAGACGGACGGGTTAAAAAATACCTTGCTGAAGTGAGTCTGGTAGACCAGCCCTTTGTGAAAGACGACAAGCAGAAAGTAGGGGCGCTGGCGAAAGCGGCCGGCGTAGAAATCGTCAGCTTTGTCCGCTTTGAAGTGGGTGAAGGCATAGAAAAGGACGACACCGATTTCGCCGCTGAAGTGGCAGCCCAGCTGGGCGGCAGCGACTGACGTTGCCTACCTATCTGCTCAAACTTAGCGGTGAAGCCCTTGGCGGAGATGCCGGGTTCGGTCTGGAGCCAGCTGTACTGCAACAGCTGGCGAAGGATATAAAAGCGCTGACAGAGCAGGGTGTTGCACTGGCTTTAGTGCTGGGTGGTGGCAATCTGTTCCGTGGTCAGAATCTGGCGCAGTCCGGGATGGACCGCGTCGTGGGCGATAGAATGGGTATGTTGGCGACAGTCATGAATGGTCTGGCCATGGGCGATTTTCTGTCCCAGGCCGGCGTGCCGAATAAACTGTTTTCGAGTATGGCGATTGCCGGGGTAGCAGAGGGCTATCATCGCGACGAAGTCCGCGACCTGATGCAGCAAGGCACGGTCTGCATTTTGAGTGGCGGCACAGGTAACCCGTTTTTCACCACCGATACAGCGGCATGCCTGCGTGGTGTAGAACTGAATGTCGATGCCGTGCTGAAAGCCACGAACGTAGATGGCGTTTACGATGCAGATCCGAAAAACAACACTCAGGCACGTAAGTTCGATACGGTCAGCTACGATGAAGTTTTACAGCGTCAGTTAGGCGTTATGGATCTGACGGCGATCGTTCTTTGTAAAGAGAACGCCATGCCGCTGGTGGTCTTCGATATGATGGCGCCAAACGTTCTGCAGGACATTGCAGCCGGCAAATCAATAGGCACCCGGGTGGTAGCCTGATATAAAACGCTGACTTATCCGATAACCAACGCTTTTGAGGGGTAGTTGTCATCATGATAGATGAGATTGTTGAAGATGCAGACGAACGTATGGGTAAATCCCTGGATTCACTCCAGCAGGCGTTCGCAAAAATCAGAACCGGACGAGCCAATCCTTCTTTGCTGGATACCGTGACAATTGAGTACTACGGTTCCGTCACGCCGCTCAGCCAGGTGGCTTCAATATCCGTTGAAGACGGGCGCACATTAACGGTTTCTCCCTGGGAAAAGCCGCTTATCCCCGAAATAGAAAAAGCCATTCTAAAAAGTGATATTGGTATCACGCCGGTTTCCACCGGAGACGTCATCAGAGTACCACTGCCGCCTTTGACTGAGGAAAACCGCAAGGATCTGGCAAAAACAGCGCGTAGTGAGGCTGAGAACTGCCGCATTGCCATTCGTAACATCCGTCGCGATGCAATTAACGACATCCGTGAGCTGGTGAAAGAAAAAGAAGCCACTGAAGATGACGCACATCGCGCCGAAGATCGAATTCAGAGTGTCACAGATGCACGCGTTGCGCAGGTCGATAAGTCCCTGGCGAGCAAAGAAGCCGATTTGATGGAATTTTAGACCAGCGCCTCAGCGTACGGTCTTTATTCAAATGAACAAAAACGTAAAGCCGCAAACGTCCTCTGCCTTGAACAAGCTGGAATCGAAGCAGCAGGTTGCTGTCCCAAAGCACATTGCAATCATCATGGATGGCAACCATCGTTGGGCTAAGAAACGTCATTTGCCCGGTGCGGCGGGACATCGAGCAGGCGCAAAAAGACTGCGTGAAATTGCCGAAGCCTGTGCAGACCTCGGTGTAGAAAACCTGACCCTGTTTGCCTTCAGCACAGAAAACTGGCAACGGCCGACACGCGAGATCAGTCTGCTGATGGATCTGATGCGACACGTCATGGAAAACGATCTGGCTGAACTCAACCGACGTGAAGTACGTCTGCGTGTGATTGGCGATCGCTCTCGATTTGCCCCGGACATCCAGGCGAAAATGGCAGAGTGCGAAGCGCTGACTGCTGCAAACACCAAGCTCAACCTGAGCGTGGCGGTTAATTTTGGTGGCCGTTGGGATATCGTCGAAGCGGCGAGAAGCATGGCCAGAAAGGCACAGAGCGGAGAACTTGATCCAGATCAGATTACCGAAGCAGATTTTGCAAGTCACATGGCCCTGGGACAGATCCCAGATCCTGACCTGCTGATTCGAACGGGGGGTGATCAGCGCATCAGTAACTTTCTGTTGTGGGATCTTGCGTACGCGGAGCTTGTCTTCACCGAGAGTTTCTGGCCGGACTTTGATGCTGCCCATTTGCAGGATGCAGTGCAGGAATTTGAACGACGTGTGAGGCGGTTTGGCGGGCGTTAGTGCCGCCGATTGTTATCTAATATGTTACTGAGCCGCATCATCACAGCCCTTATTCTGGCACCGCTTGCTCTGGCAGGCGTGTTCTGGCTGCCACCTGCATGGTTTGCGGTGGTGTTCTGGGCAGTCGCTGCGCTGGGCTGTTTTGAATGGGCCAGTCTGCTGCACCTGGAAAAAACGCTGCACAAACTGCTTTATGTAGCCGGCTACGGTCTGCTCGCCACAGGGCTTTATTTTGGTCTGGTTCCCTATGCGGCAGCTTTATGGCTTGGCGCTCTGACCTGGTTGTGTGCGGTCATCGCTGTCCTGTTGTTCCCCAGAGGATCGGAGATTTATCGCAACCGCCTGTTGATGGGGCTGCTGGGATGGGTTCTGTTTGTCGCAGCCTGGTCTGCACTGGTGGTTATTCGCTCAGCACCACAGGGTAGTTTCTGGTTGGTCTGGTTGCTGGTGCTGGTCTGGGGCGCTGACATCGGGGCTTATTTCTGCGGCCGCGCCTGGGGTAAAAGAAAACTAGCCCCTGCGGTCAGCCCGGGGAAAAGTTGGGAAGGTGCAATTGGTGGCTTCCTCGTCGCTGGTGTTTTGTGCGGCGTAGGTGCAGGTCTGCTGGGCGCTGATCTTAAGCTCTGGTTGCCGTTGACCGCGGGCCTGATTGTGCTCTCAGTCTTTGGTGATCTGTTTGAGAGTGTTATGAAAAGGTCCAGTGGTGTGAAAGATTCTGGCACACTGCTGCCCGGCCACGGCGGCGTACTGGATCGCATCGATTCGCTGCTGGCTGTGCTGCCGGTTTTTGCCCTGGTCTGGGTGTAGGAACCATTGTCCGTTCCAGGCATCCAATTCAGACGAGGTTCAGACTAAAATGTGTATCAAGCGGGTTTAAAAAGAGCAGATTGTGGATTTATTGCATTACCCATTAGCTTTTATTGCTGTACTTGGCGTCCTGGTGACCTTCCATGAGTTTGGCCACTATATTGTCGCCCGCTGGTCAGGCGTCGGCATTCTGCGCTTCTCGGTTGGGTTCGGGCGTCCGCTGCTCTCCCGTACAGATAGACACGGCACCCAGTTCACCCTGGCGATGATTCCTCTGGGCGGCTATGTACGCATGTACGACGAACGGGACATGCTGTCCGAGGAGGAGGCAGAAATCGAGGTACCGCCGGGTACAGTGTCTTTCATGGATCTGCATCCTGCCTGGCGGATCGCCATTTCGTTAGGCGGGCCGTTTGCTAATTTCATTCTTGCGATACTGGTTTACTGGGCACTGGCTGTCGCCGGCACCACCAATATCACACCCATGGTTGCGCCCGCTGAAGAAAACAGCCCCGCTGCGCTATCCGGTCTTGATCAACCTGTGCAGATTCTCAGTGTTGACGGCCGCGTCGCTAACGGTTGGCAGGACATCGGTCTTGGTCTCACTGACCGACTGGGGGAGAGCGGTACGATTGCCCTGGGTGTACGTGATCTTCAGACAGACCGCTCGTTTACCGTTGATGTACCGATAAACAACTGGCACGAAGGTGTCGGCGAGCCTGACGTCATCGGCTCTCTAGGTATACAGCCCGTTGTGCTGAGCGTGATGGGTCAGCTGGTGGCAGGCTCTCCAGCGGAGCAGGCAGGGCTTGAGCCCGGTGACTTTGTTACTGCGGTCAACGGTGAACCGGTCCTGTCCTGGGCGGACTGGGCCGGGCAAATTGAAGCATATCCCAATCAGCGAATCGCTATTGACCTTTACCGCGACGGGCGCCAGATGCAAATCAGTGCAACCCCAGGTAGCCGCGTCCTCGCCGATGGCACTGAGATCGGTTCAATTGGTGTCTATCAGCCGCAGATAGAGGTATCACACAGTGTCATAAGTGCGCTTGGCGTCGGCGTTAATGAGACCTGGGACAAGACTGTGATGATTTTGTCTGTGGTCAAAAAAATGTTTACCGGTCAGGTGTCGGTTAAAAATCTGTCCGGTCCCATCAGTATTGCTCAGGTGGCAGGTGATTCTGCGAAATACAGCTGGCGCTCTTTTGTTGGCATCCTCGCCTTTCTCAGTGTTTCGCTTGGGGTTTTTAACCTGTTGCCGGTGCCCATCCTTGATGGCGGCCATGTGGTTATGCACACTGCGGAACTGGTCACTGGCAAGCCCATCCCTGAAAGAATTCAGGTGCTGGGTGTGCAGGTAGGGTTGTTTTTGGTGGGCACAATGGTGATATTCGCCACCTACAACGATCTGCTTCGTCTATTTTAATGCTCCGTTTGAGGAATACCATTTTCATGCGCTATCTGGCTTTGCGCTTTTCTATGTGGCGCCGCCGTGCAGCCGTTTACTCATCAGCAGCCAAAGCGCTGCTGACTGCACTGATTCTGCTCGCGGGCAGCATTTTACCGGCGACCGCGCTGGCGGCTGAAGACCCGAGTTTCCGCATCACGGATGTGCGGCTGCAGGGGCTGCAACGTGTCTCTGCGGGTACAGTTTTCAACCTGATCCCGGTAGGTGTGGGTGACGAGATGGATCAACTCGCGGTGCGGGCGACTGTACGCGAGCTGTTTGCATCCGGTTTTTTCAAAGACATCCGCATTGGTCGCGATGATGGCGTGTTGATCGTGACCGTGGTGGAACGCCCGGCGATTGAGTCAATTACCATTGAAGGCAATAAAGCCATTCAAACCGAGGCGCTGCTCGACGGACTCGGCCAGCAGGGTCTGCGCGAAGGGGAGATATTCAAACAGGCAACACTCGAGCGTGTTGGTCTTGAACTGGAACGTCAGTATGTTGCTCAGGGTCGATACGGCGCCAGTATTGAAACGGATATTGAAGAGCTGCCGCGCAACCGGGTAAACGTGAAGATTGACATTGAGGAAGGCAAGAATTCAGGCATTCGCCACCTCAATATTGTCGGTGCCGAGGCGTTCAGTGACGAAGAATTGCTCGATGTGCTGGAACTGAAACACCCGAGCCTGCTCTCGTTTTACAGGAACGATGACAAGTACTCCCGTGAAAAGCTGTCAGGAGATCTGGAAACCCTGGAGTCCTTCTACAAAGATCGCGGCTACGCTGATTTTGATATCTATTCGACGCAGGTGAGCATCACGCCGGATCGACGTCAGGTGTACATCACCATTGGCGTAAAAGAAGGCGACATCTACACCATCAATGAAGTTAATCTGGTTGGCGAACTTGGTGACGTAAGACCGGAAGACCTGCGTCGTCTGTTTGTGGTCTCTGAGGGCCAGACTTTCAATCAGGCGCGGATCACTGCAACGGAAGAACGTTTAACCGGTGCACTGGGTAACTCGGGGTTCACATTTGCATCTGCCAGTGGTGTACCCAAGCTGAATGACGACGGCACCGTCGACGTGGAGTTCTTTGTTAACTCCGGCAAACGTGCCTATGTGCGTCGTATTTCATTCACTGGTAACCGCGTTACCCAGGATGAAGTCATGCGTCGAGAAATGCGCCAGATGGAAGGTGGCTGGGCTTCATCGTCACAGATTGACCTGTCCAAAGTGCGGCTCGAACGACTCGGTTATTTCAAAGGTGTTGATGTCGAAACGCCGCCAGTGCCTGGCACAGATGATCAGATAGATGTAGATTTTTCTGTCGAAGAACAACCGTCGGGCAGTATTTCTGCCACCCTGGGTTATGCTCAGGGCACCGGTCTTATTCTCGGTGCCAACTATCAGCAATCCAATGTGTTGGGTTCAGGCAACAGTCTCGGTATCGGTCTGAGCTCGTCCAGTTTTCAGCAATCCGCAAGTTTTAACTACTTTGATCCTTACTACACCCTCGATGGAATCAGTCGCGGATTCAATGTGTTTGTCCGCCGACTAGACTTTGATGAGCGCAACATTGCCCGTTATGCAACAGATTCAGCTGGAGCGGGTGTTAATTTCGGTTTTCCGATAGGCGAAGTGCAGCGTATCAATTTCGGGCTTCTGGCTGAATGGACTGATATTACAGAAGGTGCATTTGCAGCTCAGGAGATTTCAGATTTCATTGATAAAAACGGTGAAGAATCGCTTAACTTCAAACTGAATTTTTCCTGGAGCAAATCAACGTTGAACCGTGGTTTGTTTGCTGATCGCGGCGCGTCTCAGTCGTTGGCCTTTGAGGTTTCGGTGCCCGGCAGTGATCTGCAGTTCTATAAAATCAACTACACTGCAGAGCGCTATTTCCCGATAACCCAGAACTGGACCTTGCGCTTGCGAACCGAACTGGGTTTTGGTGACGGGTATGGCTCTACCACACAGCTGCCGTTTTACCAGAATTTCTTTGCGGGTGGCTTTGGCTCGGTGCGCGGCTTCGAAAATTCAACTTTAGGGCCTCGCAGCACACCGCCCGTTGATGCCAACGGTAATCCGATTTTCATCGGTGACCGCCGCGGTGATCCGCTGGGTGGCAATCTGCTGGTGGAAGGCGCTGCTGAACTGATTTTTCCGTTCCCGTTTGTTGATGACAACCGCCAGTTCCGTCCTGCGTTTTTTGTTGATGTGGGTAACGCCTTCAATACTCAGTGTCCGTCAGTCGCGGTAAACTGTTTCGATTTTGATGTGGACGAACTACGTTATTCCGTCGGATTTGGCATGACCTGGCTGACCGGCCTGGGTCCAATGACTTTCAGTATTGCGAAACCTTTCCAGACACAACCGTTTGACGAAGAGGAAAGATTTCAATTTGAACTTGGTCGCACATTCTGAGTTAGAATGCGCGCCGTACACGACCCGTGACTTTTTGCACGGGTACTTTGCTTAAGTAGGAGTAGGTAATGATTAAGAAGTTTGCCCAAATGGCGATGGTAGCCATGATGTTCGCCACAGTGGCAGCTCAGGCTGAAATGAAAATAGTTGTGCTGGATTCAGTTCGAGCCATTTTGGAAAGTGACGAGGCTAAAATTCTGGCTGAGGCCGCAAACAAGGAAATGGAAGCGGAGCAGAACGAACTGCGCGCCCTTGCCGAGGAGATGCAGGCTTTGAACACCAAGCTTCAGACAGACGGTGAAGTGATGTCTGCAACTGAATCGCGCAAGGTGCAGAAAGATATCGAAGACAAGCAGATCGACCTGCAGTTTCGCGGCCAGAAGTTGCAGAAAGAAGTGCAGGACAGACGCCAGGAAATTCTTCAGGAGCTGGCTCCCAAGTTTGACAAGGTCTTGAAAGATATTATTTCAGTTGATCAGATCGATCTGATCATGGCACCAAATGCACTTCAGTATGCCAATTCTAAACACGACATCACGCGCCGCGTCACAGAAAAACTGAACGAAGAACGCGACTGATAGTTTGCAGGGCACCCACCGGCTTTTTTTCGAATGATTACCGTTGCGGAAGTTGCGCAGACAATTGACGCAACGGTAACCGGTGATGCCGACATCGAGTTGCACGGTCTCGGCAGTCTAGGCACTGCTGCACCGGGTCAACTGAGTCACCTTTCCAGTTCAAATTACCGGCATCTGCTGGCCTCAACACGGGCCAGCGCAGTTATAGTGTCCCCCGAAGATGCAGCAGACTGCCCGGTAACGGCATTGGTTGTTGATAATCCGTACCTGGCATTTGCCAAAGCTTCAATGTGTTTTGTGCAGCGGGTGCAAATTGCGCCGGGTATTCATCCCAGTGCTGTAATTGCTGAAAGCGCACAGATAGATGCATCTGCGTGCATCGGTCCAAATGTTGTCATCGGCGCAGACACGGTGGTTTCCGCGGGCACCCAGATACATGCCGGCGCAAGTGTAGGGGAGCGTTGTAAGCTTGGCCCGAGGGTGACTCTGTACGCAAACTCGACGCTTTACAGTGATGTTCAACTGGGCGAAAACACGCAGATCCACAGCGCCGCTGTGATCGGTGCGGCGGGTTTTGGATTTGCGCCTGATGCCAAAGGACACCTGCATGAAATTGCTCAGATAGGCGGTGTTGTAATTGGTGCTAACGTCAGCGTTGGAGCGGGCACAACCATCGATTGCGGAGCCATTGATGCAACAGTTGTCGAAGATGGCGTAAAAATCGATAACCAGGTTCAGGTAGGTCACAATAGTCACATAGGCGCGCACACTGTAATCTGTGGCTGCGTCGGTATCGCTGGCAGCTCGGTCATTGGTAAGCACTGTGTTCTCGCAGGCGGCGCCGGGGTAGGCGGCGATAAGCCGGTTACTCTGTGTGATGGCGTGCGTGTCACTGCATGCACAACAATTTCGCAATCGGTCAACGAACCCGGTACTTATTCGGGTAGCATAGTGTTTCATGATCACGGTAAGTGGCGCCGTAACGCGTTGCGATTTTTTGCGTTGGATGATTTGTTCAAGCGCGTTAAAAGGCTTGAGCGAGCCGATACAGCAAAACAGAATAATTAGATTTTTACAGGCATAAGTGGGGAACTTGATGAGCGGCCAAAAAAACATAAACGAACTGTTTTCGTACCTGCCGCATAGATATCCCTTTCTGTTGATTGACCGCGTGGTAGAGCTTGAAGTGGGTGATTCCATTCGCGGTTATAAAAACATTACTGTGAATGAAGAGCTTTTTAACGGCCACTTTCCTGGTCAGCCGATCTTTCCTGGTGTGCTTATTCTTGAAGCCATGGCGCAACTGTCTGGCGTGCTGGCGTTTGAAACCAAAGATAAACGTCCCGCTGACGGCGTGAATTATCTGTTCGGCGGGGTTGAAAAAGCACGCTTCCGGCGACCGGTCATTCCAGGTGACCGTCTCGACATGGTCAGCAAAATCATTGCCGATCGCAGTCGTATGATGAAATTTGAGTGTTCGGCGTATGTGGATGACGCGCTGGCCTGCTCGGCAATCTTATCAGTAGTTGAGCAGCGTACATGATTGACGGCCGAGCCATTATCGATCCCAGCGCTGTGCTGGGAGAAAATGTCTCCATTGGTCCCTGGTCAATTATCGGTGCTGACGTTGAACTGGGTGACAACGTCGAAGTCGCGTCACATGTGGTTGTTAAAGGCCCGGCGAAGATTGGTGCCGGCGTAAGAATATTCCAGTTTTCCACCGTCGGTGAAGATACGCCCGCGTTTGCCTTTGCCGGTGAAGAAACCCACCTGACCATAGGTGAAAATACTGTCATCCGTGAAGGTGTGACCATTCATCGAGGCATGACCAAGGGTGGCATCAGCCGTACGGAAGTGGGCAGGAACTGCCTGCTCATGGCGTATGTGCATATCGGTCACGACTGCATTGTGGGTGATCATGTGGTGATGGCCAACAATGCTTCCCTGGCAGGTCATGTGGTGGTTGGAGATTACGCCAATTTTGGCGGTTATTCAGGCATCCCCCAGTTCCGTCAGATCGGCGCTTACACGCATATTGCAGCGATGAGTCTGGTGTTGAAAGATGTGCCTGCTTATATGACGGTCAGTGGTAACCCGGCTGTGGCAGTTGGCTTGAATACCGAAGGTATGAAGCGGCGGGGCTACAGCAAAGAAACCACATCCGCACTGCGGCAGGCGCATCGCATTGTTTACCGCAACGGTCTAACCGTAAAAGATGCGTTAGCCGAACTGGCGTCGTTACGTACTGAATTTCCGGAAGTTGATCTGTTTGCTCAGTCGGTGGAGAGCTCCGAGTGGGGTATCATTCGCGGACGCAATAAATCCTAGCAGCAAATGAGCGAAAGTGAGCCGGACGGCGCAACGATTGTCGTTGGAATTCTTGCCGGCGAGGCCTCCGGAGATAACCTTGGCGCCGGGCTTATGCAGGCGATGCAGAGCCAATCGAGTCTGCCTCTGAAATTCATTGGCGTTGGCGGTGAGGCGATGCTGGCAGCTGGCCTGTCAGCCCTGGCGCCGTTGGATGCGCTGTCGGTAAACGGCTTCCGTGATCCAATTCTTAAACTGCCTGAATTGATTGCTCTGCTGCGGCGCCTGGTGCGGACCTTCGAACAAGCGCAGATCGACGTATTCATCGGGGTAGATTTCAACGTCTTCAATTTCATTCTTGAAGCAGCCCTGCGCAAGCGTGGTATCAAAACTGTCCACTATGTCAGCCCCTCAGTCTATGCCTGGCGGTCAGGGCGAACCAAACGCGTGGCCAGGAGTGCAGACCTGCTGCTGTGTCTGTATCCGTTTGAACCGGCATTTTATGCACAAACGTCTGTGCAGGCTGAATTTGTTGGCCATCCGCTGGCCGACGAGATTGATCTGTCGGCTGGTGCTGATCCGGCGCGTTTGAGTGCAAGACAAGCCCTGGGATTAACCGCAGAGCTTACGGTTCTGGCGATGCTGCCCGGCAGTCGTAACAGCGAAGTAGATCTGATGATTGAGCCTTTTCTCGGTGCCGCTGCATTGTTTGCAGAAAAAAACCCAGGCAGCGTGACGGTGATTCCCTGTGTACGGCCCTCGATAAAGGCGCGTGTTGAAAAAGCATTGCAGGATTATCCCAACCTTGAGGTGACCCTCTACGAGGGAAACGCTCGCCGGGCACTGGTTGCCTGCGATGTTGCCCTGGTGAAATCCGGAACCAGTACCTTGGAAGCGATGTTGTTACATCGACCCATGGTGGTCAGTTATCGGTTGGGATGGTGGACTTACCAGCTGGCAAAACGGGTATTGCGCACGCCCTACGTGGCGCTCCCCAACATTCTTGCAGAGCGCGCGCTGGTACCGGAGTTGTTACAGCACGAAGGCACTGCCCAGGCGTTGGCGCAAGCCCTGCAGCAGGAACTCACGGCGGCAACGCATGGTGCAGAAAATACTGCTGCATTTGAGGCGCTGCACAAACAATTACGACAGGGTGCTGATGCTAAGGCAGCAGCCAGCGTGTTACGCTTGCTGGCAGCAAAAGTCACAGGTTCCTAAGCGTGCAGTCCGCCTCTCCAGTACCCGATAAGACAGTGCCCGTTCAAGCTTCCTTACTGCATCACGTGTCGCCTGGTGGCGCCGCTCAGCCCTGGGACGCCCCTCTGCATGCGGGTATTGATGAGGTTGGTATCGGTCCGCTGGCTGGGCCTGTGGTTGCGGCTGCCGTCATCCTTGACCCTGCGAAGCCGATCGACGCACTGGCCGATTCAAAGAAGCTCACCGCCAAAAAACGTCAGCTGCTGGATAGTGAAATTCGGCAGCACAGTCTCTGCTGGGCATTGGGCTGGGCCTGGGTGAATGAAATCGATGAACTGAACATCCTGCGCGCAAGCCACCTCGCCATGCAGCGCGCCTGTGAACAGCTCAGCGCTGCGCCTGTGCATATCTGGGTCGATGGCAACAAATTGCCGCATTTTGATGCGCCTGCAAAGGCAGTTGTGCAGGGCGATAAACATGTGCCGCAAATCAGTGCGGCGTCAATAATTGCCAAAGTAGCCCGGGATAACTACATGTGTGCCTTAGGCGAACAATATCCAGGTTATGGTTTTGCGCAGCACAAAGGTTACCCGACAAAGGCGCATATGGCGGCTCTGCGCACATTCGGAGCCACAGAGTATCATCGACGTAGTTTTGCCCCGGTACGCGAAGCACTTGCCGAGGAGGCCTGTTCCGCGTGAGTGAAACCACTGCAGTCCCAGACGAGCCAGAGACTTTCACCGATCCGGGGTTTGTGCACCTGCACGTGCACAGCGAGTTTTCACTCGCTGACGGGTTGTTGAAGGTGAAACCCCTGATATCAAATCTGGCGGAGCAGGGTGCGCCAGCTGTCGCACTTACCGATATCGGCAATCTGTTTGCTCTGGTGAAGTTTTACGAAACGGCGCTTGCGCGTGGTATCAAACCCATTCTCGGCGTAGAGCTTAAAGTGAAAACCAGCGAAACTGCAGAGGAAGAGCCCGCACGTGTGGTGCTGCTGGCGATGAATGAACAGGGTTACAACAACCTGATTCTGTTGGTCTCTGCCAGTTACACGACGGTCTCAACCCGTGGCCTGGTGACCGAGGAGTTGGTTTTCCAGCACTCGCAAGGTTTGATAGCGCTGTCCGGAGGTGTCGGTGGACATCTCTGGCAACCTGCTGTTGATGGTGATCAGAGCTTGCTGGCGGCCTCTATTCAACGCTGGCAGGCTGAGTTTGGCGACCGTTACTACCTTGAGCTGACCCGCACGGGACGTGCTGGGGAAGATGCCGCCAATGCCAGTCTGGTTGCCATGGCGACGGCGCTGGATGTGGCTGTGGTGGCCAGCAACGACGTCTGTTTCGCTGCCCCCGAGGATTTTGAAGCCCATGAAACCCGGGTGGCCATCCATGAAGGTATGACCCTGGACGACCCCCGTCGGCAACGCAGATACAGCGAACAACAGTACCTGCGCAGCGCAGCAGAGATGGCGGCGCTGTTTGCAGACATCCCCGTTGCCTTGCAGAACTCGGTGGAAATTGCCAAACGGTGTTCGGTTGAAGTCCAGCTGGGTGAGTACAAGCTGCCGGATTACCCGATTCCAGCTGAGCACACCGCGGCGAGCTTCCTGCAGTTGACTGCCATGCAGGGCCTTGATGAACGCATAGCATCACGTGGTCTACGCGCTGCAGATACAAGCAGAGAAGATTACGTCGCCCGGCTTGAGTTTGAACTGAATGTTATTAATGAAATGGGCTTCGCTGGCTATTTCCTGATTGTTATGGAATTCATCGCCTGGGCAAAAGAGAATTCAATTCCAGTCGGGCCCGGTCGTGGCTCAGGTGCCGGTTCGCTGGTTGCCTATGTGTTGGGTATTACCGACCTGGACCCGCTCGAATATGACCTGCTGTTCGAACGATTTCTCAATCCTGAACGGGTATCCATGCCGGATTTCGATGTTGATTTCTGCATGGAAGGCAGAGATCGCGTGATCAATCATGTCAGTGAACTGTATGGCCATGAAGCGGTCAGTCAGATCATCACGTTTGGCACCATGGCCGCCAAAGCTGTGGTGCGGGACGTTGCCCGTGTGCAGGGCAAACCTTATGGCCTGGCGGACAAGCTGTCCAAGCTGATTCCTTTTGAAGTCGGTATGACCCTGACTAAGGCGATGGATGAAGCGTCGGAGTTGCGCGAGTTTGTCGAAAGCAGCGAAGAAGTTGCTGAGATCATGGAGATGGGTTTCAAGCTTGAAGGGATTGTGCGCAACGTCGGTCGGCATGCTGGCGGCGTGGTGATAGCGCCAAGGTTACTCACGGAGTTTGTGCCGCTATACACGGAAGAGCTTGGCGGCGCTCTGGTCAGCCAGTATGACAAAGACGATGTTGAACGTGCCGGTCTGGTTAAATTCGACTTCCTCGGTCTGAAGACCCTGACCATTATTGACTGGACCGTGCAGAGCATTAACGCCAGTAAAGCCGAAGGTGAAGCCCCGCTGGAAATCGAAGCGCTGCCACTGGACGATCCTGGTGCTTTTGAACTGTTAAGAGCGGCAGATACAACCGGGGTCTTCCAGTTGGAATCCCGCGGTATGAAGGAACTGATTGCCAAACTCAAACCAGACAGCATCGACGATATCATCGCGTTGGTTGCCTTGTTCAGGCCAGGCCCACTGCAGTCCGGAGCAGATGCTGACTACATAAATCGAAAACACAAACACGAACCTGTGGTCTATCCGCATCCCAGCCTTGAAACGGTACTGGGTGGCACCTACGGCGTGGTGCTGTATCAGGAACAGGTGATGCAGGTGGCACAGGAACTGGCAGGCTTTACCCTGGGACAGGCTGATCTGTTGCGTCGTGCCATGGGCAAGAAAAAGCCTGAAGAAATGGCCCGCGTGCGCAAGGAGTTCCTGATCGGAACCGCCGCTAACGACGTTGATCAGACCCTGGCGAACGAAATCTTTGATCTGATGGAGAAGTTTGCCGGCTACGCATTCAATAAATCTCACTCAGCCACATACGCGGTGATCAGTTTTCAAACGGCCTGGCTGAAAGCACATTATCCGGCTGAGTTCATGGCGGCGAACCTGTCCGCTGAAATGCAGAATATTGATCGCATTGTGGTGTTGATTGATGAAGTCCGCCGTATGCAGATTCCCCTCTTACCGCCCAGCGTTAATCTCAGCCAACATCGTTTTTCAGTGCAGAACGACAGCATCATCTACGGTCTGGGTGCGGTACGAGGTGTTGGTGAGGGTCCAGTAGCCGCTATTGTTGAGGCGCGCGCGAATGGGGTATTCAAAGACCTGCAGGATTTCTGTCAGCGTCTCGACAGTAAAAAGGTAAACCGGCGGGTTCACGAGGCTTTGATTGCATCCGGTGCAATGGATGAGTTTGCATTTCCTGGAGAGGAACTGGATATGACCCGTGCCCGTCTGCGTCAGCAATTGCCTCAGGCACTGCAAAGCGCCGAACAGCAGATGCGCAATGTCGAGGCAGGTATCGTTGATATGTTTGGCGGCGTCGACACCAACGTGATTGCACCTACATCTGCGATGGCGGATATCAAAGCATTAACCGGCCGCGAACGTCTGCAGGGAGAAAAGGAAGCCCTTGGACTTTATCTCACAGGCCATCCTATTGAAGAATACGAGCAGGAACTGAAACATTTCTGCAAGCGTAAAATTGCCAAGCTGCGTGCAGAAAAGAAAACCCAGTGGGTCAGCGGCATGGTGGTCAGCATGCGAATCATGAAAAGCCGTCGCGGTGCGCCGATGTGTTTTCTGGTGCTTGACGATCGCAGCGCCCGGATAGAAGTTTCACTGTTCCCGGATTGTTATGAACAATATGGCGGCAAGGTGGCCAAGGATGAGTTGCTGATCATTGAAGGCGAGGTGGGTGCTGATGAGTTTTCCGGCGGGTTGAGTTTGCGCGCGGAAAAAGTCTACACCATAGCTGAAGCTCGCCAACGATTCAGTGAAGGGTTTGTGATCGATTTTCGACAGGCACCTCTACCGCCGGATTTTGGGGCCCGTTTGAAGCAGCTGCTCGGGCCGCATCGGACCCTGGAGGAGGGTTGTCCAATAGCGATCTGGTACGCTGCCGCAGAAGCTCAGGCCCGCATATGTCTGGGCCAGGACTGGCGCGTGCAGGCCAGCGACGATCTCGTGCGCTGCTTGAACGAAGAATTTGATGGCTGTGTACGACTGGATTACGCAGGTAACGGGTAATACACGTGACGCAGTCCACCGTGTCCGGAGAACCGGTAGAAGCAGCGCTGCTGCAGTCTCTGAAGGCTTATCCTGATGCTGAGGTCTGGGTAGGCTTCAGCGGCGGTCTCGATTCAACGGCATTGCTGTTAGCTGCGCAACGAGTCCAACAATCCCAGCTGCCGGATCTTAAGATCAGTGCAATTCATGTGAATCACAATCTGCACGCCCACAGCAGCGCATGGGCACATCACTGCGACGAGGTGTGTACCCGGCTGGATGTACCGCTGATACAGGCGACTGTAGAGGTTTCTGCGCTGGGTAATCTGGAGGCCAATGCGCGACGCGTCCGCTACGCGGCTTATGCGCAGTACCTGCCCTCTAAAGGTTTACTGTTACTTGGCCATCATCAGCAGGATCAGAGCGAGACAATCCTTTATCGTTTGCTGCAGGGTCGGGGTATGCTGACCATAAGGCCGCAGGGGCGTCTTGGCAGCGGGCAATTTCTGCGCCCGCTGCTGAATTTGTCGCGCTCTGTCCTGAGTACCTATGTACGCAGCCACAACCTTGACTGGATTGAAGATCCAACAAACTCTGACACAAACCTGCACAGAAATTTTCTCCGTGCTGATATTCTGCCGCGGCTGAAATCCCGCTGGGAAGATGCTGATAAAGCGCTGTCGCGAGTGGCCCATCATCATCAGCAAACCCTGGGGGCATTGATAGATACGCTGTCGAGATTTCCCGACGAGGTGCCTGAGCACACCTTACCAGCGGACCGGGGGCACCGGCGAGCCTGGTTGCGTGCCTACCTCGCTGGTAGAGGGGTGTTTTCTGTCAGTGACCGGGGGCTGGATGAGTTCATGGACCAGCAGGCTTGCTCTCCTGGATTAGCCCATCTGCAGCTGGGTGAGGCTAATATCTACAGCTATGACAACACGTTCTATTTTGAAGCAAAGCCGCCGCAGGGCCTCTCATCTCAGCGCTTAGAGTCCTCACAGGAGGTGGTTCTACCTTACGGTAAACTGCAGCTACGACAGGTGCAGCCCGACGACAGGTTTGCCTTTAAGGCGGCGCAACCCCTCACCCTGAGGTTTCGCAGCGGTGGCGAGACATTGCGAGTCGCCGCTAGCTTGGACAATGCGGCACAGCCATTCACGAAAAGCCTCAAGCAGCTGCTGAACGATGCCCGTATACCGCCCTGGCGGCGTGATTTTTATCCGCTGATTTTTTCTGCAGACAGGCTTGTCTGTGTGCCGGAAATCGCGGTTGCCCATGACACTGCTCCGACAGCGGCAGATAACAGTCGATACTGGCAGGCGCGATTTCTACCGAATGCAGACACCAGTGCTCAGCAGCGCAAAAAATGATCACCAACATTGAGCTTAGGTAGGTGTTTTGTTATCTTGCAATCCCATCTTGAGCGAGCCATTGTCGGCTGTTTTTTTACGCAATCAGCACTTTAGCAAATGCCGTCCAGAACGTTGGTCGAGCCCGTTGGTTTGTGCACCTTTTGATGGGTATTCATGACGAGATATATTTTTGTAACGGGTGGGGTTGTGTCGTCTCTCGGCAAGGGCATCATCACCGCCTCTCTGGCTGCCCAGCTGGAGGCTCGCGCCCTTAAAGTCAACGTGCTGAAGATGGATCCTTACATCAACGTGGATCCGGGTACGATGAGCCCGATACAGCACGGCGAAGTTTTTGTCACCGTGGATGGTGCTGAAACTGATCTCGATCTCGGCCACTATGAACGCTTTTCCAATGTGCGCATGTGTCGCGACAATAACTTCACCACTGGCAGTATTTATGCGGAAGTCATCCGGCGGGAAAGGCGGGGTGACTACTTAGGTGGCACCGTACAGGTCATTCCCCACGTCACCGATGAGATAAAGCGCCGCATTCGCAAGGTGGCAGACGGCTTTGATGTGCTGATTGTGGAGATTGGCGGCACGGTGGGTGACATTGAGTCCCAACCCTTCCTGGAAGCCATCCGGCAGCTGCGGCTGGAAGTCGGCAGTGTGCATACTCTGTTTATCCATCTCACTTATGTACCTTTTTTGAGCAAAGCCGGTGAAATAAAAACCAAACCCACGCAACACTCGGTTAAAGAATTCCGCTCTATAGGGCTGCAACCCGATATTCTGGTGTGTCGGTCTGAAAGCCCTTTACCCCGCTCAGCACGCAGCAAAATCGCGCTGTTTACCAACGTCGAAGAGCGTGCGGTAATTTCAAGCTGGGATGTAGATACAATTTATCAGGCGCCGTTGATGTTGCATGACGAAGGTCTTGACGACTACGTTGTTGAACGCCTGGGTTTAGAGACCATTCCGGTAGACTTGTCTGAGTGGCGCGATGTTGTTGAAGCTCAGCAGAATCCGGAGCACAAGCTGAAACTTGCGTTTGTGGGTAAATATCTGGATCTTCTGGAAGCTTACAAATCGTTAATTGAAGCGATTACACATGCCGGCATCCAGACCCGAAGTGAAATCGATATCAACTATATTGACGCTGAAGATCTTGAAAGAGAGGGCACCGATGTACTGGCTGATGCTGATGCAATTCTGGTGCCCGGCGGATTTGGTCGACGTGGATTCGAAGGTAAAATTCTCGCTGCGGCTTATGCCCGCGAACACAAGATTCCTTACCTTGGCATCTGTTACGGATTACATGCCGCCGTTATCGATCTGGCCAGACACTGTGCCAATCTGGAAGGCGCGCACAGCACTGAAATTGACAGTGCAGCAAAACACCCCGTCATAGGCCTGGTTACTGACTGGGTAAGCCGAGATGGTCAGGCACAAAAACGTGACAGCAACAGCGACCTGGGCGGCACCATGCGGCTCGGAGAGCAGGCGTGTGTCCTCAACCAGGGTACGCTGGCTCAGCGGATCTACGACAGCAACGTGGTTTATGAGCGGCACCGGCATCGTTTCGAAGTCAATAACCATTACCTTGAAGCGCTTGAAGCCTGCGGCATGGTTGTAGCCGGCCGCTCCGAAGATGGTGAACTGGTGGAGATGATAGAACTGGCAGACCACCCATGGTTCCTGGCCTGTCAATTCCACCCGGAGTTCACATCGTCGCCGCGTAAAGGGCATCCTCTGTTCAGCGGATTTATCGAGGCGGGTTTGATCCACGCGGAACAGGCGCTACTTAAAAATGGGACCGACGACTGACGCTGCGCGCTCGTTGCCGTCGATCACATTCTGAGGACACAGACAGATGAACTATTGCGGATTTGATATTGGCGGGCAACAGCCTCTTTTTCTGATTGCTGGACCCTGTGTCATCGAGTCAGAAAAACTGGCCATGGAAACAGCGCAGACTCTGAAAGAAATAGCAGAGGACGTGGGTGTACCGTTCATTTACAAGTCGTCTTTTGATAAAGCCAATCGCTCATCGATGGACAGCTTCCGTGGACCCGGTCTGGAAGAAGGGCTGCGCATTCTTGAAAAAGTGCGCACAACGTTTTCGGTGCCGGTGTTGACTGATGTACACGAAGACACACCGCTGGATGAAGTTGCCGCGGTTGTCGACGTTCTGCAGACGCCGGCATTTCTGTGCAGGCAGACAAATTTCATCATCAACGCCTGTTCTCAGGGCAAGCCGGTGAATATCAAGAAAGGTCAGTTTCTGGCGCCTCTGGACATGTTACAGGTAGCAAAAAAAGCCCTCTCAACGGGCAATCCTGCGATCACTGTCTGTGAGCGCGGAGCGAGCTTTGGCTACAATAATCTCGTTTCTGATATGCGCTCGTTGTCCTGGATGCGGCAGACAGGCTGTCCTGTTGTTTTTGATGCAACCCATTCAGTGCAGATGCCGGGCGGGTTAGGCACCGTATCCGGTGGCAACCGGGAAATGGTGCCGGTGCTGGCACGAGCTGCGGTTGCTGCAGGGGTGTCCGGAGTTTTCATGGAATCTCATCCGCGACCTGAGGAAGCCCAGTCTGACGGTCCGAATTCATGGCCGATGGGTATGATGAAAGATCTGTTGCAACAACTTAAAGACATCGACGATCTGGTCAAAAGTCAGCCTTTGATCGAAGATCAGCTGACCGCAACATAAACGCGATAGAGAACCGAGCAAACATGACAAGCATAAGCGCCATACACGCCAGAGAGATTCTTGATTCTCGTGGAAATCCAACCGTTGAAGCAGATGTGCTCTTAAGTTCCGGCATCATGGGGCGTGCAGTGGCGCCTTCCGGTGCTTCAACAGGTAGCCGGGAAGCACTGGAGCTGCGGGATGGTGACGCCACTCGTTATCTGGGCAAAGGTGTGACTCAGGCTGTGGGGCACGTCAACAGCTCGATCGCGGATACCCTGCAGGGTATGGATTGCACCAATCAACAGGCCCTGGATCAGGCGATGCTGGCCCTGGATGGCACCCAGAACAAATCGAAATTAGGCGCTAACGCCATGCTTGCAGTGTCTCTGGCCGCTGCCAAAGCTGCTGCTGCGAGTCAGCAGATTCCACTGTATCAGCACATCAATGCGCTCGCGGGAGGGCCGCCGATGTGCATGCCAGTACCTATGATGAACATCATCAACGGCGGTGAACACGCGGACAACAACGTTGATATTCAGGAATTCATGGTGCAACCCGTGGGTATGAGCAGCTTTCGCGAAGCGTTACGCGCGGGGACTGAAATTTTCCATCATCTGAAAGCTGTATTGTCCGGCATGGGACTGTCCACTGCGGTTGGCGATGAAGGTGGCTTTGCACCCAACCTGACCTCCAATGGCCAGGCCCTGGACGTCATCACCCAGGCGATCGAAAAAGCCGGATACAAACTAGGCAGCGATATTACCTTGGCCCTGGACTGTGCAGCGTCCGAATTTTATCAGGACGGTCAATATAATCTCAGTGGTGAAGGTGTCAGCTATGACGCGTCCGGTTTTGCAGACTACCTAAAAGCCTTGAGCGATAAATATCCAATACTGTCGATAGAAGATGGTATGGATGAAAGTGACTGGGCCGGCTGGACAGACCTGACGCAGAAGATTGGATCAAGAGTGCAGCTGGTGGGGGACGACCTGTTTGTCACCAACACGGAAATTCTGCGCAGGGGTATTGCTGAAAAAGTGGCGAACTCGATTCTCATCAAATTCAATCAGATCGGTACCTTAACGGAAACGTTAGAGGCCATAGCCATGGCTGATGCAGCCGGTTATACCAGTGTTATCTCACATCGCTCCGGCGAAACCGAAGATACAACCATTGCTGACCTTGCAGTCGGCACGGGTGCTGGACAGATAAAAACCGGATCGTTATGTCGTAGTGACCGGGTTGCCAAGTACAATCAACTGTTGCGCATCGAAGAGCAGTTAGGTGCTAACGCCAGATATCCGGGTCGCTCTGCGATAAAGGCAGGGTAGGGTATGCGGATGAAAGTTCTGGTGGCTTCAGCGTTGATTGTTCTGTTGTGGCTGCAATACGGGCTGTGGTTTGGCCAGTCTGGCCATTTTGCCCGTGAGCGGATGCACAAGCAGCTCACCCAGCAGCAACAACGTGTCGAAGTGTTGCAGCAGCGCAATCAGATACTGCTCGCTGAAGTGGTGGCAATGAAGGGTGATCAAAGTGTTCTTGAGGCACGGGCGCGCAGAGATCTTGGCATGGTTAAAACCGGTGAAGTCTTTTATCTGATCCCGGATGTCGATCTCTAACAGGCAGGCGCCACTGCCGCAGGCGCAAATCAAGAAAATACCCGAGCACTTTCGGGTAGATGAAGTGTTAGACCTGCCTTTTTCCGGCCAGGGCGAACACGCGTATTTCTACATTGAAAAAACTGCACTGAATACCACCGACATCGTCGCCATGTTGGCGAGCCACTTTAAGCTGGCTCCGCAGAGCATTGGTTTCGCCGGGCGTAAAGATAAACAAGCCGTGACCCGACAGTGGTTCAGCGTGCCAACACCTGTTGATCACTGGCAGCCTGAAGATAGTCGGGTGAAGGTTTTACTGTCTCGGCGCAGCGAGAAAAAACTCCGCCTCGGTGACCACAGTGCCAACACATTTGAGCTCACGCTGACACAGGTCAAACATTACTGTGGGACCTCGCCGGACACATTGTCCGATTGCTTCCCCAATTACTTTGGCCCCCAGCGTTTGTCCGCGAGCAACGTAGCACAAGCACAGAAATGGCTGCAGGCTGGTGGGTGGGGGCGGGAAAGCCAGGATCAAAGCCGCGGCGCCCGTCGCCGGCAGCAGAAACACAAAGGGGGTCGCCGGGGTTGGCATCTGTCCGTATTGCGCAGTCTGCTCTTCAACGCGGTTCTGGATGAGCGTGTGGCTGCGGATAACTACGCGATTCTTTTAGATGGCGACATAGCAGTTGATGGGATGCCTACCGGACCATTGTGGGGGCGTGGGCGTTCCGGCGTGAGTGGTGCCGCTGCCGAAATCGAAAGCAGCGCGCTCACGTCATTTGCACAAATTTGCGAAGCGCTGGAGTACGCCGGGGTATCCATGGACCGTCGCGTGCTGGCCGTTCAGCCGAAGGACCTGGCTGTGTGTCCGGCTGCAGAAGATGAGTGGATAGTGAAATTCACCTTACCCCCTGGTGTCTACGCAACAACGTTGCTGGCAAACCATTTTAAGGTAATTGATGCCAGCGCTTACCATGAGTAGCTCAGACCTTAAAGGTATAGGCATGACCTCCCAGCGCACCCGCGACCGCCTGGTGGCCCGTCTGCGCGAGAAAGGTATTCAGAATGAGCGCGTCCTGGCACAAATCGCTGCAGTGCCAAGACATCTGTTTGTAGATGAAGCGTTATCCCATCGTGCTTATGAAGATACCGCGTTACCCATAGGGCACGGGCAGACAATTTCTCAGCCGTTTGTAGTGGCGCTGATGACCCAGGTGCTGCTCGAAGTCGGCCCCCATAAAGTGCTTGAAGTGGGCACCGGCTGTGGCTACCAGACTGCAGTTCTGGCGCAGCTGTGTCGCCAGATCTTCACCATAGAACGCGTCGAGGCGCTGGTGCCACGTGCAAAAGAGCGGTTGCAGCGTCTTGGCATCCGCAATGTGGTGGCTAAGTTCGGTGACGGCTATAAAGGCTGGGATGCCCATGGACCGTTTGACGGCATCATTGTTACCGCTGCCCCCTCTGAGGTGCCGCCTGAACTGCTGGCGCAACTCGCGGAGGGTGGGCGCATGGTGCTGCCGGTGGGTGGCGATACGGTGCAGGAACTGCGTGTGATTGATAAACGCGATGGCGCCCTCACCGAACGTGTACTTGATAAAGTGCGCTTTGTACCGCTGCTCAGCGGTGTTACTGCTGATTAGGCCAGGTCAGCGTGGAACCTGAATCTCCCGTGAAACATACGGCTGACACAGTTCTGTCGCTGTTCAGCATCCTCTGGCGCGGTTTGCTCATGGGCCTTGCTGAGGTTGTCCCAGGCGTATCCGGCGGGACAATGGCATTCATCACAGGTATATACCATGAGCTGGTCCGATCACTGGCAAGTTTTGGTCCAAGCTCCCTGCGTCTTTTATCCCAACCCCGTCTGTTTGCCCAGCATCACAATCTACGCTTTTTATGTGTATTGGCCGCTGGGATGGTCGGCGGAGCACTATTGTTCTCGCAGCTGATGGTCTTCCTGCTTGAGCACTATCAACCCGTGGTGTGGGGATTTTTCAGTGGGGTTATTGCCATGTCGGTGGTTATTATCGGCCGCGCCCGTGCGCTAACAACACTGCTGAGCTATGGGGCTATTGGCCTTGTTTGCGGTATTGCTTTGCTCTGGCTACCAACGTCCAGTGCCGAACCGGTGTTGTGGATGTTCTTTATCGGCGGAATTGTTTCGGTATGCGCCTGGCTGTTACCCGCAGTATCCGGCAGTTACATGCTGCTAGCCATGGGGTTGTATCCTGCGGTTGTTGCCGCGGTTGCCGAATTTGATTTCAGGATCCTGATAGTGCTGTTGAGCGGTTGTGCAGTTGGCCTGCTGCTGTTCAGCAAGTCTTTAGCCTGGCTGCTGCGTCATTACCAGGAACCGTTGCTGGCTTTGTTAACCGGCCTCATGCTGGGGTCTATTGCCAACCTCTGGCCCTGGCAGCAGCTTGCTGAGGTCATCACTGACAAGTGGTTGTCCCCGGCGGGCTATGCAGCAGTGCAGGATAGCTCTCCCTTTACGCTGTTGACCGCTGTCGCATTTGTCTGCGGTGCCGTTGGAATCGCTCAACTCGACAAATATACCAACAGATCGTGAACGCGCAGTGGGTGTTCAAGCTGCTTCTTCTGCTATCGGTAGGAATCTGCCTCAGCGGTTGTCTGTCACCTGGTAAACCCCTGATTGCGGAGCGTTCACCGGCCTATACCTCGGGTCCTTACAGCAGCGGCGATCCGCTGAGTAAATCCTATGTGGTGCAGAAGGGCGATACGCTGTATTCCATCGCCTGGCGATTTGAGCTCGATTACAAAGGCCTTGCCCGCGCCAACGGTGTACGGGCCCCGTATCGAATTGTGCCCGGACAACGCCTGTCGTTGGTGACCCAGCTAACGCCGTCCGCGCGTATACGTACACCGGTCACCCGTCCACCTGCGGCACCTGCCAGTCAGCCCAAACCCAGCAGCCAGCAACCTGCCACGACGGATCCGGCAGGCAACGTGGCGTCAGGTGAGTTGGCCAAAGCCTGGACCTGGCCGCTTGGCATCGCGCCTTATGCAGAGTTTGGTCGTGGTACCAGAGGTCTGAACTATCGCCTGGGTGATGACCGCAACCGCCGTATGACGGTCCGTTCAACCAATTCAGGCGAAGTGGTCTACGCCGGCACAGGTCTCGGTGGATTTGAGCACCTGGTGATAGTGAAACACAGCGCCAGCCTGCTCAGCGCCTATAGTTTTGACGGCAGCCTGCGTGTGACAGAAAAGCAGAAAATTAAAGCTGGTGGTGAATTGGCCGACATAAGGAACAGAGGTCGGAGTAAGCAGTCATTACATTTTGAGTTGCGCAAGGATGGGCAGCCCATAAATCCAAGGCAATTTCTGCGTTAACTCCCCCGGTTGGCTTTGTCGCGAACAGCGATGGGGCGTTCACAAGGATGTGGAGATAAACGCATGGAAGCACAAGACACACCAGCAATAAAACCTGCTGCAAACGAACTGGCAGCTGAAAAGAGCACCGTAGGTTCACCCGACGCAACGCAACTTTACCTGCAGGAAATCGGCTATACCCCGTTGCTGAGCGCCGAAGAAGAACAGCACTATGGTCGTCTGGCCCAGGCTGGTGATGCGGCCGGCCGCAAGCGGATGATTGAGAGCAATCTGCGGCTGGTTGTGAAAATTACGCGACGTTATCTTAATCGAGGCTTATCTCTGCTGGATTTGATCGAAGAGGGCAACCTCGGATTGATCCACGCGGTTGAAAAATTTGATCCCGAGCGAGGCTTTCGCTTTTCCACCTATGCAACATGGTGGATTCGCCAGGCGATAGAGCGGGCGATCATGAATCAAACTCGAACCATTCGTCTGCCGGTGCACGTGGTCAAGGAGATGAACTATTACCTGCGGGCAGCCCGCGAGCTGTCGCAGAAACTGGATCATGAACCAACGCCGGAGGAAATATCAGCATTGATTGATAAACCGGTGGAGGATGTGCGACGGATGTTGAAGCTCAGTGAGCGGGTGGATTCCATTGATGCGGTGCGTGACAGCCATGATCGCAGTCGCCTGGAAATGGTGGCAGATGAGAACTCTCCAGACCCAGCTGCGCAGATTCAGCGGTCAGATCTTTTTAACAAACTGGATCTGCTGCTCAATGATCTGTCGACAAAACATCAGGAAGTGATTGCGCGACGTTTTGGACTGCGTGGTCATGTGTCTGCAACGCTTGAAGAAGTAGGCGCCGAAGTTGGTTTGACCCGTGAGCGGGTGCGTCAGATTCAGATGGAAGGGTTGCAGCGTCTGCGCAGAGCCCTGGAAGACCATGGGCTCAACGTTGATCAGATATTCAGTCAGTAAGCTGGGACAGGCGGCAGCCCTGAAGGGAATCTAGCGTTCAAGGAGCTCCAGTTTTCCAGGCTTGCCGTCCCACTCTTCAGCGTCTTCCAGGGCGTCTTTCTTTTCCGTGATATTCGGCCAGATCTCCGCCAGCTCGGTATTCAGTTCGAGGAAATTCTGTTGATCTTCTGGCAGCTCATCTTCTGAGAAAATCGCCTCAGCCGGGCATTCGGGTTCACACAACGCGCAGTCGATACATTCATCGGGGTGAATCACCAGCATGTTGGGACCTTCATAAAAACAATCCACGGGACACACTTCGACACAATCGGTGTGCTTACACTTAATACAGTTTTCTCCGACTACAAATGTCATGGTGCCTTCTAGGGTGCGATTAAAGGGGCCGTATTCTAGCGGATGTTAGAGCCCTGTCGAGCCCCTCTTGCGTTCGAATCACTGGGATTGGTTCAATTCACTTTTGAGCTCGTACAGCAGCATCAGCGCCTCTCGAGGACTGAGACTATCCACGTCCAACCGATCCAGGTGATCGAGTACTTCTGAACCAGGCTGGGTCGTCAGCGGTGCAGCGGCAGCGTCGGAGACAGTAAACAGATCCGGTTGCAGAGGGTTGCCGCTGCCTTGTTCAAGGCTGGACAGCTTTTCCCGCGCCCGTTGCAGCACGCTGCGCGGCACACCTGCCAGCTTGGCCACCGCAATACCGTAACTCTGGCTGGCGGGGCCCGGTTCAACCCGATACAGGAAAATGATGTCACCTTCATGCTCAGTTGCACTTAAATGTACGTTGCCAATACCCGGCAGGCCTGCTGGCAGGCTGGTCAGTTCAAAGTAGTGGGTGGCAAATAAGGTTAACGCGCGGCTCTTGCTGGCCAGGTGTTCCGCTACGGCAAAAGCCAGCGCCAGCCCGTCATAAGTGCTGGTACCGCGACCGATTTCATCCAGCAATACCAGGCTGGATGCTGTGGCATTGTGCAGGATTGTGGCTGTCTCCGTCATTTCCACCATAAACGTTGAGCGTCCGCCAGCCAGGTCATCTGCCGCGCCAATTCGGGTGAAGATCTGATCCAGAGGACCGATTTGTGCAGCGGCAGCGGGTACATAGCTGCCGCAGTAGGCGAGCAGACAGATGAGTGCTGTCTGACGCATGAAGGTCGACTTGCCGCCCATATTGGGACCGGTAAGCACCAGCATGTGCTGGCCAGCGTCCAGGGCAAGATCATTGCTGATGAACGGTGCCTGGCTTGCCGCTTTGACCACCGGATGCCAGCCGCCGGTGATGTTGATCTGTTCAGTGGGTGTGAAAGCTGGCGCGCTGAAACCCAGCGTTTCGGCACGCTCAGCAAAGGCGCAGAGCACGTCAATCTGAGCCAGCGCCTCAGCCATATGGCGCAGCGCAATCTGTTGCTGATTCACCTCTTTCAGCAATTGTTCAAACAACACCTTTTCCAGCTGCAGCGCCTTGCTCTGACTGCTCAGCGCCTCCTCTTCGAAGGTTTTGAGCTCTGGCGTAATGAATCGCTCGGCGTTTTTCAGCGTCTGCCGTCTGATGTACTCAGGTGGCATACGCTCAGCCTGGGCTTTGCTGGTTTCGATATAGTAGCCGTGCACGCGGTTGTAGCCGACTTTCAGGGTGCTGATACCGGTGCGCTCTTTTTCCCGATGTTCCAGTTCTGCTAACCACTGCGCTGAGTGGGTGGTCAGCTTGTGCAGCGCGTCCAGCTCTTCGCTGAATCCTGCCGCGATAAAACCGCCATCACGTATCGTCGCCGGCGGGGTGTCAAGCAGCGCACTTTGCAATAGATCGGCCAACGCTGTGAAATCTGCAATCTGTGCACTCAATTTTTCCTGTAAAGGTGCACCTAAATCAGTGCAGGCAGTTGCAACCTCCGGCAGCCGCTGCAGCGCATGTCTCAATCGCTCCAGATCTCTGGGGCTGGCAGAACCCAGCGCGATCCGCGCGAGTATTCGTTCGAGGTCAGCAATACCTTTAAGTGTCTGCGCGATTGTTGTCACACGACGCTGTTCGAGAACACAGGTAATCCACAACTGCCGATGCTGCACTATTTCGATGTTACGACTGGGTTCGTTCAACCATTTTTTCAGCAGTCGGCCGCCCATGGCGGTTGCGGTTGTATCCATCAGTGCCAGGAGCGTGTGGTCAACGGCGCCATTAACACGCTGATCAATTTCCAGATTGCGTCGCGTCTGTGCGTCCAGGGCGATGATCTGATCGTGGTGCACATGGCTCAGTTGCTGGACAAAGGGCAGGTCCTGACATTGTGTCTGTTTGGCATAACTCAGCGCAGCACCGGCGGCAGCCAGGGCAGGGCTGTTTGCCGCAAGTCCGGTCAGGGCGCACACGTCGGTGGCGAAATGTTGATTGAGCCGGGCGACAGCAGAGCCCGTATCAAACTGTGCATCGGTGAGTGTACGTGTGCTCACTGCATACAGTTGCTGCTCAGCCAGTGCCTGAGGGACCAGCAGTTCAGTCGGCTGTGCTTGATGCAGTAGATCTACAGCGGTGTTGGCAGCGCTGACTTCGGTCACCTCAAGTGTACCGCTGGAAAGGTTGAGATGGGCGATGCCAAACAGTTTGCCTTGCTGGCAGATAGCGCTCAGCACACTCATGGAGTGGCTGTCCAGCAGGGCATCATCAGTCAGGGTGCCAGGCGTAACAATGCGCTGTACGGCGCGGGCTACCGGGCCCTTGCTGGTCGCCGGGTCACCGACCTGTTCACAGATCGCCACAGAGCGACCCTGTTTGACGAGGCGGGCAAGATAACCGTCGGCGGCGTGAAAGGGGACGCCGCACATTGGAATTGGCTGACCGTTACTCTGACCTCTGGCGGTGAGGGTGATATCCAGCAGCTCTGACGCAACCTTTGCGTCATCAAAGAACATTTCATAAAAATCACCCATCCGATAGAACAACAGCTCATCTGGATATTCAGATTTGATCTGCAGGTACTGCTGCATCATTGGCGTATGGGCAGAAGGGGACTGTACAGAGGGCGTATCTGCAGGGCTGCTGGCGCTTGAACCACCGGTTGTCATGGATAGATTGTTTGTTTGAATTTGGTGCAGTGAACTACAGGCTTGAAAGGGCCGTCAAGCAAAGTGAGGTAATTACCTTTTTTGCAATTTGTCTCAATGGTTCCGGCAGCTAAAAGCCTGGCAGGCAGTAAGTATTTTGCCCGCTGTGAGGAAACAGACTTGATTTGCGTTACTGTTTGGATATACAGTGCTCGCAAGTGAGTAGGCGCACGCTGAATGTATTAAAGGTGCGCCTTGAATGCGCCCCGAATGCGCCACAAATTAAGGGATAAAAATATGGCTCAAGATGCTTCTTCAAAATCGAGTTCCGGTAAAAAAGCGGATAGTACGGACACCGCTTCTACAGGTGGACGTCCCGCAAATCCTGAAAAAGACCGCGCCTTGACCGCGGCGCTTGCACAGATCGAGCGCCAGTTTGGTAAGGGTTCACTCATGCGCCTGGGCGATGAAGAACAGGTTATTATCCCCTCCATATCAACAGGTTCCCTCGGGCTGGATGTCGCCCTGGGTATCGGTGGTCTGCCCAGAGGGCGCGTGGTGGAAATCTATGGACCTGAATCCTCGGGAAAAACCACGCTCACGCTACAGGTTATTGCAGAAGCGCAGAAAGCCGGCGGTACCTGTGCATTTATCGATGCGGAGCACGCCCTGGATCCGATCTATGCGCAGAACCTGGGTGTCGACACAGACAATCTGCTGGTTTCTCAGCCGGACACCGGCGAACAGGCACTTGAAATCTGTGACATGCTGGTCCGCTCTTCAGCCCTTGATGTCATCATCATTGACTCCGTTGCAGCGCTCACACCGAAAGCCGAAATTGAAGGCGACATGGGTGATTCACATGTCGGTCTGCAGGCTCGCTTGATGAGCCAGGCGCTACGCAAAATGACAGGTATCATCAAGCAGTCCAATACCATGGTCATTTTCATCAACCAGATTCGGATGAAAATTGGCGTCATGTTCGGCTCACCGGAAACCACTACCGGTGGTAACGCGCTCAAGTTCTACTCGTCGGTTCGTCTCGACATTCGACGCATCGGCGCGGTGAAAGATGGCGATGAGATTGTCGGTAATGAAACACGGGTCAAGGTTGTGAAAAATAAAGTAGCACCACCTTTCCGTCAGACCGAGTTTCAGATTATGTACGGTAAAGGTATTCATCGCACTGGTGAAATTCTTGAACTGGGGGTTCAGGAAGGAATTGTTGAAAAATCAGGTGCCTGGTATGCGTATGGTTCAGATCGCATTGGTCAGGGTCGTAAAAACGCGGCTGACTTCCTGGATGAACACATCGATATGCGTGACGAGATTGAAGGTCTGGTCAGAGCCAAACTGATGCCGCATCTGGCCAAAGGAGAAACCGCTGACGTGGTGGTTCCTGAGGCTGCACAAGACAGTTTGTCTTAATCCGGCAAAGCTCCAGGCCTCGGCGCGCCACCTCAACGAAGAGGTTCGTTGCCGAGGTCCTGAAGTATATCATCCTCATTTGCCCCTCAGATGTACGACCAGAAAGCCTATAGCAGCGCGATCCGCATGCTAGGTGGTCGTGAGCACAGCGAACAGGAATTGCGCAGCAAGCTGCGTCGTCGCTATGCCAGCCAGTCTGATGATCAGCTTGATGACCTTATTTCGGAGCTAAAAGAGCTCAATCTGCTCAGTGATGTACGCTATACCGAATCGCTCATACGATCGCGTGTGGGTAAAGGCTATGGCCCCTATTTCATCCAACAGGAATTGGCCAGCAAAGGGGTCAACAAGTCTCTGATTGCCAGCCAGCTTGAAATTGCTGACGTAGATTGGCTCAGTTCCGCTCAAGATCTGGTTGAGCGCAAGTTCCCGGACGCTGCAATTGATGAGACGAGCTGGGCAAAAGCCATACGGTTCCTGCAGCGGCGGGGTTTTGCCGGTGAAACGGTGAATTCGGTGCTTGGTGGACGTCCAATCGCTCAATCCATCGACTGACTTTCCTCAGACAGACCTGTATTTCCTCAGACAGAAGAGTGCGCTTAATTTATACTTGCGCGCCATTTTAACGAGCTGATTGTTTTTGACATGAAGACTGCGGAACTGCGCCAGGCCTTTCTTTCCTTTTTTGAGGAGAACGGCCACAAAATAGTGCCCTCCAGCACCCTGGTCCCACAGGACGACCCGACGTTGCTGTTTACCAATGCGGGTATGAACCAATTCAAAGATCCGCTGCTGGGTCGCTCTGACCCTGGCTATACCCGCGCAACCTCGGCGCAGCGTTGTGTGCGTGCCGGTGGCAAACATAACGACCTTGAGAACGTGGGTTATACGGCACGCCACCACACGTTTTTTGAAATGATGGGTAACTTCAGTTTTGGTGACTACTTCAAAGACGAGACCATTGATTTTGCCTGGCGCTTCATCACACAAGTCTTGAAACTGCCGACAGAAAAAATCTGGGTCACTGTGCATCCTTCAGATGATGAATCCCGCAGAATCTGGATTGAAGATATCGGTGTACCCGCAGAGCGAGTGATTGATCTGGAAGAAAACTTCTGGACTATGGGTGATACCGGTCCATGCGGCCCCTGCACCGAGCTGTTTTATGATCATGGTGATGAGGTTGAAGGTGGACCGCCAGGCTCGCCGGAAGAAGATGGCGATCGCTATATTGAATTCTGGAACCTTGTCTTTCCGCAATATGATCGATCTGCGGACGGCACCCTGACGCCATTGCCAAAACCCGGTGTGGATACGGGTATGGGACTTGAGCGAATCAGCGCAATCATGCAGGGCGTGCACTCGAATTACGAAACAGATCTGTTTCGCAACTTGTTAGCTGCAGCGGGAAAATTTGCGGGTATTAACAGCGTCGAGGATGCTATCGACAACCCCTCTGTGCGAGTGATTGCAGACCATATTCGTTCATGTGCGTTTCTAATCGCTGATGGCGTTATTCCAGGTAACGAAGATCGCGCCTATGTTCTGCGTCGAATTATCCGCCGTGCGCTGCGCCATGGAAACAAGCTGGATATCAGGGAACCGTTTTTCCACAAGCTGGTGGCCGTACTCGTTGCAGAAATGGGGCAGGCTTATCCGATTCTGGTCGAGCAGCAGGCTCATGTTGAAGAGGTGCTGCGCGCTGAAGAAGCCAGATTCAGTGAGACGCTGAATCAGGGCATGGAATTGCTCGAAAAACATCTGGAATCGCTGCAAGGCAATACCCTCAGCGGTGACGTTGTTTTCCAGCTGTATGACACGTACGGTTTCCCTGCTGATCTCACTGCTGACGTTGCACGGGAGCGTAATCTTGAAGTTGATATGGCGGGGTTTGAAACCGCCATGGAAGCTCAGCGCTCGCGTGGGCGCGCCGCAGCCAGCTTCAGCACAAGCCTGGCCCAGCGGGTCAGCGTTGCATCGTCGGTGGATTTTCTTGGCTATGACGGCGTTTCGGATGAAGCGGAAATTGAGGCTCTGTTCGATCTGGAAGGTAAATCAGTGAGTTCCCTGCAGGCGGGTCAAAGGGGCGTTGTTGTGCTTAATCGCACGCCGTTTTATGCAGAGTCGGGTGGTCAGGTTGGCGATCAGGGCGTTTTGACGGCTGGTGACACGCGCTTTCAGGTGGAAGATACCCTGCTTACCGGCAATCAGCACATGCATATTGGCAAACTGCAGGCTGGCAATCTGGCGGTTCACGATGATGTCCTGGCTGAGGTAGATGCAGATCGGCGTGATCGTATCCGCGCCAATCATTCGGCCACCCATCTACTGCACGCGGCGCTGCGTAGAGTCTTAGGTGACCACGTGCAGCAGAAAGGCTCTCTGGTCAATGATGAGAAACTACGCTTTGATTTCTCTCACAGCGCTGCTCTATCGACTGAACAACTAACAGCGATAGAGGAGCTGGTGAATTCGCGTATTCAGGAAAACAGTGCAGTGGAAACGGCGCTGATGCGGTATGACGACGCCGTCAGCAAAGGTGCGATGGCACTGTTTGGCGAAAAATACAGCGATCAGGTGCGCGTCTTAACCATGGGCAACGGATATTCGGTAGAACTGTGTGGTGGTACCCATGTAGCCAGAACAGGCGATATTGGCCTGCTGAAAATAACTGCTGAAACAGGCATTGCTGCAGGCATACGTCGTATTGAGGCTGTCACTGGAAACGGTGCGCTTAGTCTGATCCGCGATACGGATCTCCTGCTCGAGAATCTGAGCCAGATTCTGAAAGTGGGTCGCAGCGAACTGTTGGAGCGTGTACAGAATACGCTGCAGGAAAACAAACAGTTACACAAACAGCTGGCAGAAGTGTCACAGAAGATGGCAGCCAGTCAGGGTTCAGACCTCGCGTCACAATCAGTCGATATCAATGGCGTGAACTTTCTTGCCAGTGAGGTAGAGGGTGACAACAAGGCAATGATGCAGACGCTGGATACCTTACGCTCTCAGTTAGGTGAGTGTGTTGTCGTGTTAGCGCAGGTCAATGCGGGTAAAGTTGGAGCGGTTGTTGGTGTCTCAAAAAAGGTCGTGGATAAAGTCAGTGCGCCGGACATAATGGCAACGTTTGGCCCGCTGGTAGGTGCCAAAGGTGGCGGCCGTCCTGATCTTGCGCGTGCCGGCGGGGGGGATAATCCCTCGGGTCTGGCGGATGCATTCGCCGCTGCCGAGCGCTTTGTAGCGCAAAGGCTGGGATAACCCGGCTATGGCGCTTATTGTTCAAAAATATGGCGGTACCAGTGTTGGCGATATAGATCGCATCGCACAGGTTGCCCAGCGCATCAAACGCTATGCTGACCAACAGCATCAATTAGTGATTGTTGTGTCTGCGATGTCAGGTGAAACCAATCGTCTGGTTCAGCTCGGTAAAGATATTTCCGGCGCCAACAACTTTGCTCGTGAAATGGATGTGCTGACAGCCTCGGGAGAGCAGGTGAGCATAGCGCTTTTGAGTATGGCCTTGCAGCGTCTGGGGTTGGCAGCGAAGTCAATGTTAGGCGACCAGGTTGCCATTAAAACGGACTCTGCTTATGGCAAGGCCCGCATCAGCCATATCGAAACAAACGCGCTTCGAACTGCGCTGGAAGCAGGCGAGATTCCTGTGGTAGCTGGTTTTCAAGGCGTAGGACCTCAAGGTGATCTGACGACACTCGGGCGTGGTGGCTCAGATACCAGTGCAGTGGCACTGGCTGCGGCTTTGGGCGCTGATGAATGTGAGATATGTACGGATGTAGACGGCGTTTATACAGCTGATCCCCGGGTGGTGGCCTCTGCCCGCAGACTGTCTCAGGTCACCTTTGAAGAGATGTTAGAGCTGGCAAGCCTGGGGTCAAAAGTTCTGCATCCGCGTTCAGTAGAATTCGCCGGCCGTTATCGCGTGCCTCTGCGGGTCATGTCTACGTTTGTTGACGGCGATGGCACCTTGATCACCATAGAGAAAGACAATATGGAACAACCACTTGTATCTGGTATTGCTCATGCCCGCGATGAAGCAAAACTCACTGTTGCCGGCGTACCGGATATACCCGGAATTGCGTCAAAAATTCTGGGACCTGTCGGTCGCGCCAATGTCGAAGTGGACATGATTGTCCAGAACACAGGGGCTGACGGGCTGACCGACTTTACCTTCACCGTAAAGCGTGAAGATTATGATCGAGCCCGCGAACTGCTCGAGACTGTAGCAAAAGAAATTCGAGCGCGTGAAATCAGCGGTGATAATACAATCGCAAAAGTGTCGATTGTCGGTGTAGGCATGCGTTCTCATGCTGGTGTCGCGACGCGTATGTTTGATTGTCTTGCGTCCGAGAACATCAATATTCAAATGATCTCGACATCCGAAATAAAAATCTCCGTTGTAGTAGCGGAAAAATATATGGAACTTGCTGTGCGCGCACTACACTCTGAATTCGACCTGGAGAACAGCTGACTTGAATGCAGTTACCTGATTCCAGAGCGTATAAGGAGAGGGTAAGTGCTGATTTTGACTCGCAAAGTAGGAGAAACGCTCAAGATTGGTGATGACATCAGTGTCACCGTGTTAGGCATAAAAGGTAATCAGGTTCGAATTGGCGTAGACGCTCCACGTGATGTGGGAGTACACCGTGAAGAAATCTATGCCCGTATTCAGGACGATTCACCCGCCCCGGATTCATCGTCGACGCCCGACGAGGGTTAGCCTGCCTCGAACACCTTGATGATAGGAGGCGGTTCGTCAGCAAGCTGATCATTGCTCAAAGCATCCAACGCACGCTGTTTATCGTCTTCTCCAAAAGCCTTTGTTGTCACACAGAACTCAACCATGATGCCGTTCGGGTCATCAACATAAATGGATTTGCACCAGTGATGGTCAATTTCTGCAACATCAAAACCAGCGGCATTGATTCTTTTCCTGGCGGCGTCCAACTCGTCAAGGCTGTCAACACCGAAGGCGATATGGTTCGTCCACTTGGGCAGGCCAAGACCCGTAGAGATTGAAGTCGGGAAATCTGCAGCAACGGCTGGGTCATGGATTTCCCAGAAAGCCATCATGGTGCCGTCGCCCGTGTCGTAAAAAAAGTGTTTTGCCCAGGCCTCAGGGCCGGTCTGAGCTTTCTCGACCCGTACCAGTTCGAACCCCATGGCATTGCTGTAGAACTCGTGCGTGGCCTGCATATCGCGGGTTGCAATGGCCAGATGGTGATAGGACATATCTCAGATGCCTCAAGTAGAGAGTTTTGCAGAAATTGTAGCGAAGCACCCGGCTCGGGAACAGAAATTGTTGTCAAATTAAGTCTCAGCGGCTGTAATTCATGCAACAGTTGTAGGTACAATGCGCCCCCACGGAGAGGTGGCCGAGTGGTCGAAGGCGCTCCCCTGCTAAGGGAGTATAGGTAACCCCTATCGAGGGTTCGAATCCCTCTCTCTCCGCCAGATAAAAAGGGTCCGTCAGGACCCTTTTTTTATGGAGGAAAGATGAGGTTGCGTTCAAGCGCAACCGAATCAATCCCTCTCTCCCCAACCCGTTAATCGTCCTCGGAATCGCTGCTGCTGCCTACCAGATTGTACTTTTTCAGGTATCCGCGGAACTGGTGGTAAGTCAAACCCAGCAGGTCCGCAGCCTTACGCTGATTGTGCTTAGCCTCCTGCATAGCCTTTTCCAGCAATGAAATCTCGTAATCGGCGATGTGTTGCTTCAGTTCGATGGGCAATGCGGCAGCGTTTGGTTGAACAGGCAACGCGTTGTCCTCTCCGGCGGGTGCTTTGCCTTCGGGTCGATAAGGTGAAGAAAAGGGGTCAAACACAACTTCTTCAACTTCACTGTCAGGGTCTGTGCGGTAGACGCAACGCTCAACAACATTCTTCAACTCCCGCACATTGCCGGGCCAGGCGTAAGCCAGGAGTTCGCGCTGGGCCGCGTGGTTGAAGCCTGCAAACAGCTCGCGGCCCAGTTCTGTGGCCATACTGACGGCAAAATGATTAGCCAGCAGAAGGATGTCTTCTTCTCGCTCGCGCAGCGGTGGCAGAGTTAACACGTCGAATGCAAGTCGATCCAGCAGGTCTGCCCGGAACTCGCCTTTTGCCGCCAAAGCGGGAAGATCTTCATTGGTAGCCGCAATAATTCTGACGTCGCAGGTCAGGGTTTTGCTGCCACCAACGCGCTCGAACTCACCATATTCGATAACCCTCAAGAGTTTTTCCTGTACCAGCATGCTGGTGGTTGCCAGCTCGTCTAGAAACAGGGTGCCACCATGGGCGCGTTCAAAGCGGCCATGGTGGGTTTTAGTTGCACCCGTAAACGCGCCTGCATCGTGACCAAACAATTCAGTTTCTAAAAGGGACTCTGAAATTGCGGCGCAATTCATCTTGATGAACTGACTTTCCCAGCGATTAGACAGAAAGTGTAGTCTCGAAGCGATGAGTTCTTTACCAGTACCGCGTTCTCCGACAATCAGCACGGGCTTTTCCAATGGTGCAACCAACGAAACGTGTTCCAGGGTGCGTAAAAATGCAGGCGATTCGCCGAGCAGGCGTTCTATGTCAGGACGCATAACAAAAATGACCAATATGTGGTGAGAACAACTATAAGGATAACGGACATTTCTGACCAGAAAAATAACCGGTCAAGAAAAGGTATATAAAACAGCAGGTTACTGCATGATTAAGAACTGGCACGGTTTCTGTAAGCAGGTAGTTCACAAGCGACAGCATCAGCAACTTTGATTGTTGTGCTTAACCTAAAACTAAAAGTGGAGGCTAAGGCCAAGATGAGTATCTTTTCCCGCATGACGGATATCATCAATTCGAATCTCAACGCGCTGTTAGACAAAGCGGAAGATCCGGAGAAGATGGTTCGATTAATCATCCAAGAAATGGAAGAAGCGCTAGTAGAAGTGCGCAGTACATCTGCCCGGGCGATTGCCGATCGGAAAGAGCTTGAGCGTCGTCGTGACTGGCAGGAAGCTGAAGCCCAGGAGTGGGAGCGCAAGGCTGAAATAGCTGTGCGCAAAGGCCGCGATGATCTCGCAAAAGGCGCGCTGGTCGAAGGTAACAAAGCGCGTGAAGCCGTCACATTGATGGCTGAAGAGCTTCAGGTCCTTGACGAAACACTGGCTCGCCTGAATGAAGATGTCGGTGCTCTGCAGGCTAAAATCAAAGATGCAAAAGCTCGCCAGAACGCAATTATTGTTCGTGGCAAAGCGGCACAATCCCGTCTGGGTGTGCGACGCACTTTAAGTGATCACAACATCGATGACGCCATCGCTCGATTTGAACTTTATGAGCGCAAGATTGATGATCTGGAAGGCGAAATTGAATCCCATGATATGGGTCAGAAAACGCTGTCTGATGAGATCTCGGATCTTGAACAGGATGAAGGTGTAGATGAACAGTTGAGCGCACTTAAGGCGCGTGTTCAGCAGAACCAGGCTCCCAGTTCAGCCGCTGAAAACTCAAATTAATAGGAGTTACTATGGACGGCATCGTCGTCGCATTTTTTGTACCCACCGTTATCTTCATGGTGGTCGTGGCTCCGGCCTGGATATGGATGCACTATCGAAGTAAGCAGCATGCCCAGGGCGCGTTGTCAGAAAACGAGCGCACTGAACTAGAAACTTTAGCACTGCAGGCTGAGAGGATGCTCGAGCGGATCGACACCCTGGAAGCAATTCTGGATGCGGAAACGCCAGATTGGCGCAAACGTAACGGTATCGAACGGTAGTCCAGCTGCAACGATCAGGAGTGATTTTGAAAGACCAGGATTCTTACAACTCATCACGACGCTCTTCCCAGAGCAATGAATTTTCCGCGGCGATGGCGCGGTTGGAAAGAGCTGTGTCGGAAATTGTGACCACGACCACCGGGCAGCTGTCAGACAGAGCGACGACGCTGTTGGATGACACGGCCACCCGACTTGAGGCGGAACTGCGCTTTCGCCAAACCAGTGATTCGCCTGACAGCTCAGAGCGCGCAGCGCGTCGACGCAGTCGCAACAAGGGGCGTCACCGGCTGGTGGATCGGGCAGAGCGGGTAAATCCCCGTTCAGGTCATCTTTATCGGGATGTTGATAATGCCAGGATTGGCGGGGTCTGTGCCGGTGTGGCTAGGTATTTTGGTCTGCAGACATGGACCACTCGACTGGCTGCCTTTACCGGTCTGCTGTTCCTGCCGGGTATCGTATTCCCAGCTTACTGGATTGCCTATTTCATTATGGATACACCAGAATCAACGGACGCAATGATGACTGAACACAGAACCGGCAGCTCTCGCTCAAGGGGGCGAGCCACTGATACCGATAACAGCAGTAAACGTCGCGAAAATTTCCAACCCAGCCGGAGTCTGCGTTATACCAACGCCGACCTGACTCAGGCCGAATTAAGGTTGCGCAGATTAGAGTCGTTTGTGACCTCTGACCAGTATGAACTGCACAGAGAGCTGACCAAAATTGAGCGTGAGCAAGAGCCTCAAGGTCAGCGGAGTTAAGCGGGTGAGTCCCATCGCTCGTCTATCCTCATCGAGATCCTGGTTCAGCTGGTACTGGGTTGCTCTGATTTTGTCTGGCACAGTAGTTATCTTTTCCGGCACTGCCAGCGCTCAAACCGAAGCCAGGCACGAACTTGAGATCAACAGTTTCGAGCGTGTCTACCTGAGCGGCCCGATCCGCGTTCATTTACAACAGCAAAACCAATCGCCGCGACCTGGCCGGGGAGATGCATCATCCGGTGCTTTTGTAACAGGACCCAGCGCTATGGTTGAGCAGTTAAACATTGAACAGGCAGATGCAGCGCTGTACATAGATCTACCGGTCAGGGAGCTGCACAACGACGAAACAAGCCTGACCATCTATCTGCCGTTCAATGAGCTTAAGGAAGTGGTTAGTCAGGGAGGCGCTCAGGTATTTGCTGATCAGATAGAATCTGCAAACCTGGCTTTGGAAGGTCGAGGTGAGGGTCAATTTGTGCTGCAACGTATTTCAGTTGATGACCTTGTTATCGTCGGCCAGGGCAACACCATGTTTGTGTTAAGCGGCACCGTGCAACATCAGCTGATTGAAATTGCTGGTTTAGGTCGCTTCCACGGCGCGGCACTGCAGAGTGAAACCAGTCATATCAGCGTGCACGGCGCAGGAGAGGTCGATGTCTGGGCCCGGCAACTGTTACAGGTGGATGTCTCTGGTAGCGCGAAAGTGCGTTACGATGGCACACCCTGGATACATCAGCAGATTCAGGGGTCCGGAGCGATAACAAGGTTGTTTTAGTCTTTCAGGCTTTGATGAGAAAAATTTGAACCAGTAGGAGAGATTGATGGATGTGTTTACCATGGTGGTTATCATCGTTGTCGTGACAACGGTGGCTGGAGTCTTCAATAACTACCTGAAGAACAAAGACAAGGCGGAAAGCAAACTGGCGGACACAGCGCTGGGTGAGGAGCTTGATGAGCTTCGACAACGGATTGAAGTATTGGAAAGCATCGTCACCGATCAGAAGTACCAGTTACATCGTGATCTGACCGAGCTTGAAAAAAGCGCCTAGTCAGGCTGACAAAGCCGGTATCAACAAGTCTGGTCTGTCCGTAAAAATACCTTTCACACCTCGGGCCTTCAGTTGCAGAGCAACGCCAGGGTCGTTGACGGTATAGACGCAGACAGGAAATCCCGCTTCACTCATTTCCTCAACCATCGCCTGCCTGGCGAGCTTGAGGCTTACGTTGACACCCACGGCCTTTAGAGACCGAGCCGTTTCCAGCCAGTCTTTCCTGTATTTGTCGAATAACGTTGCTACCGGGGTGCTTGCGTCCAATGTTCGGAATGATCTCAATTCATCATGGTTAAACGCGGAGACCACAACCGGCCAACTCGGCATTTTTGCCAGCCATTGAGCAACTTCAATACCGGTTCCTTCACCTTTCAACTCTATGTTCAACGCGACTGTCTGACCAAATCGTCTTTCGTGAGACTGTAACAGCGAAAACACTTCCGCAAGGGTGGGAATCAATGCACCTTCGCCAGCATCCAGGCTGCGCAATTCGGCCAGGCTATGATCAGATACCAGGCCTTTGCCATTGGTGGTTCGGCTCAATTTCTTGTCATGAATGACAACAAGCTGTTTTTCTTTTGCGCGCAAGTCAGCAAGGTGTACGTCGAGCTCAATCATCGGGCAGCGCAAGTCCAGCGCACGCTGGAAGCTGGGGAGTGTATTTTCAGGTGCCAGACCCGCAGCGCCGCGATGTCCAATGACAAAGCTACCCGGCGTGCTGAGTAAGTCGGAAATTGCGCACATGATGAATATAGTTGATCAAGAGTGAACTCGTGGCTGATAGAATACCCGCCATGAGTTACGAAGTGTTAGCCCGAAAATTGCGACCAATGGGGTTTGATGCCCTTGTTGGACAGGATCATGTTGTCCGCGCGCTGCGCCATGCACTGGATGCCGGGCGGCTTCATCACGCCTATCTGTTCACTGGCACCCGCGGTGTGGGTAAGACAACAATTGCGCGGATTGTTGCTAAAGCGCTGAACTGTGAGAAGGGTGTTTCGGCAGATCCATGTGGCGAATGTTCGATCTGTATGGAAGTGAAGCAGAATAGATTTGTCGATCTGATTGAGGTCGATGCCGCCTCAAGAACCGGCGTTGACGATACCAGAGAACTGTTGGACAACGCCCAGTACCTGCCCACTCGGGGTCGATACAAAGTTTATCTCATCGACGAAGTGCACATGCTGTCCACAGCGTCTTTCAATGCACTGCTGAAAACCCTGGAAGAACCGCCGGAACACGTTAAGTTCCTGCTGGCGACCACAGATCCGAAGAAAGTGCCGGTCACCGTGCTGTCACGCTGCCTGCAGTTTCAGTTGAAAAATCTGTCTCGTGATGCCATCTCCGGGTATCTGCAGGAGGTACTTTCATCGGAAGACATCTCTTTTGAACCCGAAGCGTTACAGGTCATTGCACGGAGCGCCGCGGGCAGCATGCGCGATGCGCTGAGTCTGACCGACCAGGCCATTGCTTATGGCCAGGGTTCGCTCAAAGCTGATGACGTAAGCGATATGTTAGGAGTAGTGGGGCGAGATGCTGTAGCCAGGCTGTTGCAGGCTATTGCCAGTGGTGACGCCGCTCCGGTGATGGATCTGAGTGCTGATCTTGCAGAACGAAGTGCGGACTTTTCTGACGTCCTGAAAGGATTGCTCGAAGCGCTGCATGATCTGGCTGTCCGTGGTGCCATAGAAGGACCGGCAGCTTCGGCACCGTTCACCCCTGAAGAGTTGCAGCTGTATTATCAGATCGCTTTGCTGGGCTCCCGGGATCTGGTGTATGCGCCGGATGAGCGTAGTGGTTTCGAAATGACGTTGTTGCGGATGTTGGCTTTTGCACCTGATCCTGGATCCAGTGTCCCGCCTCGCAGCCGTATGAGTGAAGAATCAACAGATAACAGTTTGCCGGATGTGCAGCAGAGTGCGTCGCAGCCGGCGGGTGATGGGGCGTCCTCCAGTCAGGCAGATATGCTGTTCTCGGTACCCTGGTTTGAGCTTGTTGAACAGCTTTCCATCAGTGGTGTTACGCGGATGATTGCTGAGCACACCGTGGTACACAGCGTCTCCTTACCGCAGATAGAGCTGATTCTCGATGAAGGTCACGACACGTTACTGAATGCCGGACAGATCGAAAGCTTAGGCCGCGCCTTGGCTCAAACCCTGGGTCAGCCGGTTAACTTATCTATCGTCCCTGGTCAGGTGCGGCAGGAAACGCCGGCACAGCGACGCATCAGAATTGCTGACGAAAAGCAGGTGCATGCCGAAGCGGTGATAAAACAGGACGCCAATGTCCAGAATCTGTTGGCAGAATTTGATGGTCGGGTTGATCAGATACGTCCCGTCTGATTCTAGAAGAAGGAGTAAACATGAAAGGTATCGGCGATTTGATGAAACAGGCCCAGGAAATGCAGAGCAAAATGCAGGACGTCCAGGCAAAAATGGCAACCATCGAAGTGCAGGGTGAAAGTGGCGCTGGCATGGTCAAAGTCACTATGAACTGTCGCTACGAAGTGAAGCGTGTGGAGATTGATCCTTCCCTGTTGAGTGAAGATAAAGCAGTGCTGGAAGACCTTCTGGCCGCTGCCTGTAACGACACCGTACGCCGCGTAGAAAAAACCCAGGCGGAACAGATGTCCGAATTAACCGGGGGAATCAATCTGCCGTTTGGTAATTTCCCAAGCTGATGTCAGTCATCGACACCCTTATATCCGGGCTGCAGGTGCTACCCGGCGTTGGTCCAAAAAGCGCCCAGCGTATGGCACTGCACCTGCTGCTGCGTGAGCGCGAAGCCGGCGAAGCATTGGCCCATGCCATGCACGTCGCGATGCGGGATGTGCGGCAATGCAATCTGTGCCGCAACCTGACCGAACAGGACATCTGTGGGCTGTGTAAAGATGCCAAACGCGATGCGGGTTTGCTTTGTGTGATCGAATCTCCCGCCGATGTGCTGGCTATCGAGCAGGCTGGGGGGTATCGGGGGTTTTATTTTGTCCTGAACGGGCGCCTGTCACCACTCGATGGTGTTGGACCAGGGCAACTGGGTATTGATCAGTTGTTACAGCGGATCGATCAGTTATCGCCGGCAGAACTTATCCTCGCGACCAATCCAACTGTGGAAGGCGAAGCCACCGCGCACTACATCGCGCAACGTGTTGGTGACAAAGTAGCTAACATTTCCAGGATTGCGCACGGCGTTCCCCTCGGTGGAGAAATTGAATACACCGATGGGGGTACGTTGACACACGCACTGCAAGGACGGCGAACTATTGTTTGAGTGGGTTTCTGACAATCAGCACCTCTCCCGGGTGGTGGCTGCGTGGGATGATCATATAGCCCTGGATACAGAGTTTATCCGCACGGATACTTATTACCCGCTGCCGGGTCTCTATCAGGTGGCCAGTGCCGGCCTCATTTACTTAATTGATCCGTTGGCAATCACGGACTGGCAGCCTATGGCTGAATATCTTACTGATCCAGACTCGGTCATCGTGATGCACGCTTGCCAGGAAGATCTGGAATTACTGCATCATCATCTTGGTTTGATGCCTGCAAATGTGTTTGATACACAATTGGCTAACGCGTTTGTTTCGACAGACTATTCCCTGAGTTATGGGGCTTTGGTAGAACGTACGCTGGGTGTCACACTTGAAAAACATCAGACGCGCTCGAACTGGCTGCGTCGTCCTCTGAGCGACGATCAAATTAAATATGCCATCGATGACGTGCTTTATCTTGGTGACGTCTATCAGCATCTGCATAATGCGTTGCAGCAGCACGGCCGCGTTCATTGGTACCAGCACGATATGCAGGAGCGCGGTGTCTATGATCCGGTTGCACCGGATGACTATTTTCGCAATGTGAAAAAAGCCTGGCAGCTTTCGCGGCCTCAGCTGGCTGCGCTGAAAGTGCTCTGCAGCTGGCGGGAACGTACCGCGCGGCAGGAAAACGTGCCCCGTAACCGGGTGATTTGGGATGAACATCTATTGGGTTTTGCTCGAATTGAGGCGCTGTCTAAACAACATGTGTTTGACGCGCTACCGCGAGGTGTGGCAAATCGCTACGCGGAGCAGCTGATAAACCACCACGCAATGGCTAAAGATGAGGATTTACCCGCTGCTTTGCCGCGACCACTCACCGCTGCACAGAACGCGCAGGTGAAGGAACTGCGAGCAACTGCGCTGGACGTCGTTGAAGACATGCAGCTGGCCCCGGAATTGCTGGCGCGCAAACGCGATCTGGAAACCTGTTTGCGGCATTATCTTGCGCACGAGGAGTTATCCGAACCTTACCAGGCCTGGCGCGGCGAACTGCTGGCAACTAAATTTCTGCATCGGCTGCAAGGTGGCAGCGAGGCGTTAGAAGATGACTGATCTGCAATCCCCGTCTCTCGGGAAGCACTTCGCCTCGATGGAGGTCAGCGTTTACCGCAGTTCGAAAAAAAATCAGACCTATGTCTATCTGCCTGCAGATCAGACTTACGAAAGCCTGCCGGAAGCCTTTGTTGCGCAATTTGGTGATGCGGCTCTGTTCTTAACATTTGAGTTGCATGAGGATAGGAAGCTGGCTCAGGTTGACGCTAGATCCGTCCTGGCCGCGTTGCACGATCAGGGGTTTTTCCTGCAGCTGCCGCCGCCTGCACCGGAGTATAAAAATGCCTGAACAGGAGCCATTCTGGCGCACGCGGCCACTGTCAGACATGACAGACGCGCAGTGGGAGTCGTTGTGTGACGGCTGCGCTCGCTGCTGCATGATTAAACTTGAAGATGAAGATACCGATGAAGTGTTTTATACCGCGCTTGTGTGTGATCTCTTGGATGAAGACACCTGCAGATGTACCCGCTACCCTCAGCGTCACCAATTAGTACCCGATTGTGTTGTGTTGACGCCGGAGCGCGCCTCGGAGTTTCATTGGCTGCCAAAGAGCTGTGCGTATCGGACGCTGGCTGAAGGTCGGGAGCTGGCCTGGTGGCATCCACTGGTCTCTGGACGTGCTGAGACCGTCGTCGAGGCAGGTATTTCAGTTCACGGTCGCGTTGTACCAGAATCCAGTGTGCATGAAGACGAGCAGGAAGACATGATTGTGACCTGGGTTGAGCGTTGAGAGAGGGTGTGAGATGAGTGGACAGAGCATTGCTTGGACCATTATTGGCGCCGCAACACTGCTGGGCGCTGCTGCGATGTGGGTGACTTTTGCGCGCCACCAGATTGGCGGCTTATTACGGACATCGATTGTGACACTGCTGATCGCTTTCTTTTTGGTACCCGCGCCGGTACCAAACTATGAAACAGAATTAGCACCTGCGTTTATCGTATTGATTTTTGAGACATTTTTTCAAACCGATGGGCAGCCACAAGGCAGCATACGAAACCTGCTCATCGGTTTTGTGGTGGCGTTGGGCCTGTCGTTTTTTGCCCACTTTCTGTTTCGCCGATTTGCGCCGGTCGCTGCAGATGCGTCAGAAGGGGGGGCGGAGCCCGATCCAGGCTGATTCCGGCAAAACTACCTGACGCTGCTAGACTTTATCTGATAAAACAGCGCAGTTAGGTCCGTGCGACATCTGAACGTCTACACACTCTGTTTCAGCCTGTGGTTGCTGGCTTTTGGCCCGGTAGCGTCTGCGGCGCCCGTTGACCTGAGATTGGTCGTAGATGTCAGTCAGGCAACCCATGGTGCAGACCGGTCAAATGCCAGGCGTACCGCCCTTGAATACTTCATTCGCGCTCTTCCTGACGATGCTTATGCCGGCGTCTGGAGTTATGCACAATACGTTCGGCAAGTGGCTAAACTCGATATCAGCGATGGTTTGTGGAAGCAGGTGGCAAGTATTCACGCTGCCAGCCTGCAACCTGAAGGTGGCCAGGCAAAGCTTGAAGCGGCCCTTCTGGCAGCAACAAAACTACCCGCGCGACACGATACCAGCCAGGCTGCACATATGGTGCTGGTTGGCAGCGGTGTGCTCAGAAGCGGTGCGGGAGAAACCGCTGATAAACAGGCGCGGCAGCGCATTTTGACCCAGTGGTTACCTGAACAGCGGACTCGGAATCGAAAAATCCACACCATTGCGATTGGACAACCTGAACACAGTGATCATGTGCTGCTGCGACAGCTGTCTGAATTCACAGGCGGCGTGCATGTCGTGGCAGGGGATGCCACTGGATTGCGAGACGCACTGGTTGATGTACTGGCTCACGTTGAGCCACAACCGCTTGTGCAGGCTGACGAAGCGGGACGATTTCAGGTCGCGCCAGGTGCGACTCGGCTCACGGTTACCTGGTTCGGTGCACCAGAGCTGTCTGCGGATCCGCGTATAGAGTTACCGGATGGACAGACGTACAGCCGCAACGCCGCGCTCACAGGTGGCCGCTGGCTGCTAGATCAAAGCTTCGAGATGCTGACAATCGAGGACCCCTTGCCAGGCTGGTGGACATTAAAAGGCAAAGTACCGGATCAGCTGGCGGTGTTTGGCGAGTTAGGCGTGAAGATTGACGGCATCGACGCAACGGTTGTGCCCACAGATGAAAGCAAAGCAACCATTTCCCTTTTTGACGGCGATCAATTGATCTCTCTGCCGAGTTTTCTGGACCTCTTACAGGTCAGAGCGTGGGTGCATTCAGGTGCGGACCGCAGTCCATTGCCGGTAGAGCGGGTTGATACGCAGTATGTAGCGCACTTTGTGACGTTAGATGATGGATTTCACGAGTTGGAGGTTGAAATAGTTGCACCCACCTTCAAACGGCGGTTTTTAATGCCTTTCACCGTGGCCAATCCGATGCTGGTGGATATTCTTGCAGATGAAAACGGGCAGGCGACTGCCTGGTTCCAGTTTTCTCATCCTGAAGTGGATTATGCCACGCTTAAAGCAACCGGAATGGTTCGCAAACCGCCGCAGATCGCTTCGCTGATCCCTGGTCAGGCGCTGCCCGCTGGGGTCTGGCGAATCCCGCTGGATCAGAATGACGGCATTGTGGAAGTCTCTTTTTCCGCTGCTGGAAACTATCTGGACGGCAGCGGCCTGTTCATCAAAACTAAACCTCACGCCATCAGCTTGCCTTTAATGGCCGGCGAACGACTCAGATTGCGTTACGATGCCCAGGGCAAAATGATCGAAATGCCCGCACCCGACCTCTTTTTAGCGGAGGGTTTAGCGGAGGAAACTGATACCGCTTATGCTGAGCCCAGCACAACCACGCAAACCCCTGCATCAGCTGCAGAGCCCACCGCAGCAGTACCAGCAGCATCTGAGTTGCCGCTTATTCCCCTGTGGTTTGTAGCGCTCATCAGCCTGTTGAACTTCGTTCTCGCCGCCGGCATCTGGTGGCTGAATAAACCTAAACCCCTCGAGTTGGCGATAGACTGACCGTTTAGTCTTGCGCAAACACTTGCGCGCCTTTAGAGGCGTCTTTAAAGTACCTGGCTTTGCATTCTCTTTATGTATGCAGTGCCGGACGACTGCTCTGGTTCTGCCAGCATAGATAGACCCACTTAATCGAGCGGAAACTAATAAATGATCTTTGAAAGCACCGACGAGTATATCTCCACAGACGAATTGAGCATGGCTGTGGATGCGGCTGTGAAACTTGAGCGGCCTCTCCTGATCAAGGGTGAGCCTGGCACCGGGAAAACGATGCTGGCGGAGCAGGTGGCAGAGTCTCTGAAAATGCCGCTGATCGAATGGCATATCAAGTCGTCAACCAAGGCAATCAATGGCCTTTATGAGTACGACGCGGTTTCCCGCCTGCGCGACTCACAACTGGGTGATGAGCGCGTCAAAGACATTCGCAATTACATAAAGAAGGGCAAGCTGTGGGAAGCCTTTGAAGCAGAAGAACGTGTAGTGCTGTTGATTGATGAAATTGACAAAGCGGATATCGAATTTCCTAACGATCTGTTACAGGAAATCGATCGCATGGAGTTCTTTGTTTACGAGCTGGGTGAAACCATCAAGGCCAAACAACGACCCATCGTGATTATCACATCGAACAACGAAAAAGAGTTGCCCGACGCATTTCTGCGCCGCTGTTTTTTCCACTACATCAACTTCCCGGATCGGGAAACCATGCAACAGATTGTCGATGTGCATTTTCCAGCGCTCAAAGGTGACCTGGTTAAAGAAGCCATGGAGATTTTCTTTGATGTACGCAAAGTGCCAGGTCTGAAGAAGAAACCTTCAACTTCAGAGCTTATCGACTGGCTGAAACTGCTGATGGCTGACGATATTCCTGACGAGATTCTGACCAATCGCGATGCCAGCAAAGCGATTCCACCGTTGTACGGCGCACTTGTTAAGAACGAACAGGACGTGCATCTACTGGAGCGCCTTGCGTTCATGAACCGAAGAGACAGCCGAGGGTAAACTGTGCTCATCAATTTCTTCTTAACACTGAGAAAGTACAAAGTTCCGGTCACCATCCGTGAGCTTCTGGACTTACTGAATGGTCTTAAACATCAACTGGTGTATGCCAACGTTGACGATTTTTACCTGCTCAGCCGCACGGCACTGGTCAAAGACGAGAAGAATTACGATAAGTTTGACCGTGCCTTCAGCGCCTATTTCAAAGGCCTGGAAGATCTGCACGGATTGCTTGAATCGCTGATTCCAGATGAGTGGCTGCGCCGCGAATTCGAGCAATCCCTGACCAAGGAAGAACTCGAGCAGATAGAAGGCCTCGGTGGCCTGGAAAAACTGATCGAGGCCTTCAAAGAAGCCAAAGAGGCTGCAGAAAAAGAAGCGCAACAAGGCAAAGACGGCGAAGAAGGTGAAGAAGGTGATGCTGACAAAGAGGGCAAGAATGGCCCAGGCGGCAAAGGTAAAGGTAAAAAGAAGAAAGCCAAAAAAGTCTGGGATGACCGTCAGTACAAAAACCTTGATGACTCGGTAGAACTGGGCACGCGTAATATCAAAATGGCATTACGCCGGTTACGCAAATTTGCACGTTCAGGCACCGAAGAAGAACTGGACATGTCCGGGACCATAAAGTCGACTGCCCACAACGGTGGTATGTTGGATATCAAGATGCAGCCCCTGCGCAAGAACACAGTCAAAGTACTGTTGTTCCTCGACATTGGCGGATCCATGGATGCCCATGTGAAAATCTGCGAAGAGCTTTTTTCGGCCACAAGAACTGAGTTCAAACATCTCGAAAGTTTCTACTTTCACAACTTCATCTATGAGTCGGTGTGGAAAGATAACCGCCGTCGCATGAGTGAACGTATTCCTACCTGGGAAGTTCTCAACAAGTACTCGCACGACTATAAAGTTGTATTTGTGGGTGATGCCACCATGGCGCCTTATGAGATAACTCACGCGGGTGGTAGTGTCGAACATTGGAATGAAGAGCCCGGCGCTGCGTGGATGGAACGCCTGGGTAACATCTATGACAAGCTTATCTGGTTAAATCCTACGCCACAGGAAACCTGGGAGTATTCTTCCTCGGTGACCATGACCCAGAACCTGGTTGACGGTAAAATGTTCCCCTTAACAGTTCGTGGGCTGGAAGAGGGTATGAGCGAACTGTCCAAGTAGGATCTTAATCGGCAACGCTCTGCCGTTGCCCTTACGCAAGGTTATAGCTCGCGAAGCACCATGTCCTCGCGCCAAAAGAAAACCTCTGGTTCATCCGGTCCTCGTCCTCTTGCTGACGATGTACCGCGTGCGCAAGTTATGCGCCGGGATTACTTTTCGCTGCGGCGTGAGCAGGATCTTCAGCGTCGATCTGCGGCGGTAGCCCGTTCTGAAGCTATCCGTAAACAACGTCATGAAGCACGCGCCGGCCTGAACCTCACCGTTGCTGAAAATCTACCTGTAGCAGATCACGCTGACGAAATCCGAACCCTGCTGCACGATCACCAGGTCGTTGTGGTTGCGGGTGAAACAGGTTCAGGTAAGACCACACAGCTACCTAAGATATGTATGCAGCTGGGTTTTGGCGTAGGTGGCATGATCGCCCATACACAACCCAGGCGGCTGGCAGCCCGCACCGTGGCAAAACGTATTTCAGAAGAAACTCAGGCTGATCTGGGCAACCAGGTGGGTTATGCCGTCAGATTTGCAGATCAGGTCAGTGAGCAGACGCTGTTGAAAGTAATGACCGATGGTTTGCTGTTGACTGAAATCCGCAGCGACCGTTTTCTTGATGCTTACGATGTTGTGATTATAGATGAAGCCCATGAACGCAGTCTCAACATAGACTTTCTGTTAGGTTATTTGAAACGTCTGTTACGCAAGCGCAAAGATCTTAAAGTGATTGTCACCAGCGCGACCATTGACGTGCAGCGGTTCTCAAAGTTCTTCGATGACGCTCCAGTGGTATCAGTAAGCGGCCGAACCTTTCCGGTGGAAGTGCGGTATCTGGAAGCTGATCAGGAAGCCCAGGACACCAATGAATCGATTGTGCAGGTGCTTCGTGACATCGAGCGCCATGGATCCTCTCAGGCGCGTGACGTTCTGGTTTTCTTTGCCGGCGAGCGCGAAATTTTTGAGGCTGCAAAACTATTGCGCCAGACGTTTAAGGATCAGCTGGAGGTTTTACCTCTGTATGCTCGCTTATCGTTTGCGGAACAGAAGAAAATATTTGAGCCGGGCGGTCATAAACGGCGTGTTGTACTGTCAACCAACGTCGCTGAGACATCATTGACGGTGCCAAATATTGGCTATGTCATTGACCCGGGCTTTGCTCGTATAAATCGATACAGCTACCGATCTAAACTGCAGCGATTACCCATTGAACCCATTTCTCAAGCGAGCGCGGATCAGCGTAAAGGCCGGTGCGGGAGAATTGCACCAGGTATCTGTTATCGCCTTTATGCTCAACAGGACTACCTGTCGCGTCCGGAATTCAGCGACGCTGAGATACATCGAGTAAACCTAGCTTCAGTGGTTCTGCAGATGCTGGCCTTCAAGCTGGGTGATATCAGCAAGTTCCCGTTTATTGATTTGCCCGATGGTCGAGCCATAAAAGACGCCACGCGCCTGTTAGAAGAGCTGCAGGCGCTCGAGTTCGGCAAGCTGACCAAGCTGGGACAGCAGATGGCGCGTATGCCTCTGGATCCGCGGTTAGCTCGAATGCTGCTGGCCGCAGGGCAGCAAGGTGCGTTGCGGGAAGTGTTGAGCATTGTGTCTGCGCTCGCCGCTCAGGACCCACGTGAACGTCCATTGAACAAAGCGCAGGCTGCGGATCAGGCGCACGCAGCCTTTGCAGATGAGCGTAGCGATTTCATGTCATTGGTCGTGTTGTGGCAGTGGTTAGAAGAGCAGCGTCAGCAACTGACAAGGGGGCGTTTTGAAAAATTATTACGCAAGCAGTTCCTGAATGTTGCGCGCGTCCGTGAATGGCGCGAGTTGCATCGCCAGTTGCGCCTAAGTGCGCGAGAGATCGGTTTGTCTGAGAATTCAACACCTGCACACTATCAGGCGATACACGAATCGATACTGGCAGGCAGCCTGAGTTTAATCGGACAGCATGACGAGCGCGGTGTTTACCTGGGTGCGCGTAATCTGAAGTTACGCATATTCCCAGGCTCTTCGCTGGCAAAGCGGACACCCAAATGGATTGTTGCTGGAGAAATTGCAGAGACGTCCCGTATCTACGCGCGTCAGGTAGCGTCAGTGGAACCGGCCTGGATAGAACGCCAGGGTGAGCACCTGCTGAAGACGCAATACAGCGAACCCTTCTGGAGTATTCGTCGTGGCGAAGCCATGGCTTATAAACGGGTCAGTCTTTATGGTCTGCTGCTCGCGGAGCGAAAGGAAGTCAGGTTTGCACCCATTGACGCTGCACACGCTCGAGACCTTTTTATCCGTGAAGGTTTAGTGCAGGGGGGTATCAAGCATAAGCCGGATTTCCTGGTGCACAATCTTCGTGAAGTTGCGCAGATAGAAGAACTTGAAGCAAAAGGTCGCCGTCGCGACCTGCTGGTCAGTGAAGATGAAATCTATGCTTTTTACGCCGATCGATTGCCAACCACCATGGTGTCTCTGACTGATCTCAATCGATGGCTGAAGCGTAGTTCGGGAGAGCGTCATGAGAGCCTGATGCTAAGCGCAGAAGATCTGCTTCAGCAACACGATGCCGGTCTTACCGTAGATCTGTTTCCAAACGAGGTCAGCATCAACTCATTTCAGTTTGCCGTGCACTACAGATTTGCGCCGGGGGAAATTGACGACGGCGTGAACGTAGACGTTCCTGTTGGTCTTCTGGCAGGCGTGGGTGCTGAACCTTTTGAATGGTCAGTGCCCGGTTTCCTGCCTAACGTGGTCGATCAGTGGTTGCGGAGTCTGCCTAAATCCAAGCGCCGCAATCTTGTGCCATTGCCGGATACCGTAGAGGAGTTGAGTCAATGGCTGACCGCGCCAGAGCACTTTCGCAAAGGCCGATTACTTGCGGCGTTGGCCAGATTGTTGAAAGACAGATTCAGCCTGGAGGTTGTAGAATCGGACTGGCATCGTGAGCGCGTGGCGACTCATCTGTTGGCGAACGTTCGGATATTGGATGAAAACGGTAAGCTGTTGGGGCAGGGGCGTGACATTCGCGAGCTGAAAGAAAAGTTCAGCGCAACGAGTGCGACATCGGGCGCAGCAAATATCGCCCAAGCAGAGTTGCAGAATATAGATACGTTGCCGGACGGCTATCTGGCTGAACACAAAATCATCGGTCGTAATGCTGCGCCGGTCATCAAATATCCGGGTCTGGTTGATCGCGGTGAAAGTGTTGACCTTCGCCTGTTTGATGACGAACAGGCGCGTGACAATGCACATCGACGAGGTCTGTGCCGCCTTGCTTTATCTAAACTCGGCAAAGTAGGCAGCTACTTCCGGCGTGAACTGGATAAGCACAAGCAGATCGGTCTGCATTTTGCACCACTGGGTAACGCTCAGGAACTGAAAGACGAATTGCTGCTGAATACGCTCTGGTATTGTTTTTTTGAAGGGCGACCGCTGCCGGTAAATGATACCGAACTCTCCGCAACGCTGACCGCTAATAAGGGTCGGTTGGGTGACATGTTTGATAAGGTTGTCGGACAATTTGCGTATATTCTGGCGCGGCGCTTCGAAATCACCCGTCAACTTGAAGGGCTGTCATCCAAAGCATACGAGGCAAGTGTTGCGGATATCCAGGCTCAGCTGGCAGCCCTTGTGCCAAGAGATGTTCTTGCGATAACGCCATATGACTATCTGCTGCAGCTACCCAGATACCTTGCGGGGATTACTCGAAGGATTGAGACCTTACCGGGCCATGTCCCGAAAGACCTCAAACTAATCAACGAGATACGGCCGCTTCTACAACGGTTTGAAGCCTTGCAGGAGGCGGAGTTAGCCATTCCCGAGCGAATGGAGGCATTGAAATTCTATCTGGAAGAGCTGCGTCTGCAGCTGTTTGCGGAATCCATAAGCAGGCAGAAAGTGTCCGATCATCCACTGGACCATAGCTTTTTGGGCGAGCGCTGGAAGGTCTCAAGCAAGCGCGTCGATGCGACATTAAGGGCTGAAGAACAGCGTGTCGGGCTGGCTTAACCGATTCAGTGAGTTAAGATCTTTTGCGACCTGGGGGGAACCTTTTGTCATGCCTCTGGGTCATAAACTCACGACGCTCGGTAAAAAGGCGTTTAGATCGATAACTTAAGGGGCGTGTCCACGAGGGAGCCCACGACTCAAAACTATTGGAGATAATCTCAATGTTGAAACAGAAAATGAAACCTATTGCAGCGGCAGTTGGCACCGCCTTCGTAGCATCACTGGCAACAGCCAGCGTTGCGCAAGCCGATGACAACTTGTTTGTCGCTGAGGGCATGGAGCGTGGCTACGATTTACTGGCACAGGCCGAAGGTAAGTGTGGTGAAGGCAAATGTGGTGAGGGTAAGTGCGGCGAAGCCGAAGATAAAGATGGCGAAGGCAAGTGCGGCGAAGGCAAGTGTGGTGAAGCCGAAGACAAAGATGGCGAAGGCAAGTGCGGTGAAGGCAAGTGTGGTGAAGACAAAGGTGGCGAAGGCAAATGTGGTGAAGGTAAGTGCGGAGGCGCAGCTTAATCCGCGTTAGAGCCAATGCCGGAACATGGAGCCATAACAATCAGTGGAGCTGGTTTGGGATTAAGGCGGGGTATGTTACCCATGCTGGAGAATCTCGAAGCCGGCGACGTAGATTTTTTTGAAGTAGCTCCAGAAAACTGGATTGGTGTTGGCGGCCGTTATGGCCGCCAATTCCATGATCTCACCGAGAAATTCGATTTTGCCTGTCACGGCTTATCACTATCGTTAGGCGGTCCGACTCCTCTGGACGTGGAATTCTTAAGGGCAGTTCGCGAATTCAATGATGTCTTTAATATCAAAGCTTATTCAGAGCACTTAAGTTTCTGTAGTGACGACAAAGGTCATTTGTATGATCTTATGCCTATACCATTCACTCCGGAGGCAGCCACTTATGTAGCCGGTCGGATAAGGCAAACCCAGGATATCTTAGGTCGCCAGATAGCCGTTGAAAACGTCAGTTACTATGCCGCTCCTGGTCAGCAGATGTCTGAAGCTGAATTTATCAATCAGGTGTTGGCGGAGTCGGATTGTCTGCTGTTGCTCGATGTAAACAATATCTATGTGAACAGCGTTAATTTTGACTACGACCCGTTGGCATTTATGTCAGCCCTTGATCTGAGCAGGGTAGGGTACCTGCACGTTGCGGGGCATTACGTTGAAGCGCCCGATCTAAGGGTTGATACCCACGGTAGCGACGTCATAGAACCGGTATGGGAACTATTAAGACAGGCTTATACCCGCGTCGGTCCGCTTCCAACCCTTGTTGAACGAGATTTCAATTTCCCCAAATTATCGAGCCTGTTGGGTGAAGTAGAACAGGTTCGGCAGCTGCAAAGCACAGCTGAACAAGCCGCACTGGCAGGTTAGCGCAGTGTCGGATTCAGGTCGGAATTTACCTGACTTCAAAGCGGTGCAACTGGATTTTGCAGCCCATATCCGCAATCCGGATCTTAACCCCGCACCTGGTGACGTCGAAGCGCGACGTATGAAGATTTACGCCGATCTGTTTTTCAACAACATCAAGAGTTTCCTGGACAGCGCCTTTCCAATCGCTGCTGAAGTGGTTGGGGCAACAAGATGGCGTCAGATTGTGCGCGATTTTGTCCACCTTCACCCCAGTGAGTCGCCCTATTTTTTACAGATATCTGAAGAGTTTCTGACGTTTCTGCACCAACAGAATTATGCTGACCTGCCGGGGTTCCTTCTTGAGCTGTGTCACTACGAGTGGGTTGAGTTATCCCTGGACGTTGCTGCAGAGTGCGAGCAGCAGCCACCTCTGATTGCCAACAATCCTGCTGATCCGGATTTCCTGATGGGTCGTCTGGCGATATCAACACTGGTGCGCGCACTGATCTACCAATATCCCGTTCATGAAATCGGTGTGTCCAATCAGCCGTCCTCACCGCCAGCAACACCGACTTACCTGCTTGTTTATCGCAACGCAGATAACGCGGTGAGGTTCCTGCAGTCAAATCCGGTAACACACCGTTTGCTTGAACTGCTGGTTGAACAGGACGCTGCAACCGCGTTGCAGACCATACATTCAGAGCTCAGTGCCGGCGGTCGGGCGATCAATACCGAAAAGTTTATGCTTCAGGGTAGACAAACTCTGGCGCACCTTTACGACTTGGGTATCATACAGGGCGAAATTACCAATGAGACCTAAATGTACCAAGCACGATTAAAACCGTGTGCAGCGCTCCTGCTCCTCGTCGTGACAATGGTTGCAGCAATGCCGACTGCGGTCTTAGCTGCCAGCGATCCGATCGAGCCCATCAATCGAGGTGTGTACAAGTTTAACGACTTCACAGATCGCTGGGTGCTCAGGCCAACCGCAAAAGCTTATGACAAAGTTGTTCCGGGTTTCCTGAAGTCCGGAATCAGTAATGTCTTTGATAATGTTGGCACGCCGGCAATCGCGGTTAATCAACTCCTGCAGGGAAAGCCACTGCGCTCGCTGTCGGATACTGGACGGTTTGTAGTGAACACAACTTTGGGAGTTGGCGGCCTCATTGATGTAGCAACCCATGCGGGCTTTGCAAAACACGATGAAGACTTTGGCCAGACGCTTGGTGTCTGGGGTGCCGGTTCCGGTAGTTTTCTGATGTTGCCTTTCCTCGGTCCGTCTTCGGTGCGAGATTCTCTGGGCTACGCGGTAGATAGCCTGATGAATCCCATTCGGTTGGTGAAACCAGCGGAATCACGCGCTGCGGTTATAGCCTTGTATGCCATCGATCTCAGGGTTGCGCTGTTAGGCGTCGATCAGCTGGTTACCGGTGATGAATATTTGTTCCTGCGCGATGCGTACCTGCAAAGGCGGGTTTTTTCGGTTAACGATGGCGTAACCGACGAGGACCCCTTTGCTGACGATGGATTTGATGACGATGGATTTGATGACGAATAGGTGATTTCTTCCGCTGTATCGACTACATCTTCCCTCTTGTGCTCGTTAACGTTCAGGCGTAGGGTCCTCGCCGCAAACTTAAGCGACCTTGGCATTAGTTGTTGTACATGAGTTTTTTAGTGCTCGACGCAGACACGGCGGAATCCATTCATCTGATCAAGCTTCTGGCAGACACCGGCAGCCAGGTGGTTGGCGTTGCTGAGCTTGAAGCCGCCACTACCTATTTTGAACGGAATGACGTGAAGGCCGTCCTGTCACCGGAGCTGACCTCCTGCGCCGCGGTTGCTGCGCGTCAGCCGCACATTCCGGTGCTGTATTTTTCAGAGCAACCCGTTGATGCCAAACAGCTGCATGAGTGCTTGAGCGCAGGTGTTGCAGAGTGCCTGGAACTGCCGCTTCCAGCACAAGAGGTAATGGCAAAGCTGCAAGCGTGCATCGACCGCAATCAGGCCAAAGCCAAAACAGCTCAGAACTACTGGCATGCAGCACATGACGCTTTAGAAGTTGATTTGCAGGCGGGCCGTTATATTCAGACCAGCCTGCTGCCGCCAACACCACAACATTTTGAACACATCAGCCTGGAACATCGTCTGGAGCCGTCTTTACTGCTCAGTGGAGACTTTACCGATTACTTCGGGCTGGCTGACGGGCTCAGTGCCTGCTATCTCGCTGATGTTTCGGGACATGGTAGTTCCGCGGCGTTCGTGACCGTGCTGCTGAAACACTTCTCTGCGCAGCTGGCTCGTCTGGCAGACGCGGGAGAGCGCCTGCGGCCAGGTGAAGTGCTGACCTGGATGAACAATCAATTAATGGCCCTGGACATTGATAAACATGTCGCGATGTTTTTTGCCTGCGTAGACAGTACCGCAGGGACACTGACCTACGCCAATGCCGGTCAGTTTCCGCCTGCATTTTTGGCCGTGGGTGACAATGTCAGCATGCTTGAACAGAAAGCGAAACCATTGGGGCTGTTTCCTGATGTGCAATACCGCTGTGTTGAAACACCTTTTCCACCCGGTGCTCGATTGGGCGTGTTTACCGATGGTGTTCTGGATCTGGTTGCCGGTGAGACTCTGCTGGAGAAAGAGGAACTGCTGGCTGATATTGTAAAAAGTGCGGAGGACATGGCTGGAATCTGGTCACAACTGGATTTGGATCAACTTGGCCAGGACGATGTCAGCTGCTTGCGAGTCGCGAACGATGCTTAGCTCCGTTTGTGAAACAGTGTGGTTTTGTTGTTTCCCGCGGAGGTGTCGGTGAACGGAAAGATAATGGTGGGTAATCACGAAGGCGTGTATGTGCTGCGTTTTGAAGGCGACGTGCGCTTGACGGTTTCCAGTACTTTTGACCGTTACCTGGAGGCGATGTTTGCCGACCCAAGCTTCGCCTCGGTGCTGGTCGATTTAACTGCCGCAGATGCCATCGACAGTACTTCGCTGGGTGTCCTGGCAAAACTGAGCATTGCCGTTCAGGAGAAATATCAGCAGCTGCCTATGCTGGTGTGTAATGACCCGGATATTCTGCGGATTCTGCACACGATGGGTTTCGAGGATGTGTTTATCATTGTCAGTGATGCTCAGGAACTGCGGCAACAACTGGCAGAACTGCCGCTCGCCAACGACCTTGATGAAGAAGAAATGCGTTTGCGCGTTATTGAAGCCCACGAAACCCTGATGGGGTTGAACGAGCATAATGCCGTGACCTTCAGAAGTCTGGTGGAGGCGTTGCAGGCCGAGCGATCAGCAACGGTTTCACAGCGCAATGTTTCTTAGTGGGAGATGGGGCTGCTGCCCCTAACCTGAAACACCATCTTGAGCTGCCTTTTTTGCCGCGATAAAGCGGGCATGTGGCAGATAGATCAGATCAGCAACTCGTCGGATGGTGTGTTCTTCAAGCGCATCCAGATCATTGTCCACCAGAGCAATAGTCCACATGGATCTGATGATCTGATACTTCTGTTGCTCTGACAGATTGTCGTTGACGACCCGGGTAAACGGGAAAACACCGACACTTTCCTCGTGACTGGATCTTGATTCAGCCACGATTTCTGCAACCCGATGTTCATCCAGATCAAACTGTTTTGCTAACAATTCTGTCATGGCTGCCACTTCCGCGTCGTCGACGTCGTGATCTGCCCAAACCACTTCGAACATAAGGATCGCAGCCGCCAGTGCAGGATCAATCTGCTCCTCATTTTGTGTTTCGCCGCGGAACAGTTCTAACAGACGTGACAACATCAGGCAGCGAACTCAAAGACATGTGACAGTGCTTCATCGAGCAGGCTGACATCGTTTTCTTTCAATCGTTTACTGTCGCTGAGCACCTGACGAAAGCGCCGCGCCCCGCGTTGACCGTTGCACATACTTAACATGTGTCGCGTCATGGCATGCAGGGGTACTCCGAGCCCAAGTTGCCTCTCGATGTATTGACGGTAAGCGCCCAGGATGTCGATAGCCTGAACCCCAGACTTGTCATCAACAAACAGTGCTTCGTCCAGGGTGCGCAGCCACATGGGATGGTGGTATGCAGCGCGGCCAATCATCACACCATCAGCCCACTCTAAATGCGCCAGGGCTGTGGTGAGGTCATCGATGCCACCATTGATAATGATCTGCAGCTCTGGCCGGCTGAGTTTCAGTTGCGCAACGCGTTCAGGCTGTAGTGGTGGGATAGAGCGATTCTGCGCCGGGCTCAGTCCTGCCAGGATAGCTTTGCGGGCGTGTACGTAAAACCGTTGGCAACCGCCACTGTTGACGGTATCAATGAAATTGAGCAGCAACTCATCGCTGTCATCGTCGTCGACACCCAGACGGCACTTTACCGTGATGGGGATATCTGTCGCCTGGCACATAGCCTCAACACAGGACGCAACAAGATCAGGCTCGCGCATCAGGCAGGCGCCAAAAGCACCTTTCTGAACCCGTTCTGAGGGACATCCAACATTAAGATTGATCTCGTTGTAACCCAGTTCCGCAGCACGCTGGGCGCATTGCGCCAGTGCGTCAGGCTCGCTGCCACCAAGTTGCAGCGCCAGTGGATGTTCTGCCGGGTTGTAGTCCAGCAGATGCCATTGCTGGCCGTGCAGCAGGGCACCCGTGGTGACCATTTCTGTGAACAGCAAAGCGTTCGGTGCGCACAGCCTGTGGAGATAGCGGCAGTGCCGATCTGTCCACGCCATCATGGGCGCTACACACAACAGTTTTTCCTTTTGAATCACGGGTTTGTCGCTAATTTCCGTTGATAAATAAAGACTAAAAAGAGGCAGGACGCTGTTTGCCACTGATAGTTTTAAAATGCGATCTCCTGCCGGCGGCTAATATGCCAAAAAAAGGTGGGCCATCGCAAAGCCTGCTGGAGATATTGTACACTGGGGGCCGAGACCCTTCCCGCTGCGGTTAACTGACGCTGTGTCGGTTACGACATCCGCACAGCGCGCTCCGACAATAGAATCGGTAACTTATGCACCAAAAAACCGAAGACCTGCCGCTTGTAGAAATCGGCTGGCTCGCGGCAGGCAAGCTCGACGATGTGGATTGGCGTGCAGTACAGCGCGCCCGGGATTCATTGACTCAGATGCTGTCCAATGCATTTCCACAATTTCAGTGGCAGATGCCGATCGTGCGCTGGGAGGAACTGGCGATAGGCCCCAGAGCGGAGCCTTCTGAACTTCTGGAACATGGCGTTGCTGAGAGAAACGCAAAACACTGGGACTTCACCGTGATCATCACCGGGGTAGAACTCATCGGACATTACTTTCCTGAGACTATCGCTGTTGTGTCACGATCACTCGACTCGGCTTTAATTTCCACCTCACAGATTGACCCAAGATCTACTGATCCGGAAGTGGACGTTGAACAGCGCACTTCCACCATCGCCGATCGCTTGCAGCGCCTCGTGCTTTACACATTCAGCAGACTATGCGGACTGGAGCGGGATGAAGACGATCATGCAAACCTGCTTTTCAAGCCTGCCGAAGTATCCGACCTCGACGATCCTGCACAATACTCTACCCGGCAAAAAGAACAGCTCGTCAGAGAACTCAGCGAAATAGCCGACCGGCGACTGGAGGAGGACAGCGACTACAGGACTGTGAAACCCTGGCGATTTTATCTGCTGAGCACCTGGGTGAACCGTCGTGATATTTCCAATGCAGTGCGCGAAGCCAGACCATGGCAGTTCCCTTTTCGGCTGAGTCGCCTGACCACAGCTGCGCTTTCCGCAATGCTTGTGCTGATCGTGACGGCCGAAGTCTGGGAACTGGCAATCAGCCAGGATAGGGTGTTGGTAGCGGTTTTTTCTCTCGCCGCTGTCTGTATTGCAACGACGTATATCGTGCTCAATCAGGGCCTCTATGTCCGGCGGGGGAAATCGCGCCTGACCGAGCAGAGCGTGACCACCAACGTCACCATGGGGCTGGTGGTATCGCTGGGCATGACCACAACCTACATACTGATTTTCTGTATAGCGCTGCTGGCTGGCTCTCTGTTTTTTGACCACCGGTTGGTCGTGCAATGGTCCGGGGGGCTCGCGCAACCACCGCTACTTGACGAGTACCTGCTACTTTCCGCATTTGTCGCGGCGCTTGCACTTGGTATCGGCGCGCTTGGTGCTTCTTTCGAAAGCAGCCACTACTTCCGCCACATTACCTTTGTCGACGAAGAAGTGTAGCTGATGGCGGAAGCTTGGTCTCTGGGCTTCAGTATCACCGTGTTCATAGTCGCAGCCAGCGCTATCGGGGTTGGTGGCGTCCTGCTGACCGTGCGGGCGGAACGCATCGCACAGGTCACGGGTCTGGGTGAACTCCTCACAGGGGCGGTGTTGATTGGTGCTATCACTTCGCTTTCAGGCCTCACCACAACGATCACTGCAGCGCTTGCGGGACATGCCACACTGGCTGTGAGCAATTCGCTTGGCGGCATCGCCGCACAAACAGCTTTTTTGGCAGTGGCCGATATGACTTACCGTAAGGCTAATCTGGAGCACGCCGCAGCCTCCGAGGCAAACCTGCTACATGGTGCGCTTCTGCTAGCCTTGTTAGCGTTGCCGATGCTGGCGATGGCACTTCCGGGTATCGCGGTATTTGGCGTGCATCCGATTTCAGTGTTGCTCGTTCTGGGCTATATATTTGGCCTGCGCCTGATCAGCCAGGCTCGAGAGCAGCCCATGTGGCAACCGCGCATGACAAACGAAACCAAGCCGGAAAGTAAGGGCAAAGCCGCTCATTTATCGTCCCGCGAACTTGTTCTGCTCTGGCTGACCTTTGTGCTGCTGGCCGCACTGGTAGCCGGGGCCGGTTGGGCGCTCGCCCGCGCGGCAATCTCCCTGTCTGTTCATGCTGGATTGAACGAGAGCATGGTCGGAGGTGTTTTGACAGCAATTACCACTTCCTTGCCGGAACTTGTTGTTGCCATAACAGCCGTTCGCCGCGGCGCGCTGGCGCTCGCCGTTGGGGATATTCTCGGCGGCAATGCGTTCGATGTATTGTTCCTGTCTGCTGCAGACGTCGCCTACCGAGGCAGATCAATTTACGCCGCTATAACGACAAGCGAAATTTTCTGGGTTGCGCTATCGATTCTGCTGGCAAGTATTCTGCTGCTCGGATTATTGCGAAGAGAAAAACATGGCGTTGGCAACATCGGATTCGAAAGTACGCTGGTGCTTCTGCTGTACTTTTCATGCGTTCTGATGTTGGCGATAGCCTGAGATGTACCAACTTGATGTAAGCGTTCCGACAATGCAGCCCAGCAAGCCGACCCATATAAAGGCAGCGAATGCTTTTGTTTCCTGCAGTAACTTCAAGTGAGCGGCATTGTCCATAATCGTTTATGAAATGAAGCAGGTAGCTGCCCTTTGCGGGACATGGCCGTCCTGTCCTACGCGTGGGTGAGCTATTGGCGGGTACTTGCGCAGGCGACTATTCGAAGACGACGCAATTAGCCCAGATGCCGTTAATGGCAGAAGCGCACAGTCCAGGAAGGGGGCAGGCTGTCATTTGAATTGAAAAATGGATACAGATCAGCAGAAATCATGCGATTTTCCACGAAAATACAAGGAATCGGTAGCTAACATATTGAAAAATATGGATTAATTGCCTGAAACACTTAGAAACAACCTGTTTCATATTTTTCCATTTTTCCCTTCATTTTTTCTTCATTTTCATTCACAGAGTGCGTATAGTCTTTCGCCAAGTCGTTGATAGTTAAGAACTTCAACAATCAAGCAGCAGAATGATTGGACTGAGACAAATATGCTAAGACAAAGAACCATCAGGAAGCCGGTCCATGCCATTGGTATCGGTGTTCATACGGGTGACAAAGTCCGCATGACCTTACGCCCTGCCGCGGAAAACACAGGCATATCTTTTGTCCGGACGGATGTCCGGGCCAGTGCTCCGATCCGAGCCACTGCAGAAAATGTCTCTGACACAACATTGTCTACCAGTCTGGGAACAGGAGACGTCCAGGTCGCAACTGTTGAGCATCTGATGTCTGCCCTCTGGGGGCTGGGCATTGATAACCTGGTGGTTGAGCTTTCCAGCGAAGAAGTGCCGATCATGGACGGCAGCGCCGCGCCTTTTATTTATCTGATCAGCACGGTGGGCATTGTTGAGCAACAGGCTCCGAAACAGTTCATTCGCATCAAGCGCGACATCAAAGTCACCCAGGGTGACGCTGAAGCTGTACTGAAGCCTTACGACGGCTTTAAAGCAGCGTACACTTTTGTTGCTGACCATCCGGTTTATAACCGCCATCCAAAAGTCTCTGAGTTGGATTTTTCCAATATCTCCTATGTGGATCAGGTCAGCCGTGCACGCTCGTTTGGTTTGATCAAAGAGTTGCCTCAGGCGCAGGCCATCAACAAGATGTTGGGCTCAAGTCTGGAAAACGCGGTAGGTATTGATGATTTTGACGTCATGAATGAAGGTGGACTGCGTTACGAAGATGAGTTTGTGAAGCATAAGCTGCTTGATGTGATCGGCGATCTTTATCTGCTCGGTCGTCCGATTCTGGGTGCATTCGAAGGTTTCAAGTCAGGTCATGCACTGAACAACAAGTTGGCTCGTGCGCTGCTTCGCTGCGAAGATGCCTGGGAAATGACCACCTACGAAACGCCCGCTGTGGCTGAGTTTGGCGAACCAATCATGCAGCCGGCTGCGATCTGAGTCCCGCAACTTCGAGTCCTGTTCCCTAACGCCTGTGCCTGGTCACAGGCAGCCTGCATGGTAATGATCTCTGTAGCTGAGTGTCATTGTCCCGCGGATCATTTTCAGTGATGATCCTGGCCCTCAAAGCGGCGCGCTTCCTCGAGCATTGTGGTCAGAAACTGGCGTACCGCCATCGTCGCCTGATCTGCAGGCATCAGCCGCTGCTCTTCCAGCACTTTAGCCATATCCAGAACGCTGCGTTTGCCATCGATCAGGGACATGATAAAAGCATGTATTTTGGTGGTAGTGATCTGTGTCTGCAGACCAGGGCTCAAGGGAATCGGTGCTCTGCCACTGACCAGCCACTCCGGCAGGTGCTGATGACGGGGTTGACGTTGAGGCGCTTGCGCATTGTCCCGCTGTGCCAGTTGCGTATGTGTGAGTTCAACGCGGCGGTGACGACTGGCGGGAGATTGCAGATAAGGCAGTAACTCATCGGTGCTGCTCTGCACGGTGAAGCCGGCATCGTTTGTCTGCTCCTGCAGTTCCTCGCAGGTCATACGATTAGCCGCCTGATTACCAGCGAAGGCTAACGAGCCATGATTCAGCCAGTATCCATCCGGTGCTGTGGCTCGATAAATAACCCGCATGAAATCAGCCAGACGTGCATCGATAACGTCAATCAACCAGGGTGTGACCACAAGATCAAACTGGCCTGGTGCAAAAGGTAATCTCATTGCATCGGCACACACAAAGGTCAAACCCTCCACAGTCTCCGGTGCGGCAAGCGTGCGTGTCACTGCACACGCTTCTGCATTGACAGGCGCCAGGGGAAATTCTGTCAAGGAGAGTGTTTCGCCCGCACTCATGCGTTGACCCAGCAGACAAAGCAGGGGATTGCTGTCAACAGCCCAGGTCTCTGTCGGGCTTAGCGCTCGGTGCAGATCATTAGCCAGGCGCCCAGCACCGCAGCCCAGCACAAGCAGTCGCACAGGCTTTTTAGTTTGAGCAAGCACACCTGTCAGATGTTCCAGCACCTGTTGATTTTCGTCCTCACCCCAACTCCAGTCGCGATGGATGTTCTGCGCATAAGACAGTGCGCCGTGGTGGCTCGGCAGTTGTGTGCGCAGGGCAAGATGGGTTTCTCGAGCCAGCGCGTCGCCAACCTGTAAGCCGCTGAAAAGATCTGCCAGTTCCCGCTGGTGGCGGGTCAGGGCGTTATTCAGGTGGGACAGTCGATGGCGTGTAGCTGGACCAACAGAATCTATCAACTGCGTGGTGGATATCTGTGTTTCCAGATCGGCCAATGCTGCATTAAAACGATTCTGCCAATCCAGCAGGCAGGCTTGCGGCTCCGACCAGAGGAAAGGCACGCGGCCGGTTGGGCTGGACAACATCGGGAAACTGATTTTGCACGCGGTGCACAGCATACCCGCTTGTGCCTGTTCGTTGAGAACAGTGTCACAGCGGGGACAACACAGGCTGATCATGCTTTAACTCCGTGTAAAGCGTAAAAGGGCCGCTGAAGTTTAGCAGGCCCTTGTGTTACAAACTGCCGTTTTAAGGTCTGGCGTCTAGACCGGGTTTGTTATGGTGCCGTTCACAATCGGCTCGAAGGCAGTCAAACTGTCCTGCAGCGTTGCATTACCCAAACCGTTGTTAGGCAGAGCGGTACCAAACTGTCCGTTCTCGCCGTGCAGCGCCATATAATTCAACACAACGGTCTCCGCGAGCAGATTAACGTTGTTGGCAGCAGGTGTCCCTGCGGTTTCGACAGAACCATCTGCTCGCATGTAACCGATCTGCTGGTGTATCGCCTGTTCTTCAGGCGTTCCTCCGATAAGCGTCGGGCGACCGTTAGGGTTATACACCAGGAAGAAGGTCGCTGCGGTCTGCTGGTTATCGCTGCTCCATTCACCTTTGCCACGTCCGTCGACTGTGTTGTCGATGGTGCCGTTGGAAGACAGAGAACCGTCAGACATGACATACATCATCAGCGGTACGCCAGTGATCGCCGCGTATTCGAGACAGGCGCCCATACACTGACCTGCGCGGAAGTCCTTTACTTCTCCTTCGGCCCGTCGTCCACCATGGTAATCATAGCCGCCCATTTCTATAGTGCCTGCACCGGCGAAGCCGTTGATCACCATTTTCATAACAGAAGCCGTTTTACGGAACTCTCCGGCAGAACGGTCGCCACCGTTAAACTCAGCATCAGTGAAGATGCCTTGTGGCCCAACGATAAGCGGATCACCCGCAGGGTCTAATGTAGTTGGATCGCCAAACCGGTCTGCCAGATCAGCACTTTTCAGATATCCACATTTAACCAGGTCTTTCACAACGTCTTCCGGATGGATCACCGGATCACCGCCGGTGTTGATCGCCTGCAGCTTCTGATCGCTGATGCGATAAACAGATTCCATCACCGCAACGGCATCCTGCTGGCTGAGCACGGCGGTTAAGTCGCCAACATCAACCAGGCCAGTTACATCCGAAGGCCGATCAACCTTTGTAGGTCGTCGGGTCAGATCAATCATGGACATTGGCGCCATGGAATTACCGCCAGAGTCTGAGTTTTCAGAACCGATCAATGTCAGCAGTGAGCCGTCAGAACCCGCATTTGCAATCCCGTACATCGGGTTATGTGGATTGTTTCCGGTGTCGTTCTCCGAGCGAGCGGGTATCACAGCACCGTTAATGTTGGCTGCGGTTGCCGGAGAAATGCGTGTCATCATCCCGCGCAGGAATGCACTGTCTGAGTGGAACGCAAGTCCAAGCGTTGTATCGATAAAATCGTTGGTCTGAGTGTCAGGGTTCAGAATTGGCGGAATCATATCGCCGGGTAAACCCTGGCGTTCATATCCGGCTGTGCTGAGGAAATCCAGCTGGCCACCCTGACGTCCAACCAAAACGTTAGATCCGGCCTGGTTAGAACCACCCGCCAGGTCAAAGGCAATAAAAGGTATTTTACCCGCGCCCTGTGTTGCGATGCCGCAGTCAGCGATCAACGGTAGCAGGTCAGGCGCCAGTTGCGCCTGCACGTTGTTGCTCAGCGTTACCGCGCTGGAACCCAGAACCGCGCCGGTACCCATAATAAAACCCTGGGCCAGGAACTCCCGACGCGTCCGTGGGCGACGGTGATCGGCGTGACACAAAGGGTCATCGTATTTACGTTGTCTTCTTTTACGCATTGTTTTAACTCTCTTTATGTAACTATTGGACCAGCATTGCTGCACTGCCTAAGACAGACGCACAAGCTGCTTTAACGATCCCTTCGGTTCGCTCGCTGTTGACACTGACGCTGCTTGCGATCAGATCGTCGACCAGGCTGTTCACTTCACCTTCCAATGCGGTCAGGTCAGGTTGAGTACTGATGCCATTACCCACCATGTTGTCTATCAGCGGGTCAATCAGCAGGCTGCGATCGTCAAACGCGGAAGCCTGGGACGCACCAAATGGGAAGCCCGGGAAATAGCTTGAACGAGCGTTCACATCATCAACCAGCACAGAACAGTATTTGATCGCCAGCTGGGTAATACCCATCTGCTGCGACGAAATGAAACCACTGACGCCGGTGCCTACAGGCATCGCCTGTCGCACCAGATCATAAGTTGTTGCCACCTCGCTGTTTGCAACGGGAATGCCGGTCAACCTCGACATGGTTGCATTGATTTCTGCAAAGTCTCGAATACCCACATCCGGATCGCGTGGCAGCACAGCAGGAGGGGGCGCCGGCGCCGGATCAGCCTCGACGTATACATTGGTTTCGTCACCCAGGACTTCGAAAGTCAGGAAGAACTCATCCAGAGTGGGTCCTTTTTCCAGGGGCACAATAGTGCCCAGGTTTGACAGGCTCTGGCTGCCGTTGGTTTCGTAAAGCGCATCGGTAATAGTGGTATCCACCGCAACAAATGCCTGACCAACCGGCAGTTCACGTCCGTTCAAGCCGATTCTGATGCCTGACATAGGTATAGACCCTGGCATTGCCTGGTTATCCAGAATGATGAAGAAAGGCTCATCAAACAGGTAAGCGTAGGAATCGAACTGGCTGACCTCGAAGACAACGTATGCGTCCATAACGTCGATATGGTCACTGACATTGAAGAGCAGGAAGTACTTTTCACCTACGCCCACTTCGAAGTTCTGCAGAATCTGTTCTGGTGTCATGGCACGATTGTGCATTGCCAGCAGGCGTATCGTACCCGCCCAGCGGCTGTCGTTATCAACTTCACTGCCAAGTGCAAATGCAAAAGTGTCATCCCAGTCGTTGAGCAGGCCGCCGGGTACCGGATCCACATCGTCGGTCCACACACCGTTAACATAAATCTGACGACCGTTAACCGGATCATACGTAACAACAACATGCTGCAGAGTTGCCTGCAGGTCTTCGTCGGCATCTGCCGTAGACAGCTGTGGCTCTCCATTAGGGTCTGTCTGATCTGTACGGACATAGGCATCGTAGTTATACAGCGTCTGACCCAACATGAAGTTGCGCGATGTTGAACCGCCCGAGTAGGTGACTATTCGAGCCGGTCCATCCTGTACAACATTGGCGGGTGCTACCCAGGCCTCAATGCTGTATTCGCCGGTGGCGGTGATCAGGTCACGTAACTTGGCGCTGGCAGTGGTAGAACCCTGAGCTTTACCTGCAGTGAACTGGACACCCCAGCCACCAACCCAACTGTAGTCGCCACTGAGTGTGAGGTTGAGAGAGGGTTCTATACCGGAGGTATCAAAAACCGTGTTTCCGGTACCTGTCTTAAACTCATAAAGGGCAATCACGTTGGCTTCATAACGTCCGCCAGAGGAGGCAACAATGCCGTCTGTCAGCGATAAAGCTTTCGAGGTCACCAGGCTGGGATCAACCAGTGTCGGCGTGATGGCATCTGAGAACGCAATAATTGCGTCTTCCATTTCCGCCGCGCTGGATTGGCAATCGTTATCCCAGCAGTTGTGGAATTCGTCAGCCAGGCGCAACACAAAGCGCGAGTTTGCAGGCGTTTCCAGATCAATCCTTGGTTGTGACGCCGTATAAGCTGACTCGACTTCAGCGCTGGCAAAGAACGGGCTTTGCGGTACTGCTGCGGCATCATCGTGACAATCTGAGCAATACGTTGTCAGCAGAGGATAAACGGTGGATTCGAATAGCGCGGTATCTACCGGAAAGTTTTTGCTTTCACCGGGGTCCTGTATCGGTGGCGCTTCCAACTCTACCTCTTTGCCACCGCCGCCCAGCGTATCGCCAGCCCAGTTTTCCAGGTAGGACTCGATGATATCTCCGCAGGCATCATCACTTGAGAGCCAGCAGTTGTGGCCGCCGCGAACGTTGGTCACAAGCCGGGAACTGCCCGGGTCGGTCAGGTCTACAACGGTGTTTACCTCTGAATAGGCGAGGTTGATGTCATCGGCCCGGACGAACCGCGGGCTCTGATCGTCTGTATGACAGGAACCGCAACGGTTGTTGGCAACAAGATTATCCCAGACGTTCAGTTTGAAGGCCTGGACATCTGCCGTAGCAGGTGCGGGACCGGAATAATTACTGACATCGGGTGTTGCGGTGACCGGGTTTTCAGAAGTTGATGCGCCGCTGCCACTTCCGCATGCGTGCAGAAACAGTGTGATCGCGATGAGTCCTAAAGATCTGTATAGACCTGAAGGTTTGAATACCGCCTGGGGCGTGCTTGAAGCTACAGATAGTCGGTTCATTGCAATATCCCCTTAGCTACCCATGCAGTACACAGCTGACTCAGCAAATGTACGGCGCAGGTTGTACCCGTTGTTTTGAAAAGATGTGGTCATCGCGTCGATCTGGTTGTGGTCCGCGCTGTCCTGTGGCGGTCGTAAGCAGACGTTCTCGAAAACTTTTTTAACCTGGCATTGGGCAAACGCCTGAGAGTTGGCCAGTTCTTCGCCAAAAGTTTTAGCGCCGGCGCCGCTGCCTGGCAGACTTTCATCCCATCCCAGCAGCTTGTTCTGACCCTCACGCCAGTAGTTATCCCAGCTGTCGTCGGGTGTGATGTAACCGTGCTCGAAATTGAGGTTATTGTTGAAGTATTTTTCTTCAACGCGGGTTCCGGTAACCGGATCAATTTCGCCGGAGTCGTTGTAGTTGATCTGACCGTTATTGCCATCGGGGTCATTGACAACATCGTATTCATAGTCGTAGTAGGCCAGCGCCTGAGTCAGCGGATCCATGCCGGCGTGACAGCCGATACAGTTGTTCAGAAATACCCGACTGTCTCCGCCGGGGCTGCGTGAGACGTCCTGGCGGATCCTGTCAGGTACCCGGGAAACATCATGTAACTGTTCCATATCCAGGCACAGGTGGTTGAGCATCGTGAAGCGGAACATCGCGCGGTTGGTACCGTCGATAAAAAAAGCTTTTGCTGCAGATCGCGTGGTAATGACACCTGCTGTTGCGGAAGAAGGCAAACCGGTGACAGCTGACTGGGTGCGTGCCAGGAGGTTGGCCTGCAGATCAGTCCCAGCGTTTTCCAGTGCCTCATAGTGGGCGTTTGAGCTGTTTGAGTAAGCAGGTATGCCATTGCCACTGCCGGTATAGAGAATGTCGCCGGATAGAACCTGGCGAAAATCAACGTCGTCGCGGACCATGCCTATAACCGTTGCGATGTAATCGTCTAACGGCACAAATACGCTGCGATCACGATTAGTCCATGGTGCGGCAAAATTTTTCAGTGTGACCCGATAGAACTCCGGGTCCTGGGTTGCCGTCAATGCAGCGTCCAGAGCTGATCGGGCGTTAACGCCATCAATATCGTCACGCATGGATGCCAGGGTTGCCGCGTCAGGGGGTACGCCGGCGATTCGATCGTGAATACGTTTGGCCTGATCAACTGAATCCGCCGAAGCCGATATCGGTAACAACGCGGCAAAGCTGAAAATCATGGCAGCCGCAGCTGCTGGTCCTCGCCTGTGTATGCTGGTTAAGAACCGGGGGGTTAAAAACCTCATGAAATGCTCCTCACGTTTGCGCCTAATGCGAATTCTTGGGTCGAAATTCAGGCAGCCATTAACCCCTAAATCCCTCAGGGTTCACGAAGCGCTAAGAATCAGCCTTTCATTACAAGAAAAAAGCGCACTGAGTCTCGTTTCCGCGGTCTGTCGCAAATTAGCTTGTTAGTTCTGGGTTCATTTCTCCTTACCGGAGACCGATGCAGTTTTGCCGCTGATATCAGGCAGCTGTGAACCAGTGCACATCTGCCACGCATACCTTGTGAAAAAATGTAAATCGAAAGGACTGTTATGTAACTGCCGAGCGAAGGCGCGGCGGTTGCAGTCCACTAATTCCAGGAGTCAGTGCGCACATGAGACATAACTTCGCGGTATCCGCCTTGGGCAAGGGGTCGGGCGCTTGGCTGAGCACACTCCTCATCCTGTTGCTGACTGGGTGTGGCAGCGGTAGTGGTTCGGGTAGTTCCAGCTCGGGATTAGGTGGCGGTCAGTCACCTGATCCAGTGGTTGTCGACTTTCCGGTTGCCTATGTTAAACGTCCGTTATTGACAGATGATGACGGGAATCTGCTGACCACCGAAGTGCGCCGACGGACCGACTTTTTCCCGGGCGCAGAATTGTTCATCCGCGACCGGGCTTCTCCCAGTGCGGCAGAAACATCTTTAACCGCTGGTATTTTCCCAGACGATGAAGATGGAAATCCTCCTCTTTATGACGTCAAAGACCTGACCGTTTCTTTTGACGGCAATCAGTTGGCGTTTGCTATGCGAGCACCGGAAGATCCCGATCTGGACGATGACGAGCAGCCGACCTGGAACATCTGGGTACTGAACCGGGAAGAGGGCACTTTGAACCGCGCGATCGTATCGGACATTGTTGCAGAAGATGGCCACGACATAGCACCGCAGTTCATGCCCGATGGCCGACTGGTTTTTGCCTCTACGCGGCAGCGCCTGGCGAAAGCGATACTGCTTGATGAAGGTAAGCCGCAGTTCTCTGCGCTGGATGAGGACCGCGATGAAGAAGCGCTGACCTTACATGTCATGAATCCCGACGGCACCGAGATACAGCAGATTACTTACAACGCCAGTTCTGATCTTGATCCGACGATCATGAGTGACGGTCGGGTTGTCTATTCGCGCTGGGATAACGTTGCTGGTCGAGATCGAATCAGCCTGTATCGGTCTAACCCTGATGGTACGGAAATGGAACTGCTTTATGGTGTGCATAGCCATGATACGGGCCCGGACGGTCAGACCATTGAATTTGTAGAACCCACTGAATTACCCGATGGCCGACTGCTGGTCATGATGCGCCCACCCGGCCAGCAAAGCCGCTTAGGTGCTTTACCGGTTGCAATCGATGTGGCGAATTACGTTGAACACGACCAACCTACTTTTGCCAGTGCGGGTCTACTTTCCGATGCACAGGAAATTCTCATTCCCGGCGATCTGAGTCTGGATGAATCAGAACCGGCACTGCAGGGTCGTTACGCACATATCTCACCGCTGAATGATGGTACTGAACGGTTGATAACTGCGTGGAGTCAATGCCGTTTGCTCGATACCACCAGCGATCCGCAGAATCCGGTCATTGTACCGTGCACTGAAGAAAATCTGGCAAACGTGAATATGGTTGAAGCAGATCCTCTGTATGGCGTCTGGATGAACGACCCGCTGGAGAACACGCAACAACCCATAGTCCTGGGTGAAGAGGGTATTGCGATCTCCGATGTTGTGGTCATGGAGTCGCGGCTCAGCCCGCCGGTTATTCTGGACAAGACTGCAGGCATTGACCTCGACCCGGACCTCGTCAGTGAAGCGGTAGGCGTTTTACATATACGCAGCGTCTACGACTTTGATGGTACCCCAAGTCTTGATATTGCAAATCTGGCAGATCCTGCCCAGGCAACTGCGGCCGAGCGTCCAGCCAGATTTCTGCGCATCGTGAAATCGGTTTCGTTTCCGGATGACGACATTCTCGATATCGATAATGCCGCTTTTGGTCGCTCACAAGCGCAACTCATGCGGGAAATAATAGGCTATGCGCCGATCGAGCCCGATGGTTCGGTGAAGGTTAAAGTGCCCGCTAACATTGCTTTCTGGATAGACGTTTTAGATGCCCAGGGGCGACGCATCTCACCGCGTCACAATAACTGGATGCAGGTCCGACCCGGTGAGGAGATGTCATGCAACGGATGTCATACACCCACTTCTGAATTACCCCACGGCCGACGGGATGCAGAAGCGCCCAGTGCGAACCCGGGTGCCGCAGTAGATGGTTCACCGTTCCCGAATACAGAACCTGCGTTGTTTGCCAACACTGGCGAGACCATGGCTGAGGTGATTACACGGATTAATGGCATCCCGAGTCCGAACGTTGACCTGCGCTACGATGACCTGTGGACAGATCCCAGCGTGCGCGCGAAAGACCTGTCGTTCTCTTACAACTATTCAGACCTGTCAACCACGCCCCCGGTTGACCCAGGTTGTGTCAGTAACTGGAATGCAGGTTGCCGCATTACGATCAATTACATGGATCACATACATCCGTTGTGGTCTGTGGACCGTCAGGTGCTGGATGTCGATGGCATCACCGTGCTTTCTGACGACACCTGCACGTCTTGTCACGCTGATGTAGACGCTGCGGGAATGCCGATGGTGCCAGCTTCTCAACTTGATCTGGGTGACGGTCCCAGCGCAGACGAAGCAGATCAACTGAAGAGCTACAGGGAGCTGTTGTTCAATGACAATCAGCAGGAATTAGTTGATGGGGCGCTGCAGGATATTCTGGTTCAGGCAACAGATGGCAACGGCAACCTGCTGTTTGAGACGGACGAAGACGGCAATGTCATTCTCGATATAAACGGTGACCCGATTCCCATCCTGATTTCTGTTAATCAGGTACCGTCGCTCAATGTTGCTGGCGCTTTGTTAAGCCCTCGTTTCTTCAGCAGATTTGCAGCAGGTGGAACCCATGCTGGGCGCCTGACAGATGCTGAGCTGAAACTTTTGTCTGAGTGGATAGACATTGGTGGTCAGTACTACAACAACCCCTTTGATGTGCCCCAATAGCATTGACGAGTGCCGCACAAGGATTTTCGGCTGTGAAGATAAGTAGCGTAGACACAAAGCGACACCTGAGCCGGGTGCTTCTGACTCTGGCAGTTCTGGTTGCCGGCTTGCAGGCAAACGCCTGGACCGTGTTTGAAAAATACCAACCCAAGGTGCTGGTGTCAGATCCCTACCTGGAACTGCGCACCGGCCCCGGTCGTGGCTATCCTATTTTTTATGTAGCAGGGCAGGGTGACGAGGTTGTCATGCTGAAGCGCCGAACCGACTGGTTCAAGGTGCGCACGCCTCGTGACAAAGAAGGCTGGGTGCATATCTCGGAGATGCAACACACGCTGGACCTTGACGGCGAACAGATAGATTTTGGCGCGCTTGGTCTAAATGATTTCACCAAGCGACGCTGGGAAATGGGTTTTAACGGCGGCGACTTCAACGGCGCCAGTTCCTTAAGTGGCTATCTGGGTTATGCGTTGACGCCAAACATTACTGTGCAATTGGAAGGCACGCAGATCCTTGGAGACTTTTCTGATGGTGTGATGGCTTCCGCAAATATTCTCATGTACCCGTTTCCAAAGTGGCGTCTGTCACCTTATTTCACTATTGGTACGGGCATAATCAAAACGCAGCCGCAAACAACAATTGTTGCCGCTGAAGATCGCGAAGATGAAATAGCCCATGCTGGGGTCGGGGCAAACCTGTACCTCAGCGATCGCTTCATGCTGCGAATGGAATACAAGCGCCACACGGTGCTGACAAGTCGGGATGACAACGAAGAGATAGATCAATGGAAAGCAGGTTTCAGCATATTTTTCTAATGCCAACATTCAAAGCCCAAGGTCGGCTCACCCTTAAAGTGTGTCTATTAGGGGTGTTGTTCAGTGTGTCCGGCTTCTCTGCTTACGCGGCAGAACCGGGTGATCTGGAACTTGAACCACTTTTAGTCCGCGAGCCGGAGCGGCGTGAAGTCGAGGTTGACGACCTGGATAGCGAAGATTTTGAAATCGGCGTGTTCAGCGGCGTCATGAACGTCGAAGATTTTGGTTCAGACACCGTGACAGGAGTGCGCGCAGCGTACCATGTCACTGAAGATTTTTTTGTTGAAGCCGTTTACGGCAAAACCACCCTGGGCCAGACCAGTTTTGAACTGCTCAGCGGTGGCGCGCCTCTTCTGTCTGACGAAGAGCGCGATATGCAGTATTACAACGTCTCTCTGGGCTGGAATATTTTTCCGGGCGAGGCATTTGTGGGTCGCCGATGGGCTTTCAAAGGCAGTCTCTACGTGATTGCCGGTGCCGGCAGTACAGAATTCGGCGGTGATGATCGTTTCACCATCAACGCCGGGGTGGGTTACCGCCTTATCGCAACGGACTGGCTGGCTTTTCATGTTGATGTGCGCGATCACTTTTTCGAATCTGACCTGTTAGGCACGATGGAAAATAAACACAACATTGAATTCAGCGGCGGCCTGACGTTCTTCTTCTAGGAGTTGAGAATGACTCATTTCACTTCAATAAAATCTGCCGGGAAAAAGCTTCTGCTGGCTGTTGGATTGCTGGCCAGTCTCGCTTCCGGCGGCTGTGGTTCAATGGAAATCAAGCCCTGGGTTAGCCCATTTGAGCGCAACAACCTTGCAGATCCGATTATGAGTTTCAGCCGTGACCCGGTGGCCGCGGCTTACCTGCACCACGTTTATCAGGCCCGCGAAGGCGCTCGTGGTGCTGAAGGCGGTTCTGGCGGCGGTTGTGGCTGTAACTGACTTCAAATCCAGCAACGCTGTCCTGTTAAAGACAGCACCATGCGCAAGACAGGCTAAAGGAATATGCCGTTGAAAATTTTGCAATCCTCAGCTTTGCGACTTCTGCTTCAAACTCTGTTGGGTGTGATTCTGCTCGCCGCATTTTCTGGCGTCAGTCTTGCCGCAGTTCTGCCTGAAGATCGTTCCGACATCATGTATCACGGTTATGAAGGTGGCGGGCTGCAGGTAGACGGGCCATCAGTACTGGTTCGCAAAGGCTACAAAGATAAGGTGTCCGTCTGGGCGAACTACTACGTTGATATGATCACCAGTGCCTCGATCGACGTTGTCTCTACTGCCAGCGAATATACCGAAGAGCGTAAAGAGAAAAGTCTGGGGCTGGACTATCTGCACGGCAAAACTTTTATGGGTCTGTCGTACACCAATTCGGAAGAGTCTGATTATTCTGCGCACAGCTGGCGTTTTGGTATCAGCCAGGATTTCTTTGGTGATCTGACGACCCTGGGTGTGAGCTATGCGAGAGGTGCTGACACTGTTCGTCGTAACGGAGATCTGAATTTTGAAGAAGAAACCGACCGACAGACGTATCGCGTTGACCTGACCCAGGTGATCACCAAGAACATGTTGATCAGCATGAACTATGAAGGGGTCACTGATGAGGGATTCCTGAACAATCCTTATCGACAGGTTCGTTACCTGGATCCTAATGAAACGCGTGGCTATGGCTACGAGCTGGAAGTTTACCCACGCACCCGCACAAGTTCCGCCCAGGCGATACGTGCCATGTATTTTCTGCCGTATCGCGCAGCTGTGAAACTTGAGTTTCGCAACTATAACGATACCTGGGGCATTGATGCGTACAACTTCGAACTGGGTTACGTGCACCCGATTGAAAAATACGACCTGACCCTGGAGCTTAAGTATCGCTATTATGAGCAGACTGCTGCAGATTTTTACAGCGATCTGTTTCCGCGCTCAAATGCGCAGAATTTCATGGCGCGAGACAAAGAACTTGCTGCATTTCAGACCCAGACAATTGGTGGCGGCATCACTTACGAGTTCAACGCAGACTGGTTGCCTGGCTTCAAGCGCGGGTCTGTTAATTTGTTCATGGACTACATTGATTTTCAGTATGATGATTTTCGTGACGTCACCCGCACAGGTCTGGCTCCGGGTACGGAACCGCTGTACGGATTTGATTCCGTGGTTACCCGCTTCTTCGTTTCACTCTACTACTAGGCGAGTACTGCGTAGAACAATCGAACCCAGCCGCAAAAAGCGGAGCTGTTTCATTCGCTGTGCTCAAGATACGTCAGCATCTCATCCATTTAAGGCTTCTAAGCGCTGATTTCCCTCGATTACTCGCCGCAAACGATTGGCATCTAAAGGCCATCTCTTTATAATTTGCGCGGCCTCGCGCCAGGATCTGTTCTATCAGTATCCGCTCAGACGCAAACTGTCGCATTTTGGCCCGCCGAGCACCTTTTTTTAACGGTGTCTGACGTCATTGAGCTATAGCCATTGAGATTCGCAGGATCTTTCGAAATTGCAACTAGACTTGTCTACATATCAAGTGTCCCGGAATCCCGGGACCCCCGATGGCCGGGTTGGTTCACGCAGGTCTTTTTCGTCCGTACGTTGGCTATGGCCACACGGCGGCCCCAATTTAACTGAGTACGCATGATAAAAATTAAAAAGGGTTTGGATTTACCAATCACGGGTAAGCCCGAGCAAACAATTGGTGAAGCCCGCACGGTACGTCGCGTGGCTATCCTCGGTGAAGATTATCCAGGCATGAAGCCGACGATGGCAGTGGCGGAAGGGGATACCGTTGCCAAGGGTGCACTCCTGTTCAGCTGTAAAAAAACCCAGGGCGTTAACTACACAGCGCCTTCTGCAGGCAAGGTCATCGCAGTCAATCGAGGCGCTAAGCGTGTCCTGCTGTCCGTGGTTATTGAACTGGACACTGATGGTGAGAACATTGACTTCGGTGCGCACAGCGCCGAGCAGATAACTGCCATGCCACGCGAAGATGTGACTAAACAGCTTGTCGACAGTGGTGTCTGGACAAGTCTGCGCACACGCCCGTTTGCCAAAGTACCGGACCCATCCACCTCACCAAAGTCTATTTTTGTTACGGCAATGGATTCCAACCCGCTGGCTGCGGATCCTTCAGTTGTTATCGCCGAGTACGCTACGCAATTTGCTGCGGGTCTGGATGCAATAGCGCGTCTGACGGACGGAGCGGTACATGTCTGTCACGAACAGGGTAAGTTTCTGCCGACCGGTAATTCAGCGCAGATAACGACACACGAATTTGGCGGCCCCCATCCCAGCGGCCTGGCAGGTACGCACATCCACTTCATTGATCCGGTCAGCATCAACAAAACAGTCTGGTATCTGAACTATCAGGATGTTATCGCCATCGGGCATCTGTTTCTAACCGGTGAGATCATGAACGAACGTGTGATCGCTCTGGGTGGACCAGGGGCCTCAGAGCCGCGACTGGTGAAGACGCTGGTCGGCGCTGATCTTGAGGAGTTAACCGCCGGAGAACTGGTGGATGCCAATCAACGGGTGATTTCCGGCTCAGTTTTATCCGGGCGTACTGCGCAGGGTGCCGAAGCATTTCTAGGTCGATACCACCTGCAGGTGTCTGTGTTACCAGAAAACAAAGAACGTAAACTGTTTGGCTATCTTGCTCCTGGCACGACACGTCACTCGGTTTATCCGGCTTTTTTGTCCAAGTGGCTGGGCGAGCGCAATGTGGAGTTCTCAACCACCACCAACGGCAGTACCCGGGCTATGGTGCCAATCGGCACTTATGACGCCGTCACACCAATGGACATTCTGGCTACGCAGTTGCTGCGCAGTTTGCTGGTCGGTGATCTGGAGAATGCTATCAATCTGGGTTGTCTGGAGTTGGATGAAGAGGATGTAGCATTGTTCACTTATGTCTGTCCGGGTAAATACGAATATGGGCCGGTGCTGCGACAGGTGCTGACACAAATAGAGAAAGAGGGTTAAACCATGAGTTTAAGAAGCATCATGGATGGCATAGCGCCGCACTTTGAGAAGGGTGGGAAATTCCAGGCTCTTTATCCCGCGTATGAAGCCATTGATACCGCACTGTATACACCAGGTCATACCACCCGCGGCGCCTCTCATGTTCGAGACGGGCTGGATCTGAAACGCATCATGATGACGGTCTGGCTGTGCGCCTGGATTCCGGCTATTGTGGGCAGTTATTTTGTCGGGCTGCAGGCTAACGAAGCCATGCAGGCGGCGGGTCTGACAGCCATTGAGGGGTGGCGGGGTGTGTTCCTGAACCCGCTGCTCAGCTTTGATCCGAACAGCATGATCGATTGTCTGATCCATGGATTGGGCTATTTCATCCCCCTCTATATGGTGGTTTTTGCCGGGGGCATTATCTTCGAAATCTGGTTTGCCTCTGTCCGCGGGCATGAAGTGAACGAAGGTTACTTTGTCACGTCAATCCTCTACACCCTGACTCTGCCAGCAGGCATCCCACTCTGGATGGCTGTGGTTGGTATCGTGTTTGGTGTCGTGATTGGTAAAGAGGTGTTTGGCGGTACCGGCAAGAATTTTCTTAATCCAGCCCTCACTGGACGCGCTTTCCTTTATTTCGCTTATCCGGCTGCAATGTCCGGTGACTCCGTCTGGGTGGCTGTGGATGGTGTAACTCAGGCGACACCGTTAGGTAATGCTGCTTTAGGTCTGGATTACGGCGTTGATATGACGTCAGCGTTCCTGGGGTATATGCCGGGGACTATCGGTGGTGAATCGATTCTCGCCATAGGTATTGCAGCTGCGATATTGCTTGCTACACGAATTGCATCCTGGCGGATAATGCTCGGTTGTGTCATTGGTCTTGTCGGTACGGTGGGTCTGTTTAATCTGATGGATTCGTCTAACCCCATGTTCTCCATGAACCCACTCTGGCATCTGCTGTTGGGTGGCTTTGCCTTTGGTGCAGTTTTCATGGCAACAGATCCAGTATCTGCCGCTCACACCAATCGCGGGCGTTTGATCTACGGTATCCTCATAGGGTTTATGTGTGCGCTCATACGGGTGGCAAACCCGGCGTTCCCCGAAGGCATGATGCTGGCCATTCTGTTTGGCAACTTATTTGCGCCGTTGATTGATAACGTGGTGGTGCAATCAAACATCAAACGGAGGTTAGCGCGTGTCTAGTTTTGATAAAGACAGTCTCAGCAATACGTTTATCGTGGCAATCAGCATCTGTCTGGTGTGTTCGATTGTCGTCTCCGGCATTGCCGTAGCCCTCAAGCCGACGCAACAGGAAAACAAACTGCTCGACCAGAAACAGAACATTCTGCGAGCTGCAGGGTTGCTCGGACAGGACAGCAATGTAGACGAGCAGGGCCGCGATGTTGACGAGCTGTTTGCTGAGTTCGATGTGCGCGTGGTTGATCTGGATAGCGGTGAATACCGCGACGATCTTGACCCTGCCACCTTCGACCCGATTCGTGCTGCGAAAGACCCGGATATGAGTCAGGCACTGAGCGACTCAGAAGATCCTGCCACTATACGGCGGCGGGAAAACGCATCGATTGTTTATCTCAAACGCAGCGAAGGCGAAATTGACAAAGTAGTGATACCCGTTCGTGGCTATGGGCTGTGGGGCACGTTGTTTGGTTACCTCGCCCTCGACTCAGATCTGCAGACGATATCGGGCCTTGGCTTCTACTCCCACAAAGAAACCCCCGGGCTGGGTGGAGAAGTCGACAACTCCAGTTGGAAAGCCACCTGGCCGGGTACACAACTCTACAATGACCAGGGGGAGCCCGACGTTCGTCTTGTGAAAAGACGATCACCAGAAGGCTCAAAAGCAGCCCAATACGAAATTGATGCGCTGTCAGGCGCGACGTTTACCACCCGTGGTGTTGAAAATCTGGTGAACTTCTGGACTGGTGAAATGGGTTTTGGCCCTTATCTCAAACGCCTGAAAGCAAGCGCCTGATACGCAAAGGAATATAGAAACCGATGTCGACTCAAAAAGCAGTTCTCGTAGATCCGATCTTCAATAACAACCCTATCGCTCTGCAGGTTCTGGGTATCTGTTCAGCGCTGGCGGTAACCATCAGCATGTCGCAAACACTGGTGATGTGTGCCGCTGTGATTTTTGTCACGACCATGTCAAATGTGGCGGTATCACTGGTGCGCAATCGCGTTCCAACAAGTATCAGGATCATTGTGCAGATGACCATTATCGCCTCCCTGGTCATCGTGGTCGATCAGGTGCTGCAGGCGGTGGCCTACGATATTTCCAAAAGCCTGTCTGTTTTTGTAGGTCTGATCATAACTAACTGTATCGTTATGGGGCGGGCGGAAGCCTTTGCCATGCAGAACGGGCCGTACCTCTCGGCCCTGGATGGGTTCGGCAACGCGCTGGGATACAGCGTGATTCTTATTGGCGTTGCCCTGATACGCGAACCGCTGGGTTCCGGTACGTTCATGGGTTACGAAATTCTGCCTACTGTCAGCAACGGCGGCTGGTATTACACCAACGGCATGCTGCTGTTATCACCCAGTGCGTTTTTCATTATCGGCTTGTTCATCTGGGCGATTCGAGCCTGGAAGCCTGAGCAGGTGGAAGAGGCTGAATATGAGATAGCCCCCAACGAGCAGTATCAGGAGGCGATCTAAGCATGGAACATTTTCTGAGTATTTTTGTTCGCGCTGTTTTCATCGAGAACATGGCCCTCACTTTCTTCCTTGGCATGTGCACATTCATCGCCATCTCGAAGAAGATATCTACCGCCATCGGTCTTGGTATCGCTGTGGTTGTGGTGCTGGCCATTACGGTACCGGTTAACAACCTGATTTATAATCTGCTGCTCCGTGAAGGCGCTCTGGCCTGGGCAGGCTTTCCAGAAGTTGACCTCAGCTTCCTTGGCTTCCTGTCTTACATCGGCGTCATCGCCGCGATGGTGCAGATACTGGAAATGGTTCTGGATCGTTATGTACCTGCACTGTACAACGCGCTGGGCGTGTTCCTGCCGCTGATTACAGTGAATTGCGCGATTCTGGGTGCGTCCCTGATTATGATTGAGCAGGATCAGACCTTCGCGGAAAGCGTTGTTTTCGGCCTGGGAGCCGGGGTTGGCTGGGCTCTAGCGATTACTGCGCTGGCAGGGGTTCGCGAAAAACTGAAATACAGTGATGTACCGGACGGGCTCAGAGGGTTAGGGATCACATTTATTTCCGTCGGCTTGTTAAGCCTGTGCTTCATGTCGTTCGGCGGCATAGATATTTAGTCGTCCATTGGTAGTTTAAGGACAATAATCATGTTGGATACCACAGTACTTCTCGGCGTTGTCATGTTCACCGCCACCGTTTTATCTCTGGTGGCTGTGATCCTGTTCGCCCGCTCCCGACTGGTGAGCAGCGGTGATGTCACCATTCTGATCAATGACGATCCCGACAAAGCAATACAGGTACCGGCAGGTGGAAAGCTGCTCAACACCCTGGCTGATAAAGGTATTTTCCTGGCCAGCGCCTGTGGCGGAGGTGGTACCTGTGCCCAGTGTCGATGTCGCGTAATTGAAGGTGGGGGCAGCATTCTGTCTACCGAAGAAGGGCACTTCTCGCGCGGAGAAATACGTGAGAACTGGCGCCTCAGCTGTCAGGTGGCGGTTAAACAGGACCTGAAGATCGAAGTGCCGGAAGATGCCATCGGGGTGCAGCGTTGGGACTGCGAAGTTATTTCAAATGACAACGTCGCCACGTTTATCAAGGAGCTGAATCTGAAGCTTCCGGAAGGTGCTGACGTGGACTTTCGGGCGGGTGGTTATGTTCAGCTCGAAATCCCACCTTATGAGATGAAGTACTCTGAAATCGACGTAGACGAGGAATACCACGGTGACTGGGATCGGTTCAAGGTCTGGGACAACTACAGCAAAGTAGATGAAGAAACCATCCGCGCCTATTCCATGGCGAACTATCCAGAAGAAAAGGGCATTCTCAAGTTCAATATCCGTGTTGCAAGCCCACCCCCAGGAATGGACGTGCCTGCGGGTAAAATGTCTTCTTACGTGTTCAATCTGAAGCCCGGTGACCATCTGACGGTGTTTGGTCCGTACGGAGATTTCTTCGTTCAGGACACACCGGCAGAAAAAATCTGGATCGGCGGTGGCGCGGGCATGGCGCCGCTACGCTCACAGATTTTTGATGAGCTGCTGCGCAAACACAGTACAACCAAAATGAGCTACTGGTACGGCGCTCGATCACTGCGAGAAATGTTCTATACCGAAGAGCTGGACAAACTGGCTGCTGAGCACGATAACTTTGAATGGCATGTTGCACTTTCGGATCCGCTCCCAGAGGATGATTTTGATGGCCATATTGGCTTCATTCACCAGGTTGTGCTGGAAAATTACCTGAAAGACCATCCAGCGCCGGAAGACTGTGAGTACTACCTGTGTGGTCCGCCACCAATGACAGCAGCGGTTCTGCAGATGCTCGAAGATCTGGGTGTGGAACCTGAGAACATCCGCCTCGACGACTTCGGCGGCTGACAAGGCTGGACGGTTGTTGCCAGGCCCCTGCGGACCTGGCTTATCCTTCTTTCAGAAAGATGCAGCTTGGGCAGTGCGGATCCGCCGCAGCTGCGTCGTCTTCGCTCTGGTACTGAGGCGTGTCGTAGCGCTCGGTACGCGTATCGTTGTGCTCGGGCGTGCTGTTGTCCCCAGAACCGGGTTGTGGGCGCATGACACTATCTTTCCACCCATCATCAGCCTGCCAGTGGTAGTCGAGGTCGATAATTGTGCCGGGCTCATCGATCTGCTCGAAGGCGGCCAGAGTATCGCGCATGATGGCCAGTTGATTGCTCGGATCGGAAGGTTTGCCTGTCGTGTGTCCCAGTGGATAATCGAGATACACAGCGCGAGGCGGATTAACAGCCGCGGTTATTGAGCGTGCGCTGGACATTGACAACGTTGCTATGCCGCGCGATTCAAGCTCTCTGGCGATCAGTCCAACGGACTGATGACAGACGGGTCAGACAGGCACCATGAGGGCGACATCAACTTCATCTTTTTCCAGTGCATCTGCCAGCGCCGGGGCAAGAATGTCCCGTACCTTGCGTGCGGAATAAATACCGCCCATGAACGTATAAGCTGGATTGCTGAGTTCGCCAATCAGTCCGTCACTATCACATTGTTTGAGCGTTTCTATGGGAAAGACAACATTCGGATCCGCACGCGCATCAGTCAGATCATAAGCAAAATGGGTTGCGCGTAACGCAGATGTCGCTGTTTGTGTGTCGACCTGTCGGTAGCTGAAGTCATCTTTGAAATGAAAGGCTATCTGGCCGCTGACATACACGCCACCCGATGCAACCAGAGCAAGTTTGGCCTGAGCAAGCGGCTTTTTCAGCGGCTTGAAAGGCGGCGGGTCGGGGTTGTACACCCACTGATAACTGGCATAGCCCATGCCATCATATTGTTCCTTCGTACGCTGAATATAATCAACCGGCGCTTGTCTATGCATACCACACCTTTGTATCAGAGGTGCCAAGTTAGCAACCCCGTTGAGTAGCTGCAACTTGTGCGTTTCGCCGATGCGTTGCACACTCTGTGGGACTTAATTTGGGGTAGTGGCATGAGTGAAGAAAACGCATTGTTATATGAGGTCGAAAATCACATTGGTGTGATTACCCTCAATCGTCCTGAAGCGATGAATTCATTGACCTATCAACTTTATGCGGATCTTGAAGACACTGTGCGGGAAAGCACCGCTAGAGTACTTGTGATTACAGGTAATGGGCGGGCGTTTTGTGCAGGGGATGACGTCAAACAGATTCTGGGTAGTTCAGCACCTGCACCAACGGAGTTCCGCGACCGTGCTAAGGCTACTGGCGGCCTGACCCCTGCAGCGGATGCGCTGTTGTATACGGATATCCCTGTGATCGCCGCCATTAACGGCCCCGCCGTGGGCTGGGGTATGGAACTTGCTCTGATGGCCGACCTGCGGGTCGCCTCTGAAAATGCCAAGTTCGGCGAGTTGTTTGTGATCCGAGGGCTCTGTTGTGACGCGCCGGGATTAGGTCGTCTGGCGCAGCTGGTCGGTCGCGAGAAAGCTGCAGAATTGCTGTTCACCGGTGATATCGTAGATGCACAGACGGCACAGCAGATAGGCCTGGTTGGCAGATGTGTACCTCATGAGGATCTTATGCCCACAGCGCTGGAGCTGGCACATAAAATTGCAAAGAATCCACCACTGGCGGTTCAGGCGCTAAAAGCGGGTTTGCGGCGCACGGTGGAGCCGGACTGGCGGGATACTGGCAGGTGGGCAATCGAGCAGATCACCCGCTTGCGGGCCACTGAAGATTCGAAAGAAGGGGTAGCAGCGTTCCTTGAAAAGCGCACACCCGTGTACCAGGGGCGTTAAGCCACGGCTCCCTTAAGCTGACTCGTGAGTTTTCTGGAAGCCGGGCCCGCTGTTGTCGATGGTCTGCCCTGCAACTTTGAGCTGCACTTTGTTGGTATAAAAAGATGCATAGCCAGCGATAGCTGCGCATTCATCGAACGGTTTTTCATACACCCATATCGCGTCTTCTATAGTTTCACCTGCAACCGCAACAGAGCGATAACTGGCCTGTCCTTTGAAAGGGCAATAGGTGCTGGTCTCACTGGTTTGCAGGACATCCGCATCAATATCAGCCAGCGGCATATACCAGACGGGTTTGTGCTTGGTTTCTTCAACCAGCACAGCCTGTTTACTGTGCGCAATAACCTGATTGTTAACCTCAACGGTGACCTCATCCTGTAGTGGTGTGATTTTCACTTGATAACCGGGATGAATGTCGAAGCCGGGAGCTGGGTTTGCCATAAATTTGTTCCACCAGTTGTGCCCGGCTATGCTGCCTCGCACAGATGTCCGTGTGCAACAACTAACTTACAGGAAGGCAAATTTATGGTGGCAGAAGCAAAACAGGTTGCGGAACAACGTTATCGGGAATCATACGGGCGCTATCTTGAGGACTTCAAGGTGGGTGATGTTTATGAACACCGTCCTGGACGTACTATCTCGGAAAGCGACAATACATGGTTCACGCTGTTGACCATGAACCAACACCCCCTGCATTTCGACCGCGAGTACGCCGCTAAAAGCGAGTTCGGGCAGGTACTGGTAAATTCATGTCTGACGCTTTCAATTATAACCGGCATGTCGGTTTCAGATATCTCACAGAAAACCATCGCAAACCTCGGTTGGGACAACGTGCGGCTAACAGGTCCTGTGTTTATCGGTGATACGTTATATGCAGAATCAGAGGTGACAGATATCCGCGCGTCAGCGTCTCGGCCTCATCAGGGCATTGTACGGGTCAGGACTACAGGTTTTAAACAGGAGCGGGTGGAGGTCATCAGTTTCGACAGAGCGATGCTGATTCCCCAGCGTGGCCATGCGGTAGATGACCAGATAGATTATTAGGCGGCGTAGACCAGTTTGCGCGCGAGGGTTTCTTCGATGACCTGCTGTGTGTGTTCAACACAGGTGCCGCAGCCGGTAGCAGCGCCCAGGTGCGTCTGAATGGCACTCAGATCTTCGAGACCTTCATTGACGGCCTCTTCGATGTCCTGGTCTGATATCGCTTTGCAGATACACACATACATGGCGGTTTACTTCTCGTTCGAATCCCGATGGTCGGAGTTTAGTGTAAATGCAAATCATTCTTGATTGCAATAACTTTTTGTCTGCGATTACCGTCTGCTGATGAGAGTAATTATTGTTATAAATCAATGGTTTAGAGAACATATAGCTTGCTGTGTGTGGTTGCCTCAGGCATCATTTGTTCTCATTTATTAAAACTAGAGCTTTATGAAATCACTAGATCCGGGTGTTATCACGCATTTGAACATTATTCTGAAGAATGAGCTGACAGCCATTAATCAGTATTTTCTGCATGCAAAAATGCTCAAAGACTGGGGGATGCTGCGTATGGCGGCCCACGAGCATCACGAATCCATTGATGAGATGAAACATGCAGACGTTCTGATTGAGCGCATTCTTTTCCTGGAAGGCCTGCCTAATCTGCAGGATCTGGGCAAGTTGATGATCGGCCAGAATGTGGAAGAAATCATTGCTGCAGACCTGCAGTTAGAAATGGTGGCAATTCCAGACCTCCGTGCAGCCATCAGCCATTGTGAAGAGGTAAAAGATTACGGCACCCGCGACTTGTTGCAGGAAATTCTTGATTCTGAAGAAGAGCACGTGGATTGGCTGGAAACACAGCAGGGGTTGATTGCAAAAACCGGTCTGCAGAACTACATTCAATCTCAGATGACGACAGAATAGAGATAAATCCAGCGTGAAATTACGTGTCAGGGCCGACACCATGCGGCTGCGCCTCACTCGCTCAGAAGTTGAATCCATCGGTGCGGGGCGCAGCGTTTCGGAAACGCTACATTTACCGGATGGCTCAGCCTTGATCTACACCCTGGTAGCCGGAACGTCCAACGCTGTTCACATGCGACGCGACTCATCTCAGGTCGAAATTGTTGTTGAGATTGTTGCGTCCCAGGCGCACACCTGGGCGACCTCGGAACAGGTTGGTTACAGCGGCGAAACGCCCTTGCAGATTGACCCTGTCAGTGTGCTGATCGAAAAAGATTTCACCTGCATCACGCCGCGGATCGGGGAAGAAGAAAGCGATACCTTTCCCAATCCTCAAGCCGTCGGCTAGAGTAGCTCCTGTGGCGAGTTCATATTTTTGAAAGCGCTGCTGTTGTCGTATTCAACTACCACCAGTTTGAGGTTTCGAAGCCACTTGTAGACCTGGTATCCACCACCCGCTAAAAATCTCTCCAGGTCCGTTTTAACGTTGCGATTCAGCAATAGATGGAGGTGTTGTTGACGTTCCCCGTCATGGACCACGGCGCCGCTGACATGGCTGTCAACACTTTGCATTAAAGGTTCACACCAGTTTTCCGGTAGCGCCGGTGTGTCACCTGGACAGACCAGCAGCCAGGGGGTCCTGCAGGCCCGAAGCCCACTTAGAATCCCTGCGAGAGGGCCCTGATAGACTTCTGCCGGCACTGCTGCGGTGTCGGGTCGATCAGTAACGACGTCAGCCCACTGACGATAGCTGTCCAGGTTGCGGTTAGCGCTGATCAGTTTCGGCATGTCAGCGGGTACCGTTGCCAGAATTTTCTGCACCATGGGTTCGCCACGCCACAGCAGTAAAGGTTTATCTCTTCCCTGCATGCGGCGCCCGGCACCACCGCAGAGGACCAGCAGGGTTGTATTGTGGATGGTTGCGTCAGGAGACGGTATTGCCAAGGCGCTCTACCGCAGTTGCATAATCTTCCATGAAATCGTAAACCACTGTGCGTGCGCTGACTGAGGTGTTCATTAAACCGACACCCTGACCCACCCAGTAAGTGGCCAGGTTGCGGGCCCCGGCGTCTCCGGATTCGGCCAGCTTATCTATTTTGCGCAGTGCAGGCTCGCTGACCAGTGACTGCAATGGCATTGGCAGCGGGGCAGGTGCATCTTCCGACTGCCAGGCATCTGTCCACTGCGATCGTAGCTGGCGGGTGTACTTACCGGTTCGGCTTTTCGAGCGCACAGTTTGTCGTGAGTTGGCAGATAACATCTTTTCTTTCACAGCCGGGTTAGTTTCAGCCTCAGATGTTGTCAGCCAGACGGACCCACACCATGCGCCGTGGGCCCCCATGGCCATGCAGGCAGCCATTTGTTTGCCGGTGACTATGCCGCCAGCGGCCAGTACAGCAACGTCCGGAAACCGATCGCCGATGGCGTCAAGGACTTCAGGCACCAGCACCAGGGTAGAGACTTCACCACAGTGCCCGCCGGCTTCGGTACCCGACACAATCAGGACATCTACACCAGATTCACAGTGTTTTACGGCGTGTTCTTTTGCGCCTGTCAGCGCACCGACAGCGACGCCGGCTTCTTTAGCCCGCTGCATCATAAACAGTGGCGGTACACCCAGTGCGTTAACAATCATTTTTATAGGGTGAGAAAACGCAACATCAAGAATAGCGCTGGCACCTGCTTCCCGCATGTTGTCACCATAGCCGGCCTGGGGACGTTGCCACAGGTCCTGTGTATCGATTCCGGCCTGGGCCAGAATCGAGTTAACATAGGCTTTGTGTTCGGGTGGTATTTTGGCTTCGATATCTTCAGGTGACAGATTGCTGCTCTCTTTCGAATCAATGCTGTTTGGCACAATCAGATCGATGCCATAGGGCTTGCCGTCTATGTGTTCGTCGATCCAGTTCATCTCGATTTCAAGACTTTCAGGCGTGTGGCCTGCTGCTCCGAGAACGCCAAAACCACCCGCCTTACTCACTTCTACAATCACATCGCGACAATGACTGAACGCGAACAGCGGAAACTCTATATTCAGCTTCTCACATAACTTAGAATTCATTTTTTCCCCTTTTGCTCCAGGCCCGTGACTGCGCGTATTATGCCACCAGTTCAGGGGTAGTGTATTGAGGGGTTATGTTTGACGTACTGATAGTAGGCGCGGGCAGTGCAGGCTGCGCGATAGCTGCCCGTGTATCTGAAGACCCAACAGTTTCTGTAGGATTGATAGAAGCCGGACCCGATTACCCTGATTTAGCACAACTGCCCGGGGACCTGCGCAACGGCAATAACAATTCGTATACGGCCCACGACTGGGGCATGGAATATGCACCCACACCGCACCGCAAGGACCGATTTCCACGGGGCAGAGTTGTTGGTGGGTCGAGCGCGGTAAATACAACAATCGCATTAAGAGGCTTGCCGGAAGATTATGATGCCTGGTCGGCTGCAGGTAATGAGGGCTGGTCCTGGCAGGAAGTTCTACCGGCATTTAAGCGCCTTGAACGAGACCTGGATTACCCAGGGGCCAGCTACCATGGTGACAGCGGGCCGATATCCATTCGCCGCCATCCGCACGACGAACTGCTGCCGGCACATCAGGCGTTTCTGCAGAGTGCAACAGACCTGGGGTACCCGGATTGCCCCGATGCCAATGACCCCTGGGCCTGGGGCGCAGGCCCACAGCCTATGAACAAACTCAATGGGGTGCGGATATCGGGAGCAGTTGGATATCTGGCAAGCGCTCGAATTCGAGAAAACTTAACCATTCTGCCAAAAACCCTGGTGCGTCGCTTATTGGTTGCAAATGGTAAGTGCACGGGTGTCGAAGTTGAGGATGAAACAGGCGCGGTCAGTGAAATTGCTGCACGGCTGGTCGTACTCAGCGCGGGTGCTCTGATGACCCCGTCAGTATTGATGCGCAGTGGCATCGGCGCACGCGAGGAACTGGCTGATATCGGTGTGGATCTGTTACGAGATGTGCCTGGTGTGGGTAAGAACCTGTCTGATCACCCGGCTTTATCAGTTCTATGTGAAGTTAAGGACGCCAGCCTGATCAACTTTGACGCGCCGATTATTCAGACCATATTGCGTTATACGGGAGAGCACTCTGAACATCGCTGTGACCTGCAGATCGAACAGATCAGCTTTGCGGGCCGCCGAGGCGGGCCGCCGATGTTTCTGCTGGCGCCGGTGCTGGAATATCAGTACGGCCGCGGGCAGTTAAAATTCACTTCGGCAGATGCACACCATGCGCCGGTGATTGAAAATCAGTTCTGTGCAGATGAACGCGACCGTGCAATTCTCGCTGGTTGTGTCCTTGATACGCTGGCATTCACCAGGACAGCCCCGCTGGCGGATATGATTGCGGCAGTAAAATTCCCGGATCCCGGGCGTGGGCATTCACGTGAAGCTATTGAAAACCTTTGTCAGAAGTTTGCCGGCTCCGGCTATCATCCCTGTGGTACTGCAAAGATGGGCCCTGAATCAGATCCGTTAGCTGTTGTGGATGCGCGGTGCAGGCTGCATGGCGTCGATCAACTTGTCGTGGCAGACGCCTCCATCATGCCGGCCGTGCCACGGGCCAATACAAATCTGACCTGTTTCATGATTGGTGAGAAAGTAGGTGAGTGGATACGCACAGAGAAGAATCAATATGGCTTATAGAATAACAGCGACCGGGGTTGCGGGGTTTGTTCATGTTTGATGTGGTTTTCAAGAATGTACTGCTGCTTGATGGCTCGGGCAGCCCGGCTGTAGAAGGCGAGCTGGGGGTGAAAGATGGGCGCATTGCCGCGATTGGGCGGGTTGGAGCTGGACAGGTGGAAATAGACGGTGAAGGCCAGGTACTGGCACCAGGTTTTATTGACACCCATGCGCATGATGACGGCGCTTTTTTCCGTCATCCGGATATGTCTTTCAAACTCGCTCAGGGCGTGACATCTGTGGTTAGCGGTAACTGCGGCTTCAGTGCGATTCCAGCGGATCCAGCTAAGGATTCCGTGGCCGCGAGCGGTGGAATCCTTGCTGGGCTTGCGGGCGAATTCACTGATCTGGAAGGCTATTTCGCTGCCGTGCTAAAGCGGCAGCCGGCTATCAACAATATGATGCTGGTAGGGCACAACACGGTTCGTTCTCTTGTTATGGGTAACGAAAAGTCCGCACCCACTGCCAGGCAGCTACTGGAGATGCGACAACACGTCGCAGATGCCCTGTCTCAAGGTGCCTGCGGGTTTTCGAGTGGACTGATTTATCGGCCTGGGCGGTTCAGCGATACTGAAGAAGTCATAGCGCTGGCCAGCGAAGCGGCAACGTTTGATGCCCTTTATACCACCCATATGCGCAATGAAGGTGACCTGCTGCTGGACGCCGTTGACGAAAGTTTACGTATTGGCTTGGAAGCAGGTGTGCATCTGCATATTTCCCATCACAAAGCAGCAGGCAAACCTAACTGGGGCAAAGTGGCTGCTTCGTTGGCAAAGGTGGATGCTGCCCTGCAGGCCGGTCAGCGGGTGACACTGGATGTGTATCCCTATACAGCAGGTAGTGGCCGCATGATCGAATACTTTAATCTTGATCGAATTAATACCGAATTTGCCGAAGTGGTTCGCATCGCATCCTGTCCCGCGTTCAGAGCGTATGAAGGACAGATGGTGAAAGATATTGCAGCGACGCAGGGGTGCGGTGTTGAAGATGTGGTGAGGCAGATTCTGACTGCACCCAAGGGTGAACGTACCATCTGTATTCACTTCATTATTGATGAAGACGACATTGAAACGAACCTTGCGCATGCAGACATGATGGTGGGTTCTGACGGTATTCCCGATCTGCGAGGGCGTCCGCATCCACGTCTGTTTGGTACATTTCCACGGGTGTTAGGTCGTTATGTCAGACAGCGCGGCGTATTGTCTCTGACAGAAGCAGTACGTCGGATGACGTCGGTGTCCGCAAAAACTTTCGGCATGATAGAGCGAGGTGAGCTCAGGGAAGGATATTGGGCTGACCTGGTGATGTTTGATCCAAAGACTGTTATCGACACAGCAACGTATGACGAACCGCAGCAGGAGCCAGAAGGCGTCAGCTGTGTTGTGGTGAACGGTCAGGTGGCCTATTACAACGGTAGACATACCGCTGTAGGTGCCGGTCAGATGCTGCGCTATCGTCAATCATCTTATTCGCCTGCGTAGAGTTTTCTTGAACTCCTGGCGAAATTGCGCACACTGCACGGTCACTTGAATACTGGAGAAGAACAAGCGTGAGTTTTCTTGAACAAAGCCGCGAAGGGCATGTGCTGGTGTTAACCATGTCCAGTCCTGATACGCGTAATGCCCTGACCGGGGATGATCAGTTTGATGACTTTGAGCAAACCTGCCGTGATATCAACAACGATATGTCCGTGCGGTGTGTTGTTTTAACAGGTGCTGGTTCAGCATTCTGTGCAGGCGGAAATGTAAAAGATATGCGTGATCGTACCGGCTTGTTCTCCGGCGATCCGTTTGATCAGGCGGATGCTTATCGTCGTGGTATACAGCGAATTCCACGCGCGGTGCACGCTCTGAACGTGCCAATTATCGCAGCGGTCAACGGTCCAGCGGTGGGTGCCGGTTGTGATCTGGCGACGATGTGTGACATCCGTATTGCCAGCGAAAAAGCCATGTTTGCGGAGAGCTTTGTCAAGTTGGGCATAATCCCGGGCGACGGCGGTGCATGGTTCTTACCCCGTGCAGTGGGTTATTCAAACGCCTGTAAAATGGCTTTCAGCGGCGAGCCGGTGAAAGCTGCCGAAGCTCTGCAGATGGGACTGGTCTCAGAGGTGGTTGAACCCGAAGCTTTGCTTACCCGAGCCATTGCGCTTGCGGCCAGTATTGCTGCCAATCCGCCGCATGCCGTGCGTTTGACCAAGCAGCTGATGCGCGCCAGTGAGAAATCTTCGTTGGATGAATTGTTAGACAAGTCAGCAACATTCCAGGCCGTGTGTCATGCAGAACCAGACCATGCCGAAGCTGTCGCTGCCTTTTTTGAAAAACGCCCGGGTAAATACCGGGACAAATAGATCGTGGATCTGAACTTGAGAGGGGAGAGTTATGTTTAGGAAGGTATTGCTGGTATGGATAGCGCTGTCATTTACGACAGTCGTGACGGCAAAACCCCTGCCCAGTGTAAAAGCTGAGCGGGAAGGGTTTTCCACAGAGCGTCTGCAGAGAATCACCGAGGTCACCCAGGCGTACGTTGACGAAGGGAAACTGGCTGGCGTTATCACAATGGTTGCCCGCAACGGTAAAATTGTACATTTTGAGGCGGTGGGTCAACGCGGCGCGCAGGACTCAACGCCGCTGCGAAAAGACGACCTGTTCCGCATCTATTCCATGACCAAACCCATCACGGCTGCGGCGGCTATGCAGCTCTACGAGCAAGGCAAATTTGCCCTGTCAGATCCGGTATCGAAGTTTGTACCTGAGTTGAAAAATCTCAAGGTACTGAATGCGGACGGCGAGCAGGTACCTGCAGCGCGCGAGATGAACATGCGTCAGCTGCTGACGCACACAGCGGGTTTGTCGTATGGCTTCAATCCGAAAGGTGATCCTGTTGACCAGCTTTATGTGGATGCCAAACTCTGGGCCGCAGAAGACCTGGACGACTTTGCGGTAAAACTGGCGCAGATCCCGTTGAAATTCAATCCAGGTGATCAGTGGCACTATTCAGTAGCCGTAGATGTCACGGGCCTGGTTGTACAACGCATCAGCGGCCAGCCTTTTGATGAGTACCTTGATGAGCATATCTTCACGCCGCTGGGTATGGATGACACTTTTTTTGAGGTGCCTGCGGATAAGCTTGACCGGTTTCTGCCTAATCACTACATCGATCCCAAGACCCGTGAGCTGACGCAGATCCCTGAAGGCGGCACAGATGCCATGCAGGACTACAAAAAAGTCACGTTGTTCTCCGGTGGCGGCGGGCTTGTCTCCAGCACAATGGACTACATGAAGTTTGCTGAAGCCATGCGTAATGGCGGCGAGCTCAACGGTGTCCGGATACTGAGTCCAAAAACTGTGAATTACATGCGTCAGAACCACTTGCCCGCCAGTATTGTGGCTGGCGGTAACGGTGAGCAACCGACATTGGGAAGTACTACCAATGGTGCAGGTTTCGGTTTTGGTCTTGGTTTCGGGCTGGTTACCGATGCAGTGGCAGCCGGTGTTATGGGCAGCGACGGCGAGTTCAACTGGGGTGGCGCTGCAGGTACTGTGTTCTGGATCGACCCGGTTGAAGACGTGGTCGTGGTTGGCATGATCCAGCTGATGGGTTCTCCGTATCCGTTTCGGTCGGATTTAAAAATAGCTACTTATCAGGCACTTACAGAAAGTTCTGAATAATCAATTGAAAGTAAAAGGGCGCCTGTTGGCGCCCTTTTCTGAGAAGACCAAGTCGACTCTAGAGATCTGCGTTTAAACGCAGATAATAATATCCTCCCTGCCAATCTGCGACGGAGGTCGATGCGTAGACTCGACCACAGCAATAGTCGTTGCCGTTAACTGCACGATCGACCTTGTCCGGATACTCATCAAAGATGTTCCTTCCGCCAACGGTCACACGAAAGTTCTCATTAATCTGGTATGCAGCCTCCAGATCAAAGAAGGTCAGTGCATCAAATTTCTGAACAGACCCGGTAGGCGAGCTGTCTGCATCTTCGGATTCACCAAAGTAGCGCATACGCCCCAGGATCGAAACGGGTCCAACCCCGTGAACGGCTGTGAAAACCCCACGTATCTCCGGGTCGCGGTTTTCAAAATCAAACTGATCTTCACCGTTTAAGAATGCGCTGGCGTCAGAATCCAGTTCAGATTTATTGTAATTGACAGAGGCAGTCAGCGTTGTGGTGCCGGCTTCTCCAAAATCCAGCGGGTAAGTTGCAACCAGATCAACACCCTGTGTGCTGGAGTCGAATGCATTAGTGAAGTAGAACACGCCGCCAATTGATTCAGCACCGGCCACACCTGCGCCGACGAGTGCCTGATAATTATCAAACGCACTACCGTTTGTGGGATCCGTTGACACGTCCAGTGTTGATACCGCGTAAACGCGGTCAGCAATATCGATGTTGTAGAAATCCAGTGTCAGACCTAATTCACCAATGTCAGCTGTAAAACCGAGTGTGAAATTTTCAGATGTTTCAGCTTTAAGATCGCTGGCCCCCAATGCTTGTGCAACGTTGCTACTCGCTGGGAATAAGCCAGTAGCAACCGGGAATCCGTTGGGCAGGCGGGTAGATACATTCGTTGTACCCTGCTGACCCGGTGTTGGCGCCCGGAAGCCGGTACCGACAGAACTGCGAATCGCAAAATTATCTGTCACCGAAAATCGTCCGGCCACTTTCCAGACCGTCTCTGACCCGAAGTCGGAGTAGTCCTCATAGCGTATGGCACTCTGCAAGAACAGGCGTTCAGTGACGTCCGCACTGACATCTACGTACACGCCGTAAGAATCACGGGTGTATTCCTCGGAAAACTCAGGGGAATAACCAGGGAAACCATTGGAGCCAACCCCAACAACGCGATAGACCGGATCAGACGAAGACGTACAGTCCAGCGACGAACCGTTTCCGATCACTGCAAGGCCTGCAGCCGTTGCGCTGCGCGCGGTAACATCCGCTTCATCACTGCAGAACCCAAAAGGATCCTGGCTCGCGAAAGGTCCGGGAATGTAAGACAGTTCCTGTCCCTGAACTACCTCGTAGGTCTCATCCATATACGATACCCCAAGGGCTACAGTAACTGGACTTTCCAGACCAAGATCAAAATCCTGGTAAACGTCGATCTGGAACTGAATCTCTTCGTTGCTTAAGTCGCCGGGCTTGAATGAGGTCGGGGTATCGGGTCCCAGGGAGGGGTTGATGGTATTGTTGAGCGTGTAAGATATCTCGTTGTAACCATAACGAAAACTTGCGTCATAACCTGCACTGTCGCCAAACGCCCCACGAATACCCGCGGCAAAGGAATAATCTTCTACTTCACCTTCGAAACGAGGGGTGAATCCACCGGGAAAGATTTCCAGCGGGCTGTACACAGAGCCATCTTCTAAGCGCAAGTCTTCGATCGTTCCGTTGCCCGGATAGCGATAGAAAAATCCGCCGTCACCTTCACTGGCAGAATAACTACCAAAGCTGTACAGCTCAGCGGCACCGTCGCCCAATTCGTAACCTGCATTATAGAAAAAACGAAGTGCCTCGGAATTGGGCTGTCCCCAGGGTTGTACAACATCTCCTTCCAGAGAAGCCTGGGGAACACCCGCCAGGAACGTAGGATCTTCAGTGAAGGCAACATAGTCTGCCGTCGGGTCATAACGAGCGTTGTTTGGATTCAAACAGAACCAGGATTCGCAGTACTGTTCAGCGCGTTCGCTGAACTCAGCGTCCGCGTATTCGCCTGAAATGCTGAGAAAGCCTCGCTCACCGAGTTTGAAGCCAGCGTTGGCCTGGATGGTTGTCTGTAACCCATCACCTTCGAAGTATTCGCCGGTATCAATCGTGAAACTGAATCCCTCGTTATTATCTTTCAGGATAAAATTGATGACGCCAGCTATTGCATCCGATCCGTATTGAGCGGCTGCGCCGTCGCGCAATACTTCGATGGTTTTGATGGCGACTGCAGGAATCGTAGCAACGTCAGGACCTTGAGTGCCTGAACCACCGATCGAGACAAGTGAAGCTCGATGCCTGCGCTTGGAGTTAACAAGCACAAGGGTTTTGTCAGAAGGCAGGCCACGTAAAGAGCCAGGGCGAATAAACGTGCTGCCATCGCTGATTGGTTGGCGGCCGACGTTATAAGAAGGCACCAGGGTTTGAAGGATGTCGTGTGTGTCACTGTGTGATACTGACTCGATTTCCTCTTGACCGAATACATCAATAGGCACGGCAGAGTCCATAACCGTGCGTGGTTTTCCTCGCACACCTGTGACCACGACTTCTTCGATGGCTACCTCCTCTGCTGCAGCGTCCTGGGCCACTGCGGGATGGATAATCAATCCTAATCCCAGAAAGAGAATGATTCTTGCGATTAAAGCTTTCCCCAAATTCATGACGGGACTCCTGTTAGCTTGTTTGTTCTTCATATAAGGGCATTTGTTTTTATCTGGTGACTTCCTGGTACCAAAATCACACACCGCCTGCTGCGGGTGCGCGCCCAGGTTTTTGCAAGGAGCGTGCCGATTTCATTATTTGTCGTTGGACAAGGTTCAAGTTTCTTTTTTGGTGCACTCCTGTGGGGGACTTTGGTGCGTTTGCACGCTTGCGGTGCCAATTCTGAGCTGTCCGTTGAAATGAGTGCCTTGTGGAAATTATTTATGCGTTTTTATGGGGCGCTGAGAATATCCATGGCGAAGTATTATCGAGGGATTAGATACTGCGGTTCGCACCTTGTGCGAGCACTATTTGTGTCGAGTATCTTGTTTGGTGCGAGATTTGTTGCTAACACTATCTGTTAGATACCAAAAAAAGCCGCCCATGCTGATCGGTGGTCGTTCAATGGTCTGTTCTGGGTTTGGCACGTTTCTTGGATCCTCTATGCGCTTGGAAGCTTCAATGTCTTAAAGAGAGATCTACGCGTGGGTGATGGATTGACGATCGAGTTAGTTTGGCTGTTTGTTGCGCTGGGTGCGGCGGGGGCGATAGCCGGAATAACCGCAGGACTATTTGGTAATGGTGGGGGGTTTGTTGTCGTACCGGCACTCGTTGGGGTGTTCTCAATATTCGATCAAGCGGAAGGGCAGCTGATGTACGTTGCTATAGGTACTTCTCTGGCGTCAATAGTGGTCGCTTCTGCCAGGTCCGTGCAATCCCATCGAGCTCATGGTGCGGTGGATTTTGCAGTCCTGCGATCCTGGTCAGGGTGGCTGGTTCTGGGTGTCGGCGTGGGTTTGCTTGTTGCATCGGTAACCGATGGCGAGAATCTCTTTATTATTTTCGCTGCGGGTGTTCTTGCATATTCCGTTTACTTTTTGTTTCCCAATCTTTTTGCTGGAGTAACAAAATCGCTGTCGATGCCAACCGGGATCTTCCGTGCCGGGCTGGCTTCGTTTTTAGGCGGGTTTTCTGCGTTGCTCGGCATCGGTGGGGGAACAATTACAGTGATGACGATGGTTATGTGCAATCGACCTGTTCATCAGGCTGTTGCCACTGCCGCAGGCGTGGGTTTTATTATCGGGGTACCAGGTACATTAGGCTTTTTAATTTTGGGTTGGCATGTCAATGATCTACCGTTCGGGTCATTGGGATACATTAATCTGCCGGCACTGCTTGCCATCTGCATTGCGTCGGTTATGACGGCACCCGTAGGCGCAAAATGGGCGCACAGTCTTAACGAAGTACATCTGAAAAGACTTTTTGGCGGCTACCTTGTGATCGTTTCCGCTTCGATGTTCTACAAGTCATTGCAGGTACAAAGTGCATCAGCTCTGGCGTTGGGATAGTCGACTTCGATAGTCCAGAAAATTAACTACCCGGTGTGCCTGGAGATGCTTAGAAGGCGGCCATGAAGTCTCGAACCTCAGATTGAGTAACGCACCCGCATTTCCGCTGGCTGCGTGAATCACAATAACGCACTTTACCCTCAGGACAGGCACTTGGTGCCTTGTAGGTCGATGCCAATCTGGGGGCTTGCTGGCTGGTGCAAGCTGCTGCAATAAAACACAAACCCGCGAGCATCCCGCAACGGATAGTTGTCATTGGTCTGAACATGAATTCTCCTCTCTCTCTGTGCGAAGTGTAGATGAGCGGAGGAGAATGTCATTCAGTATTTTCCGAAGTCAGTATTTGACTCAGCGTGAACCCTGGCCATCATCAATCTTGATGAATGTGCCGGTCACCGCTTCTGATGCGGGTGAAACGAGATAGAGCAGGGTGCTGTCCATCTGAGCGGGGTCGCAGATTCTTTTACGCGGAAACATCTTGCTGATGTCCCCCATCCTTTCCAGCATGCCATCCATCATCTCAGACGCAAAAGCACCGGGCGCAATGGCGTTGACATTGATGTTGTAGCGGGCCCACTCAACAGCCAGAGCTTCGGTCATTCTGATAATTCCAGCCTTGGTGATGGAATAGAGCGCCGCACCCTGACCTGCATAATTGAATGCACCTACCGAAGAAATATTGACCATCCGACCTGGGAGTTCGGCGGCAATCAGGCGCCTGGCTACTTCGCAGGACAGCACATAGGGGCCGCGCAGATTGGTATCGAACACATCGTCAATCAGCTGGTTGTCCATCTTGTGCGCTCGCTGAGCATCGGGAATGCCAGCGTTGTTGACTAAGATGGTCACTGTGCCCAGAGCCGCTTCTGCCTGCTCAACACACGTTATGATGGCGTCGTTGTCGCGCATATCGACGGCAATAGGCTCAACCTCTGCCCCGGTTGCTCTGAGTTCCTCGGCAAGGGCCTCCAGACGCTCAACCCGACGGCCGGTGATGGCCACTTTAGCGCCGCAGCTGGCCAGCACCTGGGCAAAACGGCGTCCAAGACCAGATGTTGTGCCGGTGACCAGGGCAACCTGGCCGGAGAGGTCCTGGCTGGTATTGGGGAGGGGATAGTCTGTCATAGCGCACCTGTTTTATTTGTTTTGTAAAGATGGCAGTGTAGCAGCAGCAGTTGTCCCATTTAAAAGGGTATGAGGAATTGGCAATACCGCTCTTGAAGCATCTTTCGCAAGATCAGTGTGAATCTTACTGGTCCCAGGGCTTCCTGCTGTTACCCGGGTTGATCGAGCCAGGCCTGCTGGCACGTTTTAACCAACGGTTTGTCGATCTGGTCAACGGCACAGTGCCCCTGGCAGAGGGTATGAAAATTATGCAGGATGTGATGGTGGTAAAAGGCGCCGTTACCCCGGAATCTCCAACCCATGGCGTCAACAAGCTGTTATGTCTCGAAGAAGATCCTGTGCTGTTTGAATTTGCGCGGCAACCGCAGCTGGTCGGGGTTGTGCAGAGCCTGCTTGGTAAAGACCTGTACAGTCTGAGTTCTAACGTTTTTAACAAGCCGCCGGGGGTGGATGGTCGCCATCCATTGCACCAGGACCTACGTTATTTCAAGCTCAGACCCGCGGATCAGATTATTGGAGTGTGGACTGCATTGTTACCAGCGCCACGGCAGGCGGGATGCCTGGCTGTTATCCCTGGATCCCACAAACAGGGATTGTTGGCGCATGAAGCTCCGGATTGGGATTATGTGAACCATGGTTTTTTTGGCCTCAATGACGTGGACGTCGAGACACGGGTACACGTGGAAATGGCCCCGGGAGATACGCTGCTGTTTCATCCATTGCTGATTCACGGGTCAGGCCGTAATCGCAGTTCAGATTTTCGTCGGGCTATTTCCGTTCATTTTGCGGCGGGTGCGTGTGAAGCGCAGGGGAAAGACTGGCGTCAGAATCCCTTTACCCGACATATTGTCTAGGAAGCCTCTGAGCATTCGATACTTAATCAGCGGCTCCCTGGTCGAACCACTTGATTGCGCGTATCAATTCGCTGTCGTAACCCGCTTGATCGTAAAGCCCTCGCGCGCGCAGATTGTTGCTGAATACATGTAAACTCAGGCTGCGCGCCCCGCGTCGGACAGCCGCCTGCTCCGCGTGTTGCAGCAGTATGCCTCCCAGGCCTTTGCCACGTTTTTCCGGACTGACAACAATGGCCTCGAGATGGGCACTAGGCGCATGACTCATCAGTTCTTCGCGTAGCGTAATCAGCACCAGGCCATGTGGCGTGTTGGTTGCATCTACAATGACGTCTGCAAATGTCAGGGTAGCGGATCCGTCAACCACCTCACTCAACAGCTGTGCATCGCTTTGCCACAGATCATTCGGATTGCGCCGATCGGGCACCTGGAAGTCTGCAAGTTGCGGTAGCAAGGCAAGCATCGCTTCCAGATCCTGTGCTTCGATGGCGCGTATTGTATAGGGATCTGTCATGATGCGCAGGATAGCGCACGGAGGGTGGTTTGACAGACAAATCAGAAAAATTTGGCGTAAATACAGCGACCAGCATTGTTATCGCGAACATGATTGGTACGGGTGTATTTACCAGCCTCGGTTTTCAGTTGCTGGATATTCAGTCTGCCCCCGTAATCTTGTTGCTGTGGGTGATTGGCGGCATTCTCGCTCTGTGTGGTGCCCTGTGTTACGCCGAATTGGGTGCCGCTTTGCCTCGTTCCGGTGGGGAATACAACTTTCTCAGTCAGATTTACCATCCCGCTGCGGGTTTTATTTCCGGTTGGATATCTTCCACCATCGGATTTGCTGCGCCAACAGCATTAGCGGCTATTACCGGCGCCACTTATCTGAATGCGGTGCGGCCCGAATTGCCGATTGTCGGTGTTGCTGCCGTGCTGGTGATTCTTGTCGGCATGGTACACCTGGGTAGCCGTCGCGGTAGCGCTCGCTTCCAGCTTTTGTTTACAGCCCTGAAGGTGCTCTTGATCCTGCTGTTTATTATTGCCGCCTGGTGGCAGGTTGATCAGCTGCAGAATGTTCGCTGGACTCCCACAAAAGAAGACTTACCCCTGATCACCAGCGGAGGATTTGCCATCGCGCTCATCTATGTGAATTATGCTTACACAGGCTGGAATGCAGCCACTTATCTGGTAGGTGAGGTAAATGGTGGTGGTCGGCATCTACCGCGAATTCTGCTGGTAGGGACCGCGCTGGTAATGGCTCTTTATCTTCTGTTGCATGTCATGTTTCTCTCCGTAGCGCCCATGTCTGCCATGAGTGGGCAGATTGAAATTGGCTACATTGTGGCAGGGTTTGCGTTTGGAGACGCCGGGTCCACGCTGGTTGGGTTGATGTTGGCCACGCTGCTCGTTTCCACCGTCAGCGCTATGGTCATTGCTGGCCCACGTGCACTGCAGGTCATCGGGCAGGATTTTCGTGCCCTGCGTTTTCTCGCCTATGAGAACAGGTTTGGTGTGCCGGCGGTCGCAATCTGTTTTCAAACCACCATAACTCTTCTGTTGGTGCTGACCTCAACCTTTGACAAAATTCTAATTTTTGCCAGTTTTACACTTGCTCTGAATACACTTTTAACCGTCATCGGGGTAGCGGTACTCAGGTACAGGAAGCGATCTGCACCGGATCTGTTTCGTGTGCCCTGGTATCCATGGCCGATGCTGATCTACGTAGGCATCACATTCTGGACGCTGGTATTTGTTGTCTGGGAGCGACCTGTCGAAGCACTTGTGGGTGCAGTTTTGATTGTCTCAGGCTGGTTGTTCTACTACGTATCTAGAGATAGGGTAACGCCTGAACATTCATCTGTGGAGTAGGGACCATGACCGACCATTTAATTGAAACATTCGATAACGGGGTTGCCACCCTGACCATGAACAGACCGTCTGCGCGAAACGCAATGAGCGGCGAAATGATGGCCGCAATGACCGAAGCACTGCCACGCCTGGCGGCGGATAGAAACGTACGCTGTGTTGTTCTGACCGGTGCAGGTGGCGCATTTTGCGCGGGTGGAGATGTCAAAGGGTTTGCATCTGAAGCCGGCGCTGAGAGCGACAAAAATGACGACAAACCCCGCGGGTTTGATCTTGAAGGGCGTGCTCAGAACCTGCGCACAGGCATGGAACTGTCACGCATATTACATGAGATGCCCAAACCCACGCTTGCAGCTATTCCCGGTCCCGCAGCGGGTGCCGGATTTGCCTTGGCGCTGGCCTGTGATCTTCGCATTGCTGTAGAGACGGCCAAGCTGACCACTGCGTTTTCCAAAGTGGGGTTGTCTGGTGATTATGGTGGTTCTTTTTTTCTGCCCTATCTCGTCGGACAGGCCAAAGCCCGCGAGCTGTATTTCACCGCCGCGGTCGTGTCCGGACAGGAAGCGTTAGACATGGGACTGGTGAATCGAATAACCACCGCTGACGACTACGATAACGCGGTAGCTGAATTTGCCACTTCGCTGGCGAGCTTACCTACGGTTGCTGTGGGTTATATGAAGAAAAATCTCAACGCGGCATATGGCGGTTCTCTGAGCGACACCTTTGATCGGGAAGCCCTGCACATGGTGCGTTGTTTCATGACAGACGATCATAAAGGTGCCGCAGTGGCCTTTGTCGAGAAACGCGCACCTGAATTCAGCGGCCGCTGACATTGGCGGGTGCCGCCCAGGCATGGAGTTCGCGCTTTGGTTTTCTGATGGCATCCGTCGGGTTTGCCGTTGGTCTGGGAAACATCTGGCGATTTCCCTATATAACTGGAGAGAACGGCGGTTCCGCCTTTGTTCTGGTTTATCTGTTGTGTGCCTTTGGCATAGGTGTGCCGATCTTAATGGCCGAGCTGATGCTGGGGCGACGCGGTGGCTTAACGCCGCCGGGGTCTGTGGCAGCTGTCGCAGCAGCTGATGGTCGTTCAACCTGGTGGTCACTGGTTGGCTATCTGAACCTGCTGACTGCTTTTTCGATTCTGATTGCCTATGGCGTGGTCGCCGGGTGGGTATTGTATTACCTGTATGGATCCGCCACTGGCGCTCTGCTTGGTTTTGATGCCGGTGCATCAACAGCATACTTTTCGGCATTGCTGGCGCGACCTCAGGTGCTTGTGTTCTGGTCGATCTTCACGCTGATGGTGGCGGGTTTCATTATCTACAAAGGTGTGCAGGACGGTATCGAGCGTGCCGTGAAGATTTTGATGCCGCTGCTGTTCTTTCTGCTTGTTGCGCTGATGTTGTTTAATCTGGTCGTCGGCGGTATACCGGAAACGGTCAGCTATCTGTTGGTACCTGATTTTTCCAAAATCAATTCCGCCATGCTGCTTGCAGCCGTAGGCCAGGCCTTTTTCAGTATTGGTGTGGCGATGGCAGGTATGATGATGTTCGGCGCTTATCTACCTGAACACATTTCTATCGGGCAAAGTGCAATTCTGATCGTTATTGCTGATACCCTGGTAGCACTGCTGGCAGGGTTTGTCATCTTCCCCATGGTTTTTCACAATGGTCTGGATCCCGCGGGCGGTACTGGTCTCATTTTCCAGACGCTGCCGGTGGCTTTTGCACAGATGCCAGCCGGGCAGTGGGTGGGTACATCATTTTTTCTACTTCTGGCTGTGGCTGCAATGACTTCGGTTGTTGGTCTGTTTGAGCCTTTGTGTGCCTGGCTGTCAGAACGCTTCTTATGGTCGCGGCACAAAGCAGCCATCGTATTGACCCTGGCCGCTGTCGCAGGGGGCATGGTCAGCGTGTTGAGTTACAACGTCTGGTCTGATGTGAATCTTTTTGGTCTCTCTCTGAGTGAGCTGATTGACTATCTGCCTAATCAGATCATGTTGCCTTTAGGTGGCTTGCTGATCGCGATTTTTGCGGGTTGGTTTGTCAACGCTGAGGCAGCCAGAGAAGAGCTGAGGCTGAGCAATGCCAGGATCTTTAGCCTGTGGCACCAGTTGATGCGTTGGCTTGTTGTACCTGCGGTTGCGATCATCTTTTTTTCAGGACTCTTCTCAAACTGATGGAATTATATTTTCGCGGCAGTGTTAATCGTTGGGAGTGCGATGAAAATGATCACCTCAACGTACGTTTCTTTGTTGAGAAGCACTGGCAGAGTGTCTGCGCCGCTGCAGTACGAATCGGGCTGCCTGCAGTCACAAACCCTGACAATTACATCAGTGCGCTGAAGTCGCAGCACATCCGCTTTCTTGCTGAAGCCAGGCTGTCTACACCCATCTCGGGTTACGTTGGTGTTGTTGGTGTATCAGACGATCGTGTTGAGGTTTTAACAGAGCTGCGCCACTCTTTCACTCAGACACCGTTGAGCACCTGTCTGCACAGTCTGCAAATGGATCTGACAGCCCCTGCAGATATTGACGATGTGCCTGAACATGCCCAACCGAGAGGCATAGCGCCGACAGATTTGCCCCACGCAGCTTTGTCGCTACAGGCAGCGCTGGAAAAAGGCTTCTTCACCGTTGGCAAAGGTATGCCAACCAGCGAAGAATGTACTGCGGCGTCGCAAATGCGGGTGCATCATTATATGGGACGAGTATCCGATGCTATGCCTCATCTATGGGGGCGGTTTGAGTCTGCTTCTGCAACCAGCGATGATGATGAGCCCGTTGAGGAGGGCGGTGCAGTGCTTGAATACAGGATGCATTATCATCGACCTCTGTTTTGCGGTGACACTTTTGAAATTGTTTCCGGCGTGCGCGACGTCAGCGCCAAGGTTCAGCAGTTTGCCCATTTGATGTATCACGCCGGGGACGGTCACATAGCCGTTTCAGCGCAAGCGGCGGCAGTACGAATGGACCTGAAATTGCGTCGTGCCATTGCTTTGCCTGAAGATCGTCTTGCTGTCTTACGCCAGCAGCTTATCTCAAGGCTTTCAGACTAACGTTTAACAAGAGAACTGTTGTGGGAATATTTGATACCGACCTGGACAGAACACAGGCTAACTTTACGGCACTTTCACCGATATCGTTTCTTCGTCGGGCCGCGGCGATCTATCCGGAGAAAACCGCGGTCATCTACGGCGAGCGACGCTTAACCTGGCTCGAAGTCTGGCAACGCAGCGTTTGTGTGGCTCACGCGCTGCAGGCCCGTGGAATTGTCCAGGGCGATACCGTTGCAATATTAAGTGCAAATTTACCCGAAATGTTCGAGGCGCACTTTGCTGTGCCCATGGCCGGTGCAGTCCTCAATGCGATTAACATGCGCCTGGATGCGAATACGGTTGGCTTTATCCTCTCGCACGGCGAAGCAAAAGTTTTCCTGGTAGACAAAGAATTTGGTCTAGTGGCCGAGCAGGCGCTGACTGTTGCAGACGTCACCCCGCAAGTCATTCATATTGATGACAACACCTGTAGCGAAGGAAAGCTGTTAGGTGAGATGGACTATGACGCTCTTGTTGCAGAAGGTGCACAGCTGCTTCAAGAGTATGCAGAAGTGCCGGTGGATGCTGGCGAGTACCTGCCCCAGGACGAATGGCAGGCTATCGCGCTGAACTACACATCAGGTACCACTGGTAACCCCAAAGGGGTTGTCTACCATCATCGTGGCGCCTACCTCAATGCAGTATCTAACGCGCTGACCTGGCATATGGGTGAGCATCCTGTATATCTCTGGACACTACCCATGTTTCATTGTAACGGCTGGTGTTTTCCGTGGACGCTTGCAGTTAACGCGGGTACCAGTGTTTGCATTCGACAGGTGCGTGAAGAGCTGGTTTATCAGAGCATCGCTGCGCACAAAGTGACACACTTCTGTGGTGCCCCGGTAGTACTGAATACATTGCTGAATGCAGATAAACAGCTGCAACAGATGATTCAACACGAGGTCAAAGTGATGACCGCTGGCGCTGCGCCACCGGCGGCAATCATTGAGGGAATGCAGAATATGGGTGTTGATGTCACCCACGTTTATGGCTTAACCGAAACCTACGGCCCGGTCACTCTGTGTGCCTGGCGCGACGATCTCTGGGGTGAGCTGGAATCAGCTGAACAGGCAACTCTGAAAGCCCGCCAGGGTGTGGGAGGACAAATGCTTGAAGGTCTTATGGTTGCTGATCCCGAGACCCTGGAGCCGGTGCCCAGAGACGGTCTGGCCATAGGTGAAATCATGATGCGGGGCAACAATGTCATGAAAGGCTATCTGAAGAATCCAGCCGCCACGGTTGAGGCGTTCAGCGGGGGCTGGTTTCATTCCGGCGACCTTGCGGTATGGCATGAGGATGGCTACATCCAGATAAAAGATCGCTCCAAAGACATCATTATTTCGGGTGGTGAAAATATTTCCAGTATCGAAATCGAAGATCTGCTGTTCAAGCACCCCAGCATAATGGAAGCGGCGGTCGTGGCGAAGAACAGTGAAAAGTGGGGAGAGACACCCTGCGCCTTTGTAACCCTGCGTGCCGGGGAGGAACTGACCGAGCAGGACGTGATCGAATACTGTCGTTCGCATCTTGCGCGGTTCAAGGTGCCTAAAAATGTGGTGTTTACCGATTTACCTAAAACTTCAACCGGCAAGGTGCAGAAATTCGCCTTACGGGAACTGGCAGAACAACTGTAATGCAGAAGCCTCTATTGTTTGGAATTGTCATCGTCGTTTTGTTTGTCAGTGCACTCATACTGCCGGTTGCAGAGTGGGCTGAGGCGGCTTTCGCGTGGATAGATGAGAACCGCACCATATCCTGGGCAGTTTTTATTGTTCTTTATATAGCCTCAACTGTATTGCTGCTGCCCGGTAGTTTGTTGACACTGGGTGCCGGCTTCCTTTTTGGACTGGGCTATGGCTTTGTGATTGTCTCGTTTTCCAGTGTAGTGGGTGCCAGTTTAGCTTTCCTGATCGGGCGTTTCTTCGCACGCGAGTGGGTGTCTGCCAGGCTGAGCAGCTTGCCGCGATTTGCCGCTCTGGATACCGCCATTTCCGAACGCGGTGCGTTGATCGTTTTTTTAACGCGGCTATCACCGGTATTTCCCTTCAATTTACTGAACTATGCACTGGGCTTGACCGCGGTGAAGTTCTGGACGTTTGTTGCGGTTTCCTGGATCGGCATGATGCCGGGCACGGTCCTGTATGTTTATCTTGGGTCCATTGCCTCTGATCTGACGGCGCTTCTGGCTGGCGATCTGGGTGAGTCACCGGTAGGTAACTGGCCTCTGTATGTTGGCCTCATCGCTACCCTGATCCTGACCATCGTCATTTCGCGTATCGCTACAAATGCGTTGAGTAACAAGTTAGATACCGCAGCTGGAGAAACAAAATGAGCTATTCCGGTCAGGTGTTTGATGAAACAACTCAGGCGTTGCTGAGCCCTCAGGATTACGCCAATCCCACACCTCAGGGGCGTTACCACCTGGTGGTTGTTGGTGCCGGTCCAGCTGGGCTGATATCCGCAATTGGCGCAGCCGGACTGGGTGCAAAAGTTGCTCTGGTGGAACGACACCGTATGGGTGGAGACTGTTTGAATGTGGGGTGTGTGCCCAGCAAAGCGCTGCTTGAATATACCGGGTACCATAAGAATCCTGATTTCAGCGAGGCGTTTGCCTGGTTGCGTGAAGTACGCGCCGGTATCGCACCGCACGATTCTGTGGCGCGCTATAGTGAGGCTGGGGTTGATGTATACCTTGGGGATGCAAGTTTTAACAGTGCTGGTGAAATCTGTGTAAACGGTAATCCATTACCTGCGCGTCGCATTGCGATATGTACGGGTGCGCGAGCTGCAATTCCACCTATTCCTGGACTCCGTGAAAGTAATCCACTGACCAACGAAACAGTTTTTGATTTAACGCAGAAGCCGGAATCTATGGCGATTCTCGGCGCTGGCGCCATTGGCTGTGAACTGGCACTGGTTTTTGCCCGCTTAGGTGTCGAGGTGCATCTCTTTGAAATGGCTCCCCGGGTATTACCGCTGGAGGTGGCAGCAGCCAGTGAAGCCGTCAGCCAAGCGCTAAGCAGTGCAGGTGTCATCCTGCACCTCGGTGCTGGGGTTGAAGCAATTGAGGCGCGCACTGATGGAGAGGCTGGCCACTGCGTCAGCGTGGCAGGGGAGCAGGTGCTGACATCCCATGTTCTGGTCGCTCTGGGACGTACACCAAATACCGAAACTCTGAATCTGCAATCAGCGGGCATTGAGATGAGCGACCGTGGGCTGATTGTTACAGACAGCAAACTTCGCACTTCAAACAAAAAAGTTTATGCCGCTGGGGATTGCACGTCCGCCCTGCAGTTCACCCATCATGCTGACGCCCAGGCCAGGGCCATTGTACAGAATACGCTGTTTGCACCGACAGCCTCGGTAGACAAGCTTGTTGTACCACACTGTACGTATACAAAACCTGAAGTTGCGTCGGTTGGGCAGAATTCTGAGCAACTCAAAGCAGCAAAAATAGAATATGACAGCTACGAATTTGATTTCGCCGAGCTTGATCGCGGTCGTGCTGAAATTGAAGGTTCCGGCTTTGCGCAGGTTTATACCGAAAAAGGTTCAGACAGGATTCTCGGTGCAACCCTGGTCGGCCATGATGCCGGCGAACAGATCGCGCCGATCTGTCTGCTGATGAGCAACGGTCTGGGCCTCAGTGCAGCAGGCAAGGCACTGTTTTCGTATCCAACACGATCTGAGTATCTGAAAAGACTGGCAGACGCTTACAATCGTTCACGATTTACACCAAGAGTGGCTGCAATTTTTAAAACCTGGTTGGGATTCACCGCCTGAATCAATCCTGCCCACATTTGTGCATGGCGCAGGTCCGAGGTGCTGAGCGTGTTATTATCAAAGCTTTTCAAGACCACTGTTGCAGAGTAATCAAATGAAATCGATGCCACTACAATCCCGCTTATCTTTTCGAATCTGCTGCGCGCTTCTGATCCCGCTTTGTGGTCTCGCGAGTTGCAGTCAGTCAGAGGAAACCGAGGCCGCCGCATTTGCACCTACCGGCACAGTACTGGAGTTTATGAACTGGTACCTGGAACCGCAGGCGGATGTGCTCTGGGATTCGGCTGGCTATATTGTCACTGAAGACGGCGAGGTTGATTTGCAGCCAACTACTCAGGAGGGTTGGGATAACGTGCGCAATGCAGCAACTGTTGTTGCAGAATCTGGCAATCTCTTGATGATACCGGGCTATGCCGTTGACAGCGATTGGATGGAGTACTCCCGGGGTCTGATCACTGCTGGTATCAAAGCCCGGGAGGCTGCCCAGGCAAAAGATGCTGACGCTTTGTTTCAGGCGGGTGCGCAGTTATACAGCGTCTGTCTGGCCTGCCATAACCGTTACATTGTGCAGACTCAGGAAGGCGGATAGATGTCCTCTGCGGATGTTCAACCCAGGCAGCTGATCACAACAGTGCTGCTGAGTATCGTGCTTGCAGTTGTTGTTCTTGTTTTGTTTGTTCTGCCTGCCGAATACAACATTGATGCGACCGGCCTTGGCGCCAAGATGGGTCTTACCGGCATGGCCGGATATCAGGTCAGCGCGCTGTCCGCGGAAGAACAGAGTTTTGTTTCAGATTATGTGGAATTCCCATTAGCCCCGTTTGAGTCGATTGAATACAAATACACCTTAGGTGAAGGACAGGCTTTGATGTTCGAGTGGCAGGCGGAGGGTGAACTTGTGTTTGATTTTCACAGCGAAGAAGAGGGCACGCTGCCTGAAGATTCAGTGAGCTTTTCAATAGGCCGGGATGACAGTCAGCGAGGTACTTATGTCGCCCCGTACCCTGGTGTGCATGGCTGGTTCTGGGAAAATCGCGGCGCTGAGGAAGTGACAGTTAAATTGAAAACCACCGGGTTCTTTACCGAATCCACAACTTACAGCCCCAGTGGTGAGTTCAAACGCGACTTCAGCGTAGACTAGCGACTATAAAGACGATGCGTTGTTCTGATTCTGCGAAAGTTTTCCCAGCGCGGAGCGCAGTTGAGCCAAGGTAAATGGTTTACTCAAATAGCCTACGTTGTCGCTGTTTGCGGTCAATTCAGTGGTCAGATCCTCACTGTAGCCGGAGACAAAAAGCGCTTTGAGGTCGGGTTGTTTGATCAGGGCGCTCTGGTACAGATCGGGGCCACGCATGTCAGGCATAATGACATCAGATACCAGCAGATCAATGTCGCCTTGCCCCAGCAAAGATAAACCATGTCCCGCGCTACGCGCCACCTGCACATCGTAACCGATGGCAGATAACATCTGGCTGACAATATCACGAACACTTTCTTCATCCTCCACCAGAAGGATACGCAAACGCGCTCGATTGTCTTCACTGCCTGATTCTGTTCTTCTATTTTTGTCTGTCACCTGACGCTGAGAAATGCGCGGCACTCTGATTTCAAAACGGGTGCCGTCCTGCGATGTGCTGACGCACTCGAGCGTGCCGTTGTGTTGTTGCACGATACCACTGGAAATTGATAAGCCGAGGCCTGTGCCCAGTTCACCTTTTGTACTGAAAAAGGGTTCAAAAATTCTATCGACGCAGTCTTGGGCTATACCTTTGCCCGTATCAACAACAGCCAGTCCAACAAGTCCATTGTGGTCAGGTGGTAGAGCTTCGATTGTCAGTTCCCCGCCATCTGGCATGGCATCCATTGCATTGATCATCAGATTAAGGACAACCTGTTCCAGTTTGGTCTGGTCGCCTTCAAACCAGAATGGTGTATGACCGACAACGAAGTGAACCTGAATATCCTCACGGATAATGCTTTTTGTCAATCCTTCAATTGCGTGCAGTAGTTTGTGTGTACTGATCTGTTCTGTATCAAGGTTCTGTTTGCCTCCGAATGCCAGCAGATTGCGTGTAAGCTTCTGCGCCCGTTCACAGGCATCTGCCATCAGCGCAAGCATTCGCTGGCGCAGTTCTGCATCGCCTCCGCTGATCTGCAGCGTGTCTACCGCGCCTGAGAGCACCATCAATATATTATTGAAGTCGTGCGCTATACCACCGGCCAGCCGTCCGAGAGACTCCATTTTCTGCGATTGGATCAATGCGGTTTCAGCGAGATCTTTTGCATGGCTGAGCAGGGCCATGGTGGCGAAATCAGACATCGTTGCAACAAAATTAGCCTCAGCATCGTCCCACTGTCTATTGCTGCCAATCTGTTCTACACAGATTACCCCCACAACTTCGCCATCCTGACGGATAGGTGCATCCAGCATTGATTTAATGTTGTGGGTCGATAGATATTCTTCGTGAAACTCGGCCGTTCGAGGATCTGTTGCAGCATCATCTGCACGAATCACACGCTCGTGTTTCAGCGCATTGATGTATCCGGGTGCTTGATCAATATGCAGTTCACCTTCAGAGCTATGCAGATTCGTAGCGAAGTTGTACATGTCGATACAACGCAACGTCGTGCGGCTGCTGTCGGTAAATAACCAGACGTTGGCGCGTGAGGCTTCCAGCGTGGTTGCGGTTCTTTCTGTTAACAGCGCAAACGCACTTTTCAGGTGTTTTGCTGCTTTGTCGGGCATCTTGTTGAGAGCCGCGAGGACAGACAGATAGTCAGGGTTCGGAGTATGTTCAGGCAGATGCAAAGACATGCTGTTATGTGCTCAATGTCGAGAAAAAAGTTATCGCTCTGAGTCTAGCTGACATTGAGCAAAACGCCGAAGCAGGAAGGGCAGTTGAGTTTTATCCACGCAACTGCCTCACGGGTGTTGCTGTTGAGGACCTACGCAGCGCCGGCACGCTCAACCAATGTACCTGTGCCCAGTCCGCCGCCACAACACATGGAAATCAGGCCGTAGCGGCCGTCAGTACGTTGTAGCTCATGGACCGCTTTTGCAATCAGGAAACAGCCTGTAGCGCCTAGTGGGTGACCCAGAGCGATGGCACCGCCGTTGGGATTTACTTTTGCCATGTCTGCACCGACGGTTTTTGCCCAGGACAGGGCCACGGAGGCAAAGGCCTCGTTCACTTCAAACACATCAATGTCATTGATGGTCAAGCCTGCTGTGCTGAGCACTTTTTCAGTTGCTGGTATGGGGCCTTCGAGCATCAGCACCGGATCACACCCTACCAAGGCGGAAGCGCGTACAACCGCCATTGGCTGTAAACCGAGTTCAGCAGCTTTGCTGGCTGTCATCATCAGCACCGCAGCGGCACCATCTGCGATCTGTGATGATGTTCCGGCGGTATGAATACCATTGTCCCGGGCAACCGGTTTAAGTTCTGCAAGCGCCTCAAGACTGGTGTCGCGTGGGACTTCATCTTCGGTAACGGTTATGATTTCCCCTGTTTTTTCGAAGTTGGCATCCATCACAGGGGCGCTGACGGGAATGATCTGACTGTTGAAGTACCCTTGATCAATTGCGGCTCTTGCACGTTGCTGGGACAACAGACCAAAAGCGTCAGCGTCCTGTCGGTTGATACCATACTTCTCCGCAAGCCGTTCAGAGCCCTCAAACTGACTGGTGAATTCATGGTGCTCAAAATAGCTCTTTGACACCGGCTTACCATTTTTTGGATCACGGCCAACCGCGTCACTGCCGATTGGCAGCCGGGTCATGTTTTCCACACCACAGGCAAGAACAACGTCTGCATGACCGGCAGCGAGCACACTGTGCGCTAACGTGGTGGATTGCTGTGATGAACCACATTGCGAATCAATGGTGATACACGGCGTTGTTACAGCGCCGCCATGTGCGAGCCAGGCCGTTCGGGTCACGTTCATACCCTGTGCTGCAAGTTTGTTGATACAGCCTCCGATGACCTGATCAACCTGTGCCGAGTCGACACCATTTCGTTGCAGCAGGCCCATCATGACCTGACCCAGCACGTCGGTTGGATGGGCTCCGCCAAGGCGTCCGTTTCTCTTGCCGACCGGCGATCGGGCGGCATCAACAATGACAATATCCTGCATAATTTTTGCTCTCTTGGGGTTGTGCGCTATGTGTTTGTATCTTTCGGCGCCGACCAGTGGGTCAGGCGATCCTGCAGTTCAGGTCGTACTCGTTCGGCTGGCTTTTCTGCGGCAGAGCCCAGATAAATGAACCCTGCAACACGTTCCGATGACAACAGTTGAAGTGCGCCATTGATTACCGGATCAAATGCGTACCACTCGGTCAGCCATTGGGCTGCGTAGCCAGCCAGAGACGCTGCAACCAGAATATTCTGGCATACCGCACCCACTGAAAGCTGTTGTTCCCACTCGGGTATTTTCGCATGAGGTTTGACATCAGCAACAACGCAGACGACAACAGGCGCGCGGGTGAGACGGTTGCGTTCGGCAACAATGTTCTTAGGTTTCGCCTCAGGGTTCAGGTCTTTGTAACGCTCTGCCAGGATGTTGCCAAAATCAATTCTCGCGTCATCCTGGAAACAGATGAAGCGCCAGGGGCCCAGCTTGCCGTGATCCGGGACCCGTGCGCCGATGGTAAGGATCATCTGCAGATCGTCGGGTCCGGGGCCGGGTTCACAAATGTCCATGGCTTTAACAGAGCGGCGCTGTCCGAGCCGCCCCAATGCGTCTTCAAGTCTATTTTCCGGATACACCCTTGGTCCCAATTGCTCAGAATTTCTGCCGCACATTGTAACCGGGTGTGCTCTGGATGACACTTATGCCCAGGTCTGCTCAAATAGCATTTTAAGGAGAGGTTGAGATGGAACTGCAAGACAAAAAGGTGCTGATTTTCGGCGGTACATCCGGCATCGGGCTGGCGACAACATTACTGATGCAGCAGGCGGGTGCCCGGGTACTGGCGATCAGCCGCGACCCCAGCAAAGCCGGTGATATTCCCGGAGTTGAAATGCGCGCCTGTGATGTACGTGATCGAGAGGCTCTGTCCCAGCTGTTTGCTGAAGAAGCCCCCTTTGATGTACTGATCAGTGCGGCCACCGGCGGCGAAAGGGCTAATGGTCCGTTTCTGCAGATGGATCTCGACGGTTATCAGGGTTCATTTGATAAGTTGTGGGGCTATACCAATTGTGTCCGGCTAGGCACACAACATCTCACCGAGCAGGGCAGTATCGTACTGGTCAGCGGATCACCCGCGCGGCGCGCAAAACCCGGACAGGCCGCGATTGCCTCTGTGGGTGGCGCCGTTGAGCAGTTTGTTCGTTCAGTAGCTGCTGAGCTGGCACCACGGCGTATAAATATCGTTTCCCCCGGCGTCATTGCAACACCCATGTTTGGACCTGACAGCGAAGCGCGTGAAGGCATGCTGCAGGGTGCTACGGCTAAAAATCTTATTCCCCGGCCGGGTACGCCGGAAGAAGTTGCTCAGGGCATTATGTTTGTGGTGCAGAACGATTTTGTAACCGGTACCACGGTTGATGTTGATGGCGGCTGGCTTTTAAGCTGAATCGCCCGCCTTAAATCGAGAGACCATACCCGGTCAGCTGATAGCCGATCAGAACAAAGCCACAGGTCATCAGTAAGCCGTTGGCCACACTCGCCTGGGACTCGAAGCGGGCGCTGGCCCGCCACAGGTTCATAAGTGCAACAATGCCGACCAGGGCGGTCAGCTGCCCAGCCTCTACTCCCAGATTGAAAGCCAGTAGATTCCCCAGCAGACCGTCTTCGGACAGGGTCAGAGCCTGTAGCTTGGTGGCCAGGCCAAAGCCGTGAAACAGGCCAAACACCCAGACCGCTGCCTTGGTGTTGATGGAGATACCCAGCTTGTCAAAGCCACCAAGATTTTCGAATGCTTTATAAACCACCGACAAGCCGATGATAGCGTCAATCAGATACGCATTTGCCGGGATGTCGAACCAGACACCCGCCACCAGCGTCAAGCTGTGCCCCAGAGCAAACAAGGTAACGTAGACGGTAATGTCGCTGATTTTATAAAGAAAAAAGATCACGCCCGCCAGAAACAGAAGGTGGTCGTAACCCGTCACCATGTGTTTAGCGCCGAGATAGAAGTAGGGCCAGAAGGTGAACCCCTGTTGGCTCTGCAGAAAAATGGCGTCGCCGTCAGCGACACCATGCGCATGGGCCCATCCCGCCACAACTGCAAACAGGGTGGCCAACATGCACCCTAAGCCAAGCCTGAACCTGGCATCAAAAGTTGGTCGTGAATATTGCCCCAGCCCGGAGTTCGAGTTGCGTGGGTGCTGCGGCAATTCCAGAAAGCTCAGTGGCTGCACATCAGCCTTGCAGACTGGCGAATGTCTTGCCTTCGCTGACCAGCTTTTCGAGCAGCGGTGCAGGTTCCCAGATGTCGCCACCATATTCAGACTGAAACTTTTTGATATCAGCCAGAATATTCTCCAGTCCGATCTGGTCTGCCCAGAACATCGGTCCGCCGGTAACTTCGGGAAAACCGTAACCGTTGATATACACAATATCGATATCACAGGGCCGAATGGCAATACCGGCTTCGAGGATTCGGGCACCTTCGTTAATCAACGGATACAGGCAGCGCTTCAACACTTCTTCATCAGAGATTTCCCGTCGGGTGATGCCAAGCTCAGCTGAAGTTTCTTCAACGATAGCAACAACCTCTGGATCGGGTGTGCCTGCACGGCTGCCTTCGGGGTAAATGTAGAACCCGCGATTGGTCTTCTGTCCAAACCGTTCCAGTTCACATAATTTGTCAGCAACACGTGCAGTAATTGGCACGTCTTCCGGCTTAACGCCACCGAGCTTGCGCGCGCGCCAGCCCAGGTCAAGACCAACCAGGTCGTTCATCTGGAAAGGACCCATGGGCATGCCAAAGCCGAGGATGACATTATCTACCTGGTAGGGTGTCGCTCCCTGGAGAATGATTTCGCCGGCCTGTCGCGTGTAGCCACCGAGCATTCGATTACCAATGAAACCAGGCGCGTTGCCAGACAACACCGCCACTTTATTAAGTCGTTTGCCCAGTTTCATGGACGTAGCGATGGTTTCTTTGCTGGTGGCTTCGCCGCGTACAACTTCGAGCAGACGCATGACATTAGCTGGGCTGAAGAAATGCAGGCCAATCACCGCTTCAGGACGGGTGGTTGCGTCGGCCATCTTGTCAATATCAAGACCAGATGTATTACTGGCAAGAATGGCGCCGGGTTTGGCCACAGCCTCCATCTTCTTGAAGGTATCGACTTTCACATCAATGTTTTCGTAAATGGCTTCGATAATGACATCAGCTGTGCCGAGATCGGAAAACTCGGTTGTACCGGTGAGAATACCCATGCGCTGATCGACCTCTTCAGCACTCATACGTCCACGCTGTACCTGAATATCGTAGTTGCGCTTGATCACGCCGATACCGCGGTCCAGGGCTTCCTGATCAACTTCCAGTACCGTGACCGGGATACCGACATTGAGGAAAGACATGGTGATACCACCACCCATGGTGCCGCAGCCGATGACGCCAGCCTGATTGATGTCCTGGGTAGGCGTGTCTTTAGGAACATCAGGGATTTTTGCCACTTCGCGTTCAGCAAAAAACATGTGGATGAGGGCTTCACGCTGAGGGTGTTTCAGACATTTTGCAAAACACTCAGCCTCAACTTTCATACCCGCGTCAAAATCGCCCAGATTAACCGCCGCCTCAACACACTGAATGATCATTTCAGGCGCAAAACGTTTGCGCATCCTGCGCGCTGATGTTTTGCGCGCGTTGTCAAACAGCTCGGCGTTATCCCGATCGGCTTGCAGCAGTTCTGATTCATCCCGCACTCTGCGGATAGGGCTGCCCTTGGCGATGATGTCCTGCGCGAAGGCGATGCCTGCCTCAACGATGTCGCCATCCGCTACGCTGTCCGCAATACCCAGTTCTTTTGCGGCCGGACCAGGGATGGGATCACCGGAAAGAATGAAGTCCAGGGCTTTTTCTGCACCGATCAGGCGAGGCAAACGCTGGGTGCCGCCGGCGCCAGGCAGAAGGCCCAGTTTAACTTCAGGCAGGCCAACAGGTGCACTAGGCGCAATGACCCGGTAGTGACAGCACAAAGCTACTTCGAGACCACCGCCAAAAGCTGTGCCGTTGATTGCGGCAATGATCGGTTTGCTGCTGTTGTCCATGCTTTGCAGGCAATCATGCAGGCTGGGACCCTGTGCAGCACCGCCGAATTCGGAGATATCTGCGCCGGCGATGAATGCGCGCCCCGCGCCGGTAAGCACAATGGCTTCTACGCTGTCGTCGGCCAGTGCCTTGGCGATGCCATCGGACAGTCCCTGGCGTACGCCTGAGGACAAAGGATTAACCGGTGGGTTATCGATGGTCAGAAGCGCGATGTTATCGCGCTGCTCGTAGTGCACAGTACCTTTCATATTCTCTCTCAACTGGGTTCAAAAATCTGGGTCGACAGTTTGCCGTAACTCAGGTGAGAAGGGTAGGTATGCACAGATAACACACGGAAATTCCTGGCTTGAATGTCGATTCAGCTGCGCTTTTTAATTCCCCCGCCAGGCGTTATTCTAGTCGGCTGTTGAGGGCAGAATGCCTATGTCGGCTGGAGCTTTCGAGGTCCAGGCTCAGCCTGCCCCATACAATTTCATAACCAGAGGAACGTAAAACGTGGAGAACGCACTAAAATTCTACATTAATGGGCAGTGGGTTGAACCTTCAACCAGCGACACGCTGGATGTCATCAACCCAGCAACAGAGCAGCCCATTGGTAAAATCGCAATGGGTGGCGAAGCGGACGTCAACGCAGCCGTTGCAGCCGCCAAAGCCGCTTTTGAAACCTACTCGCAGACCACCAAAGAAGAGCGCATTGCACTGCTGGAAGCAATTATCGCCAAATACGCTGAGCGGATGGGAGATGTTGCTACCGCTATCAGTCAGGAAATGGGCGCGCCTTTAGGGTTAGCTAACGCAGCGCAGGCGCCGTCTGCACTTGGCCACTTCATGACAACCCTTGAAGTGTTGAAAAACTTTGAGTTCGAAGAAGATATTGGTACCTCTCATGTTGTTCGTGAGCCCGCAGGTGTCTGTGGTTTGATCACACCGTGGAACTGGCCTCTGAACCAGATTGCCTGCAAGGTTGCACCAGCTCTGGCCGCAGGTTGCACCATGGTGCTGAAGCCTTCGGAAGTTGCGCCGCTGAACGCCATCGTATTTACCGAAATACTGCACGAGGCAGGCGTACCGCCGGGTGTCTTTAACCTGATCAACGGTGACGGACCCAGCGTAGGTGCACCATTGTCGTCACATCCTGATGTCGACATGATGTCCTTCACCGGTTCAACCCGTGCAGGTGTTGAAGTGGCGAAAAACGCAGCACCAACCGTTAAGCGTGTCGCTCAGGAACTGGGTGGAAAATCAGCCAACATCATTCTCGATGACGCAGATTTCACCAAATCTATCTCCCGGGACGTATTCGGCATGTGCATGAATTCAGGTCAGTCCTGTAATGCGCCAACACGCATGCTGGTGCCGAATGCACGCATGGATGAAGCTGCTGCGATTGCAAAAGCAGCGGCAGAACAGGTCAAGGTTGGCGACCCGACCGCGGAAGGCACAACGATTGGTCCTGTTGTCTCTGAAGTTCAGTTCAACAAAATCCAGAACCTGATTCAGAAAGGTATCGACGAAGGCGCCAAGCTTGAAACAGGTGGAACCGGTCGACCTGATGGCTTGAACGCTGGTTATTACGTTAAACCCACTGTTTTCTCTCATGTCACCAATGATATGACCATTGCCCAGGAAGAAATTTTTGGACCGGTGCTGTCACTGATTGGCTACGAAGATGAAGAAGATGCCGTGCGGATTGCCAATGACACGCTGTACGGCTTGAGCGGCTACATCTCCTCCAGTGATCCGGAACGTGCCAAGCGTGTGGCTCGACAGATTCGCACGGGTAACGTCCACCTCAATGGTGCGCCAGTAGACAACAACGCGCCATTTGGTGGTTACAAGCAGTCTGGTAACGGGCGTGAGTGGGGCCTGCACGGTTTTGAAGAATTCCTCGAAACCAAAGCCATCATGGGCTACAACGCCGCAGGCTGAATCGGTCAGCCCCGCTAAAGCTGAAGTTAAAGCTGAAGCTAAGTGAATTAAAGAGGGCCACAAGGCCCTCTTTTTTTGCCCCTGGATAAGAACAGAGGAGATACTATGCAGCCACTTGAGGGTGTCAGGGTTGTATCCATTGAACAGGCGGTGGCGGCACCTTTGTGCAGCAAAAGGCTTCTGTTAGCAGGGGCTGAAGTATTCAAAGTTGAGCGCCCGGAGGGTGATTTTGCACGCTTCTACGATACAGCGGTTGCAGGTGAGAGCAGCTACTTTGTCTGGCTGAACGGCGGTAAAAAATCGGTGGTGTTCGATTTGCGCGAAGCTGAGGACGTCAGGCTGTTAGAAAAACTCATCAGCCGCTGTGACGTTCTGGTACAGAATCTGAAACCTGGCGCACTGGAAAAACTTGGCCTGGGTCTGACTGAATTACACGCCCGCTATCCACACCTTATTTCAGTGTCCATCAGCGGTTTTCACCCGGATGGACCCGGTGCCCAGCGCAAAGCATACGATCTGCTGATGCAGGCCGAGGCTGGTCTGGCCTCTATCACGGGTTCTATGGAAGCACCGGGTCGGGTTGGCGTATCCATTGTCGACATTGCAACGGGTATGTTTGCCTATGAGGCCGTGTTGGAAGCTGTTCTGCTGCGGCACCATAGCGGCACTGGTGAGCGAATCAGCGTCGCGCTTTTTGATGCGGTTGCACAATACATGAGCGTACCTTATCTGCTCACGAGATATGGGGGAGGACCGCCCGCACGAGTGGGTCTGGCACATCCAGGTATATGCCCTTACGGCGTGTTCGAGAGCGCTGATCAGATAGCCTTTGTCCTTTCCGTGCAGAATGAAGCAGAGTGGCAGCGTCTGTGTCAGATCGATGGTTCTCTGCACACGCTGGCGCAGGATAAGCGTTGTGCTGACAATGAGACCCGGGTTGCGCATCGGGCTTTTGTAGACGCAACGCTGCAGGTGCACTTTGCCAGCACCCGTTATGTCGACCTGGCTGCCCGTCTTGATGCCGCAGATGTGGCGTTTGCGCCGGTGAATGGAGTGCCAGAGCTGGTCAATCATGCAGACCTGCGCACAACCCGTGTGGCCGTCAATAGTGCCAGTATCGAGCTGCCGGTAGTACCCGGCCGGGCAATCAACGCTGCAGCTGACAGCGATCTGGAGATGCCTGACATTGGGGCACATACCGAAGAGGTTCTGCAATGGTTGCGTGATGGTTAGTATTCAAAAAATAATGCAACCTTTCTCAACAGCTGGGGCTCTTATATGAGAAACAAACCTTAGGAGAGCCCGATGGCTGAAGCATTAGTACCCATAACCCTCTTTGCGATGATTTTCGGTATTGTGGCAATTGTCACTTTTTATCGCTATCGCAACCGCCAGGAACTGCAGCTGACCATCCGGGCCACGCTGGAATCAGGCCAGGCACTTTCCAGCGAACTGTTGGAGCAATTGACCGCGGCCCTGCAGCCCCAGCACAATGATGTTCGACGGGGGGTGATCCTGCTGGCCATTGGCTTGGCTTTTGTTTGTCTGGCGTTTTTGATTGGCAAAGAAGATGCAGTCGGACCAATGCTCGGATTCTCAGCGTTTCCCATCTTGACGAGCTTTGCGTACCTTCTGATGGGCTACTTTGGACAGAAAAGCGATAAATGATTTTGTCTTTTCCCGCCAGTGTGAACACGCCGGATGATGATGCAGCAGATGCAGAACTGGTGCTGTGCGCTCGACAGGGTACGTTGTCAGAGCGCCACACAGCCTACACCGTGCTGGTGACCCGCTATCAGGGTTTTGTGCGTTCAATGTTGCTGGGATTGACTCGGCAGCCTGCATTAGCCGATGACCTTACTCAGGACACCTTTTTAACGGCGTGGCAGAAACTGAATACACTGGTAGAACCGCAGAAGTTTGGCGGCTGGTTGAAACAGCTCGCTTATCGTCACTTTCTGCACAGCTATCGGCGCAAACAGACTGAGCAGAAACATCTGCCTGAAGCGGGTGATGTGGTTATCGACACCCAGGATATTGTGGATACAGATGCTGAACTTAACGAGCTTCTGGCACTGTGTACACCTCTGGAGCGTGAGATAATGGTGCTGTGTTATGGCTTCGAGTTTACCCTCAAGGAAGTGGCAGAGAGTCGCGGTATGGCTTTGGGTACCGTAAAATCCCACGTGCATCGAGCCAAACACAAAATGCAGCAAAAACTAGAACAGGCGCAGACCGGGCGAGTTGAAACAGGAAGTAAAAAGCATGGATAACAAAGAGTTAGATGCGATTCTGAAAAATAAATTCCAGTCGCTGCAGCGCGCTGACAGTGATGTAAATCTGGTTCGCGACATCATGGCGCAGGTAGAAACGTTGCCACAGGTGGAGGCTGAACTCCCAGGTTTTGCCCCACATATTGGTCGTAATTGGATTTTACTGCTTGCGGTGCTTGTTGGCGGCGTCGTTTTTGCACTGTCGTTACAATCCTTTCCCCTTGAGCAGTTCACCCAGTTGCTGCCGGCAAACCTGCTGGGCGGTTACTCCTCTATTGCAACAGCGTTGGTTGTGCCGCTCATTGCGGTTGCAGGACTGCTGCCGGTTGCCTGGTTAATGCTTGAAGATTAGTGCCCGCTTGCAGCGTGCGGCTAATTTTCGCCACTCTCTCGAAAGTTGTTTATGATCAGGGCTCCGGGTAGCGCGCCTACTCGATGCAGCGCTGTAAAGAGAGTGATGACCTATGACATACGATGCAAATAACATATTTGCCAAGATCCTGCGTGGTGAAGCGCCAGCCTTTAAAGTTTATGAGGATGAATATTCCCTGGCCTTCATGGACGTAATGCCTCAGGTGGATGGGCACACGCTGGTTATCCCCAAATGCGAAGCCGAGGATCTGCTGGATGCTGATCCGCTGGTGCTCGCGCAGACTATTGCGACCGTACAGAAGGTCACAGCGGCGGTGAAAGCCGCGTTCTCTGCACCTGGCGTTATGCTGGCCCAACTCAACGGTGCTGCAGCTGGACAAACCGTATTCCATCTGCATTTTCACATAATGCCTCGACATGAGGGCCTGGCGTTAGGTATGCATGCCAGGGAAATGCAGGATTTTGACATCTTAGAAGCGCATGCCGATAAAATTCGAAAATGCCTGAACGACAATGACTGATGTTCAGTCCAGCCAGCACCTGACCAGCCTTGAAGCTGGCTATCTTGCCGAAGACAAACAGGAATGGCTGGAGTCGTTAGAATCCATCCATGCGGAATTTGGTGACGCTGGTGTACGTGAGATTCTGCGCAGTCTGCAGGATCATGCCCTGAGCTTAAACGTGCCGCTAAGCGAGGCCACACTTAACACACCATATATCAATACCATCAGTGTAGAAGACGAGCCGGCTTACCCCGGTGATCTTGCGCTGGAAGCCAGGATTGAAAAGATAATTCGCTGGAATGCAATGGCGATGGTGCTGCGTGCCCAGGATGCAGGTGTTGGCGTTGGTGGACACATTGCAACCTATGCTTCCTGCGCCACCATGCTGGAAGTAGGGTTTAATCACTTTTTTCAGAGTTTTGACAACGATAACGATCCGGATATGGTGCTGCCACAGCCTCATGCTGCACCTGGAGTTTACGCTCGCGCCTGGTTAGAAGGGCGTTTGACAACTGCACAGCTGGACAACTACCGGCGCGAATTAGGCGCTGGTGGCGGTCTTTCATCTTATCCCCATCCGCGCAGCATGCCCGATTTCTGGGAGATGCCTAATGCGTCCATGGGTTTGTCAACACCAGCAGCTATTTACGAGGCACGGTTTGCCAAATATCTGGAAAACCGTGGGCTTAAACCAAAGAGCAATCGTAAAATCTGGTGTTTCATCGGCGATGGGGAGTCTGATGAACCCGAAGTGATGGGTACGATAAACATTGCCGCTCGGGAGAAGCTGGACAACCTCATTCTGGTAGTGAACTGCAATCTGCAGAGGCTGGATGGTCCCGTGCGGGGCAACGGTAAAATTATCCAGGAGCTGGAGCGGATGTTTCGCGGCGCTGACTGGAATGTGCTGAAGGTTATCTGGGGCAGCGGCTGGGATGCACTGCTTGCACGGGATAAAAACGGCGTCTTGCGTAAACGTATGGATCAGTGCCTCGATGGCGATTATCAGATGTATTCTGTGCTGCCCGGTGATGTTCAACGTGAGCATTGGGTGGAAGGTAATCCTGAACTTGAGCGCATGATGGATTCGCTCACTGACGCGGAGTTGAAAGAAATCAAACGCGGCGGTCAGGACCCGAAAAAGATTTACGCGGCGTTTGATGTCGCTGCCCGCGCCCGTGGTAAACCAACAGTCATTCTGATTAAAACCGTGAAAGGTGACGGGATTGGCGCGCAAGGTAAGAACACTGCCCATCAGTATAAGAATATGGGTCCTGAGGAAAGGATCCAGGTTGCACGTGAGTTAGGCATTCCGTTAGACGAAGAACAGGCACGTCAGGCAGCATTTTACAAACCGGCAGCTGACAGCGAAGAAATGTTGTACCTCAAAGCCCGTCGGGATGCGCTGCACGGTTCAATACCCAGGCGTCGTCAGGTGTGTCCACCTCTGCCGGCGCCGGAACGCAACGTCCTGAAAGAGCTGTTCAAAGGCAGCGGTGAGCGGACGGTTTCTACCACAATGGCTATGGTGCGCCTGCTGGGCATCCTCCTGCGGGATAAAACCATAGGCAGATATGTGGTGCCGATCGTGCCTGATGAAGCACGCACATTTGGCATGGATGGTCTGTTCAAAATTGCCGGTATTTACGCTCCCGAGGGGCAGAAATACAAGCCCGTCGATGCCGATTCACTGTTACCTTATCGGGAAGCCTCTGACGGGCAGATTCTGCAGGAAGGCATTTGTGAAACAGGAGCCATGGCCTCGTTCATGGCCGCCGGCAGTGCTTATGCGGTACACGGTTTACCGATGATTCCGTTCTACATTTTTTATTCCATGTTTGGCTTCCAGCGTGTTGGTGACATGGTGTGGAGCTGTGGCGACATGATGTGTCGCGGATTCCTGCTGGGTGGAACCGCCGGGCGTACCACCTTGAACGGAGAAGGGTTGCAGCATGAGGATGGCCACAGCCATGTGCTCGCCAGTACCATCCCGAACCTGATCAGTTACGATCCAGCTTTTGGTTTCGAAGTGGCGATAATTGTCCGTGAAGGCCTGCGCCGCATGTTCGAAGAACAGGAAGATGTCTTTTATTACCTGACGCTGTACAACGAAAATTATCTGATGCCGAGTATGGACGGCGTGTGTGCAGCTTCCGGTCAGGATGAAAGTAATGTTGAGGTTGGTGTCCTGCAGGGGGCTTACCGCTTTTCCAGCTCTGAAGGTGATTCGGATGCACCCTGGGTCAACATTCTTGCCAGCGGCAGTATTTTTCAGCAGGCGCTGGAAGCTCAGAGGTTACTTACGGACATGGGCTTTAACGTGACACTCTATAGTGTGACAAGTTTTATTGAGCTGGAACGGGAAGCGCAAAGTTGCGCGCGTCACAACAGACTGCACCCGTTGGGCGAACAAAAGGTTTCCCACGTAGAACAGCTGTTTGCGCAGTCGCCGGGTGTGTTTGTGGCAGTAACCGACTATATGAAGAGTCTTGCTGCAGGTATCGCACCCTGGCTACCCGGTAAGCTGGAGGTGCTGGGGACTGATGGCTATGGGTTGTCAGAGTCACGCCCTGCATTACGAGCGCACTTTGAGATCGACGGGCAGCACGTTTGCGCTGCAGCATTGACCAGTATGTATCGAGACAAGTTAATCGACGGGCAGGTATTGAACAAGCATTTACAGAGTCTGAATATCGATGCCAATCGGCCAGATCCACGGAATCGCTGAACGTAAAGATTGAATTAAACACGCATTCGCAAAAAAGGAACCTGAGGGGGTCCCATGAAAAATTTCAATGGTAAAATTGCCGTCGTCACTGGTGGCGGCACCGGTATGGGTCGTGAGCTGGTGTGTCAGCTCATTGCCGAGGGAGCACATGTGGCCATGTGTGACGTATCTGAGGAAAACATGATAGAAACGGCGAAGCTGGCTCAGCCAAAGCCCGGCCAGCGGCTGACCAGTCACCGCTGCGACGTCAGCTCTGAAACGCAGATGTACAAATTCCGCGACGAGGTGGTTGAGCAACACGAATGCGAACACATTAATCTGCTGTTCAACAACGCAGGAATTGGTGGCGGCGGGGAGTTTGTTACCGGCGATCGCGCGCTATGGGAAAAAACTTTTGCGGTGTGCTGGTATGGGGTCTATTACGGCGCTCGTGCGTTTATGGATCTACTGGTTGCCAGCGATGAAGGACATATTATTAATACGAGCTCAGTCAATGGCTTCTGGGCAAGTATAGGACCAACGGTTTCGCACACAGCGTATGCAGCAGCCAAGTTTGCGGTCAAAGGATTCACCGAAGCGCTGATTACAGACCTGCGTCTGAACGCGCCTCATGTGCACGCTTCGGTTGTTATGCCTGGCCACATTGGTACTTCAATTGCACTTAACTCAGGCAAAGTGCTCGGCACAGGCGGCGCCCTGGAAATGTCAGCGGAAGAAGTTGAGAAGATACGAACCCGAATGTCTGAAGCGGGCTTGCCCGTAGATAACGTGCCGGATGAACACATCAGAGAAATGATGCATCAGCGGGCACTGGATTTCCGTGACAAAGCGCCAACAACAGCAGCTCAGGCGTCATCCATCATCCTTGATGGCGTGCGTGAAAATAAGTGGCGAATTCTTGTGGGTGAAGATGCAAAAGTACTGGACAGGCTTGTACGCGAAAACCCCGAAGAAGCTTACGACGAAGCATTCATTGGTAAAGTGCAGGCAGCAGGCGGCTTTGGCGGTTTGCAGCCGGCAGCAAACGATGCCAGCTGATTGTGCTGCTGACAAAATCTGTATGGGGTAGTCAAGATGAGTCGAAGTGAGCGAAATGCCGCGATTGTTGGCGTCTACGAGTTTCCAAGTCGCGACGTAGACGGCGAGATGAGTGCACTGCAGATTAAAGCCGCATGTGCTTCTGCAGCGCTGGCGGACGCGGGCCTGGCCTGGTCAGATGTTGATGCCCTCTATGATGCGTCAGAAGCAGCACCCATGAGTGGTTTAATGATTGCTGAGTATTTTGGCCTGTCTCCCTCAGTAATCGATACAACCGCGGTGGGTGGCAGTGCTTTTGAGTTTCAGGCAGCACACGCGCGGAATGCTATTCTGGCTGGCAAATGTAAAGTAGCACTGCTGACATACGGGTCCACTGCACACAGTAATGCCACGGCCATTGGTGTGGGCGGACGAGGTTTTGGCGGCTTGACCCCGGCAGAAAACATGGAAAGCTTTGTCGGCCAGACGCTGGTTGCCAACTACGCCATGGTCGCGCGGCGGCATATGCACATGTACGGTACTACTTCTGAACAACTCGCTGAGATAGCAACGGCGACCCGCTATCATGCCATGCGCAACCCGAATGCCGTGCAGGCAATGCAGGATCTGGAATTCATTGATATCCGCGAAACCACAACTGACGACGTGGTTAACTCCCGCATGATCGCTGACCCTTTACACCTGTTGGACTGTTGTATGATTTCTGACGGCGGTGGGGCTGTGGTTATAGCCAGCGCAGATGTGGCACAGCAGTGTGCACAGAAGCCGGTCTGGATCCTCGGCAGCGGCGAGGCCACCAGATATCCAGCTAACGGCGGTGATATTACAACCTCAGCCGGCGCTCAGTCTGCGCCGGTCGCTTTTGCTGAAGCAGGTATCACGCCGGCGGAGATTGACGTCGCTATGATTTACGATTCATTCAGCATCACTGTACTTGCGCTGCTTGAAGATCTCGGTTTCTGCGCAAAAGGCGAGGGCGGTGACTACGCAGCCGGTGGGCGGCTGCGGTTTGATCAACCAGGTGGGCCGGCACTGAATACAGACGGCGGCGGTCTTTCTTCGAACCATCCCGGTATGCGCGGCATTTTTCTGCTGATTGAGGCTGCACGACAATTGCGTGGACAGTCTACTGCTCAGGTGTCTAGCGCTAAGCTTGCGGTGGCACATGGCAACGGCGGCATGCTTGGCTCTCGACACTCCGCCGGTACAATTATTCTCGGAGGTGATTAGCCATGGTTGCAAACAACACAGACAAACCAGCACCGGTCACGAGACCATTGCCCTCGCTGAGTGAGCCGGATACCGCTGGTTTCTGGCAGGCGACAAAGGATCAGTGCTTCAGATATCAGCAGTGCAGTAACTGTGACACCGTAATCTGGCACCCTCGAGCACACTGCACCGGTTGTACCAACGGTAGGCTTGAGTGGCGGGAATCAGCTGGGCTGGGAGAGGTTTATACCTTCAGCGTCGTTCGACAAAGCTACCATCCCTTTTTTCGCAACAAAGTACCTTATGCCATTGTTTATGTAGATCTAGATGAAGGGCTGAGGCTGCTGACCAATATGGTAGGTGTTGAAGACCCGCTGGAAGACGTAAAGATCGGTATGCGGGTCAAACTCCACTGGGAAGTTCATGACGAACTGAGTATTCCGCTGGTTGAGCCGGTGAAAGACTAGCCTAGCGGTATTAACACTTTTGCGGTTCCAAAGACCCGGTTTTCACCAGCCTCGTTGGTTACCGTCAGATCGATCTCAACTTCGCCAGTGTCTTCATCGACATCGGTGACAACGCCGTTGATGTTGTATTGTTCATCAACAATACACGGCGCTCTGAAAACGGTATCAACCAGTTTAACTTCCGCCGCCGGAGCCCAGTGGTGGATCATCGCGCTTAAAAAACCCTGACTCATAATCCCTGGCACCAGGGCGCCTGGCAGACCCTGCTCTCTGGCTGCGTCATGATCGGTGAAGCGGGGGCTGTCCCAGCCGGCTGCGACAACAAACCGCTTCACGTTGGCAAGACTCGTATCCGGGGAAATCGAAGGGAGTTCAACGCCAAATTCAACGTCGGCAATAGTGTTAACGCTCATGTCTGTGGTTTCTCCCGGATTACGATGCTGGTGTCTGCAGACCCCAGAAGAATATTGTCGGCATCTGTGAATTCCATTCGATTGACAAAGAAAACCATACGTCCACTGCGTCCGCTTTTTGTATAAATATCATGCATGTGTGTGCGGGCAGTAATTTCCACACCCGGACGCATAGGCTTATCGGGTGCAACCGCTTTCCCAGCGTCCATTCCCAGACCTTTGAACGTAGGGAAACCGTCAGGGTAGCGTTTTCGCTGCTGAAAGCTGGATGCAATGGTTGGCGGTGCCTGGAAGTCAGGATCTTCCGGGTTGGTGAATTTGGCGGCTGTTTCACCACAGGCTATGGCGTAATCAGCCAGTGCCTGTGCTTCAAGCGTGAGCTTGTATTCATCGAAAACAACATTCAGAAACTGCTCTCGCAGGGACTCTACGTCCAGAGGGGCATTGACATCGGTCATGAGGCTTCCTGTTGCAGTTTGATGGCTTCGAAACGGCCGGCTTTCAGGGCGTCGACCAGTTCCTGTTCATTGTGAATGGTGTCTTCGAACTTCGTTGCACACCGGCCGATGTGACTGACGATGTGTGCATCACTGCCACCGATACCTAAATAGTTCTGTTCGTTGGCCATTTCCTGAGCGACCTGATCTTCTTCGCCGCGTGATCCACCGTTAAACACTTCGACTATGTTCACGCCGGATGGCACGCCATGCTCTTCAAGGTGGGCGGCCATGCCGACACGCTTGCGACCGGGGTGGCAGGGTACGGCAACAGCACCATGCGCATTACAGGCAGCAATAACATCTGCTAAGGCAAGGTGTATATTGGTGAAGTCAAAGGCTTCCTGCAGGGCTTGGGTTACGCCAAAAACCAACACGTGCCCGTATTCAGTTTCGACTTCGCTGCCCTTCAGAATGGTGATGCCATGTTTTGCTGCCAGATCACTGTAGTCAGATTCATTATCAAACTGACGATGTTCCGTGAGCACAAACCCATCTATTGGAATGTTGCGGGTCTTTATCCATTGGCAGTAGTTCTGTACTTTGGCGCGGCCATCGTCTGACTTAATTGAATGGGCATGTAGATCCAGAATCATTGTGTTGCCGCTCCTGTTGTTTGCCATAACTGCTTTAACTGATTGACCATGAGTTCAGGATCCCCAGAGTTGTCTATGACCGCATCCGCCACAGCGATGCGTTCCTGGTTGGTCAGCTGCGCATCGATACGTGCTTCAACGGCGCTGGGTTCAAATCCGTCCCGGGCGCATGCTCGGGCCACGGCAACCTCACGATCGACAACGCATACCCATAATGTATCCACCAGGTCCTGCCATCCCGCTTCTATTAAAACAGCCGCTTCAAGAACAATAGGTCGATCTGGCTGCTCGCTTTGGATCTGGCCTATTTCCTCTGCTGCCATCATTCTGATTGCAGGCCAGACGATATCTGTCAGCGCCTTGAGCTTATCAGCCTGTCCGAACACTTTGCCGCCGAGTACCCGTCGGTCGATTTCGCCATCTTCTCCAACGGTATCTGCGCCAAAGGTGGCGACCACCTGGTCAAACGCCTGGGTGCCCGCGAGGTAGGCGCGGTGTCCTAATTTGTCCGCATCGATGACATGGGCACCCCATTCGCCTAGCGTTTGCGCAGCGGTAGATTTGCCTGACGCGATACCGCCGGTTATTCCAATGATCAATGTTTGTCCGTAATGTCTGAGGCAGCAGCCGATATTAACAGAGTGGCGGGCTGAGTTTCAGCCCAATGCGCGAGCTGATATCGATTGTAAAGGTAAGCAGGTAGAATGCCTGGCATCTCCAAACGCGGTTTTTTGGATGGAGCTCGTCAACCCTCTGTTCACCTTAGTCGGCTGTTAGTTTATGTCCTCAGATACATCATCAGACACACCTGATCACATTGAGGTTGTTTTCATTCTGGCGGATGGCAGTCGACGGGTTTGCCACGCTCTGCAAGGTGAGAGCGTTTTAGATGCCGCGCTGGACAATCTGGTTCCCGGGATTATGGGGCAGTGCGGTGGCGGATGTACCTGTTGTACCTGTCACGTTTACGTTGCGGCGCCCTGGTTTGAACAACTGCCTGCACCTCACCAGGATGAGCTTGATCTGCTGGTTTATGCGCATGAAGTTGCCGATAACAGTCGGCTTGCCTGTCAGATTGAGCTGCACAAGCCTCTCAGCGGTGTCCTGATCCAGGTACCATCAGCACAGGCTTAGACGGGCTGCTGTAACCTTTGAACTTGTGGCTAAGTCGCAGGCTTTGAGATCAGCCAGGCGCTGAGCAGCACCAGACCTGCCAGCACAATTTCTACGACAATCAGCGCGGTTGCGAGACTGGCGTCGTGGAATAACCAGGCACTTGTGCGGAACAGGGCAGCCATTGCCAGCAGTGAAGCTGCGCTATACAACCAGGTTGTGTTGCTGCGAATGATCCCCAACACACAGAACAGGGTTGTGCCGACAAAAAACGCACTGAAATCGCCTGCCTGGCTGGATAAGCCAAGACCGGTGAGCAGCGGCATGCCCAGGCTTTCTGCAGCAGCAGCCGGATTGCTCAACCATTGTAGAGCGCTTATCCCCATGGCCAGTGCAACCACTGCCGCTGGCAGTCTTGTCCAGATTTTTTTACCCATCAGTCCTCTCCCCATTGCAACATTGAACTCACAGCAGGGCGCTGCTGACAGCCTTGCAGTGCTTGCTGTTGAATAGGGCCCAGCCTAAAGTGTGCCACCTGGAAAGTACATCAACTGACGGGGTAGGTATGCAGCTCGAAGGGAAAACCATCATTGTCACCGGCGGCGCCGGTATCTTAGGCCAGAGTGTTGCGCAGGAAGCTCGTCAGCAGGGTGCTGAAGTGGTGTTGCTCGATATCGTCGCTGACTTCGCGTCGGATCTGGGGCGCTGTATCACGGTTGATCTGACTGATGGCAGTGCAGTTGCTCAGACTCTGGATGAAGTCGGTGATTTCCATGGGCTTGCCAATGTAGCGGGCGGCTTTGCCATGGGGCCATCGGTTTTTGACACCCCGGATGATCTCTGGGAGCAGATGCAGACAATTAATGTAACCACCCTGCGCACAATGCTGACCCATGCCATTCCCCGGTTACTGGCAAAAAAATCCGGTAACGTGGTTAATATTGGTGCCTTTGGGGCACTGCAGGGGCAGGGCAATATGGGCGCCTACACCGCTGCAAAGTCAACGGTAATGCGGCTGACTGAGGCGCTGAGTGAAGAGGTGAAAGATGAGGGTATCAACGTCAATGCCGTATTGCCCAGCCTTATCGACACGCCGCGCAATCGTGCTGATATGCCGGATGCTGACTTTTCCACCTGGGTATCTCCCGAGGATCTGGCGGCGGTGATCTGCTTCCTGCTGTCAGACCAGGCTCGTGCCGTGCACGGTGCGTTGCTGCCTGTCAGAGGGCTGGTCTGACGTTGATCAATCGCTGACCAGATCCCGTCCAATCACGTGGCGCATGATCTGACTGGTGCCTTCAAGAATTTCGTGGACTCGCAGGTCACGCAGGAAACGCTCTGCTGGAAAGTCCATAAGGAAGCCGTAGCCGCCATGCAGTTGTAAGGCATCGTTGACAACCTTGGAGCCGGTTTCCGTGGCCATCAACTTAGCCATCGCCGCCCACTGGGTTTTGTCCGCGGCGTCTTCTGAAACTTTGGCTGCGCCGATATATAAAAGCGCCCGCGCAGCTTCCAGTTGGGTTCGCATATCGGCCAGCATGAACTGGGTATTCTGAAAATCCGCAATTCGCTGGCCAAACTGATTGCGCGCCTTCACATACTCCACGGCATCATCAAGGCAACGTTGTGCGCCGCCCAACGAGCACGCTCCAATGTTGATCCGCCCGCCATCCAGTCCCCGCATCGCAATCTTAAAGCCGTCGCCAACGCCACCTACCATGTTCTCAGCCGGCACCCGGACATCATCAAACAGCACTGCGGCTGTGGGTTGCGAGTGCCAGCCCAGTTTTTTCTCAGGTTTACCAAAGCTCAAGCCAGGCGTGTCCTTATCAACCACAAAACAGGATATCCCCCGCGCTTTTGCAGATGCATCGGTACTGGCCATGACCAGATAGATGTCGTTTACACCGCCACCGGAAATAAAAGCCTTGCCGCCATTGATTACATAATGATCGCCGTCGAGGGTGGCGGATGTTTTCAGGGAAGCTGCGTCGCTGCCAGCACCGGGTTCGGTCAGGCAGTAGCTGGCTATCTGATTCATCTGGGTCAGTGCAGGCAGGTATTTGGCGCGCAAATCATCATGACCAAACGCATCTATCATCCAGGTAGCCATGTTGTGGATGGAAATAAAAGCAGAGGTGCTGGCACAACCATAGGCCAGTGCTTCCATAATCAGGGCAGCTTCAATCCGGGTCAGGCCGCTGCCACCGTGTTCTTCGTCCACGTAGATACCGCCAAAGCCTAACGCCGCGGCCTTGTGCAGAGTTTCCAGAGGAAAAACGTGATGTTCATCCCAGTGCGCGGCTTGTGGCGTGATTTCTTCCGCCGTAAATCGCCTGGCCATATCCACAATGGCCTGCTGTTCTTCGGTTAACGCAAATTGCATGGGGTGGTATGCGGGACAAACCTGCTTGTCGAGGCTTGCATAGCTGTCCCGCTTTGCCTAATTTGGTGATGTTGGTAGATCATAGTTTATGCTCTGGCTTGGCAGATTTAAATGCGCAGCCAACGCTCATTGGATAGCTGGTTATGCCATCCTTTCCTGTTTCGCAAGAATTGCTTCCGATATGACAAACCCGCTCAAAATACTGGTTACCCGCCGTTGGCCTGAAACCGTTAAAGCCAAGCTGACTGCCTTGGGTGAAGTGACCCTGAATGAAGCAGATCAACCGCTCACCGGCGATGAACTCACCCAGGCGCTGCAGGACTATGACGTCATCTGCCCTACTGTGACAGACAGGCTGGATGCGCAGGTGCTGCAAGCTGAAGATGTCCGCACGCGACTGTTGGCCAACTTTGGCGTTGGTTTTAATCACATCGACCTGTCTGCAACACAACGTTTAGGTATCGCGGTCACCAATACGCCAGGCGTGCTGACCGCAGCCACAGCTGAAATCACACTCACTCTGATGTTAATGACCGCTCGCAGAGCGGCTGAAGGTGAACGCCATGTTCGCAGTGGTCGCTGGCAGGGCTGGTCACCTACCCATATGCTCTCCACACAGGTAAGCGGTCGGGTGTTGGGTATAGTCGGCATGGGCCGCATCGGGGTAGCCGTTGCTCGTATGGCCTATCATGGTCTGGGTATGCAGATTGTGTATACCTCGCGCTCTCCTCTGGATGAAGCACTAGCACGGGAACTGAAGACAAGCCATCTGTCGTTGCCTGAATTGCTCGCGGGGTCTGACTTTGTCAGCCTGCATTGTCCAGCAACCCCTGAAACCCGGCATCTTTTGAATACTGAGACACTTGCGCTGATGCAACCGCACGCTTTTCTGATTAATACCGCCAGAGGTGACATTGTCGACGAGACGGCGCTGGTTACAGCCCTGCAACAGCAGCAGATTGCCGGGGCCGGGCTTGATGTCTATGAACACGAACCGCAACTGCAGTCCGGGTTGGACACTCTGGAGCAGGTTGTATTGCTGCCACACATGGGCAGCGGTACCCGTCAGACACGCGAAGCCATGGGCCTGCGGGCTCTGGACAATATCGCGGCGTTTGCGGCCGGGCGATCATTGCCAGACGAGGTCAAACTGTGATTCAAGCTATGATCGCAGACTGGCATCGGCGTCCCTGGTGGATGAACTTCATTTTCTACTTCTGCGTGTATATGACGTTCATCTATATGCCCTTCGATATTTTCATCAAACCCGTCGCTGAGGATCACGAAATATGGTTCGGGTTTGCGCTGACCGGATGGTGGGCCAAAGCCACCGCACCGTTACATTGGCTGATCTACGCGGCTGGCGCTTATGGCTTCTGGAAAATGTCGAGTTGGATGTGGCCCTGGGCTGCAGTCTACGCCGGCCAGGTTGTTATCGCGATGTTTGTCTGGAACCTCGTTAATCCTAATGGTGCGGGTTGGTCGGGCGCCTTTATTGCGGGCCTGGTATTCTGTTTGCCGATGGTTGCCCTCTACCGCGCGCGTCCTGATTTCTCCGCATAGCCCGTTCCAGCAGTATTATCGCCACTAAATGATTCGAGCCACCGCCACCGCCCTGGGTCTGATCGCTGGGTATCTGTTCACTGCGACAACACTGGGTTCCGTGCTGGCGTGGGTTTTAGATGGCGTGCTGGAGTTTGAGTACATCAAAATTCTGTCACGCGGCATTCTGCTGTTTGCCGCGCTGGGTTTGATCCCGCTGTGGCGAATCGCCGGATTGAACGCTGCAGACCTTGAGTTGCGGCCTATTAATTTTTCGCAGCTGCTGAAGGCTTACCCGCTGGGGTTGGCGGTTGTCGCCCCGTTGATACTTTTTTTCATGGTGTCGGGGTTCAGGGTTATCGATGACCGTGTCGATTACTCAGACGCCGACATCTGGCTGTTTGTGCTGACTGCGCTGGTTTCAGGGCTGCTGGTTGGCGTGTTTGAAGAAACGTTGTTTCGCGGTGTGCTGTTTACCGTGTTGCGCAGAACGCTTGGTTTTATGTTTTCTGCCAGCGTTGTGGGTGTTCTCTACAGTGCCGTGCACTTCCTTGATGCTCAGGCCATCGAGAATATTTCGATTCGCTGGTATTCCGGCTACGCGCACGTCTGGGCAGCGTTTTCCGGTCTCGCTTCACCAGCTGGCTATTGGGATGCGTTTGTTGCTTTGTTTCTGCTTGGCGTGTTTTTCTGTTGGATAAGAGAGCGTGCGGGATTGTGGTGGTGCATCAGCCTGCATGCTGCCTGGGTGTTTGCAATTCGGCTGTTCAAGGAAGTCACGGTACGCGATATTTACAACCCCTATGAAGTGCTGGTCAGCAGTTATGACAACTTTGTGGGCCTGCTGGTGGCGTTCTGGCTGCTGTTTATATTTGTCGTGCTCTGGCTTGCCCGCAGAGTCAATTCGACCTGACTCAAAATAGTACCCCGCGTTAAACAATCACTGTGTCAACTGCGTTTGGATTCGTTATGATTCAAGGCTCAGTTGATTTAGAACGGATGATGTACGGATTCTCAGCTCATGTTGATGGTCCGTGTTGTCAGCAGAATTCAAACAGATGGAGAGGCAGGTTATGGATTTTGATATTCCCCAGGAGATGCAGGATTACCTTCAGGAACTGGATGATTTCATCGATAAAGAAATCACTCCGTTACAGATGGAAAACGATAACAACCGGTTTTTCGATCATCGGCGGGAAGATGCGCGTACTGACTGGGAGCGTGGCGGCTTACCTAACGAAGAGTGGGAACAACTGCTGCACGAAGCCAAGCGCCGTGCCGATGCCGCTGGCCACTACCGCTATCCACTGGCAAAAGAGTTTGGCGGTAAGGAAGGCACCAACCTGGGTATGGCAATCATCCGGGAGCACCTGGCTGCCAAAGGCCTGGGTCTGCATAACGATCTGCAGAATGAACATTCAATTGTCGGCAACAATGTCGGCCTGCTGTTAATGATCCGTTACGGCACAGATGCGCAGAAAGCCGAATGGATTGATGATCTGGCCGAAGGCCGACGCGGTTTTGCATTTGGCATTACCGAGCCAGACCATGGTTCGGACGCTACCCACATGGAAACCAATGCTGTGCGGGACGGCGATGAATGGGTCATCAATGGTGCAAAAACCTGGAACACAGGTATTCACAAAGCCAAATACGATCTGATCTTTGCCCGTACCAGTGGCAAGCAGGGTGATGGCGAAGGGATCACGGCTTTCCTTACGCCTATGGAGAGTGAAGGCCTGAAAATCGAAGAGATGCTCTGGACATTTAACATGCCAACCGATCACGGTCGCATCTCCATCAAAGATGTCCGTGTACCCAACGACGCTATTTTTGGCGGTGAAGGCCGGGGATTACAGGTAGTTCAGCACTTTTTTAACGAAAACCGTATTCGCCAGGCCGCATCGTCACTGGGTGCTGCACAGTTCTGTATTAACGAATCTGTCAAGTATGCCGGTGAACGTAAACCCTTTGGTAAGCCGTTATCCAGTAACCAGGGCATTCAATTCCCCCTCGTAGAGCTGCAGACGCAATGTGAAATGTTACGTGCACTGATTCATAAAACAGCATGGCAGATGGACAAATACGGCGCGTTTTCCGTGTCAGACAAAGTGTCAATGTGCAATTACTGGTCCAACCGACTCTGTTGTGACGCAGCTGACCGCGCAATGCAGGTACATGGCGGATTAGGCTACTCGCGACACAAGCCTTTTGAGCATATTTATCGTCATCACCGTCGATACCGTATCACCGAAGGCGCAGAAGAAATTCAAATGCGCAGAGTGGCTGGCTACATGTTTGGTTTCATGAGCCAACGGGCGCCTAAAGGGGTTAAAGAGGACTGACTCATTATGGCGGAGTTTGAAGACAAAGTTCGCGCCATGCTGGAACGCGCGCTACCGGATTTTCGCAGCCTGACAAAGGTTGAGCGACTCTCCGGCGGCGCCAGCCAGGAAACCTACCGGGTGGAAATTCAGACCAGCGATGGCGACCAGCTGTTGGCGATGCGGCGAGCGCCTGGCGGCGTTAAAGTTGAGCCAGTTGCCGGCCATCCAGGTCTTGATGTTGAAGCGTTGCTGATGTCCAGTGCCCGGGATGTGGGCGTGCCTGAACCAGAAGTTTTTCATGTCTTTGACGACCAGGACGATCTTGGTGACGGATTTCTCATGCAATGGCTCGAAGGCATTGCGCTGGGTGCACGGGTACTGCGTTCGGAGGAGCTGGATGACATACGTCCACAGCTTGCTTATATGTGTGGTGAAGCGTTGGCGCGTATTCACCAGATTGATCTGCAGGCCACCGGCCTGGAGCAGAAACTGTCGCTGATTGAACCCGGGGAGTATGTGGAACAAACCTGGGAACGTTACCGCGCTTTCAACACCCCGGTGCCGATGATCGATTACACCGGTCGTTGGTTAATGGATAATCTGCCTGAAAATTTCACTCCGGCTCTTGTGCACAATGATTTTCGCAATGGCAATATCATGTTCGACGCAAATGGAATTGTCGCCGTGCTGGATTGGGAGGTGGCGCATATTGGTGATCCCATGCGCGACTTAGGCTGGATATGTACAAATTCCTGGCGCTTTGGGCGATCTGATCTTCCCGTAGGTGGCTTTGGTACCTATGAGGACCTGTTTGCCGGGTATAAGAGTGTCAGCGGTATCGATGTTGATCCAGACCAGGTCAAATTCTGGGAAGTCTTCGGCTCTTTCTGGTGGGCGATCGGCTGCCTGGGTATGGCGGAACACTTCCGCACGGGACCGGACAAAACCGTAGAGCGACCGGCAATCGGCCGGCGTTCGTCGGAATGTCAGATAGATTGCGTCAATCTGCTGATACCTGGTGCTGTTGAACAGGTTGCTGCACAGGATGCTGGAAACGAAACAGATATGCCGCGTGTGGACGAGCTGCTGATCAGCGTCAGAGACTTTTTACGAAACGACGTCATGGCAGAAACCAGCGGACGAACAAACTTCCTGTCCCGTGTGGCGGGTAACTCTCTGGATATTGTGCTGCGTGATACGACACTCGGTGAGCCCAGCCGTCAGGCTGAACTACAACGCTTGCAGGGTCTTTTTGGTAAAGGCGATCTGAATACGCTGCGTTGGGAACTGGTTAACGGTCTGCGACAGGGTGCGATAGCCCTGGATACTCCAGGGCTTGCAGAACACCTGCGCAACACTGTTGCCAATCAAGTTGCGATTGATCAGCCCAAGTACTCTGGACTGGCGACCGCGCTGAAAAACTAAGCCGTAGCGACAGTCACTGGAATACCCGTCATAAAGCTCATATTGCTCAGCGGATCATAGCTACCCGGCCCGGTAGGCAGAATAGCGTTTACGTTTGTGCCCGGGTGATTGCTGGCGATGCTCATACGCTTGTTGCCGGCATGCCCCCAACCGTGTGTCATGGCGACGACGCCAGGGCGTAAGTCTTCGTCGGCAACAATCGTGGCGATGATGTCGCCGTGAGCGGACGCAACACGCACCTCCGTGCCATCTTCCAGATTCAGGCGCTCAGTATCCGTGGGATGCATGTGCAGCGGGTTATCCAGGGCAATATCACGCTTTAAAGCGGTCAGGTTGTGCATCCAGCTGTTCACCATATAGTTTGTGCGCAGGGTGATCAGCTTCAGCACATCATCCTGTTCGTTCTGCAGTTCATTGAAGATATCACTGCACGTCGCGACACCACGTTCGATAAGTCTGGGGAAGCAATCTACTTTTGAGTCATTGCGTTGCACACCGATTTCGAACAGCAGATCCGGCGAGGGCAGGGGGAGGAGCACAGTGTTGCTCGGTTGGGATTGCAGCTGCGCAAGGCCCAGGTCGCTGTTTCCCAGTTGCCGATCAATTTTGGCCATGGGATTGGCATTGTCCTGATCAAGCAACGATGGAAGCCCCAGTGCCTGCATAAGACGCGCGAAAATCCACCATTCAGAGCGGCGCTCGTATCTCGGTGCAACAACCGCATCGGTATACTGCACATAAGGTTCTGGTTGGAAACCCAGAGACAGAGAATTTACATCGCTGCGTTCAAGCCAGTCCGTTGCAGGCAGCACATAATCTGCATAGGTTGCGGTGGCATTACTGTAGATATCAATGACAACCAACAACTCTAATTTGGCGAGAGCCGCTTTCAAACGGTTTTCGCCGCCCATGGAGAGAATCGGGTTGCCCGACATACAGATCAGACCTTTAACCAGGCCGGATTCAATGTGCTCTACCAGCAGATTACCCGGTAGACTGCCGGCAATGCGCCGCAGCTCGCCAAATTCACTATCAAAGAAGGGGTCATCTGTTCTGGGTTTACCTACGGTGGCCGCGGGAAAATAGCCTGGCGAGTAGATATTGCCCCCGCGCTTACCCAGATTGCCGGTAATCAGACTCAGCATCTGTACTAACCAGTAAGCAAAGGTGCCCTGACGGCCCATGTTTGCACCGGTAGACATATGCACCGATGCACCTTCAGCTCGAGCAAAATCTAACGCGATCTGACGAATTTCAGAAGCCTCGACACCAACAACGGCTGCAGTTGTGTCAGCGCTGTAAGGTGCGACAAAATCCCATAGCTTTTCAGCATGATCTGATTGTTTATCCAGCTGCTCAAGATCAACCAGCCCGGCTGCGTGTATTTCATGGATCAACGCAGCAAGGAAATAAACATCGGTGTCGGGTTTTATCTGCAGAACATCACCCGTTGCCGGTGTGGCCGATTCAATGCGGCGTGGATTGATGTGTTTGACAACACCTCCACGTGAAACAATATCGCGCAGAGCTGCCATCGGGTTGGTCATGTGCACAAAGCTGGCATGAGAAATCTTTGGATTAGATCCAATACTCAGGAGATAACTGGTGTGTGCGTAGTCTGGAATCGGGTGCAGATTGACCGTACCAAACACGGCTTCAGACGCGGCAAACTTGTTGGAGCAGTCTTGCGTACCCGAGCCGAAGGCATATTTCACGCCTACACCACGGGCAAAAGAACGGCTTGCTTCGCGTCCTGTGCTGTTGAACGCGGAGGGGTTGCCGACATACATGCCCAGCGCATCCGCTCCATGGGTTTGGGTCAGTTGCGTGATGCGCTGCGCTATCTGATTGGCTGCGTCATCCCAACTGATCTGCTCGAATTCAGGATCTGCAGATGTTTTACTGGAAGTTCGAGCTACGGGGTAATTATTGCGATCAGGGTCATTATGCAACTCTACAAAATTCAGTCCTTTGTGGCAGGCAAAGCCCTTGTGTACCGGGTGAGCTTTGTCAGGCTGCAGACGAATAACCTGCTGTTTTTCTTCGTCGACTTCTGCAATCAACGCACATTGCGGTTCGCAGATGCGGCAATACGTAGATACCTTTTTCATGCTTTTAAGCCCACTGATTTAACCCCCTTACAATAGACACAAGGGCGAGCGATTGGAACTCTTTGAAACATTCGATGAACACGGCACACCGCAGGGCCAGGTGCCAAGGCAAATCGTTCACAGCCGGGGCCTGTGGCATAAATCGGCACAGGTGTTTGTGTTCAATGCCCAGGGTGAATTGCTGCTGGCCCAGCGTGCTGCAGATAAGGATCTGTATGCAGATCTCTGGGACTACTCAGTGGGAGAGCATCTCAAGCCGGGTGAGACTCACCTGATGGCAGCTTATCGAGGGTTGCTTGAGGAGCTCGGCATACACGCCATCCACCTCGAACCTCTGGGTGGGCTGAGGTGGGTTGTTCAACAAGGGGAAAACTTCCGGGATCGAGAGATTCAACAGGCCTATCGGGGCATTTATGATGGCAAGCTGGTGCCTGATCCAGCTGAAGTCCAGGCCATCGAATATGTAGCTCTGCCTGAGCTGCACAAACGGGTTGAATTGAATCCGCGTCGGTTCACACCCTGGCTGCTTGAAGATTTATGTGAATTCAATCTTTTTGGCGAAAGATAACCGATTCGTTAGCGCAGCAGATGATCATATACCCACAGTGCAGGTGTGCCGCCGGTATGCAGGAGTACAACATCCTCATAGTCATCAAAATTGCCCAACGTGATCTGATCGATCAATGCAGCCAGGGCTTTACCTGAGTACACCGGGTCAAACAGAATGCCTTCGAGTCGAGCCAGGGTTCTGATGGCATCCAGGCACTCTTGTGTAGGTATGCCATAACCTTCTCCGAAATAGGCATGATTGACCTCTATTGGCAAAGGTTGTCCCGTGATTTCAAAGCTGGCCTGCATTGAGGTGCACAGTGTTTTGATATTGCTGCGCAGTCGATCCGGGTCCTCGTGATACACATTGATACCCATGACCCGGCTATGTAGGTCCACTGCGGGCAGTCCTACCAGTAAGCCGGCTTGTGTGCCTGCGGAGGATGATGCGTGGATCAGAACGCCGGGGTTGATGTTGTGTTCAACACATTGTTGTGCAAGTTCTTCCGCACAGGTGCCGTAGCCCAGCGCGCCGAGCGGGCTCGAACCACCGGCCGGAATCAGATAAGGGTGCTTTCCCTGTTTTTCTAAATCCGCTGTCAGTTCGACAGAAAAATCTTTTGCATCCTGCAACTCTACGATGTGAGTGGTGGCACCCAGCAGATTGTCGAGCAGAAGGTTACCGCCGCTCTCATAAGACGGGTGATCACTGGCGACTGAACGGGTCAGAATCTGCTGGCAGTCGAGACCGGCTGCTGCGCAGGCGGCAGCGGTCTGGCGGGCATGATTTGATTGCAGAGCGCCAAAGGTGATCACGGTATCGCAGTTTTTAGCCAGAGCATCAGCGATCAGAAATTCAAGTTTACGTGTTTTGTTACCGCCCAGCGCCAGACCGGTGCAATCGTCCCGCTTAATCCAGATGTTGGGTCCCTGTAGTTCTGCACTCAGTTTTTTCAACTGTTGCAGGGGGGTCGGCCAGTGGCCTAAAGGATAGCGCGGCAGATCTACCCAGGGTGTCTTTGATTTCTCTATTTGTTCAGACTCTTTTTCAGACATGGATAGGGGTACTGTCAACGCGTGAAAAGTGTTGCTGGCCGCCATGGAAACTCAGACACCGTGCAGCGTTGCTGCAAGCACTCTGGACGGCGTCCGACAGGGCTTCCGGGTTATCCAGTCCGCCCTGGCGGACCAGGTCATTGGCTATGCTTGCGAGAAACGCGTCGCCACAACCGGTTGGGTCGACGTTTTCTTCAACTGCGGGTACCGCAACGTGTTGCGGTTTTTGGCCTGGCACGAAAATCTGGATCTCCTCGGCGCCGTTTGTTTGCAGAATCAGTTTGTCCTGCATTGAACAGGCGCGTTGCAGGTGATTGATTTCGTAGGCATTGCCGATGACCCAATCTGTGTAGCTGATCAGTTCCCTGGTCTCATCTGGTCTCAGCTGGTCCGCGTACTGGCCCGGACAGCAGATTTTCAGAGGATTGCTGGATAACTGCGCCGCATATTTTGTGGAGGCAATCATCAGATCAGGCGGAAAAGGCGCCTGTACGAGTACCGTACACGCTGATAGAGGCAGATGCTCTAAATGAGCGCACCAGCGTTCAACACCGGGTACGTCACCCGGGAAAAAGGCAGTGAACTGATGGCCATCGCGGTCGGTGATGATGATTGCCCGCGCGCTGTAGGCACTGTCAACCCGCATCAGTCCCGCACAGCTGATGCCCTGAGCTTCAAGGTGATCGACATAGCGCTGATCGTCCGCGGTACCGGTAACGCTGATGAGCAGCGGTCTGGTAGAGCCGTTATGCGCAAGATTGTAGGCAATATTGCCACCACACCCGCCAAAGGCTTCTGTCAGCGTGTTAATTTTGCAATTCAACAGGCTCTGCTTCGCAGAGCCACTCTGCAAAGCAGAGCCACTCTGCATCCCAGAACCAGTCTCTCCCTCGGAACCGGTGAGAGACGCGGGTGTCGTCGCGATCTGATCGTATGCTAGGGCGCCAATAACGGCGATATCTGGATGGGTTGCTACCAACGATGCCTCTGTTTCGGATTCACAGCTTCCAAACTGGCCCAGAAGGCGAGTTTTATTCGAGAGGCCCAGTGTAAGTGAGCGCCGCTCTCCAGGCGATGAAAAAAGCGTGCAAGTCGGGGGTGTTTATTCAGCGTACGCTTCATCTGTGGAAAGAGGCTGGCAAAGCAGGCTAGAGCCACCAGGAGAAATAGAAACCCCGGCAGGATCGGAATGATCAAGCCTACCAAACCCAGCGCCAGGCTTGCGCAACCCAGTAGAAACAGTACAACAACTCTCACAGAATCACTCCATTAGCTAACTACACGATAGATACTGCATGGATAGCAATTTCGATGCCAGTCTCTAAACCACCTATAAGCTATTGATATATATAGTTTAAAAACAGTAGAAACTTTCGAATTTTGCCTCTGCATGGTCAGATTGGCCACAACGTGGTGGCGTCGGTAATTGCATTACAACCTGTTACGTTGTGAACACGGGTGAATCCTGGAATCTGCAGTACAGTTAAGCCATGACTTTTGGAGAAATCTGTCATGCAGAATCTGATTGGTAAGCAGTTCACAATTGATCAACGCGATTATGCCGTTGTTGATGTCCGAAACATACGAGGTGATGCAATGGTCTATGCGGAGCCGTTAAATGGCCCAGCCGGCCCGGCACGCGCAGCCTTTCGTTACGTTGATATTGAAACCACTCTGATCGCACGGTACCCAACATTGCTGGAGACCCATTCCGGGGCCGCGTAAAGCCAGATGAAAAGCTATCAACCCCCTCTAAGTGACTGTTTTCAACCGTAATGTTGTGATCTATGTCGACTTCAGCAGATTCTGAAATCGTTACTATTGGAGTCAGCGGGAAGACGCTTGACGATTCCTGCCTTTTGTCATTGAGGGTGGTCGAAAACATGCCAAACGGTGGCCAACAAGAAGTGGTCATGTTGTTCAACAACGAAGGTAACGTGATGGCTGAAATGTATTTCAGCACCTTTGAGCGCCTGTTGAACGGCGACAATACGTTAGAAGGGCACGCAGCCAGCGTGGTCAAGGCAGCTTACTGCGTGGTGGGCAATGGCCTGGCAGTTCGCGGCGCCGTATTTTTCCTTTTTTCGGTCAACGAAGAGGGCTATGTAGATCCCTCGTTCAACCTGCCTTTACGCTACCTGGTGCAACAGGCAGGCGTAGCTGAAGACCTTGGCCAGGGTGGCGTGCGAAAGGCGTCACGAGGACAATGCCCGGTACCCTGGCATGCGGTCAACTTATGGGAACCGGAGGCTGACAAGGGTTTGACACAGGTTCAGAGCCGCATCTATCGCAATAAGCTGAAACTAAAAAACTCAACGGGCTGTCGGGATGAAGACTTTTTCCCACCCCAGGCGCGTGCCATCGAGCTCAGCGCCGCGGATTCCCGACAGGACGTAGACTATCAACTGCAAGGCAACAGCCTTGTTAATCTCAATGGTGAAGACGCGCTGCACGGTCAGGACAAGACCCAGCTGTTTGCAGCGAAACTGACGGAAGTGTTTGGTGATGCGGGCAAACTGTCTCTGCAGGATCTGATACGCTTACACGCGGAACAGCTCGAGCAGGCGAAAATGCAGTATCGTGAGCAGGTGGAAGCCCAGCAGATGAGCTACCTGGACCAACTGCGTTGCGCGCGCGAAGAAATTCACGAGCTGAAAGTGGAGCTTCGTCAGGAGCAGGGACGCAGTCGTCGCCTGCAGCAGATGTTACGAGGTGATATCTAGGGAGGCTCTGAGCATTCGATACTTAATCAGGGGCTCCCTCGACGTCAGCAGCAATCGGGGTTCAACCCATTGTGATTGAGATCGAAATTTTTTCAGACATCGTCTGTCCGTGGTGTTTTATTGGCAAGGCGCGCCTGGATGCCGTTCTGGAAACCTCTGTGGGTGAGGGGATCAGCCTGCGCTGGCGACCCTACCAGCTGCAACCAGAAATTCCTGCGGAAGGTCTTGATCGTGCAGATTACCTCAGCCGTCGATATGGTGCGCAAGCCGATCTGGCAAAAGCACCTGAACGTATTCTGCAGGAAGCTGAGGCTGAGGGTTTGAATCTCCGCTATGACCTGATCGAACGGATGCCGAATACCCGTTTAGCACATCAGGTGCTGTCTTTTTCGTATCCTTTTGGCGTCCAGCATGCACTGGCGCAGGTTCTATTCGAAGCCTACTTTTGTCGCGGGGTGGACGTTGGAGATGTTTCCCAGCTGTTGATTGCTGCAGAACAAGTGGGTTTACCCGTAAAACCTCTGCAGACCTATCTGGCAGAAAACCAGGGTTTAACTGAACTGGAACAACAGCGCGAGAGGGCAACAGATCTGGGGCTCAGTGGTGTGCCGGGTTACTACTTCGCTGATCGGTTTCTGCTACCTGGTGCCCAGGATCAGGAGACGATGAAACAGATCATACAGCGCGTGAAAGACAAGCTCGTACCCGCTCCATAAACTGGAAACATTCAGCTGGGTTTCGGCAGTACAAAATTTGGCGTGACTGCCTGGGTGAAACTGTGTTTCGACAGCGTGTTATATACGTGACCACACGTATCGCAGTGAATGATGTAGAACCACGGTTGTTTTGCTCGCGAGCGTTCGGTGCTGGGTGTGCTGATGATATGTTCGCTGCCGCTTACAGAACAGTCTGGACATTTTGGTTGTGCCAGGGCAGCGGAGCTGTCCGTGTTGTCTTGATCAGCCATAAAGCCTCGTGCGATGAGAAATGAACCGCTTCAGATGCGTTGGTCCATTTCATGTGCGGGAATGTTGTTGTTCAGCGGTCCGACAATTTTTGCAGGGACGCCTGCCACAGTAACGTTGGGTGGGACATCTTCCAGCACCACGCTGCCGGCGCCGACTTTTGCGTTCGTGCCAACCTCGATGTTGCCGATGATTTTACAACCGGCAGACAGTAGAACACCTTTGCGAATTTTCGGGTGTCTGTCGCCACTGCTTTTTCCCGTGCCGCCCAGGGTGACCCCGTGCAGCATGGATACGTCGTCTTCAACAACCGCAGTCTCACCGATCACGATACCCGTTGCATGGTCAAACATGATGCCGGAACCCATGCGCGCCGCCGGGTGAATATCAACACCGAGAGTCACAGATATCTGATTCTGAAAAAACTGTGCAAGCGTGCGTCTGCCCTGGCTCCATAGCCAATGTGCAACGCGATGCGCCTGCAGGGCATGGAAGCCCTTGTAGAACAGGAAAGGTGTTGACAAGTCATCGCACGCCGGATCACGGGTGTAAGTGGCAAGGACATCTATTTCAGCAGCGGAAAGCAGCGTTGCATCCGCTTCCATCGCCTGTGCGATAACATCGCGAATCAACATGGTTGGCAGCATCGGGTTATCCAGCTTGCTGGCCAGACGGAAGCTCAGCGCATCGCCAAAAGTCTGATGGTTCAAGATGGTGGCATGGAAATAGCTGCCGAGAATCGGTTCTTCCTGGGCTTTGCGTTGTGCTTCCTCACGCATCAGTGGCCATAGATCACCAGGGCCATTGACGCTGGCCAGTTCAGGGTTTGCGGTTTCTGCCATGACCTGGCTGAACCGCTCTGAGACGTTGCTGACTGAATGCATACCCACAGCCTTAATGAAGCAGATGAATCAGGGTGAAGCCTATGCCCCTGATCGATTTTTGCAAGGATAAATAAACACAGCGCGTTGCACGGCTGCACGGATTGAGCTCACGGCTGGTGCTGCAGATCTTCCGGACGATCAATGTCAGCGATGACACCTTCATCATCTGTGGCCATGTACAGAATTTTATCCTGGAAACGTTTCAGCAGGACGCGGGCACCCTGGTCCCCGTGCAGCTGGGCTAACAACGGATAGTAGTGGCGAGGCCAACCTACCGGGTGTCCCACAGAAGCTTCAGTCAGTCTGGGTTGAATGATAGCCCTCGGCGGGGCGTTTAAGGCTGCTTGTTTCAGCTGATTGAGGGTTTCTGTTTTTATGAACGGCATGTCTAACAAGCCGACAAATGCGTACGCCCAGGAAAGCTCACGTACGCCACAGGCCAATGAATGCCCCATCCCCTGACGGGCCTCAGGGCAGCGGATGATCTCTACGTTGAGTTTTTCGATCAGGCTGATCAAAGTGCCGTCTTCGGGCTTCACAACCACACGAACGTGGCTGAAAACCTGGCAGTAGCTCTGCAGGGTTAACTCGGCAACGCTGACGTCATTGAGTTGTGCAAGTCGTTTATCGCCGCCAAATCGGCGCGAAAAACCAGCACCGAGGATCAACGCGCCGCTGTCAACCGGCACTGGCGGCGTTGAGTTGTTGCATGACTTCCGGAAGCCGCTGAGTCCTGATCGCGTTGATTTCAGCAAGGATTGCAATCGCAATCTCAGGCGGTGTCTTTGATCCTATGGGCAGACCAATAGGCGCATGCAGTTTATCGATATTCTCAAGGCTGACATCGAGTTCAAGCAGACGCTCGCGACGGCTGGCAGACGTGCGGGTAGAACCCATTGCGCCAATATAAAATGCAGATGTCGTCAGGGCCTCCATCAGTCCCATATCATCTATGCGCGGATCATGGGTCAGCGCAACAATCGCCGACAACTCATCATTCGCGCAGGTTTTGATCGCATCGTCCGGCATATCGACTATTTTCCGCACACCTGCGATTTTGAAATCATCCATCATAGCCTGTCGGGGGTCACAGACGGTGACCTCATAACCAAGCATCAGCGCCATTTCCGCAAGGTACTGACTGACCATGCCGGCTCCGATGATAAACAGCTGCAGGCGGGGGCCATAGGTGTGTTTCAACACCTGAGTGGTTGGGTCGAACGCCAACGGGCTGTGCTTGGCAACAGCACGCACCGAAGTGCGACCGTGCTTCAGATCAACTTCCCGGCTGACACAACGCCTGGCATCGAGTGCTTCGGTCAAGATGATCAGGTTTGATCGAGCCTGAGGATCAATGTGCTGTGGTTCTACAACAATGTGCAATGCGCCACCACACGGCAGGCCGAATTTTTCCGCTTCTTCGGTGCTGACGCCATACTCAAAAAATTGTGGACCTGCTGCTGCCAGCTCCGCATTAGCCAGCTTAGTCAGCAGATCATCTTCAACACAGCCACCTGACAGTGAACCAACCATCTGCCCATTTTCGTTACAGGCAAACAGCGAACCGACCGGCCGCGGAGATGAACCCCAGGTCTGAACGACCGTGGCCAGCCAGCATTTTTGTTGATCGTTGAGCCACGCAAGCAGTTGCGTGAGCACTTCTTTATCTACAGCTTGCATATATTCCTCGCTGACACTGTTGCTGCGCCGGTCCTACCGACCTGTCCGGTTGCTTGCCTGTCTTGCTTGCAAAGCGCGCGAAGGCACGGGACACTGGCGCCAATTTTACACCATCTGCAAGTGACTCGCGTCATACAAACGCGGCAGCTAATTTCATGCTCCTTACACCCGTTACCGGTCGCCTGGATAGCCTGCAGGCAGATACCACAGCCCTGGCGTCTGCAGCCTGCGTTATCACGCCCGAATATCATCTGAAGCTGGAGGATCAGAGTGTCGCGCTGAATACCTTGCTGGGTGGCGGTATCGGGTTATCCTATCGAGGGCTGCCCACCTGTCTGAACTGTCAGAGTCACCCTTCAAAGCTGTATGGCGGCGGGTACTGTTATCCGTGCTTCAGCACCCTGGCTCGCTGCGACCTGTGCATCGTCAGTCCTGATCGTTGCCACTACCACCTGGGTACCTGCAGAGAGCCACAGTGGGGAGAGACCTTCTGTATGCAACCCCACACAGTGTATCTCGCGAATACCAGTGGCACCAAAGTCGGAATTACCCGCCATGGTCGTGAGTTGAAGCGCTGGCTTGATCAGGGCGCAGAACAGGCCCTTGCACTGATCAAGACACCTTCACGCCGCAGCGCTGGTTATGTCGAGCATCTCTTGAAACAGCAACTCAATGACAAGACCAACTGGCGCCAGCTGGTGATGGGGGTACGTGGTGGTAGAGATTTAGCAGTGCTTGCAGAATCTCTGCGTGCTTCAGTGAATCTGCAGGATGCTTTTCAACAGACACCGGTTGATGATCTGGAACGCTCACAGGTGCAATGGCTGGATGAACCGGAACTGGTCACAATCGAGTATCCGGTGCTTCAATTCAGTCCCGCCCAGCGCATGAAAGTTACCCCGGAGCAGCCGGAGATCTGCGATAATCTGCTGGGCGTGATTGGCCAGTATCTGCTGCTGACACGAGGCGTTGTGTTTTTGCCCGATTATCGGGGGCTTGCTGTAGACGTTACCTTCAGTGAACCTTTTGACCTGCCCGAAGAGCGCACAACAGAATCCCTGTCACAGCAGGATTCACTGTTCTAACTGACGCACAGCACCACACGCCAACACACACATAAAACGTCAACCTACTCAAATAAGGACAAAAAATGAAAGACGGGCAACCGCAGGAAATCAGATTGGCGGATTATCAGGCACCTGACTATTACACCCGGTCAACACATCTGACGTTCGATATAAATGACGGTGCAACCCTGGTGACCAACGTGATGTCGGTTGAGCGTCAGAACAGTGCAGCAGACACCATGTATTTAGACGGAGAGCATCTGGAACTCATTTCCGTGAGTGTTGATGGCCGCGAACTGGCAGGCAACGAATATACGGTTGATGCAGAGTCTATGGTTCTGCACGGTCTCGATGCACAGCATGAGATCAAGATCGTCACGCGGATTAAACCCGAGGAAAATACAGCGCTGGAAGGACTGTACCGTTCCAGCAGTATGTACTGCACCCAGTGTGAAGCGCAGGGATTCAGACGTATAACGTATTATCAGGATCGGCCTGATGTGCTTGCCAGGTTCACCACCACGATCGTGGCTGATGCCGCGACGTATCCGACATTGCTGTCCAACGGGAACCTCATTGAGGGTCCCGGCATTGTTGATGGGCGACGCAGCGTAACGTGGGAAGACCCTTTCCCCAAACCGGCTTACCTGTTTGCGCTTGTGGCTGGCAACCTTGAGATGATTGAAGACTCTTTCACCACGATGAGCGATCGTGTCGTCACCCTGCAGATATATTCTGAACCCCACAATATTGCTCAATGCGATTATGCGATGGATGCACTGAAGCGATCCATGAAGTGGGATGAAGAGCGATTTGGTCGGGAATATGACCTTGATATTTTCATGATTGTTGCGGTCGAAGATTTCAACATGGGCGCCATGGAAAACAAGGGGCTCAACATATTTAATACCTCCTGCGTTTTAGCCAGCAAAGACACAGCCACCGACGCAGCTTATGAACGTGTTGAAGCAGTTGTTGCGCACGAGTACTTCCACAACTGGTCAGGCAATCGTGTCACCTGCCGGGATTGGTTCCAGCTCAGTCTTAAAGAAGGCTTTACGGTCTTTCGCGACGCTGAATTCTCGTCAGACATGAATTCTCGCGCGGTAAAACGCATCGAAGATGTTACCTTTCTGCGCTCTGTGCAGTTTGCTGAAGATGCTGGACCCTTAGCCCACCCTGTCAGGCCTGTGTCTTACATCGAAATCTCAAATTTTTATACCACCACTATTTACGAAAAGGGTGCTGAAGTGGTGCGTATGTATAAAACCCTGCTGGGCGAAGAAAAGTTTCGCGCGGGCAGTGACCTGTATTTCGAAAGGTTTGATGGCAGCGCTGCAACTACAGATGATTTTGCCGACGTTATGGCAGAAGTGTCGGGGTTGGACCTGACTCAATTCAAGCGCTGGTACGAACAGGCGGGCACGCCTGTTCTAACCGTGCAGGAGGGGTTCAGTAACGGCGAATTCAAACTGACCATTACCCAGAGTTGTCCTGCAACACCTGGCCAGAGTGAGAAACAACCGTTTCAGATACCTGTCGAACTCGGCTTGCTGAGCGAGGAGGGCGAACCGCTTTCGTTTTTTGATCTGGTAATTGATTGCGAAGAGCAGTTTGAGAGTCGCGACGGCGGCCAATCACTGTTGCTTTCAATGACCCAGACAACCTCGACGGTGTCTTTCAGCTTTCTGGATAAAAGACCCATTGTGAGTTTCCTGCGCGGCTTTTCCGCGCCGGTCAGGGTCAACTACGAACGTCCCGTTACCGATCTGAAGCTTTTAGCCAGCCATGATACAGATGGCTTTGTGAAATGGGATTCTATGACTTCGCTCTGGTTGCAGTCATTCGAAGGAGAAACTGTTGATCACAATGACCTGATTAACAGTGTAGGCAGTATCGCTGAGCAGGCTCTGCAGATACCCGACGATGCGGAACAGAAAATGCTGGCCGCAACATTGCTGACGATGCCTGAAGCCAACTATCTGTTTGAACAGCTGAGTACACTGGACGTGGATCACGTGTTGAACACGTCTGACCAGTTGTTTGATTCAATGGGTACTGCGCACAAGTCATTATGGCTCGAACTTTTCGAAAAAAATGCTGCAACGGGTACCTACAAGCCAGACAGCCTGGATATGGCGCGGCGGGCGTTAGCCAATCGAGCCTTCACGTATTATGCCCAGTGTCTGGACGGTGATGAGCTGGCGGAGTTTGTAACCGGCTTTTTTAACCAGGCAGACAATCTGACCGATCGTCGGGCAGCATTAAGCGTTGCGGTCCGTCATGAGAAGCTGGCGGCTTCAGTGAGAACCAGGATGCTGGAGGATTTTTATGACGCCTGGCGGAAAGAAGCTCTGGTGATTGATATGTGGTTCAGCCTGCAGGCCCAGAGTCCCCTATCCACCATTGATGATCTGCAGGCATTAACCCAGCACTCTGCTTTCGATGTGAAAAATCCTAATCGTGCCAGATCTGTATACAGCGCGTTTGGCATGTTCAACCATCACCGCCTGCACGCGAAGGATGGCAGTGGTTACCAGTTCATAGCTGATGCAATAGCAACCATTGACAAGCTGAACCCGCAACTGGCTGCGCGTCTGGCAACACCTCTGACTCGATGGCATCGATATGATCACGCAAGGCAAGGTTTGATGAAGGCGCGGCTTGAACAGTTGTCCAGCACGCCGCAGATTTCAAAAGATCTGTTCGAAATTGTCAGCAAATCTCTGCAGGCGGACTGATGACTTAAGCTCTCAAGTTCTAAATGCTCTCGGCGTATAGTGGCGGCAGGGCGCTGACTTCGGGTTGGCTGGATTGTCCAGCCCGCAGGCGGCCCACACATTTCTGCAATATCTTGAAAGCTTCGTCCAGCTGATTCTCCGGTAGGGGGTGCTGGTAGAAATGTTGATCAATGGTCGTAAGGGCACTATCGGCTGCGGTATCGGCATGCCTGAATCTGGCTAAGGCAATGTGTTCAGGCTTGCGGTAGATGCGGCTCAGATATTGCTTTAATTCTGCTATCGCGGTAGTTGCATCCTGAGCCGCAATTGCCTGGTTAAAAGCTCTATAGCATTGACCCGCTGTTTTTGTCGTCTGGCTTCGAATGCTTTGACGCTTTCGATAATAGAACCAGATGAACATTGCGGCGCAACCTGACACAACCGCCAGCAGCGCGATAATCAGCCCCGTGGACAGCGGGATTTGTGATGCCGAATCTGTTTCGTTGTCGTCTGCCAGCGCCTGCTGGTTTGAACTTTCATCGGGTTGCAGGGTATCCAGTGGATCTACGACAGCAGTTCCGGAAATGTTCAGCTTGCGGGCGGGTGTTGTACTGATCCGAACCTCTTTGCTGGCAGTGTCCCACCAGATAATCTCCGTAGGTGGCAATGTCAGTGATCCTGGCTGCAACGGCACAATGGAATTGGTCTGCAGACGCGAACCTTTAACCGTATCGCCTCGTGCGTCGTCTTCTATAACCGGCGCGGCAGGGTAAACTCGAAACTGATTTTCATTTAATGCCAGTGGTAGCGGGGGTGCCATAGAGCCAATGTTGCCGTGAATGTAGATCAGTAATTCATGCTTCAGAGTGTCGCCGACTTCGTGACCCGGTCTGTCTGGGCTGATTACGTCCATCAGCTCAACGTTGGTGGCGGGCAACCAGGGCGCATCAGCGGGATAGCTGTCCGGAACAGGCAGGACCGTAATCGCTTCTGTCTGCGTACCCACGCGTACTCCCTTGCGGGACACGCGACCGTTCTCTATTAACCTGACGCTGGCAGTGATGCTGATGCCAGGCACTTCAAACCTGCCGCTGACTTCGGGATAAATGGCATAACGTTGCTCTACCAGGCCGTAGGTTTTGCCATTACGGGTTGTTGTATCGGAGCGGGTTTCACCCAGGGTCAATACAACCGCGTCGCCGATTTCAGGCGCGCCAGGTAAATCAGAATAAAGCTGCACGCCCTGGGAGTAGAGCAGGCGACGGGTAAGAATTAACTGACTTTGCACATAGATTTCATCAGATGATACTTCGTTTTCGAAAAATACCAGCTCATCAATAGTCTGCCGGGTAGTTGCTGACAATGGGCGAACTTTCAGTTCCAGCGTCGGCGTTGGTTCATCGCCAACGGTGATGCTCGGTATTTTCAAGGTACCGGTGCGTTTGGGTTGCAGGGTGATCTGATAATCTACCCAGCTGACCCCACGACCATTGCGAAACCGCGACTGACTGACCGTGTTAGTGCTGAGCACATGAAAATCTTTTTCCAGCGCACTTAGGTCCAGCGTCTGGGTTTGCCGAGTTTCATTAATTTTGATGGTTAACCGAACCGTTTCAAGCTCGTCGATATTCTGCGCAGACAGCTGCGCCGATACCGCGGCTGACGCCTGCAGAGAAAATATCAGGCAGCCAATAAAGCTAAGCGCAGCGTAGAATCGAGTTACCATAGTTTTTCACCCTGGCGATTGCTGTAATCGCCGCTGCGTAACCTTTCTTTTGTTTCGTGGGAAAATTTGCGCCGCAATAGACCGCCCGGATCGTCGGGCACCCGACGCAGCCACTGTTCCAGCGCTTCCTGTTTTTCGTCCCTGGCGCTTTCGCTTTCTTCGGCTTCTGCCATCTGCTGCTCAGAACCTTGCTGCTCGTTGTTCTCTTCGCTCTGGGATTCATCCTGTTGCTGCTGGTCAGATTGTTCGGACTCATCCTGTTGCTCAGACTGGTCCTGATCTTCCTGTTGATCGCCTTGTTGAGAATCACTGCTGTCGTTGTTGGCCTGGCTCTGCTGATTCTGCTCCTGTTCCTGTTGCGCGTCCTGTTTTTCCTGCAGCAGGCGCTCAACAAGCTCTTTGTTGTACAGCGCATCTTCATGATCGGGTTGCACAGACAGTACCTGGTCATACAGTGCGATGGCGCTTTCGTAATCCCCCAGGCGTGCAACTGTATTGGCCTGATTGTAGCGGCCGGTAATCCCTGGATCGGCCTGGAAGCCTTCCAGTGCACCGGCGTAATCGCCGCTTCGATACTGGGCCACAGAGCGCCATTGTTCGCTGTCGAAGAGTGTAGCCGCGCGCTCGGGTTCGCCGCCCCGCAACGCCTGGTAGCCGCGTTGATCACTGCGTTGCCAGAGGCTGTTCCAGACATCGCTGACACCCGCAGCATGTGCGGGCGCCGCTGGCAGCATACACACGGCCAACAAGCAGACTAATACACCTTTACGAAAGCTCAGTAGCAGCAGTGGAATCAACAACAGGGTGACCCAGTGACCCTGATCAAACCAGGTATCAAATTCGCGTTCTACCTCAATGGTTTCGTCGTCGCTCGGCAGCGGTGTGTCAAGGATAGAAAGGATGTCCTGATCGCCCACGTCAGCTTGGGCATATTTACCATAGGACAGCTGCGCAACTTCGCGCAAACGCACATCATCAAGCAGTGCTATCACCTGATTGCCTTCCTGAGTCTGTAAAAATCGACCTGGTTGTCTGACTCGATCCAGTGGTATAGGGCCACCATCGTAAGTACCGATACCGAGTACGGAAATTGGGAAAGCGCGGCTGCGATGACGGCTGACGGAGCTGATGTCGTCAACCCCATCTGTCACCATCAGAATCCGGCCCTGCTGCACAAAACTGTTTTCAAAAAGTTCATGAGCCAGCGTTAAAGCGTGGTCGGGATTGCTGCCAAAAACCGGCATCATCTCCGGGCTCAGTGCGACCAGCAGGTTGGTGATGGTGGCCACATCATCAGTTAAAGGCACAACAGCATGAGCATCACCCGCGTACGCAATCAGCGCTGTCTGACCTTCGTCACGCAAACGCAGAGCGTCAGCTATTTCCTGGCGCGCGCGTTCTATCCGTGAAGGTTTCACATCCTCCGCCAGCATGGAGAGCGAAAGGTCGAGTAGAATGATCAGAGCATCATTTTTCTGTTCCACACTCTGCGGTAGTTTCTGCCAGGTTGGACCAGCGACACCGATGCTCGCAGCCGCCAGTGCTGCAATCAGAATTAGTCCAATAGAACGGTTTGCCTGTTTGTGCGCACCATCCAGCAGGACATTCAGCAGGCTGTCGTCGATACTGCTTTCCCAGCCAGAGCCGCTTTGAGTTTTACGCACCCAATACCAGGCCAGCAGCACAAGCAGCGGTAACGCGGCAAGCCACAGCGGACGCAGAAAATGAAATGTTTCAAACATATCGTTTTCTCACGATATCGATCAGCAGTAGAAGTGCAAACAGGGCGATCGCAAAACCCAGAGGATAAAAATACAGCGCCTGTATCGGGCGATAAGTTTCCGGATCCTGATCGATAGGCTCCAGCTCATCAATCAGGCTGTAGATTTCCAGCAGCCCCTGGGTATCGCGAGCGCGAAAATATCTTCCACCCGTTGTTTGTGCAATATCGGTCAATGTGTCCTCGTCAAGATCTGCTGACGGATTTGTAATGCGTCTACCAAACAGACCCGGCATCCGCATTTCATCAGCGCCTACGCCGATCGTGTAGATTTTGATGTTATCGAAGGCAGCAAGTTCCGCGGCTTTATCAGGAGCAACTTCACCAACATTGTTAGCGCCGTCGGTCAGCAGGATGAGAATTTTGTCCTCCTGTGGACGCAGGCGCAGTCGCTTCACGGCTAAACCGATGGCATCGCCAATCGCGGTCTTGCCTCCCGCGATGCCGATAGGTGCTTCGATCAGCAGTCGATTTACACTGGTTAAGTCGAAAGTGAGAGGTGCCTGCAGATAAGCATTAGTGCCAAACAGAACCAGCCCAACACGATCGCCTTTACGTTCTTCGATAAAGCCTGCGACAACCGCCTTCACGACGTTTAAACGATCAACAAAGTCTCCGTTGAGAGCCATGTCTTCCGTCGCCATACTGCCGGAGATGTCTACTGCGAGCATCAGGTCGCGGCCACTGGTAGGCAGGGTAACAGCATCGCCAGTCCACTGTGGGCGAGCTGCAGCGACCAGCAGTAGAATCCAGATAGACCACAGCAGGACATGCTGCCAGCGTCGGCCTGGTTCAATGAACGACTGCTCGTCAGACACCTCTGCAAATCGTGATAATGACGGAACGGTCAGCGCAGCCTGGGTCCTGGTTTTCGCCTGCCAGAGCATGCGCACAATCACCGGTGCGGGCAACAGTACAAACATCCAGGGCCATAACCATTCGATCATGGTTTCACCTTCTTCAAAACCTGCTGTAAGGCGCTGTGCAGTTGTTCCACGTCAACCTCTGGTTCTGCGCTGAAACGCACGTTCCCAAGCACGTCTGCTGATCCGCTGGTGAATTTTGACGTGCCTGAAATCTCATCCAGAACGCGCAACCAGGCATCGCCCGATAATCGCGCATAACTGGTCTGTTGGTAAGCGCGAACCATGAGCCGCTTTAAAAGCTCGTTGCTGTTGTGCAGATATTCAATGGCGCTGATCTCACCGGCCTGATAGCGATGGTATAGATCCGTCAGTTGTGCTCTGGCGGCTCGCGAGGGGGCTCGCTTTTTATAAGCTTGAAAAAGTTGCTGGCAGGTCCAACCAAGCGCCAGCAGGATGAGCAGTGCCAGCAGCCACCAGCCAATTGCAGGTGGCCACCAGGATGGATCCGGCGGCAGATGCACATCGCGCAGTTGCTGTAGAGGGTCGCCTTCCATTACACCCAGACCATTTCATCAAGGCTGGTATTGTCCGTCTGCACAGCAACGTAGGTCATGGCATCGTGTTGACACATCTGTTTGAGTGTTTCCAGTCGCTCAGCAAAGCGTTGTGCATACTTGTTGCGCAATTGACGATCGCCGGTATAAAACTGCAGGCGACTCTGCCCGTCAGTCACCGCGTAATGATCTGCCGGCGGTAAATGCTGCTCGAGAGGGTCGTAGATGTGAACTAAGACAACCTGGTTATGTCGTGCAAGCTGGTGCAGGTGTTGTTGCCAGCGATCAAGATCGCCGGCGAAGTCGCTCAAGATGAAGATGCGGAAATTTGTTCTTGTCAGTCGGCGGACGCGCATCATACCCTCATCAACACTGGCGGAGCCATCAACATTGCCGGGCTTCAGATCCTGATTGCACTCGCTCACACCGTTCAACAACCGTGCGACCGCTTTCGCAGTGCGATACGGTCGATGTACGATCTGCCGATCGTTACTGATGACAACGCCACCAACGCGATCACCTGCCGCCAGATTCTGCCAGGCAATACGTGCCGCGAGATCTGCACACGCAACTGACTTCAGTCGAACTTTCGAACCAAAAAACATCTGTTGCGACTGGTCAACCACCAGCAGAGTAGGGCGCTCCCGCTCTTCACGGAAAATTTTTGTGTGGGGTTTGTTTTTGCGGGCTGTGACGCGCCAGTCGATTGTCCGGATATCATCACCCGGCTGATAGGTTCTCACCTCCGAAAAATCTACGCCACGACCTTTCAGTTTCGACAGCTTCAAGCCTGCACGATTGCCCACGACTCGAGAGCTGCTTGCGGGATTCTGCGCAGCGCTCTTGTAGCGCAGTGCCAACAACTGATCTAAGTCGACATATGCTCCACCCAGGACTGCAGACTCTGCTGATTTAGGCATTACCGGCACCTGGCTTATGGCACAGGCACCTGATCGATCAGGGCATCAATGACCTGATCAGGCGTAACGCCTTGTGCGGCGGCTTCGAAGGATAGAATCAGCCGATGCCGCAACACGTCATGTGCCACCGCCTGTACATCCTCCGGCGTGACAAAGTCTCTGCCGCTGAGCCAGGCCAGTGCCCTCGAGCACAGGTCAAGTGCAATAGTGGCTCTTGGGCTGCCGCCAAACTCCAACCATCTGGCCTGATCTTCAGACGGCTGTCTGGAAGCCATAACCAGGGCAACAATATAACGCTCTACAGAATCAGTCATGTGCAGGTTCAACAGTTCTTTGCGCGCGGCAAAAATCTGTTGTTGAGATACAACCGGAGGTGGCAGGTCGTCGGCGCTTAAAGCGCTTTCATTGCGGACCAGCTCGAGTATTTTCATTTCTGCTGCGGCGTCAGGGTATTCCACAATGACATGCAGCAGGAATCGATCCAGCTGCGCTTCCGGAAGCGGGTAAGTGCCTTCCTGCTCAATGGGGTTCTGGGTCGCCATAACCATAAAGAGATCTGCAAGCGGAAAGGTGTCCCGCCCGACACTGACCTGGTGTTCGGCCATGGCCTCCAACAGTGCTGATTGAACCTTTGCCGGTGCACGGTTGATTTCATCAGCCAGAATCAGGTTGTGGAAAATGGGGCCTTCCTGAAACTTGAAAGAGCCATCTTCCGGCCGAAAGATTTCGGTACCTGTGACGTCGCTGGGCAACAGATCCGGCGTGAACTGAATGCGGTGAAAGTCGCCCTCGATGACCCGTGCCAGCTCTTTGATGGCCCTGGTTTTGGCCAGTCCCGGCGCGCCCTCCACAAGCAGGTGGCCGCCACAGAGCAGCGCCATCATAAGTCTTTGTATCAACAGGTCCTGGCCGATGATTTTAGTTTCCAGCCAACGCGATGCCTGGTTGATGGATTCATAAGTCGACTCGGTGGAAACGGTGTTCATAATATCTCGGAAGTTGCGCAACGGGCTATTGTAGCGGTCGGTCTAGTGAGGTCCAGCATTAGCGCGTTGCAAATTGTGTCTATAGTAAAGAGATGCAGAGGATTCCAATCACACCCGCCGCATCAAAACGGCGATATGTTGTAAATCTGCGGCTCACGCCTGCGCAGATTCAGGCTTTCTATGCCGGCGACGTCAGTCAGGTGTCGGCTCGGGATCGGCAGGGTGTACGCATCGCGTTTCCCATCGTCAGTCTGCGACGGTTTATTGGTCACGATGGCATATCCGGCACCTTTGCCATCGAAGTGGATGGGCACAACAGATTGCAGAAAATAGAACGACTTTAGCGTTATTGCGCCCGATGTCTGTGTAACCAAACTTCTCAAACTCTCTGAAAACCGCACTGAAAAGGTGCGTTTATGGCTTTTCGAACGTCAGATTCCGTGTCCTTTTCATGAAGTGGCTCGTTCTTGTTTTTCCGTGCACGAAAATGTGGCATATCCACAACCCGTGATGAATAATGCCTGCAAATTGTCGAAAAAAGCATGGGTTTAGGGGGAGAGCATATGACCAGAGCAGCAATGTTGCTGTTGGCAAGCATGATCAGTGTACCGGCGTGGGCTGATAACGGATTCAGCGGAGCTGATACAGCCTGGATTTTAACCGCGACAGCATTGGTTCTATTCATGACGATACCTGGCCTGTCGCTGTTCTATGCCGGCCTGGTCCGGACAAAGAACGTACTCAGTGTGCTGATGCAGTGTTTCACGATTACCTGCATCTCGTCCGTACTGTGGCTGGTACTGGGTTATTCGCTGGCGTTCAGTGATGGCGGTTCTGCTAATGCTTTTATAGGCGGGCTGGACAACATCATGTTTGGTGCTATTTCTGAAGACACCCTGGCAGGCAGCATTCCGGAAAGCTCTTTTGCGCTGTTTCAAATGACTTTCGCCATCATTACGCCCGCATTGATAGTTGGTGGCTTTGCAGAGCGCATACGTTTTTCTGCCATGGTGGTTTTCAGCGCTGCCTGGTTGTTATTGGTTTACGCACCTATCTGCCACTGGGTCTGGGGCGGCGGCTGGTTGAGTGATCTCGGCGTGATGGATTTTGCGGGAGGGACCGTCGTTCACATCACCGCTGGGGTTGCTGCGCTGGTTGCAGCAGTTATGTTGGGCCAGCGACGGGGTTTTCCCACTCACCCGATGCCACCGCATAACATGACATTGACCATTACAGGCGCTGGCATGTTGTGGGTCGGCTGGTTTGGTTTTAATGGCGGCAGTGCGCTGGCGGCAAATGGTGATGCTGCCATGGCGATGCTGGTCACACATATTTCAGCAGCAGCAGGTGCGCTTACCTGGATGGCAGCGGAACGGGTTAAATATGGTAAACCCTCTGCGCTGGGCGCGGTCACTGGTATGGTTGCCGGTCTGGGCACCATCACACCCGCTTCGGGCTTTGTTGGCCCCGGCGGTGCACTCGTCATCGGCATCAGCGCAGGTATCATCTGTTTCCTGGCCACAAACTACATCAAGCGGACGCTGAAAATTGATGACTCGCTGGATGTTTTCCCGGTCCATGGTGTGGGCGGTATCTTGGGCACAATGCTGACCGCGATATTTGCCAGCAACGCCCTGGGTATTTTCAGCGGGCAGGAAGACATCAATATCGGCAGTCAGTTAGGTATTCAGGCGATCGGTGTGATCGCAACGCTTGCGTACACCGTTGTCGTGACCTTTGCGATCCTGAAGTTCACAGACATGGTGTTTGGTAACCGTGTGGAAGACGACGAAGAGCTCCAGGGCCTCGATCTGGTTTCACATAACGAACGTGGTTACGATTTGTAGTATTCAAGGCTAAAGATCTGTCTCTGGCGGCCGTTATCCCTATAGACCGATCAAGGATGACGGACTTAGCCATGCAGATTACAAATTCCAGTGGTGCACCGGTTCAGCAGGGAGTTTCCCAGCCAGCTGTTGTGCCACCGGCGGTGGGAAATCCACAAACCCAGGCGCTGATACAGAATAACAGCCAGATCGCAGCCGCTGCGCCAACCTATCCGGTAGCCATGATGAGCCCGGCTTATCTGATGGCGTATGTACAGATGCCCGTGGCTATCGGCGGCTTCACCGCAGCAATGCCCGGCGCCTCGTTTGCGCCCAATGCAGCGACAGGGGCGACTGCCGGCATGGCAGGGATGCCGGCTTCTGCAGCTGACAATCCCAACGGTGCAAGCCATGTGACAGCCAATCCGACAAACTCTACTGCGTCAGCGGCGATGCCCTCAATGGCAGGATATGGCGGTTATGGTGGCGTCGGCGGATACGCCGGTTATGCCATGCCGATGATGATGATGGCACCGGTATTTCTGCAGATGGGTTATCCCATGGTCTTTCAGGGTTCCGTCGCGCAGCCGCCCGCTGCAGTGGCTGAGCCGGAAGAGGTGGCAGTGCCGAGCAGTCCACAACCCGCCACGCCTGACATACAAACTGACGCTGTACCTGATGCCCCAGTAGTCACAGATAGCCCGGTTATTGACGTGGTGCCGCAGTCAGATCCGGATCAGCCCTCAAGCAGTTTGCCCTCGCTGCCGATCAGCTCACTGCAGGCTGACGATTTTGCAGACTACAAGCTGATTGAAAAATCCAAACAGACTGAAACCAACCTGAGTTTCTCTCTGACCACCAAAGAGGGTGACCAGATCACCCTGAATTTCAGTCAGATCGATGCCACGTCGACGATGCGTTTCAACGGTGAAACCCTCGAAGGCGGTACGATGAAAGACAGCAGCTTTACCGAAGAATCTGAGCGTATTGTTAATATGGATGTGGTCGGGGATCTGTCTGAGGACGAAAAAGCCGCTATCGATAAAGTCATGGCGACCGTGATCGAGGCTGTAAACGCGTTCTTTACCGGCAAAACCGGCGATGCGGTTGCCAAACTCAAAGCCATGGATTTTGATGGTGCACAACTGGCAGAACTGTCGTTGAATATGTCGCTGAGCAAGTCAGCAAGCGTGTCCAAAGCCTACCATGATGGCGTCGATTATCTGCATGATCTGAAGAACCGTGATGCGGATATCGGCCAGGCGCTGGAGTTCATGGCCACTGAGCAGAAACGTATGATCGATATGGCAAAAGACTTATTGGATGCACCAAGCGCAGCTAAACTCATTCGTTCTCTGGTACCGCCTATGATGTCAGAGCCGTTTGCACAGCTTGCAGAACAGATTGCACAACCTGTCGTCGAAGACACAGCTGACGAAAACATGTTGGATAAAGATACTGCAGAGAGTTAGCAGTTGAAGTCCCAGTCAGCTTGTGTCCAGCACCAGATCAGCGCCGCGTTGGACCGCTTGTCTGACGAGATGATCAACCAGCTGCGCAAACGGGTAACCGATGGCTTCAGCGCCTTCGGGATAAAGACTGACAGGTGTCATCCCTGGCAGAGTATTTACCTCAAGTAACGTAATTTCACCGTTGTCGGTGACAATAAAATCAGCGCGGGACAGGTCCCGCAGATCCAGTGCCTGGTGGGCCCTGACGGCAATTTTCTGCAATTGTTGCGTAACGCCATCGGGTAGCGGCGCTGGTATCAGGTGTTCACTTTGTCCTGGTGTGTAACGATTCTCATAGTCGTACCACTGCGCGTCTGCAGTGATGATCTCAATCACCGGATGTGCAAGCAGCTTCTGTCCCACCTGCAGGACCCCGACGGTAATTTCTTTACCGAGCACAAAAGGTTCTACCAGGCAGTTTCCGTAAATCAGCGCCTGCTCAAGTGCAGCTGGCAAATCCCCGCCGTTAGGGAGCGGTATTACGCCGATAGCTGAACCCTGATTCAGTGGTTTGATGACGACAGCGGGGCCCAGTTTTTTGAGGATTTGCTGACTGGTTGCCTGCAGATTGTCCTCTGGTGTCACCACCAGATCAGCTGCCACCGGCAGGTCCGCCTGCCGGAAAATATGTTTGGCAACCGCTTTATCCATGGCCATCGCACTGCCACGTACACGACTACCGACATAGGGCAACCCGGACATTTCGAGCATGCCCTGAACCGTTCCATCTTCTCCGGGCGGGCCATGCAACGCCGGAAAAACCGCATCCGGTGCAAGATCCAGCAAGCTTGCCATGCAGGATTCATCCAACTCCACCAGATGACATTCATGGCCTTTTTTGAGCAAAGCCTCGGCAACCTGTTGAGCAGAATTACGTGAGACCTGTGCTTCTGCGGATGCGCCACCCATCAAAACGGCGACGCGCAGTGTCTGTTCAGGCATAAGGGCTATGTATCCTTTTCTAAACTCTGAGAGCCCGCGGGCACCATCACTGTTGAGTGTTGCGCAGTAGCGCGTAAACCAGGTCGTTGCGCAATACAACACCAGCGTTCATGATCCCGCCACGCACCATTGATGAACAAAAACGCTTCGGAATAGCCTTCTTTGACAAACCCACAACGTGCAACAAGATTGGCAGACCGAGTGTTCTCCGGCTGGATATTCGCTTCCAGCCTGTGTAAACCCATTGTATTGAAGGCGTAGGCGACCAGCTGTTGCAGGCCCTCCTGCATATATCCTTCGCCTTGAAATTCGGCGCCCACATAGTAGCCAAGTGAAGCACTCTGGAATGAACCGCGAACAATGTTGTTTATATTGATTACCCCGACAATACGATTGTCTTCCACCCGGGTGATGACAAAGCCTGCATGGTCTTCACGATTTACCCGCTGCAGATAGTATTTGAACAGCACTGGATTTGTAGGCGGCGTTATCCAGGGTTCATGCAGCGCCATGCTGCCCCGCATCAGATGAACAAACTCCTGTTCATCGTCGCGCAGCACACGTCGAATCGAAACCCGCGGCTTATCTTTCACCGCTTCCTCGGTTTTCCAGCAGAAAGATTTCCCAGAGGGTTGGTGGAATCAGTGCCAGACCAAAGATCAGCAGGTAAATTGGATGGGCGCTGAGCTGATGTGCCATGGGCCAGACGCTGGCCAGATCAAAATTGATCTGTTGCCACCCCAACAGGCCCGCTGTGGTTAACGCAAAGCCGGCTGAAAGCAGTAAAAACCGGATCAGAAAGCGAAAGTACATGCCGTGGTTAATCTCAATTTAATTACCATTCGAAGTTTGTGCCGCCAGAACATAAGCAGCACCTCGCCGGGACAGCCAGGCGTTGATAAATTCATCCAATGCATAGCGGCGCTCCACGTCCTGATGCCCGGCGGCTGCAGGATCCTTGACCAGAACCTCGTTGCCGTCGACCCCGTATAAAAGTACCAGATGACCCGGGGTTTGCGTCAATGGGGCGTGTTTGAGTTTGCCCGTGTCAAAACGAATACTGCAGACCATCGGGATGTTCTGCTGCAGCAGAACGAGCGCATCTGCCCAGTCAACAAACACTTCAACCGCGCCTACCACACCTTGATTGCCGGCCCAGCGGATGGCCAGGGGCCAGGATCCGTAGGCTCTGCTGATCGGATCATAACAGGCGCTGACCGTTGCCTCCCAGGTTGGCTGATGGGTGAACGTGGAGAGGGCCATCTGCAGTGCTGTGGGTGAGCAGATACGTCGTGCAACCTCAGTATCTGCCTGCATCTGGCTGATACTGGCGGGCACAGGGACAATAATCTTATCGTTGGAATCCGGGATCTGAGGTTGCATGTCTAGCGACCGCAGACCAACGACCAGCAAATAGTTGTGAGGCCTGTCAGCGGATTTGACAACCACGGTGACAGTGCTGGCAGCTGTATCGGCTGTTGTATGCCAGCAATCTATGTGGGTCGAGACCGCCGCCACTTTGCCTGCGACAACTTCCGTGTGAGCATTGTCAGTCTGCTCAGCTACGGCTGGCACGCATTGCAGGGTACTTTTTGTGTCACCGTTGCAGAACTCAAAATGATATTTGCCGTAGTCCTGCAACTGCATATAACTGGGCACGATAATGTGATCTTTGGGTAACGCAGGTAGAGGGATGTCGGCCTGCCAGCTGTTTTCATCAGGACCCAGGTACCAGCGCGCTTCGCCATCCACGGACAGCGGATAGAGTTCTTTGATGTTGCGCTCGGCTAGTCGGATGGTCAGGTTCATGGCAAGATCTTACCCGCGAGCTTGCAACAAAACACCTTTTCCATGCCACAACTGAATTTTTATACCACCGCGCACTGCAGCCTGTGTGAACAGGTGTTGGACCTTTTGTTAGGTACGCCGGAGCTGGCGGGTTATCAGGTGCACAGCATCGATATTGCGCAAGATCCTGAACTTCTGGATCGATATGGCGACAAAATACCGGTACTCGAACTTGATGGTGATGAACTGAGCGCACCAATAGACCAGCAAGGGTTGCTCAAATGGCTGGATAGGCAGACTTAGCGCTCAGGCGTTTCAGCGAACCGCTAGCCGTTGTTCGCTGACCCCAAGGGTCGGGGTTGGCGTATTCAATTTACTGCCATAGACGTGCCGGAACGCAAGCACGTTTTTCACATAGTTGCGGGTTTCCCGGAATGGAATACGCTCGATCCAAACATCCATTGGCATATTGTTTGCGTCTTTGATCCAGCGATCGACCCGGTGCTCACCTGCGTTGTAGGCAGCAATAGCTAATGGGGTCTGGCCCTGATAGCGCTCAACTAACCAGGCAAGATGAAAACTACCCAACCGGATATTAATATTGGGGTCAGCAAGGTCTGCAGCGCTTGGCGCAGCCATTCCAGCACGTCGCGCAACTATCCTTGCTGTACTGGGCAATAACTGCATCAGCCCGCGCGCATCAGCAGAAGAGCGCACATCAGCCTGCATGGCAGACTCCTGTCTGGCAATGGAAATCAGCAGTGGAACGGGCAACCCCGTACGCAAACTCGCCTGCCGAAATTGCGCCTCATACGCCAACGGAAACCTTAAGTGAAGGTGGTTGGTGGCTTCGGCAATGTTAGCCGTACTGATGGCCAGATGTATCAGTCCGAGGCTGGCGGCCAGCTCAGCAGCAACCACCTGCTCGTCGAAGCTCAGTGTGTTCAACGCTTTGTACCATTCCCGGCGTGCATTGAGATTGTCCCCGACGGCAAACAATTCGATGCTGCGAGTAACGTTGGGGTGACGGCGAATTTGAGCCAGCTCAACGTTTGTGACATTACCGTTCTGGGCATTCATCTGCCCGGGTAAACCCAGTTCCTGTGCGGCCAGGAAACCGTAGTAGTGACGTTCTCCTGCCAGTGCAACAAGCGCGCTGTTGTCGACAGGAGTGGATCCCGAGGTGCGTTTGCGTGCCTGCCCAGCCCAGTAAACCCACTGTGACTTCTGCTTGATATCGGCGGGTAACTTATCCGTCCAGACAATGACCTCAGGCCAGTTCTGTGCTCTGACCGCAGCCTCCGCCAAATCCTCAATGACATTGCTCAGCGTTATTCTGCTGCGCATGGATTCACCGGGAAAGACCTGGTTTTCGCGCGCGGACGTCACCGCCACAACCCCATCAATGCGCTGTCTGACATTCGGGTCAAAGCTATGACTACGTTGATAACGCTGCCACAGGACTGCCGCCTGAGCGGCATCCCGGGACGCAAGCCGTGACAGACCGTGGGCAATGATGGTCTGCATCCGCAGCGTGTTGTCTGCAAAGTTTGCCGTACGGCTGATTTGTGCAGGGTTAACGTGAACATTGTAATAACGATCTGCGAGCACCTTGTTCGCATCGTTGAAGTATCTTTTCAGATAACGTGCCAGGCTTCGAGCATTGGCATCAATCGCAGCAGAAAAGCGCTGCCAGACAACCTCCTGAGTGAAGCGCGGGGTTTTTCTCCAGGCGGTAAACAGCGGGTCACAGGCCGCCGGTTGTGAGCGCGGCTGCACCCATATGCTGGTGACTTCGTCTAACACAGCCCTGGTTTCGCCAGCAGCTGAGCGTGCCTGCAGTTGATAACAGTTGAGTTCTGCGTCACTGGTGGGTTCGAAGTGACTCAGGAAAGTCTGCCAGCGTGCCTGTTTACCTAATTCCCGGAGCCAGCGCTTACGCGTCAGCGAGGTCACTGCCAGATCGGGATAATTGCGCAGGAACCCGCTGACCTCAGCCGTCGATGCTCGATTCAGCCGACGTCGAAGATCATAATATTGCAGGTAGGGATAAAGGGGGTAAGTCTGCAGCGTTCTGGCAATGCGTCGGTAATCAGCCTCAGCGTTTTTGCGCAGATATTCCCGGGCCTGCAGGTAATCTGCGCGCAGCGCGAAGTCCGAGCGAGTCTGCGTGGGTGATGCGCTGACACTGCTGAGGCAAAGAACTAACAAGAAACAGGTTGTGAGTTTTATTCTTCTTTACCTACACGCACGGCCAGTACGTCGCACATGGCACCGTGCAATACACCATTTGCAGTAGACCCCAGTAACAGCGCCAGCCCATGGCGGCCGTGGCTGCCAATGACGATCACATCTGCACCGAGTTCATCAGCAACACGCTGAATTTCACTTTCGGGACGGCCGAAAATAAGATGTTGTCGTTCGGTGGGCACGTCCATCCCGGCGCCAAACTCGCTGAGGTGTGATTTGGCTTGTTCCTGAATCTGTTCCTGCACTGACGAAAGATCCATCGGTACATCGCCACCGTAGGCAAGACTGAGCGGCTCAATCACATGCACCAGATGCAACTCCGCATCGTAGGCTCGGACAAGCGCTAAAGCCCGCTGGGCAACCGGCTTGGAATCTTCGGTCAGGTCTACAGCCAGTAGTATCTTTTTGTAGTCGGACATCTTGCTCTCTCACCCTGTTTGGCGCGACGATACAACGTCACCTGGTTCCCCTCAAGCATGGCACACAAATTTTGACCTGGTTAATTATATTTCTTGTTGTTGCGCTGATTGCCGGGCCGATCCTCTATCTGCTGCCTAACGAGCGCGACACGCGCCTGACCGCCCTGCGCGCGGTTGCACGTGCTCAGGGACTATCTATCCAGATTACCAGCGTCGCGAAACTCGATCCAAGTGCTGCTGAGCGAGTCAGTGCGGGCGGGAAGAGGTTGCAACCTAAAACCGCCTGCGCTGGTTACAAGCTGCCGATAGGCCGGCAGATGTCGATAAGTGGTGAGTTTATGCTGATCAAGCTGCCGCCATCTCCTTCGGTTGTTGTAGACGAAGTTCTTCCCGGTGTGGGCTTGAGTCTGGAATCTGATAAACGTCTCTGGGCCTGCTACAGTGCTGGCGGCAACGCTGCAGAACTGATTCAGGATGCGTTTTGTCGACTTCCCGCAGACACCCTGGCCATCGCCTTGGAGAGCCGTAATGTGGTGTGTTTCTGGCAGGAAAAAGCCAAAGCAGATGAAGGGCAGGTTGAGGTCATCAGAGCGGTGCTGGGTGACCTTCGAGACGACCTCCAGGCGCGTTTTGGAACTGTCTGAAGCAGCTATCCGGTCATCAAATTTAGCGAAACACCCCCCACTTTTCTTGACAGTGCCAGCCACCACGCCTATAAACCGCGCCATCGTTGCCTGATTGCTGGTCAACAACGATTAAAGGAACAAGCCGCTCTGGCGAGTGGGCACAAAAGGAATATTGGAGCGTTATGGCTCGATCACTGGTCATCGTCGAATCACCCGCAAAAGCGCGGACTATCAATCGCTACCTCGGCAAAGAGTATGTGGTGAAATCGAGTGTGGGGCATATTCGAGACCTGCCCACAGGTGGAAAAGCGGTTGATCCCAAGGCGCGAGCGGCAGAAGCCGCCAAAACAAAAGCGCTGACACCGGCCAAACGCGAGGCGTATAAAAAGAAGCGCGCACGCGATCAGCTGATCAAACGCATGGGCGTGAACCCTGATAAAGACTGGGCTGCAGACTACGAAGTGTTGCCTGGAAAAGAAAAAGTTGTCGACGAACTATCCAAGCTTGCAGCCAAGGCGGACATGATTTACCTCGCCACTGACCTTGACCGCGAGGGAGAAGCCATTGCCTGGCACCTGCGCGAAACCATCGGTGGCGATCCAAGCCGATATCGCCGTGTGGTGTTTAATGAAATTACCCGTAAGGCCATCACCGCAGCCTTCGAGGCGCCGGGTGAACTGGACATGGACAGGGTCAATGCACAGCAGGCAAGACGCTTTCTTGACCGGGTGGTCGGTTTTGAAATCTCTCCGTTACTGTGGGCGAAAGTGGCTCGCGGTTTATCTGCGGGTCGAGTACAAAGTGTAGCGGTCAAGTTAATTGTCGAGCGTGAGCGTGAAATCCGCGCCTTTGTACCTGAAGAGTATTGGGAAGCATTTGCTGATCTGAGCAGTGAAAAAGCACCTGAACCGGTTCGCTTCCAGGTTGCCCGTCAGAATGGCGAAAATTTTCGCCCTGGTAATGCAGACGACACACAGGCAGCGCTGGATGCACTGCGAGCAGCAGACTATACGGTTTCGAAACGCGAAGACCGTCCAACAAAATCCCGTCCAAATGCGCCGTTTATCACCTCGACTCTGCAGCAGGCTGCCAGCACGCGCCTGAGCTTTTCAGTCAAGAAAACCATGACCATGGCACAGCGCCTGTACGAAGCGGGTTACATCACTTATATGCGGACGGACTCAACCAATTTGAGTGCAGATGCCGTAGATGCGTGTCGCGAACATATTCAAAAAGAGTATGGCAGTGACTATCTCCCCGAAGCGCCGAAGAAATATTCGTCAAAGGGGGATGCTCAGGAGGCACATGAAGCCATCCGTCCGTCCAACGTAGGCACGCGAACCGATCACCTGGATGGCGTCGACCCGGATGCGGTACGCCTTTACGACCTGATCTGGCGTCAATTTGTGGCCTGCCAGATGACCGAAGCACGGTATCTAAGTACCTCCATCACCGTGTCAGCGGGAGAATACGAGCTGCGGGTCCGCGGCCGCATCCTGCAGTTTGATGGCTTTACCCGGGTGTTGCCACCCGCGTCCCGCAAGGAAGAGGACACCCCACTACCAGATCTGGCCCAGGGAGATGCACTGAAGCTTGTCGATGTGGAAGGCGTTCAGCACTTCACTAAACCCACACCACGCTTTGGTGAGGCATCCCTGGTACGAGAGCTTGAAAAGCTGGGTATTGGTCGTCCGTCCACTTACGCGGCGATCATTTCAACCATTCAGGATCGTGGCTATGCGACGCTGAACAATCGGCGTTTCTACGCGGAAAAGATTGGCGAACTGGTCACCGATCGCCTGTCGGAATCATTTAACCACCTCATGGATTATTCGTTCACGGCAACCATGGAAGAGCAGTTAGACAAAATTGCTGAAGGTGAGGCAAAACTCAATGAAGTTCTGAATGAGTTTTATGGCGATTTTTCCGAACGCCTGGAGCAGGCTAAAGACCCAGACGCGGGCATGCGGGCGAATGACCCTACCGATACAGACATTGCCTGCGGTGTGTGCGGGCGTCATATGCAGATTCGAACCGGCTCCACCGGTGTGTTTCTGGGTTGTTCGGGTTATGCCCTGAAACCCAAAGAACGCTGCACCAACACAGTTAACCTGATCCCCGGTGATGAAGCAGTAGACGTCGAAGAGGACGAAGAGGGCGAGTCGAAGCGATTACGCAACATGCATAACTGTCCGGTCTGTGGCACCAATATGCTGAGCTATCTGGTGGACGAGCAGCGCAAGCTACATATTTGTGGGAACAACCCGGACTGTGCAGGTTTCGAGATCGAAGCCGGCCAGTTCAAAATCAAAGGCTACGATGGGCCTGTCCTGGAATGCGATAAATGTGGCGCCGAAATGCAGCTCAAGTCAGGTCGCTTCGGTAAATATTTTGGCTGCATGGAATGTAAAAACACCCGCAAGCTGCTGCGCAGTGGTGAGCCTGCGCCGCCGAAGGCAGACCCGATCGATATGCCTGAACTGCAGTGTGAAAAGGTGGAAGACCACTATCTGCTGCGCGATGGTGCGGCGGGTATATTTCTTGCGGCCAGCCAGTTTCCAAAGCACCGGGAAACCCGTGCGCCCAAGGTCAGCGAATTGAAGCCGCATGCAAATGAACTGGATCCAAAGTTTCAGTATCTTCTTGAAGCACCGGAGGCGGATTCTGCCGGTAATCCATCCATCATCCGCTTCAGTCGCAAAACCAAAGAGCAGTACGTGCAGACTGAAATAGAAGGTAAAGCTACCGGTTGGAAAGCATTCTATGTCGACGGCAAATGGGTGGAAGAACAGCCGCCGCCTGCAAAGAAGAAACCTGCGAAAAAGAAAGCGCCGAAGAAAAAAGCTGCAAAAACCTGAGCTGTCGAAAGAAGGGCACAAAAAAAGCGGCTAAAGATAAACTGTTAGCCGCTAAAGGTGCAGTCCCAGATTTTGTCGCCAGCCTCAGGCTGGTTAAGAATACTGCCGGATTTCTAAGAGGTTAAAGATGTTGTCGGATAACGCCAACAGATAATCCTTCGATGGCAAACGCCTGGGTCGCCAGATCAACTTCAATCGGGTCATAAGCCGAATTTTCTGCCAGCAGGAGAATCTGGTCACGCTTACGGGTGCGCTGGAACCGCTTTACCGTGACCTCATCTTCGATCCTAGCCACGACAATCTGACCGTTGGTCGCCTGTTGCGTTTTATGCACAGCCAGCAGGTCGCCATCGAGGATGCCTGCGTCAATCATGCTGTCTCCGCGGACGCGCAGGAGATAGTCGGCTCTTGGCTGAAAGAAACCTGCGGGCATATCGACCCGGTCTTCGATGTTTTCTTCAGCCAGAATCGGGTTACCGGCAGCAACGCGACCCACCAGGGGAATGCCGGCTTCCAGGTCTTCGGGCAGGCGGATACCTCTGGAAGTGCCCGGTATCATCTCTATGGCACCTTTACGTGCTAACGCTTTGAGATGTTCTTCCGCCGCATTCGGCGAACGGAAACCAAGCTCTTGAGCGATGTCTGCCCGGGTGGGCGGATATCCGGTATCCAGAATGTGCTGGCGAATCAACTCCAGCACCTGAGATTGACGTGGCGTTAAACTCTGCATAAATATCCCTGTTTAAACATACAGTAGGCTGTGAGTATATACAGTGATTTACAGGTTTGCACAGCGTTTTTTTTCCCCTTAGTATCCGCGCCCCGGCGTCAAAAAAGTGATACGTACTTTGAAGGCTACGTTGACTGGGCTCTTACTGGTACTGACCCTGCCGGTAACGGGTGCAACTAAAACGGTAGATTCCCTGGCTGCAGCGCAAGCGAAAGGCTTGCAGATTTTCACCGAAGCAGACCAGCGTCAGAGCGGATACGGCGACATGGAAGTGGCGTTAACGATGATCCTGCGTACGGCGAAAGGCACAGAAACCGAACGCAAATTGAACATCCGCCAGATGGAGATGCCTGACGACGGCGATCGTGTACTGATCGAATTTGAAAGCCCTGCAGATATTCGTGGCACGGCTCTGCTCAGCCATGCCCACAAAACCGCTGACGACGATCAGTGGCTGTTTCTGCCTGCGCTGCAACGGACCAAAAAAGTTGCTTTGAAGAATCGCAACGGCGCGTTTCTGGGCAGTGAATTCACTTTTGAAGACCTTGCAGTCCCGGAACTCGAAAAGTACGACTATCTGTACCTGCGCGATGACGTTCTCGACGACATGCCGGTTTTTGTGGTGCAGCGCATCGCGCGCAGTAAGTATTCGGGCTACAGCCGCGAAGTTTTCTGGATTGATCAGGAACACTTCCGTCCGCAACAGGTGGAATATTTTGACGCAGAGGACCGCCAGACCAAACTGCTGCGTTTCAGTGACTACCAGCTGCATGCAGATCGGTTCTGGAAAGCCGGTCATATGTCCATGTCCAACCTTGAGACCGGCAAGAGTACAGATCTGATCTGGCACGACTATCGCTTCGGCATTGGATTCCAGTCGGATCGCGATTTCAGCATCATCGCTCTGCGTCGGAGCAGGTAACGTGCTGCTGCGCGCTTTGAGCATCAGCCTTGCGTTACTGTGCAGTGTGGTGGCTCATGCTGACCAACTGGTTTTCGGTAGCTTCAAATCCGCTGTAAACGCACAGAACTGGGCGCAGAAACTCAGCGCCCAGTTTGATCAATCTATAGTTGTGGTGCCTCTCAAGATCGAAGACGAGAACCGCTACCGGGTGCAGAGTGAACCCCTCACCGAAACTGCTTTTCTGGCGCTTCGGCGTCGAGCTGATTCAGCGGGTGTGAGCTACTGGCGGTTGTACAAAGATGCAAGCGAGAGCCTGACAGACAAGCGAACTAACTCCGCTATACGCAGCACACCGCCATTAGGCGCACCGCGTCTGCAACCGCCCAGCCCGGTGGAGACACCGGCCAGGCCGGAACCGAGCACCCAGCAAAGAAACCAGCCAGCGCAGCAGTCAACAGTTAACTCGTCTACCCTGAGAGGGCCTGAGTCGCCCGCAGGCAGCAGTGCTGACATGCAGTGGGATCTCGGTCTGCAGACGCGCTCTTTTTTCAGTGAGGGTACCTTTGGTCAGGATCAGTTTGAGGCCAGTGCCAGCGTTGAGTTTCAATATTACCGCGGCTGGCAGGATGATCGACGCAGCATAACTGTCAGCCCGTTTCTGCGAGTTGACAGTGCCGATCCTGAGCGCACTCATGCTGATTTGCGCGAGTTCTTCGTCAGCTCGGTAGGCGATAACTGGGATCTGCATGTTGGTGCAAAACGCGTCTTCTGGGGCGTTACAGAGTTTCATCATCTGGTTGATATTGTTAACCAGACTGATCTGGTGGAAAACCTCGATACCGAAGACAAGCTTGGGCAACCTATGGTGCACCTGTCGCTGATCCGCGCCTGGGGTGTGTTGGATCTCATGTTGCTCACGGGGTTCAGAGAGCGGACTTTCCCTGGGTCCGACGGTCGACTGCGTGTGCCGTTCAAAATTCTGGATGATGCAGAGTATGAATCCGGTGCTGAGCAGTTACGTACCGATGTTGCCCTGCGCTGGTCACATTATCTCGGACCTTTTGAAGTGGGTGTACATCATTTTTCAGGGACCAGTCGCGATCCGTCCTTCATTCCTCTCGTAGCACCCAACAACGAAGTTGTGCTGCAACCATTTTATCCCGTGATTGACCAGACTGGTGTCGATGCACAGCTGTTTGTTGGCGACTGGGCATTCAAGCTCGAAGGCCTGTCGCGTTCTGGTCAGGGTGACCGTTATGCGGCTGCAAATGTGGGTTTCGAGCGCACCTTTGTCAGAGTCTTCGATAGCGGTGCGGATTTTGGTCTGATTGGCGAATATCTGTATGACGAGCGGGGTGATGATGCGTTCAACACGCTTTTCGAAAACGATGTTGCGATCGGCGGGCGCTTGAGCCTTAACGACTTTGCCGACACAAAGGCTCTGCTTGGCGTAATTGCGGATGTAAACAACAATGACTATCTGCTCACTCTGGAAGCCTCGCGCCGCTTAAGCAACAGCTGGTTGTTCAGCATCGAAGGGCGCTTCTTCACCGGTGGTAACAAGCTGCCACCAGATGCCCCTGCCCAGGATGTACTTGACCCCGGTAACAAGACCGCGTGGCTGCAGGACGATGATTATCTGCAGGTTGAATTCAAAAAGTTTTTCTAACTCACTCTTCGCGCGATAGACTGCAGCCATGAAAGAATTTGTAGCTTATATACAAGCACACCTGTGGATACTCGAAGTTTTTCTGATTGTGCTTGCAACCGGCTTTGTACACCTGTTTGTCAAACTGATATTGAAGCGTATTGATCGCCGGCTGGACAAAACCCATAACCTTTATGACGACGCGCTGCTTGAGGCAGGGCGCAAGCCATTAAGTTGGGCCGTATGGATCATTGGCGTATCCATGGCGGCAGAAATTGTCGGCGGTACCGGAGCCGCGGAAATATTTCAGCAGGTAGCAACATTCAGAGACGTTGCTGTTATCGGGCTCCTGGTCTGGTTCGCGATTCGCTTCATACGCTATGTCGAAGAGCATATTGTCCTCGGTAATGGCGAGCAGCCCAAGATTGATCTGACCACTGCGCGGGCGGTGGGTAAGCTGTTACGCGCATCTGTAATGATCACCGGCGTGCTGCTGGTTCTGCAGGCTTTTGGTTTCTCTATTTCCGGCGTGCTTGCGTTTGGCGGTATTGGCGGCATCGCCATAGGTTTCGCCGCGCGGGATTTGCTGGCAAACTTTTTTGGCGCGATCATGGTATTCCTTGATCGACCGTTTTCGGTTGGCGACTGGGTCCGTTCTCCGGATCGGGAAATCGAAGGCACCGTAGAAGAAATTGGCTGGCGTCTCACCCTTATCCGGACATTTGATAAGCGGCCGCTTTACATACCCAATTCTATTTTCACCAGTATTGTGGTGGAGAATCCGTCGCGCATGTTGAACCGTCGAATCTATGAAACGATTGGGATTCGCTACGACGATGTCGATGTCATGCGACCCATTGTTGATGACGTCAAGGCCATGCTGAAAAGTCATGAGGCCATCGATACCAAGGTCACTCTGATGGTGAACTTTGTTCAGTTTGGTCCCTCGTCGCTGGATTTCTTTGTTTACTGTTTTACCAAGACAACGGTGTGGACTGAATTCCATGAGATCAAGCAGGATGTCCTGCTGAAAATTGCAGAAATAATAGACAACCATGGTGCAGAAATTGCCTTCCCGACACAAACGTTGCATCTGGCGGCAGAACCGGAAGCGCTCAAAATCGACACAGCGACAGATTAGGTGACAGAAGAACAACAGGCGCTGTCTCAATCCCAGGCCATCCCCGCAGACCTGAACAGACGATTGAGCCGCGCGATGCTGAAGTATTCTCATGCGCAGATTGAACGTGCTTTAGACCAGCTGAGCATAGAAGTAACCGTTGCGTTTCAGGATCAGACCCCACAGTGTGTTTGCGTTCTGCCGGAAGGGCTCGTGTTTGCCGGCATGTTGCTGCGCCGACTGGTTTTTCCGCTCACACTCTACAACCAGGCTCAACCACCGGCACAATCCGTTACAGAGACGCTGGACTTGGCTCGCCCGATTCTGCTGCTGGGTACAGAAATGGAACAACCCTCAGTTCAGTCCTGGCTGGATTGGCTGGCGCCAGGCAACGTATCCTGCGTTTTACTTCTGCACCCAGCAGAACCACAATCTCAAGTGGTTTATGCGGCTTTACCCGCCATGAGCGGCTTAAAAGTAGGCTGTGGATTTCAGCTTGAAGGGTTTGCCGCCAACTGGGGCGGGTTGTACCTGCTCGACGATAAATAAACATTTAAAAATCTGAACGGACCAACAGGAGTTTTGCATGCCTCGTATCGGTGTATTTGTCGGATCTTCCCCTTTGCCGATAACGGCGGAAAAGATGCCTGTGGATCTGCAAACACCATGGGGAAGTGCCTCAGCCGCACCGTGTAAATATACGGTTGGCGAATACGAATATCTGCTCATGTCCAGACATGGTGAGCAACACGAATTTGCACCGCACCAGATCAACTACCGGGCAAACACCTGGTTAATGCACAGTCTTGCTGTGGACGGTCTGTTAGGTACTTACACGGTGGGCAGCGTGGATCCGGTGCTGGCTGTGGGTCAGCTGGTTGTGCCTGATCAGCTGATCGACTACAGCTGGGGGCGTGCCAGCACATTTGACGATCAGCTCCGTCACATCGAATTCACCGAACCCTACGATAAGGCGCTTCGACAGGCGCTACTGGGGGCAGAGGCATCACTGTTTGATGGTGGCGTCTACGCGTGCACGCAAGGACCGCGTCTCGAAACCGCAGCAGAGATAAAGCGTCTGGCGCAGGACGGCGCAACGCTGGTCGGCATGACCGGAATGCCCGAAACTGCCCTGGCAAGAGAACTTGAAATACCCTTTGCGGCGTTATGTCTTGTCGTTAATCCTGCTGCCGGGGTGTCCGATGACGTCATAGACATGCAGGCACTTGCAGAGATTTCAGCCACCGGAGGCGCGCGCATGGTGGAAGTGTTAAACCAGCTAGCCGCCTGACGCCTCAAGCGCCTGCCAGCGATCCTGCAGGTTCTGCGGCAAAGTGACCGGTTCTATAATGACCAGCACGCCCATTTTCGGGTGGTCAAGGTAATGCAGATCGCCACTGCGCAATCGCCGACTTTCCTGCAACTGCATGTAGGGTTCTGATGTAAACGGATCGAACCTGCTTGTATAAATAGGGTTAAACGGCATCATGATTGGATCCGCACCGAGGGTGTCCGCGTGGTACCACAACGTTGTCGCAAAGTGCAGGTAACGACTGACGGTCACATCGATATATCCCTCGATACGCGGATAGCCGGTAAGAGTTGCCGGCGAACGCTGATCAATCGGCAATGCAATATAGATTGGTTGGGGTGCGTCCCGTGCGGGCACCGGTGCTCGCCAGCGCTTGTGTATCAACGGGCGCAGGGTCCTCTGACGATTTATCGACTTTACATCGTCATTCAGTGCGCTGGTTGGCAACCAGGTGTAGCTGCTGGAGAATAAGCCCTGCTCAATTGCGTCTATCTCCCGGAGTAGCAGCTCGCGGGCTGTAGGGGCTAAGGCCGGCGCATTGGCAGGCGCATCGGCAGGCACTTCAGCCAGCGCTTCAGATCCTTGCTGTTGCGGGGAGCCTTCTGGCGTGACAGCCTCTGAATCTTCTGCCTGATTTCGCTCTTCGACGACAACCGCCCGGTTATCACCAAAGCTGTTTTCCAGCTCGAGTAGAGGGCGCTGTGGATCCTGTTCGCGCAGTTGCGGGTATCCGAGGCAGTAGGGGTTTGGCGCCAGCAGTTCAGACAGGCTCATGTCTGTGCCTGCAGCCTGTGCCAGGGCAGAAGGGTCAATCACCTCCAGAAGGTTTTCCGGCCAGCTGCGCGGGCGACGTAATGTCAGTTTTTCATCAACATTCACATCCAATACGTCGAGCCGTTCAAAAACCAGAATTTCAATCTCAAACCAGCGTGCCTGCAGCTGATCTTCAAGATCAGCGCCCTGCACGCCAGCGCTGCAACAGAACAGGATCAACGCGGTGATAACAGTACTTGGTTTTATGCTCATGCGGCTGCCTCTATGTCCGGCATCAGATCGTTTAACAGACGTTGCGCAAATGCGACACGTTGATCAAAGTCAGGCAGGTCCTGAATCACACGCAGGACTGCGGCGCCTTCCATTTTGTAGCTGTTCGGCTGTCGTTGTACGAGGTTAACAATTTTTATAGGGTCCACCTTGGTGGCCTGATTGAATTCGAGTTTGCCGCGTTCCGGCCCGATATCAAGCTTCGCTAACCCAAGCGACTGACTGGCCAGTTTCAATCCAGTGACGGCAAACAGGCGTTTTAAGGGCAGAGGTAGAAGTCCAAATCTATCAATAATCTCAACCTGCAGATCGTCAAGCTGGTTCTGAGTTTTTGCTGCACTGATACGCTTGTAAAGAATCAGGCGGGTATGTACATCCGGCAGATAGTCTTCCGGGATCAGCGTTGCAGCATGCAGGTTGACTTCCTGACTGACGGGTTCCAGAGGGTTGTTGACGCTGGGTGATTGACCGGATCGCATGGCAGACACTGCACGTTCCAGCAATTCCATATATAACGAGAAACCGATGGACTCAATCTGCCCGGACTGATCGTCACCCAGAAGCTCCCCGGCACCGCGAATTTCCATGTCGTGTGTGGCCAGTGTAAAGCCAATACCTAACTCCCCCGAGGCTTCAATCGCATCAAGACGTTTCTTGGCATCCGCGGTCATCGACTTGGGATGCGGGGTCAACAGATAAGCATACGCCTGGCGATGACTGCGGCCCACCCGACCACGCAGCTGGTGCAGTTGCGCCAGACCAAACTTGTCAGCACGCTCAATGATGATGGTATTCGCATTGGGCACATCCAGACCTGTTTCAATGATGGTTGTACAAACCAGAACATTTAAGCGGCGATGGTAAAAGTCCGACATAACCTGCTCAAGATCTCTTTTTGGCATCTGGCCATGGCCAACACCAATGCGCGCTTCAGGTACAAGATCGGCAATTTCTTCTGCAGCTGCCTCGATATTGCGTACTTCATTATGCAGCAGGAATACCTGACCACCTCGAGCGAGTTCGCGACTGATCGCTTCTTTGATCTGATGTTTGTGCTTCTGCTGAACAAAGGTTTTTATCGACAGACGTTTTGCCGGTGGCGTTGCAATTATCGACAGATCGCGAATACCGGAAAGCGACATGTTCAGGGTTCGTGGTATCGGGGTGGCGGTCAGCGTCAGAATGTCAACTTCAGCACGCATGGCTTTAAGCCGCTCTTTCTGTCGCACCCCAAATCGATGTTCTTCATCAATGACAATCAGACCCAGGTCTTTAAATTTAAAATCATCTGCGAGTAGTTTGTGTGTGCCAATCAGAATGTCGAGCTTGCCGCTACGCAAGCGGTCTGTGATTGCACCGATCTCCGCAGGTGATCGCAGTCGGCTGACACCTTCTACGGACACGGGCCAGCTGGCAAATCGATCGCGGAAGCTGTCTTCGTGCTGCTGGGCGAGCAGGGTAGTGGGCACCAGTACCGCAACCTGTTTGCCATTCTGGACAGCAACAAATGCCGCGCGCATTGCCACTTCAGTTTTGCCAAAACCTACATCGCCACAAATCAGCCGGTCCATCGCCCGCAGCGTTGTCATGTCTGTCAACGTGTCTTCGATGGCGCGCTGCTGGTCAAGGGTTACTTCAAAAGGGAACTCGTTGGCAAACTTGTCATACTCCTGCTGATTCAGATTAAACTGGAACGACGTGCGCAACTCGCGGCGTGCGTAGATGTCGAGCAGTTCTGCAGCCACATCTACAACTTTTTCTGCAGCTTTACGTTTCGCCTTTTCCCACTGATCAGAACCCAGGCGATGGAGTGGGGCGTGGCCTTCATCGCTGCCTGAATAGCGGCTGATGAGATGCAGAGAAGTTACCGGGACGTAGAGTTTGGCGTCGTCTGCATAAATCAGCGTCAGGAATTCGTGCTGTTCGTCATCGATGGTGAGAATCTGCAGCCCAACATATCTGCCAACGCCGTGTTCAATGTGTACAACCGGAGCGCCTATGGTCAGCTCAGTGAGGTTCCGCACCAGCAGGTCTGGATCAATAACCCTTGCGCCGGCCTCACGTCGTGGGTCGGTCTGTCGGGAACCCAGCACGTCTGCTTCAGTGATAATGACAGCGCCATCGACATACAGGCCTTCGTCCAGTTCCGCAACGCTGATACAGTGGTCGCGGGATTGCTGGTACGTTGCAAAGTCGCTGACCACGTGGGTTTGTATGCCGGCTTTTCGCAGCAGCTCGTCAAACACCTCACGACGCCCCGCCGACTCCGCAACAAACAGAATCGGTTGCTGCACCTGCGCTACAAAGTCCTTCAGCTTCTCAGCAGGATCTTTAGCACGCGGGCTGAAGGTCAGCTCGGGTAAAATATGACTGTTGAAAGCCTGGCCATGTTTGCCTGGGGAAGTACTGAGGTTTATCCGCGGTAAAGTATTCAGATGCGCATGCAACTCATCTATCGCCATAAACAACTGCCGCGGTGGCAGGATTGGCCGTTCGATATCATGTCGCAACGATTCATAGCGAAGCTCGGTGTCTTCAATCTGATGTTGTGCCGCCTCGATAACACCTTCTTCCACGACTAACAGTACATTTTCGGGGAGGAAGTCGAACAGGGTGCCCAATTCATCAAAGAAAAACGGCAGATAGTATTCAATACCATTTGGCACTATACCGCTGGAGACATCCTGATAAACACTGCATCTGCGCACATCTACGTTAAACGTGTTGTGCCACTGATCGCGAAAGCGGGCGATAGCCGCCTCGTTAAAGGGGAATTCTTTTGCAGGTAACAGGTCCAGTCGATCAATTTTTTCGATGGTGCGCTGGGTGTCCGGGTCAAACGTGCGCAGGGTATCAATTTCGTCGTCGAACAGATCCAGACGTACCGGCAGCTCGCTGCCCATCGGATAAATATCCAGCACAGATCCGCGGACCGCATATTGTCCTCGTTCGCTGACTGTATCTGTATTCTGATAACCCGCTGAATCCAGCGCGCGTCGCTGGGTGGCAATATCCAATCTCTGGCCGGCCTGAAAATCGAAACCCGAGCCAGCAATGTAGCTGGGTGGCGAAATTCGTTGTAACAGAGTGGTTACGGGTACGGTTAACACGCCGCTTGTGATTTTGGGCAGATCCCGCAAGGTCGATAAACGTTCTGAAGTAATGTCCTGATGTGGCGAGAACGCATCGTACGCAAGGGTTTCCCAGTCAGGGAAATGCAGTGGTGCGTTTGTAGGACCTGCAAACAGCGAAAGAGCACTCTGCCAGCGCTGGGCGCGGGCAGAATTAGCCGTGATCACCAGTACCAGACCCGGCTGTGCAGCGCTGACCTGATTCACAGCCAAAGCGTCTGCCACGCCGTGCAGATTGCTCCAGGTGAGCTGTTGCCCGGGTTTTACCGGCAGTTGTATATCGCCGGCAAGTCCAGGCGCGATAGATGAGGCAGTAACAGCGGTTGTCAAAGCGTGTCCGTTTGCAGATAGTTCAGGGCGTTCGATGCGCGCTATTCTAACCGTTCAACAAGGTGCTGTGGCGATGTCAGGTAGAGGAATTCAATTATTTTTAGTGCTGGCTGTGCTGGCAGCGGTCTATGCCCTTGGGTTCTGGCAGGGCAGTTCGCGGTTGAATGAATCACCTGTCGCCACAGTTGTGAATAACACGTCCCACAATGGGATTTCACCACCAACTCAGGACATTGCCCTGGAGCAGGCAACGACACCCGATAGCTCTGAGGTCTTCGCCACATTGCTGGAAAACGGCGCCTGGTTTGCGCTCGAGAGATGGTTTGATGAACGTGCCCAGAGCGTCAGTAAAGAGCAGGGTATGGCGCTGGTAAATTCCATGTCGCGGCAGGTGAACAAGTACGATGCACTGGCAATGCGCAGCGTGCTGCGCGCTTATCTCGACCAGCAGAGTGATGATATTCAGGCGCTATTTCTGTTAAGCGATCTGCAGCAGGTCAGCGGCCTGCGCGAAGGGGCGCTGGAAACACTGTTCAGTTTGCTTGCTCAACCGCTTGAACCGGTGCAATACGCCAGAGCAAAACGTGCCGCTGAGCAGATTATTAATGTCATCGACAACGAACTGCGCACCCGCGGAGCGTTAGCTGAGCGTGCCGCTTTCTGGCAACACGTGAGTCTGCGTGTACCTGCCAGTGATCTTTTCAGGTATCAGTGGGCACGTGCGCTGGCACAATACAAACAGCACGACGAGGCGCTGCACATTCTGGCACAAACCGGTACCAGCGATGTTTCTCAAGATGAGCTTGATACCCTGGAAGAGCAGATTCTGCAGGCGCAGACAACCATTACATTTCGCAAAGACGGTGATCGACTGCTGTCTGCTGCCGTTGCACCCACGGGCCTTGCTGTCACCCTGCTGGTGGATACCGGTGCCAACGTCACCAGCCTGACCAGATCAGCCCTGCGCTCTCTGGCGGCTCGACGCCTGCCGGAGGAAGCTACGGTGAGAACCGCCGGCGGTCTGGTGACCACCGGGATCTACACGGTGCCGGAAATTCTTGTTGAAGGTCGCGTGTTTACCGACCTAAGAGTGCTGGAATTACCCGTTAATCTGCCGGGTATAGATGGTCTGCTGGGGACGGATCTGTTACGCCAGCTAAGGGTTGATCCGTTAGCCGTGCAGACCCCGTGAGCACTGTAAATCAAAGCTGTTAATAAGCTGTGGATAAGTGTTCAAAGGCTCCATGGTAACCGCCGCCAAAGCCAGTTGCGCCGCGGAATTGTCAAACACTAGCCAGCACCGGTGTAAAACAGTTAAAGTCTCGGCACGCAGAAAAAAGAAGCCATCAACGAGCACAGACAATGCAACCCACTGACATCTCAGATCCGCAGTATTTCCATAAAGTTGTCGATTGCCAGTACGCTTGCCCAGCGCATACCCCGGTACCCGAATACATACGCCTGATTGCTCAGGAACGTTACACAGAAGCTTATATGCTGAACTGGGACTCTAACGTTTTTCCCGGCATTCTCGGGCGTACCTGCGACCGTCCCTGTGAGCCTGCCTGTCGGCGCGTTCGTACCGAAGAAAAGCCCGTTGCCATCTGCCGTCTGAAGCGCGTTGCTGCAGACAACAAAGGTGACATATCTGCATTCATGCCGCGGGTGCCGACACAGAAAAACGGCAGACGTATTGCCCTGATCGGCGCGGGCCCGGCGTCACTTGCGGTGGCTCGCGATCTGCTGCCGCTGGGTTACGAAGTGCATTTGTTTGAGAAAGACAGCAAAGGCGGCGGTTTCATGCGCAGCCAGATCCCTGCATTTCGATTGCCGGTAGAAGTGCTGGATGAAGAAGTTGAGCAGATTCTTAACATGGGTGTGGAGTGCCACTTCGGGCAGGAGATCACCAGCATGAAAAGCATGCTGGACATGAACTTTGACGCCTATTTCATCGGCACCGGCGCCCCGCGAGGCAGAGACCTGGAACTGCCCGGGCGGGAAGCCGTTGATGATCATATCCACATCGGCATCGACTGGTTGTCCAGCGTTGCTTTTGGCCATACCACCAGCATCGAAGGCAAAGTCATTGTCATGGGCGGCGGTAACACCGCCATGGACTGTTGCCGCACCTCCTTGCGCATGGGTGCTGAGTCAGTAAAAGTTGTTGTGCGTTCCGCCTTTGAGGTCATGAAAGCTTCCGAGTGGGAAAAAGAAGATGCCATGCGCGAAGGCATTCCCATCATCAATAACCGCCCGCCAAAAGAATTTGTGCACGAGAACGGCAAGCTGAAAGGTGTTCTGTTTGAGTGTGTAGAGCCGGTCAAAGGCGAAGACGGGCGACTGAAATATGTACCCAGTGGTGAGCCAGACGAGTTCATCGAAGCAGACCACATCCTCATGGCCATCGGCCAGGACAACCACTGCCCCTGGATTGAACGCGATCTCGGCATGGAATTTGATAAATGGGATTGTCCTGTGCTGGATGAAGTGACCCTGCAATCTACTCATCCCAAGGTGTTTTTTGGTGGCGACAGCGCGTTTGGTCCGGAGAACATCATCTGGGCATCCGCTCATGCTCATCAGGCGGCCATCAGCATCCATCTGCTGTGCGAAGGCAAAGACCTTAAAAAAGACCGGCCACCCCAGGGGGTTAATCTTCTGTCTACCAAGATGGGTGTTCACGAATGGGCGTACGATGCCGAACATGATGCGTCGGCACGTTACGCTGTGCCTCTGGTAGAGAAACAGTCCGCATTATCCAACTACAAAGTCGAAGTTGAGCTGGGCTTTGATCAGGCACTGGGCGCCGCGGAAGCTCAGCGATGCCTCAACTGTGATGTGCAGACTGTCTTCACTGACCAATTGTGTATTGAGTGTGATGCGTGTGTCGACATCTGTCCGATGGACTGCATTACCTTCATCGAAAAAGCCCCGGAACAGGAACTCCGTCAGCGGCTCACCGCACCTGCGCTGAATATGGAGCAGGATCTCTATCTATCTGATGAGCTACCTACCGGCAGAGTCATGGTGAAAGACGAAGATGTCTGCCTGCACTGCGGTTTATGTGCGGAACGATGTCCGACCAATGCCTGGGATATGCAGCGCTCAGTAGTGCACATTCCCCAACTAGGATCTTATGCAGAATGAGTGTCAGCTATAACGATTTTGTGATTCGTTTCGCCAACGTCAACGGCTCGGGCTCTGCCAGCGCAAACGGTATGTTTGCAAAGGCGCTGTTCCGCATGGGCATCCCGGTGGCCACACGCAACATTTTCCCTTCAAACATTCAGGGACTGCCGACCTGGTTTGAGGTTCGCGTCAGCGAAGAGGGGTATATGGGTCGTCGCGAAGGTGTCGACATCATGGTGCCTATGAATGCTGAAACCCTGGTTGAAGACATCGCCTCGGTTAAACCCGGCGGCTACCTGGTTTACGATAACTCCAAGCCCCTGCCCAAACATCTGCGTCGCGATGATATTCACGAGGTGGGTATACCTATTGCCACCATGTTGCTGCCGGAATTCAGCGACCCCAAACAGCGCAGCCTGTTTAAGAACATTACCTACCTGGGTGCGTTGTCTGGTTTGTTAAATATCGAATTTGATGTCATTACCGGCATGGTGGCAACACAGTACAAAGGTAAAGACGCGCTGATTGCACCAAACATCCGGGCCCTGGAAATCGGTCGCCAGTATGCGTATGACTACCTCGATGCGCCGCTGCCAATACAGGTACGTCGCTCTGACAAAGTTGGTGACCGCATCATGGTGGATGGCAACGCTGCAGCTGGTCTGGGGTCCATCTACGGCGGTGCCACGGTGTGCGCCTGGTATCCCATTACACCTTCCACGTCGGTTGCTGAGGCATTCGAACAACACGCCAATCGGCTGCGCATTGACACTGAAACCGGGCAGAAAAAATTTGCCATTATTCAGGCTGAAGACGAACTTGCTGCAATAGGCATAGTCATCGGTGCGGCCTGGAACGGTGCGCGCTCATTCACTGCAACCAGTGGCCCCGGGGTTTCTCTCATGTCAGAGTTTCTCGGGCTGGCATACTTTGCCGAGATACCTGCAGTGCTCTGGGATATCCAACGTGCGGGGCCGTCTACCGGCATGCCTACACGCACCCAGCAAAGTGATGTTTTATCTGCAGCTTTTGCTTCTCATGGCGACACCAAGCATCCACTGCTGTTTCCGTCCACACCCAAAGAGTGCTTCGACTTCGCAGCTGACGCCCTGGATCTGGCGGACAGGCTGCAGACACCGATTATTGTCCTGTCAGACCTTGAGCTGGGCATGAACGACAACTTAAGCGAACCGTTTGAGTGGGACGAGACGCGACGCTACGACCGAGGCAAGGTGCTCAGTGCCGACGACCTTGATCAGCTGGATGTGTTTGGTCGCTATCTCGACGTCGACGGTGACGGTATCGGCTATCGAACCTATCCGGGAACACACCCGGACAAGGGCGCATTTTTTACCCGCGGCACCTCGCGAGATGAGTTTGCTGCGTACACTGAATCTCCGGAAGCGTACCAGCGCAACATGGAACGTCTGCTGAAAAAGTGGGACACAGCTAAAACTCTGGTACCTGCTGCAGAGATCAGCAGCGGCAAAAGCAGGGTAGGCGTGCTGTATTACGGCACCACCGCGTTACCCATGCCTGAAGCACTGGATCTGCTTGAGCCTGAAGGTGTCGTTTTAGACACCTGTCGTATACGCGCTTTCCCATTTGGTGAAGAGGTGAAAGCGTTTATTGACGGACACGAGCTGGTGTTTGTGGTCGAGCAAAACAGAGATGCACAGATGCGCACGCTGCTGATTACTGAAGGTGATTTTTCACCTGCGAAACTGGTACGCGTGAACTACTACGCCGGCTTATCAATCTCGGCGGATTTTATTCAACAAAGCGTTCTGGATTATTTCCAGGAAAATAAATTACCGCGTCTAACCGAGGTGAAATCATGACCTTTGTCGCCAAACCCAAGGCTCATCACCCGAAGCTGCCTCTGAATGAAATCGGGCTCACCCGGCGGGATTACGAAGGTTCTGTGTCAACCCTCTGCGCTGGGTGTGGTCACGATTCGGTGAGCGCCGCAATTGTACAGGCCTGTGCAGAGTTGTCTCTGCCGCCACATCGATTTGCCAAAGTATCGGGTATCGGCTGTTCATCCAAAACACCCAGTTACTTTCTCAACAAGTCACACGGTCTTAACTCGGTGCACGGCCGCATGCCGTCCGTGATGACCGGCTCTAATCTGGCTAACCGCGAACTTTATTGTGTGGGTGTATCCGGTGATGGAGACAGCGCTTCCATCGGTCTGGGGCAATTTGCACACATCGTGCGGCGTCGCATCAATATGCTCTATATCGTTGATAACAATGGCACTTATGGGCTGACCAAAGGCCAGTTTTCAGCCACTAACGACAAAGGTTCCACGTCCAAGAAAGGTGTACCAAACCTCTACGAACCGATAGATCTGGTCAGCATGGCGCTACAGCTGGGTGCTACCTTTGTGGCGCGCAGCTTCTCGGGTGACAAGCATCAGCTGGTGCCGTTGATCAAAGCCGGCTTACGCCACAAAGGCATGGCATTTATCGACGTTATCTCGCCCTGTGTAGCCTTTAACAACCACGCCGGTTCAACAAAAAGCTACGATCATGTGCGCGCGCACATGCAGAATGTGGTGAACGCTGATTATATTCCCGAACACGATGAAATCACCGCTGACTACAAACCCGGCAGCAGAGAAGACATCGACATGCCCGGTGGCTCAACACTGCGCTTGTACAAACTTGACGATCAGTATGATCCGCACGACAGGGTGGGCGCCCTGAATTATGTGCAGCGCAGCGCCGAAACCGGTGATGTGGTGACAGGGCTGCTGTACGTCGACCCGAAAGCAGCAGATTGCCATGACGTGATGGATACCATCCGGAAACCGTTAAACGAGCTCGATGAAGCAGATCTGTGTCCCGGTCAGAATCCGCTGGATTCAATTAACGCTGGTTTTCGCTAAGCTCAGCACGTTTTTGCAAGATGCTCACATCTTGGTGACCAAATTAGCGCTCACCAAGGTTGCTCGGATGTGGTCAGCCTCTATAATGGCGCCCGCTAATAACCCCCGCCTGACAACTTAAACGAAGAGGACGCGACGTGGCGCTACCGACCCTCGATGATTACTTCCCCGATTGGAAAGAACGTGAAGCTTTAGCTGAAGCGATGATTCCGCTGATTGGTCAACTCTACCGACGCAATGTGGTGTGTTACTGCTTCGGTCGTGCGATGTACAACCAGAGCGTGACACAGTTGATGAAAACCCATCGCTATGTCCGTCAGATTGCCAACAATGAGCTGTCTGAGTTTGAAAGCTTCCCGGTGCTGGAAGCGATGTCCAAACTTGATCTCGGACCCAGTCATATCGACATAGGTCGTCTGGCTACCAAGTACATGGAAGAGCTCGAAAAAGGCGAAGTGTCCGCCATGGCGTTTGTCGAAAAAGAATGTGCTGAAGTGATTGGCCGGCATGTGCCACCTTTACCGCAACCCCAGGATGTTGTGCTGTATGGCTTTGGCCGGATCGGACGCCTGCTGGCTCGACTGCTGATCGAAAAAACCGGCAGCGGCCAGCAGTTGCGCTTGCGCGCCATCGTGGTTCGCAAAGGCGGCAAAGATGATCTGGTCAAACGTGCAAGCCTACTGCGTCGCGACTCAGTTCACGGCCCCTTCGAAGGCACCATACGGGTAGATGAGGAAAACAGTGCAATCATTGCCAACGGTAACGTCATACGCGTGATCTACGCGAGCAACCCGGCAGAAATCGACTATGAATCCTTTGACATCCACAATGCGGTGATTATCGACAACACCGGTGCCTGGCGCGATCAGGAAGGCCTGGGCCAGCATCTGAAAGCCAAAGGCGCAGCAAAAGTAGTATTAACCGCACCGGGCAAAGGGGCGATAAAAAACATCGTTTCCGGGGTCAACTCCAGTCTTATGGAACCAGACGACACTATTCTGGGCGCCGCCAGTTGTACAACCAACGCCATTGTTCCCGTGTTGAAAGTTGTTAACGAAGAGTTTGAAATCGTTAACGGCCACATGGAAACCGTGCACGCGTACACTAACGATCAGAACCTGACAGATAATTATCATTCGAAAAATCGTCGTGGCCGCAGTGCGCCGCTCAATATGGTGATCACTGAAACAGGGGCTTCATCAGCGGTTGTTAAACTGATGCCGGAAATGGAAGGCAAGCTGACGGGTAACGCGATTCGCGTGCCGACTCCCAACGTGTCGCTGGCGATTCTGAATCTGACCCTGAGTCGTGAAACCACGCCTGAAGAGATGTCAGCATTCTTACGCGATGTCAGTCTGAACAGTAACCTGCAACGCCAGATCGACTACACCACATCACCAGATGTTGTCTCGACGGACCTGGTTGGCAATCGACACGCCTGTATCATTGATGGTGAGGCCACCATTGTCAGCGGTAATCGCGCGGTTTTATATGTCTGGTACGACAATGAATTCGGCTACGCCTGTCAGGTTATCCGCGTCGTACAGAAGTGGGCGGGCATTTCATATCCGCTGATTCCAACTGATGTTGTAAAACTGGGCTTCTGATGTACACGGCCCCTGGCGTTAGCTGGAAGACTGCCGAGTGAATGTCAGAACCCGCATAGCGCCATCACCTACTGGTGATCCTCATGTGGGTACCGCCTATATGGCGTTGTTCAACTGGGCGTTTGCAAAGCGCCACGGTGGACAGTTTCTGCTGCGCATTGAGGACACCGATCAGGCGCGCAGCACGCGTGAATCAGAACAGGTGATATTCGATGCGTTGCGCTGGCTCGACCTGGATTGGGACGAAGGTCCTGATTTAGGTGGCCCTCACGGACCTTATCGACAGAGCGAACGCCGCGACATTTATGGCCGCTACAGTGAACAACTGGTCAGCGCAGGGCATGCGTTCCCCTGTTTCTGCAGTAAACAGCGCCTTGACGAAGTGCGCAGCGCCCAACAAGCGGCCAAACAAACCACCCGATATGACGGACACTGCCTGAACCTTGCCCCTGATGAAGTGAGCGCGCGCATCAGAGCAGGCGAGACCCACGTCATACGTATGCGGGTGCCTGATGACGGTGATTGTACTTTTAAAGATGAGCTGCGGGGTGAGATCACCATTCCCTACAGCCAGGTTGATATGCAGGTGCTGGTGAAAAGTGACGGCATGCCGACCTACCATCTGGCGGTTGTCATAGACGACCATCTCATGGGCATTACTCACATCCTGCGTGGAGAAGAGTGGGTGACGTCCGTGCCCAAACATAAACTCCTGTACGAATACTTTGGCTGGCAGATGCCGGTGCTCATCCATCTGCCGCTGTTACGCAATCCGGATCAGAGCAAGTTATCCAAGCGGAAGAACCCGACCAGCGTCACCTATTACCGGGATGAAGGGTTCCTGCCGGAAGCGCTGCTCAACTATCTTGGTCTGATGGGTTACTCGATGCCTGACGAGCGAGAGGTTTTCAGCAAGCAGGAGATGCTGGAAGTTTTTGACGAAAGCCGGATTTCAGTTGGCGCGCCCATTTTCGACCCGGTGAAACTGGCCTGGTTGAACGGACAATATCTGCGCACCCTGGATGTACAGGAATATACCGATAGGGTCGCCGCCTGGATGCTCAACAAAGAGCGCCTGTCCGCACTGGTGCCTCTGGTGCAGGAGCGGGCTGAGAAACTGTCTGATCTTATGCCGCTGGTAGACTATCTTGTTGGCGCAAGAAAAGTCTTGAGCGAAGAGGATTTTCAACACAAAACTCTGCAACGCAAAGAAGTTGTGCAGATTCTCCACCATACGTTGGCGGCCTTTGACGAGATGCGCAGCTGGGAACGGGATGACCTGTTTCAGCTCTGTCAGGATATAGCCCAGTATCTTGAGATGAAATTCAGAGATTTTCTATTCCCGCTGTTCATTGCGATCAGCGGACGCAGTGTATCGTTACCGCTGTTTGATTCGCTGATATTCCTCGGTGCCGACCTGTCCCGTGCTCGATTGAGAGATGCCCTCGAAGCGCTGAATGTCTCTGGTAAAGAGCGCAAAAAGCTGGATAAGGCATTTGCACAGCTGCACAGGGATCTTAATCTCACATAGTACGTACAACCCTTTATTGACAGGCCGTGGTGGGGTACCTAACATCACGCGCTCGTTTGGGGCCATAGCTCAGCTGGGAGAGCGCGTGAATGGCATTCACGAGGTCGGGAGTTCGATCCTCCCTGGCTCCACCAATTCTAGACATTGCCGGGATTGTGTATGACCGTCGGAAAAACCCCCGAAGGCTGGACCTTGGTTGACAACGCTTTAACACGCAACTTTGAGTTTGACGACTTTGTTGCGGCTTTTGCGTTCATGACTAAAGTTGCTTTGCTGGCAGAAAAAGCTGATCACCATCCGAGCTGGCATAACGTTTACAACACGGTCAAAATCAGCTTGAACACTCATGATGCGGGCGATACCGTCACTGACAAAGACGTTGCTCTGGCCAATGAAATCAACGCCTGCATCGCATAACCATCTATAGCGAACACAATAAGGACAACCAATGGTTAAAATCACCTACATAGAACACGATGGAACGCAGCACCAGATCGATGCCGAGGTGGGCACGACGGTGATGAACGCAGCACTGGACAATCTTGTGCCGGGTATCGATGCAGACTGTGGCGGTGAATGTTCCTGTGCGACCTGTCATGTGATGGTGGATAAAACCTGGATGCCAAAAGTGGGTTCGCCCAGTGATGCCGAAGAGTCCATGTTGGACCTGAACCCTGAGCGCGTTGAAAACTCACGTCTTTCGTGTCAGATTCCGGTCACCGACGAACTGGATGGCTTGGTTGTTAACTTACCGGAGTTCCAATTCTAATGGCTGAAGCGACTACCCCTTTAATGGTTGACCTTGATCCCGCAACAGTACCGCTGGAAGACATCGATGTGAGCCAGCGGGAGTTGTGGTCTCAGAATAAAAAATATCCATTTTTCAAGCGCTTACGCGATGAAGCGCCAGTACATTATTGCAAAGACAGTGAGTTCGGACCGTACTGGTCAGTGACCCGCTTTGAAGACATCATGGAAGTGGAACAGAACTGGCAGAGCTTTTCCTCAGATCCGACCATCGTGATTCAGGACCCTGAAGAAGACTTTGAGCTGCCCATGTTCATCGCCATGGATCCACCCAAACACGATGAGCAGCGCAAAACCGTTCAGGGTGTTGTGGCGCCGCGTAATCTGCAGAATCTTGAAGGCACCATCCGTTCGCGCGTACAGACAATTCTTGATGATCTGCCTGTTGGTGAGCAGTTCAACTGGGTTGATCGTGTCTCTATCGAACTGACCACACAGATGCTGGCCACCTTGTTTGATTTTCCTTTCGAAGATCGCAGAAAACTGACCCGCTGGTCAGATGTCGCCACCGGTGGACCGGAAACCGGCATTGTTGAAAGTGAAGAGCAGCGTCGCGAAGAACTTTACGAGTGTCTGGAATACTTCACACGTCTATGGCAGGAGCGCGAAGGTACGGAAGAGGGCATTGACCTGATTTCCATGCTGGCTCATGGCGACGCGACTAAAAACATGGATCCGCAGGAATACCTGGGCAATCTGGTGCTGTTGATTGTCGGCGGCAACGACACAACCCGGAATTCCATCACCGGCGGTGTTATTGCGCTGAACGAAAATCCGGGTGAATACGCCAAGCTGCGTAACAATCCGAAGGTTATTCCCAACATGGTTTCTGAAATCATTCGCTGGGTTACACCGTTGGCGCACATGCGTCGAACAGCTGTAAAAGACTATGTCCTCAACGGCCAGCAGATTAAAGCCGGCGACAAGCTGGTGATGTGGTACGCCTCGGGCAACCGGGACGAACGTGCAATTGATCGTCCGGATGAATTCATCATCGATCGTGCCCGCGCACGACAGCACTTATCCTTCGGCTTTGGCATCCATCGCTGTATGGGTAATCGTCTGGCGGAAATGCAGCTGCGCATTCTGTGGGAAGAAATCCAGAAACGCTTTCACAAAATTGAGATGGTTGGTGAACCCGAACGTATACCGTCAAATTTTGTGCACGGCTTTTCTGATCTACAGGTTGTTCTGCATCCGCACTAGTGGCTGATATTTCAGTCCTGGCGGCTGAAGTACTTCACCCTAGCGGCTGAAGTTGGCAATCTGAATCTCTTCGCCATGATCAGCGTAGTCACCCTGACTACGCTGACTGCGAAAATAACCCCAATTGATTGAGTTATATTTCGGCTCAACGCCATCCAGCGTCGCGGCCAGCGGTGCGTAGTTGTATTCGTAGTTCGGATTCAGAAAGTAAGGGGTGCTGATACGCGGTACGCTGGCATTGGCCAATACGCGATGCAACGGTGCCTGATACCTGTCGTTGGACCACACCTGGACGATGTCGCCTATATTGATGATCAGCGCATCATCAGTGGGTGAAATCGTGTGCCAGCGAGAGTCGCGATAGACTTGCAAACCAGGCTGCTGATCCTGCAACAAAACAGTTAACGCGCCTGCATCGGTGTGGTGACTGATGCCCAGCTCACCTTTGGCTGGCACAAAGTCAGCATCCGCCGGCGCCGGGTCAGGACAAGGTGGATAGTAGTTAAGCCGCAGAAAGCTGCTGTGATCGTCAAACGCTGATGTCAGATCTTCATCGCTGCCGAGGCTCAGCGCTATAGATCTGATCAGCTCAAGCGCTACCTTATGGAAATGGTCTTCCAGCTCGATCATGGTTTCCTGAAAACCTGTTAGATCGGGCCACTGCGGAAATGAACCTGCGAGAAGGCCTTGTGTGACGGCTGGACCGATATCCAGAATCTCTTTCCAGTCACGTCGGTTTTTTGTCAGCTCCGCGTCAAAATAGCCCCAGGCATTATCCGCGCTGCGGGCGATCTGCTGCTTGTGTTCGCGGGGTTGTTGGAAAAACAACGCTGTCTGGGTCAGAACCTCCCGGATCAGGCGCGCCGGGATCTGATGCCCTGACAATTTGAAAAAACCCCATTGGGCGCAGGCCCGGTCCAGGGCCAGAGGGTTTATGTCTTGTAGATCCAGATGCGGAATATCCATGCAGCAGAGTTTAAGTAAGTTAGTCCTGTCCTGCCAACACATAAGCTGCCAAGACCTAACAGGCTTCTGCTAGAGTAAGTGGCGTAAAAGAGGAGGGGTTATGGAACTGGGATTGCAGAACCGGCGGGCGGTAATAACCGGCGCATCAAAAGGTATCGGACTGGCCTGCGCTGAAAGTCTGGCACGCGAGGGCGTGCATGTGCACCTCGTCGCGCGCACCGAAGCAGACCTCCAGGCAGCCGTGACCCAGGTTGAGAAATGCGGTTCGGGGCAGGTCAGCTACCAGGCTCTGAATCTGGCTGATTCACAAGACGCACAAAGCCTGATTGAGGCCCAGACGCAGGCGGATATTCTGGTCAACAATGCCGGTGCAATTCCCAGCGGCAGCCTGCTGGATATCGACGAGGCAACCTGGCGTGAGGCCTGGGACCTGAAAGTATTTGGCTACATCAACCTCTGTCGCGGCTTTTATCAACATATGCGTGGTCGTGGCGGGGTGATCATCAACGTCATCGGCGCCGGTGGAGAAAGACCTACTGCAGGGTACGCAGCCGGTGCCGGAGGCAACGCGGCACTGATGGCGTTGACCCGTGCCCTGGGCGGCACCAGCCGCAAAGACAATATTCGTGTCGTCGGGGTCAATCCCGGCCAGATTATGACTCAGCGTCTGCAGGACCTGCTGCGGGCTGCAGCGAGCAAACGCTTTAACGACAGCACACGCTGGCAGGAGCTGATGGATCCGCGTTACCCGCCCGGAGAACCCGCCCATATTGCTGACATGGTTGCGTTTCTGGCCAGCGATCGATCGGCAAACACGACAGGCACAATAGTGACCATAGATGGCGGGCATTGCGCTCGCTGAACAGACCCACAAGGCTTACAAGGGGGAAACGGCAAATGCCTTATTTTGAAACCAGTGATGCAAAGATTTACTACGAAACCCACGGCACCGGCTTTCCGCTGCTGCTGATTGCACCTGGGGGAATGAAGTCCGCCATCAGCTTCTGGGAAAATACGCCCTGGAATCCGATTGAGCAGCTGCAGGACAAATATTGTGTTGTTGCCATGGATCAGCGTAATGCAGGTAACAGCAGCGGACAGGTTGCTGCTGATCATGGCTGGCATACTTACACCCAGGATCAACTGGGGTTGATGGACCACCTGGGGCTCAGTCAGTTTCATGTTGCTGGAATGTGCATCGGTGGGCCCTATGCGCTGGGCCTGATTCAAGCCGCGCCTGAACGCGTGACCAGTGCTACGCTCTTTCAGACCATTGGTCGCGACAACAATGCTGCAGCTTTTTACGCCATGTTCGATGACTGGGCAGAAGTACTGATGCCGCAGATGCCGGATGTCGAAGCTGATGCCTGGTCCTCATTCCGAGAAAACATGTACGGCGGCGACACAGTCTTATTCAACGTCGATCGCGAATTTGTCGCCCAAACACAAACACCGCTGCTGGTGTTGATGGGTAACGATCTGTATCACCCGGAATCGGCCTCACGCATGATTGCTGCAACCGCGCCTGATGTTGAATTTGTCGAGTCCTGGAAAGAAGGGCCGGCAAAGGCGCAGGCGCAGGACACATTTACCCAGTTCCTTGCACAAAACACACCGGAGTAACTCTTGAATCCTGAATCATTAGCTTTGTATGACGCCATGAGCACACTGCGAGCGGTTCGTCGCCTGCGTCCAGATCCTGTCCCCGATGACGTCCTGCAACGCATTCTGCAGGCAGCAGCCTGGGCACCCAGCGGCGGCAATGTGCAACCGTTTCGAATTATTGTTGCCCGCGACCCGGACATCAGAACACAGATTGGCGATCTTTATCGGCCCCAGTGGGCAACCTACGGTGCGAACGCACGCAAAGGTCTGGTCAGTATGGAAGGCGAAGCCAAGGCCAAGCGGGCACGTATGCTCGATGCCTGTGACTACCTGGGTGAACATATGGGTGAAGCACCTGTATTGCTGATTTTCTGCTTTAACCCGGATTACATGGCAATCACCGACGCCGACCAGGGCCGCCCCTCAGTTGTCGGCGGTGGTTCAGTTTATCCAGCACTGCAGAACGCAATGCTGGCTTGTGTCAGCGAAGGCATTGGCTGCACGTTAACGACGTTATTATGTTACGAAGAGGACAAACTTAAACAGATTCTTGCGCTACCGGACGACTGGTACTCGTGTGCGGTCATGCCGATCGGTTATCCGGTGCGTGGCGGTCATGGACCGATCTCGAGACGGCCGGTAAGCAAATTGTGTTATGCGGATCAGTTCGGCCAGGAAATCACATTTTCCTGAGCCGGTCTGCAAGAAGGAGGTTTTAGCCCGGAGCATGCTGTACCATGCCCAGCTTTATTTTCAGGAGGAATGCTCATGTCCCTGGTAGCAGTAATGGAAACCAATAAAGGCACAATTCGACTCGATCTGTATGCGGATAAAACGCCAATGACTGTGGCAAATTTCGTCAATCTTGCGCAACGCGGCTTTTATGATGGTCTGGCGTTTCACCGCGTCATACCTGACTTCATGGTGCAGGGTGGCTGCCCGCAAGGCACGGGAACCGGCGGTCCGGGTTATCGCTTTGCCGATGAGTTTGTCCCCGAGTTGCGACACGATGCCCCGGGCAAGTTTTCCATGGCCAATGCAGGTCCTGGAACCAATGGCTCGCAGTTTTTCATCACCCACGTACCTACCCCCTGGCTGGATGATGCGCACACCATTTTCGGGGCTGTGCAGGGTGATGCCGATCAGGATGTGGTTAATGCCATCGCCCAGGGTGACAACATCGTCTCAGTGACCATAGAAGGTGAAACCGACGCACTGCTTGCGGCTGAGCCTCTGGTTGAGCAGTGGAACGCAAAACTTGATGGCTGACAACGGTGTGGTTCTGAGCAAAGCGGCGATAGATCTCGGCATCGTGGCCCGCAACGGGCAGGCCATGCTGACTTTCTATCGAGATATTCTCGGTTTTGTTGAAGAACCCAGCACGCCATTTCACGCAGGGGGCGTGATGTATCGCCTCTGGTGCGGTGACAGCCTGATTAAAATTGTTGTACCTGAAGATCCGCCTGCAAACAGCGCGCAACCCGGCCCTGTAGAGTCAGCTTCAGGCATCCGTTACTGGACCATGCGGGTGTCCAATCTCGAAGAGATCATGGTCACCTGTGCCAATGCCGGTGCAACAGTTGTTGTACCCGTCACTGAGATTCGTGCCGGTGTAACCATTGGCATGGTGGAAGATCCCGATGGTAACTGGGTAGAGTTTGTTACTTACAGCGAATGAAAAAGATTCTCAGCGCGTTACTTGTGATCAGTGTTGCAGCTTGCCACGAGCAGAACGAGTCGCTTGTTTTGCTGCCGGACTGCAATAAGCTGCGCGCCAGTGGCACTTTTGAACTAACTATTGTGAACGATGAAAAAAGCACACTGCTGCTGACTGGCAAAGGTGTCGAGCAATTCGAATGGTCACATGACGGGACCACCTTGTTACTCAGGGCCGACGATTCAGATGACCTGCAGGCTACCCTCAGCTGTGCGCAACTCGGTGAAGTCGAACTGCTTGGTGCAGTTCGAGCGCAACAGAACCCGGACAGCTATGCCCAGTACGAAAAGATAGCTGTGTACGGCAACAGTAGCTTTGTCGCGGTGGAAATAAACGCAGACTCACTGGATCTGCGTACCTCCGGCCAGGGTGCTTTGCGGCTTGATCAGGTTGTCGCTGACGAGGTTCAGGTGCTCGCTTCAGGTCAGAGCCAACAATTTTTAAGCGGAGAAAGTCAGCGCCTGCAGGCTACCTTGACCGGGCACGCGCAACTGTCCGCCGCAACGCTGTCAGCGCAGCGAGTAACCTTAACAACCAGCGGCAATAGCACAGCTGAGGTTTTTCCGACCGCACACATTGGCGGCACGCTCGGCGGACAGAGCGCCGTCGGCTATGTGTCAAATCCGGTGTTGGAAGTGGCACTGGACACAGAAGAGGCGGCAGTCGCGAGTCCACGCGAATAGGTTTCATCTAACAGTCATCGCAAGGGGGATGTGTGGCGCAGGATTATCTTTTCCAAGACTTGAAAGTACTCGACGTGGGTAGCTGGATTGCTGCACCAGTGGCAACTACCATGCTTGCGGATTTTGGTGCGGAAGTTATCAAGGTAGAACTACCCGGCGTAGGTGATGGTTATCGTCAGTTCTCGGCCACACCAGGCGCACCGGACAGTGAACACAATTTTGCCTGGCAGATGGATGCGCGCAACAAGCGTTCCGTTGCTCTGAATCTGAAAACTGAAGCTGGGCGAGAAATCCTGTTCAAACTTATCGACGAGGCGGACGTTTACGTCACCAACCATTCCCCGGGCATGCGTGAAAAACTGGGCCTGTCTTATGATCACTTGCAGCGTCGCAATCCTTCTCTTATCTACGCCTCCCTGACAGCATACGGCGAACAGGGTCCGGAACGGGATCGTGAAGGTTTCGACCTGGTGGCCTACTGGTCACGCTCGGGTCTGATGGACCTGGTGCATGCACCCGGTGCGGACCCATCTCCAGCCTTGCCTGGCATGGGTGATCATCCCACAGCTGTCAGTATGTACGCAGGTATTCTAACAGCACTGATACGGCGCATGAAAACCGGCGAAGGCAGCTTTGTACATACATCCCTTCTGTCTAACGGTATCTGGTCTGCGTCCTGTATCGCTCAGGGCGCCTTTATCGACGCTGACTTCAGCCGCTATCGTGCCATGTTGGGGCACCTTTATACCCGTGTAATGTATGAAACCCGCGACGGACGATGGCTGCAGTTCACCATGGTCAGAAGTGCTGAAGAATCGGATGCGATGTTTACTGTTCTGGGAATGCCGGAAATACTTCTGCAGGAGCGCTTTGCTGATGCGCCAAGTCGAGTGACCCACGGTACAGAGTTGGTTGCATTGATCAAGCCGGTAATAAAAACCCGCACCAGCGCACAATGGTTAGAGGAGTTTCATGCCGCTGGTGTGCCTGTTGCTCTGGTTGGAGAAGTTGAACGCCTGCCGGAGGATGAGCAGGTCTTACTGAATCCCATGCTGATGGACGGCGGTGACACCGGGCTTGAGCACCTGATCAAACATCCGGTGAATGTTGATGGTTTAAATACAAAACCCGCCACGCGAGCACCTGATCTGGGAGAGCACAGTGAAGAGGTGCTGAAAAATCTAGGCTACACGTCAGAACAGATTAAGCGCTTTCGCGAAACCGGCGTTATCTGACATTCCAGCGGATTTAACCTGACAGATGCTGAAGTGGCAGAGCAGTAGAAGACTTAATTCTCTCCATGGCAAATGACGAAGATACGTCATGCAGGGGGGCAACCGAGATCAGCTTCTTGTAGACCCGGTCATAGTCGTCGATGTCCTGCGCGACAATTTTCAGCATGTAATCGGTATCGCCACTCATACGATAAAACTCAACCACTTCAGGAATACTTTTCACTCCGCTTGAGAATTTTTCTAACCAGCTGTCGTTATGCTCGCTGGTTTTTATCGCAACAAACACGGTCAGCCGCAGGCCCAAAGCACGTTCGTCCAACAGCGCGACCCGGCCTCGAATCACACCTGACTCCTCAAGACGTTTGATACGCCGCCAACAGGCGTTTGTGGATAAGCCAATCTGCTCAGCCAGCTCAGATATTGCGATATCCGTATTGGATTGAAGCTGTTGCAGGATGCGATGGTCGAATCGGTCGATCTTCATGGGAAAATATCTTGAATTTTTCTATCTATATAAAATTATTTTAGCTCTTTGGTCCTTATTGGTGAAGAAACAGTGATTAATTTTACTCAAGGCATACTATGCTTTAAGCATGTCGATCACTGTCCATCCATTTTTTGTCGAGCACCAGGCTGAAGTTCGGTGCGGCTACGTTGTCGCCAACCCGGAATCCCAGACCTGCGCAATCATAGATGCACCGGCCAGCGCGGCAGAGGCTGACACACGCCCGACAAGCTGCGCTGACCAGATGCTGGCGTGGGTGTCTGCACACGATTTTGTTGTGCGCTGGGTTATAGAAACTCATGTTCAGGAGCAAGGCGCCACGGCCACGGGTTATCTGCGCGAAAAATTGCTGTGCGCGCAAACAGCCGCTGCCGCCAGCAGTGACCGGCCTGAGGTGTTTGATCGCCAACTGAAGCATATGGACACACTGTGTCTGGGTCACGCCTGTGCGCGGGTTCTCTGCAGAGAAGACTTTCCCGGCGAGATAGCCCTGCAGTTTGATAACAAACTCTTTATCAGTGGATTGTCAGGGGTTGAATCCTGGCTGAAAACGCCGCAATTCGGGCTCTGTGCAGCAAGCAGAGTGTTTTTCTCCAGACTGGGGCGCAGTAGCGGGATAACGTCCTACTGCTCAGCGCTTTCACCCGCGATTGCCTGTGGCAACCGCGCCTGAGGTCAACCTAAACAGCCCCAAGCAGCCGAAGCAGGCTGCTGTTGCACTGTCCTGGGCGGCAATCGCTCTGACATTGAGCGGTGCGCTGTATTTTATGAATCCCGCCATAGCTTTGCTGGGTGGTCTGGCGACACGACTGGGCCTGCAGACGCAACCCATTGTTCGCGCACCCTCAATTGGCACTATCAGCCTGCAGAGCGCCATTGTCCTGCTGGGTTTTACCCTGGGTTTCGACCGCATGCTGAGTGTCTCAGCGGACTATGGCCTGCTGGTAGCCGGATACGTGCTGGCTACTTTTGCACTCGGATGGGTGGTATCACGGCTGCTGTTCTGTGATCGCACAGAAGCTGCCTTGCTGACCAGCGGCACGGCTATCTGCGGCGGCACTGCAATCGCCACGCTGGGCCCTTTAATGGGTGCCAATCCGAAGCAGTTTGCCGTTGCAACGGCGCTGGTGTTTTTACTCAACGTTGTTGCCCTGATGACTTTCCCATTCATTGGCCAGTGGCTGGAGATGAGTCAGGAAGCCTTTGGCGTCTGGGTAGCCCTGGCCGTACATGATACAAGCTCGGTTGTCGCAACCGCTGCTATTTATGGTGAAGAGGCCGCTGCGGTGGCCACCACAGTGAAAATAGGGCGTACCTTGTGGCTGATTCCTGTGGCATTTCTGGCGAGCCTGATCTATCGGGAAAAAGAGGCCAAGCTGCGCGTGCCCCTGTTTGTCGTGTTATTCATTCTGGCGGCACTCGTCAGCAGCTTTGTGAGCTTGTCAGCAGACGTTCTGCAGCTGGTAACCACGGTGAGCAAAACCCTGCTGGTCGTGGCCTTGTTGATGATCGGGCTGGAGATAAACCGAGCGACCCTCCGGCAGATGTCCTGGCGCAGCGTACTGTTCGGCGTGACGCTATGGGGCATAGTCGCACCTGGCGCTTTTGTGCTTCTGACGTTGTAAATCCCGGGTGTCAGCGGATTTTACCTGCCGCTTATTTTCGTGTTCTGAAGTCCTTTAACAACTCGGCTTCCCGTTGCCGCTTCAAGCCAACTTTGAGTTCATCCCAGGTGCGTGGAGAGGTTTTAAGAATATCTTCAATTGAAGCGCGAGCAGCTCGGGTTTTCAGGCCATGCTGGCGGGCGGCCAGAGTATCCACCTGTAACATGCCCCGAGCAGGTTCCGGCAACCACAACGGCAAATCTACCCACGGCCTGATGTCCTGTTGCAGCAGATAATCTTCCGGCATCCACACAGGTTCGGCGTTGCTGTGGGCTACTTCCCGGCAATCGGTCAACACCGCACCAAGGGTGGTCGGTTCTCCGGTTACGTTGAATGTGCCGGTTACCCGGTTTTCCATGCACGCTATCACCCATAAGGCGATATCTCGGGCATCGATAAACTGTACCGGTAACGCAGCACTGACAGGTGCCACAAATTCACCACCTGCTGCACTGCGCACCGGCCAGAAGGTAAAGCGATCCGTAGGATCATAAGGACCAGTGATCAGACCAGCCCTGACATTGAGCACTTTGCCCGGTAACTTGTCCTCTGCGGCTTTTTCACAGAGCACCTTCAACCCGCCGTATGTGGCATCGGTGACGTCTTCAGTTGTCGGATCCTTAAGTTTGCTCAGCGCTGCTGTTTCATCCTGACCCGCAACAAACTCAGGGTATACGGATATAGACGAGATAAAGGTGTAATGTTCAATCACACCCTGCAGTGCGCGGGCGCTGTCACCTACCAATCGCGGCACATAGCCACTCGGGTCGACACACGCATCAAAATGTCGACCCCGTAAAAGATTCAGATCGCCATCGCGATCGCCGATGACTTTCTCAACATCACCGTCAAACAGGGTGGGATTAGTTTTGCCCCGATTGAACAAAGTGACCTTGTGGCCAGTATCGAGCAACAATTCGACGAGGTGGCGACCCAAAAACTCCGTCCCACCCAGAACAAGTACGTTCAAAGAATTCTCCTGCTGTTCGCTATAACCTTATCGGCAAAGGTTATTTCACAGCAACAGTAGGCTTGGCTATGGTTTTGCCATGACTGTTTTACGCACCCATCTGGATCTGAAAAGCGTTGTCGCGTTACTCGCGTTTGCCGCCTATATTCTGCTGCCGTTCCTGGCCTGATACCCGATTGCGCAACACTTTGCGCCGAAAAACCATTTTGCTGCTTGACACAAGTCCCTAGTGCGCCGTAAAACCCGCTTTTAGAAGCCTGGTTTCATGGGTCCACAAAAGGGGGCAACTTGACAGCGAGCGGTGACAATCTCACAGATGCCAATGACCTGCCTGACGAGGACGACAGTGATGCAGACGTGGACGAGTTTGCGACCGACGAAGACGAAGACGTCAGTGCGGAGTTGGATGAGTTCGATGAAGACAGCGACGACGACGGTGAAGATGCAGACAGCATCAAAGCCGAAGTGCTGTCACCGAAAGCCCAGGACGCACGGTCGTTAGAAATTCGTCGAGCGATCGAAGAGCGTCTGGAAAAGCGTCGCCAGGATGAAGACATAGACTACCTGGATTTTGATTTCGACGATTAGCTGCCTGCCAAGGCCCGGCGCCGAGCGACCCATCGTGTTTCTGCATCACAATCAACGCTGACTGCTAGTGCAAATGTCCAATCTCTGACATGCTCACGCACATGCAAGGATCCGCTAAAAAAGCCGCGCCAGCCCTCAGGGACCTGGTGCTCCTGGGCGGTGGCCACGCCCATGTGAGCGTACTCAGAAAGTTTGCCATGAAGCCGGAACCCGGTGTTCGACTGACGTTAATTTCACGGGATCTGCAGACACCGTATTCAGGCATGTTACCCGGCTGTATTGCGGGTATTTATGCCGCCGAAGAAATCCATATCAATCTTGGCCCTCTGGCTGCGTTTGCCAACGCACGGCTGATCACGGCTGAAGTCACCGGCGTTGATCTGCAGGCCCGAGCGATTCAGCTGCAGGGTCGGCCACCGGTAAAGTTCGATCTTTTATCGATCAACACCGGGGCAGAACCCGCGCCACCCTACGTCGATGCGGTAACAGTCAAGCCAATCAGCACCTTCCTGCCCAAGTGGCAGCGCATGAAATCCGATCTGCGCGGTACAGACCATCTGGCTATTATCGGTGCCGGCGCAGGTGGCGTGGAACTGGCTTTTGCAGCCCGCAGCGTTCTACCTGCAGATGTGAAAATAAGTCTCTACGGTCCAAACCTGTTACCGGGTCAGAATCAAAAAACCATCCAGAGGGTTTCACAACTGCTGGCACAAAAGGATATCACCTGGGTTGCCGAGCGTGTTGAAGGACACAGCACTGAGACACTGCAGCTGACTTCAGGTGCGGCCCTCAACGCAACACACGCGCTCTGGGTGACCCACGTACAAGCACCACAGTGGATCAAGGCAGCAGGCTTTAAAACAGACGTGGACGGTTTTCTCAGCGTTGATAAGCACCTGCAGAGCACCTCACACCCTGGTGTATTTGCAGCTGGCGATATCGCCTTTCTACGCGACCAGCCGCGACCCAAAGCTGGTGTCTACGCTGTACGGGCCGGCGCCGTGCTGGCAGATAACTTGCGCCGCTCAGTGACACGTCGGGCGTTGCGACCCTTTCGCGCGCAGAAAAACTATCTTGCGCTGCTTGGAGACGGGCAGGGCAAAGCCATTGCGAATCGGGGAAGCTGGAGCGCCTACGGACGCAAGTGGTGGTTTCTGAAGGACAGAATTGATCGTAATTTTGTCAATAAATTTAATAAATTGCCGCTCGAATCTGATCTCAAATATGATGTTTCAAAAGCGCTGCGTGCTGAGCTGCCCACCGAAGTCATGCGCTGCGGTGGCTGTGGTGCGAAGCTGGCAGCTGACCCGTTACGGCGTGTTCTGGCCCGCCTGCCGGAACAGCGTGCAGATCACATCAAGCTGGGGATTGGAGATGATGCCGCCCTTATTCAAACTCAAGGCGCGGACACCCTGGTCACAATAGATGGCTTCAGAGCCATGTTCGATGACCCTTATCTGTTTGGTCGTATCGCAGCCCACCACAGCCTCAACGACATCTTTGCCATGGCAGCAAAACCCACCTCCGCACTGACGTTTGTCACCCTGCCGCTGATGTCAGAGGCGCTGATGGAAGAGGAGTTGTTCCAGCTGTTATCCGGCGTTGTGGCTGTACTGAACAAGCACCAGGTTCCCCTGGTCGGAGGGCATACGGCGGAAGGGGCGGAGCTGACCCTTGCGCTGACGGTCACGGGCACGCCCGGATTCAAAGCGATCACCAAATCTGGCGCCCAGCCCGGTGATGCACTGCTGTTGACCAAGCCACTGGGCACGGGGGTTGTGCTCGCTGCTGCGATGCAGGGCAAAGCCTCCTCGCACTGGTTGAACGAGTGTATCAGCAGCATGGATCTGAGTAACGCTGACGCGGTGGATGTTTTCCTTGCCCATCATGTTCATGCGCTTACCGATATCACAGGTTTCGGCCTGGCTGGCCATCTGGCTGAAGTTCTGAGAGCCTCAGGTGTTGGTGTGGAACTGGAGCTAGGTGCGATACCCGCCCTTAGCGGAGCGCAGAAACTGATCACCCAACTGCACAGTTCATTGCAATCCGCCAACGAGATTGCGCTGCGCGATTATCAACTGGCGCCAGGAATCACAGCATCAGCACTCGAGGTTAAACTGCTGGCGGATCCACAGACGTCTGGTGGCTTGTTAGCCTGTGTGCCGCAGGAGCAGGTAGCGTCCTGTCTACGAAAGTTGACCGAGCACGGATACTCTGCAGCTAACATCGGCAGAATTGCAGAGTCTGGAACTTGGATAATCCGCTGACCGAAAAACAGGTTCGTGTTGTTATTGTCACTGACCCGATGTGCTCGTGGTGCTGGGGCATGAGTAACGACATTGACCTGGCGCGCGAAAACCACCATCCGGATGTAATGTACGATCTGCTGCTTGGTGGCATCAACACCCAGGGTCACAAACCGATTGGTGAATATGGACGCCGCTACCTGCATCGCCTCTGGCAGGAGGTGGCAGCAACCACCGGACAGCGCTTTGGCGATCTGGTAGCCGAAGACTATATCCATAACTCGAAGTTGCCTTGCCTGGCTCTGGAAGCTGTACGTCTGCTCACCCAGCGCGCACCTTTCGACTTTCTGCGTAAACTGCAAACCAGCTTTTTCCAGCAACAGCAGAATATCAGTGACCGCACCACGTTGTTACAGCTGACCGCTGAATCAGGCTACGACGCAGAGGCCGTGGATCGCCTGATCGATTCACCGGAAGTGCAGGCCCGGATTAAATTTCAGTTCGATAACGCCGGCAAATATGGCACCGAAGCGATGCCCAGTGTCCTGCTTGAAGATTGCCGAAGTATGCGCCTTTTAGCGGGTGGTTATGTTGACGCTGACATGTTGAATCAACTGCTTGAGGATGCACTGGCTCACCAGCGTGTTGAATGATTCAGAAGAAGGCTGCAATCGCCGGACGAAATCTATCCATGTCGACCAGAAACGAGTCATGGCCCTGCAGCGAAGGCATCCGCTTGAAAATAACTTCGGGTACGTGCTGGTCTAAGGCCAAGGCCAGCTCTTCCTGCTGACTGACCGGAAACAGAAAATCAGTTTCAACGCCAATAATCAGCGCCGCATCCAATCCGAGCTTGGCAAAACTTGCCTCCAGTGAACCGCCGTGATCGGCTGCATCGTAAAGATCCATCGCCCGGGAAAGGTACAAATAACAGTTTGCATCAAAGCTGCCGATGAAGCGGTTTGCGTGGCTTTCCAGATACGACTCAACTTCGAAGTCGATGCCAAAAGGATTGTCCGCGTGGGTGAAGTCGGTGGCGCGTTCACGACCAAAACGTTCAGCCCACTCAGCAGCGGATCGATAACTGATCATGCCGAGTTTTCGTGCCAGACGCATGCCGGAGACAGGGCCGTTGCCACTCGTGTCATATTGTCCGTTGCGCCACAATGGATCGGACCGGATGATTTCTCTCTGCAGTGAACGCAGAGCAATGGAGAAGGGCAGGCTTCGCGCAGCTGCAGATATTGAAACCAGACGCCTGGCGCGCCCTGGCAGTTGTTGAGTAAATGCCAGAGCGGTCATGCCGCCCATGGAAGAGCCTACCACGGTATGCACCGTTTCGATTCCGAGGTCATCGAGCACAAATGCGGCAGCATCAGCAATATCTTCAACTGTCAGTACTGGAAAGTTGAGGCGATATAATTCGTTGCTATCCGGATTTATGCTGGCGGGTCCTGTAGAGCCAAAACAGCTGCCCAGAGAATTGACACAGATAACAAAATACCGATTTGTATCAATAGGTTTACCTGAGCCGATCATGTCTTCCCACCAGCCTGCCGACGGATCACTTTTCGAAGAGCAGGCGTGAGCAGAAGGCGACAAACCGGTGAACAGCAGGACGGCATTATCTGCATTGTCATTCAGCCGTCCCCAGCTTTCGTAGGCCAGGGTAGGGCTTGTGATGCTGCCACGTTTCATGACAAATTCACCAGCAAGGGTGATCGTTTGTACAGCGGTCAAGGTGCCTCCTTTGGCTGGCTTGTGTGGCTGACTCCGGTGGCGGAAGAGGTAGGAGTCGAATGATCTCGCTATAATACGCGAGCTCTATGCAGTTTTGCTTAGCAAAACTGCGCGACTCCAAGTTAACCATGCAATTCCTGGCGGAAGAGGTATCCGCTTAAAGGGGTTCTCAACCGGTCCAGCTTATTCTAGAAATCCGAAGGCGGATGAAAGAAATACCAATAAAAATACTGCGTTTCTGTTCTAGACTTGTCCAAGGCAATCTAGCACACTCTAAAACTCAAGCGCAAACACAAATGTAGGTTTTGAAGTAGGCGCCTGAGTTCGACTCCCAATTTCCGGTGCTTGAAAATGGTTCGAGTTAGCAAGTCCGCACGCAATGTCTTGGCTGCAAAGACCGTTGCTCACCTCGTTAAGACAGGTGAGCGTTGTTTTGTGCCGGATGGCGGCGGCCTCTATCTTCAGGTTGGTGGTGCTGGTGCCGCCAGTTGGATCTTCCGGTACACAGTCAACGGTAAGCAGCGCTGGATGGGTTTAGGTCCATACGTTGATGTCAGCCTTGCTCAGGCGCGTGAGCTGGCCAGGGAGTGTAGGGTGCTTCGCAGGGCGGGCATAGACCCTATTGCAGAGAAGCAAAGCGTACGGGCTACTGAGAGGCGCTCAGCAGCAAAGCAACGCACATTCAAAAGCCTGGCTAATGAGTACATTGAAGCTCGTGAGCACAAATGGAGTGCTAAACACTCGGCGCAGTGGGCAGCCACATTAGAAACCTACGCTTATCCGATTATCGGTAACGTTCCTGTAGGGTCTATTGGTATCGACCAGGTGGTGGAGATTCTCAAGCCCATATGGCATTCGAAAGAAGAGACCGCTCGAAGGGTGCGCGGTCGAATCGAAAAGGTGCTAGATGAGGCACAGGCACTCGAGTTACGAGAAGGTGAAAACCCGGCAGCGCTTAGCCCGCGAATGAAAAAGCTTCTACAAGATGATCTGCAACAGAAACGACCTGTTCACTTGGCAGCGCTTCCATACCAACAGATAAATCAGTTTGTTACAGATCTCCGGGAAAAGACTGAAGTTGCTCGCCTGGCGCTTGAATTCACCATTCTGACAGCAGCTCGAACTGGTGAGGTTATTGCCGCCACAAAGAGCGAAATCGCGGGTGACATTTGGACCATACCTGCAGATCGAATGAAAAGTGGATTCTCCCATCGCGTGCCGCTATCGCAGGCGGCTTTGGATGTACTCGAAAGACTCCCAGAGTTTGAAGGTAAGTGGCTCTTCCCGGGTCACAAGGCCGGTTCTCACTTATCTAACATGGCGATGCTAACTCTGCTTAAGAAACGCATGAGCTGGCCTGGCATTACGGTTCACGGCTTTCGATCAACGTTTAGGGATTGGGTGGCGGACCAAACTACCTATGCCAACGTGGTCGCTGAGAAGGCTCTGGCGCATTCTGTTGGAGACAAGACAGAAGCCGCCTATCGGCGTAATGACATGTTGCAACGTCGACGTCCGATGATGGAAGACTGGGCGCGTTATGTGAATTCAAAAAAGGGCAGCGTTGTGTCCATGCCAGGCAAGGCAGCAAGCAATGAATGACTGGGAGATTCTGGTAGATCCAGACGAACGCGATCATGTTGTCGAGCTAGTGCGAAGTCACGATCATGGGTCAGGATTTGGAGACTCTATCAAGCGGTTGCTGGTTGAACCGCTTTGGGTCTGGGTTGATGCGGAATACCAACGCATGGGAAATCGTCATCATTCTGGCACGGAAGCCGCTTTAAAGTTGGTTGAAGCAGCTGAAGACGTTGTTTATCGATACCAAAATCAAATGTCAGTTTACCCAGAACACGCTTCCATAATTGAACGCAGATGGAACGATTGGCTGGCCACCGTTGCTGAGGGCGAAATAGCTATCAGAGTTGCGAAGGCTGGAAAACGAAAAAAACAAAACTCCATCAATGCCAGAACAGACCGACATGACAGAGTTGCAATCTACAAAGCTTATGACGCTTTTGTAGAGCAATATGGCAAGCCGCGCGGAGCTGTACCAGCAATTTCGGCTGAGTTGGAAATTCCTGAATCTACAGTTCGTCGGTATCTTAACCAGCGCAAGTAAAACAAATCCGCCAAAGCAAACGCTATGGTGGTTTCACTTGATGCTTTCTATTTAACCCCCCCTAGAATGAGTTGCATCCAATTAGAAGGTTGCAGCGAATGAGATTAGTTAGAGAGCCCGAGAGGGAGCAGATTACCGGAGTGCCAAAATCCACTTGGTATCTGCGGATGAAGCAAGGCACAGCGCCTCGGCCTGTACCGATAGGTGAAAACTCCGTTGCTTGGGTTGAGCAAGAGCTGCTTGATTGGGTAGCAGAACATATAGCCAAGCGGGAAAGGGGGGCAGCATAGTGAAAAAACCCCAACCTCTTTCGAAGCCAGGGTTTCGGGATGCCGGCGAGGCGGGACAAAAGATTGGAGCTAACAATCGCCCTCATAATACCAAGCCCAGAACGAAAACACACACAATTCTAACGGCACTGCAACGTGGCAGCTTGAACCGCTTCGAGGCGGAACGAATTGGCGATCATGCGCTAAACAGCACAGTTTCCGCATTAAGGAAGAAAGGTCACAACATTTCGTCTGAATGGGAAACTGTACCTACTAGATTCGGCAAACCTACGCGCCTGAAACGCTATCGCATTGAGAGCATAGATCATGAGCGGCGAGGTCATTGATGAAGCTGCGATACCCGAAGGCGAATACACTCTTAAATATCTCGATTATCGAACCGTCAACGCATGGAACACACCGCGTGTTGTCGTCCGATTTAGTGTCATTGATTACGGTGAACACTTCGAGACGGTGGTGGAACGCTGGTATCGGGTGTCGGAGCACACATCAAAACCAAAATGTAAAAAGTCTGGAGATTTTAAAGTCACTCGTAAGAGCGATTTGTTTAGAGAGTACACAACGCTGTTCGGATCACCAGGCCGTAATGATCGAATCTCCTTTGTACGACTCAAAAACAAAAGAGTTGTTGCTCAGGTGCGCACCGTCACAGAGGGAGTTGATCGAAACGGTAAGCCATACAAGCTCGATGAGAGCGCGCAATACAGCGTTGTTGGTAGATTGTTACGCATCGATTCCTAGGTGGCATAGATCTTGCTCTTATGACTTACCCATACAGTACACACCCATACCTCTCCACCCAACACCAACCACCCCATGGCAGCCACCCCAGGGGGTCAGTTCCTATGCGGCTTTCAGAGAAGTCGTATGGCAAAAAATTCAGGTTTTGAAACTTCCGGTGACCTGGATACACACCAACTGCAACGACCGGCCCCAGCCTTGTGGATTACTACAAGTGCTGGGGTTCAAGCCATATTTACTAAGGAGCCAACATTGAATCTATCCAACATCACAATCGCACTGAAAGCAGAGTTGCTAAAAGCTGAGGCTTCCGGCAATCAAATGGTCAAGCACTACATTGAGGCCGGCAAACTATTACAGGAAGCCAAGGACTCTTGTGACCATGGCAAATGGGAAAACTACCTGAGAGCCGAAATAGGGATCAGACCACGCACAGCGCAACGGTATATGCGTCTGGCAGCAAATACGTCACGCGTGTCGCATTTGGGATCACTTAATGAGGCGTTAGCTGTTCTTGCTGGCCCAAAGATTAGTATCCCACCACCTGGTACAGCCGCTCGTGGATTCATGTCAGATGGTGGCGAGATATTTCTCAATCCTAGCTCGATTAATCCTGGCTTCACTTTCTACACGTTCATGTTTGCTGCAGAGGATGGTGGCTCGGATTTCCAAGCGGGCAAAAGATCAATGAAAAACAAAGTACTAAGCGATTACCTGGAGACCATTGTAGGTGAGCGCTCCGTAATCTGGACTGAACACGACTGCCCCGCTTGGGATCGCAACGAATTCATTGAGACTGTCAAACGTTTGGATGAAGTGGCATGAACAAACAAATAGCAACGCAAACCGTCAACGAGATCACCACCCATGTGTCATCAAAACTTCAAGGCATACCAGGTGTCACGGACAACCTGTTGGCATGCCTGGTCTTCAGTTGGTTGAGACAAGAGCAACCGGATGTTTTAGAACTGGTCTCAGCCACAGATGTACTGCGCATCGTTGAAAAAGCTAGAGGGCAAGTCCCGGCTTCGGGTCCTGGTGTTAAACCTTTCTCGGTGGAAGCGAACGCATGAGGACCAAAAAACTGAGAGCGGATCGCCGTATTGTATATCCAATTGCCGACGCACTGACGCGCCGAATCTGCCTCACGCATTCATTGGATTTCGTAGTTGCCAATACGCTGTCAGAGGATTGTCTTGCACAAATTGAATCAGGCGCGCTAGGAGAACACGATGTGCGCCTGCTACTGGCCGCAAGGCACTCGCAATTAATGCGCAACCGTCGCCGTGACCGGGGCCGCTGAACGCCAACGCAGATGCCGAGAGCGCAAGCGCCTGGGGTTAGTCTTGGTGTCTGTCGAGATCGATGCTGAACTGATCGACGATCTTGTGATGCGCGGTGTTTTATCTGGCGACGAGGCAAAGGACGATTATTTGAGGGCGATGCGCCTCGGTGAAATTCTAGAGGAAATACTGTCACAGCGTGACAGCGTGGATCAGCCTGCCTGTAAAATTGAATCATGAAAACAAAACACTTAGACGAAGATCCGCAGGTTAAACAAATTAACAAACAGAGGCAGGCGTTGGAAAAAGAGTATGCCGATGTTCGTTCGAAGATTAACACTCTGCGAAGAGAGCCATTTTTGGATGCTCCCTCAGGTCTTGTGTCCAGCAATCAGGCAGCCTTAAGAGACCGAGCGATAAGAAAAGCTAACTCTGAAATCAATGGCACCCTTCTTCCACGGATGCAAGAGATCAAAGAAAGTCTATCTGATTTAACAGGGCAGCTATCGATTGCCAAGCGATCAGCCACGAAGGAAGTTGCTAGTGCTTTGCGTGCGGATTACAAAAAACTGTTAGTGGGTCAATTTCAGGCGCGTCTAGAACCAGTCATTGACCTGATCGCTATGCGATCGGAGATGGACGCTATTCTCCAGGAATTGGCAGTTGCTGGGCATGAGGCTCACCACCACCAGTTACCAAGGCCAAAGGTGGGTGCTGTGGATGATGACGCAGCGAAACTGCGAAGCGAAATTATGGATTATATCGAATCGGGCTGGCTGACAGCCGCGGACCTACCCAAAGAAATCGTCAAGATTTGGAGACTTTGAAATGGAATACGCAACGATACAGCGAACCGATACCCCGCGATCTTCTGAGCGACCCTCAAGAAGCGTCACTGGGATTTGTCGTGCTCCGCTTGCAAAAAAGTGGGTTGAGAATGAATTGGATTTAGGCATGGACATGGTCGAATTTGGCAAGTCGAAGACCGAACGCGAATCAGGCTTACGCAAAGCTCGATGGGCAGAGCGTACGCTCGTTGCCTGCGGTGTAGTCAAAGGCCCAGCGAAACTCTAGGGGTGTTTTGGAGGCGTCGGTAGCGTCTTTAGGTGGCGTTGGTCCCCCAGAGCTCCTTGATATGCCAACGTCACCCTCTACCACACCCCGGGGGCGTATCCGCAACAAAAGCGAAATGCAAGGAGACCGGCGTGTGGGACGACTTATTCATTCTGTCAACTACCCAACATTTAGGAACAACAGTACATGGCTAAACGCGGACCCAAATCACAAGCTGAATTGCAGGTAGCACGCCTTGCTGATTTCAAAAAACTACCTGAGCCTCCTGGTGATTTAACAGAGGTCCAGGCTGCGCTTTGGCACCAGATCGTCGCCACTAAACCAACTGATTGGTGGGATGGTGGTAACTTACCGTTGCTGCGGGCGCTGGTTATCCATGAAACATCCGCTCAATTGATCGACCGCGCTATCGAGCGCTTCCCCGACGCCGAGCTGTACACTGATGACGGGCTAACCCGGTACCACAGGTTGAGCAAAGTGCGCGCCGACCACACCACGCGCATTGAGAGCCTATCTACCAAGATGCGACTTTCTCAACAGTCTAAATATGGGGCGCGGCAGGCAGAGACAGCAACGCGGGCAAAGCCTGCTTCCAGAACATGGGGACCGGCTGATGAGCATTAGTCAATGACAGCAACCAGCACTTTGACGCTCGTTTATGACATCAACACCAGCGTATCGAGTGCTTTGGTGCTGGTGTATGACTTGAAAGCAGTGGGCCCTCCAACTTTCCATTTAACTGGTGTTTGGAAAGGTCGAATTTACTGAGGAAAAACCATGACGCAGGAAGTTGATGACCTTCTAGTTCGTATCGACGCCACGACAGAAATGTTGCGGCGCGAGATGAAAAAAGCTGAAAAGCAAACAGACTCATCTGTAAGCAAAATCGAGCGCTCTACGCGACGAGTAGACAAAAGGTTCGAAGCCATTGGCAAGTCTGCGCGTGTGGCTAAAACCGCTCTTGCCGCAGTTTTTGGTGGCGTTCTTATTTCCAGGGTTAGTAGTTTTGCAAAGTCCCAGACTGATCTGGCTGACAGGATCGGCAAGTCGGCTATTGTTGCTGGTGTTACCACAGATCAGATACAGGAGCTGCGAGCCGCTTTTGGTGAGCTTGCGGGCACGAATGACAATGAGGTAGATCAATCCCTACGGCGCTTTAATCGCCGGCTGGGCGAGGCGCGGAAAGGCAACCAGGAGTACCTGAAAACCTTCAAAGAGTTGCAGGTCGAACTAACAGACGCTTCCGGCTTTCGGTCGACATCTGAGGTATTGGAAGACAGCCTGAGGGCGCTATCAAATGTTCAGGACTCAGCAGTTCGCGCTTCACAAGCTTCGAAGATTTTTGGTGAAGATGCCGGACCGAGATTGGCGGCAGCGCTCGGTGGTGGAATCACTGCGCTGGAGGAAGTCCGCAAACAGTTGCGTGATGATGGCGGCATTATTTCTGCTGACAACATCAAAAAGGCTGAAGCCTATAACGATGAGCTGGCGCGTATTGAAAGGGTTCTTACAGCCAGAAGCGCTCAGACTATTCTTGATAACGCTGAAGCCATCATTGAGCTAAACAAGGCGTTTGCTGCGGCCAAAGACCTTGGGATAGATATTCTAGGGGGGCTGGTAAAGGGCATCCAGCAGGGATCTGAAGATATTGCTGCCGCTGTCGGTGGTATTGCTGATACAGATATTCCAAGGCTGGAAAAAGAACTGACCCGCATACAGGACCAGATAAATCAGGTTCTGGGCAGTAACCTCTCAACCAGCCTGAAAGATTCGTCGCTCGCAAAGCTTGGCGCAGAAGAACAACTCATACTTAAGAGAATTGAGTTGGCGAAATCCAGGCTGAAAAAAGAAGAGGAGGGCGGAGGTTCTGGATCAGGCGATGACGACGATGACGACGATTCAGGGGTACTTGCGGATAACGTCGGACCGTTCCAAGGCCCTGAAGCGCCATTTCTGAAATCATTCCAAGGCCCATCAGCCCCAACCAGTGAAGACAGTTTCGGGCAAGGCACTGCCGCAGTCGAAGAAGTCAAAGCCATGTTCGCCGCCTCCCGCACAGAGATGGAACAAATTGAGGCCCAAATTGCGCGAGTTAAAGAGCTTGCGGCGGGTGGCTTCTTTGAAATTTCAGGTGTCGATGATCAGGAGATTCTTGAGCGTCTCAACATTCAAATGGAAAAACTGAAAGAAGACACCGAAGAGTCTTCTGCGGTGATTGGTGAAGCACTGGCCAACAATATCGGTGGTGCCATCGATGAGATGTTTGCCGGTGGTGAGGTGTCTGTACAGAACTTTGCTGAAGCGATGCTGAGAGACTTGGCGAGAATCACAGTACAGCTGCTGATTATGAAACCACTTATTGAGGGCATTTTCGGTGCCGGTGGTGGTGCGGGTTCTTTTGGTCAGGGGTTGTTTAAAGCATTCGGATTCAATACGGGTGGTTCATTCACGGTGGGCGGCAAGCCAGGCCCTGATGCCAACTTTGTACCCCTTGCATTGACTCGCGGCGAGCGCGTAGACATCACGCCAGCAGGCAAAGCGAAAGAGCAACAAGCGCCGACAATCATTATCAACAGTCCTCCTGGTGTGACTAGCAGCGTCAGGACTGAAGGTCCTCCAGGCAATCTAAGATTCCAGATTGATCAAATGATTGAACAGAAAATCAGCAAAGATGTATCTGACGGGGGGCGAATCGCCAGAACGCTTGAAAATCGATACGGGTTGAGGCGATAGTAAACGATCAAGAAAGAAAGTACGGTTATCAAAACCTTAACGAGAGCATATCTAGTGGATTGTACAAATCATGAATTCGATCCCCTCGGCGCCGGTGAGTCGATGAAATTTGGCAACCAAACCCCAAACACAAACTCTGTGACTATAAAACTCGGCTCGGGCTTCGAAGTCTCTGGAATATCTATGCCGCCTGGGTCAAAAATCGAGATTATTGGTAATGGTGACAAAATAAGCATTGATGTGTTCGTCAACGAAAAGCAGGGGCCGAGATCCGTTGATTAAAATAACGCCAACTAACGAAGATGACCGAAAAGTAGGTTCGAGTTTGTTGCTGCCCGTCTCTCCGAGCTGTCACACCACTATGGCCGATTGAACGGCTCGGCAGGTGTCGCCAGACAAAGGTACTAAGAAGCCCGGGGTTTTTCTGTAAGAGATTCGCCCCTGTTCCAAGCATCTCGGTCCACATTGCAGTAGATGCTGTCGTTAAGCTTCGTGATCGCTACTAAGTGGCGCAATCCTTTCAGCGTGTAGAAGTTGGTTACCTTAAATCCATCGTCACCATGACTTTCGACGTCCATGAGTGATCGTTCTAGGAAACCAATACATTCTTCTACAGTCATCGCAGCAGCTTTATTCTCAAGTTTCGCAAGTGCCATCCTGGCAGAATCTGCGCACTTAACATGTTCGGGATTTACATCACCATCCGCCATGTTGCCCACCAGATCATTGAGTAACTCCCGCTGTTCAGACGTGAGGTTCATCCATTGGTCACTGCGCGATTCACAGAGTGCGTCATGAAGAGCCACAGCATTGCGCCGTGACTGCTCAACCATCATGACTAAGCCTTGGTGATACGGTGCGTCTTTGGGCACCACATCACCACCTACAACGCGGTGAAGGTGCTCCTCAACGACAGAAAGCATGCTGTCGATATTGAGTGCGGTTTCGTGAAGGGTCTCGGATTTCGTCATAGCCTGTCTCCAAATCTATCGACCAAATTAATGTTGGTCTAAGTGTAGGTATGACAAGCCATATCGTCTGAAAGGCGCATTTTTACTGGGTTCCTGGCGGAAGAGGTAGGAGTCGAACCCACCAGGCACGTATTCGCACCTCAACGGCTTTGAAGGCCGCGCGCCCCACCGGAGACGATGCTCTTCCGCGATCGATGGTATCAGAGATCAGCCAGACGCCACACTCTGATTCAACCTAATAGTCTGCTTTAAGGACGATGCGTTCGTTACCTTGTCTGCGGGTGAACCCACGACCATCAAAATATTCCAGCACCTCAATAGCCACATTACGGCCGATGCCGGTTTTGTCACGAAACTCTTTCACGGTGAATGGCTTTTCAGCAGCAAGCTGATGGATATGCTGAGTAACCTGTTTCAGCTGATTGGGCAGATAGAATCGATGCACAGCGATGTGCACAACAAAACCCCTTTTAGACAATGCCTTCAGATCTTTCTCGATCTGTACCTGCGGTGTGTCGGTTTGTTTGGCCAGATCGCCGGTAGACGGTGGCTGCAGCTGGTCCAGTTTAGGCTCAAGTTTGGCCCAGGTTTGTTTTAACTCTGGCGGCAGGCTGGTCTGTTGGTCCGGCAGACGGAAAAAACCACCCACATTCTCAATGACTTCAGCCTGCACCATGGCGTTCAACAAGCGCTGCCGGAGCAGAGCAGGAATCTGAATAAACGCATTTTCTTTCAGTCCAGGCGAACTGGCTTGCTCGGCCTGATGTTGTGTCACCTGTTCCAGCAACTGCTTCTGATAGCGGCCCAGCAGCTCTTTGGTTACCGCCATGCCTGATACTTTGAGCACATCATGCTGACTCAGCAGTTTGTCAAAGTCTTCGGGTAGCAGATGCCATATATCTAAAAACTCACTGATATTAACCGGACCGATACCCAGCAGGTTTTCCAGACTGTGGCGCGGAGATTCTGCATCAAATGCCTGCAGCAATTTCAGCCGCTCCGGATTACGTCGACGCGCGCTGGGTTGTATGTGCGCAAATATCACAGCGCCACCGCCTAATGTGACGTCGAGGCTCTGATCGCGCACGATCAGCTGGTCACCGTGACGAGCGGTAAGCGGTTGATCGCAGACCAGGTCAATCATTTCACGTTGGCCAGGCGCAACGCGGTCCTGACCCAGCAGAGCAATACGACCAGTCGCGTGAGAGCTGGCGTTGTAAACATGCACCGGCGTCCAATGCGCAACAGCTCGAGGAAAGGTATCCAACACCTTCAGGCCAATAGTCAGTTCACATTGAGCAGGCATCGGCGAGGCGTCCAACCAATGACCTCTGGCGACATCCTGCACGTTCAATCCGGAAATATTCAGCGCACAGCGGTCACCCGCTATGGCTTGCTCGGCATCCTGATCCTGAGCACGAATTGATCTCACTCGTACGGTATCACCGCTTGGAAAATGGAACAGTGTGTCATCTGCTGAAACAACCCCGGAATGAACCGTACCCGTCACAACCAGCCCGGCACCTTTGATGCTGAAGGCTCGATCAATCGCCATGCGGAAGGGCTTTTGTTCAATTTCTTTGGTGTATGTACCCGCCACAGCGCGCAGGTGCTCTAACAATGATTTTGTACTTTCCGGGTCTTCTGCGCTGGTGACAAAAACAGGCGCCGCCTCAAGGAACGTGTCTGCAACCAGCGTCGCGACTTCTGCCCGGCAGGTTTTGAGGCGTTGCGCATCCACTCGATCGCTTTTTGTGATGGCAATGGCGCCGCTGCGCAAGCCGATCAGCCGCAGGATATCAAGATGCTCTCTCGTTTGCGGCATGGGACCATCATCAGCAGCCACAACAAGCAAGGCAAACTGTTGGCTTGCGATCCCAGCCACCATGTTGTGGATAAACCTGGCGTGCCCCGGCACGTCAACGAAACCAATGTCACCATCGTCGATATAGGCAAACCCAAGATCAATGGTCAAACCCCGCAGTTTTTCCTGCTCAAGTCGATCCGTGTCTACACCCGAGAGCGCCCGCACAAGAGAGGTTTTGCCATGATCGACGTGGCCGGCGAGGGTAACAATCATGCAGGCAGATTTTTCAGTAGCTTGACTAGTTCATCCAACGGCAATGCACCACGCAGATCCAGCCAGGCTTTACCTTCTGCCACGCGGCAGATAACCGGTGTTGGCAAACCACGTAAGGTGTCAGCAATCTGTTCAGCGGATAAATCAGCATGGGACAGGATCAGCGACAGGCTTTTAATCGTCTTATCGGGCAGTGCGCCGCTGCCAATCTGCGCGCTGCTGTTTTTCAGCTCAGCATGCCAACCCGGCGGAATTATCTGCACGAGGGCCTCACCTCGCTCGCGAAGCTCATCCAGACTCACAGTAAGGGTTTTCAGCAGAGGTAGATGATGGGGCAGTTCTTCTGGTTTTTCGTACAGCCTGAGCGTGGCGTCGAGTACGGCAAGGGTAATCTTGTCAGCGCGCATGGCACGCTTCATCGGGTTTTTTTTGATCTGGTCAACCAGGCTCTTTTTGCCGGCAATGATGCCAGCCTGCACAGCGCCGAGTAATTTGTCGCCACTGAAGGTCACAAGATCTATGCCATCTTTCAGAACGGACTGAGGCGTCGGCTCAGCAGGCAGACCCCAACGAGTGAGGTCAACCAGTGTACCGCTACCAAGGTCTACACAGCTGGGTATGCCAGCTTGTTGCGCAAGCTCAGCAAGCTCTGCAGCCTCTACTTCCTGTGCAAACCCGCTGATATAGAAATTGCTGGGGTGAACTTTGAGCAGCATGGCTGCCTGATCAAGCACTTCTGCAAAGTCCTTGCTATGGGTACGATTGGTTGTGCCTACTTCAAGCAGCTCGCAGCCGGAGCGAGCCATCAGTTCCGGCAATCTGAAACTACCGCCAATTTCAATCAGCTCACCCCTGGATACCGGAACTTTCCTGCCTTGAGCAAATGTGTTCAGGCACAACATCAGCGCCGCTGCGTTGTTATTCACAATTGTTGCTGCCTCGCAGCCAGTCAAGCGACAGATACGCGCTTCAACAATCGCATCTCTATCGCCGCGACGGCCTTGTGCCAGGTTGTATTCCAGGTTCATTGGGCGTGTAACAAGCGGCTGGACCGCTTGCCATAGATGCTCACTGAGCAGAGCGCGGCCAAGGTTGGTGTGGATAACTGTGCCGGTCATATTGAAAACCGGTGTATAGGCATGGCTGCTCAGATTCGCTGTTATCGGCTCAACATAGCCCGCGGCGTCAATCGCCCAGGTGGGCACGGACCGTTCAGCGCGCATCGAAGACTGCAGCGCTCTGATCTCATTACGCACGGCCTGGATTCCGTGGGTTCCAACCAGATCAGTCATTTCCCTGGCTTTGAGCAGTAAATCCACCGCTGGAAGGTCACGTAACTCTGGCATTGTGTGATTACTTTGAAATATCAGCGCGCAGTGTACTCATAGCCACCTGTAGCGCCAACATGGTCGACAAATCTGGTTATGATAGAGCGCAAAACGATTTGGAGAAAAACATGTCAACAACGCGTATCAGTCTGCCGAGCAAAGGCCAGCCCTGGGCAGAATTACAGCAGCGAATGTCTGACATGGGCAAAAACGACGTCGATTGGCGCCATGGCAAGGCGTCAGTTTACGTCTTTCACTCAGGTGATGACGTCATGCAGGTGGCTCACGATGCATACGGTATGTACATCGCGGAAAATGGCCTCGGTCCTGGCGCTTTTCCAAGCCTCAAACAGATGGAATCGGAAGTGGTCAACATGGCGCTGTCGCTGCAGAGCGCACCAAACGGTGCTGCCGGATCCATGACGTCCGGGGGGTCGGAGAGCATCCTGCTGGCCATCAAAGCCTGTCGTGATGCGCGCTCTGCTACAGCACCGGTACCAGGTACACCCGAGATCGTCGCTCCGTACACGGTCCATCCAGCGTTCGACAAAGGTGCACATCTGATGGGCCTCAAAGTGATTCGCGTACCTTGCTCAGACAACTTTTGTGCTGATGTGGGGGCAATGGCAGAGGCCATTACAGAAAACACCGTGATGCTGGTCGGTTCTGCACCCTGTTTCCCTTACGGACTGATCGACCCGATCGATGCACTCAGCCAGCTGGCCCTGGATCGCAACGTCTGGTTGCACGTCGATGCCTGTGTGGGCGGCTATCTCAACCCCTTTATGCGCACGGTTGTCGAACAGCAGGGGGGAGAGCCAGTAGAAGCCTATGATTTTTCCCTGCCGGGTGTCAGTTCGATGTCCCTGGATCTACACAAGTACGGCTATGCGGCTAAAGGTGCCAGCACGGTGTTGTATCGCGACAAAAGCCTGCGTGACGCACAGATATTCAATGTCGATGTCTGGCCATGTGGGCAGATGTTTACGCCAACCCTTGCGGGTACCCGACCTGGTGGGGCAATTGCCGCTGCCTGGGCGGTACTGAACTATCTGGGTGAGGAGGGCTATGTCGCACGAGCAGCACTGATCAAAGACGCTCGTGAGCAGCTGGTGAAAGGCTGTCAGGACCTTGGCCTTGAAGTTTTTGGCGATCCCAAGCTGTCCATTGTTGGTTTTGGCAGTAAAAACCATGACATTCTGGCGGTTGGCGAAGGGCTTTACGAAGATGGATGGTTTTCTTCACGCTTGAAAAATCCTGATGGCATTCAGGTCATGATCTCACCTGAACATCACAAAACGATGCCTAACTATCTGAAAGCAATAGAAAAAAACTTGGATGACGTACGCGCAGGCCGGCGCCAGCGCGTCTCTGGCAAGGTCTCATATAGCTGATTATTCCGTAATGACAACCTGATATAACAATTTAGTTGTAGTCATAACCGATTAAACCGATTAGATTCTCTTTCAACGAATCGATTAAACCGATTAACCCGAAACGCCGCAAGCAAGCCGGGCAAACGTTTTCATCGAATTTGTTAGGATTTTGAGAGAAGATAATCAAGAGTTAGGAGACTGAGTACAACAATGGCTGGCGAACACACAAATTATCTAACACCTACAGAGGTTGCAGGTTTGCTGTTGGTTTCGCCTATCACTGTTCGGCAATGGGCACAGAAAGGCCTGTTGGAAGCTCAAACCACCGCAGGTGGCCATCGACGCTTTACTATAGAAGAAGTTGAACGCTTCGCCAGGGAGCGCGGTATCGCGTTACCCAATAGTCAGCGTCAGGTACTGGTTGTTGACGATGACCGTCAGCTAAACAGTTACTTAGTGGCTCTACTTCAGACTTCGGTTGAAGACATTCAGGTTTTCAGCGCAGCGGACGGCTTCGAAGCCGGACGCATGGTTCAGGAACATAAGCCTGAAATTGTGCTGCTGGATATCATGATGCCGGGTATGAATGGCGTGGATGTCTGTCGCTCTATCAAAGCAGATCCAGCAACTCGCCACGCGCAAGTGGTTGCCATGACTGGCCATCACAGCGCAGAACTCGAACATCGGGTTCTAGAAGCGGGTGCATCTGTACTTTTGAAAAAACCATTTTCGCGGGACGATGTGCTGCGGGAATGTGGATTATCTGCTCTCGACTAACGGATCTGTACCACACACGAAACGGAGCACGTGATGTACGTCGAAGCTACACAAACGGTTGATGAGAAAGAAGTAAACGAATGGTTTCAGGTAGAAGAGATTTCTCCTATCGCCGAAGCCAAACCCCCCAAAGCAGCTGCCAGGAAAGTCAAAGAACTTGGTGACGCCACCGACATCTATCTGGGTGAAATCGGGCGTGCTGATCTGCTCTCAGCAGATGAAGAAAAAGCGCTTGCCCGAAAGGTGCAGGAAGGTGACATGCAGGCCCGTGGCCAGATGATTGAGGCCAACCTGCGTCTGGTCGTGAAGATTGCCCGTCGCTACCTCAATCGCGGTTTACCGCTGCTCGACCTGATCGAAGAAGGTAATCTGGGTCTGATTCGTGCGGTGGAGAAGTTTGATCCCAGCAAAGGTTTCCGTTTTTCAACTTATGCCACCTGGTGGATTCGACAGGCTGTAGAGCGAGGCTTGATGAATCAGGCAAAAACCATACGCCTGCCGATTCACATCGCTAAAGAATTAAATACTTATCTGCGCGCAGCACGCGAACTGTCACAGAAACTGGATCAGGAACCGACGCCGGAAGATGTTGCGGAGTTGCTCAACAAGCCCGCCGACGATGTGCGCAAACTGATGGAACTGTCAGATAATATTGCCTGCACGGAAATATCCGTTTTAGAACCCGATCGTGGCAGCTGGGAAACGGTCGGCGGCGATTGTGACAACGATCCATGGCAGCTGGTACAGAATGAACAGCTCAAAGGGCACATTGACCGCTGGCTCGACATGCTTCCAGAGAAATCACACGACGTTATCTGTCGAAGATTCGGCTTGCGCGGACATGATATTGCAACGCTGGAGGAAGTGGGCAAAGCCATTGGCCTGACCCGTGAGCGTGTGCGACAGATCCAGGTCGACGCTTTGAAAGCCCTGAAATTCACCTTGAGTGAGGAAGGGTTTGCCAAGGAGAACGTCATTCTCTAACACACCCCGTGCAGGATTCCCTGTCTTTACAGACAGGGAATGTGCAGACGGCAGGGCTGTTTATCTGTTCCGAGGCTCGTCACAATAGGCTCTAAGATCAGAAACACGAGCCTTTGCCCATGAGCAGCCATCTATCCAATGACGAATCCGTCGCGTTTATCGGTTTAGGGGTAATGGGTTACCCCATGGCCGGACACCTTGCTCGACAGGGGTATCGGGTAACAGTTTTTAATCGCGACGTGAACAAGAGCGAGCGCTGGCATTCCCAGTATCAGGCAGAAGTGGCGCACCCGCTACGAACGGCAGCAACGCCTGCTGAGGCCGCAGAAGGCGCTGACGTGGTCTTTATGTGTGTGGGCAATGATGATGACGTTCGCGCTGTCAGCTACACAGACACGGGTGTGTTGGCAGGCATGTCACCAGGCAGTCTTCTGGTTGACCACACAACAGCATCACAGGAACTCGCACTGGAATTGGCTGAGCGGGCAGGGCGCAGTGATATCGGCTTCCTCGATGCGCCAGTTTCCGGTGGTCAGGCCGGCGCAGAAAACGGCGCCCTGACAGTAATGGTTGGCGGACACATCGACGACTTCACACGGTGCAAACCGCTGTTTGACTGCTACGCCAAAAAGGCTGCTCTTCTGGGTCCCACAGGTGCGGGCCAACTGACAAAAATGGTTAACCAGATCTGTATCGCCGGCATTCTGCAGGGGCTGGCGGAAGGTGTTCATTTTGCCCAGCGGGCAGATCTTGATATCGAGCAGGTAGTTGATGTTATTTCAGCCGGTGCTGCGCAATCCTGGCAGATGGATAACCGCGCAGCCACTATGGCACGTGATGAGTTCGATTTTGGTTTTGCAGTCAACTGGATGCGCAAAGACCTGGGTATTGCGCTGCGTACCGGTGACGGTCTGGGTGCGCGTATGCCGCTCACTGCGCTGGTAGATCAGTTCTATGCAGATGTGCAGGCGCTCGGCGGCGGGCGCTGGGATACCTCCAGCCTGCTGCGTCGTTTCACTCAGGACTGAACGGCCTGCACAGCACAGGCCGTTAGCGATCAGGCCTGAACCAGGCTCAGCGCTTGTCTACCGGTGTGTAGTCACGTTGCGCAGCGCCTTTGTACAACTGACGAGGACGCCCGATCTTGTAAGGCCCACTGATCATTTCATTCCAATGCGCAATCCAGCCAGGTGTCCGTCCGGTTGCAAATATGACGGTAAACATTTCTACCGGAATACCAATCGCTTTCAGAATGATGCCTGAATAGAAATCAACATTAGGGTAGAGACGCTTGCTGACGAAGTATTCGTCTTCCAGGGCAATTTTTTCCAGAGCCTGAGCCATTTCCAGAATTGGATCATCCTGCACGCCAAGCTCTTCAAGTACTTCGTGGCAGGTCTGCTGCATGACCTTGGCGCGTGGATCGTAGTTTTTGTACACCCTGTGGCCAAAACCCATGATTCTGAACGGATCATCTTTATCTTTGGCTTTCTTGATGTACTTATCGATGTTTTTAACGCTGCCAATTTCGTCGAGCATGTTGAGTACAGCTTCGTTAGCGCCACCATGTGAAGGCCCCCATAACGCAGCGATGCCTGCGGCAATACACGCAAACGGGTTAGCGCCGGTAGAGCCTGCCAGGCGTACAGTTGACGTTGACGCATTCTGTTCATGGTCTGCATGCAACAGAAAGATTCGATCCATGGCTCTGGCCAGGGTTGGACTGACTTTATAGTCCTCACAGGGCGTAGCGAACATCATGTGCAGGAAGTTTTCCGCATAGCTGAGGTCATTGCGCGGGTAAATAAACGGCTGACCCAGGGAATACTTATAGCTCATGGCGGCCAGGGTAGGCATTTTTGCGATCAGGCGATGCGCGGTGATACGACGATGCTCCTGGTTATCGATATCCAGTGAATCATGGTAGAACGCTGACAGCGCGCCAGTCACGCCACACATGATAGCCATCGGATGTGCATCGCGCCGGAAACCCTGGAAGAAGTTACGCAGCTGTTCATGCACCATGGTGTGGTTCGAGATGGTATCCACGAAGGTTTCATTTTCAGCTGCGCTGGGCAGCTCGCCATGCAGCAACAGATAACACAGTTCCAGAAAGTTGGAGTGTTCGGCCAGCTGATCAATGGGATAACCGCGATGCAGCAGAATACCCTGGTCGCCGTCAATATAGGTTATTTCCGAATCGCAGGATGCGGTGGACACAAAACCAGGGTCATAGGTGAAGTAGCCTTGCGAGGTCAGCTTGCCAACGTCAATGACATCTGGGCCTTCTACACCCGAATAAATGGGCAGCTCTATGGGTGTATCTTCACCTTCTATCGAAAGCGTTGCGGTCTTGGTGGCTTTATTCGCCATGTATCCTCCCAGATTAAAGCAGCAGACCAGACATTCTGGTGACCGCTGGATAGCATAAACTATCGGATTATTGCGTTTAGTGGCTTTTTGCCTTTCTTTTATGTTCGGGATGTTGGGCCCGAGCGCCTGCGATAGTGTCAACCGCACAACGGGTTACGCAGCCTATTAAAGCACCGTTGCCTGGTCAATCACTAGTTGATGTTGCACGAAATTACGCGGTGTTTCTGTGCGCTCAGTCAGCGGCATTGATAGGAAACTGCCTTGACCGGCCTGCACCTTACAGGGCGTCACCTGAAGTCGGTGTGCCGAACAGAGGCGCGCTGAAAAACTGTACCTGTACCCGGCCATTTGCTGCAGGTCGGGCGCGCACTTTCTGTTGATCCACCTAATAGATAATCACCTCAGCACGAATCGATTCCATACCGCGCCGCAACTCACTGTTGCCATTGCCGGAAATCTGCCCCGCTTCAAGATCGTAGGTGACCTGGTCAGCACTCAGCTGATAAGCATCCTGGAGGTTCCTGCCCGGGGCCGGCTGGGATGAGACTGTGCCGCTTTGTGCCTTCAGCTGCTCAAGATGCAGCGTCAGGGATCCTGCGCGAAACGTTGTACTGCCCTGGGTCGCCTCAACATTGCCTTGCCATATGGCCTGTTCTGTCTGCAAATCAACATGGAAGGTATCTGCTTCAACTAAAATGGGGGTCCGCACATTGACAACATCGGCGTACGCACTGGCAGCCAGCAGGGTGAGAGGCAGTATAAAAAGATGTGTGATCGTCCGATGTCTCATGCAAAGCCGTCCTGTCTGTGCGAGCGGCGCGCATCCTAGCACAGGTTCTGTCATAGAGTTTGCCCACTGCTGGCTGCAGACCAACACGAAATAGACAGCCGTAATGTCATTGCTGCCTTGGCTTTGCCCTGCAAGACCACTAGAATATGTGCGCCTGCACTGCCAGCTACACAGTCAGGGTTCGTATTGTCAGCCGGATGAGTGTAAACAGATGTTGCAGTTCACCTCCGGAGGCTTCCAGACGGGAGTTTGACAGTTATCAGGACCTGCAGCACGCCGTTGGCCCTTTCAGGTACAAAAAGAAACTCGTGTTCGACCAGTACAAACCTGCTCTTACGGCACGCATCGCGGATTAAACTTGGGATTCAATCAATGAAGACAGATCGACCTGTCAATTTAAACTTGCTCAAAATGTCTTGGCCAGTCGCTGCCATCACATCTATCACCCACAGGATTACCGGTGTGGTGTTATTTGTCGGGGTCGCGTTCAGCTTTTACGCCCTTGATCTGGCACTCAGCTCTCCGGCTGGGTTTGCTGAGTCTGTGCAACTGCTGCAGCAGCCACTGGCAAAATTCATTCTTATGGGACTACTGCTGGCCCTGGTCTACCACATCGTTGCCGGGCTGAAACACCTGATGCTCGATTTTCACATGGGTGATGAGATAAGAGCCGCGCAGATAGGTGCCTGGCTGGTGATTGTCTTAACCATTGTTATTACTGCTGTTTTAGGAGCCTTGTTATGGTAACTCAGGTAATGAGCCTCACCCGCAGCGGACTTGCGGATTTTGTTATCCAGCGTGCTACTGCTGTCATCCTCGCTGCTTACACGTTCTGTTTACTGGGGTTTTTCCTTGGCACCACACCGGTGACGTATGAAAGTCTGACCACCTTCTTCTGGTCAACACCGATGCAGTTGTTCAGCACCCTGGCCGCGCTGTCCATTGCCGGACACGCCTGGGTGGGCATGTGGACCATCGGCACTGATTATCTTCGACCGGCACACATTGGCGGCGCCGCCACGGTTGTACGCGTGTCCTACCAGATGATCTGCATGTTGGTGCTGTTCGTCTATATGGTGTGGTCACTGCAACTCATCTGGCAGTTTTGAGCGTTTTTAGGAATTTAGGTAAACAAGCATGACAACTCTAAGAAAAATGGAATTCGACGGCGTGATTGTCGGTGGCGGCGGCGCGGGAATGCGTGCAGCCCTGCAGCTGGCTCAATCCGGATTAAAAACTGCGGTTATTTCCAAAGTGTTCCCAACACGCTCTCACACGGTTTCCGCCCAGGGTGGAATAACCTGTGCAATAGCCAGTGATGATCCAAACGACGACTGGCGCTGGCATATGTACGACACCGTCAAAGGCTCTGATTACATCGGTGATCAGGACGCCATCGAATACATGTGTTCGGAAGGTCCACAGGCGGTTTTCGAAATGGAACACATGGGCCTGCCTTTTTCACGCACAGAGAACGGCCGCATTTATCAGCGTCCGTTTGGTGGTCAATCCAAAGATTTTGGTAAAGGCGGGCAGGCCGCGCGAACCTGTGCCGCAGCGGACCGCACCGGACACGCGCTGTTGCACACGCTGTACCAGGGCAACATCCGCGCTAACACCACCTTTCTGAACGAGTGGTTTGCTGTTGATCTGGTGAAAAACCAGGATGGCGTGGTAACCGGCGTTGTTGCGATCTGTATGGAAACCGGCGAAACGGTTTATGTCGAGTCTCGCGCCACGGTATTAGCTACCGGCGGAGCGGGGCGCATTTATGCATCAACTACCAACGCTCTGATGTGTACCGGTGATGGCGCCGGCATGGCGTTACGCGCAGGCTTTCCGATGCAGGATATGGAAATGTGGCAGTTCCATCCTACTGGCATTCACGGCGCCGGCACGCTGGTTACAGAAGGTTGCCGTGGCGAAGGTGGCTATCTGATCAACAAAGATGGTGAGCGCTTCATGGAGCGCTACGCGCCCAACGCTAAAGACCTGGCCGGACGCGACGTTGTTGCCCGCTCGATGGTCATCGAAATTCTCGAAGGGCGTGGCTGCGGTCCGGAGGGTGACCATGTTTTCCTGAAACTTGACCACCTCGGTGAAGAAGTACTCAACAGTCGTTTGCCCGGTATTCTTGAATTGTCCCGTACATTCGCGCACGTTGATCCGGTGAAAGAACCCATTCCCGTTGTGCCGACCTGTCACTATATGATGGGCGGCGTGCCTACCCAGGTCAGCGGCCAGGCCCTGACCCAGGACAGCAATGGTCAGGATGTTCAGATTGATGGGCTTTATGCAGCAGGCGAAGCGGCTTGTGTTTCTGTTCATGGCGCCAATCGTCTGGGCGGCAATTCGCTGCTGGACCTGATCGTATTCGGACGCGCAGCGGGCATGCACATCGAAGAAGTCATGCGCCAGGGTGTCTCGTATCGCAGCGCCAGCGACTCGGATCTGGAAATGGCGATGCAGCGTTTGAATCGCTGGAATGAATCCAGCAGCGGCGAGTCTGTGTCCAGCCTGAAGAAAGAGCTGCAGACGGTTATGCAGAACAGTTTTGGTGTATTCCGGACTGAAGAACATATGCAGACCGGCGTGACTAAACTCGAAGAGTTGCGTGAACGCATCGGCAAGGCTCATCTGCCTGATAAATCCAATGCCTTCAATACCGCCCGTTTAGAAGCGCTGGAGCTGGATAACCTGCTCGAAGTAGCAGAAGCCACAGCACTGGCCGCAGAAGGTCGCAAGGAAAGCCGCGGCGCTCATGCTCGGGATGACTACAAAACCCGTGACGATGAAAACTGGTTGTGCCATTCGTTGTATTTCCCGGAAGACAAACGATTGGCTAAACGAGGCGTGAACTTCGAACCGAAAACTGTTCCCACATTTGAACCCCAAGAACGGGTTTATTAGATCGTTTAAGGACGCTAAAACATGCAAGTAAGTGTTTATCGATATAACCCTGATGTAGACGACGTGCCGGTCATGCGCGACATGGAAGTGGACTTGCCGGAAGGTAAAGATCTCATGGTCCTCGATGTGCTGGCACTGTTGAAAGACCAGGACCCTACGCTGAGCTATCGCCGCTCCTGTCGCGAAGGCGTTTGCGGCTCAGACGGCATGAACATGAACGGCAAGAATGGGCTGGCCTGTATCACCCCGGTCTCAGCTGTGGCGAAACGCAACAAGCTGATTCTGCGACCTCTGCCGGGTTTGCCGGTGGTGCGCGATCTGGTTGTCGATATGACCCAGTTCTACAAGCAGTACGAGAAAATTCAACCGTACCTGATCAACGACAATCCACCGCCGGCAACAGAGCGTCTGCAGACACCTGAAGACCGTGAAGAACTGGATGGTTTGTATGAATGCATTTTATGCGCATGCTGTTCTACGTCCTGTCCGTCATTCTGGTGGAACCCGGACAAATTCATAGGTCCTGCAGGTCTGTTACAGGCTTATCGCTTCCTGGCCGACTCACGCGACACGGCAACTGCTGAACGCCTGTCCAACCTGGATGATCCGTTTAGTGTATTTCGCTGCCGTGGCATCATGAATTGTGTCAATGTCTGCCCTAAAGGATTAAACCCAACCCGCGCGATTGGTAAAATCCGAACTATGCTGATGCAACAGGGAACCTGAGAGGTGCCTGGCAGTACTTGAGACGGCTGACGTTGATCAATGACGAGGCCGAACAACAAGCCTGTCGCGAGTGTGTCGTGACGGGCTTTTGTGTTTTTGACACAGGCGCGATATGTGCCTGACGGAGGGTGAATTTTGAGCGATACGTACATGCAGCGCATGCTGCGCAGTTCCCACCTGAGTGGCCAGAACGCTGCTTATATCGAATCCATGTATGAGTCGTTTCTGACCGATCCAAACACCGTGCCAGCCAATTGGCGCAGCTATTTTGAGCAGCTGCCGATGGTCGAGGGTGTTGTCGGACCCGATACACCTCGCCTGGCCGTGGAAAATCACTTTGAGCGGCTTGGCCGCAACCGCCTGAAAGCCAAACCTGAGAAAGTCGCCACCAGCATTTCGACAGAGCACGAAGCCAAGCAGATGCGCGTGCAGGATCTGATTTCCGCTTATCGCCATCGTGGCCACAAAAAAGCCAATATTGATCCATTGAACATGATGGACAGGCCCAGCATGCCGGTCCTTGATCTCGCTTATCACCATCTTTCTCCTGCGGACCTCGACGAGACCTTCCAGACTGGCACATTCCACTATGGTGAAGGCAGCGCCAAACTGCGCGACCTCGTTGATGCCCTGGAGAGCACTTATTGCGGCTCCATCGGCGCGGAATACATGCATATCGTAGATGCATCCGAACAGCTCTGGGTACAGCAGCGACTTGAAACCGCACGCAGCCGGCCGAGTTTTTCTGCGGAACAGAAACAGGCCATTCTCGAGCGCCTTGGCGCAGCTGAAGGTCTCGAGAAGTATCTACACCGGCGTTATCCGGGCACAAAACGATTTGGCCTGGAAGGTGGCGAGAGCCTGATTCCGATGTTGCACGAACTGTTGCAGCGACTGGGTTCAAAGGGAGTAATAGAAGCGGTCATCGCTATGGCTCACCGCGGACGCCTGAATGTTCTGGTTAACGTCCTGGGTAAAAATCCGTCTGACCTGTTTGATGAGTTTGATGGCAGAGTCACACTCAACGAAGGCTCTGGCGATGTGAAGTATCACCAGGGTTTTTCATCTAACGTGATGACACCGGGTGGCGAAATGCATCTCGCCCTGCAGTTCAATCCATCCCATCTGGAGATTGTTAATCCGGTAGTGGAGGGTTCCGTCAGAGCCCGTCAGGATCGCCGCCGAGACTATGAAGGCGCCAAAGTTGCCCCCATTATCATCCATGGTGACGCTGCTTTTGCCGGCCAGGGTGTGGTGATGGAAACATTTCAGATGTCTGAAACCCGTGGCTTCAGAACCGGCGGCAGTATTCATATCATCATTAACAACCAGATAGGTTTCACCACCCATCGACAGATTGATGCGCGCTCCACAGAATACTGTACTGAAGTTGCCAAGATGGTTCAGGCACCGATATTCCACGTCAACGGGGATGATCCGGAAGCGGTCGTATTTGTCACGCAACTGGCGGCAGACTACCGCATGCAGTTCCGGACCGATGTGGTGATCGATCTGGTCTGTTACCGGCGTCGTGGTCACAACGAAGCTGAAGAACCCATGAAAACTCAGCCTCAGATGTATCAGAAGATCAGGTCCCACCCGACCACACGCACCCTGTATGTCGAAAAGCTGATTGCGCAGGGTACCGTGACTGAAGCCCAGGCTGATGCGTTGACAGAAGAAAATCGCGAGAAGCTCGAGTCCGGCAAGAGTGTTGCACTGTCGATTGTGCACGAACCGGATGAGAAGCTGTTTGTAGACTGGGCACCTTACCTGGGACATGACTGGCGCACCGAGGCAGATACAACCTTTGACAAAACCCGCTTTAAAGAATTGTCAGGTCGATTGGGCAATCTTCCGGAAGGCTTTGCTGTGCATCGTCAGGTGAAAAAGATTCTCGAAGATCGACACAAAATGGCAGCAGGTGCAATGCCGGTCAACTGGGGATTTGCAGAAACAATGGCTTACGCCACCCTGATTGATCAGGGTGTGCCCGTTCGTCTCACCGGTCAGGATGTTGGCGTCGGGACTTTCTCTCACCGACATGCCGCTCATCACAATCAGAAAACCGGCAAACGCATCATCCCCCTTAATCTGCTGCGAGAAGATGTAACCTTTGACCTTTACGATTCTCTGCTCTCCGAAGAGGCGGTACTCGCGTTTGAATACGGCTATGCCACCACAGCACCCAACACCCTGGTAATCTGGGAAGCGCAATTTGGTGATTTTGCCAATGGTGCTCAAGTGGTGATTGACCAGTTCATCAGCTCCGGTGAAACCAAGTGGCTCCGTCTTTGCGGCTTGACCATGCTGTTACCGCATGGATTCGAAGGCGCAGGTCCAGAGCATTCCTCGGCACGGCTGGAGCGTTTTTTGCAGCTGTGCGCGGAACACAATATGCAGGTTTGTGTGCCGTCGACACCTGCGCAGGTTTATCACATGCTGCGCAGGCAGGCGCTTCGCCCTACAAGAAAGCCGTTAGTTGCGCTCACGCCGAAATCTCTGCTGCGGCACAAGCTGGCGGTCTCAACACTTGATGCCATGTGTGACGGATATTTCCGCAATGTGATTGGTGAGATAGACCCGATCCCCGCTGAAAAGGTTGAGCGGCTGGTTATCTGCAGCGGTAAGGTATACTACGACCTGCTGGAGGCTCGCAGAGCAGCGGAAGCCGATAACGTTGTCATCATTCGCCTGGAGCAGCTTTATCCCTTTCCTGAGGAGGAGTTTGATGCTGCCCTTGATCCTTACCCGAACCTTAAAGAAGTGGTCTGGTGCCAGGAAGAGCCAATGAACCAGGGTGCCTGGTATTCAACCCAGCATCGCCTGCGACGCACCATTCTGGCCCGGGATGAAGGTCTCTATCTGGTTTACGCCGGCCGTGACGCCTTTGCGGCGCCCGCCGTTGGTTACGCTTCTATCCACAACGAACAACAAACGCAGTTAGTGAATGACGCGCTGTTTGGTTAATAAAAAGTAAAGGTACTTAAAAAACAATATGGACATCAAGGCCCCCACATTCCCGGAGTCGATCACCGAAGGAACGGTTGCGCAGTGGCATAAAAAGCCAGGTGAGCCGGTCAGCAGGGACGACCTGTTAGCCGATATTGAAACAGACAAAGTGGTTATCGAGGTGGTTGCACCCGACGACGGCACTCTGCTTGAAGTCCTGAAAGATGAGGGCGACATCGTCGAATCTGAGGAGGTCATTGCTCATTTTGAAGCAGGCGAGGGCAAAGCACCTGCCGCGGACAAAGGCGACGGGCCTGAGGATAAGGCAGAGGATAAAGAGCCTGCTGAAGCACAGGCCGCAACGCCTGACGATAGCAGTGAACCGGTTTCAGATGCAGACAAGATTGCCAGTCCAGCTGCACGGAAAGTTGCCGCGGAATCCGGTATCAGCATTGATACCATTACCGGCACCGGACGTGACGGACGCATTACCAAAGAAGACGTCGCCAAAGCGGTTGCCCAGATGCCTGCTGGACAAAGTCGTTCGACACCTGTGCAGGCAAAACCCTCTACTGCGGGTATGGACGACAGTCTGCTCGGCTTAGATACTGATGGCGAACGCGTGGAGCGACGTGTGCCCATGACCCGCATGCGCGCCAGCATCGCCAAACGGCTGGTCGAAGCGCAGCACAATGCCGCGATGCTGACGACCTTCAACGAGGTTGATATGTCACACGTTATCGCCATGCGCAAAAAGTATCAGGAACAGTTTCAGAAAACGCACAATGGCACTCGCCTGGGTTTCATGTCGTTCTTCCTGCGGGCTTCCGTTGAGGCGTTAAAACGCTTCCCCTCGGTGAATGCCTCTATCGATGGTAGCGATATCGTCTACCACGGCTTCTATGACATCGGCGTTGCCGTCTCTACTGAAAAAGGCCTGGTGGTTCCCGTTGTACGCGACGCGGACGCCCTCAGTCTGGCGCAGATAGAGGATCAGATAAACGCTTACGGAGAAAAAGCACGCTCAGGAAAGATGGCTCTGGAAGACATGGCTGGAGGTACATTTACCATTTCCAACGGTGGTGTTTTCGGCTCCATGATGTCCACCCCGATATTGAACCCTCCGCAAACCGGCGTACTGGGATTACACAACATTCAGGAACGCGCGGTTGTTGTGGACGGCGAAATTGTCATCAGACCGATGATGTACCTGGCGCTGTCTTATGATCACCGCCTGATTGATGGGCGCGAAGCCGTACAATTCCTTGTTGCCATCAAGGGTATGATCGAAGATCCCGCACGCATTCTTTTGGAATTATAACTATGAGTGAACAGTACGACGTTGTTGTCATTGGCGCCGGTCCAGCAGGATATGCTGCTGCGATCCGCTGTGCCCAGTTGGGGTTCTCAACTGCCTGCATCGAAAAAGACAAAGGTAACGATGGTGAACCCACCCTGGGTGGCACCTGCCTGAACTGGGGCTGTATCCCGTCCAAAGCTCTGTTAGATGCATCGCACAAATACATCGAAGCGAAAGAACACTTTGCCGACATCGGCATAACCGCAAGTAATGTTGAAGTTGACGTGCCGAAAATGATTGCGCGTAAAGACGAAGTGGTAAAAGGCCTCACTGGTGGTATCACCGGCCTGTTCAAAGGCAATGGCGTCACCGCCCTTTATGGCACGGGGAAACTCCTGGCCAACAAACAGGTCTCTTTTACTGACCACGACGGTAAGGAGACCACACTGGAGGCTGAGCATGTCATTCTGGCACCTGGCTCTGTGCCGGTCGCGATTCCACCGGCGCCACTGACCGAGGACTTTATTGTCGACTCGACCGGTGCCCTGGAGTTTTCTGAAGTGCCCAAGCGTCTCGGCGTTATTGGCGCCGGTGTTATTGGTCTCGAGCTCGGCAGCGTGTGGAATCGTCTTGGCTCTGAAGTGGTCGTGCTCGAAGCGCTGGAAGAATTCCTGCCCATGGTCGATGAACGGATCTCACGAGATGCCAAAAAAATCCTCACAAATCAGGGTTTGGACATCCGCCTCGGCACCCGGGTCACCGGCGCTGAAGTTAAAGATGGCGCCGTCGAAGTGAGCTATCAGGATAGTGAAGGCGAACAGACGCTGCAGGTCGACAAACTTATTGTTGCTGTTGGTCGCCGTCCGTTCACTGAAGGCTTGTTAGCACCCGATTGTGGTGTCAACCTCGATGAGCGTGGATTCCTCTACGTCAACGATCTCTGCCAGACAGATGCACCCAACATTTATGCTGTAGGCGATGTTGTGCGTGGACCAATGCTGGCACATAAGAGCAGCGAAGAGGGTGTCATGGTGGCGGAACGTATTGCCGGATTTAAGCCCCTGGTAAACTACGATACAATCCCCAACGTTATTTATACGCATCCCGAAATCGCCTGGGTCGGCAAGACAGAACAACAACTCAAAGCAGACGGCGACAACTACAAAGTGGGCAGCTTCCCGTTTGCCGCAAACGGACGCGCTCTGGCGGCAAACGATACCCAGGGCAGTGTAAAGGTGATTGCTGACGCAGACAGCGATCGTATTCTGGGTGTGCACGTCATGGGGCCACAGGCTTCAGAAATAGTTGCCCAGGCTGTCATCGCTATGGAATTTGATGCCAGCGCAGAAGATTTAGGACTGATCATGTTTGCACATCCGACACTGTCCGAGGCCGTGCATGAAGCCGCCTTGGGAGTTGCAGGCCACGCGATCCACATGATCAACCGCAAAAAGAAATAGCAGATATCTATAAACTACCGGTCCATCCAGGAGGGGACATACTTTGAATTTACATGAATACCAGGCCAAGGGGCTGTTTGCCGAATACGGCTTACCGGTCTCAGAAGGCTATGCCGTGGATACCGCAGACGAAGCTGTTGAAGCCGCGAAAAAAATTGGCGGTGACCGCTGGGTTGTCAAAGTACAGGTCCACGCAGGCGGTCGCGGCAAAGCGGGCGGTGTTAAACTTGCCGATAGCTATGACGAAATCCGAGCGTTTGCCGACCAGTGGATAGGCAAGAATCTCGTAACCTTTCAAACCGATGAAAATGGTCAGCCGGTCAGCAAAATCTATGTTGAAAGCTGCACCGACATCGATCAGGAATTGTATCTGGGCGCAGTTGTAGATCGCGGCAGCCGCCGGGTGATCTTCATGGCCTCCACCGAAGGCGGTGTTGAGATTGAAACTGTTGCCGAAGAAACCCCTGAAAAAATCCTGCGTGCGGTGATTGACCCGTTTGTAGGCGCCCAACCGTATCAGGGCCGGGAACTGGCCTTTGCGCTGGGTCTCGAAGGTCCACAGGTCCGTCAGTTCACCAACCTGTTTATGGGCCTGGCGAAACTGTTCGAAGAATCAGATTGTGCACTGCTGGAAATCAACCCGCTTGTTGTGACCAGCGAAGGCAATATCCATTGCCTGGATGCAAAGGTCACCATCGACGGCAACGCGCTGTACCGACAGCCGAAACTGGCTGAGATGAATGATCCAAGCCAGGAAGATGAACGTGAAGCTCAGGCCGCCGAATTCAACCTCAACTATGTCGCCCTGGACGGCACTATCGGCTGCATGGTGAATGGTGCTGGTCTCGCCATGGGTACTATGGACCTGGTGAAACTGCATGGCGGCAACCCCGCAAACTTCCTCGACGTAGGCGGTGGTGCAACTAAAGAAGCGGTTGCTGAAGCCTTCAAAATTATTTTATCTGACGCAGCGGTTAAGGCAGTTTTTATTAACATCTTTGGCGGCATCGTCAGCTGTGCAACCATTGCCGAGGGCATTATCGGAGCAGTTGAAGAAGTAGGTGTCAATGTGCCGGTTGTGGTCCGATTTGAGGGTAATAATTCTGAGCTCGGCAGACAGACGCTGAAAGACAGCGGTTTGAACATTATTCCTGGCGAATCGTTGGTAGATGCAGCGCAAAAAGCAGTAGCTGCAGCAGGAGGTCAGGTATGAGCGTATTAATCGACAAAAACACTAAGGTTATCTGTCAGGGTTTCACCGGATCACAAGGCACCCTGCACAGCGAACAGGCACTTGCCTATGGCACGCAACTGGTTGGCGGTGTTACACCGGGCAAAGGCGGGACGACCCACCTCGGTTTGCCGGTTTTCAATACCGTTGCTGACGCAGTCGCTGAAACCGGAGCTACCGCATCAGTCATCTATGTACCAGCCAGCTTCTGTAAAGATTCGATCCTGGAAGCGCTCAATGCGGGTATCGAACTCATCATCTGCATCACTGAGGGTATCCCAACCCTGGATATGCTGGCTGTTAAAGCGCGTCTGGATGTCAGTGATGCGCGCATGATTGGACCCAACTGCCCTGGCGTGATTACACCGGGAGAATGCAAAATCGGCATCATGCCGGGTGACATCCATCTGCCGGGTAAAGTTGGCATCGTTTCGCGTTCCGGCACGTTGACCTACGAAGCCGTGAAGCAGACTACTGACCGGGGTTTTGGCCAGAGTACCTGTGTTGGTATTGGCGGAGATCCGATTCCCGGCAGCCATTTCATCGACGTGTTGAAATTGTTCCAGGAAGACCCGGCTACAGAAGCCATTGTCATGGTGGGTGAAATCGGTGGTACCGCTGAAGAAGAAGCGGCAGCTTTCATCAAAGCCAATGTCACCAAACCAATCGTCGGATACATTGCAGGTGTCACCGCACCTCCAGGCAAACGTATGGGTCATGCTGGCGCCATTATTGCCGGTGGTAAAGGCACCGCTGATGAGAAGTTTGCTGCGCTTGAGGATGCTGGTGTGCGCACGGTGCGCAGCCTGGCTGAAATCGGCGATGCTCTGGCCGAGGTTACTGGCTGGTCCTGATAGTGTGACGTTCCAGTCCGCTAGCAACCGAGGCAGGGCACAACAATGCGTGTGCCCATGCCTTGAAATCTTTCTATTGATCCCCATCTAGCAGCCATCAAAGCTGCCAAAAAGAGAATTATGAGCGAAGCTACATCTGAACCCACCGTCGAAACTCATCGATTTCAAACTGAAGCAAAACAGCTGTTGAAGCTGATGATCCACTCGCTGTATTCCAACCGCGAGATATTCCTGCGCGAGCTGATTTCCAATGCCTCAGATGCCATCGACAAACTGCGATTCAAAGCGTTAGAAAACCCTGAACTCCTTGGTGACGATGCCGACTATCATATCGACATCACCTTCGATAAAGAGGCTAAAACCCTGACCATTACGGACAATGGCATTGGGATGACCCATGACGAAGTGATTACCAACCTCGGCACTATTGCTAAATCCGGTACAGCAGAGTTTCTGTCTCACCTGACCGGAGATCAGGCCAAAGACGCACAGCTGATTGGCCAGTTTGGCGTGGGTTTCTATAGCGCGTTCATGGTGGCTGACGAGGTCGAAGTTGCAACCCTTGCAGCGGGTTCCGATCAGGGTGTGTTGTGGCGTTCTGCTGGTGAAGATGCCTACGACATGGAGAAAATTGAGCGTTCTGCCCGCGGCACCTCTGTCACTCTGCATCTGAAAGACGACGCGCTGGATTTTGCTGAAGACTTCCGCCTGCGTTCAGTTGTTCGCCGGTATTCTGACCACATTGGTGTGCCTGTACGCATGCTGGAACAGTTGCCTGAAACAACTGACGAGGCAGAAGACGCTGAAGTAAAAGAGCCTGGCTTTGAAGCGGTCAATTCGGCCCAGGCGTTGTGGACGCGGCCTCGCACTGAAGTTTCAGACGAAGAATATACGGAATTCTACAAGCACGTATCTCATGACTTTGAAGACCCGCTGTCCTGGAGTCACAACAAGGTTGAAGGCAAACTTGAGTACAACAGCCTGCTGTATCTGCCCAAGCGTGCGCCTTTTGACCTGTACCAGCGGGATATTCCACGCGGTCTGAAACTCTATGTACAACGCGTTTTTATCATGGACGATGCAGAGCAGTTTCTACCGCTCTACCTGCGTTTCGTGAAAGGGGTTATCGACTCAAACGATCTGCCGTTGAATGTTTCCCGGGAGATTCTGCAGGAAGATGACCGCGTCACATCGATCAAAAACGCCTTGACCAAGCGTGTACTGAACATGCTCGATACCATGGCCAAAAAAGAGCCGGAAAAGTATCAGGCTTTCTGGGATGAATTTGGCGAAGTGTTAAAAGAAGGCGCAGGGGAAGACTTTGCAAATCGCGAAGCACTGGCCAAGCTGTTGAGGTTCGCCAGTACCAAGGGTGAAGGTAGCAAAAAAACGGTCAGCCTCGACCGCTATCTCGAACGCAAGAGCGAAGACCAGGATGTTATTTATTACATCTGTTCTGAAACCTATGAAACCGCCAGCCGCAGCCCGCATCTTGAGATGTTTAAAGATCGTGATGTTGAAGTCCTGCTGATGTTTGATCGCATTGATGAGTGGCTGATGAGTTCCCTGACACAATATGGCGATGTTCAATTTGTTGATGTGATGCGTGGCGACGTGACATTGCCGGGCGAAGCCAAAGACGCTGATGACAACGAAGAGACAAACGACGAGGAAGACGAGAAGCATCCGTTAGTCGAACGCATCTCCGCGGTTCTCGGTGACAAAGTTGACAAAGTCAGACCTTCCAAACGTCTGACCCAGTCACCAGCCTGCCTGGTGCTGTCTGAAGACGCCATGGGTGTGCAGATGCGCAAGATCCTTGAAGCCAGTGGCCAGTCCATGCCGGAATCAAAACCGATCTTTGAGTTCAACCCGAACCATCTGCTGCTGCAGCGCCTGGATATGGAGCCGGATGAAGATCGCTTTGCAGAACTTGTCGGCATTCTGTTTGATCAGGCGAGCCTTGCCGAAGGCGGTGCTTTGACCGACCCTGGCGCTTACGTTGAACGCTTGAATCGCCTCTTACTAGAGCTGTTGGATAGCGATAAGTAAGTGCAGGACTACACCGTCGCAACCTTGATTGAGGCGGTGTACGAACTGTTTCAAAGCAATCATCTGAGTTACGGGCATGGTACAGACAATGCCTGGGACGAAGCGGTTGCGCTGGTGCTGACGGTTACTGGTCTGGCAGATGATGAGTCTGTGTTGGACCAGTCGCTGTCCTCGAGCGTTGCCTCCCGCTGCCTGAGCGTTGCGCAACTGCGTATCGACCAGCGGTTACCGCTGGCTTATATCCTGGGTGAAACCCAGTACGCCGGCTATCGCTTTAAAGCAGAGCAGGGTGTGATTGTGCCGCGCTCTCCTATCGGTCTGTTGCTGCGTGATGGTCTGCAACCCTGGCTGCCTTCGTCGGTTACCACAATTCTTGACCTGTGTTGCGGCAGTGGTGTGCTCGGCATCATTGCCGCACATGTTTTCCCGGACGCTCGCGTTACTCTGGTCGACGTCGATGCGCAAGCGATAAAACTTGCGCGCACCAATGTTGCGCAACACAAACTGGAAGAACGTGTAGAGGTCATCCAGGCAGATGTGCTGCAACAGCAGGCATTCCCGCAACAGTTTGATCTCATCATCACCAATCCGCCTTATGTGGATGCATCAGACATGTCCAGCCTGCCCGCGGAATATGCCGCCGAGCCGGAACATGCGCTGGCCGGCGGCGCAGACGGGCTTGTGTTCATCGACGCAATCCTGGAAAAGCTGCCGTTGTGGCTGAAGCCCTCGGGGCTGCTGGTTGCCGAGGTGGGGGCAAGTGCACCGGCGTTAAATCAGAAATACGCAGATCTGCCGATCATCTGGCCAGATCTGCCGATGGGGGGTGAGGGTGTTTTTGTGCTTGAAGGCGCAGCGCTAAATTCACATACTGCGCCCCGCTTGCAGGATTAGAAGGCGCCAACATGGCCGGAAACAGTATTGGACAGCATTTTAAAGTATCCACTTTTGGCGAAAGCCACGGCCTGGCTCTGGGTGCGGTAGTTGATGGCTGTCCGCCTGGAATGGAACTGAGCGAAGCGGATCTGCAGCCGGACCTTGATCGGCGCCGCCCTGGGCAAAGCAAATATACTACCCAGCGCAAAGAGTCTGATCAGGTCAAAATCCTCTCAGGCGTATTTGAGGGTAAAACCACAGGCACGTCTATTGGCTTGTTAATCGAAAACGAAGATCAGAAAAGCAAAGACTACAGCACTATCAAAGATATCTACCGTCCAGCCCACGCAGACTTCACCTACGATGGCAAATACGGCATCCGTGACTATCGTGGCGGTGGGCGCTCTTCAGCGCGAGAAACCGCTATGCGGGTAGCCGCTGGCGCCATAGCAAAAAAGTACCTGGCGCAACAGGCCGGCATAGAAGTATTCGGCTTCCTGTCGGGTATCGGTGACATCAGGATTGAATTGAAGGATGCCAGTCAGATTGAACAGAACCCTTTCTTCTGTCCGGATGCTGGGGTTCTGGATGAAATTGCAGAACTGATTGACAATCTGCGCCGCGAAGGCGATTCGGTAGGCGCCGAAGTCAGTGTTCACGCCACCGGTGTACCTGTTGGCCTCGGTGAGCCCGTGTTTGGCAAACTGGATGCAGATCTGGCGGGTGCACTGATGAGTATAAACGCGGTAAAAGCCGTGCAGATGGGGGATGGTGTAGATGTGGTTGCACAACGTGGCACTGAACATCGCGACGAGATCACACCCCAGGGTTTCACCAGCAACCATGCTGGTGGCGTTCTTGGTGGCATTTCCTCCGGTCAGGATCTGATCTGCAAAATCTCGCTGAAACCAACCAGCAGCCTGACCACGCCAGGTCGTTCTATTGATACCAGCGGCAAACCCGTAGAGGTGGTGACCAAAGGTCGTCACGATCCCTGTGTCGGCATACGCGCAACGCCCATTGCTGAGGCGATGATGGCAATTGTGCTGATGGATCATTACCTGCGTCATCGTGGTCAGATCGGCAGCTTTAAACCCGCATAGTCATCAGAAAACTCCTTTAACACGTCAACAAACGCAGACGCGGCATTACTCAAGGTGCGCGCCGGATTTATGACATGCCCAAGGGCTCGCGACATCGGTGCGCAATCAACAGACAACACGGATAACTCGCCAATCATGCTGCGCGGCAGCACACTCCAGCCTAAGCCAACGTTGACCAGCATGCCGATGGTTTCGAGATAATTGGTCGACATGGTTGGCGTGAGCAGCAGACCCTGTTCAGAAAAACGCTGTAACACAATGCGACCGGTAAACGTGCCAGCCCCGGGCAGCACGCAGGGCTGATCCGCCAGCCAGGCCAGGCTCACTTTTCTGGGACTGTCCGGGGCTGCAACAAAAACCAGCGGGTCCTGCCAGATCACCTGGCTTTGCAACTGTTGCTCACCCTCCGGGTTCAAGGTCACAACAGCAACTTCACTGCGGCCCTGACGAACGCGATCATGGGCAACTTCAGAATCCTCAAAACTGATATTCATCTGTACCTGTGGATACAGGCTGACAAATCGGCGCAACACCGGTGCCAGCCGATGCAGCCCAATATGGTGGGATGTGGCCAGGGTTAAGCTGCCAGCCACATTCTGCGCAAGGTTGTGCAACTGTTTTTCGGTGTCTGCCAGGGTCGCCAGCATCAATTGCGCCTGGGGTACAAGTGCCGCGCCGGCCTGGGTCAGGTGGACCTGTTTGCCGACCCGATCAAACAGCTGCGCGCCGAAGCGTTGCTCCAGCGCCTGAATCCTTTTGCTCACAGCGGGTTGAGTGATGTGCAGAACAGCAGCCGCATTGGAAAAAGAAGCCTCCTGCGCAACGGTCATGAATGTCGCCAGATCATGGAAGTTCATGTATAGCCTTTAATTATAGAAAATATAAATATAATGAATTTGTTTTATCGTAGCACCCCTCGTAGACTCGCGCTTTTTTACAGGCAGGTGCAAGATGGCCGCTCAAACTCTGTACGATAAAATCTGGCAGGCGCACAGCGTGGGTAAGCGCAAAGATGGCAACAATTTGCTCTATATCGACCTGCAACTGCTGCACGAAGTGACTTCTCCCCAGGCTTTTGAGGGCCTGGCCCTGCATAAACGACCTCTATGGCGCGTGGACGCCAACCTCGCCACACCAGACCACAACGTCCCAACCACAGATCGGGCTCTGGGTTTCAAAGGCATCACAGATCTGATTGCGCTGGAACAGGTGGTCACCCTGGATGATAACTGCAGGTCTTTTGGCGTTACTCAATTCGAAATTGATGATCCGCGTCAGGGTATTGTGCACGTAGTGGGTCCGGAGCAGGGCGCAACACTGCCGGGCATGACCATCGTCTGCGGCGACTCGCATACGTCCACCCATGGCGCCTTTGCAGCGCTGGCGCAGGGTGTCGGCACATCAGAAGTCGAACATGTTATGGCCACCCAGTGTCTGGTGCAGAACAAAGCCAAAAACTTTGCGGTGGTCGTCGACGGTCAACTGCAACCTGGTGTCAGTGCCAAAGACCTTGTCTTAACCATCATTGGCAGGCTCGGTACCGCCGGCGCTACCGGACACACCATTGAATACCGGGGTGAAGCCATTCGCAATCTATCGATGGAAGGACGCATGACGCTGTGTAACATGGCCATTGAGGCGGGCGCCCGTGCCGGTCTGGTGGCCGTGGACGACACAACTATCGACTATGTTCGCGGTCGCCCTTTTGCCCCCAGCGGCGAGCTGTGGGCAGAGGCAGAAGCTTACTGGCGCACCCTGGTCAGCGATGAAGGCGCTCATTTTGACAACACCCTGCACCTGAACGCGGCAGATATCACCCCGCAGGTCTCCTGGGGCACCTCTCCAGAAATGGTGACCGGCATAGACAGTCATGTGCCCAGCCTGGAAGAGCTGGAAAACGATGTGCAGCGTGAAGCCGCAGGACATGCCTTTAAATACATGGGTCTGCAACCCGGTAAACCCATTGTTGATATAGAAGTGAACCGCGTTTTCATCGGCTCCTGTACTAACGCACGCATTGAAGATCTACGTGCCGCTGCAGTCGTTGTAAAAGGCAAAAAACTCGCTGCCAATGTCAAAGAGGCACTGGTTGTGCCGGGTTCAGGGCTGGTCAAAGCGCAGGCTGAAGCTGAAGGTCTTGCCCAGATCTTTATGGATGCAGGTTTTCAATGGCGGGCCGCAGGCTGTTCCATGTGCCTGGGCATGAACCCTGATCGTCTGGCACCGGGTGAACATTGCGCCTCTACCTCAAATCGAAATTTTGAAGGTCGCCAGGGCCACGGTGGGCGCACACACCTGGTCAGCCCCGCGATGGCGGCGGCAGCAGCCATTGCAGGACATTTTGTAGACGTACGGGAGTGGCTCTGATGTTGGCATTTACCACACACACCGGTGCTGTAGCGCCTCTGGATCGGGTCAACGTGGACACCGACCAGATCATCCCCAAGCAGTACCTGAAATCCATCAAACGCACAGGGTTTGGCGACTATCTGTTTGATGGCTGGCGCTTTCTTGATGAAGGCAGCATTGGCATGACGCCCAATGAGCGCGCCATCAACCACGATTTTGTGCTCAATTCGCCAGACTACCAGGGCGCCAGCATACTGCTGGCAAGAGATAATTTCGGCTGCGGGTCTTCTCGTGAACACGCGGTTTGGGCGCTGCAGGAATTCGGTTTTCGGGCGGTTATTGCACCCAGTTTTGCAGATATTTTTTATGGCAACTGTTTTAAGAATGGGTTGTTACCCATTGTTTTAGATCACAAAATTATCGATCAACTGTTTGCAGAAACCCAAAGCAACTTTGATCTTAAGATTGACCTGCACAGCCAGAGTGTTGAGACACCAGGCGGTGACATCTTCACCTTCGACATTGATCCGGTACTGAAAGAGAAGATGCTGTCCGGCATGGATGATATCGACATGACCCTGGCTGAACGTGAACTGATCGAACAGTTTGAAGCGGGTCATCGGACACGCCAGCCGTGGTTGTTTGAGCGGGCTTTTGGTGACGGCACAACAGCAGAAAGTAACAGCACAGAAGGAAAAGAATCATGACAGCCGCAAAAATTCTGGTGTTACCCGGTGATGGCATTGGTACAGAGGTCATGGCGCCAGCGGTGGCGGTCATGCAAGCCGCTGCTGCCGCCGTGGATTGTCCTCTGGATATCGATGAAGGCCTGGTCGGCGGCGTCGCCATAGACGCAACAGGTTCACCGTTACCCGAGGCCACGCTGGCTGCCGCTCAGGCTGCAGATGCTGTGCTGCTGGGTGGCGTCGGCGGGCCCAAATGGGATCATCTGCCGATGTCGGAGCGGCCGGAAAAAGGATTGTTGGGCTTGCGCCAGGCGTTGGGGTTGTTTGCCAACCTGCGTCCTGCCTTGTTGTTTGGGCCGCTTGCCGAGGCCTCTTCGTTGAAAGCGGAGCTTGTGGCGGATCTGGATATTCTGATCATCCGCGAACTCACTGGCGGCATCTACTTTGGCGAACCGCGCGGGGTAGAGCAGCGGGACAACGAAAGGGTAGGTTTTAACACTCTGGTGTATGCCGAACACGAAATCCAGCGCATTGCCAAAGTGGGTTTTGAGCTGGCACAGAAGCGCGGCGGACGCCTGTGTTCCGTCGACAAGGCTAATGTACTTGAGGTCTCAGCATTGTGGCGTGAAGTGGTCAGCGCCATGCATGTCGACTATCCAGACGTGGAACTGTCTCACATGTACGTCGACAACGCTGCCATGCAGCTGGTGCGAGCACCGAAGCAGTTCGATGTCATTGTCACCGGCAATATGTTTGGCGATATCCTTTCGGACGTCGCTGCCATGCTCACAGGCTCGCTGGGCATGCTGCCTTCAGCTTCCCTGTCTGCCAGTGGCGTGGGCATGTACGAGCCTGTACATGGCACCGCACCGGATATTGCCGGGCAGAACAAAGCTAACCCACTGGCGACAATCCTGTCGGTAGCCATGATGTTCAGATACAGCCTTGATCAGCCGCTGGCAGCCGAGCGTATTGAGCAGGCGGTAGCGAAGGTGCTTGCTGAGGGTTATCGAACCGGCGATATCGCCAACGCCGACGACGCAGACCACATGATCGGTACTCGGGAAATGGGCGACCGTGTGTTAGAGCAACTAGGATAAATCAAATGTCTAATATTCAAACAGTTAACGTTGCTATTGCAGGTGCTACTGGAGCTGTTGGCGAGGCCCTGATTGAAATTCTGGAAAGCCGAAAGTTCCCCGTTGGCGAGCTATTCCTGCTTGCCAGTGAACGCTCTGCCGGTAAACGCCTGCAGTTTCGTGGCAAGAGCATCATGGTGCAGAAACTGGAAGATTTTGACTTCTCCCAGGCCCAGATCGGCCTGTTCTCTGCCGGTGGCAGTATCTCTGCTCAGTATGCGCCTATCGCGGCCGACGCCGGCTGTGTAGTGATCGATAACACGTCACATTTCCGCTACGACGAGGATATTCCATTAGTCGTGCCGGAAGTTAACCCGGAACGAGTTGCCGACTATATAAATGCCAACATTATTGCCAATCCGAACTGCTCCACCATACAGATGGTCACCGCTCTGAAACCTATTCATGACGCTGTTGGCATCAGCCGTATCAATGTCTGCACGTATCAGGCGGTGTCAGGCGCAGGAGCCGGCGGAATCAACGAACTGGCCGGACAAACGGCTAACCTGCTCAACGGCAAGCCGATCGAAACCGCTGTTATGCCGCACCAGATTGCCTTCAACGCCATCCCTCAAATCGATGTATTTATGGACAACGGCTACACTAAAGAAGAAATGAAGATGGTTTGGGAAACCAGCAAGATTCTTGGCGACCCGGATATTGTTGTTAACCCCACCTGTGTTCGTATCCCGGTATTCTACGGCCACTCCGAAGCTGTACATATCGAAACGCGCGCCCAGATCAGTGCGCTTGAAGTCACTGAACTTCTGCAGGAGGCGCCTGGGATCAAAGTCATGACCGGTGAGCACTATCCCACCGCGGTAGGGGATGCAGCCGGTACCGACCCGGTCTTTGTTGGTCGTATCCGGGAAGATATTTCACATCCGAATGGCATTAATCTCTGGATTGTTGCTGATAATGTCCGCAAAGGTGCAGCCCTGAACAGTGTTCAAATTGCTGAGCTTTTGCTCGATCATCTGCAAGTCAGCTAAGCTTGTAACAGAACACACAACATAACCTGTGGCCTTACTTGTGACGCAGCTAACAAGTCTGTTGTTAGGCCCCAGGCGCAATCTGCGCAATTTAATTGCCGAACGTTCAGATTTTTGTTGTTTGTCATGCTGAAAATGGTACATGTGCCCGCCTAAGCAGCTAACATCTGGGTTACCTTTGCCAGTGAGCGCAACAACCTGTGCGTTGCGTGGTTTGAGCTGACGGCACCGCTGGGCGGATGGCGAAAGAGAAGGGTATGAGAATGAAAGTTGCTTGCACAATACGTGCAGCGTCAGGAAACAAAACGTGTGTCTACACACGCTTTGTGTAGATAGAAAGACAGCAAGATAAAAACGGACACATGGATTTGGACACACAAGCTTTGGCCCACACCCTCGGTTCAGGGGACAACTTTCCACAATCAATTCTGCGAAGGAGGGTCTTGCCTATGCTTACGCGCAAGTGCCAATGGATTTTGATGGCGCTTTTGGCGACCAGTTTGGCCGCACCGGCCAAAACCTGGGCGCTTGGTCTTGACGAACTTGATGTGACCTCGGCGTTGAACGAGCGCTTTGCTGGCACCATCGAACTACTTGATGCGCAAGGTTTACAACCTTCAGAAGTAGTCGTTTCCATGGCGTCACGAGAGGATTTTGAACGCGTCGGCGTTGAACGATTTTTCTATCTCACGAATCTGAAGTTCACTGTCGAAATTGAAAATGGTTCAGCCATCGTCAAAGTGTCCAGTACCCAGCCAATTGCGGAACCTTATCTGAACTTTATTGTTGAAGTGCTCTGGCCCCGGGGGCGGTTGTTAAAAGAATATACCGTCCTGCTCGACCCGCCGACCTTCAGCCAGGCAGCTGCCCCAGCGGTAGAGGCGCCGGCGCAACCCGCTCCGCGTGCAGCGCCAGCGCAAAGGCCCGCAAACGCGGGCACCAGAGTTGATCTGCAGCCGCGCAGCAGTACTCGTCCTCCTGCGCCACGTGCGCCAGTGGATGGCCTGATGACCACGCGCGACGATACCCTGTGGAAAATTGCTTCTCGCACGCTGCCGTCTAATCAGGTCAGCGTGAACCAGCACATGCTCGCGATCCAGCGAAAAAACCCGCAGGCGTTCATGCGTGGCAACATCAACCTGCTGAAAGCAGGATACGTCCTTGATATACCCAGCGAAGCTGAAGCCCTGGGCATCGATACAGCAGCTGCAACACAGGAAGTAGCCGCGCAAACCCAAGCCTGGCGTTCCGGTGATGACATCGAACAGGTGGCCAGCAACACACCGGCAGCGACCCGATTGGAAGATCAGGAACCTCAATTGCGTTCCGCAGTTGATGCAACCGACGCCAGCGCTCAGCGTGATGCTGCGGAGGATCAGGGTGAGGGCCAGGTGCGGATTCTTGCAAGCAGCGGCGAATTAGCCAGTGGTACCGCCAGCGGTGAAGATCCAAGCGTCAACGTTCTGCTCGGCGAGAAAGAGACGTTAACCCGCCAGGTTGATGAACTGACCTACCAATTGGATCGGGAAAAAGAAATCGCGGCCAATGAAGTTACCGTGAGAGATCGTCAGCTTGAAGTTAAGAACCAGGAGCTGGCAGCGATGTCAGAGCGCCTGCGAGAACTGGAAGAGCAGGCGGCCCAAGCAAGCCAGAACCAGAATCAAAATCAAAGTCCCAACACGACCAGCCCTGATACGCCCTGGTGGATGTCACCTATGCTGCTGATCGGTGTCATTGTGCTTTTGATTTTGGTTCTTGCCATTGTCCTCATGCGCCTGCGCACCGCGCGAGCGGAACAGGAAGCGTTCGAGAACGAGTTTTTTGACGAACCTGCTGATGATACCTCAGCAGCAGAAACTGCGGTTGAGGCCGAAGAGCACGATGATGTTTACGATGAAGACGATCAGGAAGCAGACACTGCAGCCAGCAATGCTGTCGAACCGTTCATCGGTGATATTGACGACGTTGATGACGTTGAACAGCTTGATGAGCTGGCAGACGACGATGAGGTCTCACGGGAATCCGCACAAAGCCAGCCAGCCGATGAGGGTGCTCAACTTGACTCCGGCAAAACCAGTGATGCGATCGGTGAGGCAGAAATCTATATCGCTTATGGCCGATATGGCCAGGCTGCGAATCTGCTGACCAGCGTTCTGAACAGCGAACCCGAACGCTGGGATGTCAGACTCAAACTGCTCGAGGTTTTTGTTGAGTCCTCTGATGAAGCAGCATTCTCTGAGCAGGCGCAATACATTCTCGACCACTGTGACGATGAAGAAGTATTGATGGCCTGTCGAGACCTTGAAGCGCAGTTTGACAGCAGCGTTGTGAATCTCAGTGATGATGAGCCGGCACCCGAGGCACAAGACTCTACTGAAGAAGAGGTTCTGGAGCTTGATCTGGACGAACTCGATAATACAGAGACTTCTCCGGCAGGCGATGATGCATTCACCGACTTGTCAGCAGACAACGAGATCGAAGAAATTCTTGAAGACGCTGACACCGCTGAAGAGGCTTCAGATATAGAGTTCGAACTCGAATTTGATGATAGTGATGAGGACACCAAAGCCGACAGTGCTGGCGGCGCTGGCGACGAGTTAGGTGGCGATCTGGGTATTGATTTTGATCCAGACCGAGAGCCAGTTGATGAATCCACTCAAAGCGCAGGTGAAGATGCAGTAGAACCAGAGCTGGACGAGCAGGAAGCCGAAGACGGCAAGACACTGGATTTTGCCAATGAAGCATCCGACACAACTGATGATTTTGAGTTTGACAGCCCTGAAGAAGGCGACATCAACACGACGAAACTGGACCTGGCGGAAGCCTATATAGATATGGGCGACGCAGATGGTGCTGCAGATATCCTCAAGGAAGTGATCGAAGAGGGCAGCTCTGAACAGCAGGAAAAAGCCCAATCCATGCTGGACAAGATGAACGGCTGATCAACCTGCAGCTGGCGCTCGGGCAGCCTCAGTGACCTCCTATGTGTTTGGCGTCACCTACAATGGCGCCCCTTACCGAGGCTGGCAGCGCCAGCCGGGTCAGAACACCGTACAAGGTGAAATAGAAGCCGCACTGGGACGTATCGCCAACGAAACGGTATCCCTGCAGGTGGCTGGTCGAACCGATGCAGGTGTTCATGCAACCGGCCAGGTTGCAGCCTTTTCTGCAGCTTCCCGACGTCCTTTGCACGATTGGCATCGCGGCTTGAACGCACTTACCTCAGACAATATTCACATCGACTGGATACAGGTAGCTCAGGAGGAATTCCATCCGCGCTACAGTGCAACCGCTCGTCGTTACATCTATGTTTACCATGACATCGGTTATACTCACCCACACCTGCAGGGGCAGGTGTGGGGTTGCCCGCGGCTTGATGCAGATGCGATGCATCGTGCCGGGCAGGCGCTGATCGGAGAGCATGATTTCAGCAGCTATCGTGGCTCGGGCTGTCAGTCGATCACCCCTCTACGTCGAGTCAATCTGCTGCAGGTGTGGCGCCAGGGAGAATTTGTACTGCTGGAAATCGAAGCCAACGCCTTTCTACTGCACATGGTGCGCAACATTGCACGCGCTCTGCATGATGTAGGTGAGGCTGACAAAGGCGTCACAACGGACAGCCCGGCCCAGTGGCTGAAACAATCCGACAGGTCAGTGGTCGGCGCCACGGCACCGCCCTGGGGTCTGTACCTGACCGCTGTATCTTATCCAGAGTACAACTTGCCACCGGCCACCAGAATTTCTTTTTTAAGCAGGCAGAAGTGACTTTAAAGCCAACCGGGCAACCGCTAGACTACGCCGCTTTAGCGCGCTAACTTAGCGCACTCCACTGGAGTCTCCCTGTTCGGGCGACGGATTCAAAATGCCTATTTCCATTGCTGAAGATACATGGTGCAAAATCTGTGGGGTTACGCGTATTGAAGACGTTCGTACCTGCGAAGAAGCGGGTGCTGATGCGATTGGTTTCAATTGCTATCCCGGCAGTGCAAGATTTGTTGACAGCAAAACTATTGCAACTCTGAGCCGGGCGAATGCGTTGACGTCTGTAGCATTGTTTGTTGACGCCAGCACGTCGCAGATTAAAAAGATCATCGACGCAGCAGAGATCGACCTGTTGCAGTTTCACGGCAACGAAGATCCGCAGTTCTGTGAACAGTTTGGATTGCCTTATATGAAAGTGCTGCGGATGCGCGCGGGAATTGATCTGGTAACCGAAGAACAACGCTATTCATCGGCCTGGGCACTCATGCTGGACACCTTTGTTGATGGTCAGCCGGGTGGCACGGGGTCAACCTTTGATTGGCAGAGATGGCCGAAATCCACAGCTGCACGCTGGGTGCTGGCGGGTGGTTTGACGCCGCAGAACGTGGCTGCCGGTGTTAAACAGCTGGCGCCGTTCGGCGTAGACGTCAGCGGTGGCGTAGAGGGTAATACCCGAGGTCGTAAAGACCATCAGAAAATTTTAGATTTTATGCAGGAGGTACGAAGTGTCAGTGGCAAGTAAAGGCAGCAATTATGCTCAGCCCGGCGACAACGGCTTATTTGGTGAATATGGTGGCCGTTACGTTGCGGAAACCCTGACACACGCGCTCGATCAGCTCGCTGAGCTGTACGAGCAGGTCCGCAATGACCCGGAATTCCAGCAGGAACTGCACGAGGACCTCACAGATTACGTGGGGCGTCCAACCCCTTTGTATTTCGCTAAACGCCTCACAGCAGAGCTCGGCGGTGCAAAAGTTTACCTGAAGCGCGAAGACCTGAATCACACCGGTGCGCACAAAATCTGCAACACCATCGGGCAAGCCCTGCTTGCAAAACGCATGGGTAAGCCAAGAGTTATTGCAGAAACCGGAGCCGGGCAGCACGGTGTCGCCACGGCAACCGTAGCGGCTCGCCTGGGTCTCAAGTGCGACGTTTACATGGGTGCCGAGGACGTCGAACGCCAGAGTCTGAATGTTTATCGCATGAAGCTGCTGGGTGCAAACGTCATACCTGTGCATTCAGGTTCAAAAACTCTCAAAGATGCGCTCAACGAAGCTATGCGTGACTGGGTGACCAATGTGGATGACACCCATTACATCATCGGCACTGTCGCCGGTCCGCACCCATTCCCGATGCTGGTGCGAGATTTTGCGTCTGTCATTGGTTCTGAAGCGCGTTCACAGATTCTGGCGAAGGAGGGTCGCTTACCTGATGTGGCAGTTGCCTGTGTCGGCGGTGGTTCAAATGCAATGGGTCTGTTTTATCCGTTTATAGATGATATCGACGTCGAGCTGGTTGGCGTAGAAGCTGGCGGGCGAGGGCTGAAGACAGGCGCTCACGCAGCCCCCCTGAACGACGGTAAAGTAGGTGTACTGCATGGCAACCGCACTTATCTGATGGCAGATGATGACGGCCAGATCGCACAGACACATTCCATTTCCGCAGGCCTGGACTATCCTGGCGTCGGCCCTGAGCACTCTCATCTGAAAGACATCGGACGCGCTCGTTATGACAGCGCCACCGATGAAGAAACCATGGCCGCTTTTCGCGTCCTGAATCGCACCGAAGGCATTCTTGCCGCGCTTGAATCCAGCCATGCAATTGCATGGGTAGTTAAAAACGCGCCCACCATGGACCCGGATAATATCATCTTAGTGAATCTGTCAGGTCGCGGTGATAAAGATATCAACACAATTGCGAAACTGGATAACATTACTTTGTCATGAGCAGAATCAGTCAATACTTTGCCGCACGCAAGGGTCGCAAAGCGCTCATCAGTTTTCTAACCGCTGGCGATCCAACAATCGAGCACACGGTACCAGCGCTGCATGCACTGGTTGCCGGTGGGGTAGACATTCTTGAAGTTGGTATACCCTTTTCAGACCCCGAGGCTGAAGGGCCTGCTATTCAGGCGTCCAGTGAACGGGCACTACACAACGGTACTACTCTGGTTCGTGTACTGAAGATGATTGCCGAATTCAGGCAGACAAACGCTGATACACCGATCGTGTTAATGGGTTATCTGAATTCAATTCTTGCCATGCCGGATTTTCCACAACGTGCGCAGGCTGCAGGCGTTGACGGTTTGATCATGGTCAATCTGCCGCCGGAATCAGCGGCGCAGTTGCAGCCTCAACTGCAAGCCTGCGATATCGACTTAATCTACCTGGTTGCGCCAACAACAACTGATGAGCGCGCGCGCTTTATCCTGGAAAACGCTGCAGGCTTCGTCTACTACGTCTCGCTGAAAGGCATTACCGGCGCGGACAATCTGGACACCCAGACAGTGTCTTCCAGGCTTGCTGAGCTGCGACAGCACACAGATTTGCCCCTGTGTGTGGGTTTTGGCATCAAAACACCGGAAACTGCAGAGGCGGTTGCAACGTTTGCCGATGGCGTCGTTGTGGGTAGCGCACTTGTCAATCTGCTGGCAGAACATGTCGACAGCGTTGAAGCCGGCGCCACGGCGCTCACTGAATCCGCTCTTGCTTTGCGCGAAGGCGTTGATCGCGGCGCAGATCGTAGCTCACCTGGCAGCTAGCGCATGCGCGACCTGGACGGCTGGCTGGCTTACATCTCAGAACAGCACTGGCAGACCATCGATATGGGCCTGCAGCGCATGCAGGATATGGTTACTCGCCTCAATCTGCACAGTCCGGCGGCTAAAGTCATTACCGTTGCGGGAACCAACGGTAAAGGCTCCACCTGTTATGCTGCCGAAGCCCTGCTTCTGCAGGCCGGCATATCTGTTGGCACAACCTTGTCTCCTCACGTCAGGCGTTTTAACGAACGCGTACGTATTAATGGGGCTGAAGCAGACGATGATCTGCTCTGTTCCGCCTTCGCAGCCATTGATGCGCAACGAAACGACTTACCTCTGACCTATTTTGAGTTCAGCGCGCTGGCCGCTTTATGGTGTTTCAAAGCACAAAAGGTAGATGTCTGCATTCTTGAAATCGGTTTGGGTGGACGTCTGGACGCCTTTAATGTGATTGATGCGGATATAGCCGTGATCACCAGTATCGGACTGGATCACCAGCAGTTCCTTGGTGAGACCCTGGAGGCCATTGGCGCGGAGAAGGCGGGCATACTGCGCCCGCATCAGGAGGTTATACTTGGCCCGGATATGCCTGCAACGGTTCTGCAGGCCGCTGCCGAGCTGTCATTGCGGCCCAAGATTCTGGGCGATACCTGGCAGGTCAGAGCCAACGCCAGAAACAGCACCTGGGACCTCTACAAAAACAACCAGTGTCAACTGCGCGAACAGCCTTATCATCAGTGTGCGCCGCAGAATCTTATTATCGCTTACCTGGCTACCCTCGGCCTGACCAACTCTGCAGTGTCAGTCATAGCAGAAGTCAGCCCAACCCTGCAGATGCCCGGGCGCATGCAACAGCACACGCTCAACGGCCGCCGTATTGTTCTTGATGTTGCCCATAACCCGGCCGCCGCGGCCTTTCTGGCCAGAGAGATGATGCAGCGCAACTGGCACCCGAAACTGATTCTTTGCGGTATGCTCAGGGACAAAGATCATGCCGGTGTATATGCGGAAATTGCAGCACAGACCCATGCGCCCTGGTGGCTGTTAGACACGGCCGGTGAGCGCCAGCTCACGGGGCATGAACTGCAAGAGCGCTTGCCACCAGCATCACTGGCTAAACCTGTCGCATGGGACAACTTGATGTCCGAACTAAGTACCGCAACCCAAAGCGGAGATGTTATCCTTGCGTTTGGCTCATTTGACCTGGTTGCCCGCGTCAATGAGTTGATAAACATTAACGTCACCTGATCCAGAGCCATCTTGCGCCACGCCTAGTGATAACTTCTATATGAACGAACGTACCCGTTACCGGGTCACAGGCTCAATTTTCCTCATTGCGCTGGCAGTCATCTGCCTGCCGATGATATTCGATGGCGCTGGCACTGCAGTCAGCCCGCCACCACCGACACCGGTTGTGACTGTTCCTCGCGACACACCTGCTGCCCAGGCCCTGGCAGAATTTGACGATGTCGTACCGGTAAGCGATGTGGTGGAGCGTGTCGATGCGCTGCGCGAGGAAGTTGATGAGGCTGGTTTTGATACCGCCAGCGATACGCGCTTCGGTGAACCCGTACTGGCGCAGGCCACTGAAGAAACCAGAGTGTGGGCAATCCAGGCCGCAAGTTTTGCCAGCAAAGATAATGCGCTGGCCTTCCAGCAGAGGCTGCGCGATGCAGGCTATGAAGCGTTCACTTCAACCCTGCGAAGCGCTCGCAGCGGCGAAGAACTGGTCAGGGTAGCAGTGGGGCCGCTGCTCAATGCCGACGAAGCAAAATCCATACAGACGCAGATAGAAAACCGTTTTAATGTTGAAGCCGTTCTGGTGGAGATGAGTCCGTAATGGCGGTTGCCGGATTAGACATCGTTATCGCCACGGTAGTGCTGCTGTCGGCGGTCATCGGTCTCGTTCGCGGTTTGATGAAAGAGGTGCTGTCACTGGCAGCCTGGGTTCTGGCGTTTGTGGTGGCCATGTATTTCTCTCCCTTTGTCGCCCTGAACCTGCCGCCATCCTGGGGTGCTGAATCTGTGCGCATGGTAATCGCCTTTGCCTGTCTGTTTATCGCCAGCCTGATCATCGCCGGCATCGTGCAGTGGTTGATCGCCAAACTGGTAGAAACAACAGGGTTAACTGGCACTGATCGCTTTCTTGGCTTCTTGTTCGGCAGTGCACGCGGGCTGCTGGTTGCCATTGTCCTGCTGATGATCCTGCGAGAGATTGGTAGTGATACGCAATGGTGGCAGGCCTCTGTGCTGCAGGAACAGCTGCTCGCCTTTGAAGGTGATGTGCGCAACCTTTTACAACAGGCAAAGGATCTTGCGCGTGACGTACCGACACCGGGCAGTTAGGCTTCACCCTCCCGTGGCGGCATTTTCTGCAATTCAACACAATCTGGGGTTAAACATAACATGTGCGGAATAGTCGGATTGGTCTCGAAAGGTCCAGTCAACCAGGCGATCTATGATGCGCTGACTGTATTGCAACACCGCGGCCAGGATGCGGCAGGCATGGTCACCAGCGATGGCAACAAACTGCACCTGCGTAAAGCCAATGGCCTGGTCCGTGATGTGTTCCGACAGGAGCATATGCAACTGTTGAACGGCAACATCGGCATCGGCCACGTCAGATATCCCACCGCGGGCTCTTCAAGTTCCGCCGAAGCTCAGCCCATGTACGTCAATTCGCCCTACGGCATAACACTTGCGCACAACGGCAATCTGACTAACGCGGATCAGTTGAAAGCTGATCTGTTTGCTGAAGACCTCCGTCACATCAATACCACCAGCGATTCCGAGGTGTTGCTCAATGTCCTGGCGCATGAACTGCAGCAGCAGCGTGCCCTCGACCCGAGTCCAGAAGAGATTTTCAACGCGGTTGCCGGCGTCCACAAACGCTGCCGGGGTGCTTATGCTGCGGTAGCGATGATCATCGGCTGCGGCGTCTTAGGCTTCCGCGACCCCTACGGCATCAGACCCCTGGTTTATGGTGAGCGTGAGACGGACCAGGGTAAAGAATACATGCTTGCCTCGGAATCGGTTGCTCTGGACCTGCAGGGGTATACGCTGCTGGGCAGCGTTGCACCTGGCGAGGCAATCTTTATCAGTTCCGACGGCAATATCTACCGCAAGGTCTGCGCCGAGAAAACCCAACTGGTACCGTGTATTTTTGAGCATGTTTATCTGGCACGTCCAGACTCCATCATGGATGACATATCCGTATACAAAAGCCGTTTGCGTATGGGTGAACACCTGGCAGCCAGGATCCTTGAACGGTACAGCCAGCATACCCACGATATTGATGTGGTCATCCCGATACCGGATACAGGGCGCACAGCTGCTCTGCCGCTGGCACACCAGCTGGATGTTAAATTCCGCGAGGGTTTTGTAAAAAATCGCTATATCGGACGCACTTTCATCATGCCGGGACAGCAGGAACGGAAAAAGTCTGTGCGCCAGAAGCTCAACGTCATCGAGCTGGAATTTCGCGACAAAAACGTGCTGCTGGTGGACGATTCCATCGTGCGCGGCACGACCACCCAGCAGATCATCCAGATGGCAAGAGATGCCGGTGCGCGTAAGGTATATATGGCCTCAGCAGCGCCAGCGCTGCGTTATCAGAACGTGTACGGGATAGACATGCCTGCGCGTCAGGAATTTGTCGCTAATGAGCGTACGGACGAAGAAGTTGCAGAGATTATCGGTGCTGACTGGCTTGTCTATCAGGACATCAATGACCTGAAAAACAGTGCCCGGGAAGGCAATCCCAGGGTAGATGACTTTGAGTGTTCTGCTTTTGACGGCCATTACGTGACTGGTGACATAGATGCAGACTACCTTAGCCAGTTATCCTTGACCCGAAGTGACTTAAATAAGCAGCGCAGTGACGCCCAACTCAACCCAGACGCCACAATCCTTGAACTCCACAACCACGGTTGATGAGGTTGCGGTCTCCCGTGCCGGCGTGAAAAACCAGATTGAAGCGCTGGTGCAGGCACTGAATTCCGTTTTGCTCGGCAAGGAACAGCAGATCAAGCTGAGCCTGGCCTGCCTGTTTGCTGGCGGTCACCTGCTTATTGAAGACCTGCCCGGTATGGGTAAGACATTGTTGTCGCACGCCCTGGCAAAGACCCTCGGCTTGTCTTACAACCGCATTCAGTTCACCTCGGACGTGCTGCCTTCAGACATCATCGGCGCAACCATCTTTGATAAGCAGAGCAATTCATTCCGCTTCATAGAAGGACCGCTTTTCGCACAACTGATCCTGGCGGACGAGATTAATCGCGCAACCCCAAAAAGCCAGAGCGCTCTGCTGGAAGCGATGGAAGAACGTCAGGTCACTAACGACGGTGTTTCGATGCCGTTGCCAACACCATTTTTTGTGATTGCGACTCAGAACCCGTCTACTCAGTCAGGCACTTTTGCGCTACCGGAATCTCAACTTGACCGCTTTCTCATGCGGATAGAACTGGGATATCCCGAGCCCGCTGCGGAACGACAGTTACTTATGCACGGAGATCGGCGCACACATCTGAATACCCTGGGTGCCATTATCAGCCCTGCAGAGTTAAGTAACATCCAGGCAGCGGTTGGTGCAATCAAGGCATCCGACCCGGTCATAGATTACATACAGCGTATCATTGCTTTCAGCCGTCTTGGCAGCGAGTTTGCATTTGGTCTTTCCCCCCGCGGTGCTCTGGCCCTGTTGCAAAGCGCAAAAGCCTGGGCCCTGATCAACGATCGCAGCCACGTTGTGCCGGAAGATGTACAGGCCGTATTGCCCAGCGTGGTAGAACACCGACTGCGTGAATCGGCAGACTTCACCGGCCATGGCGGTGGTGCGCTTGCTCAGAAACTATTAGGCAGCGTCGACGTCGTGTCATAGGCGGACAGCTTGAACGCTTTTTCCAAATCGGCTTCGGCCAGAAACGATCCAGCCAAAACCGCTCCACCTTTTTCAGGCAAACGTTTCGGTGCCTGGCTCGATCGAAGAATACCGCCCAGTGCGCGTATCAATCTCAGCCAGGCCAACATTTTTATCTTTCCGACACGTTCAGGTTTTGCCTTTGCCGGGCTTCTGCTGATGCTGATCCTGGGCGCAATCAACTACCAGAACTCTCTGGTATACGGCACAGCCTTTCTGTTGGGCAGCATGTTTGTCATCACTATTCTTTATACCTTCAGAAATCTATCAGGGCTTTCGATCGAAATGGCCGAGCGCCACAGCGGTTTTGTCGGTGAACACATTGAATTCTCCGTGCGCGTGGAACGGCCGAAGGGAAGAGGCCGGGAAGGTATCCAGATAGGCTGGCCCAACGGCTATAAACAGTGGGTCGAAATATATGATACTCAGGCCAGCGTAGTGTCCCTTTACGTTACCGCAGAGCGAAGAGGGTGGTTGCACCCGGGGCGAATGCTGGTTGAAACCTATTTCCCACTTGGCCTGCTGCGGGCCTGGACATGGGTGGATATCAATGCCCGGGGGCTGGTGTACCCGAAACCCCTTTTCTCCGACAGCCCCCAATCCCACAGTAGCAAACACCGCGATGAAGGGGTCCTGATTGATCCGCTGGGCAGCGACGATTTTGTGGATCTGCGTGGCTATGTGCCCGGAGATCCGATCAGGAACATCCTCTGGCGTTCTTACGCCCGCTCTGACGAACTGGTGGTTAAGCGCTACGCGAGCTATCAGGAGCCGCGCCTGTGGTTTGATTTTGATCAACTCAGCGGCGATGTTGAAGAGAAGCTCAGCCGGTTGACCGGCTTTGCGTTAACCGCAACGCGCTCGGAGCAGGAATTCGGATTGCGTTTACCGCAAAAAGAAATCGCTCCGGGACTGGGACAATTGCACCTCGATCAGGTTCTGAGAGAGCTTGCGCTTTATGGTCACAGCGAGGCAGAGCAACCGAACAATGGCTGAAAAACCCATAACACCCGGGAAGAACGCGCCACAGGTTGGCATGGCTTATCAGATACCCCGCAACTCGCTGGCTCTGCTGATGATCTCCCAGGTGGTTGTGATCCTACCACTAGCCGTTTATATCACCCCCTGGATCATTGGTGTAGGTCTGTTCAGCGGTTACTGGCGCACCCAGGTTTACCGAGGTCGCTGGGGATATCCGGCAGGCTGGGTCAAAGCGGTGTTGGTGTTTGCCGGTGTGTTTGGCATTGCGCTGAGCGGTTACGGCACCTTCAGCCTTGAAGCTGCCACTTCGCTGCTGGTGCTGGCATTTGCTCTGAAGTTACTCGAGATGAAAACCCGTCGGGATGCTTACCTGATCATTTTTCTCAGCTACTTCCTGATCGCCACGGCGTTTCTGTTTGATCAGGCCATCACCATGGCTGCCTATCAGGTGTTAGCTGCAGTTATTATTACCGCAGCGATGGTCGGCATGAACCAGTTGCAGAGCAGGGTCCGTCCATTGGCGTCCATCAAACTCGCCGCCGCCCTGATTTTCCAGGCACTGCCTTTGACCCTGGTGCTGTTTCTGTTATTTCCACGCATTGCACCGTTGTGGTCGATACCTATGCCGTCTTCTTCCACAACGGGTATCAGCGACACTATAAAACCAGGTGATGTAGCCAATTTAACCATGTCTAACGAACTGGCCTTCAGGGTTGTGTTCGAAGATGAGGTACCACCTGCCCGCGAACTTTACTGGCGCGGACTCGTCTACAGCGAGTTTGACCAGGGCACCTGGACCGTCGGGCGTCCGCTGCCGCCAAAAGCGACGCCACCAGCCGCAGTCGGGCCGGGTATCGGTTATGAAGTCTTTCTGGAGCCGACCCAGGCGGAGTGGCTGTTTTCCCTGGATACACCGGTAGATTATGGGCCTCGGTTGAAAATGCTGGGTGATTACCGCCTCATTAATCCCGAATCAATATTGTCAGTGAAGCGCTATCGCCTGGTCAGCGACCCACAATACACTCAGGATCCGCAGCTGCATGGGTTGCTCGAACGCCGTGAAACCAGGCTACCTGATGAGGACAATCCACGCATTCGCGAGTATGCAAAAGCGCTGCTCGCTGATACGGGTTCCCCAACCGCCATGGTTGAAGCCATGCTTGCGCAGATTCGCAACCGTGATTATGTCTATACCCTGCAGCCACCTACTCTGAACAATGAGAACAGCATCGATGAATTCTGGTTCGACACGCGCAGAGGGTTCTGTTCCCACTATGCCGGTGCCATGGTGTTTGCCCTGCGGGCCGCTGACATACCCGCGCGCATGGTTGGAGGTTACCAGGGAGGGGAGGTGAACCCTCGAACCGGCCACGTGGAAGTCCGGCAGTATCTTGCACACGCCTGGGTTGAAGTCTGGATTGAAAGCGCAGGCTGGACACGTGTGGACCCGACCGCCGCTGTGGCACCAGCACGCGTCGAAAATGGCCTGAACGCTGCACTTTCCGGGGAAGACCGTGCCGCATTGTCATTTCTGACAAACGCACGCCTGGGTGAAGGTGATTTGCTGAGCAATGCGCTACAGTTTTTTGATTCGGTAGAACACCGCTGGAACTTCTGGGTGGTTGGTTACGATGCAGCTTCCCAGAGTAGCGTTCTACAGAAATTGTTAGGTGAGGTAACACCGGCCCGGATCGGTCTGGCCCTGGCGATAGGCGGAGGCGTGAGCATGTTCCTGGTTGCCCTCACATTGTTCTGGCGTCGCCGACCTACTCAGCGCAACCCGGCTGAACGCAAGTTCTTTAAATTTGCCAGCGCCATGGCAAGACAGGGCTATGCCCGTGCACCTGATGAAACACCAGCGGCATATCTGCATCGCCTTGCGGTCAAAGCAGAATTGGACCCGCAACCCATGGTGCAACGGTTACAGAGTTTCATGTACGACCCACAGGCAAGCCTGTCAGAAGTCGAACGGCGACAGATGCGCCAGGATTTTCGAAAACTGAGATTTAGACTTGCCTTTTCAACACCGGGCAAAGCATCCTAAGCACTGACAACCGTGCTAAAAAATCGAAGTGACGCAAACAAAACGTACACCCTGTGTGGGCATCTGTTCTACCACCTATGGAGATCTGGTTTGCCGCGGCTGCAAGCGTTTTGCGCACGAAATTGTGCAGTGGAACGGCTATGAGGCGCACCAGCAACAGCAGATCTGGTCACGCCTGCAGAGCCTGCGCGACGAAGTCGTGGAACACACTCTGTCTGTCATAGATGAAGCAACTTACGACAAACAGATCCAGACCCCACACCTGCAGAACCTGACTGCGATGGAACAGCGCTATGAGCTGGTACGCCATCTGGCCATCCGGAATGTGCCATTGTCTGCCGGCGGTCTGCAGGCGTCTACGGCAACAAATGATGCGTTGGAGACGCTGCAGAGCATTGACAGCGAAGTCTATCGCCGTTCGCTCGCACACTATGAACGCAACTTCAAAATACCGTTATGAGTCGACCTGACCTCAATCCTGCACTGAACTTTCTGCACTGCCGAACACCAGATGCCTGGCTTGCAGCAGTGCCCGGGCACCTGGACGAATTGCTGATCGATCATGCCAACTGCGAAAAGAAAGCTGCCAGCACCGCTGTCAGTCTGTTATACAAATACATCGACCAGCCAGAATTGCTGGACAAAATGTCCCGCCTTGCCAGAGAGGAGCTGCGACATTTTGAGCAGGTCCTGGATCTGATGCGGGCCGAACAGATCAATTACAGCTATCTGAGCCCGGCAAGATATGCGCAACAGCTGCATGGGTTGGTGCGCAGGCAGGAGCCAGGCAGGTTAGTCGACCTTTTGATTCTGGGTGCGGTAGTTGAAGCCCGCTCCTGCGAACGGTTCGTTCGCTTGTTAGAAATATTACCGGAACATATCGGTGCGTTGTATCGGCAACTGGTGCACTCAGAAGCCCGACATTTTGAGGACTATCTGAGCCTGGCGCGGTCTGTTGCTCACGACAACATCGATGAACGCATCGAAGAGTTTCTTGCCAGAGATGCCGTTCTGGTTACAACACCCGACCCGGAGTTTCGCTTCCATAGCGGTGTGCCAGGCTGAAGCACTCCAGCCACAGCGCTTCATCTATCTGCCGGGCCAGCCAGCCACATCGCTCCCAGGCCCCGGTCACAAATCGCTTGAAACCGTCATGTTGATGCATACCCGGTCGGTGAGTATGGCCGTGTAACAGAATGTGAACCTGATGCTCAGCTACCAGAGCACTCGTTGCGTCGTCGTTCACATCCATTATGTTGGATGGCTTGTTTGCGTTATTGGTTTGACTCTGCTGGCGTAGTGATTGACCAAATGCTTTGCGCTCCGCTAGCGTCTTGCTGAGGATATCCTGCTGCCAGGCTTCACTGCGCAGCAGGGTACGCATGTTCTGATAAGCCACGTCGTCGGTACAGAGCATGTCACCATGACTGAGTAACAGGCCATCGTCTGTCATATGAGGATCGCCGAGCAATGTCACCCCCGTGTCGTTGGCAAACTTTTCGCCAAACAGGAAGTCTCGGTTGCCATGCATCAGATAGACAGGCGTTTGCGCACTGATCGTCTTCAGAATTTGGCGCAGCTGCTGAGCAGCAACACTGTCGTCATCGTCTCCAATCCACATTTCCACCAGATCACCGAGAATATAGATCTCATCAACCCGCCTGGATTCATGGGTAAGGCATTCATGAAAGCGCAGAAAGGCAGGTGCGGAAGGGTCGTCCAGATGCAGATCTGAGATAAACAGCCGGTGCACTAAAAGCCCTGATTGTCGCGAGAAGCCTGCATGGTGTTCTGCAACAACGCGATTCGCGTCATTGGTCCCACGCCGCCAGGTACCGGTGTGATCCAGGATGCCACTTCTTTGACCGCATCAAACTGAATATCGCCATAAAGCTTGTTGTTGGCACCACGGGTTATCCCTATATCAATCACAATGGCGCCAGGTTTTATCCACTCCACTGGAACCAGCCCGGGCTTACCCACCGCAGACACAACGATGTCCGCCAGACGGATTTTCGCTGCCGTATCCTTGGTGAACTTATGTGCAGTCGTAACCGTACAACCTGCCAGCAGCAGCTCCAGCCCCATGGGTCGGCCAACATGGTTGGACGCACCGATTACGGCAGCATCCAGGCCTTTGAAGCTGCAGCCGATATGCTCCAGCAGCAGCATCACACCCTTTGGCGTACAGGAGCGCAGGGTCGGGCGACGCAATGCAAGCCTGCCGATGTTGTAGGGATGGAAACCATCCACATCTTTTTTCGGGTCGATCTCATCAATAACTCGATCCTGATCGATGTGGGTCGGCAGCGGTGTCTGCACCAGAATGCCGTCAATGCTGGAGTCTTCATTCAGCGACCCGATCAACGCCTGCAGATCACTCTGGGTCACGTTGGCACTGACGTGATGAACAATGGAGTGAAAGCCAACTTCGTCGCAGTCCCGCCGTTTACCTTTGACGTAGATCTCCGACGCCGGGTCGTTACCGACGAGAATTACCGCCAGCCCGGGTAGACGTCGTCCCTGCTTGACCCACGCATCTACCTCTTCGCGTATGTGCCCACGCAGTTCTTTGGCAATGGCATTGCCATCAATTATTTTTGCGGACATGGACTTCACTGCATTCGAAAAGCCTCATTCTACCGACAAACGCAGCATCACCCCAGCCCGCAAGATGAGATCTGAGCGTAACTTGTGGCTTAAGTGCATTGACCCGCAGAATGGTCGTAGTATGATCGCGCCGCATCGGGGTATAGCGCAGTCTGGTAGCGCGCCTGCTTTGGGAGCAGGATGTCGGGAGTTCGAATCTCTCTACCCCGACCAATTCAAACTTATCAAGCCGACTGCTGTCACAAAGCGCCTGTAGCTCAACTGGATAGAGCATCGGCCTTCTAAGCCGAGGGTTGCAGGTTCGAGTCCTGCCAGGCGTACCAAACGCGTTGCGTTTGGTGTCGAGTTTTGGCCGGGGGCCAAAACGTCGCTCTACCATCAAGAGTTTCGGCGCGTTGCGTTTGGTGTCGAGTTTTGGCCGGGGGCCAAAACGTCGCTCTACCATCAAGAATTTCAGCGCTTCGCGTTTGGGGGTCGAGTTTTGGCTGGAAGTCAAAACGTCGCTCTACAATCAATTATCTTCTTTATTCGATCGCAATAACCTCTAGCAGAACGCGATTGCCAGGCATATAATCCGCCACCGTTAAAACTATGGTGGGCGTAGCTCAGTTGGTAGAGCTCCGGGTTGTGATCCCGGCGGTCGTGGGTTCAAGCCCCATCGTCCACCCCAATTCTTAACCACCTTGTGAATGCGCACTTTACGAACGTAGATTGCGGTTAGGTGACTCACCAGACCGGTTGAACACCCCTTGAGGGCTACAGCCTTTCTGAAAATCCACACAGCTAAAACACTGATTATCTGCATGAATGTATCGATTGAAACAATGACTGGCCTCGAGCGCCGACTCACTATCGCGTTACCCAGTGAACAGTTCGAATCCCAAATTACAGAACGGCTGCATGACGCCGCCGGTAAAGTACGTATCAGCGGTTTCCGCCCGGGCAAAGTACCGCTGAAGGAAGTGCGTAGACGCTATGGCCAGGCTGTCCGCGCGGAAGTTGCAGGCGAACTGATGCAGCAGAGTTTTGTATCTGCTGTACAACAGGAAGACCTCAATCCAGCCGGATCTCCGAGCCTCGAAGTGGTCAAAATGGACCCAGGTATTGATTTTGAGTTTACCGCCACGTTTGAAGTCTACCCCACAGTGGAAGTGGCGGATCTGGCTCAGGTCAGCGTGCGTAAGCCGGTTGCTGAAGTTACCGATGAAGACCTGAACACCATGATCGAAAGGCTGCGCGAGCAGCGCACGGTTTTTGAACCGGTTGAACGTGCGGCAGCCGCAGGTGATCAGGTCACTGCCGATTTCTCTGCCACCTCAGACGGTGAACCGGTAGAAGGTACTGCCGGCGAAGACGTCGATTTTCGTGTTGGCCAGGGACAGATGATTGAAGACTTCGACAAAGGCGTCGAAGGCGCCAAAGCCGGCGAAACTGTCACTTTTGATGCTACTTTTCCGGAAGATTACCGCGCCGAGAATCTGCAGGGCAAGACAGTGCAGTTTTCAGTCACCCTCAAAGCCGTAAAAGAACCCAAAGTACCCGACCTTGACGAAGAATTTTTCAAAGGCTTCGGTGTGGAAGAGGGCGGCGAAGAAGCCTTCCGTGAAGATGTGAAAAACAATATGCAGCGGGAAATGGACTCAGCATTAAAAAACCAGCTGAAACAGCAGGTTATGGACCAGCTGGCCAAAATTCACGAATTTCAGGTTCCCCAGGCGATGGTTAACCGCGAAATACAGGTCTTAAAAGACCAGATGCTGGACCAGTTCCAGATGGGTGGCGCAGGACCTAAACCTGAACTGCCCAACGAACTTTTCCAGGATCAGGCTGAGCAGCGGGTAAAAGTAGGATTGGTGGTCAACGAAATCATCAATAAGAACGATTTGTCCGTCGACCAGACAATGCTCGACGCACGTCTGAGTGAAATTGCCGCACAGTATGGTGAACCCGAGCAGGTGATCAGCTGGTATCGCTCAAATCCCGAACAATTGCAGAATATTGAGATGGGTGTACTTGAAGAACAGGTGGTTGACCACATATTGTCTGCAGCGGAAATTGAAGACGTGCCCGCCAGTTATGAGGACGTTGTCAGCGGAAAAGCCATTGCAGAACCCGAAGCTGAACTAAACTCAGAACAAGATGCCGAACCTTCAGCTGAGCCCTCTGCCAAAGATGAAGACAGTAAATAAAATATAATTGCAGACCCTCGGGGTTTGCTTTTGGAGAAATGCATGACAGATATACGTGATCCTCAGTTGAACCCCGCTCAAGGTCTGGGCATGGTGCCCATGGTAGTCGAGCAGTCTGCCCGTGGAGAGCGCGCTTTTGACATATACTCCCGCCTGCTGAAAGACCGCATTGTTTTCCTGGTCGGGCCAGTCGAAGATCACATGGCCAACCTGATTGTGGCGCAGCTGCTGTTTCTTGAATCCGAAAACCCGGATAAAGACATCAACCTGTATATCAACTCACCGGGTGGTTCCGTTACCGCAGGGATGTCGATCTACGACACCATGCAATTCATCCGACCTAACGTGGCGACCCTGTGTATCGGTCAGGCAGCGAGCATGGGCGCGTTCCTGCTCGCCGCAGGCGCACCCGGAAAGCGAATTGCACTGCCCAATTCAAGGATGATGCTGCATCAACCCAGCGGTGGATCCAGAGGTGTGGCTGCAGACATCGAGATTCAGGCACAGGAAATCCTGCTGATGCGGGAGCGCCTGAACAAGCTGCTGGCGCATCACACCGGTAAAGCGGAAGAAACCGTTGCTAATGATACCGACCGCGATTTCTGGATGAGCCCGGATGAAGCTATGGCTTATGGCCTGGTGGATCAGGTTCAGCAAAGTCGTGCCCCTGCGACGGTAAAATAGGACCCGGTACACGGCAGGCTCACAGTAAACTGTTTACACTGTGGGCTTGCATTTGAAAGGCGCAGTCCGCACTGTATAAATCTTTAAAATCAGTCATAATTGTATCACGAAAGGCTCCACACTGCTCAGGCGGAGCTCAGACGGATGTCGATTTAGGCAGTTTTTTGTACAGTATGAGGGTGAAGTGCCTGATTACGGGAACCCACAGCGGGCCAGTGCAATTGCGCTTGTGCCAGTTCAGTCAATTTGCGGCGCTTTAAAAACGCGCGCATAAATCATGTAGAACAGAGGATCATATGTCCGACGATAGCGGCAAAACAGACGATTCAGGCAAGCTTTTATACTGCTCTTTTTGCGGTAAGAGCCAGCATGAAGTCCGCAAACTCATTGCCGGACCCTCTGTTTTTATCTGTGATGAATGTGTCGAGCTATGCAACGACATCATCCGCGAAGAAGTCTCTGAAACAGCTCAAACCGGTGAATCGAGCAAGCTGCCGGTTCCGCAGGAAATCAAAAATATTCTCGATCAATACGTCATTGGTCAGGAACACGCCAAGCGGGTTCTGGCTGTAGCGGTTTACAACCACTACAAACGGCTGAACTACAATGGCAAAAAAGACGATGTCGAACTGTCAAAATCAAACATCCTGCTGATCGGGCCAACCGGTAGCGGCAAGACTCTGCTTGCAGAGACGCTTGCACGCCTGCTGGACGTTCCGTTCACCATCGCAGATGCAACCACGCTCACAGAAGCAGGGTACGTCGGCGAAGACGTCGAAAACATCATCCAGAAGCTGCTGCAGAAGTGCGACTACGACGTTGATCGCGCTCAGGTTGGCATCGTTTACATTGATGAGATCGACAAAATATCCCGTAAGTCAGATAACCCGTCGATCACTCGCGACGTGTCTGGTGAAGGTGTACAGCAGGCATTGCTGAAACTGATCGAAGGCACCGTGGCGTCAGTGCCTCCTCAAGGCGGCCGCAAGCATCCCCAGCAGGAATTTCTGCAGGTGGATACCTCTAACATCCTGTTTATCTGTGGCGGTGCGTTTGCAGGCCTGGACAAAGTCATCATGGATCGCTCTGACAAGTCAGGCATTGGCTTTGGCGCTGAAGTCAAAGGTGATGCTGATCGCAAAAGCATTGGCGAGACCCTGCGCGGGGTAGAGCCAGAAGATTTGATCCACTACGGATTGATACCTGAGTTTGTTGGTCGTCTGCCAGTTGTTGCAACGCTGGAAGAGCTTGATTCGGATGCACTTATCCGCATTCTCACAGAACCAAAGAACTCGTTAACCAAGCAGTATGCCAAGCTGTTTGATATGGAAAATGTTGAAGTCGACTTCCGGGAAGATGCACTGCGCGCCGTTGCTGCTAAAGCAATGGAGCGAAAAACTGGCGCTCGCGGACTGCGCTCCATCTTAGAGGCTGTGCTGTTAAACACGATGTACGACCTGCCATCATCCGATTCCGTAAGTAAAGTCGTCATAGATGAAAGTGTCATAAAAGGCGAAAGCGATCCGATGCTCATCTACGAAAACGTCGATCAGGCGAAAGCTGCTCCCGAAGACTAAACTTACCTGTATCACCAGCCTTTAGCCGCTATCGAGCGGCCAAAGGCTACTGTACAAAATTTTTTTGTCATACCTCGAGGCACGCCCGTGGATTCTGCGCTTATAGAAAACATTCCGGTCCTTCCATTACGTGACATGGTGGTTTACCCCCACGGCGTCCACCCGTTGTTTGTGGGTACTCAAAGTTCCATAAGTGCACTCGATGCTGCCATGGCTGATGACAAGCAGATCCTGCTGCTGGCAAAAATTGACCCCGAAGTCGGTGAGCCGAAAGCTTCCGATCTTTACAATCTGGGTACGGTCGCAACCATCCTCCAACTCCTGAAGCTACCAGACGGCACCGTAAAAGTGCTGGTTGAAGGCGGACAGCGCGCCAGCGTTGCAGAGCTCAACTTCAGCGAAGCTTATATTCAGGCCAGCGTAACGCTGCATGAGGAACCGGAAATTGATTCGCGTGAAGGAGATGCCCTCGCGCGCACGCTGTTGGCGCAGTTCGAGCAGTACGCTCAAGCCAGCAAGAAAGTGCCTCAGGAAGTCCTGTCTTCGCTCTCCAGCATCGACGATCCAACTCGACTGGTAGATACCATCGCAGCCCAGATGACGCTGAATATCAGTGACAAACAAGCTGTTTTAGAGGCGATACCGCTGCAGGAAAGAATGGACCTGCTGCTTGAGCTGATGGATGCAGAACTCGACGTTCTCGAAATGGAAAAGCGAATTCGTGGGCGCGTCAAAAAGCAGATGGAGCAGAGCCAGCGCGAGTACTATCTGAATGAGCAGATGAAAGCCATTCAGAAGGAAATGGGCGAGAACGAGCAAGGCGAAGTTGAAGAGTTGCAGAAAAGTATCGACAACTCAGGCATGCACAAAGACGCCAAGGACAAAGCCCAGGCTGAATTGAATAAACTCAAGTTGATGGCGCCCATGTCTGCAGAGGCGACAGTCGTGCGCAGCTACCTCGACTGGATTGTCAACGTGCCATGGCAGAAGAAGAGTCGGGTGCGTAAAGATCTGGCAGCCGCGCAGAAAATTCTCGATGAAGACCACTACGGTCTGGAAGAAGTCAAAGACCGCATCATTGAATACCTGGCGGTACAAAACCGCGTGACGCGTATGAAAGGGCCAGTGCTTTGCCTCGTCGGCCCTCCCGGTGTCGGTAAAACCAGCCTTGGCGAAAGCATCGCGCGAGCGACCAACAGGAAATTTGTTCGCATGGCCCTGGGCGGGGTGCGGGACGAAGCAGAAATTCGCGGCCATCGCCGAACTTATATCGGTTCGATGCCAGGTAAGGTCATCCAGAAAATGTCCAAAGCTGGTGTTGCCAACCCACTGTTTCTGCTCGACGAAATCGACAAGATGGGTATGGACGTTCGTGGCGATCCTGCCAGCGCCTTGCTGGAAGTGTTAGATCCTGAGCAGAACAATACCTTCAACGACCACTACCTGGAAGTTGATTACGATCTATCCAAGGTATTTTTTATCTGCACATCAAACTCGATGAATATCCCAGCCCCACTGCTGGATCGGATGGAAGTGATTCGACTGCCGGGATATACCGAGGACGAAAAACTCAATATTGCAAAACGTTATCTGGTACCCAAGCAGACCAAAGCTAACGGGTTATCTAAGGGCGAGTTGGAAATCACCGATGCCGCTCTGCTGGATATTGTACGCTACTACACCAAAGAAGCCGGTGTGCGTGGCCTGGAACGGGAAATCGCCAAGCTGGCAAGGAAAATCGTTAAATCTCATGCATTGGAGAAAACCAGGGCGACTGCGCGCATAGATGCACCTGACCTTGAAGACTTCAGTGGTGTAAGACGCTTCAGCTATGGTCTGGCTGAAGAGGAAAATCAGATTGGCCTGGTCACCGGTCTGGCCTGGACCCAGGCAGGTGGTGAATTATTGAACATTGAAGCTGTGGCGGTGCCTGGCAAAGGCCGGCAGACCAAAACCGGGTCTCTCGGTGATGTGATGCAGGAGTCTATTCAGGCCGCTCTGACTTTTGTGCGCAGTCGTTCCGTATCGTTAGGCCTGGCTGACGACTTCCATGAAAAGTTTGACCTGCATGTACACGTGCCGGAGGGAGCAACACCGAAAGATGGCCCCAGTGCCGGCATTGGCATGTGCACGGCAGTTGTTTCTGTTGTGACCGGCATTCCGGTGCGTGCGGATGTGGCTATGACGGGCGAAATAACGCTGCGCGGGCAGGTACTGCCGATAGGCGGATTGAAAGAGAAATTACTGGCCGCTCACCGCGGTGGCATTGCACGTGTGATCATCCCGGCGGAAAATGAAAAAGACCTGAAGGAAATTCCGGACAACGTCAAAGCCAACCTGACTATCCATGCTGTGAAGTGGATGGATGAGGTTCTCGAGCTTGCCCTTGAGCGTGCTCCACAACCAAGATTAGTCGATGCACAGGCGGTGGCGAAGGGTGACAATCAGTCAGATGCGGGCTTAACAAGCACCTCAACTGCCGTCAATCCGCACTAAATGCAGGTAAAATAAGGCTTTCAGGCGCTTGCGCCCTCCGCGGGGTGTTGGTATAAAACGGCGAATCCCGCAAGGGTTTTGAATCTAGAGTAAATAATGTTGCTGCGCAGATTCGCGCATTGTCGGTATTTAGCAAATACCCGCTGAGCAATACACAAGAGGGGCTTAATGTGAATAAAGCAGAGTTGATTGACCGCATCGCGGAATCATCAGATATATCCAAAGCGGCTGCAGGTCGTGCGTTGGACGCCGCGATCGACGCAATTACTGACTCGTTGAAAGATGCAGATCCGGTATCGTTGGTTGGTTTCGGTACTTTCCTGGTTCGGGAGCGCGCAGCGCGCACCGGCCGCAATCCACAAACAGGCGCTGAGATCCAGATAGCAGCCGCCAAAGTACCCGCGTTCAAACCTGGTAAAGCACTGAAAGACGCACTCAACTAGGTCGCGAGACTGTCTTAAAGGCGCTAGAATTGCGCCGGAAATGTAGCGGGGCGCTTAGGCGCCCCGTTTTTTGTAAGATGTATTGAGAAGATCATGCTGCAGAAACTCAGAGATCAGACCCAGGGCACCGGTTTTAAGATACTGGTTGGTGCGATTATTGTGGTACTGACGTTATTCGGATTTGGCGCTACCAACCTGTTTACGGGTGGCGACCCTGAACTTGCACAGGTAGGCAGTTATTCCATTACCCAGAATCAGCTGGCTACAGAGACTGAGCGTGAACGGCAGCGACTGCTGAGCCAGATGGGTCCTGATTTTGACCCCAGTAATATAGATCGATTGCAGCTGCAGGAATATGTTCTACAACAGCTGATTAATCGCCAGATTCTGTATCAGGCCACTGATGAACTGGGAATTGCAGTTGCGCCGGAAACTGTTAACGAAGAGTTAATCAACAGTCCGGCCTATCAGGTTGACGGTCAATTCAATGAAGCAATTTATCGTCAACAGCTGCGAGCACTGGGTTACACCCCGTTATCCTTTGTTGCCGAATTCAGCAATGCGCTGAGCGCAGAAACTCTGCAGTCAGGACTTTACGGGTCCGTCAGTATGCCTGATTGGGAACTTGCGGAAATTGTTAGAATCATCTCCCAGCGTCGCGATATAGCTTACCTGCCTCTGACAGTGGAGAACTTCAGTAAAGGTATCGAGATCAGCGAAGAAGACATCACCCTGCGCTATAACGAGAATCAGAGCAATTACATGACGCCACTTACCGTTGACGTCAGTTATCTGCAGATGAGTGCCCAGGACCTGATTGATGACAGCTCAATTGAGGTCACCGAAGCACAACTACTGAGTTTGTACGAAGACGAGCGCCAGCTCGCCCTGGCTGACGAGCAGCGCGACAGTGCCCATATCCTGATCCAGATTGATCAGGACCGCAGTGACGCCGAAGCGCTTGCAGCGATTGAAGACATTCAGAGCCGTATCGCTGCTGGAGAAGATTTTTCTGAGCTGGCAAAACAATACAGTGACGATGCGGGATCTGCCGCCGCTGGTGGTGATCTGGGACCCGCAGGCAAAGGCATATTCGACCCGGCCTTCGAAACCGCTTTATGGGATCTGCAGGCACCCGGTGATGTTTCAGAACCCGTGCTTACGAATTTCGGCTATCACCTCATCAAACTCAAAAGTGTTGTTGTACCCGAATATCCGGAGTTCGACACCATGCAGGATCAGCTGACTGCGAGATTGCGCGAAATGCAGGCCCAGGATCTGTTTATCGACAAAGCCCTGGAACTGGAACGAGCCGCATACGACGAACGTTTCTCTTTGGATAACACAGCCGCAACGATGGGCTTGGCGGTCACAAAAGTAGCCGGCGTCAGTCAGGCTGGGGCCAGCGAAGATCCTTTACTGAATGATCCAAAGGTGACCTCGGTGCTGTTCAGCAATGACGTTCTTGAAGGCACCAATAGCGACGCCATTGAATTGAATGATACTCAGATTGTCGTTGTGCGCGTTGATAAGCAACACGAGCCTGAGCCCGTGCCGCTGGACCAGGTTGCCGATGAGATTCGCGACGAGCTGGTTCGGGAACAGGCGCTGGCTGCGATAGAAGCTGCAAAGGCGGAGGGAATACAACGCCTGACCGCGGGTGAGAGTGTTACCGAAATCGCCCGTGACCTTGGCAGCCGCTGGCAGACGTTTGAGTTGGCTGCACGCGCTAACAGCAACCAGAACATCCCTAATTCAGTGCTCGAAGCTGCCTTCGATCTTGCGCGTCCGTTGCCGGGGAAAAAATCGGTGGGCATGTCAGATCTGCCAGATGGTGCCGCATTAATTACGGTTACCCGGGTAATTCAGGGAGACCCCAGTACAACAGCAGAAGCGGAGATTGAGCAGCTGCGTCAGGTTGCCGAAAATCGAGCAGCTCGGCTGGATTTTCAGGGATTCTTTGAAGCCGCAAGAACGCAACTGGGTGTTACACAGCCCGCAGGCTGATATCAATCCGTCGAGCGCCTCAGCCGCCAACTACATTGACGTAAAGTTGCAGCGGCTGACCAGGCTGCAGGTAACGGGCTTTATCCAGCTTGTTCCAGTTGGCAATCTGATTAATCGACACATTAAACTTACCGGCTATCTTCGCCAGCGAGTCGCCACTTCGGACCTTGTAGTGCACCTTCCGAGTCACTTTTCGCGTTTGGCCGGAAACGCCCGGAATTTTCAACGTCTTGCCTACAGCTAAGGTATCTTTCGGGCCCAAATGGTTGTTGCGCATGAGTTTTATCATGTCGACATTGTGCTTGCGTGCAATAGTCCACAACGAGTCGCCTGACGCGACAACATAATCAACCTCGCCTTTGGCACTGCGAGGTGTCGTTTTCAACGCGGCTGCATGTTTCGGTATCAGCAGCTTCTTGCCTGCCCGGATGGTTGAGCCACGTAAGTTGTTCGCCATCCGCAAAGACGTTACATCGGTACCATGGCGACGTGCGATCTGACTGAGGGTATCCCCGGATTTTACTTTTATTTCCTGCCAGTCCACGCGCTCCTGCGCAGGGATCGCGTCAATTTTATGTTGTGCAATGACTGGATCAATCGCAGCAGGAACGATCAGGCGGTGCGGCCCTTTTGGAGGTGTCGCCCATTGATTCAACGATGGATTCCAGCGATAGATTTCATCCATGTCCAGCTCCAGCACTTCGCTGAGCTTTGTCAGCTGGAACTGCCCATGTGTGTTCAGGCTGTGAAAAGTTGTCCTCGGCTCAACTTTTGGCAACGTGATACCAAAACGCTCGGGATCTTTGATCACTGCGCTGAGCGCCAGCAACCGAGGCACATAAGCCTGAGTCTCTTTGGGCAGGCGCAGATCAAAGAAACCGGCACCTGGATTTTTACGTTGTGCCCGCGACACGTTTCCTTGTCCGGCGTTATAACCCGCTAAGGCCAGATACCAGTCATCGAACCGCTTGTTCAGATAGGTGAGATAGTCCAGCGCCGCCTGCGTCGAAGCGACAACGTCACGACGGCCATCGTACCAGTCATTTATCTCCAGACCGTACTGGCGTGCCGTCCCGCGCACAAACTGCCACGGACCAGCAGCACCGCCGTGAGAAAACGCAAACGTGTCCAATGCGCTTTCTACAATGGGTAACAGGGCTAATTCAGCAGGTAAACTGCGCAATTGGGTCTGGCTGTAAAGAAAAGGCAGGTAATTCTGCAACCGCGGCTGCAAGCGTTTCAAATAGGTTGGATGGCGCTTTAACCAGCGCAACTCCTGTTGCACACGGGGATGATCCAGATATAGATCCAGATGCATGTGCGCTCGCATATCGCGCCACAGGTCTGGTTCCGGCGGTGGCGCAGGAGATCGTACCGGGGCTGCGGACAAATCCGAGCTCAGGGCAGCCTGAGCGCCCGCAAGAGCGATTGTCGGCTCAACCCTCAGCTGGGCTTGATGTTGCTCTACAGGTGTCTCATCGGCCACTACAGGCAGATTCCGGACGTGTGGTGTCATCTGACAACTGGCGGCCAACAAAGCACCCAGAAGGCCGAGCAGGCCCAGCTTGCAGACTGCAACCTGACTGGCTGTTATTGTCCCAGCCTTATTTTTGCAGGTGAGATTCACTAGATTTTGCCTTTCAAGTCCATAGAAAATGGTTTTTTTGCCGAAGACATACTGCCTGTGGCAAACTTCCCTCAAATCCAGCGTTTATGTATGGCTCTTTTTCAGTATCGCGCTTACTTGAAACGCCTGCGGCCGGACACTTAGATTTCTCTTCACTTTGGCGGAATGTAAAACCATTGGCAACCAAACCGACTCCTCAATGTGACGCAGATAACGATGACACACCGAATCGATTGAAGAACCACCTCTGGGACTCGCCACTGGGGCAGGAAACTTTAGCCTTTGAAGCCGTCGCCATGGCACCATTTGTGCGTCGCCTGCATGGGGACGTTATTATCTGGGCGGGCGAACACCCGGCCAGTGCCAACGCCTTGCAGCGATGTATGGTGCGACATTCCTGCTTCCTGCAGCAGAGTGTGCAGCGCGGCCAGAGCGATATCGCCAGTTTAGGCGGTCGTCTTGAAGCGCTGCCTTTCAAATCAAATTCAATTGACGCATTTGTTCTGCATCACGCGCTGGAAGATACTGCCGATCCACGGGTTGCGCTGCGCGAAGTGACTCGTGTGCTGGCACCAGGTGGTCGGCTCCTGATCAGTGGCTTTAACCCCATGAGCATGATGGGTGTCCGCAGGCTCTATGCACGGGTGTTTAAAGATGTTTTGAGCGGGCAACAGCTTGTTAATCCGCTACGCCTTTTCGACTGGCTTACCCTCCTGGGTTACGAGTTGGACGTACGGCCACTGTACTGCGGCTACGGCCTGCCGTTTTCCCGCCTGTTGAAGAAGTTGGACCTGCCGCTATTGGAAAAGTACGACCAGGGTAATAAACAAAGTACGGCCAGGCTGAATTTACCGTTCGCGGGCCTGTTGCTGGTGAGTGCGGTAAAACAGGCCGTACCGATGAAACCACAACGCCTGAGTAAAAAAAGTCACCATGCTTTAGCCCCTGTCGCTTATCCTAGCGTATCGAGCTGGCGAAGAATCAAACCTTGAAACAGAACTTTGTAGAGATATTTACCGACGGTGCCTGTCGAGGCAACCCCGGTCCCGGAGGATGGGCAGCCTTGTTGAGATCTGCGGGCAATGAAAAAGTCATTAAAGGTGGGGTGATGAATACCACCAACAATCGCATGGAACTCATGGCAGCTATTGAAGGCCTGCAGGCACTCAAACAGGCGAGCAGAGTATCGCTGACAACCGACTCACAGTACGTGCGTCAGGGTATCACCCAGTGGATTAATGGATGGAAGCGTAATGGCTGGAAAACAGCGTCCCGGCAGCCGGTGAAAAACAAAGAGCTGTGGCAACAGCTTGATGCTGCCTTAGCCGATCACACAGTCGAGTGGCATTGGGTAAAAGGCCACAGCGGGCATCCGGAAAACGAACAGGTTGATCAGGCTGCCAACGATGCAATAGATGAACTGCTGGCAGGCCATCAGTCGCAATGAGCCAGGGCAGGGAACAAAGCAGGATGCTTCGATGAGGCAGATTGTACTTGATACAGAAACCACCGGGCTCGAGCCGGAATTGGGTCATCGCATCATCGAAATTGGTGCGGTGGAAGTCGTTAACCGAAGGCTTACCGGCAGACATTTCCACCAATACATCAATCCTGAAAGAGACATTGATGAAGGCGCGTTGGAAGTACACGGGATCACACGGGCGTTCCTGCGGGACAAACCTCTGTTTGCCGATATCTGTGCCGAATTCATCGATTTCATTAAAGGTGCTGAACTGGTGATCCACAATGCTGCCTTTGATGTTGGCTTTATGGACAGCGAGTTCAAGCGGCTTCCTGGTACACCGCTGACCGCAAAAATCTGTCGCGTCAAGGACAGCCTGGCACTGGCCCGCAGCAAACATCCCGGACAGAAAAATAACCTTGATGCGTTATGCCGACGATACGAGGTAGACAACACACATCGCGAATTACACGGTGCCTTGCTGGATGCCGAAATACTGGCAGACGTCTATCTGTTAATGACTGGCGGGCAGACGCACCTGTTCGGTGGGGCACAGGGCTCAAACAATGCAGATACTGCTGTGGTATCTGCCCCTCAACGGCTGAGTGCTGACGGGCTGCGCGTGGTGCGAGCCACTAATGAGGAGGTAGCCGCACATGATGCTTATCTCGATATGCTCAGCATCAAGTCCGGTGGGCATCCCATATGGCGCAGCGGGTCGGCTGAGTAGATTAACGGCAGAAACTGCACGCAAACTTTTCCCGCCTCTTCGCTGGCGTAGCTGAAAAAATCCAGCCGGCTTATTTGAACAGTGTAGGAGGGGTTATTGCAGATGTGGTAGTTTTGCCTTTTTGCTAGAGGAGAGATGTCATGTGGCCACATGATCCAGATGAATTTCTACCATCACACATAGAGCCAGACGGCGCGGACCACGGTGATGCCTGGTACTTCGTGTTTCAACGCGGAGAGTTGATTGTCAAATCAGTTCAAGGCGTGCCGGAACCCACAACGGCAGATGACTTCCGCTGGTTCGATATGGAAACTTCAAGCAAGCACTTTCTGGGACATTATGGAGATCGGCCCTGCTTTGCGCTGTCTGCCGATGGTCAGCTCACCGAGGGATTCCAGACAACAGCCTTGCGAGGATTACTTGGACGCACATCAGCTTCGTTGTTCTATCTCGCAGGTCGTGCACAACAGGTCATCGAATGGCACGAAACCCATCAGTTCTGCGGGCGGTGTGGTATCCCGATGGAAGATCATCCCAATGACCGTGCCAAGCAATGCCCGAAATGCCGTCTGATCAATTATCCACGCTTGTCACCCAGTATAATTGTGCTGGTCACCCGGGGTGAGGAGATGCTGCTGGCACGTAACATCGGTTGGCCCAATGGCATGTACAGTACGCTGGCCGGGTTTGTGGAGGCTGGAGAGTCCATCGAACAGACCGTGCATAGAGAGGTGTTTGAAGAAGTAGGCATCCGCGTTTCCAACCTGGAATATTTCGGTTCTCAGAGCTGGCCGTTCCCCAATTCTCTGATGTTGGGCTTCCATGCTGAATACGCCGGTGGCGACATTGTCTGCCAGGCTGACGAGATTGCAGATGCACAATGGTTCACGCCGGACAACCTGCCGCAGACGCCGCCCAGAACAGCCATTTCCGGATGGCTTATCGAAGAATTCATGCGTCGTCGCAGGCAGGACTAGTCAGTTTCTGATGCGGATGAAGTAGAGTTTTCAGGTGCTTCTGGAGCGGATGCGGCAAAAATACGCAGCAGAGCAAAAGTCCATATGATGTAACCGCTGCTGCGAAAATCTCCGTGCATGAAGGCGTCAATTGGACTCCGTTGTCCATTAAAAACATCCAGCGCACTTTGCTCGTCACTGAAATAAAGCGTCAATTCCGGATCCGCCCCGGCTCTGGATTCAGCATCAAGCCAGCTCAGTGTGTCCGATCCAATATGCGCATCGACACAGCCGGACTGCCAGTCAAAACGAACATGCAGATCCAGCTCGCCTACGGCTGACGCGTTAAAGTGCTGCTGCAGATGTTGCTGCAATAAAAACATAGAAAACCGAATGGCTGGGTGAATTGACTGTTTAAGGCAGCAGGACGTTTGCGTCAAGTTTCCGAACGGATAGATTAGCAAAGCTGGTACCTGCAAAGCTGGCACCTGCAAAGCTGGTAGACGCCATCAACCCACAGCCTATACAGTAGCGGGCTATTTGAATTCAGCAGTCTTATATGTCTTATTTATTTGAGTATCTCGGCTTTCTGGCCCAGGTGGTGACCATTGTTATTGCTATTGTGGTGATCATTTCTGCTATCGCCAGTGCCGGTAGTCGTGCGGCAAACAGTGACGGCCACAGTCACGGTCATCTGCGGGTGACCAAATTGAACAATAAACTGCGCGAGCTGCGCCACGCCATGGAAGAGCAGCTGTTACCTCCGGATGCGGCGAAGAAACAGCACAAACTGGAGGCCAAAGCTGAATCCGCCGCTCTCAAAGAGCAGCAGAAGGCACAAATCCAGGCACTCAAAGATCAGCAGAAATCCAGAAAAAAAACAGAGCCGCCAGCTGTTGTAGAGAAAGAAGTTAAAAGTGAGGGTGAGCAGGGCACCGGTAACGTCTTTGTGCTGCATTTTGAAGGTGACGTCAGCGCATCCGAAGTGGAACACCTGCGCACCGAAGTAAGCGCGGTGTTGACTCTGGCAACACCAGAAGATGAGATCGTGATCTGTATCGAAAGCCCCGGTGGCATGGTGCACAGCTATGGTTTTGCCGCCTCTCAGCTAAGCCGTATCCGCGCCAGAAACATACCATTGACCGTTGCCGTAGATCGCGTCGCAGCCAGCGGTGGTTATCTAATGGCTGCCGTCGCCAATAAAATTGTTGCCGCACCCTTTGCGTTGATCGGATCTATAGGGGTTGTTGCGCAGATACCCAATGTACATCGACTGCTGAAAAAAAATGATGTTGATGTGGAGATCCTCACAGCGGGTAAATATAAGCGCACTTTGACCACCCTCGGCGAAAACACCGAAGAAGGGCGTGAAAAATTCATCGAAGAACTGGAAGATGTGCATGCGTTGTTCCAGGAGTTTGTCGTGGGTAACCGCCCCGACCTGGATATTGAGACTGTTGCCACCGGTGAAGCCTGGTATGGCAGCCGCGCAAGGAGTCTGGGGCTGGTGGATGAACTCGCGACCAGCGATGAATATCTGACACGTTGTTGCGAAGACCGTGAGGTTTATCAGGTGCAATGGGTCGAACACCAGAAAGCCATCGACAAAATCCTTGGCAAGGTCAACACTCTCGTAGACAACGTTGGCCGACTGTTCGCACCGGGCAGGCACTGACTGTGTATCCACAGGACCTGCACAACAAAATCAACAGGGGAAAAAGGAAGCAAAAATGGCATTCACCGCATTCTGGATAGAGAAAAACGACAAGACATTCACCCGCTCCATCATTGAGCGGGACGAAGCGGACTTACCTGCCGGTGATGTCATGATAGAAGTGAAATACTCTTCTCTGAATTACAAAGATGCTTTGTCTGCCACGGGCAATCCCGGTGTAACAAGAAACTTCCCGCATACACCGGGTATCGATGCCGCCGGTTTTGTCCTCGAGAGCAGCACGTCTGATTTCAAACCGGGTGATGAGGTGATTGTCATTGGTTTTGATCTCGGTATGAATACACCAGGCGGGTTTGCCGAGCGAATCCGCGTGCCTGCCGACTGGGTTATCAGGTGCCCGGAAGGACTGAATCTGCACAGCAGTATGTTGCTCGGCACTGCCGGATTTACTGCCGCCGAATGTATTGACAAGCTGACCAACGCTGGTATGACACCCGCTTCAGGTCCAGTGCTGGTTACGGGTGCAACCGGAGGCGTCGGCTCTGTCGCTGTTAAACTGCTTGCACATCTGGGTTACGAGGTTGCCGCTGTCACCGGCAAACCTGAACAACATGAATTCCTCAATTCGCTCGGAGCTGCAAGCATCTTAAGTCGCGAGGATGCAGCAGCAGGTGTTGGAAAACCCCTGCTGGCAGAACGCTGGGGTGGCGTAGTCGATACCGTGGGAGGCGACATTCTGTTCAACGCTGTGAAAAGCCTGAAGTACGGCTGCAGCCTGGCTGCGTGCGGTCTGGTTGCCGGTGCTGATTTTCAGGCAAATGTTCTGCCGTTCCTGCTGCGCAACGTGAATCTGTTGGGCGTTGATTCCGTAGAACTGCCCTTGGCAGAAAAGAGCCGTATCTGGACGAGGCTCGCTCAGGAATGGCAGGTAGACCTGTCAGAACTGGAAGAGTCTCTCACACTGGACACCCTGTCAGATGGCATAGACCGGATTCTGGCGGGGCAGATGGTCGGACGCGGCGTTGTCAAACTTTAGCTGTTCTGGTGACTGCAATCAGTCGCGCCGCAGCTTGGGGTTAGGCGCGATCGGGCTTGGATAGCGGAAAATAACAAAGTAGCTGCTGAGCACTAGTGTGAGAACGGTTGAGAACTGAATAATCAACGCAGCTTTGTCTCCGACCAGGGCGTTCGCAATCGCGATGTAAGACAACAACAACGAGAATTCAGATGCCTGGCCCAGTCGATAGCCGACCTCCCAGGCAACTTTTGACTCTTCCCCCTGAAACCTTAACAAGCCGGCAAAAACAACCGGCTTGAGGGCGATCAGCAGGCCCGCCAGAACCATTGCAGGCAACCAGACTTCTGGCAGCAGGCCGATATTCAGCGCTGCACCAACGGAGAAGAAAAACAGCACCAGGAAAAAATCCCGCAATGGTCGAAGACTCTCTGCGATGTACTGAGAAATCGGGCTGGTCGCCAGAGACACACCTGCGATAAACGCACCTATCTCCAATGACAAGCCAAAGAACGCGGCCATATGCGCTATGGCTAAACACCAGCCAATCGCCAGCAGAAAGATATATTCGTGGAACGCATCAAATGCCTGAATCAGATACAACAGAACGTACTTGACGCCCAGGAACGCAAGCAGTGCAAGCAGCGGCAGGCCGATGAAGATCGATGCGACGCTGGTAAGCAGTGCTGCTGCGTCTACGCCCAGGCCGTTGAGCAGTAAAATAGCCAGGATTGCCAGCAAATCCTGTATCAGCAGCAGCGCGACAACAATTTCGCCGACGTGACGATGATGCAGAGCCGTGGTTGGCAGCAGCTTTATACCAAGAATTGTGCTGGAAAATGACGCAGCAATACCGGTCACGGCTGCCTCAATGAGCGAGAAACCAAACGTCAGCATGACCGCGAAGCCAATCGCAAAAAAGGCCAGGGTCGTAACGAGCGCAGTTAACAGCGACGCACCAACCATGTTTCTAAGTTTGCTGGGTTGCAGATCCATACCAACGAGAAACAACAGGAAAATGATGCCGAACTCAGCCACTTCAGCAAGCAGGGCAGGATCATTAACCCAACCCATTCCAAACGGCCCGAGCAGACAACCCAGCGCTACATAGGCGACCAGCATCGGTTGTCGGGTGTACAGCGCAAACGTCGCCAGCACCGCTGCGCCGGAAAAAATGTAGAAAAAAGATTCAATGATGCCTGCATGGGGCATGAGAATGTTGTTACTCTTGTTGAGATGACCTCAACCTAGTGTACGCGGTGCTCAGCCGCGTTGCATGCGCCGGAACGAAGGCTCCGGGTTATCCACAGTTCCCTGATACACATTGCTGTAGGGTCTGATCAACTCCAGTGCAATCTGTACATTACGGTCATCTGGTATTTCCATGGCATCAAAACCGCATCGCACCATGTAGTGAAGTATATCTTCATGCACTGCACCGACTGCTCGCAGTTCTCCGGTGTAACCCAGGCGTGTGCGTAACAGCACTGCCAGAGACAGGGCTCTACCATCGTTGAATGCAGGAAACTCGATCGCGATACGTTCGGCTTGCGCGTACTCGGCGAGCGGCTCAAGGTCCACAGTCAACAGCAGTGCATCGCCACTGTTCCAGTCTTCAGGTGCCTGCCATTGTATATCTGCAGATTCCGTTTCCGAAGCAATTGCCCAGCCATCTGCTGCAGCTTTAATCAGCGTTGGCATAAACTTTCTCTTTAAATGGATCAATAGAAATGCGGTTGAAACAGCTTAAAAACTGTTCACCTTCTAGACGATGTTGCAGGTACACCTCAAAAATTGCAGCTACCACATCAGTCACTTCTTCGCGCGCAACACTTGGCCCGACAATCTGTCCCAGAGAGGGCGGTAAACCGGAGTGCCCGGAATGACCACCCAGGGAGATCTGGTAAAACTCCTGACCCTTTTTATCAACACCAAGAATACCAATGTGGCCAACATGGTGATGACCGCAGGCGTTCATACATCCGGATATATTGATATCCAGATCACCAAGATCGTACAGATAGTCCACATCATCGAAGCGCTGCTGTATGGCTTCAGCCACCGGGATCGACTTGGCATTAGCCAGTGAACAATAGTCGCCGCCCGGGCAACAGATGATATCGGTCAGCAAGCCAACGTTTGCTGTCGCCAGATCTTGGGCTGTGGCCGCCTGCCAGAGATTGAAAAGGTGCTGCATGGGCACATGTGGAAGCACAAAGTTCTGTTCATGAGAAATTCGTAATTCACTGAAGCTGTAGCGCTCTGACCAGTCCGCTACCGCATCCATCTGCTCATCACTGACATCACCCGTAGGTACACCCGTGACCTTTGTTGACAGCACAACAACCGCATAACCCGACTGTTTGTGAGGTTTGACGTTGTGTTTCAGCCAGCGGCCAAACTCAGGATGCTCAAATCGCAGCTTATCCAGTGCGTCCGTATCGTTTTCCAGTTTTTCAAATGCCGGCGGCTCAAAAGCAGCCACCATACGTTCAACTTCAGCGTCGAGCAGGGTTGAGGGGCCATCTTTTATGTCCTGCCAGTCTTCTTCAACCTTGGCCTTGAAGGCCTCTGCGCCCATGGCGCGAACCAGAATTTTGATTCTGGCTTTGTATTTGTTGTCGCGTCGGCCGTAGCGGTTGTACACCCGCATGATCGATTCCAGATACGTCAGCAGATGCTGCACCGGCAGCCCGCTGTATATTTGTGAACCGATCACCGGCGTGCGGCCCAGACCGCCGCCGACATATACATCAAACACAACCTTACCGTGAGCATCGAGGCCGGCGCGCAGCCCTATATCATGTACTGCTATAGCCGCACGGTCTGTTGTTGCGCCGGTGACCGCAATTTTAAACTTGCGTGGCAGCCAGTCGAATTCCGGATGGTTTGTTGACCATTGACGCATGATTTCGCAGTAGGGGCGGGCGTCCACGTGTTCGTCGCGCGCAGCGCCTGCAAACTCGTCAGTAGTGACGTTACGGATACAGTTGCCACTGGTCTGGATGGCGTGCATCTCAACTGTAGCCAGGTCTTCGAGGATATCAGGAACCTCGGCAAGGTCAGGCCAGTTGAACTGCATATTCTGTCGCGTACTGAGATGACCATATCCCCGGTCGTACTGCCGAGCGATGTGCGCAAGCATGCGCAGTTGTTTCGCAGACAGCGTTCCATAAGGCACTGCGACACGCAGCATAGGTGCCAGACGCTGTACATACAGCCCGTTGCGCAACCTCAGTTGCAGAAATTCGTCGTCACTGAGCTTACCGGCCAGATAGCGTTCGGTCTGGGAGCGGTAGTGGGCAACACGTTCAGCAACAAAGTTACGATCAAAATCGTCGTATCTATACATAAGTGGCAGGCATCTTCACAAATTGACAAGGGGTTTTTTGCGCCCGCACGTTAACAGGCGCACCATAACTTGCCAACAATATCCCAATTATAAGCTTATGAACGGATGTAAATTTCAGCGCAGGAGGCTATTTCAAACGCAGGCTAGGCAATGCAGAAATATCCACTATAATTGCGCCTCCGAAGCAGGCCACAGGCGCATTAGATATGAGTGACGAACAGATTTCCGAATCACAAACCGCGGACAATTCCGACGATACCCGGGCTGATACCAAAGCCATCATCGTCATTTTTGTGGCTGCCATATTCATGGCTGTTCACTTCATTTCCGGATTCACCTTCGATTTCTAGAAGCCTGCAGAACCCAGACGCCTGATCGAGTCAGTCCGCAAGTGCAGGACGCAACAGCAGCCGCGCCTGCTCAAGATCAATCTTCTTACGCCGGGCGTAATCTTCGACCTGATCACTATCAATTTTGCCAACGCCAAAGTAACGGCTCTCCGGATGCGCAAAATACCAGCCACTGACGGCTGCTGCAGGAGACATGGCGTAACTGTCCGTCAGAGTAATACCGGTTTTTTCTGTCGCCTGTAACAGCTCAAACAGCGTTTCTTTTTCACTGTGTTCCGGGCAGGCGGGATAACCCGGGGCGGGTCGAATGCCTGCGTATTTTTCGCTGATCAGGGCGTCGCGCTCCAGCGCTTCATCAGCCGCATAACCCCAGGCGGTTTTTCGTACATACTCATGCAGATATTCGGCGAACGCCTCAGCGAGCCGATCCGCCAGCGCTTTGATCATGATTTCGTTGTAATCATCGCCAGCCTGTTCTGCGAGCACTGCCTCTATATTTAAACCTGCCGTCACGGCAAAACCGCCCAGGTAGTCGGGTATGCCCGCAGGTGCAATAAAGTCAGCGAGGCAATAGTTTGGCGCTGAGTCATCGGGCTTCGGCGTCTGCTGACGCAGGTGATACAGCGTAGCCAGCGAATCGACACGACCCTCATCCGCAAACAGAGCGATGTCATTAGCCCCTGAGCGATTCGCGGGCCAGATGCCATAAACACCTTTTGCGCCCAGCCGTCCATCTTTAATCAGCCAGGTTAACATCGCCTGGGCATCTGCAAAAAGTGAGCGCGCGGCCTCACCGACTACTTCATCCTGCAGAATTTTGGGATACTTTCCGGCCAGCTCCCAGGTCATGAAAAAAGGTGTCCAGTCTATATAGGGCACAAGGTCGGCAAGTTCGGGCGTAACAGTATGCACACCCATCTGCTTCGGCTTACATATATTGTCAGTAGACCAGGCCATGGCCGCAGCATTGGCTTGGGCATCTTCAAAAGTCAGAAACTGCCGTTTTGATCGTCTTGCCTCAACGCGGTTCCTGACTGTGGCGTATTCCAATTCAATGGCCTGGGAGTACTGTTCATAGCTTTCCGGATTGGCAAGCAACGAACTGGCGACGTTCACTGCACGGGAAGCGTCAGTCACATAAACTGTCGCACTGTTATTGTAAGCCGGTGCAATTTTTGCGGCTGTATGTGCCTTGCTGGTGGTTGCTCCGCCGATGAGCAGGGGAATTGCCATCTCCCGTCGCTGCATTTCGCTGGCGATGTTTACCATTTCATCAAGTGATGGTGTGATCAGACCGGACAGCCCGATTGCGCTCGCATTTTCATCAATTGCTGCCTGCAGAATCTTTTCTGCTGGCACCATGACCCCCAGGTCGACGATGTCGTAATTGTTACATTGCAGCACCACGCCAACAATATTCTTACCAATGTCATGTACGTCGCCTTTGACCGTAGCCATAATGATTTTGCCTTTACTGCTGGGCGCGCCACTTTTCTCGTTTTCGATAAACGGGATCAGGTGTCCAACAGCTTGTTTCATCACCCGAGCACTCTTCACAACCTGAGGCAAAAACATTTTGCCGCTGCCAAACAGATCGCCGACAACTCCCATGCCCGCCATGAGAGGCCCTTCAATCACATCGAGGGGCTTCTCAGCTTCCAGGCGCGCGCTTTCTGTGTCTTCAATTATGAATTCAGTGATGCCTTTAACCAGAGCGTGAGAGAGACGCTCAGAGACCGGCAATTCGCGCCAGGACATATCCTTTTCTTTTGACCTGTCGGTGCTCTGACCGGCAAATTCACCAGCGACATCCAGCAACCGTTCGGTGGCATCCGGCCGACGATTCAGAACCAGGTCTTCGACCCGCTCACACAGCTCCTCGGGTATTTCCGCGTAAATCCCCAATTGTCCTGGATTTACAATACCCATCGACATGCCGGCCTGAATCGCGTGGTAGAGGAATACGGTATGAATCGCTTCGCGCACCGGGTTGTTACCACGAAAGGCAAACGAGACATTGCTCAGGCCGCCTGAAGTGCGAGCACCCGGTAGATTCTCTGCGATCCACTTTACCGACTCGATATAATCAACTGCGTAGTTGTTGTGCTCTTCGATACCGGTGCCGATGGCAAATATGTTGGGATCAAAAATGATATCCGTGGCCGGCATGCCAACAACTTCTGTAAGTATGCGGTAGCTGCGTTCACAGATATCTATTTTACGTTGATAGGTATCTGCCTGGCCGTCTTCGTCAAAAGCCATGACGACAACCGCCGCGCCGTAGCGTCGACATTTCTGCGCATGTTCAATAAATGAAGCCTCACCTTCCTTCAGGCTGATTGAGTTAACAACAGCTTTACCCTGCACACACTTTAAGCCCGCTTCGATAATGTCCCAGTTGCTGGAGTCAAGCATGATGGGCACACGTGCGATATCAGGTTCCGAAGCAATCAGATGAAGGAATTCAACCATCGCCGCGGCGCCATCGAGCATGCCTTCATCCATATTGATGTCGATGACCTGGGCGCCGTTTTCAACCTGATCGCGGGCTACATCTAACGCCTGATCAAAGGCGTTTTCGCGTATCAAGCGCGCAAATCGTGCAGAGCCAGTCACATTTGTACGCTCACCCACATTGAGAAACAGAGAATCCGGCGTGACATTCAGCGCTTCTAATCCAGCCAGCTTCAGATTTGCATCATCTACCCCACGGCTTCTCGGCTGAACACCGGCAACCTGCTGGGCTATGGCAGCGATGTGTTCCGGGGTGGTCCCACAACAGCCGCCAACAATATTGATCCATCCCTGTTCAACATATTCACCGACAATGGCTGCCATATGTTCAGCACTTTCGTCGTATTCGCCAAATGCGTTGGGCAGTCCTGCATTCGGGTGCACGCTGATCGCGGCAGTTGATTTTTTTGCCAGTTCCGCAATGTATGGGCGCAACTGCTCTGCACCCAGAGCGCAATTCAGTCCTACGGCGATAGGGTTCGCGTGGGCAATTGAAATAAGAAAGGCTTCACAGGTCTGGCCGCTTAGTGTGCGTCCACTGGCATCGGTAATGGTGCCGGAGATCATCAACGGTAACGGCTCAGACAGCGAATCGTTTACCTGCATCGCCGCGTAGATTGCCGCTTTGGCGTTTAGCGTATCGAAGACGGTTTCGATCAGAATGAGGTCGGCGCCGCCCGCAACCAGACCACGAATGGCTTCGCTGTAACTCTCGACCAGCTGATCAAAGTTAATGTTGCGGAAGCCTGGCCGATTCACATCTGGAGACAGGCTGGCGGTGCGGTTTGTAGGACCCACACTGCCGGCGACAAAGCGGGGTTTGTCTGGTGTTGAAAACTGATCTGCCACTTCCCGGGCAATTCGAGCCCCGGCTTCATTAACTCGATAGCTCAGACTTTCGGTGCCAAAATCAGCCTGGGCGATACTGGTGGCCGAAAATGTATTAGTTGAAATGATGTCCGCACCGGCAGACAGGTATGCAGCGTGCACTTCCTGGACAATCTCCGGTCGCGTCAGGCAGAGCAGATCGTGGTTACCCATCAGGGGTGTGGAAAATTTCTCCAGTTCGTCATTGCGGTAATCGGCTTCGCGCAGGCCATAACCCTGCAATGCGGTGCCGTAAGCACCATCCAATACTAATATCCGCTGCTCCAACAGGGCCTTGAGACTCGGTTGAGGAAGATCTTGAGATAACGCTTCGGACATAAATATTCACTTACGATTGGACAATACGGCAGATTTCAGTCGCGCACCGTATAGCAGCACCGCTGTGGGCACAATTGAAGGATGTATAAGCAAAGTTGAAGCAGATTAATCTTCCACAAATGCCTATACCCGACTAAAATAGTCGGGTATAAACCGTTACACTTCGCTCCTTCATATTTCACGAAAGGAATTGCCTGCACACCATGATCGAAATATCTGCCTCTGCACAAACCTATCTGCAAGAACTTCTGAGGAAACAGGACGATGGAGATGTGGCCATCCGCGTCTTTGTTGCTCAACCTGGTACCGCACAAGCAGAAACCTGTATTGCCTACTGCCGTCCCGGCGAAGAGCAGGAGGGTGACGTAGCGGTAGAGTACGAGGGTTTTCGTGCCTGGTTTGAAGGTCGCAGTGAGCCTTACCTGGTTGATGCTGTGGTCGACTACTCTGAAGATCAGATGGGTGGCCAGCTGACAATCAAGGCACCCAATGCCAGGGTACCCAGCGTAGGGCCAGATTCGCCCTTAGAAGATCGCGTTAACTACGTGTTATATAACGAAATTAACCCCGGTTTAGCTGCTCACGGCGGGGTGGTTTCACTGGTGGAAATTACGCCGGATAAAGCCGCTGTGCTGCAGTTTGGTGGCGGCTGCCAGGGTTGCTCTGCGGTCGACATCACCCTCAAACACAGCGTTGAAACAACGCTGCTGGAACGAATCCCTGAATTGAGCAGTATTCTCGATCAAACCGATCACAGCGTGACCGAGAACGCCTACTACAGCTAAGTCAGGCTCATCGAGTAGAAAGCCGCCGTTCAGGCGGCTTTGACCCCAAGGGCGGCATTCAGATCGCGCAGCAGGGACTGAGTCTCCTGCCAGTCGATGCACGCATCAGTGACTGAAACCCCATACTGCAGCTGACTCAAGTCCGACATACTCTGATTACCTGCCTGCAGGTTACTCTCAATCATCACCCCGGTAATCGCTTTGTTACCGCCACCGCGCTGCTCCTGCACGCTGCGTAGAACGTTTTTCTGCTGCTGGTGATCTTTGTTTGAATTGGCATGTGAGCAATCGATCATGATGGAGGCGGGCAGGCCGAGGCTGCTCAATTTGTCCTGGGCCTGGGATACGCTTACAGCATCGTAGTTCGGACCATTTGAGCCGCCGCGCAGGACGATATGCGCATGTTCGTTACCCCGCGTATGGATAACACTGACCTGACCAGATGGACTGATACCCAGGAAACGATGAGGGCTGATTGCAGATTGCAAAGCGTTGATGGCCACACCAAGGGAACCGTCGGTGCCATTTTTAAAGCCCACAGCACAGCTCAGCCCGGACGCCATTTCACGATGTGTTTGAGATTCAGTGGTACGCGCGCCGATTGCCGACCAGGAAATCAGGTCCTGAAGGTATTGCGGCGTAATAGGGTCCAGCGCCTCTGTCGCTATAGGCAGGCCCATCGCCGAAATATCCAACAACAGCTGCCGCGCGATCTCCAGGCCTTCTGACACACAGAAACTGTCGTCAAGGTGAGGATCGTTGATCAGACCTTTCCAACCCACCGTGCTGCGTGGTTTTTCAAAGTAGGCCCGCATCACCAGAAACAGATGGTCACTGACTTCATCCTGCAGCTTTTTCAATCGTGCAGCATATTCCAGTGCCGCTTTCGGGTCGTGGATAGAGCAGGGGCCAACAACCACCAGCAGGCGCTCGTCCCGTCCGGCGACAATATCCCGTACAATCTGACGATAGGTATTTACCGCCGCAGAGATTTCGTCGGTTACCGGCAGCTTTGCCTTGAGCTTTTCAGGCGTGATCAACACCTCATGTTTCTCCACATTCAAATTTTCTAACTGCATGTTCCTCTCCAAAAAGTGCCGCCTTCTAAACTGCTGAAGGGAGGCATAAAAAAACCCCGAGAGGCCAGCTGCCTGTCGGGGTTCCCGCGGAAGGCAGCTACCTGCCTTCTCATAATATGTGTGAAGGCTGGATTACATATAAAAGTAGGTAAAAAAGCCTTGCCATGAAAAACCAGCACCCAGCACAGATTGCGCATCAGTGCGAAGCACGTCGGCGGATTCCATTTCCAGTTCTATGTTGAAGCTTGTTTTCATGCAGGCGATATTAACGTGGCAAAAGAGAATTGCAACGACTTAATCAATCTGGATTTCTTCGAATCGAGACAGGGCGGTAAAGTATAAGGCCGTGCGAACCGTTAAAGGCTGCAGTGCAGATAACAGTGTCTTGTAGCGTTTGAGCTGTTGACGATAACGATTAGTTTCTACGTTGACGAAGACATCAACGGCCTCACCCTGCCTGGGGGCGCCTGTTTTGTAATCGATAACCCAGCGTTCGTCTTTGTGAACGAAGGTTCGATCCAGTACCGCGCTGACCAACTGGTTATTCACGATGCCGGACAACGACCATTCATTATGTGCATCGTCATGTGGATACAGAATCCAGCGGCCGGACTCGTCCTGCAGGGTATTGGTGATCTGCATGAGAGCTTCTTCAATCAATGCATTGTGCAGACTCGCTGGCGCTTTTAAAGACGGCAACCAGCGCCGCAATCTTTGCGTCAACTCAGCAGAGTTCAATGCGTTCTCTGCGGTGTATACCTGACCAGGCGGACTGAACTGCGCCAGCCATTGCAGGGCGCGGTGAATCAGCAATCCAAGCATGACTTCATAACGCTCACTGATCGGGTCCGACGTCGCAGGCGTCTCTTCTGCAGAGCCCATCACTTCGATAGCAGACAAGGTTGGGGTTTGTTCATCCGTCATTGGCGCCTGCCAGCGATACTCAGGCAATAGACGCTGCAACTTCCGGTCCGGTAGCGTCACACACACATCTGGATCGGCTTGCGCAGATTTGTCCAGCGTTTGTGGCTGCTGATTGTCTGATAGTTCCCGGCGCGTTGCATAAGGTGCCACCCATCGCGCCAGCCCCGCGGGATTTTTGCCTTCTTCACAGGTGAATGTTGTGACCAGGGATTTCACTGCCCGCGTGCAGGCCACGTACAACATCCGCTTTTCTTCATTGGCGGCACGCGCACGCTCTTCAAATTTAAGCCAGTCATGGACTGGATCGCCGTTAACGCCCATGAGTAACCCTTGCGCACCCGCACGCCACAAAAGCAGCTGTGGATCATCAGCACGGGTTCGGCTATCCAGATAGGGTAGCAGGACATGATCAAATTCAAGACCTTTGGCTCGATGAATTGTCATCACCTGCACCTGCGCGTCCTGATCGGAGGCTGCAAACAGAGCGCCTAACGCCGCCTCCAGCAGCTTGTTGTCATAAGCAGCCATGCCAAGGTCATCAATCAGATCAAACCAGGCCGCTGCATCTTCCAGCTCGGCATGCGCATAGGCAACCATGCCACCGCAGCGTAACCAGAACCCCTCCAGCAACTCGCGCAGAGGTACTTCGTACTTACGTTGCCCGGCCCAGGCAAGCGCTGCCAGTAGTCGCTCAATGCTGGGTATATTTTCGACCAGTGTCTCAAGCTGGGTGAGCACATCCAGTTTTGCATCGAGCAGGGCAAGTTGCTCCAGGGTTAAACCAAACATGGGGCTGCGCAACACCGCGTACCAGGCCAGCGGCTGCGCAGAGTTGAACAGAATCTGGTGCAGGTTCATCAGATCTCTGACAACACCTCGCTTTGACAGCAGGTCCATATCATTTGCCTGCACAGATACACCCGCGTCTGCCAGCTGTTTGAGCAGGGGCACCACGTGATTTCTCGCCCGGCATAAAATGGCTATCGAACCCTCAGGATCATGCTCCAGCCGTGCGTGTATCGCCTTGAGCAGGTAGTGTGTTTCAGCCTGCACATCTGCAAAAACGAGACTGACAATCGGTTCCAGCGGTTGAACCTCTACATGATCCAGCATCGCAACTGCCGGACTGAAAGGAACCTCGCCCAGTGATGCAGTGCGCCCTCCGGCAAACACGTTACTGAACAGTTCGTTACACCAGGCAACAACAGCTGGCGCAGAACGAAAGTTAGCCTTCAACTGGCGATGTATCAGCCTGGTTTCTGCAACGCCGACCTCAATGCTTTCATTGAAAATTGAAACGTCAGCATCCCTGAATCTGTAAATAGACTGCATCGGGTCGCCAACGGCAAAAAAGGTTTTTCCATCACCGTTCTGCCAGCCTTCAATCAGCATGGAAAAAAACTCGAACTGCGCTCGAGACGTGTCCTGGTATTCATCTACCAGGAGATGGCAAATCTGATAGTCCAGATACAGAGCCAGGTCTGTCGGTCCCTGTTCATGCCGTAACGCAGCCTTTGCAGCGAGCAGAATACCGGTGAAATCAATCTGAGTGGCATCCCGGAAAACCTGTTCCAACTCAAACACCGCCAGAGATACGCCAACGCAGCAGAGGTGCAGGTTGGTTAACATCGTCTGCTCAGCTGGGGTGATGTCTGAGGGATCAAAAGCTTCTGGTAACTTGGTATAGGCGACGATTAACGGACCCAGGCCGCGAAGATCCAGCTCCTGCAGCCAGATTTTGCTGGTCTTTTTCAGCTGCGCATCTGTAATACCTTCTTTCACCGTCAACCGCTTACGCAGTTCATCTTTAGCGGTCAGCAATCTGGGGAACAGCGCGTCCCAGACGTTCTCCAGACCCCAGACATCTGCAAGCTGCTGCAGCATAGCTGCATCCTCGGCAGTAAGCGCTGCATCAAGCTGCTCCGAAAGCGACTGACGGATATCCTGTATTGCCTGAGCAACCAGTTCAGCAATCTGGGTTTGTCCCTGCGCAGTAGCCACAGCCCGGACTGGGGCAAGCCATTGATCACGTCGCGCCAACATGAAACTGAGCAATCGTATGGCTCTATTGATGTCGTTGTCCAGAAACCCGAGGAACCGGGCCACCAACGGATTTGTCTGATCATCGCTGTAGAGGCGATTAAACAGCCGGCTGGCAGCAGCGGCATAACTGGGCTGCGCACGTTCTGTGATTGCCAGCCCGGCAGCCTGGGAAAGAGACGGCACCTGACTCGCCACATCCAGAGCAAAACTGTCAATGGTCTGAATTTTTAACACATTCGGATTGGTGAAAATCTGCCAACCACGCTCCCGGTCACGGGCGTTAACAGCAGCAGCCTGAGGTGTGTCTTCCGCCAACATTTTCAATACGCGATGGCGCATTTCTGCCGCTGCCTTTTTGGTGAAGGTGATGGCCAGAATCTCTTCCGGCCGGGCAACCTGGGTAAGCAGTGCAACATAGCGCGAGGCAAGCAGGGTGGTTTTGCCGGAACCTGCAGGCGCCTGCACGATAAAGGATTGCTCCGGAGCCAGAACCTGCTCGCGGACGTCTGCATCGGGAATGACTCGCTGCTCAGTACTCAACTTGATCTTCTACACGACATAGATCTGCAAGATGACAATATCGACAAGCGCCGGTGACAGGATCAACCCGGGCGTAGCCGGAAGCATAATCTTCAGCCAGTTGACTCAGGTCTTCCTGCCAGCGCTGTCGATGTACAAGCCAGCTGTCAGCCTGCTGTAACGCTCTGGAAGACTGGGCACCTTCTATACGTCCGGTCTCGTCAGCGACACCAAGAAGACGCGCTTTGTCTCTGATTTCAGCAAAATATACACCAACAATTTCTGTATCTATCAGGCTGTAGGCAGGTAGTTGTGGATCCCGTGTTGGACTACTTGTAATTCCACTCAGATTTACCTGGCCAGTCTTATAATCAATCACCACAAGGCCGCCATCGATCCGATCAACGCGATCCACGCGGATGGAAAACTGGTAACTGTGCAGCTCCAGCACAAAAGATTCTTCCAGATAGACCGCGGCAAACGGCGCCCTCGCTGCTTCCAGCTTCAACCAGCGTAGAATGAGTGTCGTCAGACGCTCAATTTCCTGCTCGATAAACAAGCCTGGTAATTCACGCGGATGACGCTCTAACGTCTGTTGACAGGCGCGCCGGACATCAGCCGGCACCAGGGTAGCCAGTTGATCCTGGGTGGAGTGCCGGCGTACCAGGTCGAACAGGGTATCGTGCAGAAGATTGCCACGGGTCAAAGCATCGGGGAAACTGCTGACCTCATCAGGTTGAGATAAACCCAGCTGATACTGAGCAAATGCTTTAAACGGGCAGGTGGCCTGGGCACGTAAAAGGCCCGTGCCACCTCTGACTTCACCCTGCGGAATTGCTGGTCCGCGTTCGTCAATAAAACTTTCCACACAGCTATCAGCACCTGGCGTCTGCTCAACCACGTTCTGTCTGATTGTCGGCGGCGCGGACATCGCCGGAAACTTCGAAATGAGCGCGCTGGGCAGTTGTTCATGCTGTTGCGTCTGCGCACTGTAACTCAGGACCAGCTCACCGGCGTGGGTGCGCCAGTGATCCAACCGGCGTTGTGCAAAAATCAACTCGTCAGCCTGACTTGATCGTGGCACACCCGCAGCCTGGGCGACTCTTCGGGGAATAAACGGGTGTGCAACATTTTTCCCGGGAAAGCTGTTTTCATCCAAACCGCAGACCCACAGGTGAGAAAAACTCAACCCCGTCGTTTCCAGCTCACCCAGAACCAGAATATCCGCGTGTGGTCTTTCCGGCGCAAATACCTTTGAACCGAGAGATGCATTAATCAGCGTTAACATCTGGGTAAATGTCATTGTCTGCTTCAGGCTATCCAGCGCATACTGATTAAACGATTCTTCAAGGCTCTGGTAGGCCTGAAAACCGGTCGAGCCAAGCGAATTCAACTGCGGCCAGCCGCACGCCGAGAGGAAGCCGCGGCACCTTGCCATCCACTCGGCAAAACTATACGCGCCATTCACGTCCAGGCTCACGTCTTCATCCGGTAGCAGACGCTGAAAAACATCCTGGCCTGAAACCGTAAGCTGCCAATGTCGGGGCCAGTGGTTGGATAACTCCGTCAGCGCAGACAGATCAAAAAAGTTCGAGTTTCCAAGCGCTGCGCAGACCTCTGGATCAAATCCCTCTACACAGGCATTCAACAACACACTGGCATGGCGCCACAGCGGTTGGTCGGATAACGCCAGACCTGCTGACAGATCAAATGTCTGCGTCAGACTGCCCTGCGCAGGATCAAGGATGGCTGCCACCTGGCGTTGAACTCGAGCATAGTTCTGCGCGAGGTTGGGGACTACGATTCCGACCGTAGCTGTGGGGGACGTTGTTTTGATGGAACGCGCCCAGCTTGCTGCAGCCTCAAGCTCGTTGTTCAGATTATCGTATCTGGCTACTTCCGGCGTACAACCGACAAGTGCCTGCGGACCGGATACCTGCTGTGCAGTCAGGGATGTGACGGGCCAGGTCCGGGTTGCCTCAACACCGCTGCTACACACCCGCACGACGAGCTGCGCAGCTACAAAATCGAAGTATCGACGTTCAACCGCCGTCAACTGTTCGAAATCCAGGAGTAACAAGGGGTTGAGGGGTAACACGCCCTCTGCAATAAGATAGTCACCCAGCGCTTCCGGCAGCACGTCAGTTTCGGGTAAGACCTGTTTTACTTCCTGGAACCATTTCCGGAACAGTTCTCCGTGCTCGGTGGCAAACGCTGGGTTGTGCAGATCAATATCGTAGCGATGAATGAGCTGCCAGGCACTACAGAACGCATCGACTTGATTCAGACTGGGAGAGGTTGCGTTCAAAAACGCAGTTTCTCGCAGCGCATGCGAACTCAAGAGCTTCGGTAGTCTGCCATCAGTTTGATCCGCATGACGCTCCAGCTGCTGCAGCAGAAAGCGCTGCAGACTCATACAGTTCAGCGCTACCCAGGCGAGATGCCCCTGTTGCACCTGATACTGATCAAACGCCAGCTTGAATTCACGAGCCAGCCGTTCATTGGGTGTAATAACAGTATGACGCGCCGCCAGTTCTGCTAGCGTGGGTGAGATATGGACAAAAGAATGCGACACCGAGGGATTGTAGCCTAACTCCACCGTGCTGAGCTAAACTCGCGCGCCCCGGACACCTGAAAAAGAGCTTCACCTGTGAAAGAAACGTTGAACAAACGGCGCGTCAGTTTTGTCAGCCTCGGCTGCCCCAAAGCGCTGGTGGACTCCGAACAGATCATCACAGAGCTCATGGACAACGGTTGCGATATTGTCGCAGCGGAAGAAACCTCAGAAGTCACCGTCGTTAATACCTGTGGTTTTATCGATACCGCAAAAGCAGAAAGCTTTGCCACCATCGAACAGGCGCTGGCAGAACAGCGCGAAGTGATTGTAACCGGCTGTCTTGGCGCCCAGCGTGAGGAGCTGCTGGGGCGATTTCCACAACTGAAGTTTGTCAGCGGACCAGCCGACGTCGCACCCGTTGTTGCTGCCGTGGAACATTTTGTGCCTGCCCGACGACAGGCAAAGCCATCCCCCCGGGAAGTGCGCGAAAGGTTAACCCCAGCACACTATGCTTATCTGAAAATCTCTGAAGGCTGTAACCATACCTGCAGTTTCTGCATCATTCCTGACATGCGCGGTAAGCTGCGTTCACGACCTATCGACAGCGTTCTACAGGAGGCCAGTGCGCTGGTCGAGCAGGGTACCCGGGAATTGCTGGTGGTAGCTCAGGACCTGAGTGCGTATGGCGTTGATTTGAAATATGCCAGCGCAGACTTTGAAGGCGAACAGCTACAGGCAAAACTGGACGTGTTGTGCACCGCCCTGGGTGATATCGCACCCTGGGTTCGCCTGCACTACGTTTATCCTTACCCCAGCGTAGATCACCTCATTCCTCTGATGGCTGAAGGGAAAATCCTGCCTTACCTGGACATTCCTCTGCAGCATGCATCACCTAAAATACTTAAAGCCATGCGCCGACCGGCAGCGGCAGAAAAAGCACTGGAGCGTATCAATCGATGGCGGGAAATCTGCCCTGAACTGGCCATCCGCAGCACGTTCATTGTCGGCTTTCCCGGCGAGACTGCGGACGATGTTGGTCTGTTGCTGGACTTTCTTGAGGAGGCACAGCTTGATCGCGTTGGCTGTTTCACCTATTCCAGCGTTGCAGGTGCTCGTGCTAATGCGCTTGAAGATCCCGTCGATGAAGGTGACAAACTGGATCGACAGGAAATGGTGTATGAACTGCAGGCGACTGTTTCTGCCGCACGCCTGGATCGCCACATCGGACAGACCCTTGCGGTAATCGTCGATGATGGTGGACAGAACAGTGAAGGCATTGCCATCGGTCGCTCAAAATACGACGCGCCGGAAATCGACGGCACAGTGCACATCTCTGGCGCAGCAGCTCTACATGCGGGTGAATTTGCACAAGTGAAAATAGACGCTCACGATGACCATGATTTATATGGACACTGGGTGGGACAGCCTATCCAGATCAATTAGCCCGGTCTGACAAAATGTGTTGTTGTGCTACCTGTTGCTGGCAGTCCGCGCTAAAATAGGCTCCTTGGGATCAATCAAACAACCACCCCAGCAAGGAAAAGAGAACCGTTATGTGGCACCTGATAGAAGATTTTTTTGACCAGAACATTGTCATGAAAGGCATGCTGGGTTTCGGCTGGCTTTGTGTTCTGGTCATGATTGCCAGCCTTGGCGTCAGCATCGCTGGTTTAATACAAGGCTAGGCTGATGTGGTTATCCACATTGAGCGAGGCCCAGCGCATTGCCCTGCTGGGGCTTGCGCATAATGTTGTGGTCTCTGACGGCCTGCTGGACCCGAACGAAGAAGGCATGCTGGAACAGCTGCGACGTGAGATGGGTGTTGATGCAGGATACGAACTGGACTACCTGGAACTCGACGGCATCTCACAGGTGTTCACCACACGTCCAGTGCGGGTGGTTGCACTTCTGAACCTGCTCAAACTCAGCTACGCTGACGGCGCCTTTGAAATAGAAGAAGAATGTCTGCTCAAAGAGATCAGCAGCACCTTCGGTATTCCCGATGACGAATTCCTTCTTCTGGATAACTGGGTGAAACGACTGGTCAGCCTCGAAAGTGAAGCTGAAAGCCTGATCAACGCCTGAGCGCAGACAGCCTCAGGATGCGGCGGACGCTGCCGCGATAAACTGCTCTTCCAATTTCTGTAAACACTGATTTGTCTGGGTCTGTTCCGTCTGCTGGTTAGATGCTGTTCTGAACTGAATACCACACCGGTAACCGTCTTTGAGGGCGACGCAGTTATGTACGATACCTACGACGTTGTGAATCTGGATTTCACCTAAACCCAGCGAGATGAACACCTTCGAGTCTTTGCCCAGGGCCTGATTCAGAAGAAGTGCTATACCATGACGATTAAAGTCGGTAGCCAGCCCCTTAAGGTGCAACAGCCCGCCTTTCTTACGCACGCTGACGACCAGACCATCCGTAGGGTAACGGGTTTTCAAACGACGTTCTGCTAGCGCAAAATAAGGCATGCTGCCAGATTAATGACAAAGCCGCTGCAAATGCGTGAAGTGTGCCGCAATCTGCAAGCGTCGTTCAGTTCAATTCCTGCAGCAGGACGCGCTTTGCCTCGTTTAACTGCTGCGCAAGCACAGAGGATCCGCCTTTATCAGGGTGCACACGCTGCATCAGACGTCGATGGGCGCTGATGACATCTTCTTCGGTCAGCGGCCCTTCTTCCAGACCCAGCACGCCGCGAGCCTGCTGCCTGTCCATCAGAGTATGTGAAGGGGGCCTGCTGGTTCGATTGCTCTGCCGACGGCCGCGATTCAGATAGGCAACACCGAGAAGCAGCGCAAGCACAAGCCCAGCGAACAGTAAGATTTTCAAAAGCACAATACACCAACAGTAGAAGAACGTATCATGCCACGGTTTTCAAATGGCACTAACAACCTGACGTGGACCAGATTGAATTACAGGGGTGGTTGGACGAACTTCGTATTGAACACCGCGACTTGGACGTTGTCATCGACCACCTGATTGAGGGTAACCACCACGATGGGCTGCGCATCGCGCGATTAAAACGACGCAAGCTGAAACTTAAAGATATGATCAGTAAACTGGAAAGCGAACTGATACCGGACCTCGACGCATGACTGCAACAGGCAAACCCCTGACGGTTGCCATTTCTTCAACCGCATTGTTCGATCTGACAGAATCCAACGACATCTATGTTGAACAGGGCCTGGAAGCCTACCGTCGGTATCAGATCGCCCAGGAAGATGCCATTCTGGAGCGCGGAGACGGTTACTACCTGGTTGAAAAATTACTTAATATCAATAAGTTACTTGAAGAACCAAGAGTTGAAATCATCCTCCTTTCGCGCAACTCGGCGGATACCGGCCTACGCGTTTTCAATTCAATTCGAGCCTACGATCTGAGCATCACACGCGCTGCTTTCTGCGGTGGACAATCACCTTATCGATACATCAATGCGTTCAAGTGCGATTTGTTCCTGTCCACTTATGCTGAAGATGTTCGCCAGGCGCTGGAGCAGAATGTGGCCGCAGCGCAGCTTATGGGACGCTATCGCGGGCATAACTCAAACCGCGCAGGCTCGGAACTGAAGCTGGCCTTTGACGGCGATTCAGTACTGTTCTCGGATGAAGCAGAACAGATTTACCAGAGTGACGGCCTCGCGGCATTCAGCGCATCCGAACACAGCCAGGCCCAGGAACCCCTGGGTGGCGGACCCTTCAAAGCTTTTCTGTCTGCACTGCACGAGTTACAGAAGGAATTTCCTGAAGGGGCTAATCCGATCCGCACAGCGCTGGTCACAGCCCGCAGCGCACCGGCCCATGAACGCGTTATCAGAACCCTGCGAGACTGGGACATTCGTCTGGACGAGTCGCTGTTTCTAGGCGGCATGGACAAAACCCAGTTCCTGCAGGCTTTTGAAGCCGACATTTTCTTTGACGATCAATCCGCCCACTGCGAACGCGCCGCAGATGTTGTGGCCACCGGGCATGTCCCGCACGGTGTCATCAACAAGGGCCATGAATAGCACTTGAAGCCCGCAGGAGGTGATCAAAGCCTCTAAACGATGGCGCTGTATTTAGCAGTTGAGTTATGCTGAGAGCCTTTCTTATAACTCAGTAGCATGTCCCCACCGGGAGGGTCTGATGAAGTTGCAGCAGTTACGATACATCTGGGAGGTCGCCCACCACGACCTCAACGTATCAGCCACCGCCCAGAGTCTGTTCACTTCCCAGCCCGGCATCAGTAAACAGATCCGTCTGCTGGAGGATGAACTCGACGTTGAGATATTTGCCCGTAGCGGCAAACATCTGACGCATGTCACACAGGTCGGCGAGGAAATCATCGCCATGGCGGGGAACATCCTGCGCCAGACTAACGCCATCAAACAGGTCGCACAGGAGTACTCCAATGAAAAGGAGGGCAGCCTGTCCATTGCGACCACCCACACCCAGGCGCGGTACGCTTTACCCCCGGTTATTCGCGAATTCAGACAGACCTACCCGGATGTCAGCCTGCACATGAACCAGGGGTCTCCAGAGCAGATATCTGAACTGGCCGCGTCTGGCGAAGTTGACTTTGCCATCGCGACCGAGGGGCTGGAACTGTTTCACGATCTGGTCATGATGCCTTGTTATCGATGGAATCGAGCCGTTGTTGTGCCCCGTGACCACCCTCTGTGCGCTGAATCGGTGCTGACCCTGGAGGCACTCGCACGGCACCCGATAGTGACTTATGTGTTCGGTTTTACCGGCCGCTCAAAACTTGACGATGCGTTCAATCAGGCAGGTCTCAGCGCTAACGTTGTGTTTACCGCAACCGACACCGACGTTATCAAGACATACGTACGTTTGGGGCTGGGCGTCGGCATCATTGCGCAGATGGCGTACGAGCCTTCAATTGATAGTGACCTGGTAGTGCTCGACGCATCACACCTGTTTGCTTCCAGTGTGACTCAGATTGGATTTCGCAAAGGCACCTTCCTGCGACGTTACATGCTGGATTTTATTGAAGGATTTGCCCCGCACCTGGACCAGGAGATGGTCCAGCAGGCAGTAGCGTGCGGTACGCGCAAAGAACGTGAGGCGTTGTTCGATACTATGGCATTGCCTGTTAAATAGACCTGAAAAGTTAGGAAAAAAGTTTGGATATCTTGTGTTTAGATCTGGAAGGCGTACTTGTCCCTGAAGTTTGGCAGGCGGTAGCGCGATCCACAGGCATAGAAGCTCTACAGAAAACCACCCGGGATATTCCGGTGTATGACGAGTTGATGCAGTATCGCTTGAACATCCTTGCCGAGCACGATATCAAATTGTCAGCCATCGAAGCTGAAATAGACAAACTGGATCCTTTACCCGGTGCCAGAGCCTTCCTTGATTGGGCGCGAACACACTTTCAGGTTGCCATCATCTCAGATACGTTTTACGAGTTTGCTGGCCCTCTGATGGCAAAACTGAATCAGCCTTTGCTGCTCTGCCATAAACTGCATGTTGTTGACGACCGAATTCAAAATTATCAGATCCGTCAACCCGACCCGAAGCGCTGTTCCGTAAAAGCCTTTAAATCACTGCAGTACAAGGTGTTTGCCGCGGGTGATTCGTTTAATGATGTCACCATGCTGGAGGAAGCTGACCACGGCTTTTTCTTTCAGGCACCGCAAAACATTTGTGATCAGTTTCCCCAGTATAAAAAGGCGGAAACGTACGATGAGCTTAAAGCTTTCCTGCTTGAGCAACAGAGCAGCTGATAAAAGCGGCTAAATTCGCAACAGGCGCAAATCCGGGTCTTCTCTGCTTTTACGCCAGGCTTCTGCAAAAGTTTCGCTGAGACGCCTGGTAGTCACCGGGTTGTTGAGATCGGCAATGCCCTGATGTTTTTCAAAGCTCGGTAACAGCCAGTACGCATCCAGGTCGGCACAGACAAAACTCGACGAGGCCGCTGTTGGCGTTTCCGCCAGTAACCGAATGGTTATTTTCTGATCCAACCGACGCGCAAGTTCCAACAACCTGTGGCCGCGCTCAACTATCAGCTGGCTGTTGTAGATGAGAATTTCAATTTCTACACGGGGTGCACTGCGCGCGAGCGCGGAAACCGCCTGGGCGATGTGTTCCTGATCAAACAACTCGTGATCCAGATAAGGGCTCAGTATCAGCAGACGACGTCGCGCGCTTTCGATTATCCGACTTAAAGCTTCCAGGCTGTCACTGTATCCCTCAAAGAAGTCTGCCTGACTGGCGGAACGTAGTGGTTCCGCGCTTGAACGATCTGGTTTAGGGGTAGATTCCTTCGCGGGCAGACCTTCTGGCGGCTGGAACGCGAGCGGCAACTTCATTTCCATTGCAATATGTTCGATGTCAGCTTCAGTAAACTTCTCACCGTAGGGCAGGAATCCACCTTGACGATAAAAGGCTTCCGCATAAGTCTGCGCATGCAGAAACAGACGCTCAAAACCCGCTTCTTTACCCGCGGCAACCGCCGCTTCCAGCAACACCTTGCCAATGCCTTTGCCGCGATAAGACTCAAGCACAGCCATCCGACCGATCTGACCAGTTTCAAGCAGTCGCGCACAACCGATAAACTGACCCAGGGTGTTCACTGCCAGGAAATGCGTTGCCGTTTCGTCTTCGTCATCCCACTCCAGCTCCCGCGGGACTTCCTGTTCAACAATAAACACCGCCTCACGAATCGATCTCAGCACCTGCTTGTGTTGATCCCAGGGAGCGATAATGACGTGCACATCAAGCGCCATACAAATTACCTGTCAGTTTGGCAGAGGTTGTCGAGCGAGTTTTGCAGCTAAACCCAGATAAGCAGCTGGGGTCAGGGCGCGCAACTCCTCACGTGCCTCGCTTGGCAACTCCAACGTATCAATTAACTGCTGATAAACGGCTGCATCTATCTGCTGGCCTCGGGTTGCTGCTTTTAGCTGCTCATAGGGTTCGCTTAAGGCATACTTACGCATCACGGTTTGTACCGGCTCCGCCAACACCTCCCAGCTGTCTGCCAGGTCCCGGGAAATCACCATGCTGTTCACCTGCAGACGCGACAGCCCTTTGAGCGTCGCCTGATAAGCAATCAGGCAGTGCGCAAACGCCGAACCGATATTGCGTAATACCGTTGAGTCAGACAGATCTCTCTGCCAACGGGATACAGGCAATTTGTTAGCCATGTGTTCAAGCAGCGCGTTAGCAAGGCCGAGATTACCTTCAGAGTTTTCAAAATCGATAGGGTTTATCTTGTGCGGCATTGTCGAGGATCCAGTTTCGCCTTCAACTTTCTGCTGAGTAAAGTACTCGATAGCGATATAGCTCCACATGTCACGATTGAAATCGAGCAACACCTGATTAAATTGAGTCATGGTGTGGAACAGTTCCGCCAGATAATCGTGAGGTTCAATCTGTGTTGTCCAGGGATTGTTGGTTAACCCCAGGCTCTCAATAAACCCCGCCGAGAGCTGCATCCAGTCACATTGGGGATAAGCACTGACGTGAGCGTTAAAGTTACCCACCGCGCCGTTGAACTTTGCAAGAATATTTGTCTTCTCACATTGCTGCGTCTGTCTTAACAGACGCACGGCGACGTTTTTGAACTCTTTACCCAATGTTGTGGGTGAAGCACTCTGACCGTGTGTACGCGACAGCATGCCCAGTTCAGCATGATCAAAGGCAAGGCCATCCAGGGTTTGCACAAGCTTCATCATCTGCGGCAGCAACACCTGCTCTCGGGCCTGCTTTACCATCAGAGCATAGGCCACGTTATTGATATCCTCAGATGTGCAACCAAAATGAATCCATTCCAGGTGGGGTGCAAGCGCAGCATTCTCGCTGAGCTGGGATTTCACATAATACTCTACCGCCTTAACGTCGTGGTTAGTTGTGGCTTCAAGGTCCTTGATCGCCTGCGCCGCCTGCAGATCAAAGTTCTCGATAATGTCTATGACGGACTTTTCATCAGCAGCGCTTAGACCGGGCAACTCCGGAATATCCTCATGCTGGCTGAGAAACAAAAACCATCGACATTCTACTTCCACGCGAAAACGCATCAGGCCGTATTCACTGGTCAACTTTGCCAACGGCTCTACTTTGCTGCGGTAACGGCCATCTGTAGCGCTGACGGCGAGGAGGGGGTCAATTGACATATACGGCTCTACTTAAGTTTTTCACTGACATCACAGGTATTAATGCGCGCGCCGCCAAGCATGATATCGTCATCATAAAATGCGACAAACTGGCCTGGCGTTATGGCACGCTGCGGCTCAGCAAATTTTACCAGCAATTCACCATCCGCGGCTGCAAAGACAGTGCAGGCCTGGTCTGCCTGGCGATAGCGGATCTTGGCGTGGCAATTTAATGGGTAGCTCACTGCAGTCAGCCAGTTAACTTCCCCGGCGCGCAACCATTGCCCCTGCAGAACCCCGGGATCCTGGGTAACCACCAGCGTGTTGCTGGCCGGTCGTTTGCCGGCTGCATACCAGGGCGCCTCAGAGCGTCCTTTAACCCCACCAATGTTCAATCCCTGACGCTGGCCAAGGGTATATTGATGTAAACCTCTATGTTCGCCTATAACACGACGGTTCTCGTCAACCATCGGGCCGGCGTCGTCCTCAATATATCGTTTCAGGAAATCAGCAAAGCGCCGCTCGCCAATAAAACAGATGCCGGTGCTGTCCTTGCGGGCATGATTGTGCAGGCCAAGCTGAGCAGCCATTGCACGGATATCCTGCTTCTGCCAGCTACCCAGCGGAAAGAGACACTTTCGCAACTGGGCTGAAGGCACCGCCTGTAAGAAGTAGCTCTGATCCTTGCTCTCATCCACACCTTTACGCAGAGAAAATTGACCGTTGTCATAGGTGCCACGCGCGTAATGCCCCGTTGCAATCCAGTCGCCACCTAAACGCTCTGCGTAATTCACAAACTGTTTGAATTTGATTTCTCGATTACACAACACATCCGGGTTCGGCGTTCGCAGCGCTTTGTAATCCTGCAGAAAATCCTCAAATACGTTATCCCAGTACTCGGCGGCAAAGTTCGCGGTATGCAGGGGTATGTTCAAGGTGTCGCAGACCTTTTGTGCGTCCGCCAGGTCCTCCAGCGCAGTGCAATATTCGGTGCCGTCGTCTTCATCCCAGTTTTTCATGAACAGACCTTCCACCCGATAACCCTCCTGCAGTAACAGATGAGCGGCAACAGAGGAGTCAACACCACCAGACATACCGAGAATGACGCGCTGGTTTTTCGAGGGTATCTGTTTGTCGTCGATGCAAGGTGTGTTCATAACGTCAGCGGGAAAAAAGCGGCCAACATTCTAACATCTTGTGGATCCCTGGCAGAATCTCAATGCATAAGTGGCAACAGTCCTGGGAACCATCATCCGTATTCATGGAGAGTCTCAGCAGACTTCAGGCATAATACACACGATCAGTATCAGGCATATCAAGCATGACAGACCCTTCATTCAGCCATGTAAACGCTGCGGGCGAAGCCAACATGGTGGATATTTCCGACAAGTTGGTGACTACCCGGAGGGCGGTTGCAACCGCTGTCATACATATGCAGTCGGAAACGCTTCACGCTATAGAGTCCGACGCCCTAAAAAAGGGCGAAGTGCTGGCCGTTGCCCGGGTCGCCGGAATTCAGGGCGCAAAGCGCTGTGCAGATTTAATCCCGCTGTGTCACCCGCTGCCGTTGAACAAAGTGCAGATAGACTTTGTCCGGCTCAGCGACACCCAATTGCAGGTTGAAGCACAATGCCGGGTTGAAGGTAAAACAGGCGTAGAGATGGAGGCGCTGACCGCTGCGAGCATTGCCGCTTTGACCGTTTATGACATGTGTAAAGCGATCGATAAAACCATGGTGATTTCGGGCCTGTGCGTGCTGGAAAAGCAGGGTGGCAAAAGCGGAGACTGGCACCGCGATGATGTGAAGCCCACATGAGCCAGATCAAAGTACTTTTTTTCGCCTCGCTGCGGGAACAGATAGGCACCGCCGAGATCTACCTCAGCGCCAACAATCTGGCCGAGCTTTTTGCGCAGATTGAAACTCAGCTGGGCAGCGAGGCACGGCTGGCGCTACAGGCAGATAACATACGTATCGCTGTCAATCAGGACCTCGTCGAACACGAAGTCGCCCTTGAACAAGGTGACGAAGTGGCGTTTTTGCCACCAGTTACCGGGGGTTGAACATGCAGCGATCCGTGATCATTCAAACAGGCGACTTTGATGCCGCAGAACTGGTGCAGGCGATGCGTCGTCAGCATGGAGCGCAAATCGGCGCCCTGGTGACATTTACAGGTCTGGTCAGGGAGCAGAATCTGATCACCGGCGATAGCACAGCGGTAGCCACCTTAACCCTTGAGCATTACCCGGGAATGACCGAACGCAGTATCCACAAAATCGTGGATGAGGCGCAGAGTCGGTGGGATCTGCTGAATGTCTGCGTACTGCATCGTGTCGGCACGCTTGCACCCAGTGAACAGATTGTATTTGTGGCCGTGGCGTCAGCCCATCGCGACACGGCTTTTGCAGCAGCTGAGTTTGTTATGGATTATCTGAAAACCAATGCGGTTTTCTGGAAACGTGAACAGACAGAAGAGGGCACTCACTGGGTTGAATCTGCCGAAACAGACCACCAACGCGCCTCGCAGTGGCACAACGACCGCTGAACACAGTCCATGGGTTCATTTGCTGGTCCAGAAGGCAGACAAACCCACAACCTGACGGGTTTCTAACCAGAAGAGGCATCCTGTGCACTTGCAGCGGCAGCGCCATTTGATAACTCTTCAGAGTTGTCATCATCGAGGTCAAAATCCACCGATACACCACCCAACTCACCATTTGCCGAGGCTTCACCTTCAACATCCTGGATGTTTACAGCGTGCAGCCCTTTGGGACCTTCAACAACGTCAAACTGAATTTCCTGGCCAGCTTTCAGCGTTTTATAACCGTCCATCTGTATCGCAGAGTAGTGTATGAAAAGATCTTCGCCACCACTGTCGGGTAATACAAATCCGTACCCCTTGGCGTTGTTGAACCACTTTACCTTACCTATTGCCATGAAGACTGCCCTCCCAAGCAGTTACTGCGTCAGAACCCGCCAAGCCTGAATTGCTCAGTTGCCTGTCGAACAGTGGCTTCACCCACTCTCGATTTTGTTCATCAAACGGTTCTGACCCTGACTTGAGTGTCGGCAAAATTTCTACCGACCCCCCCCTCAAACGGGACTTTGGTCAAAAACATCAATAGAGTCAAGGTGTTTACGGTAGGCGCATGCATCGCTGAAAGGGCCAACACACACTTGAATTAAGCCGATTTCACCCCATTTAAGCTCTTGTCGGAACATCGGTTCAAAGCGAAAGACACCCTGGATAAAGAACGGTTATGATTCTCGGGTAGAAAACCGAATTTCTATATATTGGAAAGAATTTCTAAAATAGAAAGAACGATAAAGCGTAAGGATGGACTAACCTTAATATGACAGTGCGAAATCACGGTCCCGGGCACGGGCGGAACTTGCACCGCTGGTACCTGGGCAGAGAACAGATGTCCTCAAGTGACGACGAAGGTGGCGACGGTACAGATCAGGATCGCGACCAGGGTCTGGCTACCGTTACCGCCAAACCCGAACTGAAACGACCGCCAATGTACAAGGTCCTGTTACACAACGACGACTACACACCGATGGAGTTTGTGGTTCACATTCTGGAGCAGTTTTTTGCGATGAACAGAGAAAAGGCGACCCAAATCATGTTGACTGTGCACACCGAAGGCGCAGCCACCGTGGGTATATTTCCGCGCGATATCGCTGAAACTAAATCCGAGCACGTCAATCTATATGCTCAGGAAAACAATCACCCTTTAATATCCACAGTCGAGATGACCGACTAGGCAACAACCAAAAGCGAGTTCCATGTTAAGCAAAGATTTAGAAACGACGCTGAACGAAGCCTTTCGTGTCGCAAAAAGTAAACGTCATGAGTTCATGACCGTCGAACACCTGCTGCTGGCATTGCTGGACAACGATATTGCCATTGATGTCCTGCGAAAAATCGGTGCAGATCTCGACAAACTGCGAACCGACCTGGACCAGTACATCGATTCAACCACGCCGCTGATTCCTGCGGGGGATAACGACCGCGAAACTCAGCCGACTTTAGGCTTTCAGAGGGTTCTGCAGCGGGCGGTGTTCCACGTACAGAGTTCCGGACGCAAAGAAGTCACTGGCGCAAATGTGCTGGTCGCTATCTTCAGCGAACAGGAAAGTCAGGCGGTCTATTTCCTGAAACAGCAGAATATCGCGCGTATCGACGTGGTGAACTATATCTCTCACGGTATCAGCAAAGTGCCGGGTGAAGAGGGCGGCGGTGAAGACATGTCTGCCGGTGAAGAAGAAGGCGGCGCAGAGGGCAGCGGTCAAAGCGCACTGGCCTCGTTTGCCACCCACTTGAATGAAGAGGCGAAGGCGGGACGTATCGACCCTCTGGTAGGGCGCAATGACGAGCTGGAGCGTGTTATCCAGGTTCTGTGTCGGCGACGCAAAAATAATCCGCTTCTGGTGGGGGAGTCCGGCGTCGGCAAAACTGCCATTGCTGAAGGTCTGGCAAAGCGCATTGTTGATGGTGACGTTCCAGAGGTTGTTGCAGAAGCGCAGATTTATTCGCTTGACCTTGGCGCACTGCTGGCAGGTACCAAATATCGAGGCGATTTCGAAAAACGCTTCAAAGCGGTCCTGGCTGAGCTGAAAAAAGAAGAGGGCTCTATCCTTTTCATTGACGAGATCCACACGATTATCGGCGCGGGCGCGGCTTCGGGTGGTGTGATGGATGCATCCAATCTGCTGAAACCGTTGCTCACCTCCGGCCAGATCAAATGTATGGGTTCAACAACGTATCAGGAATATCGTGGCATCTTCGATAAAGATCGGGCCCTGTCACGACGCTTTCAGAAAATCGACGTGAACGAACCCGACGTCGAAGACACGTATCGCATTTTGAAGGGACTGAAGTCGCGATTTGAAGACCACTACAGCATTCGCTTTACCGACAAAGCCCTGCGCACGGCAAGCGAGCTGGCTGCGAAATATATCAATGATCGGTTCATGCCTGACAAAGCCATCGACGTCATTGATGAAGCAGGGGCTGCCCAGCAGCTGCTGCCACCAAGCAGACGCAAGAAGAGTATTGGCGCTACTGACGTCGAACAGGTTGTTGCAAAAATTGCTCGTATACCATCAGCTCAGGTCACGACCTCAGACAAGCAGGCGCTGAAAGACCTCGACGAGAAATTGAAAATGGTTGTGTTCGGTCAGGATGAGGCAATTGATCAGCTGGCAACTGCGATCAAAATGTCCCGCGCCGGTTTGAAAGCCGGTGACAAGCCAACGGGGTGTTTCCTGTTTGCCGGTCCTACCGGTGTGGGTAAAACGGAAGTCTCACGGCAGCTCGCCAACATCATGGGTGTTGAGTTACTGCGCTATGACATGTCTGAATACATGGAGCGGCATACGGTCTCCCGCCTGATTGGTGCACCACCTGGGTATGTTGGGTTCGACCAGGGTGGTCTGCTGACTGAAGCTGTCACCAAGCACCCGCACAGCGTGGTACTCCTGGATGAAATTGAAAAAGCGCACCCGGAAGTCTTCAACCTGTTACTGCAGGTGATGGACCACGGCACGCTGACCGACAACAATGGTCGTAAAGCTGATTTTCGGAACGTGGTTCTGGTTATGACTACCAACGCCGGCGCCCAGGAAATGGATCGATCGTCTATTGGCTTTGTTGAGCAGGACAACACCACCGACGGCATGGAAGTGATCAAACGCATGTTCACGCCTGAATTCCGCAACCGTCTGGATGCTATCGTGCAGTTCGGCTCACTGCCGCTGGAGGTTGTCAAAACCGTGGCAGACAAGTTCTTAACGGAACTGCAGGCTCAGCTGGACGATAAACGCGTTACCCTGGAAGTTGAAGATGAAGCCCTGGAATGGCTGGCGCGGGAAGGCTACGACGAGAAAATGGGTGCTCGCCCGATGCAGCGCCTTATTCAGGACAAAATCAAACGCAAGCTGGCAGAAGATTTACTGTTTGGTGATCTGTCGAAGGGTGGGGGAACGGTAAGAATCACCGTGGAAGATGGTGACATCGCGCTGGATATACTCAGTCCGGTAGAGGCTTGAGTACAGAGCGGCCTGCCGCTCTCGCTGGTAAAAAAGCGTAGGCCGTCAACCGGGCCTACATACGGAAAGTGATACGCCCCTTGCTCAGGTCGTAAGGGGTCAGTTCCACCTTCACCTTGTCTCCAGTAAGGATACGAATGTAGTTCTTTCGCATTTTTCCGGAGATATGAGCCGTCACCACATGGCCATTGTCTAACTCTACCCTGAACATCGTGTTCGGTAGGGTGTCAACGACGGTGCCGTCCATCTCAATCTGTTCTTCTTTTGACATGTAGTGCTACAGGCCTTCTCGTTTTTGAAGGCGCGCATTCTGCCCCAATGCGGGGATAAAGGCAAAGTGTGGAAATCCGAAGGATTTCCGGTCGAGTATCCGGACGGATACTCCTGCGACAACACCCCTAGTTCAAGTCATCAAAACCCAGCGATCGTTAACAAACAGTTCTGTTGGTCGGTACTGGGTTTTGTAGTTCATTTTGTTGCAGTCTTTGATCCAGTAACCCAGGTACAGGTAGGGCAGGCCAAGCTCCCGGCACAGCTCTATCTGTTTCAGGATACTCAACACGCCGAGACTTCGCGCATCTTCGCTGGGTTCGAAAAACGTATAAATTGCAGATAGCCCCCGCGGCTGTTCATCTGTTACCGCTACGCTCAAGAGTCGCTCACCATCGTACAGGCAGACAAAAAGGCTGTTACTCCAGGGGCTCAGAAGAAAGGAGCGGTATTGATCTTCACTGGCGGGGTACATATCCCCATCTGTATGTCGCAAACTGATATAGCGTTCATAAAGATGGTAGTGACGTTTACTGAAAGTGGCTGTTTCAAGCCGCACATGCAGGTCGCTGTTTTTCTTCAGCACTCTTTTCTGCGAGCGCTTTGGTGTGAACTGATCAACCGGAACGCGGGTTGGTACGCAGGCCTGACAGCTGCCACAATGCGGTCGGTACAGGTGACTGCCACTGCGGCGAAAACCCTGGTCTGTCAGGTTCTGATAGATGTTCGGCGAGATCACCTCGCGAGGGTCGAAAAACAGCGTCTGAGCGTTGTTCCGGTTCAGGTACGAACAGGGATGTTTTGGTGTTAGGAAAAACTGCACCTGATCGGAATTGGAATCCTGCATACCAAACTGCTCGCACTGCACTTAACTTAGATTAGCAGCCTGCTTGTCGCGCTGCCAGGGACCCTGTCGTGTAGGGTATTGTTCATTGTCTGCCAGAATATCCAGGAATTCATCACGAGGCATGCCGTGTACGCCAAGGCTCTCAAGGTGTGGGTTCATAATCTGACAATCGATCAAGTCGAATGCCCACCCGGCAAGGGTGTCCTGCAACACAAAAAATGCAACTTTCGAAGCATCTTTAGCACGTGCAAACATCGACTCGCCAAAGAACAGCTTGCCCAGTGAAACCCCGTATAAGCCACCAACCAGCTCGTCCTGCAGCCAGACTTCAACGGAATGCGCAAATCCAGCATGATGCAGGTCGCTATAAGCAGCCATCATTTTAGGCGTGATCCAGGTGCCGTGCTGATCGCCTCTCGGGCCACTGCAGCCGGTCACAACCGCTGAAAAATTCTGATCAAAGGTAACCACAAAGCCGCTGTTGCGGATGCGTTTAGACAAGCTGCGTGTAATACGCATCTGCCCCGGTTTAAGAACTGCCCGCTGCGCCGGGCTCCACCACAGTACGTGCTCTTCATCTGAATCAAACCAGGGAAAAATGCCCTGACTATAGGCACACAGTAGCCATTGCACGCTGAGCCCGCCGCCGGCAGCAACCAGACCGTCAGGCTCTGCGAGCGCATAACGCGGGTTCGGAAAAGCGACAGGTGAGGGTGGCAGAAGGGGAATGGCGCTCACTGTCGAGCCTCAGCTCTGCAGCAGTTGCACAAACTCCGCTGATTTAGCGTGGCTCGCTATCACGTCGACCAGAGCCCGACCGTCTCGGCCCTTCGCATGGACGTCGCGCCCCTGTGCTTTGAATTTCTGCAGAAAGCGGTCGAAATCTGCGACGCGCATGCTGCGATAAGCATGCAGCAGCACGCTGAACTCTGCTTCTTCAGCGCCCATTGGACCTTTGCCCAGGAAACTCTCGATACGGGCATCGTCCCATACCTCATCAACTACTTTGGCTTTGTCTGCACGCATATTGAGTCGTTCTGCTCTTGTTCAGGAAGAAGCCGCTATTGTACGCAAACGAACACAAAAAGATTAGCTTGTTATCTTTTAAGAAGAGGGATTAACAGTTTGATTTTGATGAAAAAAATATTTCACAAAGTTTGTATGGCTGGCCGGGTCTGGCTACACTTCGCCCTGAATTGAGATCAAGGACAATCTACGTGGCTACCTCTGTACCCCTGCGTATCATTCCAGTGCGGGAAATCAGCCTGGTTGGGGTTGGCGCAGTAACTTTATTTCTGCTGCTGGCAATCGGCTCCTATTCACCCACCGATCCAGCCTTCAGCTATAGCGGGCAGAGCGGCGAAATCAACAATCTGGTCGGTATCAGCGGTGCTTATTTTGCCGATCTGGTGCTCTATCTGTTCGGCTGGTTGGCATACACCATCCCCTTAGCGCTCACCTTTGTAGGCATCCGTCTGATCACAGCTCGACACCAGCCGCTGCACTGGCTGGCGCTGGGCATCCGCGCCAGCGGCTGGTTATTGGTTATGATTTGTGGATGCGTTCTCCTGGCATTACATACAGCGCCGGAGCAACCTCTGCCCGAAGGTCCTGGTGGTGTGTTTGGTCAATGGCTGGTGAGTGGCGGCTTGGCTATTTTCGGTTGGGTAGGGCTGACCTTGCTGAGTGCCGCGGGTGCTCTGATCGGCATGCAGGCGGCGGCGGGGTTTTCCTGGCTGAACGTTGCTGAGATAACCGGCCGACGCCTTTATCAGGCCAGCAATGCAATCGTCGTTTTTTACGACAAACACTACGATGCCTACAAGCAGCGTCGCGAAGAACACAAACGCCAGTCACTGCAGACCAAACAGCTGGTGCAGGAACGCAAAGTTTCCCTCGATAAAGATCTGGTTAAGGCGCAGCAGTCCAACGCGGCAAAGCTCAAAATTGTTCCCAAGGTGCAGGAAAAAGCGGCCAAAGGTCGCGGCCAGCAGAAACGTCTGTTCGATACCAAAACACCCGGTGAGTTACCTGACCTGGAACTGCTTGATGAAAAAGAGCCTGATACCGGTCTGGGATATTCATCTGCATCGCTTGAGGCGATGTCAAAACAACTGGAGCTCAAGCTGGCCGACTTCGGCGTCGAAGCAGAGGTGGTTTCGGTTCTGCCTGGCCCCGTCATCACTCGGTTCGAGCTGCAACCTGCAGCCGGCGTCAAAGTTCAGAAAATCTCAGCGCTGGCAAAAGACCTGGCCCGCTCACTTGCCGTGATCAGCGTGCGTATCGTTGAAGTGATTCCCGGTAAATCAGTGGTCGGCATTGAAATTCCCAACGAGCACCGCGAGATGGTTCGTCTGAAAGAGGTCCTTACGTCGTCAGTTTTTGCTGACGCGCCGTCACCTCTGACGCTGGCATTAGGCAAAGATATCGCTGGTGCGTCGGTGGTTGCCGATATTGCAAAAATGCCTCACCTGCTGGTGGCCGGTACAACCGGCTCGGGTAAGTCTGTCGGCGTTAACGCGATGATTTTGAGCATTCTGTATAAGTCCACACCTGAGCAGGTTCGACTGATCATGGTCGACCCGAAGATGCTCGAGCTGTCGGTTTACGAAGGCATCCCCCACCTCCTCGCGCCAGTAGTCACAGACATGCGCGAAGCCGCCCATGCCTTGAACTGGTGTGTTGCCGAAATGGAGCGTCGCTATCGCCTGATGGCCGCGTTAGGCGTGCGCAACCTTGCTGGGTTCAACCGCCAGGTGCGCGACGCGATCAACCGGGGTGAACCGATAAAAGACCCGTTGTGGACCGATGAACTCGAAGAAGCACCGGATCTGACAACCCTACCTGCGATTGTGGTGATCATCGATGAGTTTGCCGACATGATGATGATTGTGGGTAAAAAGGTGGAGCAGCTGATCGCGCGTATTGCGCAGAAAGCGCGCGCGGCGGGCATCCATCTGGTGCTGGCAACCCAGCGACCCTCAGTGGATGTGATTACCGGTCTGATCAAAGCCAACATCCCAACCCGGATGGGTTTTCAGGTGTCTTCAAAAATTGATTCCCGCACCATTCTCGACCAGGGTGGCGCAGAACAGCTGCTTGGCCATGGCGACATGTTGTATCTGCCACCAGGCACCGCGCTACCGCAGCGTGTGCACGGCGCCTTTGTATCCGATGATGAAGTCCATCGCGTGGTCGAAGACTGGAAACAACGGGGTTCACCAGATTATCTCGAAGACATTCTCAGCGGTGAGATGGAAGGTGAACCGTTTGTACAGCTGGATTCCGCCAACGGGGATACTGAGCAGGATGATGAGCTATATGATGAAGCGGTGCAGTTTGTGCTGGAATCACGACGTGCATCCATCTCTTCCGTGCAGCGTAAACTGCGCATCGGTTACAACCGCGCTGCTCGCCTGATCGAGGCCATGGAAGCAGCCGGTGTTGTCTCCTCAATGAGTTCCAATGGTAGCCGTGAAATACTTGTACCTAATCGCGATTAGCCTGCTGCTCTGGTCCACCGGAGTCAGTGCAGCAGAGGCACAGATCAACGCCATGCAGCCTGCACAACAGCTGCAGGCCCGTCTTGAGAAACTCGACGGCGTTATTGCGCACTTTGTGCAGCAGGTAACCAACGCTCAGGGTTTTGTTGTTGAGGAAACCCGCGGTGTGCTGTACCTGGCCAAACCCCGCTTCCGCTGGGAAGTTGAAACGCCGCTGCCACAGATCATCATTGCGGATGGTGATGACATCGAAATCTACGATCCGGATCTGGAACAGGTCACACAACGCAATATCCAAGGCGACCTGCAGCAGGCACCCCTGGCGCTGCTGTCTTCCGGTGCGGCGGTGCTAACGGATCATTTTACCGTGAGCAGGGGCGCGCTTGACGCCGGTGGTACACACTTTGTATTGCGACCCACTGCCAGTGATGCGTTATTCAAAACCCTCGAGCTGCAGTTCAGTGGAGAATCCCTCAGCGGGATCAACATCGCTGACCACGCAGGCCAGCAGACGTTCATTCGGTTCGAACAATATCAAGCCCAGCAGGTGATACAATCCAGCGTTTTCGAACTGGATTATCCGCCGGGTACCGATTTTGTACGAGGATGAGGCACAGCAAACCACGCTGGGGTTAACTACAGGCCAGACTGCCCAGGGTGAACCCCCACTGGCTGAGCGGCTGCGCCCGACCATTCTGGCCGACTTTGTCGGTCAGCAACACCTGCTGGGAAAAAATCGCGCTCTGGGCGAACTTGCCCGCCGGCAGCACGTCCACTCAATGATATTGTGGGGGCCGCCAGGCACTGGCAAAACTACCCTGGCACAATTGTTAGCCAGAGGTGCTGCTGCACGTTTCATATCTATCTCTGCAGTTCTTGCGGGTGTTAAAGAAGTTCGCGAGGCCGTTGCCACAGCCCAGCAATATGCCGCACAGGGACAATCAACTATTCTGTTTGTGGACGAAGTGCATCGCTTCAATAAAGCACAACAGGATGCTTTTCTGCCTCACGTTGAACGAGGCACCATCACTTTCATCGGCGCCACTACTGAAAACCCCTCGTTTGAGGTCAACCCGGCTTTGTTATCCCGCGCCCGGGTTTACGTTTTAAAACCCCTGGAAGCGGCTGATCTGGCCATCCTCTGCCAGCGCGGGGCTGCGGCTTTACAGGTTCAACTCGATGCAGCCGCACAGCAGCAGCTGGTTCAGGCGGCTGACGGAGATGCACGACGCATGCTTAACGTGCTCGACATTGCTGCGCAGCTGGCAGCGGACGTTATCCACTCTGAGCATATTGCGACCGCGCTGGGTGATCAGGTGCGGCGTTTCGACAAAGGCGGCGATATTTTTTATGAGCAGATATCTGCTCTGCACAAATCGTTACGCGGCAGTGATCCCGACGCTGCGCTGTATTGGTTCTGCCGTATGCTGGATGGTGGTGCAGACCCGAGATATCTTGGTCGCCGCCTGTTGCGTATGGCCAGCGAAGACGTCGGCAACGCGGATCCGCGGGCTTTGGAACTCACCCTCGCAGCAGTGACTACCTATGAGCGTCTAGGCAGTCCTGAAGGTGACCTGGCACTTGCTCAGGCGGTTTTGTATCTGGCCAGCGTACCCAAGAGTGATGCTGTCTACAGCGCTTTCAATCAGGCAATGGACACGGTGCGCAACTCACCCTCGCATGCAGTGCCCATGCACCTGCGCAACGCGCCGACTCAGCTCATGCGCGGATTAGGGTTCGGATCCGGATACCGCCATGCGCATGGTGAAAATACCGATGCAGGTGCATTCGCGCCGGGTGAAGACTATTTTCCAGAAGAGATGGACCCGCAACGGTTTTACCTGCCTACAGGAGAGGGTTTAGAGCAGAAGATAAACCAACGTCTGACCCGGCTTCGTCAGTTGAACCAGAACGCCTCACAAAGCAGGCGTCGGAGCTCTGAAAAGGGCAATAAAAACTCATGAATGCGCTGGCCTTGCTGACCGTTGCCGCCGGCGGTGCGCTGGGAGCCGTCCTGCGTTTTTCCATCGCCGCACTAATCGGCACACATCACCTGTTTCCTTGGGCCACACTTAGCATTAACATCGCCGGCTCATTTGCCATTGGCCTGGTGTGGGGTGGTTATGGACACACTGAGTGGTTTGCGAACTGGGGCAGATTGCTGATCGTGGTTGGCATGTTAGGCGGTTTTACAACCTTTTCGGCTTTCTCGCTGGAAACCCTCAATCTGCTCAACAGCAACAGATCCATCGTTGCTGGTGGCTACGTCCTGGCCTCCGTATTGGTGTGCCTGATCGCCGTCTATTTTGGAGAAAAAGCGGGGCAGGCGTTGCTGCCTTAGGAACTAGTTATGTTGGATATAAAAATACTTCGCGCTGACCCGCAGGCCTGCGCAAAACTGTTAGCCGTGAAAGGTTTCACCCTCGATGTAGATCGCTTTCTCGAACTGGAGAATCTACGTCGGGTACTGCAACAAGAAACCGAACACCTGCAGAATGAACGCAATCAGAAATCAAAAGCCATTGGCCAGGCAAAAGCCAAGGGAGAGGATATTGCGCCTTTGGTTGCTGAAGTCGGCGACCTGGGCGAGCGCCTTGATCAGGCCAAAGAACGCTTCAATATGCTGCAGGACGAATTGCAGGGTTATCTGCAGGCGATACCCAACACCCCGGATAAGTCCGTCCCTGAGGGCAGCACCGAAGATGACAATCAGGAAATTCGTCGTTGGGGTAATCTGCCCGCATTTAATTTCACACCCAGAGACCATGTTGAGCTGACTGAAGGTGGCAGTATGGACTTTGAAGCAGCGGCGAAAATTTCCGGATCCCGTTATGTGGTTCTACATGGCTCACTTGCGCGCCTGCAACGTGCATTGACGCAATTCATGCTGGATACACACGTCCACAAGCATGGTTATCAGGAAGTGTACGTGCCGTACATTGTTAATGCAGACAGTCTATATGGTACGGGACAGCTGCCAAAGTTTGCCGATGATCAGTTTCGTATCGCTGGGGAGACTGAAACTTATCTGATCCCCACCGCTGAAGTGCCGGTAACCAATATTTATCGCGACAGCATCGTTGCTGCTGACGAACTGCCAATCAAACATGTCTGTCATTCTCCCTGTTTCAGAAGTGAAGCCGGTGCTCATGGCCGCGATACCCGCGGCATGATTCGCCAACACCAGTTCGAGAAAGTTGAAATGGTCCAGCTGGTTCAACCAGAGCAGTCCTGGCAGGCATTTGAAGAGCTAACCGATCATGCGGAAAACATTCTGAAAGCACTGGAACTACCGTTTCGCAGCGTCGTGCTGTGCGGCGGCGACCTCGGTTTTTCAGCCACAAAAACAATAGATCTGGAAGTCTGGCTACCCGGTCAGGACCAGTATCGTGAAGTATCTTCCTGCAGTCATTTTGCAGACTTTCAGGCTCGCCGTATGCAGGCCAGATACCGCGACCCACAAACCAACAAACCTGCTCTGTTGCACACACTGAACGGATCCGGCCTGGCGGTTGGGCGAACTATGATCGCCGTACTTGAGAACTACCAGGATGGTGACGGTAAAGTTGCCGTACCCGACTGCCTTAAACCCTACATGGGTGGTTCAAGTCATATTGAGCTGTAGATAATTCGCAGATGTTTTTTCTACCGCTTTATCACAACCTGGCTGGCGCTCGCTGTCTGGTTATCGGCGCGGGTACTACTGCGGTAAGAAAAATACGCTGGTTGCTGCGCGCAGAGGCAGACATCGAGGTCATTTCTCCGGATGTTTCGCCAGCGATAAAAGCACTTGCCAACGCCGGAAAGCTGAAAGTTACCACCGCGGTATTCGATCCGGGCCAGGTGACGCCAGACCTGCGTCTGATTATTTCAGCCACAAATAATCGCGACGTGAACCGATTTGTCTATGACGCTGCGATTAAAGCCGGAGTATTGGTCAACTGCGTCGATCAGCCGGACCTGTGCACCTTTATTTTCCCGGCAATTGTGGACCGCAGCCCGATACTGATCGCCATTACCAGCATGGGTAATGCACCCACGCTGGCGCGGGTTGTACGCGGTTGGATAGAAGCCCAGCTATCACCAAACTTGGGTAAACTGGCAGACCTGGCGCGTAGCCTTCGAGATCGCGTAAAGATTGAGCTACCCTCCGTCGACGCCCGCAAAGCTTTCTGGGAAACCCTGTTTCGTTCCGCAGCGGCTGAATCAGCCATGCAGGGCAATCTGGGGGATGCTAAAACAAAGGCGGAAGCAATGCTCACCGCGACCACATCCACGGAGACCGGCGGCGTCCCCCAAGCCAGCGTCGCGCTGATTGGTGCCGGACCTGGTGATCCGGAATTGATTACTTTGAAAGCCCTGCGTCTGATCCAGAGTGCTGACGTCATTCTCTATGACAAACTGGCAAATCCGGCCATCCTCGACTACGCACGACGGGATGCAGAACTCGAATTTGTCGGCAAACAAGGTCCCAAACCAGGCAGTCCGCCAACCCGTCCGGACAATCGCGGTAATCAGCAGTTCAGCATCAACGATGCAATTATCGGTCACGCCAGAGCCGGCAGAAACGTGGTGCGGCTTAAAGGTGGCGATCCTTTTATCTATGGCCGTGGTGGCGAGGAAATGGAACAGGTCCTCGAAGCGGGTTTTGAGGTCATCATGGTGCCCGGCATCACAGCTGCATTGGGTGCTGCCAGTTACGCCGGCATACCCCTGACTTACCGCAATCTGTCTCAGTCTGTACGCTTTGTAACCGGTCACCGTGTGGAAAACGTGGTAAATCTGGACTGGCCGGAAATGGGCCGTCGTGATCAGACCCTGGTGATTTACATGGGGCTTGTTGGGTTACCCACAATTCTGGCCAAACTCATCGAACATGGCTGCGAGGTAGAGCGTCCTGCAGCCCTGATCGAAAATGCAACCTGGCCAGAGCAGCGCGTGATTGTGGCAACCGTATCAACGCTGGCAGACATGGCTGCGGCGGCAGAAGTCACTGGACCCAGCGTGGTCATCATTGGTGATGTCGTTGCCAAACGAAAAAGCTGAGACAGATTTAAAGACAGTTGGTCGGGCGCGGTAAACCAGCCCATTTTGCCGCAGTTTTTGCCGGGCTCTCGCCAAACAGCTGCATCAGATAAATACTGTTACCCGATTCGGCACCCAGCTGCGTCCTCACCAGTTTCACAAATACACGCATGGCAGGGGACACCTGAGTTTTTGCATAATAGGTGCGCAGCAGCTTGATAACTTCAATATGAGCTTCAAGCAACTTCACCCCGTCATTTTCAGCCAGCCAGGCCGCAACGTTGAGATCCCAATCACTGAGATTCACGAGGAAGCCGTCGTCATCTAATGCAACCTTCATCACGACCAGCTGACGATTGGATTGTACTGTATTGTCAGCTCTACCAGCTGCTTATAAGAAACGCCGGGTACGCGTGATTTTTCTGTTAGACCCCGCACTTCAAGATCGTCCTGCAATACAAAAACGTGATTATGTTGATCTAGCTGCATGGCAAGGTAGGCACCGTCCCCCAGTAGCACTATGCCATCGTCCGGCTTTATCCGACCCTGACAGCTTTGCCAACCCGTATTCGAAAAGACCAGATGCAAACTCATGTGCCGGTGCCCATAACCGCATCCTGCTCGGACATGAGATCCGCTTGCGCTGCCTTGTTCAAAAAAGTAACCGGCAGAACAAATTCGTCGGTATCAATCTGTTTGTCCTGGAGTGTGTCGGCGCAGACATATATTGCACTGACATCATAGTCCGGCATTGCCAATAAAACCTTCGAAACTGTGCGCTGACCAAGCGGATCAGCATTCTGCTTTTGCAACAGATTCCACAAGCCTTCGCCACAGAACAGCAGGCTCACCTGCATATCGAAAACTGCTGCAACCATGGCTGTTTCTAACAGTTCCAGCACGTGGCTGTTTGCGTAGGGTGGCTGGTTTATCACACACATGAGTTTTTTCATGCCGGAAACTCTACGTAGCGATCACTTTGAGCTACCGCTTCAATCAGCTGACCAAGGCCAACCAGCTCAAACTCAGACAACAGAGTTGCAGCAGGTTTGCTGTAACGGGCTTGTTCGGATTCATTGATAACTCCGCGCTTCAGAGCATTAGCTATGCAGATGGCTAACTCAACAGTATGTTCCTGCTTGAGATCAAGCCAGCGTTGAACGATGTTCTCCTCACCCTGAGGTACCACCCGAGCATTCAGGCCTGTCAGAACAGCCTCATGGTAAAAGAACACCCGATGTAATTGATGCCCCTGGGACAGCAGGGATTCGCAGAAACCCAATGCGTGGTGGCTCGCAAAACTGGCGTAAGGGGCACCATGTACGGCAACTGTGAAAATCATGCTGAGCTGTTCTGGTTGCGTGGGTTTGAGTTGCACAGGGATGTGGCGGAGGGACAGGGATTCGAACCCTGGAAGGGTGTTAACCCTTGCTGGTTTTCAAGCGCCTTTAACGCCTACTTCAGCCTATCCAATACCCACTAATTCCGTTTAAATTTCAGTTAGTTATTAACAGAACATTGTGTCACAAGTTAAAACTATTTATCACTGATTTGTCGAAGATTACGCCGTTGTTACGCCGCGATAAGTCGCATAGGAGAGCCTTTTGACTTTCTGTTGGGCTCAAGGTTTATAGTGCTCAAGTATTCCTTGATGTGCAGCGCAATTCATTCCAATCTCAATTAGAAACATTAGTCTAACCGTTTGGTCTTTCTGATTCACAACCCCGGCGAGCTCTTCTTTAAGCCTCTCCCCAGATCTTTGAAGAGCCGCATGCATTAATTTTTCTGCAAAGCTGTCGCTACCATAATGCCTGAACAAAGCATCAGCAAACAGGTCATAACTGTTTGCTGAGGAAGTCAAAATCTCTTCAACCCCTTGGTCTTCGCGCCCGTTTGAAATCATCTCCTTCGCGGTGAGAGACCACATTACGCACCGACTAAGGCCTAACCCATATTGTTGATAAGCCTCGAATAGGTTCGGCGCATTTTCGTCCATTTCGCTTGCCGCATTGGCAAATCCCGTAGAAGTTAAAAGAACGAAAAGTAGACACTTTGTTATATGCACTGTCGTTTGGCTCCAGGTGATGCTGTCGAGTATCGCACAGGCAACTGTGCGTAAAGGTACAATAGTTTGCTAGCTTAACTGGTTGTTTTTAAGAACAGGGAGTCAATCATCTCCTGCTGAAAAGCAACGAAAAGGGCTGTGCACAGCTCACACCGAATTACCCACAGGTTATCCACAGACAAAACCTTGCAAACTGGGTTGCGTCCCATTATCTTGTGCTTCTACGTTCTTGAACCCCTATATGTAGGGGTTATTTTGTTTGACTCAGTCAAATTTTTCTAAGGACAAGGTTGGGGTGACGTTTCGTGTCATTCCTTTAAATATCGCTTATCGCCGGTACGGGGAATGCCTTTTGGTGAGTGGTCAATGACATAGAATAAATTGTGAGGGGGACTGCCATATGGCGCTCCGATTGTTAAGACGACCTGAATATAGCCAAGAACTCGAAGAACTAGGGCTTACCTACGTTGGCATTGAGTACTTTGAAGATGGAATTCCCAATGGAGTCTGGGAAACAGTTGAGGGTAGGCGATACCTTGTACCTGGCGTTTCAAATGGTTTGGAAGATGATCCTGAATATGAAATGGATATGCCCATGATCAGCTGGAGCGACTGGAATCGAATTTTTCGCCGAATCAAAGATTCGCTAGGCAGCTGAACGCAACTCCACGTATCGTCGACTACTTGCTCTTCCGTCCGGGCGAGGAATATCAAGTGCAGGCCCCTGCATAGAGACCTGAACGTTTATATTCCGATTGTGCTTGTAGAGATATTTTATAGCGGCTGGAATCGCTGTTTTCAGGTTGGCCTCGTCTCGCACGAAGATGTTCAGTTCTGGCAAGTCGTTACTTTCAACTAGATAGCCACCGTTCTTAACTTGTGCGATAAGAATTGTGATTTTGTCAGTAAACATTAAAGCATCTCCTCGAATTCGCGGCGCACTCTACATTAGACTTGCTAGGTGAGCAATGTGCATCCGCCTGATGCAAAAATAGTCTAGTACTATATGTGTGTCAATTCCGTGGTGTAGACACAATTTGTTGTGTTTTCGTCGATTGGGTCAAAACCACAGTCCTGCGAAAACCTCAGCTCAGATTCGGAGCATTCAACAAAGCAAGGCTTGTAACTTGTCGCTTTTGGATCTGTGCCCTAATGTCAGGGATGCGTAAATCAGAGAGGTGCCGCTTGAATCCGCCAGTAGTTTTTATCTCATATTCTCACGACTCAGCTGAGCATAAGGAATGGGTCCTCGATTTTGCGACAACCCTTCGCAAAAGAGGTGTCGATGCTGTTTTAGATCAGTGGGATTTGGGCCCAGGGGGTGATCTGCCACACTTCATGGAAACCCAGCTCGAGCGCTGTGATTTTGTTGTTATGGTCTGCACTAAAGCTTATGTCGACAAGGCAAACGCAGGATCGGGCGGAGTTGGATACGAAAAAATGATCATGACTGCAAATCTACTTTCGCAAATTGGCGACAGTAAAGTGATTCCCATAGTCCGCCAGTCTGGTTTAGAAGCACCAACACCAACGTTTATGAGTTCCAAAATTTATATAGACTTTTCTCGTGATGAAGAAGAAGAGTACAGTTTGGACGAGTTGCTGCGGAAATTGTTAGGCGCACCTTTATACCCGAAACCTGAAATCGGAAGTGCATCATTCGAACCAATGGCTTCATCTCGCCCAGATAGAGCCTCAGATGGCGTTCTTAGACTTATGGAAGCAATCTCCTCGTCTTTCTCGAATTCGTCACACGATTATTTGATGTTGGATGAGCTGCTTCATGTCAGCGGAATGCATCGATTTACGTTGGACCACTATCTAGAAACGGCTGCAAAAGACGGTTTGATTGTTTTAAGTAAAGAAGTAAATGGTACATACATCGAAATCACCCCCAAAGGCCGATCCTATGTTTTTGAGCATGGCCTCGTTGGGCTATCTTAATGCCTCACCGGCACATACTCATCGCTGTCGTCTAACGGCCCAAAATCCAGCCTGGCATTCTCATGAACCCGCACCATGTGCTTGTCAGCAATCGGTGGAACGCCTGTGTAGGCCGTGCGATGAGTTATGAGCCCATCCATGAATTCCAATAGCCAGTAAGTATTGGTGGCGAAGTCGAGTAGCCTCATCACCCCTGACCATTTTTCTTCACGGTAGTTGGCAACTAAGTCCTTCAGGGTGCGTTCCATTTTCAGTTGGCTGGTTTCTGCTTCAACAAACTCCTGAAGCTCCATACCTTCCTTGATCACTGTTTTCATGGGGTGCCTACTTACGCAGTGACTGAGCCGGGATTAGCCAGCTTGACGTTTACGGTTGTAGTGCCACTGCCAGCAGTCTGCGTTGCGAATGCAGCCCCGCTTACGTCACCGCTTGCTGGTGTTGCAGCAGAGTCCTCGAAGGCATCTGCTGAGTCGTCCCATATCACTTTTTCACCAATGCCAATCTCTGCACCGCTGACCTTGGGCAGTAAGAACTCACCCTCAAGGTATAGAACGCCGGTAGCGCCGTTGGCAATGTCTTCACCTGCCACGGCAACTAAATCACCAACGATCACTACGGAACCACCGACGATCGCCGATCCGCCATTGGTATAAACGAGGGTCTTTCCCTCACGTACAAAACTGGAACTCATACTCTGCTCCTAACTGTTGAAATAAGTGGTTATGCGCCAGCGCTTTTCAGCATGCCTCGGAAATCGAGTGGGCTAACGCCATGATCGAAGTACGCGAGCCAAGTTGTGCCCAATACGCCGGATGCCGTGTTGTCGTTTTCAACGATCCGTGGTGCTGGACCTTCCAAATACAATTGCTCAAAGGTGTCCACCTGATTTGGGTTGGCCATCAAGTACCAGGCTGTGGCGCTATCATCATCCAGCCGTGACTCAACGATGACCTCAACGAAGTTTTGGAATGGGTTGGCAATGTCAGCGCCGCTCGATGACGGGTCAACGCTGGACGCTATAAGTTGACGTGCGGTCACTTCCAGTGCCGCTGGTACAAGCAGGTAAGCCGGAGTGAGGCCCAGTTTACGTCCGCCTAACCCGGTTTGCTGCCGCATTGCTAGGAGCGCAGCAGTTAAGCCTGCAACGCCTAGAACTGAGCCACCGCCTGATATCAGGTTGCTATGGTTAGCGTGGAATAGGGCAGTACTGTCTTCGCTCAAGGTAGGGTTAGCGATGAGTTTGTTATACAGCGTGTCCAGCTGCGTGGAGCGCGCAGTACGGGCGATTTGCGTAACCAAGCGGCCAATGTTTTCGACCTCGCCATTCACTAGTAGCTGGCGGCTGAGGGCTATCTGCACGCCGTAGGTATCAACGCTATTGGTCTCGTTTTTATCAGAAAGTTTCCCATATTGAATTTGCTCATTTTCACTTTCGAGCTTTGGGAATCCTGTGATGTCTGACTGCACGTGGTTGTGCGTTTTGAAGTCGTTAGCAGTGTTTTCAGCCGTCCAGCGGTCGGTCTCTGGCGCTTCATCGTAGGCCTGTGCAGCGACTACGTTGGCAGCATCAATGGTGATTCCTGGTACGTCTGAGCCAGGCTGCTGAAGCCATCCGCCTACGGGTTCGCTGGTAAAACCGCGTGACCGTGCAACAGCTTCGAATATCGCTTTGTTACCCATACGGCTAATGTCCCCATTGCGTACAGCAGGGTGCATGTCATCAGTTGGCTTGGCACCCATGCGTACTGCAAGCTGGTCCCTAAACGCTTGCCGCGTATCGCCATCAACATTCGACTTCACAGAGACCACTCCACCTGTCGGCGATATATTTGCGTCGTTGTAGGCTTTCATTGCGTCCTGCAGCTTATGGCGTGCTTGTGCTTCGGTGCAGCTTCGGTCCTGGAGGCAGGCATGCAACGTAGCGCTGTATGCAGGAAAGCCATCGAAGACGGCTAAGATTTCGGTTTTGCGCTGATCCTCGGCTTCCAGGTTGGCTAACTTTTGGTTGGTTTGACTGGTGTTCACGGCTTTAATCTCCTTCAAGAAATTGGGTGGGCGTTCAAATCTAGTAACGTCTGCGTCGCGTAAGTTGGCTGCAACATCGACTTCTGGTGCGGTTACTTCGTGGGCGAATCCGGCTGCAATCGCGTCTGCCGCGTTGAACCAAGTTTCCTCATCCATCATTGAGCTGATCGTGTCACGGGGCAATTTCAGGTTGCGTGCATAGATATCCAGCAATCCTGATTTGAATTGGTCAAGCGTTTGCGCTGCCTTGTTTAAATCTTTGGATTCACCAAAGGCTGAACTGGCGGGGTTGTGGATCATGACCCATGAACCTTCGTTCATGAGGCGGTGGTCTCCAGCCAGCATTATGATGCTGCCCATGCTGGCTGCCATCCCGATCACTTCGGTTGTTACTGGTGCAAGGTGGGCTTTGAGGCGATTGTAGATTGCCAAGCCGTCAAATACTGAGCCGCCTGGCGTGTGAATCTGAACGTGAAGGGGTATGTTGCGGTCAATTTCGTCCAAGTCAGCGACGAGCTGCTCAGCTGAGACCTCAAAACCAATTTCACCAAAGATGCGTAGCTCTTTGCATTGGGGTCCGCGATTTTCAATTGTGTACCACATGCTGTAAGGCTAACTCGCGGCCAGGTGGCCTCGCCTAACACTTTTTTAATCTTTTTTAAAAATGCGCTTTGCCAGTGCTCGATGATTTGTTGGAATGGGGCAGGGCAGCGACCTGAGTTGATCCGTTAATGGGTGTTTTTGACTGACAAGTGCTATCAGCCTTTTGCATCTTTGCGTTTGTGAGCCTGTCAAATGCCGAGTGATGATTTCTGTAGCCATTGCGTCACGGATAGCGATCATGTCCTGGCTGTCACGTGCGATGGATATCATGAAACTTGCCAGGTCCGGGTGGTCACGCAAAGCCACGATCAAGCGTTGATATGATTCATAGTTATTGTTAATCGATGTGTCCATATTGATAGTCAGACTCAAGCGTTAGTTTTGCACATGCAAAATGTGCGATTTCACGCGCCTCCCTATACCCGCAGGTTGCCACCCCTCAGGAGGACCCGCACGCCGGAGGGCGCCGAGGGCGGATAATTTGCTCCAGTAGCTGCATATAGAAATATCAAGGATTAGCTGAATTTGTGATTTTTCTATATGAATGATTGAATAAGGAAAAGTACCCTCGGCGCCCTCCGAGGGGTGGGAGGGCGGCTTTCTGTAACCCCACTGCTCCAGTCTTATTGTTTTAGTTCCCATAATGCGTGTCGATCGCTATGCCGATACCCTGAAGGTGGTTGCCAATACTGCGACCGTGCTTGACCATAGTGAAGTGCTCAGAAGCTTGTTTCACCAACTCACTGCGACCTGGCAGATCACTCTGGCGGTATCCGTTTGATAAAGCCCAGTCCTTGACTGCTGCATGAAGCTGGTCGAACTTTAACTTCATAGACTCACCTTTTAGAAATGGTCCATCTTCAGCATTGAGGCACTTCAAAAACACGTTGTGGGACAACCGCCAATCGGCGATCAGTTCTTCATGTTTGGTTCCTAACGAATAGCATTTGTTTTTATGTACACGCTGAGCGCCCTGCATTACCCAGTACACGAGCTGTCCTAGTTCTTTTTCGAATACTTTCTCGCCGAGGTTCGGGATTTGTTCATCTGCTGGAACTGACTTGGAAAACTCAACTAATGCCCAGCGCCGCCAAAAGTATTCACCGGTCATGCTTGTTTTAGGGAGGTGGTTGTTGGCGTAAACCTGGCCTGCCGATGGCCTATAGGAAAACGGCCTACCTGAAGGGTGCCTGCCAGTGATGCTGTCGCCTGAAGTGATTTTCAAAAACGCAGCACTAGCAACGTCCTCTTTGATTGGCACTTCTCCGACGCAGTTCAACATTGAATCAGCTAGAACGGCCGCGAAGTAGGGCTCACTGAATTGATGAGGTTCAATAGCTGTCCGGTTTTCCTCACCGATCAGTAACTCCATGATTCGTAGCATTTGGGATTTGCCAGAATCGTGTGCACCCAGAAGAAATAGCGCGCGTTTTAGTGGAGCTACTTCCCTTAGCAGGCAGGCGGCAACGTACTCAGCGAGGACCAATTCTTGATTGGGGTCCGTATTACCCAGGGCTTCCAGCAACTTACAGAATAGCGGCGGGGCATCGGGGCTACCCGGTACCCATGGGATAGGGTCGGCCGGGAGAACGCGCCTGACACGGTGCTCTGGCGCATGTGGTTGACACTGGAAGGTGCCATCTATCTGCAGCACGTGAAAGCCAGATAAAGTGGCAATGCCTTTGTGAGGTGCGTTGGCAAAATAGTCGTCGTGCCAATAGAAGCTCAGAGCCTGCTTGATGACGCCACTTACTCCAGTTGCTGTCTGAACGAGCTTCTGGTCTTGATAGCGCTCACCGATTTCGTTACGCATTACCTCTTCTTTGAGCGGTTTCCAGCATGCGGCGGATTGATCGTAGACGTAGGTACTGGCTAATGAGTTGATCGCTTGACCTTTACTTTTCAGGTAGTGTTGTGCAACTCCATGATGGGTAAGATCTTTCCCATCTGAGTTCTTCAGCAGGTTTCGAAAATCATTCCGTAGCGGCCCGATAGAAACGCCATATGCCTTAGCCAGCTGTTTCAGTGATGAATCGACGCTGGATTCCCCAGGTTTGCAGTGGCTGTAAAGCTGCGCAAGTAACTTCAGATCATTAGCGATGTTACCGCTGGTGTTGCTGATCAAATTGTCGGCTTCACTCTGCCAAGCGTCTGAGCCGCTCCAACCTGCTTCCCGCGCATGATGGAAAAGAGTGCCGAGCGTTGCTCCGCCACCAGGGGTAAACCCTTGTAGCCGTGCACAACAATCGCCTGGCTTAAATGATTTCCCCGTTTCTGACCATTCCTCCCACAAATCTCCAAGCCCAACTTCATCCAGCGCCATGCCGATGGCCAGCCAATCGTTGTACTCGATGTCTGGGTCGATGGAAGACAGTGCGGATCGAATAACGGCTTCATTTGGTGGTGCGCCAATCAGCGACCGGCGATCAGCCCGCACCGCAAGCATATCGAGCCATTTTCTTAAAAGGTCGTCAGGAACTACAGGTATGCGGCCAAGATTTCCTGTTACTTCATACGCCTGACCTGTGGTCGGGTGTATTCCGCAAATGACGTCCTGCAGACTCGTCCCTTTCTTCGTGCAGCTGCGCAGTTCGAACCCATCAGCATCCCGCTTGACCGATTGCAGCGGCATAAGCTCGGGTGGCACTCTGTAGAGCAATTTGGCTCGGTTAGGCTTGCCACTTTGGATGCGCACCGCGTCTTCACGTTTTAGCTCGTGATTCAAGTCTATTTTGTAGTGTTCGAGCCACCATGCGCTGGCCTTGCCTAGGTCGTCAATGTCTACCACAGCAGTACCGCTGTGTAGGTGTGAAATTCCCAATCCACCCGCGTCGCCTGGAAGGTTATACGGATTATAGACGTGAGATTCATTCAGTATTACACGGTCCTGCCACTGCTCACCCTGGTTGGCGTAGGGCACTTTTTGCCCCGCTCGAATTGGTACAGTGAATATACGGTGGTTGAGTAGTTCAAGCGCGCGCGCTTTCACTTGTGCCTGTGTTGGAGTATCCAATTTTCTATCCTTGCCACAAATCGCGTGGCACGTTTTGTTAATCTGTGGACAAAGGACAGGCTTTACATCAAAGGCAGGAGAGAACAGAATTGTGTTTCTTCAGGAGTCTAACGACTCTACTCTCTGCGGAGAGACTAAGCCCGGCCCAGCTCCGGGCTTTTTTATGCGTGAGTTTCCATCGCTGAGATTTCATCCCGCAGCACTATATCCAAATAGATCTGCTGGTTTTTGACCCAATGGAAATAGCGTTCTTCATCGATCAGTATTTTGGGGCGTTTAGCTTCTGGTCGGCTGCGCACTTCCACAACAGCACCAGCCTTTAACATGCCGTTAGTTCTACGGTTGACGACTTGCCACCCCAATTCGCCTTCGCCTTCAAAATGCTCGATGTGCTTGCGCACGAATTGAGACTTTGTAAGAAGGATAGGGTAACGCAGCTCTTCAGAATGTGTTGCTTGGCTTGTCATATTGACACTCTCTTTAACAAGGTTGCTTAAGTGAGGGACAATCTTGAGTTATCTCAACGTGGAAAAATCCCCTCTACTATATGGAAGTAGTAGGGAAAACTAGAACCTGGGAGTGGGGCGTGTTTCTTCGTTATTGGTCTTTTGGTAGTAGTCATCCAAAAATGAAAGTACGCCTTCAAGATCAAGAACTTCGGTCAACTGGTCGAGGCGAGGCCGGTGCTTCGGATACACTATGTCAAAGAGATATTTTTCGGTTAATTCCTCGCCATATCTACCCTGAAGAATGTCTGCCGCTTTTTTACAAGCACTGCTTTTTCTTCTTGGCTCGTCAGCTCCGCAGCAAAATATAAGTGCCGCGAGCAATATATTACGCTCTTCCAGTGGCTCAATACTTAAGCCGAACGCTTGAGCAATCTCTGCAGATCTGTCGCCTTTCTTGGACAACGAGTATGCATGTTCCAGCATTTTATGGGCTTGATCTACAAATTGTGCATAGTCAGTTTTTTTACCATCAAGGCTTTCGAAGTTTTCAAGACTCAATGCTGCGCTTTTAAGTAAGCTCAGAAACGTAGGCCAACTTACATCAGGAGCATGGCTTCCGGTGTGCTTAGTGCGTCTATCGTCAGTCATCATGTTGCCCTCTGACGCTTGCTAACGGCCGAGCGAGCATGGTGTTCTTGAGGGTGCAAATAGCGTTCAGCCGCAGCGACAGATTTGTGTCCCGTGGCCGCCATCAGTTCGACCAAAGTCGCTCCACCCTGAGCAACTTCAGTAGCGAAGCTATGTCGGAGTGAGTGGAGTACCAGAGGCTCGCCGTGATCATCAAGGCCGAGCTTAGCTTTTTCCCGAGCCTCTCGAAAAGGACCATCAAAGACAGTGTGACCGTCGCCTTTTTCGTTTGGGAAAACCCATTCAGTCGTGCCGAATTGCTGTTGATGCGCGAGTAGTAGGGCACGTGTATCTTGATCGAGTGGAACAGTGCGGCCAAGACCATTCTTCGTATCACGCAACTGAATACGCATATTGTCCAAATCGACATCGCGCCATCGCAAACCTTCAGCTTCCCCTTTGCGCATGCCAGTGGCATATAACAAGAGCAAAAACGCAGGCAGTTGTTGGGCTCGGACGCGAGCACGCTCAGTACTGGCCAACACGTCAGCAGCCTCAAGCAAAGCATCCCATTCTTTTGCGGTAATCGTGCGTTCTCGACGCTTTGCATCTTTGTAACGCGATACAAGCCTGCAGGGGTTATCCTGAAGCCAACCCAGCTCGTTGATGGCGAACTTCAGCATTCCGCTCAACACGGTCAATTTGCGATTGGCGGTTGCCCCAGCGCGACCAGCAGCAACATGCTTAGCCAGTTCAGTTTTGATCATGGGCGCTGTAATTTCACCGAGCTTGATATGACCGAGCCGCGCTTTCCAGAAATCACAGCCCAAGCCATGTGTGTAGCTGGCTTTCATCTTCGGCAGTTCACGTTCACGATAAACCGCGATGACATCGTGCAGACGCTTGTGATGGCTTATTCGGTTGGGATCCGAGCGGACCTCGTCGTACTCACGCTCAACTCGACGCTTGTAGTTTAGAGCATCGCCTTTGCGTTCAAATGTTTTGGATTTGGAAGCATGGCCGAGGTGGCGATATTCGACTCGCCACACTTTGGTGCCGTCTCGGCGTTCTCGTTCGTAAAGTGATGCCATTATTTAACTTTTTCGCAACGACCTACGTCAATTCTCTCGTTGCTCATTCCATCAATCTCAGAAGCAACTGTAGAGTAGATTACAAAACGTTGTTGATCGTTAACGAACATATAGCCTAGCATCGGTGCAAAGAAGTCTTCACCGACTGTACGACAATAAACTGGGAAGTCCCCATCTCCCAGCACCGCACACTTCCAGTCATCGAAAATTTTTCCTGCTGAGCCGTAGGTAGAAATACCATCTGATTCGACCCAGTATCGAATTTGATTTGTTAGGCTGGAGTCATTGTAGGCTTTTGCATCTCCGATAGACTTCATGTCATCACCAACCTTAACGACGGCTACTTTTTCCGCAGAGCATAGATATGCGAAATCCCTTTCTGCTCCCTGTGTGTTTAAGGTTGTGAAAAACACCACAACGCAAATTATTAGTCTGGCAACCAAATCTACCTCCTATTGTAGGGCCGCAGCACATTTTGCTGAGGGCATTGTCGGTGCCTAACTAAAACAACGCTGCAATAATACTCGGAAGCATACCGGTATTTTTGGTTTGGTGGCTACTGGATTTACGCCCTTGTTACGCCACAAAATAAGGATACGCTTAAGTAAGCGAGTGGGGAGGTGGGGAAATATCAATGGAAAACATGATCTTAGTGGCGGAGGGACAGGGATTCGAACCCTGGAAGAGTGTTAACCCTTGCTGGTTTTCAAGACCAGTGCTTTCGACCGCTCAGCCATCCCTCCGAAGGGTGTGAAGTTTGACGACTTAGGTCGACGATCTCAAGGCTGTTGTGCAAATTTAGTCGCTAAATCCATTTGGATGTTTCTTTTGCCAGCGCCAGACATCCTCACACATGCGAGCAAGGTCATATTCAGCCCGCCAGTCAAGCTCGCGCTGCGCCTTCTGGGGATCAGCAAAAGATACAGCCGCATCACCGGCACGTCGGTCAACCACTTCATAGGCGATGGTCTTACCACTGGCAGCTTCAAATGCCTTGATCGCCTCCAGCACGGAATATCCATTGCCCGTGCCGAGGTTAAAAACACCCAGCGTGGGCGCCTCATCGAGATATTGCAGGGCTTTCAGATGCCCTCTGGCAAGATCAACGACGTGAATATAATCACGTACACCGGTACCGTCCGGCGTATCGTAATCATCACCAAATACGCTGAGCTTTTCGCGGCGTCCGACTGCAACCTGGCTGATAAAAGGCATCAGGTTGTTCGGCACATCGTTGGGGTCCTCGCCGATTTCACCCGAGGCATGAGCACCCACAGGATTGAAATAGCGTAACAGGGCGATACGCCAGCTTGGGTCTGACTCGTGTAAGTCCATCAAGGCCTGTTCAACCATCAGCTTGGACCGGCCATAGGGATTGATTGCACCCGTGGCAGTGTTTTCCTCAATCGGCATGGTTTCCGGTATGCCGTAAACAGTTGCAGAACTTGAAAACACCAGCGTTTTGCAGTCTGCGTTTGTCATGGCTTCAATCAGTTTGAGCGTGCCATTGAGGTTCACGTCGTAGTAACGGATAGGCTCAGCAACCGATTCGCCAACAGCTTTCAGGCCTGCAAAATGCAGCACCGCATCTATCTTGTTTTCGGCAAACACACGCGCTAACAGCTCTGAATCTCTTATGTCACCAAGGATGAACGAAAGAGACTTCTGCGTAATACGCTCAACGGCCTGCAGACTTTTTTCGCTTGAGTTGGATAAGTCATCAAGCACCAGCACGTTGTGCCCAGCCTGTAACAGCTCCACACACATGTGAGAGCCAATGTACCCGGCGCCGCCGGTAACTAGAATGGTTTTTATTTTATCCTGGGGCATACAGGCCTCTATACCTTGTAACTCTATACTTTGTAATAAGAACGATACCAGGCGACAAAATTTGCAATGCCTGTCTCTATTTGAGTTTGTGGGTGGTAACCCATGTCAGCAACCAGATCACTCACATCAGCCGCCGTATCCGGCACATCACCTGGCTGCAGAGGTAACAGATTGCGTTTTGCCTGAATGCCTAATGTCTGCTCCAACACTTCTATATAGTGCGAAAGATTTACGGGATTATTACTACCAATGTTATACAGGCGATAAGGCGCTTTAGATGAGGCCGGGTCCGGCGCTGATGGATTCCAGCTTTCATCAGCCTGCGCGACACGGTCACACGCCCGAACAACCCCCTCAACTATATCGTCAATATATGTAAAGTCTCTGGTGTGGTTACCCTGATTGAAAACATCGATAGGTTCACCGGCAAGAATATTCTTAGTAAACAGGAACAACGCCATGTCCGGTCGGCCCCAGGGTCCGTAAACCGTGAAAAAGCGCAGACCTGTGACCGGCATATTGAACAGATGAGCGTAGGTGTGCGCCATCAGCTCGTTGCTTTTCTTAGTTGCCGCATACAGCGAGACCGGATGGTCTACGCCCTCATGAACAGAGAAGGGCATATTGGTATGAGACCCGTACACTGAGGATGTGGATGCAAAAACAAGATGTTCACAACCAAAATGCCGCACCGCTTCAAGCACATTGAGGAACCCCGTGATGTTGGCATCAATGTAGGCCTGAGGGTTCTCAAGACTGTAGCGAACACCTGCCTGAGCAGCCAGATGTATAACGCGCTGGGGAGCAGCAGATTGATAAACTTTTTTCAAAGCCGGTGCATCTGCAATATCAATCTTGTGAAAACTGAAACCGGGTTTGTCCTGCAGACGCGCAAGGCGTGCTTTCTTCAGATTGACGTCGTAGTAATCATTAAGACTGTCGATGCCAATAACTTCATCACCCCGGTCCAACAACCGATGGGCGGTTGCAGAACCAATGAAGCCCGCTGCGCCGGTAATGACAATGCGCATCATAATCGTCCCTCAAGGCTATCTTCCGGCCTCAGGTGTTTGATGCCAGGATCGCTGCGCAGGCTCAGATGTTTTGTACAGGTGAAATCTTCGCGGGACACTTCACCGGTCAGGTCGACATAGCCGGGCCCGATGATGCCAATTTGACAATCAGGTACTGAAATTTGAAACAAAAGTGTTATCCGCTGAGCGCTCAAGCCTGATTATGCCTCAGGACGGTAACTACTGCGCTGTATAGACACTAAAACTGCGCTACCTGTTACACTATTTACATCAAATTACAGTATCGAGTGTCCAACATCGCTATCATGACGATTGCGTTTAAACATTAGCAGTTCCGAGGCATAGATGAGTACGATAGAGAAGGCGGCCGCCAAACTCGTCTCCAAAAAGAAGATTGTTCAGCCCTCGGAAAGCGTGGTCGAGAAAGTTGACACTCGAGCTGCCGACGTTGCGGTGAATGTCAGCGGAATAGACAACAAAATTGCCGAAGAAAGCAGCACAACTACAATTCTCCACCAGACCTGTGAGCTCGATTTCGAGATGCTGGCGGAAAACGGTTTTCTTGTCCCTGGCCACAATAACCCCCAGCAGTCGCAGGAATTTCGTCGTATCAAACGACCATTGCTGTTAAATCAGCAACCAAAAATTGCCGCCGACCTGCCTCTGCCAACCAACGTGATTTTTATCACCAGCGCCATGCCGGGGGAAGGTAAGACATTTGTTTCGCTGAATCTGGCACTGAGCCTGGCTGCCGAACTGGACAAAAGTGTGCTTCTGATTGACGGCGATGCCGCAAAACAGGATCTCAGCCGCTGGATGGGTATTGCCGACCAGCCCGGACTGGTGGATCTGCTGACCACGGGCAAACCGTATGCCGAAAGCAGCATCATCGACACCAACGTTGATCGACTGCAGGTCATGCCCTGCGGCGCCATGGTCGACAATCTGGACGAACTGTATGCCAGTAAGTTAATGGACACACTGCTATCAGGTCTCGCCAGTTTTGACAGCAACAGGATTTTAATTGTTGATGGCCCGCCACTGATCGCCACTACGGAAGCTGCAGTACTGGCACGCCGGATGGGGCAGGTGGTTCTGGTTGTCGAAGCCAACAAAACACCTCAATCAGCCGTTGAGCAAGCGGCTGCGCAACTGGAGGGTTGCCAGCTGGTCAGTTCATTGCTCAACAAAGCCACGGGTTCGAACAGCGCTGGATATGGTTATGGATACGGGTATGGATACGGTCAACATGCGAAAAGCAGCGAGTAAAGCCGATGTATGAAGAACATTTTCAGCTCAGCCGAAAACCGTTTCAGCTGAGCCCGGATGCACGGTTTTTCTTCCCCAGTGTTGAACACAAGCGAGCGCTGTCGTTTTTACAGTACGGCTTAAACCAGGGTGACGGGTTTATTGTCATCACGGGAAATGTCGGCACCGGAAAAACCACCCTGGTACAGGCACTGCTGGCTGACCTTGATGACGCAGATCTTTCTGTCGCCACCATTGTGACTTCCAATCTGAAAGAAGACGATCTGCTGCAAATGGTGGCGCACAGTTTTGGTGTGCCAACGGGGCAGGGGAATAAAGCCGGCTTACTGCGAGATCTGGAACACAATTTTCTACAACAGGCGAAAGCCCAGCGACGTATTCTGCTGATTGTGGATGAAGCCCAGAACCTGCCCTCAGAGTCTGTGGAAGAGTTACGCATGCTGTCTAATTTCCAATTTGACGGCAAACCGCTGGTGCAGATTTTTCTCCTGGGACAGCAGGAATTCCGTACCACACTGCTTTCTGAAGGTTTTGAGCAACTGCGCCAGCGCATTATCGCGACTTATCATCTCAATCCACTCACCGAAGAAGATACAAAAACCTACATCACTCACCGCCTGAGTGTTGCCGGTTGGCAGGGACATCCAGCTTTTGACGATGATGCCTTTGCGGCGATTTACGCATTCTGCGAAGGTGTTCCACGACGTATCAACAACGTCTGTGATCGCCTGTTGCTGTTTGCTTATCTGGAAGATATCGACAACATCGACAAACACGTCGTTGAAAACGTCAGCAATGAAATAGGCTCAGAATTCTGGGGCGGCACACCCGAGCCTGTAGTCGCGGCGGAAAGCGCCAAACCTGCTGCAGCGGAAGTGTTTGATACGCCCCAGGCGCCTCTGGAAACCATGGCGCGCACCATGTTTGACAAAGCCAATGTGCAGAACAGACTGGCCGCTCTGGAGCGTGCCGTTGATAGCCTTGGGCATAACATCAAGCCGGAAATTGCAGATCTGCGGGAAGAACTGGGTTTTATCCGTCTGATGCTGGAAGACGTCTTACATGAAGTGCGCAGCCAGAATGGCGTTGACACAGGCGACAGCAAAAAAAGCGCTTAAAAGCCAGAGAGATGCCCTAGTGAAAGTCTCTTGATTTAAAGGGAAAAGATTGTTCCTGAGAAGATGCCTCGTGTAGTGACATGTCAGTAAGCATTTCTGTTGCATCTTCAACATGTCCGGCGACAACGTGAATAACCGTACCTTCGCGCTCCACCACACCTTTGATCTTCAGCAACTGCCCCTGCAGTAAAGCTGCTCGATAACGTTGCAACACAGAAGACCAGATCACTACGTTGATGTTCCCGGTTTCGTCTTCCAGAGTTAAGAAAACCACCCCGGTTGCCGTACCCGGTCGCTGTCGACCGGTAACCAGGCCGGCGATACGTATCATCTGACCCTGCCGATAACCCAACAGTTCTTCTGCGGTGCGATACGCTTTCAAAGACGCCTGAGAGCGCAGCACCTGCATCGGGTGGGGCCCCAGAGTTAAACCGGTATAACGATAATCATCAAGCAGGTCTTCTTTAACACTGGGTACAGGCATTTCCTCCTGCTCGGTATCCGGCGCATCACACACCACGTTTGCAGTCTCCAGGGGCAGCGGGGGATGTATGCCCGCAACCTGCCAATGGGCTTGATGACGGTGACCGCTGATTTGTTTGAGTGCTCCGGCGCGAGCCAGAAAGCGCATGGTCTGATCATTTAATCCAGCCCGGCGCGCAAGGTCTGCTGCATCAGCAAACGGCTGCTGCTGGCGAGCCTGACTGATCCGCTGTGCAGTTTCTTCATTAAGCCCTTTAACCATGCGTAAACCCAGCCGCAAAGCAGCCGGCGCGCGCAAGCTGGCATCCAGGGGCTCCAGCGTATGTGCCCACTGACTGATGCAGACGTCAATCTCACGCACTTCAATATTGTGCCGCTGAGCGTCCTGGATAAGCTGCGCAGGAGAATAAAACCCCATGGGCAGACTGTTGAGCAAACCACAGTAAAAGGCCGCCGGTTCATGACACTTAAGCCAGGAGGAAACGTATACCAGTAGTGCAAAACTGGCCGCATGAGATTCCGGGAAACCATAATCGCCAAAACCTTTGATCTGCTTGAATACGCGCTGCGCAAAGGTCTTGTCATGTCCTCGCGCCAACATGCCATCTACCAGCTTTTGCTCAAACACTTCCAATCCACCGCGCTTTTTCCAGGCCGCCATGGCACGCCGCAGCTGGTCCGCCTCTCCGGCGCTGAACCCTGCGGCCACCATAGCAAGCTCAATCACCTGCTCCTGAAATATAGGTATGCCCAGCGTACGCTCAAGCACCTGACGCACCGCTTCGCTGGGGTAATGTATCGGCTCAAGACCCTGGCGACGGCGCAGGTAGGGGTGGACCATATCGCCCTGTATCGGCCCCGGGCGCACAATGGCAACCTCAATCACCAGGTCGTAGAAATGTTGCGGTTTGAGCCGTGGCAGCATGGCCATCTGCGCACGCGATTCGACCTGAAAAACCCCGACACTATCGCCAGCCTGCAGCATGGCATAGGTTTGCGGGTCTTCTGCGGGGATTTGCTCGACAGTCAGAGACGTACCGTTGTAGGCATTAAGCACCTGCAGCGATTTACGTATCGCAGTTAACATACCCAGTGCCAGCACATCAATTTTGAGCAGCCCCAGCGCTTCAAGATCGTCTTTGTCCCATTGAATAACGGTACGCTCAGGCATTGAGGCATTTTCTACCGGTACCAGCTGCGCCAGCGGACCTCTGGAGATAACAAAACCGCCCACGTGTTGAGACAGGTGCCTGGGAAAACCCAGGATCTCATTGACAAAATATAAGAACTGCTCAGCAACCAGGCTTTCAGGATCCAGGCCTGCAGCACGCAGGCGCGCCGGAATCTCCTCTTTTTTATCCCACCAGGCCATGGATTTAGCCAGCAGATCGGTCACATCTGCACTTAAACCCAAAGCTTTGCCGACATCACGAATCGCGCTGCGTGGACGGTAACAGACCAGCGTCGCGGCAAGGGCCGCACGATCCCGACCATAGCGTTTGTAGATGTACTGAATCACTTCTTCGCGCCGCTCATGCTCAAAATCAACGTCTATATCCGGCGGCTCGTTACGTTCTTTAGACACAAAACGCTCAAACAATAAGTGCATGCGATCCGGGTCCACTTCCGTCACATGCAGGCAATAACACACCGCGGAGTTAGCCGCAGAGCCGCGCCCCTGACACAGAATATTCTGGCTGCGGGCAAACTGCACAATGTCCTGCACGGTGAGGAAGTAGTGTTCGTAGTTCAATTCAGCAATTAACCCCAGCTCTTTATCCAGCAACTGATGCATATCCGGGGGTATACCTGCCGGCCAGCGCTCGCGGGCGCCGGCCATTGTCAGCTGACGCAGATACGCATGTGGGGTCAGATGAGGGGGTACCAGATCTTCCGGATATTCATAGCGCAACTCATCCATGGAAAACTGGCAGCGGTTGGCAATCACCATGGTTTCAGCCAGCATCTCCGGCGCATAGAGCTGCTGCAGGTCAGCCACACTGCGCAGGGTGCGCTCGGCATTTGCGAAACCCTGCAGACCCACTTCACTGACCTGAGTCTTTAAGCGCACGGCAGTGAGCAGATCCTGTAATGGCTGACGCTCAGGCTGATGGGTATGTACATCATTGGCCGCAACAATCGGCAGGTTCAAACGCATGGATAAGGTCAGAGCATGGGCGGTTTTATCGAGATCATGGCCATCTCTGAACAGTTCGAGTGCAATCCACAACTCGGGGAACACTGTTTTTAAAGTTTCACCGATAAACATTTGTCTGCCGATCTGATCAACCGGCAATATCCACAACGCCAGACAACCTTTCATACCCCAGCGAAAGTCATCTAAGGTCGCCGCGTATTCACCTTTATTGGCACGCCGCCTGAGCTTGGATATCAGCGCTGATAACTGCCCATACGTTGCACGATCGGGTGCTAACAACACAACTTTAGCGCCAAGTGCTTCCGCATTGTCATCGGATGGCGGCAGATTTATTTCAAATTCAGAACCGATAATAAGTTTTATACCCAGGTCTTTAGCCGCAATGTGCGCTTTGACCAGGCCGGCGTAGGTACACTCGTCTGTCAGGGCAAGCGCTTTGTAGCCCAGCATCTTTGCCTGTTTCACCAGTTCTTCAGGATGCGAGGCACCACGCAGGAACGAATAGTTGCTCAAACAGTGTAACTCAGCAAAAGCACAGGCCTGCAGTTCAACACTGCTGTTAAAAGACTTATCCAAAGTAGCCATGCAAATACCATTGCGCCGAGACATCTTCATAAACCCAGCACTGGGCACCCTGTTGATGTCGGGCAATATAATAGTCGCGGCAGACAGCCTCACCTTGCCACCAGTGCGAAACAATACGTTCCGGACCATGCAGAATCTGCAACTGAGCGGGCGACACACAACGAGGTGGATCAAACAACCACAGCGGCCGTCGACCTGACTGCGCCGGAGTGTTGTTTGTCAGTCGCGCGCTTGCAGCCTTGGGCCTGGTTTTCAGCAGCTGGTGCGCGGGCACTGTGGTCCAGGCAGCTTCCGGGCGATGCTGGGGTTGGCTTTGAATGCCACGTACACTCTGATCACCCAGGCGCGCCACTAACTCGTCCACCATTGCACCCAGATGGCTGTTATTGCTGGTTACCGGAGACAGGGTTTTAAACAGGCTCTGGCTCGCACCCAGCCAGGGCTGCACCCGCTTTGCAGTCAAGGCCACAGTTAACACTTCACGCGGCAACTGCGCCTGATCCAGCTTTAACTGACTGACCTTCAGCAGCTCCTGGCTATTCTGTTTACCATTGGTGAAACGCAGCGGCACCTCTATACACTCTTGTTGATGGCTGGAAAATACCCAGACCAGAGCCTCACAACCCAGTTGATGTGTGATCAGCCAGTGTTGTAAAGCCTGTGTCAGTTTGGACATAGGACTGAAGGCGTATTGGTGTAACGTGTCTTTGTCGCGAATAGGGTCCAACAGATGCAGGGCCTGGCTGAACGTTGCAGCAGGGGAGGTCGCTACGCGCGGATCGGGCAGATCACCCGTTAACTGCGCCAGATAAGTCAGCAATGGCTTGCCGAACCGTCGACCCAGAGATTTGGCAGACATTTTCAGTAAAGGGCCCAGGGTATAAATACCCATATTGGCAAACCGCTCCACAACATCAGCTTTAATGCCAGCCAGTTCCAGCCCCGCATCCGCCAGGGAGACCTGCGCCAGCGCCTGCTGCCTGGAGCGGGCCAGGGCAATGGCCGCCCAGGGGGTTTGTGCCTCACGCACCACAACCTGATGACCCAGCTCATGGCAAAGCGCAACAACCTGTTCACCCAGCTGAATTGAACTGCCGAACAGTTTCAGGCTGGCGCCTATTTCCAGCAATATGCAGTCTGGTGGCTGCAGGCTGACATAGCTGCTGAAACGATAAAGTGTATCTGCCAGAGTAGTTAACTTCTTAAGCTCAGCAACAGGCGCACGGTGTTTGTGTTTAAGCCCGGGGGTAATACTGTGCGCCGTTGCCAGGGTAGTGCCCGGGGTAATACCGCTGGCCTGTGCCGCCTGATTACGTAACAACACCCGGTTGTTCTCCAGCACAACGGCAGGCTCACTCGAGGCGATGCTGAAAATTTCCAGCGGCAGACGCGGGAAATGTATCGCCAGCCAGAGCATATCAGTGGGTAGGACCCGGTAACGGTTTGATAAGAGGTGACGGTTCAATAACGGGCGCAGGCTCAGCCATAGAAGATGCACTGAATAGCCGTTCTGATGTCGTCTGTTGAGCCCCCGCCTGATCAACATTTGCGTCACCTTGCCGGGTGAATGCGCGCCACACCTCAAGGTGATGCTGTACGTCAGCCGACTCCGGGTAATCTGTCTCGGTTGTTTGCGCAACAGGCAACACCACATTGTTAACCGGCCAGCCACCGCGTCGCTTTAAAATATCTACGGATACCTGGCCTGGCCTCAGAGGATTAAGAGGCTTCAGAGGATTCAGAGCCAGACGCAATTCAGCCATACTGGACTGTGTCAGCGCTGTTTTTGGCCTGAACAGACAGGTTGAGGTCTGGCCCTGTTTGGCAGCAACCTGCAGGCGTTGGGTATCTTTTAGTTTCAGCTTTTTCTCATCCAGCCAGGCCAGCGCCATGCTGCAGCTCCCGGATTTACAGGCACGCTCCAACGCCCACAACGCATCAAGGTGTGTGCGTGGGTGGATCAGCAAAATTTTGCGGGTATCAATACCAACAGACTGCAGAGCCGGGGCATAAGGTATAAAGGGCGGGTTGATCCAGGTCAGCCAGCGCGCCTCACTTTGACTGAGCCGCTGCAAAGCTGGCACTAGCAGTCGCAATTCGCCAACGCCTGCGGAGGTCAGCATGAACTCCATTAACCCGGCGACAGGCCAGCCCTTGCCAGGCAGGTGCTCATCCAGCTGTTTATAGCCGCTGGGGATACCTGGTTTCTGCTGTTGATTCTGCTCTGCCAGCTGCCCTGCACGCCACAGGTTAGGGTGGCGCAGGAGCCTGGTTCTGATGTCCTGCTTTTTAGTGTCCTGCTTTTTAGTGTCCTGCTTCTTTTTATCCTGCAGGATATCCTGCAGGTCAGGCTCTTGAGTGATCTGTTCTGTTGCAAAAAGGTCCATCGCGACGCTGTATTTTTTTACAGGGGTCGATCAGGATAACTGTATAAATAACCAGTATCAAGATGATTGTGCTGGATGTGGTGGTTTAAGTCATGTGTTCCGTCACGCCTGGCTGCCGGCCCCCTCAAGTAGCTGTTCCTTTTTCCCAACAAAGGCTTTCCAGGCGAACAATGCAAACGCACCAACCCCGACACTGAAGACCACATCACCGGGTACCCGAGCCCAAACTAAGCCTTCCATAAGATTACTGTGCATAAACTCCGCACTTCGAGCAAAAGCGTAGTAGTGCTCAACTGCGTTGTAGGTCTGCCACAGACCCTGAGGCAACAAAGACAGAAATGTCATCATCGCAAGGCCTGCGTTGAGACTCCAGAAAGAGATTTTCAGTAATCGCTGATCCCAGTTTTGAATATTCGTAAGGCCGCGCATGCAGTACAACGTCAGACCCAGCCCTAAGAAACCGTATACACCAAAGAGCGCAGCGTGACCGTGATTAGCCGTCGTGTTTAAACCCTGCATAAAGTAAAGCGCGATCGGCGGATTAATCAGGAAGCCAAACAAACCTGCGCCAATCAAATTCCACACCAGCACTGCTGAAAAGAACATAAATGGCCAATGGTAAGCCTCTTCCCATAAAGCCTGTTTTTCGATTTTGGCATGGTTGTAGGCTTCGAACCCCACCACCATTAAAGGCACAACTTCCAGCGCCGAAAAGGTTGCACCCAATGCCATCACTGAAATAGGGGTGCCGCTGAAATACAGATGGTGGAAGGTTCCGAGGACGCCCCCCGATAGAAAGATGATGGTCGCAAAAAGCACAGAGACAGTAGCGACAGATACTCTCAACAAACCCATGCGCACAAACAATGTAGCAATAATGGCCGTGGCAAAAACTTCAAAAATACCTTCCACCCAAAGATGCACAACCCACCAGCGCCAATACTCCATCACACTGATGTGCGTATTCTGCCCCCACATCAGTCCGGCCCCATAGAACAATCCTATGGTCACCGTGGAGATGACCACTAAGTAAACCAAAGACGGATCTTTAGTCTTACTCACCAGCAATGGCCACAGGGCGCGAAGCATGAGTAAAACCCAGAGAAACAGTCCGATGAATAAATAGATTTGCCAGAAACGACCGAGATCTACGTATTCATAGCCCTGATGTCCTAACCAGAAGTTGGTCAGGCCGTCGTTGATATAGCCGTGAACGGCAAGCCATTGCCCGGCAAAAGAACCCACTACAATTAAAAGCAAACTGATAAAGAGAAAGTTCACTCCGAATCGCTGGAACTTCGGTTCATGGCCTGACAACAACGGTGCAACGTACAATCCGGTGGCGAGCCAGGAGGTTGCAATCCAAAGAACAGACAATTGTGTATGCCAGGTACGGCTCACCGCATAAGGCAGGTAATCAACAAACGGCAAGCCATATAAACCTTGACCTTCGACCTGATAATGCGCGGTTAAGATACCAAGCAGAATCTGCACACCAAAAAGGGCAATCACAACCCAGAAGTATTTGGCGGTAGCTTTCATGGAAGGTGTGATCACCGCCGAGCCTAAGTGATCTGCGTCAGCAAACCCTTCTTCAGGTTCCAGGTTCTGCCGCCAGACGTCAAACTCACGGGCGTAATACCATACCAGTGCGCCGATCCCGCCAAGCAAAAGCAAAATAGAAATAAAGCTCCACATATAAAGTGACGGCGGCGGCACATTGCCAACAAGCGGGTCATGGGGCCAATTGCTGGTATAACTGATGTTATCGTCAGGGCGGTTGGTCACTGCAGCCCAGGATGTCCAGAAGAAAAAGGCGGACAATGCATGAAAGTCTTCATCGTTAAGCGTCGAGTGCAACGGGAAAGCGTAATACTCGCGCATCTCCAGTCCAGCGGCGGTATTGCCTTGAAAAATCGGCTTATAATGCGCCACAACCGCTTTCACAGCTTCGGCACGGCCAGGTGACAAAGAGAGGCTTTGAGTATCTGGATCATAAGTATTCGCGCGCAATTCCGCCCGAACAGATAACTTATAAAGCTCCTCTACAGAAACGTTAGGATCTGCGGTGTTGCGCCTGAGGCTGGTTCCAATCCGATACTCGATTAGCGCCAATGCTTCGCGGTGCAACCAGTCTGCACTCCAGTCTGGCGCCAGATAGCTACCGTGGCCCCAAATTGAGCCTTGCTGCATACCACCGAGTGCTTGCCAGACGTTTTGCCCGCGATCGATGTCACTTTTGGTAAACAAAACACCTGCATCTTCAACCACAACCGTGGCGGGGATAGGCGGAGCTTGCTGGTAAATCTTCTGACCGAAGAATAACAACACTGAAAACATGACCAACATGCTGACTAAGAGGATTATCCACAAACGTCTTGTCGTGAATGTTGTCTGGTAAGTAGCCATCGTTGTTATCCCCCTGTTATGGGATAACAGTACGCCTTCGTCTAACCAGCCGATCTAAGTAGTTTCACTTAGATCGAGTGCAGTCTACCAATCCAATGAACCTGCGAGGCAGCGCCTACTTAGAATCATTACCCCGGCCAATGCCGTAATAACTCAAACCTTGCTGGCGCAAAATCTCCGGGTCATACAGGTTACGGCCATCAAATATCACCGGCTCTTTCAGCGCATCTTTAATAGCGCTGAAATCGGGACTGCGGAACTCATTCCATTCCGTTACAACAATCAGACCATCCGCATCCGTCAGAGTCTGGCTGCGACGCTCACAGACTTCCAGATTAGCGTTGTCCGCATAGATACGACGCGCTTCATCGTTGGCTTCCGGGTCGTACGCACGCACGTTTGCTCCCGCTGCGGTTAACAGGTCGATCAACGTCCTGCTGGGTGCTTCGCGCATATCATCCGTATTGGGTTTGAAGGCAAGCCCCCACATGGCAAAGGTTTTACCCGCCAGGTCGCCGCCAAAATGCCGAAATAACTTGTCAAACAGCACGCGCTTCTGCGATACATTCACCGCTTCAACACTGCTGACAATCTGCGCATCGTAACCGGCTTCACTGGCCGTATGAATGAGCGCTTTGACATCTTTCGGGAAGCAGGAGCCGCCATAACCTGTACCTGCGTAGATAAAGTGATAGCCGATCCGCGGGTCCATACCAATGCCGCGGCGAACAGATTCGATGTCCGCATCAAGCCGTTCAGCAAGATTAGCCATCTCATTCATCAAACTGATCCGCGTCGCCAACATGACGTTGGCAGCATATTTAGTCAGCTCCGCTGAACGCACATCCATGTGTACAATCTTGTCATGGTTACGATTAAAGGGTGCGTAGAGCTGATCCATAGCCTGTGCACCACGAGCGCTGGAGGAGCCAATCACAACCCGATCGGGCTTCATGAAATCTGCAACCGCAGCACCTTCTTTCAAAAATTCGGGGTTGGAGACGACGTGAAAGGGGATCTCAACACCGCGCTGAGCCAGCGCCGCCGCAACTGTCGCCTGCACCTGGTCCGCGGTCCCGACAGGCACAGTAGATTTATCAACAATGATCTTCTCACCCTGCATATGCTCACCAATACTGTTGGCGACTGACAACACATACTGAAGGTCTGCGGAGCCATCTTCATCGCTGGGCGTGCCGACGGCGATAAATACGATTTCCCCATGGTTCACACCCTGGGCAATGTCTGTGGTAAACGACAGCTGGCCCTGGGCTGAATTACTGCGCACCATGGCTTCCAGGCCTGGCTCGAATATAGGCACTTCGCCGGCCTGCAGACGAGCCACCTTATCTGCGTCAACATCAACACATAAGACGTCGTTTCCCATTTCCGCAAAACAGGTGCCTGTGACCAGACCCACATAACCCGTACCAAAGATCGATATCTTCATAAAACTCGTCTATCCCAGAACTATCAATGCAAAAAATCTAAAGGACCGCCTCAATGAGATTAGGTCCGTTGTTCGAAAGTGCAGCCGCCACCGCCTGATTAAACGCCGCTGCGTTTTCAACTTTGACCGCCTCGACACCCATGCCTTGAGCCAGCGCTACCCAATCCAGATCCGGACGCGTCAGCTCCATCATATCCATCGCCTTGCGACCCGGATTGACGGCACCAACACGCATGAATTCAACCTGCAGAATTGCATATTTGCGGTTCGAGAAAAGGACCGTGGTCACATTCAGGTTTTCTCGAGCCTGGGTCCACAGCGCCTGCAGCGTATACATGCCACTGCCATCAGCCTGTAAACTGAGCACCGGACGGTCCGGGCAGGCAACCGCTGCACCAACAGCCGCAGGCATACCCATGCCGATGGCGCCGCCAGTGAGGTCCAACCAGCTGTGCTGAGGTGCACAAGCGGTAAACCCCGGCATCGCAAAACCCGCTGTGGCTGCTTCGTTAACCACAATCGCCTGCTCGGGCATCAGTGCGGCAACGCTTTGTGCAATACTTTCCGGCGTGAGTGCGCCCTCAGGCAATTCCGGGCGCTGCAGTTCTGTCAGCGGCGCAACAGCCGCGTTTGCATCAAGGGCGTCAACCAGGTCCGCGAGCGCCTGCAGGGTGTTCTCGCCAGGCTCAGCCAGGGTGTGTAGACCGGCATGTTCTGGCGTCAGCGTGCTGGCTTTACCCGGATACGCAAAAAAGCTGACAGGCGCTTTTGTGTCGACAAGTACAACGTGGGCAAAACGTTGCAGCGCCTCTTCTGCCTGTTCCGCAAAATAGGGCAGGCGCGGAATTTCCACCCGACCAACGCCACGCTCAATACGTCCAATAAACGTATCACCCATTAAAGATGCACCGGTGGCAGTCGCGATTTTACCCAGCAGTGCCAGACCTTTTTCGGTTACCGCGTCACCATTACATAACAACACCGTCGGTTCACCGCTACGCAATACTCTGGCAACTGCTTCAACCTGGGCGGTGGCAACCTTTGTTTTTGCAGGGCGTGACAACGGTGTCGCTGATTCAGGACAGTCATTCCAGGCACTGTCCGCAGGCAATATCAGGGTGGCGATCTGACCGGAGCCGGCATAAGCAGCCTGCACCGCACGTGCACCATCTCGAGCCACATCTTCAGCCTGCTCACTGACTTCAATCCAACCGGACACAGGACGGGCAAAACCTTCAATATCAGACGTCAGCGGCGCATCCAGAGCTCTATGATAGGTGGCATGTTCACCGACGACGTTGACAATCGGGGTACGCGCGCGGCGGGCGTTGTGCAGATTCGCCAGACCATTGGCAAGTCCCGGGCCCAGATGCAGCAGCGTGCACGCGGGTTTACCCGCCATCCTTCCATAGCCGTCTGCCGCGCCTGTAACAACCCCCTCAAACAGGCCAAGAATCGCGCGCATACCGGGCTGCTGGTCCAGCGCGGCGACAAAATGCATTTCTGAGGTGCCGGGATTGGTGAAACAAACGTCCACATCACAATCGACCAATGTCTGCAGTAGGGCCTGGGCGCCATTTTGAGCCATGAAAAAGAACCGGTATGGGATATGAGCAGCAGTTTAGGGGGGGCGGACCGGAGGGTCTAGCAGGGAACTGTAAACAGTGTGTTGTCTTGCGCAGACGCGGTAACTTACTTAGGCTGCTCCCCTGATTTAGTCTTTGACAACTTACCTGGATCTTATGGAATACGATTACAACCTGTATGTACTGGGCGCAGGCTCAGGTGGCGTGCGCGCCAGCCGAATATCAGCAAGCTATGGCGCCAAAGTAGCCGTGGCAGAGTCCACTTATCTTGGCGGTACCTGCGTCAATGTCGGCTGTGTGCCGAAGAAGCTGTTTGTTTATGGCTCGCACTTTCATGAGGACTTCAGTGACGCCAATGGCTATGGCTGGGATGTCAGCGTTAATGGCTTCGACTGGCCAACCCTACGCGACAATAAGACCGCCGAGATTGAAAGATTAAACGGCATTTACCGCAATCTGCTGGAAAATGCCGGTGTGGATCTTCATGAAGGTCATGCCAAACTGATCGATGCGCACACGGTAGAGGTCAATGGCGAGCGCCATACCGCAGAGAACATTCTGATTGCCACCGGTGGCTGGCCAACCGTGCCGGAGTTTCCTGGTGCAGAGCACGTCATCACATCCAACGAAGCCTTTTATCTCGATACTTTTCCTGAACGCGTTGTTGTCGTTGGCGGCGGTTACATCGCGGTTGAATTTGCCGGCATATTTGCCGGGTTGGGTGCGCAGACCATCCAGCTGTATCGCGGCCCCCTGTTTTTACGGGGTTTCGACAACTCGGTACGCGAATTTGTTAAAGATGAGCTCCCAAAAAAGGGCATCGATCTGCGTTTTAACAGCGACGTTCAACGCATTGAACGCGAGGGTGACACCCGCATCGTGCACCTCACGGATGGTTCCACTATTTCGGCGGATCTGGTCTTGTATGCCACCGGGCGCCACCCCAATACCGAGAATCTCGGTTTAGAATCGGCAGGGGTCAACCTCGGCGCGCGTGGCGAAATACAGATAAACGAGGACTATCAGACCAACGTGCCGAACATTTATGCCATCGGCGACGTCACCGACAGAATTCAGCTGACACCGGTAGCGATCGAGGAGGGCATGTGCATCGCCAACAATCTGTTTACCGACCGGCCAAAAATCCACCTTAACTACGACACTATTCCAACCGCTGTTTTCTGCCAGCCCAACATTGGCACGGTAGGTCCGACGGAAGCTGAGGCGGTGGCTTTGCATGGGGGTGATCTGGATATTTATGAATCTACCTTCAAGCCGATGAAACATACCCTCAGCGGTCGTGACGAACGGACCTACATGAAAATGATTGTTCGCCGTTCTGATGACGTCGTGCTGGCGGTACATATGGTGGGGCCGGATGCTGGGGAAATTATCCAGGGGATCGCTGTTGCCATAGTGGCCGGTGCAACCAAAAAGCTGTTTGATACAACAGTTGGCATTCATCCAACGGCGGCAGAAGAATTAGTCACATTGCGGGAAAAATCACGAGAGGCATAACCCTTATGAAACAGTTCATTTTAATTGCATCGATCACCTGCAGCTTGCTTCTGAGCGGTCCTGCACATGCCAAAAACGTCATCCTTTTCCTCGGTGATGGCATGGGTATCAGCACAGTGACGGCGGCTCGTATTTTTGCCGGTCAGCAGAAGGGGTTGGACGGCGAAGAATACGATCTTGCTTTTGATCGATTTGAAAACGTGGCGCTGGTGAAAACCTACAATACGGATGCCCAGGTACCTGATAGCGCAGGCACTATTTCAGCGATTGTGACCGGACAGAAAACCCGCATGGGTGTGCTCAGTGTGACCGCTGACGTGCCTCGCGGCGATTGCGTCAAAGCTTTGAATCACGAGTTACCCACTATTCTGCAGCTTGCAGAATCCGCTGGCTACGCGTCCGGCGTTGTTTCCACTGCTCGCATCACCCATGCGACACCCGCTGGCACCTACGCCCATGCGCCGGATCGTAACTGGGAAAACAGCAGTGAAATGACCGATGAACAGCGCGCCTTTGGCTGCAAAGATATTGCCCAGCAGTTAATCGACATGGATCATGGTGACGGCGTTGACGTTATCCTGGGCGGTGGGAGAGCACAGTTTTATCCCGACAGCACAAATGATCCTGAATACGCGGACAAAACAGGCGCGCGTGACGACGGCAGGAACCTGGTGCAAGCCTGGTTGAAAAAAGGGAACAACCGCATGTATGCCTGGAACCAGGAAGGTTTTGAGAAATTCGACACCAGCCCTGACAAGCAATATATGGCGCTGTTTGAACCCTCACACATGCAGTTCGAAGCTGACCGCCCTCGCGATCCCGGCGGTGAACCCTCCGTGGCTGAGATGACCGCTTTTGCAATCAAACGTCTGCAAAACAACAGGAAGGGCTATTTCCTGCTGGTTGAATCAGGTCGCATTGACCATGCCCATCATTTCTCCAACGCCTATCGCGCATTATCCGATACAGTGGCCATGTCTGATGCAGTAGCTGCGGCGTTGGAACTGGTGGACCTTGATGAAACGCTTATTCTGGTAACCGCAGATCACAGTCACACCATGACCATCAGCGGCTACCCGCCACGGGGCAATCCGATCCTGGGTAAAGTGCCACAACCTGAAGACCCTTCATATCGCATCGAAGGCGCTTTGCCTTATACCACGCTGAGCTATGCCAACGGGCCGGGTTATTCCGAAACGCTCCCCGACCTGAGCGACGTTGATACAACTGCGCCTAACTACCAGCAACTGGGAACCGTGCCATTGCCTTCTGAAACCCACGGTGGCGAAGACGTTGCTGCATTTGCAACGGGCAAAAATGCAGATGCCGTGCGCGGCACCATGGAACAGAACAAGTTGTTCGACGTTATGATGGGCGCCTTGTTCGATGACAACAAAAAAGACAAAAAATAAACAGGGTGCACTGCCGATTCACTTTTCCAACACAGCTTAAGTTGCCACTATGCAAACGATAGAAGATGGCCTGAATTTCCTCGACGGGCTGCTCGGCAGCGCGGCATATTTCCCTCTGGTATTGCTGGGGATGGGCCTGTTTTTCACCTTCTACCTCGGTTTCCCGCAGATCAGGTACTTCAAACATGCCTGGTCGGTACTTCTCGGCAAGCACACGCAGCAGGATGACCCTGGCGACACTACCCACTTTCAGGCGCTGTCGACAGCGCTGTCCGGCACGGTAGGCACAGGCAACATAGGCGGTGTTGGTTTAGCTATTTTCCTGGGTGGACCCGCTGCATTATTCTGGATGTGGGCTACCGCCTTTGTGGGTATGACTACCAAATTTGTTGAAGTGTCGATCAGTCATAAATACCGCAAGCAGGATGATAACGGCAATATGGTCGGCGGCCCCATGCACTACATGGAATATGGCCTGAACATGAAGTGGCTGGCGGTATTCTTTGCTATCGCTACCGTCATCAGCAGTTTTGGCAGCGGTAATCTGCCTCAGGCTAACAACATGGCGTCCGGTCTGATGACCTCATTTGCCATTCCAACCTGGCTCAGCGGCGCGGTGTTAGCTGTTCTGTTAGGCCTGGTGATCATCGGCGGTATTCGGCGTATTGCAATCGTTGCTGCCACCCTGGTGCCGTTCATGGGCATTCTCTATGCCTTTGGTGCATTGGCGGTTGTATTCTCAAACTACGAAAACGTTTTACCGGCACTTGCATCTGTGGTGAGCGACGCTTTCACAGGCTCTGCAGCAACCGGCGGATTTCTGGGTGCCAGTTTCGCCTATGCATTTAACCGTGGTGTAAACCGGGGGCTGTATTCAAACGAAGCCGGGCAGGGGTCCGCACCTATTGCGCACGCTTCCGCAAAAACCAGAGAGCCGGTCTCTGAAGGTATGGTGTCGATCCTGGAGCCTTTCATCGATACCTTGATTATCTGCACCTTAACCGGACTGGTCATTCTGTCATCCGGTGTATGGCAACAGAAATTTGAAAACCCTTTTGCACAATTCGACACACACATCATTGCCGGCACCTACAGCGATCAGAATCCGCAACATGTGTCCCAGTTGTTTGCACACCTGGATCTATCCCCTCCGGCAAACGATCCTGTAAAAGCGTTCAGTGGTGAACTGAACGTTATCAATGGCGTCATTCAGGGGGACGCTGCAACCATTGTGCACAATCGTTCTATTGCTGAAGACGTCAGCGTGCTGCAGGACAACCTACCCTATAGTGGTGTTGTGCAGGTTGAAGACGGTAGCCTGGTCACTGAAAATCTGCTGTTACAGGGTAAATCCCTGCTGCACTCGGTACCGCTGACCGCCCAGGCCTTTCAGGCCAGCTTTCTAGGGATGTTTGGTGAATACGTTGTGACTATCGGCCTGGTGATGTTTGCGTTTTCAACCGCCCTGGCATGGTCATACTACGGTGATCGCGCGGTCACTTACCTGGTGGGTTCACGTTGGGTCACCCCTTACCGCATGCTGTACGTTGTCGGTTTCTTCCTCGCGACAGTAGCGGATACAAGCCTGGTCTGGTTAATTTCAGCCATTACCGTTGCACTGATGACGCTGCCGAACCTGGCAGGCATTTTCCTGATGCGCAAAGAAGTCAAAAATATGGCAGCAGAGTACTGGAAAAAACAAAAACCCTAACGCAGCAGATTTAAAGCGTTACTCCCAAGACAACTTTCGCACAGCACATAACTGTTGGTCGGGTCATCAAACTGAGCCAGAACCGACAGACCCTGCTGCAGTTGTGTCAGCACATTTGTTTTTGTCACTTTCGTCCGCGCTTCCGGCATCATCAGCTCCGCCAGAAAAGCCGCGCGTGGATCAATTGGTGGCAGCAGTCGTATGGGCTCCCAATCATCTAAACCCGCAAGCTCTGCGGCTTTTTCCTGTGCCAGACGAATTCCGCCCAGATCATCTACCAGGCCCAGCTGTTTAGCGGTTTCGCCGGTCCATACGCGCCCCTGGGCCACGGCGTCGACCTGATCCAGGCTCATATCGCGCCCACGCGCCACCAGCGCCAGAAACTGTGCGTAGCCATGCTCTACCTGGGCCTGCAGGATATCCGCCATGGGTTGATTTATGCCGGTGAACGGGTTCAGGCTGCCAGTAAGTTCGGTAGTGCCCACACCGTCCGTGTACACCCCGTATTTCTGCAACGTCTCTTCAAAGGTGGGAATGAAACTGAAAATGCCGATCGAGCCAGTAATCGACGTTGGTTCAGCCACAATGGCGTCTGCAGTGGCTGATATCCAATAACCACCGGACGCCGCACTGGCACCAAAGGAGGCCACAACGGGTTTGCCTGCCAGCTGCAACAGCTCCAGTTCCTGTCGGATCAACTCTGAAGCAAACTGACTGCCTCCGGGAGAATCCACTCGCAAAACCAGTGCTTTAACGGCGCTTTCGTCGCGCGCCTGACGGATGAGGCGAATAACACTTTCCGCATCAGCAATCTGGTTGCTCTGACCCTGATTCATGATGATGCCCTGCACCACAACTTCCGCGATTTTGGCTTTGCCAAGTGCAGCCGCCGGCTCATACAGCGCGTTTGCATTCAGATAGGTCTGGAAATCAATGCCATTAATTTCACCCAGCTGCCTGTTTCGAAAGCCAACATCATCCGCGATGCGTACATTAGCCTGATCCGATGTGAGCAGTTCGTCGACCAGCTGGCTCTCGAGCGCCGCGCGTGCCATATCACCCTGGGTAACATCGAGAATGCCTGCCAGGTTGTCGGCATAAGATTGCAGGGCAGGTTTTTCGATCAGGCGATTACGAGAGATATCGCGCAGAAAATGCTGCCAGATCTCCTGATACAACTGTTCGCTGGCCAGACGAGATTCTTCTGACATGTCATTACGCGTGAACGGTTCTACTGCAGATTTATAGTCACCGACCCGAAATACATGCACATTGACATCAAATTTATCGAGCAAGTCTTTGAAGTAAAAGCTAAAGCCGCCAAATCCTTCAAACACAATCTGACCCATGGGGTGTAGATACAGGGCATCTGCGAAGCTTGCGATGTAGTACTGGGCCTGACTGTAGAACTGGCCATAAGACACCACTTTCTTACCTGCCATCTGGAAGCCAACCAGCGCTTCACCAATGCGCTGTGCATGTGCTGGCGCCGCCCAGGCCAACTTATCCAGGTCGAGCACAATCATCTTTATCTGCGCATCCGTGGTCGCCAGTTCGATCGCACGCAGGAGACTGCGCAGTTCAACCTCTGCCAGGCGCGGCCCCGCAGTCAGAAGCTCTTCAAAAGGATCAGGCACAGTTGCCGCATCGACAATCACGCCACGCGGGTTGATCACCAGCGCTGCATTGTCTGGCACAGTGATGCCCTGACAGGTGGTCAGCAAAGCTACCGTGATGAGCACAAGAATCGCAAGAAACAGGGTATTAACGAAAAAGTTACGCAGCTTTGTTATCCCGCCACCAATACGGCTGAGAATGCTGACGTTGGAATTAGACATACAGTTTTAGCGCCATCAAGAAGGAACAAATCAGTCGCCGGGTTCTTCGCGACGACAACAGAATGTGATCTTATCGTTTTTTCGACCAGCAGGATGTGAAAAGCGCTAAGATCTCGCCATGACAACAGCACAAAACACCACCAACCGCCCCCTGTGGCGCTGGTCCGAACTGATCCAGGGGTTATCCACCCGGGGCCAGTTAACCCGGCAGGACCCGGATGCACACCAGCCGGACCTCGACGTCAGCGGTATCGTTGTTGACAGCCGCACCGTGCAGCCAGGCCAACTGTTTGTCGCGCTCCCCGGAGACCCGGGCCCAAGGTTTAATCCAAGCTACCGCAGCACTGTCGATGGACACAGCTTTATTGCCCAGGCCGCTGCAGCAGGCGCTGCGGGCGCACTTGTCCACCAGAGCGCCAGCGCTTTGGGTTTAGAGGCAGACTTGCCGCTGCTGCAGGTCGCTGACACCTACGACGGATTGTGGGCTCTGGGACATATGGGGCGCGCAAGACTGCAAGGTAAAGCGGTGGCCATCACCGGCAGTAGTGGTAAAACTACCGCGAAACACTTCATCAGCGCCGCTCTGGACGCTTACGCCCCGCCAGGCAGTTTCAACAACCATATCGGCGTACCGCTGTCGCTGGCCAACACGCCGGCGCAGAGCCCGTTTGCGGTGTTTGAGGTGGGTACCAATCACCCGGGTGAAATTGAACCACTGGCCCGGATGATTACCCCCGACGTCGCTTTGTTGCTGAACGTACAATCCGCACATATCGAAAATTTTGAAAACTGGGAGGCATTAAAGAAAGAAAAGCTGAGCCTTTTCAACGCAATAGATAACAAATCGAATACTGTTTCTGAATACTCCCTGGAGGTGCAGCACGGCTTGACCTTTGGCACCGATTCACGCGCGGACGCCTGTGTGAAAGACGTGCAGGGAGATCGTGCAACCATTGTTCTGTCAGGCCAATCCCTCAGCGCCCGGATACCCGGCGGTGGCCTTCATCGAGCCACCACCCTGGCCGCAACACTGCTGGTGAGCCACCTGCTTGAGCAGGATCTTTCACGCGCCTGTGAGCTGCCCCACGACCTGATCCCAGCCGGGCGGGGCAATATCATTAAAATCGGCGAAATCACTCTGATCGACGACAGTTATAATGCCAATCCCGACAGCATGCTGGCTGCAATCAACAGCTTAACCTCGGGACAAGCGAGCACGCAGACCGGGCAGGCTCATCAGATTGCTCTGATTGGCGAAATGCTTGAACTCGGTGACGCCGGCGAAGCAGGGCACCTGGCGCTGGCAGCCACACTAGAAGATTTAGACGAGGTGTTTTGTGTCGGCCCGGGCACGCGCAAACTGGCACAGGTATTAGGTTGCTCCTGGCACGAGCAAGCCAATGAAAGATTACTGCAGGAAGTCATCGCTACCTGCACAAGCCGCAGCACAGTCCTGGTAAAAGGCTCAAACAGGGTTTTCTGGGCTGAAAATTTTGTTCAACGCCTCAGAGACAAACTCGAGCCGTTATATGTTTCACGTGTAACAAATTGAAATTAAAGCAAAAAAAAAGCCCGGACTAGCCGGGCAAGTACCATTAGGAGTCACACTTTCAAAATAAGCTGATGGATCAGCATGTTTATTCTGAAGCCGCTGCAATCGTTGGGGGGGAGACGTGAGCAGCGACAATTGAAGTTAAGCATAAGTCTGAAAATGTGCCAGGAACCAGGTCACATTTTTTGCCTGTATGGCTCATACTGAGCATCAAATTCAGCTGGAAACAACACATTGATCGTAGATCATCTTGGCCGCCAATTTCGCAACTTACGTCTCAGCCTCACGGCAGCGTGCAACTATGCCTGTACCTACTGCGTGCCCGACGGTAAACGACTGCTGGCGGCCAACGCAGAGCTGGAAGCAGACGAAATGGTGAAAGCAGTAGGCCTGTTGATCGACACTGCCGGCATCGACAAGTTACGTATCACTGGCGGCGAACCCTTGTTATCACCCAAATTCGACGCGATATTGCCTGAAGTTATGCAGCTGGGTCTGGCGGATGTCTCACTCACCACCAATGGACAATTGCTGCCGCGCAAAGCACCGCTGATCATAGAAGCAGGTTTAAAGCGCATCAATATCAGTCTGGATACCCTGGACGACAAAGCCTTTCGCGACATTGCCCGATCGGGAGACCTTGCTACAGTCTTGAAGGGTATTGATCTGATGCTGGAAGCGGGCATTAAGGTCAAACTTAATATGGTACCGATGCGCGGCAGAAACGATCATCAGATCCTGACGATGCTGGATTACGCATTAGCCAGAGGTATAGAGCTGCGTTTTATCGAATTAATGAACATGGGGCACCTGCAGGGCAACGCGCTGTTTGAACGACAGTTTTACGGCATGGATGAAATTCTGGAGCTCATCGCCCAGCAGTACGAATTCACCCGCGCAGAGGCACCACTGGACTCAACAGCAGCTCGATTTGAAATACCCGATCGCGGTATGTTTGGCATCATTGCCAATGAAAGTGAGCCATTCTGCCGAACCTGCTCGCGCCTGCGCCTTTCTTCAAACGGCAAACTCTACGGCTGCCTGTCAAATGCCAAATCTTACGACCTGCGTCACCTGCTGAGCCTGCCTGAACCCCAGGCGATTGCACAGTTACAATCTATCCTGGGCAACGCCCTGGCAGACAAGCAGCTGGCAAGTTTTCGCGGCGAAGTTACTGTGATGAAATTTATCGGCGGCTGATGCAGATCTGCGCAGCCCAGTTCAGGCAGGAATAGTCAGCTCTTCTATACTCAAAAACAGCTCTTGAGTATGCCTTGATGTCGCCAAACACCGCCCTGAAAAAGAAAGTTCTCGCCACGCTGCTGATTACTGCAACAGCCCTGCAGCAAGCCTGCAGCTGGCAGAATACAGCTCATGCCATTGCCAGCGCTCCGGGTGTGCTGCGCCTTGATGCGAATACGGTTGTTGTAGGTGCGCCCAGATTCACGCTGCCAGCAGATGCCGGATTAACTGTCTTTGATGATCACACTACACCCGCAGCGTGGCTGGATTCCGCATCCCTGGGCGTTGCCGAGGTTTTTGCGACACACGCCGACGCCCGCAGCTATCAGCTGCTTGTGCGCTGGCCCAGTCAGCAGGCGCCACAACAAGCCGGGCAGCAGAATTCGACCGAGGTCGCCTTGCTCGGCCTGACCGCCATTCCAACCCCAGCCGAAACCGCGCGCCTGCCGGTTAAATTGACAGATAACCACGGCAATACGATTGCCCACATGACCCTGCATATCAGCCCGGCACTGTGGGGCCCAGACTGGCGGGATCCTACACACCTACAAAACAGCTTCCGGCGCCTCGCGGAGACCTTGCGAGACGGTTAAACTGTCGAGATGAACGATATAGACAGTTTGTTTAACACCCTCACCAGTTTACAGGCCAAAAAAAAACTGCCGCCCGTTGAACAGTGGCAGCCTGAACATACAGGCAGCATAGACATTGCCATCAATAATGACGGTGAGTGGTTCCACGAAGGCAGCAAAATACAACGACAGGCATTAGCGGATCTATTTGCCACCATCTTGAGGCGGGAGGGGGATGACTATTATCTTGTGACACCTGCGGAAAAGATGGCGATTCAGGTTGCCGACGTACCTTTCATAGCAACAGATTTAGATGTGCGCGGCAGCGGTAAAGACTCGGAGCTGCTGTTCACAACTAACGTTGGCGACTATGTTAAGGCCGGAGCAGACAATCAGATAATGATGCGCGAAGAGCGCCCGTATCTGCATGTACGTAATGGTTTAGAGGCGCGTCTGACGCGAAATGTATATTACCGCCTGATCGATCACGGTGTAGAAGAGGCAGGACACCTCTACGTGTACAGCCAAGGTCAGCCTTTTGACCTTGGCTTACTTAACTAGCCCCGAATTCTACATGTTGGGGTAGTTTGGTCCGCCGGTACCCTCTGGCACAACCCAGTTGATATTCTGCGCAGGGTCTTTGATGTCACAGGTTTTACAATGCACACAGTTTTGCGCGTTGATCTGAAACCGCTGCGTGCCGTTCTCTTCAACAATTTCATAAACACCGGCAGGACAGTATCGCTGCGCAGGCTCATCGTACTTGGGCAAATTGACCTTTAACGGGATATCAGGATCAGCCAGCACCAGGTGACAGGGTTGATCTTCTTCGTGCGTAGTATTGGAAATGAACACCGACGAGAGTTTGTCGAAAGAGATTTTACCATCCGGCTTGGGATAGTTAATTTTTTTCGCTTTCGAAGCTTCTTTAAGCGTGGCGTAATCCGGCGTCGGATCACTCAGCGTCCAACTCTGGTTGCCTTTGAAAAACTGATCCACAAAGGCATGGGCAGAGCCGCCCAGAACGCCAAACTTGTGTAAGCCAGGCGCAACATTACGCGCGCGGTTCAACTCGTCAAACAACCAGGATTTCTCAAATTTCTCCTGATAGCTGGCCACTTCCGTGTACGCATGACCCGCGGCGAGCTCTTCGAACACAGCCTCTGCGGCCAGCATGCCGGATTTCATTGCAGTATGACTGCCTTTGATCTTCAACGGGTTCAGAAAACCTGCATCGTCACCTGCCAGGGCTGCACCGGGAATCGTCAGGGTGGGTAACGCCTGCAATCCGCCTTTAATGATGGCCCGCGCGCCATAAGACACACGCTCACCACCCTCGAGCAGACCGGCTATTTCCGGGTGATGTTTCCATCGCTGAAATTCATCAAAGGGTGAAAGGTGAGGGTTGGAATAGCTGAGATCGATGATCAGCCCCAGTGACACCTGATTATTCGGCAGGTGGTACAGATAAGAACCGCCTGTCGTCGAGCCGGGCAGATGCCCGAGCGGCCAGCCAACGGTATGCATGACTTTCCCTGCTTTGTGTTTAGCAGGATCTACAGTCCACAGCTCCTTAAAGCCAATGCCATAGTGTTGCGTGCCGGAATCAGCGTCCAGATTGAATTTTTTGATCAGCTGTTTGCCGAGGTGGCCGCGACAACCTTCCGTGAACAGCGTGTATTTTGCGCGCAACTCATAGCCGGGGGCAAAAGTGCCTTTGTGTTCACCATCAGCGCCAACACCCATATCGCCTGTGGCAATGCCCGCCACCGAGCCATCGTCGTTGTACAACACTTCAGATGCGGCAAAGCCCGGGAATACGTTGACCCCCATGTTTTCAGCCTGTTCGCCCATCCAGCGGCACAGATTACCCAGGCTGATTGCATGATTGCCTTCATTGTGTGCGTCTTTAGGCACAAACATGCCGGGGATCTTGATTCTGTTGGTGTCGTTGACCATGTAATAAATCAGGTCTTCGGTCACCGGATTGTCCAGCGGCGCACCACGTTCTGCCCAGTCAGGAAACAACTCATTCAACGCTGTGGGCTCAAAAATAGCGCCAGAAAGAATGTGCGCACCGATTTCAGAGCCTTTTTCCACCAGACACACCGAGATTTCAGTGCCCGCAGCTTCGCCCAGTTGCATCAATCGACAGGCCGCACTTAAACCCGCTGGTCCACCACCGACAATAACAACGTCAAATTCCATCGATTCGCGTTCAATTTCGCTCACAGTTCACACATCCTTACGGCAAATAGTTTTCTGCCGCCCATTATAACCCCATTTCACTCATTCCTTGACCTTGAAATGGTGCATGGCGACAATACGCCGCCAAAAAAAAATGGGTCACGGCGGTAGCGGGTCATCCTCGTTTGTCGCAAATCGTGTTCGGCACCACATCTCATGGTCGCCCATCAAGCAATACCTACAAACCCAATACCAATCTAACATCTGAGTTAGAGCTTTGAAGTGAGGAACTTATGAAAGTACTGGTACCCGTGAAGCGCGTCGTTGACTACAACGTCAAAGTACGTGTCAAACCAGACCATACCGGCGTCGACTTATCCAATGTGAAAATGTCGGTGAACCCATTTTGCGAAATAGCCATAGAGGAAGCTGTACGCCTGAAAGAGGCGGGCACTGCAACTGAAGTGGTCGCGGTTGCTGTGGGCAGTTCTGCCTGTCAGGAACAACTGCGCACCTGTCTGGCTCTGGGTGCAGATCGAGCCGTGCTGATCGAAACAGACGAAGACGTTCAGCCTCTGGGCATTGCACGTGCTCTGCAGGCACTGCAGGCTAAAGAAAGCGCAGACATCATTATTTTCGGTAAGCAGAGTATTGATGGCGACAACAGCCAGACAGGGCAGATGTTTGCAGCCTTAACCGGCATGGGACAGGCTACTTTTGCCTCTGAACTGAAGATTGAAGACGGCAAAGCACAGGTAATCCGGGAAATTGACGGTGGTCTGCAGACGGTGAAAGTCTCCCTGCCATGTGTTGTAACCACGGATTTACGCCTCAACGAGCCACGCTACGCTTCGCTACCAAACATCATGAAGGCCAAGAAGAAGCCTTTAGACACAACCTCACCCGATGAACTGGGTGTTGACGTCAAACCCACCGTGGAGACGTTGAAAGTTGAGCCCCCTGCTGAGCGTGAAGCCGGCATCAAAGTGGAATCAGTCGAAGAGCTGGTTGAAAAGCTTAAAAATGAAGCGAAGGTAATTTAATGAGCATATTAGTTGTTGCAGAACACGATAATTCTGAACTCAAACCCGCAACCCGCGTTGCTTTGGCTGCTGCTGCGGCCATCGGCGGAGACGTAGATGTACTTGTTGCCGGCGCAGATGTTGATGGCGTTGCCAGCGAAGCTGCAGCTGTTGGCGGGGTAAACAAAGTACTGGTTGCTGACAATGCAGCTTACGCTCACCAACTGCCGGAGAACCTGGCAGCGTTAGTCGTAGACACCGCTTCGGGTTACTCACACATCCTGTGTGCACACACAACCAACGGTAAAAACTTCATGCCGCGGGTTGCAGCAAACCTGGGTGTTGCCATGATTTCTGACATCGTCAGCGTTGAGAGTGAAGACACCTTCAAGCGTCCAATTTATGCCGGTAATGCGATTGCCACGGTAAAAGCCAGTGACGCCGTTAAAGTTGTGTCTGTACGTGGAACCGCTTATGACCCCGTGCCAGCGGATGGTGGCAGTGCCGCTATCGAAAAACTGGACGCGGCAACTGACGCAGGCCTTTCAGAATTTGTCAGCGAAGAAGTGGTTCAATCTGAACGTCCCGAGCTGACTTCTGCCGGCATCATCATTTCTGGTGGTCGCGGCATGCAGAGTGGTGACAACTTCGCTATGCTCGAAGGCATAGCAGACAAACTCGGTGCAGCCATTGGTGCATCCCGTGCGGCGGTCGATGCCGGGTTTGTGCCTAACGATATGCAGGTAGGCCAGACCGGCAAGATTGTGGCACCTGATTTGTACATCGCGGTGGGCATTTCCGGTGCAATCCAGCACCTGGCTGGGATGAAAGACAGCAAAATCATCGTAGCCATAAACAAAGATGAAGACGCACCTATTTTTCAGGTCGCTGATTATGGTCTGGTAGCCGACTTGTTTAAGGCTCTACCTGAACTCGAAGCTCTGCTATAGTTCTTGTTACTGGCCAAGCAAAGAGGAGTAATCCAGTGGCAGTATATGAACTGAACAACGGACAGCTGTTGCGTGTCGCCCGCAGTATCGACGGCAAACTCCAGCAGGAATACTTCAGCCTGATTGGTTTGAACAAAACCAAACAGAAAGAAGTGCGCCGTGAAGCGAAAGCGTTAGACCAGAAGTGGGCTGACAAACAAGACGCCGCAAAGGCGAAGCGGGTGCGCGAAGCGGATACCGACAAAAAACACTCCACCGGAGTGCGCGGTATCAACCTGGTGCACCGGCCTTCGCCAGCATTTCGAGTGCAGGTTCAAACCAGCGGCAAATCTCACGTACGTGAATTTTCCGTAAAGCGTCTCGGCGCTGAAAAAGCCTGGGCTGAGGCCACTAAATTCCTGGCGACCTGTCGCGGCTACAAAAGCGCGCCAAAAGCCTGGAAAGATAGAATGCCGAAAGTACCGAAGCAGAAGGCAGCGGCTAAAACCGCGCCTGAGAAGGCGACCAGAAAAGCTTCAAAAAAGGCGCCGAAAAAGCGCTAAGGCCACATTTCTCTTTGTGCTTAAAAACCGGTATGTAATTGCCGGTTTTTAAGCGTTTATAACGCCTCTCTGCGCTTCGCAGTGAACCAGGTGACGGGTTTGGCGTGATTATCAACTTCTTCCACAACATCCAGCACCAGTGAAAACAGTGCCATCCGCACCAGCACGCCGTTATCCGTCTGTCTGAAAATGGCCAGATTGGGGTTCTGATTCAAATCATCCGCCAGCTCCTGGGCTTCTGAGCGCGAATCGCGGGGCAGGGGATGCATGATCACCGTGTTGGGTTCGCAGTGCTGGGTATAGACAGATTGATTGAGGCGAAACAAGCCCCGGTATTTGTCCGCTTCAGCCTGCGAGGGGAACCGCTCCTCCTGGGTTCGCGTTACATAAAGAATATCGACATCGTGAATGCCGTGTTCCAACTCATGGAAAGTTGCAATGCGATGTCCCTTTGTCTTCAGTTCTGCGGCAATCTCAACCGGGATATCAAGTTCCGGGGGAGAGACAAAGTGCAGGGTGACATTATTGTAAAGACCCAGCAGCTTACAGAGCGAGTGCACCGCGCGACCGTATTTCAGGTCTCCAATCAACGCGATACGCAGATCATCAAGACCACGCCCTCGACCCGCCATTTCCTGGCGCATCGTATACAGGTCCAGCAGCGCCTGACTGGGGTGCTCATTTGGACCATCACCGCCGTTGATCACCGGAACCCGGCTGGCCTGAGCAAATTCCGCCACACTTCCTGGCTCTGGATGCCGCATGACAATCACATCGCTGTAACCAGACAGGACCCGTGCTGTGTCGTACAGCGACTCTCCTTTGGCCAGAGCCGATGATTTCACTTCAGTGGTTTCTCTGACCTGCCCGCCCAGAAGGTTGAATGCGGAACCAAAAGACACGCGTGTCCGGGTGGAGGGCTCAAAAAACATATTAGAAACGATGGCACCTTCCAGTACCCGTGTTATACGCCTGCGCATGGCATACGGACGCATGTCGTCTGCCACCTTAAAGATCCGGTCGACATCTGCTCGACAAAACTGATCCACCGATAAAATGTGGTTACCAACAAAATCCAAATTCTTTGTCCCGCTTCGAAACTGCCGGGCATAATACTCTGTCCGGTCTCCTGACCCCACACCAAAATACGTTCCGAGCTTAACAACAGATACTCGAACACGCGGGCCGGCTCGGTTAGCATGTCGCTATAACCCGCTGGATAACTGATATGATGCGTTGTGCTTTTTTGTTGTTTGTTACCTTGAGTTTTGCCCTGGGCGCTGGTTCCGCATCTGCGAAGCTGCAGGACGACATGGATGAAGCTGAGTTCCGGGCCGCAGGGTTGCACAAGCTCAGTACGGCAGAGCTTGCAGCACTGAATCGCTGGCTGAACAAGGCTCCTCAAGAGCCAAAAGCCGCACCCCGGGCTGCACAAGCGCCCGCTACGCAGGCAGCCCCAGAAGTAACGGAGTTCGGCCAGGAGCAGCTGGAAGTCCCCGTTGCTGCCGAAGTCCCCATCGCGATCCGGGCTCATATCAAAGGTGAGTTCAGAGGATGGGATGGTAAAAGCATTTTTCGACTGGACAATGGCCAGGTCTGGCAGCAGCGGGTCGGCAGCAGATATCGGGGACCAAAAATGACAGACCCGGAAGTCGAAATAACAAAGGGGCGCTTTGGTTATTATCTGAAGGTCCTCTCCTCCAACCGCAGTGTCGGTGTCAAACGCATTCAGTGAATCTTTACCGCTCAATCCATGCAGAGCCGGGGTACGGCCGACTGAAAAATGAAAAAAATGTGAATTTTTTATTGAGGGATCCCCAGCCTTATACGTCTTGTACGTAGCGGAAGAGCGCCTGCTTTTTGTGAGTCACGCAAAAGCATGAAGAACAGTAACAATAAGATCCGACTAACCGGACATTAAAACTGTTTTTTATCAATGTGTTACACCTGAAAGTTAACGTTCAATTCCGTATTTTCATAAACCTTACAGTTGGGGGATAAACATGACTGTAGAACAGCCAATATGGGCGCGATCGCTTTTTAAAGTGTTAGCGCTGGCTATGATCACCCTCACCGCGCCACAACTTGCATTCGCCGCCGAAGACGACGAAGACGCAGAAGTGGTTGAAGAAATTGTTGTAACCGGTTCGCGAATCAAGCGCTCAGACTTCACGTCTTCGAGCCCAATCACTGTAATCAGTGGTCAGTCGATTCTGGAATCAGGCTTCAGCAACCTCGGTGAAGCGCTCCGAAACCAAGCTGTCGCAGGTACAGCAGGTTTTAACCAATCCAGTATTCTGTCCGGCGGCGGCGCCAGCTCAGTTGACCTGAGAAACCTCGGCCAGAGCCGTGTGTTGATCCTGGTTAACGGCAAGCGCGTTGCAAGCTTTGCAGATGCACTGGCAAACCAGGCAGTTGACCTGAGCTTTGTACCTACCGCTATGATCGATCGCGTTGATATTCTGCGTGACGGCGCGTCTGCCATTTACGGTTCAGACGCTATCTCCGGTGTGGTAAACGTCATTCTTAAAGAACGTTTTGAAGGTGTAGAAGTAGGTGCTTCTTCAGGTATTTCAGGCGAAGGTGACGGCGAGCAGTACAATGCTGACTTTGCTATTGGTACCACAAGCGACCGCGGTTCTGTCCTTCTGGGCATGGAATACCGTTACCAGGACAACGTGAATCAAACCGATCGCGATTGGGCTTTCCCAACCATTTCGAGTTTGACGGCCACTGGTGCCAACAACGGTAGCTTCTTCTCACCTGGCGGTATCTTCTTTGATGCCAACGGAACAGACCTTTACTGTACTGTACCGAAAGCGTTTGGCGGTGACGAAATCACCAACGACCTGGCAAACTGTCCTTCTTTGCTAGGCCAGGGCGCGGTAAACAATCCTGACCAGGTTACCCTCCAGCGTTACGATTATGCGCTCCAGCAGGATCTGATCACCACAACAGAGCTGTACAGCACTGCGGGTTATGGTGTGTATGAGCTGTTTGACGGGATCGAAGGTTTCCTCGAAGTTCAGTATTCCAAGCGCACCGGTGTCAGCCGTCTTGACGGTAACCCTGGCTCATTTGGTACACCTGGATATCCACAGGGCACCACAGCCATTCCAGCCACCAACCCGAACCTGCCTGCTGGCAGCCTCGGCGGTGAGTTTTACTTCCGTCCTACCAGCACCATAGGTCCACGTACTTCAGACTATGAAGTCAACACAACCCGACTGGTTGCAGGTCTGCGCGGCGAGATCATCAACGAAGACAGCTTCCTGAACAACTGGTCATGGGAACTGTCTTATCTGTACACACGTCTGGACGCTACACTGCAGACAGCAGGCACCTGGAACCTCGGTCGTTTCATTCGCATCTCTGACCCGGATCAGTGTGCAATCGATACGCTGTGTTCACAGGTTGTTAACCCGAGCGGCGCTTTGGACGTTATCCGCCCAGGAAACTGGACCCAGGATGAAATTCAATACCTGCGTCAGAATTCTTCAGCACTGTCCAAGTTCCAGACCACTGGCTTCTTTGGTGTAGCTTCTGGCCCTGTCTTTGAAGTTCCTGCCGGTGAAGTCAACGTCGCGGTGGGTTTTGAAACCCGAACCGACGAAGGTTTGTCCAAGCCGGACTCAGTCACTGAATCAGGTGAATCTGTTGCGAACCAGGTGTTCACAACCGAAGGTTCTTTCAGTGTCGATGAGTACTTTGCTGAATTAGACGTACCTCTGCTTGCCAACGTGCCTGGATTCCAGTCTCTGGATTTCAACGCGCAGGTTCGTTTTTCTGACTACTCAAACTTTGGTGAAGAAACCGTTCAACGATTTGGCCTCAACTGGCAGATCATTGACGATGTTCGTATTCGCGCTACAGTCAGTACCGCGTATCGTGCACCTCAAATCACTGACCTGTTCGGCGGTGGTGTTACCAGCTTTGACTTCTTCACCGTACCTTGCTCGGATGCGGGCATTCGTGCCAGCAATCCAGGTGTAGATGCTAACTGTACGTTAGACGGTATTCCTACCGCTGTGTCTCAGGCTGCGGGTCAGTTTGCTGCACTTTCCGGTGGTAACGCTGAACTTGAGCCTGAAACTGCAGACACAACCAGCATCGGTATTGTCTTCACACCCAGCTTCCTTGATGGTTTCAGCATGTCTGTTGACTACTGGGATATCGAAGTTGAAGACCTGATCAGCCGTAACACGTCAGACTCTATCGTTGACGCCTGTTACTTCGGACCTGCTGGCCTTGCCGCACCCGAGTGTGACCAGTTCAGCCTCGCAGTTTCTGGCGCCGGTTTGTCCGTTCGTGGCCTGACCAACCGATTGTCTAACCTGGACAGCGTCAGCACCGATGGTTTCGACGTTGGCGCAGCGTACGAGTTTGACGGTCCCATGGACACGGTGGTTAACCTTGATCTGCAAGGTACCTATGTGAAAGAAAACACATTCTACCCAGGCGCTGGCGGCGCTGATGACCGTGGCTCCATTCCGCGCATCAAAGCCAACTTCAACGCCAATGTGCAGTGGAATGAGTGGAACTTCGCATGGAGAATGCGATACATCCACGGCATGAACGATCCTCGCTTTGATGGCAACAACGTCTTCGGTTATGACGACGTGCCTTCACACACCGAGAGTGACATTCGTGTGCGTTACGACTTTGACCAGTACACGGCAGTGTTTGGTGTGAACGATCTCTTTGATCGAGACCCACCTTATGTTTTTGCTACCGGCAACAACACGGACCTGTTCCTGTACTCGCCAATTGGTCGTTACTTCTTCTTGCGCGTGAGCGCATCGCTATAAGCTCGATATAATAATAACCGAGCGTTTTAAGGGGCTGCGTTGCAGCCCCTTTTTTTATGCCTGAATTCTTTCAAGCCGATGGCTGCGGCTCAAAACGACTTATCTACTTTCACAAAAAAGTAACGCCCGGTGATGTCATAGGTTCGACCATCGTAACTGTCATTAAATGCCGCCGCTGAGAAGGGTGGAGCTCTGTCAAACAGGTTGTTTACGCCGCCGGTCAGTCGGAACCACTGGGTTAATGGACCAAGGTAACTGACGTTAAAATTGTGGGTTGTCCAGGATGAGATTGAGCGTCTTGTTTCCAGTAAAGGCACTTCTTCAGACAGAGAACTCACATGATAAATATTGTAGTGGCCCTGCCAGTATTGGTGCTGCCAGCTGATACCGGTATTTACCTTCCAGTCAGGTAAAGCACCTAAACCGCCTGCCGCTTCGTCTGTGAACGTACCGGCTTTGTCTATGGAGGGCGATGCAGGATCAAACTGATCTTGAAATCGGGTAATGTGCGTTGCGTTCACGGCAAAGGTCAAACGTCCCGCTTCATCAAAATCACGCTCCATGCGAGCTGCAAAATCAAAACCACTGACCTTACGCCTGCCGATGTTCTGCAACGTTGCCAGCACCATTTCAAGGTTGCCATCAGCGTTGCGCATGACTCGATTTTCAAATCTACCCAGACGTGCATTCTGATCTACAACAAACTGCGCGGAAGACTCAACCACATCTTCAGAATCAATGTAGTACCAGTCCGCACTGAAGAACAAACGTGTATGCGGCCAGGCCGGGCGCCACACCAGACCGGTACTGAAGGTCGAAGAACGCTCCGGATCCAGTGATGCATCACCACCCGTGATTGTCAGATACTGGGTCAGCGATGGATCACTGCGTTGCTCACACCCCTGAAAAAAACCGACATTGGATGACACCGTGCAGGGATCGTTGAGTTGCTCAAAAGACTGCAACGAACTGGCGTAAAGCTGCAGCAGCGTCGGCGCACGAAATCCTCTGGCACCACTGGCCCGCCAGCTCAGATTTTTGGCCGGCATCCAGTGCAGGACCACTCGCGGATTCACCTGGTAACCAAAATCACTGTAACGCGATACACGAGCCGCCAACTGCACATCGAGACGCTCAACAAAAGGTCGGTTGCCTGCCAGTGGAATGAGGGCTTCAGCATAGGCTTCTATAATGTCGCGACTGCCCTTTATGGCACGCCGATTACCACCGCCAAGCAGAAGATTATTGCTCAGCACTTCATCCGGTGAGGTGCGCAGTTCATCGCGACGGTATTCAAGCCCGCTCGACAGCTCAACATCGCCATTAGGCGTCTGTTTCACAAGCCAGTCTAAGTCCATGGTCAGGCCCAGCATGCGGCTGGTGCCTTCGATCCGCGCATCTGTGCCTATAAACGCCCGCATGTCTGCATTGATTGAACCGCTGGGACCAAAAATATTCAGCGGTACACAGGGTGCTTCACAATCGTCGCTGAGCGCCAATGAAACCAGCGCTGCATTTGCGCCATTGCGAAAAGTCTCCTTTGCGTCGGTCTGATCATAGGTAATAGCCGCCTCTAGACTTAATTGTTGGGACTGGCGTTTAAGACCTAAAACGGTTCGATAAGTCTCGGTGTCATTGATCTGCTTACGCAAACCCAGCTCTGAAAGGCGTCCACGCACGTCAAACAGGTTCTGGGCAAAAGGGTTAAACACCTGCTGAGCGGCCACAACGATCTGTTCAGCCTCAAAAGCACTCAGCAGCGGTGTTGGTGCCAGCGTGTTCGTGGACTCAGTCTGGTGATACAGGGCTTCAAAATAACCCTGCCATTGGCTGCCCAGATCCCAGGATAGATTTGCAAATCCACCCAGCCGTGTTGAGGGGACAATAGAGGAGGTAAAATCTCGATATTCGAAGCGGTCCTCATCAGTTACGGATCGAAAATCTTCGGGAGAATCCCCAGCGGCATTATCCGCCAGCACTACCGGGCCGGTAGGCAGACCGAGCCAGGTAGGGTTGATTGCACTGCTGCGCTTGTCTATACCCCCTCGAAGGCGATCATCTGAAGAGGAAGACAGGCGCCTGTGTCGGCTGTAGACACCGCTTTGATCGTAGTAGTTGATGCCTAAAGCGCCATTCCAACGATCTCCTTCAGTACCCCATAGACCCGATAAATGGGTAGTCTGTAAATCGCCCCGAGCAGACTGGCCGGAATAAGCATCGAAGGAAAAGCCACTGATATCCTGCTTGGTAATGACATTTACTACACCGGCTATTGCATCAGAACCATAAATGGCTGAAGCGCCATCTTTTAATATCTCGATGCGATCAACAATTCCCAGGGGCAGGGTATTGAGGTCGACAGCACCACCGCGCAATGCATCTGTGTTCATGCGTCGACCGTTAAGTAACACCAGCGTGTTACTGGCTGGCAAGCCGCGCAGGGTGACCGTAGCGGTTCCGTCACCCCCGTTTGAGATCAGCGTACTGGCACTGTTACCGGAAACCGCAGGTACATAGCGCAACAGTTCTCCAACAGCCTGATATCCCGAGAGCCTGATGTCGGTCTGGTCGATTACCTCCAAAGGCATGGCAAAGCTGGCTGCGGGATTACGCAGGCGCGTACCGGTCAGGTGGGGCTCTCGAACCAGAATCTCTTCAACAATGGACTGCGGCACAGACTCAAGTGCAGATACCTCGTCAGCATCCGGTAGCTGAGCTACCGCTATGGTCTCCTCGCAACCCGGTACGATCGCAATCAAACGTTCGCGTATGAATTCATAGTCTAAACAGGCAGTACCCAAGAGGCGTGCAAACACTTCAGCCAGGGTGTACGTCCCCTGCACAGCATCATGTTGCACACCTGCCACGGTGTCTTTCGAAAAAAAGATTGAAACCTGATGCTCACGGGCAAAACGCAGCAGCGTTGATTGCAGTTCACCACCTGGCAGATCCAGCAGATAGGTGGTTTCAGATTCGGCATTTGCATGCAATGGGCGTGGTAGCAGGGCTACAACGACACAGACCACTGCGAAAAGCAGCAAACGGCGCCGATGTGCATATAGAGTCATGCGCGCATGCTAATCAACCGCGCCGGGCATTACAAAAAGGAAGTTGTCTGATTTCAGGTGCTGGAGGTGACGATGATCAGAGTGTCAGACAGGCTTTTCCAGCGGATAGGCAACGTTCTGCTGAGCGCTTCCAGCATCGCTTCCTGGTCATCAAGGTTCAGCACCGCACTCACACGCAGGCCTTCAAGGTGCTGGTCGTTGATGGTCATGGTTTTGGGCAGATACCGATTCAGGTCTTTGAGCAGGGCATCCAGGCGAACGTCGTTGTACACCAGCTGACCCCGCTGCCAGGACAGGACAATTTCAGGATCAACCTGCTGATAATCAGTTGCCGTCGCGGAAACCGTGCTTTCATCTCCTGGACCGAGATGTGGGCTTTGCTGGCCGTTGTCGCTGAGCAGTACAACCGCACCTTCGGTGACGGTAACTCTTGTGAAGCCCGGCGTTTCGCGCACACTGAACGCTGTGCCCACCGCTTTTGCATCTGCATAACGACCGTCCACAGTAAATGGACGCTGGGCGTTTCTGGCAACATCGAACCACACTTCACCCTGCTGCAGGACAATGCGTCGTTCATCTGCCGAATAATGCACCTGTATTTTTGAGGCAGTGTTCATAAAAGCGATGCTGCCGTCTGCTAACACCACACGACGCTGTTCACCTTTTCCCGTTGCGAAGCTCGGAGTGGCCAGCTGCAACACCATCATGAAAGCCGCAAACAGGACTGACGCTGCGGTTGCCAGCGGCAGCAGGCTGCCATAACGATGCATCTTCCTGGGTTTCAGTGTGACGGATTGAACCGGCATCCGGGCAGTGAGTTGCCAGATCTCCGCTGCGTTATCAAACGCCTGCTGGTTTTCCTGAGAAGCGGCTAACCAGATCGCAAAATCGGCAGTTTCCTGTGGGGTAACATCATCAGCTCGCAGACGTGCAAGCCACTCGATGGCCTGGTCGGACGCTGAGCCCGCACTGTCTAGTTGATGATTCTGCATTTAGCGACTTAACTCCGTCTCTCAAGTATTAAACGCACCAGAGCACAATTCCCTCAGCGCATTATTGTTCCAATTTGTTACGAAAGTGCTTCAATGCCTGAATGATGTACTTTTCCACCATGCTGGTGCTGACGCCGAGCTGTTCTGCAATCATCGGGTAAGACATGTTTTTCTGCCGGTGCATGACAAACGCCTGGCGGCATTTTGTTGGCAACTCGAACAAAGATAATTCGATGGTACGCAGAGTCTCCTGAGCCGCGACGGTCGCCTCTACTGACTGCACTGGCTCCTCTGCCATGACCTCATGATTACGTTCCAGGGAAACTCTGCGAATGCGGTCAATACTGAGGTTAGACGCGGTTTGAAAGAGAAAAGCCTTGGCGTTTTCAAGCTCTTCGGGGTGATCAAGACGAAACACCCGCAACCAGGCTTCCTGAGCCACTTCCTTGGCTTCATCGACGTTTTTAAAGCGCGCAGTCAGGTATTTGAGCAACGGAACAGCCTGTTGCTCAAAAAGATCTGCGATAAATTCACTTTTTACCTGCGCCATTGCGCCCATTCTACGCATTGTCGTCAAATGAATGTAATGAAACTGAAAGAAACTACACCGCCTAGCGTGTAAAGTTGTAGCAGTGCTGTGGGGGCCGAACGTGAACCCGTAGGCATTGCCCATCATGTCTACTACCCAAGAATGGCCGCGACCCTTAAGCTTGGTGCTAAGTGACTGATACCATTAGCCATTAACCGACATTTTCGCAGACAGGACATCTGGCAATCATGACCGAAGCAGCGTCGTCAACGACATCTGTAGAATCAAACGCGAATCAAGCAGCAAACGCGCTGAAGCCGGCTGTAGCTATCGAAGCCAACACAACCACAAGCGCGATCACCCTGCTGCCGTTTGCCTTTGCAAAACGCTTCGGCGTAGTGATCACCGGTACAACCCTGCCTGGACACAAAGCCGATGTTGCCTGCAAGGCACAACCCGCACTCACAACTCTGGCAGAGGTGCGTCGCACAGCGGGCAAAGAGCTGACCGTGCGCATGGTGGGTGCTGAAGAGTTTGAGCAGCTGCTGTCTGATACCTATTCACGGGATTCTTCCGAAGCGCGTCAGATGGTGGAAGACCTGGGTGACGAAATGGACCTGGCCAGCTTGGCCAACTCGGTGCCGGAAACCGAAGACCTGTTGGAGCAGGAAGACGACGCCCCGATCATCCGCCTGATCAACGCGCTGCTGGCGGAAGCCATACGCGAGGGTGCGTCAGACGTGCATATCGAAACCTTTGAAAAAGAGCTTTGTGTTCGTTTTCGAGTTGACGGTGTCATGCGCGAAGTTGTGAAACCGAAACGGGAGCTGGCACCTCTGCTGGTTTCGCGCATCAAAGTTATGGCACGGCTGGACATTGCAGAGAAACGCATACCCCAGGACGGCCGCATCTCCCTGCGCATTGGCGGACGCGAAGTTGATGTGCGGGTCTCGACCATGCCCGCCAGTTCAGGCGAACGCGTAGTGTTGCGCCTGCTGGATAAACAGGCCGGGCGGCTGCGGCTGGAAAACCTGGGTATGGCTGCTGAACAATTGAAAATATTGCAGTCGGTAGTGCACAAGCCGCACGGTATATTCCTGGTGACCGGCCCAACGGGCTCGGGTAAAACCACCACTCTGTACGCATCGCTTGCCGAATTATCTGCAAATACGATCAACATCCTGACCGTGGAAGACCCAATCGAGTACAACCTGGCGGGCATCGGACAGACCCAGGTCAATACCAAGGCTGATATGACTTTTGCCCGTGGTTTACGCGCCATTCTGCGACAGGACCCGGACGTGGTCATGGTCGGTGAGATCCGCGACCTGGAAACCGCTGAAATCGCGATTCAAGCCAGTTTGACCGGTCACCTGGTGATGTCGACCCTGCATACCAATACCGCAATCGGTGCAGTGACACGGATGATGGACATGGGTGTTGAGCCCTTCCTGTTATCGTCGTCTCTGGTGGGTGTGCTGGCCCAGCGGCTGGTGCGCACCTTGTGTGATGATTGCCGTGTACAACGAACAGCAACAGCGGCAGAACTGCAGTTCCTCGGGGAACCCAGTGCGGTTGTTTTTGAACCTGCCGGATGTGAAGCCTGCAGTCATACCGGGTATCGAGGACGTACCGGTATTTACGAACTGGTGGTCGTAGACGACACCATCCGCCAGTTAATCCACGATCAGGTCAGCGAACAGGAGTTAACCGGTTATGCTCGCCGTAAGTCGCCAGGCATTCGTGAAGACGGCAAAGCAAAAGTGTTAGCCGGTGTAACCACGGTGCAGGAAGTGCTGCGCGTGACGCTGGAAGACTGAATCACCCCTCATGGCTGCATTTGAATACGTTGTCCTCGACGCTAAAGGTAAACAGAACAAAGGTGTAATGGAGGCGGACAGTGCCCGTCAGTTGCGCCAGATGCTGCGTGACAAAGGCCTGATGCCGCTCGAAGTGTCACCGGCAACAGAGCGCCATAAACGCCAGAACACCGGCATGGGGTTTAATTTCTCCCGCCGTATGTCAGCCCTGGATCGCGTCCTGTTTACCCGCCAGCTGGCCACTTTGATCGGCTCAAGCCTGCCGATCGAAGAAGCCTTGAGCGCGGTTGCTCAGCAGACAGAAAAACAGCACGTCAGCGCCCTGATTCTAGGCATCCGCAGTAAAGTTCTGGAAGGTCACTCACTGGCCAGCAGTTTACGCGAGTACACCCATAGTTTTTCTCAGTTGTACTGTTCATCAGTTGCCGCGGGTGAACAGTCCGGATATCTGGATCGGGTGCTGGAAAACCTGGCAGACTATCTGGAACGTCAGTTTGAATCGACACGCAACGTTGAAATGGCCTTGTTTTATCCTGTGGCACTACTGTTCCTGGCATTTGCAATTGTCGGCGCGCTGATGGTGTATGTGATTCCAGACATGATCAGTGTGATTGAAGACACCGGTCAGACGCTGCCCTGGTTTACAGTTCTGCTGATCGCGATGACTGATACACTACGCGACTACTGGTGGGCGCTGCTCGGCGGCGTGGCCATTAATGTCATGCTGATCCGGTGGGCATTGTCACAACCGAATATCCGTATCAGCTGGGACCACAAGAAATTTTCCCTGCCACTTTTCGGACGCATAGCACGCAGCGCAAACGCGGCCCGTTACGCCAACACCTTATCAATCCTGACCAGCGCCGGTGTGCCGCTGGTGGAAGCCATGAACATTGCCAGCGAAGTGGTGTCCAATACCTGGTTGCGCCGCCGGCTTGTTGAGGCCACGCAAACCGTCAGTGAAGGTATGAGTTTGAAGGTTGCTTTAGATAACGTAGGTCAGTTCCCACCTATGCTCCTGCACATGGTCGGCAGCGGCGAACAGAGTGGTGAGTTAGATGCGATGCTGGGGCGCGTAGCCACCTATCAACAAGCTGAGGTCGAACGTATTGTATCGACCGTGGTGAAACTGTTTGAGCCATTGATGTTGCTCATCATGGGCGCGGTTGTGCTGTTTATTGTCATGGCCGTGTTACTGCCTATTTTAAGTATGAACCAGTTGGTCTGAGCCAACGAGATGTCGGAGAAGTAATTATGTTTATAAGACCCTCAACCCCCAGCGCAAACAGCCGAGGCTTTACGCTGATAGAGATCCTTGTGGTGGTTGTCATTCTGGGCATTCTCGGCGCCGTGGTTGTACCGCAGATTCTGGGGCGACCGGATGTGGCCAGAGTGCAGGCTGCACAGACCGATATCCGCTCGCTGTCGAATGCGCTGGACGTCTACCGACTCGATAACTTCCAGTACCCTTCATCCGAACAAGGCCTCGAGGCCCTCGTTGAAAAGCCCAGCGGATTTCCTGAGCCTAAGAATTACAATCCGGAAGGCTATGTTAAAAAACTGCCTACCGATCCATGGGGTTCACCCTACATCTATGAACGCAGAGACACGGGTTTTGCGTTGTACAGCCTCGGTGCTGACGGCCAGGAAGGTGGCGACGGGTTGAACGCCGATATCCGACTGGCGGATATCTAGCCCCAAAACGTTTCAGACCATGAGTGTTTATACGTCATCCTCACGGGGTTTCACACTGATCGAAATTCTGGTCGTGGTGCTGGTGGTGTCAATTCTCATGGGTGTGGTTGCCAGTTCTTTCAGCGGCTCCGATCGAGAGCAAACCTTACGCGGCTATAGCGAACGCCTGGCATTACGTATTGAATTTGCGCGTGATAAAGCACTGCAGAGTAATCGGGAATGGGGCGTTTTCATCGATGAGGAGGGCGTCCGCTTTGCGGAGTTTGATGAAATCAATGCGGTCTGGAACATGCGTGGTGACAAACCCTTCAACGCTGATCCCTACGATCGACAAGTAGAACTGAGCGTTTCTATGGAAGATCTGCCAGGCACGCTGCAGGCACCTGAAGACCCGGACGAAGACATCCCCAACATCGTTCTGTTTTCCAGTGGTGAGACAACACCTTTCGAAATAACCATCGCGCCCGTCGATTGGGAAACGCGCACCTGGCTGCTTACCTCAGACGGATTCACCCGTACAGCCGCAACTCGCGGCGATGACGCATGAAAGCCAACAGCGGTTTTACGCTGCTTGAGATGTTACTTGCGGTGGTGGTTATAGCAGTTGTAGGTATCACCATATCGACAGCCATCGGCGGTGTGGCCAATCAGACATTTTCGCTGGAACGTCGCACCGTTGCGCACTGGGTAGGGCAGAATCAGTTGCACCGGTTACGCATCAGCCTGCGCAACGAAGCACAAGTGCTGCCCGAAGGTCGCGACAGTACCCGCTTGTTCATGGGTGGGCGGGACTGGGAAGTGCGCACAGCGATCAGCGCCACAGATTCACCGGTGATGCGTCGCGTTGAAGTCGACGTCTACGAATTTCTCGACGGCGAACGCAAAGGTCCTTTTGATCACAGCGTCGCCTTTGTCGGCCGAAACTGATGCAACCCGCGACAAAAACAGCCTCCCGCGGCTTCACCTTAATAGAGGTGTTGGTTGCTTTCATGATTTTTGGCCTGATCGGTGTGATCAGCAGCCAGCTGCTCTCGCAAACCCTCAGCGCGCAAGACGATCTCTCCGATCGAGGTACGCGATTGAATGATATTCATCGCGCCATGCAGATCATCCAGCGAGATATCATGCAGCTGGTGGACCGTCCCATACGGGATCAATATGGTGATACGCAACGTTCGCTGCTGATTGGTACAGACGGCATTATCGAATTCAGTCGTGGAGGTTGGCGTAATCCACTGCAACTGCCTCGTGCCGAAGTGCAACGGGTGGGCTACCTGATCCAGGACAATAACCTGTTACGTGGCTACTGGCCGGTACTTGATCGCGCCCAGGACACTGAGCCCGCCTACCAGACGCTGCTGACAGAAATTGAACAGCTGGAGTTTTTTGCGCTGGATGCCAGCGGCAACGAATACACGTTCTGGCCTGTACCTGGTGCCAATCCGAGTGATCCGAACACCGCCCTGGCCGGCATTCTGATGCGCATCGATGTGCCACCTTTTGGGGTGATTGAGCGTGTCTGGGAAGTACCCAGTGTTTAACGCCAGACATCAGCAGGGTGTGGCACTGGTCAGTGTGCTGCTCATTGTTGCTATTCTGCTGGCTGTCGCCAGCCGCCTGCTTGCCAGCCACAATCTGGTGATCAACGCCCATCAGAACACTTTTGAGCAGAACCAGGCGCTGCAATATGCTTTAGGTGCGGAAACGCTGGCGCGCCAGGCGCTCTATCAGGATTTCAACACCACCGGGCAAGACATCGACCACAATGGCGAGATCTGGGCCCAGCAGACCATGCCTTTTGAGCTGGACGAAGGCGGTTATCTGGAAGCTCAGCTGATCGACCGGCAGGGTTGTTTCAACCTCAACAGGCTGGCTGGGTCTGAGGCTGACGTTGCGACCGAACAACTCAAGCGTATGGCGCAGAACCTGGGGGTCAATCCACAAACTGCCGATGCCTGGAGAGACTGGGTAGATGCAGATCTTGAAATCAGTGGTTTCGGCGCCGAGGATTCAGACTATCTGATCAACCAACCCCCATATCGGACTCCGAATCAGCCGGTTGTAGATGTCTCAGAACTGTCTCTGCTGCAGAATGTCGACCGGGAACAACTGGCACTGCTCCTGCCGCATGTGTGCCTTTTACCGGTAACGGAGTCATCATTGAACATCAACACCGTTAACGTTCAGAGCCTGGCTGCGCTTGATGAGAGTTTCAGCATCAGTCAGATTGAACCCATTGTAGCGGCAGACCGCGCGTACCAGAGCGTTGCTGAGTTTGTGCAGGCATTTCCCGACTTTACCCCGGCTGAAGCCAGTCTTAAGGTCACCAGCGAGTATTTCCTGTTACATGCCCAGGCTCAGGTGGGCAGCAGCTCGGTCACTCTGCAGAGCCTGCTGTTTCGCGACCCAAATAGCGGTGTAGTTACGGTTCTCAGGCGAGACTTTGGTAAACTCTTCCGTTCAAATCTGGACATCGTCACCGAGGAGATCTGATGCCGCGTTTGTTTTTGCGTGTGCTTTCCCAGGCAGTACCACTATCAAGTGATGGTGACATCGATAGCGAGTCACCGCTGCTTGAAGGTTACGACCTGGGCGTCGAATGGCTGATAAAAGAGAATGATGGTTCAGTTCGCGGTACCGGCGTCACTGATTATCGTGGCCTGGCTGATATCGCAGACCCCAACATCGACTGGCTGAAAGACCCTGAAAACACCGTTGTGCTGCTACCCAGCCAGTTTGTGCTTATGGTCACCTGTGACGTACCCGGCCGCAGCACTGCGCAGATACGCCGCGCGCTGCCTTTTGCAGTGGAGGAGTTTGTTGCCACTGATATCGAACTCATGCATATCGCCCATGCGGGCATCAAAGCCGGACAGCCGGTGCGCTGTAACATTGTGGCTCACGAAACCATAGTCAACTGGCTTGCTTGTTTTAAGTCCATTGGCGTGAATCCAGGCTATTTTGTTGCCGACAGCCAGGTGCTGCCCACTGACAGCAACAGTGCAAGCGTGCTTTTTGAAGGCAGCACCGCACTGGTTGCGGCCGAAGATCAGGCGGCCGTTGTTGACCTGGACAATCTGGTTTTTGCCCTCAACAGCCTGGATGTCAGTGAAATCTCAGTGATTAACGGCGAACTGAGCCCGGTTGATCAGGGCCTGCTGGAGAACCATCCAACCGTTATCCACGCTGACATGTCACCTCACGGCGTCCTGGATTACCTTGCGGACCAGTTCGGCCGCAGTGGATTTATAAATCTGTTGCAGGGTCCATACACACCTGTTCGACCAAAAAGCGCCCATGCTGGCAAATGGCAAGGTGTTGGCACGCTTGCGGCCGTATGGCTGCTGGTGGCTTTTGTTGGCATGGTTGCACAGGGATTCTGGGCATCAACTCAGGCCGACCGCCTGCAGGAAGAAAGCTTCGCGTTTTACAAAAACGCTTTCCCCAGAGAATCACAGCCTAACACGGTTGATCAGTTGCGCAGGCGAATGCGCGCCAAGCTCGGCCAGAGTAATTCTGCTGAGGAAAACAGTGCGTTTGTCGGTTTAACCGCACAATTTGCCAACGTCATGACCAGCAGTGGCAGAGTTGACTCATTAAGTTACACCCAGCAACGCGAGGAGCTGACCGTTGAGGTCCTGCTGGACAGCTTTGATGATCTTGAATCGCTGAAAGGCAAACTCGCCCAGGCGGGTATTGCCCTGGAGGTGGTCAGCTCCGAATCTGAAGATGCTGGTGCACGCTCGAGATTACGCATGAGGTACGAATCGTGAGCGCCTTGATGTCTATGAGTAATCGCTTCAGGAATTCGGCGCCTGGTCGCTGGTTTTATGGCCGCGAGCAGAATGAACAGAGGATTATTGCCGGGATCACGGCGCTGGTTGTGATTGCCGTTTTATGGGCGGGCGTGTGGAAACCCGTGGCTGACTGGCGCTATATCGAAACCAACCGGCAGCAGAACGCCCAGCAACTGATCGACTGGCTGCGGGTCAATGAACAGGCAGCCAGACAGGCAGCCAGCAGTGGCAACAACCGTGGTTCCCGCGCGCTGATTCCTGTCATTACAAAAGCGGCTGATGCGCACAACATCAAAGTCAATCGGCTGCAACCGGAATCCAATGGGGTCATCAGCGTTGTTCTCCAACAGCAGTCATTCAACCAGATTGTGCAATGGATTGCGCAACTTGATGAAAACAATGGAGTTTCTGTCGATCGCGCCAGCTTCGATTCCCAGGACGCGCCAGGCTACGTAAACGCCCAGATTCGGCTGAATTGATCATCCATTGCAAAGTGACCTGAAAGGTCGCAACCCAGTTGTAATTGCGCGACACAGTTCTCGTTTGCACCGTAACGAGTTCAACGATTTTGCCCCCCAGCGTCATAAACTGACCCTCAAGAGATGAGAGACACCTTAGGGAAGGGACACGTCGATGATAGAAGCCAACAAAGTATTTGCGGCCGTACATACGCAAGTAACCGGTGAATTGATGCAGCTGATGAACGGCTTCTATCACAATATAGAAGACGGTCTTTTTGAGCTGGCTTACACCAACCAGGACCAGATGCAACAGCGTCACCTGGTAGAGCTCATGCGCGAACTGCGTTTTCGACGCAAGCAGCTTCTGCGTACTTTCGGCAAGCGCGTGCACAATTCCAGCCCCGCCTGGTTAGGACCCTTTGAAGCCGGTCCGGAGCTTATTGAAGAGAGAATGATCGCCAATGAGATGGCAGCAAAATGCACCGCTCACTTTGGTCCAGTGCTCCAGACCATCGCTGAGCGGACCGCACATGCCACCGCACGAGAAGTGCACCGTAAAGATCTGCCTATCAGCCCGGAAGCCGTGAGCTACCACTTTGTGATGTCCTGTCGCAGCGTTAAGTTCGACAAGTATTCAGTTGCTACGGTGCAGGGGTTGTTTCAGCGGTTTGTGCTGGATCGCCTGGGTGCGCTGTACGGCAGAATTAACTATGAACTGGAAGAGGGCGGCTACCAGACACTGGCTGAAGCAGGCGACAGCGCCATGCTTTCAAGTGCGTAGACCAGACTGGCCAGAACTCCACAGATAAGCCTGCAGCTGCGTATTGCGACGCTCCTGCACCCGGCGCTCAGGGTGAACAAAACCCTCTGTCCGCACCCTTCGATCTGAACCACAACGACAGTCCCTGGCGACAACGTTTGTACCAGAATCCTTTGCTTCATAAGTCTTCGCTTTAGAGTCCATCGCTTTCCTGTGCCCAAAGTCTTTGGCGTTGCTCTGCTTGTGCAGTGGTATCAATGAAAGCGATCTCCACCGTGTCTTCTGCCAGCTTTTTAACAATCGCATGGTTGTTGCTGACCCGGTGAATAATGTGTCTGCTGGAGGCTTTCATCGGCTGGCCATATTTAGCTTTGAACGCATCTGCTACGTCCTCAAACGCCAGTTCTCTGAACGTCCCCCGTATGATGATGGGATGACGCTCCGGCGAGATAACCAACTGGATGTCACCACCATCAAATGGTTCAGGTAGATTTGGTAAGACCGCATAGAAGGGCGCGTCTACCGGGAAATTCTGCGTTGAATTTCTCGCAAACGGTTTCTGAAACTGAATGCCGAACGCACCCTCTAAGCGATATTCATCGCCAACCGTGAAGGAGTCTGCAAACTTCATCGCCCGGCGTTGATTCATGACCAGGCGGCGTTTTTCGATGTCTGCCAGCTCTCGCTGATAAGCTTCAAATTCTTTCTGTTGATCTGCTGCCCAAGCGATCAGGCTTTTAGCATCCAGATACTCAATTACTGTGACGGGTCCACAACGGACATCAATCTGACGGGACAGATAACTGACCCGCAGAGCGCGTTTAAAAGGCACCGGCGCGGTGATTTCAATATCACCAGAGGCGTCATATTTTTTCGCCAGCGTGGTTTTCAACCAGTCAAAGTTATCGCCACAGCCCGATTCGAATATTCGGCTGATCACACGCATGGGCTCAGCACGTTGATTCAGCATGACAAAGCTCTGGCTCCTCAGGTCGCGGTAAGGGCGAGGCAGATTAGCCTGCGGAAAAAGTCGCCAGGGATAGATATTGCCGGGACGCAGCGGCGGCAGGGTAATGTTGTGATTCGCCGGTAGTGCCTGTTCCGGGACAGTGTTTACTTCCGCACCAAACGTATCCATGGCCAGCGGCTGGCCGAATTGCACGCCTAAACCACCATAGATCGGTTTGCCAGCTTGTTCAGCCGCTGTGGTTACAGACAGAAAAAGTGCCAATGCGCCAAACCAGAAGCGCCACCGGATCATAACGGGCACACCCATCAACACACAAAGTGACCTGCTTCGCGGCGGTTTTTACATTCACGTACGACGTTGTCACACATGATCGCCATACCCGGGCTTTGCTCGACTACGGTGCGACATTCGTACATCCGGTCAGCCAGTTCTTCATCTGAGATGGACTCATATTTATTTGAGCACCCAGACATACCTGCAACCGCAACAAGCACCAAACCTAGGAATTTTTTCACGCACGCCCCTTCTGGGAGTAAATGGCTTGTATTAAGAGTAGACGAAGATTTTAGGCTGTCGAACGCAGTCTGCAGTTCATTCAAGGTAAATACGCACCCCTTATGCAGAGCCTGCCGCTTACCGGAACTGTCCTTAAATGAGAGGTTAGGTGTCTTCCGCTTCTGCAGCGTCACTGCCACGAGGATCTTTATGAAAGGTAAATCTGCCTGCTTTTTTGTCACCCTTTTTCTGTTATCCGCCTGTAACGACGGTAATCAGGATTCAGCCGCTCAGCGCCTGGACCAGCAGGTTGAGATTCCCGTGTTCAGCGCAGCCTGCCTGTACGGCGGCGTTGAGCAAACTGAAGGGCTGGACCGCAACGCCAACGGCCAACTTGACGATAACGAAGTGAGCACGACACAAACCCAGTGTTTCGATGAGAATTCAACACTGTTAGATGCACAGGTGCAGGAACAGGCGCAACTTCTGCAACTCACCGGTAATCCGTCTATGGGTCGACGAGTACCTTCAATAGACTCACCCTTGAGCCAGTTGGGTATGCAGTTGTTTTTCAGCAAAGTGCTCAGCGGCGATCTGGATGTCGCCTGCGTGAGCTGTCACCACCCGAATCTGGGCGGCGGTGACGGTTTACACTTATCTGTGGGAGTGGCCGCGGACATACCAGAACTGTTGGGTCCGGGAAGAGTACATCGCAGCGGAGCTGAAGGTTTTGATGGTGGTCCACCGGTACCGAGAAACGCGCCCACCACCTTCAACATAGGCTTATGGGACAAGGTACTCTTTCATGATGGTCGTCTGGAAAGCCTCACCGGCACACCGGGCGCTGCTGGCGAGAACAGTCCGGTACGCAGCCCGGACGTGGCATTCGGCGAAACGGACCCCCAGGCAACAGGGTCGCTTGCCAATGTACAGGCGCGTTTCCCGGTGACTTCAGCAGAAGAAATGAAAGGCTTTGTTTTTGCGCGCGGTGCTGACAATCAGACACTACGAGCGATGCTGACAAGCCGACTTAAAGGCGATACAACCGAACTGGCAAGAAACTACTGGCTCGATGCCTTCCAAACAGGATTCACCACACCTACCGCGTCAGCTGAAGATCTCATCACCTTTGACAACATCACCCGGGCAATTGCTGAATACGAGCAATCCCAGGTATTTGTGGAAACACCCTGGAAACAATTCCTTGATGGACAGACTGACAGCTTGCCCGCCGACGCGAAGCTTGGCGCGCTGCTTTTTTTCGGCAAGGCTCAATGCAGCAGTTGCCACAGTGGGGACTTTTTTACTGATGAAGACTTCCACGTTGTAGGTATGCCGCAGTTCGGCCGCGGCAAAGGTGATGGCGCCACCGGTGACGGAGATTTCGGGCGCTTCCGCGAAACACAACGGGAACAGGATCGCTTTGCATTCCGTACACCATCACTTCTAAATGTTGCGGTTACAGGGCCTTATGGTCATGCCGGAGGGTACAACTCAATAAGCGATGTCATTCGACATCACCTGAACCCTCGAAGGGCGATCGAGAATTACGACACAACTCAACTTGAAGTCGGTGTGCAGAATGACAATTTTATGACCAATACCCTCGCGGCGATAGATCAACTGGAGCGTTTACAGGCAAGCGGCGAATCAAAACTGGCAGATATAGAATTGACTGATGAAGAGGTGGATTGGCTGACCGCCTTCCTCAATGCGCTTACCGATCCGTGTGTACAGGACAACGATTGCCTGCAATCCTGGATACCTGATGACACAACTTTCGACCCTGATGATTTGAGGCTTGATGCCATTGATGGCGAAGGCAACGCCCTTTAAGACCCAGGAGGGCGTTTCCTGTTAGCACTGGCAGCCACTGAATCAATTTTCTTATTCAATGCATCACCAGTGCTTTTAAGCCAGGGACGCCCCTCAGCCTCTTCAAAAACACGCTCCTGCAGAGATTTCAGCATGTCATCCGAGGTACCCGTACTGTCACGATTGCCAAACAGATTGATCCAATGTTCGGTGCGGCGGCCAAATTCGAGCACACGCTGGAAATACTGGTCAGGTTGTGAGCCACCAAAAAACAAGCCGTAAATTGCGCTGAACATGGATACGGGCAGCAGAATCAGATCTCGAAAACCATCTACAGCAAGTTTCCCCTGGAACACCAGTACGTCCCACAACAATTGCAGCCTCGAACGAGGCACATTGTCTTGTTCAGGGGGATTATCAATATCTTCCTGATTCATCATAACCTCTCAACCCGTCGGACTGATCTGCTACCGGGAACCTTCGCCAACCAGAACAACTTCTACAGTCTGCAGCAGAATGATCATGTCCAGCAGGATACTGTGATTTTTTACGTAATACAGGTCGTACTGCAGCTTCTCTTTTGCGTCTTGAATCGATGCACCATAAGGGTAACAGAGCTGCGCCCAGCCTGTGATGCCGGGCTGCATTCGATGCCGCTCTTCATAGTAGGGTATAGACGCATTCAGCTTCTCGACAAATACAGGCCGCTCCGGGCGGGGCCCAACCATGCTCATGTCGCCTTTGATGACATTGACCAGCTGGGGAAATTCATCCAGATGCGAGCGACGCAAAAACGCCCCGACCCGGGTAGTTCTCGGATCATTGTACTCCGCCCACATCGCGCCGCTTTCTTCGGCATCGACCTGCATGGTTCTGAACTTGATAACATTAAACAGGACACCGTTTTTACCGACACGTTGTTGTCGATAGAAAATTGGACCCCGAAACTTATCGCACACCAGAATGGCTATGGCTGAAATCAGCATGATGGGCAGGAACACAATAAACAGTAATGTCGCAACTAGAATATCGAAAGTTCGTTTGACTAAAGCCCGGTACCAGTTGGTGACAAACCCGTCTGAATAAACCAGCCAGGATCTCTGCAACAGGTCCACATCAATTTTACAGGCCTCTCGCTCGATGAAATTCTGCACTTCACAGATATCAACACCTGATAGCCGGCAGTCCATCAACTCCTCAAACGGTATGCCTGGTGAGTTATCGCCAGCAGCGCGACGGTCATCTGCAGCCACTACAATCTGATCCACATCGTTAGCCTGACAGTATGCAGATAATCCTGCCTCGGGATAGGCGATGACGTTAGCGCCAAACTCCGCAATCAGATTTGGCGTACCTTCCTGTTGCATAAAACCTTCAAGCACAAAGGCGCGACGATCGGAGCGACGGCGCATCCGACTCGCGACTTTTACCGCCCGTTGTCCGGTGCCCAGAATAAGCACTCTGGATTTCATGAAGTCTTCATCGATGAAATTCGATGTGATCCAACGCAGCGCCGCCACTAAAAGAAATCCTTCAATGCTGGCAAACAGCAGAACACCACGGCCCAGTACAAGATCGGGGAATAAAAACAAAACCAATGCCATGCCGATGGTCCCCAGCAGAAACACCGCAACCGCAGTACGCAGCATGACCCCGACATAACCTTCACGCAGGCGGGCTTCGTAAACACCCATGGCAACCATGAAAAACAGCAGCACGCCGGAAAACGTGAGCGCAAACACAAAGTGCTCCGACAGGGACGGAAATACACCAAAACGGGTGAAGTGACCCAGAAAGGCTGCAAAAAACAGCACCGCACCTTCAAGCACGGCAGTAATGACAAACGGTGTATGAATGTAATGTCTAAAAATTCGCAGGTGAGCCATTGCTCAATACACCCCAGTCTCGGATTCGTCCTGACGAAGAACAAAACCCCTGATTCTTGATTTCAGATCTGCGCTGAGTACAAACTGCCATGACGCCCAGACCACACCAAGAAAGCCAGTTACAACAAGCGCAATTGCAAAATAGTCATTCGTCTCAAACGCCAGCCAACGAACAAGCAACAAAACACCCAGGAAGAGGAGGTTTATCACAATAGGTTTCGAATAAATGTCGAACAGAAGACGGAGCGGATTTGCACTGATCTTGAATAGCATAAACGATATGTGGGGTAGATGTACTGTGATCATCAGGACAAGAGCCACAATCAGAGCCGTATTCACAGCGTTCACACTTTCGATGGCTGACAAGCCAGCCATAACACCGAGTCCAGAGAGAAATATACTGAACAATCCGATACGTCCATGTGCATTCAACCCACTCAGCAAGCGATAAGAAATTGAGTAATTGGCATGGAGGAGGGCGCCTGCGGCTAACAGTACTGCGACGTGATCGACCACAAACTCCGGCCCCATCCACAGCGACACAATCAGATCGCCTGCCACTGCGAAGACAGTCAAAAGTGGCAAGCTGATCAGAACAGCCATGCGCGTGCTCTGTACATACAGACTGACTACTTCTTCCTCGGCGCCAGATGCAACCAGAGCACTTGTCACAGAAGAAAGGGATACGGACAGCCGCTCGGTCAGTCGGTTGATCTGTCGCATGATTGTTGCGTAGCGGGAGAACGCCGCCAGAACCAGTGGACCCATACTCAAAAAAAGCAGCAAACGCATGGATTGATGAACAAGCAGATCCTGCATGACATTAATTGATGTTTTCATCGAATAACGCAGCAGCGTCACGCCTTTTTCAATGGAAACATCAAAAGGATTGATACTCATTTCTCTGCACACAGCGTAAGCAAACACATACCTGACGAGTTCTGAACAGACGCGCAGGATAAAGGTCACGATAGCGAGGCCCTGGATACCGTATCCCAGCAACAAAACAGCGACCATGGCAAAGGCCAGCAGTACATCGTGAACCAGATTGATGTACTCGGTGATGCGGGATTTATGTTGCCCAATCAGCACGCCGTGGGCTATATCACCAAACATCACAACACCGATGGTCAGTGACAGAAATGTGGTGATCTGATCAATTTCAACCATTAGCGCCAGATTTTCGCTGTGCGAAGCCGCTGCCAGATTCATCACAACAATGAAGGCACCAGCCATAACCAGGCTTATGAAACACTGAGCCCACCAGCCTGTAGCGCAGATAGAGCCAATCTCAGCGTGTTGTCGTTCAGCATCTTTCTGGGCTATGAAATACGACAGCGCCTGGCCGAAGCCGATGCCGGAAAAGGATACGTAGATCAGGAAAGACCAGCCCAGGTCCCAGATGCCCAACGATTCCTGTCCAACGGACTCATAGATAATGCGAGGCATGACAAAGCCAATGCCGATGGCCACCAGATAGGTCAGGCCAGACGCAATTACGTTAGGAAATAGTTGGGTTCGGGCGTTTCGAACCATCAGGGCTTCTGGTTATTGTTTTGAGCAGTATTGGGTGCCCAGTACATTGAGGTCAACGTCAATGTTTGGCCCACCTATCGGATACTTTCAACCACAACCCCTTCAACATTGAGCCGAAGCCAGGCTTTGTCTGCAGTTAATGCAGGAAGTTTATACAAGTAAGCCACTGCTAAACAAACTCTGACGCCCAAACTCAATCCCAAAGCTTGTGTGCCAGGGCGATACTGCCCACTCAAAAGCGCAGTCTTGGTATCGAGTGGGAGTACCTCAATGTTTAGCGTATCAAAGACAGCAGCCACTTCTTCACCGGTCCAGTTATCGGAATGTAATCGGGCTGCGACCTCGGCCGCATTTACAGCAGACATCGCTGCGCCTGCCACCACCGCTGAACGAACCTGATCAGACCCTGTTTCTTCATACAGAAGGGCAAGCAGCGCTGACGCATCAAGCAGGGCGCTGGCCATCGTTATTCTTTAGCCGCTTCTGCGCGTCGTTCGGCGATTAGCTCATCCACAGCGCTGCCGGTGCCAGTACGCTTATCACGCACCAACGCCTGAATTTTCTGAATAGCAGTATCGAGAGTCTGCAACACAATGACGTCACCTTCTAGGCAGATCGACAATTCCTGGCCACCTTTCAGGTCCAATGCCTTACGAATTCTGGCGGGTACTACGAGTCGTCCTGCAGAGTCCATAGTGACACGCTCAGCATATGTTTCGTCAACCGGCTTCACGGTGATTTGACGATCTTTGGTAGTACGCGCCGCATCTGCCACAGACTTTTCTTTTGGACGCAGGTCGGTTTTTCTGACATTTCTAGACATTATGGTCTACAACGTAAAATATGGTATATCTTTTAAATGCTACCATAAGTATCCGATATGAGCACAAAATCAGTCTCAATTAGACAATCAGGGAGAGCCAACATTTTAGATCAACTGCTGGAAGGCAGTACAAAAGAAGATTTTTTTGCCGTCCGTCGAGGATCGCTTCTGGGTAGACGTTGAGCCTGTTGGCAAAGAAATTTGATGTACACACCTAAGCAAGGCGACATCGTGTGGCTCAACTTTGATCCAGGTGCCGGCCGCGAAACTACCAAAAATCGACCAGGTTATATTCTTTCTCGAGAAGAATTCAACGAACACACGGGCCTTACAATCGTCGACTCAATTACCAGCAGAAACCGCGGGATTATCCTAGAAGTTGAATTGGAAGGGCGCCAGAAGCAATCGTGAGTGAAGTGAGTCTCATCGTGCAGGTATTGGTTCGCTAGGGAAAGGAAATCGCCTTAAGAAATACTCTATTTAACATAATATATATTATGCGCAATTATATATAGTATAAACTATGTGGCACCGTCACCTTTGATCACAGCAGGTATCAGCAACAGCATGATTTTGAAGTCGAGCCACAATGACCAGGTACTGATGTACTTCAGGTCCAGCGCCAGCCACTGCTCAAAACTCAATGCACTACGCCCAGACACCTCGCGCAAACACGCAAGCCCGGGTCTGACACTGAAGCGTTTGCGCTGTACACCTTTGCTGAACAGGCTGACGTCACGTAACGACATAGGTCTTGGACCAACCAGGCTCATCTGACCCAGGAGGACGTTAAACAGCTGTGGCAGTTCATCAATGCTGGTACGGCGAATAAAACGGCCAACACGAGTCACACGCGGATCGTTTTTCATCTTGAAGATGGGACCATCAGCTTCATTCAAATGCTCAATTTCTGCCAGGCGTTGCTCAGCATCTTCGTACATGCTGCGAAACTTGATCATGTTGAATTTGCGTTTGTTTAAACCAACTCTGGATTGTTTAAAAAAAACCGGACCACGGGATTCAAGTTTGATGGCAAGGGCGGTTATCAGGAACAGTGGCGCCAGGAGAAGTAACACAGGAATTGCTACAACTAAATCCACTATCCGTTTGATTATCAGTGAGTTTTCACTCCTGGAAATAGGATTAAGACTCAAAACCGGCCAGGTACCTATCTGTTCCAGTTGATACGAACCCCCTTCAATCTCGTAAAGGTCAGCGAGGAATTTGATACACACACCCTCTTCCGCACAGGCATCGATGACCACAGAAACATTGTTCAGCAAAGATCTCGGCAGACAGATTATGACCTCGTCGACTACCTGGTCAGTAATGACCTTACGGATCTCGGACACATCACCCAGCAGTGGCACATCGTCAGCAAGTTTTGACTCCGCCTGATTATGGCCGGCTGGGTCCAACGCGCCAATGACGCTGATACCCCACTCTGAATTGTCCTTGTAAGACTGCATCAGATTGTTGGCCCGGTTGCCCGTGCCAATCACAAGCACCTGAAGAAAGTTCTCAGGATGCTCCCTGCGCCCGGTGAAGTACCACCAGCGCAGAAACAGTCGGTTACTGAGCAACCCTGTCGCGAGTAGAAAGCCGTATAAACCAATCGCGTAACGGCTGACAAACTCGAGCTTGCCAAAATAAGCCGTGGCGAGGAGCGCCATGACAACAAGCAATGCGTAGCGGGCAGATAAGAAAGCCACGACAAACATACGCTTACCGTGAATGCCGGGATTTTCAAATTTCAGCGCGGCGATACTGAAAAGTAAAATCAGAGGCAGGAGCGCAACATGGTCTACTACTGCAGATGAACTCAGAATGCCGATAAACCAGACAAAATTAACCGCGACCAGATAAGCCAAACCACTGATCAGAACATCTTGTGTTCTCAATAAATGCTTGAGGTGCGTGCTCTTGGAAATCTGCATGAATAATCGCGTGTCTGCTTTAGCACCTTATGATAACGCTTATCCCGCGACAGTTTCTTTGCCCTTGTGCACGTGATTGTTGGTTATTTGTAACCTAAGCACCCTGCTTGATGTAACTTTCGAGCAGCGCTTTTCTATCCACCTTGCCGTTAGCGTTAAGTGGAAAATCTTCTATGCGAATGAGGTCTTTGGGTTGCATATAACCAGGCAGGTGGGCTGCGGCGGCCGCTGAAACAGCTTTATCGGCTACAACCGATGGACTGACGAAGGCAATTATCCCCTCAGCACCCTCAATACCTTCTGGATAACCCATGGCAATCGCCACGTCCGCCTGTGCAACATCGCGCAGCACAGCCTCTATTTCACCCAGTTCCACCCGGTATCCCTGCACTTTAATCTGATTATCTACGCGTCCCAGGTACAACAGCGGCGAGCCTTCGGAGGCTTGTTTAACTCTGTCTCCTGTACGATAAAACACCTCGCTCCTGCCAGGCGGCACCACAAAAGCTGCAGCCGTTTTTTCCTCATCCTGCCAGTAACCGGCGCTGAGTTGAGGCCCTGTCATCAACAGTTCCCCCGCCTCACCCACTGCAACTTCATGCAGAGATTCATCCACGATGAGCACAGTCATATTCGGATAGGGATAACCGATGGGCACAACCCCAAGCTCTGCCTCATCAGCAGTTGTTTCCTGGTTGTAACGATAGAGCGTGCAGGCAATTGTCAGCTCTGTTGGGCCATAGAGATTTTCAACAATAGACGCCGGCGCGCTTTGTTGGAAGGCCTCTGTTACGTCCAACGGTAGCGCCTCTCCACAGAATAAACTGTATCGCAACGTGGGATAGCTGTCGGGTTTGAGCATGCGCAGGCGTTTCATCATAATCGCAGTGGATGGCACGCTGAACCAGATCGTAAGAGATTGCGACTTTACGTACTTTGCCGGCAACATTTTTTCGCCCTGGGTCGGGCAGCAGACGCAAGCGCCCCGCTCCCACGCGACAAACATATCGAACGCACTCAAATCAAATGTCAGGTCAAAAGTTTGTGACAGCCTGTCTTGTTCGTTGATGCCATAACGTTCAACCATGACGTCGACAAAGGCGGTAACGTTGGTCTGTTTGACCTTGACCCCTTTCGGAATACCAGTGCTGCCTGAGGTGAACAGCAGATAAGCAAGTTGCTCACTATCGATGTCAGGTAGACCTAAAGCCCCCTGACTCAAAAGGTCCCCTGCTCCGATCAATCGATGTTGACTGCAGCCTTCAGGCAGAGACGTTAAGTCATCTCCAGGCAGGAGATCCGGCACAACTATGGATACCCGACGCCCTACCGATTGTAGAATTTTCAGCAGATCAGCCAGCGCTTCCCGTTCAGCAACTATCCAGGTCAGAGCGGCGCGCTCAACCATCTGCAGCGTTCGTTCAGCTGGAAATGTTGGATTAAGAGGGACATAGGCACCACCGCCTAACAGAGCTGCAACAACACCAGAGAAAGCCGCCACGCTGCGATGGCCAAAAACACCGACGAGATCGGGAAATTGCGCCTCTGCGTGCGCAGAGATGGTGTGCGTTAGGTCACTGGCACGTTGATGCAGATCTGCATACGTCCACTGATCGTTCTGAATCGAGAGTGCAGGACGATCTGGAAATTGTTTTGCGCTGGCGAGAAAGCCGGATATCAGTGGACGCGGTTCAGACATCTCGCCAAACTTCGGAGTCAATCAGACTGTGGCAAAGAAGGTGTCGTACATGGTGTTTGTACTGGTGAACATCTCTGGCTCTAACTCTTCCATATCCAGCTCGTCACCCAGCAGACTTTCGATATAAAGAATGAACTCAACAATATCCAGCGAAGACAGATAGCCCTCTTCGATGATATTTGTATCGTAGGAGAACTGTCCGTCAATCACTGGGATCTTGGATCGCTCTACGATCCATTCTTTTAATTTAAGCTTTACTGCAGCTTCGTCCATCGCTAACTCAATCTTCTTTTAAGTGTAGAACCCGCTCAGAGCTCGGGCGCATGCTCCAGAATCTGGTTTTCCACAAGCAGGTTCACCAGAACTTCAGACGCTTTCTCGCGATGGGCTCTGCCATGCTCGAGTGCCATCTGTCGAAGGTTGTAACCATCTTCCAGACCAGCATCTTTGTACATGGTGGGATTGTAATAATCTCCCCACGAACTTTTTAAGTATGCGGCAAGCCAGTCTCTAAAACCTTGCAGTTCGTCACTGGACCAGTTTTTTGACTTCTCATTAAAGGTTTCTACCAGGCGTGCGCGACCAAATGCCAGGTGACGGGTTTCGTCGAAGTGATGCACACGGTTAATCTCACTCACCAGCGGGTGCAGGCTTTTGTCATGCCACATGACAACGTTGTAGTACTCGCCATATTCCTCAACCACCAGCGCTTTACACAGGAACGCGACGTCTTCTTCACCTTTGGCATATTCACGTGGAATGGTGACCTTCTTTTCCGGATACACCTTCCCAAAATAGCGATTCAGAAACATGCCAAACATGATCATGTGCTTGTTTTCTTCATCGATAAAATGATGCAGATAGTCACTGACCGGCGGCTCTGTGGTTTTCAGGTACAAACGATGTGCAAGACCCTGCACCAAGGGGCGCTCGCCCTGCAGAACCAGGCTGAAAAAATTACACAGTTCGGTAAAGCTCAGTTTCTTCTGCTGCGCTTCGCTGAGGGAATCAAAGTATTCCGTACCATAAAGAGACATAAGCTCCGGGCTCATGTACCAGTTATCTTCCGGCAATGTTTCCGGCCAGTCGAACGCAGTGTAAACATCCCAGCTTTTCTTGATGGAAGCGGTGCTGAGTTTCGGGGCGAGTTGTACAGATGTAAGGCTCATGATGATTCTCGAGTTCGTGAACTATTGAAAGCCATGCGGACCGTGACCGTCCATATTGGTCAGGTGCAGGCCTTGCGCGATTGTACTCTTGGGACTCAAAGCTTCGTCCAGTTGTGGTGACAGTGCAAATATACGCCTATCGGCGAGCACCGTGTAACCATTGCTTTGTAAACCCTTAATCCACGCTGGATGGGAAATATTAGCAAATATCATGTCAACTTTTTGTGAAACTAAGTAAGCATGTGTTGCTGTCATGATGGAAGCAGCATCGTCTGGCGCACCAAAGAAATCCGTGATCAGACCCACATGCATAGACCCGAAACGGGCATCGTCTGTGAGCTGCTTGTCATGCACAATCGCCCAGCCTGCAACTTCCCCGCTGGCGCTTGTGAACTTCAAACGGGTGCCGCCAGGCCAGCCTTCCTGAGGCATCAGCGTATTCATCATGTCGCGATCTCGAACAGCAAGACAAGTGTAGGCGTCTTTATTCTGCTCCCAGAGGCTGTCGGCCCAGGGCCCGAACTCGCTCACAACTTCTGCTGTCAGCGGTACTTTCGCCGCCCGAAAACGGATTTTATGCAAAGCCTGCAGCGCTTTGATCGCAACAAAACCGGCGCCGGTAAATGCGAGTACGTCCAAAGCAAGTCTGCGGATCGGACTGGTCCGCAGATATCGGTTGCGACGCAGGAAAGCAAAGGGGTGGCAGATGTTAAAAACAAACGGGATGCCACGTAGCCCCCACTTCATTTTACGTAACATGTTTACAATAGGTTCTTCTGTGCCGCCATGCCCGAGACTGAAAAGTAACGGGTATTTTTTCAACATGCCACGCAGCAAACTCAACATCAGAGGACTGTACTTGACATCTACGTCGGCTTCAGAAAAGGGTCCCTGCCAGTCAGTGACAACACACTTTGCGCCATTGATCAGCCAAGTCTGCGGCTTCAGCGCGTAACCCCCTCTAACAATTCGTTCGTCTTCAACGGCCAGATGGTACTCCCGCCACGTTGGAGCACCCGGAGATGGAGGAATCCAATCTGGTTGAGGGTCCGTATAGAACCCCCACTTAGAGCCGCCAGCAAGCATTCGCTGATTAAACTCATGCACCGCTTCTACATGTTGGTCTGAATGCGGCACTACTTTTATCGGCATTTATGTATCGCCAAAGAAAAACCGACCGCAATTCTATTTCGTGACAAGAGTGGTGTCGCTGCCCAACCACAGATTTGTGGATGAAAAGTACACACTTAGCTAATCACTCTAGGTTGTCTTGTTCTCATCAGCACGCCAAAAGTACCAAATTGAACTAAATCTCGTAAGAAATACGGGGGGTTGGGGTTGGCTTTCCGAGCGAACAAACACCGCAAAGCAAACAACCAACTTCCAAACACTGCAAGTGCGTCACAGCCAATCGCATAAAGGCGCCCATGATTGACTAAAAAATAGCGCGACCTGGATTCATACCAGTAGGCGGGTCTACGAGCGCTGCGAAGTGTTTTATCCGTAACTCCAGAGCTTTGGCCCACTAGGTGAACTACACGAGCTTCGGGTAGATGCCAACACTGCCAACCTCGCTTTCTGGCGCGGATGGTAAAGTCAGTCTCTTCGAAATATAAGAAATAAGCTTCATCCATGAGGCCGATTTCATCAAGAACCTGTTTGCGAATGAGCATGAACGCGCCGGAGACCCAATCGACCTCAGTTGGTATTTCAGGAATACTTCCATTATTCATGTAGCGATCGAGCAATTTGTTTAATCTGGCAAATCGAAAGTTGCTGCAAAACTCACTGATCAGATTGTAAAATCGAAAACTGCAATCTTGGGGAGTACCATCCAAGTGCTCGCTGCGGCCGCCTACAATTCCCACTTCCGGGTTGGATTTCAGAAATTCCATCATGGTACCAACGGCTTTCGGTAGCACCAAAGTGTCTGGGTTGAGCAGCATTACACTGTCGAGCTTCCGGAAATTTTCTTTCGCGAACCGGATGGCAGCGTTATTGCCTGCCGCAAAACCGCGGTTTTCAGGTAATGGGATTAGCGTAACCCAGCCCCACCCTCTCGACCGGATTAATTCAGCAATAGATTCTTCCGAACCATCCCCAGAACCATTGTCGACCACAATAACGTGAATTGACTTGTCAATTTCCGATGCCAGGGATATGAGACAGTCGCCTACCAACTCTGAAGTTCGCCAATTTACTATAGAAATAGCGAGCTTTATGTTTTCAAAGCAACTTTCTGAATTCATAAGTCGATGTTCGGACCAATATTGTTAGGAGTTGAGATTCCCAGTGCGAACGCACAAACAACCTTTTCCCATGGGAGCGATTAGCATAAGCGAATAAGCACTTTAAAGGTTGAGGTTGTTGTCTCATCTATGTAAGACCAGAACACCCATCGAACTTTTTTGCCTTTACGGTCCTCATGCACCAGACAACAAACTTTGAAGGCTGGCACAGTAAGTCCCACTGAAGATATCTACCCTTACCATCGCAGCATTAACACCCAATACGACCTATCGAGCGTGTCTAATCTGCTTTAAAAAACATATATGAACTTGTGCGTAGTATGTAAAGTTGGGCTTAGTCAACCCAATAAAAGTGCATAATACGTATCAGTCTCACCAGTTTTGAGACAGGGAATTAGCTTAACGGTGGTTGATAACGATATGCACTCTACAAACTTCAGTTGTGCCCTGATTGGTGGGGACACTTTGCTCTCGCAGTGTGGTGAACTGCTGCTGGCTGCAGATTTTGAAATTAAACTGGTGATCACCGACAACCCAACTGTTAGAAGCTGGGCGGCAGGACATCAGATTGCCACACACGCAACAACCAGTGGCTATGTTGACGCGTTGAAAGCACTGGATTACGACTATCTGTTTGCCATCACTCACCTGGCTTTGATTCCGGACGAGGCTGTTACGACGCCCAATCGTGGTGCAATAAACTTTCACGACGGCCCCCTGCCTGATTATGCCGGACTGAATACCCCTATGTGGGCTCTTATCAACAATGCTGATCAGTACGGTATTACCTGGCACGAGATGACAGCGGGTATTGATACCGGCGATATACTCGTCACCGAACCTGTCACAATTGCTGATGACGATACCGCTCTATCGCTTAACACCAAGTGTTTCAGCGCAGCCATGGAGTCTTTCCCCCGCCTGCTGGAACAGATCCGCAACGAAACACTCGCGCCGCAGCCGCAGGATCTTTCCCAGCGCAAGTATTACGGACGCTCAGATCGTCCTTCACATCTAGGACTGATTGACTGGTCCCAACCTGCTGCCGACATCGAACGCCTTGTTCGAGCATTAAACACAGGCCGCTATGAAAACGTCCTGGGGTCAGCGAAGTTTGTATTAGGCAACAAAACTTACATTGTAGATACCGCCAGTCTCTCGACCGACGACCAAACCAGCGCACCGGGAACTGTCTGTAAAGTTGACGAAAATTTCATATGGGTAGCGTGTGGTGATGGCCAGGTTCTGGAAATCGGCGTTCTGCGAGATACAAACGGTCAGGAAGTATCTGTTGCTCAACTGGACTGCAAGGTGGGTGTTTCACTCAATTACGATTTCGAAAAGTTTGATCCACTTATAGAAGGTATCGGTAAAGCAGAGACCTTCTGGGCAAAACAACTGACCGCCCTGAATACTATGGCGCTGCCTTATCGACTTCAGGTTGAAGATGTCGCTGCTGGCTCTGCGCGCGAATCCCTGACTTTTGAATTACCTGAAGCGCTCAAAAATAAGACGAAAGAAGCGGTTGCAGCATCGTTTGCGAGTTTTCTGGCACGCGTGAACGCCAGCGACGACGTGAGCCTGCTGGTCTGTGGTGGCAGTCTCTTTGAGACAGCAAACGCTGCACCAGAGTTGCTTGCCCCTTATGCCATTGCGCAACTGAAATTCCCAGCGGATAAATGCGTCACAGACAACCAATCCGCCTGCACGGAGCAGGTCACCAAGCTGACCAATAGAGCACCCTTTTTAAAGGACCTGATTGCACGTCAAGCCAATACCAATGTGGCGCAGAACATTGGCCCTAACGCCGGCGTGGGTGTAATCCTCGGTAACCACAACACTGAATCCATCGCCGAACTTGAACTGCACGTGCAGGACGATGGTTACTGTCAGTTTGATTTTGCCCGCAACGCTTACGACACAGCCAGCGTGAAACGCCTCAGAACAGATTTCCTGAACTGGCTGCACACTACACAATCGAACCCTGATCTTGCCGCCTCAGAGCTCGATCTGCTGTCATCGGCAGATCGAGAAAGGCTGCTGCATACCCTTAATCAGACAGATGTAGCGTTTGATGAGAGCCAGTTGATGCTCAGCGGTTTCGACGCACAGGTTGCCGCCACGCCGGAAGCTGTAGCCATTGTTGCAAACGGCGTGCAGCTGACCTACGCGGAACTGAATGAGCAGGCCCTTAACCTTGCCGGCCGCCTGGTGTCGGCAGGTGCAGGTCCAGGCTCGTTGGTGGGCGTTTACGTCAACCGCTCTACTGACCTCATGGTATCAACCCTGGGCATCCTGAAATCCGGTGCTGCCTACGTGCCTCTGGATCCAGCGTTTCCTGCGGATCGAATTGCTTTCATGATCGAAGACTCGGCTATGCCGCTGATTGTCACTCAGCAGGCTCTGGCTGATCAGCTTCCGCAAAGCAACGCATCGTTGCTGCTGGTAGACGACAAGTCAGCAGACACAAGCCAGTCGGCTGCTGAAATTTCGACTGCTAATCAGAACAAACCAACGGACCTGGCCTACGTCATTTATACCTCAGGTTCCACAGGCAAACCCAAAGGCGTCATGCTGGAACACCGCAACGTTGTAAATTTTTTTGTTGCCATGGATAAGGTCATACCCGGCGCAACCCTTGAAAATCGCACCTGGCTGGCTGTGACAAGCCTGTCGTTCGACATCTCCATTCTTGAGCTTTTCTGGACAATCAATCGCGGCTTCAAAGTTGTCATTTTTGATGAGAGTGGCCACCGTAGCGCAGCGGCGCTATCCGCTACACAGCCAACCCATGTCCTGGACATGGGTCTATTCATGTGGGGTAACGACGACGGTCCGGGGCCAGACAAATACAAACTGCTGATCGAAGGGTCTAAGTTTTTTGACCAGAATGGTTTTTCCGCAGTATGGACCCCCGAGCGACACTTCCACGCATTTGGCGGACCTTACCCCAACCCGGCAGTCACCGGCGCTGCCGTAGCTGCAATTACCAGCAACATCAAAATCCGCGCGGGCAGCTGCGTGGTACCCCTGCACCATCCTGTGCGCATTGCTGAAGAATGGGGCGTGGTTGATAACCTTTCAAATGGACGAGTTGAAATTGCTGCGGCTTCTGGATGGAACCCCAACGACTTTGTGCTGCGCCCTGAAAACCACGCTGATAACAAGCGCGGAATGTACGAACAGCTGGAACAGGTCCGCGCACTGTGGCGTGGCGAAAAACTCACCTTTCCTGGTCCATTGGGTGATGTGGAACTTGAGTCTCTACCCAGGCCTGTGCAGAAAGAGCTGCCCTGCTGGATTACCACAGCAGGTAATCCGGATACCTGGATGGAAGCTGGTCGTCTCGGCTTGAACGTACTGACCCACCTGCTCGGCCAGACCCTGGATGAAGTCAAAGAGAAAACGCGCATGTATCGCAAAGCGCGCGCGGAGGCTGGGCACGACCCGGCAACAGGCCGCGTTGCCCTGATGCTGCACACCTTTGTTGGCGTAGACAACGACGAAGTGCGTGAGATTGTCCGCGAGCCGATGAAAGACTATCTATCCAGCTCGATGAAGCTGGCCATGGACTATGCCTGGTCTTTTCCAGCGTTCAAACGTCCCGGCGGTGATGTGACCAAACCGGAAGACGTTGACCTCAAGTCTCTGAGTGAAGAAGAAGTCGATACCATTCTGAATTTTGCCTTCGAGCGTTATTTTGTGGCCAGCGGCTTGTTTGGAGATGAAGATACCTGCCTGAAAATGCTCACCGACTGCACCCACACCGGCGTGGACGAAATCGCCTGCCTGATGGATTTTGGCGTCGAAACTCAAGCTATTCTTGACAGTCTGCCGCGTCTGAAATCACTGCGGGAAAAAATGGTTGCGGCTGTTAGCCAGGCGGAACCCAGCGCAACTGCAGCCAGCGTTGCTGATCTCATTGAAACTCACAACATCACGCATCTGCAGTGCACGCCTTCAACCGCGCGCATGTATCTGCTGGATAGCGAGACCAAACCAGCGGTGCAGAAGATCCCTCACCTGCTGCTGGGTGGCGAGGCATTGCCTTTATCACTGGCACAGGAACTCAAAGAGAATTCATCAGCAACGCTGTCAAATATGTACGGACCCACCGAAACCACGATCTGGTCTATGGTGAGCCAGGTTGAGAACCTGGCCGACGGCATCTCCATCGGCCAACCGATTGCAAACACGCAGATCTATATTCTCGATAAATATCGAAAGCCTTTACCCGAAGGTATTCCCGGTGAACTCTATATTGGCGGCAAAGGTGTTGCTCGCGGATATCTGAACCGCGCGGAATTAACGGCAGATAGATTTTTTGACGACCCCTTTGTCAAAACACCCGGCAGCCGAATGTACGCTACCGGCGACCTGGCAACCTATCGCGAAGATGGCAGCCTCGAATACCTTGGACGCACAGATTTTCAAGTGAAAGTGCGTGGCTATCGCATTGAACTGGGTGAAATTGAATCCCGCATCGAAGCCATGCCTGCGGTTGATGAAGCCGCCGTGATAGTGCGTACGGCTGACAGCGGTGATCAGCGCATGGTGGCCTACTTATGTGCCAGCGATGCGCAAGCCATGGGTGAGGTTGACGTCCGTGACACCCTGAGATCAAGCCTGCCTGAATACATGATTCCCAACGAAGTTGTTGTGCTTCCAGAAATGCCGCGAACTGCTAACGGCAAGCTGGATCGCAAAGCACTGCTTGACATCAAGCCCGTGCAGGCGAGAGCAATCTCTGAAGATGCCAAGCCGAAAAGTGATCTGGAAATGCAGATTGCTGAGCTGTGGAAAAAGGTTCTGAAGCTGGACGAGATTGGTCTGAATGAAAACTTTTTTGATCTCGGCGGTCACTCTCTATTGGTAGTGCAGCTGCACAACCAGTTAAAAGAGGCCCTGGATCAGCCTATTTCTCTGACAGACCTGTACCAGTACACAACGGTTGCTACGCTGGCGAGCTTTTTAAGCGGCGGTGTTGACAATTCGAAAGTTGAAGCCAGCGCCAGTCGCGGCGCACAACGGCGGGCCCAGCGCAGGCGGAAAGCCTCCTGAGGGCACTTTTTACCAGGATGGTGAACAAGAAGTTTCTATGAACGAAGTTGATGAAAATGACATAGCTATTGTTGGTATGGCCATCCGTGTGCCTGGTTGTGACACCCCTGAAGACTACTGGCGAACCGTACGCGACGGTATCGAACAGATTAAAACCTACAGCGATGAAGAATTACTGGCTAAAGGGGTCAGTAAGCGCAGCCTGAACGACCCTAACTACGTTAAGAAAGGTGTACCGCTGCAGAATGTCGGGCACTTCGATCCGGAGTTTTTTGGTTTCAGTCCAAAAGAAGCCGCTATTCTGGACCCACAACACCGTCAGTTTTACGAAGTCGCCTGGGAGGCTCTGGAACGTGCAAGCCATACCCCCGGTAACTTTGATGGGCCGATTGGTGTGTTTGCCGGTTGTGGCATGGGTGCGTATCTGCATTACAACCTGCTGACCAACCCGGACCTGGTTGAAGATGTTGGCCTGTTCCTTCTGCGTCATACCGGAAACGATAAAGATTTTCTCGCCACACGAGCCTCTTACGCGTTCGACCTGCGTGGGCCGAGCATCAACGTACAGACCGCCTGTTCAACATCCCTTGTAGCCACCCACCTTGCGGTACAGAGCCTGCTTTCCTTCGAGTGCGATATGGCTCTGGCCGGCGGCGTTACCATAGAGATGCCGCATCAGATTGGGTACACCTACAAAGAAGGTGAAGTGCTTTCCCCTGATGGTCATTGCCGCGCCTTTGACCACAAATCCAAAGGTACTGTTTTTGGCAGTGGCGCCGGTGTTGTCGCTTTGCGCCGACTGAAAGATGCACTTGATGATGGCGATCATGTTCATGCGGTGATCAAAGCCAGCGCGGTCAACAACGATGGTTCCAGCAAAGTCGGCTATCTTGCACCCAGCGTTGAAGGGCAGGCATCAGCGGTTGCTGAGGCACTCGCCCTCGGCGACATAGCGGCTGACACCATCGGCTATATCGAATGCCATGGCACCGGCACGCCTGTAGGCGATCCGATCGAAATTGCTGCCCTCACCCGCGCGTTTCGGCAGTCTACAGACAAAAAGGGTTACTGCCGGGTGGGTTCTGTTAAAACCAATATCGGTCACCTGGACACAGCCGCTGGGGTCGCCAGCCTTATCAAAGCAACCCTGGCGCTGGAGAACCAGACCATTCCGCCGTCGCTGAACTTTGAAGCGCCTAATCCTGAAATTGACTTTGACAACAGCCCGTTCAAAGTCGCGGCAGAGTTACAACCCTGGCAGGACCAGAATCATCCCCGACGCGCTGCTGTCAATTCGCTAGGCGTTGGTGGCACAAATGCTTTTGTGATTCTGGAAGAAGCACCCGCAGTAGAGAATGCTGATAGCAGTCAACACGATCAGGGCGGCGCACAGTTCCTGCTGCTGTCAGCAAGGACAAAAAAATCCCTCGACGATTACGCCCAGAAGCTGGCGCAATGGATTAATGAACACCCCGATCAATCGCTGAATGACGTGTCGTTTACGTTGATGAATGGGCGGGAGCGCTTCGAATATCAAAGAGTGCTTGCCTGCGAAAGTCTGTCCGAAGCCGCCGAGCTGTTGCGGGAGGGCAACCCGCGCAGGGTGTTCAATCACACTCTGGAAACTACCCCTCTGTCTCCGGTTTTTCTCTTTCCGGGTGGTGGCGCACAATATTTCCAGATGGGTAAAGACCTGTACAACAGCGAAGCCATATTCCGCGAGCAGGTTGACCGAGGCCTTAATCTACTTAAAACCAGGCATGACATTGACCTGGACGACGTATTCCACGCAAGTGACGAGAGCCGGAACCCGGTGACAGAAACACTCGACCAGCCTTCGGTGCAACTGCCACTGACCTTTATTGTTGAACATGCGCTGGCCAAATTATGGGAGAGCTATGGCGTTGTCCCTGAGGCCATGATTGGTCACAGCATGGGTGAAAACACCGCCGCCTGTATTGCTGGTGTGCTTTCATTTGAAGACACTCTGGGCCTGATTCTTTTGCGTGGTCAGTTGTTCGAACAGACACAGGCAGGCGGGGTTCTGAGCGTTCCGCTGCCTGCGGATGAACTGCGCACACACCTGCCGGAAGGACTTGATCTGGCTACTGCCAACAGTCCAAATCTGTCCGTAGCCTCGGGGCCGTCAGACATGCTTGACAAGCTGGCGGCCAGCCTGAAAGAAATTGGCATAGAATCTCAGCGGGTTCGGGTGAACGTTGCAGCACATTCAAAACTGCTGGACCCAATTCTACCCGCGTTCAGAACACACCTGCAGTCGCTACAGCTGAACCCACCCCAGATTCCGATTGTTTCCAACCGCACAGGACAGTGGTTAACAGATGCAGAGGCCTGCGACCCGGAATACTGGGTCGCCCACTTACGCAACACCGTACTGTTTTCTAACGGTGTAGAAAAACTGCTCGAAAATCAGCAGCGCATCTGCATAGAAGTTGGACCTGGCAATATGCTGGGGTCTTTTGTTCGTCAGCATGAAGGTGCGCCCGTGCAGCGCGTGCTGGCATCAATGCGGCATCCTGAAGAGCAAACCAGAGATGACGTCTACTTCAAAAGCGCTGTAGGTCGATACATCGCAGTAGGTGGCGCGCTTTCTGAAAACCTGGATGCTGAGCGCCTGTGGCCAAAACCACAACGCCGGCTGCCGCTACCCACCTATGCCTTCCAGCATGCTTCTTACTGGATTGAACCTGGCAAGAGCAGCCTGCAGGTTGACATAGAGGACACCTTACCGGAACGGCTTGAATCGTTGGATGACTGGTATTTTGAACCCAAATGGATTCAACAGGGAATCATCGACACAGACGCAACACCAAGAACCTGGCTTTTCTTCCGCAATGGAGATGACCTTTCAGATCGACTCATCAATGATCTGACCAGTCAGGGACACACCGTTGTTGAAGTCTCGGTCGGTGATGTTTTCCGCAAGGTCGATACCAACAGATACACACTAGCACCGGAGGCCGGCCTGGAAGGCTACGATGCATTAATCGCCGCCCTACTCGACAGTGATACCTTTCCCGACCAGATCGTTCATGCCTGGCTGACAACCTGGGACACGTCTCATCGGCCGGGTTCTACGTTCTTACATCGAATTCAGAACCAGGGTTTCTACGCGTTGTTCTACCTGGCAAAAGCCCTGGGCAAAAAGTCACTGGACAACCCCATCGCACTAACCATACTGGCCAACAATGCACAATCGCTGCATAAACACGAAATTGTGATGCCCGAAAAAGCTACGGCGCTGGGCCCATCGCTGGTGATACCTCGCGAAATGCCTAACGTCAGCACCAAGTTTGTTGACACGTACACGGTATCCTCTAAAGGAAAGTCTACATCCAAAAGAATGGGCCCTGAGCAGCTGGAGGCCTCCGCTTCAAGGCTGATGCAGGAGTTACATGCGCCACACGAAAACGAGGTGGTTGCCTGGCGGGAAGAAGTCCGTCACATGCGCAGACTGGTCAAACGAGCGCCGACAAAGAATACCCAGGGTTTGCCGCTGATACGCAAAAACGGCGTGTTTCTCATCACCGGCGGCTTTGGCGGCATCGCTACCGCGATTTCAGATTGGCTGGTACAGGCATACGATGCAAAAATTGTACTGCTTTCCCGCACACCACTGCCCAGAAAGGAAGACTGGGATCGTTGGTTAGCTGAACACCCACCCACTGATTCAATTTCGAAATCAATTTTGCGCATGCGCGAACTGGACAGTGCCGGCGTTGAGGTTCTGCAGGTCTCCGCAGACGTCACAGTCGCTGAACAGATGCAGGCCGCACAAGAGCAGATCATCGAAAAGTTTGGCGCGCTGAACGGTATTTTTCACACTGCAGGCACCGTCAGCGACAGCCTCATCGCGATGAAAACCCAGCGCGAAGTTGAAGATGTGTTTGCAGCAAAAGTGTATGGCACCCTGGTCATTGCCGATGTCTTTGGCAGTTTACCACTGGATTTTGTAGCGCTGTTTTCATCAAGCAGTGCCTTTATCGCGCCACAGGGCCAGATAGACTACGTTGCCGCGAACAGCTTCGTAAACACATTTGCTGACGCCCAATCCGGCTTACGAGACTATCCAACCATAGCCCTGAACTGGGGAATCTGGCGGGATGTTGGTCTGGTGGCACCCTCCTCCGACAATATTGCTGTGTTAACAAAGTTGCACGAAACCCAATACCCACTTTTTGCTGCACACCGATCGGGTCGTGACGGCCTGCGCGAAACACACCGATTCGAAGGTGAGTTAAGCACCAGCGATTGGGTCATTGCAGAGCACAGGCTCAAAAACAACGATGCCCTGTTACCCGGTACAGGCTATATCGAGCTGATTCGAGCCGCCCTGCAGCAGATAAACGGCAATGTTCCCTGGATACTGTCGAACCTGGTGTTTGAACAGCCGCTTTTTGTTGAAGATACAGGTCCTCGTGCCTTCCGGGTTAACCTCCTGGGCAACAGTCAAAGCTGGCAGGTTTCAGTTGAAGCCGCTGACCTGACGGATCCGTCGTCCTGGTCTACCTGTGTACGCGCCAGCGTCAAAACAGACGTAGACAAACCCAGCTCACCTGTTCTGGGTGAGATTCAAAACAGATTTGAGTTGCCCACTGAATCCGCGGCGGGAAGCGGTGCGATCAAAACACGTCAGGAAGCCCACCTTAAATTCGGAAGACGCTGGCACGTCCTGAAACAGATATACATGGGCGATGGCGAAGCTCTCGGCGAATTGAAGCTGCCTGCAGATTTCGCGACCGATCTGGATACGTATTTAATCCATCCGGGGCTTTTGGATATTGCGACAGGTTTTGCCATGGATCTTATTCCTGGCTACGCTGAACAGGATATCGCGGAAGCTTTGTGGGTGCCGCTGTCATACGGAGCGTACACCCATATCAAACCTCTCGAGGGCGAGATTTTCAGTTGGGTACGTCTTGCTGAGGGGTCTCAACCGGATCACGGCATTGTGGCTTTTGACATCGACCTGTTTGACAACCAGGGCACCCAACTTGCCCAGGTCAGTCGGCTCACTCTACAACGTACTGAAGGCCAGTTTTCTATTGAGAAAGACAAAGCAAGCCACGCCACGCCGCAATCCACCAAAGGTAAAAGCCCTGGCGAGCTTGCGCTTGCACATAACCTGAGCCAGGGCATTGACGTGCCAACAGGTATTACTGCATTGCAACAGGTGCTCACCCACCCCGCCCCCAGCCAGGTCGTTATCAGTTCTATGGACATGCGCTCGTTGATGAAGCAGGCAGATCATCTGGTAGAGCTTTCCTTGACCGCTGACCAATCTTCCAAATTTGAACGACCGGCACTGGACAGCGACTTCGAAGAACCACGAGATAAAACAGAAATTAAACTTGCTGAACTCTGGGGTAAGTTACTGGGTGTTGAAGGGGTTGGCATCCACGACAGTTTCTTTGACCTCGGCGGGCATTCACTGGTTGCTGTGCGTCTGTTTAACGAGATACGCGAACTATTCGGCACCGATTTACCTATGTCGGTACTCATGCAGTCTCCTACAATTGCGGACCTGGCAAGTATTATTCGTGGCGGACCGGTCGGCGAAGGCGGCGAAAGTGATGCTGATTCTGAAGAAAGTGAAAAGCCGACAAATGCGCTGCAGTTCCAACATGTTGTCCCGATGCAGAGCGGTCCGGTAGGCGGAGCAACGCCTCTGTTTGTTGTGGCGGGTATGTTCGGCAACGTCCTGAATCTCAGCCACCTGGCAAACTTGTTAGGAGAAGAGCGGCCATTCTATGCCCTGCAGGCTCGTGGTCTGTACGGCGACAGCGTTCCTCACGAAAGCTTTGAAGAGATGGCTACTGATTACATTAAAGAAATCCGCCAAGTCCAGCCGGAAGGCCCTTATCTGCTCGGTGGATATTCTGGAGGTGGTTTGGTTGCTTACGAGATTGCCCGGCAGCTAATGGCGGTTGGAGAAGAGGTGTTACATGTCATCATGCTCGACACCCCTGCGCCAAGCTTCCCCCACTTTTCGATCGCGGACAAGGCCAATATGATTCTTCAAGGTATCAAGAAAGACGGACTTGGATATCTCAAAACAAAGGTACAGACGCGGCTGAAATGGGAAAGGGAGCAACGTGAACTGGCAAACGCATCTGACGATGATCCCATGTCTTTTCAGTCGCAAAACATCGGTGCCGCTTTTTTGCGCGCGTTACGAAACTATGACACACCCAAAGTTGATGTGGCAGTAACTGTTCTGCGTCCGAAACTGAACATACATTACCAGTTAAGCGGTGGCCGCATGGTAGACGATGACCGCAACTATGTTTTCCCGGATAACGGCTGGGGCCCTTTCGTGGAACGGCTTCAAATCGTAGAGATACCGGGTAACCACGACAGCATGGTGCTTGAACCAAATGTGCGAGTGCTGGTGTCTGAAATACGCAGGGTGCTTGCGCAAAGCAACAAAGTTTCGGAGGATACTCTGAATGCGGCTTAGAGAAGCCGCGACGCTTACATTTTCGAGACGAACGTATACCCCTGATACAAATCTTACTACTACACTGTCGGGTGGTTGAGCCTCTTAACGTCCGATGGCTGCTAACTGACTGCACACTTCGTTTATCTTGGTTCTAAATATGAGAAATCTCACATGACAATCCGCATTGGACTCGCAGGCTTAGGCAAGATGGGGTTATCACACCTTGCCATCGTAAACGCGCATCCAGAGCTTGAAGTTGCAGCAGTCTGCGATGGGTTGAGTTACCTGACAAATAACCTGAAAAAGTTTACTCCCTTTAACTGTTATAACGACTATCAGGATATGTTGGCCAACGAGCAATTGGATGCGGTGCTTATTGCTACACCCTCGAAAGCTCACGCAACAATGGCAAATCAAGCTATTCAGGCGGGGCTACACGTTTTCTGCGAAAAGCCATTTGTTCTGGATATCAACGAAGGCCAGAAGATCATCACCCAGGCTGCGACAAACGACCTTGTTACGCAAGTAGGTTACCACAACCGGTTTGTTGGTGCTTTTCAGAAAGCACAGCAACTAGTTGCAGAGGGCGCGCTAGGTACGGTTTATCACTTCAGAGCTGAAGCCTATGGTCCGGTTGTGATCAGGCCACAATCCGCAACATGGCGTTCGAAAAAAAGCGAGGGTGGCGGCGTTGTTTATGACTACGCCTGTCATGCTCTGGATCTCGTAAACTTTGTACTGGGTCCGGTAGAAGATGTATCGGGCGTCATCCGTAACAATATCTTCTCCAAAGACGTGGACGACGAGGTGTACTGCTCTCTGACGCTCAAGAACAACCTCCAGGGGCAGCTTGCAGCAAACTGGAGTGACGAAAGTCAACGCAAGATGACCACAAAACTGACCATATGGGGAACTACAGGACAAATTAATGTAGATCGTCAGGAATGTGCACTCTACCTTCGCAATGAAAGCACGGCTTCTTTGCCAAAAGGTTGGAGCATATACAACACAACAGAACTCACTGACGAAGTCTGGTATTACCTGAGGGGAGAAGAATACTCCGCCCAGATAGACGAGTTTGTTGAGCGGATCAATACGCAGAACAAAAAGACAACAACCGCTTGTGATTTTGCTACGGCACTGGAGACTGACAGAGCCTGCGCGATGATAAACGGTCTTGAAACGGATCCAGCTGCGGACGGAAAAGTTGATCAAGTTGCAGTTCGGCAATCCTTCACACAGCGCTTACGCGGGTTGTTAGGAGCCAAACATGCCTGAGAACAATCATGAAATGGACAGGGTCATATTTGGCGATAACCAGTTCTTTGGCGTTAACCATATGTCTGAAGAAAAAGCCCGCGCCCAGGCGATCAGGTTTCAGGACATTGCAGCTGTAACCAATGTCCTTGACACAGCGTATCAGATTGGAATCCGCACCTTTATGTGCACAACACATGAACGTATGGCTCAAGTGTGCGATTACTTTCGCGCGAACATGGAAAAATATCCTGATTATCAGTTTTATCCGTGCATGCCCTACGCTCACAAATATGCCAACGCGGTAACCGAGCAAGGCATGATTGGAGCGCTCAAACAGTTTTTACCTACAGATGGGAAAATCTCAGCACTTTTCAAAGGTGGCAAAGCCGTTGCGCAAGCTGATGTACAGTCGATTGCTCATCTGCTGATCGACGCCGAGATGAAGACGTTTGAGGGTTTGTCCACGCCGGTTATCTTTGTGCAGAATGTCATCACTGACTTGCTTCTCGGTTTAGGTGTAGCTGACGCGTTTAAGATCTTCGATGAATACATACGCGAACGATATAACGCCGAGCCAGGTTACATCACAATGAATCTGCCGCTACTTTTAGAGACGCTAAACAGCTGCGGGATCGAAAACCCAATTATCTGCTCAAACATCAACAAAGCTGCATTCCGTATGTGTGGCGGTCAGGCGTCGTACGAGAAATTAATCGAATCAGGACGCTTCCGCCCTATTGCTATGTCGGTATTTGCCTCCGGCGCAATCCCCGCATCTGATGCCATTAATTACGTTTGTGAGCAGAAAGGTATTGAGTCTGTTGTATTTGGCGCATCCAGCCGTGGACATATACAAGAAACCTATGACCTGATACTACGCCACAGCCAGGGCGCAGAGATGGAACTGGCGGCGCCGTGACGTCGTTTTTCGTAGGCGCATCCTCGGGCGGACACATGTCTGAGCTGGAAGCACTATTAAGTTACAGCGACCTATGGCCCGCCAAGCCTACGCACTATATCAGTACCCTGGAAGAACTCAGTGATGAAAATCGAGACGGGAAAAAATTTGCAATAGGTGAGTGCAACCGGCAAACACCATTTGCCTGCGTAAAAGTATTTCTGAATGCCTTACGCATCGTCTGGCGTGAGCGCCCGCAAGTTATTTTGACAACGGGTTCACTACCACTGGCTTTGTTCTGTCTTGCCGGCCGATTGCTGGGAGCCAGAGTCATCTGGATCGACAGTATTTCGCAGGTCGATGAACTCTCCATGAGCGGCAAACTGGTAAAACCGTTCGCAAGCTTGTTTTTCGTCCAGTGGCCCGAACTGGCTGAAAGACACCCCGGCACAGTTTACGCTGGAGAACTGGTGTGATCTTCCTGACGGTCGGCAGCGCCCTACCCTTTGATCGGCTGGTACGCATGGTTGATGAAGCAGTGAGTGAAGGACTCATCAGCGAAGAGGTATTTGCGCAGATCGGAAACGGCAAATACATACCCTCCTCTTTTGCTCATACCCGTTTTCTGGCCAAATCAGAATTCGAAGAGAAAATGGCGCATGCGTCCGCGGTGATCAGTCATGCGGGCATCGGAACGATTACTAACGCACTCGAACAGTCTCTACCACTTCTGGTCCTGCCCCGTTTACCACAACATGGCGAACTGGTAGATGATCACCAGCAGAAGACAGCACAAGCCTATGCTGAACTTGGCCATCTGCTGGTTTTCAACTCGCCTGGCGAACTTCAGGCCGCGGTCGAACAGTTGCCGGTGTTCAACCCGACACCACGAAAACCAAACGTGCAGGGTGTTGCTCAAGCGATTGGTCGCTGGCTAAACAAACAGTCAGCTGCGTTCCCAGACATCACCGCAAACGAAAGCGGTCCACTAAAATAACTGAGTAAATGTGATGAAATCCAAATACCTGTTGATCACACCATGCAGAGACGAAGCAGACTATCTTCAGAAGACTATTGACTCCGTCGGCTCGCAAACCATCCTACCCACGAAATGGGTAGTGATAGACGATGGCTCTACCGATGAGACACCACAGATCCTCGAACGGGCTCAGGAAAAATACGATTTCCTGCAGGTGGTCCGACGGGAGGATAGAGGCAAACGTTCTGTTGGACCGGGCGTGATGGACGCTTTTTATGCAGGTCTTGCTGTTGTCGACCTGGACGCTTACGACTTCGTGTGCAAACTGGATGGTGACCTGGAATTTCAGCCTGGATATTTCGAACGCCTTATGGAGTTAATGGATGATGACCCTCTGCTCGGCAACATATCCGGCAAACTCTTTTTACGATATGGCGAGCGCCTGGTAGAAGAACGCTTGCGTAACGACAACGCCATCGGTCCGTGCAAATTCTACCGAGTAGAGTGTTTTAAGGCTATTGGCGGGTTTGTGCGCCAGGTTAGCTGGGACGGCATTGATGGTCACATCTGCCGCATCAATGGCTGGATACCCGCAGCGAAAGATGAGCCTGTGTTGCAGGTTATTCATTTGAGGCGAATGGGCTCCAGCGAAATCAGCTTCTGGGAGGGTCGCCAGCGACATGGCCGCGGCAAATACTTCATGGGATCACGTCCGTACTTCGTGTTTGTAATGGCTATATATCGCATGTTTGAAAGGCCTTATATCGTCGGCGGTATAGGCATTATGGTGGGCTATATCCGTGCGGTGTTCAAAGGTCAGCAGAGATACGACAACCCCGAATACCTGCGTTATTTCAGAAAGTACGAGCTTCAATCCCTGCTGTTCGGGCGGGAGCGAACAACACAGCGTTTCAACGATAAAGTACGTGCACAAGTTGCGCAGGAAAAGGGTATGACTGAAGCTGAGCTGAAAACCAGCTAAAGCAACCAACAGATTCGCGATATGGATACGCTGTTAACATCCGCTCTTTTAATAGTGGCAGTTCTACTGGCCCTCTACCTGTGCCTGATTTTACTGCCGCAGGTTTATCGTCTGTATCAGGTCTGGTGTTGGCGCAAGCACAGCGACAAAATTGCAATAACCTACGATGACGGACCTGACAATGTTACCTCCGTCGATTTAATGAATCTGTTAGACGAGCTTGACGTAAAAGCCACCTTCTACCTGGTTGGGTTTAGAGCTGAGCGGGCGCCAGACGTAGTGAAACAATTGGCTGAACGCGGCCACGAATTAGGCACGCATTCATTCTCCCACTGGCACGCCTGGAAGATACTGCCCTGGCGGGACTATGCTGACGCTGAACGCGCTTACGGGGTATTGGCGCCGCACGTTAGCCCTACCGCCCCCTATCGCCCGCCTTTCGGAAAAATTTCACTTTTTACCCTAATAGGCATGTTGCTGAAAAAACGCAGGGTGGACTGGTGGACCAGCCCGACCAACGACACCGATGATGATTTCCCGGATGTCCAAAAGACAGCTGCTGAAATTATAGACAAACGCCAACCTGTGATCCTTATGCACAGCCATCACGACGAGCTGCACAGACGAGAATTTATGTTGGATATGACTCGAGCGATTGTTAACCAGGCAAGAGCAAAGGGATTGAAAATTGTGACTATGCAAAACCTGACAAACAAACCAGTCGGCGCCTGAATGTCGACCGACGAAAAACTGTTGGACGTTGCCGTAGTTGCCATCGGCCGAAACGAAGGCGAAAGGCTTAGGGCCTGTCTGGCATCTGTGGTCCAGAAAGTTGCTCTCACCGTGTATGTTGATTCTGGTTCTACAGACAATTCAAAAACGATTGCGGAAAACCTTGGCGCAGTGACTGTAGATCTCGATACAAGCATACCGTTTACAGCAGCCCGAGCGCGCAATGCCGGATTCAAAGCGGCATTGGAGCATCTGCCTGATCTGGAGTGGATCCAGTTTGTTGATGGCGATTGCGAGGTGCAGCCTGACTGGCTGAGTACCGCCCGCGATCATCTGCGCACTCACGATGGACACGCAATAGTTTTTGGACGCCGACGTGAGCGTTTCCCTGAACGGTCCGTGTACAACGAAATGTGCGATATCGAATGGGATGTGCAGCCTGGCATCGCCAAATACTGTGGCGGCGACATTATGGCCCGAGTATCAGTTGTAAAGGAAATTGGCGGCTATCGTGAAAGCCTAATTGCGGGTGAAGAACCTGAGATGTGTGTGCGCATTCGTGCTGCAGGATGGAAAATTGAGGCCCTGCCAGCTGAAATGACATTGCACGACGCAAACATGACTCACTTCACTCAGTGGTGGCGGCGGGTCATGCGCAGCGGCTGGGCTTACGCCGCCGGGGCACATTTACATGGCGCACCTCCGGAAAAGCACTGGGTAAAACAGTCCCGGCAAGCCTGGTTATGGGTAGGTTTGCCCTTTGCAGTTTTGCTTATTGGACTGCCTGTGTTTGGGATAATAGCGTTCCTGGTATTGCTTGTATATCCGCTGCAGTGGCTGCGGCTGTACCTTACCCTGCCTGGTAGTTTTCGACAGAGAGCTATCTCATCTAGCGCATTTACCCTTGGTCGTTTTCCTGAATTTTTCGGACAACTCAAATACTGGTACGACTATCTATTGAACAACCAGGCCAGGTTAATTGAGTACAAATGAGCCAAAGCTGAGTACGTCTAACAATGCAGTCAACTCCAATTACTAAACGAATAGGCTATCTGAGCAGTGAATATCCATGTGTCAGTCACACCTTTATTCGCCGAGAAATTCTTGGACTGGAAGAACTGGGCTATGAGGTTACGCGCTTAGCCCTTAGCCCGGGACAGAATCTTGTGGACAAGGCTGACCTTGCTGAACTCAAACAAACACTGTTTCTGAAAAAACCGATCGCTCTAAGGAACGCAATTAGGCAGATCTTAGTTGGTCTCCGCATCGCCGGATTCAAGATTTTCAAAGGCTTTTCTAAAGCGACGAAAATGGGGCGAATCAGCGATAGAGGCCTTCTACGACACTACGCCTATTTGATTGAAGCCATCATTCTTGTCGCTTTAGCTAAACAGGAGCGACTGGAGCATGTTCATGTGCACTTCGGTAACAACGCCGCTGCAATCGCCCTCCTTGCAAAAACTCTAGGTGGTCCGAAGTACAGCTTAATGGTGCATGGGCCGCTGGAGTTTGATGGACCGATCAGCATGAGTCTCGGCGAAAAAGTGATGAATGCTGAATTCACAACTGCAATAACGAGCTACTGCTCAGCACAAATCAAACGCTGGGTCCCGTACGCTTACTGGCCTGATATTCATCAAATTCATTGTACTGTGGGACAAGAATGGTTCGACGCGGCAGTGCCGGTTATTGCAGGTCAACATGATATCGTATGTGTCGGCCGCCTTGGTAATGAAAAAGGCCAGATACTTCTAGTTGACGCATTTGCTGAAGCTGTCAATAAAGGACATAGAGGGAATCTCTACCTGATTGGCGATGGCGAAATGAGGCCAGTTATAGAAAACAGGATCAAAGAACTCGAGTTGGCACAACGGATCTTCCTTACAGGATGGTGTAGCGGCGAAGAAATTAGAACCAGGCTACTATCGAGTCGCGCGCTTGTATTGGCAAGTTTTGCCGAAGGACTGCCGGTTGTGATCATGGAAAGCATGGCATTAATGCGCCCGGTTATCAGCACTTCGATAACCGGAATCCCGGAACTGGTCAGACATGGAGAGAATGGATGGCTAACAATCGCCGGCGATCAAGCAGCGTTAACGGAACGATTGTTGGAGGTAGACGAGATGGCTGTTGAAATCATTCAGGAGATGGGAAAAACCGCACACGAAGATGTTGCTGCAGACCACTCCACCCAAAAAGAAGTCGCTAAACTGGAAGCCCTTTTTTCAAGCACCAAGCGGAATCAGAATTCTGCAGTTAGTCTGTGATCCTATCGAGTGGTTTTATGTAGACAAAAATGTACTTCTTCACAATTATCGGGCCGACGAATCCAGCAACGAAAATTAATGGAGCTATCCATAGGAAATTAGCACCATCCCAGGATACGAATTTAAGCGCGATACCTTTTGCTAGCCCAATGGCTATCGTGTTCATGAGATAAATCGCAAATGAAAACAAGCCCCATACGGCCAAGAACTCCCAACGACTTAACATAGCTGTGCGCACGAGGCCATGCAAGGCGGGTATTGAAAGCAATCCGATCAAGAGTTTTGCTGTTGGATAAGGAACTTGGGAATAAAGGAGCGGCAGCGACGCAAGAAAAGCCAAAAAAAACAGGACACAAAACCTGTCAAGAACAATGTGGTACCTCGGCAGCGAGCTTGCGCTTAACATACCCACCGAAAAATAAATCAGATACTCGAAGGCACCTTCTAACATGAGAACTGGCGGGCCTGAAACAAACGCAAGCCCCAATCCAACTAAGACTATCGGCCAGACTCGCCCTCCGAAAACAAAAAGCAATAGCGGGACCACTAGGTAGAATTCAAACAGGACATACACAAACCACAAACCTTTTGCAGCGCTCTGACCAGGCACCAGGAGGATGTCTACGATCCCCTGAACAAAACCCGCCTCAGGTTGATTGTCGACGTGCATCACAGGCGCAACTAGCATTTTACCCAGGAGAATAACTATCCCGAACAGGATAAAGGCAGGAGCAATGCGAAATGCCTTTTTTTGAACATAGGTGAAATAGCCTGCAGCGTTATCCATGGCTTTGAAGGTATAGAACATTACAAAACCAGAAAGGTACATGAAAAACGGCATATGAAAGCTATAGACAATACGAACCAGTTCTTCAAACCATGCGTTGCCCTTCGGGGGGTCTCCGGCAACAATATGGCCAAGAACAACCAGGAAAATTGCCAATCCCTTAGCTCGATCGATATCCGTCAAGCGCTCCCCACGGTGAACCCGCGGCATTCGCGAGAAACTGAACATCTGCTGTTGAAACATGCCTAAACACACAGAGTTAAACTGTCACCAGTATAGACATAATGGCGCTTCAAAGTGCAGGCGTTACAATCTGCTTACGAGACAAACAATTGCAAACAACAGCGCTCATTTTACTGCGTAGTATGGGAGGATTACCGGCCATGACTGCTGGGACAGTTGCCTTCGCACTACCCCACTAGGCCACTTGATCATAGAGAAGGTTACTTATGGAATTTGACGAGCTTTTACCTCTGCTGCGCTGTCCGGCGACACATGGCAGTCTGGTGCTGCAAAATGGAGAACTTACGAGCGCAGGCACCAGTTATCCATTGATCCATAACGTACCAGACTTGCGGCGAGCTCCTGATGCATTAAACATCAATGCACCCTGGTACGAACCATGGGAAGATCTCGAAACTGTAAATCTAGACTACCCGCCGATTACTGTTTCTGAAGATGACTTGCCAAAGCATTTGGATCGACACCTGGCTTCAATAGCAGGTGAAGATGGACGCGGGCGCACGATTTTAGAAATTGGCTGCGGAGCCAGGCAGTGTGAGACCTGGTTCGAAAAACGTAATTTCAGGTACGTCGGCAGTGATATTGACTTCCGAGGAGCCGGTCCTCACGTAATGGCAGACGCCCACAACCTCCCGTTCAATGACAACACCTTTGACTTTGTGACATCTATGGCCGTTTCAGAACACCTGATTTCGCCTATTACAGCGGCACAGGAAATTTTCAGGGTCTTGAAACCAGGCGGAGTCTATTTTGGAACTTCGGCGTTCGTGTACTGCTTTCACGATAAAGCAAGCTTTCACCACATGAGCCATGCCGGGTTACTCTACGTGTTGAGGGTAGCCGGGTTTAATGTGAAATGGTTATGGCCGGATTGGTTCTATCAGGATGCGATTCCTGAAATGGGATTTCGTGGCACCGCTGCTGCACCATGGCGAGTTTCGTTGTCAGCGTTGCTGAAAATCGCTGACTGGACCTTTCTTCGAAGCTCAAATCTTGCGAGAAGATTGATTGGGAAGCCTGCTATCGACGAGTTTGAGAGGCAGCTGCATCTGGCCGGCTCGGTCTCATTTGCGGCCCATCGACCAGATTAAGCGCTTCGTATGGGTTTTCTTTTATCGCGAGGCTGATACCCATCAATGCTCCAGCAAAAAACACAGGCAAGCTATTCCACCAACCATTCAACAACAAATCAGCTATCCGGATCACTAGACAAATCATCAACCCGCATAGTAGCCACCTAGTTTCTTCAGACTCGATTATGCTAAAGCGTCGGCGGATACTGAAAACCGGAATTGTCAGCAAGATTAAGACGAAGAGCACACCAACTAAACCGCTCATACCAAGACGAATCACCCACCACGCGTCCAATCCAGGTTCTCCCGAATCTGCTCCGACGATATCAGCATCAGGAATACGTCCAAAGTGACCCCAACCAAATAACATCCTGGACCCCATCCGATCGAGAATAAATTCTTCTTCATAAAATCGCCCGGCAAAGGATCGTCCCCGCTCAGCATTGTATTCGGATGCAATGCTTACAAGAACATCCTCCGGAAAAGCGTCAACTACCTGCATCATTGGATAAGTTAAAACGAACAATGCTGCTAACCATAACAACGTGGAAAGTAATCGCGTTTTGAAAAAAGTCATACCAGCTGCCGCTGCGAGGCCAAATAGAGTGCTTGCGACTTTCAGTGTTGATAACAAACCGACAAATGTTATTAGGCGCACGCGAGTTATGCCTTTCCAATCAACTGTCGCATGGCTTTTTAATAAGGCTATTGCTGCTACAAATGGGAAGACCATAAAAGTAGCAAGTGAATGCCCAAGACTGAGGAACACAACAGGCTCGGTAAGTCCATATCGAAATTGGGGGCGAACTGGCACGCTGTAGAGATAGTCACTGAGCTGAAACACACGAAATGGTATCGCCATAACAAGCTCAAACACAGCGAGAAAAGTATAGATAAGCCCCAATCCGACGCCGATATAGAAGAAAGTCCTCAGATCCTGAGCGCTGGTTATTAGCGCTTTAGCGACGATAAAGGGTAGTGCAAATCGGAAGAAATCATCGATTGACTGGCCAAGTACCCAGGCGAAGCTCAAACCGGGTTGCAATTCGCCTTGAGAAAGCAGTGTACTGAGATTGGTTTGCCACCCAATGATATTAATCAGTAGCAACGGCAGCATAATCAATACCAAAGTAGAACCAGGCCGAGCTTCTAAAAAATGTTTATTCTGCCTGAAAATCAATCCGAGGAGCGCACCTAGAAAAACGATTTTGTTCTTGTCCATTGGCACAACGTCTAGCACACGAATCAGGGTGACATCAGGTAAAAACAGTAAACCAGTCAGAACAGCCAACGCGCCAGCTTTAGCTGGGGTGTGTTTCCCGAATAGATAAAAGGAAAAGAAGAAGAACCCGAATTGGGCAAGAGCCGCTACAGGATAATCAAACACTTAGATTAAACTTAAATGCAATACTAACCTTATCTAACGTACGGACGGTTGAACGCATAAAGGAGTCTCAGTTTTTAACTAGCGAAAACTAACTAGGCCCGGCCCGATGATTTCTGATAGTGTGAGAAGTGACATCACCAGTATCAACAGACCTCCAAGCAGGCAAAAATAGACTACCGCGCGAGCACCGCCAAGCGCCGCCAACGCACCGCCTCCATCTGAAATGCTGACAGATCCAATTACTGGTAGATTGAGGGATTTCTGCAGCGTCTCGACGCGATCGATTACTGGCTGAAGCTGGTTTAACACGTAAGCAACAACAAAACCGGCGCCGAGGCTCAGCATCATTACAAAAGCGGTGAATAGAGCACGCCGGGGGGCAACGGGTTCAATACCAGCTGTAGGAGGGTCTACTATACGAAACTCCATTTCGTCGCTCTCCAACACTTCACGGCTTAGATTTTCACGCTCCAGACTACTCAGAAGCGCCTGGTAATTGTTTCGAATAACATCATAGTCACGGGTCAGTCGCGCCATCTCAGCTTCGACTTCAGGCATTTCACCTATCAACCCTTCCAATTCGCGCACTTGACTACGACGTTGAGCATACTCGGCGCTCAACTCTGCTATTTCCGTCTTTATTTCGTTACGAGAAATTTGCAGCGCCTGAAACACGGGGTTATTCGAAGGCGCATCAAGGTCAGCTCGGTCGCCATAGAGTTCAGCAATTTGTTTACGTAGGCTGGTCAAAATTTCTCGCGCAGCAATCACATCTGGATGTTCCTCAGTAAATCTGAGCCTTAAGCTATCCAATTGGCTTTGCGCGACAAGGATTCTGGACTCAACACTATTTGGATCCATCTGCCCGCCAGCTGTGAGACGGGGTGCTTCGCCGCGCATTTGCCGTTCAATGCTATCCAGTCTGGAGTTTGCGAGATTGAGTGCTTGGTTGCTCTCCTCCATGTTCTGCCGAGCTGTTTGGAGCCTTTGAAAATATCCCCCTTGCAGGTTCGGCAGTTTATCGAAATTTCGACGATTGAAATCAGCAAGCGCAGCCTCCGCACTCTGCAGGCGGGCCTGATATTCCGCGATTTGTCCGGATAGGAATTCTCCTGCTGCTCTTGAACTCGTCTGTTTAGCACCTAATGTATCTTCCACAAATATGCTGAGGAGTTTCTGAACTACTGCTAAAGCAACCTGCCGATCGTTATTGTGGTAACTGATAAAATAAGTGTCATCTGTTTGGGGCCCCCTGAAACGGGATTGTCGTGACATCTCACTTGCGCTAACCAATTGAATATTTGAAGAAAGCATTCCAACTATCGCGGCTACTACTTCCGGAGGGTCATCTTCGAGTATTAAACCTACCTCACGTGCGACATGTTCAAGCTGCGGCCGCCCAAGCAACGCTTCACGAACATAACGAAGCTGATCTTCAACGTTAGAATCAACAATCTGGTCCCCAAGCAACATCCGTAACTGTGAGGCAGTATTCACGTAGACTCTTGCACTTGCTTCGTAGACGTCTTTTTGCATCGCCACAAAAACAACACCAGCAACTGCCACAAGCCATGCTGCAGCTAAGCCAGCATAGCGCTGCTTCCATGCGCCTGCGAGGATACGGAGAATTTCAAGATAGGTTTGATGCATAATGACGCTATTATGCTCAACTATTCACTTTAAGCGACCCTATATTACATAGTCGCCACAATGTTGAATAATACACAAGTGCAATGTCTAGCGTCATAAATATACGCCATGTAGCTTGCACCATCTGATCAGAACATAGAGCGCCCATACCCGAGACCAGTAAACACCAGCGCCACCTTTCTTAAACGCACGCCATACTCGCGAAACCGTTTCACAGTTCAAACCCATAGCATTGATAGTAACAAGATCAGAAAAACAGCCTTCCATTTCATCTTTCAAAGATCGACGACACCAAAGTTCAAGTGGAATTTCAAAACCAGCTTTTGGTCTGTCGAAAATGTCTGCGGGGAGATCAGCAGCAATGAGATCTTTCAAAAATTGTTTGCCGCGCACGGGTTCATAACGAGTTGCTGAGTCTAGTGCAGCCAACTTCTCTACGAAAATGTGATCGAGCATAGGCACTCGAACCTCCAGCGATGCTGCCATACTTGCAGTGTCCGTATCCCGCAGTAATCGTTCACCTATGAAGCTAGCAAGCTCCATATGCGAAATAGCAGCCAATACGTCTGCATGCCGCGTCTGTTCTTGTAGGTCCGCAAAACGCTTCTTCTCCAATCCCCACGGGAGGACTGGCTCCGCTTCGAGCAGCAAAGTAGCCAGGAACTCTCTTGAAAAAAGAGAGTACGAGACCTGGTAAAGTTTCAGCACATCGCCGCGAGTATCAAGCAAGTCTTCTAATTTACCGAAGCGAGTCTGCGGTCTTATCTCAGACCCGGCGCCTGACAGAATTCTTGCACCCAATTGACCAACAGCGCTGGTCAGTGAGGACGGGAGTATGTTCGATAACCTCGATAGCTTTTTCGCTCGGGGAATATCAATAAATGATGAGTATCCGCCAAACAATTCATCCCCTCCTGCGCCAGACAACGCAACGGTCAACCCCGCATCCCGCACAGCTTTACTGACGAAGAATGTGTTAATTCCATCGAAAGTAGGCTGATCAAGAGAGTCGAGAGCATCACTTAAACCTACGTTGAATGCGCGCTCATCAATGAGGATTTCTGAATGATCAGTATCCAACGAATCGGCTACCCGTCGTGCGTAGCCAGACTCGTCATACCCCTCTTCGTCGAAGCGTATGTTGAAAGTTCGAATTGATTGATCAGAAACCTTTTGTGCTAAGCCTGCGAGAACTGAGGAGTCTACGCCACCGCTGAGGAAAACTCCCAAAGGTACATCGCTAACAAGACGCAATTCAACGGCAGATTCAAGCTCTTTGACCGCATCAATTTTGGCTTCTACCAAATCAGGCCGAGTTTTCGGCATCGGGATCTGCCAGTATTTTTTGGAGGATTCGCAGTATCCATCAACACCTACCCTAAGCGTACATCCAGCGTCGAGAAGTTGTATGCCTCGTACCATTGTACGTGGGCCCGGCACAAAGCCGTGCCATAAGTATGCGTTGAGTGATACCGGATCAAGTCTTGGTACATCTTCTGATGCAAGCAGGATGGCTCGCAGTTCCGAGGCGAAAGCAAATCTTCCACTACGCTCTTGAAAATACAAAGGTTTGATGCCCAGGCGATCACGCGCCAAAATGAGCGCTTGAACTTTCGGATCCCATATTGCTAATGCAAACATACCTCTGAGCTTACTGATCGCGAGTTCACCCCACTCAACATACGCTGCAAGCAATACTTCTGTATCTGAACTAGAGACAAATTCATGCCCGCACTCCATAAGTTCAGAGCGTAACTCTACAAAGTTGTAACACTCCCCATTATAAGAAAGCACGACATTGTCCTGTGGATGGACCATAGGTTGTCGGCCCGCTTCGCTTAAGTCGATGATTGATAATCGTCGATGCCCGAGGAGGAGTTCGCGCCCGTTTGTTGACGCCGACCACAGTCCGTCTTGGTCCGGGCCTCGATGTGTCATGGCGCTCAACATCGCTTCGACTATTTTAACGTTTCCCGATGACTGACTGTTTATCAGCCCAGCGATACCGCACATAGATATTGGTCCCGTACCTTAAACTCAGACATACGAAAAGGTGACTGCGCTCAACTATTAAAGAAGCGCGTTCTTTTCAAGAAAACTGATCACTTCCTTGGCAGCCAGCTGTTGCCCAGAATCATTCCAATGATCATCGCCACCTTTTAGATACAGGTTTTCACCACCTCGAGCACGAAAAGGTTCGAGCAAAGAAACACATCGCATATTATTGGGAAGACAAATTTGTTCAAGTGTGTTGATCAATTTGTTCGGGTCGTAGTCTGGCCAAAGCAAATTGTCAACTACACCCGATTCGTGATTACCCATAGTGACGTCAATTGGGTGTGGAATAAACATGAACACCAATGGTATCTCCAATGCATCAGCTGTTTTTTGAATATCCTTCAAAACGCGAGTCATCAACTTAATTTTGTATAACGCCGATGGCTGATTGGCTACAAGGCTGATATCTGCGGAGTAAGGATCTGAGCGTAGTTCACGCACAACGTTGTCGCCGAGTATTGCAAACTCTTCATATTCTCGAACGTGCTGATCAAAAGCCTCCTGCAAGGTCGTCTCAGGGTCTCGCACATGCGATGGTCGTCTAGCCGAGGCAAGTATGCTTCGGATCAAACGGCGAATGCGCAATTCCCGTTGACTTAACATCTCTTGGAAGACAATCTCAGGGTCTATCGTTGGCTTATTTGGAATAGCTGCCCCTTGAACATTCAGTTTGTAAAGTTTGTTCCTGGCCAGATCACCAAAATCATTGCCCGAAAAAATCGAAACCAATATGAGATCTGGACGAAGCTCTTTGATCTCACTACGCATCCGAATCGCAATCTGATCTGGACCATAGCCTGCTACACCAGCATTGATAACCTCGACTTCACCTGCTTCATGGCTTTTCAGCATTCTTTCAAGTTGCTCAGGAAAGGTTTTCGAGTATTCTGAAAAAGCAGCGTGAATAAACGAATCCCCGTAGACAATTACCCGTTTGGAGATTTCGTCTCGTTCAAGTAATTCATCTCCTCTAAAACCATCTGTATTGATTCGATAAACGTGTGAAGTCCCACCGTTGGCCGGCAAATGAACAAATTCTTTAAAAACTCTGGGTCTGAGCCCGTATAGATAACGATCGTTAAGTTCGAATGCTGAATCGAACTTGGCGGCAAACGCAGCTCGCAATGCGACTTCACCGACAGCTAGGGCTCCAAACAGAGAAATATAAGTAACTAGCAACCCCACACCATAACCTTGAGGCAATAAGGCTCCTAATAGCGCAACCACACCAGCCAGCAATACAGCACCTTGAACAAATCCGAATCCCGGCCCACCGCCAATAAGAAGGTCATCGCTCAATGCCCATGCACATAAAATAAAGCCTACGAAGATCAATGTGTAACGCACTGGGGAAGAAAAGATTTTTGTAGTTTCGTTCATAGGACTCTTATTCTGAAAGCGCCTCATCATACCTCTGCAGGAAATATCGGTTCTTGACGTCGTATACAGGAGTACAGCCAGAACCCCTAATTCTACCTCCCTGGAAGCAGACAGCTGCAATAAATATTGTCCCGAGATCGCAGTACTTAAATTGTGGTATCGGCTGACTTCGCATCTAACAGCACGTAGCGTTTACAACCCTGATTCGCGATAAAGTCTATTACTCTTTAAACGATCCTCAGTTCTGTAGGAATAGATCACGCATTCACACTGCAAACGCAACATAGGTCCCCAGATCGCTGGTTGGAGCCATCAAGGCGTTCAGTGTATGGTATCTTAGACGCCCCTATCCCGACTTTTAGAGTAGCTTATGCAGAAGCGTTTTAGGACCCTAAAAAAGTCTTTTCTAGCATTTACTATTGTGTGTGCCGTCACGTTTCTGTTACTTGAAATTGCACTTCGGATATACAACCCAGTTTTAACTTCGGTACGAGGCACCGAAATCATTCTCCCGATAAACAAACGCCTTGTTTGGACGATTCCGGCAGAGAATGACAAGTTAGATTCTGAAGTTATTCATTCGCGAAACATTTTAGGCTTTCGAGGCCCCAATCCTCCAGCGGATTGGAAAAATACTACAACGGTCTTGGCCATTGGAGGAAGTACTACTGAATGCGCTTTTTTAACCGATGGAAAAGACTGGCCATCGCTACTGCAGGGACATCTCTCCAACAGGCTCGAAAAGACTTGGGTCAACAATGCCGGCTTTGATGGTCATTCAACATTTGGACACATACGCTTGCTAGAGCAGATGATTATTGGCTTGAAGCCTGACTACACTGTTTTCTTGATTGGAGTAAATGATACGGGTGTCGACGCGAGACGACATTTCGATGAGAGCATTGAATTTGAAGGCCAATCATTCAGAAATAAAATTGTTTCTTTGAGCGAAACGCTCTCAACGGTTCAAGCCATCTATCGCTCTTTGAAAGCTAAACAACTGGGGCTCGGACATCAATGGCAGCTAGACCTCGAAGATGCGCAATCAAAAACCATGTCCGCGTCAGAGGAAGATGCTGTTGAAAAAGAAGCGCTAGAAGCCCTTCCGGATTTCGAAACTCGCGTACGCAGGATTATCTCGCTTACTCGAGACAACGGTATAGAACCTATTTTCGTAACACAGCCCGCGCTTTGGGGGGATGTGGTCGACCCATCGACAGGGGTAAGTATTGGGCAACTCGAATTTGCAGGTAGAACTGCCGCGTTAACCTGGCAGATCTTGGAAAAATATAATGATGTTACCCGTCGAATAGGAAAAGAAGCCTCTGTTCCCGTCATTGACCTTGCAAAGAAAATGCCTAAGGATTCACGGTACTATTACGATTGGATGCACTATACGAACGAAGGCGCGGAAATTGTCGCAACTATCATTGCTGAGGAATTTGTCCCCTATGTCGTTTCGCAGCATGGTGTAACGAAAAAGAACTAGTGGAGTTTTGCAATACAAAACAAAGTACATGATTAGGCGATTTTTAAAAATCTAATAAAATTCAAAGATAATCTTAATAAAGAACATCAAGTGGCAAGGCAGGATTATCGATTCCCGTTGACTTGATTATTAAGTTTTCAAGGAATTCTTCGCTATACTTCTTTAATTTCGTATAATGAGCTTGCAGCTCTAGTCAATTAGGGAGCACGAAGCACCCAAATTCTAAATGAGTTCTTTTAGTGATCCATCGCACATTCTTACATTCCCAATGCAACTAAGCTCAGGAGCTAGATTAGCTTGAGCAGTCTTTTAAACGACCTCACTTTCAGAATTCTCGTCCAAGCGTTAACACCACTATGAGGAACTTTCGATGCGATTCGCAGTAACAACCTTGTCGTCATTCTCTAAAATCTTTTCAGTGTTCCTCATAGTTCTAGGCTGCGCTTCAGTCGCAGCAGAACCACGCCCACCATGTGTCGAAGGTACCAACTGCAATACTAGCGATACTCCGTACGACCTCACAGCAGGCGGGACGCGGACTATACCGTTTGACTATCAATGGCCTGCTGAGCCGGTTACCACCAGTACGGTAACTGTTTCTAATGCATCGGAGTTCAATTCTGCGGCGTCCATAAATGGAAACAGGATCGTTGTTACCAACAGTTTCAGCGGCAATATCAACGTAACCGCAAACGATATTGATGTAGAAATGGCAAACAACATCACAATCTCTGGAAGGTTAACGATAAACTCCTTTAATGCGCCGTCCAGGCTTAATCGCATTCGATTTACTGGCGGCAATTTTGCCGGTGGCAGCATTTTGATACACCCTGTAAATGATCTTATGTTCAATGATGTTTATTTCGATACAGATTCTAACAACGCTACTGAAGGCTTAAACGATTTCCGAGGCAATAGCGCCAGCGCAGGGCTTGCGGGTTGGGATCGTATGGCTTTGGTGAATGTCACTATAAATCATATCAACGGCAGCTCTTCGGGTGATTACGCCTTTTATGGGGCTTCACGCAATAACTCAACGAATCTGATTTTTGCGAACGTGAAACTGCGGGCACAGGGCCAGACTCATAGAGTTATTCAGTTATCGAAATACATCGTTGTTGATTCAGTGATTAACGATAACGGCACGGCGACTAGCGCATTCAGGATCCATGGTGATGGAGGCACCCCTACAGACGAAGTCTATATGGCTGATTCTACTGTACGCGGAACTTTTAAGATTGATGGAACGGCAGGTTCACAAGGGCCACAGATTCGAAATGGCGTATTCGAACGGGTTACACGCTATGCTAATGATGGATTCTGGTTCTATTCTGAGGAACTCGCCTCAGGCAATCAGGCCACAGTGAATGATTCGCCGATTTATTATGTTGGTGGTGATGGTGCCAGCGAGGTTGGCCTTGGTTCTGGAATTACAGGCAGTAACAACATTCGTTTACCGTGGGATGGCTCATCCGTTCCTGATTTTTCCAGCGTTGGAGCAGTACGATAGTTGCAAGGTATTGACTTACAATTGTTTCGATAGTGGGGCTTCGCACCCACTTTTTTCTCGAGACGAATGCTAAGAGCTTAAATCTAGCGTCTTCAGGCCAAAGTCAAGACCCAGCGTTACCGTGACTGCACAAGTACTAAATCGCGAACATTACTGTAGCCAACGAATGGAACGATAACCACTTCATTAACCTTAGTTCAACGTGCAGCTCGGTGTGAATAGCCTGACGTAGATCCTGCACATTGAAAGCGTACCCTCTCGTAGCATAGGAGAGATATTTTTGTTCGCCAAACTTGCCCTGATCTCTTTTAGTCTCGCGATATCCGTTTCGCTTGTTGAAGGTTTGTCTAGACTCGTACTGAATCCTATGGACCTCCTTCAACCAACGATGGAGCATGACCCGAATCTGAATCACCGCATTGCACCTGGCACTGGCGGACATGACGAGAAAGGTTTTCGCAACGACTCGGTACCTGATCAAGCAAAAATCGTTGCCATAGGCGATTCGATGACTTATGGAGTTGCAGCTACAGCGGATAACTCTTGGCCTAGGGCTCTCCAGGAGCTCAGCAACGTAGAGGTCTACAATATGGCGCTGGGCGGCTATGGACCATTGCACTACGAGTACCTTGTCCAAACTCAGGCATTCGAATTAGCACCAGAGACAATCGTAGTAGGATTATACTTAGGCAACGACCTGATGGATGCTTACAATTTAGTGTACAGCAACGATGTTTGGTCACACCATCGACAGGAAAAAACATCCTCCAAGGTAGATGCGACAAACCTCGTTGAGTACACACCATCGGAGGACAAGTTTTTAGGGGGGCTTCGGAACTTCTTATCACGACATAGTGTGCTTTATGCAGTGCTTACTCGGTCCTTTGTCGGCGATCTCGTTCGCTATCGTGAATCAAACATCGATGGAGGCAATTTGGCTTCCGTGAATGCACCAGAAGGAGAAACTTTTGTCAACGTGGGCAATTTTGTCGCAGGCCTCAATCTTGATGATGATCGCCTTCTTGAGGGACTCAGTTTAGCTTTAGGCTCATTAGAGCGCATCAACATGCTTTGCAAAGAGCGGAGCGTAAGACTGCTGGTTGCTGTCATCCCAACGAAGGCAAGGGTGTATTGGGATAATGTTGTTCCCGTTTCGCCTGATCTGATACGGTACGATCAGATTCTCAAAACTTTGGAGAATGAAGATCATATCCGCTCTGAGATAACTGCATTCTTGGAACGGAGCGATATAGATTTCGTAGACTTGTTACCAGCATTGCAAGCACATGCCAGGACGGAAAACATATACCCTGCTAATGATGGGCACCCAAATTCAGCCGGGTACTCGACTATTGCGCAACAAATTCATCTTCTGCTTCAGTCTCGAACCTAGTGTTTACTACTTTCTCAAAGGCTCAAGGCGATTTCGTCAGCTTTTAGAATGGCAACAACTTGCGAAGTTTTTTCTTGATTCCCTCCGGTGGATGCCATTCGCGGTCGTTTTCAAAAATAGAGTTGTTTGAACTCGCTTGTTTAGCAACCATTTGTACTGCCCACTGAGAAGCCAGATTTGGATCTATACCTGTAAAATCGCTCATGCGGGTATTGAGATGTCCCGGAATCCATTCGTGGATCTCGATGTCCAACCCGAGCGGAGCGATATCACGCGCAATTGCTTTGGTTAAAGCATGGATGCCACCTTTCGACGCCGAGTAAAGTGCGCTATCAGCGACTGGATTAACATCAGCCCAACTTCCCAGATTATAGATTTTGCCTTGTTTGTGGCTAACCATATAAGGCAAGACTGCTTTGCAGACATTAGCGACACCACCGATATTAGCTAGAAGTCCAGACAGAAAATCCTCCGCTGATTCTTCAAGAAAATTGATCTTTGGATATACCGCCGCGTTATTAAAAACGATATCAATTCGCTTGTACCTCTCGAACAGCGATGCAGTAGCAAGCTCCACTTCCGCGTAGTTACAAACGTCGGCGGTAACTCCCAAATACTGTTCGCTGTTATACAGCTCTTGAAACTGCAAATGGTCACCAGCATTTCTTGCCAATCCGCAAACGGCGAAGCCTTCTTTAATAAACTGATGCACAAGTGCTGTGCCTAAGCCACGACTGACGCCGGTAATCAGAACCGTTTGTCTACTCATCCCTGCGCCTGTAACTCTTTAGTCGAGTTCGAAAGCATTCTTGTAATCGATTCTCAAAGATTCGTCCTGCTGTTCTTTGTGCAAAATGCAGTTGCCGACTGCAAGAGCATCCATTTCTGTACCCATAAAACACTTAAAGGCATCTTCCGGTGTACACACTGGCGGTTCGCCACGGACGTTAAAAGAGGTGTTTATCACGACACTGCAATCAGTCAGTGACTTAAACTTTGCAATTAGGTCGTAATACAGAGGATTTGTTTCCCTGTGAACCGATTGAACACGCGCCGTGTAATCGACGTGCGTTATGGCTGGAAGATCGGAGCGAGCCACATTGAGCTTGTCTATGCCAAACAGCTTGCTTTCCTCTTCGCTCATCTCGCGACAGATCTCGGGTTTCACTTTGTCGACGAGTAACATGTAGGGGCTGTCGACGTCTGTTTCGAAGTAGTCGGCAACATCGTCTCTGAGTACAGAAGGTGCAAAAGGGCGAAAACTCTCTCGATATTTAATTTTGAGGTTCATGGTCTTCTGCATTTTCTCAGACCGCGGATCACCTAAGATTGAGCGAGCGCCCAGAGCGCGAGGTCCAAATTCCATACGACCCTGACTCCACCCAACCACTTTCTCGTCAGCAAGTAGATTCGCTGCTGCGTCTACCATCGCGGCTTCAGTTTCATATGACGTGAATACTGCACCACAGGCAGTTAAGCGACGCTCGATTTCATCCTGATCGTATCCTGGACCTAAGTAGGAGCCCTGCATGCCGTCAAGCTTGCTGGGATCAACAGGGCGTGGCTGGCCTTTGTGGTAGTGATAGGTCAGAAGCGCTGCTCCTAACGCCCCGCCCGCATCACCTGCCGCCGGTTGAACCCAAAGGTTGTCAACTAACTTTTCACGCACAAGCTTTCCGTTAGCGACACAGTTCAGGGCAACGCCACCTGCCAGGCACACGTTTTTGATGCCGGTTTCTGCGACCAGAGATTTTATCAGACGAGATACAATTTCCTCGGTAACAGCTTGTACTGAGGCTGCCATATCCATGTGAAATTGTTCGAGCAGATCATCTTCGCGTTGCCGAACAGGTTGACCGAAAAGTTCAGCAAATTTGTCGTTGGTCATTGTTAGGCCGGTACAGTAGTTGAAGTAACTCATGTCAAGCCTGAAAGACCCGTCTTCTTTGAGATCCATTAGCTTCTCGAGCATCAGATCCTTGTAAACAGGTTCGCCGTAGGGTGCCAGCCCCATAACTTTGTATTCGCCTGAGTTAACCTTGAACCCGATGTAGTAGGTTATGGCTGAATACAGCAATCCTAAGGAGTGAGGAAAGTGTATTTCCTTAACAATGCGCAATTCGTTACCGCGCCCGATCGCTGCAGACGTTGTGGTCCATTCTCCAACCCCATCCATAGTCAGCACCAACGCTTCCTCAAAGGGTGAGGGGTAGAAGGCACTCGCAGCGTGGCTTAAGTGGTGTTCGGAAAAAAGTAATCGCTCTTCCCAGTCGATGGTGTCGTCGTACTTTTCAAACTCTTTTTTCAACAATGATTTTTGAAACAGCTTTTCTTTGATCCAAATTGGCATGGACATACGAAAGGACTGAAAACCACGGGGAACAAAGGCAAGATAGGTTTCCAGCAGACGTTCGAATTTCAGAAACGGCTTATCGTAGAAAACGATGTGATCGACATCTGCAAGTTGGACCCCTCCTGCTTCCAAACAGTAGTCAATGGCCTGCGCGGGAAAAGCTGAATCATGTTTCTTGCGAGAGAATCTTTCTTCCTGCGCTGCAGCAACAATAGTTCCGTCAACTACCAATGCAGCTGCGGAGTCATGATAAAAGGCAGATACGCCGAGTACCTTCATAACTTACTTCCTATCCCTAGAATAATGTGTAGATGAAAGGTGCTACCGCGGACCCCTGAACAAGAACCAACAGTCCCCCCAGTGTTCCCATGACGATTAAGATGGGAAGCAGCCAGAATTTTTTCCGCACCTGCATAAACTTCCATAACTCTTTGACTATCATTTTTTCGCGTCCTAAAACTGGTCGGTTAGTGATTCGGGTTCGGGCCCAGGGGGAGATCGCAATATCCAGTACGAATTGGTGTCTCTATCTAACTTTTGACGTAGTAAATCTTTACCACCGAGACGCAACAGTAGACCAATAGGCAACATGGCAACGACATAAATAATAAACATCACGATAGGATTGATAATTCGCGCAAGTAACATACCGAATTTGAACCAGAGGCGATTTAAAGGCGCGAGGATTTTGGGGACTAGTAACGTAATGGTCAGGAAAATACCGGCAATACTGAGGGACCAAATCCGCACAGGGTTGTCACCAATCAGGGGCCATAGTCCAATGATCAGGAAAACTACTGTAAAAACCATGCCAAAAGACCGGTTTGAACCGATTTCGACTTCCAAGTGTTCTTGCGTTTCTATCATCTTTATTTCTTCATTGGTGAGGGTGAATACTTGCAGAAAACTCGCTGTTTGTTGTGCGCCTATTGTAACCATGCTGTTGTTAACTTCTGTAAACAAAATCAACTATCCGCACACTTAATATAAACAGTTCACTACTTTCAACAGCTGTTCCCCTCTTTACCCTCAAGTAAAGCAATAGCTGAAGCTTGAACATTCTGGCCAGGTGGCATGCAGATTGAGATGTTTCAGTGTCATAAGCACTAATCAAAAGCCGTTTCAGGCTAAAGAACAAATTGCGATGAAAAGGGCCTATTTAGTGTTTCCGCGTGATTGGCGCTGAGCAAACAGGACGAGGTCAATTTCTGTATCCGCACGTTAGCGTAGGCCTAACACGTCCCAATCTACTCACCTACCAATCAGACGAATTAAACGCGATCGTTCCGCTTGCCAGCCAGTTTTTATGAACTGACTCCAAACGTCCGCAGCACGAACCACGATCTTGCTTCGACGCTCTTCGGATTCGAGTACCCAGTGGACTTTTTCGGCTAAATCCTTCCAATCCCAACGCACAGGTACGTAAGTTTCGTAGGGTTGATAGATATCGGGTTGTGTTTCCAAGTGGCCCATATCTGGTTTTATCAGCACTGCACCCGCTGCAATCGCTTCAAAGTCCCTCCAGCAAACTTCCCCATACCCAAATGGGCTGACACATGCCTTGCTCTTTCTCAGTTCATCCCAATACATCGATGATGGGATTAGTTGGTCGGACACGATTACGTTTGCGACTCCAAGCTCAGAAACTGCATCAAAAGCACGTTTCCTCATGTGCCTATACCAGGGCTCTCCATTTTCGACCGCGATTCGGCAGTGCAAATTAATTGGACGCTCTCTAGATGGGAACGGACCATTTCGGATTTGAGATGATAGAAAACGGTCGGTAGCAAAGTTCCACCCTAAAACCAATTTCGAATCAATATGAGAGTCACTAATACCATTCGCCCTCGGCGGCTTAAAACTTACATCCCATTGAGCTTCATATTCAATGAGATTCGTGTCACAAAAACCATCTCGATAAGTACTTTTATCACGCATAAGGTGTTTCTTGATATAGACGTCAACTAAATCGAACAACCATGGTTGGGGCAAGTGTGTGGGCGCATACCAATCGAGGAAAACAATTTTCGCATGCGGATGATTGGTTCTGAGGCCTAAAATCAAGTCCTCCACTTCACGTCTCGAAGTATTGAACCAACATTGTACAAAAACCACACTCGGACTAACCTTATCCCAGAGCATGTATTTGGACGCTCGCTCTCTGGTAACTTCGATCACTGCCTTTGTATCAGATTGACCTTTCCATCTGACAAGAGGGTTAACCATCGCTTGCGGAATTCGATGACTCTCGCTCAAGATCAGGAATTCGGTCGAATGATGTAAATTGAACCGGATACGCGTTTCGTCCCAAATCCTTCGCAAGGGTTCGGGACGCAATAGATTCTTTATGTCTACAGGCCGCGGTAATTTCATAGTGTGCAGTTCTCGTAAGCTATATTTTTAGATGAGTCGTCGAGTTTCATTTCTTGCGATAGAAACATTGGCTGCTATGACAAAAAACGTATTGTTTAGATCCAGTAAGAGGTCAATTACGATCATCCGAAGCTATTCAGGTGTATGTTCAAACAGGACTTGGGATTCCTCTAATTCCCCAAGTTAAAGCGACTAAAGCAACAGTTCCGCCCGCGAAAACTAGATCGAGATAACCTGGACGAATTCCAAAGTCGCGAATTGCATACTGCAGGAGGGGGTAATACAACGCTTGCCCAGCCGCAATTCCCCATATGAGACCCGTAGTCCCGAACCAAACTCCTCCAACTAACATTGATACAAGGATAGAAGCGACTCTTAAGAACTGCAGCCACATGTGCCGCTTCGAATCTTCGTGAGCTAACGGTATGCTATTCACCGCGGACGTGAGAATATAAAAACCAAATCCCAAAGCGAGCACCTCAAGCATCCAGCCTGCTTGATGATAACGCGCATCATACAGAATACTGATTACATCACGCCCCAGAGTTGCCAGGAATACAACGAGCGGGAAGCATAAGGAGTACATAGCTAATCTTAGTTTTAGCAAACGTCTGTGAAAAACATCTGGCTGATCAGATTTGACCTCAGAAAAGAGCGGAAAAAGTAATCCCCAGCTTAGCTTTTCAACCACCATTTCAATTAGCTTAGCGAAAGTAATTGCGATGCTGAAAACTCCGAGCATTTCGATACTCAAAAATCGACTAACTATCAAACTATCACCCTGCCGACCCATGAAAGTTAGTGCTGTTGCGAGTAGGACCCACTTTCCGAAATGAAACAATTCTTTCGCAATTGTGCGGTCCCATTCCCACCAAATTTTGCCAGATGAAAATAGAAGAAAGGAAAAGCCTACTAAGAAAAGTGCTCCGAAAATTCCGTGCGCTGCAAGAGCCCATATCGATGGTGAAATAAACAGCCATATCAAAGTCACAATCAGAGCTAGTGATTGTGCTGCAGCTCGAAAAATGGCAACCCTGAAAAACTGAAGTTTTTTCTCGTACAGCAATGGAATGGGTGAAGTAAAACCCTGCACGGCTGGAGCTACTGCCGCCAATAGTATTAAGCCGAAAAGCTCATTACTTCCGTACAAAATAGCAACCGGTTTGGCGATACAAACAGCAATCAAACACAGACAAAAACCTCGAACAATTGAGATTGTCCACGCTACATTTAGAAACTTTTCATCAACGTCCGCTTTGCGGGAAATAATCGCACTTCTGATTCCAACGTCCGAAAGCATGCCAAGAGCCGAAAAGACGAGATTTACGATAAGCATCAATCCAAATGCTTCCGGATATAGAAGTCTGGTCATGACTAAGTTGGATAGCAACCTAAGCCCATTCGAATAAAATTCTGCTAGCAGAAGTATCGTTCCACCACTTCGAGCACGGGCGCTTAGCGACTCGCCCCCGAAGAAAGTGCGCAGACGGATTGATACTTTATTCACGAATTGCATTGGCTGTGCTCTTGTCTGTTTGGACCCCCTAAACTCATTGATACATTTGACTCAAATAGGAGGAAGCATGACGACCAACTCGAAGCGCATTTGCTGCGATCGTGAGACTTGGGTTAGTTCCACCGCTGGTCTTCATAAACGATGCATCAACGACGTAAAGATTCTTCATTCCGTGAACTAAACAGTTCGAATCTAGAACGCTTGTTTCCGGGTCAGAGCCAACCGCACAGGTACCGCACGCATGACCAAGATTGAGAGTGACATCGGAGTTTACAACTAGAACCCTTAAATCTCTGAGCTTTCCTTTAACTAAATCTCTCATTCGAATCACCCTTCTTCGAAGTTCTGGCGCTATTGCGTACTCAACACGAAATCCAGAAGGGCTATCAGGGTCAGAAACAACTCGATTTTCAGCATAAGGCAAATCTTCAACTATTGTTGCGAATACAGCTGCATCGCTAAACATCTTTGAAGCCACAAATGCTGGCACTCTCAACAAGCTGCGTATAAAAGGGATTTTACTGAAAATGCTTTGATCGAATTGCTGATGCAAGAAGGTGAGTATTTCTCCATATCCAGCGCTCATACCCATGGATTGAACTTCACCTAACTTGTCTTCACCACATAAATAGAAATCTCTGAATGCTATTGTTCGAGATGGGCCAGAATGTTGTATTTTCTTGCGAGGCCAAACAGCGATAAAATCAGTAGCGTGGAACATAAGCTTTCGACCAACTTGATCAAAGTCATTGCCTATACCCTGCCTCCAATCAGGACTGATAGAATTCCTTAGCAATATCGGTGTTACGAGAGAACCTGCTGCAAGTACGACAATATGGCCATGAACAATCGACTCAACGCCATCTTTGCGAACCCTAACTCCACTCGCCTGGCTCCTACTTGCATCTACGGAAAGGGCTTCAGTTGTCTCCAATATGGTCAGACATCCGGTTCTTAACGCGGGTTCAATCAAACGATTTCGAGCATCGCCCTTGCAAGCACGCTCACAAATGTTGCCAACACACTCCTGGCAGGAATCCACATAACGGATAGCATTGTGAATACGATAGGGATTTAGCCCTGTGGATTTCAGACAATCGAAATAGTGCTGATCCCGAGGCCCCATTGGCGGCGGATCTCGAAGTTCATATCGCGAGAGATTGTCCAACGGGTCTTGTGTCCCATTAATTTCAAAAAGTTCTTCAGCCTCTAGATAATAAGGTTCAAGATCTTGATAGTCGAAAGGCCAAGATTCAGTGTAGCTACCTGAACTTTCTTTACTCAGAAAGTCGCTCGCTTCAAATCGCGACAGTGCTGCGGCATAAAGATTTGTTGAACCGCCCAATCCACACCCCATTGACGGCCAGGCTTCACTAGATCGACCATCAATCGTTAGTTTAGTCTTTTTAGGCCATTGCCCGTATCGGAACCTCCAATCTTCATCGTCTGCATTATAGTCGGATGATCGCTGACCACGAATAGGCTCAGCCAGCCCCCTCTCTATCAACAAAACATCAAAACCACCTCGGGTAAGTGAGAACGAAATCGCTGCCCCTCCCATTCCCCCACCCACTACAACCGCGTCCCATTTTTTTCCGCACGCGTCTGCAAGGGAAGTTGTTTTCATAGTCTCAATTAGCTCTTTTCTCATTCGCTGCAAAATGGCCTTTCAAATTACCTGTTTACCGACGCGGCGGATTTAACAAATATTTTCTTTGAGAAACAGGCATTGGATGTATTCAACTAAATCCAGTAGGTCTTTTCGAGGGATTTGAACCGACGCACGCTTAGTAGTCTCCCTTACTCTACAGAAGATGTTGCATCTGATTGCAACAAATGGGCTAGCATCAGAACGCGCCCATGAATTTGAAGATTTAGGAACATTTCAGAAGCACAAGTATAGGGTTGGAAGCTGAGAATACCTACACCTACAAGGTAACAGTTTATTAAGAGATGTAATTGCGCATAAAGATTGGTGGAGGCAGCGAAGAGGTCTTCAAGTTTGTATCAAAGTGAAGCTTGGCCGTATCGTCCAAAGACAAGGCTCTCCATTTTTACTACAAAACTACTCTCCGGCACTCACTTAATTTGAAATTTTCTATTGTCCAGAATCACTCTAAGTTCAACAATGTAACAAGAAGGTGACAACCGACTACTCAAACTCTCATCGTGATCGCATATCTGACAGATGGCTTGGGTAAAGAACTCCAAGACGTATACCACCCTAAACTACGGGAACGAAATAAAAATTTACCAAATAATTCTGAGAAAACTTAATCGCTAAGCCCCTCAGCCTTAAGAAAATCTGCCACCTGGATTGCAACGCGTCTATGCCCCGAAGCAGACCAGTGACCGGTTTGAGCATCAAAAACAGGTTCTTTTCGCTGCTCAGCAGCACTTGTTCCCAAAAAACGGTCCAATGCAAGTAAAGCCGTGTTATTGCTTTCAGCAGCCTTCACTATGAAAGATAGGATCCGATCCTCATCCGGGTAAGGGGAGTATTCCGTGGGTATTGTTAGAATTAGTAGATCAATTCCGCGTTTTGCACAATCAGCAGCTAACCTCGAAATTAGCAATTCGAGGATGTTTTGCTTCTCGACAAAAGTTGCATCTGCTTCCCGCGAACCCCGTAGCTTCCGCAAGACTCTATCGAAAACAAATTGCCCGGCTATCCAAACTCGTGGAAGTCTTAGCAAGGAATCGAGTTCGTTTCGTATTAGTTGAACATTTGCCTCTACATCCTCCATCGGAGGTAGCTCCTCGCTCGAAATTGTCAGTGTATTATTCACTATATAGAAGCGAGGCTTGGGGGCATCAAACCACCATGTTCCTGTATTGCGATGAAAATCCGGAATGAAAATACCTAGAATAACGACGTCAGGTTGAAAACGCCGGCCAAGCGTTTCCCACCTCAGGACTGCCTGATCTACTCCGTAACCGCTAACAGCTAAATTAAGAAACTCAGAATTTGGAATAAGTCTCTCTAGCTGCGCAGAAAACGTTTCTTCGTCTTCTACTCCGAAACCAGCGCTAAATGAGTCACCGAGAACAACAACTCTTGAGGTTCCAGGTTGCCGCTCGAAGCTATACTCACGAGTACCTCTCAAACCATACGAGTTGGTAGAAAAGCCAGGCTCACGTAGGTTTTTTCGATGGGTCCAACCGAGTACTTCGTGTGAAGCATGCACAGGATGCCGCCCCCTACTTTGCACCGACTCAAAATTTTCTAAATACCAAACCTTCGGATAGAGATCGTTCGGATCTACAAGGGACGATAGCGATACTGAGCTTCTGAGTAGGAGTTCACTAAGTCCTAGAACAGTGACTAGCACTATTAAGGTCGAAGCAAACCAAAGACATGAGTTTCGTATACGCAACATTAACAACGCCTAATTTAATAGAGGCTCCGCGAAAGAATCTCCTCGATTGTCTGTATCATTCGTTTTTAGATACTGTCGGATGTTCTAATTGCAATAATCTGATCAACTCTTCTATGAGTCGCGTGCGAGCGTTGAATTTGGTAAATGTGTGATCCGCGTCAGGTATCAAACAAATACCGAAATTCTTGCTTTCATGAAACTCCGCCAGCGTCTTTCCAGACCTTTTAACCAAGAGCTCTAGTCCTGGATCGGATTCAGAAAAATAGAACTGCAACGAGTTACCCAAACTCAAGACACTACGCACATTCTCTACAAAGTCGCTCCTGCGCCCTAGATTTAACATTCTCAGAGTACCGTTAACTACAAGATCAATGGAAAATTTAATTCTTCGGATAACTAGCTTTCTAAGTGTAATGGTGTCGAGCTGACCTTTCCGAAGTTTCGACCAAAACTTCCTTGTGAATATTTGACGCTTGATGTTCGCGAAGAGATTAAGGACTTCGTATGTCGCAAATGTTTTATCTTCCAAGTCATCAAGATCTTTCGGATCAAAGGCTAGGGGATTGATTAGAATAGCTGCCTGGACATCCATACCCGAAACAAGACCCCTGAAAGCGTGGTATGCACCAGAGCATAGGCCGACTAATGTTATCTCTGAACAACCTTGTTGCCGAAGAAATTCTACTGCCCCAATCAATTCCTCAGCTACACTCTCTGCGTATGATGCCCCCCTCTGATCAATTTCTCGATCTTGGCTATCACCGATACCAGAAAAATCCAATCGCAAAACGCGATAACCCTTTTCAGCCCAAGCTTTGGCGAGAAGTACAAACATTCTGTTAGGGCCGATATTACGAACCGCCCCGGCGTTAAGAATAACTACCGCGCGCTGAGATGTGCTGTTATCCTGTTCAGTTAGCAATCCGAACAAACCATTTGGACCCGCTGGAATAGTCACAATACTCTCTTTTAAAAGAGCGGTTTCGGACCTATCATCTGATTGATCTGCTCCATCATTAAGCGAGGGAAAATGAGTTCTATCTGCAAAATTGCAGGGTTTTGACTGCCTCAAAACCAGGTTCGGTAACAGACCAGCAGCAGCTTGTCTTGATTCGACATGATAATCGTTAGCCAGCTCACCCCAGTTCTCTATAGACTGAAGAATCCTGTCGAATAGAACACGTGGTGTTGTCGAGGTTTGGGGGTCTGACGCTAGTTGCAGATAACCATCAGCAAGGGATGTATCAATGCTCGTTCCTGTGCTTTGCACAGTTTGCAACCACTTTTCTACTTTCGATGATATCCGCAACTCCTCAATCAAATGTAATTTGTTCGTACCTAGTTTAACCATCCCCAAGTCTATTTTCTGAATAGCCACAGCAGTAGCTTTGCTAACAATGAATCCGTTGGGCGCTAAAGCAATTCCTGCCAAATCGCAAGAAGAGTTTTCATCAAACGAGGTCAGCAAACGCAGTTCCCTTAGATAGTCTCGCCCTCTGATAACTGGAGACACGGCAACCATCGCTAAAACATCTTGCCTATCAACACTGGCGATTGCTGCTAGTGAAAAACCAAAACGAAAACCAACCAAAACAACTTTCTCAACTCCACCTAAATGTTTAGTCGTTTCAATTGCGAACCTAATGGACTCAATCCAGTCAGCGACCTGGTCTGGTTTGAATTCATCCTGCGCAGAGTTACCACATCCGAGGTAGTCGAATCGCACGCACGGAAAACCGAGCGCGCTACACTCCAACGCGAAGGAGCGAATACCTCGATGAGCTGCTACTTCTTCAAATCCGAATGGGTTACACAGAACTACACCAACATCTTTACGAGAATTTTCGGCGGTCGAATCAGGGCTGTGATACCAACCGAAAACCATGTTTTCTTCATCTTCTCCGAAAAACAGAGGCATCTGGTTTGGCCCAAAGCTAGGTTTATAAGGGCCAGGTGTGATTCGCACAGTCATAATCTTTAACCATCACCCGGCAGACTGAACAGCGGTGCTTGTAGCCTTATTCTGAATCTCGAAAGCCCCCGACCTCTAATGAAGTCCAACAAAGACAGCCCCAAAAGCCAAAACCACTCAGCAATTTCCGCAGAAGTTGTACTCCCCCAACCATAATGTTTAAGCATGAAGAGGCGTCGGCTCTGGTAATAGTGCCGAGCTATACACCCATTTATCTTATTCATATCTTCTTTCGAACTAGCCCCAGCAACATGATAGGCAACAGCGGATCCCATTGCCCAAACCTCGAATCCTGCTTCAGCCGCCCGGAGGCACACATCTGTTTCTTCCCAATACAGGAAAAAGCGTGGGTCGAATCCTTGCAGTCTCTGCAACAGATCTGTTCGTATCAAGAACACAGCGCCGCACACCCAACCTGTTTGAAACGGTGAGTCACCTGGGTAGATCGGCTTGACTAAGTCTTCACCGAAAGCTTTTGCAACTTTTGGAGGTAAGACCGAACGAGGTGTTGGGATTGGACCTGTCATTTGAAGTACTTCAGTGCAGCCATTCGGTTTACAGATGGTTGCAGGTCCTACAATACCGATATTTTCTGAGGCTTCGATGAATTCAAGCATGGCCTGCAATGCGACAGGTTCTATTTCTGCATCAGGATTTAGAAACAGCGTATATGGCGTCTCAACCCTTTGTGCTCCCAGATTGCACCCACGGGCAAATCCTAAGTTTTCGTTGGCCTCGATAAACTGCGCCCAAGGCGCATGCTTGCGAATTAGCGCTTGCGTACCATCGGTACTGGAGTTGTCGACGACAACGCAATCAGCCAGGCCTTCTGAATAGCAGCGAAAAACTGAGCTTAAAGTAGACAAGATAGTGGCAAATGATTGGTACGATACGATAACGATTGTAACGGCCCGATATTCGATGTTACTTCCATTTTCGCTGGTAACAGTCATTAGCCTGAAACCTGAATTCGTCTAGTTGCGATAGAAGCGGGAGCTACAACCGAGTTGTTCATGTTAGAGCCTCTAGCAGTCAATTGAAACTTGCCAGCAGAACGGCTTGGTATGGCCTGGATAGTTTTGGGTCTGTTTGGTGCTAGGTGAAAACAGTTATCACTCACGTTGAAACCGTCGGATTCAAGTGTAAGCGATTGAACGAACCGAGACGCCAGTAGTTCGAGGTGAAGGCTTCCATTTTTTTGCTCGATCACATCGACCTCTAATTCGATCTTCTGGGCTGGTAGAATCAGGCTCTCATCGCTTAAGACGAATGTCTCCCCAACCAAGTCTCCCTGCGCGCCGGCTAACTCGCCAATTATGTAATCAAAAGCCCGAGCACCAAACCGATAGGTATAACTGGAGTCCATGAAGTGCCCGATGACATGTTCAGCACTCAACTCAAGAGTACTTCTGGCAGCAAGCGTGAGATCAAGTTCACCGCCATGTACAACAACGCCGTCTAAACGACAGAATGACAGTTTCAGGGTCCCAACAAATTCCTCTGGACGATCGTTGTGCACTACCAGCTTCAGTCCATTGACACCCTGATCAACTATCATCAAGGCCAGCGGCTTCCAGGCGCGCTTGAGAAAAAAGTACGGCGCCTTTGGATTGCCTCTGCTGTCGAGCAGCCCCCAGCCATTACCATCTGCTGCGTCGTTCAAAGCAATATGTAGTGCACCGTTACAAGCAATGCCTTTTCTACGCCACTGCGACTGAACGTCGTACATTACCTCACCCACGGCTATGCCACAAAGCAGGTGGTAACGATCTATATTCGATTCCTTCATCTCAGTAAGATCTGAGCCGAACCGCTGTAAGGCATAATATTCAGTAACATCCCCAAAAGACCAGCTGGCGTTGGCATCAGCTGGTGTACTGACTTGCGCTTGAACATCTATCGACTTGTCCAGCGAGCCCAGGCGCGGAATACCAAACGCCAGACACTCTGACGCAAACACAGGTGCGTTCACAACAGCGTCTGCCAGTTCCTGCCGATACGCACCCACACCAAAGTAATGTGAAGCCCCTTCATCTGTATAAAACGGCATATCGCCACCGTCAGGCGATGAGCGCCAGTATGGAACCGCCGGGAGAAGCTCCTGGCAAAGTGATGGCAAAGACTGATCAAACCATCTGTTCGACCATTTCTCCTTATCCAGACCCAACAAAGCAGCAGTTTGAGCAACCTCTGTGTTTCCACACAGCATCGTCAGACAGGGATGAGTCGACAATCGCCGCAGCAGTTGCGCAGCTTCGATTGTGATGCTGCTCAGAAAATTTTCATCCTCAACCGGGTAGTCCAACCGCGCAAACATGAAGTCCTGCCAGACCATTATGCCCAGCTCATCGCACAGGCTGTAAAACGTATCTGTTTCGTATGCTGTTTCACCGGTAATGCGCAGCATGTTCATTCCTGCATCTACAGCAAGATCCAGAACTCTTCGCATTTCATCGGGATCAGGATTCATCGACAAAAAATCAATCGGTCGCCAACAGGCGCCTCTGCAGAAAATTTCCAAGCCGTTTACACAAATGGCAAAAGGATCCTTAAATTCGATTGTGCGAAAGCCGATACCCTTGTGGTTATGGGAGACATCCCGCCCGCCTACGGTTCCATCAATCGCTATGTCATAGGTATGGGGTGCCCCATGGGTATGCGGCCACCAGAGCTCGGGTTTATCTATTTCCAGGCGGCCGCTGGCGATTAACACCTCGTCCATGGTGGACTCAAGGGTCAGTTCTGTAGTGCAGTCTCCACACCTCAAAGAAAGTCTGTCACCCGCCTCTAAACCTTCCGTACCACGCACCGAAAGTTCAACATCAATCACGCCAATGTTTTCAACGAGCATCGCATTAAGACGAGTGACGGATAACGAGGGCGCTTGCCTCAGTTCGAAGTAGACAGGCCGCCAGGGTCCCACTACAGGTATCTGTGGGGATATCCCAGGGGTGCGCCCTACCAGCGAAGTCCTGACAAAGCGCAGATTCCGGTGCTGTACAAAAGCGGTACGCCACTTTGCTCTCGGATGCTTTTGTGCCAGAAAAGGGCTGAGGCCGCAGAAACGGATGCTCAGGAAGTGTTCTACACCCGCCTCTTGCACGTGTTTCGAAACATCGAGCACGTGAGCGCAGAACATGTTATCCGTGCGTAACACCAATTTATCGTCAAGCCACACTTCCGCAAACGTGGCCAGCCCGTCAAGGTGGAGTTGAACCGAGCCCGGCATATCAGTCGGCAGAACAACCTTGCCGCGGTACCAGAAGTCATCATCATCCAGAGGTAAAACCGAGTCGTAGTTGATTGACTGCCCGCGCAGCAGTTCAGAAGCAACCGTTCCAGGCACCGTGGCGGGATGCCATTCCAGATTCTGTGAGTCCGCTGGCGTCAGACATTTGTCCAACGTAGATTTTGCGTACTCCCAACCTGACAATTCCACTCTTTCAGGTCGATTGGTCATCAGAGTATTCATAACTGCCTGTCGACCAGCGTATAAGCGGCTTCAAGATCTGCCTGCATTTGAGCTAACGGCGCAGCAAGGGACTTTGTCTTACCACTCATCGCGATACGTGCGGTTTTCATCACCAGCATCTTTGCTGTCTCTGCAATGGCATCAAAATGTTGCGCTGCTTCATCTATCGCGGTTTCTTGATCATCCGCTAACCAGCGCAGATGTATTGCTGCCAACTCAAATCCCGCACCCAGCTGTCGCAGCGAAGCAAACACCCAGGCATGAAAATAGTCTTCATCCCGCTCAATCAGCTGAGGCAAAGCCTGTTCCAGAGATTGCTCAAACGCAGCTATTGGATTGCCAGGCGGCCTGCTTCTGATGTGCTCAGCAGCCATCTCCCGAGCCAGCTTTTTAAGTTCGACATCGGGTCGGTTTATCAGATGTGACAGTTTCACCGTTTCACAATAAGGTGGCAGATGTCCTTCGCTGGCTTTTTCCGATAATCGGAAGATGCCGTCGAAATCACCTCCTGTCAGCTCGAAGTAACCCGCATTGTGAAAGTACTCAAGGGTTTTTCTCTGTGCATCTACGGCATTTACGGCAATCGTCGTTTTACTGTGATTCTTCTGATAATCCGTTTGCGCGGTGTCTGGAAGATAAAACGCGTCCACTTCCACAAGGGGTAACTGCCCTGCTGCTACATGTGCCTCACAATGGGCCAGCAGACTGCGCCACACGGTCATCTCTTCAATAACACCACCATAAAGGCGTTGCAGATCGCCTGGAGAGGGTTTGAAAAATGTCCACTGATCCGCGCTGTAGCCGCACGACAACGTCGGACCAAGGCAGGCGCGAGGTTCGAGCCCAAGGCAATGGAGTACAGCAATCCAGAGATCTGTGTAACAGTTGCCTTCATACCAGTTTCTGTCCGGCGCATGCAGTGGACTGGGCGCAAACCTCTGTACATCCACATCAATAACATGCGCCATCATCTGACCTAAAGCCCTAGCTCTTGACGGACCGCAGCAGGCCAGGTTTCCAATGCCATACCGTGAGTGGAGAACAGCGCAAGAGCACATCGCTCCAGGCCAAAGCCAATGCAAGCGCTATGCGCCAGCTCACCATCTGCTAACAGAATTTCAAACACAGAAGAAAATTTGCTCTGATGATAGTTAAACGAAGCGATAGCAGTTGGCTCTTCAGCAGACGTAATAGGACAGAGGATTTCAAATTTTCCCTCATCCTGCTTCTGGTTGGCTTTCATCATTTTACCGCCCCGCCCAAAAAAAGGATCGGTTGCAATATCCAGCTCAACATCAAGCTCAAGACTAGTCAGAAGTGATAGCGCTCTGTCCATCCACAACTGGCGCCAGGCCACCACCTGTGCCTGATTACCCAGACGAACATTTTCACGCATTCTGAAAGCCTGCAGCCGCGCAGGGTCAAGCGAGGGTTCATGCCGAAACACATACGATGAAAGACTGTAAAGCACACCGTCTTCAGGTAGCGTTCCTGAGAGTGTGGGATAAAGGGGATAACAAACCGCCGGCGTCAACGCGACATCAGTCTGTTTAACGTGCGGGCTCCAGTCAGCGTCACCTTCCACTGCCGTGAGTAATGCCTGATGTTCATGCTCCGAGCCACAAAAACTGTGTACCGAACCACACAACTCTGGAAACGAATGCAGGTAGCCGGTACGGGTAAGAATACTGCGATCAAGGATAGGCGGAAAGTTGATCGAGGTAGCAGCATCCGCTTCTGAAAATTGCGTAATTCGACTGTCCAGCGCAGAGATGACTGTCTCAAAACCCTGCCCCCAACCAAAGACGCCATTCACTTTCGACGATATCCAGAGCCCGGAATTGAGGAGCTGTTGGGTCAGCTCAGCCTGAGACGCAATCATTGTCGACCCACCTCATTGTACTGGTTAGCGATCGCGATACAGCATTTGCAGTGTGGCGTTGTATTCAACAATGCGCTCATTGCTGATCATCAGGCTTGCCGACAGAGCGTCCCGCAGATGTCGCCCTAAGCTGTATTCAGAATTGTTCCGATATGCCGCGATACCGGCAACCTGTATGGCCTCTGTCACAATCTCTTTTACGTGATTAGACGCGTTGAGTTTCAAATTATTGATCTGCAGGGCAAAGCCAACGTTGAACACATCAATTTTTTTGCCACTGGCCAACAGGGCTTCATAAGCCTGGGTTACATGTTCGTGCTCTGCTTTCATCTGCTGCAGTTTGCCATCGAGCACTGCCAGGTGATTTGCTTTGGCAGGGATTTCATCTGGCTGTTTACGATACTTCTCAACCAGTAGACGGCGTACTTTGTTCACCGCATCACTGGCAATGCCAAGCCACAGCGCAGACCAGAGGATGTGTGAAACCGGCACCATGGTATGAGAAGAGATATCGGCAAAAGGTTTTGGCAGTACCTGCCAGGCTTTACCCCGCGCCTTAACTTTAGCTGCGGGGCTACAGGTGCCGCGCATACCAAGGGTGTCCCACTCTCCAGTTACGGTTAGCTCGTAGTCACCGTTAAGCACAAGCACAACAACCTGATCGGTAGGCGCCGCTTCTGGACTCCTCCTCAGCGTCACCAGCAGGTCATGTGCATATACACCATACGAGATGGTTGTTGCCTGTTTTTCGAAAGCAAAACTATCACCGCTCATTTCCAACGCAGCAATGCTTTGTGTCATATCACCATCAGTGCCGACTTCCGAAGTAACGGAAGCAATCAGCCGCTGCTCGTGGTTGAGCCTGCGCAGGTAGCCGCGCAAAGATTCACTGTCGCCGCAGTGACGAACGATGGATTCAACCTCAATGTAGTGCATGGCCAATATCATGGCGCTTGCGGCACAACTGGCACCCAACACTCTGCATAAGCGTGCCTGCTGCGACACAGAGCAACCAAGGCCGTCCAGGCCCAAAGGAACGCCTGCACCCAGAGCGCCCGATGCCCGAAGCGCGTCGATGGTTTCCTGAGGAAACCTGCTTTTCTGATCTACATCATTTGCATGCAGCGCTGCGATATTGGTGGCAATTTCAGTTACAGCTGCTTCCAGCGACTCATAGGAATTGCAGTGCTGCCAGCTGGTTCGAATACCATCTGATAGCTCAGCCTGCAGTTCACTCACTGGCCTGAATTCCCGCTATGGTCCGGGTGATGGCTTCGATACTGGCAAAGGTTTCGCGCTCCAGCGCTTCGTCGGGGAATTCAATATCAAAAGCATCTTCCAGGCTCAACATCAGTTTCACACTGGCGTGAGACGACATGCCTGCATCATAAAGATCTGTATCCGCGCAGAGCACTGCAACGTCCTGAAGCACGCCCAGACGGGTGATCACATCGCGTACTGTTTGTTCCATTTATTAATCCAGCGGGTGCGCGGCAACCGACAACGTCATTGTAATTTACGTAAGCCTTAGCCTAAATCTGAAGGCTTACCCAAGTCCTTGTTCAATGTCGCGTTAGCAGCATATTGTGAACAAAATATGACGTGAAGTATCCCATACCTGATGCACCAAAACGGAACAATTCTTGTAACCGCTGTGTGAGTTTTCTGTATCGAATCAGCCTTTGCGAAACGTCACAATCAGCGGCAGAGGGGCTGTCTAAAGCCCCAAAACCAACTTACTCATGATATTCCGCTGAATCTCATTAGACCCCGCATAAATACTCACTTTGCGAGCGTTAAAGTATTCCTGCGCAGTCCCATTGGCATCCTGCGGTCCCACCGCCTGAAAATTATCTCCCGGATAAGGAGTAGACTGATCCAGCGGCAGTGCGTAATTGCCCGAAATCTCCATAGCCAGTTCTGTCACCGCCTGCTGCAGCTCTGTGCCCCGGGTTTTCAACATGGAACTCTCCGGCCCTACATTCTGCCCTGCAGCCAGGGCGCCCAGAATGCGCAGCTCTGTGTATTCCATTGCCAGAATCTGAATCTCCACGTCATTAAACCGACGCTGGAAGTCAGCTGATTCGGCGTAACTCTGACCCGCGCCGTTCTGCTCTGCCTTGGCAAAAGTCTTAAGGTGATTCATCGCACCTTTCAGCGCCGGCGAATAAGCGTTTCCGCGCTCAAATTCAAGCAGGTACTTGGCACAGGTCCAGCCTTTGCCTTCTTCACCAACCAGGTTTTCTTTGGGTACTTTGACGTCTTCAAAGTACACCATGTTGATTTCCTGGAAGCCTTCACCCGGCTGATCCAGGGTGATAATCGGTTTCACTTCAATGCCAGGTGTCTTCATGTCAATCAGAATGAAGCTGATACCCAGCTGACGAATCTCTTCCTGGCTGGTACGCACCAGGCAGAACATCCAGTCCGCATACTGGGCCAGCGTGGTCCAGGTTTTCACGCCGTTAACCAGATAGTGGTCACCTTTATCTTCAGCTTTTGTACTCAAAGATGCCAGATCCGAACCGGAGCCAGGCTCTGAATAACCCTGGCAGAACCAGATATCAGAGTTCTGGATCTTCGGCAGGAAGTTCTTCTTCTGCTCTTCAGTACCAAACTTCATGATCACGGGTGCCACCATGGTGATGCCAAAAGGCACAACACCCGGCGCACCCACACGCGCGCGTTCCAGATCAAAAATGTAGCTTTCGGTGGGGCTGAAACTTGAACCACCGTATTCCGAAGGCCAGTTCGTGGTTGCCCAGCCTTTCTCGGCGAGACGTTTCTGCCAACCGACAAGGTCCTCTTTCGACAACTTACCCAGCGCACTGCGTGCCTGTTTATCGCGCAATTCCTGCGGCCAGGCCGTCTCCAGCCAGCTGCGTACTTCCTGTTGAAACTCTCTGTCTGCTTCGTTAAACGTTAAATCCAAGGGTCTTGCCTTTGCTTATTTCTCAGCCGCCTAGTTTAAAGAACTCATTGAAATTGCACTAGCTATTTGAAACCGCTGCTTTACGCTTTGGCTTTTGCAGATTCAGACCATCAGACGTGCCCGAAAAGCTGAAAATATTCGGTGAGCGCCACACCAACACCAATTATCTAAGCAAACTGATTGAGCTCAATCTTGATTGTGAGCTGGTTGAAGGTGTTGTACCCACCTACATTCGTACAATCGAAAATCTACTGGGTAAGCAGTGGTTACGCGATGCCTGGTTCGAACGCCACAGGAAAGACAATCTGGGTTGGAAACACAGTGCCGTGGGCGACTTTGCAATCCCTGCTGACATCGGCTTTGTGACGTTGACGAAAAACCCCTATGCCTGGCTGTTGTCGATGTATCGGCGGCCTTACCACCAGCAGTACACCACCCCACCGACACTGGAAGAATTCCTGCAATTGCCCTGGCAGACGTTGGGGCGTGAAAACATGGATGGTCCAGCGGCAAACCCGATTGCACTGTGGAATATTAAGAACGCGAGTTTTCGCAAGCTACCTGACGCGCAGACATTGCACCTTACCACCGAGGCCACCTTTGTTGATGCAGCTGCGGTGATCACTCAAATTGCAGAGAAGTTTGACGTTACTCGATTGCAGGAAGAGTTTGTCGACTTTGCCCGTTCAACAAAAAAGCGAGCGGACCGCGACGGCGACTATTATCGTGATTACTACCTGAATGAGCGATGGCGGTCGGAGCTTTCGGACGAAGCCATCGCGCTGATCAACCAGGCGCTCGATACCGAGTTGGTATCCTTCTACGGATATACCCTGCTCTAAGCCGGCTCTATGCCACCCTGCCCTGTTCCACCAGAGCCTTGCCCACCACTCGAATCGCCAGAGTTTCTTCAGCGCCTTCAAAAATGGACAGCACCCTGGCATCAGCAAAGTAGCGGCTCACCGGAGACTCTTCGGCATAACCCATGCCGCCATACATCTGCAGCGCCTCACGAGTCACCCACTCAGCCGCACGACACGAAATGAGCTTCACCAGGCTGGCTTCCATCGCGCCTTCACCTCGATCCATCAGCGCAGCAACTTCATGGGTAAACGCACGACAGGCAACAATATTGGCGGCCATCTTCACAATCTTTGCCAGCGACAGCGGATACTGCGCCACCGCCTGGCCAAACACTTTTCGATCTGATGCATAGCTCACCGAATCTTCGAAGGCGGCACGCATCAACCCGCAGGCCCGCGCCGCGGTCTGCAATCGACCGCCCATAAAGCCGCGCATGGTGAAATAAAAGCCTTTGCCGCGGCCACCTTCTTCGCCGATCAGACAGTCGTCCGGCACAAAAAAATCATCGTAGAACATCTCAAAGGAATGCATGCCCCGATAGCCCAGCGTCGCGATGGCCCGACCGCTCATCTTGCCGCCACCTTCCTGGATGTATTCGATCTCGTGGCCATCGTGTACGGGTTTTTCAACCACAAACAGCGACAGGCCTTTGTGTGGTGGTTTTGCATCGGGTTCCGTGCGCGCCAGCACCAGGATCGCGCCCGCTTTGCCTGCAAACGTGCACCAGGTTTTGCCGCCGTTAAGCAACCAGCCGCCTTCTGTCTTCGTGGCTTTCAAGGCAACAGAGGCCACATCTGAACCTGTGTTGGGTTCAGTCACTGAGATCGCACAGAGCGGATCACCCGCCGCAATATCCGGCAGCCACCGGGCCTGTTGTGCATCGGTGCCGCCTTCCATAATGGCGCGCGCCATGATTTCAGGTCGTGTAATCAGACTACCGGCGGCGCCCAGAGAACCGCGCGACAGCTCTTCCGTGACAATCACCATGCCTACGCTGTCTTCGCGATCATCAGGTTTCAGCCCGCCAAAACGTTCCGGCACCGACAGACCAAAACAACCCATCTCACGCAAAGGTTGCAGAATCTCATCCGGAATCAGTTTGTCCTGGCGGTGAATATCTTCAGCCAGCGGCTTAACTACATCGTCTGCAAATTTTCTGAACGTATCGCAAATCATGCGCTGGGAATCGTTTAACGGTTGCTCCGGCAATCCCTGTGCAAGCAGTGCTCTGCCTAATTCAGTGATGTTCCGGGGGAGCAGGCTGTCACTGTGATTCGTTGCATTGTAAATCTCGGCCGCACCCAATCCATAAGCCTGCGGTCGTATGCCTAACCGGTAGCGCACCTCGGCGCCAACTTCCGCGCTGTAATAAGCAGAAAGATCTTTCAACAACCCGCTGCTGCTGGCTGCCGCCAGGCGCCGCAGCGCGGTTGCCGCATGCAGGTTGGCCTGGCAGAAGGTCAGGTCATAAAGTTCAATCTGTTCTTCATTCAGGTCACCACCCAGGTGTGCAGCGCCGCGGGTGACCAGCTGCTGAAGCTGGGTCAATTCATCGTTTTCTAAAGTATTCATGGCTGCGATTATAAACGCCTTTCGGATATTACTAATACCACCCCGCATGGGACGGTGTGATATAAAGCGGCCACCCAGAGCAACGCTGATAAGTGCCATAACATGCAAACCAACGAGACGGTGCTGACCGTTCGCGACTATTTTATCGATTTACAAACTCAGATCTGTTCGACGCTCGAACAAGCTGATGGAGGAGCCACTTTCAGCCTTGAGCAGATTGAGGCGCCTAATGGTGGTCTGGCACAACCCAGGGTACTTGCAGATGGCGCGCACATAGAGAAAGCCGCCGTACAGTTCACTCACTCACTTGGGGACTCGCTGCCACCGGCAGCTACCGAGCGAAACCCGCACCTGGCAGGCTCACCGTTCCAGGCCACCGCCATCTCCATGATTGTGCACCCGCAGAATCCACATGTACCCACCACACATATGAATCTGCGGTTCTTCATTGTCGATGCTGATGAGCCTGTCTGGTATTTCGGCGGCGGTTACGATCTGACACCCTACTATGGCGTCATTGAGGACTGCCGGCACTGGCATCAGACAGCGGCTGATGCCTGCGGCGAACACTATCCCGCATTCAAAAAAGAGTGTGATGAGTACTTCTACCTCGGACATCGTCAGGAGTGCCGTGGCATCGGGGGTATTTTCTTTGATGACTGGACCACAGGTGGCTTTGACGCCAGCTTCGCTCTGGTTAAGAAAATTGGCGACTCCTTTTTACCCGCCTACATGCCCATCTTTAACGGTCGTAAAGACACCCCGTTTACCGAGGCAGAACGCGATTTCCAGCTGTATCGCCGCGGACGTTACGCGGAATTCAATCTGGCCATCGACCGCGGCACCAAATATGGCCTGCAGAGCGGCCGGCGCATCGAGTCTGTGCTCGCCTCCCTGCCCCCGCTGGCGAAGTGGTTGTACAACTATCAGCCACCAGCGGGCTCTCGAGAAGCCGAGTTAACCGAGTACTATCTGAAACCTAAGAACTGGCTCGAAGCTGTGGATAAGTCTGGGGATTAATCGTTGACTCATTTTGGGCAGATTTTGCAAATCCCAGCTCAAAACTGGACTAATCTTTAGTAATCAATAGCTTACACAACTTTTCGCAGCCTTTTTTTTGGTTTAACGTCCAAATAAAGATGCTGGACGTCTGTGTATAAACTACTCAGGTGCAATCAGCGTCAGGCGGTCAACGACCTGAACCACCCCTCTGGCCTCCCCTGCCAGACGCAGGGCTTTGCTGCGCGCGGCTTCAGAAGGCACCCGACCGTATAGTGAAACGATACCGCGGTTAACTTCTACGTTTATCTTGAACGCTTTGATTTCATTGTCCGCGATGAGTTTCGCTTTCACCGCTGATTCCATGACCACGTCATCAGTAAACTGACCAACGGTTCGAGCGCTGCCATCTCGATAGCTCTGGCAGCCTGCCAGCAACACGACCAGGCCGAATGTAACCCATATTTTTGACACGCAACTCTCCTATGGTAAGAAGTCCTGTGGTATGAAGGAGTGATTCAATCAAGGGAACCCAGGGGATGCAACAGAATCAAGTCGACCAGCCGTTTAATGTGATTGCTGAGGGTCTGCAGTTTCCGGAAGGGCCTATCGCGCTGGATGATGGCAGCGTTTTGCTTGTAGAGATTGCACGGGGCACTCTGACGCGCATTGCAGACGGCAAAAGCGAGGTGGTTGCCGACCTGGGTGGCGGCCCCAACGGTGCGGCTATCGGACCTGACGGGTTCTGTTATATCTGTAACAACGGCGGCTTTTCCTGGCATAAAAGCGACGGCAAGCTTTACCCGGGTGACGAACCCGCAGACTACAGCGGTGGTCGTATTGAGCGGGTCAATCTGCAAACCGGCGAAGTTGAGATTGTTTACACCGATTGCCAGGGTCAACCTCTGCGCGGACCTAACGATATTGTCTTCGACCAGACGGGTGGTTTCTGGTTTACCGATCACGGCAAAAGCCGCGCGCGTGAGCGGGACCGCACTGGCGTCTACTACGCCCAGCCGGATGCATCGTTTATCGAAGAAGTCATTTTCCCTATGGAGGGTCCTAACGGTATTGGTTTATCGCCGGATGAGACAGAACTGTATATAGCAGAGACCATACCAGGTCGCGTGTGGGCTTTCCCGCTGGCAGGCCCGGGCCAGCTGGCTGAACAAGGTCGAACACGCCGTTTGCTCAACGATCGGCCGGGTTATCACATGTATGACTCCCTGGCTGTCGACAGCGCCGGCGGTGTTTGTGTAGCAACCATAATCGATGGCGGCATTACCACACTGATGCCGGATGGCAGTGCACCCTCTTTTGTGCCACTGCCAGATCGCGTCACCACCAACATCTGTTTTGGTGGTGAAAATCTGTCTACCGCGTTGATCACATTGTCATCAACGGGCCAGCTGGTCAGCATGCCCTGGCAGACACCAGGCCTTGCCCTGAATTTCTTAAACAAGTGAGTACACACATGCAGCTTAAAAGAAACAATGCAACCATTGACTACAACGTCTATGGCTCGGGGTCTACGTCAGTGCTATTCACTCACGGCTACAGCGGTACGCAGACGATGTGGGATCCACAACTGGCCGCGATGGCTGAGAATTTTCAGGTGATCACCTGGGATGCAGTGGGTCATGGCGCATCAGACAGCCCCCCAAACCCGGAGCGATATTCCTGCACAGAAACCCTGAAAGATATGTCGGCAATATTAGATGAAGTCGGCGTTGAACAGGCGGTTATTGGCGGTCTATCCATGGGCGGTTACCTGTCATTGGCCTTTCATGCCGCCTTTCCTGATCGCACCCGGGCGCTGATACTTGCGGATACAGGTCCCGGCTACCGTAAAAACGAAGCGCGGGAACAGTGGAATAAAATGGCCAGAGGTCGTGCTAAGTATTTTCGCCTGCGGGGTCTGGATGAACTCGAAGCTGGCGACCCTGCACATGGGGATACCCACCGTTCTGCAGAAGGGCTGGCGCTGGCGGCTGAACACCTGCTTGTGCAGCACGATGGCCACGTGATGGCGTCACTACCGGAAATAAAGGTGCCTGTTCTGGTGATTGTTGGCGAGAACGACACGCCTTTTATCCAACCCAGTGAGTATATGGCTTCCAAGATCCCCGGGGCTGAACTGGTCATCCTCCCTGATGCGGGCCACGTGGCGAACATCGACAATCCGGAATTGTTCAACAAGAGTGTTGTTGGCTTTCTGCAAAAGCTCGCATAAACTAGCCAACAGAATAAAAGCAGTACCAGCATCGAGGGGCAGGAATGCGTAGACCATTTGGACGGGGACGGGAAGAGGAAGGTGAAGAGGCGATAAACCTTACGCCGATGTTGGACGTGGTGTTCATCATGCTCATTTTCTTCATTGTGACAGCAACTTTTGTCAAAGAAGTGGGTTTGGACGTCAACCAGCCTGATGACGAAAAGCCTAAAACCGTAGACCCGGATAAGAAAAGCATCGTGGTCCGCATCACCAACCGCGACCGTATCATCATTGCTTCGCGTGATGTCGACCGGCGTGCGGTACGCGCAAATATCGAGCGCTTACATGCTGAAAACCCGGAAGCACCGGTAATCATCCAGCCACACCCGGATTCAACCACTGACCTGATGATCCATATCATGGACTCGGCCAGGCAGGCGGGCGTGTTCAACGTGTCTCTCGCCGCGCAGTGACGCGGCACATCAGACTCAGAAAGGCCGGTATCCGGCCTTTTTTTTGGCCTGGCAATTCTCTCTGGAGATGAATTCCTAATGAAACACGAGGCTAAAGCCCCGATGATCGACTTACGCAGTGATACCGTCACGCAGCCCAGCAGTGCAATGCGCGCCGCCATGGCAGCCGCGGATGTCGGCGATGACGTCTATGGTGAAGACCCCACGGTCACCAGACTGGAACAGACCCTGGCGAAGATGCTGGGCAAACCCGCAGCACTGTTTGTGCCCAGCGGTACACAATCGAATCTACTGGCTTTACTGACCCACTGTGGCCGCGGTGACGAATATATAGTCGGCCAGGAGGCGCATACTTATCGCTTTGAAGGTGGCGGCGCAGCGGTCTTAGGCGGCATCCAGCCGCAACCACTGACGTGTGAGGCAGACGGCACCCTGGACCTCGATCTGGTGCAAAGCAACATCAAACCTGACGACTTCCACTTTGCGAAAACCCGCCTGTTGTGCCTCGAGAATACGATCAGTGGTCGAGTACTGCCGCTGGACTACATCAAAGCAGCGCGAAACCTCTGTGATAAGACTGGCTTGCAACTGCACCTGGATGGCGCGCGTTTTTTTAATGCAATCGTCGAGCAGAATCTTGAACCAGAGGTGCTCGCAGCATCTTTTAACAGCGTCTCGGTCTGCTTGAGCAAAGGTCTGGGCGCTCCAGTAGGGTCTGTTCTTGTGGGTGAAATCAAGTTCATCAACCAGGCCCGGCGCTGGCGTAAAATGGTCGGCGGCGGCATGCGACAGGCTGGGATCATTGCAGCTGGCGGGCTTTATGCGCTTGAGCACAACATCAAGCGCCTGGCCACAGATCATCAACATGCTGTGAGAATTGCCACTGCGCTGCGCGAAAAGTTTGGTGATATTTCGATTCGCCAGGCCACAAACATGGTGCACCTGGACATTGATATGGATGTTTACAGGCAGCTGGCAGCACACCTGGAAAACGCAGATATCCGGGTCGGTCGCCCGCGCTGGGTCTTCCATCTGGATGTTGCACCCGGTGATGTTGATCTGATCGAATCCCAGATCAGTACATTTACTCGATAACAAACACCGTCATGATCTGCCCGTCATTTTCCCGCCAGAAACCATAGCCGTTTTCTAAAGCCCTGTTGGGCTCGTGGTCACCGAGATAGCGAATGGTGAACGTCTGGTCTGCGGGTTGCAGGATGATTTCCGCCTCCAGAAAAGAGATAAATTTCTCGCCAATCGGGTAGATCGCCTTGTAACCGGCTTCTTTGGCTGAAAACAGCACTGTCGCAGCATCAAAATCCGCTGCGCTGATCTGCGCCTTTTCAGCGTCATTAAACAGTACGCGGTACAGCTTTTCTTCCACTCGATCCGCGGCTTCGATATCCAGCCCGACACCTCGCAGCGTGGTGGAGACTACCGCACCGGCTATTGTGTCGCTGTGTGTAATGCTGCCAATACAGGTGTCCGGCCAGAGTGGTGCGCGGCGTTTGCGCAGAACAGGCTGCGGCGATAGCCCCACGATTTTCTGAGCCACATGCGCACAGTGCCTGCCACTGGCAAATTCGAACTGGCGGCGCTGCGCCATCGGCTGTATTTCTACAAGTTCCTGAGGGTCCAGTTCGGTTCGACAATCTCTAATTTTCTGAAGGACAAGGGCTGTACCTTCCAGCGCCGGTGTCAGTGCTGAAAAGCCTTCGAGCTCGCTGTCCAGATAGTGCCAATGCATAAAGACATAGAATCCATTTCTCAAACTCGATAGTATCGCTTTTTGGGGTCGGAAAGCTAAAGCGACGTTACATCTTCTTAACGTAAGTCTCTAATGGGTAAGATAATTTTTTTAAACGGCTGTTCCAGTTCGGGCAAAACTACGCTCGCGCTTAAACTGCAGCAGCTGCTTGATGAGCCGTATCAGCACATTGCTCTTGATCAGTTCAGGGATGGGTTGCCCAGCCGCACCCGCGGTCTGAACGCACCCGAACATTCTTCCGGCTCAACGGGTCTGAACGTTGTTCCTGACACCGATAATGGCAACTGGGTGACCCACATACGATTTGGGCCTCATGGCGAAAATATCCTTAAAGCCATGAGACGGACAGTCGCCCTGTTCAGTGAACTGGGCAACAACGTGATTGTTGATGACCTGCTCTTCAAACGTGAATATCTCGATGATTACGTTGATGTACTGGATCCTGCAAAAGTCTGGTTCATCGGAGTGAAATGCAAACTTGATGTTGTTGAAGCGCGCGAAGCGACCCGCATCGGACGTTTTCCTGGGACTGCCGCGGCACATTTTGATCAGATTCACGGCCATGGAGAGGTCTACGATCTGGAGCTGGATACCAGTGAAGCCTCACCCAGGGAGCTGGCACTGCAGGTTATTGAGCGGCTGAAGCAGCCACCTGAAGCTTTTGCCTTGATGGCAGCAAAACGGCAGAAGTAGATACATGCTTAACGCACAGGAATTACGTATCTAAGACAAATACAGTCCGCGCTTGCATTAAACTGAATCAACTCTAAATAGAATCAATCGATGAAAGTTCTTATTACGGGCGGCGCCGGTTTCATTGGCTCCGCATTGGTCCGCTACTTACTGCAAGAAACTCAATCCGAGGTCATCAACCTTGACAAGTTGACCTATGCAGGCAACTTGCATTCGCTGGGGACAGCAATCACCTCACCAAGACACACCTTCATTCAGGGCGATATTTGCGATGCGGAATTGGTCGCATCAGTTCTGACAACCCACAAGCCTGACGCTGTCCTCCACCTGGCCGCCGAATCACACGTTGATCGATCGATAGATGGAGCAGCAGATTTCATCCGAACTAATGTGGTTGGCACATTCGAATTACTGGAAGCAGCGCGCCACTACTTTGAAAAGCTGGATACTGAGCAGCAGAATCACTTTCGTTTTCTGCACGTGTCCACTGACGAAGTGTTTGGAGATTTGACCAATCCACAAGAACTCTTCACAGAGACCACAAGCTACAAACCCAGTTCACCCTATTCGGCCACCAAAGCAAGCTCGGATCACCTGGTTCGTGCATGGGCTCGCACTTACGGTTTACCCGTACTCCTGACCAATTGCTCAAACAATTATGGACCCTATCAGTTTCCTGAAAAGTTAATACCGCACATGATTCTCAACGCACTGAAAGGAAAACCGCTACCAGTCTATGGGGATGGCCTACAAATTCGTGATTGGCTGTATGTAGACGATCACGCTCGTGCGCTATGGCGAGTATTGAATACAGGCACTGTTGGTCAAACCTACAATATCGGCGGACACAACGAGGTGGCCAACATCGACGTGGTTAGGAACTTATGCTCCATTCTCAGCGAGGAAACAGATTCCACATACGACGCAAACAATTTGATTGAGTTCGTAAAAGACCGGCCAGGCCACGATACCCGCTACGCTATCGACGCTACAAAGATCGAAAAAGAACTTGGCTGGGTTCCACAGGAAAGCTTCGACACGGGATTAAAGAAAACAGTTCAGTGGTACCTGGCAAACAGAAAATGGTGGGAGCAAGTGCTCGATGGCTCGTACCAACTTGATCGCTTGGGTCAATAAAAGGAAGCCCGCGATGATGAATAGAAAAGGAATTATTCTGGCTGGGGGCACAGGCTCGCGACTACACCCGATAACGCTAGGTGTGTGCAAACAGCTCCTACCGATTTACGACAAACCGATGATCTATTACCCGCTCAGCACGCTCATGCTGGCAGGAATTAAAGACATTCTAATCATCTCGACGCCAGAGGATTTGCCTCGCTTTCAAACTATGCTGGGAGACGGGAAAGAGTGGGGGATTACGCTTAATTATGCAGAACAGCCTTCCCCGGATGGGCTGGCTCAGGCTTTCCTAATCGGTGAGACGTTCATCGGAGAGGATCCCTGCGCCCTTGTTCTGGGAGACAACCTGTTTTTTGGCAGCGGTTTCGGCGGCCAATTACAGAGGGCTGCTAAACAAGACGAAGGTGCTACTGTCTTTGCTTATCGCGTAGTCGATCCGCAAGCGTTTGGCGTGGTCGAATTCGATGAAAATAACAAAGCGGTTTCTATCGAAGAAAAGCCAGCAAAACCCAAAAGCAGGTACGCTGTCACCGGCCTATATTTTTACGACAACCAGGTCGTTGAGATCGCAAAGACCATCAAGCCTTCACCCCGAGGTGAACTGGAAATAACCGATCTGAACCGGGTTTATCTGGAAAGCAATACGCTAACTGTTGAAAAAATGGCGCGTGGGATGGCTTGGCTGGATACAGGTACTCACGATTCTCTACTTGAGGCGGCGCACTTTATCCAGACGCTGGAGAAACGTCAGGGTTTTAAAGTTGGATGCCCGGAAGAAATAGCCTGGCGCAACAACTGGATAGATGACCAACAACTTGTCTTTCTCGGCAAGAAACTACTAAAAAGCGGCTATGGTCGATATTTGCAAGACTTAGTTGAAAACCTATGAAAGCGATTCAGACAGAGTTACCTGGGGTACTGATAATAGAGCCCGATGTATTTGGCGACGAAAGGGGCTTTTTTCTGGAGACGTATCAACAGAGTCGTTACCAGGATATCGGCATCGAATTCGATTTTGTTCAGGATAACCATTCCCGATCTCAGCGAGGTGTGCTGCGTGGCCTGCATGCACAGAAAAATAACCCCCAGGGCAAATTAGTCAGGGTCAGCCAGGGCGCGGTGTTTGACGTCGCCGCAGACATCAATCCTGCATCAGATACTTTTGGGAAATGGGTAGGTGTTGAGCTCAACGATAACAACATGCGGCAACTCTGGATTCCGCCAGGTTACGCACACGGATTCCAGGTGCTTTCTGAAACAGCTGATTTTGAATACAAGTGCACAGCCTACTACGACCCACAAGACGAAATCGGTGTACGTTGGGATGACCCAACACTGAACGTGCAATGGCCTTTGAAGCAGCCCACGGTATCAGCCAAAGACAAACAGCTGCCAACGCTTGAAATGCTGCGACAATGAATATTCTAGTCATTGGAGAAACGGGACAACTGGCACGTCAGCTGCAGCGATTGCTCCCCGAAGCCGAATTCTGGGGGCGCGACCACCTAGAGTGGGATGATCCATCCAATTTAGATGACAGGCTGCAATCAGCTGCACCTGACATTATCGTCAATACAACCGCTTACACTGCCGTAGATAAGGCCCAGAGTGAACCCCAGGCTGCCTGGTCGGCAAATGCCGAAGGACCACGTCTTTTATCGGCAGCAGCATCTAAACTTGGCACCCGATTGATACATGTTTCAACAGACTATGTTTTTGATGGCCAATCAACATCCGACTACACCGAGTCAGACCCGACACGCCCCATTAACGTCTACGGTGCGACAAAACTAGCTGGCGAGCTGGCCGTCAGCACTATGTGTCCTGATCACATCATTATCAGAACAAGCTGGGTATTCAGTGATAACGGCACTAACTTTGTACTGACAATGCTGCGTCTGGCTGCAGAACGCGAAGCTTTATCGGTGGTCAGCGATCAGATTGGGCGGCCAACCTATGCTGGGGATCTCGCTGAGGCCATTGTGCAGGTATGTCGCAAGCCGACCCTCACGCCTGGCACCTACCACCTTTCCGGCGGCAATGCCTGCTGCTGGTATGATTTTGCAGTGGAGATTTTCGACCAGGCTCTGAAACGTAAACTGATCAAGCGGATTCCAGACCTTACCGCTATCCCCACCAAAGACTATCCAACGCCTGCCGACAGACCAATGCGCTGTGTAATGGCACCCAGCGCCGCGCTCACAGAACTATTGGAGAAGCCTCCAAACTGGATCGAAGGGCTGGCTAGTGTTCTAGATTCCCTTGCTGTACAGAAATTGAATCAGGCGAACTAGCAAAATCCACCCGGAACACATCCGCCACCCCCTTGCCCTCATACCTTTCCTTAGTCACAAACGCTCGATTGCTCGAACCACGAGCAAAACTAATCGATTCACGCTGCCCTATTGAAGGCAGCTGCACCCGTAAAGGGTCGTTCGCCAGACTTGCAAGATCATAGAGATAAGCATGCTGATATGTTGTGATCAGCAGCGAGTCACCCGCGAGATCCATACCGCTGGGCATATGTCGATAGTACGCGTCATCATCAATCTCGTATTCCGCCTCGGTGTACCGTGGTATCCCATTCATTTCCTGCACCAGTTCCGCAACAACTCGTTCACTTGATCGAAGCGGCAGGCGAAACAGCTCTGGCGGATAGTGGCGCTTGCTCAACACATAAAACTGATTGCTGCTGACGTCTGCCGCCAGCGCTTCGCTATCACGAAAACCATCCGGATAGGAATACTCAAGCTTCCAGGCGACATCCAATGTTTTATCACTGCCATTTAGGTCAGCGGGTTCAGGCACAATCAGCAGCCAGACAAAGGGCCGCCAACGGAAATTATCACCCGTATCGCCAATAACAAGATATGACACACCATCAAGGACAAAAGAATCCAGCGATTCCCAATCGACAGCCTTGTCCACATTCACTTGCCATTCGCCTAGATCTACACCCTCTTCACTCATCGCAAAAAGTATCGGTTCACTGCCACTGTCGTTGATCGACCAGAGTACGTTGTCATGTCGGGGGCTGGCAGTGAGGCCACTGGACTCTTTCAGGTTGCTGTTCTCTATATCTCCCAGCCAGGTCACCTGCTGCCAGCCAACATCCTGCAGCGGTGGATTGCTAACTACCGGGTCGCGTTTCGGCTGCACCAGGTGCCACAGGCCAGACCCCACAGCAAACCCCTGCTGCCATCCATAGACACTGAACAGCCCGAGCAAAAACAGGCCTGCAACAAAGCCACATATCAGGAGACGCTTAAAAATTCGCAGGCTCATATGCCTCCCAGGAGGCTGAGTAGTTAAACAAAAATGTTAACATGGCCGCTCCTGTCATGAGAGCAATACGACGTATGAGCGAAGAATCCGTACAAGCTCTGGGTGCAGCCATCGACGCAGCCCAGGCGATTGTCTGTTTTACCGGCGCGGGCATCAGCACCGAATCGGGTATACCTGATTTTCGCAGTCCAGGTACGGGCCTCTGGACCAAGATACAGCCTATTCAGTTTCAGGATTTTGTCGCCTCCGAAAGTGCTCGGCAGGAATCCTGGCGCAGGAAATTCTCCGGTGATCGCAGCTTTGCAGATGCGCAACCCAACTTAGGTCACCAGGCCGTTGCACGTCTGGTTGAGATGGGTAAATGTCACGCGGTAATCACCCAGAACGTGGACAATCTGCATCAGAATTCCGGCGTGCCGGACAGCCAGGTCATTGAACTGCATGGCAATACAACTTATGCAAAATGTTTGGATTGCCATCAACGTTACGAGTTGTCAGATTTACAGCTGGAGTTTGAAGAAACAGGCACAGTGTCAGATTGCGCAAAATGTGGCGGCCTGCTGAAAACCGCGACCATTTCCTTCGGGCAATCGATGCCTGAACTACAGATGCAGCAATCCCAGCAGGCCATTGAGCAGTGTGATCTGTGCATTGTCATGGGTTCGTCGCTGACCGTATATCCGGCTGCAGGGTTTCCTGAATATGCAAAACGGCTGGGGGCGACGCTGGCCATTCTCAACCGCGAAGAAACACCGTTAGACGATATCGCAGACATCGTGGTGCGCGAACAGATCGGTCCAACCATGGCGTTACTGGTGGGTCTGAACTGAGCCATCTCGATGTCAGACAAAAACTATTCACCGCTGCCCCATACTGATATCGAACAGCAGTTAAGCAAACTGATGCCACATTGGGATTTTGCCGGGGTTGAAAATCTGGCTTACCTGTCTGGCGGCTACAGCAACATCAACTTTGCTCTGGATTATCAACAAAAACGCTATGTCTTGCGCATTCCTCAGATCAACCAACCTTTTGTTGATCGTGGACACGAACTGTCCTGGTACAACAAACTACCAGCAGGTATCGGTATCAAACCGCTCGCGCTGGATACTCAAACCGGAGCGATGTTAACACCCTGGATTGCAGGACCGCTGCTGGCTGACGTGTATCCCCGATTTTCGCTGGAACAGTATGCGCGCTACCTGAAAGCGCTGCACACAAGTCTGCCGGACGCACATCGCGTCTACGACCTGGCAGAAATCAACGCAGCTTACTGGGGTAATGAAACACCCCCGCGCAGCATCGCTAATCCACCCGAAGAGCGGTCAAAAAACTGCCATAACGACCTTAATCCGTGGAATGTAATTGTCACCCCGCAGGGCTGGGTCACGCTTGATTGGGAGTTTGTCGGCAACAATGACCCGTTGTTTGATCTGGTTGCCCTACATCACGGTCTTACATTGCCGCAAAGTGCCCTGCTGCTTTTTGCAGAGCTATATCTGGGTCATCAACCCGCGGATCTGGCTGAGCGCCTGCACGATGTACAGACCGCTTACTGGTCAAGAGAACTGGGTTGGGCACACTTTCAGGTGAAACGAGGCAATCAGCGCGATGAAATTGTTGCGCAGGTGCAGATGGCCGAAGAAGCTCTGGAAGGGTTACTGCACAGCGCCTGATAGGACCTGTCGGATAGCCCGCAAAGCATTATCCAACCGCTGCTGGCCTACCCCCTCAATGATAGAGAATGCTAACTGCCGGGCAGACAGGTCCTGCCGATAAACCTCCCATAAGCGTTCACGGTCTGCAGGGTTTTCCCGCAGCGGATCGGCTTCCCAGGGCAGATCTGGTTTACACAGCAGGTAATGCCGGGGGCTCTGCTGCGCGTAAGCCTCCTGCAACACCTCAGGCGCAGGACCAAAACGCTCCTGCCACCAGATATAGACCACCTGCAGATCGGTATCGGCAATCGCCAGGGTTGGTGCGCTGGCCAGAACAGCACCTTCCGCAGCCTGTTGCTGCTGAGCAATCTGCAGAAGGTCTGAAGGCTGATAGCCCACCCTACCCTGCAGATAAACACGCGAGGTTTCTGTTACACCGGGCGCTTTCAGATGTTTCGCCAGCGCTTCTACCAGGCTGGTTTTACCGCTGGATTCCGTCCCCGTGACCACAAACAACACGTGTCACGCGGCCATATTCTGGGCAACAAGATGCCGACGCCAGGCAAACCAGCCGTAAACGGCCATGAACAGATAGATGAGATATAAAAGCGCGTAAGCTTCGATACCCTTCACGATGTAAAGACCCACCTGGATCACATCAATAATCAGCCACAATATCCAGCTTTCCAGGTACTTTCTGGCAGACATCCACATGGCGACAAAGCTTGCAACCGTGGTGAAACTGTCGGGATAAGGCAGCGAGGCCTGAGTCTGGGTCGCAAAATACCAGCCCATCAACAGCGTACCGAGAACAATCACTGCAACTATGCCGAGCCAATGCTGTTTCGGCACCCAGGCCACGAGAAGTGTGTCTGAAGTGCGTCGCTCACGGCCGCCATAGATCCAGAAATACCAGCCGTAAGCATTCATCACGACGTAGTAAAGGTTAAGCAGGACGTCTGCAAACAGATTTGCCCGTGCCACTACCACAACGGTCACAACAGCGTAAATCAAACCGAGCGGAAAGGTCAGAACGTTCTCGCGGATCAGCAGCCAGACGCACAGCAAGCCGGATATCAGACCGATTATTTCAAGCCAGTTGGCTGCCAGGTAGGCCAATCACAAAGCCCCGGAAAGGAATTCAGGCAGCCTGCACGAAACCTGGGGCAAAATGCAAGCAGTGAGGACGCTAAGCCGCGGCTGTGTCCATTGGTTCGCTCAAGCTGTCGAACTCGCAGGTACCGTCAAGTAAACGTACACATCGATATTCAAGTTGAAACGGCACCAGTTCACCCAGCGGGCTACCTGCTGCAGCGAGCAGATCTTCACTGAAAGGGACAAACATTCTGTTTTTATTGTTCTGGTTGTTTAGGTCTTCTGCGTAGCGTTGTTTCACGTCACATCCTGTGTTTCAAGTGTCTAACTTCATGTCCGACATTTCATCATCGCATTCGCAAATCCCACCTGAGTAAAAAGTGAAAATGCCGGAACAATGATGGAGGAATAAGGAATACAGGGTGTGACTATTGACACATTTTACGGCTCGCCAGGCCAAAAACCGTTAGAATCGGGTCAACTGAAAGCCCATTTTGACCAGGAGAAGAAATTGGCTAAAACCATTGCCATTGTTGAAGATGACCCGGATCAACGCTCCAATTACAAAGACGCGATCACCAAGAAAGGTTACGAGGTTAAAGCCTACGGCAGCCGCGAAGAGGCTCTAGCCGGGTTTGATGAGCAACTTCCGGATCTTGCGATCCTGGATATTATTCTGGGGGAAGAAGTTGATGCCGGTTTTCAGATCTGCCGGGACCTGCTTGCCCGTTCACCCAACCTGCCGGTCATCTTCCTGACCGAGCGAATTGATGAAATCGACAAGATTTCCGGTCTGCGTCTGGGCGCCTGGGATTATCTGCCCAAACCGATATCGCTCGATTACCTCGCCGAACGTATTTCCTCCCTGTTACGCATCAATGAGGCGCGCGACCAGGAACCGCAGACCGACAATCCAGCCGCCAAACTGATCGGCGATCTGTCTTTAGACCAGGAAGCACTGCTCGCCTCCTGGAAAGGTGAACGTATTGATCTGTCCGGTACAGAGTTCCGCATGCTGGCAAAACTGGTGCGCATGCCCGGGCACGCGGTCAGCTACGAAACACTGATGAACGCTACAATGCAATCGTTGGTAACCAATAACACCATCAACACGCATATGCGCAACATCAGAAAAAAATTCGAGAAAACTGATGCTGAGTTTTCATGTATTAAAAGTGAATACGGCTACGGGTACCGCTGGTCACAGCCATGAAATTTTTCTCTAATTTCCGCGGGCCAAGGCTGGGCACAAAGCTTGCCTTGCTTGGCATGGCACTTCTGATTGTGCCCTGGTTCAGCTATCGACAGCTTGTAGAAATGGAGCGCCTGCTGATTCAGGGACAGTCCCAGGCACAGCTGCTCACCGCGGAAGGTATCTCTACGCTGTTTAACGGCCGCGCCGATCTGTTCAACGACTTACCCATCGATCTGGACGACTTTGAACCCCTGTTTGCCCACCCTCTGAGCAGTCCTATCCGCCTCGACGGCAATGCTGACGACTGGGATGCCGAGCTGCTGGACGACTACCTCAGTTTTGGATCGGATACCGGCACTGCTGATGGCGACTTCAAAATTCTGTTAGGCGAACGTGCGGGCCAACTTTATGCCCATCTGCGCATTGTGGATGACAACCTTGTACTTCGCGACCCCGACTATCTGCGCCTGGATAATGCTGACCATATCCGCTTGAAATTCATTAAAGCGGATGCTGAAGACGGCCGTTACACGCTGGTGTTGCAGGAGTCTTCAGAGCTGTCTGGTTTCAGTATGGATGAGCAGTGGCGCTATGCCGAAACCGGTGCAGCGGACAACCGCGTGCAGGGGTTTGTTAAACAGGAAAACGGCGAAGTGCTGATCGAGTTCCGCTTCCCGCTGGAACCGCTTGGCTCGCGACGGTATTTTGGTTTGAGCTGGTTTGATGTGGACGATCCGGTTGACCGCGAGATTGTTAACTCCACCCAGACACTGCCTAAAGCCGGCCAGAGTGCTTTCAATCTGGTAGTGCTACGCACCCCTGAAGTGCGCAACATTATCCGGGGATTAGGCTATTCCGGCGCGCGCATCATGGTGATCGATGATCAACGACGCGTACGCGCTGAAACCGGTGCTATCCAGGTCAGTCAGGCACCTGAATCTGACCCGAGAATATTTCAGCGTATCGCAAGAATCTTTGAATCTATCCGACCCTGGATTCACGCCCTGGTGATTGGTGAGAGCTACAACGAACTGGACTATGGCGACAGTGAAGAAAGTGAGGCAGACCGCGCCATCAGCTCAAGTCTTTCCGGCGCACCGATCGCGCTGCGCAGCCGCTTTGGTGAGAAAGGTGAAATAATACTCGCCGCACACCCGATTGTGACTGAAGATGAGGTGATCGGTACTGTTGTTGTGGAACAGAACATCAACGACATTCTGGCCTTTCAACGCACCGCGCTGGAACAGGTCATCCTGCTGTCGGTACTCAGCCTGTTTGCTGTGTTTATTGCCTTGCTGGCTTTTGCCGGTCGGCTCGCCTGGCGCATCCGCGGTTTACGCCGGGAAGCCAGTGCGGCTATTGATACTTACGGGCGCCTGCGCACTAACGAGCTGACCCACGAGATGTACGCGGGAGATGAAATCGGCGACCTGGCACGCAGCGTATCAAATATGTTGACACGTCTGCACCGACACAACACGTTTCTTGAAAGCATGCCTCGCACCCTGCGCCACGAAATAAACAACCCTCTGAACACATTGAGTACATCTTTACAGAACCTGGCTCAGGAGTATCCGGACGTTGCCGAATCAAAATACCTCGAGAGCGCCAAGCGTGGTGTGAACCGCATTGGCTCAATTGTGCAGAACCTGGCTGATGCAGCCAATCTGGAAGATTCCCTTGAAGCGGAAGAGCTTGAACTGATTGACCTGAACGAACTGATTGATAACTACGTTGCCAACTGCAAATTGGTCCACAAGCAGCGCAGCTTTGTCTATCGAGGTGCCGGCAGACCCGCTTTTGCGCTGGTCTCAGATTTCCGTATCGAACAGCTGCTCGATAAAATCATTGATAACGCCATCGATTTTTCCCGCGCCGACAGTCCCATCCGCGTACAGCTGGACGTGTTTGGCGATCAGCTGCAGATCACCGTCGCCAACCGCGGTCCGGTGTTACCCAGCGCGGTTGAAAAATCTGTTTTTGATTCCATGGTCAGTCATCGTGGCCAGCAGAACCGCCTGCATTTTGGCCTGGGACTATATGTGGTGCGCATCATCGCGGAGTACCACGGCGGTTTTGTCCGCGCACTGAACCTAGCTGACGGATCAGGTGTGGCTGTAATGGTGCAGTTACCGCTGGCGCTGTTGGATGAAGACGAAGACAGCGGCAAGCCGCCGATTATCTCAGAGCGTATATCTGCTGGTTAGCGGCAGTCGTGCTGGGTCAGGATCAGGCGCGTTGAAACTGCCCATCAAGACTCAAGTTACCGCCTTTGGCTTGCAGCACGCCGCGTACCACCAGGTACTCAACCGCAGCAAAAACTGATCGCGCCGCAGCGGGATACATGAATTCAGGGGTTCCTTTATACATCAGCGGCACCATGTCGGTGATCACTTCAACCCCTTCGTCGATACAGTGCAGAATCTGATCTTCGCGTTCTTTGCGATGTTCGATAAATGCCTCGACCAGCGCTTTAGGTTCGGTAATCGCCGCGCCGTGTGTTGGCCAGTACACTTCGTCATCACGATCCAGCAGCAGGGCCAGACTGTCCAGGTAAGCTGCCATATCACCATCCGGGGGAGAAATAATGCTGGTCGACCAGCCCATGACGTGATCACCGGTGAACAGCGCCTTAGCTTCCCGCAGTGCAAAACACATATGATTTGAAGTATGGCCGGGTGTATAAACACACTCGACCGACCAATCACCACCTTCAATGATGTCGCCGTGGCGAACCTGCACGTCCGGGTCAAACTCCATGTCGCCACCCTCTTCCACAGGTACACCTTCTTCCAGCTTGCCGGCGCCGTGAGGACCGTAGGCATAGGTGGGTGCATCGGTATGCTGTTTTAACAGGCGGCAACCGGGAGAGTGATCCATATGTGTGTGCGTGACCAGAATGTGGGAAATGGTTTCTCCTTCCACAGCATTCAGTATTGCCTGAATATGGGCTGCGTCCGCCGGACCGGGATCAATGACCGCAACTTTTCCAGTGCCAAGAATATAGGTGCCCGTGCCGTACAGGGTGAACGGACTGGGATTTTCAGCAATCACACGCCGAATGCCCGGTGCAATAACCTCCGCAGTTCCATAGGTAAATTCGAGTTCGCGTCGAAAGGGTATTTCTACTGCCATGTCGGCTCCAGATTCTGAACGGGCGAAATATATCAGTTCGGCATTAGCGGGTCACACAGAACCTTACCTGTCTTTTGTAGGACTCTGTAAAAAAACTGAGGCTAAAAAATTAGTGTTATGGCTAACAGGGCCGCCACCCCAACCACTGCTGCCAGCAGCCAGGCAGACAGGTGTTTCAGCACCGGATGTTCTTCTACCCGCGCGGCGGGAATATCTTTGAACACAAGCGAAACGCGCCCAACTCTTAACACATCACCATCAACCAGCTCTGCACTCGTGACATCGGCACCATTCACCTTTGTGCCATTGGTGGACATCAGATTGGTCACCCGAACGCCTTCCGGTCGCACGCTGATTTTTGCATGCTCCTGGGATACGGTGGCATCAGCAATGGTGATATGACAATGGTCACCACGACCCAGCAGCGATTCGCCGATGCCCAGACGCAGCACTTCACCATCTACTGATTCTGAAACGCCTATCAGAAACGCGCCGGTTTCATCCAATGCTGGAATTTCCGCAGGTGCCAGTAAGGGTTCTTCAACGGCGCTGAATTCAGTGGTGTCCAGTTGTTTTGGCGGTGGCTGATTACGCGTACCCCGTAGTGGATCAACAAAATGCTGCACCGGGGTAAGGGCGCCACCCTGGCCGATGAGCTGATAACGCACTTTGTCAAAATAGATATAGTCGCCGTGAAACATACGCGCACCACCGATCACCGGTGTATTGTTCAGGCGGGTGCCATTGGCTGAATTCAGATCCTGAATCCATATCATCTGATCATGTTCTATAAGGCGAGCGTGATGACGCGAGATGTGCTCCTTGGCAATGGAGATGTCAGCATTAGCCGCACGCCCAATGGATAGTTCACCCCGAATCTCAAAACGGGAATCATCGTCGCCCCGCAATACCCAGCTCTGCGCCGCATCAGGGTCCCGTGTTTCAACCTCTATGCCCACCTGCAGCATCTCCTGGCCGATGCCGACAGTGTCGCCGATAATCAGCTGCAGGGGTGATGCATGCTCCTGGCCATTGACGCTGATCGTTGCATCCCCCAGGGGGATGACCACCGGTCCTCGTTCGGAAAGATCGACACGAGCATGGAAATCTGCAACATCTTCACCCGGTACAACGATATCGTTGTCCAGGTGGTTGCCAAACGTCATGCTGCCACTGATCGGAATAGTGTCGTCTTCCCAGTACAAAAGGTAAGAAATATCTGTCTGCATCAGCTTTTTTCAGCCTCCCAACGCTCACGTAACGCCACCCATTCCGCCACTTCTGGGGTAATTGTCAGCGCCAGGTTCAGGTAGCGCTCTGCCGCATCACCCAAACCAAATTCGTAGGCTTCACGAGCAACTTCTGCCAGGCGTTGCGCACATTGTTGCAGCAGTGCAGCAGCCATTTCATTACCTGGGTCCAACTGCTGCACTTCGCGCAGGTAGGTGATGGCGTTTTCGTTTGTTGGCGCGGTGAGATATCCCACGTCAATCAGTTCTTCAGCCTGGGCAAGGCGCTGCTCAATTGTACTCAAACGTTCCAGCTCGGTATCCATACGCCCACGGATCTCGTTCACTATAGACTCACTCATACCGGCTGCTGCAGCTTGAGCAACCAGCATATCCACAGCAGCCAGATCGCCCTGCGCCAGCAGTTGTTCTGCACTGGCAGTGATCTGAGCGGTGACCTCATCCAGACCCTGGGCCGCAAAAACGTTATCCGGGTCGGTTGCCAGAACCCGATGATACAACTCTGCCGCGTTCTCTCCGGAGGGTTTTATCAGTTGTCCCTCGGCTCGATATTGACGCGCCTGCTGCAGCAGATCATCAATGGCAGCCCGCGCTGTCGTAGCTTGCGAAATCAGTTTTCGCACATCATCGAGCATGGTTAACGTGGCATCCGCGGCAGTTGCACGTTCCAACAGATTTATTGCGTTAGAGACCTCACCGCTTTCTGCGGCCGCACTGGCAAGGCCTGCATAATGCAGGGCTATTTCGCTCAATGCCTGCTGCGCTTCCGGGTGAGCGGGTGCCAGGCGCAGAACTTCCTGATAAGACTGTATTGCAGCAGTTGCACTGGGCAGGTCTGAAATTCCATTACCGGTCAGCAACGCTTCGGTCATGCTGACAATGCGTTCCGCGCGCTGACGGTTCTGCAGCTCAATATCCATCTGCACCCATTGCGGGTCATTGGGGAACACCGACTTACCCTCTTCCAGGCGGGTCTGCGCGCGCTGCAGACTGCGTTGCATAAACGCCTCACGAATACTCGCCTTCCAGTCTGCATTGAGATTTGCCACTTCCGAACGCGCCCCGGCATGGTCCGGGTCAATAGACAGTACCCGCCGGTAAGCTGCAACAATTGCGGTCAGCCCCTGATTCGGGTCCTGGCGCATGGATTGCGCCTCAGACCAGGCGACAATCAACAGCGGATCTTCACCAATGCCCATTTGCGCAAGCAGGCGGTCAGGATCGATCAGCCGCATTTCAACAGCATAAAAACCACCTGCGCCGATAGCCGCAAGCAACAGAACCAACAGCGCAGACCTGACACGGCGACGGCGTTTCAAACGCAGAGACTGTCGTTCCTGACGGGCTGGATCTCTTGTGGTCGATAACAGATCCCCACCTACCGCGACTATCTCCTGGGTATCTATCGGACGAGATTTTATTGTCGCTTCCGGCACATCTGCTTCCGACCGGATACGATCCAGTGCCTCCACCAGTTCCTCACCGGTTTGAAAGCGTGCTTCCGGCTTTTTAGCCAGAGCTTTATCAATGACCTGCTGAAACGCGGCCAGGTAGTTAGGCAGCTTGGGTATCGGGTCCTGCAGGTGTTTTACCCCAACACCCATTGCTGTTTCCGCTCGATACGGCAGATCGCCGGTGAACATATGAAACATCACAACACTGAGGCTGTACAGATCTGAACGACCATCTACCGGGCGGCCCGCCGCCTGCTCGGGACTGATGTATTCCGGCGTGCCAAACACCGTGCCTTTGTCAGTTCTGGTACTTTCATCGGACAGTGTTACCGCGATGTCAAAGTCAGTGAGCACCGCACTGCCGTTTTTCCGGAACAGAATGTTTTCGGGTTTGATATCGCGATGAATAACCCCTACCGCGTGGGCATAATCCAGCGCTCTGGCGATGTCCTTGATGATCTTGATCGCCGCCTGCATATGCAGACCCTTCTGCAGCTGCTGGTTCAGATCACCACCGCTGAGATACTCCTGTACAACGTAGCTTTTACCCTCAGATTCTCCGTAGTCGAGTACCCGCACAATGTTCGGATGTTTCAGCTGGCTGTGTAATTTAGCGCCACTCAAGAACCTCTGATGTGCAGCAGGTAATGCCGCAACGCCGGCATTGAGCACCTTTACCGCAACCTTCTGCTCAGTGCCTGCCTGTGTTCCTGCGTAGATTGTCGACATGCCGCCACGGCCCAGAATTTCGCCGAGGCTGACGCCGGGGATCTCCAGGCCCGGTTGACCGTCGCTCAACGACTGTTCACCTGAGTTTGGACCTGGGTCTGGGTCTGACTTTGCGCCAGTCGATTCTCATCGCTGGGCAGAGCAAGCACCTCACCTGCGACCAGCTGGCCGAGAACAAAGCGCCCATCAGGAATAATCATGCGGCCATCAAGGCTGGCGGCCACACCCGACCCGTGCGCCATGCCATTAATGCAACGATCACTGGTGAACATCCAGTCACGCTCCAGGTAGCGCAGGCTGCAATGGTTATGTGCGACCAGCGGCTGACTGAAAATCAGCTCACCCCGACGCCAGGTTTGCACAACCTGTACGCCTTCAGGTTGCCGCTTGATGCCCCAGCCATGCATCCGGTTGTCCGCAAACTGGCCGCGGTATACGGTACCGTCGCGCCAGTAGAAAACGCCTGAACCACTGCGCACATCACCCGCAAAATCGCCCACATAGCGGTTGCCGTTGGGCCAGATAAACACCCCTTGACCGACTTTCTTTCCAGCCTCGAAAAACCCCACATACTGACGGCCATCTACCCAGGTGTAATTACCCTGCCCCTGCAGAACGCCGTTGGCAAAATCACCTTTGTAAACCTCACCGGTGTGCCAGGCAAATCGGCCTTTGCCGGTACGTTGACCTTCAACAAAGGTACCCTGATAAGTATCCTGATTCGCCCAGGTGAAAGTACCTTCACCGTGTAGCAGATTGTTTTTGAATTCACCCACGTAGCGGTCGCCGTTGGGCCAGGTCAGAACGCCTTCGCCTTCGCGACGGTCCGCAACAAACTCACCAACATAGGTGCGGCCATCTTTCCAGGTATAGGTACCCTGCCCATGCAGCCGATCATTGACAAACTCGCCCTCGTACCGGTTGCCGTCTGACCAGATGTATACGCCGGCGCCATTGCGCAGCCCGTCATAGAGCTCACCCTCATAAACATCACCATTGGCGAGTTCTACCCGCTGGGCAAATACAGGGCCCGCGCACAGGGCGAGCGTAATAATCAATACGGTTCGGTTAATTATGTTCTGCCTGGTCAACAACTTCGATAGACTCAAATTTCCTCAACAGTGAACATTACTGCAATTGGAACAAGTTTTCTTTATCTGCCTGTACATCGTTCTGGGTCTGGGCAGCGGTTTTATTGGCGGTCTGCTGGGCATTGGCGGCGGCGTTGTGATTGTGCCAGCGCTGGTGATCAGTTATGACCTCACCCGGCGCTTTGCACCGGAGCAGAGTCTGCTGATAGCTGTTGCAACATCCCTGGCCTGCATCATTTTCACATCCGCATCTGCAGGCTATACGCAGTACCGGGCCGGCAAGGTGCGCTGGGACCTGTTTCAGAAGTTGCTGGCTTTTTTACTGTTGGGCAGCTTCCTTGCGGGATGGATTGCGCCGTTGCTGCCCCCTGAGGTGTTCCGCGGCTTTATCGGCCTTTTCCTGGCGATTGTTGCCTTGATTATGCTCTCGAACTGGCAGCCTGATCCAAAAAGACGTTTTCCCGGCTTTGTCGGTTCCGCCTCACTGGGATTAGGTGGAGGCATCGCTGCCGGGCTGGCTGGCATTGCCGGCGGTAACGTGATTGTGCCTTCCCTGGTGTTTTTCAACACGCCGATACACAACGCGACAGCCACCGCCAGCTCTCTGGGTGTGCCAATCGCCCTGATGGGTACCATGGGCTATCTTTCCAGCAGTGGCTTTACACTGGACAGGGGCACCGGCACTCTGGGTTTTATCGACCTGTATGCGTTTGTTCCCATTGTTATCGGAGCGCTGATTGCAGCGCCCCAGGGGGTACGTTTTGCGCACAAGGTGCCAGCCGCAAAACTGAAAAAGCTGTTTGGCCTGCTGCTGGTTGTGGTGTCGGTACGTATGTTGTACTCAGCGGCGTCTTTTTAGGTGCTCAGGTCAGACGTCTGATCTGAATGGCATCACTGGCTTTGTCCGCCAGTACATCCGAGATCACCACCACCTTTGCATCATCCTCCAGACCCTGACGATCGCGCAGCACATCAAACGCACGCTGCAGGGTTTTTTCCGGGTCAGAGCTGAATGCTGTTCGATAGGCGTAAACCGAGCGATTTAATGACAGGCGGCGGCGAGTCTGGCTGTGATTGGTAAACGCAAATATCGGCACATGCATGGGCCGCGCGTTAGTGACGTAATCTGCAACAAAACCCCGTCGCGTGATCACCACAATACCGCTGGCGTTGATGGCTTCCGCCAGGGCCACGGCGTGTACCGCAACATGTTGTTTATCGTCGGTAACAATCAGGTCTTTCTCATAACCAAGCCCCGGATAGCGTTCCGCCTTGGTGGTAATCGCACGCAGTTGTTCAACGCAGCGAATCGGATAATGACCCACGCTGGTTTCACCCGACAGCATCACCGCGTCTACACCTTCATAAACCGCATTGGCCACATCTGTGACCTCCGCCCGGGTGGGAATCGGGTTTTCGATCATGGATTCCAGCAGGTGTGTGGCGACAATACATCTGCGGCCCCACTGTGCTGACGAGTGCACAATACGGCGCTGCACGTTTGGCAGATCGGCAATGTCTGTTTCAATGCCCAGGTCACCCCGTGCCACCATCACACCATCTGCCAGACGCGCAATGTCGTGTATGTGCGTGACCCCTTCCTGGTCCTCGATTTTGGCAATAATTTTGATCGTATTCTGTTTGCTGCCCAGAAACTCGCGCAGTTCGGTGACGTCATCGGGGCTGCGGACAAAAGATAAAGCGATGAAATCGACCTCATTTTCGATGCCGAAGCTGATATCTTCACGATCTTTTTTGGTGATGGCAGGCAGGTTAACCCGCACACCTGGCAGGTTGACGTGTTTGCGGCTACCCAGAGTACCCCCATCAACAACCCGGCAGGTCAGACGGTTTGCCGATTTTTCCAGCACTTCAAAATTGAGTAATCCATTATCTACCGTAACAATTTTACCCACGTCGACAATATCGACTATTTCGTCATAGTTTACTTTTATCGATTTGGTCTCGACGAAACTTGAGTCGCGCACAAACAAGGTGACAATTTCACCTTCTGCCAGCTCCATCGGCTGCTCAAGATCACCAGTACGGATCTCCGGACCCTGAGTGTCCAACAATACAGGTATGGGGTGGTCAATCTTGCGATTAAGGGTTTTCACCCAGTTGATAATCTGTTTTGCGCTTTTATGATCCGAGTGGGACATATTCAAACGCACCATGCTCATCCCGGCATCGTAGAGCTTACGCAACATGTCGTAGCTCGCTGTTGCGGGGCCGATGGTACAAATAATTTTTGTGCGATGGATGCTCATTGCAAGTCGCTTTCCTTGTGATCTGCGGTAGTTTGCCAAAATTGTTTTACGTGCTGCTGCACATCGGCAGCAGCAATAATCCGCGGATGCCAGTGGACGGGGAAAAACCGCTGCACATGTGGCGCACTGAATCTGGGATCAACGAGACAGATTACGCCGAAATCGGAAGGACTGCGAATTAATCGCCCTGCAGCTTGGAGATTTTTTACCAGAGCCGGCTGCGTATAAGCCACCATCTGCCCCCAACCCGGCCCTTCCGCCTGCTCAAAAAACTGCGCCATCAGATCTCGTTCCAGAGACGGCGGTGGCAGCCCTAATCCAACAAGCACCACGCCCTGCAGCGAGATACCCGAAAAATCCACCGATTCCGCCAGCACACCGCCCATGACAATACAGATGATGCCCGCATCCAGAGCTCTGAGTTGATCTAAGAGTTCATCACTGCGCGTCTGATTCTGACCCGGGGATTGTGCCAGGGTCACAATATCCGTCGTCGCCAGAGCACTGATCAGTTTATTCAGGTACGTGAATGAAGGTAACGCCACCAGATAACGACCTTTTTTTGCAGTAAGCAGGTCCACCAGAAACTTAACCAGTTTCGGCAAACTGAGATCACGCTGGTTAAAGTACGTGGAGATGTCTCTGACCACTACCACTTCAGTCTGTGCGGCCTGAAAGGGCGTTTGCGCACGTTCTGCAACCGCGTTCGATTGTCCGTGCAAACGCTGGTAGAGAGGCAGCGGCGTTACCGTGCCGGAAAATCTCACTGCCGCGCCATGGCCTGCAAAAACACCTTCAAGGTATGGACCAGGATCAAGACAGACCCGTGACACCTCAATCTCTGAACTACCGGCATTCAGCACGTGTACAAATTCTGCCTCGCTGACCCACTGCTCAGATCGCAACCAGCGAGATGCCGCAAAGACAAGCTCACGTAGCGATGGATCTGACGGGAGCTCTATCTCATGCTCAGCCACAGCTTCCAGCAGGCGGGTACAGGCACGCTGCAACGAATCCAAACGCTTTTCCGCCTCAGCCTGGGGTTGTACATGCCCACCGCACAGCACGTGTTCACCTTCGCCAAACGCCCGTTTCAATGCCAGCAGCGCTCTGTCGATGGACAAGACCTTCTTTTTCATGATGGCGTGCGCGGTGGATTTCGCCTCGCGTACCAGAGCGCGCGGGAACCGCACGGTCAACATATCGCTGACACGGGGACTCAACTGGTGGGATTCATCCACCAGCAGATGCAGCTGTCGATGTTCTGCAAAGCGTTTCAAGCGCACCACCGGATCAAATACATAGTTGTAGTCACCAACAATGACGTCCGCCCACAGCGCCACATCCAGCGCCAACTCGAACGGACATACCTGATGCACTTGCGCAACCTGTTGGATGGTTGTCCGATCGGCAAATCTGTGTTCCAGCAGTGCGTCCACCGCAGGGTTGACCCGATCGTAGTAACCTTTTGCCAGCGGGCAGTTTTCAGGCTCGCAGGGTGCGCCGTCGCTGACACAGACTTTTGCTTTGGCGGTCAGTTCCACAACAACCCAGTGGGCAGACCCGGGATCAATCTGACGACAAGCCGTCAACGCGGCGCTTGCACCTGCGTTGCGGCTGGTGAGGAAAAACAACTGCTCTTCCAACTGTTGCGCTTTTGCTGCAGGGAAAAGTACCGCCAGAGACTTGCCACTGCCTGTGGGCGCCTCCAACAGAAGGTTCTCACCTTTGGCAAGCGCCTGATAAACCCGTCGTGCCACTGTCTGTTGCGCAGCACGGAACCTGTGCATGGGAAACTGCAGTGCTGCTGCCCATTCCAGGCGTTTCAGATTGCGCTCAAAATGGCGCTGTAAACGACAGACCAGGCACAGCACCATGAACTGTAAACGGCCTGCAGCCTGCACACCCTCCAGCGTCTGGGTAAATTCCGCCGTCTCACGGGTGTCGACGTGTACATAAACCACACGGACTTTAAAGATCTGGTCAGCGTCATCGTCGCGTAATGCCAGCATCCCCGCGTAAATCAAGGCCTGAGCGTAGTCCACTGGATCTACCTGATCCGGCAGGGCGCCGCGACATTTGATTTCTTCAACAACAGTACCCGCTTCCGCGGTCAGACCATCTATTCGCCCCCGCAGCTTGCGTGCTCCCAGCAGGGTTTGAAACACGAGCTCAACAGCTACTTCTTGCTGATAGTTCGGGTCAGATGCCTTGCGCAATTTCTGCAGGTCCCGCTGCGCGGTGATGCCTTCGTCCGCATCCACGGCACGACCCTGCCGAGGCGGATACAGATCACCGGCGCGACAGGTGAACTCGGCAAGCGCGCGAACCGATAAGTCACCTCTGATCAAGACAGCTTCTGCGCAGCCAGTTTCAACTTGACCACTCGAGCAGGAATACCCAGACGTTGCAGGTGCTTGAGCCAGACCCGCTGACCAGGCTGAAGTTGATCGTTAGGACCCTTTACTTCGACTAACTCATATTCGTGTTTGCCATAAGCAATGAACAGATCCGGCAGCCCGGCGCGACGTTGCGCCAGATTTCGCAGCATGTACGCGCAAAGTTTGCGGATATCTCCCAAAGGCACCGCTTCAAGCAGGTCATCAAGGGTGACAGAGTCCAGCAGCGGCCAGTAAACCAGAGCGTTAGCCCTGCCCTGCTTCTCGGCGACAATCGTTCGCAGATGTGAAGCGAGGTGATCATCATCCGCAAGGTGCTGTTCGAGCCGCTCTATCAGCTCTGCGCGGGCATCCACAAAATCGTCATCAAAAAGATCGTTAGGTCCGGATTGAAACGGGTTGGTAAACGCACCTGGAATGTCAGCAAAGATCGCTGGCCAGTAGATCAGGCCGGTCAACGTTTTAAACAAGGTATTCTCTGCATGCACACCCCAGGCACCGGGCGTTAACAGAAGGTTCAACGCCTGCTCTTCTATATTCGGTTCTGCCTGATCAATTTCAATGACCGTTGTTGGCGGCTGATAACCAGCCTGGCGCCGACCGAAACGTTGTACAAACTGAGCTTCCTCTTCACACAGCGGTGCGTTGCTGATTGTCTGCAGCCATTTTTCAACCCCCTGTTGGTCACCTTGTTTATGCAGAACACGGACCAGTCTTTCCCGAGCCGGGTGCTGTTCAACCTGCTGGTAGATCTGCACCGCCGCGTCCCACGACTCATTACGCTCATGCCAGCGAGCGATCCGCATCAGCGTGCGAGCCCGTCTGCGGCGTAGAAAACGATCAGTTACCACAGGTATAAGCTCAGCGGTCAACGCGTCCGCCAGACTGGCATGTTCATCAAGACGCAGACTGAGATCACCCAGGCGCTGGAAGCGCAGTGCCTGCTGCAGTGCGGCACGGTCTGCAAACTGATGGGTGTGCATGGCCACAGGCTCATACACCACCATGCCAAGGTCTCGCATGACAAAACTGGACCAGTCATGCCTGCGACTGCCGAAGTACAACAGCTGAACCAGATCCCAGACCTCACGCCGTGCAACCCGCAGCCAGTTAACGCTCTTCTGCGCGCAAAGCCGCAACTGAGCCTCGGACCAACCATCGAGCCAGGCCAGTTGCAGATCAAACTTCCTGTAGCTGCCGGGCAGGTTTTTCACCTCAGCGTGCAATTCAGCTTTACGCAGCAGATCAAGTACCTCTAAAGCCGCCACAGGTGGATTCAGTTCAATCAGGCCGGCTGTAGAGAGTTCTTCAAGCGCGGCTGCAAGTTCGGTGACTTCAGCATACTCAATCTGATCAATACGCAGCAGCGGTTTACGCGTCAGCAGCCGTGCAAACAGTCTTTGGCCATCATCACTTAAGCGCAGGAACTGCTCGAGCATGTGTTGCTCAGTGTTATTCAACAGGTGCGCATAGCGCTGCAGAACAAAATTGATCAGGACGCGGCAATTGTTTTGGTAATAGTCTTCCGGAGGCGGCCTGTCGGGCGTTAACATAGCCGCTGGCACTGACTTCGCGACATCCATGGCGTGAGCGTAGTTTCTTTACAAAGTTGAGTTAGGAAATCACTCCTTGGACAGATCTGCAAGCCATCCTTTCTGTATCGCCACTATTGTCACCGACAAAGCGATTGAAGCCATGCTTGAAGGGAGTGGCAGTGGCAGCTACACCGATGAATCTCCCTGGCTGATCGCCCTAGAGATCCTGCAGAAAGCCGCGCAGCAGAACCAGCTTCTGCCAATACTGTTTGCCAGTAAAAGTCCGGACAGTCACGCCCACTTCAGCCACTGGAGCACCATCGAAGACATTGATGTTGACGAACTCCATCGAGGACAGTGGTTAACGCGCTGCAGCTTTGGCCAGTTGCAGCCGTTCAATCCGATCTTTGAGTCCATCGACAGCGTGTTCATAAAGGCGAGTGCGCAACAGATGGCCAGAGAACAGACCGAAGGTATTCGGGTCTATCGCCAGGCGCTGGATGAATATCATATTCACCCGTACGCCATATGCGAAACCCCGGCGTTTATCGCCGAGGCATTATCTGTCTGAATTATTTTTAAATTGAAACCGATTGAACCCGGCTTCAAAAAGGAGGGGATGGGTTAGGCTTTTGCCGCGGACGCCGCCTGGGGTTCACCGTGAATACGCAACCATACTTCCTTGCGATGCACAGTCGACTTCTTTGGCGCATCTATCCCCAAATGCACCTGGCTACCGCGAATCTTTAAAACTTTAAGCTCGATTTCGTTATCGATCATGATCGATTCGCCGGCTCGTCTGGTTAACACCAGCATAGACTTTCCTCTCGCAATCCATTTCTACAACGGAAGTAAATTTACCGTGTCTTGCAGATGTGTTCTGTGACCTTTAAGACGTTTCATGCGCCCGCGGAGCGATAATAGTGAGAACCGTGCCTCATTCTTCCTCAGGAATTGAATCAAGCAACTTGGCAGAAATCGGTTTCTTCACCACCGCGCCTAATTCGCGCAGCTGCTCAACCTGACGCACCAGATTACCTTTGCCGGATACCAGCCGGTTCTGCATCACATCAAAGGTACGCTCCACAGTTTGCAGCTGCCGCCCAAGCGCCTCCAGGTCGTCAACCAGCAGCCGCAACTTGTCATAGAGTGCACCGGCTCGCTGGGCAATCTCCTGGGCATTGTCACCCTGTTTTTCAACCCGCCAGACGTTATTGATGATACGCAGGGTCATCATCAGCGTGGTTGGGCTGACAATGACTATGCGTTGATTAAACGCATCATTAAACAGATTCTCGTCAGTTTTCATGGCACTGGCAAAGGCAGACTCAATCGGCACAAACAACAACACAAAATCCAGTGAGCGCACGTTAGGCAGCTGGTCGTAGTCCTGTTCCGATAAACGCTTCACATGGCTGCGCAGATTGTTCGCATGGGTTTTCAAAAACCGATCGCGATTCTGATCATCCGTTTCTGTGTGTGCCTGCTCATAGGCGTTCAGGCTGACTTTCGCATCCACGACCACATCCCTTTGCTCCGGCAGCCTGACAACGACATCGGGACGTTTCAGGTCGCCTGCCTGGTTGCGTTCGCTGCTCTGCACAAAATATTCATGGTCTCTGCGCAGCCCGGAGTTCTCCAACACCCGTTCAAGCACCAGCTCGCCCCAGTTACCCTGCAGCTTCTTATCACCCTTCAGCGCGGCGGTCAGGTTTTCGGCTTCAGCGTTTATCCGTTCACTGGCTTGTTGCAGATTTTTCACTTCACCCAGTAACGTAGCCCGCTCTTTGATGTCAGCATGGTAGACCTCTTCAACCCGCGCCTTGAATTCACCCAGCTGTTCGCGCAGCGGACCCATGACCTGCACCAGCGAAGAGGTCTGTCTGGCTTCCTGGGTGGCAAAAACCTTTGTCGCAAGACGTTCAAATTCCTGCTGCAGCTGCAGGCTGTTCTGCTTTAATAACTGTTCGCGCTCGTTGAAGTGTTTGCTGGTTTCATCCAGACGCACCGCTGCGGTAGCCGCAGCTGTCTGAGCGTCACTGAACTGTTGCCGTAACGTATCCATCTGCTCACGATAAGATTGCAATTGCTCCTGGTAGGCGGCGTTCTGTGCATCAGTTGCAGCCTCCAGCGCGCTCATATCAGCCAGCGCTGCATGGTGCAGGTGATCAAATCTACGCCGCGCAAACAGATATGCAGACAGCGCTCCCACCAGTAATCCGGAGAAAATCAGCCAGCCGGGATGCAGCTGGTGCAGCCAGGTAGCCAGCGCGGTTGCTATTTGTTCGATGGCTTCGTTCTCCTCTTTCCAAAACGGACAGACGACGCCCAGCAAGACTCCCAAACCCAGGGCATTACGAGTATGCTTAGCCTTTCAAGAAATGTGTTACCAGCGAGGTTCACGCTGCACATACTCATAGTCGATGACGATGTTGTTCACGGCCGCAGTGTAAGGGACGTTCTGGCGGCCCACAATTACCCAGCTGACGTCGCCACCACCGGGCAGGACGGGCTCGCGCGACTGCGCAACGCTCATGCTGAAGGCAATCCTTATCAGGTGCTCATTTTAGATCTGCATATTCCGGATCTGATGGGTGTTGATGTTCTACACGCTATCAAAACCCAGGGTTTAGCGGTCAAGACTGTTGTGCTCTCAGGCGAGAGCGAACTCTCAACCATTGCCCCGATTCTGAAACTCGGCGCCTACGATTATCTGCGCAAGCCGTTTCAGGTACCCGAACTGGTCACCAGTGTTGCCAACGCCTTGTCAGCCTTTCAGCTGGAACAGGAAAACAAAAGCATGCAGCTGGAAGCAGCCAGCAATGCACGGCTGTATCAGTTCCTGCTGAATGCCTCTCCAGACCTCATCTACATGCTCGATGAAAAAGGGCAGTTCAGATACCTGAATCACCAGCTCGATGGCGTTTTTGATGCGGATTACAACAGCCTCACGCAGACGGACTGGCAACATCTGTTTGTCGGCAGAGCGCATCTGGTTGATCAGCTGCAGCACCACTTCAACGAACGTCGAACCGGCATACGTGCGACGGTTGGCGAAGAGTTCACTTACACTTCAAGCGTTGGCAACCAGCATACCCTTGAACTGTCAGCGATAGGCCTTTACGACGGTGGTTCAGCTGATTCACCGGGTAAGTTTATCGGCACCTATGGCGTGATCCGTGACGTCACGGAAACCCGACGTACCCGCCAGGCACTGCATCAGAGCCAACGGAAATTTCACAGTCTGTTTGTCGACAGCCCGGACGCTGTTTTTATTGCCCGTATCGAAGATGGCCTGATCATTGAGCGCAATCCAAACTTTGAGAATATCTGTGCGGTGATGGGTGTTACCGATGATCGCTATGACAGTTTTCTATGGACAGAGCAGCAATCACGCAGTGATTTCATTCTCGGTCTTGCTGCCAACCCCGAACACTTCGACTGGATTTTTGAGCGCGATGTGCAAGGCGAGGCACGCTTCTTCGAGGTACGCGCCCGCCAGCTGGAGCTTGAAGGTGAGCAGTGCATGATTGCAACCCTGCGCGACCGTACCCACGAACGTCGCGCTGAGCAGGATCGTCTGACCCTGCAGGAACAGATGCAGCAGGCGGGTCGCATGGAGGCCATCGGCCAGGTTGCTGGCGGCATTGCGCATGATTTTAATAATATCCTCGCCAGCATCATCGGCTACGCTGAACTCATCATGAATGCCCGCGCACGCCTGACTGAAGATCAGGTGGATCAATATCTGGGAGAAGTGGTAACCGCCGGTCATCGTGCACGGGACCTGATTTCTCAGATGTTAACCTTCACCCGGGCGCAACGCGGAGAAGCGCACCCAGTTGATATCCGCGAAACCATCTCCGATGTCTCACGCATGTTGCGTGCTGCGATTCCCGCTTCGATTACCATCGACACCGAGTTTGCAGACCCTTTGCCGGCAGTTATCGTTGATCCTGTGCAGATTCAGCAGGTGGTCATCAATCTCCTCATTAATGCCAGAGATGCCATCAACGGCAACGGGCGAATTGCAATTAACGTTTTTGAGGAAACCCGGCCTGCACTCTGCCACACCTGCGGCGAGCCGATCTCCCCGGGTAACGTTGTTATTCGTGTCACAGACGATGGCCATGGCATCTCCGAAGAACTGATGGCAAAAGTTTTCGAAATGTATTTCACCACCCGAGAGCCGGGGCAAGGCACGGGTTTCGGCTTGTGGATGATTAACAACCTGGTACACGAACACCACGGACATCTCACTGTCGAAAGCACTGCGGGTAAAGGTACAAGTTTTGGCATCTACCTGCCGACTGCTACTGTGGATGCTGCGCAGGAGCAACTGCTGCAGGTACCGGCACCGCAGATGAGTGGCCGCATTGTGGTGGTAGATGATGAAGTGTCTGTCGCCAATTTCATCGGCGAAGTGCTGCGCGATAAAGGCTATCCAACCCTGGTCTTCACTGAAAGTCCCCAGGCATTAGATTACCTGGAACGCAATATCGACGATGTGGCCCTGCTGCTCACAGACGGTTCCATGCCGCTGATTACCGGCGTTGAGCTGATCCAGAAATTGCGCACCTTTAACAGTGAGTTGCCGGTTATCTACATCACTGCCTACACACAGAGTACAGACAGCAAAGCCCTGACAAAACTGGGAGTGAACCGCTACCTGCAGAAGCCGTTCAGCATCGACGATATGCTTGCAGCGGTGGCAGACCTGACGAGATCAGAAGAGACTGCAGACGGCTGAACACCTGTAAGTTCTTTCAGGTATCACGCACAAAAAAGCCGGGGTTAACCCGGCTTTTTCTTAGACATTAAACCCAGAGTTTAACGTTCGGATGCATCCCGACCATCTTTTGGCGCGCCGGTGCCTGAAGAACCCATGAAGATTTTGCTGCCATCTTCGAAGGTCACGTCACGGCCATTGGCTCGCTGGGAACGGTCTTTCGACTGATATCCGTCAACCACAATCACTGTGCCGGGCATCAGCGACTTGCGACTCAGACCTCGACGCAGCAGCGTGTTAGGTGTACCACCCTCCACCATCCAGCTTTGCTTTTCACCGGATTCAGTGGTGTGCTCCATGTGTATCCAGGCATGGGGGTTAACCCATTCCACCTTCGTCACAGGGCCGCGCAGAACCAATGGTCTGTTAGGATCAAATTCAGCACCAAAGGCGTGGTGTGACCACGATTGGGTTGAACTGAGCATCAGGCCGGCCAGGCCAGCGACTGCGACTACTTGTTTAATTGAAAACACTTTCAATACTCCTTCCTTGCTTTGAGGAACGCTTTGCATACCCTCATCATACTCAAACAATCCTTCGGGTTGAAGGTTGCAATTATCCACCACTACTGGTCTGTGCACTTTCGACATCCTGCTCCAGGACGCGTGCGCCCCGCATGATGTTACCCAACGCATAGTTACCTTCGTGGCAGGCATACTCGTAAACTTTGTCATTTGACGCCGGCCAGGGGTATTCACCTGACCAGGGTTCCTGCCAGGCACTGGGATCATCTACGGTAAATTCGTAGTGCAGGTTACCGTCGGGCTGCAGGGTAAATCGTTCAACCACATGCAGATCCTGTGTCGCTCCGGACAGCGCAGGTCGCTCGCGGAAGTTCCGCGTATCCACCACCAGGGTGTCCCCTTCCCAGTGACCGATTGAGTCACCCATCCAGCTGCGGATGTGTTCCGGCGTATGTTTGCTGTTCAGGCGAATGATCCGGGCATCGTGAATCATTTCAGCCAGAATCATGACGTGCTCATCAGTTTGCACAATGCGCTTCATGTTGTTGTACAACGCTGGAAGCATCGGCGGACCACTGGTAGAGCCAAAGCTCAACAGGCAGCGTTCACCATTAGGGCGCATTTCCATATGATCGTAGGGACCTGGTCCAGGTTGACCCAGCCACCAGGCGGTGCCGGTGTTCTGGCCGAACAGGCGATAATATTGTGCCATGCGTTTTCGGTTGGCTGGCGTCATCTCCGGACGGCGTCCGTTTTCCGGGTAAGTGATGATTGAAGTACGAAATTTACCATCCACCTCCACGGCGGAATCGCCATTGTCGATCCAGAAGGTGTTGTACCCGCCTACATTTCCAGCCGCGCCAGCTGAACCATCACCACCCGCAGGGGGCGCTTCGCGATCAGGGTCACTGAGCTCGTTATCCGCAGCTTTTACTGCAGCAACTTCTGCTGCAATCGCGTCAGCTTCTTCGCGGGTCATCAGCAGTTTGTTGCCAAACTCCACCGGACGCTGTAACGGCGTCAAAGTAGCCACGTTATAGGTCCCGGTTAAGTCTGGCTTACCCTCTGCCGTGCGAGGCAGCTCGCTGGCCTGGGCGTTGAAACCGAGCAACAAAAACCAAAAAGGTAACAGTACAACGGCGCGCAGCGGTGCGCCGTTGAACAATAGAGCCTTGATTCTTTGCATACGCAACACCTGCTTAGGGCAGCAAATGTTTATCGTGGCAGCGGTTCGCGACGCCATTCGCCGTACATCAGTTCTTCAACAAATTCGACGCAGCGGAATTCCAGCAGCTGTGCATTGGGTTCCATACGACGATACAACGGCATGCGGATTGTCCACGGCTCAGTGAAGGTTACCGGATCGTCAATGGTCGCTTCATACATCAGATGGTTATCTGACATTGGTGTGTACCGCTCTGTCACGGTCATGAAGGCGCTGTGGTGATTGCCTGAGCGATCAAACCAGGTGCTGTCCAGCTGACCGGTGACTTTCACAACCAGGGTATCACCCTCCCAGGTGCCATGAGACCAACCCATCCAGCTGTCTACCGGAGCTTCGCCTGGGTCTTCCATATAAATTTCCCGCGTAGCGCCCGCATACTGGTAAGCAATAAATACGGAATCTTCACTCTGAAAAATCTGGAACGGCTGTGGCATGTAGGTCGCCCGAGGCACACCAGGCAGGAAACATTTGATCTCAAGATCCCGATCAATCCAGTTCGCTTTGTTTTCATCGCGGATCGCCAGCGCTTCAGGCTTATAAGGAATTTTACCCCCAACCACAACACCTAAACCTGGCGGAACCGCGCCAACCGCACCCAGATACAGTGTTTTAACTGCAGGTAAGGGACCCATTGGTCCTTCACGCATCTGCAACGAGTGGCTGGCCGTGTGCATCTCAAGGTTGTAGTTCGCTGTGTTAAGCGCCTGCCAGATGCCGTTCAAGTCGGGGTGTTTACCATCCGGACCACGCGGCGCCTTATAAGTCTCTGCCTGAACGCTTGCTGTTACCAGCGCCAACGCCAAGGCCCAACTCATCCCAAACACTTTTAAATTTAGACGCATCACCCTCTCCCCAAAAAACTGAAATGCTTTTTCCGCTGGATTGTCTTGTCTGACAACTGCAAAGCCTGAGATCGTCCCATTAGCTGGAGCAGTGGTCAAGCGCTGCGGACTGCGTTTATTGCCTGGAGGTTATACAATGGCGCCGCCACCCGTAAATGACGCTTAAATGGAATCAGAATCCCAGGATCGAAACCGAGCAGCGCAAGATGACAACCAGAGCGATCTGGACGCCATCAGAAGCGCTGTCCGAAGCTTGTGCGCCCGCTATAACGAAGAGTACTGGCTGCAGATGGACCGCGAGCAGGGTTACCCGGCAGACTTTGTTGATGAACTTACCCGCGCGGGATTTCTCAGCGTGCTGATCCCTGCACAATATGGTGGGTCCGGTCTAGGCCTGCTGGAGGCCGCCGCCGTCATGGAAGAAGTCTGTCGCTCCGGCGCCCATGCTGGTGTCTGCCATGCGCAGATGTATGTCATGGGGTCTGTGTTGCGCCACGGTAGTGAACAGCAGAAGCAGTATTACCTGCCAAAAATCGCAAAAGGTGAGCTGCGGTTGCAGAGTTTTGGTGTCACTGAACCCGGCACCGGCAGCGACACCACCCAGCTCACGACTACTGCCCGTCGAGACGGGGATGAATTTGTCATCAATGGTCAGAAGGTCTGGATCAGTCGCATCGAACACACAGATCTCATGCTGCTGCTGGCGCGCACCAGTCCGGCAGCGCAACAAACGAGCAAAAGCAGAGGACTTTCAACCTTCATCATCGATGTACGCCAGGCCATCGGCAACGGCCTGACCATTCACCCGATAGAGAGCATGATCAATCACCATTCGTGTGAGCTGTTTTTTGATGATCTGCGCATCCCTGCAGAAAATCTGCTTGGTGAACTGGACGCGGGCTTCAAAGTCATTCTTGATGGTATGAACGCCGAACGGGTGTTGATCGGTGCAGAGTGTGTCGGTGACGGACGCTACTTCATCGATAAAGCAAGTCAATACGCCAGTAACCGCGAAGTGTTCGGGCGTCCAATCGGAAAAAATCAGGGTGTACAGTTTCCGATTGCACGTGCATATACACAGGTCGAAGCTGCCGCATTGATGGTTGAAAAGGCGGCAAAACGTTTTGATGCAAACCTGCCTTGCGGCGCTGAGGCTAATATGGCGAAAATGCTCGCCTCAGAAGCCTCCTGGCAAGCAGCAGATGTCTGTATGCAGACCCATGGCGGATTCGCTTTTGCTAAGGAATATCATATCGAGCGCAAATTCCGTGAAACGCGGCTTTATCAGATTGCGCCGATCTCAACCAATCTTGTGTTGAGCTACATTGCCGAGCATGTTCTGGACATGCCTCGATCATACTAACCAGCCACTAGGAGAGAGAAGTCATGGGACAATTAGACGGAAAAGTTGCCATCGTAACCGGTGCAGGCGGCGGACTTGGCAGAGCCCACGCATTATTACTGGCACAGGAAGGCGCTCAGGTTGTAGTTAACGACCTGGGTGGCGATCGCCACGGCGCCGGCGGCGGCACCAGTATGGCAGACGGAGTTGTTGACGAAATTAATGCAGCAGGCGGGTCTGCGGTTGCACACTACGGGTCTGTGACTGATGACGCCGACGCCGCAGGCATGGTTAAAACCGCCGTAGACAACTTTGGTCGCCTGGACATATTGATCAACAATGCCGGCATTCTGCGCGACAAATCATTCAAGAACATGAGCGATGATGAATGGGATATTGTCATTGATGTCCACCTGCGCGGTACCTACCTGGTCACCAAACATGCGTGGCAGCAAATGTTAGACCAGGGCGAAGGCGGGCGAATTGTGATGACCAGTTCCACCTCCGGACTGATTGGCAACTTCGGACAGGCAAACTATGGCGCTGCCAAAGCAGGCATTGCAGGTTTCATGCGGGTGCTGGCACTTGAAGGCATGAAATACGGCATCACTGTGAACGTGCTCGCTCCGGCAGCACTTTCCCGCATGACTGAAGACATTATGCCCGATGTACCGGATCTTGGAGAACGGCTTGCGCCGGAGAAAGTCTCACCCACAGTTGTCTGGCTATGTACCAATGATGCTGCCAAAGTCACCGGCCGTCAGTTCTGTGTCAGCGGCAATCGCACTTCCCTGCTGTCGTGGCAGGTAGACGTTGTTGCTGAAAAGGACGCGCTGGATACACCGTGGACTGTCGAGGAAATGGGTGAAGCCATGGCCCAGTCGATGGAAACATGGCCTAAGCTGCTTAAGCCCATGGAAGTTTGATCACACACTGACCAACATATGCAGCATGGACCAGGGTATTGAATCGTGAAGTGATCAGCGCGGCAGTTCTGCTACTGCTTGCGCTTGCTCTCGGCAGTATCGTAGACGCTTACGGCTGGGCCTTGTTTGCAGGTTCCGTGACGTGGTATGTGCTGCAGTGGCGTGAGTACAGAAAAATCCGGGGCTGGGCAAAGCGCCCTCTGCGCACGCCGCCTAACACCTCACGAGGGTGGTTCAAACTGGCTAACTCACCGTTTCGATCCCTGCAGCAGGAGCGCTCCCGCTCGAGGCTGTTCATGACGCGTCTGCGTGAAGTGATGGCATTGGTCCAGGTGATTCCCGATGCGGTGATTATCCTCAACAAAGCGGGAGAGATCGAAGGCTTTAACATCGCTGCGCGCAATCTGCTTTACCTGAAAGACAGTGACCGCGGCATTGGGCTCGCATCCGTGGTACGCAGCCCGGATTTCATTGCCTTTTTGAAGTCCGGCGCAAGCGAAAGCCTGCTGGAATTCACGTCGCCCTTTGATCAGGACAGAAATCTGGAGGCACGCAGCTTTCCCGTGGAGCAGGACCGGTTTGTGGTGCTGGTACGCGATAATACAGAACTCAATCGACTGCTGACCATGCGCCAGAACTTCATCGCAAACGTTTCTCATGAGTTGCGCACACCCTTGACTGTGGTGGCCGGTTATCTGGAAACCATTGCCGACAAAGAACAGCCGGACGATCTGCGCTTAAGCCTGATCGATAAGCTGACGTCGCCGTTAGCCCGGATACGATCACTGGTCGACGACCTGCTGCTGCTGACACGCCTGGAATCTACGCCGGTTCCTGCGCAGCTGGACCCCGTTGCCATGACAACAGTGATCAGCAATGCCGTTAATGAAGTACGCGGCCTTGCACAGTCGCCTGACCAGATCAGTGTGAAGATAACTACACAGGCCCGTATCAAAGGTATCGAAACCGAGCTCTATTCTGTTTGTGTAAATCTGTTAAGCAACGCCCTGCGTTACAGCCAGGAAGGTAAACCAGTGACAATCAGCTGGCAGGAAGTTGACGGTAAAGCCCAGCTTTGTGTGGTTGACCAGGGCGTAGGTATTGCCCCTGAGCACCTTAATCGGATCACTGAGCGCTTCTATCGCGTGGACATGGCAGATGCACGCACACGTGGGGGTACCGGTCTGGGTCTGGCTATCGTCAAACATGTGTTACGCCGTCACCACTCCGAACTTTTTGTGAAAAGCACTGTGGGTCAGGGCAGTGAGTTTTTCTGCAACTTCGCCATCGCTGAGCCTGCACAGGCAAACGCGCCTGCAAGTCTCAATGCGTAAATCACGGTGTGCGTGGATTATGCGCCGACAGAACATCCTGATCTGGCTGATCCTGACGCTGGTTGCATGTGACAAACCACCCGCAGAAGAGACAGCCGTACGCGGCCTGCCCGTGACGGAAATCGAACCCATTCCACTCGCGCTCAGCCAGGCACAACAAACCAACAGACAAACACAGCTGCAGAGCTATCAGAGAATAACCGGTCTTTCAGGTAACATCAGCAGTGCGGGTTCCGATACCCTGGCGAATCTTATGACACTCTGGAGTGATGCGTTCAAGCGCGAGTACCCCAGCGTGAATATTCAGGTTCAGGCCGCAGGCTCATCCACGGCGCCACCAGCTCTGACAGAGGGCACCGCCAACCTCGGACCGATGAGTCGGGCTTTCAAAGACAATGAACTGGAAGCCTTCCAACAACGCTACGGTTACAAACCTACCGCGATCAGAGTCGCTATCGATGCTGTTGCGGTTTATGTACATAAAGACAATCCTCTGCAGGCGATGTCTATTGAACAGATAGATGCAACGTTCTCTGTAACACGAAGGTGTGGTGGTCGCAGCGACATTCGTTTCTGGGGTGACCTGGGATTGTCTGGTGGTTGGCGGGAGCGCCCGATTCAGATCTACGGACGTAATTCAGTATCCGGCACTTACGGCTACTTCAAAAGCGTTGCGCTGTGTGCAGGTGACTACAAAAACTCTCTCAACGAACAACCCGGCTCAGCTTCTGTAGTCCAGGCCGTAGCTTCTTCCCTCAATGGCATCGGCTATTCGGGTATCGGCTACAAAACCTCCGGAATAAAATCTGTGCCGATTGCCCGTCGAGGTAACTTCCCCATCCCTGCTACGACTCAAACTGCAGCGGACGGCAGCTACCCGTTGTCGCGCTATTTTTATATCTATGTAAACAAGCCACCCAACCAGCCTTTGCTGCCGGTTGAACAGGAGTTCATCCGCATGGTGCTGTCGTCTCAAGGACAGGCCATTGTTGAAAAGGATGGTTACATACCTGTGTCAGCGCAAATTGCGCATCGCGAACTGCAGAAGCTCAACTGATGGCATTAGAGCCTACCTCTCACGAAAGCCCTGTTGCGACAAACTTCAACACAAGTCTGCTCGATAGCGGGAAAGCATCGCGCCGCACCCTGTTTGATCGGACGTTACGCATCCTGGTGACCATGGGTGGTTCAACAGTACTGGCCGCCATTGTGTTGATTTTTCTGTACCTGTTGTGGACTGTAGCGCCCGCCTTTGCACCAGCAGGCATTAGTGATAACGGGCAGATCGCACTGGTCGATCGGCAAGCTCGTCTGGTGGATTTCAATGAAGCCGGTGATGTTCTCATGCGTGTCGCTGCGGATGGTATTACTGAGTTTGTGGCGGTAGACAGCGGCGCGCCATTAGTTGCTTATGACCTTGGCTTTAAGGTCACGCAGGCTCAGCGCGTCTATCCAACATTGGATATCTATGCCGTTCTCGATGAGAAACAGCGATTGTGGCTGGTGCGGGCCAGCTATGACGTGGCCATACGGGCAGGTGTTCGCAGCGTAACACCGCGCCTTGAGGCTGCTTTTTCCAACCAGTTTATTTCTCTCGGTAAAACCGACTCTTTTGACGTGCACCTGGCAAATGACAGCCTGGTGATCGCCAGCATGAACGACACACAGATGTCGATGCTGCGTTATGACAACGCGGAACTCGGTTTGCCGCTACTGAACGCTGCCCAGGCCAATCTGACAGTGGATAACAGTATTGAGAAAATCATTCTCGGCCCGCGCAATGAATGGGTATACCTGCAGGATATCGACAACAGCCTGCACGTCTACGACATCACTGATCCCAACCGCATGCGCGAGTTGTTCCACACCCAGCTGGCCTCTGCTACCCGCAGCTTGACGGCAACTGTCGCACTACTTGGACGTCAATCTATTCTTGCAGCAGACGACCGCGGCGTGATCACGCAATGGACTGTGGTACGCGACGATCTCGGCTTTCGCATGCAACCCATTCGAAATTTTGAGCTGGGCTCAGCGATCCACACGCTGGTCAGCGAGCCTCGGCGCAAAGGTATTCTTGCCGCCACCGTTGATGGCTACCTGCATCTGATTTACCCCACATCGGGAAACACACAAACTCAGTTTGCAGCGGATCAAACGACACCTCATGTCAACGCGATCTCTCCTCGGGCAGATCAGTTTGTCACTGCTGACAACAGTCGTTTACACCTGTTCCAGTTAGATAATCCGCACCCGGAGTTATCCTTTTCCGCATTGTGGAACGAGGTCTGGTACGAAGGCTACAGCGAGCCTGTGTACAGCTGGCAGTCATCAGCTGCAGACAATGATTTTGAGCCCAAGTTCTCGCTGGTACCGCTGGTGTTTGGCACTTTGAAAGCCGCTTTCTACGCCCTTCTGTTTGCCCTGCCGCTGGCGGTTATGGGAGCCATTTATACCGCTTACTTCATGCCAGCCCATATCAGAACCTGGGTTAAACCCGGTATCGAAGTCATGGCTGCATTGCCTACGGTCATCCTGGGTTTTATTGGTGGGTTATGGCTTGCACCTATCGTTGAGCAGGAGCTGGCCAGCGTCCTGTCGGCATTTGTTATGGTGCCCTGCGCGCTTGTGGCATGTGCCCTGTTATGGTCCGTCCTGCCCAATTCAAAACGAGAGCGCGTCGCTGGCGGTTATGCCCTGCTGGTGGTGCCCGCAATCATTGCAGCCATCATCCTCGGTTTTCAGATCGGACCATGGTTTGAAAACGCATGGTTCGGCGGAGACAGCCGCACCTGGCTGCGGGAGGTTGCGGGCCTTGACTATGCTCAAAGGAACGCACTGGTGGTGGGCATGATGATGGGATTAGCAGTCATCCCACCCATTTTTTCCATCGCCGAAGATGCGATCCACGGTGTACCCCAACACCTGGTTAACGGCTCCCTGGCACTGGGCGCAACACCCTGGCAGACCTTGAGCCAGGTTGTTCTGCTGACCGCAGCACCCGGCATATTCTCAGCGGTCATGATTGGCGTGGGCCGTGCAGTGGGTGAGACCATGATTGTGCTGATGGCCACCGGCAACACCCCGATCATGGACTTCAACGTGTTTGAGGGTATGCGTACCCTTGCAGCCAATATCGCGGTGGAATTACCGGAAACCGAAGTCAACAGTTCCCATTACCGGATTTTGTTCCTGACTGCCTTTGTACTGTTCATGATCACCTTTTTCTTCAACACGATTGCGGAGATTGTTCGTGAACGGCTACGCAGCCACTACGGCAACCTGTAATGGCAGATCTGCTTAACAAAACCAACCGCAATCGACTGGACCGTAACGAAGTCTGGATCTGGCTGAATGCCGGCGCCCTTGCTCTGAGTTTATGTGCCGTTGTGTTTATTGTTCTGTTAATCATGCGCAATGGTCTTATCCACTTCTGGCCCACCCCGATTTATGCCGTTGAATATACCAATGCAGCAGGACAAACAGAAAAGCTGATCGGTGAACGGGTTGACATCAACACGCTATCGCGGATTCAGTACATTGAGTCTGGTGGTGACGCATCGCGCCTGACCGACGATGCCCAGGTAGTTGAGCGCTGGCTGTTCAACACCGGCAATAGACGCACCAACCCACCGGACTTTCGTTGGGTATATGCCCATGACGTCACTCTCATCGAAACCCCCGCTGAACTTGCCAAAGTTGAGCGTATAGAATGGGGGCCCGCATTCGGGCGCATTATCGAACTACGCTTCGACAACGCAGATGGCAGTAAACGAATTGTCAATGATGTTGAGCTCAACCCCCTGCTACAGAACACGCTGGCACGTCTCAATAGTAATCGAGAAGCCATCGCCAGCCTTGAGCACGGCACCATCAATCAGATCAACGCGGAATTGAAAACCATTCGCCTGCAGCAACGCGCGCTGAATCTGGATCCGCCCGCAGATGCCGAAGCTCGTCTGCAACAGCTGGCGAGCCAGGAAGCTGTGTTGCTGCAAACTTACCTGGAGCAGGAGCAGATCCTCAGCGGTCTGCTGAAAAATCTTGAAGGCAGCGCCCTGCTACTTGAGATACAAAGCAATGCAGCCAGACTGATTGAACTGGCTGACACCCTCTACGTGACCTATCCCAACAACATGGGTGGGTTGGAAAAGGTGGGTACTTTTCTGGCCAATATCGGCCGGTTTCTCAGCGACAACCCACGTGAAGCAAATACTGAAGGCGGTGTTTTCCCGGCGATTTTCGGCACCGTGTTGATGGTTCTGTTAATGTCGGTGGTGGTTACCCCAATCGGCGTGGTTACCGCAATCTACTTACACGAATACGCCAGCCAGACAACCCTCGTGCGCATGTTGCGCATCGCGGTAAGCAACCTGGCCGGCGTGCCCTCGATTGTCTACGGCGTTTTTGGTCTGGGGTTTTTTGTCTACTTCCTCGGCGGCAACATTGATCAGTTGTTTTATGCCGATGCGCTTCCCGCTCCAACCTTTGGCACGCCGGGACTGTTCTGGGCGTCTCTGACGCTTGCACTGCTGACGGTACCGGTCGTCATCGTGTCGACAGAAGAAGGGCTCGCCCGCATACCCCGAAGCCTGCGCGAAGGCAGCCTGGCACTCGGTGCAACCCGCGCCGAAACGTTAATACAGGTTGTATTGCCCATGGCTACTCCTGCAGTTCTGACTGGGGTTATTCTCGCGGTGGCGCGTGCCGCAGGCGAAGTCGCCCCACTGATGCTGGTTGGTGTTGTTAAGCTGGCACCCGCATTGCCAATTGATGGAGAATTTCCCTTTCTGCATCTGGATCGTAAATTCATGCACCTGGGTTTTCACATTTACGATGTGGGTTTCCAGAGCCCTAATGTCGAAGCTGCTCGACCACTGGTGTACGCTACCGCCCTGCTGTTAATCAGCATTATCGTTGGCTTGAATCTGGCAGCCATAACCCTGCGGCATCGCTTGGAGAAGCGATATCGCAGCTACGAGTAGAACAACATGACCGCAAACGATCCCGCTGCACACTCAGATACGCAAAGTGATACCAATATCAGTCTCAGCGTAAAAAATCTGAGCATGCAGTATGACAACAGTCTGGCGTTGAAAAACATCAACGTTGATATACCCGCGCAGAAGGTCACCGCCTTTATCGGCCCTTCAGGCTGCGGCAAATCAACTCTGTTACGTTGTTTCAATCGCATGAATGATCTGATCACTGGCGCAATGATTGAAGGCAGCATCGAACTTGAAGGCGAAAACATCTATGACCCCAGAGTGGATGTTGCAGAGCTTCGCCGGCGCGTAGGCATGGTTTTCCAACGCCCCAACCCTTTTCCCAAATCCGTCTATGAAAACGTTGCCTACGGCTTGAAAATACAGGGTGAGAAATCTACCGCTGTACTGGATCAGAGCGTGGAATGGGCACTACGCAGCGCAGCGCTCTGGGAGGAAGTACGTGACCGGCTGCATGAGTCTGCGTTGAGCCTTTCCGGCGGCCAGCAACAGCGGCTGGTAATTGCTCGCGCCATCGCGGTCAAACCCTCTGTGCTTTTACTTGATGAACCAGCTTCGGCGCTGGACCCTATTTCCACTTTGAAAATCGAAGAACTCATCCACCAGCTTAAAGATGACTACACGATTGTGATTGTGACCCACAATATGCAACAGGCCGCCCGGGTGTCAGATTTCACAGCCTTCCTGAACCTTGGCGAACTGGTCGAATATGGTGACACCGACACAATTTTTCGCTTTCCAAAAGAAAAAAGCACTGAAGACTATATTACCGGGCGTTATGGGTAGTCGCACTACAAACGCGGTAACTGAGGCAAACAAATGAGCAGACACATCTCAGAGCAGTACGATCTTGAGCTGGGCGGCATCCGCGACCAGCTGATGGAGATGGGTGGTTTGGTAGAGCAACAGGTCAAAGACGCCTGCCTGGCATATTTCACTCACGATCTGTCCCTGGCAGAAGATGTGCGTGTGAACGAGAAGAGATTAAATCGCATGGAACTGCGTCTGGATGATCAGTGTGTGGGTATCATCGCAAGGCGCCAGCCCGCAGCAGGCGATTTACGCAATATTGTGGGTGTGATGAAAGCCATTACTGACCTGGAACGGATCGGGGATGAAGCCAATAGGATTGCAAAAATGTCGATCCAGATTGCCAGCATGGAAATTCCGACACATCAATATGGCGATTTGCGCTCGATGCATGACAAAGTCAACATCATGCTGACCGAAACCCTTGATGCTTTTGCCAGGGTCAACGAAGACGTTGCGCAGCAGGTGATTCGCTCTGATGACGACGTGGATGAGATTTACGACGCCATTGTTGCTCAATGCACGCGCCAGATGCAGAAAGATACTGCAAACATACCGCACCTGCTGAGTACAATCTGGGTGGCTCGTTCGCTGGAACGCATCGGTGACCACGCAAAAAATATGGCTGAGTACGTCATTTTCCAGGTCCTGGGCAAAGATGTGCGTCACCCAACTAGTGCTAAGACCTGAACAACAACTTTTATGCTGTTGGAACGGCCCGCACAGCTTGCGGGTGAGACGCCGGCACCGTAACATTCGCGCCTCGCGTGCCCAGGTGGTGAAATTGGTAGACACGCTGGTTTTAGGTACCAGTGATAGAGATATCGTGTCGGTTCGAGTCCGACCCTGGGCACCACTGACATCCCCGAAGCCCGGGTGGTGAAATTGGTAGACACAAGGGACTTAAAATCCCTCGGAGGCAACTCCGTGCCGGTTCGAGTCCGGCTCCGGGCACCATATAACTTCCACAAGGCTTGATTTAGATGTGGAGGCGTCGCTTTCACCTCTTGAATTGCTGATCTTAGGCACAGCCCAGGGGCTCACGGTTATTGCAGCCGAGGTTCCGGCTGGCGTCTTCGCAGACGCTTACAGTCGGAGGTGGTCTCTCGTTCTTGCACATGCACTCATGGGACTGGGTATATTCAGCACGGGCCTGGTTCTTTCTTTTCCTGCATTAGTGTTCACTCAAATGATCTGGGGGCTATCCTGGACGTTCTCTTCCGGTGCTGATGTTGCATGGATGACTAACCTTTCCACGGCGATTGTTTCTGCGGGTATAGGCATGTGGTGCCTTGGCGCGGCAGTGTCAATGCGGTTTCCAGAAACAAACTTTGAACGCGCACAACCGGGCGAATTGCTTTCGGTAGCCATGCACACTTTAAAACAAGGTCTCCATCGGGTACTGGTTCATATTCTGGTATGCACCTATCTGGTGAACGGTGCAGACGAGGCTTTCGGGCGACTGCATGCAAATTCCATATTGCTGATTGGTGGCATCGCGATGTCAGTAATGCGAACCGTTAGCGTTGTGTGGGCCAACAAAAACGCGTCCAACGAAGTACGGGCAACAATTCAATCATCCCCGCAGCTATGGTGGGTTGCAGTGTCATCCTGATGGGTTTGGTTCTTCTGGTGGAATTACGATCCAGGTCGTCATGAATTGGCTGCAGCAACGGCGTGTGAAACCATTAAAATAACTGTATTTATATACAGTTATTAAGCGTCCTATGATAAACTAACAGACCCTGTCTGCGGTGAAGGCCAGTCTCATGAACGGCACAGCTATACTGTCTCCCGAGCTACCCCAAAATCCAGCTCCGCGCGTATCTCAGTACGATACCCCACACCTGAAAGCTGAGATCATCAACCTCTATGCCAGTATCCAGCACGCCTCCTATCAACTGATTAAACTGATCG
>JANSXA010000018.1 GCA_024743175.1 Pseudomonadaceae bacterium | reverse complement strand
CTATCGTCCGCAGTTTTACTTCCGTACGACGGATGTAACGGGTGCTTGTGAGCTTCCGAAGGATGTTGAGATGGTGATGCCTGGCGACAATGTGAACATGGTTGTTGAGTTGATCTGTCCGATTGCGATGGACGAAGGCTTACGCTTTGCGATCCGCGAAGGCGGCCGCACGGTCGGCGCTGGTGTGGTCACCAAAGTTATTGAATGATGCCAACAGGTTCAGCGGCTCCTGCAAAGGGTCCGTTGAATGACAATTTGATCTGAAATCTGCGGGCTGTTACACGGCTCGCGGGTCCCAGAGACGATTGTAGGCCAGTAGCTCAATTGGCAGAGCAGCGGTCTCCAAAACCGCAGGTTGGGGGTTCGATTCCCTCCTGGCCTGCCACCTCATCGAACAATCGATGAGGCAGTAGTGAAGGAAAGTAGTTTGAGCACAAATACAGAATCTACCGCGAGCGGCTCGCTTGACTGGCTTAAATGGCTGGTTGTGGCTGCCCTTTTAGGTGGTGGCGTTTACGGCAACTGGTACTACCAGGATGAGTCTTTACTTATCCGCGTAGCTGCTTTGTTGGCAGGGGCTGCAGTGGCGGTCTTTATCGCCATTCAGACGGAGCGTGGGCGCAATACGTGGAATTTGATGAAAGAAGCGCGCAGCGAGATCCGCCGCGTGGTTTGGCCGTCGAATCAGGAAACAACACAAACCACTTTGGTTGTACTTGTGCTGGTTCTGATCTTTGCACTGATTTTATGGGGTTTGGATTCGTTGTTGAGCTGGTTTGTCAGTTCGGTCATCGGTTAGTTAAGGAGCGACGAGTAAAATGTCAAAACGATGGTATGTCGTGCACGCTTACTCGGGGTTTGAGAAAAACGTCGCCAGAGCGTTAACCGAGCGGGTTGAGTTGTCCAACTTTGGTGAGTTCTTTGGCGAAATTCTTGTGCCTACCGAAGAGGTGGTTGAGATGCGCGCTGGTCAGAAGCGGCGCAGTGAGCGTAAGTTTTTCCCAGGCTATGTTCTGGTTGAAATGGAGCTTAATGATGATACCTGGCACCTCGTTAAAGAGACGCCGCGGGTCATGGGTTTTATCGGTGGCAAGGCTGACCAGCCAGCGCCGCTGTCCGACCGGGAAGCTGCAGCAATATTAGATCGTGTGGCTGCAGGCAGCGAAAAAGCAACGCCGAAAACAGTATTTGAACCCGGTGAGATTGTGCGGGTCATAGATGGTCCGTTTAACGATTTCAACGGTGTAGTTGAAGAAGTGAACTACGAAAAGAACAGACTGCAGGTTGCAGTAACAATTTTTGGTCGTTCAACTCCAGTGGAGTTGGATTTTGGCCAAGTAGAAAAGGGCTAGGTTAACAACCACCCTAACGGGGAGTGTAGCCAGCGAACGCTGGGCACGTTTGGACCCATACCAGGAGTAGAGAATGGCTAAGAAAGTAGAGGCCTATATCAAGCTGCAGGTTGCAGCAGGCCAGGCAAACCCAAGTCCTCCAGTTGGTCCCGCTTTGGGTCAGCATGGTGTAAACATCATGGATTTCTGTAAAGCGTTTAACGCACAGACACAGTCTGTTGAGCAGGGCCTGCCGATTCCCGTAGTAATTACCGTCTACGCGGATCGCAGTTTCACCTTTATCACCAAAACACCGCCAGCGGCCGTGTTGTTGAAAAAAGCAGCAGGTATAGCAAAAGGCAGTGGTACCCCCAACACGGAAAAAGTGGGCAAGGTAACCCGCGCCCAGCTCGAAGAGATTGCGCAGATGAAAATGCCTGACCTCACCGCTGCTGACATGGATGCAGCGGTACGCACTATAGCAGGCACCGCGCGAGCGTCCGGTATTGATGTGGAGGGTGTGGTATGACCAAGATGACCAAGCGCATGCGTGAGATCGCAGAGAAAGTGGATCCAGAGAAAGCGTATCCAATCGACGAGGCTGTCACCCTGCTCAGTGAGCTTTCGAAAACCAAGTTCAAAGAGTCTTTTGATGTGTCTATCAACTTAGGTGTTGATCCGCGCAAATCTGACCAGGTTGTTCGTGGCGCCACCACGCTGCCACATGGTACAGGCAAAGAGATTCGCGTGGCTGTGTTTGCACAGGGCGAAAATGCTGATGCAGCAACAGCTGCTGGTGCCGACCTTGTTGGGTTTGAAGACTTAAGTGAGCAGATCAAAGCCGGCAACATGGACTTTGACGTCCTGATTGCAACCCCGGACGCCATGCGTCTTGTAGGTCAGCTGGGTAAAGTTCTGGGCCCGCGTGGTCTGATGCCAAACCCGAAAACCGGCACGGTTACACCGGATGTTGCTGGCGCAGTGAAAAACGCAAAGGCAGGCCAGATTCAGTTCCGTACGGACAAAGCCGGCATTATCCATGGCAGCGTTGGTACCGTTGGGTTTGATGCGAATGCGATCAAAGAGAATGTCGAGGCGTTGCTGGTGGATTTGAAAAAAGCCAAGCCAGCAGCTGCTAAAGGCATTTATCTGCAGAAGCTGACCCTGTCCACAACCATGGGGCCTGGTGTTTCCATCGATCAGAGTTCGCTGACGATATAAGCGTTCGCACCAAATATTAGTTTTAGTTTTGAAGTCTCACCGGCGCTTGCGCCGGTGGGGTCGTCAAAAACCGTTAAGGGATCTTTCAGGTCTTAAAATTACACCTTACGCAGACGGCAGGTTGAACATGTTCAACCAGGTCTTCTAGGTAACCGGAATATGTCTTAGATCTATTTCGCGAGCTGAGAAAGGCAAATTGCCGTAATCGCAGTCTGGGGTAACCCGGCTGTTCGGCGAAAGGTTGTGCAAGGGTGTTTGCTCGAACACAACTTTTCGAATGATTACCGGACGCATAAGCGTCTTACAAGGAGAAGCAAGTGGCATTACAGCTCGAACAAAAGCGACAGATTGTTGCTGAAGTGAATGAGATTGCCGCGTCTGCTTTGTCGGCAGTTGTTGCAGACTATCGTGGTCTCACCGTTGCTCAGATGACCGAAATGCGCGGTAAAGCGCGTGAAACCGGTGTTTATCTGCGCGTGGTGCGAAACACGCTGGCGAAAAGAGCCATAGAGGGTACGGAATATGAATGTCTCGATGAGGCATTCATAGGACCAACTCTTGTTGCGTTTTCAACGCAGGATCCGGGTTCAGCAGCCAGATTGTTAAAAGACTTCGCAAAAGAGCATCAGGCCCTGGAGGTCAAAGCGCTTGCCATTGGAGGCGAAATGCTGGGAGCCGATCAAATTGATCGTGTTGCCAAGTTACCCACCCTCGATGAAGCACGTGCAATGTTGCTCGCAGTCATGCAAGCGCCGGTTATCAAGTTGGCCAGAACCCTCAATGAGGTGCCCGGCAAACTGGTACGTACCATCGCTGCTGTCAGAGATCAGAAGCAATCAGAAGGTTAACTTCGGTTAAAGGTTATTTAGGAGATTAAACAATGGCATTGTCCAAAGATGATTTATTGAACGCTATCGCTGAGATGAGCGTTATGGAAGTAGTAGAACTTGTCCAGGCTATGGAAGAGAAGTTCGGTGTTTCAGCAGCGGCAGCAGTAGCTGCAGCTCCGGCAGCAGCCGGTGATGCGGGTGCCGCAGCGGCCGATGAGAAAGACGAATTTGACGTCATTCTGACCGGTGCCGGTGAAAAGAAAGTCAACGTGATCAAAGCAGTACGTGCGATCACCGGTCTGGGCCTCAAAGAAGCCAAGGCGCTGGTTGACGAAGCACCTTCACCCATTAAAGAAGCTGCCAGCAAAGATGAAGCTGAAGACTTCAAAAAGCAGCTGGAAGAAGCTGGCGCGTCTGTTGAGCTCAAGTAGTCAGCTGCTCGAACGCCGGCAGAAACTTGCTGCTGGCGCTCATCTGGCTTACTGTCAATCATATTGATTGCAAAAAACGACTCAAACAGTCGCAACGAATGGCTGGTTCGCCGAGCTGATGCTTTGGCGCGCCGGCCTTTTGTGGTTGGAGAAACACATTGCCCTGTGTCCTCCAGCCTTCATTCGCAAATGCATCGCTTGATAAGCGTGGGAGATTCGCATGGCGTATAGCTTTACTGAGAAAAAGCGCATTCGTAAGGATTTCGGCAAACTGTCAGACTCTATGGAACTGCCATATCTGCTGGCTATCCAGGTCGATTCTTATAACAAATTTCTGCAAACGGAATCCGGCGTAGACGACCGCCAGGAGTCTGGACTGCATGCAGCCTTCCGCTCGGTGTTCCCAATCGTCAGCTACTCCGGTAGCGCGGCCCTGGAATACGTAGACTATCGTCTCGGCGAGCCCGCGTTTGATGTAAAAGAGTGTGTCCTGCGCAGCATTACCTATGCAGCTCCGCTGCGGGTCAAAGTTCGCCTGATCATTTATGACAGAGAATCGTCTAACAAAGCGGTTAAAGACGTAAAAGAACAAGAAGTTTACATGGGTGAAATTCCGCTGATGACGGATAACGGCACCTTTGTAATCAACGGTACGGAGCGGGTTGTTGTCTCCCAGCTGCATCGCTCACCTGGCGTATTTTTTGACCATGACCGTGGCAAGACACACTCCTCCGGGAAGCTGTTATACAACGCACGGGTTATTCCTTACCGTGGATCCTGGCTCGATTTCGAGTTTGATCCCAAAGACTGCGTATTTGTCCGTATCGACCGTCGTCGAAAATTACCGGCGTCTATCATCCTGCGCGCGCTGGAGTATTCCAGTGAGGAAATACTGGAGACATTTTTTGACAGCAACAGTTTCTTCATTAAAGACGGTGAAGTATCTGTCGAGCTTGTACCGGAACGCATGCGCGGCGATGTCGCTACTTTCGACATCAATGATGACAAAGGCAACCTCATTGTAGAAATGGGTCGCCGTATCACTGCTCGGCATGTGCGTGAGCTTGAAGAAAGCGGCATGAAGAAACTGTCGGTACCGCGCGAATACCTGCTTGAGCGCGTCACCGCAAAAGACATCGTTGATGAGTCTACGGGCGAAGTTGCCCTGGAATGTAACAGCATTATCACCGAAGAGGTGCTGGAGCAGATCTTTGAGCTCAACGTTAAAAGCATTGAAACGATCTACACCAACGACCTGGATTGCGGGCCATTCATTGCTGACACCCTGCGTATAGATGCAACCCGCACCAAGCTCGAAGCGCTGGTTGAGATCTACCGCATGATGCGTCCTGGTGAGCCGCCTACAAAAGAGGCCGCTGAGAACCTGTTTAATAACCTGTTTTTCTCTGCAGAGCGTTATGATCTGTCTGCGGTTGGCCGCATGAAATTCAATCGCCGCCTGGGCCGTGAAGCCATCGTTGGCGAAGGCATCCTGGCGCGCGAAGACATCGTCGACGTGCTGCGCACGTTGATCGATATTCGTAACGGCAAAGGTTCTGTGGACGATATCGACCACCTGGGTAACCGTCGTGTTCGATCTGTTGGTGAAATGGCAGAGAACCAGTTCCGTGTGGGTCTGATTCGTGTGGAACGCGCGGTCAAAGAGCGTTTGAGCCTGGCTGAATCTGAAGGCCTGATGCCTCAGGACATGATCAATGCCAAGCCGGTTGCTGCAGCGATCAAAGAGTTTTTTGGATCGTCACAGCTGTCCCAGTTCATGGACCAGAACAACCCATTATCGGAAGTGACGCACAAGCGTCGCGTGTCCGCCTTAGGCCCAGGTGGTCTGACGCGTGAACGTGCTGGTTTTGAGGTCCGGGACGTACATCCGACCCACTACGGTCGAGTTTGTCCTATTGAGACCCCTGAGGGACCAAACATTGGTTTGATCAACTCTCTGGCAACTTATGCACGCACCAATAACTACGGTTTCCTCGAGTCGCCATACCGCAAAGTGGTAGACGGCGCAGTGACTGATCAGATCGAATATCTGTCTGCCATTGACGAAGCGAACTATGTCATTGCGCAAGCCAGCGCGCCGCTTAACGCAAAAGGGCAATTTGAGGGCGAACTGGTCGATGTACGGCATCAGAATGAGTTCACCAAAACAGCAGCAGAAAACGTCAATTTCATGGACGTATCGCCTAAGCAGGTGGTCTCTGTTGCTGCGTCGCTGATTCCTTTCCTGGAGCATGACGATGCAAACCGTGCGCTCATGGGATCAAACATGCAGCGACAGGCGGTGCCTACACTGCGTGCTGAGAAGCCGCTTGTGGGTACAGGTATGGAGCGCGACGTAGCGCGGGACTCGGGCGTTTGTGTCATCGCTAATCGTGGTGGTCTGGTAGACAGCGTTGATGCCGGTCGCATCGTTGTGCGGGTTTCTGATGAAGAAACTGAAGCCGGCGAAGCGGGTGTTGATATCTACAACCTGACCAAATTTACTCGATCTAACCAGAACACGTGTATCAACCAGCGACCGCTGGTGAAACCCGGTGACATTATTGCCCGTGGTGACACTCTCGCAGACGGGCCTTCCGTTGATATGGGCGAGCTGGCGCTGGGTCAGAACATGCGTATCGCATTCATGCCCTGGAACGGCTACAACTACGAAGACTCCATCCTGGTATCTGAGCGGGTTGTAAAAGAAGACCGTTTCACCAGTATCCACATACAGGAACTGACCTGTATTGCTCGGGATACGAAGCTGGGGCCGGAAGAGATCACCTGCGACATCCCTAATGTGGGCGAAGGTGCGTTATCCAAACTGGACGAGTCAGGCATTGTCTACATCGGTGCAGAAGTTGGTGCTGGAGATATCCTGGTCGGTAAAGTGACACCGAAAGGCGAAACCCAGCTGACACCAGAAGAAAAACTTCTGCGTGCCATCTTTGGTGAGAAAGCATCGGATGTAAAAGATACCTCGCAACGCGTTCCAACCAGTGTGAAAGGCACTGTGATCGACGTGCAGGTCTTTACCCGCGATGGTGTTGAGAAAGACCAGCGTGCCAAAGATATTGAAAGCGCGCAGTTGTCGCAGATCCGCAAGGACCTGGATGATGAGTATCGTATTGTTGAAATTGCGACTTACGAGCGCCTCAAACGTGCACTGCTTGATCAGCAGGCGGCCAGCGCACCAGGCAACAGCAAGAGTTTTGTTGTTGACCAGGCGTACCTGGATGGTCTGGCACCAGATGACTGGTTCAAGATCCGCATGCAGGACGACACGCTGAATGCTCAGCTTGAGAAAGCCGAAGCGCAGCTGAAAGAACGTAAAGAAACGCTGGACGCACGCTACGCGGACAAGCGGGCGAAACTGGAAAGCGGTGACGATCTGGCACCTGGCGTGCTCAAGATCGTGAAGGTCTATCTGGCGATCAAGCGTCGCATTCAGCCCGGTGACAAAATGGCCGGTCGCCACGGTAACAAAGGTGTTATCTCGGTGATCATGCCGGTGGAAGATATGCCGTTTGATGAACATGGCGAGCCAGTAGACGTGGTTCTGAACCCGTTAGGTGTGCCGTCACGCATGAACGTTGGTCAGGTGTTGGAAACACACCTCGGCTGGGCGGCGCGTGGTGTCGGTGATCGGATCAACGAGATGCTCGAAGAGCAGCGTAAAGTTGCTGATATTCGCGGCTTCCTGGACAAGGTCTATAACCAGGTCGGTGATCCTAATGTTGACCTCAAGTCCCTGAAAGACGGTGAAATTCTAGAGCTGGCGAAAAACCTCACAGGCGGTGTGCCGATGGCAACACCGGCGTTTGATGGTGCTACCGAAGCTGAAATCAAAGCCTTGCTTGAACTTGCTGGATTGCCCACTTCGGGTCAGGCACAGCTGTACGATGGTCGGACCGGTGACGCTTTCGATCGGCCGACAACGGTAGGATACATGTACATGCTTAAACTCAATCACCTGGTTGATGACAAGATGCATGCACGATCTACCGGTTCTTACAGCCTTGTTACGCAACAGCCGCTGGGTGGTAAAGCTCAGTTCGGTGGTCAGCGCTTCGGTGAAATGGAGGTCTGGGCGCTGGAAGCTTATGGCGCCGCCTACACTCTGCAGGAAATGCTGACGGTTAAGTCTGACGATGTGAACGGACGTACCAAGATGTACAAGAACATTGTCGACGGTAACTACGAAATGGAACCCGGCATGCCTGAATCGTTTAACGTGTTAGTCAAGGAGATACGCTCGTTGGGTATCAACATTGAACTGGAAACGGAATAACACAGCCCTAAAGGTTAAAGGAGAAAGATCTTGAAAGACTTACTTAACTTGCTAAAAGCCCAGGGCAGTGTGGATGAGTTCGACGCCCTGCGTATTGGTCTGGCCTCGCCAGAGATGATCCGTTCGTGGTCGTTTGGCGAAGTCAAAAAGCCCGAGACCATAAATTATCGAACCTTCAAGCCTGAGCGCGATGGTCTGTTCTGTGCGCGCATATTTGGCCCGGTAAAAGATTACGAATGTCTTTGCGGCAAATACAAGCGCCTCAAGCATCGTGGTGTGATCTGTGAGAAGTGTGGCGTCGAAGTCACCCTCACCAAAGTGCGCCGAGAGCGTATGGGTCACATAGAATTGGCGTGTCCAACAGCCCACATCTGGTTCCTCAAGTCTCTGCCCTCGCGCATTGGCCTGCTGCTGGATATGACGCTGCGTGATATCGAGCGCGTACTGTACTTTGAATCATTTGTGGTCATTGACCCGGGTCTGACAGATCTGGAGATTGGTCAGTTGCTGACGGATGAAGAGTATTACAGCAAGCTCGAAGAGTTCGGCGATGAGTTTGACGCCCGTATGGGTGCGGAAGCCATTCAACAACTGCTGGTGGCCCTGGATCTGAACGCTGAGATTGCAACCTTGCGCGAAGAAATTCCTGCAACAAACTCAGAAACGAAGATCAAGAAATTTTCCAAGCGCTTGAAGTTGATGGAAGCCTTCCAGAAATCCGGCAACAAGCCCGAGTGGATGGTGATGACGGTGCTGCCTGTGCTGCCACCGGATCTGCGTCCGCTGGTACCGCTTGATGGCGGCCGTTTTGCTACTTCAGATCTGAACGACCTGTATCGTCGCGTTATCAACCGTAACAACCGCTTGAAGCGTCTGTTAGACCTGTCTGCGCCGGACATCATTGTCCGCAACGAAAAGCGTATGTTGCAGGAATCTGTTGACGCACTGCTCGACAACGGTCGACGCGGGCGTGCAATTACCGGCTCCAACAAGCGTCCGCTGAAATCTCTTGCAGACATGATCAAAGGTAAGCAGGGTCGATTCCGTCAGAACCTGCTGGGTAAGCGGGTCGACTACTCTGGCCGTTCGGTCATCGTGGTTGGTCCTACTCTGAAACTGCATCAGTGTGGTCTGCCTAAGAAAATGGCGTTGGAATTGTTCAAACCGTTTATCTTTGGCAAGTTGGAAGAGCGTCAACTGGCGACAACCATCAAAGCTGCAAAGAAGATGGTTGAGCGCGAAACGGCAGAGGTCTGGGATATCCTTGCTGACGTCATTCGCGAGCACCCCGTGCTGCTTAACCGCGCGCCTACCCTGCACCGATTAGGGATCCAGGCTTTTGAGCCGGTTCTCATTGAAGGTAAAGCCATTCAGCTGCATCCATTGGTATGTACCGCCTATAACGCGGACTTCGATGGTGACCAGATGGCGGTTCACGTGCCTCTGACGCTTGAAGCGCAGCTGGAAAGCCGCGCGCTCATGATGTCCACCAACAATATTCTTTCACCGGCAAGTGGTGAGCCAATCATCGTACCTTCCCAGGACGTTGTGCTTGGCGTGTATTACATGACTCGCGAGAAGGTCAATGCCATTGGTGAGGGCACAGTTTTTGCTGATGCTACTGAAGTACACCGTGCTTACTACGCCAAGCAGGTTGCTCTGCATGCGAAAGTTAAAGTGCGTATCGAAGAACACCATGTTGATGAACAGGGTAACCTCGAAGTCTCACGGCAGATTTACGATACAACGGTAGGTCGTGCACTATTGTACGCGATTGTGCCTAAGACTCTGCCTTACAGCATGGTTAACAAAGCGATGGACAAGAAGTCCATCTCTAACCTGATCAATGACTGTTACCGACGCTGTGGTCTGAAAGATACGGTTATTTTTGCTGACCAGCTCATGTACACCGGGTTTGCTCATTCAACAGCATCTGGATCGTCTATTGGCGTGGAAGACTTTGTTATTCCGGCTGAAAAAACCAGCATCATCGACGAAGCTGAAGCGGAAGTTGCGGAAATTGAAGCTCAATATTCATCAGGTCTGGTGACCCAGGGTGAGAAGTACAACAAGGTAGTCGACATCTGGTCTCGTGCAAACGATCTGGTTGCGCGCTCGATGATGGATGGTATTTCCAAAGAGACCGTACCGAACAGCAAGGGTGAAGACGAAGAGCAGGCCTCTTTCAACTCAGTCTTTATCTATGCGGATTCAGGTGCGCGGGGTTCACCGGCTCAGATTCGTCAGTTGGCAGGTATGCGTGGTTTGATGACGCGACCTGACGGCAGCATTATCGAAAACGCTATCACGGCGAACTTTCGTGAAGGTCTGACGGTAAACGAATACTTCATCTCGACCCACGGTGCACGTAAAGGTCTGGCTGACACAGCTCTTAAAACAGCTAACTCAGGATATCTGACGCGTCGTCTGGTCGACGTTGCGCAGGATGTGGTTATCACCGAGATCGACTGTGGCACTGATCAGGGCCTGTTCACTACTTCGATTATTGAAGGTGGTGACGTTGTTGAAGCACTTGGTGAACGCGTTCTTGGTCGTGTGGTTGCGCAGGATGTTCTGGATGCAGACGGTAAAACCGTACTTATCCCTGCCGGCACGATGATAGATGAAGCCTGGGTTGATCAACTCGACACCATGGGTGTGGACGAAATGTGGGTGCGCAGTGCAATCAGCTGTATTACACCCTATGGCGTTTGCGCAACCTGTTACGGACGCGATCTGGCCAGAGGCCATATGGTTAATGTCGGTGAGAGTGTGGGTGTTATCGCGGCGCAGTCTATCGGTGAGCCGGGTACACAGCTGACCATGCGTACCTTCCACATTGGTGGTGCGGCATCTCGTGCAACAGCGATTGATAACATACAGGTCAAACACGGTGGCACCGTGCGTCTGCATAACCTGAAAACAGTAACGCGCGAAAGTGGCGAACTGGTTGCGGTATCTCGCTCTGGTGAGATTGCAGTAGCTGATGATCATGGCCGTGAGCGTGAGCGCTACAAACTGCCTTATGGTGCGGTCATCTCTGTTGCCGAAGACGATGCAGTAGAAGCAGGTCAGGTGATTGCGCAATGGGATCCCCATACACACCCGATTGTTGCTGAACTGTCCGGGGTCGTGCAGTTTGTTGAGATGGAAGAAGGTCTGTCGATAAACCGACAAACTGATGAGTTGACCGGCTTGACCAACATCACCGTTCTGGATCCTAAAGATCGTCCCAGCGCCGCTAAAGATCTGCGGCCTGCTGTGCGATTGCTGGATGATAAAGGTAATCAGGTGAATCTGAAGGGTACAGATATGCCCGCTAACTACTTCATGCCCAGCGACGCTATCCTCAATATGGAAGATGCGGCACAGATTGGCGTGGGTGACGTTATTGCGCGTATTCCCCAGGAAGGATCCAAAACGCGGGACATCACCGGTGGTTTGCCACGGGTGGCGGACCTGTTTGAAGCACGTAAACCTAAAGAGCCTGCGATCCTCGCAGAAGCGTCAGGTACGGTTGGCTTTGGTAAAGAAACCAAAGGTAAGCGTCGGCTGGTGATTACGCCGGTGGACGGCGATCCGGTAGAAACGCTGATTCCGAAGTGGCGCACCATCGGTGTGTTTGATGGCGAAAAAGTGGAGCGCGGCGAAATAGTCTGTGACGGACCGTTAAGTGCGCACGACATTCTGCGCCTGAAAGGGGTTGAAGAACTCGCGAAGTACATCGTTAACGAAATCCAGGAAGTTTATCGCTTGCAGGGTGTGAAGATTAACGACAAGCACATCGAGGTCATTTGTCGACAGATGCTGCGTAAGGTTGAAGTCCTGAGCTCTGGTGAATCAGAACTGATTCGCGGTGAGCAGATGGAATTCATCAGGATTCGCGAAATCAACGAAGCGCTTGCGGCAGAAGGTAAAGAACTGGCGAAGTTCCAGCGCGTGTTGCTGGGTATCACCAAGGCTTCGCTGGCGACAGAGTCGTTCATCTCAGCGGCGTCCTTCCAGGAAACCACGCGGGTTCTGACTGAAGCTGCGGTAACCGGCAAACAGGACTTCCTGCGCGGTTTGAAAGAAAACGTTGTTGTCGGCCGGCTGATTCCTGCGGGTACTGGTCTTACGTATCACAAAGAGCGTAAAGAGCGCCGCGAAATGGAAACTGCTGAAGTCAGCCAGGGTCCCTCTGCGGATGAAGTCGAGCAGGCGCTGACCGCTGCTTTGTCAGCCCAAGGTGACAGTCCGGCAGAAAATGCAGCTGATACTGAAGGTGAAGAAGAGTAAAGGCGCCCCTTGAGAAATGCAGGGTGTGCGCATACAATGCGCCGCCCTGATTCAAGGCAGCCCTGAAAAGGTCTTTGCTGTAAAGAGAATCGGGACAGCAGTCAGGCAGATATGAGTTCTGTCGATGTAGAAACAAAGAGGTTTTAAGTTAGGTATGGCAACAATCAGCCAGCTGGTTCGCAAACCACGCAAACGAAAAGTAGATAAAAATATTGTGCCGGCACTGCAGGCCTGTCCGCAGCGTCGTGGCGTGTGCACTCGTGTGTATACCACCACACCTAAGAAACCAAACTCAGCCCTGCGCAAGGTTTGTCGGGTGCGTTTAACCAATGGCTTTGAAGTCACCTCCTATATTGGTGGTGAAGGTCATAACCTGCAGGAGCACTCAGTGGTCCTGATTCGTGGCGGTCGAGTTAAAGATCTGCCTGGTGTGCGTTATCACACCATCCGCGGCACGCTGGATACTTCCGGTGTTGCAGACCGCAAACAGTCGCGTTCCAAATACGGAACCAAGCGTCCTAAATAGTCAGTTTTAAATTTTCTCAGTAAGGCCCCGGATGCGTCTAGTCTCGGGGGTTGCCGGACCGAATCGGTCCTGAGCCTGAAGCAAGGAGAACCACATGCCTCGTCGTAGAGTTGTCGCCAAACGGGAAATACTCCCGGATCCTAAATTTCACAACCAAACGGTTGCCAAGTTCATTAACCACGTTATGGTCAGTGGTAAGAAAGCCGTAGCTGAACGTATCGTTTATGGTGCATTTGATCGCATTGTAGAGCGTGATGCGGGTGCAAACCCGGTCGAGGTGTTTGAAAACGCGCTGGATTCCATTGCGCCGCTGGTTGAGGTTAAATCCCGCCGGGTAGGTGGTGCAACGTATCAGGTGCCTGTTGAAGTGCGCGCTTCACGACGTAACGCGCTGGCTATGCGATGGTTGGTCGACAGTGCTCGTTCACGCAGTGAAAAATCTATGTCTGCCCGTCTTGCAGGGGAACTGATGGATGCTGCTGATGGTCGCGGCGCTGCTGTGAAGAAGAAAGAAGACACTCACCGCATGGCCGATGCCAACAAGGCGTTTGCCCACTACCGCTACTAGGCACCAACTTCCAGCACTTTAATCAGTACATATCGGTCCAAGCGCATGCCTCGTAGTACGCCGATCGTCAGATATCGCAATATTGGTATCGTCGCTCACGTGGATGCGGGCAAGACGACGACTACCGAGCGCGTGCTGTTCTATACGGGCCTGTCCCACAAGATGGGAGAGGTCCACGATGGTGCCGCCACCATGGACTGGATGGAACAGGAGCAGGAGCGGGGCATCACCATCACTTCTGCGGCCACAACCTGTTTCTGGCGCGGCTCCGCAGCACAATACGACGAACATCGAATCAACATCATCGACACCCCCGGGCACGTCGACTTTACCATTGAAGTAGAGCGCAGCCTGCGAGTCCTTGATGGCGCAGTGGTTGTGTTCTGCGGCACTTCCGGAGTTGAGCCACAATCCGAAACGGTCTGGCGACAGGCGAACAAATACGAAGTGCCGCGGATGGTATTTGTCAACAAGATGGATCGCCAGGGTGCAGACTTCCTGCGCGTGGTTGAACAGATAAAAACCCGCCTGGGTGCTACACCGGTGCCGATACAACTGGCAATTGGCTCCGAAGAGAAATTCCGCGGTGTCGTAGATCTGATCAAAATGAAAGCTATCATCTGGAATGAAGCTGATCAGGGCTTAACGTTTGTCGAAGAAGATATTCCTGCGGACATGGCTGACGAGGTGCAGACCTGGCGTGATCACCTGGTTGAATCCGCCGCGGAAGCCAACGACGATTTGATGAACAAGTATCTCGAGGGTGAAGTGCTCTCAGATGCTGAAATCAAGGCGGGCATCCGCGCCCGTACGTTGTCCAATGAAATTGTTCCTGCGCTTTGTGGCTCAGCTTTCAAAAATAAAGGCGTTCAGGCCATGCTGGATGCTGTTATTGATTATCTGCCGGCACCTACCGAGGTTAAACCCATAGAAGGCATCCTTGCTGACGGATCTGCGGACACGCGTGAAGCTGATGATGACGCGCCGTTTGCCGCGCTGGCCTTCAAAATCGCCACAGATTCTTTTGTTGGTACGCTGACGTTTTTCCGCGTTTACTCCGGCGTGCTTAAGACCGGCGATCAGGTGTTTAATCCGATCAAAGGTAAAAAAGAGCGTGTTGGGCGTATGGTGCAGATGCACTCCAATAATCGCAATGAAATCAAGGAAGTACGCGCTGGAGACATCGCTGCTGCTATTGGTCTGAAAGATGTGACCACCGGGGAAACCCTCTGCGCGCAGAACAAGCCGATTACCCTCGAACGCATGGAGTTCCCTGAGCCCGTCATATCTGTTGCAGTGGAACCCCGCTCTGTTGCTGATCAGGAAAAGATGGGGGTGGCGCTGTCGAAACTGGCCCAGGAAGACCCTTCTTTTCGAGTCGAAACAGACGCGGAAAGTGGCCAGATCATTATTTCCGGTATGGGTGAACTGCACCTGGATATCATTGTTGACCGGATGAAGCGTGAGTTCAGCGTCGCCGCCAATATTGGTAAGCCGCAGGTGGCGTATCGCGAAACGATTCGAACCGCCGTCGAGCAGGAATCCAAATTTATCCGTCAGACCGGTGGTCGCGGCCAGTTTGCCCACGTGTGGGTGAAGCTTGAACCCTATCGTGACGAAGACGATAAATACGCATACGACTTTGTGGATACCATCAGCGGCGGTGTTATTCCGAAAGAATTTATTCCGGCAGTAAACAAAGGCCTGCAGGAACAGATGAAAAACGGTGTCGTCGCTGGATATCCGCTCATTGGTGTAAAAGCGACGTTATTTGATGGTTCGTTTCACGATGTTGATTCATCGGAAATGGCGTTTAAGATCGCCGGGTCGATGGCCATGCGCGAAGGTGCCATGAAGGCAAACCCGGTTCTGCTCGAACCGGTAATGAACGTTGAGATCGTAACGCCCGAAGATTACATGGGTGATGTGGTTGGTGACCTTAATCGGCGTCGCGGCCTGATCTCCGGCATGGATGAAACCCCGGCGGGGAAAATTGTCCGGGCCGAAGTACCTCTAGCCGAAATGTTCGGCTATTCGACTGATTTGCGCTCCTCCACTCAGGGACGCGCGACTTATACAATGGAATTCAGTGACTATGCGGAAGTTCCGGCCGCCGTCATGGATAAAATGCTCAACCGGTAAAACTAACTTCTAACTTTAACTCCAGATTGGAAAAAAAATGGCCAAAGCTAAATTTGAAAGAAACAAACCGCACGTAAACGTGGGGACGATAGGACACGTAGACCATGGTAAGACGACGCTGACGGCGGCGTTGACGAAGGTCTGTGCTGAAGCATTTGGTGGCGAGTTGAAGGCGTTT
>JANSXA010000015.1 GCA_024743175.1 Pseudomonadaceae bacterium | reverse complement strand
TTAGCCCAGCTTCATGCTCTTTCAACATGCCGATAATCTGCTCTTCGGTGTAATTCTTGCGTTTCATTCCAGGACCTCCCATAGGTCAATTTAATGGGAAATGCCCTAAACACAATGGCTACCTTTCTGGGGAGAAGGTCAGTCTTACCCTCATATCTATCATCGCAATCCTAGGTTCAGCCCAATATAGCTTCGCCGAAGAGGAGGAAGAGTTTGTCGAGGAAATCGTCGTGGTGGGTGAAGTCATCGACGAACTTGAGCTTCTACAGCCGTCCGATGCGGGTAGTCGGCTTGGTTTGTCGTTGCTCGAAACACCTGCTTCGGTTGAAATCATCGATGGCTCAAACATACGCGCCCGCGGCTACAAACAGGTAACGGAAGCGGTACAGAGCTTGCCTGGTGTTGTGTCTGGGGAATCCCCGGCAGCACCCTCGACCTTTTCGATGCGTGGTTTTACCAGGTCACAGATCACGATCTTGCGCGATGGTCTCTGGGTCGGACCTTCGAACATGGTCATGCGACCGCAAAATACCTTCAACCTCGATCGCATTGAAGTCCTACGGGGTCCAAATTCAGTTTTGCACGGGCAAGGTGCAGTAGCAGGCACCGTGAACGTAGTGCCCAAGAGCGCGAAAGTTGGAGAGCCTGACACGGTCGATGTGCTGGCATCGCTCGGACGATACGATACCTTTCAGCTGGGTCTCGGTGCGGGTGGCAGCCTGAGTGATACCACCTGGTATCGCTTTGATATCAGCCAACGAGAATCTGAGGGTTACGTAGATCGCATGGACCCAAGTTCACTTAATGTAACAGGAAGTTTGTTGTGGCAGGCAAGCGACACGCTGGAAGTGAAGCTGAGCTTTGACTATCTCGACGACGAACTGGCTGATTACTGGGGTACGCCACTTATCCCTACAGCTTCCGCTCGCAGACCTATGCGCGATGTAATCTCGACGCGAACTGGGGAGACGATCGACCGAGCTATGCGTTTTCGAAACTATAATGTCAGCGATAGTCAGGCGGAGTCGGATCAGCTCTTTGTACGTGCTGATGTTTCCTGGTCACCGGTGGAAAACCTCACCATTCAAAACACGATGTATCAGTTTGATGCAGACCGAGAGTGGGCCAACGCTGAAGGGTATGTGTTCTGCACCCAAGTCGTGGATGTCTGTACTCAAACTGGAGAGATTCAGCGCTACTACGGTTACTTTTTTGTCACTCACGATCAAGACTTGTTCGGTAATCGCACCACGGCGCAATATGACTTCGATCTCGGTGGCATGGAAAATCGGCTACTAGGCGGGATTGAGTTCACGGCTCTGGACTTCGAACGCGCAAGGGGTTTTCGCCTGTCGGAACCGCTTGCGCCCGGCGATTCCGTCGATCCTTATGCACCTGTACCTGGTCGGTATGGACCACAAGAGTTACGCGGTGTGAGCCCCACTGATATCGAAACCCGTGCCGTGTTTTTAGAGGATGTCCTCAAAGTTAATGAGAGACTCTCTCTGATTGCTGCGTTTCGATATGAAGAGCTGGAGCTTGATCGCGAGAATTTCAATGCCGCTGGTGTACTTGAGGGCTCTAGCTTCGACCGAGATTTTGACTGGACCAGCTGGCGTGTCGGGCTAGTTGTTAAGCTTGCTGAAGATGTGGCCGCCTACGCTCAGTACAGTGACGCCAAAGACCCGGTGAACGCCAACATCTTTCTCGTCAATAGTGGCGAGAATTTGGACCTAACCGATGCGGAACAGTGGGAGGTTGGTGTGAAAGCGATTCTTGCTGATGGAAAGGTTGAGGCGACCATTGCGTACTTCGATATCGAACGCGATGACGTGCTTGAGCAGATTGGATTAGATAGTGCTACGAATGTGGGCGGACGAGAATCGCAGGGCGTTGAGGTCTCGGCAACCTGGGCGGCGAGTGAACAGTTAAAATTTGGCTTCAATGCAGCCCATACAGATGCCGAGTTTTCACGCTCATCTAATTTCCAAAGATTTGCAGGTAACACCCCGCCTAATGTGCCAGAGCGCACAACGAACCTTTGGGCCAGTTACGCCTTCGCGAATGTACCGCTGACTCTCGGCGCAGCAATGAGGTATGTCGATGACCGGTATGGTGACAATGCCAACAATGTAACCCTGAAATCATATTCACTCCTTGACGCCTTCGCTTCGTGGAAACACAACAACATCACCATTAGCGCTCGGGTAAACAATGCGACGGATGAAGAATATGTGTCGTGGTCAGATGTTTTTTACTTGGGACAAACTCATCCTAGCTTTATCTACGCCAATCAGGTTCTGCTCGGATCCCCGAGAACGTACGAGGTGAGTATCGCTGCCTCCTTCTAGGGTGTTCTCATTGTTGAAATTGTTTACTTTCCTGCATCGTTGGTTTGGCGTCGTGCTCGGTCTATTTTTCGCGATGTGGTTCTTCACCGGCATGGTGATGATATACGTACCGTTCCCATCTCTTTCGGAGGGCGATCGACTTTCGTATCTGGAAACCGTTGATACTGCAGAAATTGTGCTCCCGCCCGCTGAAGCCATAGCCGTGTGTGGGCCCGAAAAGACGACGGGGCTTCGGGTTATCTCAATTCAGGGTAGACCTGCGTATGTCTGTAACCGTGAAAACTCACGGATGCATGGCGTGTATGCGGACACCGGGGCTCCAGTTCAGCCTCTGGAAGAAGATGCGGTAACAAATCGTTTGCAGCGCTTTACCTCGGCACCCATCGATTTCATTACCAAGGTGGAGTATGACCAATGGATAGTCCATCAACGGTTCGATGCATTGCGACCTTTCTATCGAATTGAGCTACAAGATGTTTTGGGCACGCAGCTTTATGTATCCTCGCGCACTGGGGAGTTTGTGCAGCGAACGACATCGTCCCTGAGGTTTTGGAATTACCTAGGCGCGGTTGCGCACTGGATCTACCCCACTATGTTACGTAAACATTGGGCAATTTGGGATTCGGTGGTCTGGTGGCTTTCCGGGTTGGGCGTAGTCTGTGTGATCCTAGGCATTTACCTGGGCGTATCGCATTTAGTGGAACTTCGCCGCGCCGGGAAAGCTGGATTGAGTTCGTTTCGTGGATGGATGAAGTGGCACCATGTATTGGGCTTGTTCACTGGTCTGATCATCTTGAGTTGGATCGTTAGTGGCTGGCTGTCTATGGATCATGGCAGGCTCTTTTCTATGCCGGAGCCAACGGTAGATCAGGTGCGGGCTATCCAAGGAGCGCCTTTTGGTGAGGTGGTAGCAGGCGTTAGCGTCGAAAGGCTACAGCAGTATCAAGCTGCTCGTGAGTTGACGATCCACGCTTTCGACCGCAAAGCGCGAATAGTCGCGAAGAACTCGCACGGCTTGTTGGAGGCGCCATCGCTAGAGCCGACGTATGTTGCTGACGTCGTGAACGCTGCGTTTCCCGAGGCCGGTATCGATCGGTACTCCATCGTTCCTGATCGAGACACCTATACACATCTGCGCGAAGGGAGCTTACCGCCGGGTACGATCAGACTAGAACTAACAGATTCAAATCAAAGCTGGGTTCATGTAGACCATCAATCCGGAGAAGTACTCTCGATTCTTGATAACAGTCGCAGAGTCTATCGTTGGTTAAACAACGGACTTCATAGTCTCGACTTCCCCGGCTTGGTGGACAAAAGACCGATGTGGGACGCTGTTATGTTGATACTGCTCTTTGTTGGGTTTGTTACTAGCTCTACTGGTGTAGTAATTGGGTTGAAGCGGGCTACCCGGACTTTCTTTTAAAATAGCGGTCTGTCTCGACGTGAACTTAAAATCCTTTGACTACTCTTGCGCGTATGCTGCTCGCAATGTGCACCAGTCAATCATGTGGTCGGGAGTTCGCATTAGTTATGGCGAACAGGATTCGGCTGAGCGTCAACAAATCAAAACGCTGTCCAAGACATCTCACATTGCGGGTCTGAGCGTTAGGGATTGACCTTGATGGCTTTGATGCCACCAAGTTGGAGCATCTTGGCGACAACCACCAAAATATGAATAGTAAGCAGAAAGGCAATTTTCGTTCTGCTCTATCGTAGATAAGTATCAGTTCACTACAAGGACGTTATTTTCTTTGGTATTTTGCCGTGACTACGAATTCGCCATGCACAGATCGGATATAGGTAGACAGATGATGGCTTCTAACCGTGCAGATACTGCGGGTTTGGCATCCACCGCTAACTAGAAGTGTTGGAGTCCGTGTTATGGCCGCAGTTTACCTGGGTCCACAAACCGGGTTTGTACGCTGGGGGTCAAGTGGTCGCAGGTCCAAAGTTCACCCCCAGGTTTTACCCCCAGGAGGGGCCCTTTATGGGTAAGTCTGGCCTGCCTTTCAACGGAAGAATGCGGGTTCGCGGGCCGTAACGGGCCATGCTGGTGCGTTCGGGTGGTTTCGAATCCCGTCCGCTCCGCCATTTTTCGGAAATTCTGAAGCTCAGACTACTGCTCGAGACTCTGCTTTTTCAGAAGTCTTAGCTAAGTGCTCCGCTGCCAGATGCAGCTTCTGGGTGAGGGCGCCTTCTTTCGAACTGGTAAGTAGCAGATTCTTAGTCGCTCTTGTCATCGCGACATACAGAAGTTTTGCTTCTTGCAGTAGTCGATCTTCTTCTGTGCCCATGTACCCAACACCACAGGCTGCAACTGTTTCAAACTCCAAACCTTTGCTGCTATGCATAGTCATAAGTTTTACGGAGTTGTCACTGATATCGAAATCCCTCTTTTCAGCGCTGCTTTTCAACCACTGAATCGGCACGCCTGCCTTACTGAATTGATCGGCGAGTGCTTTACCCATCCAGTTGTGGCAATACAGCGCGCTCATCGACCGCCATTCGAGCTTACGCTCTCGATGTAAGCGATTGAATAGCGTAACAATATATGCTGCTTCCTCGGTGAATGAGGCAAAATCTTTGATCACAGGAGCAGGCCCAGATTGTCCACCCGAATCAGGTGCAATCAGTTCACCTCGTTCTTCGGTGCGTGCATCAGCTTCTAGATAGTCATCTAAGAAGTCGTAAGCGAATGAGAGAATTTGCTGACTATTCCGATAGTTCAGTTTGAGAACGGTAGTGCGGCCTTGTGCTTCTACGCCTACATCCTTGAGTGTAAATCCAAGGCCTTTGCTGCGTTTGTAGATAGATTGCGCATCATCGTAAAGGAGAAGCAGTGACTTTGTATCAGGATCGACCATGTCGACCACCAGGCGCAGCCATTCCGGCTGGAAGTCGTGACCTTCGTCAATCAACACTGCACCGTACTGACCTTTGGGTATTTGGCCCTTTTCAGTGTTTTCGATCACGGTGTTTACGATAGACCCGAAGGGGTCCGTTTCGTTTCTTGGGGCGCTCAAGTTGTATGTTTTCAGGATCGTCTGGCACCACCGATGGAAGCTGTAGACATTTATTTTGTCTTCCACGCCATGTTCTGCGACTAGCACCCTCAATCGGGCGGCTAACGTGACGTTGTAGCAAAGCACCAATATTGGTTTGCGTAGCAGGCGAGCAAGATGAATGCATCTATATGCAAGAATCATAGTTTTGCCTGAGCCTGCGACACCATGGATCACGCGGTGTCCATCACCGAGTCCTCGAGCAATCTTCTCCTGCTCAAGGTCCATAACCTTAACCAGGTCTGGTATTTCGAAAGCTGCATCTGATTTCTCATCGTCGCTGAACTCTAGTTGAGGACTCTGGTTGAGTCGGATTTCAGGGAACATGTGCCAACGGATGCGATCTACCTGAGGCTGGGTTAAAGCGCTGGTGAAATGATCACTGAACATTGCCCACAAACGTTCTTGGAAATCTTCAATCTCCACAGACTCGACGATCTCGTCTTTGCAAATCACCAGGTGTTCAGGAAGTACTTGTCCTAGATCGGTAGCGTCGAACTGCGCTCTTGTGATACTCGTTAGAACCACGCCGAACCCGTAGGGCATAACTAGTCCTCCTCGATACTTCCCATCAATTTGCTTTAGTTGTGGATCGCGAACGAGTTGATTTACTAGTCGGTAAGCACATTGCCTGGCCTGAGCGTATGGATTTGGCGCTGTTTTCAAGCCGTTGTTGGTGATGAGTTCAATACTCTCCTTGTTTATCTTGTGGATCGTACTGAGTTTCCAGTCTTTTACTTCCAGCAGTAAAAGGCCGCGGTTAGGATGGAGAATGACGAAGTCGGTGTATTTAGGGCGAAGCCCAACGGGCTGGTCATACCAACAGACATAGTCGTCTTCGAGATGGCTGATGAGGCGCTTGGCGAACCTTCGTTCACCGGCCTGCATGCGACTAATGCAGCTACTGAGTGCAGGGATGAGTTCCGCCATATTTCCGTCCTGGCTATTCCGGCTGAAGAGCTTCTTCTATGTTAGTTGTAGTCAAAAGGGAGCAATAGTGCGTCGAGTTGCATCACACTTGCGTGAAGTGGCCTAAAAACTGCTGCTGAACTTTGTGTATAGATTATTCAGATGTTTTTGACCCTGGCAAACCCCAGAAGCGTGTTGAATTTGTCAGTACTTCCCGAAGTGTGGATACTCAGGCTTCTAATTCCACCGTAGCATTTGCCAATATTAATGAAGTGCCCGTTTTGTAGTCTCGATGAAAGCCGAATTTTCTATGAAGACGATCTAATTTACTGTGTATGGGATCTTTTCCCAGTTTCGCCTGCCCATGCTCTGATAATTTCTAAACGCCACATCAGTAACTGGTTTGACGCTACTCCACTCGAGCATAGTGCTTTGGTCCAGGGCGTTAACGTTGCTCGCGAAGCTGTCATGAAAGATCACCTGCCTGATGGTTTCAATATCGGAACCAATGTCGGCGAGGCATCCGGGCAAACCATCGACCACCTACACGTCCACCTGATTCCTCGTTTTGTCGGAGATATGCCGGATCCGAGAGGCGGGGTCCGTTATGTCATTCCTAATAAAGCCAACTATCTCGAGCCAATGGTCGCGCGTGATCAATCAGCGTCTTACACGAGCCATCGATCTGTTTCTGGCGTAGACGGTTATCCATTTCTTGAAGCATTGAAGCAAGACCTTGAAAATGCAGACAAATTTGATCTGGCGGTGGCCTTCATTACGGAAGCGGGCCTCAGCGAGCTACGACATTATCTCGAGGATCTATTCTACCGAGAAGGATCGTTGAGGCTTTTGACGGGCGACTACATGGATGTAACTGAGCCGCGAGCGCTTCATCAGATTCTAGACTGGACGGCGGAGTACCCAGGCCTGGTCCAAGCTCGGGTTTTTGTTACGAAACCACTTGGCTTTCACCCAAAGGCTTATGTCATTCACAGGGACCAACATTCCACGGCTTACATCGGAAGCTCGAACCTCACAAAGCATGCTCTACTCAGTGGAATTGAGTGGAATCAGCGGTTCAGCGCGGGTTTAGGTGATAGTACGCTTCAGCAAATCAAATTCGAATTTGAGGCTCTTTTTAGCCATAAAAACACAATTGAGCTAAATGATGCGTGGATTAAGGAGTACATAAAGCGAAGGCCAAAATCGCCACACGCGAGGCTCGAGCAAGGCATAGATCTTGAGGCCGAGCCACCAAGTGAGCCGGTAGAGCCACATCCAATACAGCAGGAAGCGCTTAAAGCACTTACTGAAACCAGGCGCCAAGGTAACCAAGCGGGATTAGTGGTACTCGCCACTGGGTTAGGCAAGACTTGGTTATCTGCATTTGATAGTGCTGGCTTCGATCGAGTTTTGTTTGTTGCTCACCGTGAAGAAATTCTTAACCAAGCCCTCGGAACCTTCCGGCGAATCCGCCCAGAAACCTCTCTTGGTAAATACGGCGGGGGCGAACGAGATAGAGATGCTGATGTCATCTTCGCATCGATCCAAACTTTGGGTCAAAAAAGACATCTTCAGCAATTTGGCAAGCAGTACTTTGATTACATCGTTATCGACGAATTCCACCATGCTTCCGCCAGCACCTACCGCCGCCTGATTGATTACTTCGAACCTAAATTCCTACTCGGATTGACTGCAACACCTGAGCGTTCTGACGGGGGGGATCTGCTGGCGCTTTGCGGCGAGAATCTAGTTTTCAGGTGCGATTTGGTGGCCGGGATTAACCGCGAGCTACTTTCACCATTTCGCTACATCGGTGTACCTGATGATGTTGATTTCACGAATATACCCTGGAGAAATGGTCGATTTGATCCGGAGGCGCTCGATCTTGCCGTGGCGACGGAAAGAAGAGCCGAAAATGCTTACGAGCAATGGTCTAAACACCGTAATTCCAGGACTTTGGCATTTTGTGTGTCGAAACGTCACGCTGACTTCATGTCTAATTTTTTCGCTGCGAGAGACGTGCGGTGTGTTGCTGTCCACTCCGGTGAAACTTCCGCACCTCGTACCCAAGCACTTCAGGAGTTGGAAGCCGGGCAGCTAGATGTGGTCTTTGCCGTCGATATGTTTAATGAGGGCGTTGATGTTCCAACAATCGATACCGTGTTGATGCTCCGCCCCACAGAGTCAAAGATACTATGGCTCCAGCAGTTTGGCCGCGGACTTAGGTTGGCGGGTGGAAAATCGCACTTAAACGTGATCGATTACATTGGCAACCATCGATCGTTTCTCCAGGTTCCTACGGTTTTGTTTGCTAATGGTAATTCGCCTGGTCAGGTCCTAAATGCACTGTTAGCACTTGAGGCTGGCACTTTGGTTCTTCCGCTCGGATGTTCTGTGGAGTACGAGCTTGAAGCGATAGATATCCTGAAGCAGCTCGCCAAGCCCAGCGCGGTAACCGATCAGATCACGTACTGGTATCAGAGCTTTCGTGAAATCCATGATAGGCGGCCCACAGCAAGCGAGGCCTATCACGAAGGATACGATCCGAAGAAGCTCAATAAAGCATATGGATCTTGGTTTGGGTTTGTAGCCAGCCAAGGTGATTTGGATCTAGAGCAGCAGTCGGCCTTTGATCGGAATCGGCCATTTTACGAAAGCCTTGAATCAACTCAGCTGTCGAAGAGCTACAAAATGGTGACATTACTCGCCATGATTGCGACTGATAATTATCCTGGGGCGATCGAGACTGGTGAGTTGATTGCTGCAGTAACCCGGTTGGCAGTGCGGGTGCGCATTCTGAAAGAAGAGTTCGGTGAGGCGATTGATGATCCGCGCAAAATGAGAGCGCTACTGGAGTCCAACCCGATCAAAGCATGGGTTGAAGGTCGAGGTACCGGTGGGAAATCCTATTTCGATTACGTTGATGGTGAATTTCGGTCACTCGTCGAGTCAGACGAATCTGAAGCTGCGAGCCACCAAGAGCTAACTAGAGAAATCTGTGATTGGCGCCTTGCTCAGTACTTAGACCGAACAGGCCCGCAATTCCCGGCAAGCAACGTGCTTTGCAAAGTCAGTCACTCGAGCGGTCAACCCATACTGTTTTACTCTCCCGGCCGTGAATTAAATCCGGGTATACCTACAGGATGGACATCGGTTGAGGTCGATGACCGCATGCTTGAGGCGAATTTTGTGAAAATTGCCGTTAACGTAGTGCGTGAACCTGGTGGCGATAAGAACCTGCTTCCCGCCATATTGCGAGGCTATTTTGGCGAGGAAGCTGGGAAACCGGGTACCCAGCAGTTTGTTCGTTTCACCCGCAGAAACGAAACCTACAGCCTAGAACCACAGATCGGCACATCATCGGAGGCTCGGGTAGGCCAAGACTACATGCGAGAGAACATACCTGGAATTTGGAATCTTCCTTTTTCGACCGGTAGTTGGAATCAGGGTTATGTAAGAAAAGACGACCACATCTTCTTGCTCGTATCGCTTGATAAGGCGGGCCTTGCGGACGAGCACCAGTATGGCGACGTGTTCCTCGGGCCGGATAGATTTCAATGGGTCAGCCAGAACCAAATGAAGCGAGCTTCTAAACGTGGGCAACTGCTAAGGAATCACGTTGATGAAGGGTGCGAAGTGCATCTGTTTGTTCGAAAGGAAAGAAAAACTCCAGCTGGGACGGCAGCGCCTTTTACTTACTGCGGTGACCTGGAATTTATGGATTGGGAAGGTGACAACCCAATCACTGTCCAGTGGCGCTTAAAGATCCCATTGACGGAGTCGACCTTCAGGAGATTTTCAAGCTAGAGGAGATTTGTTCGGGGTCCCGAGAATCAGTTTTGCCGAAAATACCTCATCCGCCGGCGCCAGATCGAGTTCCCGAATCTCTTTTGGTAGAAACCACCCGATCGACGCATGTTCCAGGCACTCCGGCTCCGCTTCTATCGTTGTCTTTATAAAGCAAATCAGAAACCCCGAAGTCTCATCAGGATGCTCAGCAATCAGCAACGTCTCGTCTGCCGGTTCAACAGCCAGTTCCTCCAGTAGCTCTCGCCGTATCGCCTCTTTATCCGATTCGCCTGCCTGAACTTTGCCTCCCGGAAACTCCCAGAGACCGGCATGCCGTTTGCCAGCCGGGCGTTGGCACATCAGGTACTGTCCATCCCGCTCTATCACTGCCGCAACGACGCGCCGCATGTTATCGCCACACCTCAATATCCAGATAGACGTCACACACTTTAGATTCCACCTTCCGCCACAATCCCACTAAACAAGTTCAACAACGCAGTCTGCTCTATGCTCCCTGGGTTGGTCTGCCCCAACTTCGGATTCCCCACTACAATCGCCATTGTCTGCGCGCGTGATATGGCGACATTGATGCGGTGTTTGTCCAACAGAAAATCTAATCCCCGAGGAGATTCACTGCTGTCACTGGCGCACATGCTCAGAATCACAATGGGTGCTTCCTGGCCCTGAAATTTGTCCACGCTGCCTACACGAGCATTGTCACCAAGAGCATTTTTAAGTTTGTTCACCTGATGGTTGTAGGGTGCAACGAACAAGATGTCCTGCCAGTCGATGAACCGGGTTGCTGGTTCAGGCTGCCCCGTATGGAATGTTCTGCCCAAAAGAGCGTTTGAGAGTTCGACAATCGCGGCCACTTCTTCATCGCTCGCCTGGGTGTTGCCTTCGTGATTCACCGGTACAAAAATAATACCTGCTTCTTTGCGCAGCGCTCCAGAGTAGGTTTCAGGGACCGTAATGATGCGCTTGTCATTGGCAGGGTGGGCTTTGAGTTTGCCATCGTAAATGTGTTCGCTGATGAACTGATTCACGCTGGAGTGCATGCGATAGGTGGTGTCCAGGAATACACCCATGGTGTCGTCAATGGTTGGTGTTTCATGCAGCAGGTAATCCAGAATAGACAGGCCGCTTTCTGCCGGGTGTGTGCCTTGTGAGGGCTGACCAAGCTGCATTTGATCGCCCATAAGCACCAGGTTCCGCGCTGCGCGGCTCATGGCGATGAGGTTGGCAACAGAGACTTGTCCTGCTTCGTCTATGAACAGGTAATCTAGCTGCTCGACCATATCATCGCGTGCAAACCCCCAGGTGGTGGTGCCCATTACGCAACCCGGTTGCACCAGGTCGGCGAGCTGATTGTTGGCGACAGTGGTTACACCGGCCTGCAGCAGCGCAGGTTCGGTCTCTTTTGTGCAGAAAAATGAGGCGGCAATATTCTGCTCATTGCAGTACTCAGCGGTGCTCAACAACAGATTATTGATGGCTTTGTGGCTGTTGCTGGCCACACCTACGCGCGCGCCGTCTTTTATCAGTTCCGCGATCACGTGTTTGCCAGTGTAAGTTTTTCCTGCACCTGGTGGTCCCTGGATAGGCAGGTAGCTGTGGTCGAGGTTTTTCACTGCGAAGATGATCTGCGCCAGCCGTTCCTTTGATTTGGTTGCGGTCACTATGGCGCCGCCGTCCTGCCCTGTTATGCGGGGTCTGGCGCGGGTGAGAAAATCTATAATGGCGTTGTTTGCTGCGGTGAGTTTGCCCAGTTCATAGTCCGCCACAATGTCATCGATGGCTTGGGGAATGGGGTCAGGGTTAACAAACTCGTCCGGAATCAGCGTGACGGTGCTGGGTGGCTCATCTTTTGTTTGCAGCACTATAAGGCCGCGCTCCAGGTCACTGTCATCTGCTCTGTAGGTGACTTTGGCACGCTTGCCATCTTCTGTTTCAACACCTAGAAGATAGAACTGTTTGGTTGCCCCCTTGAATTCCTGTGCAGGATCAAAAGTGTATTCGTAAGCAAGGTTTCGTGCTCTTGGCGTGGGTTTGAACGCCTCACGATCCGTGCGAGTGCAGCCGGCCAGGCAATCGAGATCATCTTCAAGTTCAGTCTCGCTCAGGCCAAGGCGGTCAAACAGGCGCCAGAACGTGGGTTTGTTCTCACGTCGGTGGAACTCCAGTACCCAGGCCAGGTTTTCTGTCAGGCTGGCCTGTGCCGGATCGTCAGTCTTTTCGTCTTCAGCGCGGGCGAGCAGTCTGTCGCGCAGTTGGGTGCGGGCGGTTACTTCTTCCGAAAGTTCAGGCGCCTCCAACTCGGTTTTGCCGATGAAGGTTAATCCATGGGTTTGCTGTTGCTCCCGCAGCCAGCGGGTGAGTTCCTCCGTAGAGTCGCAGTCATCAATGTTGTAGTCGCGAATACCATTGAGGATGTCGGAGGTTTGCCAGGTGTCGCCTTGCTCACCCAACTGGTTAAGTGTTCGCCACTGCTCGTACACCATCACAGACTCGCCGCCGCTTGCGACATCGGTGTCACGCTTGGGCCGGTATAACAGCTCTACGTTTTTAATGGAGTAACGTGGCTCGCCTAACAGCAGTCCACCTTTAACCACCTTGTAGAGATCCACAAACACTTCGTTGCGCAGCAGTTGATCTACTTCGTGTTCACACACGCCGTAGCGTCCCATGAGTTTGCGACAGGCGGTCACCTCATAGTTCGCGTAGTGGTAGATGTGCATAGTTGGGTCGGCTTGCCAGCGTTCGTATACCCAGTTTATGAAGGCTTCAAATGTTGCCTTTTCCTGGGTGTGGTCGTGCGCCCAGAAGTCTTTGAAGTCTCGCTTGCCCGCTTCGTTGTAATACGTGCTGCCCCACAGGTATTCCAGGCCGCCCTCCATCAGCGGATAGCCTTCGATATCGAAAAACACATCCATCGGTGAGGAGGGGGGTAGCAGCGCCAGGCCGGTTTTGTCTCCGGGAGGGTGGGTGAGTATTCTGAAGGCAGGTGTATCACCGCTTACGCTTGTTGTCTGAATCGCTGCCTGATCTTTCAGTCGCGCCAGTATCAAAGGGTTGATACCGGGTACACGATCAAGTTTGCTTTCCGCCAGCGCCGTCATGGTGGTGATACCAATCTGGTTGAGCTTCTTGATCTGGCCCCGGCTGATGTTGGCAACCTGGAACAGGTGGTCGCGGCTAAGCAGCAGTTGCTCCGCGTGGGTGCTCCAGTCTCCCCAACTTTTTGAGTCTGCCGGGTCCGGGGGCTGATCAGGGTCGAAATTTTCCTGCTCGGTGAGGTAGGTGTTTTTTAAGCTCTGGAAGTACGCGTAGTAATCCGCTGTGCGCAGCGCTTGCCGCTCGCCAGTGCCCAATGCCAGGGTGATGGTTTGTGGCAGTTTGCCCTGACTGGCGTTTAACATTTCTGCGTAACAGCAGAGCTGGATAACAAAGGTGGGTTTTGCGTTGTTGGCGAGCTTAGCGTCCCACACTTCGTAGTGGTAATCGCCGAGCTGGCTGTCACCTGGCACCTTGACGAGGAAATCGGCGTAGCCAGCCAGCGGTGGCAGTTCAAGTCGACCCTGAGAGATAACGTCTGCACCTTCGCGCATGGCAGAAAATGTCTGCACCAGCCTATCCTCGTTGGATGCTCCACTGATACGGGTGACACGGTAGCCTTGCGTCTCAAACTCAGATTCTATTTGGGCTTCTTGCGCGTAACCCTTTTCGGTCAGTGTGGTGAGTAACGCATCAGGTGTGTCTTTAGCAGGTGTGCTGTCAGGGCGTTCTAACGCAAAGCGATCCATCCACGCTGCAAATGGGCTTTCCATATAGCGCGTCAGGTCTGAAGGCGCGTAGTGGAATTTTCCTTGGTGTTGGTAGATGAGTTAGATCCTTATCGTTTCGCTGTTGCGGAACCAGCCTATGTCGATTTCTGGCCAGTTGTTCGACACGTTGGTTAAACCTGTCGAAGGAAGGGTCATATCCATCGGCCTTCAGGTGTGTACGCTGCCTTCACAAATCCAGTTCCGGCATATTGAACAGCAGTGCAACCAGTTCGTGATTAATGTAGTAGTTTTCCCGGCCCAATCGATGCTTGTTGAGAATGCCATCCTGCGCTAACGCATCCAGATAGCGGCTGGCCGTGGCTCGGGAGACTTTCAGGTCGCGCTCCAGGAATGCAACCTTGGTATAGGGGTGCCTGAAGATGTTATTGATCAGATCCTGGCTATAAAATCGATAGTCTCGGCGAATGCGCTGTTTATGCTGTTGCAGCAGCAGGCCAATACTCTGCACCAGGCCGCTGGTGTGCCGGGCCGTAACTGCTACGCCGCGTAACATGTAAACCAGCCAATCCTCCCAGCTGTTATCGTCTCGCACCTGTTGCAGTCCTCGGTAATACTCCACCTTGGTCTGACTGATATAGCGGCTTAAATACAGGATGGGCGTATCCAGCAATTGTTCTTTGACCAGATACAGGATATTGACGATTCGTCCGGTGCGGCCATTGCCATCGTAAAAGGGGTGAATAGTTTCAAACTGGTGGTGTATCAGCGCCATTTTAACCAGCGGATCCAGTGGACTGTCTGCATGAATAAATCGTTCAAGTTCCGCCATCAACTCAGGCACCAGTAATGGCTGTGGCGGCTCGTACACCACCGCGCCAGTTTGTTCATTTTTCAGCACCGTACCCGGCGTTTTGCGAAAGCCTGCATCGTTGCCTTCCAGTTCCGCCTGCACGGCCAGAATGGTATTCAGCGTCAACAGACCGCTGGCGCGCACCTGTTGAAAACCTGTCTCCAGGCCGCCAGCGTAATGCGCGACTTCTTTGCTCACCGGATCGGCCGTTTGCGGCTGAATCTGGTATTTGTAGAGCGCGTCCTGGGTGGTAATGACATTCTCAATCTCAGAACTGCTTTGTGCTTCCTGTAGTGACAGGGTAGACACCAGCAAACCTTCATTGGGAATTGAGCGCGCCAGTCCCTTGAGTTCCGCCAGGTAGCGGTGCGCCGGCACCAGCGCGCGCAGTACTGCATCAGTTTCCAGCATCTGGGTGGGTGGAAATGCTCCGGGTGCGTATGTGCTCATAAAACCTCTTATTTGAAGACTTCACCTCTAATCTGCTCAAATATACGCTTTTTTGAGCAGATTGGCGATTATCTGCTCACTTTTAATTGTTTTTGAAGCCGGCGGGGTATCAGCTGAATCCTGAGCGAACTGTTTGATCTATACAAAACACCAGGGCTTCACAAGTAAGAAGCGACGACTAATTCCAAAAGTTTTTCACCTTGAGGGGTCATAAACCAGACAAGCGCGATGCTGTTGATAACGACGGTTCCCCAAAAAGCCCTCACAAAAGACTGCTTTTTTGATTTATGACGTAAGAGGTGGCGTGCAACAAGAGCGCTCGGCCAGCCCCCAGCTAAACCAACCCGTCATGCGTAATCCCCGCATCGATAAACGAATCCACCTGATCTTCCGAGAAACCCAAATCCTGGAGTAACGCACGTGTCTCCAAACCAAAAGGCTGTGTCGGCTCGCCTGGTTTAAACCCGTCGCCATCCAGGCTCAGTGGTGGCGCAACAACCGTCATGTTACCGGCAGAAGGGTGCCTGAATCGATGCAGAAAATTGTTGGTGTTGATCTGTTCATCATCATAGAGCTCCAGCGGTAGTCGCACGGTTGAAACCGGAACCCCGGCGGCACGCAGGGCTTTCTCCCAATACTCACTCGACTGCGCAGAGATGAGTTGTTCAACTTCACTTGTTAGCGCCTGGTAATGGGCGTCTAAATCACCATCGAAGCCGTCTCCCAAAGCCGCATCTTCAATGCCAAGCGCCGCAGCAAATTTAACGCGTAAGCCCGGACTGCCACAGGCTACCGCAATGTGTCCGTCCGCAGACACAAATGTGCGGTAGTACACCATGAACATATGCGCGCGCTGTGTCGGTCGGGTTATCTCGAGCTGTTCCGCATAGGATGCGCGTTGTTGGCGTGCTTCTTTCAGCTTGTCGAGCAGATGCTGCTGTTTGGCAGCGTCATGGTCCTCCGAGCGCACCAGTTGGCTGGCCGTCAAAGCCAAACCCGCCTGCATAAGGCTGGTATCAACAATGCCGCCTTTACCCGTGCGTTCGCGACGCAGCAGGGCAGCACTGACACCAAAGGCTAAAGTCATTGCACACATATAGTCAGCGCTCACGGGATCCCCGGCGGCTGGGCGCCCGTCAGTGATTCGGCCATTGGCTGCCATCAGGCCGGTTCGGGCTTGTACCACCAGATCCATACCGGCATCGTTGGCTTCCGGTCCGTGCAGGCCAAACCCGGTGACCGAACCGACAATCAGTTTGGGGTGTTTTTTCAGCAGCTGATCCGAATCCAGCCCGAGTTTTTCAGCAAGCCCTGGCCTGAGGTTCATCAACACCACATCCGCGCTTGCCGTTAAGGCGTCTATAACCGGGCGTGCTGCAGGGTCACTCAATGCCAGGGGTAAAGCGTGTTTGCCATTGTTGCGAGTGATGAAGTAGCGCGATTCCCCGGGTGCCAGCGGCAAAATGCCACGAATGGGGTCGCCTGTGGGTGTTTCCACTTTTATCACCTCAGCGCCGCCATCAGCAAGTAGCTGGGCCGCAACCGGCACCGCAACAAACTGACCAAACTCTATGACCCGGATTCCAGCAAAAGGCTGTTCTGACACAAAACGCTCCTCTCTCGACGACACTAAGCTATGCGAACAGTAACAAATGTGAGGCAGATGTTTTTCACCACGACAGGCTGCCAGAGGAGCGGTTAACTACTCAGCACCGTTGTCGGCGCTACCCACAACGGCCACCCCCAGAGAGCTAGCACCACCACCTGTTTCGTGCGAATCTAAAGTGTGATTAACAGGAGAGAAAAATGCGCATAGCTCTGCTTCTGGTGTGCTTAATCGTGCCCGCCTGGGCGTCGTCGGCTCAACAAACAGATATTGATCAATATGTGCAGGCACAAGACACAAACTATCGCTGGCAAATTGTGAAGCAAACGGAAGAAGCCACCCATACTTTTATCGTTGCGGAACTTGTGTCGCAACAATGGCTGACCGAACAGGAAGTAGACCGTCCGGTCTGGCACCACTGGTTGAGTATCGTGATTCCAAAGCAGGTGAAGAGCGATGTCGGCGTGTTGTGGATTGGTGGCGGCAGCAATCTCGACCCGGCTCCGGAAGCGCCACCGGAGCGTTTGACCCGCATCGCGTTGACCACCGGAACCGTAACCGCCGAATTAGGCATGGTACCTAACCAGCCGTTGGAATTTCATGGGGACGGCAGCCTGCGCTATGAAGATGATCTCATTGCCTATGGCTGGGACAGGTTCCTGGACGGTGAAGACAGCAAGTGGCTGGCCCGCAACGCCATGGTGAAAAGTGCCGTTAAAGGCATGGATGCCGTTACGGAAATCGCTGCCACGCAAGACATTGCGGTTGCACAATACACGGTTGCCGGTGGCAGTAAACGCGGCTGGACCACGTGGCTCACGGGTGCCATGGACAACCGTGTGATCGCCATCGCGCCCATCGTTATAGACATCGCCAATGTATCCACATCCATGCTGCATCACTTTGAGGCTTATGGCTTCTGGGCGGTAGCCATCGGCGACTATGTAGATCATCAGATCATGCGGCGTTTTAAAAGCTCGCGCCTGGAGACCATGTATGACCTCATCGACCCATTGCATTACCTGCACCGATTACACCTGCCAAAACTGATTTTGAACGCTTCCGGCGATCAGTTCTTCCTGCCGGACAGCGCCCGGTTCTATTGGGACAAGTTGCGAGGAGAAGCTTATTTGCGGTACGTACCGAACGCTGATCACAGTCTTGCAGGCAGCGACGCCATCGAAACCGTTGCCGCCTTCCACGGGATGGTGAGTCAACGGCAGAAGCCACCCCACATTGATTGGAAGATGACAGAAGATGGCACGCTGCAGGTCATGTCGGATCGGCAGCCGGTTAAGGTCCAATTGTGGCAGGCATACAATCCTCGGGCTCGCGACTTTCGTCTGGAGATGATTGGTCCGGCTTACCAGGCGAGCCCGGTCAACATCAGCCCGGACGGGCTTTACCGGGTTAAAGTGCAGGCGCCGGAGCAGGGGTGGAAGGCTTACTTTATTGAACTGACCTATGACGTAGGGGCGTCGGTGCCCCTGAAACTGACGACGCCGATACAGGTACTCCCGGATGTATTGCCTTTTGCTGGCAAAGCGCCCGATGCACCCGCATCAGTGACACTTGTATGCGCGCCCGGCAGTAGAGAAGCGGCAGAAGCTGTCAGCGGCGCAGTGGCGGCAAGTCTGCAGAATGACAACGCCATGGCAGGTGAGCTTCGAACCCAATACATGGATGGCGATCTCTACATGAACTGGACGCCTGCCGGTCGCCTGTACAGTGGTTTTGAGGGTGCGCGTAAGACGATGGCGCTGCAGGAATGCGAGCAATTGCGAGTGCAGCTGGAATCCGGTCCTGGCATCACGCTGCCACCGGACGCCCAACACCCAGATCAGTAACAAGGCTACTCAGGTGGCTCTGTTTTCCAGTTGCTGGCGAATTTTGTCGTGCGCCGCCTTGTTCAGCGGATAGCCGATCAATGAGACGTATGCCAGGAACAAGCCAGCGGCGGTGCCAACGGTGTAAGTGATCAGCAGGCCGTCCAGTGCCTGCTGTGTGTTCTCACCACCGGGTACAAATCCGAACGCCAACTCGAGCACGGCAAAACTCGCGCCCACAGCCAGCGCCGCACCCAGTTTGTTGGTTGTTGTCAGTAGTGCAAAGAAAAGGCCCGAGCGTTTTTCACCGGACTTAAGTTCATCCTCGTCGGTCAGGTCCGCCATCATGGAACGCAGCAGCGTAGGTGCCGCGCCAAACGCGATGCCATACAGAATCGTGAACGCCCACAGGATGAAGACGCTGCCTTCCTGGGCGATGGGGATAAGGCCAATGTTGATGACGACTGCGTACAGCAATGCAACTTTCAGAGCGCTGTCTTTGCCGATGGCGTAGGCCAGCTTCAGCCACATGGGCATAGCGAGAAAACTCGCCAGGAAATAGAAGAGCAGGGCAACGCTGGCATGCTCGGGCAACTTGAACCAGGTCGCCGCGACAAAAATGTAGAGCGCACCGGACACCGCGGTGCCGAACCCGGAGGCGAGATCTGCGGCGAGCAGTCGCCACATCAGGGTGTTGCCAACCAGTACTTTTAGCGCTTCATCCCAGGGCACGTGCGAGCGCGCACTCTGATGACTGTCCGGGACCCTCAGCAGCGTCGGCAGGACCAGCAACGGGAACAGGATCAGGCAGAACCAACCCATGGATGCAACTTTAGACGCCTGGTCGTTGTAACCGGTTAACTCCAGTGTCGCGGGAATCGCAAGCACCACCGTCATGCCGGCAATCACAAAAATTTCGCGGTAGCCGAACAACCTCGAGCGATCGTCGTAGGTGCGCGACAACTCGGCGCCCCAGGATTGGTGGGCAATGGCCAGCATCGTGTAGCCCACATACAGCGCGATCAGCCAGAACATCAGGTAGAGCGCGGTCACGTTCTCCTCGTTCGGCATAAAGATCATCCACACTGAAACCAGCAGGATGGGGATCGACAGTGCTATCCAGTGTTTGCGGCGGCCCCAACGGGTATCGAACTTGTCAATGACAATGCCCATGATCGGGTCAGTGATGACGTCCCAGATACGTGCCAGCGTGAAAATGGTGCCGACGGTGACAAGCGACAGGCCCAATCCCTCGGTATAAAAGCGCGGCAGGTAGACGGCAACCGGCATACCCATCGCGGCCATGGGGATGGTGATACCCGAATAGGCCATCAAAGTGCGCGCGGGCAGCGGTTTGTCCTGGCTGCCAACAGTCGCCGACGTCGTGGGTGTGCTCATAGGCGCCCGCTTTTTATTTGAAAACAGTCAAGGGAGCACCCTATCACGCCAATCCCGGGTGGTGAATCAGGGACTGGCGCCTAACTTGTCAGTACCTGAGGTTGACTACGCCAGTTCGAAATACAGTAGTGTCTGCGCATCTGGCGTATGTACAAAACAGGGTTTCACCCTCACGCCCACCTTCAAGTCTGACTCTGTTGCATTCGCGATGACGGTGTTCATGCGAACGCCTTCCTGAAGCTGCACGACTGCAATGTATTGTGGCTCCATACCTGCAAAGGGCGGTGCCGTTGGGCGTCTGGCAATGGTGAAGCTGTAGATCTCACCTTCACCGCTGACCTGCTGCCATTCCAGGTTCGAGCTCAAGCAGTGGCTGCAATGGGTACGGGGGTAGAACACCCATTCTTTGCAATCATCACACTGCTGCAGCATGAGCTTCTCTTCAGCCAGCCCCTGCCAGAAAGGTTCAGTGGTGGGGGTGGGGTGTGGCATCGGGGGTAGCACCGAGAGAGATGTATTATTCATTTTAACCGCCTTCCAGGATGATGGCTGATTGTTCACTCATGATGCCCCCTGTGCCTGTCACCAGGGCAGTATCGCAACGGCTCAATTGTCGGTCATCTGCTTTGCCCATAATCTGACGGGCACCTTCTATCACTTGAGACATGCCGCCCGCCAGGCCTGCCTGACCAGCGCCCAACTGTCCGCCGTGAGTATTCACGGGAAAGTCACCGTTGTAGGTCAGATCGTGTTCGGTAACAAACTTCATGCCATCGCCTTTTGCGCAGAAACCTGAGTCTTCCAGCGTCAAAAGGACAGTGATGGTGTAACAGTCGTAAGGCTCGACGACGTCGATGTCAGCGGGTTTCTTACCGGCCATGGCAAAGGCAGACTGAGAGGCTGGACCCACCGGGGTTCGTGTCATATCGTCCTGGTAGGTCATGGATTTGCTTTCCAGCCGTTCACCGCAGCCGGTGATGTAGGCGGGTCGATTTTTAGATTTTGCTGCCAGCGCTTTGTCCACCACGAGGACCGCGCCACCGCCAGCGCAGGGCATGACAATCTCCAGAATATGCAGGGGGTCGGCAATAACCGGGCTGGCCAGCACATCATCGATGGACGCGGGTTTACCATAAAACGCCGCATTCGGATTAGCCTGGGCATTGCTGCGCTGGTCCGCAGCGATTTTGGCTAACGCCCTTTCGTCGTAGCCGTGCAGGGCTGCGTAACGCTGAGCAATCATGGCGTAACCGGAGTTCTGTGCGACGTTGCCATAAGGCACATCAAACTCAGCTTGTGGGGAGCCCCAGTTGGCGCTGGTGGATCCGTAGAAGCGAAGGTCATCCGCGGTTGGCGATGGGATGGGGTTCGATGGAATGGGTCTTGCCGGTATGGCACAGATCACCGCCTGGCAGATACCCATTTCGATTGCAGCTGCAGCTCGCCATATCATACCCACTGGCGTAGCGCCGCCCAGATCCACGATTTCGGCGAAATTGACCTTCAAGCCCAGATATTCAGCCAGGGTAGCTGGTGCAAACATGTTGGCTTCGCGGATGGCAGTACAGCAGATGCCATCCAGGTCGTTCTTGTCCAATCCCGCATCGACCAGTGCCCGATGCGTCAAGTCAGCAAACTGTTCTGTAAAGAAGTGGCGTGGACCGGTGTATTTGCGTTCGTTCTTGTAGTCGGCTACTCCGACTATGGCTGCTTCGCCTTTTAAACCCATGGATCAGCTCCCTCCCGCGCCTTCAGATGTATAGGTGGGGATGATTATGCACTGCAAAGTTGGCACAAGGTAACGGTCCAGTGATAATTCTAAAACGAGTCCTGTCGCTGGCGGTCAAGAGCCCTCGACTATGCACGGTTGCCATCCATTGCTGGAAGCTTCGCTTACTCAGGTATCAGGCAGCGTCGAATGCCCTGACATTGCCGAGATCCACTTCTTTAGCAGCCTCTTCGAGGTCATAACTTGTTTGCAGATTCAGCCAAAACTCTGGCGAAGTGCCGAAATATTTGGCGAGGCGCAAAGCTGAGTTGGCAGTGATGGAACGTTTTCCATGCACAATTTCGTTTATCGCTCGTGGCGACATACCTATCTCTCGACCTAACCGATTTTGGCTGATTCCAAATTCCTTGAGGAATTCCTCGAGTAGAATTTCACCAGGATGTACGTTCTTTAACATGATGAACCTTAGTGGTAATCCACAATTTCCACGTCACTCGCAGAATTGTCGTTCCAAACGAAACAAACTCGCCACTGATCATTGATTCGAATGCTGTGTTGCCCACGACGTTCACCCTTCAGTTTTTCGAGGCGATTGGACGGTGGAATTCTCAAGTCATCAACGACAGCAGCTGCGTCGATCATTCTGAGTTTGCGTCGGGCGCGCTGCTGGATGTCTACTGTTAGACCCCGCGCACGGCGACCTTGATAAATTGCCTCTGTACGCCTGTCTCTGAATGATCGAATCACGATTCTATAAGTCTAAGAACTATAACGCTATACGTTATATAACGCAACACGTTATGGGGCTTGGAGTTGTACTTCCAAAATTGGAGGGATTGTCCATTCCAGCGTCGAGCACCATGTTGAAATTTCTGTTGCTACAATTTCATCAAACAGACTATCTGAAAACTGTAGTTTTACACTCCAGTATAAGATGTCATTGTCGTCACTCGTTGTGAGCTTTCAGCATCCATCGAGTTGGTTCGGATAATGCCTGGCCACGATCACGAGGTGCTGTTGCGGAAGTCCAAGCGCCACGCTGAGCAGTTCGAGAAGGTCCAGCCCTACTCGATGCAACTGGCCGATCCATTGCTCAATGAGGTTTCGGTGGCCGGGGAGGTGCCTCTCGTCGAGCCATTGATTTGGGCCCATCATGCGGAGATAGGCCGGTTCTGCGACCGGCGCGTGTACCGGGCGCTCGTCCCAGATATCAATCTGTTCTCGATAGTCGCGTCGAGCATTAGTGAACTCGGTTCCGACTTGCTCCCAGCCGCGAAAGTGTCGACTGCGGGTCTTGTCTATCGATTGCCAGGTGCCTATGCGGATCGTCTGCATACCAGGGGCTGAGATCAATCACGGGTACTTCGGTGAAGGATTCTCGGCTTGGGTTCGATAGAGACATTTTGATAGCTTCTAAGTTACCTGGTGGGAGGATTAAACATACAACATCAAGGGCCTCAGTTCAGGCCAAATGCTGAAGGGTAACCGCCAACGATGATCCGTAATCGATCTAACAAGAAGCCACACCACGCGAGCCTCAAACTGATTTCGCAGTGAGTGAGGAAGCGAGCGATGTAGTTTCGACGGTCGTCCGCAGAGAACTCCTGTAAGATCGCCACCTTCTATGATGTGATCGCAATGCAAGACAACCCACACACAATGGCATTCTCAGCCCCCCTCACCATTGAGGGTGTCGAGAAGCGTACGCCGATTCAGACCGTCAAATCCATCCTGCCTTTCCTTTGGCCGGCCGATCATGCGGGAATGCGTTTGCGGGTTGTCGTGGCTATTGGCTGCTTAATGCTCGGTCGCGGCGCAAGCGTCTATGGCCCCATCGTCTTAAAAGACCTGATCGACGGGCTGGAGAGTCTGGTCAGGAATGCGCCGGTGGTTGGCCACCAGGACGCCATTGTTGGACTCCTGATTCTTGCGGGTATCTACGCATTGATGGTGCTGTTACCGGGCATGCTGACAGAGCTGCGAGCCGCGGTTTTTACGCCGGTTTCGGAATATGCCCAGCGCGTGTTCGGTCTCAAAACGTTCCGGCACCTGCATGAGCTGGGTATGCGCTTCCATCTGGATCGACATACAGGTGGTCTCTCTCGGGCAATCGAGCGTGGTCAGCGCGCCTTGCAGCAGACTACCGGGCTGTTCGCCTTCAACATTGCACCCACATTGTTCGAGATCGCAATCGTCTGCACTTACCTGGGTGTCAGCTATCACCCGAAGTATGTGCTGGTTATTTTGTCTGCTGTTGTCGCCTATATCGGGTTCACATTGTTGTTCACCGAGTGGCGCACCAAATTTCGCCGCGAGATGGTTAAGCAGGAGAGCCGTGCTAACACCATCGGTGTCGATAGCTTGCTGAATTTTGAAACGGTTAAGTATTTCGGAAATGAGCAATACGAGGCTGACCGTTACAACGACGCACTGCTTCAATACATGGGGGCGGCGGTAACAAGTCAGAACACGCTGGGCATATTGAACGGCGGACAGCTCGTTGTGCGCGTTATCTGTCAGCTGGCGATTCTGGTTCTTGCGATCAACGACTACGCAGCGGGTTCCCTCACTACGGGTGAAGTTGTGATGCTCAACACGTTCATGCTGCAGCTCTTCATACCACTGGGGTTCCTGGGGTCTTCCTACCGCATGATTCGCCAGGCGCTGGTGGATTTGGAATATGTGTTCCAGTTGCACGATCTGACACCTGAAATCGAGGACCGTGAAGGTGCCTCCCCACTAAAAGTAGGGCCGGCAAACGTACGTTTTGACTCGGTCAGTTTCTGCTACGATCCGGAAAGGATGGTTGTAGACAACGTCAGCTTTGATATTCCCGCCGGGAGTACCACCGCGGTCGTCGGTGCGAGCGGTGCGGGTAAATCCACATTGGCACGCTTGTTATATCGATTCTACGATCTTCAAAGTGGCACGATCAGTATCGACGGACAGGATGTTTCAAGCGTCACGCAGAAAAGCTTGCGCGACAACGTTGGTATTGTGCCGCAGGACACCGTGCTGTTTAACGATACGATCCGCTACAACATCCGGTACGGCAATCCGGATGCAACTGATGAGCAGGTCGAGGCAGCCGCGCGTACCGCCAGTATTTACGAGTTCATCTCCTCATTGCCCCAAGGTTTCGATACTCGAGTCGGCGAGCGCGGTTTGAAGTTGTCCGGTGGCGAGAAGCAACGCGTGGCCATTGCTAGGACAATTCTCAAGGACCCACCCATTTTGGTGCTCGACGAGGCCACTTCTGCGCTCGATGTTAAAACAGAGCGGGAGATCCAGGCGGCGCTATTGGAAGTGTCCAGAAACAGGACCACGCTGGTGATTGCTCATCGGCTTTCAACGGTGGTAAACGCTGATGAGATTCTGGTCATGGCCGATGGCAAGGTTCGTGAACGAGGTACGCATGCCGAGTTGGTTGCGTCAGGTGGTATCTATGCGGACATGTGGCGCAGACAAAAGGAAGTCGCTGACGAAATAGAAAAGATCCAGGGCATGTTGGGCTCCGACGAGTTGCACACGTTACAGATCGAACGATAGTATTCGGCTCTACAACAGGAGTAGTGTCATGGCAGACGCGTTTGCGGCTTATCCCGATTTACGGCATCCATTCGAAGAGCGACCGATTCATGGCTCGGGTCATACCACGGTCCTCTACCAGGGCAAAACTATCTGCCTTACCGAAACCGGCACGGGTGACGGCTTGTTGATTCGTCCAAGCGACCTCCAGCAAGTCAACGGGTTTGAGCTGAAGCCTGAAGGCGCTTGTTTTGAAGCCATGTGCATCCCGCTGAACGACCAGTTGCTGGTCCAGCAGGATGGTCAGGAGTGGTTCAACTTGACTGCGTTTGCGGATCTGTTGGAACAGCCTTACGTGGCCGATGTCGACAGTCGTGTGTGGAGCTTTGCGGAAATTCCCGCCAAGCGTAGCAATTTGCTGGCGGATGGTCTGGCTCCCGATTTTGAAGTCACCGATCGCAATGGCAATGTGGTTTGTCTGGCAGATCTTAAAGGTAAGAAGGCGCTGATTGTCACCTGGTCATCCTGGTGAGGATGCCAACTTGATGTGCCCGTGTGGCAACATATATACGAAGAACTGAATGATCCTGATTTTGTCCTGATTTCTGCTGCTCAGGATACCGGCGGCGAGGCGGTGGCAGGCCCCATCTTTGACGCAACCAACCCGACCTACATTCAGGTGGTTGATGAAAATCACGTGATCAGTAGTGCCTTCAACTTTGTGAATGTGCCGTCTGCGGCCTGGATTGACGAAGAAGGCCGAATTGTTCGAATTGACGAAAGCACCTATGCCACCACTCATCAGTTCGGTGAAGGTGAAGCCGCCTTTGTTTTTGGCAACGACATTTATGCGCCCGCACTTAAAGACTGGGTTAAGAATGGTGCAAACAGTCAGTACGTACAATCTACCGATAAGGTGACGGGTAACATCCGCCAGTTTACGGATGAGCAATTACGTGCAGATGCAGCGTTTCGACTGGCGAATCTGTTCAGAGCGCACGGCCAGGAAGGTAAGGCTGAGCAGTACTGGAAACTGGCGCAGTCATTAAACCCCGATAGTGTGAATTTTATTCGCCAGGACATGACGCTGACCCCAGAGGGTTCTGGCGGTGAATCATTTTTTAAGCTGGTCGGTGAGTTTGCCAGTCGAGGCAAGGAGATGTCTCGGCCGTTGGACCTGGAGGGTTGAGCGCTGCATCGTGAGGCACAGTCCTGGTCGGACTTTTTCATATTAAGGGTTGGTTAATTGCCAGACGCGCAAGAGATAACAGCAGCACTCCATTCTATCGCTCAGGACTTCAGCACAGACGTCATTGCGCGACAAAAACGTAGTGAACTTGATCCGGCCGATTTCAAACGGCTATCACAGGCGGGCTTCCTGCTGACAGGAGTCCCTGCGGAGCAGGGCGGCCTGTGGCAGGGTCCGGACAAATCGGCGCGACCCTACGCCGAGATGGTAAGAACCATTGCACACGGCGACCCGAGTGTTGCACTGGTAGCGTCCATGCACCCTGCGGTGACGGCATTTTTCCTGGGTGTACCTGAGGTTGACGATGCACCGGCCGCCTGGGCCCAACAGCGGCAATGGGTGATAGAGTCGGCTCGCACTGCCTGGTGGGGTACGGTAACGTCTGAGCCGGGTTCCGGTGGCGATATCCTCAGGACAAAAAGTGTGGCGAAGCCGCATGCAGACCAATACCTGCTGTCCGGAGATAAACATTTCGGTTCTGGCAGCGGTCACGCCGACTACATGATTACCACGGCGCGGGTGGCAGGTTCTGAACTACCTGAGTTGTTTTTCCTTGAGAATAAGGATGAACCCTGGGACGGTTCTACCGGTTGTCTTCTGACCGTGCCATGGGATGGTATGGGTATGTCGTCGACGCAATCACATGCGTTTCGGTTTACCGATTTTCCCGTGACCAAGGCGGCATCAACAGAAGTTCTTACAAAGGTTGCGCCGGTAACGGGTCAGATCAGTAACATGTTGTTCACGGGTGTTGTTCTGGGTGTTGCTGATAATGCATTGGCTTTTGCGCAATCGAAACTGAGCGGTAAAACAGCCACGATGCGGGGTTTTGAGCAAAGTGAATGGGTGAAATGTCAGAATGAGCTCTGGCTGGCTGAACAGGCTTATGAAGGGGCGCTGCGGGCTATCGAAGCCTGCGAGCCTGATGCAGCTCTGACAGCTGTGCGCTGCAAGGTCACCTGTGCAGAACTCATAGAGCGGGCGCTGTCCAGAATGAGTAAAGTGGTCGGTGGTGCCAGTTTCTCGAAAGCCATGCCGCTTGCACAGTGGACCCAGGATGTTAAGGCATTGGGCTTTCTGCGCCCACCGTTACCATTGGCCTACGATCAGCTGCTGGGATGAGAAGTTCGGCAGTGATGCCTCTCTAGAAGTCGCTGAGCATGCGATGCAACTCTATGACAGCGATGCAATTGTTGGTGCTGTGCAAGCTGACATGACGTTTAAGCTGAGCGGTGGGCTGCACACGGTTGGCCAGTTGACGGGTAAAACGAGCCTCCTTTAATCTCGACAAGCTGCCAGAGGACCGGTTACCTTGGCAGCATCATTATCAGGAAACAGCCATGTTGACGCTAGGGCAAACCTACACTTTGCGCGTGTTGAAAATGACGGAGCAGGGCGCTTATGTGGATGGAGAGAATCTGGGAGAAATCCTGCTGCCGAGAAAATTCTGCCTGCCTGACCTCGAGGTAGACAGTGATGTATCTGTCTTTGTTTACCAGGATTCTGAATCTCGTCTTATCGTCACGACGCAGATTCCCAAGGTACAGGTTGGGGAGTTCGCCTACCTGAAAGCCGTTGCGAACACAGACTTCGGCACTTTCATGGACTGGGGTTTGGATAAAGACTTACTGACGCCGTTTGGTGAACAACACAGGCCCATGGAGGTGGGCCATTCCTATCTCGTGTACGTCTACTTGAACGGTGCGGATGGCAGAATTACCGCTTCATCCAAAATCGACAAGTTCCTCGATGATGAAGCTTCTCACGACTTCACCCCAGGCCAGCCGGTTGACCTCATCATCGCAAACAGTACTGATCTGGGGTTCAAAGCCATTATCAATCACAGCCATTGGGGCCTGTTGTACAAAGATGAAGTCAATGAACGGCTCAGTTTTGGCCAATCCAAGCGTGGCTTTATTAAATTTGTGAGAGCGGACGGCAAGATTGACCTGGCATTAAAGCAGGAACAGGAAACGCGAGACCAATACAGCATGACTGTGCTCAATTATCTTAAGGCGCACGATGGCTTTGCTGCCGTCCACGATAAATCTGATCCTGCAGTTCTGCAGGAGCTTTTTGGTATGAGTAAAAAGACCTTCAAGAAAACCATCGGCGGACTGTTCAGGCAGCGCCTGATTACTATTGAATCAGACGGTATTCGGCTTACGGCCTTAGACTAAATCAATCGCCATCCGTAACAATTCTGCGCTGATCTCGGTCGGCGTACTGCCATTGGTATTCGCAAAGACGATAGCACCCACACCCTGTTTCATGAGTAAACGCATGTCGGTGTTAGACCCCGGGTCGCTGCCGCCATGGCCCCATTGCGGTTCTCCACCCATGTCGGCGTCGGCATACCAGGTCAGTCCCTGGGTTCGATTGCCGGGTATGTTCTGATTGGTCAGCATGGCGGTTATGGAGCTTGGTCTGAGGATCTTCTTTCCTGCAAACTCGCCGTCATTTAAGTAGGCGCGGCCATAAACACTGAGCTGGTTGATGCTGGTGCGCAGGAAGCCGTCAGGATAGTTGGGATGGTTGTAGACGCAATTGGCCTGAAAGCCGTCGGCTAAGGTAGTGTCCCCGGTGGGCCCTGCTTCGCGAATGACACCGAGGGGCATGCCGCCCCAGGTTGGTCCCCGCGCGGTGCCATTTTCAACCCAGGTATAAGGTACAACATGATTGTCAGTATCTATGTCCGCTATGAGCCATGAGGTTTGTGTCATGCCGAGTCGAGCGAAGATGTTGCGTCGGCAATATTCCGGGAAGGGTATGCCGGATTTCAATTCGACGATGTAACCCAGAATACCAAAGGAGACATTGGTGTATTCGAAACGAGAGTCAGGCGCCCAGTCATGGAAGTTCTGTTCGGCGTTATAGAACGCGCCACCGGGAACGAGATATTCCTTCAGCCATACTGCAAGCGAGAATCGCGGGTCGCCACAGGCATAATGTCTGGAATAGGCCAGTCCATCCCGAACAAACGATCTATGGGTCAACAACTGCCGCACAGTTATCCCATCCGTTGGCCGCTTAGGATTGCGCACCGCAAAAGGCAGAATCTCATTCAGGCCTTCATCTAAATCCAACAGTCCTTCTTCGACCAGCTGCATGATGGCGGTTGTCGTGAAAGTTTTCGAAATAGAGGCGATGTTCTGTAGCTTGTCTATGTCCATCGCGATGTTCTGCTCGATGTTGGCAAGGCCGTAGGCATTTGACCAGAGGATATGCTGTCTATCGAATACGCAGGCTGCGACCCCTGGAATGTGGTCGCGGGCCATTTTCGCTTCGATAAACCCATCGATACTGTTCTGCTCGGCGGCGAAGACTGCGCTGTGGGGAAGATAGCCCATTGCGCCTAAGGCGGCGGATTTTTGCAGGAAGCGACGTCTGTTCATGGTGCGTTTCCGAGGCTACCGGTGAAACTGCTAGTACAGATCCGTCATTCCATACGCCTGCATCTGAGACTGAAAGCCTTCAACGTCGTGACTCAGAATCACGATATCGTGCTTTTCTCCAGCCTGGTCCATTACCTGGTCCTTTAAGAGCGCTTCAGGCTTGAAGCCCATCTCTTCAAAAACGTTAATGGCGCTGGTCTGATCAACGGTCATATGGGCAGTGAGCTTCTGCAGCTTCAGGCTTAAAGCGATGAGAAAACTCTCCTGAATCAACAGCCTGCCCAGTCCGCGCTCTTTACCTGCCGGGCTGACCAGCACACGCAGTTCACCAACGTGCGGTGACCAGCTGCGTTCGTCCCGTACCACGGCGGTGCAGCCTAACATCTGACCGTCTGAGCGAGCGATTAAACTGGTGATTTCGCCGGTTTCCAGTTGTTTTGACCAGGCGGAGAGCACTTTCGGCTGTGTAATGTCGCGACGCAGAAAAAGCAGGTCGTGGGGGTCCAGCGTTTTGGCAAAGGTCAGCACCTCGGCTTCCATGTCTGGCGTCATCAGGTCCAGCGAGACAGCTCCGCCTTTAATTTCCTGGGTGCGAGGATAGCGTGTGGATTCACTCATACCGATCTCTCTCCTAACCATTCGGCCAGTTTTGGCCACATCCGTCTTACTGCGTTGGGGCCGGCAATCAGACTGACATGCCCGCCTTTTAACACAATTTCCTCTTTGTCTTCAGAACCCACCAGTTCTAATAAAGGCTTGCTCGCATCATAAGCGACGATGTGATCGTGCTCCGCCATTGCGGCCATGATCGGCACGGTTATATCGGAGAGTTTTGCGCTCTTGCCGTTGACTACAAGGTTACCCTTATAGAGTTTGTTAGCCCACATCAGCTCTTTGGTGGTATCACGGAAATATTCCCCCGCCAAAGGAAGAGTTTCGTTACCCCAACGGTCAAAGGCGCGATACGATTTTACAAATTCATCGTCCCACATTTTTTCCCACACACGAATCTGTGATGCGGATTTCTGCGCCGGCCTTAGCATCTCGAAAGACGCCTGCACAAAGTCCTGGGGAATGACACCTAAGGTGTCTACCAGTCGGTCGACGTCAAAATGTTTTTCATCACTCCAGATTCGAGTGAGCCCCATTTCGGCCCAGTTCACAGGTGTCGTCAGGCAGGCGAGATTCTTGAGTGGGCCATCGGTGTGGCTGGCTGCGTAGATAAGCGACAGCACACCGCCCATGCAGTAACCGACAATAGAGAGGTCGGGCTCACCTGAATCATCTATCACCATCTGCACGCAGGTGGGAATAAAATCCTGGGTGTAATCTGCAAGGGACAGACCGCGTTCTTCCGGAAGTGGGGGTTCCCAGTCGATGACGTAAACATCAAAACCTTCTTTGAGCAGGTATTCGACCATACTCTGCCCTGGCGCCAGGTCGAATACATAAGCTTTGTTAGTCGTTGCCATGACCAGCAGAATGGGTACGCGATAAAGCTCGTCTGCCTGAGGCAGGTAATGGTAAAGCCGCAGCGTGCCGCGCTCATACAACACCTCTTTTGGTGTCAGCCCGACTTTGGCCGGCGGCATCGTCAGAAAATCCAGCCCTTTCAGATTTCTGGCAATCGTGCGTTCAACCAGTTTGCCCGCTCGATCCATGACGTTAGCTCTGGTTTCACTCATGATCAGCCTCGCTTCGCATGCTGGGCGGCAGTTTGGTGCGTGGTGGTTTTTTACTGGCATCCTTGCCGGATTTTTTCTTTTTCTTCTTCGCTAACGTGGTCTCAATGGAGGCCAGACGTTTTTCAACGGAGCGGATGCTTTCACCGAGACGCAGGATATCGTCCCGGCTGGGCATGTTGAGGTTGAGCAGATGTTGCGCCATAGCTTCGTTGAACCTTTTCTGCATGGCAAGCTGCAGGTTCTGAAACTGATTCATGGATTGACTGAACTCGTCTGTACCCATGATCTTGTTAGCCATGCTGTCGAAGTTGCGTTCCCAATCGCTGACTAGCTTGGCAAAAGCATCAGCCGGATCGGTTTGTTTGTCAGCCATTTCGATCTCCCTCTGTTCCTGCTGAACAGTCTGGTACACCAATGTCCGGCGGTCAACACCGGTAATTCAGCCGTCCAGTAAGCAAGCGTTACATCCAGATCATAGTGACCCAGTCCGCCGCCAGCGCGGGTTTATCTTCTCCTTCAATCTCGATGGTTACACCCTGATTCAGCGCAAATCGACCATCTCCTTTGTCATCCACACTCTTGATGGAGAAGTGGCCGCGGATGCGTTTGCCGCTTTTCACCGGCGCCATGAAGCGCACTTTATCGTAACCATAGTTAACACCCATCCTGGTGCCTTCCACGCCGGGTACAGCCTGATACGCCATGACCGGCATCATGGATAAAGTCAGCAGCCCGTGGGCAATGGTGCCGCCATAGGGTGTTGCTTTTGCGGCTTCCGGATTCACATGCAGGAACATGTGATCTTCGGTGAGATCCGCAAAGCCGTTGATCTTGTCCTGGTCCAGGGTAAACCATTCAGACACGCCGATTTCTTTGCCGGTATAGGCGCGGACTTCATCCAGATTCATCGTTCGGGTAGGGCCTTGCATGTGTTTTCTCCACTGTCATTTGTTGAGCAGTTAGTTTGCCCTAACGCGTGCTGTGATGGCGAGGGGTGTTGAGGCGTTCAGGAAACAGACAGATTCTATTCATCCTGCAGTCAGGCTGTAATCGCTATCCTGACCGCAACTTTGATAAAGAAGTTGATCAAGGAACAAAGCAATGAATACCGACACGAAGCGATTAAACAATCCATCTCGACCGAAATTCCTCGCGGCAGCAGGTATTACTCTGTTATTGATGACGCCCCTGACTGCCAGTGCAGACCATCAGCGACACGACATCGTCGAAGTGCTGGCGGGTGCTGCGGTTGCCTATCTGATTATTGATTCTCTGGACGATGACAACCGGCACTATCGAAGACACAGGGACCACTACGCTTACGATCGCCACTACAAACGAGGCCATGATCGTTATTACAAGGGACGCTACCACGATCGATATTACAAGGGTCGACAGCATGCCAAACATAAACGGCACTATCGCCAACATGGACGCCACGGCTACAAAGGCGGCGATTATCGCAGGCATTACCGGTAGCAGTGTGTCAGTTGCCGGGTAGGGTGCGCAGTTCAGTTTCCAGTGCCGCATAGTCTGAAAAACCAGTAGGCGGAAGAATATCTGTCTGCCAGATATCTTCGAATTGCTGACGGATACTTTCAGGCAACTCTTCTCGGCGATGTTGCGTACCTGTCGCGCGCACTTTGGCCGAGTCGCTGCCTGGCGGAAGACCGCCAAGGCGTTCGGAGTTTTCGCGCATGAGCGCGTCATCAAATCGGTCCTTGTGCGCCAACATGAAGGGTCGGGAAGTGTGTTCCAGCGTCAGTGCTAAAAGTTCATCATCCAGCGCGATATCACAGAAGCGTGCCACTCGCCTGATCATCAGCGCAGGGTTTTCCACCATATGCTCATAGGACAACAGCAGCACATCCGCGTTGTTGCGTTGGTCCCACCAGCTGACCAGATGTGTCCAGTGATCCAATCCTTTTTCCCGGCTACTTTTGTTGCGTTCAAAAAATTCTTCGTAAGAGATCGTGCCTGGTTCAAAAAACCAGCCTTCCATAAATCGATAAGCAGACACGAACGCGTCCTGCGGATTGCGCAGAGAAACAATGTACTTCGCCCCTTTCGGCACATGGTTCCAGGATAGGTGACTTTTGAACCCACGAGGTTTGGCGACCTGTGGCGCGTTTATCTCTATGCCAAGACTTTTAGCTGTTTCTATCCAGGGTACTACCCGTGATATGTCATCAAAATCCATGTCGCCGCGTGTGCGGAGGGTGTTAAAGGTCTGTTGCAGCAGGGTGGTACCGCACTTGCCCGCGGGAGATATGATGACGTCGGTTGGCTGAGGTTGGTAGGCACTGATGGAGGCCAGTGTCTGCTTTGTGTCGCTTGTGCGCGCGGAGATCTGCGCCATTTCTTCCATGTTTCGGGCACGGCGTCCCCAGAATTCAGACGCGGTCATGGAACATTCCGGAAATTAGAATCAGTGTGTACTTGGTCATTTGATGTTGGCCTGCAATGATCGGCGGTTGCTGTTGCAGCGATAACCGGAATATAGAGTGGTGATTCTCTGGATGCAACGCGCGGCCTGGATGGTTGAAGAACTGCATAAATTCGTCACCCGAAAGAAGTGGTTACTGATTGCAGAAAGTGCTGGCCTTGAGATGTCATTGACCACACAAGCGCAATGCTGTTGATCACTACGGTCACCCAGAACATCTGCACAAAAGGCTGCTTTTTTGATTTATGACGCAAGAGGTGGCGTGCAACAAGCGCGCCCGGCCAGCCTCCGGCTAAAGCAAGCAGGTGCAGGTTCTTTTCTGGCGTACGCGATGCATCCCTTCGGGCAGCAGATTTGTCCAAGGCGTAGGTTATAAACGCCAGGGTGCTCATACCAGAATAGATTGCAAACATGAAGGATGGCAGCTTGCCGGCAGCCACAAGCCCAGCAACAAGGGCAATAAACAGGCCGGCGAACACAATTGGTGTGGCGCGGTTGCCGCCTTTGGATTTCTCTGTACTGTCGTCAGCAGTCCGAACACGAAATGCTTGTCTGCGTCCCTGGGCATCAGTCCTGATCTGATACTCAACAGTTTCGTTTTCCGCGAGGCGACGGCTCCGATTCTTAAGTGCACTGATATGCACAAACACTTCACTTCCGCCGCCGTTCGGGGTGATAAACCCGTAACCACGGTCATCTTTCCAGGTAGTGACACGGCCGCGGTATCGTGTGGACTTATTCATCGGGCATCAGTCAGTTTCGGCGACATTCCGAATTGTAGGGTAAGAGTGCACCTCCACACTGTTCAGGCCAGGCTGCCGCCGTCGACGGTGAGCACCGAGCCATTGCAGTAGGTGGCTGTGATGGCCATGAAATAGATGGTGTCGGCAATCTCCTCCGGGGTGCCAGGCCGACCAAGAGGCGATACCTGAAAGCGTAACGTCTCGTCAGCAAAAGGATTCATGTCAGACTCCAGCACCGATTCCACCATGTCTGTGTCGACGAAGCCTGGTGCAACAACATTCGCGCGTATGCCTTTGGGGCCATAAGCACGGGCCAGGGAGCGGGTCAGATTGATGACACCTGCTTTGGCTGTAGCGTAGGTATGCGCGTCGTCCATGCCGCGAAGACCACCGCCACTGGCAATGTTGACGATGCTGCCGTGACCCTGGGACAACATCAAGGGCAATGCCGCGTGGCAGAGGTGAAACACAGAGTCGAGATTGATGCGCAGTACTTCACGCCACTGCTCGTAGGAAGTATCTTTGAGAGCTGCCATAGAGCCCGGGTGTTCCACACCATAGTTCCAGCCGATGCCGGCGTTGTTCACCAGGCTGGTCAGGCTACCGTTTGCCTTAGCGACAGCGATCAGTTCAGCTGCGGTATCTGCCAGCCCCACATCACCTGCCACCGGAATGATGGCGCCAGCGCCCGCTTCGGCCAGTTCGCGGGTTTCTTCGAGTTTAGCCAGGCGCCGCCCGGACGCGATGACTGAATAGCCTTTTGCGGCGAACAACACTGCCGCGGCGCGGCCAATGCCGCTGCCGGCACCGGTAATGATGACAGATTCACTCAAGCCCGCTCTCCTTGCAAAACATCTTTGTCATGAATGTTATCGTGAATGGTGTCTGTAGGCATTAAAGTGTGCTTCACACCGACCACTTATCATCTGTAGGGTCGGCATTATTGCAATCAACTGGGGGAGAGTATTCATGGACATCAGGGATAAAGTAGCTGTTGTTACAGGCGCTGGTTCTGGCATCGGCCGCGCATTAGCCATCAGTCTCGCGCAGCATGGTGCTCACAGTGTGGTGTGCACGGATCTTGACGGCGACAACGCGGCCGTCACCGCTGAAATGGTGGGTGATGTAGCGACTGCACATTCTCTGGATGTCGCTGACGAAGCTGCCATCGAAATACTGGTGCAGGAGATCGAGGCGCAACAGGGACGCATAGACCTGTTTGTTTCTAACGCGGGTTATGGACAACGAGGCGGGCTGGACCTGTCTACAGCAGAATGGCAGCGCATGATGAATGTGCACACCTGGTCCCACCTGGCGGCAGCCCGGGCGGTGATGCCGGGTATGCTGGCCCGGGGCGAAGGCTACTTTCTGAATACTGCTTCTGCTGCAGGATTGTTGACACAGATAGACTCAGGCCCCTACGCAGTGTCGAAGCATGCTGCGGTGGCGTTTGCAGAATGGTTGCTCATCAACTATGCAGATCAGGGCATTGGTGTATCGGTGCTGTGTCCCCAGGCTGTACGCACCAACATCCTCGGACCCAATGCGTTGAAAGGGAAATCATCCAACACCCGTCAGGCCGCGGCAGACGGTATTCTGGAGCCTGACTTCGTTGCGCAGGCCTGTATCGAGGCGGTGCAGGATGCGCGTTTTCTGGTGCTGCCACATCCGGAAGTAGAGACTTACTTTCAGCGCAAAGCCAACGATTACGATCGGTGGTTGTCCGGGATGCGACGCTTTCGCCAGCGTTTGCTGGAACGCTGAGGTTCAAAGAGGTGTTTATGTTTGAACCTTCGGACAAAGTCCTGCGCTTGCTGACGCACACATTAAACGTGAAAAATTTTATCAGGGCTGAGTTGATGACAAACACTTGAGTGAAACCCCTAAAAATCGATTTGCGCAAAAGCATGGTGAACAGCGCTATCAGATACAGATTCAGCGTGACCTCACCAGAAACTTCATAATTCACCTGGGTCACGGCATGCTGGGTCAAACCGGCTTTCGTCTGCTCATGGCGCCTACTTTTCTGCCTGCCTACATTCTCTTGCTTTCAGGGGGTTCTGAATTGATGGTGGGCGTCGCCTTGTCTGTTAACGCCCTGGGTATGATGCTGACCCCGCTGATCGGTGCAAACCTGATTGAGCACCGTAAACGTGTGCTTCCAGTTGGCTTTTTAACAGGTGGTGCCATGCGCGCCAGTGTTCTGCTGATTGCGCTGTCGGGTTTTTTCCTGGACAGCGAAGCCGCCTTGATTGCCATTATCTTCTGTCTCCTGTTTTTCGGCCTGTTCCAGGGCATGCAGGGTGTGATTTTCAATTTTCTGATGTCGAAGGTTATTCCGGTTTCCAAGCGTGGTCGTCTGACGGGATTACGAAATTTTCTCGCCGGGGTGACATCTGCGGGTGTCGCCTGGGTGGGTGGACACTATTTTCTGGGAGACGACCCTACTGCGATTGGATATTCCTGGATATTTCTGCTTGCCTTTGTATTGACCAGCGTCGGGTTGGCGCTGTTGCTTTTGATTCGAGAGCCAGAACCACCGACGGTGCAGCGCAAGCAGAATCTTCGCGACAGACTGCAGGATTTGCCACAACTGTTGCGAGACGATCCTGCCTTTACACGCTACTTCCTCGCGCGATCACTGGCGACCATGGGCCGGATGGCAATGCCGTTCTACATTCTTTACGCCGGGCAGTCACTGGGTCTGACAGGACAGCTGCTCGGCATGGTTACCTTTGCTTTTACTTTGGCTGGCACGGTGTCTAATCTTGTCTGGGGTAGCCTTGCCGACAGGAGTGGATTTCGGCTGGTCTTCCTGCTTTCGATTGCGATGTGGGTTGTGGCAACGCTGCTGTTGATTTTTTCTTCAGGTGTGTTCCTGACAGTTGTGGTGTTTATTGGTATCGGTGCGGCAGTGCAGGGTTTCCAGAACTCGTCACAGAATCTGACGCTGGAGTTCGGCGTTCGGGACGATCTGCCTATCCGAATTGCGATTGCCAACACCGCGTCTGAAGTTGCCGGAACCATCGGTCCTCTGCTTGGTGGGCTGCTCGCAGCATACTTCGGCTATTTATCCGTTTTCATCTGTTCGATCTGCTTTCTTGTTATCGGCGGCGCAGTCGTACGCTTTTACGTACCCGAACCTCGCAGGTGAACCGTAAACACATATTCGTTTTCGGTCGAATATCGGCAAGCGGATGGTGGATTGACTGTCTTTTCGATTCGGTGGCTGCGCAGACTAAACGCCCATCTTGGCAAGCGAAGCCACAAGTTCTCTGACCAGGGCCTCTAAACGTGGATGTTCTGCCGCAAAACGGGCGGCTAAAGCTTCGGCGGCATCGGCAATGCCGCTTGTCTCAGGCGGCTGCGTCTCTGCTGTGAGCAGTTTTTGAATATCATCATCCAGTGTGGCAAGCAGGGTCTGCAGCTCCGGGTCTACCGACTGATCGCCAGCCAGTTCCCGGTGTAAGGTTGTGAGGGTTTGTTTTAATTGCTCTTTTTGCATAGCCTGATTCTCAATAGCAGTTTCTCCGCTACCATCGCGAAAGACGAAGACGGCGTCAATGCCCAGTCAGGCCTGTCGCCACCACGCCACGCCATCGTCATCTTCTTCCACCGTCAGCATTCGCCGCTCAAGCGCGCAGTGCAGGTGTGCTATAGATTCACCCGTGGCCGGAAAGAAACTGTGGTCGGTAATCTGACTTTTGAACAGGGCCGGGAATACATCAACTGCACGTTTGGGTTCGTCACACAGATCGTAGAGTTTTTCCAGTGCCACTTCGTGCCAGTCGATTAAAGCGGTCAGCCGCTCATGCACACCCTCGTAAAGGCTTTCGTGTGCAGGAAGAACCAACAGGTTGGGGGGCAGCAGTTCGCGAAACCGCGCGCAGCTGTTGAGAAAATCTGCCAGAGGGTTGGCGTGAGGTTCGCTGGGTTGCACGCTTACGTTGGGCGTGATTTTCGGTAACAGCTGATCGCCGCCGATAATCAGTTTCAATTCGGGGCAGTAAAGGCAGACATGCTCAGGCGCGTGGCCATGACCAATCACAGCGCGCCATTCACGATCACCGATTTCGATGTACTGGCCATCCTGAATGCGGCGGTAGCCAGCCGGGAGCGGCGGCATGTTCGCACCAAACTGACCAAACCGCTGACGGTAGCGATCAAGACGATCTTCGGTGAAACCCGCGCGGCGATAGAATCGAATGGCGTCGTCAGGTACGTCAGCAGGTCCATCTCCGGCCATGACTTTGCACATGTAGAAGTCCGCCCGGCTCATCCACAACTCACACCCCCACCGTTTGGTGATCCAGCCCACCAGGCCGGTATGATCGGTGTGCAGGTGAGTAGCAATAACGCGGGTGACCGGCTTGCCATCAAGGTGTTTAGCAAAGATGTTTTCCCAGTGGCCTTTCACGGCCTCGCTGGGAACGCCTGTATCCACTATGGTCCAGCCCGGGCCGTCACGTAACAACCACACGTTGATGTGGTTGAGCCGTCCGCCCATGGGCATGCGCACCCAGAACACACCGTCGGCCAGGCGGGTGACTTCACCGGGCTCAGGTGCCTGGTCCTGAAAACGGTAGCGTAGCGGGTCAAACCCGCGCTTGGACATGTTATCAACCACTGCTGGCTCCGGATCAATTTGGAAGTAAGAATCAGGGGAGTTTACCGGTTGCGCAGGGCGCGCGCGATGATCCTTGTGGTAGGAAAACGTGTATAGATGCCGTTCACCTTGGCATACTGCTGGCTAAATATTTACAGCAGGGCACAGTTATGAGCATCTCCTTTTACGACGCCAGCGTTGGCACTTACACCCGGCTCCTCGACAGCGTTGCCGCCATCTTAGACAAAGGTGCAGCGTTTGCGTCTGACACCGGGCTGGATCCACAGAATATTGTTGAAACAAGACTGCGTGAAGACATGATGCCGTTCCATTTTCAGATCGTGTCGGTGTGTCATCACTCATGGGGTGCACTGCAGGGTATGCGCGACGGGCGCTTTTCGACACCGTCTTTTGACCTGGATAAAGACTATTCGGGGTTGCAGGCGCTGATAGGTGAAGCTCAGGCGGGTGTCGCGTCATTTTCAGAGGCTGACGTTGCCGGATTCGCCGAGAAATCCATGGTGTTTGCGGTTGGCGAGCGGGAGCTGCCATTCACCAACGAAAACTTCCTCTTGTCTTTTTCTCTACCGAATTTTTACTTTCACGCCACCACAACCTACGACATTCTCAGGATGTTGGGCCTGCCGCTGAGCAAGATCGATTTCCTGGGTCGCATGCAGGTGGGTTAAGCGAGGCTCGCCATAGATCTCGTTTCTTAGATCCTGCCAGGTGAGCGATTCAAGTGGGTTGTCAGCACTGGCATCACCGAAGCTCATATCTTCCAGTTTGTACATCGTTTGTTGCTCAGTTTGGGACAGTGTACGCCTGAGGCTTTCTTCAATTACAGGCTTCAGTCTAGAGAAAGCCATATTGCCCGTATGTAACAATATGGGCAATATGAAAAAAGTGGGCGTAGACGTATCGGACCAACGACTTTACGCGTCTCAGAGCCAGAGGTAAGCGCTGCGTGCTATCATCGGCGAGCGACATTATGGAGTGGAAACGTGAGAGTTTTATTAAAGTTGGTTTGTTCTGGTTTGTTGGTTATGACCTTAAGTGGCTGCGGCATCAACAACATCCCAACCTACGACGAGCAGGTGAAATCAGCCTGGGGTCAGGTGCAGAATCAATATCAACGCCGTGCCGACCTGATACCTAACCTGGTGGAAACGGTAAAAGGTTTTGCTGCGCAGGAAAGAGATACGTTGACCGCCGTTGTAGAGGCGCGCTCGAAAGTCTCATCCATGCAGGTCACTCCGGAGTTGATCAATAATCCTGAACAGCTGCAGAAATTTGAAGCGGCCCAACAGCAACTATCTGGTGCGTTGAGCCGTTTGATGGTGGTGGTTGAGCGTTATCCTGATCTTAAATCCAACCAGAATTTTCTGGCCTTACAATCCCAGCTTGAAGGCACGGAAAACAGAATCAGCGTTGCACGGCGCGACTACATAGGCGCAGTAGAGAAGTACAACACGGAGATCCGCACTTTTCCGGGTCGTATCTGGCACTCGGTAATGTACAGCGATCTGGAAATACGGGAGGTTTTTGAAGCCACCGCTGAAAATGCTGAGGTGCCGCCTTCAGTCCAGTTCTAATGACTGCAACACGTACAATTTGCCTGCTGGCTGTTTGTCTTTCGACTGCAGTCAGCGCTGCACCCAGCTTTCCATCGTTGAGTGGGCGGGTTGTTGATGAAGCTGAAATGCTCTCATCCGAAGCGCAACGCCGAATTGCCTCACTGAGTGAGGCACATGAAAAGGCTACGAGCAATCAGGTCGTGGTTGCTACTTTCCCAGATCTGCAGGGCTACTCTATAGAGGAGTTTGGCTATCAGCTTGGGCGGGAATGGGGCATCGGCCAGGCGGACAAAAATAATGGTGTGTTGCTGATCGTCGCAAAAGAGGAGCGCAAAGTACGAATTGAAGTGGGCTACGGTCTGGAGGGCGAACTTACAGATGCGATTGCCAGCAATATCATTAACGCGGTGATCACGCCCAGCTTTAAACGCGCCCAATTTGATCAGGGTGTAACAGCAGGCACGCAGGCCATTATCGCGGCGCTGGGTGGTGAGTACAAAATGGCACCAAAGCCGAAAGGGCGTGACGACCGTGAGTTCTCGCTCTGGAAACTCCTGGCCTTTATTGCCATCTTCTTCATCTTTCCAGGCATGTTTGGCAGACGCAGGTTTGCTGGCGGTCTGGCGCTGGGAAGTATCCTTGCAAACAGTGGCAGTGGACGGTCGTCAGGCGGCGGTTTTGGGGGTGGCGGCTTTGGTGGCGGTGGTGGCGGCTTCGGCGGTGGCGGCGCAAGTGGAGGCTGGTAGATGACTTTGTTAACGCAATCCGAGGCTGATCAGGTAGCGGCTGCAATCGCGGAAGTTGAATCGCAGACCGACGCGGAACTGGTGACGGTGCTGGCCAAACAGGCGGATAATTACCACTACATTCCTACCTTATGGGCGGCGCTGATTGCCCTTGTCAGCCCCGGCATATTCCTGCTGACTCCATTCTGGTTGGATGTCTCAGATCTACTGCTTCTGCAGTTGGTCAGTTTTTTTGTGTTTGCTTTATTGTTGCGTATTCCTTTTGTACTACGCAGGATCATTCCTAAGTCGGTCAAGCGCTGGCGAGCAGCTAATATGGCCAGAAGATGCTTTCTGGAAAACAATCTGCACCATACAAAGGGTGAGTCCGGCTTGCTGATCTTTGTTGCCGAAACTGAACGTTACGTGGAAATACTGGCGGACAGAGGCATCAACAATCATGTCGACGCCCAGGTATGGCAATCGATCGTCAGTGATTTCACAAACAAACTACACGATAAGCAGACGCTCAGCGGTTTTCTGGGTGCAATCAGTCAATGTGGTGAAATTCTCATAAGGCACCTGCCTACCACTGGTGAAAAGAACGAGCTGCCGAATCACCTTGTTGTTATCGAGTAGTCCTGCAGGTGTTTTTAAGTTCTAACCGGCACTCTGCGGTTTAGGCCGGGAAGCGGGCACAACAGGAATCTCTTCATCTCTGAGCGGCGCTCTTGTCTTTCGGCGTGCTAACGCTGCTTCTATATAGGGTGCCAGTTCTTCTGCTTTGCTTGCTTCACGTTCGTCACGACCGTCTGCAAAATCATCCAGCACGTCGCGATTGAAGCGTTCCAGGCTTTCGCAGATATGTTCATGTTTGTTTTTGCCACCTTGCTGCAGAAAAATTACCTGATCAACACCAGAATCGGAAAATCCGCGCATATGCTGACGAAATTCATCTGGTGTACCAATTCCTGGTGAGCGCGTCATGCTTCTATCAGGATGAGCCGCGCCGCCACCGTAGGCTGTATCGGTAACTTTTGTTCCCTCAGCTTTTGCGGCTTTGCGTTCCTCAAATTTATCCCACAGCTGGCTGCGTCCCGGCAGAACGTCGTCGGTGACCAGGGCACCAATTGCATATTCAAAGAAACGGAAACCATCTTCACCGCGTCTGGACGCCTCGTCATGATCATCATGTAACGAAAAAGCAGACACCATTGCTATATTCGCATTTACCGAGTGGCCAAGCGGCACACATTCATCCGAGCGTATAATGTCGTAATAAATTGAGCTCCAGTTCCTGGCCTCTTCCGGATCGAGGAAACTGAAAGCCAGTACCCCCAGACCGTTGCGTGCGGCAACCTTAATGGTGTCGCGATTGGTACAGGCCATCCACATGGGCGGATGAGGTTTCTGAATGGGTTTGGGTAGTACGTTGCGACAGGGTAAAGACCAGTCCTGTCCCTCATATCCGGGGTAGGGCTCCATCACCATCATGTCGGCGATCTCCTTTGCGGCTTCAAGCGACATGTCCCGTTTGCGTCGAGCTTCGATACCAAACCCGCCGAGTTCTAAGCGTGTGGCACCTTCGCCAATGCCAAACTGGGCGCGGCCGTGAGAAACGAGGTCAAGCATCGCCACAGCCTCTGCCGTGCGCGCCGGGTGGTTGTAGTTGGAGATAACCTGCCGAATGCCAAAACCGACTTTGATGCGCTCTGTTTTTGCCGCAATCGCGGATAAAAACACATCGCTGGCGGAGCAGTGTGAGTACTCTTCGAGAAAATGATGTTCCACAGACCAGGCGTAGTCGATTCCCAGTTTGTCGCCGAGCACACATTGCTCAATAGCATCATCGACCAATCGCTGCTCGCTGTCTTCATCCCAGGGTTTGGGCAGCTGCAGCTCGTATAACATGCCAAATCTCATTGGATCCTCTCCATCCCGTTGCTCCCCTTACTCAACACATCCAAAAAGTTGTAGTCAGTGCCTGGCACCAGGTTCATCCCACGAATCCGTAATAATGCCCGCATGGGTTTTCAGATAGGCGTTTAATTCTGAAGTTGCATCATCGCGGGACCTGAATGGCCCCTGGTCTTCGGTTTCGCGGGTTGAGAAATACCACTGTCCATTGGATTCGAAATATCTCTCTGACTTGAAAAAAGATTTGTTTTCCGGATCGTTCGGTCGATTCATTTTCGAGGGCCCTTTGCGTAATTGAGCTCAGGTATAAATCTACACCCCTGAGGAAAACAGTCAACGCCTGCACCAGTCTGCTGCTAAACTCTGTTCCGAAATAGCCTGCGCAGATATAAATTTAGGGAAAACTACATGACTCGACTTTGTGCTCTTTTACTCTGTTTCAGCCTGTCAGCGTGCAGTTCGGTAAACGGAGATTCCTGGCCTTTTGATGCTAGCCCGGTGGCTACCTTCGATGCGCCATGGGCAATGACTTTCATGCCTGATGGGCGCCTGTTGGTGACAGAGAAGGCGGGTACTCTGTATGTGGTCAGCCCCAATGGGGAGAAGTCAGCGCCAGTGGCAGGTGTGCCAGCGGTTGCCGCAGGTGGACAGGGTGGTTTGGGAGACGTTGTGCTGCATCCGGACTTCGCCGATAACGACCTGGTCTACTTAAGTTATGTAGAAGCCGATGATGATGGTCTTCTGGGTGCAGTCGTAGTGCGAGGCAAGCTGGTGTTAAGTGATACCGAAGCGGCGCTGGAAGATCTTGAAACGGTCTGGCATCAGTATCCAAAGGTCACCGGACGCGGTCATTTTGGACATCGACTGGCTTTTTCTGAAGGTGGTCACCTTTTCATCTCTTCCGGTGAGCGGCAGAAATTTGATCCCGCACAGGATATGCAGGGCAATCTTGGCAAGATTGTGCGCCTTCACCCTGATGGATCTGTGCCGGAAGATAATCCCTTTTACGATAAAGGTGGCGTGACCGCGCAGATCTGGTCTTATGGTCATCGCAACCCGTTAGGTCTTGCGTTCGATGCTGATGGCAAATTATGGACGCTGGAGATGGGACCTAAGCATGGCGATGAGTTAAATCTGGTTAAGCCGGGTGTTAACTACGGTTATCCATTGGTTTCCAACGGCGATCATTACAGCGGTGAAGAAATTCCTGACCACGACACCCGACCAGACCTTGAGGCGCCTGTGGTTTACTGGGTACCGGCAATCTCACCTGCTGGGTTGATGTTCTACTCTGCAGACATGTTTGCTGACTGGCAGGGCAGCGCCTTTATGGGCGGCCTCTCATCCAAGGCGCTGATACGGGTAACTTTTGATGGCGAAAACGCGAACGAAGCTGAGCGATTTGAGATGGGTGCACGGATCAGAGAAGTTGAACAGGGTCCAAACGGCGCTATCTGGTTGCTCGAAGATGGTGACGGGGCTCAACTACTGAAGTTAGCGCCTAATTAAGATGACGCACTGGTGTGACCTGCCAGTCGTCGGGTAACAGCATCTCTGGAGATATCCAACCCAGGGGGGCATTCGAGGTGGTCTCCGCCCAGGCGTAGTCGCGATTACGGTAGCTGAAGGTGCCGCCGGTTGTGGGCACAAAAACTCCGACCATAGCGTGTTTGTGAATGCGTGAAACTGTGATCTGCGCATCGATACCCACGCGTCTTAACAAATGCAGTAACAGCAGTGATTTCGAGTCGCAATCCCCCCAATTCTGAGAGACAACCAGGGCGGGTGGCAGCACGCCAAAGGCATGCTCTTCGGGGATGCGATAGGGAATGTCCTGCACAAAGCGCAATAACCATCGCGTAGCCTGAACTGCAGTCCAGCGTTGATCTTCGAGGCCCTGGGATATCCGATTCAGCAAGGGCTCCAGGTCATCTGCGTTACGCTGAAAAACGATGCTGTAGACACAGCTCCAATAGTCGCCCTGACAATTTGTGCCTAGTTGACTGTCGCTTCCGCGCTGATACGCGCGTTCTATCTGACGACCATAGAACAGGTGGTCTGCCTCCAGTGTCTGGATGGCTTTGTGGCCGTGATCGAACGCTATGCGGGTCCTGGCCAAGCCTGCGGCGCGCCAGAGATGTTCCGTTGTATCGTAAGTTTCAGGGAAGCGGGGGTATTGTACGGTACCCAGATCCAGCTCCGGAGTCATACTCTCGCGATTGAGGTATACGACGGCGCCAAATATAACCAATCCCCAGAACCAGTTGCTCCAGTTTGCCCGGCGTCGTGCCACTTCAGGCGGGCCCGACCCGCCCAAGCACTGGCAGAGGAAGAAATCCCGTCAGCATGGTATCCAATCCCTCACGTACCAGCAGCGCCAGTACCACAATGACCGCCACCAGAATGATTGCGCAGGCGATATTGCCGCTGACAATTTCTTCTATTTCGTCAAGGTCAGGCGTCAGATGTATAGCTGCGCGCACGCCGCTGACAATAACCGCGGCGCCGATTAACAGAGATGCGCTGGTCAAACCTAATGCGTAGGCAACAATCCATAACACATCTGTCCAGTTCTGTGCGGTGTGCTGAATAAGATCCAGGGCCGTGAAGGTGCGACTGATGGCTGGCTCCACCAGTATGCCCATTGCAACAATCGCTGCGCTTAGAGACAAACCGACAGCAACGTTCTGTGCCTTTATGGCAGCGTCCACGTCTGCAACGCCAACAGCACGTTTAATCAATCGTGCGCTGGTGGTGATGCCCACGATGCCAACCAGAAGACCAAAACCCAGCTTGGCAGCGCCGAGTAAAATTATAGACAGATCCATGGGCGTGTCAGTCCTTTAACATGTGGGATGGCTTTTTTTTGAGCACTTTTTGACGGAAGCCGCAGTATAAAATCAATCCCGTGATACTGAACGTATGACGTATCCGCCTGAGCGCTCATCAAGCTCGAGGATGACAGTACCTCGGGATTGTGCCTCCTCAAGAAGGTCGCCAAAAGAACGGAAACCGTAATAGGACTCGCTGAATCCAGGATGGCGGCGTTTCAGTGTCTGTTTGACCATAGAACCGAAGACGCTGTCTCCTCGTTCTTTAATCAACGCCTCGGCGGTTTCAACAACCAGATCTATGCCTTCATCCTGTTTTTCACTGTCTGTTTCAGACTTTCTGCTCGAAGCGTTACCAGCGGTTTTTTGAACACTGCTCTTTTTCTTCGAGGACCTTCGAGTGCTGCGTTTAGACGTACTCTCCTTGATCAGGTCATCGTAAAACAGAAATTCATCACAATTCTTTATGAGCAGGTCAGAGGTACTGTTCTTTACACCTACGCCAATCACCAGCTTGGCATTCTCTCTCAGTTTGCTGACTAAAGGAGAAAAATCAGAATCGCCACTGATGATGACAAAGGTATCGATGTGATCCTTCGTATAACAGAGATCCAGCGCATCAACGACCATGCGTATGTCGGCTGAGTTTTTACCCGACTGACGGGTGTGCGGGATCTCTATGAGTTCAAAGGCGGCTTCGTGCATGCTGGCTTTGTGCTCCTGGTAACGATCCCAGTCGCAATAAGCCTTCTTTACAACCACGTTGCCTTTAACCAACAAACGTTCAAGCACCAGACCGATGTCGAATTTCGGGTATTTTGCGTCTCTCACCCCGAGCGCGACGTTCTCAAAATCACTGAAGACAGCCAGGTTCCTATCAGAGTCGTCATTACGCATACAGATATCCATTTCGCAAGGTTAATCAGGTTAGATCATACCTGCAGCATTGTCCCAGTGAGAACTTTAAGCCTTGTATTTGCACGGACGACCTTATTGAGAGTAGGCTGGTCATCGTTATTCTCCCTGGGTTCATAGAACCTGTTCCATCATCCTGTTTCGATAAGAGAGGCCAGATTCATGAAGATTGGTGTTGTGTTTCCACAGACAGAAATTGGTTCAGACCCGGACATGGTGGCAAAGTTTGCAACTACAGCCGAATCTTCAGGTTATGACCACCTGATTGCTTATGACCACGTGCTGGGCGCAAATACCGCCAGTCGCCCGGACTGGAAGGGCCCTTATACCAGCGAGAGCATGTTCCAGGAACCCCTGGTGCTGTTTTCCTATCTAGCTGGTTTAACAACAACAATAGAGCTGGTCACCGGGGTCATCATTCTGCCCCAGCGTCAAACCGCTCTGGTAGCCAAACAAGCCGCGTGTGTGGACGTGCTGAGCAAAGGACGCTTGCGCCTGGGCGTAGGTACCGGGTGGAATGAGGTGGAATACGAAGCCCTGGGTGCCAATTTTAACGACCGGGGACATCGCTCGGAGGAACAGATTGATGTGTTACGAAAGCTTTGGCGCGATGAAGCGATCAGCTACACAGGTGAACATCACAAGATTACGGACGCAGGTCTGAATCCACTGCCACCGAAGAAGCACATTCCTATCTGGTTAGGTGGCATGGCGCCACAAGTGATTGATCGGGTCGGGCGCCTCGCAGATGGCTGGCTGCCGTTTGTGAACAAAGACCTGGCTGTTCAAATCGAGCAGGTAAAGACTACCGCTAAGCAGGCAGGTCGTGACCCTGCCAGCATTGGTATTGAATGTATCATTCCCTCAACCTCAACCGTTGATCAGGTCAAGTCGCTGCAGGATAAAGGCGTTACCCACGTGGCGATGGTAACCATGAATCAGCAACTACCCGATCCGGCGGCTCACATTGATGCCATCAGCCGCGCCCGCGACATGCTGGCCAGCGCTCTCGCCTGAACACCAGTACAGGAATAAACATCTCATGACCGATATCAGTTCTCTTACCAATACCCGCATCGTGCTCAAGTCGCGGCCTGTGGGTGTGCCTGCAAATGATAATTTCGAAATCCAAACCGTACCCGTGGCAGCACCCGGTGAGCATGAGATGCTGCTGCGCACCCTCTGGTTGTCCCTGGATCCGTATATGCGTGGCCGCATGAGTGATCGTAAATCTTATGCAAAGCCGCTGGAAACTGGTGATGTCATTACCGGTGGTGTGGTGTGCCAGGTAGTGGCATCAAATATAGCCGACTTCCCGGTGGGCACTATTGTCAGTGGTATGTACGGTTGGCAGTCCTATGCGATAGCCAAAGCAGATGATAACCGTTTGTTTAAAATTGATCCTGATCTCGCGCCTATCTCTACTGCCGTTGGCGTCACCGGTATGCCCGGGCAGACAGCCTACTTCGGTTTGCTGCGTGTAGGCCAGCCCAAGGCCGGGGAGACGGTAGTGGTATCCGCTGCGTCCGGTGCGGTAGGTTCTGTTGTGGGTCAGATCGCCAAAATTCAGGGATGCCGTGCTGTCGGCGTCGCGGGTGGTAAAACCAAATGTGATTACGTAGTGAATGAATTGGGTTTTGATGCCTGCATAGACTACAAGGCGGATGATTTTCCTGCGCAGCTGGCAGCGGCCTGTCCGGATGGGGTCGATGTGTATTTTGAGAACGTAGGCGGCGCAGTACTGGATGCCGTTGCGCCGTTGTTGAATGACGGCGCACGGGTTCCGATTTGCGGCTTCATCTCAGCCTACAACGCCACCAGCTTTGACGAAATCAGAACCCCGGAAATGGTGTTAGGCGCATTGGACAACCCCCCTGCACACCGGTTTTTTGTGGTCACCGAATGGCTTGAAGAGTTTGAAGACGCGGCGCGTGCCCTGGGCCAGTGGATTAAAGAAGGCAAACTCAAATACCGCGAAACAGTTGTAGAAGGTATTGAGAAAGCACCTGACGCCTTTCGTATGCTGTTCACAGGTGAAAATTTTGGCAAGTTGATGGTGAAAGTGGCAGAGCCGGAATAGGTCTGCTGCATCAAGAAAAGCGAGTCGTTTTCGCCAACTCGTTTGACAAAAAGGCTTTATAAAATCGAGCAGTTCTCATTTGAAGGGGTCTATTCGTAACTTGCTTCTATCTGTGTTAGGATCTATATTCCTATATCATTATAGAGAGGTAGTTATGGATATAGTGATTCGACCACAGGTACGTTCTATGGTTATGGTTGCAGGTGCTGCTACGGCCGGAATGTTGTTCGTTGGTTTGTTATCCACAATGAGTACTTTTGAAGCCGTTACCCTTGCTTTTTTCATTGGTGCGATAGCATTGCTCATGATGTTCCAGCTGCGCGCGGTTGTTTCCGTGGAAGACGACCGTCTCCGCATTAATTGCATGTTCGCGTCGTTTGTCGACAAAATCGACAATCTGGAGCCCGACGTCAGTGATAAATTCCTGTTCCGGTCCGACGAAAAATATGCGCTTTCAAAACTTTATCTAGGCACCCGTGTGCTCGGTTTTTATGTAGGCTGGTATACGTTGAAAGATGGTTCAGTTGCTTTCGCGTGCGTTTCCAGAAAGCGCCATGCACGCGCTTTGTCGACAAAAGATGGTGTTCGTTTAGTGCTGGATCCGGGGTTGGCGCGGCAGATTGCGTCAGCAGCTGCATAACCGAAAGTAACAGCGCAGGCCAACTGCCATAGGCTGGGTGTAGCGTCCAAGTAGTGCCTAGATACGGGTGTCAGCTTCTTTCGTCAACGCTTCGATCACCACTTGCGCAGCAGGGCCGTTCCTGCAACAGGGGGAATGGACGTTGTCCTGTTTAACCGCCCTCAATTCGCGGCATCAGGAAAACCTCAGCGCCTTGAGGAATCTTCTGGGTCCAGTCATCCCTGTAGACCGTGCCGTTGATGGCAACCGCGATGCCTTTTTCCAGATGGGTAGACATATCGGGGTAGCGTTCGGCCAGTTTGGTCAGTAACTCAGCAATGGTAGCCGCCTCGATATCTATCGAGGCGGCACCACCTGCGCCGGAGCGCAATGCGCCGTTCAGGCTAACCTGCACTGACCTGTTCTTCGTATTGCGCTGCCTGGTCGAGTGCATCGAGCACGCGTACCGGCGACATGGGCACATGATTCATGCGTACACCGGTGGCATTGGCAATAGCATTACCGATTGCACCCAGGGGTGGCACGATGGAAGTTTCTCCAACACCGCGAATACCGTAGGGATGGGTCGGGTTAGGAATCTCCAGGATTTTGGTATCGATAAACGGCAGGTCTGAACAGACAGGTATACGATAATCGAGGAAGCCTGGATTCTGCAGGCGACCGTCTTTGCCGTAGATGTACTCTTCGTTTAATGCCCAACCAATACCTTGTGCTGCAGCACCCTGGAACTGTCCTTCAACATAATCCGGATTGATGGCTTTGCCTGCATCCTGCACAACCGTGTAGCGCAGGATCTCGGTGTGCCCGGTTTCCTGATCAACTTCCAGATCACAGATGTGGGCAGCAAAACCCATACCTGCGCCATCAGCAACCACCTCGTTGTGGCCCGCAATTGGTCCGCCAGTATTGGGCGACTTGGCGGCAATCTCTTTCAAGGACAGCTTTGGCAGATTGCCATGGCCTTTGCCGGTGGCACGCGCTTCCCCGTGTTCCCATACAATATCTTCCACAGGCACATCCAGCATTTTTGCAGCTCTGCCTTTCAACACTTCGATAGCGTCGCGAGCGGCAAATATGGCAGCCATTCCTGAAGAGAATGTGCCGCGGCTGCCTTCAGTGGTGTCGTTATGACCCAGAGATGAGGTATCCGCGACATGAACTTTAACGTCGTCGTAGCCAACACCCAGCTCCTCTGCCGCGATCATGGCCAGGGAAGAACGCGCGCCACCCACATCCACCGTGCCAACAGCCAGATTAACGGTGCCGTCGGTGCCTATGTTCAGATCAACACAGGTCTGTCCACCGATGTTGAACCAGAAACCACAAGCTACGCCACGTCCCTGACCTTTCTTCAGGCGGGATTTCATGTGCGGGTGTTTCTTGACTGCTTTCAAAGCGGCTTCAATACCAATGGGACCGTAGATGGGCCCATAAGGCGCCTGGGTGCCTTCTTTGGCAACGTTCTTGAGGCGGAAATCAACCGCATCCATACCAATGGCATCTGCCACAAGGTCCATGGTGCTTTCCACTGCATAGGCAGCCATGGGTGCAGAGGGCGCCCGGTAGGCGGCAACTTTTGGTCGATTGACAATAACATCCCAGCCCACGGAGCGCTGGTTTTCAATGTTGTAACAGGCGAAGCCGGTCATACAGGCAAGCATTGCCCAGGGTCCTGGAAAGGCGCCACCCTGATATCGAAGCTCTAAAGTAGCCGCGGTGATCTTACCTTTTCTGGTGGCGCCGATTTTGACGTCTACAGAAGTCGATGCGGTAGGTCCGGTGGCACGAAAAACCTCGTCCCGGGTCATGACAAGCTTAACGGGTCGGTTTGCTTTTCGAGACAATGCGAGCGCCAGTGGTTCAGTCCAGACGTGAGTTTTACCGCCGAAACCGCCGCCAATCTCGGAAGAGGTGACTTTCAGCTTGGCAATGTCCAGGCCTAACAAGGCAGCACAAACTGACCGATAGGAAAAAGGACCCTGGGTTGTTACCCACAATTCTGATGTGCCGTCCGGGTTTACCGAGGCTAAACAGGCGTGGGGTTCAATGTAGCCCTGGTGCGTCTGTTCTGTCTTGTAGGACTTCTCGATGATGACATCTGCCGCTGCGAAGCCTGCATCCACATCGCCGTGTCCCATCTGTGTACGGTTTGCGATGTTGGATGGTTTTGTGGGCTTTTCTTCGAGGCCGGCGGTAAAGCACCAGTCGTGGATGACCGGGGCGTCAGGTGCCATGGCTTCGTCAACATCGGTTACGTGGGGAAGCTTCTGATAGCTCACTTTGATGAGCTTCAACGCCTGGCGGGCAGTCTGGCGATCTACCGCGGCAACTGCTGCAACGGCGTGGCCATCGTACAGAGCGCGACCGCGTGCCATGCAGTTTTCCAGAATGTGCGCGTTGCCGGCATTGCCGCCGGTCAGATCGGGCAAATCGTCAGAAGTGATGACCGCTTTAACACCAGGTAGCTTCTCAGCCTTTGAAGTGTCTATTTTTTTAATCTTTGCGTGCGCATGGGGTGAGCGCAGGACCAGACCAACCAGTTGGCCTGGTGCGTTAGCGTCGGCACCGTAACGGGCTTTGCCGGTTACCTTGTCGATACCGTCCGGGCGCAAGAAACGGTTACCAACAACTTCGAACTTCTGTCCTGTATAGCTATTATCGTGAGCCATAATTAATTCCTTTCCTCACTAGAGGTTTAGCGTTTCTTAGATTTGCGTAGATCTTTGGCGGTAGCCTGAACAGCGCGGACAATTTTGTCGTAGCCTGTGCATCGGCATAAATTACCGGCCAACGCGTAACGAATTTCTGTTTCGGTAGGGTTGGCGTTGTTGTCCAGCAGGGCTTTAGCGGCTACCAGAAAACCTGGCGTGCAAATTCCACACTGCAGGGCAGCGTGTTCGATGAATTTTTCCTGCAGCGGGTGCAGTTTGCCGTCCTCGGTCAATCCTTCAACGGTACCTATCTCTCGGCCATTTGCTTCCACGCCGAGGACCAGACAGGAACAAACCAGCTGACCATCTAAAGTGACACTGCAGGCACCACAGTCGCCTGTGCCACAACCTTCTTTGACACCATTCATGCCCGCACGATCACGTAACGAATCCATCAACACTTCATCGGTAGGGCAGGCAAACTCCACTACGTCACCGTTCACTTTGGTTGATACCAATACTGCGTCGCTCATGCGGCACCTCCTGCTCTTTTATAGGCTATTTTTGCAGCACGTTTTGCCAGCACTCCGGCAACCCGCGTTCGGTAAGCGGCAGTACCGCGTTTGTCATCTATAGGGTTACAGGCTTTGGCACAGGCCGCTACGAGTTTGTTCAGGGCGGCATCGTCCAGTTTAGAACCGACCAGCGCTCTGGCTGCAGCCGGTACCAGAACAGCAGTGGGTGCAACCGCACCCAGGCAGACTCTGGCCTTTTTCACAACACCTCTTTCCAGAGTCATGCTGATACCGACACCAACAACGGCAATGTCCATTTCGGTACGTGGCGTAAAACGTAAATAAGCATCACCTGTGCGTTTGGCGGGTTTAGGTAAGGTGATGGCTTCAACCACTTCACCTTTTTTCAGGGAGGTTTTGCCCGGGCCGGTGACTATTTTTTCTACCGGTACAGTACGACGCTTGCCTTTGCCAACGACAATTGCTTTGGCGCCCGCGGCGATCATTGCTGGCACACTGTCCGCAGCGGGTGATGCATTACACAGGTTACCGGCCATCGTACAGCGACCCTGAATCTGGTCAGAACCAATCAGGTGGGTTGCCTCAACCACACCGGGCCAGGCTTTGTTGATCGCTTTGTGAGCGGTCAGCTGTGCGCCTGAAACACCGGCGCCAATACGAAATCCAGTTTGCGTCGTCTTAATCGTATTCATGTCAGGGATGCGCTTGATGTCAACTACCAAATCTGGCTCAGCAAGTCCCATTTTCATCCGCACTAACAAGTCAGTGCCGCCAGCGAGAATAAAGGCCGCGCCTTTTTCTTTTGCCAGCAGCGCGACAGCTTCTTTTGTCGTCGCCGGGGATTCGTATCTCATGTGATCGTCCTGTTATGTTTTCAATTCAGGGAGCATGTAACGTGCAGCATTTTGCCGTGTTGATAAAACGTTCTGTTCGATGCTATCCCCTCGGTAGTGAAGATACCAAGAGCGGCCGGGCCCAACAACGGTTTAGGTACTACTATGTGTTGGATTGCCTGCTCTTTTCAGGATTCTGTTGTGGGAGAGGCTGGTTATTGACCTAAGCTTCAGCAGCGGAGTTCCACTGCGCTGTTGAAGCCAGATAGTGACAAACAGATTTTGTTGTCCCTGATTTGAAGCGAGGCATTAAGCCTCGCGATTTAGCGCCTGCACGGGCTCATCTTCACGGGCGGAACTGTCCGGCACCTGCGAGATATCCCGGCACAACAACATGTCCATCACCTTAGCCGAGCTACCCAAGTAGAATCCAACTTCTCGTGTGTCTACGTTGGCTGGATTGCGGAAGGTGCCAAATATCATGTCCCAGAGCGGCAAATTGGCGTAGTTATATCTATGCTGGCCGCGTTCATGATGTAAGACATGGCTCTCGGGACGTTGCATCACATACCCCAACCAACGCGGCGTATGGATATTAGCGTGCTGAAACATGGCGTTGAAACCCAGCCAGGCGCCAGCAATCAGACCAGCTTCTAGACTCAGCCCAAGCAAGGGAAAAAATACCAGGCTGCTCCAGGTCGTGAACATCACAAGGTCCAGAGGATGCAGGTAATTTGCGCTGAACGCGTCCAGGACTTCTGCGCTGTGATGCATCTGATGGGTGAAGCGCCAGGCCCAATCGTAGCGATGTACCGTCCGGTGGTACCAGTAGTGCACAAACTCGTAGACGACGATGCCAGCAGCAGCCCCGGCCCATGTGCCAAGTTGCGCCCCATCAAACAGGTGAAAGTCGCCCAACATCATGCTCCAGGCAGTTGTGATCACCATTGCGCCAGCAACAGCAGCAAGGGTGGCCAGAGTCATCCGGGTTTTCCACCAGCGGGGTTTTTCGTAGGATCTTGCTTCGTGAACAAGTGCCAGCAACATGAATGCGGGAATCAGTGCCAACGGTAAGAAGGTGAGAATTTCGATCATTTTTTTGCTCCTGTGAACGTTAAGAACAGCTTTCAGTGCGAATGCTGCGAAGCGCCTATAGTTCAGGTTCATGGAGCTAACTAACTGATATTTAGATAATATTTTTCCTCTATTTTTCTGTGATCGGTGTTATTTGACCGCGCAGGACGCTTTTTGATGCCTTATTTCTGTGCAAGCTCGGCCAATGTCGGAAACTCGATGACTTTTAATGCATCGTTGCTCAGTCCCACTCTTTCCATCAATGCATCCCAGCGTGGATCATCATGCAGCGAGGCGAACAAAGGATCCCATCGATACTCAGCAAAACTGCCAGCGCCGCTGGTAGTAAATTCCAGGTCCAGCCATTTGTAGGCGGCGTCGATGTCCCCACGATGGGCGTAAACCTGCGCGAGGTTACCAGCCGCTGCATTTCCATAACGTTCCAGGACCCTGCCAAGCAGTTTATTGGATGCCTCGACGTTACCTTCGACATCAGCCACTAAAGCCTGACCAATCCAGCGTGCTGCATCTGCGGGTTCTGCTGCCATGGCCTTTTTGGCCTCGGGTAGTTTACCTTGGGCGAGTAGCGCTCTGCCGAGTCGATATTGTGCCCCTGCATAGTTGGGGCTCAGGGTGAGGGCATTGCGGATGCTCTGTTCGGCTTCAACGGGGCGCCGTGCCAGAAGGTAGGCATTAGCAAGATTGGCGTGACTTGCGGGAGAAACAGGGTCCGTGGTCACAGAGTTTTCGAACAGCACAATTGCGTCGTTCATGCGTCCAAGCGCCAATGCTACGGGCGCGGCGCCACTGCGAATGATATCGTTTTCGGGTTCAACGGATAATGCCTGGCGATAGTGTTCCGCAGCTGCAGCGATATTGCTGTTTGCATGTAATGCAATCCAACCAAGGCGCCCGTGAGCCGGTGCATAGTCAGCATCAATTGCCAGCGCTTTGTAGGCTGCTTCGCTGGCCAGGCGAAATCCTTCCTGGGCGGGTAACAATGCAAAGCCAACCTGATTGAGATAGACGCCTGCCAATCCATCCCATGCGGGGAGATACTCTGGATCAATTGCCAGCACCTCCTGGTAAAGGGACGCGGCGTTCACCAATCCTTCCTTGGTATGCTGGCGACCAACATGCCGCGCTTGAAGAAAGAGTGCGTAAGCTTCGGGGTTGGTAGGTTGAGCAGCCACGCGAGTGCCCGCCAGATGTACCTGCAGAGACTTTTGAACCTCCGTGGAGATGTCATCCTGGATCGCAAAAATATCTTCCAAAGTCCGATCATAGGTTTCGGACCAGAATTGATATCCGGTTCGTGCATCTACGAGGCGAGCGGTCACACGTACTTGTTCACCAGCTTGTTGAACGCTGCCTGTGAGTATGTGCGCAACGTTCAGACGTCTCGCAATATCTGTCAGCGGAAGTGCTTTGTCCTGCAATAGAAAAGTGGAGTTTCGGGCTGCAACGGTGATTGACGGCAATCTGTTAAGCATGACAATGAGCTCTTCAGTCAACCCATCCGCAAAGTAGTTATTGTCGTTACCCGCGCTCAGGCGCTCGAATGGTAAGACCGCAATCGAGTTTTTCGGGGGCGCCCAGTCCACAGGTAAGTCTGGTGCCGAAAATCGGTAAACGACAAATGCGGCTAAGGCCGTCAGCAGAACTAAAGCAATCAGCGTATTTCTGTCGAGAAGTCTGCGCGGTTTCATGCGCGTGCTGCTGAGCGCTTCAGCACGGCTGCGGTTTAATGCTTGCGCTTGCGGCAACAAACGATAGCCGCGTTTTGGTATCGTTTCGATGTAACGTCGTTCCTGTCCCTGTCGTTCACCAAGCAATCGTCGAAGTTCGCCTATGGTGCTTGTCAGAGGCTCATCAGAAACTGCATCCTGGCCCCAGACCTGAGTCAGCAACTCGTCACGTTCCACAACCTGCCCCCCGGCAGCTGCCAGCGCACATAAGACATCCATGGCTTTGGGGCGCACACGTGTTGATTCGCTAGTTAACGTGTTAAAGATTTTGCCGTCTAATGGCTTAACCTGCCATTTTTCGAGAATAAAGCCTTCTGTTAGATCCATATTCTGTTCAGGTCGCAATTTTATGAAAAGCAAACCAACGAATGATATCAGCATGGGTGATGATGCCGATGACCTGCCCATCTTCTACAACGGGCAAAGGGAAGGGGTACATGGCCAGGCGCTCGAAGGCTTCTTTCGCACTGAGATCAGGATTAATGCTGTGGGCCTGATCAAGCGGGTGCATGTGCTGATCAAGGTTGTCTGTTGCCTCTTTGAGTCCGCTGTCTTCTCCGCCGAAACTGTGTGCGGTTACATAGCCGATGTCGCGATCATCAGCATGAACCGGCCACAATTGCTGGGTGCTGCGTAACAGATAATCGTCGATGAACTGCTTTGTCGAAGTGTTGGCTGGGACCTTGTCGAAGCGGGTGCGCATGATTGCACGGACGTCAAACCCGCGCAGTGCCTGATCCAGCATCATGCTGGCGACGCTGGTCAGGGCCAACCTTCGAATGAACCAGCCGATCAGAATCAACCAGAGGCCGTTAACTGTATTGCCGCTGAATAGCTGTATCGCGCCTATGCCTATAAACACCCAGCCGAATCCACTGCCTACCTGGGCAGCCATTTGAGTGGCTTGCATCAGGTTGCCAGTACGCCACCAGATTGCAGCGCGAAACAGGCGGCCACCGTCCATGGGAAAGCCTGGGAGCAGATTGAACACTGCAAGCATGAAATTGATCGACGACAACCACATGCAGATGGTTGCCAGCACAGACAGATCAGCCATGTTCAGGCTGTCTTCTTCGTTGAGCAATGACTGTGGGTCACCCACCATCAAACTGACGAGAATGCCAAAGAGCAACGCGAGGACAAAACTCGCCAGTGGTCCCGCACCGGCAATTAAAAACTCGTCACGAGGAGATTTGGGTTCACCTTTCATTTCCGCGACGCCGCCAAAGATAAATAGAGTGATCGCGGAGATTTCAATGCCACATCGACGTGCAACTACCGAGTGCGCCATTTCATGGGTCAGTAACGAGATAAAAAACAGAATTGCGGCGGAGACAGCAGCGACCCAGTTCTGCGCTGTGCCCCACTCGGGATGCCATTGTGGAAAAATGCTTGCAGCTAAACTGGTGGAGATCAGAGCGAAGATCACCACCACGGAAAAGTGCATACGAATGTCAATGCCCAGCACCCGGGCAATTGTCATTGAGGCCAGCGGTGATGGGGAGGTTTGGGCGAAGTCTGAGTTTTCGTCTGTCATCTGACTATCTTACTCCATTGTGTTCTGCACCATATACTGGTGTCCTTACATCCCGACGTGGACTGGAGAAGACCATGACAAATGCCCGGACTAAAGCGCAGTGGCTCGATGCGCGCCTGGATTTGCTGGAAAAAGAAAAGGCGTACGCCAGGGCAGGTGATGAGTCAGCCGTGCTACGTCGGTCGCTGCCTCGCCTGAAAGTAGAGCAGAATTATGTTTTCAGCGGGTCTGACGGTGAAGCGTCGTTGGCGGATCTGTTTGAGCAGCGCAGCCAGCGCCGGGGTGCTGAGACGCATGGTGTCAGTGTTTTTGTACGCGACGAAGACGGCACGATGAATATTGAAGTTGTCGTCGTTGAAGAGTCCACTTCAACCCTTTACCTTGTTAGCTGATTAAACAGGACGGTGTGAGGAATTCATGGACCAGAACGTCGCTATGCATCTGGAAACCCTTGAAAGTCATGTGGCCAGGCTGGAAGGTATTATCCATGTCATGTTGCTGGAGCTGGAAGCCGGCACCATTCAGACATCGGCAGCAGAAATTCGTGCTGCTCTGCCCAAACTGGATGACGATTAACGTCCAGCTCCTTTTATAAATATGCACACAACCATAGATCATTTCATGTATGCCGTGGCATCCCTGGACGAAGGTATGCAGTGGGCTGAAGATACGTTTGGTGTCCAGCCCGTTTATGCGGGTGAGCACCTTGGCCTGGGTACGTGTAACGCATTGTTATCTCTGGGTGCCGCGTATCTGGAAATTATTGCTCCCGATCCAGCGCAATCCCTTGAAGGCACTCTGGGTGATCAGTTTGAACATCTCTCCCAGGGCGGGCTGGTCACCTGGGCTGCAGAAGGTGATCTGGCCCAGGTGCAGGCTACGTTGTCAGACTTCGGCATTCGATCAGCTGGACCGAAACTTACCCGGCGCAAAACACCGCAAGATGATCTGTTGGAGTGGATGCTGCTATTTCCAGTAGGCTCCAGGTATGGTGCGCGCCTGCCGTTTTTTATAGATTGGATGCGATGTGAGCACCCCAGGCAAACCAGTCCGATCGCTGGAGAGTTTCGCTCGTTATCTGTTTCAACTCCAAACGCGACAGATCTGCAGAGAATCCTCGCGGCAATTGATCTGGACGTATCGGTAGCTGAAGGCGAACCACATCTCGATGTGCGTATAGAAACAGCTGCTGGCGAGGTTTTGCTGACCAGCACAGAAGAGACCAGTCTTATCTCGCTCACCTGAGCTCTCTGCCCTGTTAAATGAAACTGCTTTGATTGTCGAAGCTCACATTGTAGGTGTATTGTTCAAGCAATCGTCACTGATCTGATGATCCGTTAAACTCTAGGAGCACCGCATGGCTGAGTATATTCCCCCAACGCTGGACTGGGTACGTAAGCAGGTTGAACTTTATGAAAGCAGTGGCGGCACAAAAGGCACCACGCTGTTAGACACAGGTATGCCCTGCATCATTGTGACGCATAAAGGCAATAAGACTGGTGGCATCCGCAAAATACCGTTGATGCGCGTTGAGGTCGACGGTAACTATGTCCTAATCGGTTCAATGGGTGGGCAGCCGAAAAACCCGTCCTGGGTTTATAACCTGCGCGCGCACCCTGACGTAGAAATACGCGATAAAACACGGGTCATGCCCATGCGCGTTCGTGAAGTTTCAGACGAATCAGAACGTAGCCGATTATGGAATGCCAGCGCAGAAGCTTATCCACCTTATAATGATTATCAGGCGAAGACGTCGCGTAAAATACCCGTTTTTCTGGCGGAACCGGTGGGCTGAAATTCAGCCTCCCGGTTTACCGAAGCCTCTCTTTTCCATACCACCGTGAGGGGGCAGGTTAAGGTTGAGGTGTTCACTCGAATCAGATCAGGAGAACCCGATGATTGTTGTTAACGGCATTATCAGAACCAGTGCAGAAGCCATTTTGGCTACTTCCGCAGCGTTGAGCAAAATGGAGCAGACGAGCCAGGCTGCGATGGCCGCTCACCCGCCATCAAGTGTGGAAGTAAAGTTTTGCGAGGCGCAGGAGATCGATCGCCCGGTTTAACAATTAACCGGTTCCCACAGGCTTCAGCGCAGCTGCCAGCTCTTCAGCACGGTAGGGTTTTTTAAGGTAGGTAAGGTTTGGGTCATTGCGTTTGATCTCCGGGTGCGATGCACTGGGATTGAAACCACTACAGATGATGACCGGAGTATCGGAATTGATTCTGCGTACGTCTTCGAGAACCGACCATCCGTCCCGGCCAGGCATTTTCAGGTCGAGAAGGATGGCATCTATGCGTTTGTTTTCGCGTTTGAACGTGTCACTCGCCTCTTCAGCGTCACTGGCCAGCAGTACATCGTAGGCCAGATGGTTCAGTAGACGCTGAGCGACGGTACGTACGCGTTTGTCGTCATCCACCACCAGGATCAACTTATGTTTGCTGGAGTCTGTATCCGCTGCAACATTGGATCTGGAGTCACCGGGTTCCACCGCCGCTCTGGTGGTCTGTTGCGTTGACTCTGGCCATGTCAGATGAACTTCTGTGCCACCCCCTGTTCGGTTGTTGACAGAAATATCACCATTGAGGTCCTGCATAATTCGCTTTGTGGCAGCAAGACCCAGTCCGCGTCCGTTTTTCTTGGTGGTGTAAAAAGTATCAAACACCTTGCCAATGGCGCTGTCAGCGATGCCGTAGCCCCGATCAGCAATAGTCATGACCACCTGGCTCGATCCCTCGGTGTTTACGCGGGAGAGGCTCACTGAAATGGGTCCGCGGCTATCAAGCATAGCTTCACCGGCATTGAGCAGAATATTCATCAGCACCTGATGTAGTTGCGATATCTCAGTATCGATATAGAGGGGCTCTGCAGACTCTGTAATTTCGACGATAACCCCGTCAGGTAACGCCGGGCCGATCAAGCCAGCTATGATTTCAAGCTCGACCAGAACGTTTACGCGCTCCTTGCGCCCCAGATTTCGGCCCGCGAAACTGAGTAGTTGGTTGCACAGGAGGCTGGCGCGTTCGGTGCCATCGATAACCTGCAGCAGATCTTCTCTGGCTGGGTGCTCGGCGGATAGTTTCCTCGTTGCCAGTTCGGTATGACCGCTGATGCCCGCCAACATATTGTTAAAGTCATGTGCAACACTGCCTGCCATCTCTGTCATGCCGCGCATGAGTTGTGCCCCGCCTGCCAGTTCGTTAGCGCGTCGCATCTGTGAATAGGTGTAGAACAGCATTGAGGGATAAGTGACAGAGATTGCGGCAATTACAAGATGCCAGCCTGCAACATCGTGTATCACCAAGGCAAAAGTCATACCAGATAACAACAGTGAACCAAATCCAATGTAAATCCAATGACTGGAAGGGTGCAGGCTGATGCTGGGGGCCATTGCAACCATCAGCCCCAGGCAAAGTGCGGCGATCCACAGATGCGGGACCAGATGCACCAGCGTAACCACCAGCAACAGATCAAACAGCGCCTCTATCCAGTTGCGTGATTTCTCACTAACGTAAAGGTTGAGTAGAATTGCTGTTGGAGAGCCCAGTCCAACAATAATGCCAGCCAGCCAGAAACGATTTGGCCCTACTTCCGGCACTGAAACTGCGATCAATGCAATGGCGATATGGCTGACGACACGGAAACCAAGTGCCATAAAGCGGTAGCGGGTGATGTGCTGTTTAAGAATCTGCATCATGTCTGGGTAGTCCGCTTTAACTTATCCCGATTTATCAGATGTTTTCTGTATATCGCCTGATGATCTGTTTTCCCAGCGCCATCATATGTACCTGATCCGGTCCATCTGCCTGACGGCACCAACGTGCATAGTTGTAGGCTTCGGCCATTGGGTAGTCTGCGGTTAAACCGCCGGCTCCATGAATCTGCATACACCGATCGATCACGGTTTGAGCCATCAGCGGCACGGTGATTTTAGATGCAGCAATCAGGTCTCGAGCGTCTTTAGCACCCACTTCGTCCATTTTGCGTGCGGTTTTCAAGGTCAGCAATCGAGCCTGCTCTATTTCGCTGAACGACCTGGCAATGTCTTCAAGCACAGACTGGTGTTCGGAGAGTTTATTACCAAAGGTTTCTCTGCTTACTGCACGCCGGCAGGCATACTCCACTGCTCGCTGCGCGCTGCCGATCAAGCGCATGCAGTGATGGATGCGACCAGGCCCCAAGCGCCCCTGCGCGATTTCGAATCCCCGGCCTTCACCAAGCAGAATATTTTCTGCAGGTACGCGCACATCCTCAAAGTGAACCTCAGCATGGCCCAGCGGCGCATCGTCATAACCCAGAGTGGTGAGGGGCCGCACTACTTTGACGCCCGGTGTGTCTTTAGGCACCAATATCTGACTCTGCTGTTTATGACGATTTGCATTGTCCGGGTCAGATTTACCCATAACGATGAGTATTTTAGTGCGTTCATAAGGCGCGTTGGTGATGAACCACTTTTTCCCGTTGATGACGTATTCATCACCTTGTTTTTCAATGCGCGTCTGCACGTTCGTGGCATCGCTGGAGGCAACATCGGGTTCTGTCATGGCATAAGATGAGCGGATCTCACCATCAAGTAACGGCTCCAGCCATTGTTCCTTTTGTGCATCCGTTCCGTACTTGAGGAAAACTTCCATGTTGCCGGTATCCGGCGCATTGCAGTTGAATGCTTCCGGCGCCCATAAAACCCGCCCCATGATTTCCGCAAGGCCGGCGTAGTCTTCATTGCTGAGACCACCGTACTCTGTTGGAAGCCACAAATTCCAGAGACCTTCAGCTTTTGCTTTGGCTTTAAGCTCTTCCATCAGCGGCACGGTGGAAAAGCGATCCGGCAAGCTGTTCAACTGTTTGTGGTAGAGACTCTCATTGGGATAAATGTGTTCATTCATGAAGCCTGTTAAACGCTCCTGGAGAATCTGTATGTCGGAGGCGGCTTTGCTCATATTGGTCCTGGTATGGTCATGTTTTTACTCAGGCGTAGAATAGTCGAAACTGCAGCTGGATTTAATCAATGCTCGGGACGTTAGAGCAATTAGTTTGTTACGCATAGTCTGGTTTTCTGTGGGCGCGATAGCCTTAGCGCTCGGTGTGCTGGGTATTGTACTGCCGTTGCTGCCAACAACGCCGTTTGTACTGTTGGCTGCGTTTGCCTTTGCGCGATCTTCAACCCGATTCCACGACTGGTTGCTGGGCCATCGCGTTTTTGGTCAGATGATTCTGAACTGGCGTCGTGACGGTTCTATTGATGTTCGAACTAAATTTGTTGCGGCGCTTTCGATGGTTGCAGTGCTGGTTGTGTCTGTGCTGCTGCACGTGCCACCGCTGATTCTGGGTTTGCAGGCGATAGTGCTCATTGCCGTAGCAGTGTTTGTACTTTCTCGTCCGTCACCACCTGACATATAGTAGCGATATTTCCCTGTAGCCTCTGAAACGGAATACCCGCATGTTCGACCTACCCCCGCGAGCGCTGGAAATGCGCGATCAGGTAAACGCGTTTTTTAATGCCAGAGTTCTGCCGAACAATCGTTTATGGCGTGAACAGATGCGCGCCGGTCAGGCGGTGCCGGATATCGAGCGTGAACTGCGTGAAGACGCCCGTGAACTGGGATTGTGGAACATGGCATTGCCCAGGCTCACCGACGACGAACCGGGTACACGTTTAAGCAACCTTGAGTTTACCGCCGTGGCGGAGGTGCTGGGGCGCCTGGAATGGGGGTCGCGGGTGTTTAACTGTCATGCACCAGATGTACCTAATATGGAACTGCTGCAGTTATTTGCGACGCCTGAGCAACGTACACAGTGGCTCGAACCACTGCTTGACGGTTCTTCAGGCTCCGCCTTTGCGATGACCGAGCCAGATGTGGCCTCGTCCGATCCTGCCAATCTGCAGACTTCGATTGTTCGTGATGGCGATGAATATGTGATCAATGGCCGCAAGTGGTTTGCCAGCAATGCATCTCATACAAACTGTGAGTTTCTGATTGTGGTTGGAGTAACTGATTCGGATGCACCAAAATCCAAACGTCAGTCGATGGTCATTGTGCCGCGGGCGTCGCAGGGGCTGTCATTCAAACGTGATCTGCCGGTATTTGATCATGTCTCGCCAACCAGTACTCACCCTGAGTTCAGCATGGAAAATGTGCGCGTGCCGGCGGAAAACCTGCTCGGCGAAGAGGGTGCTGGTTTTGCGATGGGGCAGGCCAGGCTGGGGCCGGCTCGCCTGCACCACTGCATGCGCGCTATTGGGGAATGTGAGGTGTTGATCAGTCTCATGGTGAAGCGATCCGCCGAGCGCAGCACCTTCGGCAAACGCATCGATGAATATGGCGCCACGCAGGAGGCCATCAGCCTGTCGCGAATAGAGCTGGATCAGTGCCGTCTGCTTGTGCAACAGGCGGCGCACCTGCTGGATGTGGTCGGCAACAAAGTCGCGCGCAAGCAGATATCCATGATTAAGGTGGCAGTGTCACGAGTTTATCAGGCCATTGCGGACAGAGCGATTCAGCTTTATGGCGCCCGCGGTGTGACCAACGATACACCTGCGGCTCGCGCTTTTGGCAAAGCGCGGGCGTTCAGAATCTATGACGGACCTGATGAGGTGCATCTGCAGACCATTGCGCGTCTGGAGGCCGGCGAGCAGGTGCTGGATGGACTCGAATACTATCTGGATGAAGAATAGGGCGGTCGGGCTGAATCAGTCCTCTGCTAGGCCAAAGCGCTGACGCAAAAATCGAGCTACGGAATCTTCGTCGTGGTGCCCGAGTACAGCGGTGGCTGCCTGTTTTACAACCTCTTTGGCATTGCTGGGTGCATAAGCTTCGTCTGCTACTGCAAACATACTCAAGTCGTTATCGCTGTCACCAAAACACAGCACACGGGATATGCCCAGTTCCTGTTTCAGCACGTTCACGGCGTTACCCTTGCTGGCATCAATGTGGTGGATATCGATCCACTTGAACTGGGCGCCTTCGATGGCAATTCCGGCAAACGCCAGCAGACCAGGTTCGTCAGCAATCATCGCTTCTATGGCGTCTACGGCCAGAGGATTGCCCAGCGCACTTATGTTGGTGATCTTTGCGTCAAAAGGCATCTCTGCTGCTGGGTACACGCCTACACGATCCCGCTCGCGAAAATCAGCAGCGAGCTGATGTTCAACGTCAGTCTGTAGCGGTGGATGATAGACTCCGTGTATGTTGCCCGGTGAGACCGTGAACATAAAGGGTGTCAGTCCCTGGGAAATAACCGCCTCCAGCACATGCTCAATTTCGCTGAGGGTCAGATAGTTATGGTGGCTGTACAAAGCCTGTTCCGGATTCCAGATCACAACGCCATTTTTATAAGCCTGGGGCAGGGTGAACGGGTGGTCTGCCAGCACATCCCGGGACGAATGTAACGTGCGCCCGGTTGCTACGGTAAACAAAATGCCTTTCTCAGCCAGCAGCGACAGGGTCTTGCGCGTGTAGGGGGATATCTGCGCCGAGGCATTCAGCAAGGTGCCATCCAGGTCAAAAACGATAAGATCCATAGCGGTCCTTCAGATCGAGCTATACGAGGTTAAATTGAGGCTGCACAATAATAATAATGGATAAATCCAACTGCAGTAATTGCGGCACACCTCGTTCGGGTAATTTCTGTCCCCACTGCGGCCAGAATCGGCGTGACTATCAGCGTTCTCTTCCGCCGATGTTATGGGAACTGCTGCGAGAAACTTTTGATGTCGATTCGCGGATAGGCAATACATTTCGCGTGCTGCTGACTAAGCCTGGACAGCTTGCGGTTGAATTCTCGCGTAACCGAAGGGCCAGCTACCTCAGTCCGATTCGATTGTACCTGTTTATCAGTTTGGGCTTCTTCTTTCTGCTGTCCTATAGCTCTGACCTTGATACGGACTTTCAGGCAGGCAGCGACGCAGCCCCGGTGGAGTCTGTGGCTGACAACGTCGCGGCTGATCTCAATCAGATGTTGGATGAAGAGCGCAGAGATAAAGTACACCGCATGCTGGCCGGCGAAGAGACCGGGATACAGCAGCAGATTATCTTAGCGCTTGCAGAAAATGCAGCAGAAGGCAGTGAACCGGTATCAACAACGCAGCGTTTTCTGGTCAGTCGCATTATCGACGTCGTTTATCGTCCGCGCGAAGCGCTGAGCGCAATGATGGACAACCTGCCCATTGCCATGTTCTTTCTGCTGCCTGTGTTTGCGCTCATTCTGCAGCTGCTCTATATCGGTTCGCATAGATATTATGTTGAGCACCTGGTGTTTGCCACTCACCTGCACACCTTCGCTTTTCTGGTGTATGCCCTGATGCTGGTTCTGCCGGATTCAGAAGGTACGTCTATCTTTGCTGCAGTTTCAGGGTACGTGGGACCAATGCTCCTGTTCGTGCTGCTCATCTACCACTTCAAAGCGCTGCGGCGCTACTATGGCGAAAGTTTCAGACGCACCTGCGCCAAGTACTTTGTACAGATGGCCATCTACTTTTTGTTGTTGATTCCAACCAGTACGATGGCCGTTCTGTTGTTGACGCTGGTGACCGTTTAGTCTTCTCCACCGATTGTTGCTGCGGCGCTCCTGGCCGCTTTCTCTTCGTCAGTTGCGGCTCTGTAGCTCATCGTGCCAAACAGCATTTCATCCCAGGATTGTTGTCCCCAGGGTACATCTCTGGTTGGATCAGGATTTGCCGGATTGCGCGCGGAATTGTCCCACCAGGTTCTGTGAACCACTCTGGTGCCTGCCGGGATGAATTTGGGTTCTTTCAAGTCGTAGTTGGTCTGCCAGTTGAAATCGTAGTGCGGTACCGAGATCAGTTTCTCAACACTTCCATCAGGATAATGCGCGACAAACTCTGATGCTTTGCCGCGAAAGTGAGCGTGCGGCAACATGCTGTAGAGGATCACATCCTCAGGGATGACACGCTCTGAAGTTTCTGAATGATTATCTGCGCCGGCTGGGATACGAATGCGCGGATTGATAAATACGGTGCCCTGCATCACGTGCTCAGGTGGCGCCTCGTGCAGATAGATGCCGAGCCGTGAGGCATCTGTGGCCGGCTTGCCGGTTGGCGTGTAATGCATCTGAAACTCTATGGTCGAACCGGCGGGGAACAGTGTGCCTGTTTTATCCGGATAGTCGCGGGCAACAGCACCAGGTACGTAACCGCCCAGGCTGCCACCGCCACCCCGTTTCAGTCGTCCTGCGCGTGGGCCTTGAGTTTCCACTTCTCCGAAGCGGGTAATGACATGGTGCAATACACTTCGATCGCCGGGTATCAGCTCGGTGGCGCGAACCCAGACATCTTCTTTGAGTGGGTTTTCGACCATTTTATATTTGTAGTCCACTACCCCTGTAGCGGGCACTTCTTCCGCAGGGATATCAATGATCAGATCAGGTTCGCCGAGTGCCCAGGTAGGATAGTTGTGGTCCATTTCCAACAGTGGGTCAGCGCCGTCACCGCGTGGTGCGCCAGCTTCGATCCAATGCACCAGGGTCTGTATCTCTTCAGTTGACAGCGACCGGTCATTGGCGAATTCGCCATAATGTGGGTCGGCGTGCCAGGGTGGCATACGTTGCGTGCGCACAACTTCACGAATCATCAGCGAGAACCCGCGCACCATGTTGTAGTCAGTCATTGCCCAGGGGCCGATGCCACCTTCACGGTGACAGGTCACACAGTTGTCCTGCAGAATTGGCGCAATGGTGTCGCTGTAAGAGATGTTCGCATGGGCTTCGGTACGTGCCAGTTCCGGGAACGCTACATCACAGCCTTTTGCCGGGGTTTGTTGCACGTCGATGGTCCCGCCATTGATCAACTGACTTAAAGCATCTGCTGCGCCGGCAGCATGTCCCCGGTAGACCAGCGACCAGTCGTCGGGCTTAACCACAAGAACTTCCCCTGCGGTTTCCAGTTGCATCGACTCGCCGATAATTCGGGTTGTGTCCATCAGCACCGGTGCGGAGAGGGATACTTTCTGCGCATGTGCTCGGATACGGTCGCGCTGATCCTGCGAATTGATCAGCATGAACTCAACCCCAGCCTCTTCGTAGGCCGATTTCAAGGCATTGAACTGGCTCAGCTCACCTGCGGAAGTTGCACAGGAAGCACTGTGTGTCATCAGTACTATCGCGGGTGCATCGGCAAAATAATACAGTTCCTGAGATCCACCCTGGTGGTCAAGCAGACGGAAATTTTCGACTCGCTCGTTCGGGCTTAATGCCAGCGCAGAGCCTGCGCTCAGCAGAATGGTGAGACGCAATAGGTGTTGAAACGCGGCCATCTTTTCTCCCCTGGATGATGTTTCAGCGGGTAGCATACGCCGCCCACTGAAACAGGTCGAGTAGGGAAAATCTGGCCGCGGCTGGCCGTGCAGCTAGCTTTGTTTCGGAATTCTGATCTTCTGGCCCGGATAAATTTTGTCCGGATCTTCAATCACTTCGCGATTTGCCTCAAAAATTTCCGGGTATTTCATACCGTTCCCGTAAAATTCTTTAGCCACCCCGTAGAGGGTATCGCCAGACTTGATGACGTAGTACTGCACAGGTGGTGGTGGCGGTTCTGCAGGTGGCGGTGGCGGGACACTGACTGCATCTGCTTCAACTTTTTCTACGCCTTTAACATTGCCGGCCATCAGCACGGCTTTTTCTTTGGCCGGCTGATTGATGGCGGCACCTGTCATGGTGACAACGCCGTCGTCGAACGCCACGGTTAATGGATCAACGCCAGGATTGTTGCTGTTGATGTGGGCAAGAATACTCTCAGCCGCATCAGCATCGCTCTGGAACAGTTTTTTGCCCATGTCCTTGGCAAAATCGAACAGTGAATCGAACATGTTAGGTCTCCCTGATTTTTGTTATTAACCATTGACGGTTTTATCGTTTGAGAAAGCTGCCAGCCATGCCCAGAAGGTCATCAACCATCGAGTTGTTGTCGCCGCCGCCGAGGAATGCGCCCAGCACACCACCTAGATCGGAACCGCTTTCGGGTGCCTGCTCTTTTTTCTTGCTTAAGGCTCCCATAGCCATGGTGGCCAACATTGGCAACATCTGCTTGATCAAGCTGTCGCTGACACCGGTTTGCTCTGCAGCGCGGCTGGCGACCTGACGACTGACCTCTTTGTTGCCAAGAATATGCCCAAGGATTTTATTGCCTTCTTCGATACCTGAATCGTCCACGGCCAGTGAGGGGTCTTCGATGTAACGCTTGTGGTTACCTTTCTGCAGTGCACCCAATAGTGAATCCAGGCCCCCCGAGGCCTGAGTGTTTTTCGCCAGCCCTTTGCCCAAAGCCGGTGCCAATGCGCCCATGACACCTGCAACAGCGGATTTGTCGAGCCCCAGCTTCTGCGCAATCTGATCAACAGAAGCGCCACCCTGGGCGTCCATAATAGTCTTTAAAAGATCCATGATTTAATCCTCCAGAATGAAAGTCACCTTCAAGGTGACACGGTACTGGGCTACTTTGCCCTTTTTAACCACAACCTGCTGGTCTTTGACCCATGCGGAAGTGACGTTTTTCAAGGTTTTTGAAGCTCTTTTAACACCTTTTTCAATGGCATGTTCGAAGCTCTGTTTGGATCCAGTAATAATTTCAGTGACGCGTGCGACAGACATATTTTTCCCTTACAGGTTGTGACATTTATAGCCAGTGTATCGCAACCACATCAACCATGAATTCATCAATTGCAAATTTGCGGCAAAATTAATCTCCGATCTGCTTTCGATGTTCAAATGCCTTAACTTTTTGTCCCTGTTATGCTCCCAAGCTGGGTTTAACCTTTGGGGAGAAAAGTTATGACAACGGTCACCGTAAAAATAGCGGCAGCGCTTTTGCTGCTGGTTCTGGCGGCGTGTGGTACTGAGCCAGCAACTGATGAAGCCAGCCAGGCGATTCAGCCACCCTCTGATGCGGTCGAAACGGTGGTGCCTGACCCGGTTGCGCAGACTAATACAGGTGCAGTTCGAGGGGTGTCTGACGATGGCGTTCTGACTTTCAAAGGCGTTCGTTATGGTGCTGACACATCGACAACTCGATTTGCCGCGCCCGCCAAACCCCAGCCCTGGGATGGCGTGAAACCGGCAGCCGCGTTTGGTGCCACCTGTCCGCAAACGCCCACCGGCAACCCCGGTGGCCTGTTCACATCATGGGCGGCAGTGCCAACACCGCCGATGAGTGAAGACTGCCTGTTTCTGAACGTCTGGACGCCGGCGTTGGCTGATGGCGCAAAGCGCCCGGTTATGGTCTGGTTTCACGGCGGAGGATTCTCCTCCGGGAGTGGATCCTCCCGTGCTTATGAAGGCGCCCGTCTGGCTCGCCGCGGTGATGTTGTTGTGGTCACCGTAAACCACCGGCTGAATGTGCTGGGTTACCTGGCACTCGGTCACTACGGTGAGGGTTTTGAAGATTCTGCTGTCGCGGGTGTACTTGATATGGTGCTGGCCCTTCAATGGGTGCAGGACAACATTGCAAGTTTCGGCGGCGATCCTGATACCGTCATGATATTCGGTGAGTCAGGTGGTGGTGCAAAAGTCTCAACCCTGATGGCAACGCCGATAGCGCAAGGATTGTTTCACCGGGCAGTGGTTCAATCCGGTGCGATGCTCAGTTTTCCCGAGCAGGCTGTTGCGCAAGCTGCAGCAGATAAGCTGGTCGCAAACCTCGGATTGACAGCAGACACGCTGGCGCAGATAAAAACCATGCCGGAAGCAGATATTCGAGCAGCGCTGGAGGGCACAGGGGCTGCAACCGCGCCTTCAATAGATGGCCGCACCTTGACCCGCCACCCGTTTGAACCGGATGCTGCACCTGCAGGACGCGACGTGCCGATGCTGTTGGGAACCAATCGCACGGAAAATTCGTTATTCATTGGCGGCGCTAACCCGGCCATATTTGACGTCACCTGGGAGCAACTCCCCGATATCATGCGTCGGTCTTATCCGGATAAAGATGTTGAGGCCATTATTGCCGGCTATCGGGCACTGCAACCCGAAGCTTCGGCTGCAGATGTTTACTTTGAGGCAACAACAGATTCGCGCTGGCTCGCCGGGCACGTGGTACAGGCGGAGCGTAAAGTGCAACAGGGCGGCGCTGCCACCTACTTATACCTGTTCAACTGGGATACCCCGGTCGATGGTGGCAAGTGGCGCTCTCCCCATGCTCTGGAGATCGGCTTTGTTTTTGACAACGTTGCAAACTCCGAAAGTATGTCCGGCTCAGGCGCGGAGCAGCAGCAGATTGCAGATATGATGGCGGACACCTGGATCGCGTTTGCAAGAAATGGAAAGCCTGACAATCCTGAAATTCCTGAATGGCCTGCTTACAATCTCGAAACCCGTCCGGTCATGGTGTTTGATACAACGCCGGTGGTCATCAACGATGCAAGAGCCGCGCAGCGGGCCCTGTTTGATGATAGCTCCTCTTATGGTAATCGTTACCAGCCAGAGGCGGATTGACTTGCGGTCCTGGGTGAAATACACGCTGATAACACTGGCGGCTTTAGTGGTGCTGGTCGCGGGGTACTATTTCTACACTGTTCAGGTGGTAAACCCCCGCGTAGCCGCTGAACTGATGGCGGCACCTGATGGGCCCAGAGCGGCCAGGGTCATGTTGTTAACAATGCCTGACGAACAGGTCCTGCCGGTGAATTATCTGCGCGAAGGGCCGCTGGTTTTTGCTGGTGCTGATGGTTCATGGTGGCGGGACTTCCTCCCTGGTGATGTACCCGTGAAGATGCTCATTCGCGGCGAAACGCTGTATGGTGTGGCAAACGTGGCAGAAGACGATCCCGCCTATAAAGCAGACGTGTTTTCCCGCTTACGGCCTGCGGCTCCGGAGTGGTTGCCAGCCTGGGCAGACGCAAAACTGATAGTCATCACGCTGCGGCCGCATAACTCCTGATGAGAGAGTTACGTGTCCTCATCGCAGGCGGCGGTATAGGTGGCCTGACGGCAGCGCTAAGCCTTGCTGCTGCAGACTGCCAGGTGACAGTCTTAGAGCAGGCGTCGGAGTTTGCAGAAATCGGAGCGGGCATTCAGCTGTCGCCCAATGCCTCTCGAGTCTTACATCATTTAGGTCTGGAAAATGCGTTGCGCGCAACCGCGTTTTTACCACAAGGCACCCAGTTCAGAGATTGGCGTCGTGGCAATGTGATCAGCGAGAGCACACTGGGTGATAACGTATTGAGTCATTATGGCGCGCCTTATTATCACATTCACCGCGGCGATCTGATGGCGGCGCTGGGTGATGCTGCGCAAGCCCATGCAGGTATAGAACTGCTGCCGGGTGTGGCGGTGAGTGGTTTTGACGAGACGCCTGAAGGCGTTTCTGTAACAACTACAGTTGCGTCTTTTGCAGGTGATGTTCTGGTGGGTGCTGATGGTATTCATTCCAGAATTCAAGCTGCTTTGTGGGGTGAGCAGGCGCCAAGCTTCACCGGCAACATAGCTTGGCGGGCACTGGTGCCTTCAGCGCGACTGCCTGCAGATTTGATACGACCTTTATCCACTGTCTGGTGGGGACCAGGCAAACACTTTGTGCACTACTACGTGCGTGGCGGTGAGTGGGTGAATTGTGTCTGTGTGGTGGAAAAAAATGGCTGGCAGATTGAGTCCTGGACACAGCAGGGCGATATAGATGAGTTGCGTCAGGACTTTTCCGGTTGGCACTCTGATATTCAGCAGTTGTTGGCAGCGATGGATGAAACCCAATTGTACAAGTGGGCCCTTTTTGATCGGATGCCAATGCCCCAGTGGGGCAAAGGTAGAGTAACTTTGTTGGGTGATGCGTGCCATCCCACTCTGCCGTTCATGGCTCAGGGTGCTGCCATGGCCATCGAAGATGCGGCAGTGCTGGCGGGTTGTCTGCGCCAGGACCAGGACATTGCAGCTGCGTTGCAGCGTTACGAACAACTGCGCCGCGCCCGGACGGCACGAATTCAGGCAGGTTCCCGACGCAATGCGCGCGTCTTTCACCTGGGCGGAATCCCTGCATGGCTACGAAATCGCGCAGCGAAACGCGCCGGCGGGCGAACGATGGATGAACTTTATCGATATGATGCCCTACAGGCAGTCACTGAAGGAGGACACGGTTCATGAGTACCCGCACGGTGAAAGACAGTATGGGCGAGATCCAGGTGCCTGCAGATGCGTTATATGGTGCCCAGACGCAAAGAGCAATTGATAATTTTGCAATAAGCGGAACGCCGATGCCGCTGGCGTTCATTGAGTCGCTGTTGATGTTGAAGCAGGCTGCCGCCCTGGCAAATATGCAACTCGATCTGCTGGAATCGAAGCCGGGTTCTGCGATAGTGCAGGCCTGTGAGCAGTTGCGTGGTGCTGAAGATCTGCTGTCCCATTTCCCGGTTGATGTGTATCAGACCGGTTCAGGCACCAGTACCAACATGAACGCAAATGAGGTGATTGCAACGCTGGCCAGCAGAATCTGCGGTGAGGATATAAACCCCAACGATCACGTTAATCTTGGACAAAGCAGCAATGATGTAATTCCTTCAACCATCCACGTCAGTGCCGCACTCGCGGTGAATACGCAACTGCTACCGGGATTGGAACGCCTGCACAGTCAGCTTACAAGCAAAGCTGCGCAGATTGGCCACCATGTTAAAACCGGCAGGACGCATTTGATGGACGCCATGCCGGTCACTCTCGGTCAGGTACTGGGCGGCTGGGCGGCACAGATAGAGGCTGACCTCAAACTGTTGTCCTCGTTGTTGAAAGCCATGCAATCCCTGGCAATAGGGGGAACAGCGGTAGGCACGGGTGTTAATGCCCACCCTGAATTTGCCGAGAAAACCTGTCAGGAACTGACAACCATCAGCGGTATGCAGTTCGCGGTAACGACCAATCATTTTGCCTTGATAGGTGCACAAGACGGCGCTGTTGCGCTGTCCGGGGGATTGAAGACCTGTGCAGTATCACTGATGAAAATTGCAAATGATCTGCGCTGGATGAATTCCGGACCGCTGGCTGGCCTGGCAGAAATTGAACTGCAGCCTCTGCAGCCAGGCTCATCGATAATGCCAGGCAAGGTTAACCCTGTGATTCCGGAGGCTGCTGCCATGGTAGCGGCTCAGGTTATTAGTAACGACACAGCGATAACAATAGCTGGCCAATCGGGCAACTTTGAATTGAATGTGATGCTGCCTTTGATCGCGAATAATCTGCTGAGCAGTATCAAACTGTTAGGCAACGTCGCACCGCTGCTTGCAGATAAGGCGATAGCCACATTTGACGTGAACGAAGAAAACCTTGGCGCTTCTCTGCAGCGAAACCCGATTCTGGTTACCGCTTTGAACCCGGTAGTGGGGTACATGAAGGCCGCAGAGATAGCCAAACAGGCTTATGAACAGAAGCGTCCTGTGGTTGAAGTTGCTGCAGAACTTACGGATATTCCCGTTGCGGAGCTGCGCACGTTGCTGGATCCGGCAAAACTGACCTGAACACTCTGCCACGAAAGGCGGGTGCTGACCCCTGTTGTAATTTGTCAGATTCTGATTCAGGTATCCTCGGATAGTTGCACCAACATCTTGCCGGTATTCACGCCTTTGAGCAGGCCAATCAACGCCGCTGGTGCCTGGTCAATGCCCTGCATGATCGTTTCGCTGTATTTCATCTGTCCAGCAGCCATCCATTTGCGCATGTCAGTCAGAAACTGCTCACGCAAATGCTCGAACTCGTAAACGACAAACCCTTTCATGGTGACGCGGTTATAAATCATGTTTGAAAGCGTCGTTACACCTTCTGAGCGCGCGCCTTTATTGTTGTATGCGGAGATCATGCCGCAGACGGGAATGCGGCCCAGTGGACGCATCTGACCGCAGGCCGCATCGAGGTGCTCGCCACCGACGTTTTCGAAATAAACGTCTATGCCGTCCGGCAGACCTTCGCGCAAAGATTTACGTATATCCTGGGTTTTGTAGTTGAAGGCATAGTCGATCCCCAACTCATTTACCAGATAGTCAACTTTCTCCGGGGAGCCGCAACTTCCGGCAACACGGCACTGTTTGATTTTGGCGATCTGACAGACAACGCTGCCCACTGCGCCTGCAGCCGCTGAAACAAAGACATTTTCTCCGTCTTTCAGCTCGCCGGTAACCAGCAAGCCGCCATAGGCGGTGAGGCCAGTGCCACCCAGCACATGCAGATGAGTTGTGAGCGGCTCATCCTGCAGGGTAATTGTGCGCAGATCGCTACCGTCACTGACATGGTACTCGCGAAAGCCAGCACGGTGGATGACGTAGCTGCCCACAGTATGATCCGGATTGCGGCTATGCAGCACCCTACCTATCGCGCCGCCCATCATGGGCTCGTCCAGCTTGGTCTGCCCATTGGTCAATGGCGGTCGCATCGCCGGATCGACGGACATATAAATATTTTTTACCAGAACGTCGCCGTCATCACTGGATACGCTGGTTTCAATCAGACCAAAATTTTCAGGCACCGGTAGACCATCGGGTCTTGAGGTGAGGTGGATTTCGCGATTTTTATAGTCAGTCATTTGCGGGTTCCTTAGGTTTTTCGGTTGCAGTTTCGGGCCCTGGTGTTGTTTTCGACGACCGTTTTGTTTCTGGTAACAAACCGTCGAGTGGAAATTCTGAAGCAGCACGTAATCCGGCTATAGTACTTAAGTTACGCATACTCTGTCTGGCAGATCCCATCAGCACTCTTAACATGTGCGGATCCCGCACCCGACCTTTTTCTTCAACCAGCGACAAGCGATGCAGGGAATACAGACCGATCAGTGTTGAGAAGAGGAAAAAGAAATCCCAGTGGCTGAAGTTCATGGCTTCCAGTTCAAGGTTGTTGGCTGCACTCTGCCAATGAATGGTCAACCCCAGTTCCCAGGACGAAAACAGATCTACGGCGATTCCGCCCAGCAGTGCAGCAATACCGGCAGCGGTTGCGTTGACCATCGAACTGCTCGCAAGGTAAGCCGTCGACCCGCCAACAGGAGCGAGTTTCAGCACGATATTACCTGAGGCCAGATTGACCCCGGCAACCGCAAAACCGGTGGCAATATGGATGAAGATCAGGAGCGGTATGGTGAAGCCGTGTGGCTCAGGAAGGGTAGTGAATGTCCAGGCAAAGACGCTCAGGATGAATACCGGGCAGCAGGTAGCCAGCACCACTTTGTTGCTGAAGTGATCGGCAATACTGCCCCAATAACGAACCGTCAAAAACGAAGCAATCTGGCTGAGGGTGGCAAACGCAATGACCAGGGTCAGTTCGTACTCCAGGCGTTTGAGCATATATACCGTGAAGAAAGGTGCAGCCAGATTGACGGCAAAATTCCAGCTCGCCAGGAAGCTGATCAGACGTCGATAGTTGCGGTCGGCAAAAGGCGCTCGCAGGTGGCTGATGATATGTGCATGGGTTGGTTCCATGACGGGTTCAAAAATCTTGCGCGCACAGACGACTGAATAGGTGCCACCAAAAAATGCGAGAGTATAGACGATGGCGTAAGCGTACTCCGTGGGTTGGCCGGAGTATTGTTTCCACAAGTCTATGAACGCAGCCGCCAGCAGGCTGAAGAGGATGCTCACACCGATCATTTTCTGCTGTCGGTTGCTGAACAGGCGCCCCATCTCTGCATCCGGGACCAGGTCCCGCATCCAGCTGTTCCACGAGCAGCTCAGAAAAGCGCCCGCTGCATAGCGAACAGCAAAAGCGAATAGAATTAACCACAACGCCTGCATGCCGGAATACACCACTGCAGCAACGGCGATCACCAGCAGCATGGGACGTGCAATCATGCCGCTGATCAGGTAAATCAAGCGCCGCTTGCGTAATCGTTCCACCGTCCACAACGCGGGTACCTGGGCAACTTGAGCAATATGGGGAATGGCTGCAAGCGCGCCAATCATCCAGTTAGGTGCACCTAACTGCACGGCAAGTGCGGTCAGGAATGCACCAACCGCAAGGGTTTCCATGATCTGCACACCAACGCCGTTACGCACAATCCAGCGTTCGCTGTCCAGAAGGTGTGTCTGCTCGCTGGCGGAAGTGGGTTCGCTCATGAATCTGCTGTGTGTTTCAGCACTGGTTGAAGTCCGGGCACACTAGACGGCGGAACATAGATTAATACAAGCATATTGTGGACGTGTTATAACAGCAGCGAAGGAAGAAGGAAGTCCTATGAAGTGCTCCAAGTGTGGTGGCGTTTTTGAAGAAATCGAATACTCGGGTATTAAATGTAATCGCTGTGTTTCCTGTCGTGGCATTCTGTTCTCTATGCTTGACCATGAACACCTGAAAACTATTGAAGGCTCTGAATCTATCGATATTGGCGATGCTCAAGTGGGTAAACAGTACAACAGCCTGCACCGAATTGCCTGTCCACAATGTGCAACGCGCATGATTCCGATGGTTGATCGCGATCAACCGCATATCTGGTACGAAGCTTGTACAACCTGCTACAGCGTCTTTTTCGATGCGGGCGAATTCACGGACTTCAAAGAAAAAACCGTGCTGGATTTTTTTCTGGATCTCTTTGCGGGTGAAAGAAAGTAGTCGGATATGAACATCAGCAAGCTTGCGAAGGGGTTGGTCTGGCTCATTGGGTTAAGTGGGGTAACGACTGCTTACGCCGATGAAGATCTGCGCATGTATCTGGAAGGGTTGCGTGCCGGTGCGCCCGCCGTTCTGGTCGGTCAGAAGCTGCAGAGTGCGCAGGCCGTCATGGCATTTTATCTGGACAACAATCATCAACCGGTCTGGACAGGTGGCGGCACGCTTGCGGCAGAACTGAAAGTGTTGCCCACCGCAATTGCAGAATCCCAGGCGCACGGTTTTTTGGCCTCCCGCTATCACCACAGTTTGCTGATTGAGCCGATTGCAGACGAGCAGGCTGATTACGTGACCGAACTACTGGCAACGGATGCGTTTATGACCCAGGCCAGACATCGTGCAGATGGCGTCGTGTCGCCAGCAAGCCTGGATGCGGACTGGCATCTGGTCGACGCAGAACACAATGTGGTGAAAGATCTAAACACACTTGCGACTCAGGGAAACGGGGTAGAAGCTTATCTGCGGGGGCTGTGGCCGAACAATGCAGACTACAACCTGTTGATCCAGGAGCGCAGTCGAATAGCTGCACAGGCTGAAACTCACACTGAGCCGGTTACCCCAGGTGTTTTGCTCAAACTGGGGTCCACGGGGCCACGGGTTCTGCGGTTAAAAAACAGGCTTCTGGGTCCAGGGGAGTACACGGATGTTTTTGACGCAGCGTTGGATCGTACCGTGCGCATTTTTCAGGACAGCGCTAATTTAGAACCGGATGGACTGGTTGGCGCGGCAACCCTCGAAATGCTGAACGCCACCCGGGTGGATTGGATTGACAGGATTGATGCCAATCTGGAGCGTTGGCGCTGGTTACCACAACAGATCCCGGAAGATTACATCAGTGTAAACATTGCCGCGTTTGAACTGAAAGCGGTGCGCAGCGGTATAGAAGAATTTGTCATGCGAGTTGTGGTGGGTCGGCCTTTTCGCGAAACCCCGGTTTTTACCGAGGACATGAGATATTTTGTAGTCAATCCTTATTGGAACGTGCCTTTCAAACTGGCTACCGAAGACAAGTTGCCAAAGCTCAAAAGCAATCCGGAGGAACTGGCGCAAACCGGCTACCAGGTGCGGCCAGCGGGGGAGCAGACATTTATCAGCGTGACCGATGTGGACTGGAGCACTGTTAACAAACGGAACTTTAACTTTTTGCTTCGCCAACAGCCTGGCCCAGCAAACGCTTTAGGCCAGATTAAGTTCATGATGCCTAACGATTTTGCTATTTATCTGCATGATACCAACGATCGCAGCCTGTTCCTGAAACGGGAACGCAGCTTCAGCTCAGGCTGCATTCGTCTCTCAGAACCCGAACAACTGGCTTCGTGGTTGTTACATCGCGAAGGACGGCCCGAAGACGCTGCAAAACTCTCGGCGCAGATTGCACAGGGCGAAACACGCACAATTAATCTGCGCAAACCCATGCCTGTCTATATTGTGTATTTTACGGCTTCAAGATCGATGGATTCAAATCTTGTCTTCCGCCGGGATATCTATCAGCGCGACAGCAAAATTGTTCACGCACTGCGCAAGGATTGAACGCATGTGCGCGATGAAGTTGTCAGTATCTGTTATCTGTTTGCTTTTCAGCTGCGCGGTGATGGGCTGGGATGCGCAGCGCGCATCCGTACCGTTGATTGTTGATGGAAGGGCAGTTCCCTATAAGGTTTTTGCGATCTACCTGATGCCCGGGCAGTCTTTTGATGTTCAGTTGCAGGGACAGGAATCTCAAGGCCGATATGTTTTTGCAGGTCAGGAGGGTCAGCTGGGAACGTCACAGCTGGTGGCACCGATGAAGTCCGGATTGTATGTGATGGATATCCAGTCGGAACTGGAATCCGATGCGCGCCGGTTGAATGTGTTTGTGATGGTCCCTGCAACGCAACAGACCAGTGACTATAAACTGAATGGTTACCGTATCGGCGCTTATCCGGCGTTGCCTTACAAAGGTCTGGATGCGTACAAAGCACCACCTGGATTTGTTGAGGTTACCCAGGAAAATCTGAATACCCTGGTGTCGCCAAATTTCAGAATCAGGCAGTTCCTTGCCAAACAGGATCAGGGGTTTCCAAAGTATGTGGTGCTGAAAGCCAACCTGCTGCTTAAACTCGAAAATATCCTGGCTTCGATGAATCGGAACGTTAAGCCGGTAGAGAGTTTCACAATCATGAGTGGCTACAGGACCCCCTGGTACAATCGGGCGATTGGAAATGTACCTAACAGCCGCCATGTGTTCGGCGGGGCTGCAGATTTTTATATTGACGACCAGCCGAAAGATGGTCAGATGGATGATATGAACGGCGACGGAAAATTCGATAAGAAGGATGCCCAGTGGCTGGCTGCTTACATTAACGACATGTCCCAGCGAGGCGAATTCGGTAGGCGTGTGGGTGGCATTGGTATCTATGGCAGCAACTCAGCCCATGGCCCTTTTGTGCACGTTGACGTCAGGGGATCCAGAGCGCGCTGGTGAGTAAAACTGGGTTAATCAAAATTAGCAGACGTACGGGTGAAAAATGATCTCTGAACTGCAGGAACTGGTTCAAGCGTATCCTGAGCTGGCGGCGCTTGGGGTTCTGATTCTGGGTGTGGTGATTGCTCAGCTGTTAAGCAAGGCAGTAGCCGTGGCATTAACCGTTTTAGATCAGCGGTTAGCCCGATACAGCGTGACGGGAAAACAGGTTGTGTCACCCAGCCTGGTGAAAATCGGTCGAACCCTGACGTTTTCTGTGATCGTGCTGATAGCGGGTGTGTTTGCAATTTCGCTGCTGGATATCACCGACTTCCCGCTGATAGTGAATGGCCTGTTCACATTTCTCGGTCGATTATTGTTCGGCATTGTCATTCTCGGACTGGGTCATCTGCTGGGGTTGCTGGCACAAGGCATGCTGGAACGAATTGCAAACCAATCCACCCAGCTTGGCCTTATCTCCAAGGCGGTTTATTTTTCAATCATGTTTGTCGCGGCGGAACTAGCGCTGTCACACCTGGAGATAGACACCAGTTTCATCACAGAACTGCTGCTGCTTGTCGTAGCTCTGTTGCTCGGCGGCATGATGCTGGCGTTTGCACTGGGTGCAAAAACCTATGTGGGGAACCTGCTCGCACAAGGTGAGATGCAGCGGTACAGCGTAGGTGAAAAGATCAGAATTCAGGACGTGCAGGGTCGAATTCTGAGAATTTACGCCACCGGCCTCGATTTAGAGAATGATGAAGGCATCGTTTTTGTTCCGGCGAGCCAGTTTGCATCGCTGACGGTGACACGCCTGACTGAAGAAGAACACGCTTGAAAACGCTGAGTACACTCAGCGTCAAGTATGCTGAACAGTTTCCAGAGCTGTTCGCTTTGGAATTGCAGGATTGTTCTGTCGAAGAAACTGCCGATGTGCTGAATACGCTGCCTGACGCCAACGTGCTGGCTGTGATGACACATCTGCAATCTGCGCAGCTGCACGGTGTTGTAGCAGGCAATTTACTGACTTCGAAGCAGTTGTTTAGCCAGTCGACCCTCGATCAGGCCGCAATACTGTTAGCCAGGTTACCCAAAGACCTGGCGCTTGTATTAGTCAACTCGGTTACTGACAAAGCAAAGCAACGGGAACTCCGTCGATATCTGAACTACCCTGCGCACAGCGTAGGAGCGGTGGTGTCGAAGCCTTCGCTGCAATATAAGAATACTGATCCGGTCAGGGCTGTGATAGCCGATCTGGCAAAGCTTGAAGATCAGACCGAACCGACGATTCTGGTAGTCGATGCGAGTGGTAAGTATCTGGGGGTTGTAGAAGCCTGGCGGTTGTTTCCCGCGATGACATCCGATCAGACCATTGCCAGTCTGACTGGTGAGGTTGAACCGCTGTTAGCGGAAATTGATCAGGTAACAGCGATGGCAAACCCACTGTGGAATAGCCGTAGCTGGCTACCCGTGGTTGATTATCAGCTTCGTCTGATCGGCATATGTCGTCAGGTACACCTGGCTCAGGAACTTCCCCTTACCGAGCCATCGCCTCCGCATGTGCTTACCAGCTCCGTCCAGGCAATGGTTGGACAGATGTTTCACATTCTTCTGTCTTTATTCGATCTACTGTTAAATCGAAGTAAACAATAATGAATACAGCTACTGATTTAGGTCGTTCATTTATCAGACGCCAACCCGAGGCGGCTGCACGCGTCCTCGAAAAACTGCCGTTGGCTGAATTATCCACGGAGATTCAATCCTGCGATGCGGATGAGTTAACCCCTGCACTCGAGGTCATGGCGACCTCTTCGGTACTGACTGTTTTTCAGGCACTGACGGAAGCCATGCAGGGTCGTGTTCTGGAACTTGCCTCGCCGCGATTGGCAATGCTGATCTTTGATGGTCTGGACAATGAGCGTCGAGATCAGCTTTTGCAGACGCTGCCGCCCGCCATTGCAGAGGATTTAACCCGGCTGATGCAGTTTCCCCCATATTCTGCTGGCCGCATGATGGATCCGCCTTTTGATACCGTGCGAGTGCATACAACGGTGAGTGAGTTACGCGAATTGCTGCGCAATTCCAGTCTGCGCAGAGCCCGTTCTGTATATGTTGTAGATGAAAAAAACAAGCTGGCGGGGCGTGTCGATATGCAGGCACTTGCACTGGCGGATACGGGCCAGAACATCAGCGAAATTATGGTGGGTATAGAAGGCAGCGTGCTGGCCACCGCAGGGCGCGAAGAGATTGTTGAGCAGCTGGATCGATTGCGGGTTGACTCGATTCCTGTGGTTGATGTGGAAGGGCGATTGCTGGGTGTTGTGCGTTATCAGCGACTGTTTGACGCTCTGGAAAGTGTAGCGACGGCGGACCTGCAGAAGATGGTAGGTGCCAGCGCGGATGAGCGGGCGATGTCGAAAGCTTCTTTTGCTGTGAAACGCAGATTACCGTGGCTGCATATCAATCTGTTAACCGCCTTTCTTGCGGCGTCTGTTGTTGGCTTGTTTGAAGGGCTGATTTCGCAATTCACGGCACTTGCTGTGCTTTTACCAGTTGTAGCGGGACAGTCGGGTAATGCGGGTTCACAGGCGTTGGCAGTCACCATGCGCGGTCTGGCGCTGCGCGAGATTGGAACACGTCACTGGCGCAGTGTCCTCAATAAAGAGGTGCGGGTAGGCATCGTCGATGGTATTGCTCTGGCGGTAACCTGTGGTCTGGGCGTGTTCTGGTGGAGTCAGTCTTTGGGCCTGGCACTGGTTATTGGCGTTGCCATGATTCTATCCATGATCGCTGCGGGTATATCCGGTGCACTGGTGCCCATAGTTCTGATACGGCTTGGTCAGGACCCGGCGACAGCCGCATCGATTATTCTAACCACGGTGACGGATGTTGCTGGTTTCTTTGCTTTTCTGGGTACAGCTTCTCTGCTCGCATTTATGCTCTGAAATAAAACGTCAGTTGTCTGAGAAATTTGTCAGGGTTCTGACCGGTGCAACTAACAGCGGATTGATGCTACCCAGTTTTCTGCTGTCCTTACCTGTGTAATCGAACTGGGTCAGGACATGGCGCATGGTTTCAAGGCGGGCGCGTAATTTATCTTCGCCTTTGACAATAATCCAGGGCGCGGCACCGGAGTCTGTCCGTCTGAACGTTTCTTCTTTTGCCTGGGTGTAGTCGTCCCAACGGTTCTGTGCTTCTTTATCTACGACCGAAAATTTCCACTGTTTCAGCGGGTTGGTTGCGCGTTCGTCAAAACGTTGAGCCTGTTCCTGGCGACTGATGGAAAGATAGAACTTGATGATGATGATGCCACTTTTCACCAGCATGCGTTCATAGTCCGGGGCTTGAATCAGGAACTGCTCATATTCCTCTTCGCTGCAGAAACCCATCACTCTTTCTACACCGGCGCGGTTGTACCAGGATCGATCAAAAAAAACGATCTCTCCAGCGCTAGGCAGGTGTTGCACGTAGCGTTGAAAATACCATTGTCCCGATTCACGCTGATCGGGTTTTTCCAGCGCAACCACACGTGCACCGCGAGGATTGAGGTGTTCCATAAAGCGTTTGATGGTGCTGCCTTTACCTGCGGCATCCCGGCCTTCGAAAATCACAACGAGCTTGTTACCGGTTTCCTTGATCCAGTTCTGCAGTTTCACGAGCTCAATCTGCAGTTCTCTTTTTTCTTCGAAATACTGCTTTGGTTTCAGTCGTTCTTTGAACGGATAGATACTGTCTGCAAAATAGGCGCGAATTGTATCTGCCGTCACTGCCGAGCTTGCCGGCGGTTTGCCATTGATTGGCAATTGATTGGTCTCATCAAGATCTAATGAATCAAGGATGTAGTCAGTCCACTTCTCGTTCACTCAGGGGCGCTCCTGCTTCGGTTCTCGGGTCCATTTCTATCAGGGCCTGTGTGGATTTGGCTGTACCCACAAACTGATTGGTATTCTCAGGAGGCTGTGGATGTTTGATCAGCCAGATAAGAATCCAGATCAGGCACAGGGTCAAACCCGCCGCCAGATAAGCAAGGAATCCCGCAGGTCCGATCTGATCCATCGCATTTGCGCCGAGCAGCGGACCGGCAATCGAGCCCGTGCCGTTCACCATCAGGATCACGGTACCCACCTGCAGGAAATGTCCCGGATATCGATCGTTGGCATGAGCCAGGCATAGCGGATAGATGGCAATGGCGCTGCCACCAATAATAAAAAACAACAGCATTACCGCCCAGGCGGGAGGCTGACTCAGAATAACCCCTGCAATGGCTGTGATGATGCCAATAAGCAGCAATCCCATCATGACTTTGCGGCGATCATAACGATCAGAAACGTAACCGGCGGGTAGCTGAAACGCTGCGCCACCCAACACCATGACAATCATCAGCCAGGCTATGTCGCTGACGGACAACCCGGCAACTTTACCGAACACAGGTGTCAGACCAAATAAAGCCCCCGTCACGGTACCGACAGCAAGCGCGCCGCCTACTGCGGCGGGAGAGGCGTGATAGATGTCTTTGAAGCGAAATTCGAGTTGTGCAAGCGGTGCCGGTTGTTCAACCTTCGACAGTGCCACCGGAATGATGGAAAGTGACAGCAGCAGTGTGCCCAGAACGATGGTGGTTGTCTCCGCCGGACTGCCCAGGTTGATCAGCAGTTGACCGACGCTCATCGATAACAGGACGATGACCGTATAAATCCCCAGGATCCGTCCGCGCCTGGCGTTATCGGTGTACTCGTTCAGCCAGCTTTCAATGACCAGATAGCAACCTGAGATGCCGATACCCGTGGCCATGCGAAGCCCTGACCACACATACGGGTCGTCAGATAAAAGAATGCACAGCAAAGCCGCACCATTGATTGTGGTCAGTGTGGAAAACGTGCGGATATGACCCACTGCGGCAACAAATCTGGGGATGAAGATGCAGCCCAGCAGAAAGCCGAGGAAATAGAATGAACCCGTCATCCCGATGTCGTTTATTGACCAGCCAAGGGATTCGGCCCGTAGCGGTAACAGCGTGAGCTGTAAGCCATGACCGGTTAACAGAATGATCACCGAGGTGAACAGAACCGTGAGGCTCCGTGTGCGGGACAGCATCAAACGGTGTTTCCTTTGAATCTCATTGGCTGTCGTTCGATACAGGTTTTTCTGATGCGAACAGTTTCAGAAAAACGCGTTCACCCTCGGGTGTGCCGATCAGCACTATTTCCTCCCCAGCGTGCAGAGTTGTGCCGGGTTCCGGGTTGGTGACAGTCCGATTGTCTTTATCGATGCCGATAACACTGCAGGTGGTCAGATGTTTGATGTCCGCTTCCTCCAGCGTTTTGCCAATCAGCGGTTGTGGCACTTCAACTTTAAATACGTCGAGGCCTTCTGCAATCATCAGCAGATCGCTGCGCTGAAGCAGGTTGAACAGCGCGTTAGAGCCCATTGAAGCATAAGACATCACGATGTCCGAGCCTGCCCTGTGCAGCCCTGCCACGCTGGTTTCCATGCTGGCCCGGCAGATAATCTGAATATCCGGGCGCAACAGACGGGAGAAAATTGTTAGGTAGGTATTTGTCTCATCGTCTTTAGTTGTGATGATGACGGTTGGCGCTTTGTCGATGCCAGCCTGTCTTAGAATATTTTTATCCGAAGCAGATCCGAGAATGTATTTGTCGGAATCCGGCACCCGATCTGGAAGCTCTTCAACAATGCGATAATCTATACCGCGTCGTGCCAGTGCGCGGGCAGTCGCACGACCGACTCGCCCGCCACCTATAATGATGACCGGTTTGTGTTCGTCTTTTTGCATGTCGAGGCAATACAAGCGGTTGAACTCATCAAGCTGCGCCTTTGAGCCTGCCATAACCAGCAGGCTATGAGGTTCTATCTTGCTGTCCTGCTCACCGACCTGGAAGAAACCGCGATCCCAGAAACCGACAATGCTGACGCTGGTCTGTCGCTGTGCGGTAATGTAATCGGTGCCTACCAGATTTGTTTGAGATGCATCGACTTCGGCAATCAGCAGGTCATCAATATTGCCGATCACGTGAATCAGTTCGTTACCGCCGATTGCGCGCCTGGCCAGGGATTCCGACATCAGGTGTGTCAGGTCCAGCACTCGTGTTGAACCGGCAAGGCGCAGAACATCTTTGGAGTCACTGTCTCTGGCGGTAGCGATGACCGGTGTGGTTTTGGTGATACCGCGCACGGTGAAAACTATGGATGTGTTGGCGATGTCTGTGCGCGTGGTTGCTACCAGAGAGGCCTGCTCTACCCGCGCGTTGATATAAGTCTCAGGCAGGTTCAATTCGCCGTGAATCGCATTTATGCCGTGGTCGATCAGCTGCATGACCTCGTCCGCTTCGGGCAGAATCACCACGTAGGGGTATTTGAACTGCTTGAGCTTTGCGATCAGAGCGCTGGCTACCGGGCCGTAGAACGTCATGATGACGTGTCCGGCCAAGTTGTCGTCTACTTTTCGTGGAATACGGTTGGCAGCACGCATTTCTACCCAGGGCGCATAAAACAGTTCCATGAACGTGAACGGCAGCAGCACCAACATGAAAATGACGCCGGAGAGCAATACAAATATGGAAAACAAGCGACCGGGGTCGGAGACAAAGCTGACATCACCATAACCCAGTGTCGACATGGTGGACAAAGTCCAATAGAAGCCGGTTACCCACGAGTGTGACTGCCCCTCGTAAGCCATGAGCAGTTGAAAAATCAGCGAAAACAGACAAATCAGGCCCAGCAGCACGGCCACGAAGCGGAGCAATCCCAACAAATTGCGTTGCTGCAAAACGCGCAGCATTCGGTGTCTTGGTAGCTCTGAATTCATATCGTCGGGCATAGTACATGATGGGGCTTGCTTTGTGCTCGCGGCAATCCCTATTTAGTAAAACCCATTCCCATGTGAACCCTTTCTATCAGCTACAATGGCAGTCGCTTTTCTGATTACTATTCTTGATGGAAAATTTTGTCTGGCTCGGTATTGTCCTGTGTGTGACCCAATCTGCGATGTTTTCAGGTCTGAACCTCGCTTTTTTTGGCGTGTCACGGTTACAGCTGGAGGTAGAAGCTGAAACTAATGTCAGAGCGGAGCGCGTTCTGCGCATGCGCAGGGATTCAAATTTTCTGTTGACAACAATTCTGTGGGGTAATGTCAGTATCAATGTGCTGCTGACGTTGTTATCGAACTCCGTATTAACCGGTGTGATGGCCTTTGTTTTCTCGACCTTTGTGATTACTTTCCTGGGTGAAATTTTCCCGCAGGCCTATTTCTCCCGGCACGCTTTGAAAATGGCATCGCTGCTGTATCCGATCCTGCGGATGTATCAGATTCTTCTCTATCCAGTTGCCAAGCCCGCGGCGATGATTCTGGACGCGTGGCTGGGCAAAGAATCAGCTGAGCTGTTCAGAGAACAGGTGATCAAAGACATGTTGATGAAACATGTTGAAGCCCACGATAGTGATGTGGGCGAAGTTGAGGGTATTGGCGCCCTGAATTTCCTCGAGATAGATGATCTTGAAGCTCTGGAAGAGGGCGTTCTGATAGACCCATCCAGTGTGTTAAAGCTGCCCACGGATATTGATCTGCCACGATTGCCCACACACGAACAGACAATCAATGATCCAACCCTGCAGAAAATCCATGCGTCGGGGAAGAAGTGGGTGGTATTGGCAGACCTCAAAGGCGCGCCGCAGCTGCTGTTGGATGCTGATGAATTTCTGCGCGCATCGCTTCTCGATAAGGGGCCTGTCAATCCATATAAGTATTGTCACCGGCCGATTATCCTGACCAACCCCAAAACTAAACTGGGTACGGTGCTGCGCCTGTTAAGACAGAGCAAAACGGTTAATCGAGGCGTCATTGAAAACGATGTTGTGCTGATATGGTCTGCACAACCGAGGATAATTACCGGAGCCGACCTGTTTGATCGCCTTCTGCATGGGATCAAGTGATCTCCGGCTTCGCTATCGTTAATTAATGTACAGACTGATCAAGGATAATTCGGTTGAACCAGGTTAAAGACGACTCATATATCAAAAACCTCTTGGAAGTGCTGGAAGACGCAACGGATGCGGATCTTTATCCTTTGTTGCAGGTGTTTGCCAAGACGCTCTGGTCGAGGTCGCTGGAAGAAGATGTGGCTTCTCGCGATGTGCGCGATGATGTGGGTGGCACCATTGAAGCCTTCCAGCATCTGCAGGACCGTGAGTCGAACGAAGTCAGTTTCCTGCTGAAAAATCCGATACGAACCCGGGACGGCTGGCATTCGGAACACAGTGTGGTGATTGTGGCGGCGCCTAACATGCCGTTTATGGTCGACTCTGTGCTGATGGCCCTGTCCCACGGCGGCCTGGTCACCCACCACCTGAACAATGCGGTTTTTGCCGTGAAGCGTGACGCAGATGGCAAGCTTCAGCAATTAACCAGCGATGTAGATCATGAGAATCGGGAACTGGTCATTTATGCGGAAATAGATCGTCTGGAAGACGAAGCCTTTGGGCAGCTGCAATCCAAACTTGAATTCATGGCTAAAGACCTGCAGGCGGCGGTAACAGATTTTCCCCAGATGAAAAGCAAGATGGAGGCGCTGATCGTTGATCTACAGAGCAATCCGCCACCACTGGATGAGCATGACATCAGTGAGAGCGTTGCATTCCTGCAATGGCTTCTCGCTAATCATTTCACGTTTTTAGGCGTGCGGGAGTTTCAATACAGCGACGGTGTTATTCGTCAGACCGGCCAGGCGTTAGGCACTCAGCGGGTCCGGCCCGCCGCCACTGAGCGCATGATATCTGCGCAACCCCAGCGTACTCAGGACTTTCTGCTCAAAGCCAGACTTCTGACGTTTTCAAAATCCGGGACAAAATCTCGCGTACATCGGCCAGCTTACCCTGATTATGTGGGTATAAAGCAGTTTGATGAGCACGGTCAGGTTATCGGTGAAACCGGCTTTCTGGGATTGTACACCTCGAGGGTATATATGGAGTTGCCGGAACGTATTCCTGTGGTTCGTCACAAGGTGTCGAATGTTCTGCAACGCTCCGGGCTGGACCCCTCAGGTTTCGACGGAAAAGTATTGGGCCAGGTATTGGCCACTTACCCCCGGGATGAACTGTTTCAGATCACTGAGACAGAGCTGTTTGAAACTGCAATGGTGATAACGGATATACATGAGCGCAGGCGTGTGCGTGTGTTTGCCCGTTATGATGCTTATGGACTGTTTGTAAACACTCTGGTTTACATGCCCAGAGATCTGTTCAGCACTTCCGTCCGCTTAGAGCTGGAAGCTTTACTGGTTGAGACATTTGCTGCGGAAGACTCTGACTACGACATTCTGCTTTCAGAATCGATTCTGGTCAGGGTTCAGTTCATTTTACGCGTGAGTCCCGGGCAGCACATAGAGGTCGATCGCGTTGGTCTTGAACAGCGCATCGCTGAACTGATTGGTGATTGGAATTCAGAACTCTACGAAGCCCTGGTCAGCCATTTCGGCGAACGCACGGCGATCAGCTTGCGCAGCAATTATGCAGACGCTTTTTCAGCGGGTTATCGTGAGTATTTTTCTACCATCGACGCGATAGACGATATCCAGGTTATAGAGCAGTTAACCGAATATTCACCTCTGCGCACAAGGTTATACCGGGTGCCCGGCGAAGCCGCAGATCTGTTACACCTGAAGATGTTTCATCGTGGCACTGCACTGCCGCTTTCTGATGTGGTGCCGAAGCTGGAAAACCTGGACTTGCGTGTCATAGGAGAGCATCCCTTCACAGTTGCCTGCAAAGACACTGAATCTGTGTCTATACAGGTATACGAGCTGCGTTTTGCCGGAGACCTGGACCTTCAGGAAGGCGGCGAAGATCTTAACGATGCATTTATCAATGTCTGGAACGGCTTTGCCGAGGATGACAGCTTTAACCGTTTGATTCTGCGCGCTGGTTTGTCCTGGCGACAGGTGAGTGTTCTGCGTGCATTTGCTCAATACATGAAGCAGATCAGATTTGGTTTCTCTCAAGCGTTTATCAGTGAAGCATTGTTCCGCCACGCGGATACAGCCAGCTTGCTGGTGGACTATTTCGAACGTAAATTTGCGATTGAAAGCCAGCCTGCTGAAAATGACTTATCAAGTGATCTGCAGGCTATCAAACAAACCATCACCACAGCTCTGGATGCAGTTGAACTGTTAAACGAAGACCGCATTTTGCGGCGTTTCCTTGAGCTTATGGATGCCAGTAAGCGCACCAACTATTACGTCACTGATGACAACGGTGAGCATCGCCCGTTCCTGTCCATCAAGTTCATGCCAAGGGAAATTTCTTCCATGCCGCTGCCGACGCCGATGTACGAAATCTTTGTCAGCGCACCGTATCTGGAAGGCGTGCACCTGCGGGCCGGCAGCATCGCACGTGGCGGTCTGCGCTGGTCGGATCGTCTCGAAGACTATCGCACAGAAGTGCTGGGTCTGGTGAAGGCGCAGGTTGTAAAGAACGCTGTGATTGTGCCAACCGGTGCTAAAGGCGGTTTTGTCATCAAGGACACGCGTGCTGGAGTTGATGGCTACAAAGATTTTATCCGAGCACTGCTGGATGTCACCGACAATATTGTAAATGGTGAAGTGACAAAACCTGATCAGGTGGTCGCCATAGATAATCCTGATCCTTATTTTGTTGTCGCTGCAGATAAAGGCACCGCAACCTTTTCCGATACTGCTAATGAAATATCCAAGACTTACGACTTCTGGCTGGGTGATGCCTTTGCTTCCGGTGGATCCAATGGCTATGACCACAAAAAAATGGGTATCACCGCGCGTGGTGCCTGGGTTTCAGTGCAACGCCATTTTGCTGAGATGAACATCGACGTGCAGACGGACCCCATCACCGTGCTTGGCATTGGTGATATGAGCGGAGACGTTTTTGGTAATGGTGTGTTGCGGTCAGAGTCTTTGTTGCTGGTCGCGGCGTTTAACCATCTGCATATTTTCATTGATCCAGATCCTGATGCTGCTGCCAGCTATGCGGAGCGGGAACGGTTGTTTGCGCTGCCTCGTTCCAGCTGGAGCGATTACAATGAGGCGCTGATCAGTGCTGGTGGTGGCATCTTTTCCCGCACCAGCAAGCGGATTACGGTGACGCCTGAAATGTCCGCTCGATTTGGCATTCCCCAGAGTGATATGGCGCCTGATGAACTGATTCATGAGCTATTGAAAAGCCCGGTTCAATTAATCTGGAATGGGGGCATTGGAACCTACGTTAAAGCCAGCACTGAGAACCATGATGATGTTGGCGACCGGATTAATGATCATCTGCGTGTTAACGCTGACGAGCTCAAAGCCAAGGTCATAGGCGAGGGTGGCAATCTGGGTATCACCCAGCGGGCGAGGGTAGAGTTTGCGCGTAAAGGTGGGGCGGTAAACACAGATTTTATCGACAACTCCGCAGGTGTCGATTGTTCCGACCATGAGGTGAACATCAAAATCGTGCTGAACGAACTGGTTGCGCGTGAGGATCTGACCCGCAAACAGCGCAACTCTGTGCTGGAATCAATGACCGATGAAGTGGCCGCCCTGGTTTTGTCAAACAGTTTTGATCAGGCGCAGACTTTAAGTCTGGCTGCCCGTCATGAGAAAAGTCACCAGAGTGAGTACCAACGTCTGATGGGTGTCTTGAGCTCTCATGCCGGGTTGGACAGAGCGCTGGAATTTCTGCCTTCGGATGAGGCTCTGGCAGAGCGGTACGCCGATGAAGAGAGCCTGACGCGTCCTGAACTTGCGGTGCTTCTGACCTATACAAAGACCTATATCAAAAACAATCTGATTGAGGGTGCTGTGCATAACGACCCGCTGATTGCCCAACGGATTGTGAATGCGTTTCCAGGGTCGCTGGTAGAGCAGTTTGAGGTGGATATCAGATCTCACCGTCTGGCGCCGGAAATAATCGCGACTCAGCTTGCCAATGAAATTGTTGGCCACATGGGTATTACATTTGTTTCAAGCTTAAGTGAATCGGTGGGTTGTGCGGTTACTGATGTCGCCAAAGGATACGCAGTTGCAGCGGCCTGTTTTGATTTTGCAACCTGGTTCGACGTTGTTGCCACTGCACCGGGTCTGAAAGCTCAACAGCAGCTGCATGTCCTTGATAGCGTGGCTCAGCTCGGCGCCCGCTCGACCCGCTGGATTCTAAGAAACTGTGACGTGACGGGTTCTCTTGATAACCTGGTGCACCGGTTCAAACCAGCACTTGATGTTGTGGCGCATTCTGCAGCAGCTAATCTCAATGCATCCGAGGCCGATGCTGCCGTCAGCGCAGCGCTTGAAAAGGGTGGGTTGCCTGCTCACCTGGCGCAACACTGGAGTGATGTGCAGGTGTTCACGCAGATGCTGCCGGTGGTTGCCGTCGCGGAACAGCAGGGTTGTGAAGTTGCCGCGCTGGTTGAGGTCAGTGGCAAGGTTGCAGCACAACTGCGCATCGACTGGCTGGTTTCCCGTCTGACCGATCTACCTACACAGTCACATTGGCAGGCCCTGCAGATTGATGCGCTGTACGATGATCTGTTTCGACTGCAATGTGCATTCAGTGCACATGTCTTAACCACCGCGCAGGGTGATTTTGCACAATGGCAGCGCGCGAATCCGGGTGTACTGGACAGCTGGTTCAGCGCGATTGAAGAGGTGCACGCCTCAGGCGCTACGGACATCGCCTTATACGCGCTTATCGTGCGGCGTCTGACAGATACCTGCGGAAAACTGGGCTGCGCATAGTCATTAGTATTGAGGTGCCTGTGGCTATTGTTCACTATACGCGGCCCACAGCGAGTGGGTCCATTTTAGGTATTACATTGAAATGACTTATTGTGTTGGCATCGCCGTCAATGAAGGTTTGGTTTTTGTCTCTGACTCACGCACCAACGCAGGTGTCGATAATGTCAGCACCTACAGCAAGATGCGCCGTTATGGAGTGCCTGGGGAGCGTCAGTTTGTAATCTGCACCGCGGGTAACCTGGCAACAACCCAGGGTGTTATTGCACAGATCGAGCGGGATATGCGGGATAACGCTGAAGTCAATCTCATGACTGTCGGTTCGGTCGCCGAAGCCGCCGGCTATGTTGGTGCGCTCAACCTTGAACAGCAGAAGAAGAACACCGGCGGTGGCCCGGTTTTTGAGGCCAGCCTGCTGTTGGGTGGAGAAGTGGCAGGGGCGCCGCGGCGCCTGTTCAGGATATACGCTGAGGGTAACTACATAGAAACCTCAAATCAGACACCTTTCCTGCAGATAGGTGAATCAAAGTATGGCAAACCTATTCTCGATCGGGTGCTGTCCGTAAACACGCCTCTGGAACAGGCTGCATTGTGCGGACTGGTTTCCATGGATGCCACCATGCGCAGTAACCTCACTGTGGGGCCGCCGATAGAGGTGGGTGTCTATACCACGGGCAGCTTGGCGCCGTGCCGTTATGTGGCATACGATGAAGACAGCGTTTTTCTGCGCGAATTGAAAAGTAACTGGAACCAGCAGATCAAGCAGGCATTTGATCGATTGCCGCCGATGGTCTGGAACGAGAGTAACAAATAATGACTATCCGCGTTGCTTTGCAACACAGCACACACTACAAGTTTGACCGGCCGATAACGATTCATCCGCACGTGATCCGTTTGCGACCAGCGCCGCATTCGCGCACTCCGGTCACCGCCTACTCGCTTAAGGTTTCGCCTGCGGAACATTTTGTAAACTGGCAGCAGGATCCTTTTGGTAACTATCTCTCACGCTATGTTTTTCCGGAAAAAAGTAATCATCTGTCCATAGACGTTTCGCTGATAGCCGATATGACGGTGATCAATCCGTTTGATTTCTTCCTCGAAGAATCGGCGCAGAAATACCCATTCACCTATGACAAACAGCTTAAGCGCGATCTTGCACCCTACCTGGAGATTACCGATAAAGGCCCTTTGTTAACCAAATGGTTGAAGGGTGTAAATCGTAAACCCACCGCGCTGGTCGATTTCCTGGTCGGTTTGAATCAGCGTGTGCAGGGCGACGTCGGCTATCTGGTACGCATGGAGCCTGGCGTCCAAACCTGTGAAGAGACCCTTGGGCTGGCCTGCGGTTCGTGTCGCGACAGTGGCTGGTTGCTGGTGCAGATTCTTCGTCATCTGGGCCTGGCTGCGCGATTTGTATCAGGTTATCTGGTTCAGCTGAAAGCTGATCAGGAAGCACTCGACGGGCCTTCAGGTGCTGTTGAAGACTTTACCGATTTACATGCATGGGCAGAAGTCTATCTGCCCGGTGCCGGATGGATAGGCCTGGATCCAACGTCAGGACTGCTGGCAGGAGAGGGGCACATTCCCCTTGCATGTACACCAGATCCAGCCAGCGCAGCCCCGGTAACCGGTGCAATAGAGTCTGCAACTGTCGAGTTTGATTTTTTCAACAAGGTCGAGCGGGTGCATGAAGACCCTCGTGTAACCAAGCCGTACGACACAGCGCAATGGAAATCGATTAAAAAGCTCGGTGACAAAGTTGACCGCCAGTTGGAGAAGGGCGACGTCCGCTTGACCATGGGCGGCGAGCCTACCTTTGTCTCCATTGACGATATGGATGGACCGGAATGGAATTACACCGCTCTGAGTAAAGACAAGCGAGAGCTTGCCGGCAAGCTGCTGCAAAGACTTCGCGCGCAGTTTGCGCCAGATGCCCTGCTGCACTTTGGACAGGGGAAGTGGTATCCGGGCGAACCCCTGCCACGCTGGGCTTTGTCCATGTTCTGGCGACAGGACGGCAAACCGGCTGTGCTGCATCCGGAGGTTGTGGCTGATAAAGATGAGGCACAAAGCTGCAGTGTTGAAGATGCCTTTCGCTTAGCGCAGGCGTTAGCCAAAGGTTTGAAGATAGACCCTGACTATATTGTCCCTGGGTATGAGGACCCTGAGCACTACCTGCAGCTGGAGGCGCGTTTGCCGGTAAATGTGGATCCCTCAGACCCGAAGCTGGAAGATCCGCTGGAGCGGGCTCGAATGGTTCGCCTGTTTCAACGAGGGCTCAATAAAGTCAGCGGTTATGCGCTGCCGATCAAATTCAAAGGCGAAGCGGATGGCGGCTATTGGAATTCGAGCCGCTGGCCTTTCCGTCAGGATAAAATGATCCTGCTGCCCGGTGATTCTCCAATGGGTTTGCGTCTGCCATTGGCGTCTTTACCCTGGGAAGACCCGGAAGAGCGGGATATTGAGCCTCAGCGCGACCATTTTGAGTCGTTAGGGTCGCTGAATAAAGCCGGAGCTCAGGTGAAAGCAACAGCGGCACCCGTGGCGGACAAAAATTCAGACGAAATTGTTCATACCGCATTGTGTCTGGAAGTGCGCGACCAAAAACTCTATGTCTTCATGCCTCCGGAAGACCGTTTGGAGGTCTATCTTGCGCTTGTTGATGAAATCACTACCGCTGCCAATGCAGTTGGCTTGACTGTGATTCTGGAAGGCTACGAACCTCCACGGGATCCGCGTCTGCAGATTCTGCAGATTACTCCCGACCCCGGAGTGATCGAAGTCAACGTGCACCCGGCAACTAACTGGCGTGACCTGGTGAGCAATACTGAGGTCCTGTATGAAGAGGCCCGACAGTGTCGTTTAGGCACTGAGAAATTCATGCTCGACGGCAGACACTCGGGTACCGGCGGTGGTAACCACGTCACTCTGGGTGCCGCTCAGCCTGCGGACAGTCCATTTCTCAGGCGACCTGACCTGCTGCGCAGTTTTATCACCTACTGGCAAAGGCATCCGAGTCTGTCTTACCTTTTTTCAGGTATGTTTATTGGCCCCACCAGCCAGGCACCGAGAGTCGACGAAGCACGTGATGACAACCTTTACGAGCTGGAAATAGCAATGGATCTGCTGCCCGAAGGAGAGACAGAACAACTCTGGCAGGTAGATCGCCTGTTGCGCAACTTCCTTATTGACCTGACCGGTAACACGCACCGGGCTGAATTTTCCATCGATAAGCTGTATTCGCCGGACGGCCCTACCGGGCGTAAAGGCCTGGTAGAGCTGCGTGCGCTGGAAATGCCACCCCACGCGCAGATGAGTCTGGTACAGATGCTGTTGATCCGCGCAATGGTTGCGCGCTTCTGGCGCAAGCCCTACAGACAACCTTTAATCCGCTGGGGTACAGAGTTACATGATCGCTTCATGTTGCGACACTGCGTCTGGGAAGATATGCGCGAAGTACTTGCTGATATGAACCGGGCAGGCTACGCCTTTGAAGAAGAATGGTTTGCACCTTTCCGTGAGTTTCGTTTTCCGCTGCTGGGCAGCTTTGAAGCCCAAGGCATGCAGATTGAAATTCACAACGGTCTGGAACCCTGGCACGTGCTCGGAGAGGAAGCGACTGCTCAGGGAACAGCGCGCTATGTTGACTCAACCGTTGAGCGCCTGCAGGTTTCAGTGCGCGGGCTCAAAGGTGACCGTTATCAGGTGTTATGCAACGGACGCCCCGTGCCTCTGCGATCAACCGGAGAACGCGGCAGCGCTGTAGGTGGTGTTCGCTACAAGGCCTGGGCAGCGCCGTCAAGCTTACACCCCACCATAGATGTGCATTCACCCCTGGTTTTTGATCTGGTGGATACCAGCAACCAGCTTTCGATAGCGGGTGCGACTTACCATGTATCGCACCCAGGTGGCCGTAACTATGATACTTTTCCGCTGAATGCCAATGAAGCGGAAGCGCGGCGCGGTGCCCGTTTTTTCAGTCACGGCGGTTCTCAGGGGCGCTTGAAAATAAAACCTGAAATGCCACATCCGGATCAACCGTATACGCTGGATTTGCGTACCCAGCCAAGGCTGCGCTGAAGTGGCAATTGATAAGTCTTATCGTATTGGCTTCCCACGCGCGGATGTTTACGCGGCCTGGGTGTCGTCAGAGACTATCATTGCGCCGGCAACGGCAATGGACGTGTTGCCGGAAGTTGGTGGTCACTACCGCTTGCAGATGAAAACAGCAGAATTTGAAATGTCTAACGAAGGTGTATTTCTGCAGGTGGTCCCAGAAGATTATCTGCACTACACCTGGCAATGGTCTGGAGATGAAGAAGTTTCAGATATAGAAGTCTGGTTTCGGGACGAAGGCGCTGGCACACGATTGGATCTGCGTCATTCGAAACTCACCAGTGCCGAGAGTGTGCAGAATCACGATGCGGGCTGGGACAGTTACGTCTCCGGGCTGAAACATTTTTTGGGCGTCGGCTAATCAGCATCAGTGGCGGGTACCTTGCGACATTGCCTGTCAGTCTGGGCAGCGATAGCCTGCTGTGTGTTCAGGAGAATCCGGGGTAGTTCGGTGCCTGCTTTGTCTCGATAACGGGAGATTGCCTCCAGGGCCTGCTGTTTACATCCCATCAATGCTAGTGTGTGTGCCAGATTGTTAGTTGCAAACCAGTAGTCTGGTGACTGCGCTATCAAATCTTCATACATCTGTATTGCGCGGATCTGATCCCCTGTCTGCTGCAGCGTGTTTGCCGCACCAAATTTCAGGGCGATGTTGTCAGGCCAGCGTTCCAGTCCAGCTTGATAAGACACAAGTGCAGTATCCAGGTTGCCGACTCGTTCGAGGGCTGCAACTGAGGTTGCGTAAGTTTGTACTTCAGTGTTTGCCGGTAGCTCACCCGGATTCAGGACGACTACGCCCCAGCGATTCGCGCGATCCCAGGTTTTTAACAGGCGGTGTGTTCTGAACAGCTGTCGTCGTTGATTGCCTGAACGCAGGATGAAGTGTTGTTCTGCCGGATCGAAACCAATGACAACAGCATAATGCCAGACGGGAAACCAGGCGACGCCGAGGTTTTGTAAGATGAGTACAGGATAGCCTTGCGCAAGCTCGCTCAGGATGCCCTGTAGAGAAGGCTCAACGGTAACGGTCAAACGGTTCATAGCTCGAGTGGCTGCTACCAGCTCAAGCTGCAGGCTGCCTTTACGACCCGGTAGATATACCTGCTCGGCGAGGGTGTCAGGGTCTATATCCAGACCTGTCCGGTGCAGGACCGTTGCGAGGGCGTTGGGTCCGCAGAAGTATCCGGTCTGGTCATGGAAGGGTGTTTGAGTGAGCTCCAGCGCCTCCTGGGTTTTCAGGCTCAAGGTTGGCTGGTTCTGACACCCCGTCAGAACCGCGCCGAACAACAGTACCTTAAATAGCCGTGAAGACGTCTGTGACACCCAGTAACTCTAGAATGAACAGAACAATGACAACAACACCGATCACTTCAGCAATACCACCGGCAGGCATGTCGCCTATTTGTGCGTCCAACGACATCAGTTCCTGCGGAGTAAGCGCGGCAATTCGTTGCTCAGCCTGCTCAGGAGGAACTCCAAATTTGATCAGCTGTTGCTGAACTTCTTCCCGGGCAAGAAAACTGCTGACGCGTTCACTGGCCTGATTCTGTTGCACGATGCTCAGCGCTTCGTCGGTGGTGATGAATTGAGCCGAAGCGTTGGAAGCAAACGAGCCTGTCAGTAAGGTGAGAATAATCAGATTTAGCAAGATTCGCTGCATGGTAATTCCTTATTAATGTTACTTGCATTATACGCATTATTAGTGCGAGTGTGAGTGCGAGAGAAGAGAGAAGGGGTTCCCCGTTTGAGTGCTGATTTGAAACAGGCATCATCGCCGGTACAAGGTGTCGGGCGATTAAAAATTGCCTTGTACGGCATTGCCAATTTACCTACATCAACTGTCGGCCTGCCGATTGCCCTGTATATCCCGGCGTTTTATTCACAGAATCTTGGCCTGTCACTTGCCGTTGTCGGTGCGCTGATTGCGTTATCCCGATTGACCGATGTGGTCACCGACCCCGCTATCGGCATCGCCTCTGATCGCTGGGTCACCCGCTTCGGTCGTCGTAAGCCATGGATGGCCATGGGTATTCCATTGATGATTCTGTCGTTATGGATGCTGTTTGTGCCAAATAGTGAGTTTGCAAAGGCGACCTGGCAGTTTTTTGGTGGTCAGGCGGTGACAAACCTGTATCTGTTTGTCTGGATCAGCGCCTTATATCTCAGCTTCACACTTGTCGACCTGCCTTACCGTGCGTGGGGGGCGGAGCTGTCATCGGAGTACAATGAGCGCTCGCAGATTACCGGCTGGCGGGAAGCTTTTGGTTACGGCGGTACGCTGATGGCGCTTCTGATACCGCTGATTCTCTCCCTGGGCTTCGGCTTGTCTGGTGCTAACAACGCGCTGCTGGGCATTGCTGTTGCGGTTGTTATTCTTCTACCTCTGTTAAGTGCACCAGCGCTGATGTTTGTGCCCGAACTGCCTTCTCGTTCCAGGGCAAAACAGGAGCGGGTGCCGTGGCGACGCGGGTTGAAAATCGTCATGGCCAATGGCCCCTATCGGCGCCTGGTAATCAGCCTTTTGTTTCTGGTTGCGTCGGTGAGCATGACTGCATCTCTGTCGTTTTTCTTTGTCGGCTCGGTTATGGAGCAGCCGTTTGATCGCTACGCACTTTTTGTCCTGGCCTACTATCTGTCCAGTAGCCTTGCCATCCCGGCCTGGTTCGCAATTTCGCGCCGCATGGGAAAACATAAAACCGTTGTTATTGGTATTGCATGGTTATCTTTATGGAGTGCATTCATTCCGCTGCTCGGACCGGACCATTACTGGTTGTTCTTTGCACTGATGATGCTCAAAGGTTCTGCAGTAGGTGCACTGGTATTCCTGCCGTCATCAATGGCTGCGGACGTTGTAGATCTCGACACACTGCGCACCGGCGAACAACGCACGGGGTTGTACTTTTCGTTGTGGGGTATGGTTAACAAGGCAGCGGTTGCGCTGGGCGTGCTGCTGGCAACTAACGGTGTTGCCTGGTTCGGTTTCGACCCTGCTGCAGATGAGAACACGGCAGCAGCAAAGCTCTCGGTTGCAGTTCTGTACAGTATCGTTCCCGCTGTGCTGGCTTGTGTGGCGCTGCCATTGTTGTGGAAATATCCGCTTACTCAGGTTCGACAGGAACGTATGCGAAACCACATTGCGCGACGGGATGCTCGCCGGGCAAACATGGCACCTAATGAGTAAAGTTTCCGCGAACCGGTTATCTCATGACCTGGCGAATCATCTGTTCAAGCTGATCCAACGAAAACGGTTTGGCGAGAAAGTGACAGTTTTCCGGAGTTTCCACAGGACCTCCGGACATCAGAATAACCGGTACAGTGGGTTGTACATCAGCCAGCGTGTTAGCGACCTCCAGGCCGGATATGCCGCCTGGCATGACCGCATCGCTGACGACCAGATCAAAATCGTCCGCAGCTAGAATATGCTCCAACCCCTGGATGCCGGTATTGGCCTCCCACACGGTAAAGTTCATACCTTCAAGCGCACTTCGACAGACATCGCGCACGCTATCCTGGTCGTCGATGAGCAACACTTTGCGCAGCCTGTCGCTGAAAGATGCGTTAGTTGGGTTTTCAGCCACCTGTGTCTCATCTGTAGCACTGGCAGGAAAAGTCAATGTAACCGTTGTGCCGACCTCAAGCTCGCTGGCAATGCTCAGTTCCCCGCCTGACTGTTTCATGAATCCAAAAGCCATGCTTAATCCCAGACCGCTGCCCTGACCCTCTTTTTTAGTGGTGTAAAACGGCTCTGTGGCCTTCTGCAGAATGTCTTCGCTCATACCTGCACCGTTGTCAGAAATCTTCATTTCCACGGATGATGGCGACACCAGTTTTGTTGCAATGGTGATTTTTCCACTGTTGCCCATTGCCTCGTGCGCGTTAAACAACAGGTTGACCAGGCATGCGGTGAGCTGACCTCTGTCTGCTGTAATTGTTGCGGGTACAGTATCAAGGGTTAACTCGATGTCATCGCCCAGCGTTCGTTGGAACAGGGACAGACGCCGCTGCAGGTACTTGTCCAATCGCATCGGCTCAGGTTGCAGCTCCTGCTGGCGTGCATAAGCCAGTAAACTCTGGGTAATCGCTTTGCCGGACTCTCCGGCATGAATGATGTCGTTGATCAGGGCACTTTTCTGATCCTGCGGATCTGCCTTCAACAGGTCTGCTGAAAGCAGAATGACCGTGAGCAGATTGTTGAAGTCGTGCGCCACACCGCCGGTAAGCTGGCCAATTGTTCGCAGGCGTTCAGCTTCAGCAACTCGCTTCTGCAAATTCGTATTGGCTTGTTCAGCTTCAATTCTGCGCTGCATTTCGTGCTGCATATCAGCAGTACGCTCACTGACCTGCTGCTCTAGCTGGTGGGTGTGGTTCTGCTGAACCACGGCTTCGCGTTTTTCAACAATCCGGCGGAATACCAGAAAGCCAAAAGCGACTATGAGCAGGGCGACCGCGATAGCTGCATTGCGTGTTGAGCGCGCGGTTGCGCTCTGTAACTCAGCGGTGCGCTCGCGTTCGCGGGAAAGGGCAAGGTCATAGTTTGCCTGATCCAGTTCACCAGCAACGCGCAATGAAGAGAGGCGTAGATCGAAATCCTGCGATCTGACTTTTGCGTCCAGCTGTTTGTGCTCTGAGCTGTACGCCCAGGCCGCCTCATAGTTGCCAAGGGCAGCCTGAGTCTGCGCCATACGATCCAGGATAGTGACTCGAAATCCCGTGTCTAATGTGTAGGTATCGATAAGGTCTGTGAGCAACGTCTGCGCCTGCAGGTAATTGTCCTGTTGCAGGGCGAGATCAACCTGGGCCAGGGTTAGCTGTTGCAGCCTTAAAGGGTTTGCTTGCGCTCGGGCGATAGCAAGCCCTTTCACCACCATGGTTTGAGCATCAGAAAACTGGTTCAGTGCTGTGTACGCGTTGGCCATGGCGAAGTAGGCATCAGCAATAGAATCAGGACTTAGGGTAATATCGCTCCGTTCCAGCCAGGGTAACAAGGTTTCTAACGCAGTTTCCGGTTGGCCCAGCGCGGTATATGATTTAGCTATCTGTGTTTTGGCGATATACATACGCGATTGGTGGCCCAGCTTGTCAAGCCATTCTATGGCGCGTTGATATTCCTTCAGTGCTGTCTGATGTGCGCCCCGTTGCGCCTGCATATAGCCCAGGTTGTATAGCAGGATACCCGGTAGCTGGGAATCCTCAGGCAGTACATCCAGGTATCGTCTGGATGTTTCCAGGCTGCGGATAGCCAGGTCGGTAATGCCCATGTTGATCAACGGTGTTGCCCGATTGTGGTGCAGCACGTAAAGCATTTCCTGGTCATCTGCAGTGACCGCCGCGGATAGTCCCTGTTCATAGTAGGTTAGCGCTTCAGCGACACGACCCTGACGCGTGGCCAGGGAGCCCAGCGCATCATAAGCCTGCGCCTGGACGGAGTGATCCAGCTCAGGTTTGAGGTCCTGCCTGGCTGCCGCGCAGGCCTTTTCGGCAGCAGGCATGTCGCCGCTGCGTACGGAAATTCCACACTCCAGGGCATATAGATAAACCTGCTCACTGGGTCTGAGCGTGTAATCGTTCAGTAGCTGTAACGCCGCTCGGCCGCTGGCAAAATCCCGTCGGCTTTTTGATCGGGCCAGTACGAGCCTGGCTCTGATCTGGTCGGTCCCCGTTGATGTTTCGACAAGCTGTTGCAGGTCTGCGGCGTTAAGTCGATGCAGGTTTGCGAAGCTGAACTGGTCCGTCTGCGAAACAGCTTCGGCGTGCATGCTTGCCAGGGTAACGGCAGTGATGACAATTAGGCGCAGTGAACGCGAACCAATTTTATTGGCTCTGTAGGTGCGATTCTGATGGCGTTGATGTCGCATGCACTATTGTTCTCCAAAGGGGTAGTTATCTGCAAGAAAAATGCCCAGCTGCTGTGGAGGTTTTGGCTGCCGGCAGCGGATGTCTCAATCTACAGAGAGCAAAAACTGGCCATTTTTTTATATCAGCGTAAGCTCAAGCAACCAGTCAGCAGGAGGTACGACGTGTTTAAGATGACTAGATGTGTTTTAGGTGCTGTAGGTTTATTTTCTCTTTTTCTTCCTCAATGGACCATGGCGCAAACAAGTGGCTCCCCGTTGATGGAAGAAATCATTGTCACCGCGCAAAAGCGCGAAGAACGGCTGCAGGAGGCGCCTGTCTCCGTTACTGCCTTTTCTGGCGACGCCATTGAGGCGCTTGGTTTTCGGCAGAGCGTTGATATCACGGCGCAGACGCCAAACTTCAGTGTCGGTTATCCCAACGGAGATACAGGTGTGCCGGCACCTTTCATCCGAGGTGTCGGGCTAAACGATTTTGGTGTGTTAAATCAGGGGCCGATAGCCGCCTATATGGATGAGACCTATATTTCGTCCAATGCGGTACAGATATTCCAGTTACTTGATGTTGAAAGGGTTGAGGTGTTGCGCGGTCCTCAGGGAACTCTGTACGGACGAAACGCTACCGGCGGCGCAGTAAACTTTGTTTCAAGGAAACCCACGCAGGAATGGGACGGCTGGGTTCGTGCCGGCATTGGCAGTTGGGATCAACGCAAGATTGAAGGTGCATTTGGCGGGCCTCTTGGAGATAACACCGCGTTCAGGGCAGCGGTACTCAAGAGCGATTCGGACGGCTGGATGAAAAACAGGTTTACCGGCAATGATCAGCAGGGTACGGATGAGTTTGCCTGGCGTGTTTTACTTGAAACCCAACCTACTGACAGTTTAAATCTTCTGTTTAATGTGCGCGGTGGTAAGACTGAATCTGATGCGGTGCAATATAGGCATCTGGGAGTGTGGGACACAGATGGCAACATGTGTGGCAATCAGGCCATTCTTGCCGGTCAGTGTGTCGATATATTCGGATATTCGGAACAGGCTGCGTATACGACGCTTAATGGCGATACCGTGCCAGCCGTACCGGACTATGACGAAGGTAACTACGATTTTGAGGCTAAGAACGATACAGAATTCTGGGGTGTTTCTTTAACTGCGGACTGGACCATTGGCGACTTTGTTATTACGTCGATCACCTCTTTTGATGATGTTGAAGACTTCAGACCTGAAGAAACGGATAGCGGTCCGAATAATATTCTCACTGGTGAACTGGCCGTTGAGCAGGAAACATTCTCGCAGGAATTGCGTTTAAGTTGGGCTGCGGATAAATGGTCCTGGCTGGCAGGACTTTACTACCTCAATGATGAAGCAACGGACAATACCGCGTTCGATATTCTGCGGGACTTCAGACCTTTCACGATTGGTGATGACGTGAACTGCACCGCGCCCCCAGGCAATCCAGGTGGGTTATGTCCCGAGCAGTTTGTTTTCAAATCTAAGTCAGGCACTGAGCAGGAGATCACCAGCTTTGCAGTATTTTTTGATGCGAGTTTTGAGCTCAGTGATCGTTTGACGTTGTCGGGTGGGTTACGTTACTCCGATGAAGAAATTGAGCACGACAGCTTTTTCTTCTATGACGAGCCGGAGGGCGGTAACCCTGTGCAGCCGGGATTCCCTGCCGTTGCAGATAACGATTTCAGCAACGTCAGCGGTCGTTTAGTGCTGGATGCGCAGTTATCTGATGATTTGTTGCTGTATGGCAGTATAACGAGCGGCTTCAAGGCAGGTGGTATTCAAACGACAAGTGACGGTATTGCACCGTACGATGAAGAAAAACTGCTGAGTTACGAAGTGGGGTTTAAGTCAACGTTGGCAGATGGTCGACTGCGCTTCAACGGCTCTGCTTTTTATTACGATTATGAAGACCTGCAGGTGTTTGCTTTTGTCATTGTTGACGGCATTGGTTTTTCGACAATCTCTAATGCTGCAGATGCTGAAATCTATGGCGCAGAGTTCGAACTGCAATGGCTTCCCACCGATAATCTGTTTGTGAACCTGGGTCTGGGTCTGCTTTCGACTGAATTCTGTTGAAAAACTAGTGGTATAACTAAGTTGTTAGCGTAAAATTGGGTGCTATCCGCAGGAGTAATGCCATGATGGGTCGCAAAGAAAATCATCAAGGGCAGTTCTTTTATCACTTCAACCTAGATCAACGAGTTCC
>JANSXA010000005.1 GCA_024743175.1 Pseudomonadaceae bacterium | reverse complement strand
TTACCCAGATAGACTTGCCTCGAGGTGAACGCTCCGGGTTGGTCAATGTCCGCAATGTTCTACGTAACATCGACGGTATCAGCTTTACTCATTTTGGCTCCAAAGACGTGGTGCGACATCCATTGGTGCAACGTATCGTTGATGCCTATGCCGCCGCGGAAAGTCGTGCGGAATCGGATAACTCGCGAGATGCCAATCGATCTACAAGTTGACGCGTTCACCGACGTTGCCACGGAAACACTGCACGCTTGCCTGAAGTCGTGCCATGAGACCTTAGACGAGTTGTTGGAAGAACCCCGCCTGGGGTTCGAGTTGTGTGTGCGTATATGTGATGAGCGTGAATCAGCACAGCTGAACGGCGATTTCCGAAACAAACCGTATGCCACGAACGTGTTGAGCTTCCCTGCAGATGTAGATGTGCCTGAAGGCACGCCGGTATTGGGAGATCTTGCTGTGTGTTGGCCTGTCCTGCAGCGGGAGGCATCCGCGCAGAATAAACCTGTGCTGGATCATTTCAGCCACCTGTATGTGCACGGTGTTTTACACCTCCTGGGTTTTGACCACACTACAGACGATGAGTCCCAGGAGATGGAAGCCATCGAAATTAAAGCGCTCGAGATACTCTCGATCGCTAACCCCTATATCCGTTGCGATTAGATCCGTTGCGACTAGCCCCTGGCTTTATGGTATACATGCGTTTAAGGACACTGACCCGTTGCTAAATGAGCGATAATACTGAGCGTGGCGAGGCATATACAGAAGATGCCAGCCCTGAAGACTCAGGTCGAAACGACACCCCCCGCCGGGGCGTACGCGAATGGCTGACCGATCTATTTTCGGATGAGCCCGAAGACCTGTCTGAACTGATGGACATTCTGCGCGAGGCTGCAAACCGACAGATGTTTGACGATGAAGCGTTGAACATCATTTTTGGTGCGTTGCATGTTGGCGATATGCATGCCCGCGATATCATGATTCCGCGATCATCTTTAGTGGTAGTCCACGAAGATCAGGATCCCGCCGAGCTGCTCCCCATTATCATCGAATCCGAGCATTCACGGTTTCCGGTTGTTGGCGATGATGTAGATGACATCAAAGGTATCCTGCACGCGAAAGACCTGCTGCCGTTGGTGCTGGAAACTGATCACAGCAAGTTCTCCATGAAAGACTGTATTCGCAAGGCTGCCGTAATCCCTGAGAGTAAGCGCCTGAACGTACTGCTGCAGGAGTTTCGCGCGACGCGAAACCACATGGCCCTGGTGGTGGACGAATACGGCCAGATCTCCGGTGCGGTAACCATCGAAGATGTGCTTGAGCAGATTGTCGGCGATATCGAAGACGAGCATGACGTGCATGATGACAGTGGCATCAAACAGATGGAGCCAAAGAGCTTCCATGTCAAAGCTAACCTGCCGATAGATGATTTTAACGAGCATTTTGATACGCAGTTCAGTGAAGAAGAGTTCGACACCATCGGTGGCATAGTGCTGCAGGCGTTTGGTCACCTGCCGGAGCGGGGTGAAACTGTTGAGTTTGAGGCATTGAGATTTGAAGTGCTCAATGCAGACTCGCGTCGACTGCGCCTGTTACGGGTGAACATCCTCAAATGATCTATCTGATGGCGCTTGTTCTTGGCGCCATTTACAGTCTGGGTTTTGCGCCTTTTGACCTCTGGGGACTCACTCTTCTGGCCATGGGTGGTCTTTACTATCTGCTGCAGCACCCTGGTCTGCGGGACAAACACCGTAAGGCGGGCCTGGTGGCATGGGTGTTCGGGCTGGGTCAATATGGTGTTGGTGCGTCCTGGGTTTACGTCAGCATTCATGTCTATGGCAATGCACCGCCGCCACTGGCGTTGTTCATGGTGGTGCTTTTTGTGGCGGTGCTGGCGCTGCTGTTTGTTCTGCCTCTGGGCTGGTGTTTCAGCAGGCTGCAACTCCCTCGCGGTTCATGGTCCAGCGTGTTTGTGTTTGTTGCGCTGTGGGTGTTGCTGGACTGGATGTCGACCTGGCTGTTCACGGGTTTTCCCTGGTTGTTGCCGGGCTATGCAGGTTTAGACACACCCATTGCGAGTTTTGCACCTTTGGTTGGCGTATTGGGTACAGGCTTATTGCTGTGTCTCAGCGCGACCGCGCTGGCAGCCATGCTGGTGAATCGTCGTTTCCAGATCAGCTTTGCGGGTCTGTCGCTACTGCCGTGGCTGTTGGGATTCGCCTTAGCACCCGTGAACTGGGTGAAACCAGAAAGCCAGTATAGCGTTGCGCTGGTACAGGGGAATATAGATCAGGCCGTTAAGTGGCAGCCGGATCAGGCGGTACCCAACGTGCGGAAACATCTGGAGTTATCTGCGCAGCATTGGGATGCCGATATTCTGATCTGGCCAGAAGCGGCAATCACCCTCTACCCGCAGCAGGCCCAGGGGTTGCTCGAAGACCTCACCCGGCAGGGTGAGGCGACCCAGACAGATATGATTGCCGGTATTCCCGGCGTAGAGATGGTGGGAGAGGGACAATACGAATTTCAGAACCTGGCTATAGGTCTTGGCCAGGCAAGAGGCCGGTTTGCCAAGCAGCACCTGGTGCCCTTTGGGGAGTACGTGCCGATGGAAGGGTTGCTGCGCGGTTTAATCGACTTTTTTGATCTGCCGATGTCGCGATCATCGCCCGGATCGTCGAATCAACCCAATCTGCAGCTCTCCATGGGCGCCGCAGCCATGGCAATCTGTTACGAAATTGCTTATCCGGCAAGCATGCGCCAGCGTGCCAGGGACGCCGCTGTGTTGATTACAATTTCCAATGATACCTGGTTCGGCGCCAGTATCGGACCACTTCAGCACATGCAGATTGCTCGCATGCGTGCGCTGGAAAATGGTCGCTGGTTACTGCGGGCTACAAACAATGGTGTGACTGCGATTGTTGCACCTGACGGTACTCTGCAGGGGCAGCTACCTCAGTTTGAAGCGGGCGTTCTGCGGGGTTCCATCCACGTCATGAGTGGTACAACGCCATTCAAAATACTGGGCCACTGGCCGAGTCTGGCTTATGCGCTCGGGGTGTTGTCAGTGGTGCTGTTGCGGCGCTGGAGGAAGTCTGCAAGCACAACAACTTCGCCACCATTATCCGGGTCGTGATCATAAGCCGCACAGCAGCAGGCCAGAAAACGTTCAGCGCCTAACTCGTCGGGCTGGCGTTCTTCAAATTCAAGCACCATTTCCACGCAGTCGCACATTCGCAGCAGGTCATCGCGGGCGTAGGCAAAACGCAGCAGCGCAGCCATGAGCGCCGGGCTCATCAGAAGCGGGATGCCCCGGTTGGCCATTTCAAAGGGCAGCTCCATGACCCAGTCACAGGCAACAGTCAGTTTGTTCTGATCTAGATTTTCCATGTCTCAAGGTAGCGCTCTCGTAGTGAATCGTTTGTGAAAAATAGACCCACTCGACACTGGATGCTACGTCGTGGCAACCGCCCGCATGAATGCAGAAAGTTTTGTCGCATCGAGCTGCTGGTTACTGCGCACGCCCGAGCAGAGATCCAGACCAAACGGCTTCACCTGATTTATCGCACGGCTGACATTATCCGGCGCCAGACCACCTGCCAGGAAGACCGGCTTTTTTGTCGCAGCAACACAAGCGGTGCTGATGTTCCAGTCGTGTGTTCTGCCAGTACCGCCAAGTTCAGTCACGGCTGCGTTAGGGCGCCCGCTGTCGAGCAGGAAGGCATGCACATAGGGTTCGTATTCGCGTATCAGTTCTACCGCGCCGGCATCTTCAACATGAATCACCTGCACGCGGCGTACATTTGGAAGTGCTTTGATGATGCCGGGATATTCTCTGGCCTTGATATGGCTGACAATCTGCAGCGTGTTTGTGCCGCAGTAGTTGGCATGATCGATGATGCCGTCAGCTTCGGTGCGCGATGTCAGTAGAAATGTCGCCAGTGGCGGCGGCGCAAACGCGGCGATTTCCGCAATGGTGTCGTCATCTATGGGCCCCGGTCCCGACGGCATCTCCGCGACAAGTCCCAGGGCATCAGCACCGGCGGCGATAGCCATTTCCGCTTCTGCTATAGAGGCAATACAGCATATCTTTACTCGTGTGCGGTGCATGGGTGTTCCTGGTGGTGGTATCCTTCTCGGCCTCTAAATTTAGCAGGTTTTCGCAACGCTTATGAACGCTGTGTACGACCCCCATAAAGTCGAAGCCGACGCACAACAATTCTGGCACGAGAACGAGTCTTTTCGTGCCACTGAATCCGCGGATGGAGAAAAATTCTATTGTCTGGCGATGTTCCCTTATCCCAGCGGTCGGCTGCATATGGGTCATGTGCGGTGCTACACCCTGGGTGACGTCATCAACCGCTATCATCGATTGAAAGGCTTCAATGTGATGCAGCCCATGGGTTGGGATGCCTTTGGCCTACCGGCAGAAAATGCGGCGATTAAAAACGACATTCCACCGGCTGTATGGACCAAGGATAATATCGCCTACATGCGCAGTCAGATGCAGCGGCTGGGTTTTGGTATCGACTGGTCGCGTGAGTTTGCCACCTGCGATCCTGAGTATTACCACTGGGAGCAGTGGCTGTTTTTACGCCTGTATAAAAAAGGTCTGGTGTATCGCAAAAATTCTGTAGTCAACTGGGATCCGGTTGATCAGACCGTGCTGGCTAACGAGCAGGTTGTTGATGGTCGCGGCTGGCGATCCGGCGCTGTGGTTGAACGTCGGGAAATGGCGCAATGGTTTCTGAAAATTACGGCGTATGCCGAAGAGCTTCTGTCTGAGCTTGACGAGATGGACGGCTGGCCTGAATCAGTTAAAAGCATGCAGCGTAACTGGATTGGTCAGAGTCAGGGTGTTGAAATCGACTTTGCAGTGCAGGACTCAGAGCAAACTCTGACGGTGTTTACAACCCGCCCCGATACGCTGCTGGGTGCCACCTATGTTGCAGTAGCAGCGGAACATCCGCTTGCGCAGATTGCTGCAGAGCAGGATTCAGGCGTTGCCGACTTTGTTGCGCAGTGTAAACAAGCCACAACCGCAGAAGCGGACATGGCAACCATGGAAAAGGCGGGTGTGGCCACGCATCTGAAAGTCACACACCCGCTGACTGGCGACCTGCTGCCGGTCTGGGTGGCTAACTTTGTGTTGATGGAATACGGCTCTGGTGCGGTGATGTCTGTACCTGGACACGACCAGCGCGACTGGGAGTTTGCCAGCAAATACGGTATTCCGATTGTGCAGGTTGTGGAGCCGACGGGTGACGAGGCCTGCGACATACAGGTAGAGGCTTTCACTGAGCACGGGCGGCTGGTTAATTCCGGCGAATTTGACGGCCTGGAGTTCGACGCAGCGTTTGATGCAATTGCGGATGCGCTGGCCAAGCGAGAGACAGGTCGCCGGGTGACCAATTATCGATTGCGAGACTGGGGCGTTTCGAGACAGCGCTACTGGGGTTGTCCTATCCCGATGATTCACTGTAACGACTGCGGTGTGGTGCCTGTACCCGAAGCGGATCTGCCTGTTGTGCTGCCCACAGATGTCACGTTTGAAGGCGTCAGTTCTCCGCTGAAGAAGATGCAGGATTTTCTCGATGTGAAGTGCCCCGGTTGTGGTGCAGCTGCGCGACGCGAAACGGACACGTTTGATACGTTCATGGAATCGTCATGGTATTACGCCCGCTTTGCCAGTCCGGATGCCAACACGCCCATGGTGGATGATCGTGTCAATTACTGGGCGCCGGTAGATCATTATGTCGGCGGTATTGAACACGCGATTCTGCACCTGCTGTACGCACGATTTTTCTATAAGCTCATGCGTGATGAAGGGCTTGTTGAGTCTAACGAACCGTTCAAGCGCCTGCTGATGCTGGGCATGGTGCTGCAGAATGGCAAAAAGATGTCAAAGTCTGCAGGTGATGCCGGTGACCCGCAGAAGCTGCTGGATAAATACGGCGCGGATACCGTGCGTACAGCCATGATGTTTGCGGCGCCACCCGATCAATCCTTTGAATGGAGCGAGGCGGGGCTTGAAGGTGCGGCCAGGTTCATCAAAAAACTCTACGCGCTGGTTGAAGATCATACAGCAGGCGGAACGGTGCCCTCACTGGAGGTTGCGCAGCTGCGCGATGATGCAAAAGATCTGCGCCGCAAGACCTTTGAAACCCTGATGCGTGCAGATGATGACTACGGTCGACGATTGCAGTTTAACACCGTGGTCTCGTCGGTTATGGAGCTGTGTAATGCGATCAGCAGGTTTGAGCCGGAAAACGCCTCAGACAGGGCCGTGGTGGATGAAGCGCTGAAACATGCGGTGTTGATAATTTCACCGATTGCACCCCACGTGGCACATCATCTCTGGCACAGGCTCGGTGAGGCTGAGGCGCTGGTAACCGCAAGCTGGCCCGAAGTAGACGAGCAGGCCCTGACTCAATCCACGGTAGAAATTGTGGTCCAGGTCAATGGCAAAGTCAGAGGCAAAATCGATGTTGCTGCAGATGCCGATAAAGACGAAGTGTTGAGCCTTGCAAAAGGGGCGGACAATGTGGCCAGGCACCTGGACAACAAAACTATCCGCAAGGAAATTGTCGTGCCTAACAAACTAGTCAACATTGTGGTGGGCTGATCCATGTTAAACCGAGCTGAGTTAACCAGAGCCACATGCTTGTGTGTCGTGCTGTTGCTGGCAAGCTGTGGGTTCCAGCTGCGCTCTTACAATTTTGGTGGCGCGGTAGAGCGCTATGCGCTTGCCGGCAAGACCCAGCTTGGTGTGGCTGCTCCTCTACGCACAGGTTTACGTCAGGCAGGCCTGCAGGAAGTGGAAGTGAATGAGGCTGAGCTCATTGTTGAGCTGCTTGATCAACGTCGCGAACGGCGCAGTGTGTCCACCGCCGGGCGTGCCCGTGCTGCTGAGTACGAGAGCAGTTATGCGGTGCTGTATCGGCTGCTCGACGGTCAGGGTGAGGAGCTTGCACCGGCGATCTGGGTTGAGCGTCAGCGGGTTTTTCGCATCGATTCAGACAATATTGTTGGCAGCAGCGAAGAGCAGGCGCTGCTCGAGCGCGAGTTGATGAGCGATGTTGTTGGTCAGATAATCCGCGCAATGGACGCCGTCACCCGTCCGGCGAGCAATGCAGGTTAAAGCAGAACAACTCGCCAGACAGGTGGGTGATCAGCTGGCGCCAATCTATCTGATTTCCGGCGAGGAGCAGTTACTGGTTGATGAAGCCTGCGACCTGGTAATTGCTGCTGCCCGCCGGGGTGGGTTTACAGAGCGCTCTGTTCACCATGTTGAGCAGGGGTTTCGTTGGCATGATTTACACCACGATGCCGCCAGCATGTCGCTGTTTGCGGAAAAGAAAATACTCGATGTCCGTGTGCCACCTAAAAAACTTGATAAAGATGCCTCCAAGGCGCTGCGGGACTGGGTCGGGGATCTGGCTGAATCCCAGGCGCTCGACCATATCCTGCTGATCAGGACCGGCCGCCTGGACAAGAACCAGCGCACCAGCGCCTGGTTCAAGGCGCTGGATAAAGCGGGTGTGGTGACAGTCATCTGGCCGTTGGAGGCAGATCGCCTGCCAGCCTGGCTGGGTCAACGGGCGCGCTCGCTTAATCTGCAGATCGAAAGTGATGCAACCCAGTACCTGGCCGATCGCGTTGAGGGAAATCTGCTTGCTGCTGCGCAGGAACTGGAAAAGCTTGCGATCCTTGATCTGCCGTCGCCGCTGACCCTTGAGTCGGTGATTGCCTGTCTTGAAGATGCTTCGCGCTACACAAGTTTTGACCTGATGGATGCCATGATGGCTTCCCAGCCCGATCGCGTCGTGAAAATACTGACCGGGCTGCGTGAAGAAGGTACAGCTCTGTTTGGTATTTTGGGTGCTTTTACCGCGCAAATGCGTCGCTTATCCAATACCCGAGGTTTGCCGCCTGCTAAGGCGCGCCTGGCTCAGCAGTTCCTCGCCCGTATACGGGATCCCGGCATGGTGCTGGCCGAGTGCGCAATTATTGATCAGCAGGGCAAAGGACAGCTGCCTGGCGATGCGTGGATGTCGTTGGAGAATCTGATATTGCGGCTGGCCGGACTGAAATCGATGCCGTTACCCAGTCAGGACCAGAGGAAACTGGGGTAGAGCTGATTTTGTGACCTGGATCGCAGTTTGGCTGGTTATGGGCTCGAACAGCTTTCTGCGGGGCGGTGCGTGGCAGTTGACGACATGCCAGGCAGGTCCGATGATGGAGGGAGCGCAGGCAGCCATCAATGGCTGCTCAGTGAAGTTGCGTCGCCTGTTCATGATGAGTCAGGTTCGCAGTACCGGAGAATTACAGTGTTTAACAGAATGAGTATGCAGGTGGCGGTCATAACCGTGGTACTGGCAGGTAGCCTGTTACCTGAGGTATTTGTGCCTTCTGCATGGGCAGCCGCTTCCGGGACGGTGAAAGCCACCAGTTGGGTCGGCAGAGTTGTTGTGACTGCAAACGGGGAACTGTTAGGTCGTGTGGAAGACCTGGCGGTAGACGTTGAGCAGCAGCGCGTCAAATTTGTGGTTGTTTCCATTGGCAGTTTTCTGATCGATGAAAACCTGATTGCCGTAGATCCAAAAGCGCTGGGTGAGTCAGATGATGGTCGCTACCTGGTGGTCTACGCTGACAACCTTGATCGCGCGCGTCGCTTCGGTGCTGATACCTGGCCAGACCAGGCCGATGTGTTGCCTTCAGCAAGTCGGCAGCCTCCCCCTGAGGATATTGCCGCCGTTGATCAGAACAGCGCACCTGTTGGTAGCGGACCCCAGGCCACCATCAGTGATGGTCGTCGTACTGCAACCCTGAATGCAGGCGAACGCAGCGCATCTATCGAACAGATCGGCGTGCAACCGCAAGTTGCGAGTAGCGACGTGGTTCAGCCGAAAAAGTATACCCGGGGTAGTACGGATGCACCGCTGCTGGCTGACAGCGAATTTGAACGGTTGGACGAAAACAACGATGGATACCTCAGTCGTGGTGAAATCGGCGTACGCCTGAATAAAGGTATCCGCTATCAGGATTACGACCTGGACGATAACGACGGCATTGATCCGTTTGAATTCCAACTTCTGAAAAACCGTAGCTGACGTAGTGCCTGTCAGCACCTTGCTGGAGAATTGCACATGTTGAAATTACACTTTGCCCCTAACTCGCGCGCTGGCCGGATTTTATGGCTGCTCGAGGAGCTGGAACTGCCTTACGAATTGAATCGCATGGACTTTAATCCTAAAGACCTGAAGTCCGATGAGCATCGTGCCCGACACCCGCTGGGCCGGGTGCCGGTTCTTGAAGATGGTGATGTCAGTATTTTTGAGTCCGGGGCGATTGTGGAATATGTTCTGGAGCGCCATAAAAACGGCGGACTGAAGCCGTCAGTCGAGTCGCCAGAGTTTCCCGCGTATCTGCAGTGGTTCCACTATTGCGAAGGTATGGTTATGCCGCCGGTCAATACAATTGTGGTGCAGACGGTATTGTTGCCGCCGGAGCGACGCGATGAGAAGGCGTTGGAGCAGGCGAAGCGCCTCCTGACCAAATCGTTAGCGCCGGTGGATGAAACCCTTGCCGGCAAAGACTATCTGATTGGCGATTTTTCGGCAGCGGACATCATGCTGGGGCACGCTTGTTTCATGAGCAACCGTCTCGGCTGCGTGCCGGACGAGATGGCCAATCTGAAAGCCTATGTTGAACGGATTGCAGCGCGCCCGGCGTTTAACAAAGCGATCACCGCTTAAGCGATCAAGACGCGTCGGATCAGACGCCGGCGTTGGCAATGTCTACCAGCAGACCGGTTATCGCACGCGGCAGTTGTGTCGCTACTATCGGTGCGCCACTGCTGAGCTCGTCGCTACGAATCAGAATCCGATAACCGTCAGTCTCACTTTCAAGTTCTCCCACCCGCTGCACGGTGTGGCCCACCAGGCGGTTGTTAACCACGCTGTAAACTCGATTGTTGTCGTAGATTGACTGAACCGGAACGGCAATAACATCGGTCTGGGCGGGCAGCTCTACTGTGAGATTGAAAACCCGCCCGAGCAGCGTGTTGGCTGATTCTGTCTGCTTGAAACTGAAAAACGCATCCATGCCGGTCTGTCCCGTACTTACCTTTGCGGCAAGGCGCGTCAGAATTAACTGTTGGCCTGCTTCGGTGGTGGCCAGAACGGCGTTTTGCAGACTGGGCCTGGAAAATTCCGCGGCATAGCTTTCCGGAATCTGTACACGCACTTCGAAGCTCTGGCTGTCAGCCATTTCGATTAACGGCATGCTCAGGTTACTGTGATCTCCCGTCGCGGCCAGGACCGCGAGTATGGGACCCGCGAAGGGTGCCCGAATCCGGGTCTTCTCAAGGTCCAGGTTGGCCTTGGCTAACAACGCACCGGCCTTAGCGACACGGGCTTCATGGGCTGCTATTTCGTTAGGTAGATTGGCCAGCCGCTGCTGGTGCGTGCGGTATTCGATGGTGGCCTGGTTTGCCAGAGCTCTGATGTCGTCCAGCAGGCCTCTGGCAATCAGTCGTTTTGTCATCAAGTCCTGGTGGCGGGCAAGTTTGGCATTGGCTACTTCCAGTTTTGAGACAAAGTGTTCTGCGTTGCTTTGTTCCAGGTCCAGCTGGTTACGCATACTCGCGAGGTTCGCTTTATGCTGGACAAGCTCTGCTTCGCGTTCCTGAACCAGTAACTGGCTTTCACGGTCATCCAGTTGTATCAGGAGGTCTCCTTTATTGACCCAGTCGCCTTCCTGTACCGCAACATGCTCGATTCGCGCAACCAGGTCCGAGCGCAGGTGTGCTATTCGATTCGATTCCAGGCGACCAAATGCTGAGAAACTTGGTTTCAGAGTTTGCGGCTCCGCGGGTGTCACTGACACCGGCCAGGCCTTTTCCACTGGCGCAACAGGTTCTGCATTTGGACCGGTCGCAAAAATTGACACACTGGTCAGTACCGCACCCGCTAAGATGCCCAGTGCAATAAGCAGCTGCTTCTGCTTAGGCTTTCGAGGTAGGAAGTTCATGCGGGTTGGCGATTTCATGTTGTTTTCCAGGCAGGGTTTTAACAATGGCGGCCAGTCGTGAGCTCGCCTGTTCGAGAAGGAGAATAAGCGCCGGGACCACAATCAGTACCAGCAGGGTTGCGAGGCTTAATCCGAAACAGATGGTGATGGCGATAGGGGCAAAGTACATCGACAGCGTAGAGCTTTCGAACATCAACGGTAACAGTCCGGCAATGGTAGTCAGCGATGTCAGGATGACAGCGCGAAATCGTGACTGCACAGCCATCCGCAAAGCTTCGACAAGGGTGATGCCATCATCAATGTGTCGGCGTAAGAAGCTGATCAACACAATTGAGTCGTTAACAACAATGCCGGTCAGTGAAAAGAAGGCCAGCAGCGACATGGCACCGATATCCCAGCCCGTTACCCAGTGCCCGAGAACTGCACCGGTAAGCCCGAAGGGTATAGCCGCCATTATTGCCAGGGGCCACAGATAAGACGAAAAGACCCACACCAGGATCAGGTAGATAAGACCCAGGGTCAGAACCGCGCCCAGGGCCATGGTTTCCAGCATTATCTTGTCCTGTTCCGTCTGGCCTCCCAGCCCGAAGGTCAGACCGTGACGATCAAGTAGTGCCTGCAAACGATTGTCTTCAATGTCACTGACGATGGACATGGCGTTGTTTACGGCTTCATTAACATCGGCTGAGACTGCAACAGCCTGCTGAGCATCGGAATGGCGTATCACGTCAATACCACGTCGACTGTAAAGGACGGCAACATTGGCCAGTGGTACATAAGTTCCGTCAGCCGTGCGAACCGGAAACTTCTGCAATGAACCGAGGCTTTCGCGCTCGTGATCAGGCAGCATGACCCGCACTTCCAGTTCATTGTCGAGTTCGTTGAATATCTGCACGCGCTCGCCTGAGTAGGCGGCGCGAAGCTGGCTGCCAATGCGTTCAGCAGTCAGCCCCAGGGCGCGACCACTGGGCGTCATCTCAAAGATAATCTGATCTTTACCGTAGGGCAGATTGTCTGTGACATTGGAAATCCCGGGATAACTTGACAGGATCGTCGACAGATCCTCGGCCCCCTGCTTGAGTTTTTCTGTGTCATTACCGCGCAGGATCAGCGTAATGTCAGGCTGTCCATTATTGGCGCCGCCGTCGACGGCGATAGTCAACTGCTCAACGTAGGGGGGCTTGTTAACCAGAGAAGTCCACAGATCGACAAAATCTGCCGGGCTTGTATTGCGTTGTTCTTCAAAGGCGTATTGCACATTGACTGACGCATACTGCTCTCCCTGCAGGCGGTCGTTGTTGAACCAGGCGCGATTGTAGCGCGCGGTCCAGCCGAGAACGTTCTGCTCGCCGGTTTGTTTGTGCGCATCCACAAGGGTTTTTTCCAAATGTTCGACGAATGCCAGCTTCTGTTCATCTGTTGCTGAACCCGCGTATTCCACATTGGCGTAGGCTGACTCGAAGTCGAATCCGGTGACGAGATTGAAGCCCACATGTTGTGAAGCAACCAGCGAGATTGCGATCAGCACACCGCCGATCGCAGCACATAGAGTAGTGGCGGGGTGGCGCAGGGCTTTGTCCACAAGGGGCATGAATCTGTTGTCTCGCAAGTGCGCAAAACCAGCCTCAAAACGGGCTCGCCAGGCAGGTTTCTGCTGCACATTCACGTTGGCGAGAGAGTGTCGCAGATGGCCAGGCAGCACCAGAAAACACTCAATCAACGAGGCGATGATCACACACAATAAAACTGTTGGAAGCGCCAGCACCATGTCGCCCATGATGCCGCCCATGATCAGCAGCGGTATGAAGGCAGCCATGGTGGTTAAAGAAGACGTCATAACAGGTAGAAACATGCGGCGCGCGCCAGCTACAGAGGCCTCGTCGGCGGACATACCCTGTTCGTGATGGCTGACAATATCTTCTCCCACGACAATGGCATCGTCGACGACTATGCCCAGAGCCATGATAAAACCTATCAGCGCAACAATAGATATGCCGTAACCGAACAGCGCATAGAACATCGCCAGTCCGAGCATGAAGCTGACAGGTATGCCAACGGTCACCCAGAACCCCGCGCGTGCGTTGAGAAATAGAAACAGAACGGCGATGACCAGAAGCATTCCAGACATACCGTTCTGTGCAATCATTTTTAGTTGAGCGGCAAGCAGTGCCCAGACGTTATTGATTTCTTTGATCTCAACACCAGCCGGGAGGGTGTCCCGAACCTCTTCCAGCCACCCCTGAACGAGTTTGTCGGATGCATAAGCGTCCGTGCTGGTATCGCGCCACAACATCATTTCAATGGCTACTCGGCCTTCGCTGGTTACGCGTGGCTGACCTTCCTGTGGTCGGCGCACAACGCTGGCAAAATCCTTCAGACGTAACAGCTGCCCTTGAGATTCAAGCTGCAGCTGTTCAAAGGCCAGCGGGTCCCTGCGTTGATCGAGGCTGCGGAGCTGGTGTGATCCCTGACCGCGTCCGACGGCACCGGCGGGTACATCCTGGCTGACCCGACCAACCTGCTGAGCAATATCCTCTAAGGTGAAACCCAGCTCCTGCAATCGGGAACCGCTGACTAAAATGGCAATTTCTTCGGTCGGCAGGCCATCATACTGAATACCTTCGATGCCTCTTCGCAGCAGATCTTTTTCAAAACTGCGCACCAATGGAATCAGTTCTGCAAGCGTGCCGCTACTTGTAACGAGCAGGGCTGAAACGGGTTCAGTATCGATCAGACGAGCAATTTGAGGGGGTTCGATGTCCCGTGGAAAATTACGGATATTGGCGACGCGCTGTTTTACCGCATCCAGGGCCAGCGTCATGTCTGCATCATAGTTGAACAGCGCCTGGATGTAGGTGTAGCCGTTGACTGTGCGTGATGACAGCTTGTGCAGATCTTTGACCGTGCGCAGCTGCTGCTCAATGGGGGTGGTGACAAGCGCTTCGATATCTTCGGCTGCAGCGCCAACCCAGGTGACCTGTACGGATACGATAGGGAAATTTGCCGGCGGGTCCAGCATGGTAGGCATGCTGCGGGCCGCCCACACACCTGACAGGATCATGAGAATCATGACCATGTTGGCTGCCACTTTGTGCTGGGCGAATTTCTGTATCACCGCGTCCTCCATCAGATTCCGGGATTGCTATAGCCTTCCCGTGTTTTCGGGGAGAGGTTACAGAATCTGTGCCAACTCTAGAGTCGGCGTGCAGAGGCGATTAGTTTGCTCCAGAGGGGGTTTTTCTGGCAGAAAATTAGAGCCGGCTTAGCCTATCTGGCCACTTTTCTGGCCATAAAGTGGCCAGATAGGCTCGAGGTTGATGGTTAATTTATCTTGGTGTCTGCAGTTCTGCCCAGCTCGATGACCTGCAGGTTGCCGCCAGCGTTGGTCAGAGTGGTGACCGAACAGTTATCCGGTGCAAATATGCGCATTCTGTCGTCCCTTTGAGCAGCACCCACAGCGGCATTAATGGCAACATAATGGCTGAACATAACGCAGTCGTCCTGCAGATCTAAAAGGCAGTCCACCAGATCCTGCCGCCACTGTACAAACTCTGCCGCCAGCTCGCTCCAGGTACCCTGCATGGCTTTCTGCAGCCATGCGGCGCGTGCATTCAGGTCTTCGCTGGGAGAGGGAATCTCAGCGACGCGTTTTTCAATAAGTATGTCTTTCTGCCACTGGGTCGCAAGCGGCTCAGCGGTCTGGTAGGCCCGGGCGAGCGGGCTGGAGAACAGGGTAACGGGGCCATTGTCCACCATGCTGGTGGCTAGCAGGTGAGCAACACTTTGCGCCTGTTTCTTTCCCAGTTCGCTTAAACCGGGGTCTTTGTGCGTGCCAAATCCTGCTGCGGCTTCACCGTGTCTGACCAGATGAATCTTTGCCATAACTTTCTCCCTCTGAGCAGATTAGATGCTGATTTTTATTTGTCGTCCCGTACAATAGCCGGCTTGCCTAAAACAACAGTAGAGATGGAAACCGTGAATGAGCATGCGGCCGACGGTCTAGATATTAACTTAGTCCCCGACACAACTGTCAGTGTGCGGGAAGCATTTGGCATTGATCAAGACCTGGATGTGCCTGCATTCAGCCAGCGTACGTCATACGTGCCTGAAATCGATGAGGATTATCGGTTTGATCATGACACCACGCTGGCGATACTGGCGGGCTTTGCGCACAACCGCCGGGTGATGATTCAGGGCTACCATGGCACCGGTAAATCCACGCACATAGAGCAGGTGGCGGCACGTTTGAACTGGCCGTGTATCCGTATCAACCTGGATAGCCACATCAGCCGTATCGACCTGGTCGGTAAAGACGCCATTGTGTTGAAGGACGGCAAACAGATCACTGAGTTCCGCGAAGGCATTCTGCCCTGGGCGTTGCAGCACCCTGTGGCCCTGGTATTTGATGAATATGATGCCGGCCGCCCTGATGTCATGTTTGTAATTCAACGCATTCTGGAAGTTGAAGGTAAGCTGACGCTGCTTGATCAGAACAAGGTGATTACACCGCACTCGCACTTCCGTCTGTTTTCCACAACAAACACTGTGGGTCTTGGCGACACCACTGGTTTGTACCACGGCACACAGCAGATCAACCAGGGTCAGATGGACCGTTGGAGTATTGTCGCGACGCTGAACTATCTGGAACACGATGCCGAAGTCGAAATTGTTCTGGGCAAGGCGAAATCTTATGGAGAAAATGAAGCCGGGCACCGCACCTTATCCAATATGGTCAGCGTGGCCGACCTCACAAGAAAAGGTTTCATAAATGGCGATGTGTCTATTGTCATGTCTCCACGCACCGTGTTGACCTGGGCACAGAATGCGGAAATTTTCGGCGATGTTGGATTTGCCTTCCGTGTCACGTTCCTTAACAAATGTGATGAGCTGGAGCGCCCGATTGTGGCCGAGTATTACCAGCGTTGCATGGGCGAAGACCTGGGTGATGCAACCCAGGGTATTTCGCTGAAAAGCGCATAACCACCAATGTCATCTGTCATTGGTTGAGCAAAGCTTATGAGTGACGCTGAAAGCCCGTTAGAGCCATTCAAACGTGCCATGACCGCCACCATGCGCGCGTTGGCGGAAGACGAGGAGCTCGACGTCAGCTTTGGCCCGGGGGCGCCCAGTGCCCGCGGTAATCGATTGCGTGTACCTCTACCCTCGGTCGGCAGCACCAACGAAGAGATCAATGCCGTTCGTGGTATTGGTGATCAGTACGCCTTAACCCTGCGCCATCACGATGATGCATTACATGCACGGTATGCGCCTAATGGCGGTCCTGCGCAGGAAATGTTTCAGTGGATTGAAGAAGCCCGGGTTGCGGCGATTGGCAGCCTGCGTATGGAAGGCGTAGCGCAAAATCTTGACGCCCGCCTGGAAACCCAGTGTAAGCAAGCGGCTTTTGATACCATCACAGCTGAAACCGAAGCGCCCCTTTCGGTAGCTGTTGGGCTCCTGGTAAGGCAGGAGCTGACCGGTCGTCCATTGCCACCCAGTGCAGAAAATGTTGTGCGTTTCTGGCGTGAGCACATTGAGTCACATGCCGGTGATGCAATTCGCGGACTGAAAGCAAGCATTGGTGATCAGGCTGAATTTGCCACTCTCTGCCGCAACATTATTGCCGATCTGGGCATGGCTGCGGATATGGATGACCCCCAGGATGGAGACACTAATCAGGATGACATCGACACCGTAGATGAATCTGAAAGCGCAGACAGCGATTTTGCGCCGGAAGACGTCATGATGGATGACGAGTCCATGGGTGAAGAAAGCGCAGACGGCGATGCAACCATGATGGAAATGGACGCCGACATGGACATGGACGAATCAGGGGCCGAAGCGGACCCTGACGAAGCGCCAAATCCAATGCCTGATGAAGCTGGACGCATTGCCAAAGACATCAACTACAAGGCTTATACCGAAGCCTTTGATGAGACCATACGCGCTGAAGAGCTGTGTGATGCGGAAGAAATGACCCGCCTGCGGCAACTGCTTGATCAACAGCTGGTCCCTCTGCAGCACACCACCTCAAAGCTGGCCAATCGACTGCAGCGCCGTTTGATGGCAAAACAGAATCGAACCTGGGAGTTTGATCTGGAAGAAGGTGTGCTCGACGCTGCGCGCCTGACTCAGGTAATCATCGATCCGGTCAATCCACTGGCGTTCAAGCAGGAAAAAGAGATGAAGTTCCGCGATACCGTGGTGACTTTGCTGATCGACAGCTCGGGCTCCATGCGTGGCCGGTCTATCACCATTGCTGCGATGTGTGCTGATATCCTCGGGCGAACGTTAGAACGTTGCTCAGTTCGAGTTGAGATTCTGGGTTTCACCACTCGAGCCTGGCGCGGTGGCCAATCCCGCGAGCAATGGATCAACGAAGGTAAACCTGCAAATCCTGGTCGTCTTAACGATCTGCGCCACATCATTTATAAAGCTGCAGACGATACCTGGGCACGTACGCGCCGCAATATTGGCCTGATGATGCGAGAAGAGCTGTTAAAGGAAAACATTGATGGTGAAGCTCTGATCTGGGCGCATAATCGGATTGTGACCCGCACTGAAGACCGCAAAATTATGATGGTTATATCAGATGGCCTGCCGGTGGATAACTCCACTTTGCTGGTGAACCCCAGCAACTATCTGGAACAGCATCTGAAATACGCCATCGATATGATTGAGAACTACTCGCCGGTGCAGTTAGTTGCGGTAGGTATTGGTCATGACGTGACCCATCATTACAAACGCGCGGTCACCATTACCGATGCTGAACAACTGGGCGGAGCGATGACAGAACAGCTGGCAGACCTGTTTGATGTGAATGCCTGAGCAAAGCGGGGCGCTTGCGTAACCTCGGTAGGTAGCAAGCACGCCGACCTACGAATGCTCCGCTAGCGTGTGACCGCCTGCATTCTTTTGATTTCCGGTGGGCCAGCCATTTTTCCTTTGAACCCGGCTCCGGCAGCTTTGAAATGCTCGGACTGGCCATGTGCCGCCAGTGCCTCTTCGCTTTCGTACATTTCCAGAACAACATAGTTGCCGTCTTCATCTTTGCACAGCTGGTACATCAGGCACCCAGGCTCATTGGCGTTTACGGCGTCCGACAAATCCAGAAAAATGGTTTCGAATTCAGCGGCCATTTCTGGTTTTACGTTTAGCTTTGCGGTGACTCCGATCATAATCTCTCCCTAAAGTTTTATAGCCTGTAAAGAATAGGGACTCGTATGCACCGACGCAATCTACTTGAGCAACTGAGCGACTATCTGCATCGCCATCCCCAGGAACAAGAGACCGTCCGTCGCTTTATCGATTTTGTCCAGGCGAACCCCCGTTGTTTTGAAAGAGATTGCTGGGCCGGGCATGTGACGGGCTCAGCCTGGCTGGTTGATACCACACGCAGTCGCCTGTTGCTCACCCATCACAAGAAGCTCGACATGTGGCTGCAATTGGGTGGCCACAGTGACGGTGACGCGGATACACAGAAGGTTGCGTTGCGTGAAGCCAGTGAAGAATCGGGACTGACCGTGCATTTACTGCGCACAGATATTTTTGATGTTGATATACACGAAATTCCGGCGCGTAAGAATGATCCGGCACATTTTCACTTTGACGTTCGCTATGCCTTCAGTGCAGCTGATGACGCCTATGTGGTGAGCGAAGAGTCCATGGACCTAGCCTGGGTTGAGATCGATCAGCTGGAGCAGTTCACGGTCGAGACCTCAATCCTGCGAATGCGGGATAAGTGGCAGCAGCAGAGTTAATCTGTTTGCGCGGTAGAGTTCTCGGGCAAGCCTGATTCGGACATCATGACCTGCTGGATCAGTTTCATGTTGCCCAGAATTTTATCTGCCTGGGGTTGGGTCAGGCCGTACTGAGCACTGGCTTTCAGGGTTTCAAACTCTTTGCCTAAGCTCGTTTTGTAGCGTTCGACACACTTCTTCCAACGATTCTCCTTACGCTGGTAGCGCTGCAGCGTGTACGTGTCGACGTCCCATTCCGTATGGGTGCTGCCCATGTCGTCAGTGACCTGTTTCCGCTTGCCCGGTGCTTTCGGGAAAACACATTTGTTTTCGGGTAACTGCCACGACAGAGCCTGTTGTACTTTTTTATGCACCTTGGGTGCGTCTTCGCTGCGCGCTGGATAGGCCACGATGAGCAACAGAAAAAAAATGGTGAGCAGAACTGCTTTTGTCACTGTTAGGGGCCTCGTAGTCAAAGAATCGACCTCAGAGATAGTAACCCGAATGGGTGATGCCGCGTCAATGTCGGACACTCAGCTTGTTAGCGATGTATATATGTTACTGTTGGTAACAAGTGTGTAGTCAGTACCCAAAAACTGCGTTTGAACAGTGTTTTTAGTGCATTTGCATCAATTTGTTACATTGACTTCCCCGCCAACAGACGATTAAATGCGGGCCTGCGGTGGAACTGGAGAGGTAAGACCAGGTCGGTTTTTGGTTTGAATTCATTGCAGATGGAAGCTCCGATCGCTGTTCGCTAAGAAGATAGATAGAAGATTGTTAAAAGGTAAGAAGGATTGCGAGGGGTAATCCGAAGCTGTCGCCTAGATTGCGCACATTGCTGTTAAACCATGTTCTGTGGTTTGTACCGTTTGCCCCGACTGTTCTCGTTTTACACCTTTTCTTAAAAGTTACGTTACACAAACATGTTTCGAGGGGAAACTATGTATAGATCATCGTTTGGAAGATGGGCCGCCGCTTTTGCAGTGCTTACCCTGATGCCGTTGAGCCCAACTACTTTTGCGGAAGAGCAGCGCCGCGCTGCTCGCCAGATCGAAGAGGTTATCGTGACCGCGGAGCGACGCGAAGCGTCAATTCAGGATACCTCCATTTCTATCACCGCGTTCACCGGTGAAATGCTGGATGACTTCGGTATTCGCAACCAGGAAGACCTGCAGAACTTCATTCCTGCTACTACGATTCAGCCTTATGACGCAACCATTCGCGGCGTCGGCCGAAACTTCCGTGCATTAGGCGGCGACCCGGGTGTTGCAACCTACATGAACGGTGTTTACTCAGAAGATCTGTTGACTGCAACCGCGGCGACCTTCTGGGATGTGGAGCGTATTGAGGTTTTACGTGGCCCACAGGGCACGCTGTACGGACGCAATGCGGTGGGCGGTGCCATTAACATCCTCTACAAAGAGCCCACCCATGAATTTGATTACGCTGTGAAAGGCATTGTGGGTAATTTCGGCACGGCTGAAACTTATGGCATGGTGAACGGCAGCATTATTGAAGACAAGCTGGCTGCGCGAATTAATTTCAGTATTCGTGATCGCGATGGCGTGATTGAAGACATCGGCCCAGGCGATGATATTGATGGTCTCGGCACCGCGAACGTGGCCGCGCAGTTTTATTTTACCCCCACCGACACGTTGTCAATGAACCTGCGATACAACGAAATGTCTATTGATCGCAGCATGGGTGGTGCCAACGGCGCCGGCCAGGTTGTATTAAACGAAGAAGGTCAGCCTTTCCGCAATACCAATGCGATTGTGCCTGGTTATCGCGCGATTGATCGCACCAATACAGACGCAGCAAACTTCAGCGACAACGACTGGTTCGACCCGTCTGCGCCGGTACTTAACTTCACTAATCCGAGTACGGGCGCGCTTGTGGAAGGGCAGCGTAACCGTTTGGGTGTTGACGTTGCAGAGTTTGATGGATTTCGTAACGCAGCGGCATCACTGGACAGCTTTGGCGTCACCAGCGCGGAAAGTGCAGCGCGATATAATGAATGTGTGTTTGCCGGTGATATCTCGGGCGATGATCTGTGTACCGCAACCAACGGTGTGAACAAAGAACGTTTTGACCAGGAAGGCATTCAGTTCACCACAACCTGGGATGCCTCAGATGCTCTGCAGGTGAAATACATATACGGACACAACACACTGGTTTATGCGCGTAACACGGATGATGACAACACCGCGAGTTTAATTCAGGATCGCCAGTTCTATGTTAATCACGAAGCCACCTATTCGTCCCATGAGTTGCAGGTGTTCTATGATTTCAACGACAGTATGTCGGTGACCTCAGGTATCTTTTTCTATGAAGCGGAAATTGACCAGCGTGGAGATTACTACTCAACCGTAGGGGAAGATCGATATATCAACCCCTACAACGATGTCACCGGACTGGATCAAGTGGTCGTGTCTCTGTTGCCAGGTATTATTGGCGCAGGCACCTATAACGGTGAGATGCCAACCCTGCATTCCTCTCGCGCGCTTTGCCAGGATCCAGCGACAAGACTGCCTCAATGTGCGGTTAACTACGCAACGCGCAATCCAGCACCCGCTGAGAACAACAACCTGCACGTGGGTGTATGGGAAGGTGACAATCGTCAAAATGGGGACCTTAACGTTTCTCATGGTCCCAATTCATTAGGCAGTGACTTGCTTTATCACACGGAAACCAAGCGTGATGCATTTGCCATCTATACCCAGGGTGTCTGGGACATCAATGAAGATTTCACCTTGACTGTAGGTATCCGATATGCAGAAGATGAAGTGGCTGCCCAAGAGAATCTGTTCCGTTACACGGAATTGGCGCCAGGTTTTTTGCCCGCGTTCGGCCTGGATCTGTTTACCTATAACCAGCTTAACGGTGGTATTGTGGCTGATGCGGATGCACCCGGTGGCTTTTCAGGTACCGAGCGCGCAGTGAATGGTGGCTTCCCTGCAGCGGTCAGTGTGTATCGTGCATTTAAACGTACCGATAAAGAGACGACTGGTCGAATCAACCTTGATTGGAACGTAACCGACAACGCTTTACTGTATCTGTCAGCAACGTCTGGCTACCGCTCTGGTGGTAACAACCTGGTGTTCTTCAGCGCGACACCTGCCTACGACCCGGAAGAACTGATTGCGTACGAGTTTGGTTACAAGTCTCAATTGTTAGATGGCTCTCTGCAGTTGAATGGTTCATTTTACTATTACGACTATGAGTCAATCCATACGGTTGCAACAGAAGTAACCCCTCCGTTGGTTACTGGCGGCGCCCCCGGTACAACCACTTCTGTATTGCCCGCACCGGGTGCTGAGATTTACGGCATCGAAGCGGAAGCTATGTGGCTGGCGACAGACAATTTGACCTTGGGCGGCAACTTCAGCTACACACCCAGTGAATACACTGAAGACTTATTCCTGCAGGACCCTGCTGAAGTTAATACGCCAGTATCTATATTCCCAGATGCAAATGCGTTGACACAGAACATTAACGGCAACCAGGTTGTACAGGTACCTGAACTCAAGTACACCGCCTGGGGCAGCTATGCTTTCCCATTGGGCAACGGCTCACGCCTTGAACTTCTGGGTGTATATAACTGGATTGATGAAGTGTACTACTCACCGTTTGAAAGCACCGGTGAGCGTGCTAAAGCCTATGACCGTTTGGATCTGCGAGCAACCTGGACTTCTCCAGACTCACATTGGATTGTGTCAGGCTTTGTGAATAATGTTTTTGATGACATCGGTGTGCTGCAGATTCTGCGTGAAGGTGAAGCGGAAATGTTCCGTCGATCAGCAGGTACAACAGTACCCCGCCTTTTTGGACTGGAAGTGACTTATTCTCTGGGTCAGCTTTAAGCTCAGTTGATAAGTACCTGACCATGAGTCAGGTACCAATTAAGGGCGCTTTTACAAGCGCCCCTTTTTTGTGTCTGCAGCTTCTGACTCTATGTGAATGTAGATTATGCGCCAGGATGAGGATAAATTCTTCCGTCGCGCTGCCGGCACAACAACGCTTCGTCTGTTTGGTCTTGAGTTAACCTATTCGTTAGGGTAGCTGTAAAGCTAAACCAGAAAACCTGGCATTCGTTCAAAAGTCTTAAGGTGCGCGTTGCGCCCCTTTTGTATGTCGATAGTTCGTTTTTTCCGTAGCACACTTGTCATAAAAAGACGATTGTGATCTGTTTTTACTTCAAGTAGTCTCAGAATTGTCCTGCCCAATTTCGGTTACTGTTTAGGTCCTGAGTTTGATTGGTCGGTACGAGTGCCACAATAAGGTGGCGAATTTTGATCAATGTGGAGATCCTAGATAGTGAAAAAGCTATACGTAGGTAATCTGGCATGGGGTGTCACTGACGACGACCTGCAAAATATGTTTGCAGAGTTCGGTAGTGTTGCTTCTGCTGTAGTGATTACAGATAGAGAAACCGGTCGTTCGCGCGGCTTTGGTTTTGTTGAGTTGGAAGATGGTGCTGACCAGGCCATTGAGGCGCTGAATGGCCAGGAAATGCAAGGTCGCCCGCTGCGCGTTAATGAAGCGCAAAGCAAAGACCGTGGTGGTCGCGGTGGCGGCGGCGGTGGAAACCGTGGCGGCGGCGGTGGCCGCCCCTTCTAGATTTAGACTTTTATCTAAGTCAGCTAAACCCCCTGTCAGCCCCGGCCGTAGGGGGTTTTTCTTTTCTGGAGCAGTTAAACAGGTCGAGAAGTCAGCTAGAGAAGCGATTCAGTGAATTTGGATTCCATCCGTAGATAGTTAGGCAATCCACCGGGTACGTCAGCAAAAATCATGGCAGCTGTTCTCCAGGAGATGTTTGGTTTCAGGTGTATAAGTGACAAGCCACGTCACGGGGCGCTGCGTCAGCGTTATCTACCTCAACCAGGGAAATCAGGTTTGGTGTTGTGTGATGACAGATATCCATCACCTTCGGACATCTGTTGGCAAATCGACAGCCCGGGGGAACGTTAACCGGAGAAGGTATTTCACCTTCGATGGCGGTTGAGGGTCGCTGACGCTCAAGCTTTGGATCCGGCTCGGGATTCGAGCCGATGAGAATTTTAGTGTAGGGATGTTTCGGATTGAAAAAAAGTTCGTTGGCGGTGCCGACTTCAACCAGGCTACCCAGGTACATCACCGCCATGCGATCACTCACATAACGCACCATAGACAGGTCGTGGGCAATGAAAAGAAGGGTTAACCCCATGCTCTTTTTTAACTCGTCCAGCAGGTTAACCACCTGCGCCTGAACAGAGACGTCCAGGGCGGAGATGGGTTCATCGCAGACAACAAACTCAGGCTCCAGAATCAGTGCCCGCGCTATACCAATACGCTGACGTTGCCCGCCGGAAAACTCATGGGGGTAGCGTGACATGTGATCTGCCTCTAACCCAACCCGTTCAAGCCACTCGGCAACGCTTTCGCGCACGGTGGCCGCAGGCAACTGTCGGTGCAGTCGTAACCCCTCACCGATAATCTCTCCTACCGTCATGCGTGGATTTAGAGAGGAGTAGGGATCCTGAAAAATCATCTGCATATGGGTTGCGTGACGCTGAAAATCTTGTGGGCCGTATTTCGTCGGTAACAACTCGCCTTTGAAACTAACGCTGCCACTGGTTTTGTCATGCAGACCGACAATAGCCTTGCCCAGCGTGCTTTTGCCGGAGCCACTTTCACCCACTAAGCCGACGATTTCACGTTCACCAATGTCCAGAGAAATGTCGTCAACGGCATGCACACGTTGATTCGGACCGATGTCAAAATACTTTACCAGGTTCCGGATGCTGACGAGGTTGTTCATGGGCTGGAACCCACCGCTTTGTTAATGCCTTCAACCTGGGTGTTGTTGTCCGGGTGATGTAACCAGCAGCGGGTCTCGTGTCGCTCACCAAGCGTGTAGGTAGGTGGTGGGTTATCTACACAGATCTGCATCGCATGAGGGCAGCGTGCACAGTATCCGCAACCTGCTGGTGGGTGGAACAGATCAGGTGGGGAGCCATCGATAGGGGTCAGCCTTGCATCAATACCCGGCTGGTTAGTGGGCATGGCGGCGCGCAATCCCATCGTGTAGGGATGGCCGGAATTGTAGAAAATATCGTCAACGCCGCCGTGTTCAACCATCTGACCGGCATACATCACCAGCACTTCGTCAGCCATGCGTGCAACAACACCCAGGTCATGTGTGATCAGAATAATGGCCATGTTCGTTTCGCGCTGAAGATCTGCCAGCAGATCAAGAATCTGTGCCTGAATCGTTACGTCCAGAGCTGTTGTAGGTTCATCAGCTATCAGAACCTGAGGTTCGCAGGCAATTGCCATGGCAATCATGGCGCGTTGTAACATGCCGCCGGAGAATTCGAAGGGGTATTGCTTGGCACGCTTTTCCGGCTCAGGAATTTTAGTCAGATCAAGCAGCTCAATTGCACGGTTGAAGGCCTTACGTTTACTGTAGCCGCGATGCACAATCAGCGTCTCAGCAATCTGATTGCCAATGTTCATGGTTGGATTCAACGATGTCATCGGGTCCTGGAAGATCATACCAATCTGGCCGCCGCGGATGTCTTCTCCGTTAACGGTTTTACGGCCGATGATATTGACACCGTTCATCATCGCTGTGCCTGCGGTAATCCGGCCTGGCGGTATCGGTATCAAACCCATGATGCTCTGCACGGTAACTGATTTTCCACAACCGGATTCACCGACAATGGCCAGAGTTTTACCGGGTGCAACATCAAAACTGACGCCGCGTACCGCTTGCACGGTGCCGCCGTAGGTATCAAATTCGACGGCGAGGTCAGAGACGCTTAGAATCGGTTCAGACATAACTACTCTCTGTTGCGCATGCGCGCATCCAAGGCATCCCGCAAGCCATCACCCAGCAGGTTGAAAGCCAGTACGGTCACGCTGATCAACAGTGCAGGAAAAATTAGTTCGTGTGGTGTAGTCAGCATCGTTTTAATGCCTTCATTACACATTGATCCCCAGGATGGGGTAGGTGGTGCAACTCCCATGCCGATAAATGACAGGAACGCCTCGGTGAAAATGGCGCTGGGTACGGCAAAAGTGATGGTGACCAGGATGACACCCATGGTGTTGGGTATCATGTGACGCAGAACCAGATAATTGGTTTTTGCACCTAACAGGCGCGATGCGCTGATGTAACCCTCTTCGCGGATCTGCAGTATCTGGCCGCGCACCAGACGTGCGGTAGCGGGCCACAGCAGCAACACCATGGCCAGCAGCATGGGCATGATGCCGCTTTCGCCAGGGCCGATGGCAAACACCACTTTAAACAGAATCATGAATAACAGGAAAGGTAGCGCCACCACAAAGTCAGCAAAGCGCATCAACGCCTGGTCGGTCATGCCGCCGAGAAATCCTGCAACACTGCCGTAGGCAACGCCAACCAGAACAAAGATAAAAGGCGCAAAAAATCCTATGAACAGCGAAACCCTGGCGCCGTGCATGAGCCGGGCGAGCATGTCGCGGCCCAGATAATCAGTGCCCAGAGGGTGTAGTGGCAGCGTGTACTGAGTACCAAAAACCGGTGCTTCGTCAGCATCCAACATACCGCGAGAGATCGCTTCGCGAGGCGCCATGACACGTATTACTTCACCTTCTATGGTTTCCACTTGGTCGTGTAACTCATTGCCATCGTCATCCAGGGCAACAATGGAATAAAAATAGTTGCGCGGTTTAAGATCCAGTCGATCTTCAAAGAAATTCTCCGCCACGCCGGTTTCCTTCAACGGCAGCCCGTAGGCGCGCTCAACCCCGATGGGAAACAGGTTTCTGTACACCCGGTAACCACCAGTGGCCGCAGGGTTTTTATCCCAGGTAAGACGAACGTATTGAGTGGTGGGTGGCGCTACGAAATTGAGACCTGTGCCGGACAGTTCGTCGGACGGATACCAGGGCTGGTATTCCGGCACCAGTTGGACCGTTCGACTGGCAAACGGCGGCTGACTGATCTGATCTACATCCTGCACAGAAGGGTCGATCTGCCAGATCAGGGGGCCAAGAAAAGTAAACAGTAATAAACCGACAACCAGGTACAGCGAGTACAACGCCCGCCGGTTGGCTTTCAGACGTATCCAGGCGTCCTGCCAGTAAGACAGTGACGGCCGACTGATGCCGTGAATCTGTGCGGTCTGCTCGATTCTCTTGAATGCATCCGGCGCTAGGGACTGGTCTGTCAAGGTGCTCACTCCAGTCGGACCCGTGGATCAACATAGCCGTAAATAATATCCACCAGGATGACCATGAAGACCAAAAACGCACCGAAGAAAACCGTGGTGCCCATGATTACGGTGTAATCCAGCTGTTGTACTGCCTGCACGAAGTAGCGCCCGAGACCGGGGATAGCAAAAATAATCTCGACAACAAAACCGCCTGTGGTTATGCCTGCGATAGAAGGACCTAGAACGGTTATGACCGGCAGGATGGCGTTACGCAGCTGGTGGCGTGTGAATATCTGGGTAGGTGGCACGCCTTTGGCTTTTGCGGTTCGCACAAAATCTGAACTGATAATTTCTAACATGGAGGAGCGCATCAGACGGGTGAGATAAGCCATGGTGCCGAGTCCAAGCACCATTGATGGAACAATCATGTGCCACACCGTACCCCAACCACCTATTGGTAACAGAGAAACTCCCGCGAGGTCATTGATATTCACCAGGCTGAGCTGGCCTATCGCCGCCACAACAAAAGAAGGAACGGATATGCCCAGAATGACCAGGAACATGATAATTGTGTCGGGCAACCTGTTTCGATACAGGGCGGTCAGCGCCCCCCAGAGGATGCCGCCAGCACCGGCGAACAGGATGGCCAGAATGCCCAGCGTTGCGGAAACGGGAAAGTGCTCGCGGATGATGTCGTTAACTTTGCGGTTTTCCTGAGTGAATGAAATACCAAAATCGCCTTTGGCGATGTTGGCCAGATAAATGCCGTACTGAGTCATCAATGGTTTGTCCAAACCGTATTTGGCTTCCAGATTAGCGCGAGTTTTGTCGCTTAAAGCTTTATCTCCGGACAACGGATCGCCGGGTACGGCGTGCATGGCAAAAAATGTCGCGGTGGCGATGAACCACACCGTGATGAGTCCCTGAACAATGCGTTTAAATGCGTACTTCAGCATATTGATGGGTGCTTGGGTGAGATTCTCGACATCTGTCAGTACGCCGTTGTGTCGATGTACGCCCGGGTGAAATCCGTCGATGCACCAATAACACGCTGCTTGACGTTTTTCAGGTGTGGATGGATCACAAAGGTAACCCCTCGTTCGTACATCGGCAGTTGCGCAACATCGTCAAAAAGGAGTTGCTGGATCGCAGCAAACGTTTCCATCCGCTCGCGTGGGACTACGGAGTTCTGCGCCTGCTCGATAAGGCGGTCCATTTCCGGGTTGTTATACAAGCCGCGGTTGTTTTTGTTCCAGGACGCATAAAGGTCGCCAAAGGTCAGCGGATCGTCATAGTCCGGACCCCAGCCGGCGAGCACCATATCAAATTCGCCAGCGGTCATTTTTGCCAGGCGCTGTTTGAAGATCTGTTTATCTATTTTTACCGAGATGCCCAGTTTGGTTCGCAACACTTCTTGAACCCACTCAGATTGCAGACTTGAAAGCGGGTTGTCACCACTTAACAGAATCAGCTCTGGAATTTCGTCGATGCCCAGTTCCTGTTTGGCAAGCTCCAGATGCCTTAAAGCTTCGTCGCGATCCAGAATCAGTTCAGGTGCGGGATACTCTTTGCGGAATTTGTCTTCCACCCCCTGCAGCCAGGTTGGAAACAGCGATTCTCCGGGAATGTAGCCGGGCAGCTTGGTGACCTTGTAAACCAGTTCTTCCATGTCCAGAACCAGTTGCAGCGCTTTGCGCAGATTGCGGTTGCTGGTGACGTGGTCCGGGCGGTGATTGAAATCCAGGAAAAAGACAGTACCGTCCTGGGTGCGTTCAATATGCCAGCGCTGCGCCATCGCATTGGTGAGGTTTTCTGCCAGCAGGGTAGTAAACGCGATTTTGTTGTCTTTAAAGAAGTTCAGCTTGGCTGTGCCGTCGGAGGTGATATAACCAATATTAATCTGTTGCAGGGATATGCTGTCCTGATCCCAGTAGTAGGGGTTGCGTTCTAACAGCAGGCTGGACCCGTGTACCCAGGAGGTGATCATGAAGGGACCGGAATACAGCATTTCCCAGGCATCTGCGCCAAACCTGCCGTTGGTTGCGTTGTAAAAATCTTCCCGGATGGGTAAGTAGGTTGGAAAAGCGACCAGTTTGTCGAAGAAAGCAATTGGGCGTTCCAGATCAACAACCAGGGTCTGATCATCCACCGCTCTGACACCCAGTTCGGTATAGGGCAGGTCACCTTCGTTGACCGCTCGACCATTTTTAATCGGGTAAAGCAGGAACGCATATTCTGATGCGTTTTCCGGTTTAAGCGCTGATCGCCAGGCAAACACAAAGTCATGGGCGGTGATGGGTTCACCATCGCTCCAGCGTGCATCGTCCCGGAGCCAGAAGGTTGCCTGGGTTGCGTTGATTTCCCAGCGCTCGGCAATGGCAGCTTCTATTTTGTCGTCCATGCTGTTGCGCAACAGGCCTTCCATGACGTGCCCGAGAATCATGCCGGAAGAGGCGTCGGTTGCGAGGGTGGAATCCATCTGTGGCGGTTCTGTCGCGATCGCTATGGTGATGGACTGATTTTCTGCGTCTACGGCTTTCGCAGACACCGTGCTGGAACCCACCATGCTGGCCAGTGTCTGCAGCCCCCACATAAGCAAGCCGAAGAACACGACCGTAGCCAGGCCAAAACCTAGAAGCTGTTTTCCGGCAGCTTTGGCAAACGACTCTTCGCCGTCGGGCTGGGTGTAGTTCACATCGCTCATAGATTCATATAGAGGTAGCGGGTCTTATGTCGTCTGTTTCAGCAGATTACCTACAACGCGCTCTAAATGCATGAGTGAATTGCACTCATCCACCTGATGAGAATAGGCGCCGTATTTGCGCATTTCGGAGTCGCCGGTATTCCAGGAAACACGAGACTCCGGATTCAGCCAGATAACACGTTTGCTGCGGTCGTACATTTCTTTGAGGATCTCAGCGTTAGCTTCACCATAGTTGTTGCGCGCATCGCCGAGAATGATAATTGTGGTGCGATTGTCGACGTCGTCCATACACAGTTTACGGAAATCCTTAAATGCCTGCCCGTAGTCGGTTGAGCCGCCGGCGTAGTCACGCAGCACTTTGGCTATAGCGTCTTCGATCTTGTTTCGGTTGAACAGATCAGTCACTTCTGCGAGATCAGAAGAGAATGCAAAGCTACGTACTTTTGGCATCACTTCATCGAGACTGTACAGAAACATCAACATGAAGCGCGCATAGGTGGCAACAGAGCCGGATACGTCGCATATCGCAAATACTTTGGGCCGATCAATCTTTACAGATTTCCAGTGCAGATCAAAAATTGCGCCGTCGTAAGACATGTTGTGTCGCAGGGTGCGGGGTACGTTCAATGCCCCCTTTTTGAACACTTTCTTGCGGCGGGAATGCATGGTGGTCAGCTTTTTCGCCATCTTGAACACCATTTCCTGTATCAGGCGGAAATTCCGGTGTTCAACATTGGATAGTTTGACCTTACGCAATAACTCTTCGCGTAGTTTTCGACCCGAGACATCGGCGTTGAGCAGGAACTGGCGCTCAACGTAATCCCGTACCTGTTCCCGCAGCCAGTCCCTGCGGCGCTTTAACTCCTGGCCGAGTCGACGCGAAGGCACAGAAGGCGCCTCGCGCAGAGTGCTGATCTCCTGGTTGAGATCAGCCAGTCCCATTTCGTCCATGATGCGCCGGGTGTACAAACCCTTCTGGGTAAAAATTTTGATATCACGCACGCCAATGGCTTCGCCAGCCTTGGCCATTGCCACGGTCAGATCTACTTTAGAGTTGGACATCAGCAGCTGCGACAGCGCGCCGCTGGCTTCACTCATCTCGCCGGGGCCCAGATCCTCTTCGGGTTCTTCCTCATAGAGATTGTTGGGCTTTTTGGCTTTGCTCTTTTTCTTCCTGCCGCTGGCAGGTTCTCCCGGTGGACGTTGACCACCGCTGCCTTCACCGCCTTCGCCATCCGCATCTTCGCCGGCTTCGCCCTGTGTATCAGCCTCTGTGCTGTCGCGTTCGCCACTGAGTTCTTCAAAAGTGAAAAACTCGTCAAAACAGCGGTCAAAGGTTTCTTTTTCATCAGCTGTTTTAGGCAACACCAGGGACAGCGAGTGTTTCAGAAACTCGCGGTCGCGATAACCCACCAGCTCGAGGGTATTCATCGCATCCAGCGTTTCCGCGGTAGAAACGCGTACATCTGCCATGCGCAGGGCGCGAATGAAATTGGTGAGCTCGCGTTCCATGTTCTATCTCACGGCCAGGCTACTTACGAATTTTGTTGGTGATGGAGGTGAGTTCGGCTTCAACGTTTTCGATGTCTTCCTGGAATTTCAGGATGACGTTCAGCGTATCTTTCACCAGTTTAGGCTCCAGCGACTCGGTGTGCAGCAGCAGCAGAGTGCGGGCCCAATCGATAGTCTCAGAGATGGCAGGTACCTTTTTCAGGTCCAGGCCGCGCAATTCGTGGATGAACTCAACCATCTGACGACGCAGCTCTTCTGGCACCTCGGGCACCCTTGCGTGAATAATACGTTGCTCCAGATCGATATCCGGGAAAGGAATATACAGGTGCAGACAGCGTCGTTTTAAGGCGTCGGAAATTTCCCGGGTGTTGTTGGAAGTCAGAAACACCATGGGTGGTTCTTTATTTGCTTTGATGGTGCCAATTTCGGGAATCGAAATCTGGAAATCCGACAGAATTTCCAGCAGCATCGATTCAAATTCGTGATCAGACTTATCAATCTCGTCAATCAGCAGAACACAGCCATCGTCTTCCTGCAGGGCTTTCATCAACGGGCGGGGTTCGAGAAACTCTTCAGAGAAAAAGATGTCGCCAAATTCGTGCAGGCGCTTCACCGACTGGGTGAAACCTTTGGCCCCATCCAGCACCTCGTCCAATGCTTCTTTCAAAACCTGGGTATACAGCAGCTGCTTACCGTATTTCCATTCGTAGATCGCTTTGGCTTCATCAAGGCCTTCGTAACACTGCAAGCGGATCATTGGCAGCGCAAACATTTCAGCGGTGGTTTTGGCCAGCTCTGTTTTGCCCACACCGGGCGGACCTTCGATCAGGATGGGTTTGTTCAGATGAAAAGCCAGGTATACCGCAGTCGCAATCTGATCGCTGCAGATATAATTATGCTGTTCAAAATGTTGCTTGAGCGATTCAACCGACGCCGCTATTGCGTTTACATCCGCCATTAAAAGAGATCCTCTAAAAGAAGTACAACGCACACAATATTGCACACGCAAAGCCCGCCATTATCCCAGTGCGGCGGGGTATTGTATAGCCGGCTATCACCAATAGATTGGCCCGATCCGGATCGAGTTTACTGGCTGGGCTGGCGGGGTGAACTGTGCATCCGCATCAGCCCTTCCTGGGTTGTGGAAGCCACCAGATCACCGGCCTGGTTATAAATCAGGCCACGGTTAAAGCCTCTTGAGCCGCTGGCGGCAGGGCTGTCCTGGGCGTACAGCAGCCATTCATCCGCTCGAAAAGGTCGGTGAAACCACATGGCGTGATCAAGGCTCGCCATCTGCACATTATCCTGCATGAAGCTGATTGCATGAGGCCGGGTTGCGGTATCCAGCAGCGACCAGTCCGATAGATAGGCCAGCACACACTGGTGCAGCCTCTGATCATCGGGCAATGCTTCCCGGGTACGCATCCAGCACATCTGCGAAGGTGGTGCCGGCGCTGGATTCATCAGATCAAGCGGGTCTACCGGGCGCATCTGTATCGGTGACATGCTGCTGAAGGAATCCTGAAACTCCTCCGGCCAGTCTTTGGCCTGCTCAGCGCGTAACTCACTCTCATCGATGAGGGTTTCCGGCGCCGGGGTTTGAGGCATGGGGAACTGATGTGACAGGCCTTCTTCGTCGACCTGAAATGATATGGACATTGTGAAGATGGCTTCGCCCCGCTGGATCGCCACTACGCTTCGGGTAGTAAAGCTGCGCCCGTCACGAATGCGATCCACCTTGTAGAGGATCGGAATCGAAGTGTCTCCGGCACGCAGAAAATAGCCATGCAGTGAATGTGCATGGCGACTTTCTTCAACGGTTCGTGACGCCGCGACTAACGCCTGACCGATCACCTGGCCACCATAAACCCGCTGCCAGCCTTCGTTGGGGCTGGTGGCCAGATAGTGGTTCTGCTCTATCTCGGTAAGATCCAGCAGTTCGATGATGTTCTGCAGTGACTGCATGGTCTTGTGCGCTCCTCAGTGGATAAAGCGTCAGTACGTAATCAGTACTTGTAGCTGTCCGGTTTAAATGGCCCTTCGGTGGTGACACCAATGTACTTCGCCTGAGTGTCGGTAAGTTGCGTAACCATGCCGCCGAACCCTTTGACCATCAGGGCTGCAACTTCTTCATCCAGTTTCTTGGGAAGAACTTCGACGGTGATCGGTGCTCGTTGATTTTCAGGCTGGTCTGCCCAGGCCTGCTCAAACAGGTGCATTTGTGCAAGCGCCTGGTTGGCAAATGAGCCATCCATAATACGCGACGGATGGCCTGTGGCATTGCCCAGATTAACCAGTCGACCCTCGGACAGTAACACGATGTAGTCAAATCGATCGTCAGAACGGAAGATCTGGTGAACCTGGTCTTTGACTTTGTCCCAGCGCCAGTTCTCGCGCATATAGGCGGTATCGATCTCGTTATCGAAATGGCCGATGTTACAGACCACTGCACCGGATTTGATGGTTTGCAACATGGCAGCGTCGCAGACGTCCGCGTTGCCGGTGCAGGTCACAATCAGGTCAGTGTCCTGCATCAGGCGCATATCTATATCTTCGGTGCGGCCGGTATTGATGCCGTTTTTATAAGCAGAAACGACTTCATAGCCATCCATACACGCCTGCATGGCGCAGATCGGGTCGACTTCGGCGACGCGAACAATCATACCTTCCTGACGTAAGCTCTGAGCTGATCCCTTGCCCACGTCACCATAGCCGACAACCAGTGCGCGCTTGCCAGCCATCAGCATGTCGGTTGCTCTTTTTACTGCGTCGTTCAAGCTGTGGCGGCAACCATAACGGTTGTCATTTTTCGATTTGGTGATGGCATCGTTGACGTTGATGGCGGGTACTTTCAGTTGACCTTCGCGCATCATTTCCAGCAGACGGTGAACACCTGTTGTGGTTTCTTCGCTGATGCCGTGGATGGTTTTAAGCATCTGCGGATAATCGTTGTGAATGATCTGGGTCAGGTCGCCGCCGTCATCGAGCAGAAGATTCGCATCCCAGGGTTTGCCATCTTTCAGAATGGTTTGCCGAATGCACCATTCATATTCTTCTTCGGTTTCACCTTTCCAGGCAAATACCGGGACGCCGCTTTCTGCCATGGCTGCTGCAGCGTGGTCCTGCGTCGAGAAAATGTTACATGACGACCAGCGCACTTCTGCACCCAGGGCGGTGAGCGTTTCGATCAATACCGCAGTTTGAATGGTCATGTGGATACAGCCGATAATTCTGGCGCCAGCCAGAGGCTGTTGATCCATATACTCGTTGCGTAAAGACATCAGCGCAGGCATTTCAGCTTCGGCCATGGAAATTTCTTTGCGGCCATATTCAGCCAGCGATATATCAGCGACTTTATAGTCGGTCATGTCAGATTCCTTTTTTCAGGTTAGGGGTGGTCAGGTTGAGTGAAAAGGTGAGGGGTGGGTGCAAATGCACACACCTGAACGCGAAAACCATTTCGCTGAGCGAGAAACTGTTGATGAACGGGCGTGAAGCCAGCCTCCTGCGCCCAACGGTTTAAGTCAGCTGTCTCAAAGCCGAGCCAGATGTCAGCACACAGCTCACTGACCCAGGTTTGCTCGTGGCGGCACAGTTCGGCGACCACCAGCAGACTTTGATCTCGCAGCAGCGTGCGGGCTTTTTTGAAAAATTCCGCAGGCGCGGGCATGTGATGCAGCACCATGGCTGCGGCCATCAGATCGAAAGTCTCGGTGCTCTGCAGAGCGGAAAAATCCTGCTCCAGCAGAGTGACGTTGTCGATGTCGTGCAGATTGCGGCCTGTTTCGCTCAGCATTTCTGCGGCGTTGTCTATGCCGGTGACTTTCCTGCACAGGGGTGCCAGAGCCCGCATCAACGCGCCGCTGCCCGGACCAATTTCCAGAGCATGCTGTACCGGCAGCTGACTGTAGTTATGCAAACAGTCCAACACCGTATTGATATAAACCTCTGGATTACAGATCAGGGCCGTCTGCTGGGCCAGCGCGTCCGCCTGATGGGCGAAGAAGTGTTCAGATCGCTGCACCCTCAGCTGGTAAATCTGTTGCACGTTGTGACGCAACTGGTCCGGCAGCAGCTGGCTGTCGATACAGGTAAATGCCGCCCGGGTGAAAGGATCATCTGCGCGAGCGCGCTGGTAAAAAACGCTGGTACCTTCCTGTCGTTTGGTCACCAGGGCTGCGTCAGCCAGTTTCTTCAGATGGTGGCTGAGAGCGGGCTGAGGCTTGTCGAAGATCCTGCAGAGTTCCAGCACCGCAAATGAATTCTGTGCCAGTACCGCAAGAATCTGGGTGCGTAACTCATCGCCCAGTGCTTTTGACAGGCCCACAACATCGACCGCCGCTGTTTCAGCGGGTATGCGTGCAATGTCGGTCCGTGAAAAAAGGGTCTGCAAAATAGAAAAAACAGGGTGCGTGAATGGCAGAAGCGGCGCATCCTAACAGGGCTGAGGCCTTAATATCAAAATATTTTGATATTAAGAGTCAGTTACAGCTGCCAGGCGCTTGCGCCTCAGGCTGGGTGTGCCAGTATTCGCCTCGATTTTGCAGCGGATACAAGCCCATCGTGAGTCTCAGGCTGGACAGTAAATTGCCCGACGTCGGTACCACCATCTTCAGTGTGATGAGTGGTCTGGCAGCGCAGCATCAGGCCCTTAATCTATCCCAGGGATACCCGGATTTTGATGGTCCCGAAGCGTTGCTGGATCGAGTTACGCACTATATGACCCATGGCTTTAATCAGTATCCGCCGATGATTGGTGTTGATTCTTTACGCCATGCCGTGTCCGATAAAGTGGCTGATCTGTATGGTGCGCAGGTTGATGGGGATACCGAGGTCACTATTTCGGCCGGGGCTACTGAAGCTTTGTTCTGCGCCATTGCAGCTGTTGTGCGGCCTGGTGATGAAGTGATTGTTTTTGATCCGGCCTATGACAGCTATGCACCTGTTGTTGCCCTGCAGGGAGGTCACACAATCCACATACCGTTGTCAGCACCCGACTTTCAGATTGACTGGAATCAGGTGGCAGCAAAGGTGTCCGACAAGACCCGCCTGATTATCATCAACACGCCACACAATCCCACCGGGGCGGTCTGTGGGGAAGCGGATATTGCCGCCTTGCGTGAGCTGGCACAAAAGCACAATTTTTATATTCTCGCGGACGAGGTTTACGAGCACATTGTGTTTGATGGTCAGGCCCACCTGAGTATGTGTCGATATCCAGACTTGTATGAGCGCAGCTTTGTGGTGTCGTCTTTTGGCAAGACCTACCACGTGACGGGATGGAAGGTGGGGTATTGCGTCGCGCCACCGGACCTCAGTGCTGAATTTCGGCGCATACATCAGTTTGTGAATTTCACAGTAAACACGCCGGTGCAGCTTGGTCTGGCGGACTTTTTAAACACTCATCCACAGCATCACCGCCAACTGCCCGATTTTTATCAGCGCAAGCGCGACTATTTCCTGGGTCAGCTGCAAGGTTCAAAATTCACCTGGCAGCCCAGTGCAGGTACCTATTTCCAGCTGCTTGATTATTCAGCGTTGAGCGCTGCGCAGGACGTTGAGCTGGCCAAACGATGGACCGAGCAGTTGAAACTGGCTTCTATACCTGTCTCAGTGTTTTATGAAGATCGCAGCTGCGCGCCGAAGTCGCTGTTACGGTTCTGTTTTGCTAAAGATGATGCCACCCTTGCTCGCGCTGGAGAAATATTATGCAGCCTCTGACTTTGAGTCTGATACAAAGTGAAGTCAGCTGGCATGACTGCGGTGCTAACCTGAACCTGTTTTCCCAATTGCTGCAACAGGTTCCTGACAACACCGATCTGGTTCTATTGCCTGAGATGTTTTCCACAGGCTTCACCATGGCAAGTGAAGAGGTAGCTCAGACCATGCAGGGTGAAGCGGTGACCTGGTTGCGTGACAAAGCAGCGGAAATACAGAAGCACATCTGCGCCAGTGTTGTGATCAGCGATGCGGGCCGCTACTACAATCGCTTCCTGTGTGCTGACCCCACTGGAGCGCTGCACCACTACGACAAACGCCATCTTTTTCGCATGGCGGACGAACACCAGCATTACAGTGCTGGTGAGAATCGGTTGATATTTGAGGTAAAGGGATGGCGGGTGCTCGCCAGTGTCTGTTATGACCTGCGCTTTCCTGTATGGCTGCGCAATACCAATGACTATGATCTGATGGTGTGTGTCGCCAACTGGCCTGCAGCACGACAGAGTGCATGGAACACGCTGCTGCGCGCTCGAAGCATTGAAAATCAGACGTTTGTGGCCGGTGTCAATCGTGTGGGCACGGATGGTAACGGGGTTGTTTATGCGGGTGGCAGCGGAATATATGCACCGGACGGCGAAATTCTAGCTGAACAACTGGAGGTTGCTGATATCATCTCAGTGTCGCTGAATCCCGCAACCTTATTGTCGTTGCGGACGTCGTTTCCTGTCTGGCAGGACGCGGATGGCTTTCAGCTGGACGAACAGGACACCAGGAGTACATGAAGAAAGCGATGAAATTAACAGTATCGGGTATAAACCTTGTCAGATGGGGGGCGATTGCAGGTCTGGGGCTCTTTTCCCTGGCATGCGGCCAGGCGGAAGCGCCAGCAACATCCAATGTCAGTGCAAACACAACACAGACTTCAGTTGAGGAAAATGTGGCAGCTGAATCGGTGCACCCGGGCGAACAGATTTACCAGAATTATTGCTTCTCATGTCACACACCGGGGCTGAGCGGGGCACCAAAAACAGGTGATGCAGAAGCCTGGGCGCCACGCATTGCAAAAGGTCCCGATCTGCTGCTGTCCACAACCATTGAAGGCATTCCGCCGGCAATGCCGCCAAGGGGTATGTGTTTTGACTGCAGTGATAAAGATCTGGCAGCGGCAATCGACTACATGGTGCAAAAAAGTCAGTAGCGGAAAAGATCACCAACAATTAGCCAGCCTGACCATGAAATTGACAGGTTGGGCCGCAGCTTTACCGTGAATATTCAATAAAATCAGTGGGTTAAGTTTTGGAACAGTTCGTGCAGAGCTTTTCTGAACAGGCTGGAACAGGCCTGAGGGAGTTTTTGCGAGTTTAGCCCTGGAGATGAAGATGGCGTATGCGCGACCCGGAGACATTGTCTCTCGACGCAAAGGACTGGTGATGCATCGTGGCGTTGCCCTGGGTGGCGGACGGGTGTTGCATAACACGCCGTTTCGCGGCGAACACGTCTGTTCGGAACGTGAGTTTCGTGCTGGCAAACGCATGTATATCTCAAGCCCCGGCGTCACCGAGCGGCACAGGCGAGTCTCGCGTGTGCATCATCACCTGGACAGCGGACGCGGCTACAATCTGTTGACGAATAACTGTGAACATACGGTCACCCGTGCAACCTCCGGTGAGGCTCGCAGTCCGCAATTACACTCGTGGGTGCTTGGTGGTGGTTTTGCGGCAGCAGCATTTGCCGTAACCCGCAACCCGATGGTGGCAGCCGCTGCTTATGCTGCCGGCCGTAAGCTCAGCGCAAAACTGACCCAGGGTATTCACCGACGCAGGTGATACAGCCTGTCTGCTGAGATTTAAGTTCAGCAATTAGGCTGATCCTGGCGCCTGTTTTTTAGTACATTGGCCGCCAACAAACGCGCGGAACACACCATGAACCTTCGGGATTTACGCTATCTGGTTGCAGTAGCAGAGCACAAACATTTCGGTCGTGCGGCACAAGCCTGTTTTGTCAGTCAGCCAACGCTGTCTACCCAGCTGAAAAAGCTGGAAGAAACGCTGGATGTGACGCTGATTGAACGGACCAATCGTCAGGTGATGCTGTCCCCGGCAGGTGAACAGATAGTGCAACAGGCGCAGAAAATCCTGCGCGAAGTAAACACGTTGACCAGTATGGCGGAGCAGTATCGTGATCCGCTTGGTGGCGATTTCCGGTTGGGCATTATTCCGACAATCGCCCCTTACCTGCTGCCTAAAATCCTCAGCCCGATGCGTCGAGCCTTTCCCAATCTGCGTCTGCAACTTACCGAGGGCCAAACGGCTCAGATTACACGGATGCTCAAACAAGGTGATTTAGACGCTATTATTCTTGCGCTACCGTTGGATGATGATGGCCTTACTGAGCTGCCTCTGTACAACGAACCTTTCCTGTTTGCAGCGTCAAAAAACCACGCAAAGGCGAAAAAGACTTCTGTGTCACTGGCTGATCTGGAAAATGAGGAAGTATTGCTGCTTGAAGACGGACACTGTCTGCGTGATCAGGCGCTTGATGTCTGTAACGCTCATCAAGCCGTAGAAAACACCAGTTTTCGTGCCACCAGTCTTGAAACACTGCGACAGATGGTTGCGTCTAATGCAGGTATTACTCTGATGCCAAAACTTGCGGTTCATAAAGGCAGCGGCGTGAGATATATCCCGTTTAAAGGTCAGCCACCACATCGGATAGTTGGCTTGTGCTGGCGTACAACGTCAACACGGACAGCGTTGCTGGAGGAACTTGGCGCCGTGCTGAAGAAAGCCGCGGCGCAGGAACTTCTAGCCTAGCTGGACCTAGCCGGCAAAATCCGCCGTGAGACTTGCTGCGGTCTCGGCACTGACCTCAATACTGTACGGCAGGGCGTCGTGGTCGATGCCCATTGAAATGGTTGCACCGTTTTTGGCGTCGGAGATACTGGCTGGGTCGAGTTCAAAACGCATGAAGTGCACGGCAGATGCTTTTTCTTCATTGGATCGTTCCAGGTCGTCGTTAGCATTGGCGTACACTTTGCTGTTATCGCCAACTTTTACCCATACTTTGTGCTCGATCCCCGGCATCCTGGTTAACGCAACGCGTCGTTCCTCTGCGTCCGGGTATTCAATCATGAAGGTGGCTTTCCAGTTGCTTCCGTCAGGGATAAGCGGGTTATAGGCGCCAAGCTCTTCTTCTATTTCAGGGCCCGTGAATATTTTCTCGATGCGCAACATCTCCTGCACCTGATACTTCATGGTGAGGGCGTCTTCAAAATACAGAGTGGCGTGCTCACCCAGGCGTACCTGACGATTTTTCTTGTGGGCGAGTACCTGTGTACGGAATTCACTGCGTTTTTCCGAGTATTCTTCCAGCGACCATAAGTCGCCACGTGCCAGTTTTGCGTTAGATTGCATAAGCTTTTCTTACCATAGAGAGAGGGTGTTGGGGTTCCTGCTCACCTTCCATGCCATGGGCAATCAGGCGGCCAGCCATGGGGCAGTCAGAGCCAAAGGTATCCGGCTGCGCTTCGGTTACCCGACGGACCACCGGTCGCGCAATTTTCATGGCTTTTTCGTAGGTTTCTTCTTTCACCGCATAGGTTCCGTCATGGCCTGAACAACGTTCAATGGCGGTAACGTCCGTATCTGGAATGAGTTTCAGGAAGTCGCGGGTTTTCATGCCGAAATTCTGCACACGCTGATGGCAGGCTACGTGGTATGCCACTTTGCCAAGACTGTGACTGAAGTCGGTCTTCACCAGCTGCGCTTTGTGACGCAGCATCAGATATTCAAACGGATCAAAAAAGTGCGCTTTGACTTTAGCGATATTCTCATCTTCGGGGAACATCAGCGGCAGTTCCTGTTTGTACATCAGCACACAGGAAGGAATCGGCGCGATAATGTCATAACCCTCATCGATAGCTGCGAGGAAGGTGGGCAGGTTGGCATCTTTTAAACTGGCCACCTTATGCAGATCGCCCAGCTCCAGTTTCGGCATGCCACAACATTTTGCATCCTGCAGGATTTTCACGCTTATGCCGTTGTGCTGCAGCACGGCAATCATATCCTCGACGACCTGCGGCTCGTTATGGTCGCCGTAGCAGGTGACATAGATGGCGACTTTGCCCGTGGTGCGGTCCGTGCTGACAGGTGATTGACCGGCGCTGTGGTGCTGTGCAATGCGCTTGGTCAGCGGCTTGGCTTCAAAATGCGGCAGGGGTGCCTCTGCATGTATGCCTATGGCCTGTTCACCAAGTTTGCGCAGAGTAGGGGATTTAGCTGCAGCATTGGCAGCCTGGGCAACCCCGGGAACAGAAATGGCGTCGAAGATCGGGTCGGTTGAGGTGATTAACCGATCGCGCCATTTGGTATCTTTTTCTTTGAATTTGTACGACTTAGCGCGCAGCATGAGATGGGGAAAGTCTACCGCCCACTCGTGTGGGGGCAGATAAGGGCATTTCGTTTCTGCGCAGAGATCGCACAGGAAACACTGATCGACCACTTTCATGTAGTCGTCTTTGTCGACGCCGTCGACTTCAAATGTGTCAGATTCATCGACCAGGTCAAATAGGGTCGGGAAAGAATCGCACAAGCTGACGCAGCGGCGGCATCCGTGGCAGATGTCGAAGACTCGTTCGAGTTCTGTGTACAAATTTTCTTTGTCGTAAAACTCGTCGCTGCGCCAATCCAGTGGCTGGCGATTAGGGGCTTCTAAACTGCCTTCGCGCATGATCTATCCTTCTAGTTTGTTTGGTTTTTCCGGAGCGGTGGAAAAACCCATAATGAGCGGTATAAAGAAGGGCTCGCTTGCGAGCCCTTCAGGTGCAACATCGGAGTGCTCCGATGTGCGTAACGTGGTTACGCCATTGCGTCCAGGGCTTTCTGGAAGCGGTTAGCGTGTGAACGCTCAGCTTTAGCCAGAGTTTCAAACCAGTCCGCGATTTCGTCGAAACCTTCATCGCGCGCGGTAGAGGCCATACCCGGATACATATCCGTGTACTCGTGGGTCTCGCCTGCGATAGCGGCTTTCAGGTTGTCGCCTGTGTTACCGATGGGTAAGCCGGTAGCTGGATCGCCAACTGCTTCCATGTACTCCAGGTGACCGTGGGCGTGGCCCGTTTCACCCTCAGCGGTTGAACGGAATACAGCGGCAACATCATTTTCGCCTTCGACGTCTGCCTTTGCTGCAAAGTAGAGATAGCGTCGGTTGGCCTGAGATTCACCGGCAAAGGCGTCTTTCAGGTTCTGCAAAGTATTGCTGTCCTTTAAGTCCATAGGGTTGGAACTCCATTAGTGAGTGGGTTTGTGTTTCTCGCGAGTCAAACAATTAAGTGACCTGGCATAAGTATATGCTTTCAGGCGGCGCTGGCTATTTGATTGTCTGAATGGTGATCATAGGCCTTACCTATCAATAAGGCGTTAACACTATGCTATGTCAATGATAATGATTCTTATTTACTGGGGAGCATAGCGTCTGTGCAGCAGGTTACAATGCCCGTCTTTTGATTACAGCCTGCCAGCGGACACCGTTTGTTGAACATCTATTCTGCCGAGTTCATGCGCTTGTTTCGGCTGGCGCTACCGCTGGTGTTAACGCAACTGGCGCAAATGGGTTTCAGCCTCGCTGATACAATTATGGCCGGCCGTGTCAGCTCCGTAGAACTGGCGGGTGTTGCGCTTGGCACGGTGGTGTTCTGGCCGCTGATGTTTCTGGTGTCTGGTGTTGTCATGGCGATCACACCTACGGTGTCTCAATTGCGCGGCGCCGGTCGGCTGGAAGCTGGCGGGGAAACTGTCCGCCAGGCGATGTGGATAGCACTTGTTGGTGGCATTGTGCTGGTTTTTGTCTTCCGCAATCTGGATCCTATCTATCATTTAATAGGCGTTGATCCAGAAGCATTGCCCGTCACCCGGGCCTATCTGCTGGCGATGAGCTGGGGCGTCATCCCTGCATTGTTTTACTACTGTCTACGCTATCTCTGTGAAGGTTCGGGATGGACGGTGCCTGCACTGCTGATCACCGCCTCTGCGCTGTTGCTGAAGTTGCCACTCAACTACTGGTTCATTTACGGCGGATATGGTGTGCCACCCATGGGTGGTGAGGGTTGCGGCTGGGCCACTGTGATCGCCCTGGTGTATCAACTGCTGGCGATGTTGCTTGTCGTGCGCTTTTCGCGCATTGCGCAGGCGGGGTTTTACGCACGCTTCTCCTGGCCGGACTTTGGCACTATTCGTCGCCTGGTCGTTCTGGGTGTGCCGATCGGTTTGGCAATCTTTCTCGAGTTTTCCCTGTTTTCCTCCCTGACTCTGATGATTGGACGATTAGGTGTGGACGCCATAGCTGCGCATCAGATCGCCAGCAACGTAGGCGCGCTTGCGTTTATGGTGCCTTACGCCCTGGGTATGGCGGCGTCGATAAGGGTAGGTACCAATGTAGGTGCGGGTGATCTCGACGCTGCCCGGATCAGTGGCTGGGTAGCTCTCGGCACATCATTATTGTTTGCGCTGTCTGCAGCATTGATTCTCGTCTTCGGCCGCGATCTGATTGCCTCCTGGTACAGTACCGAAGCTGCGGTTGTGGCGCTGGCTGCTCAATTGATGATTTTTGTCGCCATTTATCAACCCTTTGATGACTTACAGGCTACCGCTATGGGCGTGCTGCGAGGATTTAAAGATACCCGTCGGCCTTTCCTGATTGCGGTCCTGAGCTATTGGTTTATTGCCTTCCCTGTCTCCTGGACCCTGGGCTTCGGTTACTTTGAATCGCTTGATTACGGTGTGTATGGCTACTGGGTTGGATTGATTGTCGGCTTGGCGATTGCAGCGGCTGCATTGCTTGGGCGCTTTATCTATCTGACCAATCGGCCTGACCGGGTCAAAGCCCTGGCGGCGGCCTGATGGAGCTGTGGCTGGGCATTACGCTGGTTGCAGCGTTTCTGCAGAACGTCCGGTCTCTGCTGCAGAAACGTTTAACCGGTGCTCTGTCGGTCAATGGTGCGACGTATGTCCGATTTCTCTATGCCCTGCCGTTTGCCTGGGTGTATGGGCTGTGGCTGTGGGATGGACAGATTGCCGGGCTGAATACCCAGTTCTGGCTCTACGTGCTCACCGGTGCAGTGGCGCAGATTATGGCTACCGCCTGTCTGCTGCAGTCGTTTACAACAGGCAACTTTGCGGTGGGCACGGCCTATTCCAAAACTGAAGCGGCTCAGGCGGCGTTATTCGGGCTGGTTATCCTCAGCGATACTGTCAGCCTCTGGGTGGTTGCAGGCATCTGCCTGAGCCTGGTGGGGGTGGTGTTGTTGTCAGGTCGGATCGGCCTGGCAGACCTGCTGAAACCCAACAGAGCGATGTGGCTTGGCCTGGCTGCCGGTGCCGGCTTCGCCATATCCGCGATTGGTTTTCGCGGCGCAAGTCTTTCGTTAGATGATGGTACTGTTCTGCAGCGAGCCGGCCTCACACTGCTGGTAGCGGTGACTTTGCAGACACTGATTATGGGTAGCTACCTGCGCCTGCGTGAGCCTGGCCAGATCAGCAGAGCGCTGGCCGCATGGCGGGTTGCGCTCTGGGTTGGGGTGATTGGTATGGTGGCTTCGGCGGGCTGGTTTACCGCCATGACATTGCAGAATGCCGGTATCGTACGAGCGGTGGGTCAGATTGAGCTGCTGTTCACCGTTATAACCTCTGTGTGGTTGTTGGGGGAACGTTTGCATCGTCGCGAAGTGCTTGGGATGATCCTGGTTGTGAGTGGGATCTGGTTGTTGATTTAGGAGGGGTGTATGTCAGCACAGAATGCTGGACAGGAAGCGGTTGAAGCGATTATCCACGATGGTTGGGCTGAAGTTGTGTTGAACCGGCCAGAGCGTAAAAATGCCATCAACGGCCCGCTCGGGCTTGGGTTGGCCGCTCGGCTTGCAGAGTTGGATGCGCTGGATGATGTCCGGGTCATACTGTTACGTGGGGCTGATGGCGCGTTCTGTTCCGGCCTGGATCTCAAATCTTTCAATCAAGAGCCACCACCCGCCTGGGTGGGTGAATTTCAGCAGATCTGGCGAGGAGCACATCGAAGTCTGTTTAACTGTCGTAAACCAATTGTTGGTGCTCTGGAACGGTATGCCATCAATGGTGGCGCTGCGCTGGCTATCGCCTGTGATCTGCTGATCGTGGGAGAAACTGCGTTCCTGCAGGTGGGTGAGGCACAGATCGGTATGGCTGCACCTTACAACCTGGCCTGGTTGAGTCTGCGCCACAGTGAGGCAGCGATGGCTGAACTGGTACTGGTAGGAGATCGCCAGACCGGACCGCGTCTGGTTGAACTCGGCTTTGCGCAACAGAGCGTACCGGACGATCAGGTGCTGGCTACAGCGACGGCGCTATGCGAGCGCCTGGCGACGTTTCCAGAAAATGGGCTTGCGCAGATCAAAAAAGGCATGCGTGCCAGGCTGCAGATGGATGCAGATGCCTGGTTCGACCAGTTCACGCAGGCGACCGCCTCCGTATCCGCGCCGAAGCCAAAGTCTATGGCTCAGACGACCCGTTAATTCAACTGGTCAGTTTGTAATACTCAATGCCACGATTATCGTGGCTGATGTTGCCCTGGCCAACGTGGTCAATCTGGAATACACCGCTTATATTTGTTGTTAGAGCTATATCGTCAGCATCATGCAGCCTGATATAGTCGGATTCAATCAGGTCGTTGGAATTTTCCAGGCTGGAGGAAAAAGCTATTTTCCCAGCAGCATCCTGCCAGCCTTCGACAAAGGTCATCGGAATAATTTCAGCGGCATCACCACTACCATAACCAATGGTCAGAATGCTTTTGCCGGTCACATCCATGCGGTGGCGCAATGCGTGCTCCATCCCGGCGGCCATCCACGCGGGCAGGGAGGCAGTGTACAGGTTGCCGACTTCTTTCATTTCCTGTTCGCCCATCGCAGTCATTAACTCACCGAAGCGGTCGGTGGTGCGAAAGTGTTTAGCCGTCTTGCTGGATGTGGGGAACAGCTCTTCGCTGATATTGCCTTCCTCAACCAGTCGATAAACGTCTGTCTCTGTGGTCAATTCGCTGATCAGCTGGTCGGGGTCAACATCGGCGCCGTGGGCATAAAGCAACAACTCCTGCTGATCATCCGCGTCGCCAAGCGCCAGGGCCAGCAGGAAAGTAAAAGCAAGCCCGGTTTCTGCCATGCGTTGATATGGCCGGTGCAGAAAACTGGCCACCATGCTGCGCATGAAAACACTGGGCTTCTGTTTAACGCGGCCAAACAGATCCCGTGCTGCAGCGAGAACTTCGTCGATGTAACAGGTAGTTGAGTATTTGCCGTTGAACACGGGGAAATCCCGTGGTTGCAGGTATGGCCCCTGGGTCTGGCCCATGAAACGTACAAAAGGCTTGCGGAAATCCGGACCCCGGTAAGCTGAAGCGCTGCCGCTGGTTTCCAGATCAACACTCAGCAGCTTTGCCTCGGGTTCGATAAGCATCGCCACAGCGCCGGCACCCTGGGTGGGTTCGCCACTGGAGGCACGCTCGTATTCAGCGATATCGGAACAGACCACAATGGCAATACGATCGCGGCCATCAGTGGCCAGATACCGTGTTGCTGCTTTCATGGCGTATACACCGCCGAGGCACGCGTGTTTAAATTCCGGGACTTCACAGGCGCGGCTGATGGGCGCCTGTCCCAGGTCGATCAAAGCCTGATTCACCATACCTTTAACGATGACAGCGCCGGCTGAATTGTCTGTGCTGGATTCTGTGCCCAGACCAAGAAATCCGATCTGACTGGTGTCGATGTCATACTGTTTAATAAGTCGCAATACAGCAGTGGCAGCCATGGTGTACGCGTTTTCGTTGGCACCGCGCATGCGGAAGCTGTTGCCGACAACGTTACGAATCTTGTCGAACTGGTCGCCGGTCCATTGGCACCAGTGTGCCAGCTGCACGCGGTGGGGTGGCAGGTAGCTGGCGAAGCCGCTGATGCCAATACCACTGTTGGTGTTCGAACTATGGCTGTTAGGACGCGCCATGCATTCTCCTAAGGGGGTTGAGCAGAACTAATGCTGCAAAGGCTGCGACGCGCATTCTAACTGCGCTGCACCGGAATATCGAGCAGTCCGGGATGCTTACAGCTTTGGTTATGAGCGCGCAGGTAAGGCATCAGCAAATTCCGTGTTGAGTCGATCCCATTCCAGCCTGAACCACGGCGTAAAGGGTTCTGAGGGATCTGCCAGAACACCGTCCAGCTCACTGGGATCCGCCCAGCGCCAGGCATCAATCTCTGTGTTGTTCGGGTTCGGTTCGCCGTCAAAAAAGCCGACGTAGACAGAACAGAGTTCATGCTCGCTGCCAAGGTCCTTGTAGTTGGCCTGATAGCTGAATTTGTACAGATAAGTAAGCGCAGTGCTGAATCCCAGCTCCTGCTCACAGCGCCGCACAACGGCAACTTCCATGGATTCACCCTCGCGGGGGTGAGAGCAGCAGGAATTTGACCAGAAGCCTGGCCACAGGCGCTTGCCGGACGCGCGTTTCTGTATCAGGAGCTGTCCTTGTGAATTAAATATAAACAGCGAAAAAGCGCGGTGTAAGATACCGTCACCATCGTGACAGGCCGCTTTGCTGAGGTAGCCAACAGGTTCGTCACGTTCATCGACGAGAATAAGTCGTTCGGCGTCGTCTGACACTACGGCATTTGATGCTGCTGCTTTGCGGTTGGAAATTGCTGACAAGATGCACTCGCCGGAAAAAACGCCATTGTAACGAGTTAGGAGCAGATTTATGAAATTAAGTGTAGCCATGGCATTCAGTTCACACACGCCCGTGAGCTATATACGAGATTCGACGCAGTTGCTGGAGGCCAAGGGTATCCACGGAATCTGGATGCCGGAACATGTGCTGTTTTTCCCGGAGTACGCCTCAACCTATCCCTACAGCGAAAATGGACGTATGCCAGGTGATCCTGAAGGATTGCTGGATCCTTTCACCGCGCTTACCTACATAGCGGCTCATACAGAAAAAATTCGTCTGGGAACGGGTGTTGCACTGGTACCCCAGAGACAGCCGGTATATACCGCGAAGATGGTTGCCGACGTCGATTTTCTATCCGGCGGCCGGGTTGATTTTGGCGTTGGTGTCGGCTGGTTGAAGGAAGAAATGGATAACCTCGGCGTAGACTTTCATCAGCGTGGTCGTCTTTGCAGTGAGTACATTGATCTGATGAAAGCGCTCTGGGCGCCCGGGATCACCCAGTTCAGCGGTGCAACCCAGACGCTGACGGCGTGTCACTTCAACCCGAAACCTGTGCAGAATCCGCATCCGCCGATCTATTTCGGTGGTGAAAGTGCCGCTGCGCTGCGCCGGGTGGCCCGGCAGGGAGATGGCTGGTATGGCTACGATCTTACGCCCCAGGGTTTGGAAGATCGGCTGCCAGATCTCGAAGGCGAGCTGGCCAATGAAGGGCGCCGCCTGGATGATATCAAGATCATTGTTGGGCCGAACAAACACCCGGTAACCCCCGAAACCGTGGCCGCCTACAGTGCTCTGGGTGTAGATCAGCTGGTTGTGCCCATGTTTGCTCCAAATCTGGAAAAACTCGGGCTTCGGATTGATGCGTTACTGGACAGTCAGGTGGATACGGACGAGCAAGTGGTCACTTAATCCTTACAAACGCCACATTCTCTCGACAGACACGCTCGTTCAGCGGGTTAACATGCGGGGCGTCAGAAGTTGGAAAGTATCCATATGAAAGTAAATCGTGGTAACGAACAGGCACGTGTCTGGTTTCGCTCAGAGAGAGTGTTCCTGTCCGGCAACAGAGATTGGTATTTTCAAACCCGTGAGGGTGTGGATGTCGGTCCATATGAGAGCCAGTTTGAGGCTGAAATAGAAGCTGGGTTACTCAAAGAGCTGCTGAGCGAGTGCGGTGATGAACGCGCCGTGCGTGAAGCGATTCGTGAGTTTGTGCTCGATTCATACGCCATGGGTCGGCCGCTCACACCGCTGTTTCGTGATGATGTGAAGTTTGCCGACAAGCTTGCAGTAGCGGGCTGACACCCGGCTACAAATTCTGCCGATAATCCTCGTCGATAGAGTGATCAATCGCCTCGGCAACAGCGTTGTCGAGGGATTTGCGGCTGGCGTACATTTCGCCGAATGAAACGCGATGTCGACCCTGCCACGCGTCAGGTTTCCACAAGCCTGAACGTATGAAAGCTTTGCCACAGTGAAAGAAACATTCCTCCACCCTGACCCGGATTGCCAGCACCGCTGGCTTGCCTCGAGCAGCTAGCTTTTCCAGCAAATCGCTGTCTGCGACCAGTTCCGCCTGGCCGTTAACCCGCAGAGTTTCGTTGGTCTCCGGAATGACAAAAAGTACTCCGACATTCGGGTTTGCCAGTATGTTTGTGTGGCCATAAGCGAGTTTGTTGCCTGGTCGGTCCGGGATAACGATGGTTTGTTTGTTTTCGACATAGACAAAGCCGGCATCATCGCCTTTTGGCGATGCATCAACACGACCCTGGGCATCAGCAGTAGACAGCACGATGAACGGGCTGCGGGCTATGAATGCCTCTGCATATTCATCGATGTGGTTAATGTTTTTCTCACCAAGCTCCGGATGAGGCTCGCCGATGATGCCACGCAGCTGCTCAAGAGTTTTTATCGTAGTCATTTGTTCTCCTTTTTGAAGTTCATCTGCTCAGCTGAGTAAACGACATCTGGGCTGCAGCGGCAGCAAGAAAAAGATGCCAGACTAAGTTTTTGTTGCAGGCATAGGTGCCAGTTCGATGATAATGCTTTGGTAGCGCACCTGAAGTCACGAGATATCGCAGAATGTGCGCATCAAAGCGCCGCATCCTAGTGCCTGTTGCCTGATCAAGAATGATCAGTTCAGGTACTTCACTCACGGTCAGTAAATAGCGTTCTTCACAGGCGCAGTTGGGTTGTGCTTCTAGTGCTTTCCGTGGGACGCGGAGGCGGCGGTTCAGGAAGGTCTGCGTAGCTTGCATCTTTATCGCAAATAAGAATCATTCGCATTTAGAGTACAGACTTTTGGCCAGACGCTCAAGCGCCCTGACACTAGTTTGACCAGCCCCCATCAATGACGTGAATGGTGCCGGTGGTGAAACTGGATTCATCGCTGGCGAGGTACACTGCCAGAGCAGCAATCTCTGCAGGCTGACCGAGTCTGCCCATGGGCTGGCGGTCAATGAAATTCTGCTGTGCTATATCGGGGTCATCGAACCTCTGGATCCGTTCATGCAGGGAAGGGGTTTCTACAGTGCCCGGGCAGATGGCATTGCAGCGAACACCGCTTTTTACAAAATCAGCCGCGACCGATTTAGTCAGGCCAACCACCGCCGCCTTCGTTGTTCCGTACACAAACCGGTCGGGTACGCCGGCTACCGAGGAGGCCACTGACGACATATTGACGATTGAACCACCCCCCTTTTTGATCATGTTAGGCAGCCATTGTCTGATGGTGCGATACATGGAGGTCACGTTGATATCGAAGGAGCCGGCCAGCGCCTGATCGTCTGTATCGAGCAGGTTACCGTGATGTACAAAACCGGCACAGTTGAATAAAACGTCGATATCCGCGTGTTTTGCGGCAACGGCGGAAACGTCCGCGTTGCTGGTGACGTCCATTTTCTCGCAGATTATCTGTGGAAAATCTTCCTGCAGTTTAGCCAGTAGATCTGAATTGATATCGGTTGCAATGACCCGGGCGCCATTGGCGTGAAACGCAGCCGCTGTTGCGCGACCAATCCCCTGACCCGCAGCTGTAACCAGCGCGGTTTTATCCGTTAATCGCTTTGTCATTGTCCCGTCGCCTGCAGATAGAACCGTTCAGCATTTTTGCCCATAATCTGTTGTCTCTCCTGCAGGGGGAACTGTTGCAGCCAGGTTTGAGTACACGCCCACCAGCGATCGTAGTTGCCGGCAAGATTTAAGACTGGCCAGTCGCTGCCCCAGAGGAGTCGGTGCGGACCAAACCAGTTGTAGAGACGGTCCATAACACGATAGATATCATCTTCGCGCCAGCCTGGCCCAGCCTCGGTGATTAAACCGGATAGCTTGCAGTGAGCCTGTGTCTGTGTGGCAATGGCCTGCATATCTTCACCCCAGCGCTGCAGGTCACCGCTTGCAATGTCCGGCTTTGCGGCGTGATCAATTACGGTTTGCATGTCCGGATATCGTTGCAGCAATTCAAGCAGATGAGGGAGGTGTTTGGGTAGAACCAACGCATCAAAGGTCAGTTGCAGCCTCTGTAGTTTTTCGAAGCAGGGGTGAAGCGACTCGCGCAGCATCCAGCGCGCATCTTCAATGTCCTGCAGCATTGGTCTGATGCCGAGGAAAGAATTGTGCTCTGATAATTGCTGCAGATCTTCTGTGGCGTTTGCCGAGGCCATATCAATCCAGCCAACCACCCCGGCGATGGCGCTTGATTTCTCCGTCAGAGACAACAGATATCGTGTCTCAGCAAGGCTCGGCGCTGCCTGCACAACAATGCTTGAATCGATCTGATGTGCGGCCAGAATGGGTTCAAGTTCAGCGGGCAGATAGTCTCGATACAATACCTCGTCGTCTGGCGACAGCCAGTCATAATCGCCTCGGTCCAGACGCCAGAAATGCTGGTGAGCATCAATTACAAGCGGGTCCGTCGGGCTCATTGTTGCCAGGCGCTGCCGTGCGGATACGCATAGGTGGCCAGGCTGTCCGGGTACATCTCAATGCTGAAACCCGGCTTGTCAGGCATCAGATAGTGCCCGTCACGGACTCTGATAGGGTCCAGAAAGTGTTCGTGAAGATGGCCGGCATGTTCAATCATCTGGCCGTTTTCACCCCCCGACACAGCAATGGTATCGAAGAACGAAAGGTGTTGAACGTATTCGCACAAGCCCACACCGCCTGCATGCGGACACACGGGTTTGTCATATGCGGCGGCCATCAGTAACACAGCAAGCACTTCGTTGACCCCGCCCAGACGGCACGCATCAATCTGCACAAAATCTATGGCATCTGCCTGTAAGAACTGTTTGAACATGATTCGATTGTGGCAATGCTCACCGGTGGCCACTTTAGTTGGAGCGACAGCTTGTTTAATTTTTGCGTGTCCGAGGATATCGTCAGGATTGATCGGCTCTTCGATCCAGTGTGGCCTGTACGGGGTTAATGCTTTGATCCAGTCAATTGCCTGATCTACTTCCCAGACCTGGTTGGCATCAATCATTAAGAGCAGGTCTTCGCCGAGAATTTTTCTGATCAGAGCGCAGCGGCGAATGTCGTCCTGCAGATCACGTCCTACCTTTATTTTGATTGCCTGCCAACCGTCAGCGGCGGCTTCGCGCGCCAGTTTCTCGATCTGCTTGTCAGGGTAGCCCAACCAGCCTGCTGAGGTTGTATAAGCGGGGTGGCCCTCGCTGGCCAGCTGTTCGATACGAGCTTCTCTGTGCGGGCGCTGATGATGAAGAATCTCCAGCGCGCGGTCAGCGTCCATTACATCGCGGATGTTTGAAAAGTCGATGGCGCTGACCAGTTGTTCCGGAGACATATCTGCCAGGTATCGCCACAGAGGTTTACCTGCGCGTTTGGCCAGCAGGTCCCAGACGGCATTGACTACAGCAGCAGCGGCAAGGTGCACCACGCCTTTTTCCGGCCCCAACCAGCGCAGCTGACTGTCGCCGACCATGCGCTTCCAGAATCCGGCGAGATCCGCCTCGATGTCGTCCAGATTCAATCCGATAAGCCTGGGTGATAAAGCCTGGATTGCAGCCACACAGAGCTCGGTGCCCCGACCGATGGTGAACGTCAGTCCGCAGCCGTGGTTGGAGTCGTCTGACGTCCTGAGGATGCAGTACGCGGCAGAATAGTCCGGATCAGGATTCATAGCGTCTGATCCGTGCAGAAAACGCGAAGTCGGGAAGCGGATGTCATGGACCTCGATAGCGCTGATGTGGGGTGTCATACGGATTTAATCGACCTTTGGTTTGAGAAACATGAGTAAAGTGCGACTAGTGATGCTGTATCGCACCCTGGTCCAGTGTTCTTTCAGTCTCGTTCACCCAGTCGCGGCTGCTGCGCCCCCTTTTGGCCGCTGAACGGGTCATGTGCGCCCGCAGAGTGTCGCGGTAAATCTGATATTTCGGCAGCTGTGTCGGTGTCAGGAACTGCGCCATTTCACGGTCCATTTTCTTGAACTGCCGATTGATTACGGTGGTGAACCTGCGATCCAGATCAGCAATATTATTCTGCCGGAGCAGCTTGTTGGTGGCAGAGATCTGATTCTGCGCCAGGTGGGTTATCGCATCTCGAAATTGCGGAAGCTGTACTTCTGTGAGACCAATATCGACTGCTGCCTTGAGTACTTCAGGTTGCAGCCAGGGCGGTTTGTTCTCGGCCGCGTGGCCTGGCAAGGCGATAATCAGCGGAAGTAGAATAAGCAGATGGCGGATCATTTTTTTATGCTGATGCGAAGGTTATCTGTTGTACGCTACCAGAACCCGACGAACGCGAAAAGCCGTGCAGTCTGCCAGGCGCGGCGAGGCTGATCTGGCGGTTTTGTGGAAGATGCATCTTGGCCGCCCCATCGGTAAGATACGCGCCTCTTTTATCCGGCGTAAATCAGTCCAATGTCACAGTCAGGTGATCAGGCGCAATTCTCGTTTGTCTCCATGGAGCACGACATCCTCGAATTGTGGGAAACCACAGGTGCGTTCGCGCGCTCCCTGGAAAATACCAAAGATAAAAAACCCTACATTTTTTATGACGGTCCACCCTTTGCAACCGGCTTGCCCCATCATGGCCATCTCGTAGCCAGCACCATAAAAGACATTGTGCCGCGCTACTGGACCATGAATGGCCGTTACGTGCAGCGGCGCTTTGGCTGGGACTGTCATGGCCTGCCGATTGAGCATGAAATCGACAAGCAGCTCAACATGTCTGCGGCGGAAGCGGTGGAGAAGCTGGGGGTTGCCGGTTACAACAATGAGTGTCGTGCCATTGTGCAGCGCTATGTGAAGGAATGGCGCCATACGATCACCCGCCTTGGACGCTGGATCGACTTTGATGATGACTACAAAACCATGGATGCCTGGTATATGGAATCCGTCTGGTGGGTCTTCAAACAGCTGTGGGATAAAGGTCTGATCTATCAGGGTGTGAAAGTCATGCCTATTTCTACGGCCCTGGGTACGCCGCTGTCTAACTTTGAAGCCACATCGAACTATATGGATGTGCAGGACCCGGCGGTAACGGTGCTGTTCAAAATTCAGGGTCAGGATCGATTTCTGGCAGCCTGGACAACAACACCCTGGACGTTGCCGTCAAACCTCGCTTTGTGTGTCGGTGATGACATTGACTATGTGCTGGCACGCGATACGCAAACCGGTCAGGAAATCTATCTCGCGGCCGAGCGGCTTACGCACTACGGTGAGATGGAAGTTCTCGAGCAGGTCAAAGGTAAAGAACTGGTTGGTCTGGGCTACGATCCTCTATTCCCCTATTTTGCAGGCCTTGGGGATGACGGTGCTTTTGTTGTGGTCAGTGACGAGTATGTCACCGCTGACAGCGGTACCGGCATAGTGCATCAGGCACCCGCCTTTGGTGAGGACGATTATCGTGTTGTCCGTGCCCACGATATTGAAGCCTTTGTCTGCCCGGTGACGCTGTCGGGTGAATTCACTGACGAGGTTGTGGATTTTGCGGGCCAGCACGTGAAAGAAGCAGACAAAAACATCATCAAGTACCTGAAAGACAGCGGCATGCTGTATCGACAGGAGGTGATTCAGCACAGTTATCCTTATTGTTATCGCTCGGACACGCCGCTGATCTACCGTGCAATTCCTTCCTGGTATGTTGCAGTGACGTCTATCAGCGACAAGCTGCTTGCGGCGAACCAACAGATACGCTGGGTGCCGGAACACATTAAAGACGGCCGCTTTGGCAACTGGCTGGAAGGCGCTATTGACTGGTCGGTATCGCGTAATCGCGTGTGGGGTACGCCACTGCCAATCTGGATAAACGATGTCACGGGTAATGCCTTGTGCATGGGCTCGATTGAAGAGCTCGCACAATACAGTGGCGTCACTGTTGACGACCTGCATCGGGAGTTTGTTGATCCGTTGACTTTTCAGGTTGACGGGGAAGAGGGTACTTACCGCCGCATAGAAGAAGTGTTGGACTGCTGGTTCGAATCCGGTTCCATGCCTTACGCCCAGCTGCATTACCCGTTCGAAAATGAAAACATGTTTGCTGCAGGTTTCCCCGCCGAATTTATTGCTGAAGGTCTGGATCAGACGCGTGGCTGGTTCTATACGCTGACTGTGCTGGCGGCTGCCATTTACGAAAAGCCCGCTTTTCGTAACGTGATTGTTAACGGCATGGTGATGGCGGAAGACGGCAAAAAGATGTCGAAGCGTCTGCGTAACTACACGCCACCGGATGAGTTGATGGAAAAATACGGCGCCGATGCACTGCGCCTGTATCTGATCAACTCAGGACTGGTGCGCGGTGAAGAGCAGCGTTTTGCAGATTCCGGCGTACGGGATATGACCCGTCGGGCGCTATTGCCGTGGTATAACGCGTTTTCGTTTCTGCAGACCTATGCAGCCATTGATAACTGGGCGCCAGATAAAGGCATGCACTTTGGCGATAACGTCTTAGACCAGTGGTTGATGTCACGACTGCAAACCTTAAAAGCGAACATCGCAACTCAGATGGAAGCCTACCGGCTATACAACGTTGTGCCAGAGCTGTTCAACTTTATTGAAGATCTTACCAACTGGTATATCCGTCTGAACCGGGCGCGATTCTGGGGTGAGCAGGTGACCGCAGACAAAATCTCAGCATACAGCACGCTGTATACCGTGCTGATCGAGCTGTCGCTGGTGATGGCGCCGTTTACACCCTTTCTATCAGAGTACCTTTATCGGGCGTTGTCAGGGCTGACCGGCAAGACGCCGCAGCCGCACTCTGTGCACCTGTGTGACTACCCGAAAGCGGAAGAGGGGTATGTGAAGCCAGGTCTGGAAACTGCGGTTGATCGCATGCAGCAGGTTATCCTGCTCGGCCGGCAGAAACGTGAAGATGTGAAAATTGGGCTGCGGACCCCTCTGTCGAAACTCACTGTGGTACATCGTGATAAAGCGCTGCTGCAGGAGATGGGTGCGCTTGAGGGGTACATTGCTGACGAGTTGAACATCCAGAGCATCGAATACTCATCGGATGAGTCAGCCTTCATTGAGCTGGTGGCAAAACCGAATTTTCCTCTGCTGGGAAAACGGCTGGGTAAAAAGATGAAAGAATTTCAGCAGGCCATCAATGCCATGGACGCGGATGCCATTGCCGCACTGCAGTCATCGGGCAGTGTGACACTGTTGGGTGAAACTTTTGATCTGCAGGAGATTCAGGTGCTGCAACAGGCGCGCGAAGGTACAAATACCGTATCGAACAGTCGTATCGCAGTAGATATTGACTGTGAGCTGACGCCTGCACTGGTGCGCGGCGGCTATGCTCGGGAAATGGTCAACCGGATTCAGCGGGCGCGCAAGGAACAGGGCTTCCAGGTCAGTGACCGCATCGATGTTCGTTACCATGCACAGGAAGATCTGCTTCTGGCAGCGACTGAGCATCAGGCGTACGTTATGTCCGAAACGCTTACCCTGGCGTTTGATGCTGTGGACGAACCATGTGCCACGGTCACCGCGATTGATGGCCAGCACTTTTCTTTTTCGCTCAGCAAAGCGCTCCGCCCCGAAAATTAGACATAACGAGGCTATCTTTGAGGTATCTGTACAGTCCGCCCAATAAAGATTCAAGATTGGATCACATGGGCACATACGCGCGCACCTTGCCAGTGTCGTTGGATCGCATGTATGAAAACGCCCTGGACTGGGAGCACCTGCCGCACCTGCATGACTCAAGTTTCACCGACATAGAATGTCTCGACGCGGGTGGCTGGGGTTGGCGAGCCCGGGTCAAAGACCCCCGCGGTCGCGATAGCCTGCTGGAACTGCGGCTGGATCGAGACTGCCGTCGTTGGATCACGCGGAATATCGAAGGCCCCAGCCAGGGTGCAGAGATATGGACTCATGTTTTTGTTACCGCGCCTCATCAGCTGGATCTGGTGATTGATTTTTTTGTGCCTGGTGTGGATCCCACCGCAAGAGAGAAGGTGGGACGTGCTTATGCGGGTGCCTATGAGCGTCTCTACGATGAAGATGTAGAAATGATGACCGAGCGCCAGCGTCAGCTCGATAAACGGGTCGACGGCCCGCGTGATCAGGACACTTTGTTCATACCGCTACCTGATATTGAAGACCTGCCGCTCCGGGTGAATCTGTCGCAACGCGAGTTTCTGCTCAATCAAAGCGGTGGACAGTGGGTTGTCTATCCTGCCGCGTGCCCACATCAGATGGGTCCACTTGACGGTGAGCTCAGTCCTGAGGGTGAAGTTCGCTGTCCCTGGCATGGTTACACCTTCAGTGTGATTACCGGCGAGTGTACCAGTGGCGCCAGCTGTCGCTTTGGACGGGTGCCAAACCTTGCTGTGCAGGACGACGGCCTCATGCTGTCCTGGTAATTAGCGCACAAAGTATCACTATAGAATACCTTTCAGGGAAAATCGGGCTACTTATTACTATTTAGTACCGTAAATAGCTGCTTGCTGCATCATCACCACTCCTTCAACGACAAGAGTAATGATGATGAATGTATTCCAAAGAGTAACTGCCACGGTCACCCGGTCTATCGATAAGGTGGTTGATCAACTCGAAAACCAGGATGCCGTTGCCGAGGCCACTTTGCGACAGGTACGCAGAAATGCAGCTGAGGCAAAGGTCCGGCTGGCTGCGCTGGCACGGGATCGCGATGAGCTTGCAGCAAAACTCGACAGCCTGGAAAAAGTAGCCCGGCGCTGGACCGAGCGCGCTGCAAAAATCGGCCGCGCAGATGAAGACAAAGCGCTGGAGTGTCTGCGACGCCGGCGTCATGCCCAATCACAGATCACGCAAACTCAAACGGTTTTAGCAGAGTACGACGCCAGGGTTGAACAACTGGGCGCCAGCGTTGCGCAGATGGATGAACGATTGCTGTCCTTGACCCAGAAACGCAATGTACTGCGCACGCGAGATGCGGTCAGCAATGCCCAGGGCACCCTGCGACGATTGCAGGAACAGGATTGTGATGGGCTTGATGCTGTCTATGAGCGTTGGGAGGCACGCCTGCTTGCCGACGAATACACCACCCCGGTTGCTGCGCCAATAGATGAGTTTGAACGCACGCTGGATGATGAAGAAGAGCAGCTGTCCCTGCAGGCAGAATTGGCGTGTGTTCTGGATGAGGATCCCGCAGCTGAAAAATCCTCAGATTCAGGGGTTTAATCATGACCACATATATTGAACAACTGAAAAGGACGTCCTTCGCGGGCGTCCTGCGCACCCTGGGCGCTCTGGTGATCGTTGCGGGGTTGTGTTCGCACCTTCTGCAGGGCTGGAGTGCATGGGGAGATCTGAGCCGATTGTACGTTCTGCTCGGCGTTACAGCTGCGTTTGCTATTACTGGCTTTGCGGTCAGCGGGCTGCTTAGAGAACAGAAAGGCGCGCGTGTGTTTGTCAGTCTCGCTCTGGTGGCTGTAGTTGCCAGTCTGACTACTCTGGGCGGCTTGTTAGAGGAAATTATTTCCTGGACGCAGCCCTCTACTGGTGGTGTCTGGCAGGTGGATGGCCTTGCATTGCAGGCTTATGCACCAGGCCAGCTGGGTGTTATGTTCGCCACTGCGCTGTTTACGCTGATGCCGGTGACCTGGATGGCTTTTCGCGTGCTTGCTCGACCCCAGGTTAAACAGCTCTCACTGCTGTTTGCATTGTGCAGCCTGTTGATCTGTATTCCGGCGCGAGAATCGTGGCCACTGGGTTTAACGATTCTGATCAGCTTGGCGCTGCCCGCCTATTACGCCGTTCGAGCCGGCAAAAGCCACATTGTCTTTGCCACCCTGGAAGGCAGATTTGCGCTGTTGAGTCTGTTTTTCCCGGCGCTGGTGATGTTGGCGCGGCTGTTCTGGTTGTATGAAGCGGATGCGCTGTTGTCCTGGATGTTGCTGACGATCAGCTTTATCGGGATCCACCTGCTGCGTCTGCAGGCTATGACGATTGCGGTGTATCGACCCGTCCTGAGTGCTGTTGGTTTGGCCGTATTCACAGGCGTCGCCATGACAACCGTGTCGCTGCTGGACCCACTGCTGGCTGGCGAACTGATGCTGCCACTGGCGGGTCTGTTAATGGGTTTTGCCTGCTTCTGGAGCGGTATGCTTCACCCCCGGGTTAAATCTGGTTTTGAGTTGCTGGCCAGTCTCTGTATGGCGATTGCCGTGATGCTCAACCTGCTGTTCAACGATGCCTGGCTTGCAGTTGGCGCGGGCGTTTTTATCGGCTTGTTGATCAGTTTATGCGGCCGCAGATGGGTCAACCTGCCGGTGACTGTGGTTGGTGCCGGAGTGGTACTGGCATCGGTCATATCTCAGCTGCCGGAACTTGGGCGCTATATAGATTTCACCCACTGGATAACCCTTGGTGTCCTCGGCATGTCTCTGCTCGGCGTGGCAGTCTATGTTGAGAAGCGGCAGATTGGATCTGTTAACGCGACTCATGATGATGCTGCCTAAGAACCCGTGAAGGTAGGCTTTTCCTTATTCAAGTAGGCTTGCACGGCGACCGCTCGGTCGTCGGTGCTCGCCGCCAGGAGATTCTGATCAGCGTCCATATGCATTAACGCGCCATTCAGGGCATTGCAGATCTGATTGGTCGAACGTTTGATCATTTGTGCAGCTACAGGCGGCTTGGCCGCATAGTGCTGCGCCATTGATTCTGCCGCATCGTAAAGGTTAGCCAGTGAGACCTTTTTATCCAGGATACCCCAGTCAAGCAGTTCAGCTGCTTCTATGCGCTCTCCACCAATGACCAGTCGTTTGGCACGGGAAGGACCAGCGAGATGGGTAATCAGTGGCAGGCTTTTCCACATCAGATTCAATCCGATATCGACCTCCGGATACTGCATGAAACAGTTGTCTGCACCTATCCTGAAGTCGCATGCGGTGGCAATACAGGCGCCGCCACCCATGGCTGCACCGTTCCAGGCTGCAATAGAAATCTGATCCATATCGAGGATGGCTTCGATAGTCCGCTCGCCTATACGCATCCGTCGTCGGCGTTGCACCATGGGTACCTTATAAGCATCGCCGCTATCAGTCAGGTCAGCGCCTGATGAAAAATGTTTGCCTGCGCCGGTGAATACCACAACCCGAGTTTGCGGATCATCGCGCAGAGACAGCACTGCAGTTTCAATTTCGAGCAGGTGCTCGTAGTTCAGTGCATTGGCTTTGCCAGGTCGATTGAAGGTGAGCCAGGCGACGTGGTTGCTTTTTGTCAGGGTCAGGTGCTGATAAGTCATGGGCGCAATGGTAGCGCATTTCTGATGCCAGGCTCAGCGGCAGATCAGCTGATCTGCAGACATAAAAAAAGTAGAAGGGCTGAGATCTTTGTAAGGATCTCCAGCCACTTCTACTTTTTGAAGATAAGAGGGGCATCCGAGGGAGGGGAGGGGAGGGGGGGTATCGGATGACCCTCACGGAACTGTTTTTGTTCGATGGGGGTATGTTACTTTGGGTAACAATAAATGCAACCCTAAGTAACGCAACATGATGTTGCGTTAATGCAACGACTAATTTAGTCTCCGCTTTCCGGCGCATTTTCGGAAATCGCCGATATCTTGAGGTGTAGTGGGCTTGAACTGGGATGATTACCGTTTTTTTGCTGCCGTGGCCAATGAGGGTTCCGTTCGTGGTGCAGCTATTGAGTTGCAGGTAAATCCTTCAACAGTGACCCGCCGTCTGGAAGCGCTGGAGTCCCGGCTTGGCGTTATGCTGTTCCTCCGCACCAATACGGGATTACAGATTACCGCTGAGGGGAGTGATGTGGCGCAGCAGATTGATGCGCTCGGCGAGCAACTCAATCAGCTCGATGCTCAGCTTCAGGGACTTAATCAACGATTGGAAGGCAAGATCCGTCTGGCGGTGCCGGATGTGTTGGCGGTGAGTTTTGTCCTGGCTGACCTGGCTGAGTTTTGTGAGCAGTATGCTGAGATCGAACTTGAGATCATCCCCGTGCACGGCAACCTGGATATTGCTAATGCGGATGTTGATGTCGCTATTCTGGCAACAGAAACTCCGCCGGACACAATGGTTGGCAGGCCTCTCTATCAGGTTGCGGTGGCGGCGTATGGCAGCCGCAAATATATTGCTGAGCACGGTGGGTCAGACAGCTCCCCAGGCGAAGACCGGGACCTTGCATGGATCGATTGGGCAGCACGCGGCGAAGTGATGAATTTTTATGCCAGCCTGCGGGAACGCTATTTTGCATCCAGCCGGGTACGCATTCGCTGTGATCAGGTCTTCATGCAGCAGACCTGTATCCGTGTACACATGGGTGTTGGTTTGCTGCCTTGTTATCTGAGTGCGGATCAAGCCCAGTGGCCTGAACCTGAGCAGCTGTTGCGGCTGCCTCAGATGCCGGTACAGAAGAGTCCGACGCTGTGGCTTTTGACCCACCCCGAGCTACGTAATGCACGCCGGGTGCAGTTGCTGGTGAGTTTTCTCCGGGATATTTTCAGTAGCCGTCAACAGGCTCTGCTCGATGATCATTTGTAAACCGGCATAAGCCCTAAATCCTCGACATTTCTTGCGTGTAGCCGAACGCTGGCGCAAACTAACGGCTCCATTTTGAACGGGGAATCACAGCGACAATGCCAAGCGCTCCGCTCCGGCTTCGCTGCGAGTTCATGCAAAACCCATTGGGCGTGGATGTTGCAGCACCACGTTTCTCCTGGTGGGTAAATGACGCACGGCCTGCTGAAGTCCAGTCGGCCTACGAAATTCTTGTCGCTTCCAGTCCTGCGCTGTTGAATCAGGATCAAGGGGACCTCTGGCACAGTGGTCGCGTAGAATCCCACCAGACTCTTCATGTTCATTATCGCGGTACGCGGCTCGGCTCAGGGCAAAAAGCCTGGTGGAAAGTTCGGACCTACGACAGTGACGGTATACCAGGCGACTGGAGTGACCCAGCCACTTTCGAAATGGGTCTGCTGCACGAAACGGACTGGCACGGTCCCTGGATTGCCGGTGCGTTGAGGGGTAGTGCCCGCAGAGGCGTACATGCGGTTGCTCTGCGTCGCGACTTCCTCATTACTCAGGCGGTGGCCTCAGCGCGGATATATATTGCTGTGGCTGGTGACTTCAAGCTTTACCTCAACGGCGCCTCTGTTCTGCCGGCGCGAAGTGACGCCAGCTGGACCGCGTTTGGAGAAAAAGTTTTTTATCAGAGCTTTGATATTACCGATCATCTACTGGCAGAGCCCAATGGCGTGGGTGTGTTACTCAGTGATGGTTTTTTTGCTGGCGAATTACCCGGTTTGGGTCGAGCCCGGTACGGCAATCGGCCTTACCTGCGACTGCGTCTTGTCGCGACACTTTTTGATGGTGAGCAGATTGAAGTCAACTCTGATGAGCAGTGGCGCTGGGCACCCAGCCATATACTTGCTGCTGATATTAATGCAGGCGAGCATGCCGATACAGCTCAGGCTGTTGAAGGTTGGACTGAGCCAGGCTTTGATGATGCGCTCTGGCAATCGGTGGATAAAGTCAGCTTCAATCCAGAGCTGAAAAGTCTGCCGCATGCCGCTCTTGGTGTGACGCAGGCTTTGCGCCCCATGACAGAACCGTTGGTGACAACAGATGCTGGTCGCAGCACTGCACTATTTGATTTTGGAGATCAGATTGTCGGTCGCGTGAACCTGTCTCTGACCTGTCGTGAAAGTGATACGGTGGTGTTGAGTTACTGTCTTGATAAGTCGTTTACGGTGGTCAGCGAAGATAGCCTTATGACTGTTGCTGACGGCAGCGCCACACATGAGGGGCAGTTTTCGCTGCACACCTTTCGCTACCTCAAGGTGGAGTTCACCCCCCATCTGACGGAAGTTCAACAGGCGACGGCTCTGCGTATTGCTGCGCCTGAGTCCAGCGCTCTCAGCGTGCGCACTGATCACGCAACCTTGAATCAGCTGTTCGAAGTGATTGATAACAGCTTTAAAAGTGCGGCCTTCACTGTGCCGATGAAGGGCGTAATGCCTGCAGATCGCCTTCCTGACTTCACCCTCGCCGGTACCTGGGTGCCCTATTTTGCTGCTCAGGACAGGAGTCCTGCGCTTGTGCTGAAATGGCTGGAAGATGCTTTTGCCAAGCTTACATCGGCAAATGCCGCGCCGGCAGGCAGCAGTCCGCTGGTGCCTGCGGTCGCGGGTACTGATACACAGATTGCCTACGATGAGTTCGCTGAATTTGAGGCGCTTGTGGCCACGCTCTGGCAACACTATCGCAGCCATGGCGATGTGCAGGTGCTGAAGCGCGCGTATCCACAGCTGCGGGCGATCGCGCTGAGCTACCGCCACGCTAATACACATCTGCTGCGCATGCCAAGCAACACAGCCTTGTATGGCGACGGAGCTACAAATCCATTGGTAGCGAGTTGTACTGTTTATGATGCGTTGCGGTGTCTGGCCCGAATGGCCAGCGTGCTGGCGCTACTCAGTGATCACGAACTGCTTCATGGGCTGGCAAATGACGTGCGTCAGGCGTTCCGCCAACGCTACCTGACCGGAGACGGGCATGTGGCTTGTGATACGGAATCTGCTTATGTCGCGGTGCTGCACTTCGGCTTGCTGGAAGATAAAGAACGCCAGCGCGCAGAGCAGCGTCTGGTTGAACTGCTGCAACAGCAGAACTATCACAGCCATGCAGCGCCAGTTGTGCTGCCACATCTGCTGTCGGTGCTGACGGCAGCGGATCGCCTCGATATGGCTTACATGGTCCTGCTGCAGACCAGTGCACCCAGCTGGCTGGCGGCGGTGCAGGCAGGTGACCGCCTGGTGGCGCGGCAACCAGGACACCCTGAAATGGCTAATGTGGGTGTGCTGACCTGGTTGCTGGAATCATTGGTCGGGCTTAAATTGCAGGACGATTACGCGCTGGATAAAAGCGCTTTTCGTTCGGTTCGTGTGCGTCCCAGACCGCCTCTGGGCAAACAGTTTCTGGCTGGTGCACCGGTACAGTTTGTCGAGGCTTCCCTGCGCACACCAATGGGACGTTTCGATGTCAGCTGGTGGATTAAAGAAGATCGCTTTGAACTGGAACTGCTGGTGCCGCCAGGTTGCGAAGCACAGGTTGTTATGCCGGATGAAATAGAACAGACAGTACAAAGTGGACATCACCGTTTCATGATGGACTTCAAAGCAGGTGGCGACGGAGTGCCGACGCTGCTTGAGCTGGTAGGCGGGAGGCGGGCCTAGATGGATGGCATTCACGATCTGGGTGGAAAACAGGGTTTTGGGGCTGTTGACCCTGAAGATCCGCTACAGGGTTTCTCCCAACGCTGGCACGGTAGTGTGTTTACCATGATCAACAGCCTTGCGGCGGCGGGTGTCATGCACAATTCTGACCATTTCAGACATGCCGTCGAACGCATTGATCCCATCAGTTATCTCGACGACGGGTACTACGGGCGCTGGCTTGGTGCCGCGGAAAACCTGCTGGTAGAAGGCGGGATTCTGGAACAACAGGAGATTACCGATCGCGCTGTGGCTTATGGCGCTAAGGGTGATGAGCGCGTCGCTGCGCGGCCCCAACAGGGTGCTGATTCTGATCTGTCCAGCCGTGACGCAGACCGTATTTTGCGCACATCTGCAACGCCTCTGACCGCCGAGCGAAATCCGGTTGCCGCCGCAAAATATTCTATTGGTGACGTTCTGCTGACAAGAATGTCTTCTGTGCCTGGACACACCCGATTACCAGCTTACGCGCGTGGCAGGCTGGGTACGGTAGTTGCCGTTCACGGTGCGTGGGTGTTTCCTGATACTAATGCCCATGGTAAGGGTGAGCAGCCACAGCACCTGTATACCCTCTGTTTTGATGCGCAGGAGTTATGGGGAGAGGGCGCAGAGAACCTTGAAGTGTTTCTGGATCTGTTTGAACCGTACCTGCACCGGGTGGAGGAGGCGTAAGTCCATGAGTCAGACCACAGCGGCTATTCGCGCGCAGGCGCTGGAAAGTTTACTGACAGAGAGAGGGCTGCTTGATGCGGACCTGATTGACGATGTCATCGTGCGTTACAATGAACGTGTTGGACCCATGAATGGCGCTAAGCTGGTAGCACATGCCTGGTCAGATGTGGCCTTTAAGAAGCGCCTGCTGACTGACGCGACAGCAGTTGTGAACGAATTTGAGTTCAGTGGCGGTCAGGTGGATAAGCTTGTTGTGGTTGAAAATACGCCTGATACCCACAACGTGGTCGTTTGTACATTGTGCTCGTGTTATCCCTGGGCGGTGCTTGGGCTGCCGCCAAAATGGTACAAAGATCCAGCCTATCGATCGAGGGTTGTGCGCGAACCCAGGTCTGTGCTGGCTGAATTCGGCACATTCATCTCAACTGAGAAAAAAATTCGTGTCTGGGATTCGTCCGCCGAGATCCGCTACATGGTGCTTCCGGAGATGCCGGCTGCCTGGCAGGGTCGTGATGTCGACAGCCTGGCGGCAAGTGTCTCGCGGGACAGTATGATTGGTGTCACGGTGCTGGACGCGAATTAGCATGACAGACGTCCCGCAACCTTCATTGGAAAAAGTGTTGAGCGAACACCTGCAGCCGCCCATGGCAAATGGTGAGGTGTTGTTTGAAGCACCTTGGCATGGCCGGGTATTCGGCATGGCAGTAGCCCTGCATGAAGCGGGTGTGTTCAACTGGGATGAATTTCAGCTTCAGCTGATTGATGTTATCAAGCTGTGGGACCGCACGGCTTCCGATGCTGATGAATATCAGTACTACGAGCATTTCCAGACCGCTTTGCAACAGCTCATGGTGGATAAAGGTCTACTTTCCCGGGAAGACCTTGCACTGCGTCAGACGCACCTGGCAAACCTGCCCCATGGACATGATCACTGAAGTGTCAGAAAGTCAGTTACTCTGCGCTCGCAGGAAGGCCTGCACCTGTGGAAACGTTCCGGTATAGATCACACGGCTGGCTTTGCCTTCCAGTTGATAGTCGTACATAGGGTCATAGTAGTCTCTGAGCAGGGTACGTACCCACTGATGATGATCAGCCTGGTGCTCAAACGCGCGACAGATCATGTCATCGATCTGCTGATAGGCAAGCCCGCCAAGTCGGCGCGCGATACGCTTCAGCGCACTGCGGTAGTGTGCTTGTAGCCTGCTGGTGGAGTCACCCTGAGACAGGCGTGTGTCAACGTACTCGTTAACGATGTGCTCAACGCGTTCTTCCAGGGTTGCCTCGAGCAGAACCAGTGGTGATTTTTTCATCCGCAGATGCCAGCTCTCGGGCACTGCAATCCGGCCGATCATGCGGCTTTCATCTTCCAGTATCAGGCTGGGGTGTGTGTGCCGCAGATAATGTGCGGCGAGGTTGTTTTCGAAACTCGGTAAGCTTGGCTGAGGACTGCTCCTGGCGCCGAAGGCGGAACCGCGATGGTTAGCCAGGCCCTCCAGATCGATGCTGTTGTTGAGCGTGTTGAGTAACACGGTTTTCTGCACGCCGGTGCGACCTGCAAGTATAAACCAGGGTTTCTGTGACAGGGCAGCTTCCTGCAGAATATCCAGACACGCCTGTCGAGCGGCTTTGTAACCGCCGGAGACGCGCGACACAACATAGCCACTTTCGGCCAACCACTGTTGCGCAATCTGGGATCGCTGGCCGCCGCGCCAGCACATGACGCAAGCGTCGGGGTGGCTGTCTATATAGGTCTGCCACTGATTAACACGCGCCTTTTTGACTTCGCCGCTGACCAGCTTGTGGCCAAGTCTGGTGGCCACAAGCTGGCCTTCGGTTCTGTAAGCCAGGCCCACCTGATGGCGCTCATCGTCGTTCAGAATAGGTAGATTAAAACTGTTGGGTAGATGGCCTTTAGTAAATTCGGCAGGTGCCCGCACGTCCAGAAATGGTCTCTGGTCTGCGAGCAGATGAATCAGCTCATCGTGTTCAGGGTGCTTTTTCGATGATGGTTGCACCGGCTTCAAATTTCTCAAGATGGGTTTTGAGTATACCGATGACGTCGTCTCTTTGTTGGTTTGTGGCTGTTTCGATGGCTACATTCTGCAGCCGAATGGCTTCATCAAATTTTCCGTTAGCTGCATGAGCCGCCGCCCATGTGTCGAGGTATTCCGGACGCTGGGCCGCCTCAGCATTTTTGGTCATGAGGTTGTCCATGATCTTTTTTGCGTAGCCGCTGCGCTGCAGACCTTGTATATCTGATACGGTCAGTGTCCAGGCCACTTCGTTAACAATGTCACCGTCCTGGGGGTCGGTTCTGACAGCCTTTTTGTACCAGCTTACAGCGCGCCGGTTGGAGGCTTTCTGCCCAAGCCCGCGTGCGTGCAGATTGCCCAGTAAGACCATAGCCTCGGCGTTGTCATCTTTGGCGAGGTTTTCCAGCCAACCATGAATATCCGCAGCAGCACTGAAGCTTTGCTGTTCTTCACTGGCGCTGGTTAAAAAGCGCCCGTAGCTGAGGACGGCCTGAGCATCGTTCAACGCGGCAGCCTCTGCAAAATATTCATCAGCCTGCACAAGGTCCTGCTCAACCTCCCGACCGATACTGTACAGGTGGCCCAGATAAAGCAGCGATTCCGGATGTTGCAGGTCTGCGGCTCGGCGCAGCAGTGGTAAAGCCGCGGCGCGGTTTTCTTCTCCGTAAACGTCATTGATATACAGATTGGCCAGGGTGTACATGGAATCCGCAGAACCCAGAGCGATGGCATGCAGGTAATTTTCCAATGAACGCTCGCGGAGCTCCTGTCTGAGCGCGAGGTCTTCGTTATCTTCAGCCTGACTCCAGTAAATCCGCGCAAGCAGCGCGTTTGCAATAACGTTTTCGGAGCGGGCGGCAACCTCGAGCCAGCCCGCTGCATCATCAAATTTCTGTACAGAAGCCAGATATCGACCAATTGCGGTCTGAGCTGCGCTGTCCATCTGAGCTGCCAGCAGGCGGATCAGTATCCATGGGTTATCACTGGTGGAATGGGTGTGGTCAGCGGGCGTATCAGCGCTTTTTGTATCGCCGTTATCTAACCCGTCCAGCAGTGCGCTGATATCAAAAAACTCCCGCTGCAACGGTCCGTTTTCCGGCCGGGTAACCAGTTGGTAGCCAAATGCCATGGTGGCGTTGCTCTGATAGATAGCGCCAACCGCGGAACGGTTGTCGAGCCGCGCCAGGGTGTGTCCATCAAACAGCGTCAGTGCTTTATAGGGTTTGCTGCGTGAACCGTCAGCGCCAGCTTGCATAGACTCCATCAGTTCTGCCAGTGCCTGATCGTGAACCGCCTTCGCTTCTTCGGAATCGACATGCGCGTAAAACCGGCTCATCGCATAGTGGCCGGTGAGACTGCCGGAATATATGTCCAGAATCGCTGAACCCAGACTGCCAAGCTTGAGCGGCTCATCAGCGGCTAAAGCCAGCGCCTGCTGCTCTAGCTCTAACAGACGCGCAAGGCGATCTGAATAATCCGCGGCCCTGGTAAAGGCCCGCTGGGCCTCGGTCAGACTCTGCTGCCCGGAGCGCGTGCCTGCCTGCGGTGCATTATCGATAGAGTCAGGTTTTGGAGTTGCACTCTGGCAACCCAGGCTGATAGTAAAGGCAGCCAGTAAAATCAGTGTTCGCATTAGGGTGTTATAGCATCCGCGTTGGAGGGTGTGAACGTTGAAGGCCGAATATTGTGTCAGACAGCATGTAATGTTGGACAACAAATAGTCGGATTCGTTTGTACTGGGCAGGTGACACGCTAAACTTGTGGCCTGAACATTACAGCTTTATTTTCAAGCAGGAGCTTACCATGGGCTTAGGTGCGAAACTTTTAATGCCATCGGAACAGCAGGCGCTACCCGGCCGCGACGCGGTTATGCCCGTGCCGGAACAGCATTTTGTGTCGGGTCGCTCACTGCAACCACCTTTTCCAGAGGGCATGCAGCAGATTCAGTTTGGCATGGGTTGCTTCTGGGGCGCCGAGCGTCGTTTCTGGCAGGCTCCCGGCGTATACGTTACCGCCGTGGGTTATTCCGGCGGTTACACGCCAAACCCCAGCTACGAAGAAGTGTGCAGCGGCGGCACCGGCCACAGCGAGACGGTTCTTGTGGTCTTTGACCCGGCAGAAACGACTCTGGCGGCGCTGTTAAAGCTATTCTGGGAGAGCCACGATCCCACCCAGGGTATGCGTCAGGGAAATGACCTGGGCACACAGTATCGTTCAATCATCTATACCTATACAGACGCACAAGCTGAGGCTGTTGAAGCCTCCAGGGTGGCTTATCAGGCTGCATTAACAGCTGCGGGTTACGGCGAAATCACAACTGAAATCAAACCAGCCCCTGCGTTCTACTATGCAGAACACTACCATCAGCAGTATCTGGCAAAAGTGCCCAACGGCTACTGTGGCCTGAATGGCACCGGTGTCGGGTGTGACCTGCCGACGTTGGTCACCCTTGATGGATAAAGCCTTCAGCTGACCTTTGTGCGGGTCAGCTGGCAACGCTCACAGCGCTGGATGCTGATGAGCTTGCCCTGTTTGACGTCGAATTGTTTTTTCTCGGAAAACACCCATTTGTGGAACCCGCTTCTGCACAGGGTGGTGTCTTTACCCCGCTGTTGACGTTGCTTTTTCCTGAACTTGTTGAAGTCAGTTGGTTCGGACACGGGTCTGCTCTGTCTATGCGAAGCGATGATGATGCCAGTTTAACCTGCATTGCTGTGTTTTTGGATGGACTTGCGTATACACTGCCCGCCTGAAAATATCCGGGTAAAAGCTATGCAACCGCCTTCAACGCGTGCCACCGTCAAACGAAATGCAAAACGTGCGCAGTATGACGCAGGCGTGATCAAAGACATTCTTGCAGCCCAACAAATATGTCATGTGGCCTTTGTAGAGCATGGCGAGCCACGTCTGATTCCAACTCTGTACTACTGTGATGACGAATATCTGTATCTGCATGGCAACCGGCAGAGTGCCTTACTCAAGCATATGGCGGCAGGTGGTGAGGTTTGTATCAGCGTGATGCTGGTTGATGGCTATGTCATTGCGCGCAGCGGTTTTAATTGCTCCATGAATTATCGCTCCGTGTCTATTTTTGGCAAAGGCGAGGCGGTAACCGACGAGTCTCATCGCGAAGCTCTGGACCAGTTTGTCGCTGTGCTTGTGCCGGGCCACGAACAGGCGGTGCGGGAACCCACGGCGCAGGAGCTTGCGGCCACCGCTGTGGTGCGCATCAGGCTGGCGGAAATGGCTGCCAAGGTGCGCGATGGAGATCCGGGAGATGATGAGCAGGACAAGGCCAGCGATGTCTGGGCAGGGGTGATTCCCGTGAGCTTGCAGGTAGGCGAGCCGCAACCCTCCGCAGACCTCAGAGCGGACATTGCGCTGCCTGAGTATCTGCAGCGATTCAAAGGTTAGGAGCGGTCGTTGAAAAGGCTGGGGATAGGTATAGATTTCGGCACCACAAACTCTGCAGCGGCGGTGTTTGACGGCAAAACTGTAACCCTCATTCCGCTGGAGCGTGAGCAGCTGGAGCAGTCGGCGATGCAGAACGTACAGCTCGACAACGATGTTGCGATCATGCCATCTGCCACCTACATAGATCGCAATCTGCAGAGCAAAACCGGTCAATCGGCTATCGCACAATATATTGCTGACAATACCGGTAGAACGGTGGAGCTGATTCCGGAAGTGGTAGCTGAAGTCAGCCAGTTTGTTGAACACGGTGAAGGCGCGGAGAACAACGAGGTAGATACTTCAACTGAGAAGATTTACGGCGCGCCGGTAACCGATAGTGGTCTGCAGGGCCGCCTGTTTCGAGGCACAAAAAGATTGTTGGGTGATTCCCGGGTGCGTCGCCTGCTGGTGTTTGATCATCCTTTTCGACTGGTCGCATTAATTACGCCGTTGCTTCTGCGTATGCGTGAAGCGCTGGAAGCGCAAGCCGGCAGGATAACAGCGGCCCATCTGGGGCACCCGGTCAATTTCGAAGGCAAAGACCCCTATAAAAATCAATTGGCCCTGTCGCGCCTGGGTGAGGCTTACAAATATGCCGGAGTTAAAGAACAACACTTCTACCCGGAACCCATAGCAGCGGCTGCCAGCTACCTGCATAACAATCCCGGTGTGGCTGGGGATGTCCTGCTGACAGTTGATTTCGGCGGCGGCACCCTGGATCTGTGCGTTCTGAAAAGGCGCGGGGAGAGTTTTGATGTGGTAACGACCCATGGCATTGGTCTGGGTGGTGATCACATCGACCAGCTGTTGTTCCGCAAGTTGTTGTTTCCTCTACTGGGTGAAGGTGAGTTGTGGCGGCGACCGGGGTTTGACCGTGAACTGATAGAAACCCGTTTTCCGTTTGAAGACTTTGCAGATCTGCTGTTGAACTGGGCAGTGACCTACACGCTTAATCAGAACAGGTACACAACGCCGGTGATGGAGTGTATTGAGCAGGGCGGGCCGGGGCGGCGTAAGTTCGAACGATTGCGCGAGGTGATCAAGCACAATCTCAGCTATATGCTGTTTGCGCGGATCAAGGCTTTCAAAGCGGCGCTGTCGTCACAGCCATCGGCGCGGCTGGATATCCCTGAAATAGATGTGGATGTCACGCTGACACGTGCAGAATTTGAAGCGCTGATTGCCCAGCCTCTGCAGCAGATCAAAGAATCTGTCGAAGTCACCTTGCGCCAGGCACAGCTGGCACCACAAGAGATAGACATTGTGCTGCGCACGGGTGGCTCAAGTCTGATTCCCGCGGTCAGGTCGCTACTTGAGGCACGTTTTGGTGACAAGGTTGTGGACCACGATCCGTTTACCAGTGTTGCCACGGGTCTGGCGATTGCCAGTTACCACGGTCTGCAGCCCTGAAACAGCTCATTTAATCCCGGTCAACCGGCTGCCAGGCCGGGTCGAGTGTCCAGAAAAATGTTTTCAGGATGCGATAGGTCAAACCCCAGACAAAGTGACCCTGTTCCAGGCGATAACCATTGAAAACAGTGGGTGTGCCGGCCATGGGTTTTGTCTCGGTGTCGTGTATGTCATTGCGCAGCATAGGTTGTAGTGGTGCCCAGACAACCTCTGCAACTTCGTAGTTAGGCGTGAATTCGGGCTCGCCTGCGATTTCGAAGACATGCGGGGCGATGAGCATATCCAGCGTGCGGCCCCTGGGTTGGGCGCGCTGGTGATCCAGTGCGCCCAGGTGGCTGTCCCCAGGCAGTTGCAGGCCAGTCTCTTCCCAGGTTTCACGCATTGCCGCTTCCTGCAGAGAGGCATCTACAGGTTCCAGATGTCCGCCGGGAAAAGCCATGTGTCCAGACCACGGATCACCCTCTTTGACGGCGCGCTTGATGAACAACATCTGCGGACCCTGTTCGGTCTCACGCATGACAATCGCAACCGCCGCCTGACGGGTTTGCGCGGCGGGAGTGACCAGTTCCGGTTTATGTTGAGAAAGGCTCTGGCGTATATGTGTTAAGTCAACCACAGATGCTTGTCTGGCGGAAAACATGCATGATACCCCAAACCAGGAATAATCAGGTGAGTGATGGAAGATGGCACACAATCGGCGGAAAACACCCGCGGTCGTGAATCTCTGCTGCAGTCTCAAGGCAATCAGTGTTTTGTCTGCGGTCCCGGTAATCCCAATGGCCTTGGCGTAACCTTCACCCTGGATGACGGGGTTTGCCGGGGCGCATTTACGCCCGGGGCTGTGCATATGGGCTACGACAAAGTGACACACGGAGGCATTGTTTTCAGTTTGCTCGATGATGTCATGGCCAACTGGCTCTGGTTGCAGGGAGAACAGTGTTTCACCGCACGGGCAGAGATCCGCTACCGCAATCAACTACCCGTCGGTAGACCTGTACTGCTTGAAGGGCGCTGTCTGAAACGAAAAACTCGCCTCGCACAAATGGAAGGGTGCGTGATAGATGCAGAAGATGGTCGTGTTTATGCGGAAGCATCAGCGGCTTTTATGATTCCCGTCGCCAAATAGGAGGGAACTATGGCTTATGTCACTATTGTGGTCATGCTTGCGCTGGCCGAATATCTGTATTTTGGTGTGGCAGTCGGGCGGGCACGGGGGCGTCATGGTGTTGCCGCGCCGGCCGTGACCGGTGACGAGAAATTTGAGCGTTTCCATCGCGCTCATCAGAATACCCTTGAGCAGTTAGTGGTTTTTGTTCCAGCCATCTATGCCGCTGGATACTTTGCCAACCAGTGGCTGGCGGTTGTTATGGGTATCGTTTTTGTGTTGGCTCGGGCGCACTATTTCCGCAGCTATATTGCTGACCCGGAGCGACGCGGTGCCGGCATGATCGGCAGCATGGTTGCCGTTGTTACGCTGCTTGCTGCCGCGCTAGTCGGAGCCGTCCGTTACGCGCTGGCAGGGTAATGCCGGGTCAGCCAATCGAGCATGGCCGCGTTAGTGGCCGCTGGCTGTTCCTGCTGAATCCAGTGTCCGCAGGGTAGATTCACAACTTCCAGATCAGTGACAAACTTATCCAGGGTCGGCGAACTCGGCACCATGTCGTGCTCTCCGTAAATCATCAGCGTTGGCTGATGAATGTGCTGTTCATACTCACCGATAATTTCCCAGTTGCGGGAAAAGTTACGGTACCAGTTTATGCCACCGGTAAACCCGGAATGTGCAAAAGCGCGGCTGAAGACGTCCAGCTCGGCTTTGCTCATCAGATCATCGCCGGGCATTTTTTGTGCTTCTGCAATCCGAATCATATTCATGCCAGGCGGCAGTTCAGCGGGTGGCGAGCGCCACTGATTGGTGCGGTACAGGTTGTTCAGGAACTGTTCGCGATGCTGTGCAAATGCAGCGTCCGCCACGCCGGGCTGGCGATTAAAGTGGACGATGTAGAAGTCGCCGCCAAGATGTTGTTCCCAGAAGCCAACCCACTCAGTTGGGCCGCGTTCCATGAAAGGCACGCTCAGGTTGATCACACCGGCCACCCGGTTGCGGTGCATCATTGCCAGATTCCAGACAACAATGGCACCCCAGTCATGGCCTACAAACAAGGCGTCTTGGTATCCGAAGTGGTCCAGTAGTCCCATCAAATCGCCGGTGAGATGCGTGATGTCGTAGTCGGTGACCTCAGCAGGGCAGCTGGAATGGCCGTAACCGCGCTGGTTGGGAGCAATGACATGATAGCCCGCGTCAACCAGGGGTTGGACCTGATGTCGCCAGGAGTAAGCGTGTTCAGGCCAGCCATGGCACAAGACAATGGGTCTTCCGGAGCCGGCGCTGAAAACCTCCAGCTCCACTGAATTGGTCTGAATCATCTGCGGTTCGGGAAAGGCAAAGGCTTGGGACATGCTTCTGGCTCGTAACAGGTGGCCCCAGTCTAAAAGGAAAAACGCCCAAAAGGAAAACAATGGGTTTCAGCGCAGCTGTTATCACGCGGCAAATCGGAAGGTTTTCCTAAAGACGGCCGATGATGGCGTGAATAAGGTTGCGCTATCTTGTTTTTTTGGAGTTAAAGCGATGGAACAGAACAAATCAGAGTGTGTGGCAATTTTTTATCCGTTGGAAACCAGCCAGCTGCAGCAGGTCAGTGGCGGCTGTAATCTGTGTCAGCCGCAGATCAACGCACCCTCAAGCCTTGCGCCTTTTGCGCCTTCCAGTCATCTGGCTGATCCAGGCGCTTCCCTGACACCCCTCTATCAGCAGCCGCTGAACTACTTCCACGTGTTCTAAGAACCTGCAAGGGTGATTCAGTGCAAACTTTTCTGTGCTGAAATGCGACAATGAGGTTATGGATAGATATAACAATACTCACAGTCTTTTTGTCGGCTACGTTTTATGGATATTTGGTTTCCTGGGCGCGCACAGATTTTATTTTGGGCGGCCCATCAGTGGCACTATTTATCTGTTCACCCTGGGCTTGCTGGGCATTGGGTGGATAGTTGACCTGTTCCTGATGCCGTCTCTGGAACGATCCGCGGATCGGCGCTACGCATCCGGCGAGCTGAGTTACACCATCGCCTGGGTGCTGCTGACGTTTCTGGGTATTTTCGGTCTGCATCGGTTTTATCAGCGCAAGATTGGCACTGGCATTGTGTATCTGCTGACGCTGGGATTGTTTTTCATCGGCATCATTTATGACTGGTGGACGTTGAATGAGCAGATTTCTGCGGGCAACCTTGAACGGGATGCCCGCTATTTTCGCGACTGATTCTGATCGCCGGCTTGCGCTTGATAAGCGCTGCTAAACCGGCCACCCTGCAGATTCTCAGCAGGAGTGGTTATGGATAAGAAAGAGCATCGGGGTCCTCCTCGCATCGGTTTTGATACCCTGAGTCTGCATGCCGGACAAACGCCGGATGAAACCGGCTCCCGGGCCACACCCATTTATCAAACCGCTTCTTTTGTGCTGCCGGATTCCGACTACGCAGCGGGTCTGTTCAATATGGAACGGGCGGGCCATGTTTACTCAAGGCTTTCTAATCCTACCAATGCTGTGCTCGAAGAACGCATGGCAGCTCTGGATCAGGGTGTGGGCGCAATTGTGACCGCCAGCGGTCAGGCTGCGACGCACCTGGGTGTGTGCACCATTGTCAGCGCAGGCGATCACATTGTTGCGTCTCACTCTCTGTACGGGGGCACACATAATCTTTTCAGCTATACATTGAAGCGTTTCGGCATAGAGACAACATTTGTAGATCCGTGCGATATGGATGCGTTTGCTGCGGCGATACAACCCAACACAAAGCTGGTGTTCGGCGAGGTGCTGGGTAATCCGGGACTTGAAGTCCTGGATATTCCTGCCTTGGCGCAGCTGAGTCACGATCATGGTTTACCACTGATGGTGGATGCAACGCTGGCCACACCCTATCTTTGCCAACCCATTGCTTTAGGCGCAGATCTGGTTGTGCATTCGGCGACCAAGTTCCTCAGCGGTCACGGCGTGGTGATCGGAGGCGTACTGGTAGATGGAGGGACTTTCAACTGGGCGGGTTCAGACAAGTTTCCCACCCTGACCGAGCCTTATTCTGGTTTCCACGATCTCATTTTCACGGAAGAATTTGGGCCACAGGCGTTTATCACGCGTGCCCGAAAAGAAGGCATTCGTGATTTTGGCGCGTGCATGAGTCCGATGAGCGCGTTTCAGATTCTGCAGGGGCTGGAAACCCTGTCGCTGCGTATGGATCGACATGTCAGCAACACTGTTCAGCTGGTGGAGTTCCTTGCTGCCCAGCCGCAGGTGCAAAGCGTGAATTATCCGGGTCTGCCGCAACATCCTGATTTTGCTCTGGGTAAGGCGCTGATGCCTCGAGGTGTGGGTGCGGTGTTTACGCTGACTCTGCAGGGTGGGCGCCGAGCGGGTGCGCTGTTTATTGATGCGCTGGAGCTGTTCTCTCACCTTGCCAATGTCGGTGATGCAAAGTCTCTTGTTATTCACCCAGCCAGCACGACACATCATCGTATGGATGAGCAGGCGCTGGCAGCGGCTGGAATTGGTGAAGGTCTGGTGCGGATCAGTGTTGGCCTGGAAGATCCGGCCGATCTGATAAATGATCTGGGCAAAGCACTGCGCAATGTGGAGAAACACTTATGAAAGCCGCATTGAATGGCCAGACCCTAACTTATGGCACGGGTGGCAGTACGCTGCAGGCAGAAAGTGAAACCCTAGTGTTTGTGCATGGTGCGGGTTTTGATCACGCTGTCTGGACACCAATGGCCCGGTATTTTGCCCGGCATGGTTTAAACGTGGTTGCGCCGGATTTACCTGGCCACGGCGGTAGCGATGGCCCTGCCTGTCGTACCATTGAGGCTATGGCCGATGTGATCTGCGAACTGCTTGATTACCTTGAACTTGACCAGGCCAGTGTTGTGGGCCACAGCATGGGTACACTTGTAGCGTTAGCGATGGCCCAGCGCTCTCCGCAACACGTACAACAACTGGTGCTGCTGGGGACATCAAACCCGATGCCTGTTGGCCCTCCTCTGTTGGCCGCGGCAGCTGACGGTCATCACGCGGCGATCGAAATGGCAAATACCTTCAGCCACAGTCGGCGAGGTATGCTGGGCGCTTCAGCCAATCCTGGCTTACACGGCTTTAACGCGGCGCAGCGCTGGATGGAACATCTGCCTGCGGGTGTCTTCCATCAAGATTTAACAGCCTGCAATGATTTTCGCCTGGCGGTTGAAAACTGCGCAATCCCAACACTGGTTTTGATTGGGGAGGCAGATAAAATGACCCCGGCAAACGCAGGTCAATCTGTGGCGTCACAGTTATCGAATGCGCATGTGCACACGCTCAAGGGCTGTGGTCATGCCATGCTGACCGAGCAGCCGAATGAGGTGTTAGATGCAGTATCCAAATTTGTTCTGGGGTAAGTGATGGCAGAATTATGGCTGGCAGCAGGTCTTTGGGTGGGCACCCATCTGGGTATTGCGAGCTCACCCGTGCGGCGTGGACTGGTGCGCCTGATGGGTGAAGGTCTGTATATGCTCTTTTATTCCCTGGTTGCAGCAGCAACGTTGGGTTATCTCATCTGGGTCTACGTAGAGGCACCCCGGTTTGATTACCTGTGGATGCCGGATCCTGACCTGTACTGGTATGCAAAGCTGAGTATGCCTCTGGCTATGATGCTGCTGGTGGGAGGGTTCATGGCGCCAAAAGCGGCGGGCCCGCAACAGGCTGAGGCAGAGCCATTCCGCGGCGTTTTCAGAATCACCCGGCATCCCATGCAGTGGGCCATCATTATCTGGGCCGTGGGGCATATTGTTGCCAATGGAGATACGGTCTCACTGGTATTTTTTACTGCGTTTCTGACGGTGAGTTTCCTCGGCACGCTATTGATGGATCACAAAAAGGCACTGGCCGATCCCCAGACCTGGCAACAGCTGGCTGCAAAGTCATCGAACATCCCGTTTGCTGCTCTGTTAGCCGGACGCAATCGCTGGGCAGTTCAGGAATGGCTGTTACCGTTTGTGGTTGGTTTCGTGGTTTACGTTGCGGCTTACTATTTCCATGAGTTTTATACCGGCGCGGTGGTTGTTTAGCCTGCCTCCGCGCTGACAATCCAGTCTTCGATGACTCTGGCCAGCTCGTCATGCTGGCCGGAAAAGAAATGATCCGCACCTGCAATAAGGCGCGTCTTGATGTCAAAGCCTTGCGCTAAACCTTCAGCGTCAACGTAACTGTCACGTTCGCCGGCGATAGCGCTCACATCTGTTCCAGGCGGGAATGTCAGTTGAGGGATCTGCATGGCGCTGTTGGGCGGTGCGATCAACAGGCTGCGTTGAGGTTGCCGGCTGGCCAGCGCGCGCAGCGTCATTGCAGCTCCGAAGGAATAGCCGATCCACCAGATGTTGTGCTCAGGATACGCGTCAGCATAAGCTGCTGTGACAGCCAGCAGGTCTTGCGCCTCTGCACTGCCGTCGAAACTACCTGCGCTCGCACCGACACCGCGGAAATTAAATCGCAGGGTAGAGTACTGATGCGCTTTAAGGACCGCCGCGGCTGTTGCCAGCACTGCGTCATTAAGGTTGCCACCATACTGTGGGTGCGGATGACTCAGTATTGCCGTGATGCTGCGGGCCTGGTCTGGCTGCTCCAGGCGATGTTCAAGGTGACCTGCTGGACCGGATAGATTCATGTTAGATTGCGCCGAACTTTCTCACTGGCGAAGTTGGCGCTTCCCGTGACAATTTGCAACAAATTTGCTTGCTGCTGCTCTTGAAATTTCTCTCCAAATCAATATTTTTCTCCACCGAGATCGATTGTCTGCTAACCGTTAAGGAGTCTTTATGATCGAAGCACGGAACCTGGTGCGCCGCTACGGCAATTTCAAAGCCGTCGACGATGTATCGTTCAGCATAGAGCCTGGCGAGGTGGTTGGGTTACTGGGACATAATGGCGCGGGCAAAACCACCATCATGAAGATGTTGACCGGCTTTCTGGAACCCTGCGCAGGCCAGACTCTGGTGGATGGCATCGATGTGTTTGCAGCACCGGACCTGGTGCAGGCGAAGATGGGTTATCTACCCGAAAGTTCACCTCTGTACCCTGAGCTGACTGTTGTTGAATATCTGTCGTACGCTGCGCAATTGCGCGGCTTGCAGCCTGCTCAGTGTGTGCCACAAGCCATCGAAGCCACGCAGCTGCAAAGCCGGGTGATGGATCGCATCGATACCCTCAGCCGCGGTTACAAACAACGTGTTGGTGTTGCCCAGGCCATTCTGCACGCACCAAAATTTGTCATTCTTGACGAGCCATCGAACGGTCTGGATCCAACGCAGACCCAGCATATGCGGGAATTGATCCGTCACTTAGCGCGCGATGCAACGGTGATCCTGTCCACTCATATCATGCAGGAAGTGAAAGCGGTTTGTGACCGAGTGCTGATTCTGCGTGCCGGACAGTTGGCTCTGGACGAACGGCTGCAGGATCTGCAGCAGGCATCTGCAGTGCAGTTGAAGACAGATGCACACGCCGATGTAAAGCAGCTGTTAGGTGGACTGGCGGTGACGGCCGGGATTGTGCCTGAATCCGCCGGGCACTGGCGCATCGAGCTCAATGGCGATCTTGATGCAGGTGTGAGCGCGCTGGCCACAACTCTGGTTCAGGCAGGCGTGCCCGTCTACTCTCTGGTGCCCGCCGCTCAGGATCTGGAAAGTATTTTCAAACAGGTCAGCGAAGCTACTCCCCAAGAGGTGTCTGATGCTGCTTAAAATTATTGGTCAGATACAGCGCAAAGAACTGATCCTGTTTTTTGTATCTCCTATCGGCTACCTGTTTCTCGCAGCTTTCCTGGCGGTGACTTTATTTGTTGTGTTCTGGGGTGAATCCTTTTTTGCACGCAACATTGCCGACGTGCGTCCAATGTTTGAATGGATGCCTATTCTGCTGATCTTTCTAAGTGCTGCGCTGACAATGCGCATGTGGAGTGAAGAGCGCCGTTCCGGCACGCTGGAGTTTGTGGCGACGATGCCGGCATCTACCTGGGCGTTTGTTCTGGGCAAGTTTTTCGCCTGCTGGGCGCTGCTGGCCATCGCGCTGCTGTTAACGCTGCCCCTGCCATTAACCGTAAGTTTCATAGGCGACCTGGACTGGGGGCCGGTATTTGCCGGTTACCTGGCGGCGATGTTGTTGGGCGGCGCCTACATTGCAATCGGCTTGTACATCAGTTCGCGTACTGACAGCCAGATCGTGGCTCTGATGCTCGCCAGCCTGGTCAGTGGTCTGTTTTATCTGATAGGCAGTCCAGTGATCACCGAACTGTTTGGCAGCACTGTTCAATCCTGGCTTGCGGCCATTGGCAGCGGTGCCCGCTTCGAATCTATCACCCGTGGCGTGCTGGATGTGCGGGATCTGTATTATTATGCCTGTATCGCTCTGGTGTTCCTGACCCTCAACGTGTTTGCGCTGGAGCAAGAGCGTTGGTCCTCTCAAGGAGCACGCAGTCGTCATCGGTTCTGGCTTGTCAGTACTACGCTGGTGGTTGCCAACCTGCTGCTTGCTAATGCCTGGTTGCAGAATGTTTCTGCGTTGCGATGGGACGTCACTCAGGGGAAAATTTATTCCATATCGGATGCAACCAGAACCTATCTGGCGCAGCTACGGGAACCCTTGTTGATCCGTGGCTACTTCAGTGCCAAAACACACCCGGACCTTGCACCTTTGGTACCGCGGCTCAAAGACCTGTTGAGTGAATACGCCGTTGCTGGTGATGGCAGCGTGCGGGTTGAGTTTGTAGACCCCGCTACAGATCCTGAATTAGAAAACGAAGCTAACAGTAAATATGGTATTCGCGCAGTACCGTTTCAGGTTGCAGATCGATACCAGGCGAGTCTGGTGAATTCGTATTTTGATGTGCTGATTGCATATGGCGACGAATTCGAGGTCCTTAACTTTCAGGATCTGATCGAAGTAAAAGTGGCTGGCGAGGGTGACTTTGAAGTACAGCTGACCAACCCCGAGTTTGATATTACTCGCGGTATCAAGAAAGTGTTGTACGGTTTTCAGGGTGGGGCCAGCGTTTTCGATAACATGGCTGCGCCGGTCAACTTTGTAGGTTACATTTCAGCAGATGAACAGCTACCGCCGGAGTTGCAGGCGTTGAAGAGCAGTTTGGAATCTGTGCTGGCTACGCTTGCCACACAGGCTCAGGGTAAGCTGAATGTTGAAATAATTGATCCTGAAGCCAATGGCGGTGAAGTGGCGCAGCAGATTGCTGAGCAATATGGCTTTTCGCCGATGGCAGCCAGCCTGTTTGACGAAAGCCGGTTCTATTTCTATCTGACGATGAACGATGGCGATACCGTCGTGCAGGTGCCGATACCGGACAGCGACAGCGAAGAAGCTATAAAACGTGGTCTCCAGGAAGGTCTGAAGCGGTTCGCGACAGGGCTATTGAAAAGCGTCGTGCTCGTCGCGCCGGAGCCGGTACCGCCGTATATGCAGCAGCAGGGAATGCCACCTGGCAACGCGTTCAATTCTCTACGCGACTTCCTGTCAGCTGATTTTAACGTTCTGACAGACGATCTAAGTGAGGGTGTCGTTCCGCCCCAGGCTGATATGGTGATTGTTGTTGATCCAACCAGCTTCACAGAAGAACAGGTGTTTGCGCTGGATCAGTTTTTGATGCGCGGTGGAACTGTACTGGTAGCAACAGGTGCGTATGCTGCGCAACCCAGCCAGAGCGGTCTGTTTGCAATTGAACGCAACAGTGGCCTGCAAAGCTGGCTGGCCCACCATGGTGTTACTGTGGGTCAGAGTCTGGTGATGGATACACAGAATACAGCTTTTCCTGTGCCGGTTACTCGACAGGCGGGCGGATTCAGTTTCCAGGATCTGGTGATGCTTGATTATCCCTATTTTATTGACGTACGCGGTGACGGTCTCAATGACGATATGCTGGTAAATGCCGGCATACCCCAGGTAACACTGTCGTGGGCTTCACCCCTGACGCTAAGCCCGGCCCCGGACGTTGTGGCAAGCTCCCTGCTGAGTTCCAGCAGTGAAAGCTGGTTGTCCAGTGACACCAATGTAATGCCACAGATTGATGAACAGGGTGATTCCACGTTCACGCCGGCCACTGAGCAGGCTGCTTATACTCTGGCGGCAACCCTGCAGGGACGCTTTGAGAGCTATTACAGAGGCCAGACGTCACCGTTGCTCGCAGCACCCGCAGACGAACCGGACGATGATATTGAATCACCAGCCAGCGAAGCTGATGAGGGCGTGGAAGAAGAAGACAGCCTGGGTGTGGTCTCCAGCGTGATTGAGCGTTCCCCGGAGTCGGCGCGCTTACTGGTGTTTGCCTCTAATGATTTTCTCGCGGACCAGACGCTGCGCATGGTTGGCGCTGCGGACGGCACGATTTACGGTAACTCGATACAGATGGTGGCTAACGCAGTGGATTGGGCACTTGAGGATCAGAATCTCATCGGTATTCGTGCGCGAGGTAATTTCAATCGAACCCTGCCAGGTATGGATGTGGCGACACAAAGTCTTATAGAAGTTGCCAATTATGTATTGGCTCTGCTCGGGGTGCTGCTTGTCTGGTTTGTATTCCGTCTGCGATCACAGGCGCGCCGGCGACAACACAGTATGTTGATGGCTAATCTGGATGGGGGTCAGTCGTGAATAACAAATTGGTACTCCTCACCGCGGTTCTGGTACTGCAACTTGTTTTGGTCCTGTTGTTCAGGTGGCAGACTCAACCAACCACGCAGAAGGAGAGTGTCCTGCTGTCGTTTGAGCCGGGCGAGGTTCAGGGCATCACGCTCAGTGATGGCAATCAGGAGGTAAACCTGTTGCGCAGTGGTGATGGCTGGCAGGTAGGCGGCTATCCCGCAGATGCGGCCAAAGTCGCTGGCATTCTGGAAAAACTTGCCACACTGGACATGCAGTGGCCTGTGGCAACAACAGCTGCCAGTGCTGTTCGCTTCGAAGTTGCGCAGGATAAATTCCAACGTCGAGTTGTTCTGGATGGTGCAGGCGACGTACCGGCTTTGTATCTGGGTACCTCTCCTGGGTTTCAGAAAGTGCATGGCCGACGGGCAGGCAGTGACTCAATTTACAGCATTGGATTATCCAATTTTGAGTTGCCGGTGAATGTTGATGGCTGGTTGAACAAAAAAATGTTTGCGCTGAATCAATCGCCAACATCAGTGACATTAACCCCTGCTGATCCCGAAGCAGCCGCACAGAACCTGGTGAAAACTGACACGGGCTGGCTGTATAACGGCGCCGCCGCCGACGCCGCTGTCGCTACAACGTATTCGAACCGATTCACGACCCTGCAGATTACAGGCGTGATCGAGGAGGCACCGGAAGGTCTGGAACAGCAAGCCAGAATCGATTTAAGCAATGATGCAGAGCAAAAGCAGGTTACAATCGCGCGGGTGGGCGATAGTGATGACTACTATATTTCGCCAGCAGGCGAGCCGGCTTTGTTCAGTTTGGCGACCTATATTGCTGAACAGCTGCTGATGACGGATGTAGATTTTTCTGCCGCTGATACCAACGAAGAGGCTGGAAGTCTACAGGGGGATGATTGAGAGTACTGATAACGTGTGTGTGTCTGTTAGGTCTTGGTGGTTGTGTCGGTCAGGGGAGCTGGGGTAGTTCTGTTCACTGGCCAACGGGCAGTCAATTCTCAGAAGCGGCACGGACAGCGGCAAAGGATCCCACGGTTTGGGTACCTGTGCTTACAGCAGGTGTGATGCTTGCTGGCGACGTCGATAAGAAATGGTCTGAGGACCTGGCAGAAGACCAGCCTCTGTTTGGTGATGACGCGGATAAAATCAGCAGCAATCTGCGTGATGTAGCCAGTGGTGCCTATGTGCTGACTGCTTTATTTGCGCCCAGTCCAACGGTGCAGGATAAATTCAAAGGCATAAGTGTCGGCGTTGCCACAGCGGCACTTGATGGTGTTGTCTCCTATTCTCTGAAAGAAGTTGTCGGGCGGGAGCGGCCAGATGGATCTAACGATCGTTCCATGCCTTCCGGGCATGCTTCGAAGGCGGCGTCGCGAACACACATGGCGCGTCGCAACCTGTCTTACATTGATATGCCAGCCTGGAGTCGGCAGACGTTAAACGTTTCCCTGCATGCAGTTGCGATAAGTACAGGCCTGGCGCGGGTTGAAGCGCGCAAACATCATCTGGCGGATGTCCTGGTAGGTTATGCGCTGGGAAATTTCCTCGCCGGATTCATGTATGAAGCGTTCCTGGAATCCGATATGGATGGACCACAGATCTCGTTCCAGGCTGTTGATCAAGGAGGGGCTTTCACTCTGACATTGCCGCTGCATTGATCTTCTGCGCGCACTGTCAGGGTCAGTCGTTGTTGACACACACCATATTGCGGCCACCGTCTTTCGCTTTGTAAAGCGCCCGGTCGGCTGTCTTCAGCAGACTTTCCGGCGCTTGATCTGTGTGCGTCAAGGTGGCGACACCGATACTGGCTGTCACCTTCACGTTGTGGCCAATTCTGCTGGCATACGGGTAACTCTCAATGCTTCTGCGCATCCTCTGAGCCAGATTGAGCGCGCCGATCTTGTCAGTTTCCGGTAGTAGCAGCGCAAACTCTTCGCCGCCGAATCGACAGGCAATGTCGGTTGTACGTTTCACCTGTTTGACAACCTCTGCAATCGCGATGAGCACAGCATCACCGATATCATGACCGTAGGTATCGTTGACCTTCTTGAAGTGATCCAGATCGAACAGCAGAACGGACAGAACGCTGCCGTGGCGCACAACACGCTCGAACTCACTTTGTAGACGCTCCATGAAGTAGCGTCGGTTGTGCATGCTGGTCAGGGCATCCGTATGCGCCATGCGCTGGAGTTCAGCCTTTGTGCTCTGCAGTGCATCGATGGCTGCTCTACGTTCCGTGACGTCGCGAAACACAATGGCCACCTGAGATTCAGTATTGGTTGGGTCCAGTGGTGTCGAGGCTATCTCGTAGGCGCGTTGATTGATGGTGATTTCGCTGTTGCTTTCCGGGCTGATCAGGATGTCCGTGGGCAGCCTGGGAATAAGCTGATCGATATTGTTAGTGAGTAGACTGAATTCATGGTCCCAGGCGTTCAGCGCAGATTGATTGGCGTCAATGATCTCGCCATCGTGGTTGAGAACAAGCACAGGATCCTTCAGATGTTCAATTATGCGCTCTCTTGAAACCGGTGCATTGTTTAGCAGTCCGCGGCGCATGATGCCAACGTCCAGAATGAGCACCGCGGCAACAAATCCGATCATGGTCAGGTCCAGAAAGGGGTAGGGAAACCATGGTGAGAGTGACAGCAGGTTGGTGGTAACTGCGATTACAGGCGCAAAGACCGCTGCTAACAGACTCTGATGATGCTGTTTGTTCTGGGTGAGGGCAAAGGCAAGAACGGCGGTCGCAACGAGTATGAGCGCGTAGGAGTAAACGGCGTGCACGTAAAACCAGAAGCCGTGTTCGGTGACCAGACCGGTGAACCCGTCCGCTGTTACGAAGCGCAGATCTATCCAGATCAACTGGTGGGAGGAATTTGACAGCGCAAGCAACATGGTGATCAACGGCAGCGCAGAAATGGTATTCAGCGCGTGCCGGGAAATTCTTACCACACGCTGACTGTAAGTCAACGCAAAAACAAACCAGGCCACCGGGGCGAGCGAAACCCCTAAATAGGCAAACTGGGTGGCAAGAAAAATAGCCCTTTCAGAAGTCACCAGGGTAGCGACGGTGTTAAAAGCAGACCAGAAAAACAGCGTCAGGAAGAAAAAGCGCAACGCATAACCACCGGGAACTCTGCGCTGCGGGCGCGCGCGCATGAAGGCTGCAAAGGTGAGTGCAGCGGCGGCCAGCGGTGGGAGGGACCATATGGTCAACTGAAACACGTACAGCGAGTCCTTTATCTGCGTTGCGCAGGGTAGCGCATGGATGAGCCCACGTTTAGCATCGCAGCAGTGCTTAGCAGGCTCAATTGCAAACCCGATGAAACGTGATGTGTGTCACGCTGGTTGGTGGCACAATCGTGCTTTGTTGGTTTCTATCTCTGGCCAGAGGAGGTTTGCAGCGCCCGATGTCGCGAAACAGTGATCTGACAGATGCCCTTAAGCGAATGTTGAAACGGGCAGGGCTGACGTATGCAGATGCTGCCCAGCATCTGGAGCTATCTGAAGCATCGGTAAAACGGCTGTTCAAAGATCAGAGTTTTTCTGTGCAGCGGATGGAACAACTGTGTGAGCTTGCGCAGGCAGATCTACTCGAACTGGTCAGGTCAGTAGATGATCAGAAAGGGCGCATACAGGAGCTCAGTGAAGATCAGGAGGCCGAGCTTGCAGCGAATCTGCCACTTTTTATCGCTGCCATCTGTGTCCTGAACCGCTATCGTTTTGAAGATGTGCTGGCCAGCTATCAGATTGAAGCGCTTGAACTGCAACAATTATTCACACGCCTGGATCGCCTGGGTGTGATTGAACTGCTGCCTGAAAATCGTTATCGCCTGCAGGTCTCACGCAGTTTCCGCTGGCGAAAAAACGGACCCATTGAGCGCTATTTCATTGGTTCCGTTCTGAGCAGTTTTGTGGATCGTAAGCTGGTGCGCACCCAGGACAGCTTCAGGTTCGCCTGGGGCACGGTCAGTGATTCAACTGCGCAGCGTTTCATAGAGCGCCTGCGTGCGGTTTACGATGACTTTAACGATGCCGCTGATGCAGATGCTCAATTGCCCCTGGATCAGCGGACCGGTGCCGGTCTTTTACTTGCGTTTCGTAATCAGTGGGAACCTGAAGATATGCGGGCGTTGAAAAAATGAACCTGGTTTAAGGATGCCTGATGATTGATCTGTACACCTGGAGTACGCCAAACGGTCGTAAAGTTTCGATTGCACTGGAGGAGTTTGGCCTGCCTTATACCGTGCATGCGGTAAATATAGGCAAAGACGAGCAGTTTGAACCTGAATTTCTGGCCATCAGTCCAAACAACAAAATTCCAGTGATTGTTGATCGCGACAATAATCGGTCACTGATGGAATCCGGCGCTATTCTTGTGTACCTGGCTGATACGTTCGATCGATTCTGGGGCAAGGACCGCTATTTAACACTCGAGTGGCTAATGTTACAGATGGCCAGCGTAGGTCCGATGCTGGGGCAGACCCACCACTTTCTTAAATTTAATCCCGGCAAAGCACCCTATGCGGAGAAACGCTACGCGGCGGAAACAAAACGTTTGTATGGCGTGTTGAACAAACGTCTCGGCGAGACCGAGTACCTTGCCGGCAGCTATTCGATAGCCGATATGGCTACCTGGCCCTGGATAGCGCGTTATGAATGGCACGGGATTGATTTTCCGAGTTATCCACATCTGCTGCGCTGGTACAAGGCAATTGCCGCAAGGCCCGCTGTGCAACAAGGCTTTGATGTGCCATCAACAGGCGCGGAGATTCCGCTACCCGCGAGCTAAGTGACGTTAAGGTGTGGTAGTCAGCAGATGCGTCAGGTTTTGTAATGTTTTTAGCAGTTCAACGTCTGCATAAGGTGTCGCTTCTCCCACCCCCCAGACCGGCCCTGGCCACGCATCATCATCCTGCTGGCGTGCAATCACGTGTATATGCAGCTGTGGAACCTGATTACCCAGGGCGGCAACGTTTATCTTATAAGCATCTGTGAGTTTGATCAGCGCTTGAGAAACCTGGTCAATCTCGTCGAACAGCGTCTGTCTGTTTTCCGCGGGAACCTCATGCAGATCGCGCAGGTCTGCCATCCTGGGGACCAGAATAAGCCACGGATAACGGGCATCATGCATCAGCAGACAACGGCTGAACGGTAATTCACATACCACTGAAGTATCGGCCGCCAGCCGTTCATGCAGCACAAAGGTACTCATTTTGGTGGGTGTCCGCCAATCCATACCGGGCTGGACCAGGCAATGGCATCATTGGCCTGAATCACGCGAATAAAATAGTAGTCACCGCGCGTTGTATCGGTATCGGTGAATTCGAAACTCACCTCACGCTGGCCATCAGCAACGATGCGCCGCAGCGTTGTTGTGTCTTCATAGTCATGGCTGGTCTGAGTGTGAGTTATCCGACCGTCGCTCATTTCCCTGAGGCTAAGACTGAAGCTGTCTGCGGGTATGCGTTGATGAGGCTGATAAATCGCGGGCGCGCCGCCGGTTTCACGGGCTTCTACCAGATCGAAGCGTAGTTTGGATGTGCGCTGAAGATCACTCAAACGCAACAGGTATGAGCTGCCGTCGCCGCGGGTCTTGGTTGAAAACGTCAGCCGATTAGGGTTGTTTTCCGCTTGATTGATCTGTTGTAGGGGGAAGCTGCTGTCCACGGGCTTGATCTCGTCGAGGGTTGCGTTTTCAATCTCAAGCGTACCCTCCCAGGTGCGCCAGCCGCGGGGGTTGTCGTGGTGATGATAGGGGTTGGACGCCGATGCAAAGGTCAGTAGATAGCTGCCGCGTTTCGATAGCTTGTCTGCTTTATCATGCAGATAATCCTGCTCCCACAGCACCTTGTCATTTTTGATCAGCGTGATGGTATCGATAGGCGCAGTACCAATAACTTTACCACTGATCTGGCGTGTTTCTGCATAAGCACCGCGTTGTCCCATGGGCGTGTCATTAACTTTGAAATCAAGAATAATGCGATCGCCCGTGGTGGCGTAAGCCTGCAGATTTTTCATGCCGTCAAAAATTGCGTCTGTGGTGCGTTCGCGAGCCAGTATTGCGCCTAATCCACCGCGTTGGGAAAGTGATCCACCCAGAGGTGCAGAATAACCTGGCTGGCTGAGATGGTTGTCAGACGCGGCGGTAAAGCCTACCTGATGGCCCTGTTTGAGATACATACGACCAAACCACTCAAAGTTGCCATGTTGTGACATGATCTCCACCAGCGGTTCCAGTTCCGGGTCACTGATACGGTAGTCGCCGGCCTGATGAGCGTGAGGAATGACAACAACATCTTCCGGTTTGGCGGTTGTTCGCAACCCCTGATACAACCTGGTGAGCGTGGGATAGAACTGGGCAGGAATGCGTTCGCGCAGGTCCGGTGTGCGGAACAACACATTGTGGTGTCCGCCGTGCCGGGTATTAACGCTCCATTCATAGCCAAGATAGGCGATGAATTCGCCTTCTCTGGTGTAGTTTTGCACATTGTCTTTGAGTACGGTCCACTCTGAATCGTCCAGCCAGATGTCGTGTTCGGAATGGGTGACGTAGTCCAGGCGCGCATCATCGCGTGCCCACTGCATAAACCGCTCCGGCGTACCAATGCCCTCCGCAAACCCGGAATGCCCGTGGGTGTCTCCCCAGAAAATACGTGGCTGATCATCCTGCGTGACCATTACCGGGTTGACCTCGCCGGTGATGGCGCCATCTGAACTCCGGATGGTGAGGAAGTAGGTGCCCGGTTCATCGATGCCGGTTTCAATCAGAGTAATGGCGCCGGTACTCGCAACCTCGATCCAGGGTTCTCCGTTTTTCAGAACCTGCCAATCCGGGATGTCGCCGGTGGCGCGATTGAAGAAGCGGTCCTGGGCGCGCAGGGATAAGGTAAAGGGTTCGCTGGGGGCTACAATTGATGGTGCAAAGCCTGCAACACCATCGATGCTGCTGCCGTTGATCTGCACAGGCGCAATGGGCAGGCTGTAGAAAGGCGCCTGGTCGCTGAATGCAAGGTAGACGGGTAGCGGCATGGCATCACTGGCAAAGGAAGGCATGCTCAGCCCACGACTGCCGCCGCGCTTATCGCCGTAAGTTATGGTTACCTCATCTCCTTTTGACAAGGTGCCGGACGCAACTTCAAACAGAACCGTCGCACGGGTGTTGCGGAAACCACCATGCATACCGCGCATCGGCGCGCTGGCGGTTACAAAGCGGACGCGAGAATTGCTGCTGCTGATCGAGAGGTAATGATCTGCAGCGGGGTCATTGGTTTGCCAGGGTCCAAAGTTTGTCATGAAGTGGCGTGCAATCAGGAATCCGCCGCCGGTCTGAATATTTTTCTCGCCAACGGTATAGGTCTGAGTAATGGTACCCATTTCACCGGCCGTGAAGGGCCCCGTTGTGGCCTGCAGCACACCAAGCGCACCAGGGTTTTCGTCAAGAAAAATGAACTCGCCAATGGTTTCATCCAGAGCGCCAAACCAGTTGCTTCGATTTTTGTCCTGGCTCAAAACCTGCGCGATAATTTGCGTTGTGTTAACGGGAATATAGCCGCCGTTTACCGCGTATGCGTTTATCCATTCCCAGGTTAGATTTGCGCGCGCGCTGGCATTGGTTGCATTGGTGGGTAAACGTTTGACGTCAAGCTTCAGCTGTTCAACCCGGCTGCGCAGATCCTGCGGCAGATAGGGCTCCTCTACAGCGTAAGTCAGTGGTACGCACAGGAGGCTGAAAAGCAGGACGGTAAGCGTTATGCGCTGGCTCATAGTTACAAAATCACCGAAAGTAATGCGCAGGACTGTTGCACAAACAGGGTGTTTTTGCGAGCGATGCTGCGACCCCAGGTCTCTCAGGCGGGCGCTGTTCCCGCGACTGTGGTGCGATGCATGATGCGTTGGTAACCGTCATATCCGCCCTGAGCACAGTGTAATGCTGAGCGGTTGTCCCACATGGTTAACATGTCAGCGGACCAGTGATGGGTGTAGATGAATTCGGGCTGCAATAAGTGTTCGAACAGCTTTGCCAGCAGCGCTTGTGCTTCGCTTTCTTGCATAGCATCAATGCCGATGGTGTACACCGGGTTTACCCAAAGGGCTTTGCGCCCGGACTCAGGGTGTGTACGTATCAGCGGATGCAACTGAGTATCCCAGGCATTGTCATTAGGCAGGATTTTCATCCCCTTGCGCTTGTCGCTGCCGGTTTTGATGTAGCCCTCGTGACTGTATGGCAGGCGGGCTGAATGCACTGTCATGAGAGTTTCAAGCTCAGCAGCAAACCCCGGATCCAGGGCCTCGAATGCGCGGAAACAATCTGCGTACAGGGTGTCTCCACCGTGGGGTGGCACAACTTTGGCGTGCAGGATTGTGGCTGCCGGTGGCTCGCTCTGAAACGACCAGTCCGAGTGCCAGCCGCTGCCAAAAGGGGCAACTTCTTCGTCTGCTTCCCGTCGTACTTCAAGGATATGCTGATGGCCGTCAATGGCTTTCACGTAGGGGTCGTTGCCATGTTCACCAAAGCAGCGGGTGAAACGCTCTAACTGGTCGTGCTGCAGCGGCTGATTGGGCAGATAAATGACCTGATGATCAATCCAGGCCGCGCGCAGTTCGGCAACCTCATCCGCGTTCAGCCCAGCCGCAAGATCAAGACCCTCGATACGGGCGCCAAAATTGTTTGCGTGTGGGGTAATGGTGAGTGAGGTCACAGGCTGTTCCAGTTAACCTGCAGCACAAACAGTGTGGCAACAGCCACGACAGCACCAATCACAATAATGGTCAACAGCACACCGGCACCGTCTTCCTGCTCACCGTGGGAATGCTGACGCCGCCTGGACACGGCAAAAACGACAGCAAGAAATATAAGAGCAGGAATGGCAAACTGTATAAGGTAGCGCAAGAGGTGTTTATCCTTATCGCTGGGTCGATTTGCAGCATAACCATGGAGACTGGCAAAAGTCTACACGTGGAAAACGCGCAGATCTGTGGGACTGATTGGGGAGATTTATGCATTGGATGCAGCAGCACTGGCTGGCAGTGGTATTGCTTGCCGGTTATACCGCAATGCTGCTGTATAACGCCTATCTGGGCAGTCGTGCCAGCCAGAATATGGATGGGTTTTACGTCGGTGGCCGCAACATGGGCGGGGTGGTCATCGGGGTGTCTTTTTTTGCCACCTTTGCTTCGACAAACAGCTATATCGGGCATGCAGGAAAAGGCTATGCCTATGGACTGCCATGGCTGGTGATGGCCCTTGCACTGGTTGTGTTTACCTGGGTGTCCTGGCGCTGGATAGGCCCCAATCTGCGACGTTTTGCCAGTCAGTGGGACGCGCTGACCATTCCCGATTATCTGGGCAGCCGCTTTTTAACTCCGGAACAGGATCGCAACAACCATCCGCTGCGCACTGTGGCTGCGCTGGTCATCGTTTTTTCAAGCCTGTTGTACCTGATCGCAATTTTCAAAGGCGCAGGACATCTGTTCCAGATGTTCCTCGGTGTGTCTTACGAAACAGCGGTGGGGATAACGCTGGTTATTGTCATGCTTTATACCTCGATTGGCGGATTCGTCTCGGTTGTGCGCACCGATGTCATGCAGGGGCTGCTGATGGTGCTGGGCTCGATGACAATTTTCTATTTTGTGACTACCGCCGCTGGTGGGGTGGGTGCCATTGCTCAGTTACCTGCCATGCCGGACAAAGAGTTTCTGTTTGAATTGAATGGCGGTATTCCGTTTCTGGTGCTGCTGGGTATTTCGTTATCTGGTTCGCTGAAGCTGCTGGTGGATCCCCGTCAGATATCAAGGTTTTACGCGTTGCGCGATGATCGTGCGGTCAAACAAGGTGTCTGGATTGCCGTGACAGGTCTGGCACTGGTTCAGTTCTGCATCTTTCCGGTGGGGGTTTACGCGCACCTGATAATGTCGGGTGTCACGGATACAGACCTTATCGTGCCAACCCTTGTCAGTGATCCCAACGTATTTCCTCTGTGGGCAGCAGATTTCCTGATTGTTGCGATTGTTGCTGCTGCCATGTCATCCATGGACAGTGTTCTGCTGGTAGCTGCTTCAACCTTGTACAAGAATCTGATTGAACCGTTGCGTCCTTCAACCCGTCAACTGGCCTGGACGCGGGGGTCTGTGATTTTTTTTGCGGTGGTGGCTGCCGCTCTAGCGCTGAATCCACCAGGTGACATTGTTGAGATCACCATATTTTCCGGATCACTGTATGCGGTGTGTTTTTTCCCAGCGGTGGTGATGGGATTGCATTGGCATAAAGGTTCGGCAACAGCAGTGCTGGTGTCCATGGTAGGTGGTGTTGCGGTACTGCTTGCGTGGATCAGGTTTGGCTTGAGAGGTGGTCTGCATGAAGTGTTTCCGGCACTGTTAACCTCGATCGTGCTGTATACGGTGATTGCAGGACTCACCCCGTCTGTACATGCCGCGGAAGTTTATCGGCCAACAGATTAATCGGCACCTGAGCGGTGCAAACAGAAACATGAAGGAGAACGTGTCTATATGAGTGATTCAAAAGATCGCAGTGGTGCTGAGAGTCTGGTACAAACCCTGGTTGATTCCGGAGTTGATGTCTGTTTTGCCAATCCGGGCACCTCTGAAATGCATTTTGTAGCAGCGCTGGATTCCAATCCTGAAATGCGCTGCGTGTTGGGCTTGTTTGAAGGCATTGTTACCGGCGCTGCTGATGGGTATGCACGCATGGCGGGAAAACCTGCGGTAACCCTCACCCACCTGGGCCCCGGGCTGGGTAATGGCCTTGCGAATCTGCACAACGCAAAAAAAGCCCGCACACCAGTGGTTAATGTGGTAGGTGACCACGCCACGTTTCATCGCAAATATGATGCACCCCTGACCAGCGACGTTGAAGGCATCGCCAAACCGGTCTCCGGCTGGGTGAAAGTTTCTCAGTCTGCCGATGATGTTGCGGGCGATGGCGCACAAGCTGTGCAGGCAGCCATGGCGCCTCCGGGACAGGTTGCAACGCTGATTCTACCTGCGGATACCGCCTGGAACCGGACAACTGCTGCTGCGACACCGTTGCCTGCGCAAGCCCCGAAAGCTTTTCTACAGGACAATGTTCAAGAGGTTGCTGCTGCCCTGCGTACCGGGAAACCCAGCGTAATTCTCATGAATGGCGTCATCACAGAGGCGCGTGCAGCCTGGGCAGATCAGATAGCACAAGCCACTGGGGCGCGAATTGTAATGGATACTTTTGTCGGTCGGGTGCAGCGTGGTGCCGGGCGGGCTGAAGTCCAGCGCCTGCCCTATTTTGGCGAACAGGCTGCTGAACTGCTAGCCGGCACTGAACACCTCATTCTGGTCAGTACGCAGCCACCCATTACGTTTTTTGCCTACCCTGATAAACCCAACTGGCTGACCCCTGAAGGTTGCGAACTGCACACGCTTGTGGAGCGTGATGAAGATATTGATGGCGCGCTTGCGGCGCTGGTTGATGAGCTTGGAGCGAGCGACACACCTGCGCGTACTGTTGCACTGGACATTCCCGCGTTACCCAAGGGTGAGCTGTCACCGGGCACGCTGGGTACCACGCTTGCGCATTACTTTCCCGACGATGCCATTGTGGTGGACGAGGGGGGCACCTGTGGTGCGGGTGCAACGTTTGCAACGCGAACTGTTGCGCCACATGACTGGTTGATGTTGACAGGCGGGTCGATTGGTTACGGTCTGCCTTGCGCAACCGGGGCGGCGGTGGCGTGTCCGGATCGTCGAGTGATCTGCCTGCAGGGTGATGGCGGTGGTATGTACACCAACCAGGCGTTGTGGACACAGGCGCGTGAAAAACTGGATGTCACCAATATTATTCTGGCGAATCAGAAGTATTCCATTCTGCAGATTGAGTTCAGTCGCGTTGGTGCGCATAACCCGGGACCAAAAGCGATGAGCATGCTGGATCTATCCAATCCAGAGCTGAACTGGGTATCGCTGGCGGACGGTATGGGTGTACCAGCCTGGCGGGTGCGCACAGTGGAAGAGTTTGCTGCAGCGTTGCAGGAATCGTTTGCTACCAAGGGACCGACATTGATTGAAGCAATGCTTTAAATAACTAGATTCAGGAAGATGACCATGACTGCTTTTCGTTTGTTGCTTGTATTGATGTTGATAGTGCTCGGTGTATATACGTTCCTCGTGATCCTCGAATACGGTATAAACCTGTTTCCGTACTTTTTTGGTGACATGGCTGCGCTGACCTGGGCCGGGCAATTTAATCTCGACTTCATGTTCATGTTGGCGTTTTCCGCATTGTGGGTTGCCTGGCGCCATCAGTTTACGGCTGCGGGTATTGGCCTGGGTGTGCTTGCTTTTTTTCTTGGTGCCGGGTTTCTCACGGTATATCTGTTGATTGAGATCCGTCGTGCAGGTGGCGATTTTGCACGTGTACTGCTGGGAAATCGCATGACCTCAGCGCCGCCGTCTTAGTTTTAGAAACAGTTGAGGTTACGATGACAAATCAAGCTGAGAAATGCGCCACGCTGGCGGCTCTACATGCGTCAGATGAGGCCTGGGTCATTCCTAATCCCTGGGACATTGGTTCGGCGAAAGATCTTGAAAAGCATGGATTCAAAGCGCTTGCGACGAGCAGCGCAGCGTGCGCGTACACACTTGGATTGAAAGATGGCGAGGTGTCGCTTGAGCAGAAGCTGGCCTACTGTGACGCCATGGCCAGATGCACAACGGTACCTTTGAGTGTTGATTTTGAAGATGGCTATGACAATGACGCGGCTTCGGTTGCAGCTAACATCCAACGCCTGGCAGCAACCGGTGTAGCCGGGTGCTCAATTGAAGACTTCAGTCGGGTTGATCAGAAGGTGTTTGATTTCAACCATGCGGTAGAACGCATTGACGCAGCTGTAGCCGCAGTATCTGCCCTGGATATGCCTTTTCAACTGGTGGCGAGAGCGGATGGCTTTCTCAGAAAGCAGTATGACCTTGACGAGGCAATAAAACGTTTACAGGCGTTCTCTGCAGCGGGTGCACATGTACTTTACACACCCGGTCTCAATACCATGGAGCAGATTCAACAGGTCGTCGACAACACCGACCGTCCGCTGAATGTGTTGTCGCCATTCTTTCCCGGCGTTTCAGTCTCGGAGTTCAGCGCGGCGGGTGTGAATCGGCTCAGCCTGGGTGATGTTCTGTTGACAAAAGTGCGAACACATTTTAACGAAAGTGTCGAACAGATGGTGTCGGCGGGTGCTGCCAGCTGAGCCTTTCGGCTCAGCTGAGATGCAGGTTAACTACTCTTCGATAATCGCCTGATAAGTCAGCACCTGGAAATCCTGACGGATATTGATGTGGGTATAAGGACGCACCTGGGTCATGATCACGCCAACCAGTTCCTGCTCGGGGTCAATCCAGGACAGCGTGCAATATGCACCTCCCCAGTATCCGGAACCTTCTGACAGGGGAGTTGCCGCTGCACCCCGGTCGGTGACCACACCGTAACCCAGACCAAAGGACATGCCGGGACCGGCAAGCCAAAGATCCAGTTCCCCTGTATGATTTTCCAGCATCAGACTCACTGTGCTGGGCGCCAGTAAACGTACACCGTTCAGCTCACCGCCGTTCAGCATCATCTGCTGAAAGCGCAGATAATCGCGCGTAGTGGAAGCCAACCCTCCCGCGCCGCGAAACAGTGTTTTAGGTCCGGTAATCCAGCGACTGTCAACGGAGCCCGGATCCTGTAACTCAATTTTCATGTCTTCACCCGGTGTGTACTGGGCTGTCAGGCGTGGTGCTTTTCCCGCGTCCATATAAAAATGTGTGTCTGGCATATCCAATGGTTTGAAAATGCGTTCTTTAAAGAAAGCATCCAGCGTCTGACCGCTGATCACCTCAACAAGCCGTCCGACAACATCGGTGGCCACTGAATACTGCCAGGCCTCGCCGGGTTGATAATTCAGCGGAATCTTGACCAGTTTCTCCATCAGGTGGGCATTGTCCCGTGTGGGCTCTCCACCCATGGCTGCCCGGTAGGCTTCGGTGTTGCCGATGTAACTGTTTGCCAGGCCGGCAGTGTGGGTGAGCATGTCACGTATCTGGATGGGTCTTGTCAGATCGACCAGCTCGCCGGTTTCGCCACTGGCGTCACCGGTTGTGCTCACTTTCACATCAGCGAACGCGGGGATGAACTTGGATACCGGGTCGCGCAATTGAAAATGACCCTCTTCCCACAACATCATTAACGCAACAGAAGTGATCGGTTTTGTCATGGACGCGATACGAAAGATGGCGTCTTCGCGCATGCCTTTGCCCGCAGCCACATCCATATCGCCGTGAGTTTCAAAATGAATCAGTTTGCCTTTACGCAATATCGCGGTGATGACCCCGGGTGTCAGATCTTTGTCGATATAACCCTGCATAGCCGTTCTGATGCGAGCCAGACGTTCGCTGGACATACCCACTGATTCGGGCTTCGCTGTAGGGAGTTCTTTTGCTTGAACCTGGCTGAACGCAATGCTCAACAAAGCAACGGTGAGTAGTATTCTGTGTTTCATCTATTTCTCCGCCTGTTCGGCGTCAACCTGCGCAATGCTCGGGTGAGCAGCCAGTTTCTGCATCAAGGCCGCAATATCCGGATTTTGAGCGATGATACTTTCATTGAACATCTTCTGGCTGATGACGTCAGCCAGGCCGTAACAGAAGTACAGATAGTAATCGGCCAGGCTCAGGGTGTTTCCTGCTGCATAAGGTTCGCAGACAATGATTCGATTGACCGCAGCGAGGCCACGCTTCAGCTCAGCCTGGGTACTGGTCTTTGTTTCTTCACTGACACTCTGTCCGAACAGGGCCTCCGGCAAACAGCGACGCGCGACCAGCTCAACGTCAAGCTTGATGTGATAAACCAGTTCCATGACCTTTGCCGCCTGCCAGGGGTCACTGGGCAGCAGCGCTGGTTGCGGCGCAATCGCATCCAGATACTGTGCAATCGCCAGGGATTCAGACAGATACTTTCCATCGACGCCAATTGAAGGCATTTTGCCCATCGGGGTGCGGGCAAGGTTATCGTCTTTCTGCGTAGGTGGGGCTTTGACTTCTTCGAAATCCAACCCCTTATCTATCATCAGGGCTTTTATCAAGCTGTAGTAGTTGCTCAGGCGCAGGCCGTATAGCTGAATCATTGCTCTCCCCCCAGAGATTATTGCTTAACTTTTAGGAAAATACTGATTGGTTATTTTGTTGTGTAGAGTTAACAGCTGTTTCTGTCTTGCATCAACGTATTTATGCAGGCGCTCGTCTTTCAGCGACCGCACTCGAGCGCGCTGCAGCTGGCGCCGCATTTTGTTCACAAGTTCGAGTGGTTCAGTATTGTTGGGAAGTTGCCGCAGGCAGTTGCGAACGGTATTCAGGCATCGCATCAGAGAACGCGGCAGGTCATCATTCTGCAGCAGGAATTCAAGCACATCTTCCTGATTCACAGGATTCTGCATGCTGATGGTGTAATTCTGCATGGAGTCTAACGAATTTAAAACACTGCGCCATTGTATAACTGTGAAAGGCTCAAGGTCAGATGCACCTTTAACCAGGTTGGTAGTGCGCAGATCGATCAGGCGCGTGGTCATGTCCGCGCGCTCGATAAAGTTCCCCAGGCGATAAAACTGCCAGCTGGCATTGTGCAGCATGGTGGAAGACAGGAAGCCGTTGATCAGATCCAGATGGCCGATAATCTCCTGCAATCCGGTATTGCGTCGGGAGCGGCTCAGCGGTTCCTGCAACAGGTCTTTGGCAGACAGGTAAGCTTCATTGATATGTTCATAAGCACCGCGAGGGAAACTGCCCCGCAGGGTGCGTGCGTTTTCCCGGGCGTAAGCCAGTGCGTTGAGCAGTGACCCGGGGTTGCGCTGGTCGCTGAGCAGGAACTTAACAACAGTTTTTTCGTTGTTTTCCCGTTCGTTACGGTCAGCGGCGCTTGTGCCCGTGTTTATTCTGTCGCCGTAAAGGGACAGGTATTCTTCTTCCTGGCTGAGAATCTGGACAAGTGGCATCCAGCCTAACGACAACAGTGCAGGCAGGTCGATCATCAGGTTGGCATTGACAGAGACCAGTCGCGCGGTGCTGCCCGCGCGCTCCAGATAACGGCCGAGCCAGTAGGTGCGTAGAGCGGTGCTGGATAAGGTGCGATCGATCATTGCGGATCTACCACCCAGGTGTCTTTACTGCCCCCGCCCTGGGATGAATTTACAACAATAGAACCTTTGCGCATTGCTACACGCGTCAGTCCGCCGGTGGTGACATAGTGATTTGCACCACTGAGAATAAAAGGTCGCAGGTCAAGGTGTCGAGGTTCGGCGTTGGCATCGATTAAAGTAGGCGACGTCGACAGGTTCAACATGGGCTGCGCCATGTAGTTACGCGGATTGGCGCGTATCTGTCTGGCGAACTGATCGCGTTCTTTCTTGCTGGCCTTCGGTCCGATCAACATGCCGTAACCGCCGGATTCGTTGGCGGGTTTGACAACAAGTTTGTCGAGATTGTCGAGCACGTAGTCACGGTGATCTTTTTCAACGCATCGATACGAAGGCACGTTTGAAATCAACGGTTTTTCGCCAAGATAATACTCGATGATATCCGGCACATAGGTGTAAATGACTTTGTCATCCGCGACACCACAACCCGGTGCATTGGCCAGGGCTACTTTGCCCGCACGCCACGCGCGCATGATGCCTGGCACGCCAAGGGCGGATTCCGGGTTAAACACTTCCGGATCAAGAAACGAATCGTCGATGCGACGATACAGTACATCCACACGCACCAGACCCTGGATGGTGCGCATGTACAGATAGTCGTCTTTACCGACTTCGAGGTCGCGACCTTCAACCAGCTCGGCCGCCATCGCGTTGGCAAGATAAGCGTGTTCAAAGTACGCTGAATTATAGATGCCCGGTGTCAGCACAGCCAGTTGCGGCGAACGATTGTTGTTAGGGTTAAGCGAGCGCAGACATTTGGCCAGCTCGGTAGGGTAGTCGTCTACCGGATGGATGAGGTAATCAGAAAACAACTCCGGAAATACCCGCTTCATGACTTCGCGGTTTTCGAGCATATAGGATACACCGGAAGGCACCCGCAAATTATCTTCAAGAACGTACATGGTGCCGTCACCGCCGCGCACCAGATCGCTGCCACAAATATGAGCCCACATGCCATGGGGTGGTGAGATGCCCATACACTCCGGGCGGAAGTCTTTTGATTTGTCGATGTATTGCCTTGGCAACACGCCATCTTCGATGATCTGCTGTTTGTGATAGATATCGTCGATGAACAGATTCAGCGCTTTGACCCGTTGTATGAGCCCCTTTGTTATTTCATCCCACTCAGTCTTCATGACAAGTCTTGGGATGATGTCAAAAGGCCAGTCCCGGTCGATTGTGTCGCTGCCTTCTCCGGAGTACACCGTAAAAGTAATACCCATCGAGCGAATTGCCAGTTCCGCCGCATGACGACGTTCCAACAATTCGCTGTCGTCGAGTTTGCCCAGCGCGGTTTTTAAGGCTGCACCACCTTTGCGGGCTCGCCCGTTGGGTGCAATGAGTTCGTCCCAGACATTATCTGCCTGGTAGGTTTGCCAGTTGATTGCCATCAGCCCATTGTACACATTGAAAAGATAAATTGATGCCTTTCACATGATGGTGAACCCTGAGTCAGGCAAAATTAGCTCATGACAATTGAAAATTTCATCCAACGCAGTAACCGAATGCTTGTTATCACCGGAGCTGGGTGCAGCACTGCGTCGGGCATTGGTGACTATCGCGATGAACAGGGTGAATGGAAGCGGGCGCAACCGGTGCAGCACCAGGCGTTCATGCAGACACATGCCTGGCGGCAACGCTACTGGGCCCGCAGCCAGGTCGGCTATCCGGAATTCAAGCAGGCCACCCCTAACGTTGCCCATCAGGTGCTCGCTCGATGGGAATCCCAGGGCCGATTATGTGGCTTAATCACACAGAACGTAGACGGTCTGCACCAGCGTGCAGGTCATCAACAGGTCATTGATCTGCATGGCCGTCTGGATCAGGTTGTTTGTATGGCCTGTGGAGATACTGTCAGTCGCGATGCTGTTCAACAGTGGTTGGATAGCCACAACACACCAGCTTTTACGGACACGATAGGCATGGCGCCAGATGGTGACGCGGACCTGGCGCGTACTGATTTCTCTACCGTCAAAGTACCTCAATGCGCGCAATGTGGGGGTATATTGAAGCCGGATGTTGTGTTTTTTGGTGATTCAGTGCCGCGGGATCGAGTTGCGCAGGGGTTTGCCCAGCTTGACCAGGCCGACAGTGTGCTGGTGATTGGCAGTTCGTTGATGGTGTATTCGAGTTTTCGTTTTGTACGTCGCGCTGCAGAGCTGGGTTTACCTATAGCTGCGCTGAATCGCGGTAAAACCCGCGCTGATGAAATGCTTACTCTGAAAGTGGACGCTGACTGTGGTGAGACGCTGAAAAAACTCTCTACGCTGGAACCTGTACAATAGAGCCGCCAGGGTCACGATTAACACAATGGGAAAACCTCAAGAGGAACACACCATGAAGCTGATATTACCGATTCTAGTTCTGCTCCTTATGCCTGTCGCAGCGGATAGCTGGGCGGACTCTGAGCCAGCTAACTGCCTCTACGCGCGTGATGTAAAGCAGTTTGAGATCCTTGATAGCGAGCACCTTTTGCTGATTGGCAGTCTGGATCGCCGCTGGGTGAGCCGATTGAAAACACAATGTTCGGGTCTGCGTAAGAACATGGCACTCAATGTCACCAGATTCGGCAGTCAGATGTGTGCTAACGATCGTGTTACGGCTACAAGCCGAGGCGCTGTGCGCGGCGAAGGGCCTGTAGCCAATTGCCTGTTGGGACCGTTTGAAGCGGTCACCCTCGAGCAGGTAGCTCAGCTGAAAGATGTGCTGGCGCAGGCAGATTCGTCATGAAAAGCTTCCATTTTTTTCTCCTGATCATGGTTGCGGTAGCTGGATGTAGCAGCGCCGGGGTCGACCAGCAGCAACAAACAGCCGAAGAAAAAGCGCTAACGGTCGAAGAGATTCTCAACAGAGATCCAACCCTGGATGATTATGTGAAGTCACCGCGCTGTATCAACACCACCCGTATCCGTGACATGCAGGTTATCGACGAGCAGCACATAGTGCTGCGGGTAGCACGCGAAAAATATTTTCTCGTGCGTTTCGATCGCCGTTGTCCGGGTTTACGTCGAGGCAGACCGGTGATTTACGAGCCTGGCGTCGGCAGCCAGCTGTGTGCGTTGGACGGCATTCGCGCCACTTACGATAGTGGGTTAGGCGGCATTTCACCGGGTATGCGTTGTGCTATTCCAGGATTTGAAAGTGTGACCAAGGAACAGGTGGCGTTGCTCAAAGACACGCTTCAAGTGAACCGTCGATCGTCGTCGAGCACGCAAGCTGAAGCAGAAACGCAAGCTGATCAGGAGTCTGAAGACTAACGATCGAGCACCAGATCTGCCAGCGTCTGCAGCTGAGCAGAGCTGCGTGCTGATACCGTCAATGAGGTGACTGGGGTTTCGTCCCAGGCCTGCAGTCGATCTTTGATCTTATCAACGGGCCCTACCAGGGAGATTTCGTCCGCCAGGGCGTCAGGGATGGCCTGCGCGGCCTCGTCTTTTTTGCCCGCCATAAACAGATCCTGAACCTTCTGTGCTTCAGCCTCAAAACCCATGCGGCTGACCAGCTCTTTGTGAAAATTTCGGTCTTTGGCGCCCATGCCGCCAACGTAAAGCGCCAGCATGTGTTTCACCGGCTGCAGGCCGGCCTCAACGTCGTCGGTAATGTTCACCACTACACCCTGAGTGATTTCAAAATCCGCTTTGGCGTTGGACAGTGAAGGCGCGTAAACCTCCTGACGGAACGGTGAGTAGTACAAGGGCAACCAGCCATCCGCAATTTCTGCCGCAAGAGCAACGTTTTTTGGACCCTCTGCCCCCATGAAAATGGGGATTTCTTTGCGCAGCGGGTGCAGGATCGACTTCAGAGGTTTACCCAGACCCCAGGACCCTTCGCCTGTATAAGGCAAGGGATAGTGTTCGCCCGGGTTGGCGACGGGTTCTTCCCGCGCGATGACTTTTCGCATGATGCCGATGTATTCCCGTGTGCGGGCTAACGGTTTAGCAAATGGTCCGCCATACCAGCCTTCAACCACCTGGGGTCCGGATACACCCAGACCTATGATCATGCGGCCGTTGGACAGATGATCCATGGTCATGGCGGCCATGGCAGTAGCGGTCGGTGTACGTGCCGATAGTTGGATAACACCGGTGCCAAGACGAATTTTACTGGTGTTGGCGCCAATCCAGGCCAGTGGACTCAAAGCATCCGAGCCATACGCCTCCGCCGTCCAGACGGAGTCGTAGCCGATTTTTTCAGCTTCCTGAGCCAGTTGGATGTGATTGGTGGGCGGCTGTGAGCCCCAGTAGCCAAGTGCAAGTCCCAGTTTCATGTCCGGCATGTGATTCCCTTAAAAAGTGTGACTGTAGGTTTAAGTTCCAGGGTATGACCTTTCAACAAGTCGCGGCAAGCAGGGATTGATGTACCATGCGAACTTCTCAGCGAAGACCGAAGCACAATGGAAGATCAATGGCTGGCATGGGCCAAACGATTGCAGGCGCTGGCCTCAACTGGCCTGCACTTCGATGTGTCTGAGCATGACAACGAGCGCTATCGTGAGGTGGCCGACATTGCGCAGAACATGTTGGCTTCCCTGGGTCAGGTACCGGTGCAGCAGATCTTGAATATGCATTCTGATTTTGCCAGAACCTACGCCACACCCTTGATTGACGTACGTGGCGCAGTATTCCGCGGCGATGAGATTCTGCTGGTGCAGGAAAAAACAGATCAGCGCTGGACGCTACCCGGAGGGTACGCAGACGTAGGCCTGTCCGCTGCTCAGAACATCGAAAAAGAAATTGCAGAAGAAGCCGGTCTCAGCGTCAAAGCGCGAGCGCTTTACGCCGTGAAACATAAGGCTAAGCATCTCTACAAACCTGATATCCGCGATTTCTATAAATTCTTTTTTCTCTGTGAACAGATTGACGACACATTGCCGGAGGCTGGGCATGAGTGTCTGGGTGCAGACTATTTTGATCCTCGGCAGTTGCCGGAGTTATCCACAGGTCGAGTGATTGCAGCGGATATAGAAGCAGCGTATGCCTTTCGCGCGGATCCTTCTCGTTTTACGGCGTTCGATTGATGGAAGAGGGAAAGGAAAAGAAAAAGGGTTTGGGTCGTCTCTGGATTTTGCGCCTGGTGCCCGATGTAAGATTTGGCCGCTGGTTCTCTTTTCTTGGACTGTTTGTCTTTATGACAATTTTTGTGGAATCAGCTGGACTGTTATCTCGTGATTATCCCCTTTTGGGCTGGCCGATTGCGTTGTTTTTTGTCTGCATTGTGGCCTATATCATCCCGGTCTTTCACTTTGTCACCGAGCGTAGCCAGGCGGCTCTCATAGAGTTGCATCAGAATGGTTTGTTATCAGCGGAGGAATCAGCAGTGTTGAGCGTGCGTGTCAGTCATCGCTCCTGGGCCTGGGTTTTAGTCAATTTAACCGCGGCTACAGTGTTGTGGTTTTCTCAAAGTTGGTTGTTAACCGGCGAGATCCGCATTCTGGTTAACGGCTTCTACCGTAACTACCCAAGTTTTGTTGCGACCTTTGGACCATGGCTGGTGTGGGTAACGGTAACCTGTACGGTACATGCGTTAGTCGACAACGCGCGTATGTTCAGGAAACTGGCTGAAAAGGTGGATGTTGATGTTCTGAATGGCGCTTCGCTCATCCCGTTCGGGCGTATGGCGGTAAGCTCAACATTACTGGTCATTGGCGCGCAGTCTCTTTTTTCAATCATGTGGCTGGATGGTGACACCAGCGTATGGACAACCATTCCTGGATTAGCGCCGACTACAGTTGCGTTGGTGTACTTGTTTGTAGCGCCGGTGTGGCCCTTACATCAGCGTCTGAAGCGTGCAAAGCAGGAGCAACTCTCTATGATCCAGCAGAAGATCAATCAGCTTTCCTCTGATCCCCTGCAGGATGTGCCAGGCCTGGCCACGTTGCTGACGTTTCGCCGTGAAGTAGCTTCGGTTGCCGAATGGCCCATGGATATCAGCGTGCTGACACGATTCAGTCTTTATCTCGTGATCGTACCCCTGACCTGGATCGGCGCAGCCCTGATAGAAAACGTTGTTGACTTCTTTATTGCGTAAATTTTGCAATTCCAGGGCCTTTTATTTTAATCAAAGGTCCTTTACCGGTGGCAAGGTGAGCGCAACCCAGGCAAAATCTGCGTCACGTTTTGCGTAGGGGAAGTGTCGGTCTGATGAGTGGCTACAGAACAAAAGAAGTTGCTGAACTCATAGGTCTGAATACCGATCAGGTGCGTCATTACGTGCGCCGCTCGCTGGTGCAGCCTGGCCGCGGTCCGCGCGGTGAGTATCGTTTTTCTTTTCAGGATGTGGTGTTGCTCCGAACCGCCAAAGGTTTAATGAACGCCTCGGTGACAACGCGTAAAGCTTATCGCGCGCTGGTAAAACTGAAAAAAGAAATTGAACAGGAAAAGTCTCTCAGTGCTGTACGCATCTATGCGGATGGCACGACGGTTATGGCGCGGGATGATCAACATGTCTGGGAAGTTGAAACCGGTCAGATCAATTTTGACTTCAGCCGTGACCAGATAGCAGGTTCTGTCGCAGATATTGCGGAACAGCATGTTCAGGCAGCAATCGCGGCAGAAGATCTGGATACAGACGAGTGGTATAACCTGGGCCTGGACCTTGAGGAAGTTGACGCGGACAAGGCGCCGGATGCGTATAAGCAGTCGATTCGTCTTGATCCTAAAAATGCGGATGCCCACGTCAACCTGGGACGGTTGTATCAGCTTCGTGGGGATCTGAAACACGCCAAACGTCATTATGAGCTGGCACTAACCGCACGACCGGGGCATCAGCTGGCGTTATATAATCTTGGAACGGTGTTTGATGAGCTGGATGAAACCAGCAAAGCGGCTGATTTCTATCAGCAGGCACCCTCTATACCAGATGCCCATTATAACCTTGCACGTATTCGGGAGCTGCAGGGTGATGAGGTCAGCGCACTGCGGCATATGCGTGCTTATCGGGATCTTGTCGACGCGCAGAGCGATTGAGCTCAGCCAGCACCGGGCCCTGGGGCTGACACTGCGCTCAACCGTCGTAGGTATAGGCTCTTTCCTGCAGGCGTTCAGCACGCATATCACCGCGACCACAACTGTCCACAAAGTCCATTTTGTAAGCAAAATAGCGGGTGCTGTTATCGCGGCGTAGTGCAACGGTCAGATAGTCTTCAGAACCTAAGCTTTTTAAAGTAGCACCGTAATCACACACCGTGCGTGCAATAAGCGCATCAATGTCCGTACTCTGTGTTGCGGGTGGATGCGGCGCGTCAGGGGTGTCCACACGGTCACGGTAGTCGCGCAGAGATTTGTATTGAATATCGATATCCTTGGCCAGGGCGTCGTATTGCGCGTCCACCGCAACCAGTTCACGCTCCAGATTTTCAATCTGACGTTGTACCTTCTGTCGTTCGCTGTTTTCATCTGCCCTCACCAGTTCACGGCGCAGGGTGCGCAGCTGGGCGCGAATATCACGCTGTTCCAGGCGCAGGTCGCGCTGCTCAGCGCGCAGGTCGCGCAGCGCTTCTAATGATTCAGGTTCATAAGGGGATAAATCGATCTGTAGATCAGCCAGAATGTTTTCCACCATGGAAGGTATTTCTTCAAGGTTGATCTGACCATTGATGGCAATTGCTGTGTCACCATTGTTGATGGTCAGCCAGGGTGCGTTCAGCCGCACGGAGACTAACACCCCCTGTTTGGCCAGATATTCAGCAGTGACACTGGTGACGCGAATACCGTGACTCAGCTCGTTGCGCAGGGCAGATTTCATCACGTCGGCAACAATTCTGGCTTCCCGGGTGATTTCACCCAGATTCTCAATCTCGCGTCCAGTGGCGCCGCAGGTCAGAGTTAAAGTCACGCAGGCCAGCAGACAACGTACAATCTTCATGGTGTGTGCACTCCCTGTTCCTGAACATCGCGACGTGAGTCAGGCGTCGCTACCGAATTACGGTCAGCGGTATTCACCAGGTCCTTGACCTGTTGATACAGCTCGTCTAACTCCTGCTGACCCTGTAACTGGTTGGTGATTACAAAGCGTAACGAGTCTTCAGTTTCGATTGTGCGGCGGTCCATTTCAGCTTTCAGATACTGCAACAGCACCTGCAGTTCTTCCTGGCGCTGCTCGCGACTGCCTTCCATGACACTTTCTACCATGGCGGCCTGGGTCGCCTGTGGCAGCGCAGGCAATTCCTGGTAACTGCTCAGCGGCTGGCTGGAAGCCGGCAGCACACCGCTGTTATCAGGCATCTGCACAAATATCATGGTCGCGACTGCCAGCGCAGCGGCACTGGCCGCTGTGGGAAACCACAATCGGAAGTTGTCGAGCCAGCTGTGGTGACTCGTCACCGGGACCGGTTGCCATGCCGGCACAGTTTCGTCATGCCAGTTTTCTGCCATGTTCGACAGCATGCTGATGGCCTGCAGGTCAGACTGACAATCGGCGCAGGTCTCCAGGTGAGTTTCAATTTCAACGGACAGCGAATCGTTTAACGACTTCTGTGCGTAATCGATCAGCAGCGGATTTGCGTGTTCACAGAGCATCTCGCAGTTCCTCGTGTTGTTTCAGTTTTCGCAGCGCACTGTAAAGCCTGGTTTTGGCGGTATTGGGTGAAATACCAAGCTGGCCTGCGATATCTTCAAAGGTGAAGTGTTGGAAAAATTTCAGTTCTACAACCTGACGCTGTTCGTCCGGCAGCGTGCCCAGCGCTGTGCTTATCTTCTGGTTGGCATGGGTGGTGAAGGCTTGTTCCTCCGGTCCTGCTTCAGCGTTGAGGAAGCCTCTTTCTTCATCAAATTCGTCATGGAATCTGCGTCTGCGCAGATAGTCAGTGCAGCGAAAACTGGCAATGCGGAACAGCCAGGCAGGGAAGGGTGCATCGCCGCGGAAGCTGCCCAGGTTACGATGTACACCGACAAACACTTCCTGCATCAGGTCAAAAGCGTCATCGGGGTGGCTCACCATTCTTAAAGCGTAGTTGTACACGCGTTTTTCATACCTCTTTATCAGTTTATTCCACGCGCCGTTGGACCCCGCTACAGCGCGAGTTATCAACACTTCATCAGTCACCGGACTTAGCATGTAGTTATTCTTGTGCCTGCCTTGAGGAGTATGTCGCGACAAACTATGAAAAAGTTTGTCTTCAGGTGCTTAAAATCAGTCTTCAAGCACTTTTAGAGGTATGAGGTTAGCATCTGGCCTGCGTTTGCCCCAGATGATGAGGCCGGCAAAAAAGGCCGTAGCGGTCAGACTGACGACGATCAGCCAGAGTGCAGCGCTGGCAGGGTTTTCTGAGAAAGTGCCGATCTGATACACAATCACCGCTGCACTATAAGCCACCACAAATGACCATGCGACAGAGAAGCTTGCCCAGAAGCTGCCCAGTTCCTTGTAAATCACGCCAATGGTCGCAACGCAGGGCATATAAAGCAGAATGAACAGGAGATAGGCAAATGCACCCAGCTGACCGTTAAACAGGCTCTGCATCGCGTCGATTGTGTTGATCTGCACATCCTGGTTCTGCGCCTGTTCTGCGGTGTTTTCGAGGTTACCCAGGTCGAGTCCGAGGGGGTCGCTGAGCTGGTCTGCGATATCAGCCAGATTGGCCGGCACGCTGGCCACCGCATCACCCAACATCTCGGTGAGACTGGTTTGTGACGTCGGATCTGACGGCGCGTACAACGCATCGAGGGTGCCAACAACCACTTCTTTGGCAAAAATTCCGGTGAAGATACCCACTGTGGCTGGCCAATTGTCAGCTTCGATGCCCATGGGTTGAAAAACTGGTGTGATCGATTTGCCGATGGCGGACAACACTGAGTTTTCAGAATCCTGATTACCCACACTGCCGTCGGTGCCGATTGAATTGAAGACGTTGAGGGCTATCACCACAATCACGATAGCTTTACCCGCCCGTACAACGAAACCTTTAAGTCGCTGCCAGGTTTGCAGCAGGATATTGCGCATGACGGGCAGGTGATATGCAGGCAGTTCCAGAACAAATTCGCTGCGTTGGGCAGGCAGCAGATGCTTGCGCACCAACAGTGCGGACAGAATCGCCACTACAATTCCGATCAGATAAAGTGCAAAAACAACGTTCTGGCCGTTGGCGGGAAAGAACGCGGCTGCAAATAGAGCATAAACCGTCAGTCGAGCGCCACAACTCATGTAAGGGGCCATCAGCGTGGTCAGGATCCGGTCGGGTTGGGAGTCCAGCGCGCGGGTTGCCATAACAGCGGGTACGTTGCAGCCGAAACCCACAATCAGCGGAACAAATGATTTGCCCGGTAAACCAAGACTGCGTAGTAAACGGTCAACGATGAACGCCACGCGTGCCATGTAGCCGGAGTCTTCTAAAAATGCGAGCACCAGGAATAAAGCGCCGATAACCGGGATGAATGTGCCAACAAGTTGTACGCCACCCCCAACCCCATCAGCGAGAAAAACAATAATCCAGGCAGGCAGACCTATCCATTCCAGTAGCCGGCGCGGACCTTCCACAAACAGGACGCTGCCGACAAGGTCAAAAAAGTCGATGAACGCAGACCCGATGTTGATGGAAATCAGGAACATCAGGTACATCACGCCAAGAAAAATCGGCAAGGCGGCAAAACGGTTCAGAACCACCTGATCAATGATTTCCGTCCAGCCTGTTCGAGTGGCTGTGTCATGGCGCGTGCTCGCTTCCACAAGGGCATCAATCTGCGCATAGCGGGCGACGTCATCACCTTGAGCAAAGGCTTTGATTGGACAGGCATGCGCCAGCGCTTCGTCCAGCGTATCCAGGCCTTCCCGTTTTGTAGCGATCAGTGGTATCACCGGGCAACCAAGGGTTTCCTCCAGTACCTCAGTATCGATCTGTGTGCCCTGGGATTGTGCAACATCCAGCATGTTGATCACGACAACGGTTGGGACCTGCAGTTCGTGCAGTTCGCTGGTCAGGTACAGGCTGCGGCTGAGGCTGGAGCCATCAATGATGTTGATAACCAGATCCGCTTCGCCGCTGGTCAGAAAGTCCCGAGCGATCTTTTCGTCCAGGCCGCCACCGACGGGATCAACGCTGTAAGTACCTGGCAGGTCAATCAGTTCAATTTCGCCCTGCGCAGAGACATAGGAGCCACTCCTGCGTTCCACGGTGACCCCCGGCCAGTTTCCAACCCGCTGGCGTGAACCGGTAAGCGCGTTGAAGAACGTCGTTTTGCCGCTGTTGGGATTACCGATCAAGGCAATTCTGGTCATCAGGACACAATCTCAAACTGCAGCGAGATAGCCTCGCTGGGTCGTAAGGCCAGGGAGTAACCACGCAGACGCAGTTCAATGGGATCGCCTAACGGAGCGCATCGTAAAAAAGTTGCAACCGTACCAGGCACCATGCCCAGGCGTTTTAACTGGGCGTTATAAGCTGAATCTTCAGCAAATCCGGTAATGCGGATAACTGTGCCCGTGTCGAGGTCTGCCAGAGATGAGGTCATAGAAGGTGCTGTTTGCGTGCAACTGCGGGACTCTGACAGTTCAGGGTTTTTTATGCAAATGATTCTTATTTACATATTTGGGTGGGCCCCGCCAGCACCATCTTTACGACTATGCTTTCACGCAACCGCACCACGATTGCTGATCAACCCGAACAGGTATTGCACCAGCAGTCCAAGGCCGATAATCGTCAGCAGAAAGCTGACTATCCCGCCTATGAAAGGCAGGTTAACCGCGACGATCACGATGCTGATACCCACCAGCAAACTCAGGACAGGTCGAGTGCCCTCAGCAAACAACATGCGGCCGATAACACCGGCGACGATAATTTTTGCCAGGTACACACCCGTCAGTAATCCAACAACCGCGATAAAGGAAAACGGTAAGCCAATTAATGTGATCGCTACTAACACTGCCATTATAGGGACGCTGACAATGGTCAGAAACCCGATACCGGCAGACTTAAGCCCGTCTATACCTGCGCCGATGGTCAGGCTGCGCAAACCGGGTACCAGCCAGAACAGCACAACACCAACCAGGAATGCAGCGATCAGCCGAGCAATCTGCCAGAGATAAAACTGCACTGTGGCATAAGGGTTCTGTTCACGAAATTCTTCGGGGGTACCCATAAACTCGACTTCACCGTCAACGCGCGCATTGTCAGAGCGAAACAGCCTGTCCTCGTCTGCGGAACGAAAGCGCAGATCACCAATAACATGCGCATCGCCCAGAAGTCTCACCCGACCCGCAAAAGCCTCCAGGTCCTGACCAATGTTACCGCTGACTTCAACGCTTTCTGAAAACGCAGTGACATCGCTGCTGACGCTGCCTTCGATGACTGTTTTCTGCCCGGCAAGGGTGGCATTTCTACTCACCCGCGAGTCACTATCAACACGCAGAGATTCACCAGCCGCCCACAGGTCGCCCCCCACCGTGGCCGCATTCAGGTTGTAGGATGAGGCTGCCCCAAGAGCAAGACCGCCTACTTCGCCGCGAACGTTAACTGTTTCAGCGAATGTAAACAGATTACCTCCAACAGAACCGGAGACGTCTATGGTTGCACCAGCTGCGATGACGTCACCCGTGACCGTGCCTTCGATGGAAATTGTTTCTGCGGCAACGATCAGGGTGTCGTTGATAGTTTCTGAGGCCGCAATGGTCACGTTGTTTTTGTCGCGCCTGATTTCCAGGGCGCTGACTGGCGCAGGCATTGTGACCGCACCCAGCGTGGCTACGAGCACAAACAGGCCCGCAGTAGTACGTGCCCGGTAGCGCGCCAGTACAATCGACAAAGCCGTGATCATCAATAAACTCACAACAATAAAGCCAAGATAAGCATCGAACATCGCTGTTCCCTCTTCTATGAAATACAGTGCAGTGCTACTCGCCACTGCGTAAATGTCAGGTAGATAAATTGAGGTGAGCCAATCAGCCGCATTGACAATCAGTTCACCGAATATGGTTTTCCATAAAAACTGCGCCGCCCAGATAACCAGTCCGGTCGCCAGATTGACCATTGCAAATCCGCGCAGACTGGCTGGGCGCGAAAACTCTGGTATCACCAGTTCCGCGAGGTCAGGATCATCATTGTGCATCGCGCCAGCTAGATATTGCGTTTCGCTCTGGTAGGCGCTGAGTAAGATTCGGCAGGTTTCACAGGTATCCAGATGCGCGACAACGGTATGCGCTTCATCCGCTGGTAGTGCGTTGTCCGCATACATGGACATCTGTAACGGCGTTAGATGGCTCATAACGAACCTCCATCTACCGCGGTCAGCGCTGTGCGCAAACTCTGTTTGGCCCGCAACAACAACACGCCAACATGGTTGCGGCTGATGTCCAGTTGCGTAGCGACTTCGTCGTAACTCAACTGGTTAAAATAGGCGAGCACCACCGGTACACGATATTTGTCGGGCAACGTGGAGATCGCCTCGTTCATTGCCTCAGCGTCCTGCAAAGCAATAAGATCGTTGACCACTGGAACATCTACAGCAGCAATGTCTTCCATTTCGATGGTTTCATCGCCAAACAGTGCATCAGCTCGACTACGCTGCCGCAGCAGATCGATACAGTGATTGTTAGCAAAGGTCGCAATCCACTGCCAGAACGGTTGTTCTGCGTCATATTTGCCAAAGCTCTTGTAGACACGCATAAAAACTTCCTGAGTCGCATCCTGCGCCAGATCACTGGAATTCAATAATCGACGGCACAGTCCGAAAACTCGCACGTAATATTCTCTGTAGAGAATTTCGAAAGCTGTGTTTTTCGCCACGTAAAATTCCGGTCGCTTATAAGGTATTACGACCCGGCGCGGAATTTATTACAGAAAAGGCGGAAATAAATTGCTGGCGCTGAGTTGCTGCTCAAATGGGGTGCTGTAGGCATCTTAAAACTTCGGCCTGATACGCTTTGCCGCGCTCGTTCACGATATCCAGCACATGCAGAGAAGTGGGGACAAAACTGAAACCAATCTGCTTTTCCGGATGCCACTGAAACAGAGAGCCGCCGAGCCCCATCCAGCCGTAGAACCCCTCTCTGCCCTGATTGGCCGCCTGTTCCAGCTTGGAGGACTGCGAATCAGTTGCAGAAAAGTGTGCAACGCCGCCCTGGGTAAAACTGGTTCGTAAGCCGAGCATCTCCCGTTGCACAGGCGCTTCATGCATCGCTTGCCAGGCATCAGCACTCAGAACCTCTTTACCCTTAAACTGACCACCGGATGCCATGACGGCAGCGATGTGTGCCAGTCCCCGCGCAGAACAATGCGCATTAGCGGAAGGTGTTTCACCCATCGCCACGGCCGGGTCGTTGAAGCTTTCAATCTTCATGTCCGTTATGGGGGCAGGTGCGTCGGTCACTGTGCCTTTGCGCACAATGGGCAGCAGACGAAGCAGTTTGGCACAGAGCTGGAAAATATTCTCCTGCACCTTTCTGCCCATGAATCTGGGTCTGAAGCTGGCAAGGAAATAGGCTGCAAAACCCAGCGGTGAGACTGCACTGATCCGCTCTAGATCCTGCTGCTGAACACCAATCACTGCATCTGCACCCAGTGGGCCACTCACGTCTTCGTGTAAATACTCGCCGATGGTGCGGTGAGCGGGATCAACTCGGCGAAACACTTCGTTAACGATCCAGCCTCTGGTCATGGCGTGATATTCTCTGCGGCTGTCATCACCATCGCGGTATTTCTGGGCGTGACTTTCGATCACGCGGCCAACCGAGTTTTGTTTGATGTTGTCTTTAAGCAGTGACTCGGGTTCTAACGAGACATTAAAGGCTGCAAGCCCTGCCTCATGCCGCATCAGTTCAGCAACCGTTAAATCGTCTTTGCCTTCTGCGCCAAATTCAGGCCAGTGCGCAGTGATTCTGTCGTTGTAATTCAGCAGGCCCTTGGCAACCAGAGATGCCAGGGCAATGGATTCGAGGCTTTTGCCGCTGCTGAAAACGTTAACCAGTGAATCGGCGGTAAAGTCCGGGTCGCCGGTTGTTGATGCCCAGAGGTCAACAACTCGCTCATCGCCAACGTATACACAGAGTTGTGCGTTCTCTTCAGCCAGCGTTTTCATGTTGCGCTCAAACAACTGTTGAACCGATTCGAAACCGGGCGCCACAGTACCGCTGATTTGCAGCTGTTCCATCTGCCTGTCACCCATCGTTCGCCCCAATAGCATCCAACCGCACCCTGAGTGCTTTCAAAGCGTTTTTATTGGCGTTTTTGATAGTCTCCATGGATGGCGGCTCGACACTGATATCGCCGAGTTCAGCCAAGACCACGTGTACATCATCGTGTCCATCGATCTGTTTCATCTGCTTCAGCCAGCGTTGTACGTTTGGATAGGGTGAAAAATCGAATACATTTGTGAATTCCGGCTGCAGTTGTCCGATTTCTACATAAGCCGCAATATCCGCCAAAGTGAATCGGTTGCCTGTCAGATACTCAGATTGCGCCAACCAGCCTGCTTCCATAGCCTTCAGCGCGTTGGTCAATGTCGCCAGAGCCGATTGCTGAACAATTTCGGGAATGTTCAGATCTTTGCGGATTTTGGGAGCCACCAGACCTATGGATGCATCCCGCACATTTCGGTGATGGTAGTGAAGGTACCAGTCGACCCGGGCACGAGCCTGATGGTCTGATGGGTAGACATCGTCCCATCCGTGTTTGTTACTGAGGTAGGGCATGATGGCGTGGGCTTCGCCAAGCACAAAGCCTGATTGTGGTTCCTCAATGGTTGGAATGGTGCCACCTGGGTTTTTTGCCAGAAAGGCCGGGTTGCGGCTGCCGTTGTCGCCCTTTGAACCGGGGTTGATCAGCACCATTTCAAAAGGCATTTGCTTGTTCAGCAGCAGCCACATGACAGCCCTGACGGGTTGTGAAAATGGCACGCCGTATAAGACAAGTGAGTTTGTGTTGTCGGTCATGTGAGTTTCCTTTAGTTTTTCTCAAGTGCGTCCAGTTCACTGGCATCATGCCGTTCGGCCAGCCCACTCTTACTGGCTCGATTGACCTTTCTGCCGCGGCGCACCGCAGGTCGATTATGAATTTCAGTAGCCCATCTGTTGACGTGGCGATAAGAAGCCACATCGAGAAATTCCTTCGATTCATACAGACCGGTCAACACCAGTTGTCCATACCAGCTGTAGACGGCCATATCAGCAATATTGTAATCATCGCCACAAAGAAACTGGCGGGAGGCCAGATTCCGATCAAGCACATCCAGCTGCCGTTTGATCTCCATAGCGAAGCGATTGATAGGGTATTCCCATTTTTCCGGAGCATACGCATAAAAGTGGCCAAAACCGCCACCAAGATAGGGGGCACTGCCAATCTGCCAGAACAGCCATGACAGACATTCGGCACGTCCAGGCTCCTGCAGCGGAACAAAGGCTTCAAACTTCTCAGCCAGGTACAGCATGATCGCGCCGGACTCGAATACACGTGTTGGCGATGCAGTGCTGTGATCAACCAGCGCGGGTATTTTGGAATTGGGGTTGATGTCGACAAATCCGCTGCTGAATTGGTCGCCGTCGCCGATATTGATCAGCCAGGCGTCGTACTCCGCATCTTTTTTGCCCATCGCCAGCAGTTCTTCAAGCAGCACGGTGACCTTCACGCCATTGGGTGTTGCCAGGGAATAAAGCTGCAGCGGATGTCTGCCCACGGGCAATTCTTTATCGTGGGTGGCACCGGCAATCGGCCGGTTGATATTGGCAAACCGGCTGTGTGTTTCTTTTTCCCATTGCCAGACTTTTGGTGGTATGTAGGGTTTGTTCATTTTTTCTCTTCAGTCCTTAGAGCGCTTTGACTCGCTTGTGAGTACCGTTCAAAAAGCAGCTTAACACCTGAGTCTTGATGTCTCGCCCACCCCAGCGGGACACTAGGTCATCGAGAGATCAATCTTCTCTGCCGCCATGCGAACACTGCCGTGGCGTCCCGGCTTTGCCAACAGACCGCGCAGGACAAAGTCTGCGGTTTGTTCCGCCAGTTGCGCAGGATGACCCATGGCTGGCCGGTCCTGGGCGATAATGATCGTTTCTGTCAGTTGAAACACCTGTTCAGCTGCGATCCCGACCCGAACCGGGTTAAACAGACCCGATTGAATACCGTCTGTGATCACATCGTAGTAGAAACGCATCATCCTGGCGCGCGCCTGCTGGGCGGGTTTGAATTGAGGCTGACGCAACTCAGGCAGATAGAACACGCTGACGGGTGCATGCTCAGCGCTGGCAAGCGCCATGACCTCCGCGTGTACCATTTTGTAGAGCCTGATATCTGCTGGCAGGTCTAATGCTTTCAAGGACGAATGAAAGCGGATACTGAACTGGGACATCATACTGACCAGTTCATTCAGCAGTTCCGCTTTGCTGCCAAATCGTTGCGCAATTGCCGGAGCACTGGTGCCAAGGGCTTGCGCGATCATCCGCAGACTGGTGGCCGCATAGCCATGTTCGGTAATTAATCGACCGGCTTCCAACAGAACCTGCTGGCGCTCCAACGGCGGTCTGCCATCACTCCGCGGTCGTCCGACGGGACGTTTTGCAACCTTATTCATCAATCGCCATCCGTTCTGCCCACCACTGGTTAATCTGCCAGATAGATTCTTCAAGATGACTGAGACGCCCCTGGCTCGTCAATGGTGCATGCATGCCCTGCCAGGGGCCCTGGTTAACCGGAATGTCTTCATCATGAATGCCCTTGATCACTTCCAGCAGCAGCTGACCTGCAGCGCCTTGCGTATCACCCTCCAGCATCTCCTTCGGCGCCAGCGCGTGGATTGTCAGTGTCATGTTGTCATGGGTTGCTGGCTTCAATTCGTACCAGAACGCCACTGCCGGTGTGTTGATCCAGCAGAAACCCGGCAGAATCACAGACGCCAGAGTCTGCTTGGACTGGGTTGTATTCAATCCTGGTCCCGGGGGCAACAGGTCATCTTCTGCATGAGCTTCAACACTGGGCATGTGCAGCACCGACCAGCCCTGCTCGACACTGCCTGAGACGTAACTTCTGCGCGCGGGGTAGGTCCCCTGCAGAGACACATTGTGCGGGCCAATGTGATGATAGGCTTCCATGAAATTTTCGATCAGTAACTTCCAGTTCCATGGGCAGTTATAGTCGATGCTGCCTGCGATGCGCATGTCCTGCATGTCATAAGCACCCACCAGCTCGTTGAGCGCCGGCAGGCGTTCATGCAAGGCCGCTGCGTTCGGGTCCAGGTTCACGAAAATAAACCCCTGCCAGGTCTCGACCTTAACCGGGGGCAACCGACAATCGGATGGAAGCTCAGCAACCTCATCCATCAATGGTGCGCTGACCAGGGCGCCGTCCAGGGAAAACTTCCAGAGATGATAAGGGCAGGAAAAATGTTGCGCCCGTCCGTGGGACTCGATAACCGGCATACCTCGATGAGGGCAGATAGCTGACATGGCCCGGATCGAGCCATCTTTCTGGCGAACCACAATCAGCGGCTGCTCAATAACCGCAACGGCTCTGTAGTCGCCTGGTTCAGGCAACTGTTCTTCCCGCGCGACGCAAACCCATTCGCGATAGAAAATCTTACGCTTCTCCCGTTGGAAAACTTCGGCTTTGGTGTACGCAGCGGGCGGCAGCGTCCAGCCCTCATTCAGAGGTGCGCGAATGCGCGCCATTTCGACATCTGTTAAAAAATCATTCATGGAATTTTCCCGGTTGATTTTGTAATAATATTAACGAATGTTAGTAAATAAATTATTACATCTCAAGAATGACACGTGACGGTTGATGCTGTGGTCACGGATAGTGCGTAATAGAGGACTTCTGCAGTCAAAGAAACTATCGGATAACGGAGGTCGCCAGTGGAATTAGTCGCTATTCTGTTAAACGACTGTTTTTCATATCTTGTTACTTTTCATTTACGGGCGATTCGTCAACATGATATTTCAATCTGAATCCAGAAAAGGCATCCGCAGAGCAGCCCTCATAACTGTGATGCTTGTGCTGTTTATGTTCCTGCTCCTGGCCGCTTCGATACCAGCCAGTGTCATGGTGAAACCGGCGAGCCTGCCAACAGTTGAGGTCCCCGAAGCGCTGCTTGTTACTAATGCCAATGTGGTTGACGTGCGTGCAGGCACGATTCTGCCGGGTCGGCATATTCTGGTTGAACAGGGAAAAGTGAGTCGCATCTCTGAAGATCATCCCGGTGGTGGAGTACCTGAAATTGATATCAACGGGGCATTTGTCGCGCCGGGTCTGGTAGATATGCATGTGCATGTACACGATCGGAAAGATCTGGTCACCAACCTTGCGTACGGCGTCACTGCGGTTCGGAATTTAAGAGGTTTCCCGGCACATTTGCGCTGGCGACAGGAATTAAGAGACCACGACTGGTTGGGAGCCACTCTGTTTGTCTCTTCGCCCGTGCTGGACGGGCCGAAATACGCGCATGCGTTACAGCAGGTGGTTAACAATCCGGATCACGCCCGGTTTCTGGTAAACCATTATCAGCAGTCTGGCTATGATCTGTTAAAAGTCTACGGTTATCTTGCTCCCGATGTTTACGAAGCTGTTATGGACCAGGCGAGTCTGATCGGTATGCCTGTCGCCAAACATGGGCCATACAGTCCGACTGAGGAGCCTTTTAAATGGCTCGAAACCGTTCAGTCGCTGGAGCATGTCGAAGATATTCTTCAAGAGCCATTGAATCGTCAGTTTGATACAGATGCGCTCAGGGACTACGTCGAAGAAATCAGGAAGATCCGTCCTTACATTACACCAACGCTTGCGACCTTTGATCATCTCACGCAATTGAGCACAGATAAGCAGGCCTTTGTTGACCGCATTCCCCTTCAGCAGCTGAATCCGTTTTTTAAATGGCTCTATGGGATGGCAAGTGTGGAGCGCTGGCTGCAGGCAGGCTCGGAACATGCCGAGAGGAATACCCAGGAGCTGGATTTCCTTAAACACATCGCCAGGTCACTCAGTGATAATGGCATTCCGCTGCTGATAGGTTCTGACGCCGGCACAATGTATATGACTGCGGGCATATCCACGCACATTGAGATGCAGCTCATGCAGGACGCAGGCATCAGTGATGAAAAAATCATCCGCTACGCCACTTTGAATGCCGCCAGGGCAATGCAGCTGGATCATGAATATGGTGCAGTTGAACCGGGACGTTGGGCAGATTTCATCATTACAGCTGAAAACCCGCTGGACAATATCCGCAACCTTCAGAAGCCTCTGTCAGTCGTAAAAAGAGGGCAGTTTATCGACCGGAAATCCCTCGATGAACTGCTGGAACTGGCGGATAACCCTGCCGGTTTCTATATCGGTATGGGCATTCTTCTTGAGGATATCGTCACGCGCTGGTGGACTGATCTTGTGGCTTAGTTCAGTGGATTACCGATTGTGTCATCGTCAACCACGGAGAGTCTCGAGCGTGTAAAATCGCGGATTTTCTACACAGGTTGCGCGCGTTGACAGATCATCATGACCCCTACAGCGCGTTGCGCATCCCACTGTTCCGTAACTTCCTGGTCGTGACCTGCCTTGTTGGCATGGGCACCGCGGCGCAAAGTCTCGCCATTGGCTGGGAAGTGTATGACCGGACAGAGAACGCGCTGTCCCTGGGTCTGGTTGGTCTGGTGCAAGCCATTCCCATGCTGCTTTTCACGCTGCCTGCCGGCTACCTTGCTGATGTCTTTGATCGTCGTAAACTGATGATGTGGAGCCTGCTGGGCGCCACCCTATCTTCACTGGCCTTAGGCATTGCAAGCTACAACAACGCACCGGTCGAATGGCTCTATGTTCTGTTGTTTATTGATGCCACGTTTCTGCGCATCGGCTGGCCAGCGCGCACCGCCATCCTGCCACTACTTGTGCCGGTTAATCTTTTTGAGAACGCGGTGAAGTGGCGAACAAGCCTGATGCAGGTTACGGGGATAGCAGGTCCCGCCATCGGCGGCGTACTGATAGCCATCAATATTCAGGCGGCCTATTTCCTCAGCGCACTTTCTTCAGCGGTGTTTATCCTTTTTCTCTCCGGCATGCGCTTACCAGAAGCGCCGCGAAGCCAGCGGGGTAATATGATGGGTCAGGTTGTTGAGGGGTTAAGATTCGTCTGGCATCGCCAGGTGCTGCTTGGCGCAATTTCCCTCGATCTCTTTGCTGTGTTGCTGGGTGGCGCCGTATATCTGTTGCCCATATTTGCTCGTGACATTATCGATGCCAGCGCACTCGGGCTGGAGCCCGAAGTCGTTCTGGGATGGTTGCGTGCCGCACCAGCCGCCGGTGCTGTGGTCATGGCCCTGCTGCTGGCTTACCTGCCTCCCATCAGGCGATCCGGTCACATTCTCTACTGGTCAGTTGCCGGTTTTGGCGTAGCAACCATTGTGTTCGGCTTCTCTACGAATTTCTGGCTTTCAATGGCAGCGCTGGCACTCACCGGGGCATTCGATAATGTCAGCATGGTGATTCGACAGGTCATTACACAGCTGAGTACGCCAAATGAAATGCGCGGACGGGTTTCGGCCGTAAGTTCCATTTTTATCGGCTCTTCCAATGAGCTGGGTGGCTTCGAATCCGGGCTGGTCGCAGAGCTGACCACGCCGATCATCTCGGTGGTTGCCGGGGGCGTAGGGACACTGGTCGTTGTGGGTAGCTGGTGTGGCCTGTTTCCCAAACTACTGTCGTTAGGCCCGCTTTCATCCCTGACACCTGAAAGACTGGCCTCCCAGGAGAAGTAGGTCAGTCTGTCGGCGGCATCGAATCCGTCTGTCCCATCATTTGCCAGGCCAGCTCGCAGAAAGGGCATTCAGCTTATCTGCTTGATGGGTTTGGGCGGTGATCAGCACCACCTGGTGGATGTCGGAAACCGTCTGTGCATTGTCGTGTTCCGTTAACTCCCGGTATTGTCCGGTGCCCTGTATCAGGCGGGTTCCCCGATCGGTGAGAACAAAGCCTTTGATGCGAGATATCCACTCCGGCAGCTTGACCAGCCACTGTTCTAAATCTTCGAGGGGCACGGGTGTGTTTTGCGCCAGCGTCGTGGTCAAAAATTCAGTGCTTATCTCTGATGCCGTCAAAGCGGGCGCTGCGCGCTGTTGAGTACTGAGCAGGTCATAAAACAAGTTCTGATCATCAACGTGGCAAATTTCTGCAGCGCTCTCAAGCGTATCACTTACAGCTTCGATGGGTCCCTTGGTGATAACCAGCACATCAGCTTCCCTGGTCTGCTGCTGCACAAGATGACAGATGTATTTGTCCTCCTTCTGACGGGCGTACTGGGTGGCGTCCAGCAGAACAAAAATACGGGTGGGGTAAAAGCCGGGGTAGGTGCACTGGGCTCGTAGTTTTGCCGGTGAGGCGACTCCGCTGGCTTCGAATAACACCTGTTTTAAGCTGCGTTTCTGCAACGCTTCCAGACTCGCGCTGAAATCATCCTGGATGGTGCAACAGACGCAGCCATTGCTCAGCTCAAAAACCTGATCATCCTCAGCGTTCTCACGAACAAGGGTGGCATCGATGTTGATGTCACCAAAATCGTTGACGAGTATGGCCAGCCCGGAAAGGTCCCCTGCGTGGTTTAACACGCGATTGATCAGCGTGGTTTTACCGGCGCCCAGATAGCCCGCAACGATGGTGATTGGAATGTCCATCACTCAGATATCGAACACACGGCCTTCGAATACCGTGGCTTGTATATTCAGATCACGGATCCTCATCGGGTCGCAGGTCAATGGGTCTTCATCCAGCACAGTGAAGTCGGCATACTTTCCAGCAGTGATGGATCCTGTTTCTTCAGCAAAACCTAAAACGCGCGCGGCATTTAGGGTAATCGCGGCCAGTGCCTGCTCCTGGGTCAGACATTCTTCAGGACACATGACTTCGCCAGTGTGGTTCACCCGATTGACTGCAACCCAGGCACTGTTGAGAGGTTCTGCCGGCGCCATGGTGAAATCAGAATGCAGTGTGGTGTTGATGTTGCTGGCAAAACACGTGCCGATGCGTGACATCTGTGATGCGCGCTCGTAGCCAATACCCTGGGTGGCATAAATATCGGACAGTTCGTGCAGATAGTAGGCATTTGCGGAAATCTGACCACCAAGTGTTTTGATGCGTCTGATTTGTTCATGATTACTGAAACCAAAGTGTTCGAAGGTGAAACCATGATTAAAGCGCGGTTTCTCAGCCTGCATCTCTTCAAGGCAGTCTATTGCAAGCTCCAGCCCCAGATCGCCACAAACATGCACGTGGATCTGATACCCAGCATGCCAGTAGGCGCGGATGTTGCGCTCCAGCACCTCTGGGGGCATCAGCCATTCGCCGTGATGGCCGTCAATGTAACCGGGTTCTCTAAGCTGCGCTAACTGGCTGAAGAATGCACCATCGCTGAAGAGTTTGATGTGTTTGCCGAAGCGCAAGCGATGACTGTTCCGGTCAGGCAAACTGTCGGCTATAGCAACGCCTTCTTCCACAGACTTTCCGCCTGCTGTCATGCGCAAGCCGTGGGCAACCAGACGAGTGCGAAATGGAACGTCATCACCCTCAAGCAGGTCGGCAAGGGCGCTGGCTTCAGTTTCAAAATCGAACAATCCGGTGGCAAGATCGCCGATGCTGGTATGGCCGCCGTGATGCACCGCAGATTTTAATCGTTCTAATCCTGCAGCATATTGCTCTGGTGCCAGGATCCATGGGTTCAGCCGGTTGATGGCAAAGCCAAGGCCGTTTTCGTAAAAATGACCTTCAGCAAAATTGACCTGGCTGCCGGGCTTTATTTCACCTTCTACGATAGACGTCATCGCCAACGCACCATCGTTCATGTACAACTCGTGAAACGAACGATGCCAGACAACCACAGGTCGTTCCGCGGTGATGGCGTTGATTCGTGGGCGGTTCATTTCGCCATGCCAGAGTGGGTGGTAACCCCAGATAAACAGCGGCTCACCAGCAGGTTTCTCGGCGTGTAATGCTTTCATACGCGCTGTGAAATCCGCCTCTGTTGTGGTCGGCTCTACTGTTCCCCACGGCAGTTTCCAACGCATGGCGGTTATAAATTCCATCGGTAACAGGACTGCCGCCATGGTCGGGTGCAGGTGAGGGTCGATAAAACCGGGGCAGATGATGCTGTCTTTGAAACGTTCATCCACCTGATGGGGTTGATTCTTCAGCCATGGCATCATTCTGGCGAGCGGACCTGCTTCCAGTATCCGACCGTCGCGCACGAGTACTGCTTCGGCGCGTGGTGCAGATGGGTTCATGGTTATGATCGATCGGGCAGGGTAGAGGGTCAACATACTGTATAGGCTCGGCTTATTCCGGTAGGCGTAACTGCAGTTCAAAACATGTCTCGCCACGCGCCAGGTACTTTTTCTCAAAGCGTGTTAGCGGCGCACGCGAATTCTGCTGGATGCTGCCCAAGGAGATTAGATCCAGGTGCCAGCCTTTGTCGAATTGGGCTGCCGCCTCATCCACCAGCCAACGTAAGTTGGTACAGAACGTGATTGAGCTGCCGGGCTGTAACACCTTGAGAATGGCGTGCATGGCGGGCATGTAGTGCCAACGTAGATTTCTATGCTTCTTTTTTGGATAGGGATTGGGATACAGAATGAACAGCCGTTTGATACTCTGCTCGGGTATGTATCGCTCAACCCACAAAGCTGCGTCCGCGTGAACTGGCGTCAGGTTAGGGGGCTGCTGCAATTCAACCGCTCGGCTGAACGTATCAAACTTATTCACCGTCTGTTCGATGGCTATCAAATGCCGCTCCGGGTGTTGCTCTGCGTAGTTCAAGGCGAACATGCCAGTGCCTGACCCCAGCTCTAAATCAACAATTGACTGCTCAAAACAGGGCAGTGGACGCGTTATGCCCAGCGGTATATCTACACCGGGTTGAGGTGTAAATGCTCGGACGGCTTGTACCGGGTCATTCAACGCTGGCGCTCTCTTAAGGTTGATGAACAAAGAGTACGGTAATTCTTGTACTTAGTCAGAAGTGGATGCCTTCGACAATTGGATCTACTTGATTTGCAAACTATGAATTATCGTGTGCAACATGGCTATCCACAGATTCGCTGCGTAACAAAGATGGCACAAAATTCATTCAGTCAGGAGGGCCGCGCTCTTTTAGAGTACTGGGCATTGCAGGCCGCGCCGATTTTCCGCGGCGTTGATGTTGCCAAAGGTGATGGGCGGATTGTGCTGGCGCTGCCTGGGCTCTTTGGCAACGATCTGTATCTGCGACCGCTTCGAACCTGGTTGTCGCGCATCGGCTACGAACCTCATCTATCGATGATCCCGGTAAACGCAGGCTGTCCAAAGCGGCTGCTGAGCGATGTGGAAAAAAAGTTTCGTCCGCAGATTGAACAACACGACCGCCCTGTGGCGATCATCGGCCACAGCCGAGGGGGTATGTTAGGCAAGGCTCTGATGACCCGTTTAGGTGACCGCGTCAGCCATTTCATAACGCTGGGTTCACCGCTTGGTGTCATGCTGCGTATGGGTAAAGATGGCCTGGCGAGTCTGGCGGGCTCGGATCCTGCGACGCCAAACAACATGGCAAATTCGTCGGTTGTGGATGCCGGCCGCGCGGCAATCCGGTTGTTTGACCCGGATTGTGATTTACCGCTGTGCGGGTGTGAATATATAGAGGATCTGCTGGCGCCAATGCCGCACGCGACACGGGTTACTGCGATCTATTCAACAGGCGATCCGATTGTGGCCGCCGCTGCTTGTCCGATTGATGGAGCCCATAATATTGCTATTACCGGTACGCACAGCGGTCTTGTATTTAACCGTGAAGCCTACAGACATATTGCGCAAGCCCTTCGCGCTTGAGGTGTGTTCAACTGCGCACGTCCCATCAACGCAGCACCACGTCGAAACCGGAAATGGTCAGGTCGTCATCAGACAGACATTGGAATTCACCGGCCAGCTTGCTGCGTGACAAGGGCGATTCTTCCCAACGATCGATACCAGCAACCTCCACCTGAAATCCGACCTGTTCAAAAACGTTGAGCATTTCTGAGAAGCGCAGTCTGTTGGTATAAAATCCGGATCTGGCCATCCAGTCTTTTTCCCAGTGTTTACTGGCAATCCTCATGTTATTCAGGGACCCGCCCAGATGGTCCTTCAAGTCGACCCGATGGGAGGCGACGCCATTTGTCCGCATTATGCGCTTCAACTGGCACATCACGGCTTTGAATTCAGCGGCGCGAATATGTTCGAGCACTGCTTGTGACCAGATAAAGTCGACACTGTTGTCGGGTATCTGTTGCAGACTGGCCAGTCCAGAGGTCAGATACACGCCGCCGCAAGCGTGCAGCAGCGCATCGATCGTGTCGCAATCCTGGATGTCCAGGCACGGCACTGCCTGCTTGCGTAGCTCATCAGCAAACTCGTGATAGGCCTGCATATCTTTAATCGCAAATTCCCCTGCGTCTACCAGGTAACAACGCGAAGCGCCCAATGCATGTGCTATCAGGGCGGATCCCACTGAGTCACCCGGACCGAGTTCCAGAGCCACAAATCCGCTTCCAGCCTGGGCCAGGTTGCTTTGCTGCAGGTGTTTCTGGATGACGTGTAGCGCATAGGTGGGGCTGTCCATATGGCCATGCCGGAAAATGCCTTTTCTGGCAAAAGCCTGATAGGCCACAGGTAACCTGGATAAGCCGATTTTCAAGACTATCTTTGCCCACCAGGGCACCCACTTTCTCATTTCAAATGTTCACGGTTGATGGTTATGTCGTCTGATGCAATTACTTTTGTTGATCAGTTCCAGCAAGGTCTTTGAGTGTGTAACCCACTACACCACTTGTGAGTCCTTCTTCAAAAGAGTCCCACATCGAGGATGCGTGAGCATTCTGCATTGTCATCGTGGTGCGGATGATGGATTCATCATGGCGCCGGATGCAGGTGATCAGGTCACTGATGGGAATTGATTCCCAGGATCGAGCAGGAACATAGCCTGGATCCTTTCCCTGGGTTCGAATCACGAGTTGCTCAGCTTCCATGGGTTCCAGGACAGACTCTACCAGCTGTGCAGGTACAGCCATTCTGTCAGCGATGGAGTCAACGCTCAGTGGCGACTGGCCCTGGTAGTATCGTTTACCAATTAGCGCTGCGATGGCAAAAGCCAGCTTTTCACGCATACGAATGCTCATATCAACTGACTGCTGACTGGCAAAAAACGGATTCTGTATGTAGAAGCTGATGGAGCACCCAATCAGCAGAATCATCCAGGCTACATACAGCCAGATCATGAAAAAAATGGCCGTCGCGAAACCAGAGTAGATCGCGGAATAGTTGCCTGAATTGCCGACAAAGGCAGCAAAACCCAGGCCGCCAGCATTCCATAACAGGCCTGAGATAACGCCGCCCACCAAGGCAGGTCGCCAGTGTACTTTTATGTTTGGCACAAAGGTGTACACAAAGGTAAAAGTGAATATAACCAGAGCGATTGGGATGGCTCGAGTAGCCAGATCAAGCATCCAACCCAGGGGGGCGACACCCGCCAGTGTTTCAACTGTGCTGGTGTTCATGATGGTGGCCCATATGCCTGTGGCCGCAACCATCAGCGTTGGACCCACAAAGATCAGCGTCAGGTAATCCCTGACCCGTTCTGAAAACGAACGATCATGTTCCACGTGCCAGACAAAATTGAACGCCCTTTCGATCTTCTGCATCAAAGAGATGACGGCATAAAAAAGCATGCCGAAACCAACATAGCCGAGCACCGAAACGCTGGTATTGTCGATGAATTCTACAAATCGCAGAGCGATTTCCTCTGCCTTGTCACCCAGCGGAGCCAGAAATGTAATCAGGAAAGGTTCGATTTCGCGATGTACACCAAAACCCTTCAGGACCGAAAAGCTGATTGCCAGCAAAGGTACAAGTGACAACAGCGTTGTATAAACGAGGCTCATTGCGCGCAGCGTCAGCTGTCCTTCCCAGATATCTTTTGCAATCTGGGTAAGAATCCGCACGGACCTTGCCAGTAAACGCCTGGCGCGGGACATATCCGCCAGGTCTCTATGCCAGACATGGGTTTTGAATCGAGTGACAAGCGATCTTGGCGTCGCTGTTTCAGCGCTGTTTTCCATAGACTAAAATCTGTGTGCGGAGAATTGTTTCAAGGGTTTTCCATTTCACTAAGCAAAGGACGACATCACGCCTTCTCTCAGTTTAATGAAAGTATCGCAAATGGTGACCGCATTCGAGATGAGATTATCTGAATGGCTTATTTCTGCCCGTTTAAAAATATCGATATCAGGCGGTCTATTTCGCGGGGTTCAAGGCTTTCCAGCTGTTCTACGGAGGATTTACCATAACCCAGAGCCTCGATGCAGATAACATGCAGGTCATCCCGGCTGCAAAGATTTTGCTCGCATATGTCCTTGCCCGGATAAATCATGGCACCCAGCAGACGATCTCTTACCTGGAGCTGAACAGCTGGGTGACATTCGGCCGGCCCCTCAATAACCCAATTGGGTTCAGAGTCTGTTGAACGCTGTTGTAACTGCAAGGATGCCAGATATCCCCTTCCCAGGACCGAAAGGTTCCTGCTTGCCGCTGCCATTACCGGCAAACCGACAAGATCCATCACAGCAAAAGGGCCAAGACCCACTCCAAGAAAATTAACGGCAATGGCATCAATTTGTGCCGGTGTTGCGATATCCAGGCAGCGCGCGGCCTCATTGATATAGGGTAGTGACTGTCTGTTCAAAACAAAACATGGGGTATCGGCGCAGAGAATTGCACGTTTGTCCATGGAACTGATCCAATCGTGGACAGAACTGACTATCGGTTTGGTTGTTTCCGTAGAAGGAATGATTTCAACAATGGGATTGAAGTCGGGTGGGTTATTGTAGTGCACACCAATAAATCTGTTTTGCTCGGCAACACTTACACTCAGATCACTGATTAGTAAGGAACTGGTGTTAGTGGCAATAATAGAGTTGCTGGAAACGCGGGAGGAAATCTCCTTCAGCACATCCCGTTTGATGTGGACATCTTCGAACACTGCTTCAATCACAAATTCGCGGTCGATGAGTGCGTCCAGATTTGTGGTCAGCGAAACGGATAGACCCTGGAATAAATTGCTCACACGATCTAACTGCATCTGCTCCTTATCCAATAGAATGACGTCAGCACCGAAACTCACCATATGTCGGGCAATACCAGACCCCATCAGCCCAGCGCCTATAACTGCAACTTTGTTAATCATAAACGTTCATTGATGCGGGGCGCCTCGCTCAATCTCCATCAGCAGGTCGGTGACAACCTCGGGATGTAAATTCGCAACGTTTTGTGTCTCGCTGATATCTGCTTCCAGGTCGTACAACTGGTAATCTGCGACATCTTCCGTGTAGCGGGCTAACCATAACAGTTCAGGCGCATCTTTTTTTCGGGGTAAAACAAGTTTCCAGCGGCCTTTGCGCACAGCTTGCAGGGTCGTCAGTGAGTAATAAAAGTGAGCGCGGCTGTTTGAGGTGGAATGACCTCGCAATCTCGGCTCGAGATTGAATCCGTCTATGTTCAGATCCGAGGGCAGCTCTGCATCGGATGCGGCTATGATCGTTGGCAGCAGGTCCATAATGCTGGCAATGTCATTGTCCTCCTGTTTTGCAGGAATATTGTTGGGCCAACGCATGATCGCGGGTACCCGTACGCCTCCCTCCCAGTTAGAGTATTTTCCACCTCGCAGCGGCTCGGCGCTCGCTCCATTTCTGTCAGTCAGTTGGCCAAGCGGCGGACCGTTATCTGATAGAAAAATAACCAGTGTACGCTGGTCGATATCAAGCCTCTGCAGTTCTGCGAGGACCTCCCCCAGGCTCCAGTCGAGCTCCATAATCACATCACCATACAGGCCACGACGGGATTTGCCCGCAAACCTCGAACTTACACCCAGAGAGACATGTGGCATGTTGTGGGAGAGCAGCAAAAAGAACGGAGCAGCGGTGTTTGAACGGATAAACTCCAGAGCTTCTTGCGTGTAACGCGTTGTTAACTGATCTACATCCGTCTGGGTTTCGATGACCGACTGATTACGCATGAGATCAACAATAAATCTGTCTGGATCTACTTTTTGCGTATAACCGTTATGCATCGGCGTGCCGAAAAAGTAGTCAAAACCCTGAGCGTTGGGCATCAGTGATTTATCGAAAGGACCTTTGCCTCCCGGTTTGCCCGGGGGTAACGGCGGCGGCGCATAATCCCAGGGTGCACCGTCTCCGGCAAGATGCCACTTGCCGATGAGCGCGGTTCTGTAGCCCGCCTGTTGGAGGACTTCAGCAACAGTCACTTCGCTTGCAGCCAGTGTGGTGTTGGGAGATTTTGTGTTGCCGGGTTCGTTTATCCGTACCGGATAACGGCCGGTTAATAGCGCGGCACGTGAAGGGCCACAAAGTGGTTGCGCGTAAAAGCTGGTGAATCTGATGCCTTCTTGAGCCAGCTGATCGATGTTAGGTGTGTCTAAATCGTTACTGCCGTAAACGCCGGCGTCTGCATAACCCTGGTCGTCGGTTAAGAAAATGATGATGTTAGGTGGCTGGGTGGGTTCGCCAGCTAGAGTGTAAGAAGCCATTCCGGTCATGACTGCCGATAGCAGGATTATTGCGGCAATCAAACGGTGTTTCCCTTTCATTGTCAGACCCCAATCCAACTTTAGTTTCAGGGTGCTTTCGACAGCTCAGCACGAATCCTGCCGGCCATATCCGTTACCGACTTGCGTAGTGCAGATTCATTGATTGTAAGAATCTGTTTGTCCTGCATCAGGATCTGTCCTGCCACGACTGTTGTCGTGACATCCTCACTGTCTAACACATAAACCAGGTGAGAGACGATGTCATAAAGGGGCAGCTGGTTGGTATCTCCATATTCGATTTGGATCAGGTCAGCCTGCATGCCGGGCGCTAACGTGCCAATTTCGTCGTCCCAGTGAATGGCGCGGGCACCGATTCTGGTTGCGAGTGCTAGTGCTGTCTGTGCGGGTATGGCTGTCGGATCTCCTGTTGCGCCTTTATGCAGCAGCGCCGCTAGGCGGACTTCTTCCCAAAGGTCGAGATCATTATTCGAGGCTGCGCCGTCTGTGCCAAGCGCGACACTAACGCCGGCGGCCAGCAGGTCAGGGACAGGGGAGACGCCGGAAGCAACCTTCAGGTTTGAGGTCGGGTTGTGAACGGTGCCAACACCTGCGCTTGCAACCCGTTGAATATCTTCTTCTGTCAACACCACCATATGCGCAGCGATCAGTTTCTGTTCAAAGAGTCCAAGATCAGCCACGTGATTGACCGGGGTTTTGCCGTAAGTTGACTGGATCTGTGCAACTTCTGCGGGTCCTTCGGACAGATGCATGCTCACCAGTGCATCGACATCTGCTGCAGCGTCAACTGTAGCAGCGAGATGCTCTGCAGAGACAGAATAAGGCGCGTGAGGTGCAAATGCCGGCCGGATACGGCTGTGTCGATCTTGCCAATGGTCGACAAACTCACGGGCAGCGGCAAAGGAGTCATCCCAACCTTCGAACCCGGGGCTCGGAAAATCGATATGAGGCGCACCTACAACAGCGCGTAAGCCGCAGCGGTCGACTACACCCGCGATTTCATCGGGATAGAAGTACATGTCCACGAAAGTGGTCGTGCCACCACGAATCATTTCCCAACATGCCAGTTCACTGCCGATGCGGACAAACTCAGGTGTAACAAACTGCCGCTCCATGGGGAACACGTAATCGTTCAGCCATGTCATCAGATCCAGGTCGTCAACCATACCTCGAAACAGTGTCATGGCTGTGTGTGTATGTCCGTTAATGAGTCCCGGCATGACGACACGGTTCTTGCCTGGGATAACCTGTGAGGCGTTGTAGCGTGTTTGCGCTTCGTTGCTCGGTAACACATCGATAATGCGGTCATCGCGAATCACCACAGCGGCGTTCTTGAGAGGTGCCTCGCCTTCTTCCATGGTCAGCACATAGTCACCGTTGATGATGAGATCGGCTGGCTCGCGCGGTTCCGCAACCGCGTCAGCAGATAGGGTCAGGGTTAAAGCAAGTGTCCAGAGAAAATGTGTATGCATGAAACGCCGGTTAAAACTTCGATGGGCGACTATACAACCGCCCGGGGGATGTGTGGAGTGTGAATGTAATTGATCGATAAGGGTGAATGGGTCGTCTGTCCTGCTATACCTGTCCGTTATCAGGAAAAATGCATGCCGGGAATTTTCAACCACGGAAAGTTCTGTCCGCCATAGTTGATTTTTTCAGTCGACACGCCATCGATGTCCTTGAGCATTTGCGTCATGTTGCCCGCAACCATCGTTTCAGCTAAGGCAGTGCCAACCTTGCCGTCTTCGATCAGAAAGCTGTTTTTGATTACGCCGGAAAAATCGCCACTGGACGTCGGGCGCCCCATCGAAATTCGGGTAACCAGTGCGCCTTGTTTGACCGACGAGATAAGATCCGCTTTTTTATCTTGTCCTGCATCAATAGACCATCCCGAGGTGCTCGGGTGGTGAGATAGACCGGTTTTCAGGCTGCCATAAAGGTCAGGTAACAACGTTGCCAGTTTGCCGTTTTCCAGCACAACAAGGGGTTCGGCTCTGAAGCCATCTCCTGTGTATGGCGTGTGTCCCGGCGCATCAAAGTCGCTGCGTAAGGTCAGGCCTGATGCAGCTATCTGCTCGCCAACACTGTGTTGATAGACCGACGATTGGGCAATCAGAGCCTGTGTGCCAAGCTGTTCTAGGAGCCAATTGACCACACTGGAAACCGCACTGGGCGCAAGAATCACTGCCCCGACAAAAGGAGCTTCAATCAACCGGGTTTGAATCTGACGTTCAGCGCTGAGCATCAGCTCGTCAAGGGCGAAAAACTCAACCGCGTTTTTAGCGCTCAGATCATTGGCAATACCGCCGCTGTAACTGAACGAGCTGGTTTTGCCATCTTCTGTTGCATTGCACGTGACGCTCAGGCGCAAACTGCCAACGGTGCTGGACAGGGCAGTACCCCGGGTTGTGACGACATGGGAACGTGACACGCCGTGTGCGGCAGCAGCAGATCGAATCTCCACTTTTGGTGCCTGGGTCGCTCGAAAATCGAGTATCTCCGATGCCTTTTTACACAGAAGATCAAGATCGGAATCCAGGGGTCCCTGTTCAAAGGAGCACACCTGATCGCTGCTGACTGCATTGGCGTCATCCTGGGGTGCACTTCGAGCACGTGCGATAAGCATTTTTGCTGTCTGAGCGATAACAGCATCGTTGAGATCGGTTAAAGCGACGCTTGCTTTTCTGCCATCCAGTATGCCCGTTAGAGAAATATCGTAGTCTTCAATGCTGCGCAGTAAAGAGGCTTCGTTCTGTTCGATATTGAGCTCATCCTGGGCCGTGATCGAGACACTGACGTGAGCATCATCGAACCCCGCAGCCTGCAGTTGTTCAAGTGCTGATTCGGCAATCGATTTTGGGTTGATGGTCATGGCGATTATTCCCCACCCAGATGTGCTTTCGCGCGGATGGCGGGTCCACCCATTGAGACAACCATGGGTTGTTTTTTGCCACAGTAGCCGCCGCACTCCCAGTGCATGTCATCGGATACAGCATCCACCGTTTTCAGCATATCGATTGCCCGACCTGAAACCGTAGTGTCGGTGATCGCGTTGCCAAGTTTGCCGTTCTTGATTTCATAAGCGAGGTTGATGCCAAACATGAATTCGGTAGTGGCGTCGGCCTGACCGTTGCCGGTTTTCATCAGGAAATAGCCTTCTTCAACCTCGCTGATCATGTCCTGCAGCTTACTTTTTCCTGGAAGAATCGCGGTGTTACGCATGCGGATGAGTGGCTCATCGTTGAAGGTGTAAGCGCGAGCGTTGCCGGTCGCGGCAATGCCCAGCTTTGCCGCGGTTTCGCGGCTGTTCATAAAGTTTTTCATGATGCCATTTTCGATCAGGACCGCATCAATTGCCTCGGTACCCTCGTCGTCAGCGTAAACTGGAATCATCAGCTCAGTGCCGTTGTACGTATTGGCATAATCGATCATGGTGATGAGTTCACTGGCAACGGGCTTGCCAACAAGACCCGCTAGAGCAGAACCACCCAGCACAGAATCCGCCTCGCAGGGATGGCCCATTGCCTCGTGGGCCAGCATGCCCGCCAGATCCGGTGACAGCACAATCACATGTTTACCACCACGCACAGGTACTGCATTGCACTTGGCTTTCAGATGTCGATAAGTTTCATCGAGAGCCGGTGCTATGGTCTGCATAGTCATATTCAGATCAGCCAGGTTTCCTTTGCCGGAGAGCGACTCTCTGAGTTCAACCGGGCGACCGTTTTTATCTTCTGCTGTCATCTGCACAACCCATGTTGCGCGATTGATGACGTTTACCCCCTCGCCACCCATTGTGTTTTGATAAGCCTTGTTGTGTGCCTCCTGATGAAGCAGGATCAACGTAGACTTGAGATCAGGATAGCTGCGGCGGCAGTGATCGTTGATCAGAGCCATAATGTCGATGCTGTCCTGCTGCGAAAGTTCGGCAGTATTGGTGCCGCGCTGCTCAAACGAATGGGCATTACCTGCAAGCGTCAGCTGTGATTTATTACCAAAGCGACTCATCGCTAACGCGTTATCACTGGCCTTCCTGACAACTTTTTCCTGACTGATCCTGTCCAGTGCAGGAACCGAAGCAAATCCCCAGTAACCCTGGTTGTAGACTCTGGAACTCACACCACCTTCAGTGGTTTCAGAATTGGCGGTGAGATTTCCATCAACCATCAACTTTCGCACTTTGCGAACCTGGTGCGCCCGGACTTCAGCGTATTGCACTCCTGCGGGTACTGATAACTCACTCATGGCTTTTTAATCTCTGAGACGAAGATCCGGCATTGTAGCAATTTGCTCAAGGTCAAACAGCTGAACAACTCTGTGCACGCATGTTTCGTTCGCGGAAGCAGCCCAGCCTTTAAAAAATCTCTTGGAACCATTTATCGTAAGGCGAAAAGAAAGACGAAGATGCCATTGCTTTGATCAAACAATTGACGCTGTAAAAAAATAGTTTGTTAGCACTCGGAGCGCTTAAAAAATTTGTTGTTTGTCGTTAAGGGTCTAAAGGAATAGTCCAAAAACGATTGAGCTCCTTCCCGATCATGGATAACGTAGAGGCGGTTCAGCGATCGATGAGGGGGGAGACTCATGGGGCGGCTTAGAACAACATTTAGTATGAGGGGCGCTTACCCGCAGTCTTTCTGTTTACTCTGCTTTCTGGTTTTTGGCTGCACGTCACTGGCGTTGGCAGAAGAAGTTCCGAAAACTGCAACCCTGACTCCGGCACAGCTTCTGCAGGATGTAGACGGGTTACGCGCAGAGATCGAGCAGATTCGTTTAACCATCGGCAAGCGTTTACCCCGGTCACGCGAATTCAAGCTTGCTAAAGTCTCCACCAGGCAGGTGTACTTCCAGGCGCAGACGCTGTTTCGAAAGTGTAATCGCCTTGCGCAGGAAGTAGCCGGCGTTTCGCGTCAAGCGCCAAAGGCGGCCCCCGAGGGAGAAATCACAGAAAGCGATGTACACGAGATTATTCAGGCGTCCCGAGCGCAGCTTCAATTCGCAAAGGAGATGCTGGGTATTCAGGAAGCTGTTGAACCGTCCCGTCTGCAACGCCGTGCCTCGCAGGCAGATGTGATGCACGGCATTATCGAAGCTGGCTATGTCCTGAATCGTCTGATCAGCGAACAACCGGATTGGACCAGCATCTACGATAGGGTAGTGCAGATGATTACATACGTTTCTGGTGATTTTCCTGAAGAGGACCGCTACCCGGCTTTACCTGCGTATGAATGCTGCAAAATGCCTCAGGATGTGTACGCAGAACTCACAGCAATATTGACAACCGCACGGCCACTGGCACGGCAGGTAAATCTGGAATTTATTGAGATCATCCCTGGAAAACAAGCCGAAGGTGGCGCTTCAACGGCAACAGTCTACGACCTGACCACTACCATGGTTTCCGATTTAGCTGAACTGACCCTGCGAATGAACGTAGTAGAAGTGTCCGCGCCCAGCTATGAACAACCACCGCGAATTTTTCCGTCGCATGTTCTACAGGTGACAAAGGTATTAAACGAACAAATCCGGCGACTGGCTGTCAGCGTCGATTAGGTCCGCCTTTGTTATAACAATTTTAAGGCGTACGGCGAAAAGCTTTGAAATAGCGAGCTATGCCGCCAGAGCGGTGACGGAGCACGTCTACAATTACCGCAGCAATAATAACAACGCCGGTAATCACTCGCTTGCTGGGTTCGCTGGCACCGATTTGAGCGAGACCTGTTTGCAGGACTGCAATTATCAGCACGCCTAACAATGTATTGATCACAGACCCTCTGCCACCAGCAAGGCTGGTGCCGCCAATCACCACCGCAGCAATCGCTGACAATTCAAGGCCAACCCCAGCATTCGGGTCAGCGGATTGAAGATAACCCACCTGGAAAAGGCCGCCCACGCCGGCGAGAAAGCCGGCGAGACAAAAGACTTTCACTCTAATTGAGCGAACACTGATGCCCGACAGGCGGACGGCCTCATCGTTGCTGCCCACGGCAATCATGTGTCGCCCGAAGACTGTTCGTGAAAGCATGATCTGGCCGAGAATAACGACGATCATAGCTGCAACAAAACCAGAAGATACACTCAGCAAGGGGAGAGGGGCGCTTATCCATTGCACTTTAGAGCCGATAAAAAGTGTTTGCGACCCCGTTACCAGATACGCTCCGCCGCGGGCAATTTCCAACATGCCCAGCGTAACGATAAAAGAAGGGATTCCCCATCGCGCAACAACAAAGCCGTTACCGAAGCCGCATAACAAACCCAAGGAAAGACAGGCGATAATCGCATAAGGAATCGACCATTGAAGTTCGACAAGCACAAACCCCAGTAGGGCGCCGCTCAATGCCATCACTGAACCTACAGATAAATCTATGCCTGCAATGATCAATACAAACGTCATGCCCACTGCGACAACCAACAAAGCGGGTAGCTGGTTTGCCATTGTCGCGAAGGTCAATGCTGTAAAAAAGTAGTCACTGCTCAAACCGAAAAATACAATAAGGACGCACAATACGAGAACCAACCCTAAGAAATCCCGGCCAAGAAAGTCTGCAATACGAATCAGCATCGGCACCTTCTCATTTGTCATGTACTGATTGCCGGGCAGCATCGAAGCCGCGAAAAGCAGCTGCGGTGATAAGCTCTGATGTCCAGTCACCTTGCTCAAAGGTTGCCGTCAGAAAACCATTCGACATCACTGCGATGCGATCGCTGAGGCCCGTAAGCTCACTGTTTTCGCTGGATACAACAACAACCGCTTTGCCAGCCGCCGCCTGCGCGCGCAACAGCCCGTAGATCTGTGATTTAGTGTGGATATCGACACCTCTGGTTGGTTCATCAAACAGGAGAATGGGACAATCACGGATAAGCCATCGTGCGATACTGAGCTTCTGCTGGTTGCCCCCGCTCAGGGATGCTGCCGGCTGGTCAAGGCTGTCACATTTAATCGACAATGCCTCGATCTGCTGTTGAATAACTTTGTGCTCACCAACACGATCAATCCAGCCCCACCGATTTGTCAGGCGGTTTAACGATAGAAACGAGACGTTAAACCGAATCGATTGTGTTAGGAACACGCCTTGTTGTTTGCGATCTTCTGGTATCAGTCCGATCCCATGCGCAACGGCATCAACTGGTGACTTCAACTTTAGCGGTTGTTTATCCACATCAGGATAAATCTTTCCCTCGTTTATCTGATCCGCACCGTAAATCGCCCGAAGTAATTCCGTTCGACCTGAGCCCATCAAGCCGGCGATACCCAGAATCTCGCCATATTGAATATCCAGATCAATACCGCGCAAACGTTCGTTTCTGCCAATGCCGCGTAAGCGTAAGGCAGGCTTTGTTTTTGCGGGTGTGGTCTCACCCTGGGCAGATTCATCTAAAGGTGCCGCCATATGACTGATCAGGGTTTGTGTGCTCACTATTTCTGCAGAACCTGAAAAAACCGTGTGGCCGTCGCGCAGCACAGAAATGTCGTCGGCAATACGTTTGATCTCTTCCATGCGATGACTGATGTACAGGATTGCCGTTCCGGCTGCAGTAAGGCGTTTGATATTGTTGAAGAGCAAATCCACTTGAGGATCGCTGAGTGCCGCCGTGGGTTCATCCAGGATCAGCAGTTGGCAGGGTAAAGCCAGTGCGCGAGCAATTTCCAAAAGCTGTTGCTGGCCGATGCCCAGGTCACCCACCTTCTGCGAAGGTGATAGTTCATTTATACCCACCGTGTGGAGCAGGGTGGCCGCATCGGTATGCAGTTGCTCCAGATTGAGGATGCCATAACGGGTGGGAAGTCTCTCGAAAAACAGGTTCTCCGCGACGGTTAAATCAGCAATAAGATTGAGTTCCTGCATCACCATTCTGATACCGGCGTGATGTGCGTCCAGAATTGAATCTGGCTGATAGGGACGGCCGAGCCTTTGCATGTAGCCGCTGTCGGCAGGTGTAATGCCACATATGATATTGCACAGCGTTGTCTTGCCGGCGCCGTTTGCACCCATCAACGCATGCACTTTCCCGGCAGATATATCCAGATGGGTGTTCTCTAATACTGGGGTCGCATAGCTTTTATTCAGCCCGGTGATTTGCAGAAAAGGAAGGGTCAAAGCAGTTTATAGATGATCAGCTGTGACCAGACGCACTGGCGTCTGCTTATCTGCGGGCACATGACCGTTGCGAAGAATCTGCAAACCATATTCGATACCGTAAATGGCCAGTTGATCACCATACTGGTCGACTGTTGCGAGTATATCACCCTGGCTCAATAGCTCTCGCGCAGCACCAATGTTGTCGTAACCGATCACCTGGATCTGTTCAGTTTTGCCGGCCTGGCGGACTGCTGCTACCGCGCCGATGGCCATGCTGTCATTGCTGCAAAGCAATGCTCGAAGATCTGGGTGTTCGGCAATCATTGCTGACGCAATTGAGCTTGCCCTGGCTTGTTCCCAGTTGCCTGCTTGCGTACTGACAACGTTGATGTCCGCGGCGGCCATCGCATCTTCAAAACCAAGCTGACGTTGCTGGCCATTAAATGCCGTTGCAATTCCGCCGATGATTGCGACCTGGTCGCCGGCTGACAGTTTAGTGGCTAAATGCTCTGCAGCGAGTCGCGCGCCTGCGCGATTATCCGGACCCACAAAGGGCACCTGGATATCTGCTTCCGCTAACAGATCACGGTCCAGCTGATTGTCGATGTTGACGACAATGACACCGCTTTGCCGCGCACGTTTGATAGCCGGTATCAAGGCTTTCGAATCTGCCGGAGCGACAACAATAATATCCGCACCCCGTGCCGTCATCTGCTCGAGTAGCGTGACCTGCTGGCTGAGGTCATTCTCATCTTTCAAACCATTCACGATCAGCTCGTAGTCGTCCGCATGTGCTGCCTGATGGGCACGTGCACTGTCGGCCATATCCACAAAAAACTCATTCGCCAGCGATTTGACGATAAGTGCAACAATGGGCTTTTCCTTCACCGTTGTGGTTTCTGAGTTTCCACCGCCGCAGCCAGTAAGAAGGGCGGTTGCCATGAGCACGATGGTGATACGTTTGAGGTATGACATAAGCCGTCCGGGTTGGGTGTCCGTAAAGGTTATCAGTTAGGTGTGACCGATAACATGATGATGTTGTTCTGCTTTGACCCAAAAACAGATTGTTCCACGCCTAAGAGGATACGAAGCTAACGGAGGAAATTATAATGCGTGAAAACACTATCACTATGCTGGTTCTGGGCGCTTTATGCCTGCTGATTTCACAAATAGTCAGCGCGGCTACACTGGGTCCACTGGACAACTTTCTGATCCAGGGCGAATCTGACGGCTGGCAGGGCAGTAGTGATCGTGGGGCATACTGGTTGGAAAATCCCTCACAGGAAGGTGCTATTCGCTATTTCTATACACCCTATGTTGAGGGTGACGGTGGTAAGCGCCACTTGAGTATCGACGTCGATGTATCCAATACGACCACAAGCGCCAGAGCAGGCTTGCTCTATGGCCTTAAAGGTAATCCGCTGCGTTACTTCATGCTGCTGTTTGGCAGAGGGGGTGAAGTTGAACTCTATCGACGTGACCAGGACGGTGTGAATCTGCTGATGAGCGCCACTACGAAGCCATTGCGCGGCTTTAATCGGGTCGAAATGCGCGAAAAGCGTGGCAGCGTTGAGCTATATGTTAACGGTAAAAGCATGGGGTCGATCGAGTCGAATGGAGTCGGTGAGGGCTCAATCGGTATTGCGGCGATGGGCGTGGGACGATTTGGTTTTGCCAATTATGTCGAAGCTGCACCCAGCGGTGGACTCCTCGATAACTTTTAACGCAAAGATTTCAGTCAGGGTCGAATTGACAGAGGTTTGAACCGTTTTGCGTACTTTTTCCGCCAATAGAGATGAGCAGCAAGAAACGGGTGAAAACGATGTCCGAAACAATTTCTTATACAGCGGGTGCAGGGCAAAGGGCAAAGGTCCGACTTTGCGCGGGTTTTTTCTGTATCATCCCGGTCAGCTGCCTTGCAGGTGGTGTCCTGATGAACACCGAAGCGCTGATTGTCGTTGCGCTGCTGGTGGCGTGTATCACGTTGCCGGCAGCCGCCTATCTGTTGCGCTGGTTCAGAAAGTTGCGCTTGTCAGTTTCCGCTGAGGGGCTGTTTGTCCGGGGTAATAATCAGCCTGAGCGATGGATTCGCTGGCAGGAGATCGAAGAAGTATCGATGACACGGCGAGCTGAGGGGCTGATCGTTCGTGAGCCCATTGCGCCCGCTTCTGAACTGAGTCAACTTCACTACGCAGGTACTCCGCTGATGCATCCTGTTGCGCAGACTTATGCCGTGCAGGGACGGTTCGTAGATTTACAACCGTTCCGCGAAGTACTGGCTGATAAGGCGTTTGTAAATCTGGTGCACGTTCACGCGCCTCACCTGGACCTGACCCCTGAAGCACAACTAAAGCGTTCCCCTGGCGCAAACGCGAGACTGATCTGGATGATTGCCCTTGGCGTCGTCGCTATGACTCTGATCGGGGTTGCGGGTTACAGCTCAACGGATTCGAATGCCTTTACAGATTCTTTTGAGGTTACTTTTTCACTGTTGGTGGGTATTGCCATGTTGATATACGCAGTGAACAACTCGGTGGGCAGCCTGCAACGACTGCGTCAACGCACTTTCGGTTTTGCTCTGTTATGGATACTCATGGCGCTAGTGCAGGCAGTTATAGGGCTGATGTTTTTAAGCTCCGCGTTTGGCGTTTGAGAACGCCACCCTCACATCTTGGTCAGGTCGATGGCAATACGATGCCCGCCTTTTGCGCCTGAGTCCGAGCATCCTCAATAAGATAATGATCAGCACCATATCGCGCTAAACGAATGGCCAAACCCTCTTCGAAAAAGCGCTGCGCCTGGTCTGTATCCCCGCGTTGTGCATACATGCTGCCCGCCTGCAGTTTCAGTTGGGCGCGCAATTCATCAAAACGTTCGTCGGACAGCTTTTCGAAGTGTGCGCTGAGCTGGACAAGTTTGGCCAGTGCACTTTTGTCTTCGCCGGCTTCCTCCAGCAGGCGCAGTTCCAGAATACGTGCTCTCAAGGAAGTGTCCTGGTCGTCCGGCATATCGGGTAGAAGCTGTGCGAGCTCATCAAAATCACGCTGTGCCTGCGCCAGTTGTCCCAGGTCGAAATGTATGCGGCTCAAGTTAAGCATCGCTCGAGCGGTAGCTGGATGAGAGGGGCCGAGAATCTCCTTGCGCAGATCAGCTGAACGGCGCAGGGGGCCTACCGCCTGTGTCTTGCGGCCTGTTTCACCGAGCAGCACAGCATAGTTGTTAAGGGTGTACATCAGATTACTTCTGACGTCTCTACTGCCTGCCTGCAAAGACTCATCAATCATGGCTATGTGCCGCAGATAGTATTCTTCCGCTTTTTCCACATCTCCAGCTGTATGATAAGCCGCTGCGAGATTGCCTACGGCCGCGCCAATGTCTACCTCCGCCTCATCCGCATCTCCTGCCTGATAGAACTCAAGCGCCTTTGTATAGTTCATGATGGCTTCATCCACCTGCCCCACACCATCAAGCACTACTCCAAAGTCGTTGTAGATAGTGCCCTGTAAATGCACAGGCACTGGCACGGTTGTTTCATTGCTCAGCAACTCGATGGTCTGGCGGTACAATGCAATAGACTGATCCGGATCGTTGGCTTCATATTCCAGCCAGGCGAGATCTGAAAGGTTCTTGATGCTGACCGGATGAGACTTACCATAAAAAGCAACGTTCATTGCATAAGCGCGTTGCAGATTGTCGCGAGCCGATGGAAAATTTCCGAGGCTGAGTTGGGTCCAGCCTAAGGTGCGACGCACTGCAGCTTCAACTTCGGGGTGTTTTTCAAAGCGATCACCAATCTGTTTGTCCGCATAGCTGAGGGCTTCGCGAACCGTCGGGTTGTCGTTCGCCTCCAGTGGGTCCGCCTGTACAAAAACATCCTGCAGAAAGTCACTGACCGCCGTGGCTTTGCGTGTTTCAAGAGCGGCGAGCTCAGCGCTCTGGCGTGCCAACTGGGCTTGCCATAACGCCACACCCAGCCCTGTACCTAAACCCACGATCACCGCACCGGTACCCGCCAGCAACAAACGGTTGCGACGTATGTATTTACGTGTGCGATAAGCCAGACTCTGACGCTGTGCGGTAACTGGCTGGCCCGTAAGATAGCGCTCAATGTCATTGGCCATTTCCGCGGTAGAACCATAGCGTTGGTCAGCTTCTTTACGCACAGCTTTCATCACAATGGCGTCAAGGTCACCGGAAAGTTGGGCGGCCGAAAAAGCAGCGAGTGCCAGCGAACGCGCAGCACGGCTGGGCGGGATAGGGTCAGTTGTACAAACCAGCTCGTGTGCCTGCACCGGAGGCAGTGAACTCACCGTGTATGCCGGTATGCCCGTGAGCAATTTGTACAGCAGTAAACCAAGCGCGTAGATGTCCGTGGCAACGGTCACGGGTTCGCCGAGCAGCTGCTCCGGACTGGCGTAGTCTGGTGTCATGGCAGACGCTGCTGGCACCGTCTGGGTGACATCGATTCCGGCCTGATCCTGCAGCACTTTAGCGATGCCAAAATCCAGCAGTTTAAGTCGCCCTGACGCGTCAACCAGGATGTTCGAAGGTTTGAGATCTCGATGCACCACCAGGTTTCGGTGCACTGCTCCCAGGGCATCCAGTAGTGTTTGAAAAAGGCGCAATCGGTCTGGCAGTGACAGATTTTTATCAACCACATATTGGTCGATGCTGATGCCTTCAACGTACTCCATTACCAGATACGGCAAGCCATCCGTTGTGGACCCGCCATCCAGCACTGCAGCGACGTTCGGGTGATTGATGTTTGCCAGTACCTGCCGTTCGACGTTAAAACGACGCAATAATTCGCTAGCCACATCCGGATTGGTGTCAGCCAGGGCATAACGGATGACTTTGAGGGCCCCATCCTGCTCAAATGCGCCATCCTGACGCGCAACGCGATAGACCCGGCCCATGCCGCCAGTGGCGATCAGATCGACAACATGCCATGCACCTATAATTTCACCGGTGCGATCATCTGCATTGTGACTGGGGGCAAGCAGAAAGCCGGCGTTAGTTGCATCTGCCTGTTGTAACCTGGCCACTTCGTCGTGCAAAGCTGCGTCGTCACCTATCTTGCGGGTCAGCCAGGCTGCGCGTTGTTGTGTCGGTTGCTCCAATGCCTGCATGAACAAAGCTAAAGCGTTTGCTTTGCGGGTCTTTGTATCTTCGGTGCCGTTCAAACCTCAATATCCTTTCTAAACAGGTCAGGGCAAACCCTGAACAAGCAAGCCAGTTATGTAACCGCTTTGCAAACCCACCAAGAGAATTTGCGCCAGTTATGGTAAACAGATCAGGCTGTAATATAAGTAAAGGCGCAAAAAAGGTCTGTGCAGGATCAAGAAACCATAACTCAATGCCTTTTGGCCTGGCGTCAGGGGGACGACAGGGCCCGTGAAGAGCTCTTTGAAACCGCTTACGATCAGATGCGTCAGATTGCCCGTGGCATTCTGCATGGAGACAGAATGCGTTTTTCGCTGCAACCCACTGAGTTGGTTAACGAATGCGCGCTGCGAATGTTTGGTCTGACAGACATGGACTGGCGCGACCGGGCGCATTTCATCGCCATGGCCGCAACCACCATGCGCAGAGTGCTCATTGACGAAGCACGTCGAAAACAAGCGGGTAAAAGAGACGCTGAAATAGTCACTTTATTGACCTACCACGGCCAGCCGGCTGAACAGGATCTTGATCTGGAGGCTTTGGATGAGGCCCTCAATCGCCTGCACGAAATATCCGAAGACTTTGCCAGGGTTGTAGAGTTGAAATATTTTGGCGGGCTGACAAACGAAGAAGTGGCTGAAGTCATGGGCACCTCAGATTCAACCGTAAAAAGAACCTGGCGCGCAGCGCGCGCGTGGTTGTACGCGGAACTTGATAATACGTCGCAGCTTCCTCAGCAATAAACAAAAAATAATTCGACCCATATACGAGTCTTCTTGCGCCTATAAGCAAACGGAAAGTAAATAGGTGTTCGATGTTGTTACTCGAGGTTCTGAGCGCTCGCGACGCTATCGCTACAAACAGGAGTAGCTGGCGGTTTGTGGCGATTATGGTGCTCTGCCTGGGCAACTTCTGGCCTGCGGGTGCTGCTCAGCCTGCAAAAGCTGTGAAAAAATACCAAAGCGCCTTGCAGCAGAGCCTTGCAGTACAAGGGCGCGACCATGTCGCCGACCTGCATGTGGTTGACTGTCTGCTACCAGGTAAGGTGCGCCGCCTGGCCAATACCACTTATTTAGGACCACGCCGACCGGTTCAGACCACTGCGGCAGACTGTCGTATAAAAGGCGGTGAATATACTGATTATGATCGCGCTGACTATCGCACTGCGCTTGCCGTCTGGCTGCCCTCCGCCGAGGCCGGAGATGCTCAGGCGCAGGCCAATGTGGGGCAGATATTTGAACGAGGCCTGGGCGGGGAGCCCAACTACGCAGCAGCTTTGATCTGGTATCGCAAGGCGGCTGAACAAGGTAACACCCGCGCTCAATTCGCGCTGGGCACTCTTTTTGAACAGGGGTTGGGGGTAGAGAAAAATCAGCTCGAAGCGATCAACTGGTACCGTCTTGCCTGGGGAATAGATGCCGATAACCTGATTTTTACTTCTGCAGCGCAGCGTCAGCGTGAGGAGGAAGCGCAACGCCTGCAACAACAGATTCACCGCCAGGATGCGCAGCTGAATTTGTTACGTGAAGAAATTGATGCCCTGCAGGTGGAACTGCGCGAGGCAACAGACACCCAGGCCAGCATCGAACTGAAACGTCAGACGCTGCAGGATATTGTCACTGACCTGATCGCCAAGCAAACCGCTCAGCGCACGGAACTGGTCGCCCTGGAAAGCGAGATTCAGTTTGTCGCTTCTCGCCAGGATAACGCTGAGACTCTACAGCTGCGCGAACCCAGCGCGTCACCAGAAACGCCGGTGATAACGCGTGAAGGTGAGCAAACCCGATTTAATGGTGTACCGCTGGGTCGCTACTACGCATTGCTCATTGGTAATGCCGAGTACGAACAGATGGAAGATCTGCAAACGCCCCTCAACGATATTGCGAGGGCCGGCGAAATCTTGCGCGACAAATATGGCTTCACGGTTTTCACGTTGGACGACGGCAACAACGTTGAAATGATGCAGGCGATAAACAATCTTGCCTCGGTTCTGAAAGAAGAGGACAACCTGCTGATTTTTTTTGCCGGTCACGGCAGCCGACTGGCGCGCGGTGAAGGAGAACTCGGCTACTGGTTACCCAGCAACGCTGAACGCCCACCGCGTAATACATTCTGGGTTTCGAATGAATTTCTAACCGGTCATCTGGCGCGATTATCAGCAAAACGCGTACTTGTTGTGGCAGATTCCTGTTATGCCGGCTTATTGGCTGGCGAACCCAGCTTGTCCCTCATGGGCGCTGACAACCCGCAGTACGCCAATCCGGAATTCCTGCAATTCAAATTGTCCAAGCGCGCCAGATTGCTGTTGTCTTCCGGTGGCGACAGTCCGGTTCTGGACCAGGGGCGCAACGGCCATTCGATTTTTGCCAGTGCGTTTCTTGACGCGTTGGAGAGCAATACAGATTTATTGTCCAGCCCGCAACTTTTTTTACAAGTGCGCGATCGGGTCAGATCGGCTGCATTGGCGCGGGGGTTTGTGCAACAACCAGAACTCAAGTCTATTCGCGCCGCCGGCCATGAGGTGGGCGACTTTTTCTTTTATCCACGCTAACTGATATCCGCAGGGGGATTCATGTCACCAGAAAAACACAGTCCAATACATTCCCGGCGCATGCCGATCTGGATACTGATCAGTATTATCCTGGGCTTTCCGGCTTCTGCAGCGGTCACGCCAACGGGCACAGTGACAACCGAAGGTGGTGACGCGGTGGATGATGGTCTCCTGCCTGCAACAGCGGGTGACTATATTGCACCCGCTGGTAACAGTATTGTTCTGGCAGACCTGGCCCAGCTCATTATTGACGGTGGTTCGTTTGTCCAGGCGGATGAAATTACCACGCCTGCTTCTGGAGCCGCTGATTGGACGGTCACAGGTAGCGGCACTCTGGTGCGGACCATCGGCCTTGGTGATCGCCTGACGCTCAATGGTGGTAGTAGCGGTCAGATTCTAGCGGGTGCGATCTATGATGGCAGTGATCCAGCGGGGTGCATCTTTGCAACCTGCAACGTTGTCGTCGGTGGAGCAACCGGGTCAGATGCTCAACTCCTTGTTTCAGGAGCTGGCAGCCGCCTTGAAGCAACCAGTGCAATAATTGTGGGTTCTGCTCGGGTACTGGGGACACCCATAGCGGATGCTACCGGGACATTGGTGATTGCAGACGGTGGTGTCGTCAATGGTGTTCGATCCGCATTCGGACAAGGTACATTTGGGGACGCCAGCGGCAATGCAATCAGTCGTGGATTCCTGGAAGTGCGTGACGCGGGTTCTCAGTTCAATGTGTTCGAAATCCTCATGGGTAACAACCCGCCGAGCGCTGATTTCCAAGCCGGTGAAGCCGGCTTTCTGATTGAAGATCAAGGTACCGTTAATGTTGAAACAGTGGTTGTTGCCGGAGCTGGCACAGACACCGTTGCCAATATCGACCTCCTTGACGGTGGTGTGTTGAATGCCCAAGCCCTCTATGCTGCGCGCGGTGTCGGTTCAACGAGCAGCATCGTAGTTGATGGCCCGACAACCCAGCTGAATCTGGGCGATGAGCTCATCATTGGGCAGGGCAGCACGGGAACCTTGTCTCTCACCAACGGTGCGACAATCAACATTGGCGGTGGCGCAGAAACCGGATTCATCGGCAGCAGTATTACTATTGGTACTCAAGGGGGTACTGGCAGCGCGGTGTTCAATAACGCTAACGTGACGATAGGCGCCAACTCCAGCTTGCCCGAGGTGAGATTGTCTGTCGGTCTACAGGGTACCGGTTCGTTACTCATTGAAAATGGTTCCACAGTTGTGTTGGAAGATTTGTTTGGCGGACTGGGGCAGGTGGGCGACGCAATCGGCGTGGGTGAGTCTGGACCCGGATTACCCGCTAGTGGCAGCCTGGTGGTTACTGGCGCGGATACATCGTTAACTCTGAATACCGGCGATCTCGGCGCTCTGGTCGCAGGTATTGCTACCAACGGTATTGATGCTGCGGTAGGGGTCATAGATATTCTCGACGGCGCTACGGTGTCCGTTGCCGGCACCGGCTTTAACTCAGGCATCAACCTTGGTCGCGGTGCTAATTCTCAAGGCACTCTGAATATCTCAGGACCTGGTTCGACATTGGATATCTCAGGGCCGCAGGGCGTGATCGTTGTCGCAGCTGACTTTGGCAATGCCATTGGCGATGGCGATGCGCTGTTCACCGCCACTGACCAGGCCGTGGTCAACCTGGCAGGATTAACGCCGGGGCAGGGGTATTTCAACGTTGGTCAGGGCACCGGGCGTGGCGAAGTACAGGTGAACACCGGGGCCACTGTCAACATTGATGGCTTTCTCAACATCTCTTTTGCCACCGCCGATAACAACACCCAGAGTGGTTTGGTAACCGTTGACGATACCGGAGTGATAAATGTTGATGATGTCTTCCTGGGCCTGCGTGGTGTACTGAGTGGCACCGGCACCGTCAATGCAGAACGACTAACAGTATTTAGTGGCGGCCTGGTTGAACTGGTCGCTGTTGATGGGTTCAACAATATACTCCTCGATGGTGGTAGCTATGATCTGCCTGCTGGTGATATCGATCTGTCCGCCAGCGAGGCGCAAAGCATTGTTGTGCGAAACGGTGGCGCTTTTACAGCTCCTGGTACGCTGAGTATTGGTGCCTCGGGCTTAGACAGTCTGTTGGAAGTCAGCGGCGCCACCAGCAGTTTCAATGCCGATGGAGATATCAGTATTTTTGACAGTGTTGTTCTGAACGCCGGTGGCAGTCTTTCTACGCCAGGTTCAGTGCTTATAGCGGGCGGTGGAGTCTTGTCCGGTGACGGCGGTAATCTCGTGGCAACTTCAACTTTGGTTGATGCGGGTGGCACGGTTGGCCCAGGCAATTCTCCCGGCACACTGAACATCGTTGGAGATTTAGTTCTGGATGGCGGTACGCTCGACATTGAAATTGCGGGCAACCAACCCGGTGAGTTTGACGTCATCAACGTCGATGGCGCCATCAATCTCAATGCCGGTACAGTGGGTGTCACTTTGCTCGATGGCTACAATCCGGGCGGCCAGAGCTTTGATGTCCTCACAGCAACCGGCGCTCTGGATGTCGGCACCGGTGTCACCTTCCTGAGCAACGGCCCCGGTCCGGATTTCGAGTTCAGCGTGCGTAATGATGGAGGCATCAATTTTGGCACGGTGACGTTTACGGCTTTTGATATCGCCACTATTGAAACGCTGAGCGAAACTCAGTTTCGTATGGCGACCTACCTGGACGATCTCTGCCCGCGTATTGAAGGTCTGGCTATACCATCAGCAGATCAGTTAGATCTGGATGCTCGTTGTGGGAGTTTGCGAAATGCGGGCACTTCGACCACCCAGGTTGCTGCTGCGCTGGACGTGCTAACCCCCGACGAGATAATCGGCACCTTTAGCTCCCTGCTGAAGCATACGCAGATCCAACACGGCAATCTGTCACGACGACTGAATGGTTTAAGGTCTGGCGCCAGTCGGGTTGACCTGAGTAACCTCGAAATCGCGACGGACGATGTGAAGGTTGCCGGTGCCGATCTGCAGGCAGTGTTGGGCGAACTGTCACAGAATAATTTTGGCCGCTGGGGATTTTTCTCCGAAGGCCGTATCAACTTTGGCGATCGGGACGACACGCGTCGAACTCCGGGATACGACTTCAATACAGTGGCTTTAACCGCAGGAACCGATTATCGCTTGCGGGACAATCTGTATCTCGGTGCGGCGATTGGCTACAACGAGGTGGATGCCGACTTTGACGTGGGTGGTGGTGTGGAAATTGCGTCTTATTCGCTGTCACTGCTCGGTACCTATTTTTATGAAGATCTGTTCTATCTGGATGCGCTGGTAACTTATGGGCACAGCAACGTCGATACCTCGCGCCAGCTTACCTATAGCGACTCCAGCGGAGACATCAACCGCAGTGCCAGGGGTGAAAGCGACGGCACCAGTTTCGGTGTTGGTGTCGGTACGGGTCTGGATTTCACGCGCGGACGCTGGGTATTTGGACCCCATCTCGGCTTTTCCTATTCGGATACGTCGGTAGATGCCTTCAACGAAACCGGTGCTGGTGGATTAAATCTGGCTTTACCTGAAACCGTCTCGCGCTCGGTGACTGCAAACGCAGGTTTTCATGTGTCCACCACGTTTGCGCCTCGTTGGGGTGTGGTGGTGCCTTATGCGCAGGTGGATTACATCAAAGAGTTCAAGAATCAGAGCGAAAATGAAAAAGTCCGGTTTGTCAGTGACACGTTTGCCATGGCTTCAAGTGATCCATCTCGACCCGTAATTGTCGAGACCGGTGGCGTCGATGCAAACTACATGGTCTGGTCGCTGGGCGTACACATGCAATTGATTCGTGGAATGGCCACATTTATCGACTATCGCAGGACGGCTGGTCTTGATCATTTTGATATAGGCGAGGTCGCGGTTGGTTTCCGCTACGAAAAAAGAATCTGAGGACAATCTTAAGCATGCAACATCTATTCAAACGTAGTTTCCTTACCCTGTTACTGGTGTGCAGCAGCCTGGCCCATGGCAATCCAGCGGAGTGGACCTTGATGGTCTACATTGCCGGCGATAACGATCTGGAAGGTCCGGCTCTGGTGGACCTCGATGAAATGGAAGCAGGTCTGCCGGAAACTGGCGTGAATGTCATTGTCTTGATCGACCGCTCGAAAGATTATTCTGAAGAGTTAGGCGACTGGCACGATACCCGAATACTGCAGATACAACCGAACAAAGATCGAGGCACTGTTGACCTGCGCGAGCTTGTTCGTATTGGTGAAGTCAATACCGGCGATCCACAAACGCTGACAGATTTTATGAAGTATTCGATGAATAATTTCCCAGCGCGACGTTTCGGCCTGGTCATGTGGAACCATGGTGGTGGATGGCAGGCCATGGCCAGTGACGATGACCTGGGCAACGGTGATGGTCACGATAGCCTGACAACGGTAGAGCTCAGCCAGGCGCTGTCACAAGCACTGCCACCAGGTAAAAAGCTGGATCTGATTGGTTTTGACATGTGTCTTATGGCGCAACTTGAAGTGGCTTATGAAATGGCTCCATTTGCCGACTTCATGGTTGCTTCCCAGGCCATTGAGCCGGGTTACGGGTGGCCCTATCATGTGTTGCTTCCAGAGTTTGGTAACGTCAATTCAACCCCCCGCGCCCTGGCCAGCAACATTGTCCAGCGATACGGCGCGTATGCAGAGAACGAAAACGAGCTGATCGCTACACAATCGGCCATTGATCTCGGTCAGATACCCCGGGTAGTTAAGAACCTGGATGCGCTGTCGAGCAATCTTGCGCGTAATGCGCCACGACTCTGGCCAGCACTGTCCCGTTCCATGTTCTGGGCGGACAGTTTTGAAGTGTCGGGTAAAACAGAAAATCTGGAACGCGGCGTGGATGCAACAGCCAGTTCGGATCTTCTGGATATTGTGAAGCGCATGCGCCAGTCGTTAGGCAGGGCGTTCCCCGCGGAACAGGAGTTCCGTGGTTTGCTGGACGCAATGGACAGCGCTGTCGTCGATCAGTACACCAGTCACCGTCATCGGCTCAGCCACGGTCTCGCAATATATGCGCCTCCCATGGGCAAAAATTTCAATAAAGACTATCTGCAGTTGCGCATGGGTAAGCAGAGCCAGTGGCCAAGCTTGTTATACACATTGCATCAGCAGCAGGCTAATGCCAGTCGCCCTGTCAATATTAAAGGCATCCGCTACGTCAAAGCCGGCACTATGGAACAGGTAACCAACAGCTCGATGCTTGATAACACCACACTCAAACTGGAAGTTGAAGGCGACAACATTCTGTGGGTTGAAGGCATGGTCGGTCGTTACATGGCAGAACAGAAAGGCCACCTGGTCTACAGCTTGAGCTACCTTACCGACAGTCGCTTTATGGCCGAAAGACTGGCTGCTTCCGGATCTACAGCTGAGCTGTTGATGCCTGAATTCAAAGGCGGCAGTGCGCGTATGGAGATGGAAGTAGCGCCCGCAACGTTTGCAATCAGTAATGGTGAGTACGCGGCATTTGCCACGCTGGATTCCCGTCAGGCGCAGAGTGGTGCGGGTACAACCGTCAGCATCAGAGCACTCTACAAAAGCGCCACGGAAGGTGAACACATAGCGGTGATTTCCTTCGACTTGTTAACCTGGCAGGCTGTGGGTATCGCCTTGCTGGTCGAACAGGAAGACGGCAGCATCTCTCCCCGTGGCGTCAAGCCGAAACCGGAAGATACGGTCACGTTGCTGTACGAATTCATGCCCGATGCCGGTGGCAGCGAATGGGTGAAAGGCCAGAAGCTGACCTGGAACGATGGCCTTGAACTGATCATGGATGAAGTACCAAACGGCACCTACAGAACCTGGGCGCAGGTAGAAACGCTGTCCGGCGAAAGCGCGCTGGGTTACGCCGAGGTCAATGTGACCAATGCCCGTCAGGATATCCGCGGTGGTCTGGATGCCGCCAAGAATCTGTCCATTACAGATTTGGCCGGCATATGGTCTGCTGAAGGCCAGGATATTTTTGGCATTGGCGAACCGCTGAAATCAAGCCCTGATTCTGCCCAGGCGATTGTCAACGCAGAATTATTGCCTGAAGCGGCAAAAGACTATCTGTTTGTCGCCCGCCTGGATAACGCGCTGTTACCTACTTTGCAGCTGATCACCTTTGCCGCTGATGGCAAGACGATTCTGGGGCGAGAGGTCTTCATGCTGCTTGCAAACCCCAACAAACCGGATTCGCTGTTTATCAAATCACTCATCGGCGGCGCCGGCAACGCGGTGGGCGAGATTATTGAGGTCAGCCGGACCCAACATCTGACGCCTCCGCAGCCCGGACCGGTACCAGACCCACAACCTCAGCCTCAAAGTGATTCGTTAGTTGGCGCCTGGGAAGGCCAGGGTCCTTATGGGTATATCTACGTTGAGTTTTCTCCCCAGGGTGAGTACTACCAGGTGGATACTCCATTCGACAACAGTATGCGCGTTGAGGTGAGGGGTGCGTACGCATTACAGGGTAATGTCATGCAGTTACAGGCGATGCAGGCACAACGCTGCAACGCTTTTGGCTGCGAGGGGTTCTACCCCCAGCAGGTACCGCCATTTCCGTTTGAACTCAGTGGGGACATGTTGCGTACCGAGATCTCGACACTGTATCGGGTCTCTAACTAGACAACCCGCAGCAGGCAGACTGAATTCAGTCGTCTGCTGCGTCTGCGTCGAATAACAGGCCAACGCCCAGGATGGATGCCAGCTCAACAAGGCTTGGCTCAATGGGGTCGCCGAGGTAGGGTGAAACAGGCGCCTCGGGTGACCACACAGTTGCGCCAATCTGATCACGCCGCGTCGTATTCGCCGGCTCAGCTTCAACCCAGACGTCACGCTGTTTTTCCAACGGGCTCGAAACCTCAACTTCTGGTTTCGGCCCGTCTGCGGTTGTATCGGTCATCTGACTTCGCCGCCATGTGAACTGTGGTTATACATTGTCGGTGTAGATGGACTGATCGCCGTAGGTACCGCCCTGATCAGCCTGCTCGGTGTAGTCTACGGCATCGTCAGCTGCGTCATCGGCGTGATCAGCCGCGGCGTCGGTGTCCGCATCGTATTCTCCGTCCTCGAGACTTTCAGCACTTTCGGCTTCAAAATACTCAGCTGTGTCTGCCTGAAATTCAGCTTCGGTTAAAACCTCAACATCAACGTCATTTTCCTGCTGTGCTTCAGTGAGACTGGCCCCATGTTCGCTGGCTTCGTTCAGATTGGCCTGCACTTCTTCAGCTTTTTCACGGGCGCCTTCGACATCGCCACTATCCGCAGACTGAGCTTGTTCACGCTGGGCTTCCTGCGCTTCTGCTCGGTTCTCTTCAGCGAATTGTGCATTGCTGATTTCTGCTTCTACGTCAATTTGATCAATTTCATTGTTGAACTGCGCCTCGGAAATTGCTTCTTTCACCTGAGCCATTTCACTGTCGTTCAAGCTTGCCAGCTCAACTTCGTATTCCGCTATGACTTCATCCGTTGTTCTGGATTCAGCCTGGTCCTGTTCTGTATATCGTGTTTCAGCCATTTTCCTGTCCTTAAAAACTTTGGGTTGTCATAGATGTAGGCGCAGAGCAGGGCAAAACTGGCTCAAATATTTACGTTATTCAGTGCGGCTAGTAGTCTCCAGCATCATCAGCCACAGCTTCTGCCTCGGCGCGCTCCTGTTCTTCTCGCTCACGCTCCTCTCGCTCCTGCTCTTCCCGCTCGCGTTCGAGCCGCTCCTGTTCTGCGCGTTCTTGATCCAGCCGCGCCTGCTCTGCTTGAGCTTCGATAGCGGCTTCACGCTGATTGGCAGCTTCTTCAGTGGCAAAAGCTTCCTGTTCACGCTTTTCCTGCGCGACATCAGCTTCCACACTGGCCTGAGTCTGCTCGTCCAGCGTGACCGCCTGCTGTTGCTGCATGTGGGTAGTATTCACAGAGGTGTCCCGTTCAACACGCTGCATTGCAGCGTCTGTTTTTGCATTCTCCAACTGGGTCTGCTGACGTACCTGATCTTCTGCGGCGCGGTCCTCTGCCAGCATCTGAGCTTCGCTCATGGCGCTTACCATGGCTGAGGGATTTGCCTCGTTGCTGATACTGATGTCGAATTCAATGGGTTGGTCGTCTTTGTCTTCCTGCGCCATCACTGCACTCCTGTCTTAGTCCGCCATTAAGTCCGGGCGTTGCGGATTTGATTTAGGTTTAGGTTTGATACTTAAAACTTCTCCACAAGCTGGATTGGGGCAGCGCACATTGACCGCTTCACCGCTCTGCAGAGCTTGTTTGTCCACATACATCGCTTCGTTGCACGACACACAGCTGAGCCGCACTTTTGCGGCAGCTGCCTGTTTTGCATCGAGCTTATTATCTACCGACGGTGGGGTTGTCGGTTTTGTTTTGGGTTTGACCCGCAATACCTTGCGACAATCCGTGTTAGGACACCGCACATTGACTGGCTTGCCGCTGGTCAGGGCTTCTTTGGGTACCGACATTTTTGCGCCACAGGCCGCGCAGGTCATGCGCTCGCGATCATCTTTGGGCTTGGCTCGGGGGTTGATCTCCGGTTTTTCGATCGGTGAATGAGGATCTGCCCAGTGGGTAATGTATCGGCGCCACTCTGCAAAACCGTCATCCTGGGCATACTCCGCCAGTATTCTCAGCCTCGGCGCCAGATACGGTGTAGTGGACATGGTCCACTCAGACATACGTAAGTAGGGGTCATCTGACGCAGCTTCCTGTTCCAGCCAGGCATCCAGATTTACTTTGCCGTAAACGGGGAAGGACTTCATCGACCACTGTGTCAATACCTGTCGCGCTGTGGCCAGATCGCCGGTGACCAGGGTAGCCGCCCGGTCTGCGGTGATCTCCGCATGACGCGCCCAGCGCATCAGGGGTGCTTCAATAGCACTTTCTACCAGCTTGGCAGGGTTCAGAAACTGTAAGACACCCTGGCCCAGAATGGTTGTCTGGCCCCGGCTTTGACCCAGCAGAAACTGCATCGCAGTATTCCAGTAAACGTGGCCTGCGCGCACATGCCCCATTTCCCTGGCAATCAGAAACAGCAGGTCTTTGGGCTTGAAGTTGATCAGCACGCTGCCTATAGAAACAAAGCTGCCGCTGTAACCTCCAAGCGAATAGACATCCCACATGCGCTCGCCGGAAATATAAACCTCAGGCATATGGGTCAGGGAGGTCAGGCGTGCGGCATACAGCGCAAGATTGAAAATCTCCGGCATCTGCCGTTCGCTCAGACGTATACCGTTGGTGGCGGCTTCAAACACTGGCCGGCCATACCGTTCTGCAATATTGTGAGCGGCGGAAGACAGTGGGCCGAGACCATTGAGGACGCCCATCGCCTGGGCATCCATTTGCCACATGAAGGCATCCATCTCAAGAAAGTAGTCATCCGTCAACGGACGTAGCCAGCGACATTCCGGGCAGTAGATCAGGCTGGGATGTAGACGGCTGCCGTCTCCTGCACAGGTGCTGCAACCAAACGCGGGGTGCGGCGCATAGGTCACTTCAGCCACCGGCGGTGGCGTACCCACTTCATGCCCACACTCGGTACAGAAACGTGAATCTTCCGGCAGATTCACGCCGCACTGGATGCAAAATTGACTGACAGTTTCACTCATTGGATTAGATCCGCGCCAGAAGTTCGGCTTTCTTCGCCTCAAATTCCTCATCTGAGAGGTAACCCTTGGCGTTGAGTTCACCCAACTGCTGGATTCTCTGCATCGGTTCTACTTCCTCTGAGGTCTCCTGCTGTTCCGGGGTTTGTTCACTACGCGCAGGTTCTGGTGCTGCTGGCGCGACAGGCGACTGTTTGGCTTGCGGGACGCTTACCTCTGCGATCTTGCTGCTACCCGCGTTAGCACGCAGGTAGGTGTAAAAGTCATCAGCGACCAGTTTTGGACCACGGGTATTAATCAGCATGACGGTAAAAATGGAGCCGATGACAAAAATGATCAGGTACATCATCGTCATGGTGCCATAGGGATTAAACAGAAAAAGCAAACTCATCAGCATGATGGCGGACATCACCCAGATCATTGAAGTTGACCCCCAGTCGATCTTCGATGCAATGCTGACGCTGTTTACACCAGCACCTGCGGGTGTGATCGAAACTTCTGTATCCATACGCACCGGTGAGTTAAGGGTAGCCAGAAAATCTTTGAAAATGACGCTGGCGCTGACCTGCTGTGGTGCGTACTGGCTTTTAATCTCTGTACCTTCACGCTGGTTGAAATAGGACATGGCTGCCGTATATAAAGATGAAACATCACCTTCAACCTGACGCTGGTCAGATTTGCCACCCATCTGGCCCATCAGGCCGCCCATGTTAGGTCGTCCTGGCGGTAGGGTGTTTTTGTCGCCGCCCACGGGGATCGGGTCCGGTGTACTCTGACTGGCGGTTAAAGGATTGGCGCACCCGGCACAAAATTTTGCACCGACTGGGTTGGTCTTGCTGCATTTGGGGCACTTATTGTCCTGTGTCTCGCTCACAATAATCTCCGTTGGAATGTCTATGTGTCAGTGGCTTAGGCGCAGAACTGACAGAAACTGGTTCACATCAAATTAAATAGAGTCTTCCCATGGCCGAAAGATCATTTTTGCCCATCTGTGAGCCAGTTTGATGATCATTTTCGCCTAGGTGAGTAAGGGCGAGATATCGCTACAAACACAACCACAGGCAGGATGAATGATGGAAATGAATACAACTTCAAAAATACTGGCAGGCGTATGCTTTGTTTTGGGCATCATGGTTTTCATGGATGGCACCGGCGACATAACGTCAGCTTTCGGACCTGAAAACGGTCCGGGTTATGGCCCAGGCTACGGTCCACAAACACCTAACAACGGCCCTTACAACAGTAACAATCAGGGTCCGGCACCTTACGGCCCGAACTTGAATCAACCTCAGGGTCCTGGCTATGGACCTGGTTATGGTCCGGAATCGGGATATCCGCAACAGCCGAATAATGGTTATAACGAGCCCGGTTACAGCAACAATGGATACAACAACGGCGGCTACAACAACAGCGGATACAGCCAACCGGGTTACAACAACAATGGCTACAACGAAGCTGGATATAGCAACAATGGTTATGGTCCCCAGCAACAGCCGGGACCTCAACAACAGTATTACAACCAGACCATTCAGAGCGGTGAGGTAATGTTAGACGAACCGACTGAGCCAGACGGCTGGTAGCTAGTTGTCAGTAACGCCGTGATGTTCTTTGAGCCAGGCGATTACAATCTTCCATTTGCGTTTGACGCTGGACACGGACATGTCCAGCGACTGCGCGGATTCTTCAATTGTCATGCCTGCAAATGCCCTGGCTTCAAACAATCTGGCGTAAACTGGATCGATGTCTTCCAATCCGTTTAACAGCTCATCCAGTTCAAGAATGTCCTGCACCGGTAGATTTTCATCTGCAATATCATCTTCGAACTGGGTCTGCAGGGCGATGTCTCGTTTCTTTGCCCGCATGCGACGCGCTTCATCCACAAGTATTTCGCGCATGATTTTGCCTGCCAGCCCAAAAAAGTGGGTGCGCCCCTGTAAATCGATGCGGTTTATGTTGACCAGACGCATATACGATTCGTTGACCAGCATGGTGGGTTGTAAGTCGCCGCGCCCGCCTTCTTTGTGTAAATGCCGAGCAGCGTTGTCACGTAACTCATCGTACAGTGCAGCAACTACTTCGCCTCGTTCCGCTTGCGGTTCATTCGACCAGTTCAACAATATTTTGGTGACATCTGTCATGTGGCAACTCTGCATAAGAATGGTTGTTAGCCGCAGAAGTTTGGCATGGACCTGAATTAAATGACAACTGACAAAACAGGCATCAACCAGGAGAAGCAGCTGTTGCTGCTGCTTGAGGAAGCCCTTGACCAGAACGCTGTAGACCAGCAGTCGTGGCTTGAACAACACTGTCCTGCAGAGCTCCTTCCCCGCGCCTTAAACCTTCTGGTGGATGCCAATGCTGTCGATGAAAACCAGGATGCCGACATCACTCTGGTTGGTGCTGCAGCGGAGTTGTTAGGGAATCTGACGCAGTCTGCTGTCTATGCGGGTGATGAAGAGGATGAAGAGTTAGAACCCGGTCATGTCATCAAAAATCGCTTTGTGATTCAGGGCCTGATAGGTCGTGGCGGCATGGGATTGGTATATCGGGCTAAAGACCTGCGTAAAGAAGAAAATCAGGACAGCGATCCTGATGTTGCTGTCAAAGTTCTGGGCCAGCGCTTTCGCAGCAATCAACTGATGATCATGGCGCTGCAGCGTGAGGCGCGTAAAGCTCAAACTCTTGCGCACCCGAACATTGCCACGGTTTACGACTTTGATCGCGACGAAGATCTGGTGTTCATGACCATGGAACTGTTGCAGGGCGATCCGCTGGATCGCTTCATTGAAAAACACCCAAACGGCATCGACAGCCAGCAGGCTATACCCATTATTCGCGGTTTGTGCCTGGGCCTGGCTTACGCACATAACAAGAACATCATTCACAGTGATTTTAAGCCCAGCAACATTTTCCTCACGCGGGGCAACGCCACACGTATACTGGATTTTGGCATCGCGCGAGCAAGTCCGGCATCAGACAGCTCAGAAGGTGAGATCACTACTCAGTTCGACGCAGGCACGATAGGCGCCCTCACGCCAACTTATGCCTCCTGTGAAATGTTTGAAGGGGCAACACCACATCCTGCTGATGACGTCTATGCCCTGGCTATCGTCAGTTATGAGCTCCTGACGGGGCGCCACCCATTTGAATACCTAAGCGCTGCAGAGGCCAAACGCCGCGGCCTCACGCCAAAACCGATCAAAGGTATCAAGCGTCGCGAGTGGCGGGCGATAGAACACGGCCTGGCATTCGACCGGGGAAATCGCACCGCCCACGCCGCAGTGTTTTTAAGCGAGTTTGAAGGCGCTGCACACATTCGCAAAGCGGTCGGTGCGCTGGCGGCGACATTGGTCCTGACCGTTGGTTATCTCGGCTACGAAGAAAGTCGCAAACAACTGGACAATCGACCGGTGATTGCGTTTGCTCAGTTGCCAGCAGATCAGCAGGCTGCGTTCACTGGCTTCATGAACGAGGGTGGTCAATTTGAGCAGTTTGGTGACTACAGTGCAGCCCTGCAATACTACAAAAATGCCTATCAGACGCATCCTCGTAACTCGGCAGCGGTAGAGGCTATCGAGGGACTGCTGCAACGGCTCGTGGCCAATCCTGACTTGATTAACAACAATCTGCAAAAGCAATCTTTGTCTGAAAACATAGCGCTGATAAGAGGTATAGACGAGTTCTTACATAACAGACCAACATTGTCAGATCTGGCTGAGCAGTTGCAGGGCGTGCACGCTAGTGATTGAGGAGTATTTAGCTGCGGACACAAAAAAAGCCTGCGTTGCAGGCTTTTCAGAAGGGTCAGTATTGGCTACCAGCTCCAGTCGTCTCCACCTTGAGGGCCATAGTTTGTGCCTGAATTGGAGTACCCGTTGTGCCCCATATTTTCCTGGTACGAACCCTGCTGATATTGGTTTTGCTGATAGCCGCTTTGCGGGTAACCGTTCTGCGGGTAACCATTCGGCTGATAACCGCCTTGTGGATAGCCACCTTCCTGGTAGTAGCTGGGTACCGCATACTGTTCCTGATAGCCGTTCAACATATTCATCGTCTGTTGCTGGATCATCTGATTCTGCTGGTTCAGTTCGTCCATCATGACTTGCTCAGGGCTCGGGGTGATTACTCTAAGAACCACGATGGCTGCCAAAATGCACATAATAACGATCATTGGGGTACTGAATTTCATGTTCTTGCCTCTTGCACTCAAGTTTTCGGTTAATAAGCCAGTTTTTGGCCCTGTTACCTCTATGGGCGTAAAACCTGCGAAGAATGGCTCAAGTCGACTGATCTTTTTTTCACTTTTTTTGCACGTTGCAAAAGGTCCCTCAAGGAGGTTCCTATGACACTGATCTACGACGCAGGTTTACAAGCGCGAAAGGTGAGGTGGGTCCTGGCAGGGTCAGCGGTGGTTGCCTGTGCGGCACTCTGGGCTGGGATTGCCCTCTACAACAGCTTCGGTTTGAACCCAGCAGATGGCTATGGGGGTCAACTTGCGCCAGTGTTGCATCGGCTGGGATTGGCCACATTGATAGGCGCACTCGGTCTGTTGTTGCTGATCGGCATGCTTTATTACAGCTCAATTTATGTGGTTCGTATTTCTTACCTGGCCAGGAATCAGCTTTATCAGGTGAATTTTTCCTCTGCGGCCCTGCGCGCGCCAATCACCTTTTCAGCCAGTGAAATCAGATCCAGCCGTTATCATGAGGGAATGATGGGTGGCGAAGGTGTGAGCGTTAACGCCCCATGGACGATTGTGCGGGTGTCCGGAGAGCGCCGCCCGCTGCTCATTGACGACCAGGGTGAAATCTTATCAGCGCGGCCGATGGCCGCGCTGTGCCGAACAAACCCGGGATCTGGATGATGCGCCGGCGTCTAACCTGAATATTGTCTGTTCAAAGCCACCGACTGTGCTGGTTTGACGCTGAAGCCGCTTATTTTCCAATCCTGTGCATGCTGTGAAAGGCTTACCGTCAGAGTGTACTGGGTTGCGTCATCTAACGTCATCAAACCCTCTAACACACCATTCTGATTGTGGATGGAAAAGCCGTGCCAGGTAATTGAAGTTGCGCGTTGCAGGCGCATCTGCTGAATCAGACGATCCAGTTCGCTGGCGCTTGTAATGGCTTTGAAGTCGCTGGACAGGTAGTGATGGCTCTGTGCAGTCTGATTTGCCCGTACGGCTTGGAAAAAACCGTCCGCAGATTTTTTAAGTTCAGTACTTTCCCCTATGACGGTATAACCGATGACAGCAAGGATGCTGATGCCTGCTACTGTCATAATTGCGATCGTTTTGAAAAATGTTTTCATGTTTCACCTGTGTGATTGGGTAGCAGAGTCGGCCAGCTAACTGACAACGATGGCCGCTTCCCAGTGCTGGGCAATGTTGCGAAAAGGTACAGGCTGGGTGAAATAGGCCATCGGGTCATTAATCAATAACACCGGTTCCAGGCCATTTGGACCCGGCTGCCAGGCCATGCCTCGCAGCACAACCACATGGCCCGAATACGGAGACGAGCGCACTGCCAGCACAACGGCGTGGCCTCTAGCCAGGGTTTCATACAGAACCATGGGGTTGGTTGGTGCAACAATGCTCGAGCTGCGGCCGCCAAAGTGTTGAATCAAGCCCTGGATCTGCTCCAGCGAGCCCGTTTGTGTGCACGGGGCAGGGTTGTTGCAGCAGCTCTGAGGATGATGGCCATTGGCCATGCCCACCAGGGCGCACTGTGGTGGTGTACCCTGCTGGCCACGTGTCGCCATGATGATCTGCTGAGAAACCGCAGCCCAACACCAGACATTAGTTTCCTGAGGGATATTCTGAATGGGCAAATCAATGGTTGGCGGTATCTGGCCACGTTGCAGATGTTCCTGCACCAGGTTGCCATCACCGGTTGACGCCCAGGCGCTCCCCTCTATCACAGTGTCTAACTCGTCTGTCGAAACAAACACTAAGCCGACGACCAGGCCGAGGATGTAAACCCAGTTGGGTACTTTTTTCTGCTTTGAAGTCATGCTGACCATCTGTTTTCTCCTGTTGCTTAACCCTTTGGGCGTAAACAGCGGGTAAACTGGCTCACCTCAAGCCGCGCCGCCCGTTTCTTCTTCGGTCTGCTCCATCAGGTCATAGTCTTCAATGGTCTGGTAAGGCATATGCTCTACCGTTGTCTCCGGATCCAATTCGGCATGTTCCTGAGCGGTGTCCACAAACTCTTTGGCACGTTCAATCTCAACGTCGATGCGCTCAAAGTCCGTATCAATGGATTCATGCACCGCATCAAATTCAGCTTCAACCGTGGGTTCGATGGCTTCCAGCTCGGCGCGGTCGCCATCCAGATTATGTTCATCTGCCGATGACAGCTCAGCTCGTGCGTCTACCATGTCATGAGCGGTTTCAAGCACTTCCACTTCCAGCACATCAACGATGTCATGCAGGTGGGGCGGAAGAATTTCGTACAGCTGATCTATGCCGTCTACCCCTACCTTCATCGCATCTGAGATCAGGTGCAGAGACAGATCACTGGCCTCTAAATCGCGCTCTTTAGAGATTTCTACCAGTTGCAGCACCTCTGAGTTGTGCTCTTTACCAAATGCTTCCAGAGAAGAAACAAAATCGCTTTGCCACTCCTCGCCACTCTCCTCCAGTTCTTCAACTTCTTTACCGATAGCTTCCTGCAGGCTCTCCAGGCGATTCTCTGAGAATTCTTTGAAGTCGTTAAACTCCTGCTCTGAGATATCACCGTTCAGATAGTCTTTGGCCACCGCGGTTTCCTGGTCGATGATGAACTGCATCAGATCGTGACGTTCACCTTGATGGCCCTGTTCGGCGTTCATTTCTGCTTCACCCTCCAGCAGGGTGTTGGTAAACGGCATGCCATATTCCATAAACCAGTTGTTTGGCGCTAACTCAGGCGCTGCATTGGGGTCGTCCTGATTTTCTGTCACTTCCGCCATGGGAATTCTCCTTTATCGTTTTGCAAAGTAGTCTGGTGCCAACAGCACCCGTTGTAGATATGGGCGTAAAGGCAGGCAGAATTGGTTCAGTTGGTCGCAAATAATTTGCGTGCAGGCAGATGCCTAAAGGGGATATTGGGAACCGGCCCCAGGCAAAAAAGGGGTACGGATGCAGGGGGCGTTAGGCCGCGCTGCGGATTCAAGCTTTTGCGTCGCGCTACAGCTTGTCGGTCAGCCATTTTGTGGCCTGGGTTGCATATTCCCGAGGCAGCGAATGCCCACTGTCGAAGAAGCGGATCGATTTATTGTCACCAGGTACTGCATCGAACAGCGCCTGTGCCTGCTCTGTCGTATAAAAGCGGTCTTTACGGGCCATCATCATCAGCAGCGGGTCGGCGCCCATGTCTCGAGCAAAGGCTGCCGGTGCCATCGGCATCTGCGCCATATGCGGAACCACACATGCCACTGTTGCCTTAATTCTTTCTTCGACAGCACCTAGAATGAACGCCATGTGCCCACCCATGCTGTAGCCCAGCAAACCAATTCGCGACGAATCAATCTCGTTTCTGGTGCTGAGATAGTCTATGGCGCGGCGATAATCGACAACGGATTGGGTGAGCATGTTGGCATACCGCACTCCCCAGCCTTTCTGGAATACCATTTCACCTGCATCGAGATAGTCGTTATACACGGCCCTTTCACCGTGATACTGCGCATCAAGTGCAAGCACGGCATAGCCTTGTTCAAGCAGCGCCGCCGACACCTCACCGCCGTGAGTGAAGTCGTCGTCCAGCCACTGTTTTTTGTTTCCGGTCACGCCATGCAACAGCAGCACAGTGGGAAACGGGCCTTGGCCCTGGGAGGGTAGGGCTAACAAGCCGGGCACTTTCCCATTGTGGAAACTATCAAAGACGATTTTTTCGAAAACGACATTGTTATGCGCCACTGTACCGACGACCCGCGCGTTCAGCGGGTATGTCTGATCGTATGCATATATGGATTTCAACAGACCATAGGTCTGCGGATGCATATCTTCGGCGAGGTTGCTGGTGGCTATTGCAGATATAAGAATCGCGAGCAGGGCGTTTTTCATGATGGGCAGGCTGCCGAAAATGTTGTTGCATAATACGTGAATAGTCACGCATTATGCAACTATTAAATAATACCCTGCTGCTTAAGTTCCCGAACCTGTTCCGCGCTAAACCCCAGCTCAGTGAGAATTTCATCGCTGTGTTCACCGATGTCTGGCGCTCTGCTCGCACCCACACGCGCCACACCATCCACGTTTACAGGGTCTCGCACCACACGTGCCATCCCAACATCTTCCGCCGCTGGCATTGCCATATCATTGGCGAGCACCTGGGGATCATTGGGTAAATCCTGAAATTCGGCCACCAACGCAGCGGGAATACCTTCAGAGCGAAACAGTGCCATCCATTGCCCAGAGCTGCGTTGAATGATGACCTCGCGAATCATCTGGGTAAACACCTGCGCATGCTCGATCCTACTTTCAGGTGAGGAGAACCGCTCGTCTAACAGCCAGTCTGGCTGACCCAGCGCGATGAGCAGGCGGTCGAACTCTTCCTCCTGACGCAACATGGAAAACTGAATCCAGCGACCGTCGCTGGCTTCGTAAAGCGCCGTGGTTATACGCTGGCCGGGAATCTGAGAAAAATCTGCATCTGCCCAGGCAGCCTGGGCAAAGCAGGAGGACGACCATAGACCGTTGGCCAGCAGAGAGGTGTGCACTTTGGTACCTTTACCCGTGCGCTCCCGTTTCAGCAATGCCGTAACGATGCTGGCGTATAACGCCACAGCAGTCGGGTGGTCACCCATGCCCGCCATGGCCTGAAAGGGCTCTGTGCCCTTGTGGCGCATCTGGTGCATCAATCCGGAGCGTGACCAATACGCCACCAGATCAAAACTTTCTTTGTCCTTTTCGGGACCGGCTTCGCCGTACCCGGTCAGAGAGGCGTAGATCATCCGCTCATTTAACGGTTGTAGATCTTCCCACATCAAGCCAAGGGCGCGGCGCATGGGCAGCGGCTGGTTGGTAATATACACATCACACTGGGCTACCAGTTGATGAAGAATCGCTTTGCCCTGTTCGGATTTGAGGTTTAAGGAAAGAGAACGTTTGTTCTTGTTATCAAGTGCCCAGGTGAAATTGATTTCGGAATCAGGGCTGGGTGGCAGCAGGTAGTAGTTGCGATACCCATCCCCAACCTCAGGTTGTTCGATTTTGATAACGTCAGCGCCCAGGTCTGCAAGAATCGCCGCGGCAGCGGGTGCGGCAATCCATGAGCTGACGTCTAATACTTTTAGTCCTGCAAAGAGCAACTCGTCGCTCAATTTGTTTCTCCCCCGAAATTTCTTTAACTATAACCGCCTTTGCCAGGCTGAGCTAAAGGTATGGATGAGGTGTGTTTTCCGGTCGTTTTATGTATACGAGCCCACGCCTGAGTAAGGGACGCCAATTTCTGGCCCCGTGCTAGACTCGAGATCATGTACGGCTGCGCAAGCGTAAAGATGATTAAAAACGACTTATCCGATCAGCTAACAGACGCCGGATTCTGTGTCGTTCCCGATGTGCTTAATGCTCAACAGGTGTCATCCGTGCGCCAAAAGTTACTGGCAGCCGCACACAACTTCAAAAAGTCGGGTGCCTCGACGTTCATGCCCGAACTGGATCCCAATGCCAGAAACGTTCGCGTCTTTAACCTCATCACTCTGGATGCGGTATTCAGACAACTGATCCTGCACCCCGGTGCAATTGAATATGTAAAAGTGCTTCTCGGGGAGCACTACATGATCTCCAACTTCACCGCCAACATCGCGCTGCCGGGTAGCGGCTCTATGCCGATACATTCGGATCTTGGGTTTGTCTCGCCGCCACCCTGGCTGGCGCCGCACTCCATGAACATCATCTGGTGCCTTGACGATATATATGAGTCAAATGGCGCAACCCGCTACATTCCAGGCAGCCATCTTTTTCAAAGCCTGGACGATCTGCCTGTTGAGCCTATGCAACAGACCGTCGCTTTTGAAGCATCAGCAGGGTCGGTCATCGCCATGGACGGCCGCATGTGGCATACGTCTGGTGCAAATGTCACCGAGAACAGCGAGCGCGCTATGTTGTTTGGCTATTACTCTGCCGACTTTCTGCGCCCGCAGGTCAATTGGAACGCATTGCTCCCGGCGGAACTGCAGAGTTCCCTGGACCCCGAATTGTTCCGGCGTCTGGGCCTCATGGCCGAGGGCAATGCGCGCCACGCCGGAGAACTTCTGCAGCTGAAGCTGCATGAACGACGCATCAGTTGAACTGTCATGCGAAACTGCAGGACAGACTCGGCCAGACGCCTTGGAGGATGTCTATCGATACAACTTGCGTCACAATAGGCGGCCAGCAATAGTAGACACCATGAGCAAAAAAACACTGTTACGTCGCATTGTGCTACCCAACCTGATTATTGCATTGGGTCTGATCAGTTTTCTGCTACCGCTGCGCACCCTAGGCGCTGACCTGGCTCTGGCTTCGGTCAGCGCGGTGGCTGTTGACGTTGCGGACAGTCAGATGCTGCTGGAGCAGAACGCTGACATTGTCCTGCCGATTGCTTCCATCACCAAATTGATGACCGCGCTGGTGGTGCTGGAATCAGGTGCAGATCTGGACGAGTGGCTGACTATAAAAGATTGGGACAGGAAGACCGCCAAGAACGCCTATTCCAGAATCCGCCTGACCTCCAGCGCGCGCCGACGCGACCTGCTGCGCATTGCCCTGATGTCTTCAGAGAATCGCGCGGCCTATAATCTGGCTTTACATCATCCTGGTGGCTTCGATTCTTTTGTTAAAGACATGAACGCCAAGGCACTCAGCTTGAAGATGCGGGATACCCATTTCACCGACCCGACCGGGCTGGACGTGACTAACAGGTCTTCCGCAGCAGACCTGGCGCGATTGGTGATTGCGGCTTATCAGCAATCGCTGTTGAGGGAGTATTCCACCACCCGGCAGTTCACCGTGAATTTCAAGCAACCGCGTTACCGCCTTGGCTACGGTAATACCAATCCGCTGACAGGCAGCAACCGTTGGGAAGTAGGCCTGACCAAAACCGGTTACCTTACCGAAGCCGGGCGTTGCCTTGTCATGGTGACGGAAATGGCCGGCCGTAAGGTGGGTGTGGTGCTGCTCAATTCTCTGGGTACCCGATCGCCTCTGGGCGATGCTGGACGCATACGCCGTTATCTGGAGTCCGGGATACGTAGCAACGTCGCCAAAGCTGCGCTGGATCATAAAGCGCAAGTTATGCAGACGCTTGGGTTGAGTGGTCAATGATATCGCGATTGCAATGCCAGAAGACAATTAGGAAATTGCTACAACCCACAGCGCATCCGACCCGTTCAGGCTGATTTGTCGGCCAATATTGGCGGGTGACGTGCTGCTCATTTGACGTCCTTGTTACCTGGACTATGGTTACCGCATGTAATGAGGATGTTCACTATGAGACCAGCAATTTCGGAGTTCTGCTCATGATTGTCTCGCTCGCAGAAGCAGCCGAGCTTACCGGTAAATCTCGCCAGACCATTTATCGTAAAGCGAAAAAAGGCGAACTCTCAGTGACCACCCGAGAAGATAACAGCAAGGGTGTGGACACTTCAGAGCTTGAGCGTGTGTTTGGCACTATCACAGTACAGGAAGCCGGCGCATCTGAGGTGAGTCCTGGTGAAGCTGGGATCAGACAAGACATCATCAGTTCCGAAGAACCCATGCCTGATGCTGCCGTTGTTGCCGATCTGCAGAGAGAACTAGCCACTGTAACAGCTGACTTGCAATTGCATCAGCAGAGGATTGATGAACTCAAAACAGATAAGTTGAAACTGTGGAATCAGTTAGCGTCTCAACAGCAATTGTTGGAACGCAGCGAACAAATGGCCACATCGCTGCAGTCGCACAAAATTCAAAAACTGACCAGGATTGCAAATGAAGGTGCACTTTTTGGTTTAGCGGGCGTGTGCATTGGGGCTGTCTTTTTTGTCCTGTCCAGCATTCTGTAAACCTCATCCATGATCCAAAGTTGCAGGTTGATTGAGACTAACACCGTGAGAATATCTGCATGGCATGGTGATTGCTCGAGTCTGTTATCAGTCTTGCGGATTTAACTCTCGCAATGGCCGACAGCCGCTCCGGAGTTGGCTTGACTTCGATGATCTGTTGTCCAAGACTATCTTGAGTCTCTGGAGTCCTGTGCTCTCTTGTTTGTTCCACCAGGTAGCTGAGGTTAAGGTTGCGCCGTGTTGTTTGTCAGGATCATTACGCTTGTTACCAGCCTGATTTTTTTATCCTCCGCGCAAGGTCAGCAAGCAGAAGAAGAACCTGAACGGTCGAGTGTTCTGTTCACGCTTTTTGCTCTTGACTCCGATGGAGACGGCGTCGGCGACTACGCTGGCGATGCTTTCCCCGAAGATGCTTCAGAGCCGTTAGATTCAGACGGTGATGGTATCGGTAACAATGCGGATGTCGATGATGACGGCGATGGTGTTGTCGATGGGAACGACGACTTTCCACTAGACCCGTCAAGATACGAAGCGCTGGCATGGTCGGTCACAGAAGTTCCAATTTCACTCGACGGGCTCACGCCCGCCCGGATTGATGAGGGAGTGCTCTTCGGAGTATCCGGAACTGTCTATCTTGCCAAGGACGACGTTGAGCACATGATTCTTCCCTGGACGCTCTTTTTTGAGTACCCGTTGCTACCTGTCCTCCACTTGAGCAAACTTCCCGGCGGCACATGGCAGGTGGTTGGTAGCTACCCCGAAGCCGCGATGGGCGTTGGTCGCGACTTCGAGTATCTTAATGCCGAGCAAGATATCGTGTTTGCTGACCATGGTCTTGAGCTACGGGACACGGAGGATTGGCCACTCGGCCATATCTGGATTGCGAGAGTTCTGGGCGCGGAGTTGGAGTGGACGCAGGTGTCAGAGGTCCGCGGTTTCTACCACTCAGTTTCGACAGGTGATTTCACCGGTGACGGGCTTCCGGATATCGCTACAGTTCCGCTTGGCGGAGAGTGTGAAGAAGAAGGCAACCCATACTTCGGAGTCTGGGCTCTCGCCCACCTGTACATTCAGCAGCCTGACGGGAGCTTTACCCCGGATACCTGCGCAATCCTGCCACCAGAACGAGATAGCAGCGGCAACGTGATCTGGCGTGGGGCATATTCGCTGCAGGTCGTGGACATAGACGGCGACGGCGTAGAGGAGATTGTGACGGTTGACGGTGCTGAGATAAATGGAGGCCCCCGCTACAGCTATCTGGTTTACCGGAGAAATCAAGTCGGGGGTTTCGATGTCGCAGCAGATGCAGAACCCGGAGGTCTTTTCTTAAACCCGGAGCTTGCGGCTAGTTCACTGAAAATCACGGACCTCAGCGGCGATGGTATCAAGGATATGGTGATCGCCTTCGAGGGCCCCGGGCCAGACTCTGCCATTGATGTGTGGCATGGCACGGGCGGGTTTAACTTCGAGCATGTGCAAAGCTTTGTCACGAGTGAAGATGAAGTGTTCACTCGCGAATTCGAGCTGCTCGATGTTGACGACGATGGGGATAAAGACATCGTTTTCAATCCTACTGCCGTTTTCGACAATGAGGAAGGGTGGCTTCGCATAGATGATTTGAGTCAATTCGTCTATATCAACGATGGCGGCTTGTTCGCGCGTCCTGCCGACTCAATGGTTGTTCCTTATGATGGCATAGTGACCTGGCTCAAAGCGTTCAAATTGCCGGGTCAGCCGCTTAAGTTTTTGGGCGTATACACAGACACCCCAATGGATAACTCGATTTCGATAATCGAGATCGAATGGGACCTGAGGCCTTAAAAGCCACTCGCTAAACTGCTCCAGACCCCTTTTATTTGGCGCTCATTGAAGCGCTTCGCGATGACGGCATCATGCAGGTTGTGCTGCGCGAGGATCTGTACAGCACCTACATCGAACTCTAGTAATCTGCGGATATTCATATCTGTTGGCACTAAACAGGGCAATTAACTTCCGTTCCAGGTGGATGCACGTTCACCAGAGAATGTTTACCAGGTAGTGGGGATGAGCATGCGCAAAACGAACTTTTGGATACCGATTCTGCTGGGCGTTACCGCCCGCTTCAGCGGACAAGTGCGAGGTACTGACACTAAATCGATCCCGCTCTGGAAGCTAATTCTCTGTCATGCGGCCTGCGCCACTTTACTGGTTACTTATACGGCATAGGCGGCTTGTGTATTGGGCGGCAGGAGCGAGCGCCTAACAAATCTTTTGAGTACCGTGAATCAAAGACTGGTCGCAGCAGAAGAAACTCGTGCAACACTGGATCGCAGCGGCTTCGACCTGGAGGCCGCGCTGGACGCGACCGACTACGATGCCGAAGTCATGATTGATTTCGTCAACAAATCGATAGCCCTTGAACAGTACCCTCGAACAAAGAGAGGCTGCGCTGTTGCTCGACCAGATGTTTGTTCCGCTGCCTTCCCGCGACGATTCGACGCTGGCTGATGAAGAAGCGCATACGGCCGGAGGGGCGTGGGATTCTGGCAGTTCATTTTTTCCCACTTGCGAACCACGCCCTCAGAGCTAAGATGGAGCTGAGTTGCCGTAGCGGACAAAATTATGAATTATCTGTTCTCAGGTGTGCAGTGTTGCTCTACCGTGCAGGGTCTGCTGTCAAAGGTTCGTGCGAAGCTCAGCAAGTTTGAGGCTACCTTACATATTCAACCCAGCAGCGTCTCCACCAGCTGCCGCTCGTAGGCTTCCAGATCTTTCCAGCCGATCGCGCACCGCACAGGCCGCCCGTTGAACGCATCAATAACTGTATAGCCGTCATCAGTTACCCGCAGCGGCAGGGTCTGCATGTCGACAAGATCCTCACTGACTGCGAGATACACGGCGACGGTGTCGAACAGGGTGGTGCTGATACGAGTAGTATCCTGATTGGGGTCCACAAAAGGCGCTCCCGGTAGCCAGACACGGTAATTTTCCATAAGCGTCTGCAGCCATGGATCCTCACTCAAATACAGGCGGCGATAGTTGTCCCCATCCAGGACAACCAGCCCACAGGTATCTAAAGGGGTTATGGTGCATTCCCAGGGAGCCGCAAACACCGCTTGCAGAGATTGTGGGTCAATTCTGACGTTGTACTCTGCCGCCGGCACAGGCGAATCCAGATAACCTTTGTAGATTGAACCGTACATACCCACAATTTTTGCATTTGAAGCGATGGATGGATCGCGTCGCAGCGCTTCAGCAATATTGGGTACCGGCCCCAGGCAGATAAGGGTTACTGGCTCAGGAGAAGACTTGATGGTGTCTATAATCGCCTGCACGCCATCGGTGTGGACATGGCCCGGGTAATCCCTGAGCTGATAGTCACCAATCCAGCCACTCTGCTGGCCTGGTTCGTCTGTGTGATCCATACCGATGCCGACGGGTACATCCGTGCGACCCGTGATGTCCAGCAGTTTTGCCAGCAGGCGCGCCCGGTAAATGGCGTTGCCAAAATCTCCAACGGCAAGCTTCAGATCCAGCTCCGGCATGCGCAGCAGCATGAAAAGGGCCCAGGTGTCATCAATGTCATCGCCAATGTCGGTATCAAGGATTACCGGTCGTCTTTTGTTGCTGTCAGCCAGGGCCCCGCTGGTAAGCGCTGCAGTGATTACCGCTGTGGCACGTATAAAATGTCTGCGCGTGAATGATGTGGTTACCAACAGTAAGCGCCTTCTGGTGGTCGCAACGGTACATTGAAGTCTGCTTTGTATGCACGACTTTCCTGCGTGAGCGCAGCTGAACGTTGATCGGTACGGTTGCGAAAGTCTTCTAACACCGCAGTTTGTGCTTCGACTCCAACCAGATTGTTACGCTCCATTGGATCGCTCATAAGATTAAACAACTGCTCGAAAATCGGCTGCTGACCGGCCAGATCCAGGTGAGCCTCGGTATAGGGACAGCCTTGCGGTTGCAGGTAGCGGACATATTTCCACTCATCAGTTCTCAGGGCTTCGATAAACGGGTTACCTTCCGCCACGGTCAGGCTTTCAAGAAACACTTCGTCACGCGGTGCCTGGCTGCCATTCAGGTCTTTGCCCTGCATGGTTGTGGGAACAGGTACTTCGGCGTACGCCAGTATTGTAGCGGGTACGTCTATGCTCAACACCAGCTCGCTGTTTTCTCGAGCTGCACCTGATTGCGCATCACGCGGGTCGTAAACAACCAGCGGGATTTTGGCCACAAGATCGTATAAGAGGCCTTTGCCCCCGGTACCGTATTCGCCGTTCAACAGACCATGGTCGCTGGAAAACACAATAATTGTGTTATCAGCGATGTTCAGGTCTTCAAGTTGTGTCAGCAATTCACCGATGACGTGATCAATGCCAGTAACCGTCTGGTAGTAGCGGATCAGATGTTCTGGCTGCAGTTCCGGCTCATAGTTATAGGCGTACCATTTCTGCCGCGCTTCATGGTCAATCACACCCTCAGGAATGAACTGATACGGGTCCTGTCCCGTATCCGGTGAGATTTCGATGCCCGGCTCGCGATACTTTGTGTCGTAAATTGCGTGCCCCTGCAGACGAGGGTTGTTGTTGGCCGGGTAGCCCATCACCTGGCAGGCGTAGTTGTCACAATCTTCAGCAGCCCCCTCGGGATACATCGATGAGACTACGGAGTTGTGTGGGGCGGAAAAACTGACAGACAGGTTAAACGGCACATCTTTGGGGCGTGCGTTTAAAAAATCTGCAATGTACTCGCCCATGATTTCGGTAGTGATGTTGCTCCTGGCCTCCTTATAGATCTCGGTGGCTGGATTGCCTTCAATGTCTTTAGGAAAAAAAGGCAGCCAGCCATCGTGGGCGCGCCAGTAGTCGAACTGAGCAGGAGCGCCGCCATCAAAGGTGTAGTACTGAACGCCAAACTTGCCAATGAAGCCTGTGTGATAACCCGATTGTTTCAGCAGCGCCGGATAAGTTTGTGTCCATTGTGCCTGGGAGACTTCGTAAGGTGAGTTAAAACCAAGACCACTGGTGCGTTCATATTGACCCGACAGGAAGGCAAAACGACTTGGTGCGCAGATGGGTTGTACGGTAAAGGCGTTGCTGTAGCGCACTCCATCGCGTGCGAGTGCATCAATGTTCGGGGTTTCTATGTTGGTGTTACCAGCAATAGATAGCGTGTCCGCACGCTGATCATCAGTCAGCAGAAAGATAATGTTGGGTCGTTCAGGCGTGGAGGAGGGCGTGCTGGTTTCGGATTGTGGTGAACAGGCGGCGACAGAACAGATTGCTGCCAGCCAAATCAGACCAAGGCCCTGACGAGCAGAGCCTTGGCGTTTTGAGCTGTGCACTCGGATCAGAAGTTCCAGGTACCTTCGATGCCCCATATGCGTGGCTCGTTGGTGTAAGCCAGCAGATTGGCGAAGTCGATGCCGCCCAGAATGTTTTCTTCATCGGTAATGTTACGGCCGAAGAATCCAACTGAGTAGTTGTTCTCAAAGTTGCGATAGCCGAACTTCAAACCACCTTCAAACTGAGTATCCGTTGTGTATTCGATGCTTTCATAGAGAAAGTCGTTGGTTTCACCACGGAATTTCCAGTCGGAGTAGATGTAGACCTCTCCTTTACCACTGGGTAGCGTAACCGAGTAGTCGATTTCGAAATTGGCGGTCCATTCCGGCGCGTGCTGAAAGGGATTGCCGTCAATCAGTGCCAGACCACCTGCGTTGAGCGGGTCGGTTACGGTGCAAAGACCGGAACCACAGGGTGCAACCGCCAGAGAATCATCGTTGATCTCGGTCTTGTTGTAGCCGTAGCCTGCTGAAAGTACCAGGTTGTCATTAACGATGTAATCAAACTCGAATTCAACACCGTAACCGGTGCCTTCGTCACCATTTAGCAGTGTGGTTGAGTTGCTGGCTCCGCCTACAGCAGTGAGCTGTATGTCGTCAATCTCATAAGCGAATGCAGCAATATTGAAGCGCAGTTTTTCGTATTGGGCTTTGTAGCCTAACTCGTAAGATAAAATTGTTTCTGAATCAGCAGTTGTGACTTCAGGGTCATCCTCCAGGCGGTCCTGAATGGTTGGTGCTCTGAAACCTGATGCCACGCGACCGTAAATCTGACCTGCTTCGGTTGCAGCGTAGGAAAATGCCAGATCCCAGCTGATGTTATCGTCGTCGAGATCGATTTTCGGCAGCACTTCATCCGGAACGCCGCCTGCGAAACGAATGTTGATCGCTTCTTTTTCGTCGTCGGTATAACGCACGCCAGCAGTAATAGTCAGCTTGTCACTGATGTCATAGCTGCCCTGTCCAAAGAACGCGATGCTGGTGTTCTCGATGTTTGCTGTGGATCCTGTTTGAAACTCCGTAGCCCCAGCACTCTGGTTTGCGGCTGTGCCGAAGAAATCGTCTTTGAAATAGAATACACCCACCTGATAGTTCATTGGTCCTTCGAAGTTGCTGGCGAGGCGAACTTCCTGAGTGTACTGCTCAAGATCGATGTCACCACCGGTGTCAACGTTTACGACAAAGGGTGAAGCAAATGGGGTGAACGGGTCGCTGGCGGGTCCGGCAGGTCCGCTACAGGTAAACAGACAACCAAAACCACCATCAATGTCTCCGCGACCGAATCGGTCTCGGATGTCCTGGAATGAAGTGATTGAGGTCAGCGTGTAATCCTCGTTGACGTCCCAGTCCACTTTCAGGGTTGTACCGCTGGAGTCAATGCGACCTTCATTGCCGTCGCCACCATCCCAGAATACCTTATCGCGATCGAAGTTGCGGTTCAGGCTGTTGCTGCCCTGACTGAGCACGTTTGCCCGGAACAGGCTGGTGGTGCTCTCTGAATCCTGACGCTGGTGCATGAACCATACGGTCAGGTCATCACGTGGGGTCCACTCGAACTGAATGCGAGCTGCGCTGATGTTGTATCCGCCGAGCGCTTCGTCTTCGCCGGTGAAACCGTTGTCCACCCAGTCCGAACGCTTCTGGCGCAAAAAGGAAACACGACTGGTGAGGACGTCCTCTATCAAGGTTCCGCCAACAGCGCCTTCAACATTAAACGTGCCGTAGTTGCCTGCAGACGTGGTGATGTACCCCTCAGTTTCGGCGGTTGGCCGGCGCGTATCCACTTTAACGATGCCCGCTGTGGTGTTGCGTCCAAACAGGGTGCCTTGTGGGCCGCGAATGATCTCGATATCTGCCATATCAAACAGCGGGAATCCTTTCAGAGCGGACTTTTCCATGGGCACGTCGTCGAACACCAGTGATACAGGCTGTGATGCGGCCGCTGTGAAATCGGCGTTACCCAGACCTCGAAGGTAAAAACGTGGCGCCAGGCGGCCGTTTGAGGTCTCGATGTACAGGCCCGGTGCGGCGCTGGATAAAGCCAGGATGTCGTCACCGCTTGCAAATCTGGCGTTCAAACGATCGCCGGACATGCTGGTGATGGAAATAGGCACTTCCTGGATGCTTTCATCCCGACGTTGTGCGGTCACGACAATTTCTTCCAGGATTTTCTGTTGGCCTGAAGCCGCCTGAACCTGCAGTGGGAGACTGACAAGCGCGCAGGCGATAGCAGCGGCACCAGTTGTGATAAATTGAGGGAGCGACGGTCGCTGGGGCATTGTTGTTCCTTGGTGGACGGATTTGGCGGGTGCTACTTTACAAAAAGTGTGACGCGCGTAACAGTAAATATTTCAAATTGTTGCAGAGCCGCTCCAGGCGCTCTGTCTGCCTGAAAGAGATTTGAACAACTTATGGATAGAAGAAAGTTTTTGCTGGGCACCCTGGTAGGGCTGGGCGGTGCACCTCTGGCACAGCCGCTGTACGCGGAAGACAAAGCTTTTGCTGACCCTTTTACGTTGGGTGTTGCTTCAGGCGACGTGACAGACAGCAGCTCGGTCCTCTGGACCCGGTTGGCGCCTGCACCTCTGCAGGCCAATGGCGGCATGCCGGACGTCTACCTGAATCAGGGTGTCACGGTTGAGTGGGCACTTTCGTTGACACAGGATATGTCACAGATCGTTCGGCGCGGTGGACTGACAACCGATTCAGACTGGGCTCACTCTGTGCATGTAGAGGTTGAAGGTCTGGCAGCCGGCACAGCGTATTGGTATCAGTTTCATGCGGGAGGCTATGCCTCACCTGTTGGGCGCACAAAAACCCTTCCTGCCAGTAACACCTCAATAGACAGCGTGCGATTTGTGACCGCGTCCTGCCAGAACTACAGTCACGGTCATTTTGTGGCCTATCGGCATATGGTCGCTGACAACCCGGATTTTGTTATTCACCTGGGCGACTATATCTACGATACCTCGTTTGGGGAGACTTTCAGGAAACACGAGACTGAAACCGCGCCCACCACACTGGATGAGTATCGACGCCGGCATGCGTTGTATAAAACAGACAAAGACCTGCAGCACGCGCATGCCCAGCTACCGTTCTTTGTCTCGATTGATAATCATGATGCGCTGGAAGACAACGACCCGTCTAAGGCGCAGCAGCGGGCTGCAGCTTATCAGGCCTGGTACGAACACATGCCGGTACGCGGGTATAGGGCCCAGGGGGATAATCATTTTGAGGTCAAGCGGTCTATCAGTCTGGGTAATCTTGCACAGATCAGCATGCTGGACGCCCGGCAGTTTCGTGATAAACGTGAAATATGCAGCGGAGAGTATGATGCGGATTATGGCTTTGGAAACTACCGGGAGCGTTGCCAGGCGGTGTTTGCGAACGAGCGCACCATGCTGGGTGAGGGGCAGGAGCGTTGGCTGACTAAAACCATCAGGGAAAACAACAAGCTCTGGAATGTGCTTGCATCCCCAGGACCGTTTCTGCCGTTCACCTATCAGCACAACGGTAAAGACCTGCGCTACATTGGGGGCTGGGATGCTTATCCGAGCAATAGAGAGCGTGTCGCGCAGGCGTTTGCGGAATCGAAAACCGGACACCCATTGATTCTGAGCGGCGACGTACACTCTTTCTGGGCTGTTGATGGTGCTCGTGCAATATTGCCAGATGAGCAGTTTCCACTGGTTGAATTTGTGACTTCTGCCCTCAGCGCAAACTGGCCGCCACCACTTGCACAACCGGTCGCTGACAATCTGCCGAATAACCCGCAGGTCAGATTTTATGACCCGGTCTATCGTGGCTACCTGTTGCACGACATCAACAGCAAGGTATGGAGCACCAGCGCACGTGCCATTGATGATATGAGAGATCTGCAATCTGCTGCACGCACTTTGGCGCGCTTTCAGGTGCGTCGAGGCGAACCGGGCTTCAGCCAGGAGAATACCCAGAGATGAAGGTGGTGGTAGTCACGCGTGATGACAATCTGCAGAAACTTGCACAAGATATAAACGCTGCAGCCTGGGACGAAGGCAACGAAATGTCGGAGTACACCAGTGATGCGCTGCTGGCTTATTTTGATCGTCAGGATACGCTGTTTGTAGCTTGTTATGAGGAAGATGCACACCATACGCTGCTGGGTATTGCGTCAGGCCGTTTCGAGATCAAGCCTTACGCCCACGAACGCTGGCTGTATGTTGATGAAGTTGATGTCTGCGCGAACCATCGTCAGAAAGGGGTGGGCAAAGCCATCATGCAGAAGCTCATTAAGTTGGCTGAAGAAGCAGATTGTGAAGAGGTGTGGCTGGGTACCGAAGTTGATAATCAAGCTGCAAACGCGCTGTATCTATCTCTTGAACCAGATGATGTTGCGTCAGTGGTGGGTTACACCTATGAGATGGAGGAATAGAGCGGCTATTTTCTCAGGCGCAGTTTACGCAGTGCTATTCCCACCAACCGCCTGGTTTTTCGATAAATACCTTTCGGCGGGAATTCGGGATATTCAAGGGGCGAGCGTGCAAATTCAGTCGTCAGTCGGTTCAGCGTTTGCTCTGCAAGGGTCAGATCCAGAGCGTTGGCCTGCTGCAACACTTGTGCTGTTGTGCTGGCACCGGCGATGGCGGCAGTGACTCCGGGCTGCTGACAGACCCAGGCCAATGCAATGGCAGCGGGGCTCACTCCATGTTCTGCCGCCAGCGGTTGTAATCTGTTGTCGATCACCTCCTGCATCGGCTGTGTTATCTGCGCCTTGCTGCTGCCTGTCAGCGCACCAGCGGCAAGCGGTGAGTAAGCCAGCACACCTATGTTTCGGGCTCTACACAGAGGCAACAGCTCCGCCTCAATCTGACGTCGTACCAGAGAGTATTCATTTTGTGTGCTGGCCAGGGGTACCTCACCCAGTGCCTGCTGGGCTGTCTTAATCTGAGCAGGAGAGAAATTTGAAACTCCGATATGGCGGATTTTCCCTGCCGAACGGAGATCGAGCAGGGCACTCATGGTCTCCTTAACAGGAGTGTGCTCATCCGGCTGATGGATCTGCACCAGGTCCAGCGTCTCAAGTTGCAGACGCTCAAGGCTCTGCTCAACCTCCCAACAAATTGATTCAGGCCTCGAGTTGCGTCGTACAGCACGCCTGCTGCCGTCCTTATCAGTAAACTCGAAAAGAATATCGCCGTGATCTCCTGCATCCCAGCGCAGCCCGACTTTAGTGAAGATCTGCACAGCATGGTGAGGTAGCGATTTTGTCGCCAGCGCAATCTGCCGTTCAGCCTGACCAAAATCGTACAGCGGGGCGGTGTCGATGGTTGTCAGTCCGTTGGTGATCGCACATTGCAGTACTTCAACCCGGGCGGCGTCATCCTGCGCGCCCCTGGCCATTGAGCCGAAGATAATGCGTGGTGTTTTGAGACCTGTTGCCCCATTGCTCATCTGCTGTGACTGCCCAGACAAAGCTCGTGATGTGCCAACGATTCAATCACGTAGCATTGCTCCACAACTCCTGTCTGGCAGCCGCCGACGATGCGTTCCAGCTCTGATTCAAGTTTGTTCAGCAGGCTCAGACGATCGCGTACCTGCTGCAGATGCTGGCGGGCAAGTTCGTCCACAGCGCTGCAGTCCTGGTGCCTGGTTTGACTCAAATTGATCAGACTGCGGATGGTGTCGAGGGGGAAGCCCAGGTCGCGAGCGTGTTTGATGAACCCCAGTTGCTCAAGCTCAGCTTGAGTATAGCGACGCTGATTACCCTCGCTGCGTGAGGGTTCAGTGAGCAGGCCCATTTTTTCATAGTAGCGAATGGTTGGAATTTTCACGTCAACCTTTTTTGAAATCTCACCAATTGTGAACATTTTAGAAAACGCTTGAACCTCTAGTTACTAGAGGAATTATAGTCCCCGGCATGTCGAACAGAAAGGTTTAACTGATGGCTATAACATTACTCGTTTCATTTTTAACCTTGGCCGTGGCGGGGCGGATTCTTATTCAGTACTACTACACGGGCGACCATGGGGTAAGGGTAGCCAAGCCAACCGCTGCACTGATCGAGATTATCCCCGGTGCGACGTTTGTGCTGTCGTTCCTGGTCAGTGCTGTGCTGATTTTGTTGCAGCACTTTAAGCTGATGAATCCATGGCAGTTTTCATCATCACTCGTCACGTTAACGGGTGCCGGGCTTGGTTTTGGCGGAATTGTGATCACATTGGTTGCGCAGCTGCAGATGGGGCAGGCCTGGCGAATTGGTGTCGATCCGAGCGAACAGACAGAATTAATCACTGCTGGTCTGTATGCAAAGTCCCGCAACCCGATATATTTTGGCATTTTCCTGTACTGGATTGGCATTGTGATCAGTTTTCCGCATCCTGCGATATGGGTGTGTGCCGTGGTCTGCTGGTTCAGTATTGAGGTTATCGTGCGGAAGATTGAAGAACCTTACCTATTGCGGCTGCACGGCAAAGCGTTTGAAGATTATGTCGCCCAAAGTCATAGATATCGCCTGTTTTAGGCGCTAACTTAAGGCGCACAAGTGAATTCAGCTGACGGTGCACCATGAGTCAGACCCTTCGTGCTGATCTGCAGCGCTTTGTTGATCGATTGAACATTCCTGCGGCAACCGCTGGCGTGTTGGGTAGACACAGCGTGCCGCAAATAGAAGTTGTTGGGAATTGTTGTCGCGGCAGCGACGACAATGTAGATGCTGACGCTCAGTGGCACATAGGATCCTGCGCAAAATCGATGACGGCTGTTGTGTTTGCAAAAATGGTTGAGCAGGGCCTGGTCGACTGGCACCAGTCTGTGGGTAGCGTTTTTCCAGACCTTGCACCGCGTATATCTGAACTCTGGCAGCAGCGCACACTGGAAGAGTTGTTCTTGTGCACGGCTGGTATGCAGGCAAACCCCACAAAAAAAGAGATGATCAGGCGTTACGCAGACAGACGGCCGCTGGTAGAACAACGCACAGATGTGGTTGCTGCTGCGCTCGCAATCGCACCCCAAACGCCTGGCCGTTTTGTTTATTCCAATCTCAGCTACATCACCATCGGCGCTGCCATTGATCGTATTGCATGTCAGCCTTTTGAGCAGGTCCTCGAAGATCTTGTGCTTAAGCCCTGCGGCATGACCACCCTGGGTTATGGGCCACCGCCATCAGTGTGCGGACATAAATCCAGATTGCGTTTAGGCAATCTTCTGTTGCTCCCGGGTCCAGCCCTGCACCCCGAAGATCTGCACGGTGATAACCCGTGCGTGTTCTCGTCCGCTGGCACAATGCACCTGTCGATGATGGACTGGACAAAATTTCTAGCTCTTTTCATTGAAGATGGGGGTGATCTCCTGACACCACAAAGCATCAATTGTCTGCTCAGCACGCCGGATGGATCAGACTTATCAATGGCCAAAGGCTGGGCTAAGGCGAGGGGCCTTGATGGTGTATCTTTTGGCATGCAGGGTTCCAATACCCTCTGGGCGGCGACCGCGCTGACAAATTCAGACTGCTCCGAAATCAGCTTTGTAGTGTGTAACGACGGGCGGTCAAAGGTGTTGGCGCAGAGTGCCCGGTTTGCTGCTGGCCTGTTGGTTGCAGGATTCTCCTGTTGACGCTGATGTCCAACCCCTCTAGTTTTTAGAGGTATGAGAAAACGAATCATCGAAAATCTTCAGACTCGGTTTATTGCCTATGACGACCTCATCAGCAACACATCAGAAGACGTGCTGGTTGCTGCAATCAACGTACCCAAACACAAAACCCTGGCCGAGCACCTCTGGTGTGTTGTAGGTGCGCGTGAAAGTTACGCAAAAGCACTGGCGGTTGGGCAGTGGCAGGGGTTTGCCTGTTCCATGAGTGCGTTTTCTCAGAATGATTTCCGCAAGAGCCTGGCAGAGTCATCCCAGCTGGTTAGCGATGCTGTTGAAGCGGTAGGCGATTGGACGGCTGAACGTGACAACCTGCTGGCGACGCTGGCCGAACACGAAGTTATGCACGAAGGGCAGATTATCCGTCATATGTATGGTTTAGGCGTCGATTTGCCGGGCTCATGGAAGTGGGCATGAACAGGTCTGATAAACGCTTAACTGCCTTCTTTTTTCTTCACGTATAACACCAGTTCGTGATCAACCAGCTCAAAGCCGTGCTCTTCAGCAATTTCGTGTTGTAGAGCTTCAATACGTTCGTTCACAAATTCGATAACCGCGCCGTTGTCGATATCAACCATATGGTCGTGGTGTTTATCATCCGCCAGTTCGTAGACGGAGTGGCCGTCATCAAAATTATGTCTCTCGACGATGCCCGCGGTTTCAAATTGGGTCAGGACGCGGTAAACAGTGGCCAGACCAACGCCATCATCGGACTGCATCAGATTCTTGTAAACGTCTTCGGCGCTCATATGGTGAGGCTCAGCCTGTTCGAGCACCTCGAGTACCTTGAGGCGAGGCAGGGTCACTTTAAGGCCTGCTTTTTTAAGGTCTGATCCGGGCAACCTGGGTATCCTTTTCTATCACACGATCTTACGGTTTTACGCAATCTGGGCATTTGCGCACAATTGCGTTTGCTGGCTTTCAGCGGGTGCCACAATACTAAGGCAGGGTGCGCTTTACCAGTGGCGCAAACGGATCAAACAGTTCGGCGTTCTCGTACAGAGCGGTCGATACGAAGTTGTTCACCTTTGCGGGCCAGTTCCGCACGATTCTCATCGTTGACCTCCATGTACTGCTGGCGCCACTCGTCAGAACCCCAGATTTCAGAGCTCAGAACCGTATGGTTGGGTCCAATGGCACTGTGCAGCAGACCCAGACCCTGGCGGACGATACGATCCTGCATCTGCCGGTCCCAGGGTTTGCCACACGGATTGCCCAGCGGGAAATCCACGTGCAGATAGCGAGGCACGCCGCAGTACTCGACGATATCTTTTGCTGAGCCAATGATCACACTGGGCAATCCGTTGGCTTCAAGCACGCGGGCAATCAGACTCACGGTCTGATGGCATACCGGTCACAAAGGCACCAGCAGAGCAACGTCAGCCCCATCTTCCCGCAGGCGCTGTAACAGCTCCGGTGCATCTTTCTCCAGGGTTGATCGCTGACTGTACTCCGTGGGCGCGCAGTGCAGGCGATCACATAGTTCGCCTATGTAGCCCTCGGTTTGCAGACTCTGCAGGGTCTCAACAGGGCAGTAGCTGTTCAGATCGTCGGTATGGGTGGCCTGCTTGTCCCATGAAAGGTCATCTGTGAATAACGTTTCCGGAGGCGGTGTCATGTCTGTTGAAGCGACATTGCGCGGTGACAACGGTGGTCGGTGGGTCAGGCTGGCGGTGGTAATCAGGCCAACTCTGCATTCGGACAGTGGCCTTTTCGGCGCGACAAACGGTGTCTTTTCATGATGCGCGTACTTATAGGCGTGTTCAAAACCCTGGGCTTCGTAGTAGCGGTGCGTACGTTCGATATAAGAGACTGGTTCGCCAGCTTCCATACTGTCTCCATCATGAGTGGATATCTGCTTAATAATCCACAGTCAGAACGCGGCTGGCAAGGCAATTATGATTGTGTCAGTCTCTTGGCCAAGCCATTATGTGGCTTAAATAAGGGGAGGATAGATTATGAAAGCACTTAAGATAATCGGCATTTTGTTTCTGGTGTACGTTGGTATTGTGGTGGCGTTTGAAACCTGGCTGGGTATTGCGCAGCCCTACGGTGAAGGCATGATGATCATCACCACCACTGACGACAATGGCGAGAGCACGCCGCGGGTAGTGGCCAAACTTGAAAGTGACGACAACCTTTATGTTGCGGTCAATCACTGGCCGCGCGCCTGGTACAACCAGATCCTGGACAATCCGGCAGTCACGGTGACCATCGACGATGTCGAGAATCCTTACCAGGCCGTAGAAGTGTCTGGTGCTGAATACGATCAGGTGAATGCAGAGCACAGTCTGCCGCTGGCGTTTCGAATTCTTACCGGGTTTCCACCCCGCTACCTGTTGCGCCTGGATCCGCGTGACAGCAATGCCTGAGGCTTGAAGCGATGCAGGAACTCCACGTAGATATCCCTCGCCCGGATGGGCAGATGAATACGTTCATTGTTGCACCGGAGCGCCATGGCCCCCACCCGGTTGTAATTTTTCTCATGGACGCGCCGGGTAAGCGGGAAGAGCTGCACGACATGGCGCGGCGTATTGCATCGGTTGGGTATTACGTTTTGTTGCCGAATCTGTATTACCGCCGTACTCGCGAATTTGTTATGGCGCCGGACAAACGTGAAGAAATGTTTGGCCACATGAACGCTTTGACCAACGCCATGGTGTGTGAAGACATCTCCGCGCTGTTTGAGTTTGCCCAGGCTGACCCCAAGGCGGCTGATGGTCCCGCAGGATGTGTGGGGTATTGCATGAGTGGTCCATTTGCTTTTGCCGCCGCTGCGGCTTTTCCCGAACGCCTTGCTGCCAGCGCGTCTTTTCACGGCGTGCGCCTTTACAACGATGCGCCGGACTCGCCGCACCTGGATGCGCACAAAATCAAGGGCGAGATGTATTTTGGCTGTGCGGAAACAGATGAGTGGGCACCGCCTGAAATGGTGCAGGGATTAGATGACTATCTTGCTGGCACAGGTATGCGTTACGAAGTGGAATGGTATCCGGGTACGCTGCATGGCTTTGTTTTTCCGCTGCGCGAAGGCATTTATGAAAAGGCGGCTGCAGAGCGCCATTGGGAGCGCCTGTTTGCTCTGTTTGCCCGCAACGGTGTGCGGCCAGCTTATTGATTCAGCAGCGGGTCCGCGCGGATGGCCGCCAGCCCCTTGAGGAATTGATGGCGTAATTTATCGACCTGCTGGGGATGTTCTCTGATGAGATTGAACAGCTCCAGCGGGTCCGTTGCCAGATCAAACAGGGCGCGCGGTTCGTGCTGTGCATCCAGCATCAGTTTCCAGTCAGCCGAGCGCACCGCAAACTCCAGCGGCGACTCGGAAGGCAGTGCCCAGAGAAAATCACGCGGGTGAACAGCTTGATTGCCCGCGGTTGGCGCTAATACGCTGGTTATGTCCTGTCCATCAATTGGCCGGTCAGAAGGCACTGCTATCTCAAGCCAGCTAAGCAATGTGCTGAACAGGTCAGTGCCGATGACCGGCGCAGAAACACGGCTGTTTGCAGCTATTTTGTCAGGATAACGGATGATTGCCGGTACCCGGATGCCGCCTTCGTAGAGGTAGTGTTTTCTCCCTCGGAAACCCCCAGTGCTTCCGTAAGCATTAACTTCCCACCAGTTGATCCAGTCGCTGGTGACTGGCCCATTGTCGCTGGCAAATACCACAATTGTGTTCTGCTCCACGTCCGGATGATGCTTTAACCAGCTAAGCACCCGCCCGATCTGCGCATCCATATAGGTGACGTTGGCGTAATACTCACCCGGGCCGCGAGGAATGAGCTTGTCTTTGGGTGGTTCAGAATTGCCGGAGATGATCGGGATAATCGGTCCTTTGCTGTAAGCCTTATACATATTGTTGTATTCGACCGGATTTTCAATGCTGGTATGTGGTTCAGCCATGCTCAGCATAAGGAAAAAGGGTTTGTCAGCCTGCTTTTCGAGCCACGCAATAGACTCGTCTGCATACAACTGCGCGGTGTAACCGATTTGTGTCGGTAAGGCTTCGCGATTGCGGTAAATGTTTGTCGGGTTTCTGTTGGTGGGTATCTGAAAAGCATTGTGACCGTAAAAATATTCAAAGCCCTGATCATTGGGTTGCGGTTGTCCTGGGTCACCAAGGTCTGAGTTTAAATGCCACTTGCCAATGAGGGCGGTTTGATAGCCGTTGTCTGCAAGCATTTCAGCCAGGGTCAGTTCTTCATCCTTCAGGTGGATGCCACTGCCGTGCGGAATCCAGCTCTGAATACCGGTTCGGTAAGGATGGCGTCCGGTCAACAGCGCTGCCCGGGAGGGTGAGCAGAGCGGTGAGGGTGCATAATACTGGGTCAGGGTCACGCCGCTGGCTGCAAGTTGATCAATGTTTGGCGTTTTGATAACAGGGTGCCCGTAGTGGCCGAGGTCCCCGTAACCTAAATCATCCACATAGATCAGCAGCAGGTTGGGTGTGCTGGCAGCAGCGGACAGGCAGCCAAACCACGTCAGGACAAGCAGGCAGGCGGCTGCATGTTTCATCAGGCTTTTATCAGCGCATCAATCTGCTCATCGTTCAGACCTGTGCTCCTGGCAGCTTTAAGCAGCCCGGTCCAGGTGGTGTCGTCGATAGGAATGCCTTCAGCTTCGCGCAGGGCTTTGCTTTCACGTTCAGGTTCGCCAGGTACACGAACTTTGTCAAAGCCCTTTGCGGGTGTTGTGCTGTGCAGATAGTCCACCATGGCATCAACTTCATGATTGAATTTATCCAGCCCGCCAAACGCTTCAGGGTCCATGACACACATGAACATGTGATTGACGATATGGTGGCTGCGGTGATTTTCCGGCTGTGCGGTCCATTCCCCGGCCAGCGCACCACCGAGCAGTTCGCACATGACCGCGAGGCCATAACCTTTGTGTTGGCCAAAAGGCCCGAGCGCACCAAACGGTTCTTCATACATAACTGCTGGATTGGTGGTAGGGGTACCTTCGTGGTCAACCAGGGCGCCAGCAGGCACCTCGTTGCCTGCATTGTAAGCCACTCTGACTTTACCTAACGCTACCGCTGAGGTGGCCATGTCCAATACAACCGGCGGTGCGTCGTGGCGCGGAACCGCACAGGTGAAGGGGTTTGTGGTCATACGTCGATCGCGTCCACCATAGGGTGAGACCTGCGGTGCGTGCCCAACAACGTTGACAAAATGAATGGAAACCAGGCCCGCAGCAGCGCAGTGTTCAGCATAGGTACCAATACGACCCAGGTGATGGCAGTTGCGGACCCCGGCACAGACGACGCCGGTTGTTTTAACGCGTTCGATGGCCATGTCGGTTGCCTGCCGTCCAACTACCTGACCAAAACCGAATTGACCGTCAATGACCATGACAGCACCGCTGTCTTTTATCAGATTGGCCTGTGCACCTACTTTAAGCAGGTCAGCTTTTATGTTGCCAATATAGGCAGGCGTCATACCAATACCATGGCTGTCGTGACCTTTCAGGTTGGCTTCAACCAGGTGGGATGCCACCTCCTGCGCATCAGCTGGGCTGGCGCCTGCGGTTACAAATATTTCACTGACAAGTTTAGTTAACGGCGCGGCGTGAATCTGCATAGAAGCCCTCAGGATTGTGAATGTCTGATCAGACCTTTCTCAGATAGAAATTCCGGATTGAACAGGCGTGACATGTATTTGCTGCCATCATCACACAGTATTGTTGCGATGGTATGGCCTGGACCGAGGCGTCGTGCGATCTCAACAGCCCCACAGAGGTTGATACCGGTGCTTGATCCGAAAAACCAGCCATCTTCTTCCAGCATGCGATAAACCATGTCCACCATGGCCTGATCCGTTATCTGCACGGCATCGTCGATAACTGTGTCTGCCAGGTTGTCAGTAATGCGTGAGTTGCCAATACCTTCTGTGATGGAAGGTCCCGGGGTCATGGTTGCCTCGCCTGTTGTCACCCAGTTGTACAGGGCGCTGCCATGTGGGTCGGTGAGCCAGATCTGTACATCTTCTGATTGTGTCTTCAGATAACGCGAAACGCCTGCCAGCGTGCCCCCCGTACCCACGGCGCAGGTAAAGGCATCCAGCTTACCGTCTGTCTGCGCCCAGATTTCAGGTCCGGTAGACTCCATGTGCGCCTGTCGGTTGGCGACATTGTCGAACTGGTTGGCCCAGACTGCATTATCCAGCGTTTCTGCGTAGCGCCCGGCCTGTTTCTGAAAGTTGTTGTCGTCAGCGTAAGGCACAGTAGGCACCACGCGGACTTCTGCACCCAGCGTACGCAGAATGTTGACCTTTTCGTCGGATTGATTGTCTGGCATGTAGATCACGGTGTTATAACCACGGCTGTTGCAGACATGAACCAACCCAATGCCGGTGTTGCCTGCGGTGCCTTCGACCACCGTACCGCCGGGCTGCAAAGCGCCGCTGCGCTCAGCGTCCCGCACCATCCAGAGTGCCGCGCGGTCTTTGACCGACCCACCCGGGTTCATGAATTCAGCTTTACCAAGAATCTCGCAGCCGGTTTCCGCAGACAGACTGTCGATACGAATCAGCGGAGTGTTGCCGATGGACTCAGCAAGCCCGGACAATATGTTCATAGATCAGACCTGAATAGTTGAGGGTTGATTCTAGGGAATCTCGGCTTATTTCTCACCTGCTGACCTGGCTTTTGTGAATTTTCCGGGGCTCGCATCTGAACGCGCCGCTCGGTACGCTTAGCACCATCGTTTTCAGCACCCGCCCCATCCCAGAAAAAGAGAGGCTTGTATGTCCACCCAGCGAATTTCAGACGCCCAATCCATCGGTTTAGATGCACAGAAAGTGACGACATTTCTTGCCCGGGTGCAGCAGGAAGTCGACGAGGGATTGCTACCCGCAGCTCAGGTTGCCATTGCCCGTGACGGCAAAGTAGGTGTATTTGAAAGCTATGGCGCCGCCCAGGCTGACTCGCTGACGCCCATCTTTTCTGCCACCAAGGGTATTACCTCAGCCGCTGCCTGGCTTTTATTTCAATCCGGTGATCTGCAGGAAGACGAACGTGTTGTCGATATCATTCCGGAGTTCAACACCCACGGCAAAGATGTGGTCACGGTCGAGCAGCTGTTTACCCATACTGCCGGCTTCCCACACGCGCCTTTTAAACCGGTGCAGTGGTGGAATAAAGAAGAGCGCTACGGCCGGTTTGCACAATGGCGCCTGACCTGGCCACCGGGCTCCAAGTTTGAGTATCACCCGTCGTCGTCGATGTGGGTGATTGCTGAAATTATCGAGCGACGCTCGGGTCTGGATTTTACAGATTTTGTGCGTAACAGAGTGCTTGACCCATTGCAGCTGAACGACCTGTTTGTTGGCCTGCCGGCGGAGCATCATCATCGTGCGCTGGATTGTGTGCATTGCGGTGATGCGCTGACCCCCGAGGATTACAGGAAAATGGGTATGCCTGTACCGCCGGATTCGGAAGTGACGGAAGATGCCATTTTGAATTTCAATACAGCAGCGTTTCGTGAGGTGGGTGTGCCTGGTGGTGGGGGTTACGCCAGTGCGGCGGATCTTGCACTGTTTTATCAGGCCCTGTTACACGGTGGCCTGGATGGCGTTGAATTGTGGACACCCGCCACCATGGCTTCGGTGCGCACGGTGCGCACGGGTGATCTGACCGACATGATGTTTAACAAGCTGGCTAACCGAGGGCTTGGGATCATCATCAGCGGCGATGAGTCACGTTCCTATCGAGGCTTTGGTAAAACCAATTCCCCAGAGGCATTTGGCCATAATGGGGCCGGCGGTCAGTTAGCGTGGGTCGACCCAGCCACAGGTTTGTCGCTGGCATACGTAACACCAGGTCACGACCGGAATTCAATCCGACAGGCACGCCGCGGTGTAGCTATCTCGTCTTTAGCGGCACAATTGTGCGCTTAACCGCGTTTGTTCGGGTCCGCGGCGTCTAAACTGCACCTATGCACAGGTTTCTTGGACAATTAAGCGGATTGTGTCTGTTGCTTCTCGCGGGGGTTACTCATGCCGAGTGGTATCAGGACACTCAGGCCATTATGGGCACTCGGGTTCACGTCGAGTTTTATCTGCCGGATAGAGATGATGGCCCGCAGCTGCTCAACCAGGTAATGGACGAAATGCGGCGTATTGATGCAACGTTCAGCTCCTACAAAGAAACCAGCGAGCTGTCGCGGCTGAATCGCGAAGCCCCCAATGGCTGGACTGAGGTTTCGCCGGAGCTTTTTGATCTGTTGAGCAAGGCGCATCAGGTGTCAAAGCTTACCGATGGCGCTTTTGATGTGACGTATGCCTCGGTCGGACGCTATTACGATTATCGTGAGGCAAAAGCGCCGGATGCGCAGCTCATAGCAAAAGCTGTGCAGGGCATTAACTATCGTTATGTAGAGCAGGATGTGCAGACCCGGCGCGTGCGTTACAGCCGGCCTGAGGTCTATGTAGCCCTCGGTGGGATCGCGAAAGGCCATGCGGTCGATCGGGGTATCGCTCTGCTGCAACGCGCCGGAGTTGCTCACGCCAGCGTTTCTGCCGGCGGCGACAGTCGGATTATCGGCGACAGATTGGGTCAACCCTGGAGTGTAGGTATCCAGCACCCACGGGCAGAAGACAAAATGTCTGCCGTATTGCCGCTGGTAGACACCGCGGTGTCAACCTCTGGCGATTACGAGCGCTTTTTCGAAGAAGATGGTGTGCGTTATCACCATATCCTCGACCCTGATACCGGACGTTCCGCGACAGGCGCCTGGAGCGTGACCATCTTAGGTCCGGATGCAACGTTTACCGATGGCCTGTCTACCAGCGTTTTTGTGCTGGGACCAGAGCATGGGCTCGCTCTCATAGATCGTTTGCCGGGCATTGATGCCATCATCATTGACCCCCAGGGTCAGCTGCTTTTTTCCGCTGACCTGATGGAACTGTCTTCTGACTGAACGCCCGCTTCGCCGTCAGTTTTGATGGTGTTCTCATTTGACCGACCTTATCTGCTGTCCCACCTGTGACACATTACAAACTGTGACCCATGCCTCTTTCTGGATTCCCATGCACAAGTAACGTGCGGTTATTCCTCGCGAAGTCTGCGACGAGATGTTGCGACGTGACGTAGCGACGAGGCGTTGGCGGGGGAATAAGTTTTTATGGGGTGAAGTTCCCAACAGTAGCGGCCGAGATCCGCTGTCGATGTGCGTTCACGTGGCGCCTCGAGCAGTCGGCGGGTCTCGGTTACTTAAAAAGCGCAGGCCATGGACAGGCCCGTTTTGATCGCAACTCATGATGAGTTGCGTGAGGTGGCTGGAAGCCACAGGCAGTAGCTGCCGGTAGTTCGAAGTGGAGAAACCGCATGGATGCGGGCCTGTCAGGATGACGGGTTCAGGTGAGAACCTGATGGTTGGCCGGGTTGCGCAATAAAGGACGCAGATTCGACAACCTCTTCAGAAACATCTTCGACGGCGATACTGCAATTTTGCACGTGAAATAGTTTCTGTGGGTTATGTCCTGCAGCTGTTTGCAACTTAAGGTCTGGAGGAACGATGACCAACAGGAAAACCACATTGAGCGGTTTCATTTCAACAGCCGCCAAACAAGCGGGCCAACTGTCTGTAGTAGCAGGCGTGTTCCTCCTGGGCACTGGTCTGTTCAGTACCAGTACCTGGGCTGCAAACGTACCGATTTCTGAAAACGCTCCAGATTTCACTTTGAAAACACTGGAAGGCTCAAACCTGCGCCTGGAAGAGCACCGCGGTGAAGTTCTATTGATTAACTTCTGGGCAAGCTGGTGTGGACCCTGTCGTCAGGAGATGCCCATTCTCGACCGATTGCATGAGCGCTATGAAGATACTGGCTTTGCAGTCTGGGGAATCAATGTGGAAGGTGAGGAAGCGCCTGCCCAGAAACTGGTTGATAAAACCAAGGTTACCTTTCCTGTGCTGATTGATGAAGGTCAATCGGTCAGCGAACTATACGATTTAGAGGCGATGCCGAGCACTGTAGTGGTGGATCGGGATGGCGTTGTCCGCTACATCCACCGCGGCTACAAACCTGGTGATGAAGCTAAATATGTGGAAGTGGTTAAGAAACTCATCCGCGAGTAATTTTCGAAACGAGGTTTTGGCATGACAGGGATAGCTAAGTCGATAGGCGCCGCTCTGCTGTTGTTCGGGTGCGCTCTGGTCTGGGCCGACGATACTAAATCTGCGGCGTTAGACGTCGAGATGGAAGACGTTAAGAAAGCGTTGGTGGAACTCAAGCGGGATCTGGTGATCCTGGAAGAAGATCTTCTTTTTCCAGCGAGTTCACAGGTGTCTGTATTCCTGTCCATGGATGTTGGCGAGTTCTTCGAGCTCGACGCGGTGACCCTGAAGCTCAACAACAAAGAAGTCACACATCATTTGTATACCGAGAAACAGGTTGATGCCCTGTTTCGTGGCGGTGTGCAGAAACTCTATGTTGGCAATGTGAAGCAGGGTGCCAATCGCGTTACTGCGTTTTTCACAGGCCGTGGTCCTAATGGACGCGATTTTCGTCGTGCCACCACTGTCGAGTTTGAAAAAGGCTTTGAGCCGACTTTCATAGCGCTGGCCATCTCTGATGAAACTGCAGATTTCCAACCCGATTTTGTTGCGGACGTCAGCAACTAGCTGGGTTTGCGTGACGCGCTACTGAATAAAGGCGATATACCGCAGTGAAACAATTTCTATGCGAACTCCTCTTTACCTGTGCCCTGGCTGGCTCAGGGACGCCGCCCATTGAAGATCTGACTTATGGCACGCTGCTTTACGAGTACTTTCAGGAAGATCATCAGGCTGCGCTGTTAACCGCGCTGGTTGCGGAGCAGCAGGGTCGACGCGGCGAGAAACAGACTCAGTTTGATCTTGCTGCGGGTAGTTTCGCTTTTGCAGACGGCATGTACGATTACGCCAATCAGACATTTGCCGCGATACCTGACGGTGAAATAGAACCGTTAGATCAGATGCGCTTATCGTTTCACCTTGCCCGGGAATATCACCGCCGCCAGGATTGGACCGCCCTGGGGCCGCAGCTTGCGAATATAGAGCTGGGCAAAAGCTGGTTCGGGAAACAGAAGCTGCACCCGGAAGTAGAGTTCATGCGTGGTGAATATGCCGTACACCTGGGTGAGTACGACAAGGCTGCACAACATTTCAACCTGATGGAAGAAACGCACCCGTTGCGCGCCTATGGGCTGTTTAACCTGGGTGTTGCGTATCGCCTGGCAGACCAGCTGCCTCAGTCCCAGCAAACCTTTCAAACCCTGGCAACTTTACCTGCTTACAGCGACGAGGCTTATGACCTCAGCCAGCGGGCCAAGCTGGCTCTGGCGCTTATTGCGCGCCAGCAGAAAGACACCCAGAGCGCCGAAACTGTGCTCAGCGCGCTACCCGGCGAGGGTCGGTATCAGGAAGTTGCTATGGCCGCTTATGGTGGCCTGGCGATGGATAATCAGGATTACGAGTTAGCCGCGCGTATCTGGATGACCCTGCAGGAGCAGGACTACTGGACACCCAGTACCGCAACTGCACGGCTGGGTTTTCCGCTGTCTTTAGAGAAACTTGCAGGTGAACAGCGCGCTTCTACAGAGCTTGCGCTGGTTCAGTTTCAACGGGCGGAAGCCAGTTTCATGTCACGTCTCGATGACCTTACGCGTCTATCAGCGGAAGCGCAGGATCCACAATGGGTGCAAAGCCTGCTGAAAGTCTTTGCCAATGATGAACAGGACGATGAACAGATGCAGGTGCTGATGCAGAAGTGGCAGGATCAGTTGGGCCATACGGACTGGCTGGAGTGGCTGGCTACAGACAAAATTAATCAGGCGCTGACACAGTGGCGTGCGCTGAATGAAATGGAAACCTGGGTAGGTGCCTTACCTGAAAGACTTGCCGCCCTGGAGCGTGTAGCAGCCGAACAACGCCGGCGTGGTGAGCAGGCGCAGGAGATGTTGCAGGGTGAGGGGTTGCTGGCTAAACGCGAGCTTCTGCAAGCCCGAGTAAATGAAGCCAGGGCGGAGTTAAGCGCACTTCGCGATGCAACGCCAAAACCGGAATCAGCCTGGATGATGCCGCTGGCTGATCCTGAAGAAAGAGCGCTGCTGACCGAACTGGAAGACATGCGCAAGTTGCTCGTCCACATGAACGATAAAGATCGGGCCAAGTGGAGTGCCCGTATAGGTCGGTTGGAAGGTGTTCTGTTCTATCGGCTGGTGGATGAACGCGCTGCACGTCTGCAGGTCTTGAGCAAAACCCATAAAGACCTGTTGACGGTGCTGGCGGATGTGGATGCCCGCATTGAACGTGTGCAGGGCGCAGAGAGCAATTTCATGGCCGGGGTGGGTACAGACTTTCTGGTCTTTCAAGACCGCGCCGCGGACATAACCACCATGGTCAACGCCGCTCGAACCAGTCGGGAGACACTGCTGGCGGACGAAATACGTGGCCGCATGCAGCAGGAAATGGAACAGGTGCAGCAGTATCTGCTGGTCACTCGAATTGCCATTGCCCGCGCAACTGACCAGCTGTCTGTGGCGACAACAAGCGGGCTGCAACCCGGTGGGTTGCTGCAATGAACGGTCTGTCTTTGAAAACTCTGCAGATTGTTTGCCTGATTACTTTTGCGCTGGGGCTGCAGGGCTGTAGCTGGATGACCTTTGGTCTGATCGGCAGCGATGATGACGGCGTAGTGAAAGCTAAAGGCCCAACCCTGGGCAGTAGAATCAGCGCCTTACCTGATCTTGAGCTACCGCCAGTTGCTGCGATAAAGCCAACCCGTGATGAAGTCATGGCGGCGTACAATCGGGTTTATGGCCTGCTGCCTTCTACTGGCGAGAATCACGCGGTGGGTAAGCGGCTTGCAGATCTGCATATGGAAGTCGGCCAGGATATAGATATCGAAGGTGGCACTGATCCATACAGACCAGCGGTAGAACTGTATGAAAAGCTGCTGACACAAGCTTCGGCTGAAGATGAGATTGATGCAATCCTCTATCAGCTGGCGCGTGCACATGATCTTGTTGGCGAGCAACCTCAAACGCTGACGTACCTCGATCGATTGATTGCTGAGCACCCCGGCAGCGATTATGTCGCCGAAGGGCGCTTCCGCCGCGCTGAAATCAAATTTTCCGGCGAAGACTATCGTGCCGCAGCAGCTGACTATGCCTACGTGGTTGAGCTTGGCGATAACACGCCGTATTTTCAGAACGCCTCTTACATGTTGGGTTGGTCGGAATTCAAGCGTTCCCGCTTTGATGAAGGCCTGCATCAGTTTTTCAATGTGGTTGACAACCTGTTAGCTGACGGCGATGTGACAGAACTTTCCGCCATCGATAACGAAATGCTGGAAGATTCGTTCCGTGTCATTACGTTGGGGCTTGCTTATCTTGATGGTGCACAGACGCTTGCGGATGAGATGCGCAAAAGAGGGCGTCCGGATTGGCAGTATCTGGCGTACCAGCGGCTGGCAGATGACTATTTCGAAAAAGAACGTTTCCTCGACAACGTCGCTACCTGGCAGACATTCATCGAACACAACTCGTTGGATCCACGCGCGCCCGCAGCTCACACCGGCATGATCAAGACCCTGATGGATGCCGGCTTTCCAAGCGACGTGTTGCCGAAGAAAAAAGAATTTATTCTTCGCTATGGTGTGTACTCGCAGTTCTGGTCACATCACAGCGAAGACGTCCGTGCCGAATATCTGCCCACGCTGCACGTCTACCTGTCTGAAATTGCAAAGCTGGCTCATGCAGATGCTCAGGCGTTTGACCTGGCACAACAAGAGGCCAACCGTCCGGCGAAGAACGCAACAGAGCAGCGCACGACGTTGTACATGGAAGCTGCTGGCTGGTATGAAGAAATCATCGCAACTTTCCCCGAGGACCCGCGTACAGCTGAATACCTGTTCCTGCTGGGTGAGTCTTATACTGAAGCTGCCGAACCCGGGCGTGCGGTGGCTGCTTATCAGCGTGTAGTACGAGATTTTCCAGACTACCCTGAAGCACATGAAGCAGGCTACGCTGCAATCCTTGGGTTAACCGAACTCGTGTCTACTGCCAGTGTTGAAGAACTCGAGCTGTGGCAGCGACTGAAAATCGATGCTCAGATTGAGTTTGCTCTGATCTTCCCCGGCGATACACGTGCGCCTGCAGTACAGACCGACGCCGCAGATACACTGTTCACTCTTGGTCACACAACAGAGGCGTTAGATCTGGCGGAAAATCTGCTGCTGGAATGGCCGGATGTTGAGCCTGGATTGAAAAAAACCGCATTACTGATTATTGGTCATGGGCGATACGAGCTCGATGAGTTTGTGCCGGCTGAAGCCGCTTATCACAAGCTACTCGCCATTGAGCTGTCTGCCGAGGAACGTTCGAAGGTTTCTGAACGCCTCCTGGCAGCTGTTTACAAGCAGGGTGAAGCCGGCGACATGGCTGGTGATGTAGACACGGCGGTGTATCACTTCATGCGGATTGCACAAATTGATCCTGGCGCAGCTCTGGCAGCGCAAGGTCACTTCGACGCCATTGCGGTTGTTGAGTCGGCAGGCCGTGTATCTGATGCCGTAGCGATGCTGGCAGAGTTTCGCAGCCTTTATCCGGATCACGAACTGGGTAAAGGCATAGATATGCGTCTGGCCGGCATGTACGAACAGACTCAGAACTGGTCAGCTGCCGCGGTTGAATACGCAGGTCTTGCAACGTCTGCGGATGATGCTGAGGTGCGGCGCCAGTCTCTGTACCGCGCTGCGGAAATCTATCTACAGCAGGACGACGTCGACGCGGCTATTGAATACTTCCGCGAATATGCACATACCTACAAAAAACCCTGGGATCTGCGCCTGGAAGCCATTCACAACATGGATGAGCTGTACCAGCGTGTCGGTGATGGGGAAAAACAACGTTTCTGGCTGGACCAGAAAATCAAACTGCATCGAGAAATGGGTAACCAGGCAACTGAGCGAGCAACTTATCTGGCGGCTGATGCTCAGATGGTGTTTGCCAATGATCAACGGCTGGCTTATCAGGCCATCCGCCTGACACATCCATTGAACCGCAGCCTGAAGCGTAAACAGAAGGCGCTGAAACAGACCTTGAAGGCTTATGAGCAGGTTGCGGGTTATGAAGTTGAAGCTTTTACCACGGCATCAACCTTTGAAATTGCTGATCTTTATTCGGCGCTATCCAAATCAATCATGACGTCAGATCGGCCAAAAGACCTTTCCGCCCTTGAACTGGATCAGTATGAAATTCTGCTGGAAGAGCAGGCCTTCCCCTTTGAGGAGCAGGCGATTGAACTGCATGAGATCAACATGCGCCGTGCCTGGAACGGTACTTACGACGATGCGGTGAAAAAATCTTTTGCCGAGCTGATTCGTCTGATGCCGGGTCGGTTTAACAAGCAGGAAAACGAGGTGAGGTATGCCAATGCAATCCACTAGAATTGGTTTGTTAGCCTGGTGTTTCCTTCTAAGTGCTTGCGCAACTGTGCCTTTACCTTTTAATGGTGATGCGAAACAAGGTGTTGAAGCGCCTGCTGTAAGCACCTCTTCAGTACCGCAGGATAGCGAAGCGGGTGAAATTGATCGGGTTGCTCCAACGGTACCCACGCCAACTCTGCACACAGGCAGTCAGGCCCTGTTTGATCGTGGCATAGAGTTGATGAAAGACAACAATCTCATTGCTGCGCAGGTGTTATTTCAGGAGTTAGCCGAGTCTCAACCAGAGCTGGCCGGGCCCTGGGTCAATCTTGGCCTGATTGCGCTTGCCCAGAATGATACAGAACAGGCACAGCACTCCTTTGAGCTTGCGCTGCAGTCGAACCCGGCCAATTGTGACGCGCTGACGCAACTTGGTGTGATGGCACGTAAACAAGGTGAGTTTCCCCAGGCACAGCAGTATTACCAGCGTTGTATCGATGGCAACCCAACGTATGCAAATGCTTATCTGAATCTGGGCATTCTTTTTGAGCTGTATATGGGTCGATTGCCTGAAGCGCTTGCTGCGTACAACGATTACCAGACCATGTTACCTGACCCGAATCCACAGGTGGCCGGCTGGGTGATGGATTTAGAACGCCGCGTAGCGGCTATTGCCAAGCGATAGCGGAGAAGATAAATGACAACTTTGCGCATCCAGACAGTGTTGATAGCTTTGCTTTTTGTGCTTTCAGCCGTCTCCGTGACTGCTCAGGAATCGGTGTCAGAACCGGCGCAAAAAGCGGCCGAAAGCCCTGAAACCGCGCCTCAGGTAGCACAATCTGCAGGCGGTTTCCTGCAACTTGACGAAACCGTGATCTCCGGCAACCAAGAATTACCCAAAGTGCTTTATATCTTACCCTGGCGTGAACCACAGGGTTTGCCAGATATTGAGATACAGGCGGAATTTACCGAAGCAGAGGTGTTTCGGCGTTTGTACCCACCAGCGTATCGAAGAGAGCTCGGCTACTTCGATACGCTGTCGGGATTGAAAGAAAATCCAGATCAGGAGAAGTAGAAATGGATATGTACGCAACCTTTGTGGGTTTCTTCCAGGAAGGAGGCCCGTTCATGTATCCCATCGCTGTGGTTCTAGCCATTGGTGTGGCGATAGCGCTCGAGCGATATTTTTATCTTGCGCGGCAGATGCGCGTTAACCGAAAAGACTACAACGCTCTGTTGCCGCTCTTGAAGCAACGTCGCGTTCGCGAAATTGTTGACCTGACAAAAAAGTCCAAGTCACCAATGGCTCGAATCGTTGCGGATGGCGTTAACAAGCAAAGTACATCTAACGACCTGCGACGTCGTCAGGACATCGAGTCTGCGATGGAAGAAGGGCTGTTAGAGGCATTACCGAATATTGAGCGCCGCACACCTTACCTGGCAACGTTTGCAAACATTGCAACGCTCCTGGGTCTGCTCGGTACCATTATCGGTCTGATTGCCGCATTTACCGCGGTAGCCAACGCTGACCCTGCCGAAAAAGCCACGCTTCTGTCACAGAGTATTTCGATCGCCATGAATACCACCGCGTTTGGCCTGATGGCAGCCATCCCACTGCTGTTGATTCACTCCATGCTGCAGAGCAAGACCAGCGCTATTGTTGAGTCGTTAGAGATTGCTGTCGTTAAGTTTGTGAATCTGCTGGAAGGTCATGCTGATGCAGCAGCTAAAGCCACTGGCAAGGTGAGCGCTAAAGCCGCAGTAGCAAAGTAAAGCGAACAACACAGAGGATATTCCAAAGTGAGCATGGATCGCGTTCGTCTCAGACGATTGAAACATACCGAAGCTGCAGACCTGGATGTCACACCGTTCATGAACCTCATGATCGTGCTGGTGCCGGTACTGCTGCTGTCGATGGTGTTTACCCATACTACGGTTATCGACTTGAATTTCCCCACAGGACAGGCTGCATCTGGTGAGTTTGACCCTGAGGCGGTTCATCTTGAGGTGGCCGTTTACGCTGATCGCCTGGTTGTTGCAGACGGCCGAGGTGGGGTCATCAAGAATGTACCCGCCGTTGATGGTGAACATAACTTTGCCGAGCTGTCTCTGGTTATGCAGGAGCTGAAGCGCCGCATGCCGGAAAAAGAAGACATTACGGTTCTGTTGCAGGAAGACACCAGCTATCAGACTCTGGTTTCAGTGATGGATAAAGTGCGCTCGTACCCGGCGGTGCAGGCGCTTGACGTTGTTCAGGCTGAATTATTCCCGGTGATTTCACTGGGTGATACGCCAGCTGGAGAACAATCGGTCGCAGATGCCGTGAAGCCAACCGCGGGAGATAAGTCGTGAGTGGCCATACCCAGCGCCGGCGAGCGCGGCAGAATAGAAAAGCAAAAACAGCGGGCCTCAACCTGGTGTCGCTGATGGATATCTTCACAATTCTGGTTTTCTTCCTGATGGTTAACTCCTCAGAAGTGGAAGTGTTACAAACCAGCTCTAAAATCAAACTGCCGGACTCCTCTTCGGAAAAACAGCCGAAAAACCAGCTGATGATTTCTGTTGATGAAGAAGACCTGGTGGTGCAGGGACGTTCTGTGGCTAAAGTTGCCGACCTGTTTGGCACCGAGGAGCTTATGATAGCGGGGCTGCAGTCGGAGCTTGAGTATCAAGCGACCCGACGTGGTGAGATTCCCGAAGGCGGGTTTGAAATCACCGTGATTGGTGATAAAGAGCTGCCTTACTGGTTGCTGAAGAAAATTCTGATGACCTGTCAGACAGCAGATTTTGCGCGGGTCAGTCTGGCTGTGAATAAAGTTGGCGGCGAAGCCAGCATAGAAGAACTGTCAGCGGCAGCTGCCGATAACAGTCAAGGGGCTGCCTCATGAGCACCGTAGTAGCCAAAGTACATGATTTCGATCTGCCCTGGGACAACCAGCGCGCCGATCGCAAAGTATTAAAGTCGTGGATGGTGATCTGTCTGGGCGTGCTGTTGGTGGTTGGACTGCCTATGCCGTTCCTGACACTGCCAGAAGTAGAGCGCGAAGAACTCGAAGCGTTGCCACCTCAATTGGCGCGTATCGTTATGGAACAACCAAAGCCCAAGCCGCCACCACCGCCGCCACCGAAAGAAGTTGAAGAGGTTAAACCTGAGGTGCCTAAAGAGGTGGCCAAAGAAGAAGTGGTTAAACCCAAGGTTGAGCCTAAGGTAGCGGATGCCAAAGAAAAAGCATCTGTATCGGGCCTGCTGGCGTTTAAAGATGCATTTGCCGATATGCGTGAAGCAGTTGATGTTGACAAGTTGCAGGACACAGCTGCGATCCAGAGAGGATCTGGTGAAGCTGCCACTATTGATCGTAACCTGTTGACCTCCAAACACAGTACGCGGAGTTCGGGTGTTAACGTGGCCGCGCTGTCGCGTGAAACCGGCGGTGTTGCCCTGTCGGGCCGGCAGACCACGAAGGTGGATGCGCCAGAAAACGTGGCAGGCACGGGTGGCGTGCGTAAACAGCAGGTTGCTGATCCCCGCAGTCGCAGTATTGAAGAAATCCGGCGCGTGTTTGATTCCAACAAAGGTGCCATCTTTGCCATTTACAATCGCACGTTGCGTTCCAACCCCGCCCTTCAGGGTGAAGTGGTTCTGGAACTGGTGATCGACCCCAATGGTGCTGTCATCGAATGTAAGGTGGTAGCCTCTGAGATTGCCGATCAAATGATGATCGACAAAATTGTCAATCGTATCCGCTTGTTCAACTTTGGCGAGCGTGATGTGAAACGCACAACTATTCGTTATCCGGTACACTTTCTGCCCACCTAAATACAAGGGTAGCGTGTGAAACCTCTGGTGCTGATCGTGGGGCCTCCCGCGGTCGGCAAAATGACGGTTGGTCAGGCATTTTCCGAAGCAACAGCTTTTCCGCTGTTGCACAACCACATGTCGATAGAACTGGCGCTGAAATTTTTTGACTTTGGCGCACCAGGTTTTGACGATCTTAACAACACGCTTAAGAATACAATTGTGCAATCGGTTGCGCGCAGTGAACTTGCCGGGTTGATAATGACCTGGGTGTGGGCCTTTGATCTTGAAGCGGATGCTGAGGCGGTTTCTGACCTGGCAGGCCGATGGCGGCAAATGACGGGCTCTGAAGTTCTGGTTGTGGAATTGTCTGCTGATGAAGCGGTTAAAAAGCAGCGCAACGTTGACCCACAACGCCTGGCGGCGAAGCCCAGCAAAGCGGATGTCGTGGCTTCCGAAGCGCGGCGACGTCACCATGAAACCCATCACCAACTCAACAGCGGCGGTACATTGCCTTTGCCGCTGCCGCATCTGTTGATTGATAATTCAGAGTTATCTCCGCAGATAGTGGCGCAGCAGATATGCAGCTGGGCTACTGAAGAGGGTTTTTTCTAATCTGACTTTGCGCCATACTGATCTCAGGCGTTCATACCCACGCCTCCCCCCTCCGTTGGGAAAGTACATATCGTGCAGGGTTATCCAAAAGAAAACGCTTTACAGTTCGAGCGCATCGCATAAGGAGGGATTGTGAATCAAACTCGGACCAGGAGGTTTTCATGATTCTTTCAACGCCCCTATTTGTTCTTCGACGCCAGGCACGATTGCTGGCTCGTGAGCAACGTATTCCACTGCACCAGGCGCTAGACGAGATTGCCCGTGAACAGGGCTTTTCGAGCTGGAGCCTGTTGATGGCAAAACGTAGCTCACCGGTGCCCGGTGCTGTTCTGAATGCAAAGCTCAATCCAGGCGATTTTGTATTGGTTGGCGCCCGACCTGGACAGGGTAAAACCCTGTTGTGTCTGGAGATGGCGGTGGCGGCGATGCAAGCGGGTAACCGTAGCGTGTTCTTCTCGCTGGAGTACAACAAACAGGATATGTGGGCAAGCTTTGCCGCAATCGGCGAGCAAGCTGAGGCATTTGCGCAAACGTTTACTTTTGATGCATCAGATCAATTAAGTGCTGCCTACATTATCGAGCAACTTGCAGAGGCGGTCCCTGGCACTTTTGTGGTGGTTGATTATCTGCAACTGCTGGATCAGAAACGTGAGCATCCTCCTCTGATTGAACAGATTGGATTGCTGAAAAGGTTTGTGTCCGAACGTAGCTTAGTCATGCTGTTTATTTGCCAGATTGATCGCAGCTACGATCTGTCAGATAAAAACTTGCCGTCGATTGAAAATGTGCGTTTGCCCAATCCGCTAGACCTGACTCTTTTCACCAAAACCTGCTTCCTGCATGAGGGTAAGGTTCGGCTAGGAGTGCAATCTAACAGGTAACTCCGTGTAGCCTCTGACAAAATTCGAAATCGCGCGCTTCGGCGCGCCAACGACTTCGATGCGACTATACCTCTGCAACATCTCCTCCCATAACAGTCTGAGCTGAAGCTCGGCGACTCGATTACCCATGCAACGGTGTACGCCAAAACCGAAAGCCAGATGCGCTCGCGCGTTGGGCCGGTCGACAGAGAGCTTGTCGGCGTCCTCAAACACAGTCTCGTCTCTATTGCCTGAGGCATACCACATCAGCACACGTTCTCCTTTCGGGATGACCGTGCCGGCTACCTCTACATCTGTTGTTGTTGTGCGCCGCATGAAAGCCAGCGGTGTTTGCCAACGGATAATTTCTGCCACTGCATTTGGTATTTTTGCCGGGTCAGCTTTTACTTTTTCAAACTCTTCCGGGAATCTGTTCATTGCCAGCACACCGCCGGAAATAGAATTGCGAGTGGTATCGTTGCCGCCGATAATCAGGAGCAGCAGGTTGCCCAGAAACTGTCCGGCTGACATGTCCCTTGTTGCTTCGTTGTGGGCAAGCATGCTCAGCAGGTCATGGCCGCCGGGGGTCTCAGCGCGTTCGTTTCGAAGGCGGGTCATATATTGCAGGCAATCGTTCAGTTCTGCCTGGCGCTCTTCCAGCGTGTTCCAGAGACCCGCCTTGCGTGGAGATGTGGCAACGTCCGACCAGCGCGTCAGCATATGTCGGTCTTCAAAAGGAAAGTCAAATAACGTTGCCAGCATCTGTGTGGTCAACTCTATGGAGACCTTATCGACCCAATTGAAGGTTTCTCCAATCGGCAGACTGTCCAGAATATTAATCACGCGCTCACGTATGAGAGGTTCCAGCGCCGCCAGGTTGCGCGGCCCCGCCACCGGGGCGACAGCTTTGCGCTGAACCGCATGTTGAGGATCGTCCATGGAAATGAAGCTGGACGCACTGTTATCCGGGCCAACATCGTTGAGACCTATGGTTGGCTCCGAGGAGAACTGAGCGGCATTTGTGTCAACGGCTTTGATCGACTCGTAGTCGGTGACAGACCAGAAAGGTCCGACGATACTCTTTTTGTGGTGATAAACCGGGGCGTCGTTGCGTAAACGCTGGAAGTAAGGCCAGATGGTATCGTTACGCATGATGTCCCAGTGGGCAACATCGATATCTTCCAGAGGCATAGAGGCAGCGTGTGCCTGTGCATCAGCCAGTAACCGTGCCTGTTCTAACTCATATTCCTGCCAGTTCATGGTTAACCCCTTTAGGTTGTTAGCCGGGAGATATTAGCCTAGTTTGCCTGAACCTGCTTCTGGCATCATGCTGAGAAGAAAATTTCATTGGCGCATGTATTGGCGCATGTGTAGATCCAGCTTATGAGCTTGACCATCCGTTTATACGAATCTGCAGACGCTTCGGCCGTTGCGCAGGTTTTTCAAACCTCGATCCGCACAATTGCGACGAACGATTATCTGCCGGAACAGGTCACGGCATGGTTAGCTAACGCGCCCACGTTAGAACAGTTCGCTGCGATGAACGCTGATGGACGTCTGACTCTGGTTGCCGTTGATGAAGCGAACCAGGTGGTGGCATTTATTGACCTCGAATGTGACGGTCATATCGACATGCTGTATGCCTTACCTTCTGTTGCAGGTACCGGGATTACGATCAGCCTTTACGAGCAGATCGAACTGCATGCACGACAACAGCAGCTGACACGCCTTTTTACCGAAGCCAGCGAAGCGGCGCGTAGATTTTTTCTGCGCCGGGGTTTTGTCGAAAAACATCGGCGCGATTTAAAAGTGGGTGGCGTACTTATCCACAACTATGCGATGGAAAAAGCACTCAGATGATGTCTGAGCGTTAAACCCGCAAACGCGAGATGCCTTTGATCAGACAACGTTCTCCATCTGCAGTGATGTAGTCGAATCCTGCATAAACTGCGTCTCCCGATGTGCTTATACCCAGCTTGGCGGCGACCGCGAGTTTTGGACACATGTGGCTGAGCGTCAACAGGTAACGTTGCTGACTATCGAGGGTTACGACCACGTGCCGATAGTCCAGCACTTCCCAGGTGCTTTCGGAAGAGACCGCCGAAATGCTGTCAACGCGTTCACCGGAATGGGGTAGCGCTGTGGCGCTCAGGTTTAGCAACAATGGCACGATGGCAAGGGCTAACGCGGACAGGGCTCTTCTGGCGAGGTCAGTCATTGGATCTCTCTGCAGTTGTCCACCAGCAGCGGACGTATAGTTACTCTTAGCATTGCGGCACCTGCCTGAACCTAAACTGAACAAACAAAGCTGCTAGACTAGCGTCTTTTATACACAACTTTTGTGGTAGTTACAGGTGATGAACTTCAGCAACCGTCAAACAATAATAGTGTGTCTGACTTTATTCGGACTGTTCTCTCCGCCCGCGTTTGCTGCAGCGGACGTTGAAGACAGAGTGATGGCTCAAGCCCAGGCGAGCATCGCTCTGGCGGACAAGATCTGGAGTCTCGCTGAAGTTGGGTATCAGGAGTACAACAGCAGTCAGGCGCTGCAGGATTATCTCAAGAATGCTGGATTCGCAGTTTCTGCCGGCGTTGCCGACATACCCACTGCCTTTGTTGCCAGTTTTGGCAGCGGCGGACCCACCATTGGTATTCTTGCTGAATTTGACGCTTTGCCAGGTTTGAGTCAGGCAGCACAATCCTCCAGATCACCACTGCAGCAGGGCGGGGCGGGCCATGCCTGTGGGCACCATTTGTTTGGTGCTGCGTCAGCAAGCGCTGCAGTTGCCATTGTGCAATGGCTGGAATCCCAGGGGCAGCCCGGCACAGTGAAAGTGTTTGGGACTCCGGCTGAAGAAGGTGGGTCAGGCAAGGTCTATCTTGCCAGGGCAGGTTTGTTTGATGATGTGGATGTGATGCTGCATTGGCACCCAGGCAGCGCAAACTCTGCGGCGCCGTATTCCACCACGTCCAACAAGAGTGGCCGTTTCACATTCAGAGGTCGCGCAGCTCACGCCGCTTCCGCACCAGACAAAGGCCGTTCTGCACTTGATGGTGTTGAAGCGATGAATTACATGGTCAATATGATGCGCGAGCACGTCCCGCAAACGTCCCGCATTCACTATGTCATTACCGATGGTGGTGATGCGCCGAATATTGTGCCGGAAAAAGCGCAGGTTTATTACTACGTGCGGCATCCTGACCCGGTACAGGTAGTAGAGCTTTTTGACCGGGTAGTGAATGCAGCGCAAGCGGCCGCAATGGGCACAGAGACAGAAGTTGATGTGGAAGTGATGCACGGTAACTATCCGGTGCTGCCCAACCATACCCTGGCGAAAATGGTAGATGACAACCTCCGAGCATTAGGCGGCATCAGCTATACCCCGGCGGAACAGAAGTTTGCCGAGGAGATTTATGCAACGTTGCTGAACCCCACGCTATCTCTGGGTTCGCAAAGTCAGATACAGGCTTTTGTTTTGCGTCAGAGCATGGGTTCCACCGACGTTGGTGACGTCAGCTGGCTGGTACCGACGGTTGGCTTCAACACAGCAACCTGGGTGCCGGGTACGCCTGCGCACAGCTGGCAGGCGGTTGCCGCAGGTGGCATGAGTATCGGCCATAAAGGTATGTTACTGGCGTCACGGCTGCTGGCAAAAACTGCTGTTGATCTGATGCAGGACCCTCAGGCCATCGCTGCTGCGCGAGCAGAGTTTGTCCTCGCCCGGGGAGAAGACTTTGTGTATGAAGCTCTGCTGGGTGACCGTGAACCCCCCCTGGATTATCGTCGCTAGGAGGCGCTGAAATGAAAGTGGGCATTCTACACCCGGGTGATATGGGCGTAACGGTTGGTCTTTGCCTGCAGCAAAGTGGACACGAAGTTGCCTGGCTGAGTTCAGGTCGGAGCGAGGCGACCCAGGTGCGCGCCAAAGCGTTCACTGACTTTGATGATCTGGCAAAGCTGTGTACACACGTTGATGTGATTATTTCAGTGTGTCCTCCTGATGCTGCTTTTTCCGTCGCTCAGCAGGTGCACCAGGCGCATTTCACCGGTACTTTTGTGGACGCCAACGCGGTAGCGCCTGCCACCGCGGAAAAAATTGCCGGCTTTTTTGGTAGCAGGTATGTGGATGGCGGCATTATTGGACCGCCGGCTCGTCAGCCAGGATCTACGCGCCTGTATCTCTGCGGTGGGCGCGCTTCCGAAATAGCAGCAATGTTCGACGGCGCCAACCTGCAGGCGATTGTCATGCAGGGAAACACCAGCGCAGCGTCTGCATTGAAAATGGCCTATGCCGCATATACAAAAGGATCAAGCGCACTCCTGCTGGCGGTCAATGGCCTGGCGGAAGCTGCTGGAGTAACAGCAACGTTGCAGCAGGAATGGCAGCGCTCGCAACCCGGGCTGGCGGAACGAAGTGAAAAAACCGCCCTGGCTACTTCAAGGAAAGCCTGGCGTTTCGCTGGTGAAATGCGTGAGATTGCCAGCACGTTCGAAGCATACGGATTGCCTGGACAATTTCATGCAGGCGCAGCTGAGTTGTATGAGTTAATGGCTCAACTGAAGACGCTACCGCCCGCGCATCTGTCTGAGGTCGTTGAGGTTTTATTGCAGGCGTCTGTTAAACCAGCATCCGACGTTGAAGCCGACTCGCTCCGTGACTGATCGGCAGCCCCTGCTTGCCCAGGCCGCAGACATCCATCAGTGGCTGGAACGAGACAGTGATCGGGCTGATCTCGATCGGCTCAAACGTGATCGCGCGATCGGCCAGCATCAGACCGATGCAGATCCGTTAAAAAAAGTGCTGCTCTGGTGGCAGGCGATTGAACGCCCCGCGTCTGCGGATCTTGGTCGGCGTGTGCTGCAAGTCCGCCGCACATTATCCGGGCTGTTGCTGGCTGGCGGGCTGCTTATCGGCGTGGGTGTAGGCAGTCTGGCGCTGACATTTGAAGGTGACTACCCTATTAATCTGCTCGCACTGCTGGGTGTTCTGGTTCTGCTGCCTTTTATTTTTCTTCTGCTGACAGTGATGTTCTGTCTGCTGCAGGCTTTTGGTCTGAATGCAATGGCGCTGTTACCGCATTGGATGAGTCCCGGTCGCTGGACACTGGATCTGTTTGAGCGTTATGCGGGTCTGCAATTCACCGGGTTTTATGGTCAGGCAGATGCTCGCAGCAGGCTGGGCTTCTGGCAGGTTGTGGTTTTTTCTCAGTTGTTTGGCGTTGGCTTTTATATTGGCGCGGTGCTGGCGTTGGTTGTCCTTGTGTCGGTCAGCGATCTGGCTTTCGGCTGGAGCACAACGCTTGCCGTTGAATCCAGTTCTATATATAGCCTGTTTAACATGGTGGCATTCCCCTGGGCCAGCCTCTGGCCGGCTGCAGCGCCAGATGCGGATCTTGTAGAAGCCTCGCGAATATTTCGCCTGGCCGCACCGAGCGGCGTTGAGCAGGTCGCGCTGCTGGGTACCTGGTGGAAGTATGTGCTGATGAGCTTGTTAATCTGGGGATTCCTGCCTCGGTTGCTGCTGTTGTTATTCGCCGGCTGGCGGTTTAAGCGCGCAACTCGCACTTATCTGCTGGAACACTCTGAAGTTACCGCGCTGATGGACCGATTGATTTCTCCGGTTGTTGATCTGGGGCAGCAGTCACACACCCCTGAACCAACTGAGGCGCAGGAGTCGGGTGTTTCTGATCTGCAGACTGCAACATCGTTTGCGGATGCGTACATACTGGTCTGGAACGGTGCGGTTTCGGAATCTGAACTGCGCACAGCAGATATTGCATGGCTGAGTGCGTCATCTTCAGATGCGGAGCTGAGCAGTGTCTTGAACAGCCTTCCGACGCGGTACAAAAAGGTGGTTGTATTCACAAAGAGCTGGGAGCCGCCGTTGCTGGAGTTCCTCGACGTCTTATCTGCGTTACGTGAACAGGTGGGTAAATCCTGCTCCATTGCCGTTGTTCCGGTGGGTCTTGAAAGCAGGCCTGCTGAATCAGGCGACGTCTCAGTCTGGGCTCGAACAGTTGCACAGTTGCAGGATCCTGGTACCTATGTCATGAATTTTGGCGGATTTACTGATGCCTGATTTTGCCGTGGTTGGACAGCCGAACAAGGGCAAAAGCTCTATTGTCGCCACGCTTGCTGAAAACGAAGACATTGCCATCAGCTCGAAGCCGGGTACAACAAGGAAAGCCACCCATTATGACTTCAGTGTTGATGGCAAACTCCTTTACACGCTTGTTGATACCCCGGGCTTTCAGCGGGCAAACCGTGTTTTACAGTGGCTGGAAGCCCATGTGGAAGACGCCAGCAACAGGGTGGATGTGGTGCGGGCTTTTGTTGCAGAACATCGCGACGACCCGAAGTTTGCAGACGAGTGTGAGCTCCTGCAGCCCATTCTGGACGGCGCCGGCATATTGTATGTAGTGGATGGCTCAAAGCCATATGGGCCGGAGTTTGAGGTTGAAATGCAGATACTGCAATGGACCGGCCAGCCGCGTATGGCATTGATCAATCTGATCGGCGAAGGGGACTATCAGGAGCAATGGCGACGTGCCCTGGACCAGTATTTTTCGATCGTGCGTGTCTTTAATGCCATGCTTGCAGACTTTGATACACGTACCAATCTGTTGCGCGCGTTTGCCGAGCTCAATGAAGCCTGGCGCTCAGATATGGAAGCCGCGATCAAGGCACTGCGGTCTGAGCGCAGCCGGCGTCTGCATCGTAGCGCGACGGAAGTTGCGGATGCGTTGATCGCTTGTCTGTCGTACACCGGACAACAGTTTGTCGACGAAGGTGACGCGACCGACGGGGTGGCTCAATCTCTGCGTAATGCGCTTCTGCAGCGTATTCGCGAACGTGAACAACGGGCGCGCCAGCAGGTGCAGAGTATCTACCGACATGACCGCATGCGTGCAGACGAAACTGATCTGGTGCTGTTGGATATAGATCTCTTCAGCGAAGAAGGCTGGGCATTGTTTGGCCTGTCGAGGACACAATTGCTGATTACCGGTGCTATGACCGGGGCAGTGGCCGGGTTTGGGATTGATGCGCTGCTCGGTGGTGCTTCGCTACTGCTCGGTACGGCAGTAGGGGCTGCGGTAGGCAGTCTCGGTAGCTGGTTTGCATCCGATGAGCTCGCAAAAACCAAGGTGCTCGGGCAGCAGCTGGGCGGGAAGCTTGTGCAGGTTGGTCCGCTTGATGCAGCGAACTTCCCGTGGGTGTTCTTAGGCCGCGCCTGGCTGCACCATGATCTGGTGCGCGAACGAAATCATGCGCTGCGCAGCGTGATGTCTGCGCAGATGCAGGACCAGGAAAATGTCATGGATCAGATCCCTGAAGATCTGCGCCGCAGGATAGCGCAGGCGATAGGCACAATCCGCAAGGAAGGCGCCTCCAGCAGGACCCGCAGTCAGCTGCAGGCCTGTGTGGAGGCTTTGTTTCAACTCAAATTGGAATCAGAGCTGGCTGGCAACAAACGGCCAGTTTATGAGGTCCCACCAGCCTTCTAGATAGTCTGCCCGCGCGTTGCGATGGTCAATGTAGTAAGCATGTTCCCAGACGTCACAAGTGAGCAGCGGCTGTGCACCGTGTGCCAGCGGAGTGTCTGCATTACTGGTGTTGACGATTTCCAGTGTGCCATTGTCGCCGGCAATCAACCAGGTCCAACCGGAACCAAAGTTGCCAGCGGCTGCCGAGATAAACTCCTCTTTGAGTTTGTCCATGGAGCCAAAGCTCTTTTCGATTGCGTCGTGCAGCGGGCCTGGTTCGATTGGCGCGCCGCCTGGCGTCATGCAATGCCAGTAAAACGTGTGGTTCCAGACTTGCGCGGCGTTGTTAAACAAGCCGCCTTCGCTGGCGATTATAATTTCTTCGAGGGATGCGTCAGCTTGTTCTGTATCAGCAATCAGTTTGTTGAGGTTATTAACATAGGCCTGGTGGTGTTTGCCGTAGTGATAAGAAATGGTTTCAGCGGAAATCACCGGTGCAAGGGCATCGTCGGCATAAGGCAGGTCGGGCAGTTCAAAAGACATAGTTGTAATGGGTCCTCTAGGTTAAAACGAACAGCTTAACGCATAGAGTATGAATTTCCTGTGATGATCCGGTCGCGGTTCTCATCCAGGTAGGTTTTGAGCTTGAACAGGTGCTGATGAAGGTCCTCAATGTCGCGCTCTTTCCAGTCGGCAAACAAAGAAGCCTGGTCCGGCACCAATGTGTTCAGTAACTCGTCACGCAGTGCGCGGCCACTTGCGGTAACGTGAATCCACTTGATGCGCGCGTCATGCGAGTCAGGAGTTGTCGCCAGATAGCCCAGATTAATCAGCTTCTGCACGCGCTTGGTCATACCGGGCTGTCCGGTTTCAAAAGCATCAGTTAACTGTGACACCGTCCACTTGCGTTCAGGGTTATGACAGAAATGTCGCAACAGAATGAACAGAGGATAAGGTAGCTTCGCATCAGCAATTATCTTTCTGGCGCGTGTCCGCGACAGCTGGGCGATCACACCACACCAGGTCAAAATCTCCTCTTCCCGGGTGCGCTGGCTACTCATGAACTGCGACTCTCCAGCATAAACAGCCAGGCTGCGCTGCTGTGCTCAGTAGGCTCTTCAGCGTATTTGAGCAACAGCTGCTTTCTGACGGTATCCACCAGCGCCTGATCTATCACCCTGCTTGCTGTGGCAGGATAAATTGTGCCATTTATCCTCAGCCGCACCTTGGGATCCATCATCACGTGCTTTACCCAGTCTCGATTGTTGGGCTCAGCATCACCCCGAATAAGTGATGTCGGGATATATAGTTTTCCCTCGTGGACCCCAACCCAGGTGTTGACTGAGTGTGGATCTTTCGGCCGGGTTTCCAGTTGGATTACGTCTATATCTGCTGCAAATGACCAATCCTGAATGGCCTTGTCGGAGACGGTTCCAGAAAGTTTGCTACCGGGTATTGGACCCAGCGGCCCGTTGCAACCCGAGGTGAGGTAGAGGAGCGCGAGCAGTGTCATGAAATTCACTGATAGTCGAATCATAAGAATTCCGCGTTAATAGATATAAACATTCCAAGGAATATAATAGTTTCGGAGGCGGCATGCAAGAAACCCGAACAAACCAGTCTCAGGCAAATTGTCCTTACACCTGAATCCGGATATTGTGTTTCGAGGCTGTGGAGGGCACGTCATGAAATCAGATTCTGCAAGGGTTCGCGTTACCGGATGGCAGGCTATCGTGCTGCTTGCAGGTTTCATTTTCGCCAGCGGCGTTGGCGCTGTACCTGCGCTTGAAGGTACATGGCAGGGGCGTATCGAGCTACCTAACCAGCATCTGGACATCGAAGTGGTGCTGCAAGGTAACAACAATCAGTTGTCTGGTACGATCAGCATCCCCGCCCAGGGTGCAAAAAACCTCCCACTAAAAGATTTGCTGATTTCTGCAAGGAATGACCTGACGTCTGTTGCCTTTGTTATTGACGGTGTGCCTGGGAACCCTTCTTTTCTTGGCGAACTGGCACTCACGGAAGATGGCAGACAAATCGATTCTTTGTCTGGTCTGTTCAGCCAGAGTGGTGGAACATTTGCCTTCAATCTTATCCCAGCAGATCCAATTGGATCTGCGCTGGAGGCGCTGGGAGACCTGGCAGCAACTGCGGAGCAGGCGCTGATCGATTTCCAGGCCCCTGGCGCTGCAATTGGTATCGTTTATAAAGGCGAGTTGATCTACGCGCGCGGATTCGGCTTGCGCGATGTTAAAAACAATCTGCCGATGACAGCGGATTCACTGTTTGCAATCGGCTCAACCACAAAAGCCATGACCACAATGGTGCTTGGCATGTTGGTTGAGGCTGGACGGTTGTCATGGGATGACCCGGTGCGCAACTACCTGCCACAGTTTAAGCTTGCTGATGAGGGCGTTGCGTCTCAAACCACTGTTCGTGACCTTGTTACCCACCGTACCGGAATGCCACGCCATGATCTGATGTGGTACAACAATACGTCTACATCACGGGAAGAGGCCGTTCGTCGTCTGGAATATCTGCCGCTGACCGCCGCACCGCGCAGTCGTTTTCAATACAACAATCTGATGTTTATGACGGCCGGGGTTCTGGCGGCAACAGTGGCGCAAGAGTCGAGCTGGGAAGATCTGATGCGATCCCGGCTGCTGGATCCGTTGAACATGACTCGATCCAATTTTTCCGTCACAGAATCTCAACAGGATGACAATTTTGCGCGGCCCTATCTAATTGATGACGGTGACGTCAGAGAAATTCCGTTTCGGCCCCTTGATCTGATTGGTCCCGCGGGTTCAGTGAACTCTTCAATCAATGAAATGGCTAACTGGCTGAAGTTGAATCTTGCACAAGGTCAGTTTGAGGGTGATCAGCTGCTAAGTACGACGACGCTTGACGACTTACAGGGGTACCACATGCCAATGGGCTCTGAACCTTCGAATCAGGAGTTTACGCCGCCTGTTTACGGTCTGGGATGGATAGTAGGCTCTTATCAGGGAAAGAAGATTGTGCACCATAGTGGTGGTATTGATGGGTTCATTACCAATGTCATGTTGTTTCCTCAGCAGGATCTGGGTGTGGTTGCGTTTGCCAATGCCAATACTGAACTGCCCCAATGGCTCAGCTTCACCGCTGTAGACAGGCTGCTGGATCATCCGCAAAAAGACTGGTTAGGTCAGGCGCTGGCACGAAAGAACAACGCAGAGACAGTGAATAGCACCGAGCGGGATGATCCGAGACGGAAGCTGAAAACCAAACCCAGCCACAAGCTTAATGCGTACGTTGGAGAATATGTCCATCAGGGGTACGGGCCACTGCGGATTGAGCAGAACGGTGACCAGCTGCAGCTTGTGTATAACGACATGGATGTACCGCTGGACCATTGGCACTATGATGTGTGGAAAAGTTCTGCCAAAGCTCAGGATACCGCGATGCGTAATCACCTTGCGCAGTTTCATCACAACGTTAATGGTGATATTGCGACGATCTCGATTCGAGCAGAACCCACGGCCGAGCCTATCGTGTTTGATAAGCAGGTTGATGCGCAAATGAAAGATCCATCTTGGCTGGCACAGTGGGTTGGTGACTATGCCACACCCATTGCAGTGCTCTCTGTTGTGCAGAAAGGGTCTGTACTGCATGTGGTTGTTCCTGGACAACCGACTTATGAACTGGTGCCTGAATTAGGCGGGCGTTTCCACTTCGACAGCGTGCCGGATGTGGTGGTGCAGTTTGACCCGGATACGAACAACATGCTGGTGATGCAACCCTCCACGACGATAGAGGCGAAGAAGCTTTAGGTGAATTGTTTGTGACGCGGCTGATGCCCGCTTATGTCATTCCGCCGCTACCATCATGCAGTGTGCCCAGCAGGTGTGATACATCGTTAAAACGCCGCACGATAATCTGATCATCCATCAGCACAATATGACTGATGGAGCCGTTGTCCGCACCCTGGAACGCAAACGCCCGGGCACCGCTGGCATGGGCCAGAATGTGGGCGACAATGCCGCCGTGTACAACAGCAACAACCAGTTGATCGGGATGCGCGGCTTTGATGCGCGCCAGGCCGGCTGACACCCGTTTGTTAACCGCATCCCAACCCTCAGCGCCAGGGATAACGTCCCAGCGCTGCTGGATACGCATCTGGTGATAAATCGGGTCTTCCTGGGCTGCTTTCATTCTCAGCAGACCGCCTTCCCACTCACCCAGGTGTACTTCACGCAGATCCGGTTCAACGATCGGATTGATGTTCAGGTGCTTGCACAGCGGCTCTGCAGTCTCATGGGTACGGCGCAGGTTCGTCACGTACACGGCATCAATAGGCTCACTTTTAAGACGTTCGCCCACGCGCCTTGCCTGCTCCCACCCATTCGGGTGAAGCTCCGGGTCGCCCTGGCCATCAACGAGCGGGAAGGGGTTGTCCTCGGATGCGGCTCTGGATTCGCCGTGGCGTACTAACAATATTTCTGTTGCGCCAGGCGGTCGCTTGAATGAATGCTGTCGGTATTCCTGCGACATAGGTGGCTTTAATCTCCGTCTTGAGAATTAATTTTACTGTCGGCTCTACACGACCAACCCATATCCTGCAGTTTGGCAATAAATTTCTCAGCCTGAGCCTCGCAGAAACCTGCCTGATTTTCTGCTTTCCATAGCGTCATCGATTGGTTTTCTGCTGGTTTTTCGTATCTGACTTCACACGGTAAAGGTTGTCCCTGTTGCGGATAGACAACTGTGACGCTGCGTAAAAGGCCATCATTGGTGCACTGTGTCTGTGCCTGTGCAACCGTTGTGCTGAGCAGCAGAAGGGCAAAACATGAAATTCTGTAGGAGATAAGCAAGACAGCGTCCTTCAGGGTCGGTACCAGAAACTGGGTGCTTGAGGACGGGATGCCCCGCGTGCCAGCTTTGCCCAACGACACAGATAAGATCGGGTCTTTCGTGGGTCTATGATCTCTTCTATTTCGAAGAACTCAGCTGAGCGGTAAGGAGACCGCAGGCGATTCAGACGATCTTTGATTTTTGTCAGGTGCTCATCATAGTCTGCCGCTTCAGCCAGTTCAGCTTTGTAAGCAACCTCAATGCCACCTTCAATAGGTAACGAACCCCAATCTCCGGAAGGCCAGGCGGCACGGAAATGATGGCTGCCGGGTTTATGATTTGCCGCACCGGCAACGCCAAAAGCTTTACGAATCACAATGCAGCAGAACGGCACATTGCTCTGGCCAAGGGCTGCCAGTGCTGCAGAGCCATAGCGAATGGTAGCTTCCTCTTCAGACTGCTTGCCAATCAGAAAACCCGGACAGTCTTCCAGATGAATCAATGGCAGATGAAAGGTGGATGCAAGGTCGCAGAAGCGGATCAGTTTACGCGACGCATCAGCGGTCCAGGCGCCGCCGTAAACACGAGGGTTTTCTGCAAAGATCGCCACTGGAATACCGTTCAACCGGGCCAGGCCCGTGATGAGCGAACGCCCCCATTTGCGTCCAATCTCAAAAAATGAACCCTGGTCACATACGGACTCAAGCACGTCGTGCATTTTGTAGACCTTGCGCGGGTCTTTCGGCACGATGTCGATCAGTTTTTCGTCTGTTCGTTCAGGGTCGTCGTCACTATCCGTGATCGGGGGCAGCTCATCCACACTGGAAGGTAAATAAGACAAAAACCGCTTTGCCATGGCAAAGGCTTCAGCTTCGCTTGCGGCTTCATCATCGATTGCGCCGTTGCGTGTGTGTATTTTGTAGGACCCCAGCTCTTCTTTGGTTACATCGCCGAGGCTTGCCCAGTCGACCAGCGCAGGACCGGCAATCATCATTTGTGCGCTGTCGCGAACAATCACACTGTAGTGGGACGTAGCAACACGTGCTGCGCCGATGCCAGCCACGGAACCCAGAGCCAATGAAACCGATGGCGCCACACCCAGCTGTGTGACCACGGTTTCCCAGCCCCGGACTTCTGGAATATAGGTGCGTCCGGCCATTTCAATGGTCTTCACCGAGCCACCGCCGCCCATGCCGTCTACCAAACGAATGTGAGGTAGTCGCAGTTCAACAGCCAGACCTTCAGCTCGAAGCCTTTTACCTGCGATAGATGCATCTGCAGAACCACCGCGAACAGTGAAGTCGTCGCCGGACAGGACTACCGGACGACCATCAATATCGGCGGTGCCAAAAACAAAGTTTGAAGGGGTGAATTTTTTCAGCTCACCCTGGTCGTCGTATTCGCCAACACCAGCCAGGGTGCCAATTTCGTGAAAAGATTCTGCGTCGCTGATGACGCCGATGCGTTCGCGTATTGTCAGCTTGTTGAATTCGTGTTGGCGGGCAACCTTTTCAGCGCCCCCCATCTCGAAAGCAAGCGCTTCACGCGCCTGCAGTTCACGAATCTCTTCCTCCCAGCTCATACCGCTTGATTAAGCGCGGGTGCCGGTGAAGGTTGCATCACCAAATGCACCAAGCTTGACGTTGCCGTTGATCTCGTCGCCACTCACGACAGCATTGAATTCCAGAATCATGGCCATGGGGGATGTGATAGAGGCTTTCCAGCTCAGATTGTCACCGTCGATGGTGCCGTCTGTGATTTCCATTTCGCCTTGTGGTCCGGCGAGCTTGCCGGTCAGATTGCCACCGTCACTGGTTAGATGCAGGGTGCCGTTCTGTGCGCCCATTGGAGTGTTCATAGTGGTATTCCAGGTGCCGTCTGCGCTCATTATCTCTTCTCCCAAAGATGCTTCTGTTGAGCGCTCAGTATGGCATAGGCAGCGGTGTGAGCAACTCGGGAAATTGCGGTACAGTACTTCGCCTGAAATAGAGTCATGTCCAGCAGAACCTATGTCCATTGGTGTTTTAAACGAAGGCCCCCTGCATGCCGCGCTGAAAGCTGCCTATTCTGCAAATGGTGGTGAGCAGGAAGTGTCCGTGCAGACCTTTGTTGCTGATGCTGTGCGCAATGGCATCATGTATGAAATTCAGACCGGTAGTTTCAGCGGTTTGCGACGCAAGATGGCGGCGCTGGCCGAAGTTGGCCCTGTGGTTCTGGTGCATCCGATTGCACGCACTACTACCATAGTTAAACAGCCTGAAGACCGCAGCGCAAAGCCGGCCAGTCGTAAGTCACCGAAACGTGGCTCGCTGATCCACATTGTGAATGAGCTTGTTTATCTACCGCAGATGCTCAACCATCCTAACTTTTCTGTTGAGGCAGTGCTCACAGAGGTTCGTGAGATCAGAGTTTTTGATCCGAAGAAAAACAGACGTCGTGGCGGCTGGCGGGTCAAAGAAAAACACCTGCTCGGTATTGTTGAAGGGGTGCGCCTGCAGGACATGGCAGATCTGTTTAACTTTCTGCAGATGGAGCTGCCGTCGCCCTTTGATACCCGGGATCTGGCGGCTGCCTTAGATGAGCCGTTAGATATCGCGCAGAAAATGGCCTATTGCCTGCGCCACGCCGGGGTAACTGAAATAGTAGGGAAGAAAGGTAATGCCCTGCTCTATGAGACCGGCGACGCTGGCTGAGAAACGGCGCGGCGACCTCGCAATACCCTGTTACAGATCCCGCTCGATTGAAAACTGCAGTTCGACTGATTCCTGATCTGCACTTAATCGAACCGGGCGGTCGGGAAAGGAACCGGCTTTCAACTCGGCCAGGTCAATATAGCTGGTGCGTATGTTCAGGGTCCAGTTGCGGCCAAACTCACGGCTTACGCCGGCAAAGAAATTGTAACTGAAGCCGCCATTGCGACGCTGGTCTTTGAAAACCTGTTCTCCGCTTACCCCTGGCACTTCGCGTTCTATGTATTGTGAATCCATGCGATGGTGGACGTATCCCATGCCTGCACCCAGCTCCCAGGACCAGTGTTGTGTAATGGGTCCGCGCCGTGCTGCGTTGATCAACAGAGTATGCGTTTCCACGTTGGTGAAAACATTGGTAATTGTCTGAATGGCAGGCGTGGCTGCAACCACATCCCAATCTGTGCGATAGCGATAGATGTATTGAGCTGCCAGCTGCCAGTAGCCAATTCGACGGCCAACTGAAAAGCCGAATCCAGCGGTGTAGTCGTCGATTTCCGTGTCTTCAATCTGTCCGTCACGTTCCCCGCCTATGACTTCGCCTGTACCGATATTGGCGGAGATGTTCTCTATCTTTACTTCTCCTATCGAACTGGTGATACCGACAAACCATTGTTCTGTGCCTGAGGATCCGGTGTCAGCTGAGGTTGTCCGGGTGAGCAGAAGGGCAGTCAGACTGCAGCAAAGCAGGAAGCGTTTTATTGTCATTATTATTCTCCGATATCCGGCAACTCTGGCTGCTTTTTTGCAAATCTCGATTATGCTGCCGGGGCGCAGGCTAACGCTTTGGCGTGTGCCATGACAAGTGGTAGTGGCTGAGGTATAACGGTCGCCCCGTCTTACTGATCTTTACATTGAGCCACCAACCTCTCACCTCTGCCGAAATTTCCAGCGACCAGGTGTCAGTATGTGTGGTGTTACCCACCTACAACGAAGCCGAAAACATACGTGCAATGTTGATGGCACTGTTAAAAGCTTTTGATGACGAACAAAGCTGCAGCTTTTCTGTACTGGTTGTTGATGACAATTCTCCTGATGGCACTGCCACCCAGGTGCTGGATATGGCTGCGGTCGACAACCGGGTGAAGTTGTTAACAGGCCGTAAACGCGGACTGGGCTCAGCCTATACGCGCGGGTTCATGCATGTTTTAAATAGCGCTGACGACAATGCCTTAGATGCCGTAGATGTTGTGGTGCAGATGGATGCAGACTTCTCCCACAACCCGGACGATGTGAGCCGACTTGTTGCCTCTCTGCCTGAGCACGATGTGGTGATTGGTTCGCGATACACCAGCGGTGGTGAAGTCGATGAAAGCTGGAGTGTGAAGCGACGGCTACTGTCGCGTTGCGGTAATCTGTTTGCCCGCTATGTCGCAGGTATCTATCGTGTTGCAGACTGTACAGCGGGATTCAAAGCCATTCGTGTCAGCGCTCTGCGACGGGCGCTGCCATTGCGTCTACCCCCTTCCGGTTATGTCTTTCAGGTAGCACTGCTGCACGCTCTGATGATTTCTGATGCGCGAATCACTGAAGTCCCTATCCGTTTCAGCGACAGAACACGCGGTACAACCAAGCTGGGGCGACGGGACATAGTGGAGTTTTTTCTGCACGTCTGGTGGCTTCGTTTGTTGTCACGCAAGACTTTTGTGAAGTTTGCGCTGACAGGTTTGAGTGGCGTAGTGATTAATCTGGGGTGTTTTCAACTGCTGCTGTCTTCGGGTTTGAATGTCTATCTGAGCTCTGCGCTGGCCATTGAAACCTCTATTGTCTGGAATTTCTTCCTGAACAATTACTGGACCTTCCGCGATCGGCAGATAACAACGCGCAAACGGGTGCGCGGACTGAAGTTCAATCTGGTTTCGTTAGTGACGCTTGCCGTGAGTTTCAGCGCCTTTGTGGTGATGCGGATGACCTGGCCTTCACAACCTGAGATCCTGGCCCAGGCGGTGAGTATTATTCCTGGCGCCATGGCCAACTATTTTGCCAATAGCTATTGGACCTTTAAGCCGGATAAGGTCTAATTCCGCACTTTTTCACAATTTGAAGGTGATATGACAGTAGACGTTGAGATCAGTGGTCCTTCCTGGGATCTGCAATCGGAATATAATGGTTGCGAAGATCCACAGCTGCGCAGCGATCTGCAGGAACTGGAAACAATCCTCACAGCAGTTGAGGCACTCAATGCAAACCTGTCCGGCCCTGATGCAATAAGTGCAGCGCAGAAGATAGCCATTCACGCTGAGCACGCGGGCAACCTGCTGGGCAATGTTTATACCTATACAAACTGTCTATTGTCAGTCGACAGTCAGAATGATGCAGCGCTGAAACTGGATGGTTCGCTGCAGAGTTACAGTAAGCGCTTTGGTGACTGCTTTGAGCCGCTGGCTCAGTTTGTAGACAGCGCCAGCGACGAACAGATTGAGCAGTATCTTGCCCACCCTCAGGTTCAGACTCAGGCCTTTCAGGTTCACCATGGTCGTAAGCGCAGGCATGAAAACCTTTCGCTGTCGCAAGAGAGCCTGGTTAATGGGTTATCGCAGGATGGCATCCATGCCTGGGGACAGTTGTATAACCAACTCTCCAGCAGCTTGAGCTGTGCAATACAGGTGGGCAATGAAACGCAAACCATGGGTGTAGCTGCAGCGAATAAGCTGCTCATGGATGTGTCGGAACATCAACGGGAAGCAGCCTGGAGAGGTCTCACAGATGCCTGGCAGTCTCAGGAACAAAGTTGCAGTGCGGCGTTGAATGCAATTGCCGGGTGGCGCCTGGAGATGTGCAAACAGCGCAGCCGCGAGAAACCGGTCCATTTCCTCGATGCGCCAACTCACGCCAGCCGGCTTACCAGGCAGACATTAGCCACGCTGCTGGACGTCAGTGAGGAAAACAAAACAGAGTCGCAACGCGCAACTGCGTTGATGGCGCGGGCGTACGGCAAGGAAAAGTTTGCCCCCTGGGATCTGGTGGCGCCGGCACCGGTGCTGGATGCAAGTCCGACTGAGCCGATGGCTTTCGATAAAGCGATCAAAATCATTGCAGACGCTTATGGTGAAGTAGACGGCGAGATGGCAGATTTTGTACACATGATGGCGCGCAACAACTGGATTGAAGGTTCAGTTGGACCACGAAAACGCCCTGGCGCTTACGCGACCACATTTCCTAAATCCCGCGCTCAACGGGTGTACTCAACCTACACCGGCGGCCAGCTGGATATAGTCACGCTGGCACACGAGTTGGGCCATGCATTCCACTCTCATGTGATGCGTGACCTGCCAGACAGCCAGCGAAGTTATGGCATGTCGCTGGCAGAAACCGCCAGCACTTTTGGTGAGGCGCTGGTGCGGGATGCTCTGCTTGAGCGTTCAACCTCACCCCAGCAGAAACTCAACATCATCTGGGAAGAGCTACGCTCACATACGGGCTTTATGCTGAATATTCCGACCCGCTTTGAATTTGAGAAGGGCTTGTATGAAGCCAGACAGGAGCGTCCCCAGCAACCGCAGGAAATGAAGGCAATGATGAGGCAGGCCTGGCAGAACTGGTATGGTGATGTGCTGGCGGAGCCCGATGAAATGTTCTGGGCGAGCAAGCTGCATTTCTATATTTCAGGCCTGAGTTTCTATAACTTTCCCTATCTCTTCGGCTATCTGTTCAGCTCAGGTGTTTACGCGCGTCGACAGATTTCTGGGCCCGGCTTCTATGATCGTTACGTTGCGCTGCTGTGTGATACCGGCCGTATGACGGCGGAAGATATTGCCCGGCAGCACCTGGATGCTGATCTTGAACAGCCTGAGTTCTGGCAGGACACCGTTGATAGTTTCACGCCCCGGATAGATGCGTTTGAAGCATTGCTTGATGAGTTGGGGGTGGCAGCCAATTAAACAGATAGTGCAAAGTCCTGGTTTTTTCCTGGTTCTGTCAGTGGCGCTGCTGGCGTTGCCGAGTCTGGCTCGCGCTGAGCAGAATCCCCTGGGTCGAAGCACCACCGGCGATGTCGGCGATGTGCTTGAGTTTGTGCTGCCGAGTGTGGCGCTGGCTGCCTCAATAGCCAAACGGGACTTTGAGGGGGCTAAACAGTTTGGTGTTGGTCTGGCGCTGACACTGGGAACAAATTACGCGTTAAAAGAAACCATCAGCAAGGAACGACCCGACGGCCGCGATGATGAATCCTTTCCATCAGCACACACTTCAGTCAGTTTCCACGCCGCCGGCTACGTGCATGAACGTTACGGCTTAAAGTGGGCGTTGCCCGTTTACGTAGCAGCTTCGTATGTAGGTTACAGCCGGGTTTATGATGATCGCCACGACGAGCAGGACGTGCTGGCAGGAGCGCTGATTGGTTACGGCATTGCCAGGTTGTTCACAACAAATTATAAAGGCGTTACTGTAACGCCGGAATACGACGAAGACTATGTCGGATTACGATTCACCATCACCCCCTGAAACCGCTAACAAGCTGCCTGTACTGTATAGCTTTCGCCGTTGCCCTTATGCCATGCGGGCGCGGATGGCGCTGCGATACGCGGGTCAGAACTGTGTCCTGCGTGAAGTTGATCTGAAACACAAACCCGAATCCATGCTGCAGGCCTCACGGAAAGGCACTGTTCCGGTAATGCTGGTGGAGTCTTCGGTCATTGATGAAAGCCTTGACGTAATGCTCTGGGCGCTGCGGCAGAATGATCCGGATAACTGGTTGGAAAAAGGTGATATGCAGCCTGGCGTGAAAGAACTGGTTGCCACGAATGACGGCACTTTCAAAGAACATCTGGATGGATATAAATATGCCGGCCGGGATGGACAAGCTGCTGCAGAGTCACATCGGCAGCAGGGTGAATCATTTCTCAGCGAATTAGAGGCACTGTTAGCGCAAGATGGCGGCAGGCAACATTTGCTCGGCGAACAGCTGACATTTGTGGATGTGGCGCTGATGCCGTTTATCAGACAGTTTGCTAACGTTGATACAAAGTGGTTCGAAGCGAGTCGTTATGTGAATCTGCGGGGATGGCTTGAGCGTTTAATTCGCAGCCCGCTGTTTGTTTCGATCATGACCAAGCGTAAACCCTGGCAGGCTGGCGATCCTGTGACTTACCTGTACTAGGTTGTTTCATTCAGGCGTTACAGGTGACCAGGGCGATCAGCACAAAGTAAGTCATGGCAACGCCATAAAACGCTTTACCCGCCGTGAGTTCTCCGATTCGCATAATCAGCCTGATAAAAATGAACGCGGCAACCAGGCTCATCAACAAGCCCGGTGGTGTTGTTGCAGGCAGCCCCCACAGGTAGGGAATATTGCCCACTGCCTCAGCAATGAACGCCGAGCGAAGGGCGCCTACCAGGCTGGTACTTTCCACCGTGATTAAGGTAATTACCCAGAACAGAACGCCGAGCAGGGCACCTTCCATGGCAACGCCGACCAGATAGGTGGTGAAGTTTTCCACTTCAGGATGCGGCCTTGAACTGCAGGCCAGGCAACGCTCGACGCAAAACATCGTCCAGGGTACTGGCCAGAGTGATGCCCAGCTCGTTGCGGACATTTTCAGGGATCTTCTCAAGATCAGCTTCATTATCCTTCGGCAGAATAATGTGGGTAAAGCCTGCACGATGTGCGGCCAGCACTTTTTCTTTGATCCCGCCCACTGGCAGCACCAGACCCGTTAGTGTGAGCTCGCCTGTCATGGCGATGTTGGGCTCGCAGGCAATACCCGCATAAGCGGATACGATCGCGCTTGCCATGGTTACGCCTGCGGAGGGGCCATCTTTGGGCACGGCACCGGCGGGGACGTGAATGTGAATGCCCTGTTTTTCGATGTCTTTCTGGGCGATGCCCAGGGTGTCCGCGATAGACCAGACGTAACTGCGGGCGGCTTTTGCGGACTCCTGCATCACCTGCCCCAGGTGGCCGGTGAGCGTGACTTTATCTTCCTTGGGTGTGAGGCTGGCTTCGATGTACAACACATCGCCACCCGCTTCTGTCCATGCCAGTCCAGCGGCAACCCCGGCGTGTTGCTGCTCGCGATTAGCATCCCGCTTGTATTTTTCCGGACCCAGAAAATCTTTGAGCCGCTCGGGTGTGATCGCCTGGGTGGCATCACCACCTTCGACAACCCGTCGTGCCTGTTTACGGCAGATGCGGCCAATCACACGTTCCAGTTCACGTACGCCGGCTTCCCGGGTGTAGCGGCGGATAAGTTGACTCAGAGTGAGGTCGTCTATATCGAGTTGGTTTTCCTGCAAACCTGCCTCCAGCCGCTGTCTGGGAATCAGGTAATTGCGTGCGATAGCGCTTTTTTCGATGTCCGAATAGCCGGAGACTTCCATGATTTCCATACGATCGAGCAACGGACGGGGAATGCCTTCCAGGGTGTTTGCGGTGGTGATAAACATCACTTTGGACAGATCGTAAGGCAGATTCAGGTAGTTGTCGCGAAACTCCTTGTTCTGCGCGGGGTCGAGAATTTCCATCAGCGCAGCAGAGGGATCACCGCGAAAATCGCGGCCCAGCTTGTCTATTTCATCGAGCATGATAATCGGGTTAACCACTTCTGCACGGCGAATACCCTGCAGGATGCGGCCCGGCATTGCGCCGATGTACGTGCGGCGATGACCACGCAGTTCAGCTTCATCGTGTAAGCCGCCGAGGCTCAAACGCTCAAACTTACGCCCCATGGTTCGGGCTATAGATTGGCCCAGGGATGTTTTGCCTACGCCAGGTGGTCCAACAAAACAGATTATCGGTGCTTTGGCGTCTGGATTGAGCTGCATAACCGCGAGCGATTCAAGAATCCGCTCTTTGACTTCTTCTAACCCATAGTGATCTTCGTTCAGCACATCCTGAGCATGTTTCAAATCGAGGTTGTCGTCGGTGCTGGCGTGCCAGGGGAGTTCTGCGATCAGTTCCAGATAGGCGCGGGAGACCTGATAATCCGCAGCGTTGGGTGACATGCGTGACAGTCGCTTCAGCTCGCGGTCAACTTCGTCGGTGATGTTTTCGGGTAGTTTGGCTTCTTTCAGCTGTTGGCGGATCTCTCCAATATCCTCATCTTCCGCACCTTCACCCAAGGCGTGTTCGATGGCTTGTTTCTGCTGTCGCAGCACATGCTCGCGCTGCTGCTGTTCAATGTCGTCACGGGCTTGCTCAGCAATCTCCCGGCGCAGTTCTGTGACACGCAGTTCGTGGCTCAGCACGCCGTTGACCTGCTGCATTAGAGCGAGGGTAGAGTCACAATCCAGAATCGCCTGTTCATGTTCCAGCGACAGGTTCGCCAGGGAAGCAATACGGTACATCTGGATGACCGGGTCTTTCAGGTGGCCTACCAGCTGCTGATACATCTGCGCGCCGTTCTCACTGTCGTACAGATTGGCGATGCGCTGAGCAAGTTCACGGTTAACACGCAGCAGAGCATCTATTTCCATACTGTCGCTGTCGTTGGCGGTATGTTTCAGATCAACCTGATATTCGGCGGAGGCCATCAGAAAATCCTGCCGGTCAACAAGAGACATCAGCCGGACCCTTCGATCACCCTGCACAATAACCTGGGCACCGTCGTCTCGATTTTCCACCCGGGTGATTTTGGCAATGGTGCCGATCTCGTACAGATCTTCGAGTTTGGGGTCTTCAACGTCGGGGCTGCGCTGGGCAACGGCAATAAACTCGCGATTGTCTTTCATCGCATGTTCAATGGCCGCCAGGGAACGGGTACGACCAACTGCCAGAGGGACAACAATGTTGGGATATACAACCGTGTCTTTCAACGGCAAAACGGGCAAAGACTGGAACATAGATCCTACTGCAAAATATCAGTCACAGATTGTGAACGGCAAAGCGCCTGGTCACAAGGCGTTACCGGCTTTAAGCCCTATTCAGATCGGTGGCTGACGCGAGGTCGCGGACACCAACATCGCTGGAGAGCGCGGCATGATTGAAGATATTGCGGGCCATGGAAGCTTTCTGTGCTGCGCTCCGGGCACGATAGATTGCTGCTCGCGCCTCATGCACCTCAGTGTTTGACGGTTCGGCATGATAGGCGGTTTCAATCAAATGAGCTGCGATGGCGGGATTCTGCTCAAGGCTTGCGAGGGCGCGTGTAATCACAACTTCAATGCCGCCGGCAAGGTCAACCCAGGCAGCAGCCTGATCTGCTTTGCTGGCGGGTAACAGGGTATCGTATTCTCCATCCCACCAACCCCCGTAACGGCGCCAGATCATTCGTATCAGAAAGTGTGCGTCATCGTAGATGGGTTGCAGGTAAGGTTTCTGCATCAGCTCAAGAGGCAATTCAACCCGCTGATAGACGGCGTCGAGGGTCAGCCCCTGGTTCATGCCACGGATCACCTGACCCTCAATGTCATCCAGTAGTTCTGCAGTATCATTGAGCGCCTGCTGCACCCGCTGCTGTCCGAATATTGGAAAGCCATGTCCAGGCAACAACAGGTCAGGCTCCAGGCTGGCCATGTTTCGCAGGCCATCTGCCCAGTCGCAAACGTATCGCTCTACTTTTTGCGGGTTGCCGGCGTTCGGTAATGCCCAGATGAACAAATCTCCGGTCATCACCAGCTTATGTTGAGGGATGTAGGTCCAGGTGTGATCGTCTGTTTCGCCCCTGGCATGATGCAGGTGGATGTCCAGGTCTCCCAGATGGCACTGGTAGTTCTCATCATAGGTGATATCGGGGTAGTGGTATTTTTCAGGCCACTGAAAACTAGGCGCGTGGATCGCAAACTGACGGCGGTTGATGGCGGTGTTCCAGCCGTTGGTTTTAACATAGCGGTCGAAGTGATCCGGCGTCAGGCGATGCGCAATGACTTCAGGCGCTGGCCAGTTGCGAGCCTTTGCCTCAGCAACAAAAGGCTCAACGGAAAAAATATGATCAACGTGGTGATGCGAAAAAACGACCAGCTTAAGTGGTGTTTCAGGGCGCCATCTGCGAACTTCTGTAAAAGTACGTTCGGTATCGAGCTGTGAACCGGCGTCCAGCATCAGCAATCCGTCACCGCTGTCGATGATATAGATGCAGGCAATGCCTTTAAGCATCAGGACACCAGGCACAATCTCCATTGCGCCATCGTAAGCTGAATGCACCGGGTGGTGCTCAAACATCATGTCGAGCTGACCCTGCCAGGCGCGTTCTGCCAGGGTCAGAAAATCACTCACGCCAGACCCTGCAATACCGCGGCCTCCTCGCGAACCAGCTCTGGCGCGCCCAGCCATTGTCGATTTGCACCGCAGCGTTTAAACCAGTAGTGCAGCCCAAGAAGGTCGGTGAAGCCCATGCCGCCGTGAACTTCGGTTGAAGTTTTTGCGACAAACTTGCCCACCTCAGCAAGATGTGCCTTGGTATGACAGGCTGTCAGCCGCGCTTCATCGGGTAGTTCGTTCAAAGCATGTGCGGCGAACCAGACCATGGCGCGACAGGGTTCCAGTTGAGCTGCCATTTCGGCACACATGTGTTTTACCGCCTGAAAGCTACCGATGGGCCGGTTGAACTGTTCCCGCTGTTTGGCGTATTCAACAGCCTGGTCAATCATATTCTGTGCAGCGCCCAGGGTATCAGCGGCCAGCATGACACGGCCAATGTCCATGGCCTGAGCGAACACCTCAGGGTCGTCGCTGATCAGAGTGGCTGGTGTGTCGCTGTAAGTCAGTTCAACCGTGCGTCTGGTTTTATCCACCGTGGTTAACGGTTTACGCGACAAACCCTCGCCGTCCGCTGCAACCAGATAAATGTGTTTGTGCTGATCAGCTACCAGATAACTGTCTGCCGCCTGATCAAAGGCGAAGATTGATTTACCGTTGAGCTTGGCACCGGCTGGGTTTATTCCGGCATCGTTACGCGCACCAAAACCTTCTGCAAAGGCGATGCCCACGCGCAGCTCACCGGCTGCAAGGGCGGCCAGCTTATCGCTGTGGCCACCGGCAGCAGCAAACACCGTGGGCGCCATAATCGCGCTGGTCAGAAAGGGACCTGGCGCTGTGTGATAACCCATAGATTCGGCAACAATGGCGGCATCCAGCGGTGCCAGGCCGATGCCGCCGTATTCTTCATCTATCAGCAGCGCCGGAATACCTAGCTCTGTCAGACCCTGCCAGATGGCATCATCCTCACCGCCCTCGGCGTAGGTCCGAACTGCATCCAGCGATACGTGGTCGTCGAGAAACCGGTTGACGTTGTCCTGTAACAGCACCTGTTCTTCTGAAAGTCCGAATTGCATGGGTGCCTCCTACTTGTTCTTTTCGATTTTCGGTTCGCGGGGCATATCCAGGCCTCGCTCACTGATGATGTTTTTCTGTATCTGCGAGGTACCACCGCCAATGATCAGGCCAAGGTAATACATGTACTGATTCTGCCAACTGCCGCCCGCACGGGTGTACGGGTTGTCTTCGTAAGACAGGCCGATTTCACCCATGATGTCGATGGCCATACCTTCCAGGTCGTGTCGCAGCTCGGTGCCCTGTAGTTTCACGATCATGCGTGCAAGGGTGGCATCCTGTCCTTTGTTGAGTCGGGAGGAGAGCACTCTCAGGTCGTTAAAGCGCATAGCCATGACGCGGCCCTGCAGTTGCATCAATCGGTCTCTGTATACCGGGTTGTCGATGAGACGTTCACCATTCAAAGTTTCCGTTTTCATCAATTCGATCAACGCGTTCAAGCGCGTGAGGGTTATGTTGGGATTGCCCAGCGAGTCTCTTTCGTGGCCGAGAATGGCGTTGGCCACCATCCATCCTTCTCCCCGTTCACCGACAATCTGATGTTTGGGGACGCGCACGTCGGTGAAAAACACCTCGTTGAAGTTAGCTGCACCGGTCATATCAACCAGAGGCCGGATTTCAATGCCGGGGGTATCCATTTTAAACAGCAGGAACGAAATACCTTTGTGTTTGGGGGCGTCGGGTTCCGTTCTAACCAGGCAGAATATCCAATCCGCCAGCTGTGCTGTGCTGGTCCAGATTTTCTGCCCGTTAACAACCCATTCGTCACCGTCGAGGGTTGCACTGGTGGTCAAGGAAGCAAGGTCCGATCCCGCGCCGGGTTCGGAATAGCCCTGGCACCACACCATTTCGCCATGGATGGTGGGTTTGATGAACTGTTCTTTCTGCTCCTGGGTGCCCATCTCTAGCAGCGTGGGTACCAGCATAGAAATACCCTGTCCGCCAAGGCCAGCGTTAGCCTTGGCCTCTGAAAACTCTTCGCCAATGATGCGGCTCTGGATGATATTCGGAGTGCCGCCAAAGCCACCGTACTCTTTTGGAATGGTTCGAGCGGTATAACCGTGTTCGATCAACAGCTTCTGCCAGGCCAGCATTTCCGGGCTGCGCATGGAAGCGTTGCGCGGCGCCTGATCTTCGTGTGTGCGCAGAAACTCGCGCACCTCGTTGCGGAAGACCTCGTATTCGGGTCCAAAAGACAGATCCATAACTCCCCCTGTGATTGCCGGGACAAACGTGTCCGGCAGTATTAGCTAGGGGCAATTTACAGTCTGGCTCGGAAAGCGGCAAGCGGTCGCTTTGCGGGGTGGACCAAACTCCTTCAGCCAAACGGTGACGGCAATGTTGCTACTACATAAATGCTGTACTGCTACGAACCCATTCGCTATAGGTCTTCATTGGACGCGCAATTGCCGGAGAACTTATCCGTGGGATGCGAGCCGAAACATCTATAAGATCAATGTCGTGCGGAACCTAAGCCATTTACCCGACACTGCTTTATCTAGCCCGTTTGGTCCGTGCAAACTTAGTCAGGCACCTAACTGAGGCTATCGAAAAACAACAATGGAAGCGTTTGATCAACTGGAACTGATTACAGAGGTATCAGCAACACTGCTCGGTTTTGTTGCGGTTTTTTTAGCGCTTTCAAACAACAAAGGAAGATTCGACGAATCAGACAGGCACTTCGTGCAAGCGCTTGTACTTTGCAGCACTTGCTGCATTGTTGCTGGATTAACCCCACGAGCACTCAGCCTCTTTCTAGTTGATAACCTTTGGACCTATGGGCTAATTGTTTTCTTGATAAGCGGTGTGCTCACGATGTCGATCATGGCCTGGACTCAGCTATCAATGCCCCCCGAAGAGAATGCGAAAGTAAATGCGTTGTGGCATGTCCCCTCATGGTCACTGGGTGTTATTGCTACGGTCCTAGTGGTTATTGGGCTCTTCCAAACACATCAGGCACATGCGTTTTATGTGGCTGCGGCATCACTCCTTGTTGGCATCGCGGTATGGAGTTTTATTTCCATTGTGTTTAGGCGTTTCTTTTAGCGTTCGAGGAATCAACAACGCAAAATGAGTGATGCCGCGCCTAACGTGAAGCTGGTGCGGCGACGGAAAAGTATGAGCGCTATTTATTGGTCGAAAGCGGAACTCAACAGATTCAAAATAAACTGTCTGCTGAAGACACCTAGCTGCCAGTTTGGGTGTTCTCAATCGCTGGGATTTAAACAGCTAGACGACCCAGTCGCGAGTTGTCCTGAAGCATTCCGTTAGCTGAGGCCTTCAGACAACAGATCAAAAACCAACCGTATGCGCGGGTTTGTACGCAGCTCCCGGTGTGCGACCAGCCAAGTTTCTATCTGCATTGGCTCTAACGCGGGCCAAATTTTTTCGAGCTCTGGGTATCTTTCGGCAATGTCCGTGGGCAGAAATCCCAACCCGAATCCCTGCCGAAGTAACTCGAGTAAGACGGTCCCGCTGACCGCGGAAAAATTGAAGTTTGCCGAAGTGACCTCAATTCCGAGCCTCGATAGCGGGCCAATCAACCACTCTGGGTCTTCAGATCCGACAAATTGCATAGCGGCCAGGTCAGATACATGTTTTGGCCGGCCTACCTCCTTGATGTATGTCGAAGAAGCATATAACTGCGCCGTTGTCGTGCGCACTCGCTTGGCGATCAGGTTGTCCTCCTGAGGGCGCGTGTGTCGGATTGCAATGTCGGCTTCACGACGCAACAGATCACTAAGCTGGTTGGAGGTGACCAATTCGACCTTAAGCCCCGGTGCTTTGCCGTGGAGTTGTTTCAAAATTGGAAGCAGGTAGTGGGTCGCCATCATCTCTGTTGAGGTGATTGCGACGTGTCCGATGATTGTCTCAGCCTGACCCGTAGCAGCGATTGAGATGCGGTCGGCCGCATCCCCCATACTGCGAAAGTGCTCCAGCAATTCCGTTCCGGGTTGGGTCAGCAGCAAAGCGCGTGGTGTTCGTTCAAAAAGGGTTACACCCAGGGTTTCTTCCAAGCCGGCCACCTGGCGGCTGAGCGTTGGCTGGGTCAACTTTAGCGCTCGCGCAGCGGCAGATAGTGACCCTTCTTCTGCGGTCACTAGGAATGCGCGCGCCTGATTCCAGTCAAATGCTGTTCTTTGCCATCTCATAATCTACGTATACCAGATCAAAAAAATACGCAATTTCGTATATATCTCATTTTATCTAATCTGCCGGAAATCAAATAACCCTAGCGCATGCACTGACGATGAATTCCATTCACGAAAGAAGCGAGACAATTCCCATGACCATCCGACGGATAGGCTCCTGGCAGATCTCGATCAGCCGGTGCCTCCTCCCACCTGGGCAGCTGGCCAGCCGTTACGATGTCATTGCGGCCGATTGGGAACGTACCGCGATGCGTTACCAACTTGAAAAAGCCTACCAACAGCCGCTCTTCGCCAGTGGCGCACCGGATTCACTGGAGAACATTTCTGGTGAAAGACATGTTCTGGATTGCGGCGTAGGGAGCGGCAGCTTATCGATAGCACTGCAAAAATTGCTGGCTGAACGGGTCAACTGGTACGGAATAGACACTTCCTCAGAAATGCTGAGTGCCGCTGAGGCGGTAACGCGGCGTGCGGGCCTCACAATCATCCTCAAACAAGCCAACGTCCTCTCGATACCTTATGCGGATGAGTCCTTCGACATGGTTATGGCCGCACATGTACTTGAGCACCTTCCACAGCCCGAACGTGGACTCGAAGAAATGGTCCGCGTGCTTAAGCCAGGCGGACGATTGTTCATCTGTATGACTAGACCGTCTCTGTTCGGGGTGCTTATTCAGATGCGCTGGCGTACATGGGCGGTTACCGAGGCTCAAGGATTGACTTGGCTGCGTGGCTGCCAGCTCTCCGACATCGGCCTCTGCCGCATGAATCTGGGGTGGTTGGCAGGATCGGGCAGTACAGCATTCTGGGCCAAACGACCAACCTAACAACATGCATCAGCAAAACATTTTGGATTCGAACCATCGATGAAGTCAATCAGCAGACCTGAAAAAATCCTTTTTCTCGGATTGGTCATATATTCTTTCATTCCCGCAATTGGCGGCTTGTTCAGAATACTCGAACTAGCAGGCGGACCGCCTTTGGGTCTCCCTGAAAACCCGCGCGCGCTAACCGCGCCTGTGATCATCGGCCTGCACATACTGAGTAGTGCGGTCTTTTGTATAGCGGGAGCGGTGCAGTTTTTACCCAGCCTCAGGCTCCATTACGCCAGTGCGCATCGCAGCCTCGGCCGTGTGGTTGCAGCCGCAGGCTGTCTGTCTCCCGCTACCGGATTGTGGATGACCCACTGTTTCAGCTTCTCTGTCGAATTGCAGGGGGCCCTACTGTATGGCGTGCGGGTATTACTGAGCCTATTCATGATCGGCCTAATCGCCTGGGCAGTGAAGGCCATTCGTAACCGTAACCGCTACCAGCACAGCGCGAGCATGCTGCGTGCGTATGCCATCGGCCTGGGCGCTTCCACGCAGACATTTGTGGGTATAGGTTGGATGATTTTCGCTGGTTTCGAACCGCAAGGCCTACTGCGCGATGGCCTGATGGTATTTTCATGGGCAATCAATCTGCTCGCAGCAGAGTGGCTAATTCACAAGTTTCTCCGCCGAACTGGGTTTCCCGATGTCAGCAGAGTGCGTTCCAATCCGCTCGTTCAACATTGAACGTGAAGGGCGTCTATGCCGTTAACTGATGAATGTTTCTGCAGTGAGATCCAATACAAAATCACTGGGCAGTTCGTCGATCCTCTATCCGGTCATTGTTCGAAATGCCGAAAGGCATTCAGTGCTCAGTGCTCAGTGCTCGATCTACGCAAGAGTCGATTCAGGAGATTTTCAATGGTTGTCCGGCCAAGACAAACTAGGTTCCTACGTAGGGAAGAACGGATTCGGATTGCTTTTCTGTAACATCTGCGGTTCTACACTTGGCGGCACGACAAAAGATTCTGTCCATGGGATTGTCTTAGACTGTTTGAACGAAGAGCCGTCATTGGCCGTACAGAATGGAGTGATGACTAGGTCTTCGTGACCCTTACCGGCCTGCAGGAATCGCAGACAATACTAATTGATTAATACGATATTCGTATATTATATACGAATATCGTATTAATGTGCTGATCCAGGAATGCAGACTCTGTCAGTTTCAAGCGCCCCTTTTTTGGTTGTTGGCAGAATAGGCCTGGCATCACTATTTATTTTGGGTGGGCTCAACAAAGCGCTTAACTATTCCGCGACGCTTGAGCAAATGGAAAACGTTGGCCTGAGTCCAGCCGCGATAATGCTCCCCATTGTGATTGTTCTGGAGTTTTGTGGAGGAATTGTGATTGCTTACGGGAAACGTATGGTGGTTCTCGCGTCATGTTTGCTTACAGGTGCTCTGGTCTATCTCGCTGGAGTAAGCCTCGAGAGGAATAGCCCATGACCCAAGCTGCGGAAGACCTGTTTGAGGGAATTCGCATAATTTTGCGGACCTTTACCGTGGACGAGACTAGGTTTCCACCCGCTGAGGGGCGCATAAAATACAACGCCCTGGACTTTCAATCACTCTACTATCTTGATTCGAATCCGGGCTGTAAGAATGCTGAATTAGCCAAACACCTGGGTATTTCTGCAACTACGTCCCAGTCTGTTTGTGATCGTCTCATCAGGCGTGGATTTGTCAGGCGCGAGAGTAACGACTCCAGCCGCCGGGCGATTTCGCTACGTCTAACCGAAGAGGGACAGTCGGTGGTAGCCGCAATCCATCGGCAAGATTTGGCAAATTGCGAAACGATGCTGCTTGCGTTACCTGCAAGCAGTCGGAAGCAGTTTGCATCTCAGATTCTCCAGATCGCTTCATCACTGAGCACGACAGACGAATAAGACAGTTTTCATTTCAATTAGAGCAAAGGAAAGTAGCAGATGTTTAAGGGAATTCATCATCTGGTCATCAGAGTGCATGACTTAGAAGCGTCCACAAAACATTGGTGTGACAACCTGGGTATGACCCTCAGTCGCACTCAAACGAACAAGGAAATGGGGGTAAATCAAGCGATATTCGATTTGCCAGAGGGCGGTTTTGTAGAGCTTGTCGCGCCGATTGATGAACACTCGCCGATAACAAAGGCACTTGAAACGCGGGGCGAGGGTGTGCATCTCGTCTCAATGAGTGTGGGAAGTGTCGAAAGCACCTTGGCCCAGTTGAGTGGTCAGGGCGTTACCATTTTGGGTGAAACAGGCGGACCCAATTTTGTGCACCCGAAGTCGGCCAGTGGGGTGATGCTTGGGATTTCCGAATCGGAGAATAACTAGTGCAACTCGAGGGTTCGGTAGCGGTTGTCACGGGTGGCGCAGATGGTATTGGCTTGGCGGCAGCAAAGAAGTTCAAGCAAGCGGGCGCAGAGGTTGTGGTAGGTGACGTCAATGTCGATAAACTGGCAGAGCAAGCTAAAGGATTGCATTCGATTCCTTGTGACGTTTGCAATGACGAGGACATCAAAGGTCTGGCGGAGCTCGCTAACAGCTTAGGCGATGTAGACCTGGTCATGGCAAATGCTGGCATTGCCATTGGCGGGCGCTTTGACAGTGTACCCATCAGTGAGTGGCAGCGTTTGTTTGAAGTGAATGTCATGGGTGTGGTCAGGACGGTTAACGCCTTTCTTCCTGCAATGATGGCGAGGGGGCGAGGTCATATCGTGATCACGGGTTCATCGGCGGGTCTTTTCAGGAGCAATGGCTTCGACACGCCTTACGCATCTTCAAAGTACGCGCTACGAGGCATGGCTCAAGGTCTTGCGGTTTACGCCAAATCCGGAGGCGTGTCGGTTCACTATCTGGCACCAAGAATCACAGATACCGCATTTCCTCGTTCGTCCACAGCGTGGGGGAGGAAAGGCAGCACAATCACCACGGACAGAGAGTTGGGAGACGACTACGACACAGTTGATGATGTTGTCGCCGCTTTGGTGAAAGGCATTGAGGCGAACGACTACCTCATCAGCCTGATGCCAGATACGCGGCAGAAGCTTCTTACATTGGCTGAGAATCCGCTGGCAGATGTGTGAGTGTTTGATGGGCCGAAAGCAGACGGTTTTTGAACGTCAGGCCAGTCGCGCCAGATGCTCCCGTCGCACCAGGTGTTTCAGCCCGACACTGCGGCTGTAACGCTCCAGTTCTGCAACAATAAAATCCGTCAGGCGCTGGGTTTCATCACCCAGCGAACCGGCGATGTGCGGCGTCAGAAATACATTATCCAACTGATAAAGCGGGTTGTGAGGGGGCAGAACTTCAGGGTCCGTAGTATCTAATATTGCGTTGATGCGCCCCTTGACCAGTTCCGCCTCTAAAGCGCCCTGCTCGATGATTCCGCCACGCGCAGTGTTGATGAGTGTGGCATCGTCCTGCATCAAAGCCAGTTCGCGAGCACCAAGCATACCTTTGGTGTCTGTGAGCAGCGGCGCGTGAATACTGACCACATCTGAGTGACTCAGAAGCTCCGCCAGACCCACTTTGTGTGCACCACTGTGCCGGGCCTGTAGAGGGGTAGTGAAGGGATCGTACAGCAGCACACGCATATCAAAGCGTTGCAGATGATCCATCACAAGTTGGCGATCCTGACGATGGCTCATTGACCAGCCGACTTCTTTCCCCATCGTCGGCGTTGCGGAATACCTTGTAGTCCCGCTTCCTGCTTCAACCGGGCCACACGGTTCTGACCACAGGCTTCACCGTCATAGCGCAGATCGTCGCATGTGCGAGGACTGCCTTTGACCCCGCCACTCTCCGGATCGAACTCCTCGATGCGCCACTTCCCCAACATCCCGGGATTATCCCCTGGTCTGCACCCAACTGCCTAAGCGTTACAGCTGGCAAATTCGCCAGGCGTACAGCTTCCAGTTTGAAATATCTGCTGTAGTTCTGTCTCTGTGAGATCAGGGTAAAACCCCGTTTACTTCTTCAATAGTATGGTTGATGCTCATAAAAATATCTTTAGCCATCAGATAATGGCTGACTTGTGTATTTCTTCATCGGTTCCTCTTTTTGTTGATATGCATTTGGAAAAATACAAACGTGATGCCAGCCTCTCCTTTGAAGCAGCTGCCAAGATGGCTTAGTTGATTGGTGAGAGTTTAGGATTTGCCCGAGGCTATGGAAATGATTAAACAGCATCCTAATCAGGAGTGGTTCACCATAATTGTGGCTAGCCGGCAAAAATTTGGTTGTCTGGGTTGGGGACGGTAGAAATTACTTCCGGGAGCAATTCTTACTTCAGTATCAATGTGAAATATGAAGCCTTGAGTGCGTCACGTGTCCTATCCAGATATCCATGATCAAGTTGGTTTTGCGCCTAACTGAGCCCAGCCACTGCGACATCGACTGACTCATGACACGTGTGCGTAACCAATTTTTTCGTAGCCCACATCCCTTATTCAGGTCGATGTGTGTTAGCAAAGCGGTTCGATTGGCATGATAGTTGCTCATAGAAGAGGGGCGGAAGAATGCCAAACCCGCCTAGTTGATCTAAGAGTTCCTCCGTAAAATATAAAAGGTAGTCGCCTGTGATCGGAAAAATTTTGGGTATTGTCCTCGTGACGAATCTCCTGCTTAGCTGTTCGGACAACGACACTAAGGTTGAGGAACCCATAAAAGGTTTGCGTGTTTTCGAGGTAAGTAACACGGCGCAGTTCGTTGAGCGTCGCTATCCAGGTGTTGTTCAACCGCATGATGAAACAAGACTGGCGTTCGAAGTGGGTGGGCAACTTGAATCAGTTGATTTAGACGAAGGTCAATTTGTAGAGAGCGATACTACTCTGCTGCAGTTGAATACCACAACATTCGATCTGCGTGTCCAGGAAGCCAAGGCAGGTTTGGATCAAGCCCAGGCTCAAAGGCGGAATGCCCAGGTTGAATTTGAACGCCAAGCAGAGCTCTGGCAGAAAAAAGTCATACCTCGGGCCGCTTATGATAATGCAGAGGCATTGCTCGACACCACAACAGCCCAGTTAGAACAAGCTACCAGGCGTCTGGAAATCGCGCGAGACAATCTTGCTAAGACGAAACTGATCGCTCCATTTGATGGGTACATTGCCAGCGTAGAAGCAGACTCGTTTGCAACGGTTGCTGCCGGACGTTCTGTGTTGACGCTCTACGCTGATGATGCTTTTGAAACTGAAATTAGTGTGCCGTCAGAGGTCATCAACAGAGTAGCGGTGGGGCAACCTGCTTTGATTGTCGTCCCAGAACTCACCAACGCGCGGTTTCAAGGCACGATAGCTGAAGTTGGATTACGCGCCCCTAACGTGGCTGCGTTTCCGGCTGTTGTGGTGTTCAACGACCCAGGAGAGTTAATTAAGGCAGGAATGGCGGCTGAAGTTACCATTCAAATTCCACTTTCAGATAGTAACGAAGGATTTTTAGTACCCCTTACGTGCTTTGCTTTTGATGATGTAGATCAACTCGAACCCGGGCAGACGGAAGTTAAGGTGTACATCTATGACCCGGATACATCAACAGTAGGTGAACGATCAATTGTAGTAACTGAATTCCGTGACAACCAGGCGGTGGTGCACCGAGGCCTTAATGTTGGAGATCTTGTTGCCAGCGCGGGGGTTTCTTATCTGAGAGATGGACAGCGCGTAAAGTTGTTGAGCGTCGATTGAGCATGAACTTGACACGTTTTAGCCTCGACAGGCCTCGTTTAACCCTTTTTGTGATGATCGCATTGATTGTCATGGGTGCGGCACTCTACGCCGACTTTCCAAAGCGGGAAGAACCGGAGATCACGATCCGCACAGCCGTCGTCACAGTCCAGTATCTTGGCTTGTCCCCACCACGCTTAGAGAGGCTGATTGTTGAACCTGTTGAGCGAAAGATCCGGCAAATTCCTCAGGTAGAGGACATTGATACGCTGATGGTTGCGGGTCGCGCTACGATCAAAGTGACAGTGCTGGACCGCGTCACAAAACTGGAGGGCGTTTGGCAAGAGTTGCGTGACAAGATGGAAGAAGTAGCACGTGAGCTACCTGCAGAAACGTCAGGTCCCTTCGTCAACACAGACTTTGGTGATGTGACCATTGCCTCGATCGCTATGACCGCAGAAGGTTTCAGTTTTGCTGAAATGGAAGGTACTGCAGAGGAGCTTCAGCGACAACTTTACGCTCTCGATGGCGTAGGCAAGGTTCGGCTTTATGGTAACCAAGAGGAGCGCATCTGGCTTGAATTTGACGCAAAGAGACTTGCGTCAATTGGTGTCCAGTTACCTGTACTGATCGAAGATCTGAGAAATCAGAACATCATATTACCTGCAGGACAGCTTAATGCCGACGGTACGGCATTCTTGTTAGAGGCAAGTGGTGACTTTGAAAGTATTGAGCAGGTTGAAGGGCTGCTTTCACAGGCTTCCGGGGGAGACAGCTATATTCGTCTGGCAGACATAGTGACTGTACGCAGTGGTTTTATTGATCCACCTGAAACGCTAGTCTTTGCAAATGGGCGCTCTGCAATTGTGATCGGTGTCGAGATGCAAAGTGGGTTTGATATTCTTAGCGTCGGTGACGCAATTGCTGAGCTGATGAACCAATTTGAACGCGAGCAGCCTATTGGTTATGCCTTCAGTTTAGCCACTTTTCAGCCTAATGAGGTCAAACGTTCTGTTACTAACGCATTGACTAATGTGGTTGAAACCTTCGTGGTTGTGCTGTTGGTAGTGATGGCTTTCTTAGGCATCCGCACAGGTCTTGTGATTGCATCGATAGTGCCTTTTGCAATTCTTTTTGCATTGGTCGGCATGAATACTCTGAATCTTGCACTCGAGCAAGTTTCCATTGCCGCGGTGATCATATCGCTCGGCCTTCTTGTAGATAACGGCGTGGTTGTGGTCGAAGATGTGCTAAGCCGAGTGAGCGAAGGCAATGCAGGGTCGGACGCAGCATTGGCTGCGGGAAAACAGTTCGCTCAACCCCTTGCAGTATCGTCGGGAACTACCATCTTTGCTTTCCTTCCTTTTTTCCTGCTTGAAGGACCAGAAGGCGAATATGCATTCTCACTCGGTGCTGTAGTGGCACTAACGTTGGTAGGCTCCTGGTTCAGTGCGATGTATCTTCTGCCTCTGATCGCCGCACGGTTTGTGAGTCCAGGCAAGCGTCTTGAAGATTCAAACAGTCATGAGGATTTAGTCAAATGGACAAGCGCATATCGAAAACTACTCATGCGAATCCTGCCAGGTTCGAAATGGGTCATATGTATTGTTCTGACGTTAGTGACCTTGGGGGCAGTCCTATTTAGTTTTATTCCGGCTCAATTGTTTCCTTCATCGGATAGAGGTGAAGTTTTGGTCTACATGGACCTACCAAAGGCAGCGCACATCTCTGAAACAGAGAGGATTGCGCTTGCTGTTGGTGACTGGTTTGGTGATGAGCAGGAGAACCCAGAGGTGATTAATCAAGTCACCTACATCGGTGGAGGCGGACCTCGTTTTTATCTTGCACTTGATCCGGCGGAGGCGTCGCCCGCAAGCGCTTTCCTGTTGGTTAATACAGCTGATCGTGAGGCAGCCATCAGGGTTGTCGAGCGAGCGCGAAGTCATCTTTTTACCCATTTCCCGGAAGGCCGTTTCCGAATCAAGCGATTGGCTATGGGTGCAAAAGAATCAGGTACGGTTGAAGTTGAAATCGCCGGACTTGATCTTGAGCGGCTTTACACACTCGGTAGAGAGGTGGAGGGTTTCTTCAGGAATACACCGCTACTGGTCGAGAATCAGCATGATTGGGGTGAGAAGACCGTTAAAGTGTTCATAGACGTCGATCAGAACAAGGCGCGTAGACTTGGTGTTACATCGCAATCCTTAGCGCGCGTGCTGGGTGCTTATTTTGACGGCTATGATGTTTCGAATTTCCGAGCAGGTGATGAAATGGTACCCATCGTTCTGCGTGCCACTCAGGAGGATAGAGACAGTATCGCGGATCTCGCTAGTATATCAGTACTTACTAATGATGGTCGTATTGCGCCATTGAACCAGGTTGCTGACATGCGTCCCCAGCTGGAATTTTCACAGACTCGGCGAAAAAACCAGCGGCGGATAATTACTGTCACAGCAAAAAGTGATGCGTATTCGGCGGCGGAATTGCTCGATCAAGTAAGCGATGAACTTAACACGCTTGACCTGGCCGGGGGTTACGAGGTGACTATTGGAGGTGAACTTGCGGATAGCAGTGAGATCTACGGACGTCTAGCCTGGGGGCTCCCAGCCGCATTTACATTAATGTTGTTGCTCATCATTTACCAATTCGATTCGTTTCGCCGCGCGCTCATTGTTTTTATGACTGTGCCGCTCATCCTTATCGGCGCGCCGATCGGTTTGCTCCTTAGTGGGCAGCCTCTGTCGTTTATGGGCATTCTCGGGCTTATCAGCCTTGCTGGGATCATTATCAACAATGGCATCGTTCTGATTAACCAGATCGATATAGAGCGCGGCAAAGGGGATCTGGTTGATTCAATAGCAAATGCGGCGCAGAAAAGAATCCGACCAATCCTGTTAACTTCTATCACTACTGTGCTCGGTCTGTTTCCCCTTTATCTTTTTGGGGGACCGCTTTGGGAGCCGCTGGCTGTTGTCATCATTGGTGGGCTCAGTATCGCCTCGATTCTGACACTAATACTTATTCCTGCAGCTTACTTTCTTCTACAACCTCCATTGAGAGGCAGTGATGAGTCGATAAGCGGATGAGTGTTCTTTCCCGTTGGTCCACACTTACTCCAAGTTCGCCCCGAAGATTGGTTGCAAGGCTCGATTACCTGCTCCGCAAACGTCTATGGGCGCAGATTCTAGCAGCGATGGTTCTGGGCGTAAGCCTCGGCCTTGCACTGGCACCAACAGGTGGCGCGTTAGTGTCTGCGGCGACGGCGGAGATGGCGGCGGCGTGGTTGGCACTGCCAGGGAGGTTATTCCTCGCACTCATTCAGATGGTGGTTGTTCCACTGGTTGTCTCTTCGATTGTTTTGGGCATCGCGACCAGTGGTGATATGGCGTTCCTGAAACGCATAGGATTCAGGATTGCACCGTACTTTGTAAGTACAACCTGCGTGGCCGTCATTATAGGTGCTGCTATCGCGCTCTGGATTGTTCCTGGTCAGTACGTTGGGGAGGGTATTGCAACGACCATAGCAGATGCGGGGGTTGGGGCAGATGTGCCGTCACTGGTTGATGTAGATCAAACTGAAATGTCACTTCCGGAACAGATCATCGAAATTATTCCGACCAATCCTACGCATGCAGTTCTTTCTCGGTCGATGTTTCAAATTGTTCTGTTTGCGATATTTGTAGCTATAGCGCTCGTATCGATCAGTCCGCGTCGTGCCAAACCATTAATCGATCTGTTTGTAGCATTACAAGACGTTTCTATGAAAATTGTCAGTTGGGCGATGGCGATAGCACCCCTGGCGGTGTTCGGTTTGTTGGCACAGATTTCAATACAGGTTGGGTTTGATGCCATCGTAGGGGTTGGAGCTTATGTGGGCACGGTAATGTTAGGGCTTGCATCCCTCCTGCTGTTTTACTTGATTGTTGTCGGGCTTGTGGCTGGACGTAATCCAATATCGTTCCTGCGTAAGATTTGGGGTGTGCAGTTGCTTGCATTCTCTACATCCAGTTCGGCGGCGGTGATGCCTCTTTCGATGAAAACGGCGGAAGAGGAACTTGGTGTTTCGAAGCCTATCTCGCAGTTCATCGTACCTTTAGGGGCAACGGTAAACATGGATGGCACGGCACTTTATCAGGTTGTCGCAGCTGTATTTTTAACTCAAGTGTACGGTATAGAGCTGACGCTTGCGCAGCTTGCGCTACTTTCGGTGACGACCGTTGGAGCGTCTATTGGTTCGCCGAGTACGCCGGGGGTTGGCATCGTAATTCTCGCAACGGTTGTCCAAGGCATCGGTGTCCCACCAGAGGGAATTGCACTGATACTTGGTGTGGATCGCATTCTCGACATGACACGCACGGCGGTTAATGTAACTGGAGACCTGACCGCATGTACTGTTATGGATCGATGGCTGGAGGCGGAAGTTCGTCGAGAAGCACCAAGTGTTGAATAGTCTAGTCCAGGAAATGATACTGGTACCGCGATTGCAGTAACTGTCCAGTGATCATCTTGCAACTTTGAAGCGTCTTACCCGAATGAAATGCACCTCCTCTTCAATTGCTTGTTTAAGTTCTTAGCATTCGATAATTGCACAGCATAGCAACCTTCTCGAAAGGCGTGATCGCCATAGATCCGCATCATTTGAAAGAGTCACATTTCTAGAGATGTATCAAGGAAGGCACTTGTGTTGCTTGAGATGCGCAAAATCGGACACAAGCGTCTACTTATTAGGAAACTTCCGATGGCACTTCCGCGGAAAAAGTGAACCATTGCTGAAACCAAGTTTCGAGGATTCTATAAGGTTCTAAAGGCTGGTCCGTTCAGATTCTGTTGCAGCAATCTTTATCGGATGATTCGGCAAACGAACAAGGACTACCATACTATGGCTGTTTTGGGCGATGTGTAATTGTTTCTATGGCTGAATCTATTTCGACGTTCGCCACTTTTACCTATTTGTTTTCGATGTTTGTCATTAACATCGCGTTCATTGTCCATTGGTATAGTCTGCGTTCGGAACTCGGTGGGTATTGGAAGTCGAGTGGGTTGATTGTAGCCATCGCCTTTGGGCTTCAACTACCAACATTCACCCAACCATTGGCTGAGCCGCTTACGCTTATCATGTTTACGCTTGTGTTCGGCTGTTTCAAGCTCTATGTCACTTCTGGAGTTGGCCTCCATTACGTCAGCCTTATCCACGGTGCAGCTGTTTGTGACAAAAGTCTCGATGCAAATCTGCGGACGCAAATATCTGAGTTGTTCATTTTAGAAAAGAAAGGATGGTTGGCAGTTGTTAGCGCTAGTGTCCTATTCCTAGTTGTCTTTTCATTCGGTCTTTTTTGGGTAACGGGTGCAACGACTTCAAAGGCTTTGCTTGAATTGGGCGACACCGAAGCTGAAGTCTCAATGCTAATCGTTATCTGCGTTGTTTTCGCCTTAGCGTTTGCGGAAGAAATCATCTTTCGACTGGGTCTTCAGAACTGGCTCACTTACTCGTGGGGCAATTCGAATCGGGCCCACTATTCAGCGATTAGTTTTTCGAGCTTCATCTGGATGCTGGGTCATGTGGGAATGATGGATCCAGACTGGGCAAAATTTCTACAGATTTTTCTGATAGGTTTGTTGCTCGGATTCATGAATAGAAAATATGGTGTGTTGGCTTGTATCGTTACCCACTGTCTTTTTAACGTGCTTGTCGTTTTGATTGAATGGACACAGGTTTTTCCTCTCTGAGCTTGTCATTTGACGTCAGTTTCCTGATGCCGCAACGAAAACCTGCGGGTGGATGAGCTTAGATGATCGCAAGTTCTCACCAAGCTGGGCGCGGTTAGAGGTTGGCTGATCGAAGAAGAGGTATCTCGCTATTTCAGGAACCCAGTAACCTCCTATCTCTGCGAATGGATGACCACCGACTCCGACAGGTCCTTGGTTGGATATGCTGATTCAACAAGGATGTGATTGAACCCGATCTTGCTCATTCTATAGTCATCGTTAGAGCTTGAGTGGTCTGTCTTGGCGAACATACCGTCAGAGGGGTTTGTATCCATATCGCTCGAGAGCCTCGTTAATGGTAAACATTCGCTTGGTAACTTTGATGGGGTCGCGCGCAACGGCCGAAGAAAAGTCCTGTCCAAGACCAACCCCAGTTGTGTCGGGTTTGCTTGAGAGCGTAGCTCTATTCATCGCACACACGAGGCAAATCAGCCAGCGGACTATCACGACGTGTTTGGCTATTTGAACGTCAGGCCAGTCGCGCCAGATGCTCCCGCCGCACCAGGTGTTTCAGCCCGACACTGCGGCTGTAACGTTCCAGTTCTGCAACAATAAAATCCGTCAGGCGCTGGGTTTCATCACCTAAGGAACCAGCGATATGCGGCGTCAGAAATACATTATCCAATTGGTAGAGGGGGTTGTGAGGGGGCAACACTTCAGGGTCAGTGGTATCCAGGATCGCGTTGATGCGTCCCTTAACCAGTTCTGCTTCCAAAGCGCCCTGCTCGATAATTCCGCCACGCGCAGTGTTGATGAGTGTGGCATCGTCCTGCATCAACGCCAGTTCGCGAGCGCCAAGCATACCTTTGGTGTCTGTGAGCAGCGGCGCGTGAATACTGACCACATCTGAATGGCTCAGCAGCTCTGCCAGACCCACTTTATGTGCACCACTGTGCCGGGCCTGTAGCGGGGTAGTGAAGGGATCGTACAGCAGCACACGCATATCAAAGCGCTGCAGGTGCTCCATCACAAGTTGGCCCACGTGTGAGGCACCAATAATGCCAATAGTCTTGTGGTAGTTGCCGACGTTGGGCGCTTCTTTGCTCCAGGGCGCTCGATTCTCTTTGTATTTCAGGTAGTTTTTGTTCAACGCAAAAACTTTCTTATTGGCAAACAGAATCGCAGCGAGAGTGTACTCGGCGACGGGTACTGCATTGGCCGCCACAGCGTTTACCACCTGAATGCCTCGTCGCCACACGGCATCGTCGATAAAACCTTTTACAGAGCCCGCCAGATGGGCGATGAGTTTGAGTTTCGGCATCTGGGTGATCACGCTTTCGTCGATGCGAGGGCAGCCCCAACTTGTGATCAATACTTCTATGTGCGGTAAAAACTCAGCCATAGCATCCACCTCTCGAAACGGAGTCTCCGCAACAAGGTGGCTAACGCGTGTAATGGTATCCAGATGGTCAGGACGAAACAGTTCATCCCGGACAACTGGATGCATAAGCATGGCTGTAATCGGCTTTTTGGCCATGAGCAGAAGAATACCCCATAATCCCGTCTGGCCAACAACCTTCTGAACGATTTATGCAAGACTCTCAGGCGACTGCCATGCTGCACACCATGGCAAAAATGCAGGAAACCCACAATCTCCAGGTGCATTCGCAGTGGCGCACCCAAGGTTATGAGTATTATCGGGCGATATGGGTTGAATGTGCTGAAATGCTTGATCATTTTGGCTGGAAATGGTGGAAGCATCAGGTGCCCGATATTGACCAGGTCAAGCTTGAGCTGGTGGATATCTGGCACTTCGGCTTAAGCGAGCTGATACGGGCTGATAAACTGGTCGACGACATGGCTACGACACTGGCGGCAGCGCAGCCTGCTGCTGATCCAGATCCCGCTTTGTTTCGAGCCTCGATAGAAACGCTGGCAGCGGATGCTCTGCAGAGTCAGTCTTTTGCTTTAGCACCTTTTGTGGCTGCCATGCAGAATCTGCCGATGACCTATCAGGAACTGTTTGATATGTATGTAGGCAAAAATGTCCTGAACCAGTTTCGTCAGGCGAACGGCTACCAGGATGGCAGCTACCGCAAGGTATGGCAGGGACGGGAAGACAATGAACATCTGGTTGAGTTGCTTGCGGAATTACAGGGAGAAGCTGAAGAACTGCCTGATCGTCTGTTCCAGGCGCTGGAAGGGCGCTATGAACGCGAAAACTAAAGCGCTTGTACAATGCTGCAGCTGAGCACACCTTACGAGGATCCCTGGCGACCGGAATTTATTGGCACCCTGCTGTTTCTCCTGCGCGGTTCAGAAGTTTTGCTGATCCATAAAAAAACCGGGCACGGAGCAGGTCGTATAAATGCCCCGGGCGGTAAGTTGGATCCAGGCGAAACTGTGATAGAAGGCGCGCGCCGGGAGGTTGATGAAGAAACTGGCCTGCAGGTGTCGAATGTACAGGTAGGTTTGGAAATGCGTTTTGTGGAGCGCAATGGACCTCAATGGTTAGGCTTTGCACTTACAGCGACTGCGTTTTCGGGAGAGTTACGCGAGACCCGTGAGGCGCGGCCCTTCTGGTGTTCAATTGACGAGATTCCGTATGAGCAGATGTGGCCCGATGATGCGGTCTGGTTGCCCAAACTGCTGGCAGGTGAGTTTGCACAGCCTGGCGTAGGGAATTTTCTGTTCGATAACGAGGTGTTGCTGGAACACACTTTTGATTTATCCACACCGTCTATCTGGGCTGAATTTGGCTGATTATTTTTAGGGGGATGTGATGCGTATCGGTATATCGATCTGTTCAAATTATCGGCTTGAAGACCCGCGCCTTGGCGCACGATATATGGTTGAACGGGCTGCAACTGCTCGGCAGGCAGATCTGGACAGTCTGTTTGTTGGCGATCACCACGTCACGCCTACAAATTACTACCAGAACACGGCGATACTTGGCCGGATGTTAGCGGAGTGGGGTAATAAACCAGCTGGTGCACTGTATCTGCTGCCACTGTGGCATCCGGTGTTGCTTGCCGAGCAGATTGGTACGCTGGCTGCAATCATGGGCGGTCGTTTCATATTGCAGTGCGCTCTGGGGGGCGATCGCAAACAGAGTGCAGGCATGGGGGTCGACCTGAAAAAGCGCGTACCGATGTTTGAAGACAGCCTGTCGATCATGCAGGCGCTGTGGCGCGGCGAGAGCGTCAGCCATAATCGTTTCTGGCCGATTGAAAACGCATCGATCAATCCCCGCCCGGCGGATCCTGTGGAAGTCTGGGTTGGGTCATCAGCACCGGCGGCCATCAATCGAACCGCGCGCATGGCACAGGGCTGGCTGGCATCTCCGGCCCTTGGCCTGCAACAGGCCACCGAACAGCTCAATCAGTATCAGCAGGCCTGTGCGGGACATGACTGCACACCCTCAGCGGTTGCTGTGCGGCGGGACATCTATATTGGAGAAACTTCGCAGGCTGCGGCAAAAATGAAACAGGATCTGCTGGCGCGGGGCTATCGTGGTTTTCCTGAAGAGGCGCTGGTGGCCGGGTCTGCGATGGAAGTCGCGGATGAGCTTGCCAGGTTTGGTGGTGTCGGTTATACCGATATCATCGTGCGCAATATGAGTCAGGATCAGGGTGAGGCGCTGGCGACCATTGAACGGCTTGCTGAAGTGAAAAAACTGCTGGCGTAACAAATTATCTGTTGGGGAGAGGGATGAAAAACGTATTGGTGGCCAATCGCGGCGAGATTGCCGTGCGCATTATACGAGCGGTACAGGACCTGGGCATGACGGCAACGGCGATCTATGCGCAGGATGATGCGGCTTCACTGCATGTGCAGAAAGCAGATCAGTGTGTGGCGTTGGAGGGATCCGGTGCAAAAGCTTACCTTGATGCGCCGGCCATTGCCGCCCTTGCCCGGCAGCAGGGTTGTGATGCTGTTCATCCGGGTTATGGGTTCCTCAGTGAAAATGCTGCGTTTGCTGAAGCGGTTGAAGCGCAAGGTCTTGTGTTTATCGGGCCGACGCCTGCAACCCTTGCCGTATTTGGAGACAAAGCCGAAGCAAAACAGCTGGCCGGGAAAAGTGACGTGCCGGTGCTGGCGGGTAGCATTGCTGCCGTGAGTCTTGATGAAGCCCGGGCATTCATGCAGACGGACGGTATTGAAGCCATCGTGGTAAAAGCCACTGCTGGTGGTGGCGGCCGCGGCATGCGCGTGGTGAAACGGCTCGAAGATCTCGAGGACGCTTATACCCGTGCGTCTTCCGAAGCTCAAGCCGCTTTTGGCATCGGTGATGTTTATGTTGAACAGCTGGTGGCCCAGGCACGACACATAGAAGTTCAGATTATTGGTGACGGTAGTGGATCGGTCAGCCATATCTGGGAGCGGGAATGCTCCACCCAGCGACGCCATCAGAAGCTGATCGAAATAGCGCCGGCGCCGGAGCTTGATCCAGCCCTGCGTGATGCCCTGTGTGCTGCGGCGGTGCGTCTGGGTGAGGCGGTGAACTATAAAGGGCTGGGCACCATCGAATTCCTCCTCGACACGCAATCTAACCAGTTTTACTTCATGGAAGCTAATGCCCGCCTGCAGGTGGAACATACTGTAACAGAAGAAGTCACGGGCATAGATCTGGTACAGGCGCAGATTCGTGTTGCCGCGGGTGCAAGCCTTACAGATGTGCATTTAGCTCAATCAGACATACCCGCGCCCCAGGGTTTTGCGATTCAGTTGCGGGTCAATATGGAAACCATGAGCGCTGACGGAACAGTAAAGCCTTCCGGCGGACGGCTGAGCAAGTTTGAGGTGCCAACGGGTCCGGGTCTGCGTACAGATACCTGCGGCTATGCGGGTTATGTCACCAATCCAAACTACGATTCTCTGCTGGCGAAGGTCATTGTCAGCAGCAAACAGGATTTTGCGGCCACGGTACGTCGCGCTCAGCGGGCTCTGGCCGAGTTTCATGTTGATGGGGTGGCCACCAACGTTGATTTCCTGCAGGCCCTGCTGGCAAGCGATGCGTTGCAGAATGCCACGCTGACAACCGGTTATGTTGATGCGCATATGGCGGAACTGGTTGCTCAGGTTCTGACCCCGGAGGATGCCAGTGGATCAGCTGGTGCTCTGGCGGGAAGCCAGATGAACAAGGCAGATCCGCTTGCGGTGCTGGAGCATGGTAAAAGCGGTGTTGCCGGTGGGGTGCAGGGCCCCGCCGTCCTGGATCTTGTTAACGAATCGCTTCCAGAAGGCACCGTGGCAATACATGCACCGATGCAGGGCACGGTGGTGAGTTTTGAAATCCAGCCCGGAGACGAAGTGTTTATCGACCGCCTGGTGGTGGTGATGGAAGCCATGAAAATGGAGCATGAACTTCGTGCGGATGTGAGTGGCGTTGTGCAGCGGCTTGGTGTTGCGCCTGGTGATGCAGTTTTTGAAGGCCATCCACTGGTATACCTGGAAGCCGCAGATGTTGCTGCTGCTGACGTTGTGGAAGCAGAAGCATTGGATCTCGACTTTATTCGTCCAGACCTGCAGGAAGTACTGGATCGCAAAGCCGCCGGATTTGATGTCAGCCGCCCGGAGGCCGTGGCAAAAAGACGTAAAACAGGCCACCGCACGGCGCGGGAAAATGTTGCAGATTTGTGTGACGAAGGAACCTTTGTGGAATACGGCTCTGTTGTGCTGGCAGGGCAGCGTCGGCGTCGCAGTATCGAAGACCTGATCAAGAACACAACCGGAGACGGCATGGTCTGCGGGCTTGGGCATATTAATGGTACGTTGTTTCCGTCACAGGATTCCCGCGCGCTCGTCATGTCTTATGATTATATGGTGCTGGCGGGTACCCAGGGCATGAAAAACCACGACAAAAAAGATCGTATGTTTGAAATTGCCGAACACTACAAACTGCCGACCGTGCTGTTTGCTGAAGGGGGCGGCGGGCGCCCAGGCGATACTGACGGTTCTGGTGTGGCGGGTCTTGATTGCTGGGCATTCACCTATTTCGCGCGCCTGTCAGGATTGGTTCCTCTGGTTGGCATCACTACCGGGCGATGTTTCGCGGGCAACGCGGTGTTACTGGGATGTTGTGATGTGATTATCGCAACAGAAGGTTCCAATATCGGTATCGGTGGTCCGGCGATGATTGAAGGCGGCGGGCTCGGCGTTTTCAAGCCGGAAGAAGTGGGTCCCATGGATGTGCAGGTACCTAACGGCGTTGTTGATATTGCGGTAAAAGATGAAGCTGAGGCGGTGGCGGCTGCCAAAAAATATCTGTCTTACTTCCAGGGGCCGGTTGAGCAGTGGGAAGCACCCGATCAGCGCGAGCTGCGGTTCATTGTGCCGGAAAATCGTCTGCGTTATTACGATATGCGCGCCGTCATCGACGGAATTGCTGATGTTGATTCCGTGCTTGAGCTACGCCCGAATTGGGGTATTGGCATTATCACTGCGTTCATCCGCGTCGAAGGCAAGCCTATGGGTGTGATTGCTAACAATCCGGCGCACCTGTCTGGTGCCATTGATGCCGACGGTGGCGACAAAGGCACACGCTTTATGCAGCTGTGTGACGCGTTTGATATTCCTATTCTTTCTCTGTGTGACTGCCCGGGGATCATGGTCGGTCCTGAAATAGAAAAAACCGGTGTTGTTCGCCACGCGGCACGCATGTTTGTGACCAGCGCTAATGTAGATGTGCCGCTGATGACCATTGTTACCCGAAAAGGCTACGGTTTAGGTGCCCAGGCGATGGCGGGGGGCAGTTTCAAAGCGCCGCTGTTCTGTGTGACCTGGCCAACAGGTGAGTTTGGTGGCATGGGGCTTGAAGGTGCGGTGAAACTTGGCTATCGCAAAGAGCTGCAGGCCATAGAAGACCCTGAGGAGCGCACAGCAACCTACGACAAAATGGTTGCGAACATGTATGAGCGGGGCAAAGCGGTGAATATGGCGTCACACTTTGAGCTGGACGATGTCATAGATCCGGCGGAGAGTCGTACATGGATTGCCAGCGCATTGAGCTCTGTGCCGCCCAAAGCTGTGCGTGAGGGTAAGAAGCGACCGAATGTGGATACCTGGTAGGAGGAAGTTGTCCGGGTAGGTTGTCTGTCAAGGAACGCGTGGCTTCTGCATGATACAGCTGTGTTTGTCACATGCTGTTCATCAAACCTTCATACACATTTCATATCAGGCACTTAAAGTTCCACAAACTGATTACTTAAGTGACTTATGGTTGTTAGCACGCAGTTGGATCAGACAAAACAACACTACCGCACTATTTTTCTCTCAGACATTCACCTTGGCACAAAAGGTTGCCAGGTCGACCGACTCCTGGATTTTCTCAAACAACACAGTTGTGACGAACTTTATCTGGTAGGCGACATCATTGATGGCTGGCGTATGAGCTCCTCGATGGTGTATTGGTTGCAGGCGCATAACAACGTGCTGCGACGTTTCCTCACCTACATGAAACGAGATACCAAGGTCATTTATATTACTGGCAACCATGATGAGTTCATGCGTGACCATTCACCGCTGGAAATCGGTAATTTGAAGATTGTCGATGAAGCGGTGCACACAACAGCTAAAGGCGAGCAGTTTCTTGTTGTGCACGGTGATCAGTTTGATGTGATCACCCGATATCACCGTTGGGTAGCCTGGTTGGGTGACATCGGCTACACGATTCTGTTGGAACTTAACCGTCATCTGAATAAGGCCAGACATAAGTTCGGCTACGGATACTGGTCTCTGTCTGCGTACATCAAGCATAAAGTGAAACGGGCCGTCAGTTACATCGGCGATTTTGAGGAGGCGGTGTCCCATCAGTGCCGCAAACAGGATTATGATGGTGTTATCTGCGGTCACATTCACCATGCTGAAATCAGGGACATCGAAGGTGTCACCTATATGAACTGTGGTGACTGGGTGGAGAGTTGTACGGCGTTAGTCGAAGACAATACCGGAGAGTTCCAAATCATCCATTGGGGTGCTCAAGGAAATGCCACTGAAAGCAACATAGTAGAGTTACCTGTAGAGATAGATCGATTGAGCGCATGAAAACCAGCACAAAACTGAAACTGCTGGTTGTGACCGATGCCTGGACTCCGCAGACAAATGGGGTTGTTACCACGTTGTCCGCGGTGCTCGAGAAATTGCCCGCTCTGGGTATAGAAGCTACTGTTGCCCATCCAGGGTTGTTTCGGACGTTACCGTTACCTAGCTATCCTGAAATACGCATTGCCTGCAATCCGGGCAAGCTGAAAAAGATGATCGATGCGCTTGCTCCAGATGCTATTCACATTGCAACCGAAGGTCCGCTGGGTCTTGCTGCACGAAGATTCTGCGTAAAACAGGGGCATGCGTTCACCACGTCGTTGCACACGAAATTCCCAGAGTATGTGAATATCAGATTTGGAATACCGCTGAAAATCGGCTATCGATTTCTACGCTGGTTCCATGAACCGGCAAGCTCGACATTGGTGACAACACAAAGCCATTATCGGGAACTTACAGATTGGGGTCTAACCAATCTGGTGGTCTGGGGTCGCGGTGTCGATACGCAGCTGTTTACCCCAAACGTTCATTGGACCTTCAAAGGCAGGCCAAAGCTGCTTTACGTTGGCCGTGTAGCTGTGGAAAAAAACATCGAAGCCTTTCTGAAGTTGGACATTGAAGCTGACAAGGTTGTTGTGGGTGACGGTCCCGCCAAAGCCGAGCTGGCTGCACAGTATCCCGATGCCCAGTGGTTAGGTTACCGCCACGGTGCGGAACTTGTGCATGAATACGCCAATGCGGATGTTTTTGTGTTTCCCTCGAAAACCGATACCTTCGGTCTTGTCATGTTAGAAGCCATGGCGTCCGGGACGCCGGTTGCCGGCTACGCTGTCACCGGGCCAAAGGACATTGTCAGAAACGGGGTTAACGGCTTTATTGACAGCGATCTCAAAGTGGCTGTAACAGGCGCTTTGACCATCGACCGAAACGCCTGCCGGGCATTTGCGCTCAAGCATGACTGGACCCAGGTTGCTGAACGTTTCGTGCGGGATCTCGTCAACTTGTCGGACAATACACCGGTCTTTGACCAGGCCCAGAAAGCAATCTGAAAACCGCAAACGTTACTGATAATATCCTGCCAGGAAGTTAACCAAGGCAACGGAACTATGGTCACGTTACGCGTCAACGGGCAGGAACATCAACTTGATGTCGACCCGCAAATGCCCCTGTTGTGGGCTATCAGAGAAAACCTGCAACTCACCGGCACAAAATTCGGTTGCGGCATCGCCCAGTGTGGTGCTTGCACTGTACACCTGAATGGCGCCGCCATTCGTTCCTGCGTGACGCCGGTGTCGGCAGCTGCCGGTGCAGAGATCACAACCATCGAAGGCATCAGTGACGGCGATAATCTGCACCCGGTGCAGGAAGCGTGGATTGCCGAACAGGTGCCGCAGTGTGGCTACTGCCAATCAGGCCAGATCATGTCCGCAACAGCGCTGCTGGCAACCAATCCCACACCAGACGACGAGGCAATTAACCAGGCGATGTCCGGCAACCTCTGTCGCTGTGGTATGTACAAACGCATCCGTAAGGCGATCAAAGTTGCCAGCGGCCAAGCTGTGGTGCAGACCTTTGATCCAAAGGCGGTGCAGCATGGGTAAGTGGACACGCCGAGCGTTAATCACCACCGGTGTTGTGGCTGGTGGTGGACTGATAGTGGGTGTGGCGCTGCGCCCGGGTCACCGCACGCCAAAACTTGCACAGTATGTTGAAGGTGAAGATGAAACCCTGGTCAGTGCCTGGGTAAAAATAGGCGCGGACAATCAAGTCACTGCGATCGTTCCGCACAGTGAGATGGGCCAGGGTGCGCAAACAGCGCTTTCTCAGATGCTGGCTGATGAACTGGATGCGGACTGGCAGACCGTCAGCTTCATGGAAGCGCCCCCCGAAGACGAATACGCCAACTGGGCGGTGGGCAAAGGTTTCCTCATGGGGGATGCGCAGATCCCCGATGCTCTTGTCCCCACAGTGGATGGTCTGTTTCTGCAGGCCGTGAAAGCCATGCACATACAGATTACCGGCGGTAGTGCCAGTGTTCGTGCAACGGGTGTTTACGGTATGCGTGTGGCTGGTGCCGCAGCGCGTGAGATGTTGATCAAAGCAGCCGCTGATCAGTGGCAGGTATCTGCATCGGAACTCACAGCAGAGAACTCATACATTGTGCATGCAGCCAGTGGCCAACGCGGAGAGTTTGCTCAGTTTGCGCAAGCTGCTGCGCAGGTGACACCGTCGCATACACCGACGCTGAAAAACCCCAAAGATTTCAAGATCATGGGGCAGAGTGTTGCGCGTCTGGATATTCCAGCCAAAGTTGATGGTACGGCGCAGTTTGGTATTGATGCAGTTTTGCCCGGCATGAAACACGCGGCGATCATCGGTGCACCGGTATTTGGTGCTCAGGTAGTGAACTTTGACAGTAGTGCAGCCAAGCAGATGGCAGGGGTGCTGGATGTTATCAGCCTCGACAATGCGGTCGCGGTGGTGGCTGATGGTTACTGGCAGGCCAAACAGGCGCTGCAAGCGGTGCAGGTCGAATGGTCTAAAACCGGTCATGAAAATGTATCCAGCGAAACGCTGTTTGCACAGTTTGAAAAAGACCTGCAGAACGCGCGTGAAAACGGCAGCGCGGGTGAAGATGTGGCGGTTGGTGATACAGCTGCTGCTTTTGCCCAGGCAGACAAAGTGGTGGAAGCCACTTACAGGGTGCCGTTCCTGGCGCACACAACCATGGAGCCCATGAACGCGACGGCTCAGGTTGTTGATGATCAGATTGAGGTCTGGGTAGGTTCGCAGAATCCATTGGGTTTCCGTCACGAAGTTGCAGATGCACTGGGGGTTGATGCCGCAAACGTGACCCTGCATCAGCATATGATGGGTGGTGGATTTGGCCGCCGCGCAACCGGTGATGTCGCGGTTCAGGCCGCGCGCCTGGCACAGGCGACTGGTGTACCGGTGAAGCTCATCTGGTCTCGGGAAGAAGATGTACGTCATGATATTTATCGACCCGCGGTCGCGTCACAATTTCGTGCAGCCATCAGCGCTGATGGCGAAGTGCTGGCCTGGGATAACCTGTTCCATGAAAAACACGAACCAGCAGAAGCGCCGGTGATTCCCTACAAGGTATCTGCCCAGCGTATTGCGTACACCGATAGCCCTACCCATGTTCCATTTGGTCCCTGGCGCAGTGTTGACCATTCGCAACACGGTTTTTTCACCGAAGGCTTCTTTGATGAAGTTGCTGACGCGGCGGGCAAAGACCCTTATCTGCTTCGACGTGAGTTACTTGCGGGGAAACCACGGCATCTTGCGGTGCTGGATCTTGCGGCGGAAAAAGCCGGTTGGGGTGAAACATTAGCCGCGGGTAAAGGGCGAGGCATTTCCCTGCAGGAATCATTTGGCTCGCTGGTGGCTCAGGTCGTTGATGTCAGCGTAGATGCAGGTGCGGTGTCGGTGGATAAAGTGACCTGTGTGGTTGACTGCGGCTTCGCAGTTTCTCCGGACGGTGTCGCGGCACAGATGGAGTCCGGCATTATTTACGGGCTCACCGCTGCACTCTACGGCAACATCGAAATCAAGGATGGCGCCGTGGTCCAGGGTAATTTCCATGACTATAAGTCCGTTCGTATGGACGAGGCCCCGGAGATAGAAACCCACATCATCAACAGTAACAGCGCCTGGGGTGGCGCGGGTGAGCCAGGCACGCCAGGCATTGCGCCTGCGCTTGCCGGTGCTGTTTTTCAGGCAACCGGTACCCGTGTGCGTCAACTGCCACTTTCGAACTACGATTTCAGCTATCAGGTTGTTGAACCGGAAGAAGTCATCTAACGCCGTATCCTCGCGATACTTGCCCTCTACAGCGACCTTTCAGGCGTGGTTCTGAAAGGTCGCTCGTTTTTTTTTAATTTTTTTTCCTCCTCCTGCAACCCTTTCTGAACTCTGCGCATCTTTATAAGTAAGCGCGGACGAACAGACAGCATCCACAAACGCTTAGGTCAGACCAGGAACTAGACGCTGTGGTCAGACCAAACGCCTGAGTAAGCTGTATGCAACATCCGCAACCGTTGGGGCAGTCTCCAACCGTTGAATGAAATTAAATAAAACTAATATCAACGGTGGTACGACTAAGTAGTCAGCCAGGCAACAAAATAAATAGGTTGCGGGCTAACAAAGCGAGTCTGGTGCGATTAGCAAAAGCTAAAACCACCTTTTTTACAGCATTTTGGAGTATATGAACGTGAAAAAACTAGCCACTGCCCTTATCGTAACAGCCGCCTTCGGTTTTTCTACTAACGCCATCGCTGATGAATACGCCATGGCTTATTCATCAACTGAGTTGACCAACTCTGCAGGCATCAAACAAGTGCACGAACGCATTGTTAAAGTTGCTAAACAATACTGCCCGACTTATTCGCAAATCCGCAATCACAATGAAGTGGCGGCGTGTGTCAGTGATGTGGTTGAGGACCTGGTCAGCAAGGTTGATCACCCCCGTCTCACCAGCTATCACACAGGTGATGAGAGCGTCCAGGTGGCTACTGCAGACGCTGGCTAACGGCGCAGCTTAACCGCTTTTTACTAAGCCCAGTTCAAACAAGTTGACCCCAACCAACTTTTGAACTGGGCTTCTTTTCGTCTGCAGAAAAGTTTGATTTTCAGATCTGTTCAATCGACGCGAAATCAACGCTGTCATCTGTTGTAGAAGCCAGGCTTGAACCTTTGGTTGGCATTCTCCCGAGTACCCTCTCCGGAGGCAGAATGTCAGATTCACTGTGCTGAGCTTCAGGATCACTGTAGTAACCTAACGCATAATTGCCCTGGGTATAACCCAACAGATCCTGTAAATCAGGGTCAAGGGTTCTGGCAATGTGTGGCGGACACGACAGGTACTGGTTTTCTTCCTGACGTAACCAGCCCAGGGTATAGGTGAGGTTGAGACCCATACGTGCCTTGTCAGAGCGGTTTTCTCCGCCACTGTGTAGCACGCTTCCGGTGTAAATGAAGACAGAACCTGCTGACATCTCCGCTTGAACAATCTGATCAGCCTCGGCACGTTGCTGCCAATCCCATTTATGACTACCGGGCACACATCGAGTTGCTCCGTTTTCCCTGGTGAAATCTGTCAGTGCCCAGATCGTATTAAACTGTGGTTCAATGTTCTTCGGGATGTGAGTGCCCCAGGCGAGCCGATCGCGATGCAGTGGCTGTGCAGGATTGCCCGGATTAATGTGAATTGTCTGCGTCAGGTGCAGCAATATTTTTTCTGTGAAGGGTTCCAGGAATCTTTTTGCACAAGACAGAATGCTCGGGTGCAGAATCAGCTCATGGCATGCAGGCGTTCGTGCCACCAAGGCACCGGTACGCTGGGTGTGCCGTCCACTGAAATCGTCACGCCCCATAGGTGTTTGATCGATATAAGGTGTTACCTGGTCAACCATCTGCCTGACCTGGTCAGCGTTGATGAGGTTCGCAACAATGACTGCGCCATCTGCTTCTAAAACTGCGAGAATGTCTTCCTGGCTGCAATCAGCCGGCAATGTTTGTACGCCCATGGCGATTCCTTGCGTGAGAAAGTGCTTTAAAGCTAAGTGATAATTAAGTCATGGGTCAACCGGAAATAACTTCAGCTGTCAGCGGCAAGTGGTGGATTCTTGCCGGTCTTTGGTTGTTGTATGCAAGTTTTGGTCTTGTTGTCGCCAGTGTTGCGCCGATGGTTCAGGATATTTTAACCGAGCTGAACATGTCACATTCGGCCATGGGCAGTGTCATGGGCGCCTGGCAGCTGGTCTACATTTTTGCCGCCATTCCCTGTGGCATCCTTCTGGATCGGATAGGTGGACGATATGCCTTGTTGATGGCGGCAGCCTTGATTGGTGCTTCCGCCCTTGGCCGAGCGTTTGCTACCGATTACTGGTCTTTTCTGCTTGCCGTCATGTTGTTTGGCATTGGCGGACCGATTGTATCCTCTGGTGCGCCGAAGGTGGTGGCGGAGTATTTCACCGGCAGTCAGAGAGGGCTGGCAATGGGCATCTACATGACCGGTCCTGCCATTGGCGGAGTGGTTTGTCTGACCATGACCAACGCTTTTTTCCTGCCGCTGTTTGATATGAACTGGCGCTATGTGATGGCCTTGTGGGGTGTGGTAGCGCTTGCAGCAGGCGCTATCTGGTGGCTGCTTGCATCAATTCTGCAGGTTGATAGACGCTCTGCGGCTAATCGCAGTGAATCCACGCCACAGCTGCAGATCATGGCGGAATTGATCAAAGCGCCTGCGGTGCGGGTGTTGTTGCTGATGAGTGTTGGTGTGTTCCTCTACAACCACGGTTTAAACAACTGGTTGCCTGAACTGCTACGTCAGGGCGGTAAAACTGCAGTGCAAGCCGGCTACTGGGCGGCGTTGCCGACTCTGGTTGGCATTCTCGGTTCTTTATTGATTCCTCGCCTTGCAACACCGCAGCGACGTTTTCATATCCTGGCCATGTTGTGTGTGGCGGCGTTACTGGCCAGCGTACTGTTGCAGGCGCTTGATAACATCACGCTCACCAGCGGCCTGATTCTGCAGGGTATTGCGCGTTCCAGCCTGATGACCGTGTTGATCTTAACCCTGGTTGAACTGCCCGGCATTGGCGAGCAGCGTGTAGGTGTTGCCAGCGGCATGTTCTTTTCAGCGGCGGAAGTTGGTGGAATGCTGGGTCCGTTGGGGATGGGGGTTATCTATGATGTCACCGGTGGTTTCAGCGCTTCGCTCTGGAGCTTGTCGGTAGTGTCTGCCGCGATGATTGCCGGCGCACTGTATCTGCGCCGGCTTGCCGGGCAAGCGCCTTCGTCTGCGCAGAGCAGTTAAGGGTCAGTCGATCAGCTCGAAGGTCACACCTGCATTGGCAGGCAACCTTTTTAACAAAGCATCACCCATAGCACTGGCAGGTGTCCAGAAACCACCGTCAACCGGTAGTTCATCCTGTGCCAGGCATACCGCACATTCAGATAACATCTTGGCGGTAGAGCCATAACCTGGATCGCGGTCGCCATAGACCCGGCCGCGCAGGCTTTTGCTGTTTTCAAACGGGTGTTTGGCAACCAGTTCTATTTCGAAGAAGCCTTTATCCATAGTTTCCTGTGAGGGGCCTTCGCCAGGTTTGGGCAACACAGTCTGCAACAGTTTGCGGGTGGGTGAGAACGCGGAGAGACTGTTTACCGTGATGGTACCCATCGACATCAACGTGGCGCCAAACATGCCAGGCACACCGTCTTTCATCAGCGTGCCTTCGTCGTAACGGAATTCCGGGCCGTATGCGAGGCCTAACAGTTCATTCGAGCGACGCACTACACGAGTGTTAATTGCGGCCATAACAAAAGGCCCGACCCAGGAGTTGAAGTCCGCATCGTAGTAGGCGAGGTTGGTGTCCATGCCATCTAATCCGCGGTGGCTGACGTTCAGCGCGTAAGGATCGGAGATAACTTTCATGATGTTGGGATCGCTTTGCGCGGATTCCATCATCGCCATCATGCTGTCAACGGTGCCACCGCTGAACCCGCCTTTGAATGCCTTGGTTCGGTATTTAATGCGCTGGGCTGGAACGCCGTGTGCCTGCTGCATCTGCTGCTGCATGAAATACACGCCGATGTCTGACGGGATACTGTCGAAACCACAGGTGTGAACGATACGGGCACCACTTTCTTTGGCCGCTGCGCTGTGTGTATCTATCATTTTGCGCATCCAGTGAACTTCACCGGTGAGGTCGCAATAGTGAGTGCCATTGGCGGCACAAGCGGCCACCAGCTCGGAGCCGTAGCGCGCATAAGGTCCAACCGTAGTGAGAATGACCCGCGCCTTGCTGGCCAGCTCGTTCATCGCGTTCTGATCGTGGGAATCCGCAACAAGTATTTCAATATCGCTGTTCTGCACGCTGCTTTGCAGCTTTTCGAGATTGCGCCCGGCAATGGCCCACTTCAGATTGCCTTTGCCGTAAGTTTTTTCCATGTAGGCAGTGACCAGCTTGCCGGTAAAACCGCTGGCACCCCAAACAATAATGTCGAATTCGCGTTGCATGATGGTTATCTCCTGATTAACCCTATCCTAGCGCGAATGGTGGCCAGGTTCAGCCAGATGTTTGCAGCAGGTGCGAAACCTGCCCGGCTCAGCGAGCGCCCGACTGAGGACTTGGCGCTTCACTCTCTTCGCGACGCTGCTCGGCACGCCGCTCGGTCAGCTTGTGCATCTCCTGCAGATCCAGACCACCGTCACCGTTAGTGTCCACAGTGCTGAACCCCTGCACCAGCTGCTTTTTTATTGATCTGGGCAGCTCGCGCCAGCTGACCTTACCATCGATGTTCTGATCCAGGAATCCAACATACTGATTGGTTCGCGCCATCATCTTGTCGTGAATCGGTGCTTCGGTGTTTTCATCTACCCAGGTGTAACTGAATGCGCCGTACAACATTTCATCCCAGGATTGCAGCCCCCAGGGGACCTCACGGCTGGCGTCGGGATTTGCCGTGTTTGCTGCTGAGTTGTCATACCAGGTGGTGTGTACCAGGCGTGTGCCGGCTTCGATCTGTTTAGGGACAACAAATTCATACGTGCGCTGCCAGTTGAAATCGTAATTGGGTACATTGAGGATGACTTCTTTTTCGCCATCAGGTTTCCATAATTCAAATCGCGAAGCCACGCCGCGATAATGCGCATGAGGTACCAGGTTATGCAGTGTTGCCGGTTTATCAAAAGCGTAATAAGCCACCTCTGTATGGCGTGCTGTGTTTGGCGGTATTTTGATCATCGGGTTAACCACAACATCCTGACGAAAATAGTTTTCCGGTACTTCTCGATGCAGATACAAGCCGATTTTCGATCTGTCGACCACCTCTCGGCCAATCGGGGTGTAGTGCATCTGAAACAGGTATTCGCCACCCGGGGGAATGTAGACGCCGGTGCCGTCCGGAAATTCATGTGACTCATTGCCAGGTGCGTAACCAATCAGATAATTATCGAAAACACCACTGGTGCGTCGCAGCTCTGTGGTGTCGCTATCCTGCGTGCCGGCAAGGATATGATGTACTACTTCCCGTTCGCCGGGCACAACGGTGGCGGCTTTGACCCACACACCGGTATCCAGGGGGTTTTTCACGGTTGGAAACTGGTAATCGACCTCTCCACTGACGGGTACCGTGTAAGCGGGGATTTCGAGGATAAGATCGGGCTCTCCCAGCGGCCATTCCACCTGATCAATTGTGTTAGAAGCCAGTGGATCACTACCGCTACCTCTAGGCGCACCAGCTTCAATCCAGTGGATCAACTGCCGGGTTTCTTCCGTGGTTAAAGAAATGTCGTTTTTCCACTGTCCGATATGCGGGTCTGCATGCCAGGGCGGCATCCGTTTGGTGCGGACAACTTCGCGAATCATCGGTGCAAACCCTTGAATCATTGTATAACTGTTCATCGCCCAGGGGCCTAAGCCACCTTCCGTATGGCAGACCACACATTTCTGTTGCAGCAGCGGAGCGATGGTACTGGCATAGCTGATGCTGGCTGTTTCACTTCGGTCAGGGTAAGTGATTTCACAGCCTTTAACAGTTTCGCTGTGCGCATCGGCTGTCTTTCCGGACGCCAGCGAATCCAATGTGTCCGCTATCGCTGAGGTTGCAGTTTGTCCTTCAGACTGCACTGAGCCGCGGTAGGCTACTCGCCAGCTACGTGGGTCGAGGACCAGTACTTCACCTGCATACTGAGCCTGCAGGGACTCACTAATGAGTGTCGTGTCGTCCTGCAGAATCGGTAAAGTGATGCCTGAAGCTTCTGCATGTTGTGCCAGCGCCTTTCGGTCCACAGTGGCGTCACTGTTCAACAGCCAGAACTCAACCTGATCGTTGTATTTACTTTGCAGGGACTGCAGTGCTGGTATGGCATCGGTTGCCGCTTTGCAGTTCTGGTTGTAAGCCATAATGACCACCGCTGGTGCACCGCGATGGTAGAACAGCTCATGTGCATCACCGCGATGATCGAGCAGGACAAAATTATCCACCTGCAGGGCATGGCTGTATCCGCTGAGCAGAATCGCCGCTGTGACCAGAAAATTTCTCAACATGTCTTTCCTCTGCGAAACTGGATCTGCATAACTCAGCGCTTATGGCGCGTGTGGATATCCAGGAATTTGAAAATCGCGGTGTAAGCCGCCTTGTACTGTTTGTCAGTGAAGCCACTGTGGTTGCCACCTGCTTGCATCAGCAGCTCGTTGGGTGTTGTCAGGCTTGCGTGCAAAGATTCGGCTTGATCGAAAGGTACCACGCTATCTTTGTCCCCATGAATGGTAATGATGGCTGGGGCATTATCAGAGATCAGGTACAGAGGTGAATAGAGGGCAGAAACCTCAGCCACTTTTGCAGCGGAGCCTGCCCAGTTGCGTGCGTAATTCTGCTCCGGTCTGGCTTGCTCGAGATATTCGTCAACCATTTCGATGTCCGTTATGCCAAACCAGTTAACAATGGCTGCAGGTTTGCGTGGACTCCGGCATTTGTGTTTGCCGGTGCTGTTGAGTAAACCCACAACCAATGCCAGATGCCCACCTGCGCTGGCGCCGGAAACAACGATGGGTGCCTGGGTATTGCCTGATTTTTCCAGCCTGGCCACAATCGCCTGATAAGCGCACATCACATCGTCTGCGGCCTGGGGTGCTGTATCACTGCCCTGACGATAGTTGAGGTTGAACACATTCCAACCCTTCTGCAGATAGGGAATCAGCTGCGAGATTTCAGCGGCCTTGTCTCCGCCTACCCAGCCGCCACCATGAATCCACACCAGCGTCGGGCGAGGCTCAGGGTCCGGCGCAAAATAGTTTGGTTCACCAGTACGATCGCCATGCAGAAACACGTCCATTGTCTGTTGCGGGTCTTCGCCATAAGCAACATCGATCAGTTTGACGATGCCGTGAGCCCAGAATTGATCAGCGAGGCTCGGTATTGCAGCCAACAGGATTACGCTTACCGTAGCAGTGCGTAAAAACAGCTTAAACATTTGGGTTCTCCCGGATAGATTTCATCAACAGCGTTCCGCCAGCAACAGCAATAGGTGCTACCAGAAAATTAGCCAGAGGCACCGCCATGGCAAGAGTTACACAAGCGCCAAAGCCCAGCGCTTTACTTTTATTGGCCTGCAGCGTGACCAGAGTCTCTTCAAAAGGCAGTTGACGATTTTCACTGGTGTAGTCGCAGAATTGTACGGCCATCAACCAGGCACCAAAAGCCACCCATAAAAAGGGTGCCAGCGTGTTAATGACCGGGATAACGCTCAGCAACAGCAACAGTAAAAGCCGTGGGATGTGGTAACGCAGCTTGCGCAGTTCGCGGCTGAGCGCTGGGACGATCTGTTTGTACCAGGCTATCTGGGGGTCCGGCATATTGTCGACTTTCAGGGCAAGATCGCCCAGAAATGGAGAACCGATAATGGTAGCCAGGAAACCGAAAGACCAGGCGCCGACCAGCAGACCCAATAGATACAGAATCGGCTGTAAAATCCACTGCAGAAAGCTCAGCCATTCCGGCAGGCTGGTGACCAGATAGCTGGTCAGATCATTGATGTAGCTGAAACCAAGGGTAAGTCCGCCAACAATGATGGCCAGACTCACGAAAGCAGGCAGAAAAACAAACGGACGCACGTCTTTGCGCATGGTCATGCGTGCGCCCTGCGCGAAAAAGTTGATTCCTTTAATCATCTACTCTTGGTTTTATCAGCGGATACCTGGTTAGAAGAAAGCGACAATAGCCCAGACCGACATCACCACGGTGACGACAACGGTACCCAGCGTGCCAATTGCGCGCAGCGGATGGGAAGTTGCGCCAACTTTCAATCCCAGTGGGTGACAGATGCGGGAGATAACCAGAAGTGCGCCGAAGCTGTGGATAGCAATTGAGCTGACACCGTTCAATTCCAGCAGCCCCATTAAGATCAGAGCCAGGGGCACATATTCAACAAAATTGCCATGCCTGCGGGTTGCAATAAACAATACATCGCTCTGACCTGTACCTACGGAAATTTTGGTTTTCCCGCGTTGCGAGCCGACTGCAAAGGCCAGTGCGATAGAGATGATGCCTAAGATGCCGGCGTACAGCAGCGTGATGGTCGCCATGGATTAGTCCGTAATAAATTGAGTGTCGATGTTGACTGTCGTGTGCTTAAAGTCAAGCCATTAGGCTCAGGCGCTTTTGGCGATCTGAAAGGCTGTACGTTGTTTGAGCCCTGCCCAGTAAGGTTGCAGTTTCTCAGGCATTTTTTCAGGTACTAACAACTCTGACAGATGTAGTCCGTATCCCAGCATAATGTCTGCAGCGGTGAATGCATCCCCACAAATAAAGTGTTGGTTTTCGACAGCGTCAGCAATTGCTGTCAGGCACTCGCCGGCGCGGTTACCCATTTCGGCAACCACCTCAGGGATCTCTTTATCGCCCTGAAACTCTCTTCGATGGTTAACGATTTCACCCAGAGGGCGCGACAGTGTTGCCTCGCCAAACCACAGCCACTGCAGGTAGTGGGCATAAGCATCGCTGGATGGATTCGGATGTAACCTGCCTTCACCGTATCGGGTCAGGAGATATTCCACCATGGCGCCGGATTCGAACATCCGCAGCTTACCATCTTCCAGGACAGGCACCTTGCCGACAGGATTCATCATCCGCCATTCGGGTTGGCGTCGAAACTCTTGGGAGAAGTCGATCTTGGTGACCGAATACTCAATCCCTAATTCTTCGCAGAGCCATATTGGCCGTATGCCGCGGGTGTTGTTGGCGTGATAGATTTGTATCATAACGAAAGGCTCATGCTAGGAGAGGATACTATGCCGCGTACAACTGCTGCTAACAACAAAACCCAGCCTACAGAAAAAAGTGTGAAAACATATCTCGAGTCTGTCTCTCACGAAGGTCGACGTGAAGATGCTTTTCTACTGCTCGATATGATGACCAGAGCGTCGGGGGAACCTGCAACTTTATGGGGTACCAGCATGATCGGTTTTGGTCGCTATCACTATGTTTATGACAGCGGTAGAGAGGGAGATCATTTTCTCACCGGGTTTGCGCCGCGCAAAGCGAATATGGTGGTCTACATCATGCCCGGCTTTGAACCCTACGGTAATCTATTAAGCCAGCTGGGCCCCTATAAGACAGGCCGATCCTGTCTGTATCTGGGTCGATTGAGTAAAATTGATATGCAGGTGCTGGAAGAAATAGTGAGCGGTTCTGTTGCGCTGATGAAAAAACGTTATCAGCCTGTTGGAACAAACCAGAACGGTTAGTCGTCATTGCTCTGTGTGCTTGATAGTCTATCGTTTTCTGGTGGCGAATGTCTGTGTATTGGAAAATTAGTGTTTTGAGATGGCAGCTTCTATCAAGTGCGGTCGCTATGTTGGCTGCCGGTTTTGCGTATACACAGGATGGTCCAGCTGACCTGCCCGCAGAAGTCGATACCCCGGAAGCGCGGGTAGCCTACTGTTATTACACATTCAGTATGCGGGTTCAGGATGCTGCTCAATCGTCTAACCCGAGCAGGATGCTCGCTTTTGTGCAGAACGTTCAGGACTGGCAGAATGGCGTTGAACGTCGTTTTTCTGATCGGCAGGAAATGTCAGCAGAAATTATCAAAGCCAAGCAGATTTTTGATCGACAACTCGAAACGCTGATCGCACAAGGTGGTGTCTCTGCATCGAATCCGCAATCGTATTTGTTAGCGCAATCTGCTGGCGCCTGTCAGAACGAATTGCAGCAGCTGGCTGATTATGTGCCGCCTGTGGTACCAGCAGAGGAAATCACCGTTGTATCGAATACCGTCCCAGCACCGGCCGTGCAAAAACCTGTTCAGGTTGAGGCGCAAGCTGTGCAGACACAAGCCGCACCATCGTCCTCGCCGTTCAAGAAAGGCGTGTTTTATCCGGGATGGAAAGGAGACCTGATGTGGGCGGGGGGTATCAAGGCCAGGATGTCTCTCAATTCTTTTGACGAGATCCCGACCTATGCGCAAGACGCGGCGATTCATGTCAATGCGCGTTCGTCTGGTAACGACGTACGAGCTTATTGCATTGGTCACATGGTGGAGTTTGATCGTTCTCCAGATGGATTGACCCTGCTATTGAAACCCGCAGCAGATGCCGGCTGTCCAGATTCGAAGACGATTTTGAGTCTGCATGCAGCTGCGCCTGATCGATTGCGTATGGAAGTGCGCTCCAACAATTCAGTTGTAGCCTCTGGAGATCTGTGGCCGCACAATGGCGGCAAAGGGCTGGTGATGGCCGTGCCAGAGGTGTCTTCAGAGCCACAGGAGAAGGTCGTAACCCCCTCGCTAAATGCAGCACCAGCCGCAAGCAATAATCAGCTGCTGACAACAGCCGACGTCCGCAAGGTGCCTGAACCAGCAACGCAGTCACTGACAAAAACCGGTTGCACGGTCTGTCTACCAATTGAAAGCGCCGCGGAAACAACCGTTGCCTCACCCTATGTTCCGGGGTTTTTTGATGTGCCCTGGCAGGGGCGCTTTCACTGGGATTGGCATCATGTGGATTACATGACGGCCCGAGCTCAGGGCAAACTGACCAGGAAATCGGGCGCAGCGGGAGCTGAGAAGCCGTTGTTGTTACAGCTTGAGTACGACAGTGAGTATTCAGATGTCTGCGTTGGCGATCTGCGCGAAACAGGCCGGTCAGTGCAGGGTTACATTATCCATTTTGAAGTTGAACCGCGGGCGGGCCGAAGCTGTAATCCACGTGTCACTCACGCTTATCTTTACCCCCTGAGTTATAAAGACAACGTTGATGCGACCTTAAGCCTTGTGCTGTATCGAGACAGCCAGCTGATTTCGTCCGGCCTCATGGGCCCACCGAAAGATAGTCCGGTACAACTGCGCGTGATTCCACAGTTTGCGCTGCAGGCTCGAGACACTGTTGAAGGTTTAAAACAAGTGGCTGCAAACGATCTGAAGCAGAAGAAGAGTGAGGTTTTTCAAGCCAGTGCAGATTACGCAACCATCAAACCATTGTATGAGGCGTGTATGTCTCACGAGCCGGATATTTTTGCGGTTATTCAACGTGAGCCATATTGTCAGTGTGTGGCCGAAAAGGTGGGTATCGGCCAGCAGATCACCGGTGTTCCGGTTCAAAGGTTTGCTAACGACTTTGCCAGTCTGGTCGCTCGTCTACATGGCCGGAGTAACCAGGAGAATAAATTTTACTACCGGATAGGTGAATCCTGTCGTCACTGCAGTGATGAGCGTTATGAGTTGGAGCCCTATTGCAGTGGACCGGATACGCTGCTCTACGCCGCAACAGACTATGAAAAGTTCATCCGTCTGCTGGAAAGGAATGCACCAAAAATAGAAGCCACAGACTATTACAAGAAAGTCTTTTATCGAACATATCTGCAGGGTTATTCAACCTTTTGTGCTGATCACATCCAGGACCCTGTGCCGTTTGTATATACGGTCACGGAAACCACGGTCGGCGGCTGGGATCACGGCAACGTCAATGTGATTCAACGTGACGAGACCCTGGTTGAGCGACGCTATGCGGAGAAATATGGCCGCTTCTATGACGAAATCAACGCTCCGTCCGGTTCAGTCAATATCGGTCAGGCGCTAAGCAATGCGGCAGCGGGTGCAACTGAACAGGGTATTCGGCGCGGGATCAGAGATGCGCAGGCAATGCTGGAGACGGAGCGTACCAATCGAACAGCTATCAGCGCGCATCTGCAGCAGGGTTGTCAAGCCAAGCCCGTGCGGGAAGCGTATGCCAGGTTGCTGAATGTTGTGGATTAGCGGCGCAAATTGCTCGTTAGAGATCTGATTCAGAGCAACCATCGATACAGCGGGCCATTATTATCATAATGTTCCACCCACTCACCCATTTCTAAGGTGTCAGGTGCTACTTCGCCGATAATCTCAAAGCACTCCCGGGCTTTTCCAGGCAACAGAAGGGTGAGATCAAAAAGCCCATCCCAGACGTAGACTATGCCCGAAGCGCCATAGGTTGTGCCTCCTGTGATGCGTCGGCCGTCTTTCATGATCCGCGTGGTGGAATAACCTGCTTCAGCGTTTTGCATATCCTCAATCCAGTTGGGCGCAAGCAGCTCGCTGAAGGGGGGATGTAATGCGGGCGCGCCGTCGAAATTAGTGTGATTGCCTGGATACAAACCATAATTGCGCTGTGCGTGACCCGGACTGGCCATGGCGTAGATCTGCACATCAGGCGCTGGCAGATGCTGCTGGCTGATATACGCTGTGCGTTCGGCATTGCTGAGGTGGCTGAATGCGTGGGACGAGATAATGGCACTACCTTGCTCACTGCGCTGCAATGGCAGCGGCAGCACCTGATCCAGTTTGCCTGTTCGGATATTCCAGATACGGGCAAGATAATCTCTACCCCATGTCAATAATTGCTCATTATTGAAGCGTTCAGCACCGACAACATCGCCAAAATGTCCGCTGCTGAACGACCATTGTCGCTCTCCTGTTTGCAGATTCCACAGTCCCATTTGGGTGCCACTGTGCTTTTTCAGCCAACCAGCCCGCTGAAAATCCGGCTGGTAACTCTGCCAGGTGCGGTCGTATCCAAGCGCCCATCCATCGTTCAGATTAATCAGATCTGATAAATGCCCGCTGTCTTTCAGCACAATTGTCTGACCACTGGGGTTGAGGTATTCGACGGCCGCCTCCGATGTCCATGAGAAACTGAAGGGACCTCTGTTGTAACGGTTACTGGGGCTCATGCGCTCATCTTATCGAGTGATTTTCTGTCGCACGACAAACCATGACGGTTATTTGATGGCATGCCGAAGCTACTGATTTCGAATCAGTAGAACGCGTGTCGGCGTTGCGCCGAGATTGGACACCTTCACACGAAGTTCTTCAGTTGATTTGGATTTGTGCCGACAGATGAGGTAACCTCGTGGATTCTTCTGTTTACACAAGGTTATTCCCTGTTGATTCTCCAGTGACAGCACAACGGGTTCGTACATCTCGTGTTCAACGTAGACGATAGTGCCTACCTCAGAATCAGACCCCAACTCGACGCTGAAGATTGCATGAGCCTGCAGATCCAGAACGCGCACAAAATCATTTACTCGAATCATTTTTTTCAAGTCTGTCAGGTTGCCGACTATAGAAGATGTGGCCTTTCTTCCTAGTCTAGCGATCTGTTTCTCTATGCGTTCCTGCAGTTGCGCATCGTCACCAGCGTAGCGGAGCGCCTGTTGCAGCATCCTGATTGAAGTGTTGAAGACGGCGTCGCTGGTGTGTGGGTCGCGAGTAACAGAATCGAACACCGTTTCTCGGGCTGAAACGGCGTCAAACATGGCCTGGGCGTCTTGTTTTTCCAATGCCGCATGGAACGCCTTCTGTGTCTGTAGCAAGGTGTTTGCAGTTTGGTTGGCTGTTCTTGCGGGCCCGGACGCGAGCTTAGCTTCTGCGTGGTCTGATGGGCTTGTTGCGCAGGCATTCAAAACCAGCGCTGTGCCAAGCACTATCAAACTTGAAGGCAGTAATCGGATACAGGAAAAAAATAGCGTCAAAAGTTGTCCTAACCGCAATAGTTTTTCTAAGCCTACCAGTGCTTACGTTAACATGTAGCCTCATGCAGCAGAGTATTGAAAAACATTATGACCAGGAATGCTATTGGAGCCTTAAACCTTCTGATTGTGGAAGACGAATCTGCTGATGTAGCCGTGGTCATTAGCCAAATTGAAAAGCTGGGTTGGCAATACTCTGTTGTCAAAACGGTACAGGCAGCGCGCGCTGCGTTTTCTAAAACAGCTTATGACCTGGTTGTACTTGACCGCATGTTAGATGATGCCGAAGAAGGCCTGGCACTGCTGGGGTGGTTCAAAACGCTGGAATCGAACGCGCCTGGCGTACTGGTGGCCAGTCGATTAGGCAGTCCGTCTGACCATATCAAAGCGCTGGATCTCGGCGCAGACGATTACATTAACAAACCTTACGACGGCGCGGTTCTGCACGCCCGCTTGCGTGCCCTTGCACGTCGTCTTTCCGGACGGCGAGTGCCGGAATCCGTGGATGTCTGGGAGCATCTCGAACTTCGCCGTATGAACAGAAGTGCTTTATGGTGTGGGCAACAGCTCACACTGCGTCCTCAGTCGTTTGACGTGCTGGCTGTGCTGGTTGCTTCCAAAGGTGAGTATGTCAGTCGAGAAACAATGTGGCACCAGGTCTGGACGAGCTACAGAAACCTGCCGCCACAGGACACTGTCCTCAATACCGCAATCAGCCGTCTGCGTCGGGCCTTTGACGGCATCCCTGGAGCGCCGCGGGTCGAGAGTGACCGGTTGGGTTATCGATTGGTGCTCAGCGACAATCAGGGTAGATAGAGTCTGTGCGTATCTCAGGAACTGAGAAAAATTTACGGTCACCTTTCTACCGTATGAACTTATTGTTAGTCGGGTTGATGGTTGTTGTAGCCGGTATTGTCACGTTCGGTGCTCTGCAGGTTGTGGATCGGGCTGTCGAGCAGGTCGCGCGTGCGGATATTGAAGCCGAATATCATGAGCTGGTGCGCTATCAGTCTCAGTACAGGATTGTAGGCATTGCGGATGGTATTGATTACCGCATTTCGTTAGGCGACTCGCATCCCATGATTTATATGCTGGTGCGAGCGGATGCAAGCGTCGTTGTCGGTAATCTTGATCAATGGCCGGTCGCGGTGCCACCACAGCCCGGTTGGTATCGATTCACAATTGATCAGGCTGGTGGTGCCGAGTTGCTGGCGAAGGTTGAGCTGATTGAAGGTGAGTTTCCGGTTCTTGTTGCTCGCAGGCTCTCAGTGTACCGCAGTCTGCGCAACGAATTTTTGCCGTTTGTACTGGGCAGCCTTGCCTTGCTGGCGATAATTATGCTGGTTGTTGTGATTGTTTCGAATCGTTTTTTCCAGCGTCGCATTGTGGACATTAACGCGGTGCTGGTAGAAGCGGGGAACGGCAACCTGGATGCGCGCTTGCCTGTTTCGGCGGCGGAGCATGATGATGAAATCTCCTACCTTGCCCGCCAGGTGAACGAAACACTCGAAGAAAATGCCCGTCTTATTGTTGGCCTTGAGACTGTCAGCCAGACCGCGGCTCATGAGATCAATAAGGAGCTCAGCTACCTGCGCGATGCTGCTGAGCAGTGCAATCAGTCTGAACTGGCGGCTTCTGCCGACGAACTGATTAAGTTGCTGCGTGAAATTCTCGAGTTATCGAAAATTGAATCCAGTACCGATGCGTTTATGAAAAGCGTGAATCTGGCAGAGGTTGTAAGGTCGGCAGTCGAGTTGTACCACGACGCTTTCGAAGAAGCGCAAGTCAGCCTTGAAGTCATTGGTGAGCCAGTCATGGTATTAGGTCAGTCCCATCTGCTGATAAATGCCGTCAGCAACCTTTTGAGCAATGCGCTGAGGCATGCGCCTGCAGGCAGTCGAGTTGTGGTAGATGTCAGCAGTGATGGTACGAGTGCAACGGTCAGTGTGACCGATCAAGGCTCGGGGACAACGTCTGATGATCTGCGTGAGGTTCTGAACCAGGCCCGTAAAGGGAATGTAGCAGGATATGGCTTTGGTTTGAGATTTGTTCAGGCGGTAGCCTTACGTCATGGTGCGAAGCTGCGCTTGGCAAATCTGGAGCCAGGGTTCCAGGTACTGCTGACATTTCCAGTATTCAACAATGAAACAGTTGCTGGAAAATCGTCTTAATCTAATAAGGAAAATGTATTTTGGAAATAGCCTGCTATAAAAGGAATTTGGCGATTTCTCTGCTAACGGTAGTGATTAGCTTTGGATTCCTGTCATCCGCATACGCCAGCTCCTATCTTAATCAGGTCTGGGTGTGTAATGAGGGTAATGTCGACCTGCACTATCTGGCGTTTGCAACGAACGATTCGTTGTTTACTGGCTATAACGCAAAGATATGGGGTTGGGGCTCCATAGAAGCAGATGATTGCGAAGATGTCAGTCAGTCAGGTTATGAGACAATCGCTCTGGGCTTCCTGCAGATTAATGCGAGCGGCGTGCGCGGCAACCCGGTGTATGTAGTTGAAGATGCTACTCGCTCTGGTAATGCTAAGTGGATGCCTGAAGTATTGTGCGCACCAGTGAACGACAGACTGCAGGAAAGCAGCGGTATCGGAATCATCCTGGAGCGCTTTTCTCCGCCGTGTAAGGCCGGCTTTGCTGAACTGTGGATGTCGTTTGGTGTCAAGCCCGGTGGCAGTGCCCCCACGATCAACCTGACGCCCAAAGCGTCAGACCAGCTTGTATCCTGGCCGGTAAAAACAGCGGCACCGGCGCAGAAACCAGACAAGGGCATGAGTGATCTTGAAATACTGGCGAGGGTAATCGCTGGCGCTGCGGATGGACTTCAGAAAGGGAAGATTCGCAAACTTGCCGGTGTTTGCGAAAAAAGCGTGCTGACCTTCGCGTTTGCTTTTTCCAAAGAAGGTCCGGCTGTCGCCTGTGAGTGCATTGCCGGCAATATAGTGCGTCGCCAGCCTGACAACACAGTCGAGCGGATGCTTGCTGATGTTGATGCCGGCAAAGATTTTGACACCGTTTACGGGCATATCACGGAAGCGAATCTAGAGGCTTATATGGAAAGTTGCCTGACGCCTGTGCGTTAGGACTTGTGTCCAGAGTGGATTGAGGAGAGCTGCGTTGTACCAGCATTGCCAGCACTTCGTTGTTAAAGCGAAGCGCGTAGCGGGTCTGGCTCAGGCTGGCGCCGCTCATTGCGCAACCGCAGGCTAAGGACTTCACGGGCAATTTCCTTGCAACTTCCCTGTATTGCGATTGATATTTGGGCGAGCAGATAAACCCGCCGGAGCTGTAGAGAAAGGCGCGTCCTTCATTAACGGCCCGTAATGCATCATGTACTGCACGGTCAGTTGACCACCTCGATCCATCCTGCTGGGTTTGTGCGGCGGATATGTTCGGTAAAAGAAGAGTGCACAGAGCAATCACGGCTAACTGTTGTGTCAATTTTGGCAAGCTGAATAGGGACACCTGCAAAACCTCAGATGATAGTAATGCTGTATCGGGACAGTTGTCCTGCACGATAGTCTGTTGCCATCAGTTCCAGTGTATGAGGGATGCCGTTCAGCTTGAACCGTGCGCGGACTCCGATGGGGTTTTCTGATCTCTGCCGACCTGCTGGATAAGTTGCTTTGAACTCGCTCTTAATACGCTGCCATTGTGCATCACTTAAAGGGCTCTGATGTTGATAGCGGACACGCACACTCAGCACTACAAAATCAGCTCCTGGCGGCGCGCCGCGCGGAGGGCGTGTTTCGACGTCTGTGAACACCGTGGTGCCATCAGCGAGTGTTTTTTGAAATGTTTTCTCCCGACTGTTAGCCCAGAAACCTTGCACGCCACCGGCACGGGCCACACGCGACGCATCTATGCTGAACCCATGACACAGAAGTGCCTCGTGGGCGCTGGTTAAGTCCATGCCGAGTTTTACCCCGGATACAGCAACATCCTGAGCACGTTTAAAAATTGTTTGTGCCGTATATTGTGCACAAATCTCATCTGCAGGGCGGACCAGAGCCTGTTCGGCTTTTTCAACACGGGTCTGATACTGTGCCCGCTGTCGCTGTTGACGTTCCCATTGCTGCGCTCTGTTCCTTTGCGCTTCGGATTGCGCCTTTTCCCAATAATCTTTGCCTGCCTCAAGTAACGCTCGAGCCGCCTGATTGTCGCGAACCGCAGCGGGGTTTGCCTGAATAAGCGCGCCCGCGCTTTGCAGTGCACCAACCCTGAGAACCGGTACTGAATCATGTTGTTGGCCATAACGATCACGCCATGGCGCCGCTGCTTTATCAGCATGCACAGCAATCTGATATTCCGTGATGCCTCCAGGCTGATGAATCCAGGCCGGAATTGCAGGAGAAAAATCCGGCGGGCAGGAAACGTTAACGTATGTTGTGAAAATGGACTCGCGGGATCCAAACAAGCGATAAGGCGCGTTCATGTTGACACAGACATGTTTTACTTCGTTTGTTACACGGGTTGCGTTCCTGGGTACAATGCTCACGTTCGTTAGAATGCCGCGGCTATCTTTCTGAAAGAACGTCAGCATGACCTTGTTCATACCAACGGGCACGAGATCTGCGCAGCGTCCAGGCCCAACTTCCACCAGACCCTGCACCATAGCGCCAGCCTGAAACATCCCTGTGTGTTCTGCAACGGTGGCAAAATAAAGTGAGGTGCTACCCTGATTGCAAAGAGTGGAGGCATCGCTGTTTGCGTATGCAGTCTGTAGCGGCCAAAATATTACACAGAACGTGCTCAGGTATATGAAGTAAATGAAGGACGCTTTGCTGTTACTCATTCTGAATTGTTACCTTGTAATTTCTGCCTGGCCGCGCCCAGAAGCGCCAGCACTTTCTTTTCCTCTTCTATAGCGCTATCAATGCGCCATAGACTATTGGTTGGCCAGCACCTGACGGGCCAGGCATTCAACACTTCTGCGGCTAATTTTCTTGCTGGAGAGTTTGGGTCAAGCCCAATCTGCACGAGGCGCCTGCCGACTCCCGGGTGCAACTTCACCATGCGAAGCGCGTTGCTTAAAATGAACTCATAACCCACGCCTGCGTAGTAAGCGCCACTGTTCTCAAAGCCGCAGTAGTCTGCACACCAGTCAGCTAATACCTGGGCTTTCGCGGTGTTATGTGCAGCCTCTTTGAAACATACCGTAAGTGCGCTATAGCTGATTCTGACGTTGGCTTGATGCGGCAGCGCCCTGCGCAGGTAGGGAAAGACAACATCAAACGGCTCTCTGTTACTGATCAGCAGTGTAATCCGCAATGCTTGATCAAAATCAGGGTTTGCCATTGAAGACAAAGCCTGTCCAAGTAGCCGTTGATGTGGCTGATTGCTGAGCAGGTCCGAGATCGTTTTTGCAATTTCGACGTGTTCGTCCTGGGTTGCGATCAGCAGATCCGATGATATCTCCTTGTCCTGGTCTTCTTCGATCCATAATAGAGGGTCAGAAAAGAGTGCATCGAAGATAAACGCCAGGTGCTCAAGGTCATCGAGCCTAAGGGGGCGGCTCTGTAGATGTCTGAGTAAATTACAGAGCATCTCGGTGGCAGGAATGATTTTTTCGAACGCCGACCAAGGCACATCTTCCAGCCAACAGGCACTCAGGTCGGCAAACAAAGACAGCGCGGCAGTAGTCAACTCATCGTCAACAGACGTCGCGCCAAGCTCCTGCGCCATTCTTGTACGTTTAGCAAACTCCAGAATAGCCTCGTGATATTCTGGATTGTAAGCCACATCGAATGACGTATACGTTTCAAAAGAAGGTTCTATTGCAAACTGTGCACAGCGCAGCAGATAACTTCGCAATTCATCGGGTGACGAATCGTTGAGATGCTCAAACAGAAAAGCCTGGGCATCGAAACATTCTTCGCTCGCCAGAGAGCGAATCAAGTCTATTTGCTCCGCTACTGTCAGGTCTGTTTTCTTCTGCAGGGGAAAGAGGTGGGGTGCCAGAAATTCGTCCAGGTAGAGCGTGTGCAACACTTCAGCATCTATAGAGGTACCAATCTCTGCAAAGAGAATGATGGCGTTGCGTAAAGCAACCTTGTGGGGTGTGTGAAGAATGACATATAGAAGGAACGACTCTACTGTTTGCTGCAGCCCGCGTTCGGCTTCGATCTGTTTCAGCACGTCGGGCCCGCAGTCCCTATGCGCTACCAGTAGCTGATATACGGATACCGCAGTCTCTTTACACGGGTTCTCACATAAAGCTGCAAACGCGTCTGCTCGCCGGGATCGCAGGTCACTCAAGTTGTCCCGCGCTGAAGAGGTGTAAAGATTAACGTTGGCGATATGGTCGATGGCATCGCTGGTAACAGCTTTGCCGGTTTCTTTGAGATGTGCAAGGTAGCTCTCGGCGTCCGCAGGCCAAAGTGCAGCGTTGCGCCATGTTTCGTCAAGTCGAACGGCCATCAGATCCCCGTCCAGAAAGACTTTCATGAATCAAAATTCTCACCGGTCCACTGTTGAAAAAACTGGCCACTATCGGTTGTCAGCAAAGCGTGCATTCTGGCCTGATCGAATTGAGCGCCTGGCCAACCGAAAGAGAATTCTGTTTTCTGGTTAGTTTTCAGTTGTGGCAAAAAAATGTCGAAGTGATTTCCTGAATGATAGGAATAATCCTCGATAGGCCAGTATTTTTCGCCACCGTTGAAGCGAAAAGTCATATCACTGGGGGGCAGCCCTGGTGGCAATTCGAGAACAATTTCCAGCTTTGCCGGGCTGGAGTATGCAACCGGGAAATGGACAATTTTCAACAGGGTTGGTTGTGATACAGGCCATGGTTTTTCGAGCTCTATCCAGAATCGACTCAAGGACTTCTCGAGATCGACGATAACCTCGCCGTTTTCACAGGCGTGTACAACCGGCATGCCGAGTGCAAATGCGAGAAGGAAAAATGTCCTCTTCATTACCGGACGACAGGCAAGCGGCTGGTATACGTTTTGAGATCCGTTAACAGCTTTTCATGCGCGTCGCCATCAAGATAGTACGCGCCATTAAATCGATAGAACGGGACGTTAATTTCTCCGCGCAGAGTTTTCAGAATGGAAAATGCCTGCTCAGTATAGGTTTTCGCAAAAGTCTCATCACAGGAGCTAACAGATATATTCAGTTGTTTTGCTGTATTTGCAAGCATGTCCTGTACCGATCTGACCGGGCTGTTCTGCTGGAAATCAGCGGCAACGGCATGTGTATAGTATTCCCAGTCCTGTGTCTCAATCGTGGGAACATAAGCTTGTGCAGATGCCATGAGCTGTGTAACAAAATCCGTGAAAGATGCAGGGCTCTGCTTAGCTGCGCAGGCAGCGTAACGCGAAGCCAGTTGAGCTCGTTGGCGAGCAGCAACGGTGGGACGATCGATTGTTCCATTCCCTATCATGTAAGGCGTGAGTCCAGGCACTTCCAGGAACCGGAGGTTGAGGCGACCTTCCCGGTTGAGCTTCAACAACCCGGTGAGATGTTCATCCAGGAAAAGCAGACAATGGTTACAGCCCAGTGAAAAGTAGATGTCTAATGTGGCGGCGCTTTCGTTATTTCGCAGATTTACGAATGGGGGCTCATCAAAAGTGATGGATTGCTCGGCTTTTTCGCGGCGCGCGATTTCTTTGTGTGCATCAAGCGTCAGCTGTTGTTTGGCACGCAGAGTTTTGAGTTCGCGAATCCTTCTTTCTATACGGTATTTGCTGCACGTTGTGTCCTGGGTAGCTGCCAGTGCATTGCGTGTGACGTCAGGGTTTGTCTCGTTTGCGCTTGCTCTGAGAAAATAGGCCTCAAAGCTCTGTCCGGCCAGCGTCAGTTCCTGTTGCAGCTCATCTTTATCCGGATAGAGGGCCAATGTTTGGTCCCACCAGTATTGCTGGTCTTCTGTATATGGTGGCAGATTTCCATCGCTGTCAGCATTAAGGTACTGATTGAACATCGCCATAGCGCCGCAATAGACAGTTGCCTTATCTTCCGGCCAACCTTTGAAAGCTTCCTCAGCAGATATTTTGATTTGCGAAAGAAGAGTGAGAAGTGTAAGTACTACCAGTCTTAACATGCGAATAGTTCGTCAGCGAATTGAATGACGATGATAGTGCAGAATCAGGTTTGATCTCTACTAACCAAGACGGTTACTGGAGTATTGCCTGACGTTCGAGTTTCTTGTAAAACCAATGTCGAGTGGCTCAATATCTAACGGATTAATTATGGAAAAAGACCCAGGCCCACACGAACTGGCTGCGGCGCCGTTGATCATGACGCCAGAGGGTAGTGGCATTGTTAAGCCTTTATCTGAAAATTTCTACGCTGAGTTGGATCGAGATTTCCACAGCTTCAAACAGCACGTGCTGGTGATGACGTTCTCTTTTGACGAAGCGTGGCCAACCTGGGAGATACACCCACACGGAGATGAGTTTGTATATCTTCTGGAAGGTGATACTGACTTTATCCTGCGTACCGCTGATGGTGATAAGACGGTGCGGGTGAATGAGCCTGGATCTTATGTGCTTGTACCCAGAAACACCTGGCACACCGCAAGGCCTCACGCGCCAACTCGTATGTTATTTGTTACTCCCGGAGAAAGCACTTTGAATCAGGTCGAGCCGGGTGGCCCAGATTAATGCGGCAAACAGGATAGTATGAGACACAGCGGCGCTGCGCAGGAAGAAAGTCAGGCGATTCTGTTCAGCACCTGACAACGCTTCATCAATCGTCGCGAATTCGAATCAAAGTCATCGCGACGATGCAGCACCCGGCGGTTGTCCCAGATAATCAGGTCATAAGGTCGCCATTGTTGCCGCCAAACATTCTCCGTGCGAGCAGCGTAAGACCAGATCTCATCCAGCAGAGTTTCACTGTCTTCAAGTGACAGATTTTCTATGTAGGCCCACTCACGGCGGCCCAGATACAGCGCGTGCTTGCCGGTTTCCGGGTGGGTGATGATAGTCGGATGACTTGCACCGGGCGCATCCCGAGGGTCATCAAAAGGCTCGAAGCCTGGCCGCAGTTTGCCAATGCTGGTGTGCGCAGCGTCATGTTTGATCGACAGTTTACCTAAGCGACCAACGAGTGCCTGTGGTATCGCGGCCAACGCTGCGTTCTGGTCGGAAAAATAGGTATCACCGCCCTCGTCTGGTATCTCAACACCCAGAAGAACGCTGGCGGGAGGCGGGTTTTCAACGTAGGTCATGTCGGAGTGCCAATTGGCTTCCGCGTTACCAAGCCCGCCTATTGGTTTGCCATCTTCGATGATGTTTGACAGCTGGGTGACGTAGTGGTTTTTGATTTTGGCGCGCTCAGATTCAGGTAATCGTCCCATCGGGATTTCTTCTAACGGTCCGAATCTGGCGCTGAAGGTCTGGAGTTCGTTCTCGTTAAGTTGCTGCCCGCGTATGCGTAGTACGCCGTAGGTGAGCCAGGCCTGGTAAAGCACTTCAAATTCATCATTCGATATTGACCTGATGTCGATATCGGAAATGTCGGCAACAAAACTTGGGGTGATGGGGTTGATGTTCATGGCTGACCCTCGCTTGTGCTGTTTATTTTGAAACGTTTCTTGGTGCGATGATTCTGGCAAAGGCTGATAGCTCGGGATGTTCGAGAAACAGTTCCGCAAACCTTCTAATCGCAGCACCCATGCGCGTCTCGTGCCAGAAGATCTGCTCAATCTGATTGTGATCGTAGTCGCCAGGTTGCGCAGTGAGCGCTTCAATATAGAACACCTTGGCATCCTCAATAGCAGCTTTAAACCATTTGAGTTCTGCTGTTGGTAAGGTGTTGGTGTCGAGTAATTGCCCTAGTTTCAGCAGATTATCTGTCATGGAAAACTCGGATACACCCACAAGCGTGCGGCCGTTACGGCGGCGTCTGCCCAGATCGTGCCATGGCGTAAGCGCCTGCAGTTCATTTAACAGTATGGCTTCCCAGGTATCCGTATCTTCAGCGGGTTTTGCAAATGACACCGGGCAAGCGGGCGAGTCATTGATCACCACGTCCGGCGCATCTTCCAGGTAATCAACCAGTACCGGGCCGCTTTCCTCGGTCAACAGGTTGAGAGCGGCTTCTATAACATGATGTTGGAAGGCCGCATCACCGGGCTTACCCAGCGGGCGGCCGAGCGGAAAGCTGACCCACAACGCTCGGGGAGGCTGCATGCTCTCGGTGTTCTCCCGCACCATACTGATACCGGTGGTCATGATACCTTCGCGTTCAAGGAAGTAGCTGAGCGCGCAGACTGCACGCGTGCAGTTGGGTCAGACCGGAGTCAGGAAAACCGCATCAACTTTGTCCTGTTTCAGAAGACTGGCCACTTGAGATGCACTTTTCTCATAGGCGTGTGGATCCAGGCCGGCACCCATAAAACTGTAGTGCACTGCCGCCAGCGATCCAATCTTCTGCTGCGCTTCAAGCTCTCTGAACCGGTCTATAGGGAAGACGAGGTTGACGTCCTGGGTGAATCCGGTTTTGTCAAAATTGACCGAGCTGTGTGACATAACAAGATTGTTGGCGTCTTCATCATCTGAAATCGGCCTGAACGTGGAATCGGCGAATTCAAAGCTCGGGTTATCACGAAAATGCAGCCCCGCGGTGGTGATGAGTGCAATACGTAGCTCAGATATTGCTTTGCCGGGTGGTGTCCAGACAGGTGGCCCCAGCGGTGGCTGATTTTTAGAGAGCAGATGTTCGCGTTCGTATTCGGGTAGATCAGTGAGTCTTACCATGGTTCAGATTTACAGCCCTGGATTGTGGCAGCTTTCCGGGTTCTTTCGATTTTTCGCAGGCCACTCAAAAACACGGAATAGCAACCTCCTGCTAAGATGGAAAAATGAGAGTAAGGGTTAACCCATGAAGTTGGCAATACAGTTTTTGCTATATGCAATTCTGCTGGTTCAGATGGCCGCCTGCGGGGACAGTGCCAACATTGAAATCGACCGCAGCGAATACCATGACAAATTGCGTGGATTCTGGCTCGGCAGTTCTATTGCAAACTGGACTGGTTTGCCAACTGAAAATGTACGCGCTGCGCCACCCTTTTTTAATGACGATGATTGGCAAAAGCAGATCGGTCGGGAAGGGCAGTTTGTTGATTACGTATTGTCCAATGCCCCATGGGGTGCGGACGATGACACGGATATTGAATATGTTTATCAAAAGGCGATGGCGCAGAACGATAGCTACCTGCTCTCCGCTGAACAGATAGCCGCTGCATGGCAGACACACATAGGGCTTCCGTTGTTGTGGGTTTCGAACCTTGCGGCCCTTGGGCAGATGCAGAACGGTATGCTGCCGCCGGCGACGTCCCTGCCTGAAAACAATCCAATGTGGGACATGATTGATGCGCAGCTGACCACCGAGATTTTTGGTGCCATGGCCCCGGCACGCCCCGATGTGGCGCTGCGGATGTCGCATCTGCCGATCCGTACTACAGCTTATCTGCACTCTGAATGGGCTGCCGAGTTCTACGTGATCATGCATTCCCTGGTTGCTCTGGCCGATCCCGGCTTATCACGCAAAGAGCAGGTGATCTGGATGGCGCAGGAAGCCCGCAAGCGCGTACCGGACTGGTCGTACATCGCGGACATGTATGACTTTGTCAAAGCACAATATGAGCGCAACACCGACAAGGACAATTGGGAGGAAACCCGCAACAGGGTTTATGAACGCTATCAGGTTCAGGGCGCGGCGGGTTATGAATACAAATATCCCTGGGACTCAGGCATCAACTTCGCCGCTTCGATCGTCAGCCTGTTGTATGGTGAAGGTGACTATAAAAAGACCATTCGTATTGGCACCCTGGCGGGTTGGGATTCGGACAATCCGACGGCGACCTGGGGAGGATTGCTGGGATTGCTCTACGGTTATGAGGGGCTCCAGGAACACTTCGATAAAACCGATTTCTCGGATGACTATCTGATTACTCGCACACGTTACAACTTTCCTGCAGCACCCGATAACTTCAATGACATGGCGTCGCGCAGCCTGGATATCATCGACGGCGTAGTGGTGCAGGGCATGGGAGGCAAGGTTGTTGATGGCAAATGGCTGATTCCGGCCATGCACAGCGACATTGTTAGAGCAGCAGTTGCAGAGACGATTGTTCCCTGGGAGACCATTGAAGACACAGACCCGCGCTGGCATTACAACGGTTTCACCACTGCTGATCAGCAATGGAACGCCTCCGGGGCGACTTTGACCTTGGGCCAGGCTGATTGTCTTGCGGAAATAACTTTCAGCGGTACAGCGGTGCAGTACTACGCGTTCAGAAACGCTGAAGCTGGGAGAGTAAGTGTAGCTCTGGATGGAGAGCAGAGTCTCGTGGACCTGTCTAACAACGCCAGTGAACATGGACAGTACTACGTGAAAGTCTTCGAAAGACTCGACTTGTCCCCAGGAGATCACCAACTGCAAATCACCTGTGACGGCGAGGCGACGCCTAAGAACATTGATATGTTGTCGATTATTCCACTTGACCCTGCGCCACTGCACCGACAGATCGATAATAATGACATGCATTAGACAAGACGCTACACTCGCGATGTATCTGATCCGTAAATGAGGACGCCAATGCAAGTCGAAAACAAACTCAGCCCAAGCGAAGAACAGATCAAAGGTTTCTTTGCACCTGGCGCGGAAGGGCCAATCTATATGGTCAATCTGCTCAAGTTCAGAGAGAAAGCCGAATACGCAGATGGGCGCGAAACGGACTTATCCGGGGTTGAAGCTTATGCACTTTATGGCGCGGCGGTATCAAAAATACTGGTAAACCTTGGTGGTGGCGGCATGTTCAATGCCAAAGTTGAACGGTTAGTGCTGGGCGAAGTTGAAGAACTCTGGGATTCGGTTGCCATCGCCATGTATCCAAATCGGCAGGCCATGATCAAGATGATGCAATCGGAAGAATATCAGGCGATTCATCATCACCGGGATGCAGGACTGGCTGGTCAGTTGAATATTGAGACAACAAATGCGGCTGGTATCTGGCTGGGTGACACCGGTATCGGGTAACTCCAATTAGACTAAAAAAATGAGTAGCGCGGTCCACGGGCCTGGGGTTTTCTGTGCGCTTCCGGGAGTGTACACAGGCGCTCCATACGGGTGACGCTGCCATCCGCATATTCCCACATCAGTTGCTCATCATCCATGAAACGTCGCACGACCACAGGTCCCCAGCCGAACACCTTGAATTCCAGTATTCCCTGGTTCCAGAACATACCGGCGGAACTGCGAGGACAGTATTCGCGATCACCCAGAGTAAACAGCACAGTGCCTTCTGTGTCGTTTGAGTTGTAACCACCGGTGCTGTTTGGCCCGGAATCGTGAATGATGCCGCTGGCGGTGACAACAACGCGTGCGCCGCACTGTTCTATCCTCTCAACGTGACCCACTTTGCCTGAAACTCCGCGCCAGAGGCCGCGAATGTCATCTGCATCTTCAGGCAGCGGTTCAGTACACTCGCGTAACACCGGCAGCGGAAAGTGCGTGTAGCTGCAACCCGGCGTGTTGCCTTTGGGTATGTCAGCCGCCATCTTGCCGGTGCCGTCGAGGGCCGCCAGCTCACAATAATTGAGCGTGCTGCCGTCACCGGCCAGTGTTGCCGGGTCGATGGTGAGGGGCGGTCGCGATGAAAAGAAGGTAAACCAGAATGCACCCAGTACGATCACGATGAGTACCGTGAGCGAGCCCAGAATAATTCTTTTCAGTTGTCTGATCACGGTTCCACGTCCAGGTCGTCATTGCACGGGCTTGCTTACTTTAATGTAAAACATTACGTTAGGACGTTCCAGCTCAACGGGAAGATAATGGTGTCTGCCACGTATACCTTGTACGGATCTTACGCGTCTTACTACACTGCAAAGGTTCGAACTTATCTCCGAAAAAAGGGTATTCCTTTTGTTGAGCGCCTGCCCAGTGATCCCATGTTCCGTAACAAAGTCCGTCCCGCCTCGGGTAGCCATCGCATCCCGCAGTTGCTGACGCCCGAGGGGGAAGTTATCCAGGACAGTGTGGCGATTGTCGATTACCTTGAGGCGCGTTTTCCAGACCTGCCCGCATTTCCTGACACCCCTCGACAACGCACTTTTGTGCACCTCATGGAGGTAATGGGCAGTGAAGGTCTGGTCCGACTTGCGTGGCTGCATCGATGGATGTTTGATGAGAATGATCAATTTGTGAAAATGGACTTTGGCCGTTCGTTTAAACCCCAGGGCAGTGATGAAGACCTGTTGAAGTATGGCAATCTGATTGCTGACCGCATGCGCAGCTATGGTCTACCTGAATCGACTGACAAGATGCGCCAGTCATTGGATGAAAAATATCGGCAGCTGTTAAGCCTGTTCGAAGCGCATCTTATTGAGCAGCCCTACTTTCTGGGTGGTCACCCCTCTGCGGCAGACTACGCCGTTATGGGCGCTATGCATGCCCACCTTGGCAGAGATCCGGCTGGGTTGCGTGTGATGCAGAATCATGCGCCGAGAACATTTCGCTGGGTAGAACATATGATGGTGCCGGAGGTTGCGTCACCGGAGTTTTATGCAAGACCTATTGAGTATCTCGCGGATGATAAAGTACCGCAGACCGCGCTCGATATTCTCAACTGGGTCGCAGCAGAATACGGCGAACCCTTTGTACTGAGCGCATTAGCGTTTAACCAGGCGATGACGCGGCTGGATGTTTCTGCCGGTTACGAATTATCCTCAGAGCATGATCAACCCTCTCTGCCGACGGAACGCATCGTGTTCAACGATACTGAATACGATCACGCGACAAACCTGCACGCTGTCTGGTTATCGCAACGCGCCCAACGGTACTACCAGGCGCAATCCGATATGACAAAAAGTGGCATTCAGAATTGTTTTGGTGGCAGCCTATCCGGTGCCTTGCTCGACGTGCCGTTGCAATATCCCGTGGAACGGGTCAACAATCGTCTGACTATTGGAAGTTTATGAAACAGGCGGACCCATAGTGTCCAGCTCTATATCCCGAATAGGAATCGTCTGAATGAAAACGGTTTTGAAAATTGTTGTTGGACTGCCAGCTGTGCTGTTTGTCGTTATGGGTCTGCGTTGGCTGGTTGCCCCGGCTGACATTGCGCCGGAGTTTGGCTTTGTATTGGGCGATGGTCTGGGGCGCAGTTCCCAGGTCGGAGATTTTGCTGCGTTTTTCCTGACCCTCGGGATATGTATTCTGATGGGGCTCGTCAGTGGACGGCGACTCTGGTACTACCCGCCAGCGATGCTCCTGTTGCTCGCCGCAATTGGCAGAATCCTTGCCTGGACTTTGCACGATGCGACCTTTGCGGGTGGCATGATTGCGTTTGAGGTTTTGGTAGCTGCGTTGCTGTTGGCAGCGTCGCGCTGGCTGCCGGAACGGGAGTAAAGGCGTGGATAATTTCTGCTTCAGGCTCAGGTTTGCGCAACTGGTGGTGGCTGCGCTTTTATCCGGTGCTGGTGGATTGGTATTTGCAGCGAGTTCATCCGCTCCCGATGAGGCGCGTCCCAATATCGTTTTCATTCTTGCTGACGACCTGGGATACACGGATATAGCCCCTTATGGCGGTGAGGTGAATACGCCAACGCTGTCAGCTCTGGCGGATCAAGGCATGAGGTTTGCGAACTACCATACCGCAGCAAACTGCGCGCCTGCCCGGGCGATGTTACTGACGGGGGTTAACAATCATCTGGCCGGTGTACCCAATATTCCAGAAATGCTGGCGCCGGAGCAGCGCGTTCACGAAAACTATCAGGGGATACTGGGCAGCAATGTGGTGACCGTAGCGACGTTGCTGGAAGACGCGGGCTACCATACCTACATGGCTGGAAAGTGGCACCTGGGCGCTGCGCCCGACAAGCTTCCCAGCCGACGGGGTTTTGCTCGGACGGTGGCTTTGATGGACTCTGGCGCGGACAACTGGGAGCAGAAACCTTATCTGCCGATCTATGCGAAGGCTAACTGGTTTGCGGACGGGGAACGTTTTGAGCTGCCTGAAGATTTCTATTCTTCCCGTTTTTTAATTGACAAAACCATTGAATTTATTGACGGCAACCTGCGGGACGGTAAACCGTTCTTTGCTTATATACCGTTTCAAGCTGTGCACATACCCGTGCAGGCGCCCCAGGAATTCATTGACCGCTATATGGGCGTTTACGATCAGGGTTGGGATGCGCTGCGCGAGCAGCGGCGGCAGAAAGCGGTTGAGCTGGGTCTGGTTCCTGCCGACACCAATATGGCGCGTATGGCGAGTACGCAAGACTGGGATGCGCTCAGCGCGGAGCGCAAACGCTACGAGGCCAAGCGCATGGCAGTTTACGCGGGCATGATTGAAGCGATGGATTTTCACATCGGCCGTTTGATCGATTACCTCAAAGCACAAGGTGTCTATGAAAATACCGTGTTCGTATTTACCTCGGACAATGGCGCAGAAGCCAGCGGGGTGGATGATCCTGATGCCTTTGCGAGCAGGAGAATGGCTGCAAGTCTGGGATATCACACGGATTATGAGCGGCTTGGATTGAAAGGCAGCTACAACACCATCAGCCCGAGTTTTGCCAGCGCGGCCGCGAGTCCGCTTGCGTATTACAAATTTTACACGGGTGAAGGAGGTTTGCGGGTACCGTTGATCATAGCCGGCGATTCGCTGTTTAAGACAAACACGCTCACACATGCGTTTGCCTGGGCGACCGATATCACACCAACGCTTCTATCGGTTGCCGGTGTAGCCCAACCAGGCGAAAGGTACGGCGGCAGGCCGGTGTTACCCATGAGTGGCCGCGACCTGTCTCCGCTACTGCGCGGTGAAACGGATCGCGTCTACGGGGAAGAGGATACAGTGGGTTACGAACTGACCGGCCATGCCGCGTTTTTTCAGGGCGACTATAAGCTGGTGCGCAACGGTCCACCGCTGGGTAATTCAGAGTGGTACCTGTACAACATCATGTTGGATCCCGGAGAAGTGATCGACCTCAAACAGGCCGAGCCCGATCGGTTTCAGCGCATGTTGTCGGGTTATGAGCAATTCACCAGAGACAACGGCGTGATGCCGCTGCCAGAGAACTATTCCCAGACGGGCCAGCTGATGTCTAACTTTCTGGCGGAGCGTTTTGGTACTGGTGTCGTCGTGTTGCTGTTGACGTTACTGGTTCTGCTGCCATTTCTGGTAGCGTATCGATTGAAAAACTGAGCGGCGATCTTTTTCCGGGGCTTCACCCGGTGCTGTTTGAGCGTTGACGACTCAGCGTTGACCACCAGCTGAGCGAGCTGGCAATGAAAGCCAGGAACAGACCGAGTATCAGGCGCGGATCACCCAGTTGCAACCAGGGATCGATGGGAAAGGCGATGGTCTTGGCCATGGCGGCAACCTTGAATTCATGCGCACCGGAAAATTCCGGATTGGTCGATATTTCCAACATGTCTCGTCTGCTGCGGTAGCGCATGCCAGCACCACGGGTCCATTTGTGCATGTCGGGTGCATTCATAAGATCTAATGCGCTGCTGGCAGCTTCTCCGAACAGCACGGGATGTGAGGCGCGGGCGAACATTGCGGGATACATGTACTGCATGTATTTGTTCAACACATCGTCACTGGAATCGCTGGCTTCAACGCCCGGAACTGCTAATGGTTGATCGTACATATCGATCACGTTAACCATGACAAAATCGTCACCGGTATCTTCCTGCATGAATCGGCGCAGATTAGCCAGGCGTTCCGGCGTCGCGTCCGCAGCTTCATCCTGGAAAAAAGTCATGTACTGCTCGATTTCGGCTTCGGTCAGCGGCCCTTTGAAAGAGGTGTACCAACTGAAGAACAAAAGATAAACAGCACTACAAACAACCCAGATCCACATAACTCTACTCATCGCAGATACCCTCGAGCTGATGACAAATCAAACTGTTAAGACGTGGAACGAATAAGGTCGACAATTACCTGAGCAACCTGCTCCGGTGCACCCTCCTGGACGAAGTGCCCCCCGCCTTTAATGGTTGTATGCGGTAAGCCTCTGGTCCCGGGCACTTTTTCCTTGAATTGAGCATCCCCACCCCGGGTAACCGGGTCATTGTCGGCAAATGCGCAGAGGAACGGTTTATCAAACGTCTCAAAAAATGCCCATGCCTTGCGCTGTTCTTCCAGCGAGGGGGAGGTGGGCAGTGTTGGCACCTGGCTTGGCATGGCTCTGGGTCCCATTTTGTAACCGGGGTCCGGGAAGGGCGCTTCGTACGCCTTGGCAAGCGGAGTGGGCAGGGGTGAGGTCACACCCATTTTGTTCAACAGGAACTTGAGCGCCTGCAGGGGTTTGGCTTGGGGTTGCAGCATCATGGACATCATGAAGCCAACCGGTAAGTCTTCGGTTTCCCAACACCATTTCTGCCAGTAGGCAAATTTGCGCGCCGGATGTTCACCGCTGTCCATGCTGCTCAATGCTTTCTGCATTTCAAGCAGGCTCGGCGTGGGTTGATTGGCCCGAAAGTCTTCTATTTCCTGGACTACCTCAGCGGGTACGTCGGGATTGTAAGGCAGACCGGTATTGGAGATCACGACACGGTCGAAGCGCTCGGGGTGGTTAACCACCAGACGCAGCCCGACAAGACCACCCCAGTCCTGCCCAAAGAAGGTAATGCCGGAAAAGTTGTTCATCTCCAGCCATTTGCCCATCCACTCAACCTGGCGTTCATAGCTGTAATCTTCCCGTGCCGCAGGCTTGTCAGACTTACCATATCCGACCAGGTCCGGAGCGATGACCCGCAGGCCGGCGGCGGTCAGATGGGGGATGACGTACCGATACAGATAGCTCCAGACCGGTTGTCCGTGCATACACAACACAACAGGGCCGTCAGCTGGACCTTCGTCGAGGTGGTGAATACGCAGGTCGCTGCCATCGTGGGTTTTTATCGTCGTGTAGTGGGGTGCAAACGGGTAATCTGCCAGGCCTGCAAAACGTTCATCGGGTGTGCGTAGAATTTCCATGGAGCTAAGGGCCAGGCTATTTAATGTAAGGCATTATATGTTAAGCTGGCTGCAAATCAATACAGTCGGCTGGGGAGCTGGGGGCTCACTAAATCATGAGCGGTAAACGAATACTTATCACTGCGCTGTGTTTTGCATCGCTGATTCTTGCGGCGTACATTTTCCGGGTTGAAATCATGCTTGCGGGTCTCTCCATCATGGCGGATCAACGCACACCGGTTGGACCCCATCAGGCAATAGATTGGGAGAGCGGACCTGCCGCACCACAAAATGAAAAAAGCAAACCTAACATTGTTCTTATTGTTGCTGATGATCTCGGCTGGAACGATCTGACCTTTAATGGCGGTGGCGTGGCCGGGGGTACAGTCCCAACGCCGAGTATTGATGCTATCGCCCAGGCGGGTATCAACTTTGAAAGCGGTTATGCAGGTCAGGGAACCTGTGCGCCGTCCCGTGCAATGATGATGACCGGCCGATACGGCTCTCGCTTTGGTTTTGAATTCACACCAACACCACCAGGCATGTCAACCGCGCTGGGTATGATGAGCAGCAACACTGGACTACAGCCTGTGCGTACCCCGGAGCCGCGTACTATCCCCTACGATCAGATGGGTCTACCCGCCAGTGAAATCACGATAGCCGAATTATTAAAAGAACAGGGCTACTACACCGCGCACATCGGCAAATGGCATCTCGGTCGCGAAAACGGTAGTGCAGCTCACGACCAGGGATTTGATCAGAGTCTGCTGATGCACTCCGGTTTGTATGCAGAAGAAGACGATCCCGATGTGATCAACTCCAGGCTCCCCTATGATCCGATTGACCGGTTTTTATGGTCAGGCATGAAATACGCGGCAAGTTACAACGGCAGTGCGGCGTTTGAGCCCGGTGGGTATTTAACAGACTATTATACTGACGAAGCAGTTAAGGTGATTGAAAAGAACCGCCACCGACCATTTTTTCTTTACCTTGCTCATTGGGCACCACATACACCACTGCAGGCTGCTAAACAGGATTACGACGCACTTTCCCACATCGAAGATCACACTGAACGGGTTTATGCAGGCATGATCCGGGGTCTGGATCGTGGCGTCGGGCGGGTTTTGCAGGCTTTGCAGGACAATGGCCTGGATGAAAACACCATTGTTATTTTCACCTCGGATAACGGCGGCGCGGGTTATGTCGGCATTGCGGACCTGAACAAACCTTTCAGGGGTTGGAAAATCACTAATTTTGAAGGCGGTATCCGCGTCCCCTTCTTTGTTAAATGGCCGGCTAACATTCCTGCGGGACAAACCTATCAGGCACCGGTCCACCATTTTGATATATATGCCACCGTCGCTGATGCTGCGGGTGCGCAGGTCGATCATGACATTGATGGCGTCAGCCTGCTGCCGTATGCCAGCGGCGAAAACAGTTTGGCTAAACCGCACGAGACTCTGTTCTGGCGCGCCGGCAGTTATCGAACCGTGCGGCATCATGACTGGAAGCTGGCTGTCGACCCGCTGATGGGCAAAACCTGGTTATTTGATCTGGCGCGTGATCCGGGGGAAACCACCAATGTCGCTGAGCAGCATCCTGGTCAGGTCGAGGAAATGATGGCGTTGCTTGCCCAGCATAATGCCGAAATGGTGCCACCCTTGTGGGATTCTGTTGCGGCAATGCCAATCAACGTCGATAAACATTTGCGACAGGAAAGGGATCCAGAAACGGATACTTACATTTACTGGAGCAACTGAGGGGTTCAAGCACCTTGCTTGAGGGCCAGCGTCTCTGGCGACACAGGTGCGCCTAACAAACCAAACAACGCGTCCAGCAGGCTGTGCAGAAACAGCTCGGACTGATGACCCCGGAAGGCATTTTTCTGTCTGGCGTGGTGATACATGGAGGCCGCGCAGAGCATGATGGCAGCTTCCATTCGACGTCGGTAATCGTCTTCGTCAAGATGTGGAAGCGCCTCTCGCAGCAATCGGCCCATCTGTTGACCACTTTGCCCGCCACCGCCGGTGTTCGAGACTGCCTTCAACGGAGAAGTTTCAATAAGCGCCAGTTCGTGACCAAACGCTTTGATGTAGCGGCGAAATTCCACGTCGCTGCGTGCCAGCTGGAATGTGGGCTCTACCATAACGCTGCAGAGTTGCTGTAATGAAGGTTTGCCTGTTTCTGTGAGCAGCACCTGCAGTAATTCTGCACGCTTCACCTGAACCATTGCAGATCGCTCGGTACGGATCGCGTGCAGCAGACCGCGCAGATTCCTGAAGTGATATTGCAGGGCGGACTCGTTTTTCTGTCCAGCTGCCTCGACAATTTCTCTGATCGAAACGTTCTCAACGCCGCGCTGTGCGATCAGTTTTTCCGCTGCACGCATCAGAGCAAGCTTGGTTGTTTCACCCCGCGCACGGCGGTTATCTGACCTTTTCTGCACTATGCTCTCTTGACTATTTCATTGTTGACACGCCAGATGCGGTCCTGTCCCCAGCAGGCGTAGGGCTCAGCGATTGAGCCACCTGAAACCCTGAAACTGGGTACACCCCAGAGGTTCTCCTGATTTAACACCTGTAAGTTGTCTTGCAATATATCCTGCCAGGTGTCTGTTTGGGAGTGCTGATTCAATTCATGCCAGTCTAAACCGGCATTTCTGGCGACCTGTTTGAGGCCCTCTTCTTTAGCGATGTCGATGCCTTCGAACCACGCCGCGTTGAGATAAGCAGTAACAAACTCCATCCCCAGGCCTTTGGCGTCAGCTGCTGGGAACAGAGCGAAAGCGCGCTTAACCGGTTCTCCAAAAGGGTCGACAATACGTCCGAGAGGGGCGCCATGTTCGCGACCTTCACGCGCGGCATCGGTGATGATGTAACGCTGCTTGGCGCGCGGCGCGGGTATACCGCGCATCAACATAGGCATTACCGGGCGGACCTGCACGCTCACGCCACTGTTTTTAACAAGGTCCAGCACGCGCTGGTGGCCGATAGCCGTATAAGGGCTGCGCAGGGAAGGGAAGTATTCGAGCAGAATGCCATCGAAATTTTTGCCCTGGACCTCCTCTGAGGCAGGTTCCGGTACGCACGGTTGACCGGATTGCTGGTCGAAGCCTTCGCGCATAAGTCGTTGCTCTAACGAGCGAATGCGATCAATACCCCAGAACCACTCGCCGTCAAAGTAGAACATTGCGCCCTGGTAGTGGCCCAGCGTCCTGCGTTTTTCATTCCCTTCGCGGATGGCCCTTTCACCCCCATCGGAAGCCAGGTTTGAAATGCCAGATGTGTCGATGGGCACTGCGTCCCACAACGTGCTGCCCACGGTTGTAGCAACTTGCGCAAAGTCGTCTTGCGTGATCTGTGCAGCGAGTACCTGGTTGGCTTTCGCGACAGCATCCACGGATGGTGTGTCGATTGCGGGCGAAAAAACCGTGCCGTAGTCTGCGGCAACACTCAGTGCATCACGCAGCGCCCATTGTTCGAAGTGCGCGGTGCTGCCCTGGTAAGCCGCATCTGGCTTTGATACCAGGTAAGGTTGAAACTTAAGTTTATAACGCGCTTTGAGCTGATCCAGTTTCTGCACCGCCAGATGACTGTACGGATCGTCAACCTGGTGGAAATAGTAGACTGTTGGCGGATCACCCTTTTTTTCGCGGCGTTTGCGCGCTTTAGTGCGCTGTTTTTCCAGTTGCTCTGCTTGTGCAAAGTGTGTCGCAAAAATAGAACGGATTCTGGTTTTAAGGTTCATGAATGATGATGTCTGTGGAATTCGGCGGCAGATCAAACGTATGTAAATCGTCAGCGAGAATAATGCTATCAGGCAGATCACGCAGGAACATGTTGGCAGCCAGAGCGTTCATAGGCACCGGTACCATGTGGTAGAACACCAGTTGTTTGATGCCAGCTGCGGATGATTGTGCTGGCAGGGTGGTGGCGTCCGCGTGATAATCGATAACGTCGCGCATGATGGTGGGCATGCGTGGAACGCCCAATTCATCAGCGGTCTCAATCATTGGGTCCAGCAAGGTGCGTGACAGCGCATCGTGGAACAGCAGGTCAGCATCTTTGGCTGCTGCAAAAAGAGTATCGGCCGCGTTGGTATCGCCGGAAATCACTGCGGACCGACCACGATAGTCCACACGATAGCCAACGGCTGGCTCAATGGGTGGGTGTTCGACAGTAAATGAGGTGATGGTCAGCTTGTCATCCTGCCACACTACACCGTCTGTACTAACTGAATTTGCCTGCATAAGCCCGCGCTCTGGTGGCAGCAGGTCGCTGCCGTGGTGTGCGGTGCGGTAGCTGCGGTCCAGTTTGTAAGCTGTGTTAAAGCCGGCAACTACACTTTCGACACCGGTTGGTCCATAGACCTGTAATGGTCCGGATCGTCCCTGCACCCACGATGCCAGATTGACGTCCGGTAGCGCCGCGATGTGATCCGAATGATAGTGGGTGAGAAAGACGCCGTTTATTCTGCCTAAAGGCAGAGCGGCTTGTGCGATGCGCGTGGGTGACCGTGCACCTACGTCAAACAGAAACAAGTGCTCTGGAGTGACAACAGCAATACAGGCCTGCGCCCGGTTGATGTCATTGCCCAGCGGAGAGGCGCTGCCACACACGACAACCCGCATGCCGTCGAACTCGTCAGCCGTCTGGCTCATAACTGCGGTAGCCGCACGCTTGAACAATGCATCCTGACCTGAGGCCGTGTTTAAGACATAAGCTGCGACGGCGCCGATCAGCAGTGCAATAACAAGCAATGCAAACAGTATCTTTTTCATGTTGCGTCCTTAAAAATAATGGTGTCGCAGTCGGTGCCGGCCAGAATGTCATCAACCTGAGATTGTTCTTCGCTGGTCAGTTGCTGATATTCAGCATTGATCCATTGCAGGCATTTCGCCTGGTAGGGGAAAGTCGGTTGTGTCCACGGCTGCCCGTCGATAGTTGTTTCCATCTGCTGTTGTCCCGCCTGCAGCGCTGTGGCGTTGGCGAGCAATGCAGGTGCGTAAGTGCGGCCGATTTCAGCCAGCAGATCACCTAATACCTCGGGTACATCTTCGACAGACATCCAACCGTCGTCTGCGGCGGGCTGACCGCTCAGGTCATCTACCAGGTCAGTCCACGCTGATACTCTGGGAGCATCGGCGAGACATACCGCAGCGGGTGTGGGATCGAATTTGGCCAACTGGGTCAGTTGCGCATACAAACCGAAATCTGCTGAAGAGGGTCGAGTACCAAGCACAAACTTCTGCTGTTCTATCAACGCATCCATAATGCTGAGAAAGCGTTTATAGCTGGCTTCAATCACCGGTGCAGTAGTGTCGTTAGAGCCCACCACATAAAGGCGTGAGATCTGTCGTTCGGAAAACTGAGTTTTGAGTTTCTGCAGCTTTTCAGCAGGTGCCTGGATGTTGCTCCAGTGTGGCAGTATCGTGCCCGCCAGATCGATGTCAGCCTCATAGTACCAGCGATAGTGGAACATCGCCTTGGTTACCCACTCGTCGGCGTAGTCCTCAATCAGGTAGGTGAGAAAATTCAATACCGGATTGGCCGGCAGCGCGGCGCGCCCGCTGAACTCTGCCTCAAAACGCCGGATCAGGGGTGTTGAATCAACAACTGCTTCTAATTTTCCGTCAGCGTCAGGCAGGAAAAAGGTGGGCAGCAGGCCTACTTTAGCTTCGGGAAGACCAAGCGCAGCGTCCTGATCACCGATCAACAGTTCGTAGGGGATATGACGGAAACGCAGGTAGGCGAGCATTTTCCGGGTGTAGGGAGAGCCCGGCACACCTTTGAATCTGAGAGGCTTGTTCTGCGGCATAGTTCTGTTCCGATAGGCGACCATTTAAATAATGAAAAACATTATTATACGTGCGTTGTTGGTTGTAAATCAGAGAATGCCAGTGATCGTTCTGGTAAGCTTCCCGCTCCAAATTCGGCTCGATCGTGCATCACCGCGACCGCTAGGATCAGCTATGAAAAAATTTGCAAGCTATGCAGCCCTGGCCATCGTTTTTGTCTGGTTCATGTTTGGTGGCATCAGCCACTTTACAAATCCGGATTTTTTTGTCGCCATCATGCCACCCTACGTGCCGTGGCATCTGGGTATGGTCTATCTCAGTGGTGCGTTGGAAGTTCTGTTTGCAGCGATGTTACTGTTGCCAGCCACCAGGCAGCTGGCCGGTAATCTGCTTATAGCGCTGACACTGGCAGTGACACCAGCAAATATACATATGTGGCTGAACCCACAATTGTTTCCAGAGGTTGAACCTGCGTTTCTGTCCATCAGACTGGTGGTGCAGGTCATTCTGCTTTTCCTGATCTGGTGGAGCACCAGGGATGCTCGTCGCTGAGATCACAAAGGGATGAGGATGCTGCTGCGACGCATTACAAAGCACGTCAAAGAACAAAACTGGCTCGCAGTCTCGCTGGATTTCGTGATCGTAGTTGTCGGTGTCCTGTTGGCGCTGATGGCTGAGCAGTGGATGCGTGATGGTCAGCAGCGGGCGGACCTGAAGAGTGCAGAAATCGCATTTAACGCTGATCTATTAACCAATCTTTTCAGCGTTAAAGAAGTTCTTGCCATTGCTCCATGCCGCAAGGTACGAACACGAATATTATCGGAGATGCTATAGAACGAAGACGAACCGTGGCCAGGATTGCCGTGGCCTCCTCATCCCGGTGTTTGGTGTCCAGGACATCACCGTCGCTCGGAAGGACCTTGAATCGGCTGGTGTTGAGTTTGACGGTGATACCGAGGTGATTGAGGGTATGGTCAGCACCGCTACGTTCTACGACCCGGACAGGAATGCGATGATGTTGGCTCAAGACCTTACGAGCGAAGGCCAGTGATACGAGCGCTATTAAACGACTCTGGACGTTTGAGAACAATCTTGATACCCCAATTGTGCAAATCGGTTGGCTTTCGCTTCTGGCCGGAAGCACTCAGTTTCGTCGCCCCGATTTGAGCCAGCCGAGCGACAGCTTCGCCATGGTAGAGCAGTCAGTCGGGCGGGAGTGAACAAAAGCGTTGCTAACGATTCGTTGCGTTCACTTAGGGGCGTTGGAAATTTTGCTAAAACAGTGCATATTGAAGCTCCTGAAAGCAACAACGAGCCGCGTATGTTTGCACCAATGAAACTCGCGCACATTCGAATGTTGGCGTTAGCAATCATGTCGATCGGTATTTTTCTGTTCGTGTCGATGATCGTCATTGCGTTCCAAAGCCCCGCATTGCTGACTGGTATAGTTTTCAAGATGTTTGTTTTCGGCCTGTTGAGTGGCAGCCTCATAACTCTTGTCGGGGCAATCCTCTTTCGATGCCCTTCACTCGGACAACTGGGAACAGACAAATCGCTGGCTTCCTAATCTGAGCCGCTCTTCCTGGCCGACAGCATGCGTGGTCAGCCCGCTGTAAATGCTGTTTCGAATGACAGCACCATCATGAGCAAGCGGTTGTTATGCAGTAGGCAGGTAAAATCTACGCGAACGAGCCATTGCTGACGTTGGATTTGGCCTACTATTCTAAAAAGTTACGTATGCAGACACCTCACTTACGGCTGTTATGCTCCTGAACAGCGAGTATTTCTTCATGGCTTCGTAAACCAGGCATCTCCAGAAGCATCGAACCCGAGCGCCCAAACGATGTAGCAGCTCAAGAGACCCAGTAGTATTGCGTCCAACTTAGGGGACTTGACCTTAGCTGCCACAATAGCTGACAAGATTGCAAAGGTGGCCATACCATAGCTTATGAAGGAGTTGTTCGAGCCTACCAGATACAGGTCTGAAAGAGGGCTCATAGCCAAAAACAGACCAAAAACAGGAAATGCTCTCGGCGCGTTACGGGCGTATTGCTCTCGTAACGAAAGTTGTGAGTTCTGCTCCGGAACGATTAGATGAACTGAAAAGGCCAATACCAGTCCGGGCGTAACAATGGCGATCAATTGGCGGAGGCTGTTGAATTCCAAGTTCGCGTATGCCCACATGCCCGACCAGTGAATCAGGGCAGAACCCAAAAGCGCCACAGACCATCCAAGATAAAGCGGATAGATTTGTACACGTTGCTGAGATCGAATGTACTTTCCCCATCCCGAAAGAAACTCAGTTGCGGCTACGGCGAGCACAACCGAGACGATGGACATAATGAATTCGAATTTGGACAAACTTTGGATTTTCACGTTTGAAGTAGTGCTTGGCATTGTAGCAACCCCAATCATCGAACTCTTTAACTTGTCAGCCTAAAACGGGAATCAACGATCGACTCTTTTTGGCCGAAACTTCCGCTTTTCGACCACATGAATCAGTGACTACTAGGTCCGCTTTCTTCGATTAGCCAATGCTTCCAAATAACCCCTAAGCCGGCGAATTCTGACTTTTTGTAAGTCTGCACTGCTTCATCGACGTTCTACGAGACAGGGATCTATTGGGACAAGTTTTAACACAGTACAACAAGTGCTCAGTCGGTCCGATTTACTCTACCGTCACGCTTTTCGCCAGATTTCTTGGCTGATCCACATCACAGCCCCGTGCCAGCGCCGTGTAGTAGGCAATGAACTGAAGGGGTATCAGCAACAGGATAGGGTCTGTTAACGGGTGGCTGCCCGGCACCTGGATGTAGTCATCAACCTGTGTTGCCAGCACTTCGGATTGTCCCATAGCCACAACCGGCCCCTTTCGGGTTTTAATCTCGGCCAGCGTCGATAAATTTTTCGCCAGCAGGTCGTCATCCGGGACGATGGCAAACGTTGGGGTTTGTTCATCGATCAATGCCAGAGGTCCGTGTTTCAGCTCAGAAGCCGGATAAGCTTCTGCGTGAATATAAGAAACTTCTTTAAGTTTCAGTGCGCCCTCTCTGGCAAGACCAAACCCTTCACACCGGCCGATGAAGTAGGCGCGTTGGTATTGGGCGTATTTTTCCGCAATCTGTTTGAACTCGTCACTGCGCTCGACAAGGTTCTGAATCTGCTGGGGTAATTCGTTAAGCGCGCGGATAACTTCTGCACCTTCGGCAGGTGAAACATCGCGCATGCGGCCAATGTACAACGCTAATAGCGCAAATGCGCACAGTGTGCAGGCAAACGTTTTGGTCGACACAACAGCTATTTCCGGCCCCGCATGCAGGTACATACCCGCACCGCACTGGCGGGCAATACTGGAGCCGACAACGTTAACAATGCCAAGGACGGTGCCACCTTTGCGCTGGATCTCCTGGACAGCTGTGAGGGTATCGTAGGTTTCTCCGGACTGACTAACGGCCAGGTATAGGGTCTGAGGGTCGATGATCGGGTTGCGATAGCGGAATTCTGCCGCAGATTCTGCATCGGTAGGGATGCGTGCGAGCCGTTCGATCATGCTGGCCCCGATAGAGCCGGAAATGTAGGCGCTACCACAGCCGAGAATTTTAATCCGCTTGAACGCCATCAGGTCTTTAGCATCCAGATTGAGGCCGCCGAAATGCGCTGTTTTGAACCGTTCATCAAGACGTCCGCTCAGAGTGCGCCGGATTGCATCGGGCTGTTCGATAATTTCCTTCAGCGTGAAGTGCTCGTGATCACCTTTTGATGCAAGGGTTGTGTCAACATCGATGGTGGACGTCGGGCGATTTGTTATAGTGGCCTGGAAGTCCTGAATTTCGTGATGTTTCGCTGATAGCGTGGCAATTTCCCCGTCTTCCAGATAGATAATCTGGCGGGTAAAAGGTGCAATTGCGGCAATATCAGACGCGACAAACATTTCATTTTCACCTATGCCAACAACAACCGGGCTGCCGTTGCGTGCAGCGACCATCAGGCCAGGCACATCTTTGTGCATCACAACAATGCCATAAGTGCCCGCAACACGGCTCACTGCGCGACGGATAGAGGCGGTTAGATCTGTATCCAGTAGAAACTCTTCTGCGATGAGGGCGGCCAGAACTTCGGTGTCTGTTTCTGAGGCAAATGTATGTCCGCGCTCGCGCAGGAAGTCGCGCAATGCACCGGCATTTTCAACGATGCCATTGTGCACGATGGTTATCGCACCAGAGCTCTCGACGTGGGGGTGAGCGTTCAGATCACTGGGTTCGCCGTGGGTAGCCCAACGCGTGTGGCCTATGCCACAGGTGGCCGCGTTGCGTTTGGGCAGGGTGCCGCGCAAGACATCAAGGCGCCCGGCTTTTTTAAACAGGTCGAACTTGCCCTTTCGTTGCAGGGCAATGCCGGCTGAGTCGTAGCCCCGATATTCAAGCCGGCCAAGTCCTTCAAGTAACACAGGCATGGCGTGTCTGCTGCCAACATATCCAACAATGCCGCACATAGTGATCTCTCCGGTTCGGGGTTAGCCGTAAATAAGGCGGCGTATCTGCCGCGTGCTCAGTTTGTTGACTGCAAAACGACGCGTTGGGATATCGGCAGCTATCTGCTCGTAGATCTGTTCGTTTTTGAGGTCGGTGGTGGCTTTCAGGTCTGTATGTCGCCTTTTGACAAAGCCATCAAGGGTCTCGCTGTATTCATTTAATACGTCCAGTGCCAGACGCGCGCACACTGGCCTCGGCAAACCCGTAGTACTGCACAGGTATTCGAGAAAGGTTTTGTCGAGTTCGGGCTCCATGGCCAAAATATAGCCATAGAGTCGAATTAATACGAATTATTTACCCGAAAAAGGGCAAATAGAAGTAATAAACGCGCGTTACTCGCTCAATTTGGCCAACCGGCGGCTTCGCACCACGTTTGCGCCGACCATACACAGCGGTATCAGCCAGAACAGGAAGGCCAGGTGGTACCACTGGGGGAACAGGTCCCAGTAGGACCATTGCACCAGAGCGCCGACTGCCAGTACGGCAATACCAGCGGCGATGCCTATCTGCTCAAAGTCAGTTCTGGCAATTGCTGCGGCGCCTGCACCCGCGATGGCGCTGTAGAAAAACGATGCAATCAGTGCGCTGAACAGGTAGGCGCTGGACAGTTGGCCTTCCAGTGCCTCTGGAAAAAACTGAAAAATAATCTGATTGCCCGGCAGCATGATCAGTCCCCAGATTAACGGCGCTGCGATTACTGCGATTATGTTCTTGGTCATTGAGATACCTCCGAGCCTAACGTTACAATCCGCGCCCCCCGCACGCCACCAAAACAAGGACGTTATGATCAAAAATCTGCGCTTTTACCGAATACACAGCGACTGGCCGGAAACGGAAGACGAATTGTCTGCGCAGTTAGAAAACGCTGCCTTTAAACCCTGCTCAGCCTTCAGCGAGCGCAGCATGGGGTTTGAGCCACCGGTTGAGAATGCTGGTGATCTGCTGGCACGTCGCCTCGCGGGTGCAGACCTTTTACAGCTGCGACTGCAGAGCAGGGTGCTGCCTCAGGCAGCGGTGAAGGAGGCGTTGGTTGAGCGTGTTGCCAGTTTCACCGGTCGTACGGGTCGAGAGCCCTCGCGCAAAGAAAAGCGGGAACTGAAAGAGGAAGTTTATGGCGAGCTGCTGCCGAAAGCGTTGTTGAAATCTGATCGAATTGCCGCGTTTTATATTCGCAGCGATAAAATGCTTGCCGTTGCCACACCCTCAGCGACCAATGCAGAACGCATGTTGGACTCCCTGCGCAGTGCGCTGGGTAGCCTGCAGGCGGTGCCGCTGGAGTACAAACAGCCTGGCCATACGCTGATGACCAACATTTTTCTCGGCTCAGGCCCGGATCAGTTTGCACTTGGACGCGAGTGCCGTATGAAAGATTTAAGTGATACAAAGTCTACGGTGAACTGGTTGGATATGGATCTGGCTGACAGCAGCATCCGTGCGCATGTCAAAGCAGGCCTGTCTATCGACCGCCTGGGGATCGCTTTTGACAGTCTGTTGCGCTGCACGTTGGATCAGGAGCTGGTGGTCAGAAAAATCCGCCTTGAAGGTATTGAAGAGCTGGATGATCTTGATGACGAAGATCCGCTGGCTCGCCACGATGCGGAATTCACGCTGTTCTGTGGGCTGACCACACGGCTCCTCGGTGCGCTGAAGAAAAACTTAGGCGGCTACGCGCACTAGTTTGCCTTGCGGATTTTCCACCAGCGCTTAAAGGCTTCGAAGTAGCGGTGATTGAGCAGTGCCAGCATCAGTCTGATGTCATCCATGCTTGTCTTGCCGCCACTGAACAGTACAAGCCCACGCATGGGCATGTTGTTGGCCATTTCCTCAAACATTTTGTTGAGGGTCTCGTCTTTGCTGTTGCCACCCATGTTAGCTCTGAAGCCAGCGGCAACTTTTTCTTTAAATCTGGCACCCAGCCAGGTTTCCCCTATTTCCTGAAGTGACGAGTTGTCGTGAAACGGTCGGCTTGATTCAGGGTCGGGGACAGGTTTGTTCAACATCTTTGCAAACGTGTAGTCACTGACATTAAAAACGTTGTCTGCTAACGGGTCGCCTATGTCTTTTGCAATCTGGCTTGGCTGTTGTTCAGAGTTCACTTGAAGGCTGAGCACCTGTCGTATGTCGCGGCTGGAAGCGCCAATCTGCAGTTCGTATTCGCCGGCTTCGACCACCCAGTTGCGATGTCCCTGATCAAAGAACCTGAAACTTGTATCATCCAGGCTCAAGGTCACGGTGCCAGTTGCTCCCGCTGCCAGATGGATTTTTGCAAAGACTTTCAGTTCATGGCTGGGTCGGTAGACTGCTGAACGCAGCGCTTTAACGTAAAGCTGCACTACTTCAGCGCCAGCGTGTTCGCCAGTATTGGTAATGTCTACGCTGATAGAGAGTGTTTCACCTTGGGTAAACACTGCGCTGGAAGACTGAGGTTCCGCGTAACTGAACTGGGTGTAGCTCAGTCCATGCCCAAAAGGAAACAGCACCGGTTTATCGGCACTGTCGAAATATCGATAGCCGATGTAAGGACCTTCGCGGTACTGCACCTGACGATTTTTTCCTGGGAAGTTTTTGTCAGCGGGTAAATCCGACTGTGCAAGTGCAAAAGTTTCTGCCAGCTTACCGCTGGGGTTGGCGATACCAAACAGCAGGTTGGCCACCGCATTGCCACCTGCCTGACCGGTCAGATACGCTTCCAGAATGGCTTTAGGCTCTCTGATCCAGGGTATTCTGACAGGTGAGCCGTTTGACAGCACCACGACGGTATTGGGGTTAGCCGCGCAGACAGCTGATATCAGTTTATTGTGCTGCCCGGGCAGATCCATATGCGACCGATCGAACCCTTCAGATTCGAATATGGTTGGCAATCCCGCAAAAACAATCACGGTGTCGGCTTCACGCGCGCAGGCCACGGCATCGTCTATAAGACGATAATCGTCGACGCTCGTTTTCGGATCGTAGCCGGGGGCATAGTGCAGCTGTTCGGCAGGGATAATGGCACTGATTGCATCCCAGGCGTTTTCGAGCTGAGTGGGGTTCACCTGGGAACTGCCGGTACCCTGATAGCGCGGACGCTTGGCAAACGCACCGATAATGGCCGCGCTTGTCGATGAGCTTAGCGGCAGGAGTTTGTCTTCGTTCTTCAATAACACAGCGCTCTGTTCTGCGGCCTGCTGAGCAAGTTGATGGTGGGTGGTATGGTCAGCGGCTAAATTGCTGTTTTGCACATCCTGCCCCAACAAGGATAACGCAACGTTTCTTTCCACCGCGCGATCAAGTGCAGCCTCGGTTAAATAGCCGTTGTTTACAGCCTCGAGTACTAACGTGTCGTTAACGCCGCCGCTGCCTGGCATCTCAAGATCCAGCCCCGAACCTACACCTTTAACACGATCGTTGGTTGCACCCCAATCAGTGACAACAAGACCTTCGAATCCCCAGTCGTCGCGGAGTACCTTGTTCAATAGCCAGTTGTGTTCGCTGCAGTATTCGCCATTCAATCGGTTGTAGGCGCACATCACCGTCCAGGGTTGAGACTCACGCACGGCAATTTCGAAGCCGCGCAGATAGATCTCCCTCAGTGTACGCTCATCAACAATGGCGTCGATGAACATGCGCGCGTGTTCCTGATTGTTAACGGCAAAATGTTTGATGCTGGTGCCCACACCCTGAGACTGCACACCGTTCACCATAGCTGCTGCAAGCCTGCCGCTGAGCAGGGGATCCTCAGAAAAATATTCGAAGTTGCGACCACATAACGGGTGGCGCTTGATGTTCAACCCTGGTCCGAGCAGCACAGCAACATCTTCAGCAACACACTGCTCGCCCAGAGCTACGCCAACTCGCTCCAGTAGGTCCAGATCCCAGGACGACGCCAGTGCAGATGCGGTTGGGAAGCAGGTTGCGGGGACACTCTTGTTTAGACCGACGTGATCAGCCTGGCGATTCTGTTTGCGTAAACCATGCGGGCCATCGGTGACCATGACAGACGGCAGGTCCAGTCGCTCTACACCTTTCAGGAACCAGAAGTTTTTCCCCGAGCATAAGCTCGCTTTTTCCTGCAGGGTCATTTGCGCAACCAGTGCCCGGGCCTGATTATGTTTGCTCTTAATGCCGGCTGTAGTTGACGCCATGTTCTGTTTCCTTCAAACACCAGGCGCGCAGTATGGCAAAAGCGATAGTAGAATGCCCCTGGGATAGAGGGATTGCATAGGGAGAAGGGCAGGCCATGCGTATTTTGTACATCGATATCGATACATTGCGACCAGATCATCTGGGCTGTTACGGCTATCATCGAAATACCAGTCCGAATATCGACAAGCTGGCGCAAGACAGTGCGTTGATGCATAACGTTCATGCCTCGGACGTGCCCTGCCTGCCCAGCCGAACTGCGCTGTTAACCGGTCGTTTTGGTATACACAATGGTGTTGTTAATCATGGAGGTACTGACGCAGACCCTGTTCTGGAAGGCGCCGGACGCGAATTCTGGTCAGCGTTACAGATCAACAGTTTTCCGAGTCAGCTGAAACGGGCGGGACTGCGTACGGTCAGCGTCAGTTCTTTTGCACAGCGTCATTCAGCTTTTCACTGGTATGCGGGTCTTGATGAAGCCTTCAACGTCGGCAAATATGGCCTGGAGACTGCCGACGAAGTTTATGACATTGCCAGTGACTGGTTGCAGCGAAATGGGCGAGGGGATAACTGGTACATGCACGTTCACATGTGGGACCCGCACACACCCTATCGTGCACCGGCAGATTATGGCGACCCGTTTGCAGAATCGCCGCTGCCAGTATGGCTGACCGAGTCTGTGCGCGCGGAACACTGGGCCGGCTGCGGCCCGCACAGCGCCCAGGAAAGTAACGGCTTTGCACCCAGAGACAGGTTGCGGGAGATTTTTCCTCGCCAGCCTCAGGATGTTCCTGATATGAAAGCTGTCCGGCAGATGTTTGACGGTTATGACACCGGCGTGCTGATGTCTGATGAGTATGTAGGCCGGTTGCTGAATTTACTGGCTGATCTGGATATTGATCAGGACACTGTTGTCATGATCAGTTCAGATCATGGTGAAACCCTGGGTGAACTTAATGTCTATGGGGATCATCAGACAGCTGATCAGATCACCACACGTGTTCCGCTGATCCTGCACTGGCCGGATAAGGTTCCGGTTGGGCAATACAGGGCAAAACACTATCAGGTTGATGTGTCGGCTACTCTGTTGGAACTGCTGGACCAGAAGGTGCCTGAGTCCTGGGATGGCGAGAGTTTTGCTGCCTCTCTGCTTGGCGGTGATGACAAAGGTCGGGAATCGCTGGTTGTGTCCCAGGCCGCCTGGGCGTGCCAGCGAGGGGTGCGTTTTGATGACTGGCTTTATTTGCACACCCGGCATGATGCCTACCATCTGTATCCCGAGCACCAGCTGTTTAATGTTGTCAGTGATCCGCACCAGCTAGAGAATCTGGCGACACAGGACGGTGTAACCCTGGCCCAGGGACAACAGATTCTTGCGGACTGGTTGTCTGTGAATCTGGTTGATGCTGCGCGCGGCGGTGATCCTCATGACAACGTCATGGCTGAAGGCGGTCCCTATCATGTACGCGGAAAGCTGCCTGAGTATCTTGCCCGCCTGCGAGCAACGGGTCGTGAAACGGTAGCGGCAGCGTTGGAAGCAAAATGGGGCTGACTCATCACTCTGTGTAGCTGCCAGGTGGAACTCTGATGCAAGGTGTGTTGTTTACTTTGTCAACATGCCTGGCCTTCATGGGGCTGGTGGCATGGATCTCGTATCTGAAAACCCGGGGTGAGGTCTCCACCCGAGATGGCTATTTTCTTGCCGGGCGCGGTTTAACGGGCACTTTCATTGCTGGTTCTCTGCTGCTGACCAATCTGTCTGCGGAGCAACTGATTGGCTTAAATGGGTCAGCGTATGGGTTCAACATGACAGCAATGGCCTGGGAGATCACTGCAGGTGTTGCGATTATTGTCATGGCCCTGGTGTTCCTGCCGCGGTATCTCAGTGGTGCGTTTACAACGTTGCCGCAGTTTCTGGAAGATCGATTTGACCCCGGAGTCAGGCGACTCTCTGCACTGCTGTTTCTGCTCGGATACGGCTTGATCACTATCCCTTCGATTCTGTATTCAGGCTCGCTGGCTGTACTGCGGCTGTTTGACGTGCCAACACTCTTAAACGTTGGCTTTGAAACTGCATTGTTGCTGACTATTGGTGTCATTGGTGTGGTGGGTGCCTGTTACGCTGTATTTGGTGGTCTGCGTGCTGTTGCAGTTTCGGACACAATTAATGGTATTGGTTTGCTGATTGTCGGCACGCTGGTGCCAGTGTTTGGTCTGATTGCACTGGGCAACGGCAGCGCTATGGCGGGCCTGGAAACAGTGCTGACGGTAGATACCGAAAAACTCAATGCCATTGGTAGCAGTGAAGACCCTGTGCCGTTTGGAACTTTGTTTACCGGCATGATACTGGCCAATCTGTTCTACTGGGGTACTAATCAATATGTTATTCAGCGCACACTGGGAGCGCAAAGCCTGGCCCAGGGCCAGAAAGGCGTGCTCTTTTCAGGTTTTTTCAAGCTGTTGGTACCTTACTTCATGATGTTGCCGGGCATCATTGCCTATCATCTGTATGCGGGTGAGCTGAAAACAATTGATCTGGCGTATCCTGCGTTAGTGGCAGATGTTCTGCCGGTTTACCTGGGTGGGTTCTTTCTGGCAGTTCTGCTTGGTGCGGTCTTCAGTTCGTTTAACTCTCTGTTAAACAGCGCCGCCACTCTGTTCTGTCTGGATATTTATCAGCCGCTGAGGAAAAAGCATTACAGTGACGAACAGCTGATTCGTATAGCAAAGGTGGCGAGTATCGTCATTGCGCTGTTCTCGTTTGCAGCTGCGCCGCTTTTGCAATACGCACCGGAAGGACTGTGGCAGGTTATTCGCGTGTTCACCGGCTTCTACAATATCCCCATAATCACGCTGGTGTTGGTTGGGTTGTTCACCAGGCGAGTGCCGGCAATAGCAGCCAAAGTAGTGGTTGTGTTCCACCTTGTGGCCTATGGACTGCTGCAGTTTGTGTTTGATCTGAGCATCAGCTTCATCCACATCTATGCGATTCTGTTTGTTGTAGAAGTGTCGATCATGTTGTTACTCGGTGCGCTTTATCCAGCACAAGCCTGGCAGTATCCCAGTCGTAGCGTTGTCGATATGACGCCCTGGCGATTTGCCCGGCCGACGGCGATCATACTGTTTGCCGCCATTGTGGTGTCCTATCTTCTGTTTTCTCCCATTGGCCTGGTGGGTGGCTTAACGGCGGGTTTCTGGGGCTGGACTGCTGTGGTGCTGACCATCGCAACACTGGCTTGTCTGTGGTGTGATCGATCGTGGCGGCAGACGCATAACGCTTCTGTGTGATCAGGTCGTAACCGGATCGTCCGCAACAGTTTCGGCAGCTTTGCTGGAAAAAAATCTACGGATGTCGTTGCCAATCAGTATGTTAACCGGAACCAGGATCAGCGTGATTGCGGTGGCAAACAGAATGCCGAAGCCGAGAGAGATGCCCATCGGGATAAGGAACTGAGCGGTCGTCGATTTCTCCAGCAGTAGTGGCATCAGACCAAAAAAGGTGGTGAGAGACGTCAGGATGATGGGCCGAAAGCGTATTACGCCAGCATTCAACACCGCTTCGCTTAACCGCACACCCTGTTTCTTCTGTTTATTTACTGCATCTACTAACACCAGCGAGTCATTCACCACAACACCACTTAACGCAAGGATACCCATGATACTGAGCATCGACAGGGTGTAGCCCATGAACCAGTGACCCGCCACGGAACCGATGAGACCAAAAGGAATCACCGACATCACGACCAGTGGCTGGGTGTAAGATTTCAGCGGCAGCGCCAACATGCAGTAGATGGCAAACAGAACGATGAAGATTGCACTTTGCAGGCTGCCAAATGATTCACGTTGTTCTCTGGCTTCACCTTCCATCTGGTAGCTGATGCCCGGATACTGCAGCAGCAGCTGGTCCACAAACGCGGCCACTTCGCTCTGCAGCACAGTCATGTTGGTATTTGCTTTTTCCACTTCCGCGGTGATGTTGACGGTGCGGTAGCGATCGATACGTTTAATCTGCTGCGGTCCTTTGCCGGGTTCTAATGAGGCAACGTGCGAGAGCGGCACTTCCTGCCCCGTGGGTGCTCTAATCAGCATTTCGTCGAGGGTTGCAAAGTCCGCACGTTCCTCGGCAGGCAGTCGCACCAGCACGCGTATATCATCGCGGCCACGCTGAATACGCTGTGCCTCAAAGCCCCGGAACGCCTGACTGACCTGGCCGACAATTTCATTGCGGGTCAAGCCCAGCACAAAACCCTGTGGTTTCACCTCGATACGTAACTCTTCTTTGCCATCAGACAGCGTGTCTGCAATTTCGTATACGGTTGGGTAGGTGTCCAGATGAGTTTTGATCTGATCTGCCGCGCTGGCCAGCGTATCAAGGTCGTTACCGCTGAGTTGAATATCAATCGGGTCACCAACGCGGAAAAAGTTTGCGCGGAACGTTAACGATTCTGCCCCTGGAACCGGTCCAATCAGCTTGCGCCATTGGCCAATCAGTTCATTGGTAGTGACTGAAATCGTCCTTTTTTCCGGCGGAACCAATTCGAACTGAACACGTCCATATTGAGAGCCGGATGACCCTCGCTGAGACCCCGTGCTGGACAGAATATGTTTGACAACACTTTCACCCGTGTCCGGGTCAATGTATTGCTCCTGCAGTTTCTTAGCGGCAGTAAACATGCGGTCAACATACCGGTCAGTGACGGAGAATTGCGTACCCACGGGCATGGTCAACTGGGCAGTTGCGGTTTCACCCTGAATAGAAGGCATAAAAGTGAATCGTGTCCAGCCGCTGAATATAAGTGTCAGCACCACAAATAGAACCCCGATGAAGCTGGCCAGAGTGGCGTAACGATGTTGGGTGAGAAACGCAAGCGCAGGTCGGTAGTACAGCAGAATCTTTTCTTCAAAACCGTCAGCAAACGACTGCTGCCACTTTGAAAAGCGGTTGGGCTTTTCGTTATCAAAGCCTTCGCCCATATTTTTAAGGTGTGCGGGCAACACAAGTTTGGACTCGATCAGAGAAAATGCCAGCACCGCGATAACAACTGCGGCTACTGGACCCATAATTGTGCCAAAGCGTCCCTCAATGAACGTTAACGGCAGAAAAGCAACCATGGTGGTAAAGACGCCAAAAGTCACCGGTACGGCAACATCGTTAGTGCCGTTGACTGAAGCCTCAAGGCCGGACTCACCCATTTTCAGGCGCCGGTAAACACTCTCACCGGTGACAATGGCATCGTCGACTACAATACCCAGAACGACAATAAAGCCGAAAGCGCTCATCAGATTCAGAGTAATGCCAAAAACGTTCATCAACGAGAACGCGCCGATAAATGCGATAGGGATACCAACAAACACCCATATCGCAATCTTCGGTCGCAGGAACAGAGCGAGCAGGCCTATCACCAGAAATGTACCCTGCAAGGCACTTGAGCCCAGCACCCCCAGGCGGTTTTTCAGTTGCTGTGCATCATCGTCCCAGTATTGCAAGGAAAGTCCCACCGGTAGACTGTCCTGTTTGGTGGCAATGTAGTTCTTTACTGCATCTGCCACCTGCAGAGCGCTTTCATTGCCGACCCGTTCGACGTCCACCATGGCGGCATATTCCCCATCGAACAGGGTCTTTATGGCATCTTCCTGAAAGCCGTCTTCGACTTGCGCAACATCGCCAATGCGTATGATGCTGCCATCTTCGTTGGTTTTGACAACGATGTTTTCGAAATCTGAACGGCGATAAGCCTGGCCTTTGGAACGGATTAACACGTCGCCGCCCTGGGTCCTGACATTACCGGCTGACAGATCGATGGAGCTGGCACGAATGGCTGCCGCAAGCTGTGCCAATGTCAGGTTGTATTCACGCAAGCGGTCCTGTGAGGCTTCGATCGCGATTTCGTAGCGCCGTACCGCATCCAGGGATACCTGACTGATGCCCTCCAGGCGTAACAGATCATCGCGCACACGTTCAGCATAAGTTCGTATCTCTGCTTCGCTGAGGTCACCGGCGATAACCACCGTGATAACACCCCAGCTACGCTGCGCGAGACTGATAACGGGGTTTTCTGCCTCCGCGGGGAAGGTGTTGATCGCATCAACCCGGGTTTTTACCTCGTCCAGAACAACGCGGGGGTCAGCGTCTTCGTCGACTTCTATCCATACGCTTGAACTACCTTCAACGGAGATGCTGGTCAGTCGTTTAACCCCGTCCAGACCTTCTATCGCTTCTTCAATGCGTACAGCCAGGCCCAGTTCGGCGTCTTCCGGTGTCGCCCCACGCAGAGGTACCTGGATGCGGATAGTTTCAGGCTCGGTGCTGGGAAATATCTCAACAGCAGTGCCGTACAGGAGCGAATAGCCACCCAGCAGCAGCACGGTAATCATTAACAGGTTCGCAGCAACATCGTTGCGCGCAAACCAGGCGATCAATTGGCTGCTCCGCTGGTTTGTGGGGGATTGGATTGTCCGGGATTGGATGGTGCGGGTCCGGTGCGTGCAACGCGCGGCGCTGCCTGCTCACCAGCTATACGTACCGCTGTGCCGGAAGTGATTTGCCCCAGCGGGGTTGTGACCAGTAACTCATCAGCGGTCAAACCCTGTTCAATTACGGCATCAACACCGTTCTGCCAGGCAATGGTGACATCGCGCCGCTGCAGCAATCCGTCCTCAACCACATAAACATAGCTGTTCTGATAGATGGTGTTGCCAGGGATAACAATCACATCCTGCAGAAGTTTGCCGCCAATTTCAGCAGTCACGTATTCACCTATTTTGAGGGGTTTGTCTACGGGGTTAGCCGTACCAAAAGGATCATTGATCTGTGCCACCACGTGTAGCTGGCGGGCAACCGCATCGATGGCACCTTCGGTGCGTATGACTTCTCCCTGCCAGGTCGTCTCGCCACCCAGATTTGATTTGATTTCTACAAACGGGGTGACGCTGTTCTGGTTCTCCGGCAGTTCCACAAACTCAAGATCGGCATTGCGGATAGGCAACCTGATTTCGACATAGTCCGTCGCAAATACTTCCGCAAGCTGTGCGCCAACGGTGACCACCTGACCCAGGTCGACCATTTGCTTGAGCACCCTGCCGGAAAACGGCGCGGTAATTCTGGTACGTTCAAGGTCGAGTTTGGACTTTGTCAGCGCTGATTGTGCGGAGCTGACCCGAGCTCTGGCCGCCTGCAGCTGCGGCCGCCGCAGCACCAGGTCAGAAGGTTCTTCTCCCGGCTGGCCAAGACGTTGCCAGTCCTGCAGGGCCTGTTCAACCCGCGCCTCTTCCTGGGCCTGGGCCTGCAATGCATCCATCAGCGTCGCCTGTGCAATCTGCACGTCTGCCTCATAATCACGTGGGTCGATGGTCAGTAGCGTATCACCAGCATCAAAAAAGCCACCGGCGCGGAAATCCGACTCAATATCTACGATCTGACCGCGAACCTGAGCGACCAGAATAGAGCGTGTGCGTGGCTGCACCGTGCCATAACTGCTGACATTGATCTGATAATCGCGGCTGGCCACTGGCATGACCTCTACAACTGTTTGTGGCCCGGCAGGTGGTCCGCCGCGCTGTACGCTGGGAGGGTTGCTCAGGATCAGACTGCCAGCGCCAACAAGTACAATCAGGATGACAAGCGGCACAAAAACTTTTTTAATCATGACTGGTAGTGTCCACCTAAAGCCAGCAATAAAGCTACCCGGGTTTGTAAACGTTGGTTGCGTAACTGCACAACTGCAGTTTGCGCATCGAAAGCCCGGCGCTGAGCATCCAGCACGGTTGTGAATGTCACCAGGCCCTTCTGATACTGGTCAAAAGCGAGGGTCAAGGCGGTGCTGGCGTTGACCTCAGCCTGAACAATGGCGTTGAAGCGATCGTTCAGGGTAGCAGAACGGCTCAGCTCGTTTGTCACTTCAGCAATGCTGGTAAAAACCACATCCAGATACCGCTGTTCCAATTGTTGCACAACAAGTGCGGCTTGCTCTTCTAACGCTTTTAACCTGCCGCCCTGAAACAGGGGTTGAAAAAGGCTGGCAGCTGCAGAGAAGGCAAGCGGGCCACCATTGAGCAGACGGCTGACCGCAGAGTCTGCATCCCGCACACTGCCGGTGAGATCCAGCGTGGGAAAACGGTTTTTATGGGCAACGGCGAGTTCTGCATCTGCAGCCAGCAAATCGAGCCAGGCAGCTTGAATATCTGGCCGGCGTTGCAGCAGATCGGCGGGTAGTCCAACAGCTGGCAGAACGGGTAGTTCGGGAAGCGCCTGGTTCATGGCTATTTCTGCACTGGGATACTCTGCCAATAACAGCTCGAGCGTAGTGCGCGCTTCCAGGCTGATTTGGCGTTGATTGGCGACATTCGCCCGTTCCTGCTCGACTGTATTTAAAGCAAGGTAAACATCCAGGGCCTCGTTTAAACCACTTCGATAGCCTTTCTCGATGACGTCCAGACTTTGCTGCAGATTGTCCAGACGCTGATTGAAAACCTGCTGCAGCTGGTTTGCAGAGATCAGGTTGAAACTTGCACGTACCACGTTTGCAGCCAGCGTGCGTTCTGCTGATATGTAGCGCACCTCGGTGGCAGCCCGATTAAGCTGTGCCTGGCGCTGGCGATCACTGAGCTTACCCCAGAGATCAATTTCAAAGCTGGCGGTGGCGCTGATATCAACCTGTTCGGAAATACTGGCAACTTCCCCCAGTGGTCGGAATCTTTGTCCGCTGAGGCTCAGGTTGAGGCTGGGCAGGCGATCTGCGCGCGCCAGTTTTTCCTGAATTCGGGCCTGCTCAACCGCAATGGCCTGTTGTTTGAGGTTGTAGTTTTCCCTCACCGCCTGATCGACCGCTGCAGTCAAAAAGGGCGCCTCAAAAGTGGCCAGCCAGGCAGCCGGTGCAGGTTCTGTGCTGGAGGTATTCCCCGGCCACGATTCCGGCAGGTCTGACACTTCCTGCAGACCACCATTACGCGGTGCCACACAGGCGCTTAAAGCACTGCATGTACAGAGGACGAGACAGATGTTGATCAGGCTACGAAAGGACATCAGGAATTGTTGGATCACCGCCGTGATGAAGGTGTGAACGATACTTCTGTATTGTACGCAGTGGCGGCGAGATTCCGTCGCTCCTCGAGAGACGTTTCAGCTATATAGATAGTGCGCGTGAAACTGAACATGTTCCCGCATGAAACTGGCAATAAAGAAGTAGCTGTGATCATAGCCCGGCTGCGACTCATAGGTGAGGGGCACATCGTGTTGTTTGCACAGGTGGATGAACTGATCCGGCGCAAGTTGCTCAGCCAGGAAGTCATCCGCATCTCCCTGATCAATGCGAATAGGCTTTGCCGTCGCGTTGTCCTCGAGGAGCGCGCAGGCATCAAAGGCTCGCCAGCTGGCCGGGTCCGGTCCGAGATATCCCGCCAGGGCTTTTTGTCCCCAGGGGCAATTAATCGGGTTGCTGATCGGCGCAAACGCGGAAATGCTGCGAAACCTGTCCGGGTTGCGCAGCCCGATGATCAATGCGCCATGACCGCCCATGGAATGGCCGGAGATGCTCTGGCGGCTGCCATCTAACTGATCGATGCTCGCCAGCAGAGCAGGCAGCTCTTCGGTGATGTAGCTGTACATGCGGTAATGCTCAGACCAAGGGGCTTGCGTGGCATCAACGTAAAAACCCGCACCCAGGCCAAAGTCGTAGGCGCCCTCTGGATCGTCGGGTACGTCATCGCCCCGGGGGCTGGTATCTGGTGCGATGACAGCAATACCGTACTCTGCTGCCCATTGTTGCGCACCGGCTTTCTGCACAAAGTTTTCATCGGTGCACGTCAAGCCGGAGAGCCAATACAATACCGGCACGGGAGCCTGATTGGCTTGTGGGGGCAGGTAAACCGAAAAGTGCATGTCGCAGTTCAGCAGTTGTGAGTGATGTCTGTAGCGGATCTGGCGCCCAGCAAAACTCTTCACATCACCTACAATTTCCAAACTCATTGATCAGATCCTTTTTTCCGGTTCACCAGCGTACGAAGTAGTGGCACAAACAGTGCCACAGCAGCCAGCAGCAAGATGCCAAAAGTCAGCGGGCGGGTCCACAGGAACGACCAGTTGTTGTCGTAGATCAACAGAGCGCGTCCCAGATTTTCCTCCATTAAACCGCCCAGGATAAAACCAAGAATCATGGGTGCCATGGGGAAGTTCAGTAATCTTAAACCCACAGCGGCGACAGCAAACAACACCATCAGCTGAATATCGAAGGTATTGAAACTCACCAGATACACGCCAATGATGGAGAAGAACATGATCAGCGGCAGCAGCAGTCTGCCGGGTACCATCAGAATCCGGGCAATGTAGGGGATCAACGGCAGGTTTAACACCAGCAGCACCACGTTACCCAGCCACATGGAGACAATAACCGCCCAGAACACCGCAGGCTCGTTGATAAACAGCATCGGTCCCGGTTGTATACCGTAAGCAATGAGGGCACCCAGCAGGATAGCCGTTGTGCCTGATCCGGGTATGCCCAGGGTTAACAAAGGTACAAACGAACCTGTTGCTGCTGCATTGTTGGCGGCTTCCGGCGCTGCCAGACCGCGCGGAGCGCCTTCGCCAAAGGCTGGCGATTGTTTGCGCGGTGCCATACGTTGTTCAGAGGCATAGGCGAGGAAGCTGGCTACGGTTGCGCCGGCGCCGGGCAGCAGGCCAATGATAAAACCCAGCACAGATGAGCGCGCGACGGTGGGAGAGATATCGCGCACTTCCTGTTTGGTGATACGCATGCTGCCCAGGGATTTACGCTTACTTTGTTCCACTATCTGCAAGCCGCTGGCAGGCGTGCGCAGTACTGCAAGCAGGGCTTCTGCCAGCGCAAAGGTGGCCATCACCAGCAACAGAAAAGATATGCCGTCGATCAGGTCAATACTGCCCAGGGTAAAACGCTCGACACCCTGGGCCTGGCTGGTGCCCACGGTGGATAACATCAGACCAATTGTTGTCATCAGCAGGGCTTTGATCAGACCGCCGTTGCCTGCAAATGCAGCTACACTGACGAGCCCGAGAACCATCAGCGCAAAATAATCGCTGGACTGAAACAGCAGAGAGGCTTGCGCCAGTACCGGGGCTCCCAACATCAGTAATATGGCGCCAATAATACCGCCGCAAAAAGATGCTCCTGCAGCTATCGCCAGGGCTTTACCCGCATGACCCTGCTGAGATAAAGGATAGCCATCAAAACTCGAGGCCACTGTGGATGCCACGCCAGGTGCGTTGATTAATATTGAAGAAGTAGAGCCACCAAAGATGGCTCCATAGTACACGGCAGCCATCATGATGATGCCGGTAGCAGGTTCCAGCGTTGACGCAATAGGAATCATCAGCGCGATAGCCGTCATCGGCCCAAGGCCGGGTAACATGCCTATCAACGTTCCGGCAAGGCATCCACCGACAAGGAATACAATCGCCTGGGCTGAGAAAGCGGTGTCCAACCCCAGAAGGATGCCGTCTAACATGTCGGGTGCCGGTTAGACATGCGTGCTCCAGATCGCTGGGCCTGGCGCAATGTAAACGCCCAGAAGTTCACTGAGCAGGAACCAGAACAGCATTGCAATGATTGCAGGCACTGTGATCAGAGTAATCACTTTGCGCTCGCCCAGCAGCCAGAAGCCGATGGTCAAAAAGGTGATGGTGGCCAGCAGGAATCCAAAGGGTCGAATGGTTAACCCATAAGCGCTCATCAGCACAATAAATGCAGCCCCTTGAAGCCAATAGACCGGCATCCTGCTTTTGGCCGGAGTTCTGCCGGGCATCAGAATCAGAAGTAACGACAGACCTATGCCAGCTACGGCCAGGGCAAAGGGCATGGTGCGGGCTGTGAACGCAGAACCCATCTGCGTTGTGGTGGTGGGGATATCCAGCGCCAGCACGCCGTAAGCACAGCAGAAGACCAGCAGAATGCAGCCACCGGCGCGGTCGGGATTGAACGTCATAACAATCCCAGTTCAAGCATAAGGCGGCGGATGTCACTCTCCTGCTGGATAAGCATCCGGGCAAAGTCTTCCTGAGCATAAAACAGGTCAACCCAGCCGTAATTATCAGCAATCTCCCGCCAGGCGCGGGTAGCGTACATCTGCGCCAGTACATCAGCATAAGCCTTTACCTGCGCGGCCGGCATAGCCGGGCTGGCGAAAAAACCCCGCCAGTTGGCAAACACGGCACCTTCAGCGCCACTTTCCTGGCACGTAGGCGTATCCGGGAGGAGGCTGATACGCTCTGCAGAGGTCACACACAGAATGTTGACCCAACCCTGTAGCGCCATGTCGATGACTTCGCCCAGCCCGGAGGACAATGCCTGTACCTCACCGGATAACAAGCCAGCCATGGCTTTCCCACCGGCATCGTAAGGGATGTATTTCACGCTCTTTGGTTCTGCTGCAAACCCGGCAAATACCAGAGCAGCAACAATGTGGTCTGTACTGCCTGCAATCGACCCACCGGCGATGGCAATGTGTGAGGGGTTTTGTTTTTGAGCAGCGGCGAGGTCTCTGATGTCCTGGATAGGAGAGGCTTTACGTACAGCGATAACAGAGTAATCACCAATCACGCTGGCCACCGGTGTCAGGTCGCGAAAAGAGTGTGGAAATGCTTTCTGCAGCGAGCGGATGACAATCGGGCTGGAGTTCACCATCAGCATATGTGGTGACTTGCGTTCCAGCAGGTGTGCGATGCCGCGTGCGCCGCCGCCCCCGGACATGTTTTCGTAACGCACCTGTTCTATCAGCCCGGCTCTGCCAAGCGCAGTGCCCACACCGCGTGCGGTTCGGTCCCAGCCGCCACCTGCGCCGCCAGGGATTAACAGGTGCACCTGCTCAGGCGCTTCCAGGGCCAGGGTTGAAAAGCCCGCGCACAAAACAAATGCGGTAAGAACAGCTTTGTTCAGCACCGTGAAGAGCCGTTCGGGCTAAAAGCTATTCAAACAGTTCTTTTTGCGCACGACGTAAGAACACCAGGCCGATGACGGCGTTAAACAGAATGAAAAAGTTGTGCTGTACCAGACCAAAAGCGGACATTTCTGCGGGAAACTCTGGAAAAAGAATGACCCACAAAGAAACTGCCACGGCCCGAAACGGTCCTGGAATAGACGCGCCAAAAAAGATCACCGGTAAGATGCCAAGCATCTGCATATAGGAAATCTCGACACCAAACAGGCTCAGGGCTTCGGAGTAAACCACAACTGCCGCAAGCAAAGCCGGGGAACGCAATAACATGATGACCAGATACTGACTCAGCTTGGCTTCACGAAAGGCGTGCAGAATATGTTTATCGCGCCATTTCAGATTCGGCAGGATCTTGCCTTTGAAATACAGAAATGCCACCGCAAACACAGCAACAATAATCATCCCTACCCAGGGCAGACCGCGGAACACCTCAGGCAGGTTTTCCCACTGCAGCGCCAGACCAATATTGGCCCAGGTGGCGAGATAAAACAGTTCGCACACCATGATGAACAACATGGACGATCCCAACTTCCAACCTGGCACACCTTCACGACGGTTCAGGTAGAGGGCCATGGCACCTTTGCCCAGTTGTTCGTTCAGAATCGACAGAATGTAGGTGCTGGCTCGTACTGGCAGGATATTCTTGTAGGAGACTTCGGCGTCGAACCAGTTGATGACACGCCAGACGATCAGGGAGTCAACTAAAAAGAAGAACAGAGAGTAGGGGATCATCAAACCCAACCACATGAACCAGTTAACGCTGGCAAATACATTGCCAAGATAGGCGACGACAGTTAATCCCTGGGCTGCTGCGGGTCCCGCCATGCGGCTATACAGAAAGGCAAAACACGCGACGGTGATGAGCCAGGGTAACAGGCGTTTGATGATGCCGGGTTTTGGTTTTTGCGGCAGCGCGTCGTCGCTGGTTGCAGAGGGTTCGGTTTCGCTCAAAGTGCTCTCCCGGCAGTAGAAAATAATGATCAGATGGTAACACCTTTGCTGCTCAGTTCACGCCTAGTTCACGAACGCCTGCTTAGCCTGCGAGCATGAACGCAATTGAAACTGTGCAGCATGATCTGCGCCCTAAGCTTGAAAAACTGGTCGGTTATCTGAACGAAACCAACGAGGTGATGGCAGCAAGCTTTTTCACCAATATTCTGGTCTCTCTGACGCAGTTGACTGAGGAAGAGCAGTTGCTGGAGTTGTTTATTGAGCTGTCGACAACGGCTTTTCAGGGTTTCATGTTCGACGATGTTTCCTGGGCTCTGACTGACGATGTGCTGCTCTACGCAGAGCAGATTGCGGAAACATTCACCGCTGATGGCGACCAGGTGCACTGATGTGACTCGGCGCTGAGAAGTTTTGTTCTGGTGGTAGCGGTTGTTTGCCTGCTAACCTCGGCATCTCACCATAGCCGTTCTTCCATCTATGACGCTGACCCCCTTCCATCTTGCCATCCCGGTGCGGGACATTGCTGAAGCGCGCGATTTCTATGGTGGCAAGCTGGGTTGTGCCGAAGGCCGTAGTGATGCTCACTGGGTAGACTTCAACCTTTTTGGCCACCAGCTGGTTGTGCATCTGGATCCGGCACTGGGACCTGAGGGGCAGGTGACACATATCAATCAGGGTGTAGATGGTGAAGCGGTGCCCGTTCCGCACTTTGGTGTCGTGTTAACGCTTGCGCAATGGGATCAGTTAATGAAGCGATTAGTTGGTGTGATTGATGATTTTATTATTGAACCCTATACCCGATTTGAGGGTCTGCCCGGCGAGCAGAAGACCATGTTCTTTCAGGATCCGTCGGGCAACGCGCTTGAATTCAAAGCCTTTAAAGATATCCAGGCTTCCCTTTTTTCCACATCTCAGTAAGGCGTTCATGAGGTGATCTATTTTGCACAGTGAGTTTGCCAGTGCCGACACCCTGCGGGTGGGTTTGATTGCCGACACCCATATGCCAGGCACAATTGCGACTTTATGGCCTCAGGTCTATGACGCCTTTCGTGGCACTGATCTGATTCTGCATGCGGGTGATCTGCACGTTGCTGATGTTATTGATGAACTGGAAACTCTGGCGCCAACCTTTGTCTGTTGTGGCAACGGAGATCTGGATGTGCAGCACGCAAAGCTTAAAGATGTGTGGTGTGGCCAGATCGCTGGGCTAACGGTTGGTCTGGTGCACAAATTTCCAACGCCCAGCCGGGCACAACCGGCAAAGCTGCACAAGAAAAGACAACAGGCGTTCGGGGAAACTGTTCCACACGTTGTGATTTACGGACACACGCACCTTGCGGAAGTCCACGATGTTGAAGGGTGTGTGTATATCAATCCCGGCTCACCCACCTTGCCGAACAATCAGTCGACCCGGCATGGCACGGTTGGCTTTCTGTCGATCACACCTTCATCGATGAAAGTGGAGCTTTTGCAGATTGTTGACGACGGCCTCTCGCCGCTGCACAGCATTGACATCAGCCGAGCGGAGATGGGCTAGTAGCGGAGCTTTTATAAATCGAAGTGGCAGGCCAGCTGCCGTGGTGATCCGTCTGAAGCAATCAGATCGCGTAGTACCGGTTTTTCAGCTTTGCATTTGTCCTGCACGTGGGGACAGCGGGTGTGGAATACGCAGCCACTGGGGGGGTTGATAGGGCTGGGTACGTCTCCCTGCAGGATCATTTTTGGACGGTTGCGCCGTGCTGGGTCTGGTTCAGGAATTGCAGCTATCAGTGCGCGTGTATAGGGGTGTCTTGGATCAGCATAAATCTCATCGGCGCTACCAACTTCCATCAGTTGCCCAAGGTACATGATCGCTATGCGATCGCTGATGTGTTTTACCACAGCAAGATCGTGGGCGATAAACAGATAAGATAACTGCATGTCCGCCTGCAGATCCAGCAGGAGGTTGAGGATCTGACTCTGGATCGATACATCCAGCGCGGATACCGGCTCATCACAGACAATGAGTTTGGGTTCCAGTGCTATCGCCCGAGCGATACCAATGCGCTGTCGCTGGCCGCCGGAGAATTCGAAGGGGAACCGATCCGCTGCAGCGGCGGGTAAGCCAACCTGCTCCAACAGCTCTAACGTGCGGGTGCGGCGCCAGGCGGGTTCACCGATGCCATGAATATCGAATGCTTCACTGATCAGGCTGCCAACGGTCAGGCGGCTGTTCAGGCTTTCACCTGGATCCTGGAATATCATCTGTACGTCTCGGCGCAGTGGCTTCATCGCCTTACGGGACAGATCAGTTACATCAGTCCCCTCAAAGGTGATTTTTCCTTCTGTTGGTTTCAGCAGACGTACTATGGCTTTGCCAAAAGTTGATTTGCCACAGCCAGATTCGCCGACCAGACCAAGCGTTTCACCTTGCTCCAGTTCGATTGATATTCCGTCTACAGCTTTGTTATGTGCGGCAGCTCGAAGCAGGATGCCGCCTTTGACCGGGAAATGAACTTTGAGGTTTTCAATTTTCAGTAGCGGTGACGTCATGAGGTGGTCCCGCTGTGCAGTTGAGCGTCGATTTTCCGCCAGTGATGACAGGCTGCCTGGTGAAAGCCGTCTTCACCATCCAGTTGCGGATAGCTGGAAACACATAGTTCATCAGCGTAAGGACAGCGATTGTTGAACCGGCAACCCGTTGGCATATCTGTCAGCGAAGGCACCATGCCCTCTATGGTGGGCAGCTTTGTTTTACGTGGTGAGTTGAGTCTGGGAATCGAACTTAACAGACCTTGTGTATACGGATGCATGGGATTGTTGAAAACGTCGTCAACGCTGCCCTGTTCTGCAACTCGGCCCGCGTACATGACAAGGACATCGTCGCAGGTTTCGGCAATCACCCCTAAATCGTGGGTGATCATGATTACGCTGGTATTCAGTTTGTTCTGCATGTCCTGCAGCAGTTCAAGGATCTGCGCCTGGATGGTGACGTCCAAAGCGGTGGTAGGTTCGTCTGCGATGACGAGCGACGGATCGCAGATCAAAGCCATGGCGATCATCACGCGCTGGCGCATACCGCCTGAAAGCTGATGGGGGTATTCACTAACGCGTACTTCAGGGCTGGGTATACCCACCTTCTCCAGCATGCTGATCGTGGCTCTGAGCGCGTCGGCATCACTGATATCCCGATGAAGCTTCAGTGTTTCCATAATCTGCCGGCCGACGCGATGTACTGGATTCAATGCGGTCATCGGCTCCTGGAAAATCATGCCGATACGTTCGCCGCGGATGTCGTGCAAACGTTCGATAGGTGCGCTGGCGAGATCTTCGCCTTCGAACCATATTTCTCCCTCAAGAATATCAGCTGTTGGTTTAGGCAGCAGGTTGATGATGCTTAACGCAGTCACCGTTTTACCGCACCCGGACTCGCCAACAATACCGAGTGTACGACCGGGTTGCAGGCTGAAGCTGACACCGTCCACTGCTTTAATCTGGCCACCTTCTGTATCAAACGCTGTGACAAGGTCTTTAACGTGAAGCAGTGGAGCCGTTTTTTCGCTTTGGTCGACCAAGGTGCTAATCCGTCTTGTAGCGGTCGTACACTTTGTCGACCACCTCGAAGGTTTGACCTGATCTGCGTGCCTTTCGCGTTTCTTCTTCAAGGGCCTGGTCAATCCAGAACAGATGCCCATCGGTGGCGCTGTTGGCAATTTTTACATGGAAATTCTCTGGCCATTTAAACCAACGCCAGTAGGCCACACGCATGAATGGAATCACAAAGCCCGGTACAAAAGAGCCGTCCTCGTAGAGTATCTCTTCCATTTCGAATGCCAGTCGTTGCATTTCCTCAACGCTGTCGCTGGCACGATAAGCTTCAATACGCTGATCCAGTTCTCGATTCGCAATTGACTGAAGGTTGTTGGTCTGTGGTTTTAACTCGCGATCCGGGTTGACGCTGCCGTCGGGCAACCACGGTACATCGTAGGCATTTACAGAATGGTAGGTCTCCCAATAGCGGGGATACATCTCAGGCCCCACGTTGAAAGCGCTGAATGCAATATCATGCTGCTTTTCCTGGATCTTCTTCCACGATGCAGTGCCGTCCAGTACTTCCAGACGCAGTTCCAGGCCCGCATTCAAAGCCTCTTCGCGCAGGATGGTCAGCGTGTCTTTTAAGGCTTCGTAGCCTGTTGTCAGGGTAAAACTCAATCGCTCGCCGTTAGCGTTTACCAGAACACCGTCCGGACCACGCTCTACAAAGCCTGCTTTGGCAAAACTGGCAAGTGCTTTTTCCACATCAAATGGGCGTGCTGTTAACGTCGGGTGAGTGAACTCACCGTAACCATCTGCACTGGTGCGCATGCGGGTGTAGTCGCCGCGAAAATACTCGTCGATGACTTTCTGGAAGTTTGTCGCATAGTTGATACCAACCCTGACATCCTGGTTGTTCAACAACGGTCGACCACTGTTAATCCATAAACCATAAGTCGGCCGAGGGGCGTCATTGTAGAAAACGGCGCGATGCACCAGGCCATTAGCCACAAGCGGATCACTGGCGGGGAGTTTTTCGTAAAAGTATTCCGGCAGCGAAACGGAGGCGAAACTTATTTCACCTTTCTTGAACGCTTCAAAGGTTTTAGCGGCGTCCCGGATGATCGTCAGGTTGATGCGATCAACATTGAAACGGTTGCGCCAGTATTTCAGGTCCTTTGCCCACCAGTCTTTGTTCCGCAGCAACGTAACAGACCGGCCTTTTTTCAGGTTGTCCGGTGTGAGTACGTAAGGACCGCTGGTAGGTACAAATTCCCACTGATAACGTTCGACATAGTCTTCACCGAACTCATAGAAGAAGTGCATAGGCATCGGTTCGAGTTCTAAAGCTCGCCCGATCACGTTGGGTTTTGCTTCGGGCAGCGTGAGGCTGAACGTATGTGTGTCGTATTTTGTTATGGCCGTGTAATTGCGCTTGAAATTGTTGTTGTACCAGGGTGCCTGGATAAAAGGCTGATGGTAGAAATAGAAGGTGAACATCATGTCATCGCTGGTGATGGGCATGCCATCGCTGAATTCAGCTGCGGGGTTTATCCGCACGTACACCGTTTTACGATCTTCCGACATTGCCCACGCCTCTGCGATGCCAGGGTGGTAGCGGAAGTTACCATTGCTATCGATGCTTGTATCGGTCGGGTGGCGCTGGGCGAAACGCATACTGGTGTCATCGAGTATCCAGGTTCGGAACGATCCGTTTGAATCTGGTCCGAGCCGGCGTAAGGTCCGCGGGAAGTCACTCAGGCTGAGATACAGTGTCCCGCCTTTGGTGGCTTGATCGCTGCCAACATCCGGCAGGTCCATACCGTTTTCCCAGGTCAGGTCCGCGGGGATATCTGCCGGTGTTTTAAACTGAAAGAATTTTTGGAATTCCCCGGCGGCGGCACGCTGCTTTATCTCGTCTGCACTGATCTCACCGCGTTCCATCGCTTCCTGAACGGCGGGTGGCAGTGAATATTCGGTGTCAAAGTGGTTCTGCATATGGGCGAGCATTGCAGCTTTTCTGCTTTCAAAGTCTGCATCTGCTGCAGCGGATTCTTCTGCGGTAGGTGCATCTGCGCCGCCACATGCACTCAGCAGAAACAGCGTTGAAACAGCCAGCAGTGTGTGCCAGCCGTGAGATAACTCGGAATAAAGACGGTACATCGGTCTCCTCATCGATAAATCGTGAATTTGCGCGGGTCGAATGCCTCGCGTACAGCTTCACCAATAAATGTGACAACAGCCAGAACAAAAACCAGCGCAACAAAGGCAGAGGTCACAATCCATGGCGCGGTGGTCAGATTAGCGGTGCCCTGTTTTAAAAGCTCACCAATACTGGGTGTGGGTGGTGGCAGACCCCAGCCCAGGAAATCCAGCGCCGTGATGGCGGTAATCGCACTCACCACGGTGAACGGCACAAAAGTGATCATTGTTGAGATGGTGTTAGGCAGAATGTGGCGGAACAAAACCCGCGCGGTGCCAGCGCCCAGCACCAATGCGGCGGCGGTATAATCCCGCGCTTTTTCTTTGTAGGTTTCTGTACGCATGTAATACGTCAGCCCCGTCCAGCCGAACAGCACCATGATTAACAACAGAATAGTGATACGCGTACCAATCGCAAAGGTACTGGGGATAACGGAGAAGACAATAATGACCATGTACAGAAACGGGATGTTTGACCAGATTTCGATGACCCGCTGAAACAGAAGATCAAATGTGCCACCAAAATACCCCATGGCGCAGCCGATGCTGACACCAATGAGATAGGTCAGCACCGTGAATGCAATGGCAAAAAATATGGCGGTGCGGAAACCGTAAACCAGACGTGCCAGCACATCCCGTCCGGTGGTGTCCGTGCCGAGGTAGTGTTTGCGTTCAAAGTCTGGCCCCTGCGCTTTTAATACCCCCTCTGAAGTATCGTTGGAGTAGGGTCCCCAGGGTATCAGCGGCATGATGACGGTGTTTTCGGTGCCTTCAAAGTGCTCAGCAAGATTCCTGTAGTCCACCGGTATCACCGCTTCGGTGCCGGTTAATCCATAATTCGCGCCCAGTTCCACGTCGGTGTAGGTCGGGAAGTGCCACTCGCCGTTGTAGCTGATGAACAATGCACGGTCGTTGATGACCAGTTCGGCGAGCAGGGAGAAAACAATCAGCACCAGCAGCGTGATGGCTGAATAGTAGCCGAGCTTGATGTCTTTGAAGCGTTTGAGTTTGCGGAGTGTAAGCGGATTCAACTGCATACGCCGGACCTATTGAAACCGTACTCTCGGGTCGACCGCGGCCACCAGCAGGTCGGATAGAATGTTACCCAGCAGCAACAGCAGGCTGGTAAGGAAAATAATACCCATAACAACCGGATAGTCACGGTCAAAAACACTGGTCAGACCTAACAAACCAAACCCGTCGATGTCGAAAATGGTTTCGATGAGAAACGAGCCGGTGACCAGTAAAGTGATGTTCTGACCAAAGGTTGTCGCGATGGGAATGATTGAGTTGCGCAGCGCATGACCTGATACGGCCTTCTTGAAAGGTACACCTTTGGCGACGGCGGTACGCACATAATCTGCGGCGAGGTTGTCCATCAGATTATTTTTCATCAGCATTGTGGTAACGGCAAAGCTGCCTACCATGTAGCAGATCAGTGGCAGGGTGGCGTGGTGTAACACGTCTATTATTTTTTCCCCGCCGCTCATTTCGTCAAAGTTATAGCTGGTAAATCCCCCCATGGGGAAGAAGTCCTGTTCGACGGCGAAGAACAGCAGCAGCAACGCGCCTAATACATAGCCAGGTACGGCGTATCCTGCAAAAACGATGATAGACGTAATGTTGTCCATGGGTGTTCGATGGCCGATGGCTTTGACGATGCCCAAAGGAATACAGACGATGTAGGTGAGGATTAAGCTGGTGAGACCATAAAAAATGGAAATCGGGAATCGCTGGCTGATCACGTCCCAGACAGGCTCGTTATAGCGGTAGCTGGTGCCGAGGTCCCCCTGTACCACTTTGCCGACCCACAACACATAACTTTCGTACCACGGTTTATCCAGGCCATAGTACTCACGCAGTTGATTGAGCTGATCTTCTGAGATAGCCATACCCTGGCCAACGGAGCGTGAACTGCCGGCACTGATGCTGGCCTGCTGGGCTTCCATCAGCGCCCGTTCGAGAGGCCCTCCGGGCACAAACCGAGTGACCATAAACACCAGCATGGTGATGCCAATCAGCGTTGGAATGACAAGCAGCGTGCGTCGAATGAAATAGTCACGCATAAATTAATTATCGTTGTTATCGAGTGTCATATTCGCGACGCATTGGAGCACAGAAGCCGCCCTGCCTCAATGCGATAATTGTACGCTGCTGTTTCGGTATCTCCGCAGGTCGGGACACCTTGGTTTTACAGCAGGTTCAAAAACTCTGCACGGGTAGACGGGTCGTCCCGGAAGGCGCCCAGCATTGCTGAAGTTTTCATACGGGAATTCTGTTTTTCTACACCGCGCATCATCATGCACAGGTGTTTGGCTTCAATAACAACACCCACATCCTGGGCGCCTGTGACATCCTGAATGGCCGTTGCAATCTGGTGGGTCAACTCTTCCTGAATCTGCAGACGGCGTGCAAACATGTCGACGATGCGGGCAACTTTAGAGAGTCCAAGCACCTTGCCGTTTGGGATGTACCCGACGTGGGCTTTGCCAATAAAAGGCAGCATGTGATGTTCACACATGGAGTACAGCTCGATGTCTTCCACAACGATCATCTCGCGGTTTTCTGCAGGAAACAGTGCGTTGTTGACAACCTCTTCGAGTGTCTGACTATTGCCTCTGGTGAGAAATTCTATGGCTTTGGCGGCGCGCTTGGGGGTATCAACGACGCCGGGGCGCGTGACATCGTCTATTTCGGCGATGATGGTGGCGTAAGCGTCGATAAGTTTCTGGCTGTCTGGCATGTTTTTATTCAGCAATAGTTATTTAGCAACCCTAGCGGCTCGGTGAGGACGACGCAATTCGCCTTGTCTAACCGTAGGCCATTTCCAGAATTTCAAGCACGTCGCCAACCTGCAGGCTCCAGAACCATACTGCGCCGATAAAAACCCCCACACCAAACACCATGGCGGTGGTTTCGAGCATTTTTTTCTTATCCATAGAGAGCTCCGAGCTTAGGAAAAGCCGATCCAGCGACCGGAGGCCGCAACGGTGAACCAGATGATTAACGACGTTATTGCCGTCACTTTCAGCACGCGTGGGTTGAGCGTGTCGTGGCCATAGCGCAACAGAGGGCGGCGAATGGCGTAGACAAACACCACGCCCACGGCCAGTGCTGTCATCTTAGCCCAGTACATTTCGTTGTAATACAGCTTCAATGCCACCGCGGAGCTCATGAAAATACCGCTCAAGACGAGGCCGACGAGGCCCACCGTAAACCATTTGTTGGTGTTTTCCAGAACGGTGTCTGACGGCACATCAGTCATCAGAACGTTCAGGAGCCTGAGATCCCCAACGATAACCATGCCGCCAAGCAGAGCCATGGAGAGCAGGTGAAACATCTGCACTACCGCAAAAACACCGCCATAAGCTTTCGATATAGTGGCGAGAAAAGAACCGTCGAGCCATTCGAAAATAAACAAAACATCCATTGCCTTGACCCCTAATCCAATGCCGCCAGTTCGTCGACGCAACCTGCTGCCCAATACATGAAAACGGACATGTCTTTGTTGCAGTCGTACCAGTCGTAAGCAATAGCGCGGCCGGTGACCACAACGCCTGCCCAGAAGGTTAAGGACAGAGCGGCGCCAATTCGCATGCGCCTGGGTGGTTTGACGTCTTTATCCCAGCTGCCATCTGCGGCTTTCATCCGATTACGGAATAACAAGGCGTTGATGCCGGCGCAGATCAACAGCACAACTTTGATTCTGAACCAGATACTTTGAGTGGTGCGAACCGGGATGGCGTAATATAGAACCAGCCCGGTAATGACCATGACCGCAAAACCTATCATCATGGGTTTGTCCAAACGGTCGGCGACCGTTGAAGCCGGCACGTTCTGGAATGCAACGCCCAACATGCGCAGGTCGATGACAAACAGCATGCCGAGAAAAACCATTAACGTCAGGACGTGAGTGGTCTCCACCCAGGCGTACATGTAGTACGACTCGTGCAGGCCGATACTCCACGCTTGTGCATCCAGCCAACGGGCCAGATTGAGTAACATTTCGTTAAGAATGACAGTGCCCCCCTCCTAAAGCAGTGCCAGTATAACCAGTACCGAGGGTCTTGCGGAAGTGGCGCGCGTACGAACTACTGTTGGTACCACTCGCCTGCGTCTTGCGGCTTCATCAGCAGATAGCTCCACCAGAAGTATGCGCCCTGATGTTTCGGATCCGGCAACGTGCAGTTGATCTTGTGGCGACCAGCAGACGTGATGTCTGTCAGCTTGATCTGGAAATGCCTGTTGCCCCTCGGCTGCAGCTTCAGGTCGGTACCTGCAGATGGATAGCAGGCAAGCGCTGATAAACTATCCGGACCGTCTGCAACAGCCTGTCCGACAGTGATGTTAAGTTCGAACGCGGTCTTGTCCGGGCTCAAAACCCTGCCGTTTGCCGGCTCTGCTTTTACAGGCAGTGGCCTGCTGTTGATGGCTGTGTCCAGACGTGAAACAGAGGCATAGGCGCCACCAATAGGGAATCGTGGCAGGGCTGTGAAATCAACCTCTGCGCTGATGGCGCCGGAGTGCTGGCCAAATCCGATCAAGCCAGCTTCAGCCACAATCTCCTGCAGGGCAGGGTCAAATTCACCGTAGGGATAGGCAAACAGTTGGGTTGTTACGCCAAGTTGCTGTTGCAGGTGTTCAGCCGCCTGCTGAATATCCTGCTTTATGTTTTCGGCCCAGTTGGGTGTGTCGCGGTGATTCAGCATATGCTGATGTGAATGGCTGTGATTACCAATGGATACGCCGGCGTTTTTTAATCTTTCGAGTTGCGACCATGACATATAAGTTGTGGGTTGTGAGCTGATGGACGCTGTGTTGACAAAAACTGTAAATGGCAGCTTTCTGCGTTGAAGCTCCGGCCATGCGTTGGTAAAAACCGAGGTGTATGCATCATCGAAAGTGATCGCGATTGTTTTGTCGGGTAACCACTCGTCGTTCTGCAGCGCATTTACGATGCGCGACAGCGGCAGTACCCGGAACCCCTTCTTTTCCAGGTGATTGAGCTGTGTTTTGAAATCCTCCTCAGAGATGCTGGTACTCACAGGTGTGTCATCAGCAACGTGGTGATACAACAAAATCACCGCGTGATCTGCGTGGCCCGATTCTCCTGCAAAGGCAGGTGAGGGCGTGCTGTCATAGCAGCCCAGTGTAAGCGTCAGTAAAGTTGCCGCTGTGAGGCGCTTCATTCCAACCCGTTGTGTCTGATCAGAGCGATGATTTCTTCGATATAAACTTTGCCACGTTCGGAGTAAGCGTTGAGTCCGTGTGCCAGCCTGGTGCCGGTCAACGCTTCGTCCTGCTGGCGCAGTTGGGCTCTTAACTCCCGGAAACCCTGGTATCGATAATGTGTGTTCAGATTGTGCATGTAGGCGCGGACCGCAGATTCGACGCTGTCAAATTCAGCTACCTCGTGCGATCTGCCCGCTTTGCGCTCTGCTGGTGTGAAGCCGCAGCCCTTATCGAAACACTGCTGGCCGAACAAATTGTAGCCGTGGCGAGCAAATCTGGAACTGCCCCAGCCGGACTCTTTGGCCGCCTGCACCAGTGCCAGGGATTTGGGGATGACATCAATGCGCAGCAGCAGTTCTTCAACGAGCGATTGATTTGAATCTACAGCCTGCGGGTCCAGATCGTAGTCGCTTGCCAGCGTCTGCAGTTGCTCAGCCTGTAGCAGAGAGAGATTGTTAATTTCCTCGGGTTGCGCAAGCTCGAGCAGCCACGTCCGTTCGGCTCTGATCTCTTCATTGATATGTTCTATGGCCGGGCTCAGATAGTCGAAAAACGCCTGCTTTTTCACTTCTACGACCGGGTGCTCAAAGTCAGGCAGGGGCATGGGGCGCTGCATCCAGACACCTGTTATGGTGCCCAGGATAACCAGGGCTGCGATGCCGGCGACCAGCTTGTTCTGTGGTTGTTTCATGTACTTAACAAAGTTGCTTGGCAAAGCTTAACGTCCCGCCGGCTAAACTCAAAGGCTGTGTGCTTTCAGTGCGGTGCTACTCAGGGCGTGCAGCTGCGCACCACAATAGTGCGTCTTTCCCGATTCGTCGCGATATTCTCTCAAAAATACCTCGATAGCGGCTTTTTTACCTGGCACGAGTCTTGCTCTTAATTGCTGGATTGCTCAGGGAGCGGAGGGATCGATGACAGACAAGGAGTATATTTATGTCGCGATCTCACTCGGTGGTGTGTTTAGTTGTTGCAGGTGTCCTGGCGCTGGGTTCGGGCTGTGCGCGTCAGCTGCCAGCCAATTCACTGGCACAGATACAACAGGATAATGTCAGGCAGTTAAGCATGGCCTGTTACTGGCACCACGACGGCGAAAGAATAGTGGCAGGATCTGCAGAGGTTTTTTTAGCCTGTCGCAGATGGGCAGAACAGCGTGTGCAAGCTCGTTTCACGAAGTCTGCGGGCACCGTTGCCGCATCTGCACTCACTGGAACTCCCTAGCCAAGCACCATGTAGCCTTTACTGACAGCAGGTTCGCCCTGGGCGTTGTGTACCTGAAAAGATATTGTGTCACCGCTGATGCTGCTGACGACCTTTATCTGTGATGGTAACAGGACCATGGCGGCAAATCGGCCACCCAGACGGGTCACCGCTCTGGGATCGCCGCCTGCATATTGCTTTACCAGACTGCTGACAGCCAGGGCAAGGGTCGCTGTGCCATGCAGAATGATGTCCGGCAAGCCTGCTTCGATAGCGACTTTCCGGTCGGTGTGAATCGGGTTCCAGATGCGTGCGCACTCGGTGTAGACATGCGCAGCGCCGGCGCCGATGTCGATGGATTCAACCCGTCCGTTGTCCAGATTGCTCAATTTCGGCAGTGCCGGTGGCGGCTCAAGTGTTGTGCCCTCGCCGGATATTTCTACACCTCGATAAATGCCCAGTTGATAGGTTTGTGCCAGCAAGGTGCCGTCCTTCGCGTCACGGGTGTCCAGGCGTAGCGTGTAAGCCGCGCCTGGTTTGATCTGGTTGATGCCGATCATGGTTGCTGTGGTTTGAATCCTGTCACCGGCTTTTATCGGCCGGTGAATATGCAGGTCGTGTGCAGCGTGAACACCCCTGGATGCTTCCGCCGCACTCAGGGTTTGTCCGCCGGCCATTTCACGAAGCTTTAAGATCACCGGCCATTCCGGACAGACAGGAAACATGGGATGTGCCGTGACCGGGCCAGCAGTGGTGTCCATGTAACAGTCAGATGTATCGTTTAAGCCAGCGGCGTACGCCATCAGCCAGCGTGCATCAACCTGATGTTCCAATGCTGGAATCTGCTGTCCTACCATCTCTGTACTCAGTGGCATGTACCTTCCCGTTGTGCAGAATACCTCTTAATAATATCACCCAGGCTTAAGCTGTCTTTATGAATGTTATCCGAGTCCTTGGCCTGATCCTGTTGTGCAGTTCCTCAGCAAATGTAATGGCGATAGAAGAGCCAGAGTTTACCGTTGTCGAAACCCTCGATAAGGTCGAAATTCGTCGTTACAACAGCTACTGGGTTGCCCAGACCAGGGTGGCAGGAGATTTCGGGGAGGCGGGAAACCAGGCGTTCCGACCGCTGGTGGACTATCTTTCAGGCGACAACAACGCAGATGAAAAGATCAGCATGACAGCACCGGTGCAGCAACACTCGGTGGATAACCAGCACGTGGTTGCGTTTGTTATGCCACGCGAGGCGGTAGCCAGCGGTTTACCCGATCCCAATGATGCTGAAATCACCCTCGAGCAGGTGCCAGCGCAACTGGTTGCTGCGCTGAGGTACACGGGCAACTGGAAGGAAAGCCGCTACCGGAGTTTTGAACAACAGCTGCGGCAACAGTTGCAGGCGTCCAGCTATGATGTTTGTGGTCCCGCTACCTGGGCGCGCTACAACCCACCTTTCTGGCCGGGTTTTCTGCGACGCAACGAAGTGCTGATACCTGTTGCAGAAGGGGCCTGTGAAACAGCATCAGAAAATTAGCTCAGCCACGTCTGCAAACGATTTAACATAGTGGATGGTCAGTCCACGGGTGATGTGCTCTGGAACCTCTTCAACATCGCGTGCGTTTGCCGCAGGGAGAATGATGTTTTTCAGTTTTTGTCGCTTAGCGGCTATCAGCTTTTCGCGGATACCGCCAACCGGGTAAACGAGCCCCGTCAGCGTTAGCTCGCCGGTCATTGCAAACTTCTTTTTCGGCGCTTTGTTGCGTGCAAGGGATGAAATCGCCACCGCCATGGTGATACCCGCGGACGGCCCGTCTTTGGGCGTCGCGCCAGCTGGAACGTGCAGATGAACGTGGGATTTATCGAAGAAATCTGTTTGTAGATCTAATGTCTCTGCGTTGCCGCGCAGATAGCTGTAGGCAATGTTCGCAGATTCCTGCATCACATCGCCGAGCTGGCCGGTGAGCTTCAGCCCTGCGGAGTTGTCATGTACAACGGTAGCTTCCACCGGTAGCGTCGCGCCACCCATCGCAGTCCAGGCAAGCCCGGTGACAACGCCCACACCGCTTTGCAGCTGCTCTTTTTCATAGTGCGGTTTGCCAAGATAAGTCTCGACGTCGCTTTTACTGATTTTTATGGGCTTTTCTGTACCGTCGAGCAATTTGACAACAGCTTTGCGCACCAGCGAAGCCAGCGCCTTCTCGAGGCGTCGAACGCCGGCCTCGTGAGAGTAACCCTCAATAACTTTGCGCAGGGCCGCAGCATCCACCTTTACATCTTTGCTGGTTAAACCCGCTCTTTTTATCTGTCGAGGCAACAGATGACGGCGGGCAATGACCAGCTTCTCGTTGTCGAGATAGCCGCCCAGATGAATAACTTCCATACGATCGAGCAGTGGTCCCGGGATGGTATCCAGCTGATTAGCGGTACAGATAAACAGAACTTTGGACAGGTCAAAGTCGAGGTCGAGGTAATGATCGTGGAAGCTGCCGTTCTGCTCAGGGTCCAGAACTTCCAGCAGGGCGCTGGCAGGATCGCCCTGATAAGACGCGCCAATCTTGTCAATTTCATCCAGCATGATCACCGGATTCGAAACTTCAGTGTCTTTCAGCGCTTGCAGGAGTTTGCCGGGCATGGCGCCTATATAGGTGCGTCGATGGCCTTTGATCTCAGCTTCGTCGCGCATACCGCCGACAGAAAAGCGAAAGAATTTTCGGCCTAGAGCATCGGCAATGCTGCGCCCCAGAGAGGTTTTACCCACCCCGGGTGGCCCCACAAAACAGATGATAGAGCCTGCTGCGTCGCCCTTCATGATACCCAGGGCAAGAAACTCGACGATACGTTCTTTGATATCGTCCAAACCCTCATGGTGCTTGTTTAAAGTTTTCTTTGCTGCGCTAAGGTTTTCGTTGTCACGACTGACAATCCCCCATGGCAGACTGGTCAGCCAGTCGAGATAGTTGCGGGTAACGGCAAACTCGGGTGAGCCGGTTTCCAGCATCTGCAGTTTATTGAGCTCTTCTTCAATGCGTTGTGCGGCTTTATCAGGCAGCGTCAGCTCGCTGATGCGCTCGCGGAACTCATCAGCTTCGGCAGTCTTGTCATCTTTGGAGATGCCCAGCTCTTTCTGGATGTATTTAAGCTGCTGTCGCAGCACAGCTTCACGCTGGTGGCCCTGGATTTCCTGCTCGACATGCTCACGGATCTCCATCTGTGCCGCGGCAATTTCAACTTCGCGGCGCAACAGTTTAACCACCAGTTCCATGCGTGGTTGCAACTCGATACGTTCCAGCACTTCCTGCAGTTCTTCTTTGCCGGCGGTGGTCAAGCTCGCGGCAAAGTCAGCCAGTAGCGAGGGTTCGTTGGTACTGGAGCGGGTCAGGAACAGTTTTAACTCTTCACCATAGAGCGGGTTGAGAGGGATCAGTTCCTTGATGGTATTGATAATGGCAACGGCGTAAGCGGTCTGCTCAGAACTCTGGCTTTTTTGTGGCTCAGGGAAATAGCGCACTGATGCGGTAAGTGGTAATTCTTCGGAAACCCATTTACGCACAGCGAAGCGCTGCAACCCCTCAAGCAATACCTGCAACTGCTCACCTTCACGGTGTACGCGATGCACCCGGCACAGGCAGCCAACCTCGTACAGATGACTGGGCTTGATGCCGTCTTCCAGACTGTTTTTGCTGGCGATCACGCCGATGACATCCTGGCCGCGCTTGCGTACAGCCTGCAAAGTTGGCAGCCAGCGTTCAGCACTGAGGGTCAGTGGAATGGCCTGCCCGGGGAAAAACGGACGCTGTTCCTGTGGAATCACCTGGATGACCCCAGGCATTGCCTCGTTGGGCAGAATAATCTGCTTGTGTGGGTCACCGGATTCGCCGATAACCTCTCCGTCGTGTTCGATGTCCACTGTTGAGCACCCCAATGTCTACGTATCTTAAGGTAATGGGGTCGCATGGGTAAATTTAAAGGGATCTGTGCTTGCGGTGCCTGACAGCCCGGTGGCAAGCTGAGCTGGACGATGAGGAGAACAGTTTGCCTGCTACAGATTTTTTCCCCCAACCCACCTATGCCGCCTCTGAAAAAGTGCCACGCGTACTGGTTGCACCGCCGCGCTATATTCAGGGTTCAGGCGTGCTGGGCAGCGTTGGTCGGTATCTGACCATCATCAACATTAAGCGTGCGGTGGTGTATGCATCTGCTCGCGGGTTGGCTGAACAGGGTCCGCTGTTGAGGTCAAGCCTGCAGGATGCACAGATCAGTTCAATGGATTGCCGTTTTCCAGGCGAATGCAGCCTGGAAGCCATAGATGCTGCAGTTGCAACCCTTGCTGCCGAACAGGTTGATTGTCTGATTGCCGTGGGCGGCGGTAAGTGCGTGGATGCGGGAAAATGTGTGGCTTACCGGCTTGGCGTACCTGTCGTTGTGGTGCCCACATTGGCTTCGAATGATGCGCCGTGTTCCGCGGTTTCGGTTGTGTATACCCCCGCAGGTGTTGTCAGTGCAGCAGAATTTTTCCCTGATCATCCAGCTTTTGTGATTGTTGATACTGAGGTTGTGGCGGCGGCAGCGGAACGCTATCTGGTTGCGGGCATGGGTGATGCCATGGCTACCTGGTATGAAGCCAAGGTCTGCCTGGCGAACCCCAAGGCGCGCAACGTCGTGGGTGCGCGGCCTACCGTGGCAGCCGCGGCACTGGGAGAAGCGTGTGCAACCACGCTGTTTGCCCACGGTCTTGATGCGGGCAAGGCGGTCTGTGAAAACCGTGTGGATGATGCTCTGGAGCAGGTGGTGGAAGCCAATACGTTGCTCAGCGGCGTAGGCTTCGAAAGCGGTGGTCTTGCCGCAGCTCATGGTCTGGCTGGCGCGCTAACCAGTATTGCGGCGGTGGAGAAAAACTATCTGCATGGGGAGATGGTGGCCGCCGGCGTGATGATGCAGTTGATGCTGCAGCAGGAAAAGTCTGAAGCGAAGCGGGTTGCTGAGTTTTTTGCGGCGGTTGGTTTGCCGGTGACCCTGGCGCAGATTGGCATGCAGCGCAGCGACGTTGGCGATCTGCGGCAGATTGCACAGGAAACAGCAGACTACATGTTTATCTCCAACCTTCCCTTCGATGTGTCAGCAGGCATGGTCTACGCTGCTGTCCTGGCGGCTGACGAGCTTGGCTCCGAGGTGACGGAATCTGTTGGCGATACGGCTTACAGGCGCGTGCAAAACTGATGCAGGAACAACCTATGCGAATACAAAGGATGGCCGCGCCCCTGGGCGGTATTGTCAGCAATCTGGATGTCCGCGAGGTAACAGACGAGCAGTGGCAGACTCTGAATACCTGGTTCTGTAAATACCATGTACTGGTTTTTCCCGGACAACAGTTGAGTTTGCAGGATCAGGTCGCTTTTGCCGGGCGTTGGGGTGAACTCATTCCGTTTCCCTACGGCGGCCTGCCCGACCAGCCCAACCTTATTGAACTGAAAAATCGCGGCAAGAAAAAAGATGTGAATCAGCACTGGCATTCAGATATGACTTACAACACGCAGCCTCCGAAGTTGACGATGTTGTATGCGCACGAGGCGCCTGAGCTGGGTGGCGAAACCGCATTTTCGAATCAGATACTGGCGTTGGCAGACCTGTCTGACGGATTACGTCGCGTGCTTGATCAGCTCTACGCGGTGCATTCAGCAGAGGGACTTGCAGCGTTATATGGTCAGGATGTGCAGGCTGCGCCCCGCGCCCTGCACCCGGTTGTGCGCACTCATGATGAGTCTGGCGAGAAAGCGCTGTATGTATGCAAAGCCTTCACCACGCGTTTTGACGGCTGGACCACCGCGGAGAGCAAAAGTCTGCTTGACCATCTGTTCAGCCACAGCACACGCCCGGAGTATCAGGCGCGACATCAGTGGCGTCCGGGTGATCTGGTCATGTGGGACAATCGCGCGCTTCTGCATTATGCCGTGCACGATCACGCCGACGAGCCGAGGCTGATTCATCGCTGCCAGGTGCAGGGGCCGGTGCCTGCCTGAATGTCCACCGAAGTCGCAAGCTGGTTTGAGGGTCTTGAGCCTCTGGCTCCCGGGACGAATGAGCGGGATTATTGCCAGGCCTGGATAGATCAGGCGATACAGGAAGCTTCACCGGAATTTTCACAGGCTGTGCGCGGCGGCGCTCTTGCTGACAGTTTGTCTCAGGTGTTTATCGCCGGGTATCAGGCCGCGATTCGGAAAACGTTTCCGCAGCTCGAATCGCCGGGCATTACCGCATTTGCAGTATCCGAAGATCGCAGTGAATCGGCACCATTGCCAGGTGTCATCTGGCACCCTCGCGGACAGGACGTGCTGCTAACTGGTTACAAAACCTGGATTGCCGCTGTTGCACAGGTTGAACATCTGATTATAAAAGCACGGGGTGAACAAGCGGGTCAGACTGGCTATTTCCTGGTGCCGGTGAAACTTGATCATGTTCGCCTGGAGGCATACCCCAGCCCATCACGCCTACCTGATTTGAGCCAGGGCAGGGCGTTTCTGGATGACGCGATGCTGCCTGCGACAACTCGGCTTGATGCCAGCGCAGTTGCTGACTTTGGACGCAACGAAGCGCTGCTGATCTACAGCGCTTTCCTGGCCATGGTCTGGAATCGCACAGCGCAGCAATCAGTTGAAAAAAGTTCAGCAGAAAAATTACTTCTCGAGCTTGAGGACTATTTTCTTGATTCCTCTGTGACAACAGACCTGCACACGCTGGATAAAAATGTGCAGGCTTTGCGGCAGCAACTGGTGGATGGGCAATGGGTGAATGACCAGGCCTTCCAGCGTGACCAGAACCTCATCGCCATGTACAGCCGCGGTTTAAGAAACCACTGAGCCACCATCACAGGTGATGACTTCACCCACGGTGAAACCACTGGCGCGCGAAGATAGAAAGATCGCTAAACCGGCTATGTCTTCAGCTGTGCCTACACGTCCGCGCGGATTGCCTTTACCAACTGCGTCCCAGTCCGTGGTGTCGGTATCACCGCCACCACCAACGCCGGTGCTTAACATGTAGGTGGGGAACGGCCCGGGTGCAATTGCATTGACAATGATATTGCGCTTTATCAGGTGCGCTGCTAACACGCGGGTTAAGTGATGGATGGCTGCTTTGGATGGGCCGTAAGAAAAATTATCAAATACGGGGGTTTTGATGCCGTCAATAGAGCCCACGTTGATGATTCTTGACGGCTCATCAAAGCTGGTAGCTTTCTCCAGCAGAGGCAGGAGCTGCTGGGCGAGGAAAAAAGGTCCTTTGACGTTGGTGTTCATAACCTTGTCCCAGCCAATTTCAGGAAACTCTTCAAGCGGTGCGCCCCAGGCGACACCCGCATTGTTGATCAACACGTCGAGGTGATCTTCCTTGGTTTTGAACACTTCGCAGAAAGCTTTGATGCCATCGAGTGTGGACATGTCGCCCGGTATGGAAATGCACTGTCCGCCGAATTCGCTCTGCAGGCGTGCGGCGGTTGCATCACAGGCCTCCGCCTTGCGTGAGCTGATATAAACTTTAGCGCCGTTTGCCAGAAAGCCCGCGGCAATCATCTCACCAATGCCTCGGGATCCACCGGTGACGATGACAACTTTTCCTTCTACCGAAAATAGATTTTTCAATCTGCCCCTCTCTTTTTTATGGTTTGTTCAGAATGTTCAGGCTTGCAGTCTGTGGATGTACTGCAGCATTTCATTGCGCGGTAATCCTCGGTTCACCCTGGCCTTGGCGTTTCGCTTTCGGCCGCGCAGCATGTATTTGAAAATTGTACGTTTGACCTTTTTGTCTTTCAGGAAATCGCCCGGATTTTCGATCAGATTCACGGTGCGCATCATGCCGCGAAAAACGGCAATCTCCTCCTTGGCAGCGGCAGCAAGCGCATCGCCGAACGCCATCCCAAACCACTTTTTCAGCGAGTCGGGTTTGTCCAGGTCGCGACCGGACATCACAGCATCAGCACGCTTGATGCCGTTTTTATCTTCCTGCAGGCTGGCTTTGAATATGGGGCCGATGCGTTCTTCGGTGAGTCGCTGGAACGTCAGCGCCCGTGCGGTGCTGTCGGTTTCGCTTTCGAGCACATCAGCCAGAATCTGCGCATGCAGAATACCGATGCTGCAGCCGCGGCCATATAAGGGATTGGTGCGCGCGCAGGAATCGCCCACGGCAAAAAAGTTATGCGCCGCGGGTTGGCCGTCTTTGACGAAGTTGCGCCACACCGCGTGGATTTCACCGATACCAAACGATTCCGTTGTCGCCTGCGCTTTTTCTGGTGCAATCCAGGGTACCAGGCCTGGTACTGTTCGACAGATGGCATCAAAGCGGTCGCCGTCTTTGACGGCTTCACGCAACTCAGATTCGCCGTTGGGGATGCAGATAATAATTGCGAAGTGACCGTTGTCACCCGGGAACACCCCATACTTCATGTAGCCAAGATCACCCGCAGAAGGATCTTCGCCGTGCCTGGAGGGCTCGCTGACGCCGGGTTTGAGTTTGTAGTGCCGTGTGTAGTAGACAATTTCGGCGTCGTCGCGTTGCTCTTCGATGGCTGCACCTGCGTCCATCAGCCATTTTCGAAACTTGGACGCTCGTCCGGTTGAATCAACAAAGACGTCGGCTTCGAAGACTGACTTAGCGTTGTTGTCAGAACGGTCTGTGAGTTCCAGGCCTGTGACGTGGAGGCCATTAACTTTCTGCTCGGTGCGCACGCCGGTGATGTAGGTGGTATTGTGGATCGTAATATTATTCATGCGTTCTACGTGTCGTCGCAGCACGGTTTCGATCGTGGCGCGCCGGCACATCAGAATCCACAGTTTTTCGTCGCCGGGTTCTGGTTTGTAGTGAGGTAACAGATGAGGTGGCACCATGTCCGCAAAATCGACTCTCCGCGCACCTGCGGCAAAAAATTCTTCCATCAGGCTTGGGTGATGTTCTTCCAGTAACGAACACATCAGGCCGAGGAAGGCGTGGGGGTGGCGAAACTGTGCAGCCCCGCGGCGCTGCCAGGCAAAAAATGCCTGATCGGCATCACCTTCGGGTGGTGGAATATCCCGTTCGAAAAGAGTGACGGTGTGATCGGACTTAGCCAAAGACAGAGCGGTGAACATCCCGGCGATACCAGCGCCGACAACAGCGATGTTTTGGGTCATGAAAGTTTCTACAGGAGTTTTTCAGGGCTGGAGTTTACCAATAACCTGTTGGCTTGTAACATAGAGGTAAGCGGTGAATTTCCACCCCAACGGCTGATAAAGGCATGATCGACACAGTTTCCTGAGACTTAGACACCCGTTTAAACCTGTCTTGGAGGAACTATGCCTTCCCATTCGAAGCCTTCGAACCTAATGGTCGCCTGTCGCGATCTGTCTTTTTCTTACGACTCTGCAGTGCAGCCTTTACTGGCTGATGTGACGGCACACTTTCCTGCTGGTTTCACCGGTGTTATCGGTGCAAATGGTGCGGGCAAATCTACCCTCTTGCGTTTGCTGGTAGGGGAGCTGCGACCTAATGGTGGCTCTATCGAGGGGGTGCAGGATGCGGTTTATTGTGAACAGCGCACAGACCTTCCACCATCCGGGTTTGCCGATTTTCTTGCGGACCACAGCAGCGATGCTTATCAGCTGCGTGGCCGGTTCGGTGTGGAGCTCGATTTTCTGACGCGCTGGGTGTCGTTGAGCCCCGGCGAGTGTAAACGTGCGCAGATTGCTCATGCGTTATGGCGTATGCCCAGTGTGCTCGCGCTGGATGAGCCCACCAACCACGTTGATGCCGACGCTCGCGATCTGCTGGTGCAAAACCTGAAACGGTATCGCGGTGTTGGGCTTGTTGTCAGCCACGATCGGGCGTTGCTGGATGCCTTGTGTGTGCAGTGTTTGTTAATGGAACCTCCCCGCGTAAGCGTGTATGCGGGGGGTTACACAGAAGCCAACACCCAACAACAGATGCAGCGTGAGAGCGCGGCAAAAGTGCGGGATAAACTGACACAGGAACACAAAAAGCTGCAGCGCGAGATGGCTAAGCGGCGCGCACAGGCAGCCGGTGAGCATAAAGCCAGATCCAAGCGCGGACTGTCCCGTAAAGATTCAGATGCCCGGGAAAAGATTAATCGCGCCCGGGTTACGGACAGCAAGGCAGGTAGCGGACTTCGGCAGCTGTCTGGGCGGGCGGAGCAGGCGCAGATGCGGTTGGCCAATGCGGAAGTTGCAAAGGCGTTTGAAACCGGCATCTGGCTGGAAGGATCTGTTTCCCCTCGGGATACTGTGCTGAAGCTTGCTGCGGGTGAACTTGCGCTTGGTGATAATCGCACCCTGCAATGGCCGCAGTTGTCTGTTAAACCTGATGACCGCATAGCGATAACGGGTGCAAACGGTGTTGGCAAGTCAACCTTTCTTCGCCATGCGCTTGGATTGCTGAACGTGCCGCAGGAAAAAGTAGTCAGTCTTGAGCAGGAAATTTCTGCACAAGAATCTGCTGCGGTACTTGAAGACGTACGACAGCAGGATAAAGCTACCCTTGGCCAAATCATGAGTATCGTGAGCCGCTTGAACTCCCGTCCGGAACGGTTGCTTGGCAGTCAACAACCCAGCCCTGGCGAGGTCCGTAAGTTGATGCTGGCGGTAGGGATCATGCGCGCGCCGTTTATCCTGGTCATGGATGAACCGACAAACCACCTGGACCTCCCCTCGATACAGGCTCTGGAAGCGGCGTTACAGCATTGTCCTTGTGCGCTGATTGTTGTCAGCCACGACCGGCATTTCCTGCACAACATCGGTGTTACAGACTGGCGTATTGAAATGGATGCTGTGGGTGAGTCTGTGTTGTGTGTGGACTGACCCGCCGACTGTTTGTCGACCGCGTGGGTGAAATCCGCTGTGGTCTCGTTCCTCTGCAGTTTCCTGATAGTCTTTGAACTCTGCGTCAAAAAAACGAGGTGATTTCATGCCGCCCCTGCAAGGTAAAACAGCCATTGTTACTGGAGCCGGACGTGGCGTTGGTGAGGCAACCGCCCGCCGTCTCAGTGCCGCCGGCGCCAGCGTTGTGGTCAACGACATGGATGCCGGCGAAGCAGCTGATTGCGTGGCTGTGATCAATGCAGCCGGCGGTGAGGCTGTTGCCTGTGTTGGGGATGTGACGGCAGCAGATCTGCCTGAACGGCTGCTCGAGGCAGCCCTCGATAGCTTTGGCGGTATCGACATATTGATCAACAACGCGGGCTACATCTGGAATGGTGTCATTCAAAACCACTCGGACGAACAATGGCAGGCGATGCTGGAGGTACACGCCAGTGCGCCTTTTCGCATTCTGCGAGCGCTTGCCCCCTGGCTGCGTGAAACCGCCAAACGTGAGCAGCTTGAATCAGGCGCGGCGTCAGTGCGCAAAATTGTCAATGTGTCCAGTGTCTCCGGCACAACCGGTGCGGCAACGCAGATCGCCTATTCGGCTGGAAAAGCAGCGGTAGTCGGTATGACTAAAACCCTTGCAAAGGAGTGGGGTCGCTATAACGCAACGGTGAATTGTGTGGCTTTTGGTCATATTGATACGCGTCTGACGCAGACTTACAGCGGCGCGCCGCCTACCATAAGCGTTGGAGAACGTGAGTTAAGGGTGGGTTTGAACGAGGCGCAGATTGATGCGTCGGTGCGCGCCTCGCCGCTCGGGCGCAGCGGTCAACCTGCTGATGGGGCGGGTGCCATTTATCTGTTGTGTCTGCCTGAATCCGACTTTATCACCGGTGAAGTGCTGACCTGCTCAGGTGGCGCGCATTTGTAGGGTGTTCTGTGGATCTTATCGACGCAGACATTCGTTCACGTTACTGGTCCCGCTGCCTCCGGGTTGAGTTGCACCGCCAATCACGTACACAGCATCGTTAAGCACACCTGCACCCAGACCATGTCGGGGTGTAGGCAGATCGGCAATTGCATGCCAGCGATCTTCGCGCAGGTTGTAGAGCCAGACGTTTGCAAACACGCTGGCCTGGGGCGTGAATATTTCGCCGCCGAATACCAGTAGACCCGCACCAACCACAACGCTGGCGGTTCCGGCCTGAGGCAGGGGCAAGGGCGCCCCGCTGTGCCAGTGGTCACCCTGCACATCATAAATCTCGGTGACGTTGAGATTGCCTTGCGCGGTGCGCCCTCCAGTAACTACCAGATAATCACCCAGCCAACCTCCGGTTGCACTGTTGCGAGCTGTTGGAATGGGTTCTACGCGGCTCCAGTCCTGTGCTGCCGTATCCCAGCGCCAGTGATTGCTTGTCTCTATGTGATCGTCACGCCTGGCATTGGCCTGACCTTTAGGAGTCTGGCCGGTCACCAGATGAACATTGCCGCCAGGATGATACGCAAGCACACCTTCAGCTTGTGGCCCGGGCAGATGGCTGACGAGGTTCCAGCCCTGATCGGTTAACTCGTAAACCGTGTCCTGCATGTTCCATACTCGGGTATAGCTGCCGGTGAATCCGCCCACGCAGAACAGTGATCTGCCATTGCTGACTAATGCGGCGTGGTGCAGATCGACGGGCAAAGTAGCCACCTCACGCCAGCTGTCTGTGTCCGCGTTATACGCAAAACAGCGATTGGTAAAATAGGGCACACCTAAACGCGCAGCGATACCGCCGGCAACGTACAGCTCACCTTTATGTACGCATGGGTATAACTCCTGGATCTGGATGGGCAATTCAGCGGCTTTCTGCCAGCTTGCGTTCGACCAGTCTGAGCCACCTGCTGGTGTGGACATTTGTGCCAGCAGGCGGGTTTGCGGGGTAACAGCGGCGGCTATTGCCGCCGCCGCAAAACCAATGGCCTGTCGTCGTTTCATCAGCTAGCTCTGCGCCGGTTGGCGCAGGTCCTGCAGCCATTGTCCACAGGCTCTGATTTCTGCTTCATGGCTGGGTTCACGAAAGTTTTCCGCCAGGGCGTGTTCGGTCCACAACTTCATGGCCGGTTGCTCGAGCATATGATCGACATAGGCTCTGGCTGCATCGGGCAGCTGCAATCCGTATGTTTGGATGCGAAAAACCACCGGTGCGTAAAATGCATCAACCGCGGTAAATTGATCGCCGGCAAGAAAAGGTCCACCAAATGTTTCCAGACCCTGCTGCCACAGTTCAGCTAATCGAGTCATGTCTTGATCCAGGCCTGCAGAATGGTTATGCAGGCGTATCCTTAAACCGACGGTCATGGCACATTCGTTGCGCAGATGATGGAAGCCCGCGTGCATCTCTGCTGTGGCGCTGCGTGCCCAGGCACGTGCCGTTTGATCTTCTGGCCAGGCCTGCGTATGCGTTTCGGCAATGTATTCAACAATGCTCAGTGATTCCCAGACAACAATGTCCCCATCATGCAGACAGGGCACTAAGCCCGTTGGTGAGAACTGCCGAAACTTGTGCCAGCTGCCGCCGTCATCAAAGGGGACAACAACTTCTTCAAAATCGATGTCCAGTGCAGTGAGTAATATCCAGGGCCGCAGTGACCAGGAGGAATAGTTTTTGTTGCCGATATACAGGGTGTACATATTATCTGGCCTGTTTGATTTTGCTCAGCACCTGGCTGGGATGGCCAAGTAGCTCAGCAGCGATCTGATTTAGAGTTGCAACAGATATTTCCGGCGCTTCTAACAGATTGTGCAAGAGGTCGTCCATTTGAGCGTCTGCTGCCGCCAGCTCTTTGTTGAGATCGTGCAGCAGCAGGACTGCAGCTGCGGTGTTGGCGCCGCTTGAAGGATCGCTCAATTTACCGTTATCTTTTTTCACCCAATCCCGCAGATCCTCGAGGGTTGCCTCGAACCTTGCTGGGCTCAAGCCGCCGCTGCGCTGCATGACCGCTATGGCGTAGTATTCTGCCAGGCCTTCTACAATCCAGTCTGCACCGGGTGCCGCAGAATGCACGCCGGCCATGTGTACCAGTTCATGCAGTAGTGTTGAGGTGCCGTTTTCGCTGACCAGTGGCCGGTCGACATGCAGGTATATGGAGTTTGGGGCAGACAGGCCACCGCGCCACATGATGGCAGGTGCGCCAACAACAAGCACATGCGGTGGCAGTTCAGGCAGGATGTCATTGAGTGTAGGCACGGTCCAGTTCAGGAAGGCCAGTACATCCATACGTTGCATACCACCGCCGATCGGCGCGCTGACCACAAAGTTGTGACCCGCGATGATATCCCGACGCGTTCCCAGGAGGCCGCCGACGAGCCATCCGGTGGGGCGGTTAAAGCTGCGGTCTGTGTTATCCAGAATTTTTCGTTCGGCGTGTAGAGACCCGTAGCGGCTTTCAAATGACCAGTCTTTCGGACCCTGGATGAAGACGCTGGAAACGCTCTGCGCACCTTTGCGTAGCCGCGCAGTTGCAGCAGGAAACAGATCGCCGAGTCTCAACAGTGTCCATGTGGAGGTATGTTTGGCATCAAATCCGTCTCCACGAGGGCTATCCACCCGGTAAGTGTAACGAATGGTTCCACCCTCGGCCGGTACCTGCCAGATGAGCCGGTTGTTTTGGCGGGTCGCCTCACCGTCAGCAGATATCAGCTGGTAGGCCGCCTGGGGCGCTTTGAAATTCAGTGATCGCAGCTGACTGCTTTTCTGCCGAATTGTGATTGAGGCAGTGACCTCCTCGCTGTGTGCTGTAAACGTCGCATCAAAGTCAGCAGAGTACAGCAGAGCAGGTGCCGGGCCGGTCGCAGTCCCCGCAGTCTGCACTTCCGGTGCGCATCCGAGCATAAGCACTATAAATAAACTGTGCAGGCCCATAGCCTGTTGTCGTGGCATTTGGCGCCTCCAGTGTGTAGCGTAAGAATACTCATTCAGGTCAAGGAATACACATGTTGCAGGCAGTTCAACTGGGGAAAAGTGGCCTCCGGGCATCACAGCTGTGTTTAGGCACAATGAACTTCGGTGTGCCGGGTCGTGGTCACCAGGGTGATTGGACATTGGATATTGATCAGGCGCGACCGATCTTCCAGAGTGCGCTGGAAAAAGGCCTGTTTTATTTCGATTGTGCAGATGTCTACGGGCTGGGTGCCTCTGAAGAAGTAGTCGGTGCCTTGCTGCGCGAACTTGCGCCTCGAGACCAGTACGTTCTGGCGACAAAAATATCCATGCCTATGGGGGCTGGCGCAAACCAGGCAGGCCTGTCCCGCAAACATGTGATGGAAGGTGTAGATGCCTGTCTGCAGCGGCTTGGTCTGGATTACATCGACCACCTTGTGATTCATCGCCATCCACATGGCGTGCCTGGTCATGTGCAGACGCCGATAGAAGAATCCATGGAAGCACTGCACGACGTGGTGAAAGCGGGCAAAGTGCTGTATCTCGGTGCATCGTCGATGTTTGCCTGGCAGTTCACTCAGCTGCAGATGACCGCAGAGATGAATGGCTGGACCCAGTTCATATCCATGCAGAATCACTACAACCTGGTTTACCGGGAGGAAGAGCGTGAAATGAATCCTTATTGTGCCCAGCAGGGTGTGGCACTGATGCCCTGGTCACCGCTGGCGCGAGGGATTCTCACAGGTGCCTATCAGGGTGGCTTTGCAGGTGGCAGCACCTCACGTTCTCAAGGCGCAGACCGAGCGAGAACTGAAAGCCTTTATCGCGGTGAACATGTATTCCAGGTGGCGGAACGCGTGGTTGAAGTCGCGGGGAAATATGGCAAAAAACCGGCGCAGATTGCTCTGGCCTGGTTGCTCAACAAACCGGAAATCACCGCGCCAATTGTGGGCGTTTCGCGTCTGGAGCAACTCGAGGAACTGGTTGATGCAACCAGCATCACCCTGGAAGAAGAGGATGTCACTTATCTGGAGGCACCTTACCAGGCGGTGGATAACCTGCTATCCCTGGGCTTCTCCTGATTCTATTGCAGCCTGATCATGCCGGTCAGGCCAGGTGCGTGGTGACAACGCCGATACCACAGTCGAAATGACCGTGAAAAGTCCCGGGCGCAAAAGGCGTTTTACCGTATGCACCGGTGATGACATAGTGCCCTGGCTCCAGCGCACGGTCGTATTGACCCAGGTGGTTGGCCAACCTCGCCAGAGACTCGTAGTGATCATCAATGTGCCCCTGACTGGCGACCGCCTCTATTACAGTGTTCTCGTTGGATAGCGTGACGGTCATGGCTTCGAGTCCTGCGCGCGGCGCAACAGGCTCGCCAATGACAATGCCCCAGTTCGACAGATTGTCGGCAACACGCAGCGGTGCAGGCGCATCTGCATGCAGACGTTTCTGATTAATCTCAAAAGCAGGCAGAATCTCTGCCACACTCGCTTTTGCGTCGTCGGGTGTTGCGCCTGATCCTAACGATTTGCCTATGCGAAAACACAATTCGTTTTCGATCTGACCACGGTGCAGATCCGTTACGGACAACGTATCTGCACTGGTTTTTATGCGGTCCTGCAGAATGAAGCCAAACGGTCTTATCCCCGTACCCATGGCGTTGCGTGACGCGCCGGATGTCATGCCAATTTTCCAGCCACCCAGTGTTTTGCCGTGTGCCAGCCAACGCTCGAGCAACTGCAGTTGTAGCTGCTGTCCGCTTTCCAGGTCAGTGGGAAAGTCTGGTACCTGGTCGGGGTCGAGCAGGCTCCTGTCGAATCCCGCGGAGGGGTTATTGTGGATTTCCCACAATGTATCGATGCAGTTTTTCATCGGTTGGCAGTGTTGAATCCGTTGGTCAAAGTGGCGGTATTGTAGCGGACTGCGTTTCGCAATAGCGATTTTCGAAGGGCTTAGCCCTGGTTAAAACCCGAAGGAATTTTGTGGTACCTTCCAGGGAAGGGTACCTTCCGAGGATGGTACCTTCCCAGGCCTAAACAGGAGATTGAAAATGTCATACGCACCTAGTGAGCGTCCGTTCTACGATGCAGATAGCCACATCATGGAATTACCCGATTTTCTGAAATCCTATGCGGACCCGAACATACGTGATGACATCCCGGAAGTGAGTTACAGCGCTTCCATTGTCACCGACGAAGAGGTGGCGCAGATTGTTGCCCAGGGTGGTAGACACAGTGCGGAACATGTTGCACAGCAGATTGCTTTAGGCGACCAACTTATTGAAACGTCTAAAGAAATTCAGGCTCTTGGTGCCTTCAACTCCCAGGATCGTTCTGTTGCCATGGACCTGCTTGGTTTTAAAAAACAGCTGGTTTTTGCAACTCACAGCGTGGCGTTTCCATTCCATCCCAGCAGCAAAAAACCGGCCAATCTGCGCTACGGGGCAACCCGTGCGCACAACCGGCATATGGTGGACTTCTGTTCCAATGACGATCGTTTAATGGGTGTGGGTGTGGTCCCGCTGGACGTTCCTGCGCAGGCCATTGAAGAAGCCAGGTGGGCCATTGAAAATGGTCTGAAAGCCATCTGGGTACCACACCGCGCACCTATCGGGCATGCACCTGGTCACGTCGATTTGGAGCCCTTCTGGGCACTGCTGGCCGAAGCCAACGTACCTTTTCTGTTACACGTCGGTGGTGCGCCACTGCAGATCAACAAGTCCTGGAGCAATAATGGCCGCGCGGCTACCCGCGACTGGATGGGCGGTGGTGAGAATGTGCGTACAAAAGACGCCACGGTCATGCACCAGGCGCCGGAGATGTTTCTGAGTATGCTGGTCGCTGATGGCGTGTTGCACCGGCACCCGACATTAAAAGGCGCCGCGATTGAACTCGGTGCAGGCTGGGTACCCGAAATGTTACGCCGTCTGGATGCAGTGGCTAAAGTCTACAGCCGGGTCGACGAGTCCATCCGGTTCGACCGTAAACCCAGTGAGCAGATTACCCAGCAGATGGGCTTTACACCCATGCCCCACGAAGATGTGGGCAATATGATTGCCCAGTCAAACCCTGATCTTTATCTGTTTTCCAGTGACTATCCGCACATAGAAGGCACCCGCGATCCCATTGCCCGATTTGAAAAAACCCTGCCCCAGGCGGATGAGGCGACAAAGGCGGCATTTTACAGTGAGAACTTCCTGCGCCTGTGGCCGGACGCCCGGGTAAGTTAACGGGTAGTCAAAATGGTTAAAGCCGTTGCAGTTGTTCTCTCTGTGTTCGTGGTCGGCGCGCTCAGTACGTTCTGGTTTGTCTGCCCCTGTGAACAGATGCCGGGTGGACCTCTGCAGGGGGAGCGCAGTACTGCAATGGTGCAGAACTGGTCTTTTGCCAATGAGCCGGGTCTGTGCCAGGTGCAGGTCGACCGTGGCATTCCCTGGTCTGTGAATTTGAACTGCATGTCTGTTGATGAAGAATTGTTTATCAGCTGTGCGCGTTGTGATGGCAAAGGCTGGTCGACGGCTGTGCTGGACAACCCAGCGGGATTCATTCGAATACGTCAGACCGTGTACCCCGTCAGGTTCACACGCCTGAGTGACAGCAGAATGTTAGATGCAGCATGGCTTGCACGTCTGCAGAAACTTGGCGCAGACGAGAACACGCCGCGGCCAGATCACTGGTGGTCATTTAAACTGGTTTCGCGTCCTGCCTGAGCCGGTGTTGTGAATGGCGGGGCTTATGAATGGTCGTTTTTGAAGTAGAGAGGAAACAATGCAGAAGGCATACAACACAGAGGTAGACGTCGTTATTGTTGGTGCGGGTTTTGCGGGTTTATACCTGCTTTATCGATTGCGCCAGCTGGGCATGAGCGCGCAGGTGCTGGAGATGGGCGATAGCGTCGGCGGCACCTGGTACTGGAACCGCTACCCCGGTGCTCGGTGTGACGCCGAGAGCCTGGCGTATTCCTTTTCGTTTTCACCGGAACTTGAACAGCAGTGGCAATGGTCTGAACGTTATGCCACTCAGCCTGAGATCCTTGCTTACGCTGAACATGTTGCTGACCATTTTGATCTGCGTCGGGATATTGCTTTTGGTCAGAAAGTTACTTCCGCTCTGTTTGATCAGGGACACAACGAGTGGCACGTTTTAACTGAGCAGGGTATGGAAGTGCGCGCTCGCTATTGTGTGATGGCTACAGGTTGTTTGTCCGTGCCACAACTTCCCGATATCCCTGGTCTCAGCGATTTTCGTGGCCCGACCTACCAGGCCAGCCTCTGGCCCCCGGAAGGCGTTGATTTCACCGGTCAACGCGTGGGCATCATAGGTACCGGATCCTCGGGCATTCAGGCCATCCCCAGAATTGCGGAACAGGCGAGACATTTAACAGTATTTCAACGCACACCCAATTTCAGTGTACCTGCGGTAAACAAGCCGCTGGACCAGAACTGGGTTGAGCAGTTTAAACATCACTATCGCGAACACCGCAAATTCCACAAGCTGGGTTTGAGTTCCGGTTTTGGTGACCTTGATATCGAACCGATAGAGCGAACGCCGGTTGCGGAAACAGCAGAAGGTATGAGCGCTGAACAGGTGGCACAGATACTGGACCCATACTGGGAGCGCGGTGGCGCGTTTTTCCTGTCGGCATTCGCCGACACCATGATGAATCCAGCCACCAACGCGCTGGTTGCAGAATATGTACGCAACAAAATTCGTGCCACGGTAAAAGACCCCGCCGTTGCTGAGAAGTTGTGTCCCTCAAACCATCCTATTGGCACGAAGCGTATCTGCGTGGATACCGGATATTACGAAACCTACAATCGGGATAACGTCACTCTGGTTGATGTGGCGGATGATCCTATCGAAGCAATCACCGCAAACGGACTGCGCACGGGCACCGAGCACTATGAGTTCGATGTGCTGGTGCTGGCGACGGGATTTGATGCGATGACAGGCGCACTTGGGCGTATGGATGTGCGCGGTGAAGATGGTCAGAGCCTGAAAGATAAGTGGGCGGCAGGACCGCGCAGTTATCTTGGCTTAAGCATTGCCGGCTTCCCCAACTTCTTTACCGTGACTGGCCCTGGCAGCCCATCTGTGCTCAGCAACATGATGGTGTCGATCGAGCAGCATGTCGATTGGATTGTCGATTGCATGCAGCATATGCGTAACAGTGGTTATCAGCGCGTCGAAGCGCAACCGTCAGCAGAAAGCCAGTGGGTGGACCACGTCAATGAGGTGGCCAGCGCAACTTTGTTCCCGCAGGCAGGCTCCTGGTATATGGGCGCTAACGTGGAAGGTAAACCCAGAGTGTTTATGCCCTACGCAGCAGGCGTAGGACCTTACCGGGAAGTTTGCGATGAAGTGGTAGCAGATGGCTATCGCGGCTTCGATTTCATGTAGGCGATCATGCAGGAATAATTTTGCGCCGCTGCAGATCATGCAGCCAATAGCAGAAGCTTTCCTGTGAATTGTAAACGTCGTTGAACCCGGCCTGCCTGATTTTCACCGTGCTGACAAATGTAGGTGGTGGTGGTTCCTGTAAACCGAAAGCGAATGCCAGATCAGCATAGTGATGCGACTCGCCCAGGACCTGCCGCAAGGTCAGTGGTTGCAGTCCGTGCCGTTGCACGACGGTGTCCCATAGCTCACTCCGACTTTCAAGATAGCTGGCGATGCTGAAGGTTTCATCCTCACCTGCTTCGATATTCAAAGTGTCCGCGATCGCTGGCCACATGTCCCGCCAGCTGAAAACCTCTCCATTGGTCAGGTTGTAGGTCTCACCCGCTGCATGTGGTGTTTGTGTCGCCCACAGACAGGCACTGCCGGTAAGGCGAGCATCGGTGGCTTCCCACACCCAATCTGCACCGCCAGGAAACACTAAGGGCAGTCCTTCCGCTTTGCGTATTGCCGCATAAACACCGACGACTGGCGGTAAGTTCATCACCACCCCGTGATTTGGGCCGACGATAAGCTGGGGTCGAAAGAGGGTGGTTGCAAAACCATGGGTTGCCGCACAACTTTTCAGGTAGTCCTCCTGCAGCCAATAGAAGTTCGGGTGTTCGACGCGGGGTTGTGACTCACGTGCAGGAATCCGTATCGGTCCAATCGCTGCACCATATGCTTTTGTACCCTGCAGCAGGCTGACGTGTTGCAGACTGGCGTGCTCAAGCAGCGGGTCTAACAGGTTTTTTAACATGGCACCATTGGTCTCGATCTGCTGCGGATCCGACCAACCCTGGATTAATCCAGGCAACTCAAAGACGGCTGTATAAACCAGGTGGGTTACATCGCTTAATGATCTGCAAGCCTCAAGACACGCTTCAGGGTCCTGTAGATCCAACGCAAGATGCTCAACGTCAGGGTGTGCTATCAGCTCCGGTACGCGCCGTGATAACGCAACAACCTGCCAGTTGGCAGCTGCAAATGCGTTGGCTGCCGCGGTACCCACCAGACCAGATGCACCTGCAATTAACACTTTCATCGAATCCATTACCTCCTTGTCGCGGCGCCAGAATTGTCCGATAAGGGGTGTGTTATAAGTCATCCATGAAACTTGTGCAAAACAACCGTGTACAAAAACCCGCTTATCTCAACGCTGTCTTTCTGGGTTCATGTGCGTTTGTCTTTATCAATTTTGGCCTACCTGTCAGAGCTGATGATCTAGGCATCAGTGCAACTGCGATTGGTGGTATGTACGCAGTTTTCACCGGCACCATGCTGCTCGTTCGGCCGCTGGTCGGGTATTGTCTCGATCGGTTTGGTCGGCGCTGGTTCTTTGTTTTTGCATTCCTGTTTTACGCAGCGGCGATGTCAGTCTTTGCACAAAGCACAAACCTGACAGACTTCTATATCGCCAGGTTTCTTCAGGGTATTGGTGCATCGCTGATGTGGGTATCAGCGCGCACCATGGTGGCAGACGTTTTTCCGCTGCAAAGCCGTGGAGAAGGCATGGGCCAGTTGCTGGTCACATCCGTCCGAGGCAGCATGATTGGCGCGGTTTATGGTTTTACCCTGTTGGGCATGATGCCCATGGCGCAAGCCTGGATGTGGGCTTTCTCAGGTTACGCTGCACTTGCCGCACTGGGATGGATCTGGGCATTGCTGCAGGTGAAGGAAACCAGGCAACCTGCGACCAGGGTGGTGTCCAAGAGGCTCCAGTGGACGCCGCCGTTGCGACGCATTCTGATCATTGTGTTTATCTCAGGATTTGCCAGCGCGTTGATTGAGCCTGTTTATCTGCTGTTTCTGAAACAGAAATTTGATCTGCACGTTAATCTGCTGGCGCTGGCATTTCTGCCAGCCGGCATTGTTTACGCGATTCTGCCACGTTATGCGGGACGTTGGTCTGATCAGCTGGGTCGAGTGCGATTAATCGCCATAGGTGTTGTGTCTGCGGGGGTGGTATCAGTGGCGCTACCTTTCTGGCCGAGTTTAGTGCTGGTTGGTCTGTCGTATATGCTGTTCGCCGCTGGTTGGGCAATTGCGGGACCTGCGGAAGATGCTCTGGTCGCTGACCTGGCGCCGGAGTCTCTGCGTGGCAGAGTGCTTGGCGCGCGGGAAGCGGCAGCCGGATTCGGCGCGGCGCTGGGGCCGCTTGCCGGGGGTTATCTTTTTGACAACGTTTCAGCTGCAGGTACGTTTGTAATTAACGGCTTGTTACTGGGGATAGTTGCGCTGCTGGTTGTGTTCTGGTTTTCGAAAAATGAGCGCGCGGCCGACTAAGTGCGCTCAATCGTTGGGTTCATAGAACATGGAAGTTCTGCCAGCGTCGACAACCAGATCATGACAGTTAACAAATCGTCCCGCTTCACTTGCCAGATACAGTGCCGCCTCTGCGATATCGCTGGCAAGGCCGGTTTTCTTCAGAGGTACCGCGTTGGCCAGGTTGGCTTCGAGCTTGGCCATTTTGCGCTGGTTTTCTTCGTCACTGAGTTTGTTTGCACGACCGGAGCCGCCATAGAAGATAGGCGTCGCGATTGCGCCTGGTGATATTGAGTTAACCCGTATGCCAAAGGGTGCCAGTTCAATGCCGGCCATTTTTGTGTAGTGTGTGACAGCTGCTTTCAGCGCTGAATACAGCACATCACCTTGTCGGTAGCGTAAAGCTGCCACACTGGAATTGTTGATGATGACACCGCCACCTGCGGCTTTCATGGGTTCAATAGCGTAGCGGGTGCCAAGGATGACGCTGGACAGCAGCAGGCTGACGCCGTAATTGATGTGTTCCGCGGTCAGCTGATCGATAGGTGCACCCACCGGTCCGCCAGCATTGTTGAACAGAATATCCAGTTGACCGAACTCAGCAACGGTAGCTGCAACAGCTGCCGCAATCTGTTCTTCCTGCGTAACGTCAGCAGCAACAAAAACCGCATTTGTACCCAGTTCATCAGCCAGCTTCTGGCCCTTGTCTTTCGAGCGGCCGGCAATCACAACCTTTGCACCCTGTTCGATGAAAAGAGCAGCGGTTGCAGCACCGATGCCGCTGGTGCCGCCAGTGATCAGAGCAACTTTATCTGCCAGGCGTGAATTGGATTCTGCTGTCATTAGCTACTCGCTGTGTTTCACTTGGAGGTAATGGTTGGATAGTCCGGCTGCCAGAGTCCGTTTTCCAGCTGCTGTTCAACCAGTTCTTTAGTTGAATTGGCATAGCCATCTTCAATGGCTTTGCCTGCCACAGCGCGGGCGACGTTTTTGGTCACGTCGCGCAGCCGTGATATCTCAGGGTACAACATGCCATCCGCCAGTTCCTGTTCAGTGAGTGACTCTGCAGCTGCTTTAGAAGCCGCGCTGACCATTTCATCTGTGACGACAGAGCTGTTGGACAGGAGGGCGCCGAGGCCAAGACCTGGAAAGATAAAGACGTTGTTGCCCTGGCCGATCTTATAAATCTGACCTGCGTAACCCACAGGTTCAAAAGGACTACCGGTGGCGATCAGTGCCTTGCCATTGGTCCAGTGCAGGAGGTCTGAGGGTGTGGCTTCTGCATGATGTGTCGGATTGGAAAATGGCAGGATAATCGGACGCTCGGTCACCTCCATCATGGTTTTTGCCATTTGCTCGGTGAACGCACCAGCCTGGCCCGAAGTGCCGATCAACACCGTAGGTTTGTACTGGCTGACAACATCTTCAAGCTGTCGCTGGCCTGGATCCGAAAGATTGTAATGCTTGGCAAGACTTGCTTCCCAGGCGAGTTCTGATTTATACGCATCGCTCAAAGGCTGGTCGTCCACCAACAGCCCCCGGCTGTCCAGTACTGCCAGGCATTTGTGAATTTCTGCAGCTGACAAGCCGCGCTCTGCCAATGCAGCCTTTATCTGGCGAGCGATGCCTAAGCCGGCAGCGCCTGCGCCGTGAATAACAATCTTCTGCTCCGCGAGCTTTTCGCCGCTGATACGCAAGGCGCTGAATAAACCGGCCAGTGCAACAGCACCGGTCCCCTGAATGTCGTCGTTAAAGGACAGAATGTCGTCGCGGTGCTGCTCGAGAATGGCCAGCGCGTTGTCTTTTCTGAAATCCTCCCACTGCAGTAAAGTGTTGGGAAACACAGCCCGGACAGCATCAACAAACTCGCTGATGAATGAGGTGTAGGCGTCGCCACTCAAGCGCCGTTCACGCCAACCCAGGTAAAGGTCGTCGTCCAGCAGTAACTCATTGTTGGTGCCAACATCAAGGCTGATAGGCAGCGTCTGTGCCGGATTGATGCCCGCGCCCGCCACATACAGGGCCAGTTTGCCAATAGAAATGGCCATACCGCCAGCACCCTGGTCACCAATACCCAGAATTGACTCATTGTCGGTTGCGACAATCAGGCGGATGTCGGTATCACCCATCGCTGTACGTAATACCTTTTCGATATTGCCTCGCATACTCGGATCGATCCAGATGCCGCGACCACGTTGGAATACATGGCTGAAATTCTGCGTTGCGAGCCCCACTGTCGGTGTGTAGACAATCGGCATGTACTCGGTCATGTGGTCCATGAGCACGCGGTAAAAAAGGTGTTCGTTGCGGTCCTGCAGCGCGGCAAATCCGACGTATTTATCCAGCGGTTCAGACAAGCGCAGCAGTGCGTTGTGCGCACGTCGTGATTGCTGTGCAAGGGTATTCTGCTGCGGTGGAATCAGGCCGTGCAAGCCCAGCGTGTCTCGCTCCTGTTTGCTGAATGCGCTGCCTTTATTCAGCAGCGGATCGTGAATCACTGCCTTGCCCCGCTTTTCAGTTGAGATGGCAGGGTAGTCTTTTTCCGTGGTCATGTTCTTTCCAGATGCACCCGCGCTTTCGCGAAGATGGATAGTTTTCGATACTTTCAGTGATAGTGCGTCAGTGAGGGTGTAACTCAGCGCTGGCAGCTTTCGACTAATTTGTCGGGCGCGAATGATACATCTCCCCAATTTAAATGCACCCCCTGCAACCACCGCTCAGATGCAGGTGGGCATTCGTTTCGAGGGTCTTTGACCCTGTATATTTGGTGATAGTTAACTACTACAATGTTGAGCGGACCATTCGAGATCGTCAAGCGAGGGGAGATCAATTGACACAGGCAGCAGCACCGAAAGTTTCGGTTTTTAACAAACTGGCGTACGGCTTTGGGTCAGTGGCTTTCGGCGTCAAGAACAATGGTTTTGACTATTATTTTCTGCTGTTTTACAGCCAGGTGATGGGCGTAGATGCCGCCCTGGTGGGTAACGCGCTGTTACTGGCCCTGATGTTTGATGCGTTGAGTGATCCGCTGATTGGCTATTTCTCTGACAATTTCCACTCTCGTTGGGGCAGGCGTCATCCGTTTATGTATTTTGCCGCAGTGCCGGTGGCGATTTCCTACTATTTTTTATGGAACCCGCCTGCTGGAATGGTTGGCAATGAGCTTTTCCCTTTCATCGTGGTCATGTCCATTTTTATTCGCACGCTGATCACGCTTTATGAAATTCCAAGCTCTGCGCTGGTGGCAGAAATGACCACAGATTATGACGAACGGACCAGTATGCTCAGTTACCGGTACTTTTTCGGCTGGTCGGGTGGCACCCTGATGAGCTTCTTTGCACTGACTTTTCTGCTCGTGCCCACCGCAGCCATCAGCAATGGCATGTTCAATATCGAGGGTTACGGACAGATGGGGCTGGTAGCGGCCAGCGTCATGTTTTTTGCCATTATGATTTCCGCTCTGGGTACCCATGGTTTTATCCCCTACCTGAACGCGCCACCGCCAAAAGAGCGTATGACTCTGAAACGCATTTACAGCGATCTCTGGGCGACCCTTGCCAACCGTTCGTTTCTGGCTTTGTTCCTCGCCGCGCTGTTTGGCGCTATTGCAACGGGTTTAGCGGCTGGACTCGCGTTCTATCTGAATACATTTTTCTGGGAGTTCACCAGCGCGCAACAGGGCATTATTGCAATATCCGTCGTGTTGTCCGCAGTCATCGGGTTTGTAGTTGCACCCTTTGTCTCCCGTACGATGGGGAAGAAACGTGGCACTATTGTTGTTGGCATGCTGGCATTCAGCGTTTCTCCGATGCCAGTGGTACTGCGTCTGTTTGATGTAATGCCTGCCAATGGTGATGCGCTGCTGTTTCCGCTCATCCTGGGCGTGACGATCATAGATGTGGGGCTGATCATTACCTTCCAGACGTTGATGGCATCAATGATTGCTGACCTGGTTGAAGCCAGTGAAGTGAAAACCAAGCGGCGCTCAGAAGGCGTGTTCTTCTCAGCCATCAGCTTCACGCGCAAAATGGTGCAGGGCGTTGGGGTGGTGGTGGCGACGTTCATCTTGACCCTGGCAGAAATTCAACCGGGGGCAACGCCGGATGAGGTCAGCGCAGATTCGCTGTTTAAGCTGGGCGCTTACTACGCACCAACGATCTTCTTTGTCTGGATGATCATGATCGGTTTTATCACGCTGTATCGCATTGATCGTCAGACGCATGTCAAGAACCTGCAGGATCTCGGCCGCGCCTAGCAGGTGACACACGCCAGGACCGGTGTCAGTATCGGTGTGACAAATCTGATCAACGGGAAAAGGGGATATCAATGAGTGCAACCGGGCAATGCCTTTGTGGTGCCGTCAAGTTTACCGCTGAAGATGTCGATCCCCATGTTCATGCATGTCACTGTTCCATGTGCCGTAACTGGACCGGTGGGCCTATGCAGGCTGCCCAGGTTGGCAAGGTGGCATTCAGCGGCGAAGCGTTTATCAAGCGTTATGCCTCTTCTGAATGGGCAGAGCGTGGCTTCTGCACGCAGTGTGGTACGAGCTTGTTTTATCGACTTAAAGAACCGGAAATGTACATGATGCCCACAGGACTGTTCGAGGATGAGGAACAGTTTGAGCTGGCGGGAGAGATATTCATCGATGAAAAACCCGGTGGCTACAGTTTTGCCGGCGATCATCCGCGCATGACGGCAGCTGAGTTTATGGCATCAATTGGCGCGCCTGAGGCTGACTAGTACAGGCGTCTGTCGCGTTTACAACAATGCAATCCGGGGGAACAAACATGTCTGAACCGTTGGAGGGGATGACGGTTGTAGAGATGACCATTGCCGTGCAAGGCCCGGCTGCAGCACTGTATCTTCGCGATATGGGCGCCCAGGTGATAAAAGTTGAGCCACCTCTGGGTGATGGCAGCCGCTATGGCCGCGGCCGTTTCAACGATACACCAGAGGGTACTATGGGCGCGCAGTTTGTTGCCGCCAACCGCGGCAAGCGTTCGGTTTGTATCGATCTGACAACCGATCTTGGTATGCGTGCGCTGCACGCGCTACTGGCAAAAGCTGACGTTTTTCTGACCAACTATCGTGAGCCGGCTTTGCAGAAAATGGGTCTGGGTTATGAGGCGTTACACGCCCAATACCCACAGCTGGTCTATGCCTCGGTAAACGGCTTTGGTCCGAAAGGTCCAGATGCGGATAAAGCCATGTTAGATGGCGCCGCTGTCGCCCGCGGCGGCCTTGCTGGGATGACAGGCCCCGCTGATCATCCACCCTCATTACCGGGTGCCATTATCGCCGACACGGCAGGTGCCATGCAGCTGGCGCTGGCGACCATGACTGCATTGCTGGCGCGTGAGCGGTTCGGTGGCGGGCAGCGCGTCCAAACCAGTGCGTTGGGCACACAGCTCTGGTTACAGCAGTGGGAGTTGACCCAGGTTGCCATGACCGGAGCGCCGATTGCCCGCTCAGGTTCTCATCATCCAAATCTCAAAGGTCCATATGGTATTTATCGCACCGCTGATAGCGGCGCAATCATGCTGGCACAAACTATGGACTCGGATGCATGGGATGCTTTCTGTACCTTTGCTGATGTACCGGAACTTGCTTTTGATGCGCGCCTGCAAACGGCAGGCCAGCGTCTCGGTGAAGGCATGACCGAAGCTGATTCGGTTGAGATTCGCGCCAGCCTTGAGGCTGCCTTTGCGCAGAAAACCACCGCCCAATGGAGTGAATTTTTACACACTCAACCGGAGATCATCTGGGAAAAAGTGCGCAGCCTCGCCGAGGTGCTTGAAGACGAACAGAACCTGGTGAACAACTACCTGACCGACGTACAGGTGTCTGGCGTTGGAGCAATTAAAACCGTAGGCAACGTTGTGCACCTCAGCGACACGCCGGGATCTGTTAAAGGTGATCCACCGGAACTGGGCGAAGCTAATCAGGACGTGCTGTCATCCCTGGGTTATACCGACGCGCAAATTGACGAGATGACTTCGCGAGCCACCACCGTGCGGGAAGAGGCGTTTGCACTATTGTTAGGCGCTCAGGCTGATGAGCCTTAGCGTTTATCAATAATAGTATGTTCTTTGCCAAAAAAGATTGTCGAGCGCTGCATATCGATAAAGTTGTGTTCGTCAGCAATGAAGCTTGCACCCGCCACCCGGGCTTCGTCGGTATCCGGGGCTGTGCCCCGATCTACCCAGGCTTCAGCATGTCCCAGGTAGGACTCGATCTCGGTGCCTCTTGCTGCCTGAATAGCTTCATCAAACGGCGAGTTTGCACGATGAACCTGACGGTAACATAAAATACCGGCAGCTTGAGCGCCGTCCCGAACAATGGGCCCGTGTTGCGTTAACCAGTAGTGGCGCGCATCAGCTTCACTGATCTGACTCTGCTGGCGCAGCGGGAAAAACACCCGCACCACATTGCTTTTGACGCGCGCGATGACGTTTTCCGGGCTTGGATTAACTTGCGGGTATTCGTATGCAAGCCAAAGTGGCGATTGTGGTAAATCAATAAATTTCTGTTCATCCGCCAACAGCGCAGCGCCTGCAGCCTGGCCTTGATCACTGGCCATGGCGCTTTCAAAATCTGCCTCAGTTGACCACCAGAGCTCTGCAACGCCGTCGTATTCAGGTTCCATGCTGCCACGGGCACCTTGTGCGGCTGCGTTGCCCGGATCGTCCAGAGTGTGAGTTTGTACGTATCGCAGGATGTTGAGATCCGTCGCAAAGCTGGCGACCAGTGGTGCATGCTGATCAAGCCAATACGCCTGGAATGCCTGCCGTGAAAGTTGTGATTGGCGGCGTAAACAAAATACCAGTCGTATCATCTTCTTCTCCCATGAATGCTTGGCGAGCTTAGCATCTGTGATTTCTTTTGTGACCCCTAACCGATAGACTCAGGCAAACTTTAGATTTAAGGATCGTTATGCAAGCAGGTTCTATTGCCGCTGCCGTACTGATGTTGAGCGCGCTCATGTTTACTCCGGTTGGCCACGTATATGCTCAGACTGAGACGCAACAACAGCTCGAAAAAAAGACCAAAAAAGGCAGCGCTAACCGCGAATGCCGGCGCATCAAAGAGACCGGATCACGGATAGCAAAAAGAGTCTGCAAAAAACCCGAGCAGTGGGCACGTGAAGAAGAGATGGCACGAGAAGCTGTCAATCAGACACGAGAAGAGTCCAATCGAAACACGGGTGCTGCTGGGCAGCAGTAACGGTTTCACCGATGCAGCTTCCAAAAGTAATCAATCTGGGCGGTCGCGACTTTACCGATCGTAAGTACGATTACTACACCGAGCTTCGCCAATCTCGACCTGTTGCCCGTGGGCGGGTCGCAGTGGTTAACGTACAGCTTGTGTCTCGTTATACAGATGCTCTGGCGCTGGCGAAAAGTAACCAGTTTCTGCGCAATCGCGGCACCATCACCGGTGGTGGTCGACTGCCCTTTCCGCTGCCAAAGCATCTCGCGCTCCTGGCGCAGAGTATGATTGTCGAAGATGATCCCCAGCACCGTAGATTACGTAACCTCGTGCACAAAGCATTTGCACCCAGGTCGTTGGACAGAATGGCAGGTCGGGTGGAAAGTGTGGCTCATCAGATTATGGATGAAGCGCTTGCCAAGCCGCAGATTGATCTGCTGCGCGATTACGCAACTGTCATACCATCAGTTGTGATTGGTGAAATGGTGGGCGTGACGCCGGCGCAAATGCCCAGAGTGCAATCCAGCGTGCGCGTTTTAAGTGATGGCTTGAGTGGCTGGAACATCCTGCGCACCATACTCTGGGATTTACGTCATACTTCAGATTACATCCGCGAACTGATCGCCTTGAAGCGAAAGGAACCCGGTGATGATATTTTGAGCGAACTGATCGCCGCAGAAGAGGCCGGAGACTCGCTCACCGAAGATGAACTGGTCAGCCTGGTTTTTCTATTGATTGTGGCTGGTTATGAGACAACTGCGCATCTGATTACCAACGGCACACATGCGCTGATTACCCACCCTGAACAAATGCAGCGCCTGCGCAACCAACCTGAATTGATGGCACCCGCGGTAGAGGAAATGCTGCGTTTCTGTCCGCCGGTGCACGGCACCAAAATGAATTACGCAGTGGAAGATCTTGAGATTGCGGGCTATCCCATCAAGAAAGGCGAAGCGGTGATTCCCTTGTTAGCCTGTGCCAATCGAGACAGAGATATGTTCGATAATCCTGATGTTTTTGATGTTACACGCAGCAATAACAGGCACCTGAGCTTTTCCCAGGGAAATCACTTCTGTCTGGGTGCGTTTCTTGCCAGGATGGAAACCAGAATTGCGTTCCAGGTATTGCTCGAACGTACAAAAGAGATTCGCTTGGCAGTGCCTGCCGAAGAGCTTGTTCTGCAGAAAATGCCATTATGGCATCGGTACAAAGGGCTGCCTGTCAGCCTGAATTAATATTCAGCAGAGAGAATTGCATAATGAAGAGACTTACAATACTTGTTAGTGCGGTCGGCATTCTGTTATGGGCATCGATTGTCCAGGCTGATTACAGCCGTGATCAGCCCATGACAAAGATTGATGTCAATGGCGTAGAAATAGCCTACACCCAGGCGGGTGATGTCTCTGCACCGCCTGTATTGCTGGTCATGGGTCTGACCGCTTCGCACAGGCTGTGGGGTGAAGACTTTGTCAACGGTATCATTGATGCCGGTTATCGCGTGGTGTTATTTGATAACCGCGACACGGGTGATTCAGCTCGGCTGGATGCTCTGGGTGAGCCAACACTGTGGTGGCAGATGCTGAAAGCCACCATCGGGCTTGACGTCGATGCGCCCTATAGCCTCAAAGATATGGCGGCGGATGCGATTGCAGTGCTGGACGCGTTGCAGATTGAACGCGCGCATATCGTCGGCGCCTCCATGGGTGGCATGATTGCACAGATCATCGCGGCGGATTATCCCGAAAGAACACTGTCGTTGGTTTCGATTATGTCTACCACCGGAGCGCCGCACCTGCCGGAAGCGCAAGGCGGAGCAGGTAATGATCTACTTGAGCTGGGCGACTCAGAAGGTGATGCGCAGGCCCAACTGGAAGAAATGGGCATGTTTCCTGATGCCATGCCGCGCCAGCTGTTGGCTATTGTTTCTGCAGGGGACCGCTCGGAAGCCGTGTCTCGCATCAAAGCGCCGACGCTGGTGTTGCACGGCGAAGACGACAATCTGTTGCCCAAAGAGCATGGGCAACACACTCATGAAATGATTGATGGATCCAGCTTCATTGTTTATCCGGGTATGGGCCACAACATGCCACCAGAGGTAGTGCCGCAGATATTGCAGGCTATGGCCCAGCACTTTTTCTGACTGCTCACGCCATTTGTGGATTATCCGGGCGTGTGAAGTTCAGCCAGCAGGTCACGTGTCTTCTGCACCGACAGATGATCCTCTCCCAATGTATAAACAAGCTGAGGCAGCGCCTCATTCAGATCAGCTTCGGCAATGTTTGGCTGACCCTTTGCAAGGTTGATTTCCGCGCGAAGTAACAAGGCATTACCCAGATCGAAGTTTCCTTTTTTATCCTGCATGTTTTCTCGAAGGCGCGCGACCAGCCCATCGACGAGTTTACCCGCTTTGTCGTAATCTCCCAGCTGACGGTAGACCTCGGCGCCTTCCGTGAGTGCGGCAAAAAGTCCGGGTCCGCGTCGAGAATCGGGATAGTTGAGTTCAGTCAGTAACGCCTCAATGCCGGCAGTGGCAAGTTCGAGTTGTCCCGTTAGGCGATACAGTTTGACTCGATGATTGCGAATGCTGATCCACAGGGGGCGCGGCTCGCCGTCACGGATGTAAGCCTGTGCGGTATCGAGATGTGCAGAAGCCTTTGGGTATGCCTGTCTGGCAAGATACACTTTGGCTAATCCATTGTTCAATGCGGCGGTAATCCGGCTGTTTCCCGCGGACTCGGCGACGTCAAGGCCTTCACGGTATATTTTCTCGGCGTCAGTTACCCGGCCCACACTCATTAACAGGTCGCCGTACTGAGTCATCAGAATGCCCGCGCCGCGACCCTGGAAACCACTTGCCCGCATGCGTTCAATAAGCTTTACGAAAGTCTCAAGCGCTTCACTCGTGCGTCCACTCGACTGCAGTGTAACGGCTTTGTTGGCGACGATGCGCTGATATCCCAGCGTGCCACTCCGGCCTGAAGATTCCAGCAGTTCGAGAACTCTATTCAGGTAGTGGATGGCCTCATCAAAGCGGCCATCATAAAAATAGGCAGAAGCAATATCGTTCAAAACAAGCCCGCGCTGGTTGTTTGCCGGTGCCGGGTGAGCATCCAGGGTTTGCTCAGCCGCAAACAGATACTCCAGAGCGGCGTTACTGTCACCTGCTTTGATATTAACGTCGGCTTGCGTGCGCAGACATTCCATGCTGGTCTCGATGGCGGGATTCTGCAGGGATTGAAACAATTCAACACCCTCGCTGCGCTGCGCGGCAGCGATGTCCGGCGCGCGTACCAGGTTGTTGCGCGCCATGCTGCAGAGTATTGCTGCCAGCAGATTATTGTCCTCGTTGCTGCGCGCAATTGTCTCCGCTTCACGCAGCATTTCACTTTCTCGATCCTGCTCGCCGAGATTGGCGTAGCTTCTCGATACGTCGAAAAGAACTGAGGCCATAAACGGCTGGCCGCTGCCGAACTGGTCGTTCAGGAGTGCTTTGCCGCGATCCAGAAGATCTACAGAAGTAAAAGAGCCGCGCCCCATTTCTTCCATCAGCAGGCTGTAGAATTCACTGCTGGCTTGAACTCTTTGCTGTTGATAGACGGCAATGTCCCGTTGGCGATTGGCTTCCAGCATCTGTACTGCGGCGATAATCGTTGCGGCAACCAGGGCCATAAGAGCCGTTGACGCGCTCAGCACTGACGCCCAGTTGCGGCGTGCAAATTTTTGAATTCTGTAAGTGGGGCTGGCACCAACTGCGCTGACCGGATAACCGGAAAGATAGGCAATCAGATCATCATGTAATGAATGTGCATCGGCGTAGCGGTCAGCCGGCTCGTTGCGTAAGCACTGCTCAATAATGAGCACCAGTTCCCGCGGCAGAGTCTGCCGCAGAAGCGCAGGCACAGTTATCAGTCGACGCTCAGCGGAGCGCTGTATGGCCTCGGCCATTGTCTCTCCGTCTGTAGGCAGATGGCCACCCAGAACCTTGCACATCAGCATGCCTAACTGATAAACATCAGTTGCAATGGAAATGGGGTTTCCCAGCAGTTGTTCGGGACTGGCGTATTGCAGAGTCATGGCTCCAGCCTGAGTAACGTCCTCAGGCTTGTCGCCGAGCAGCATGGCAATACCAAAATCCAGCAGTTTCAGATTACCGTTTTTGTCGACCAGAACGTTTGACGGTTTGAGATCGCGGTGGACGATGAGTTGTGCATGAGCAAACTGCACGGCTTCTATTACGTCGATCAACAATTCCACGCGAGCTTTGATCGATAAATTATTGTCCTCGCAATATTCATCCAGTGGACTGCCGTCGACATATTCCATGACCAGATAAGGCCAACCGTCATCGGTTTCACCAGCGTCGTACAGTTGTGCAATGCAGGGGTGATTTAACTGCGCAAGAATCTGCACCTCGCGGCGAAAGCGCTGAGCAAAATCGGATCTGTGATGAGTGACCTCAACAACCTTGATCGCAGCGACGCGGTCAAAGTCACCCTCGGCGCGGGTGCCGTGCAGCACGTAGCCCATGCCACCGACGCCCAGTACGTGACCAATCCTGTAGCCGCCCAGAATACGGCCCTGTAACTTGCTCTCCAGATCAAAGGTGTGGTCTTTGGTGAGCGCAGCAAAAGCGCCGCCTGTTTTCAGACGATCATCCTGTGGCCCGGTCAAAACACATACCTGCTGGTTAAGAAGTTCCTTGTCGTCGTGCTCAATAATTCAACGTCCGTAAACTCGTTGCCGGGATCTGTTCTCGCTGCGACGGTTCCTCAGCCTACCGTCAGTACCTGGGTGTTGTCTTGTTCGTCCAGCGTAATTCAGTATACAAAGAAATATGTCGAAAAAAGGTTGATTGGGCGTTCAGTTGCTTAACTGATTGGTAAAACGACCGCTTTAATCCGGCGGACCTTCGATCGTGGATTCCAGTTTGGAGCCAGCATCGACAGCCGCATCAGCTGCTTTTTCAAGTTCTGCTGCTGATTGATCCAGTGCCTTGTCCAGTTCCCGAACGCCTGTTTCCACAGTGGGTTGCAGGTCGCCAAGCTCCATCGATTTTTCGACAGCCTCATCAACCTTTTCGCCGGCTTCTTCAACAGGTCCGTCTGAAAGGTCACACGCACTGATTGAGATGACAGCCGCTGCTGCGAAGAGAGCCCTGAATGTCGTTCGTGAGTTGTTGTTCATATCTGTTTCTCCGAGAAAATGGTTCTGCAACGTAGGTTGTGCAGCCCTCTTGAGGGGGAAGCAATTTCCGAGCCAGTATGTAATTTAATTTGCCCGAACCTAGGATAACTGCTGCAGGCTTGGGACCTTCAGGGCCAGAAAGAGCCTGAAACTAAACAAAGACAAGCTTGCGCAAGGGCTGCCGGTATTTGCAATATTTGCACGCTCTCATGCAAGTATTACCTGCTACCGCTGATTTGTGGCGGTCAACAACCAATCAAACAGCCGGCGCTGACGGGCAAGGTAAAACAGATACTCGGGGTGCCATTGCACCCCCATGATTGCCTGTTGCGGTGCCTCGACCGCCTGAATGATGTTATCCCGATCCCAGGCGACCGCCTTCAACCCATCTGCCACACGATCAATCGCCTGGAAGTGCAGGCTGTTTACGCGGATATGATCACTGGCTAGAAGGGTGGCCATTTGTGAACTGTGGTCAAGGTGTACATTTTTGGTTGCGAGTAAGCCGCGTCGATTCAGCGTGTGCAGACGCAACGCGCGAATGTCTGTCAACAATGTACCACCCAGTACGACATTGATCAGCTGATAGCCGCGACAGATGCCAAGTAGAGGCAGGCCACGGTCGATAGCCAGATTGATGTACTTCTGCTCGAGTTCGTCCCGCTCAACATCATAGAAGACTTTCGGGTCCGGATCTGCGCCATAAAGTGTAGGGTGAATATCGTCTCCACCGCTTACAACCACAGCGTCCAGCTGGTCTGCGTCTAATTCCTGGCTTACGGAAATGCGTTTCGGACTACCACCTACCAGCCGGATCACACCCTGGATACAGAACCACGAAGGAGAAAACTGACGATCGTTACCGGTGACCCCGATTACAGGCTTGCGTGTATTTTGTCCAGGTCGCTGAACCAAGGCGGGTCTCCCAGATTGATGGCGTGAGATTTGTATTCAAGCCATTGATCGACAATCGCCTGCAACTGTGACTGATTGTCAGCCAGGGCTTCAACCACGCACCAGGTTCGCCAGCTTTCAGACAGAGACCAGCCTGGTTTCTCAGGCGTACTGTTGGGTAAGCGATAGTGAAAGGTAGGCCGCGCCTTAATGCGTTCATCGTCAAGATGTTTTATCAGAAGATCTTCATCCAGGTGGCGGAACAGCGGTGTCATATCAAGTGCCCGATTCCGCGTTGGATTGTGCTTCAGGTAAGACTCTGTAATGTCTTTGAGGGAAGCTTCCTGCATTTCGATCAGTTCCCGTATGTAATCATCGGGAAACATATTGATATAAGGTGTTATGCGGCGCGATAAATCGACATCGTTAGCTTTGACCAGCCAATCCTGGCAGAGGCTGAAGGCCAGGATGTACCTCGCGACAGTGCCGGCTTCCAGGTCCGGCAATTCCGGATTAATGTGCACACCAAACGCATAGACCGGTGAGGCAGCCGTTCCAAGCGCACCAGCACTGCGCAGACTGGTGATAATTGGGTCCAGTTGATCCAGTTTGTCCATCGATATTGGAGGGCAGACAATTTCGATAGGCGCAACCTGAGCCGCGGTAGTGGTTATCCATTCCATCAGGGTGTCATCCGCTTCGTCGACGCCCTCTTCTTCAAGTCGAGCTTCCCTGCGATCGCGTGCCATGTTCTTGCCTAATTGCCAGTCAAGTTCCACGCCAAATTCGCCAAGCCTGGAGTTGACGGTGCATTCTGCTTCAGTTTCTTTTTCTACAGAGCCATCAACAGCCTCAGCAACCAGATTTGCAACTTCGAGTAACGCTAAACCGGCAAACTCGATCTCATAGCCTACCCGCCGGGTCTTGCCGGTTTCGCTGAATACTGTTTTTTGCGGAAGTGGATATGAGGACACAGTGAAAAAATCGCAGGTCAAGTGCGATGCTTAAAAAGATGAGGGGTTGATGATAACAGACCTCGGGACCCCTACGTGGTTGTTAATCACGTTCGCTGTAAGGCAGGATACCTACACGGAGTGTTTCAAGGTTAAGTGGGGAGTTTTGTCATGCAGTTTCAAGGTCAAACAGTGGCAGTCACAGGTGCATCGAGTGGCATCGGCCAGTGTATTGCCGAGACCCTCGGACAAGCTGGAGCACATATCTTCATGTGTGGCCGCACGCTTGACTCTCTGCAGGCAAGCAAAGACAAAATCGAAGCCGCCGGCGGTGGTGCCAGCGTGTTCAGTTTCGATATTTGTGACGATGCTGCGCTGATCGAATTTGTTGAACAGGCCGCCAGTCACGGTAGTGGTCTGGATGCCCTGGTTAATAATGCCGGGCTCGGCTATACAGATGATCCGATTGCCCAGGGCAATCCTGCTCAGTGGCGGGAAATGTTTGACGTGAATGTGCTGGCTTTACTGGTGGGTTGCCAGGCAGCAATACGCGTCATGCGGGAAAAACGGCACCCGGGACGTATCATTAATATATCCAGCACCGCTGCTCTGAACCGAGCATCGGGTGTGTATGGCGCCACTAAACATGCTGTCAACGCCATAAATGCCACCCTTCGAGACGAGCTGCAGGATGACGACATTCGTGTAACCAGCATTATGCCGGGCGTCTTTACTTCAAATTTTATTCGCAACGTTGACCCCGAAATTATCCGCGGCATGATCGCGCACCTGGGTCTGAACATTGATTTCCAGCCGGGTACAAAATTGACTGCAGAAGAACTGATCGCGATTCACGAAGGCCTCAGCAAGCAGATCGGTAACCCGAAAGCATTAGCTGATGCGGTATCTTATGTGTTGCGGCAACCTTCGAATATTGGCGTTGACGAAATTGTTATACGACCACAGAAGAATCTGGAGTTTTAAAGACCAACGTCAATAGGTGTATCCGGCAGGCCCTGGGTTAACAGTTTGTGAAACTCATCGGCGAAGGTCAGGGGAACAAAAATTTCATCCCGCGCATCGCGCATCTCATCCAGCGTCCACCATCTGAACCCGCGAAAGATGTCGCGTTCTTCAATGGCGGGATTGTTGTCTCCTGTTGGTTCAAATTTGGCTACTGGCACCCAGTGAAATGTTTCATGCTGATCGAAGGTCTGGCGGTGCAGTTTGAATACTTTCTGTCGCACCCAGACTGCGCCTTTGCTCGCGCGGGTGACGAGACCGGTTTCTTCTTCCAGTTCTCTGAACAAACACTCGGTTTCACTTTCGCCAGGTTCTCTGCCGCCACCTGGTGCCAGCCAGATGAGTTTGCCACTGTCAGGAATATGCGTGTGGATGAGCAGGACCGAGGCGCTTGCTTCATCCACCAGCAGACCGCGCACGGCGTGGCGCCGCTGAATCTCTACACTCACGCGCCGGTGCGTTTGATGAGATCCATTGCGGCATCTAAAGCGGCGGTCCGCTCTTCCCAGGTTTCTCCACCTGTCGCCAGCCGGAGTGTATTCACGCCGGCCTCAGCAAAAGCTTTCAGGCGCGCGGCGACCATGTCTTCAGTTCCTATCAGGTTTGCCATCAGAACCAGGTCGTCGGGCACGCGGCGAATGGCTTCGTCACGTTTGCCATCTACCCAGAGCTTTTGAACTTCTTTAGTGGTGTCCTCAAAACCGGCGCGACAGTAAGCATCGTTGTAGAAATTGGTTTTGGGTGAACCCATGGCGCCGAGGGTAAAGGCCATGCCGGGTTTACGTGCGGCGATGAGTTCTTCAACGTTTTCACCGACCTCAAAATAGCCACCAGCCTGAATGTCGATGTCTTTGAGACTGCGACCTGCTTTGTCTGCGCCGGCCTGCAAGTCGCCAAAGAAAACGTGGTTGTGTTCTGGCAGGAAACAGGTGCCTAACCAGCCATCTGCCATCTCACCGGTCATCTGCAGCGATTTAGGTCCCAGGGTTGCCAGGTAGATGGGCAGATCCGGGCGGGGAGGTTGCGACAGCCGGATGGCTTTACCTTCGCCCCCCTTGCGCGGCAATTGATAGTGTTCACCTTCATAGGCTAATTTCTGACCGGACAGTCCGAGACGCAGAATCTCTACACACTCGCGCATCCGGGAGAGCGGTTTTGCAAACGCTGCGCCATGTAATCCCTCCACAACCTGAGGGCCGCTGACGCCAAGACCTAGAATGAAGCGGCCGTTGGATACGGTATCCAGGCTCTGCGCGGTCATGGCGATCATGGACGGTACCCGAGCGCTGATCTGCATGATGCCGGTACCGAGCTTGATACGTTCGGTTTTTGCAGCGAGGTACGCCAGTGGCACGATCGCATCCATGCCCCAGGCTTCAGCAGACCAGGCCTGATCCACGCCGAACTTGTCTGCGGCCTGAGTGTAGGCCACCATTTTGTCCCAGTCTTCGCCGTTGTAATACGCCGAGCCGATTGATATTGCTGTTCTCATAGACGGTTTCTTCTCTTTTATTCCCCAAATAATGGCGCCCAGTAGACTGATTTGCGCAATGCTTTGTCAACTGCGACAGTTGTCCATAGAATCAGGGCTGGGTTTAAATCTAGTGATCTAAGAGGGGAACATGCCAGAACTCAAGACAGGTGCACGCCTGAAAAGTAGTGTTTGTGATGGAGAAATCATGGTGGTGGCAACACCCGGTGGTGATATTGATATTACCTGTGGCGGTGCGCCCATGCTTTTGCCTGGGGACGAAGCTGCCGCAGCAGAGATTAACCCGGAACATGCGGTTGGCATTGTGATTGGTAAGCGTTACATCACCGCTGATGAAGCTCTTGAAGTGCTTTGTGTCAAAGCGGGCCAGGGCAGCCTGGCGGTGAACGGCGAACTGCTGCTGCAGAAAGATACCAAGAAACTGCCAAAAACAGACTAACCGGCGAACACACATGAACATAATGATGCTTCTGGAGATGACCAGTGGCGCGTTTCCTGATCGGGTCGCCTTTACTGATGGCAGCACCGGCGTCAGCCTGACTTATGCGCAGCTGTTTGAAAAAGCCCGCGCCCGTGGTGCCAGTGTGAGAAACAGCAAGGCGCAACGTCTGGTGAAGCTCGATGTCAGTAATCTGGCGACACCGGTAAGCCTGTTTGCCAGCGCCTGGGCAGGCGTGCCTTATGTGCCGCTGAACTACCGGCTCACGGATGCAGAAATTGCAGCATTGCTCGAGCGGGTGACACCCGCTTTTCTGGTCACCGAACCAAAACGGGTACCGGCGCTGGGAGAGTTGAACGACGTACAGTGTTCAACTACCAGCTATTTTATTGACGATGACAACCATGCCAACGTACTTGATGCAGACTGGTCGATGGATCCGGATGAAGTAGCCGTGCTGCTGTTTACCAGTGGTACAACCGGCGTGCCCAAAGCTGCGGTCCTGCGCCATAAGCACCTGGTGTCTTATATCTTAAGTTCTGTTGAGTTTGCCTGTGCTGAGGAAGACGAGGCGGCATTGGTGTGTGTGCCGCCTTATCATATAGCGGGTATTGCAGCTGTACTGAGTTCCGTGTACTCCGGTCGGCACGTTGTACAGTTGCCTAACTTCAGCGCTGAGGCCTGGATTGAGTTGGCACGTCAGCACAAAGTGTCCACCGCCTTTGTTGTGCCGACGATGCTCGCGCGCATTGTTGATGCACTCGAAGGGCAAGAATCAGCCAACATGCCGCACCTGAAGAATCTTTCTTATGGCGGCGGCAAAATGCCGCTCAGCGTGATTGAAAAAGCCATGGTGCTGTTTCCGGATACTGATTTCTCGAACGCTTACGGGTTAACGGAAACCAGTTCCACCATCGCGGTTTTGGGTCCGGAACAACATCGCATTGCACAGGCCAGCAGCGATGAACAGCTGCGCCGTCGATTGGTCTCTGTTGGTCAAGCCTTGCCTGGTGTTGAAATTGAGATCCGCGACGAAGAAGGTCGCGTGCTGGGTGCCGGTGAGCGAGGTGAAATATACGTCCGTGGTGAACAGGTCTCCGGTGAATACGAAGGTCGCGGCTCGGTAACTGACGCCGAAGGCTGGTTTCCAACAAGAGACGCCGGCAGCATGGACGAAGAGGGTTATCTTTTCCTCGAAGGTCGGGCCGACGACGTCATCGTGCGTGGTGGTGAGAATCTGTCGCCAGGCGAAATTGAAGATGTGCTGCTGGCTCACCCAACCGTGCTGGATGCAGCGGTTGTTGGGGTGCCGGATGAGCAGTGGGGTGAGGGTGTCGCTGCCGCTGTAGTGGCGCGCAAAGACAAAACCATAGATGTTGCAGAGCTGCAGGCTTTTGTGAAAGAACACCTGCGCAGCTCTCGCGTGCCGCAGCTCATGGAGGTATGGGATGAACTGCCTTACAACGAAACAGGTAAGCTGCTACGCCGTATTGTGAAAGCTCGCCTGGCTGGTGATGCTGTCAATTAACCCCCACCTGAGAGCGGTTTGTGCATCAACACGCTGATGGCTGATGGCCATCAGCGCGGTCTTTTGACGGCCTATCCGCTGCAGAACACTAACCGTGCCACCTGCGCCGGGAATCAAGCCCATAGCTACTTCGGGTAGCTGAAAAAAGGTATCTGGATGCGCCTCAATGTTATTGCAGAAGGCGGGTAGTTCAATGCCAGCACCAATACATGCGCCATGCAGGTAAGCCTGAGTGTTAATGGTCAGGCCGCTGAGTAATCTGCCGGCGCTTCGGGTGGTTCGACTTAAGTGAGCGGTTGCGGGATTGTCAAATGACCCGAACTCAGACAAATCACCGCCTGCGCAAAACGAGGCACCGTTGCCGGCGAGGCTGACAGTGGAGATGCTGGGATCACTATGGACAAGCTCAAGTGCCTCGCACAGGGCGTCTTTGAGAGCAGTGTCGTAAGCATTGTGCACAGCGGGGCGATTCAGAGTTAAGAATAAAGAGGCTTCATGGCGTTCGACAAGCAAAGGTTTTGTCTCTTCCGTGGCAGTGGCTTTCGAAGGTTGTGTCTCAATCCAACGTTTAAATCCAGCACCACTTTGTAACGTAGAATAGGCCAAAGATTCTGCCAGCAGTCCATCAGAAGCGTTGCTGTTCTGGTTGTGTCTTAACACCTGGGTCAGCACATAAGCGGCCTCAGGTTGCGCGGCAATGCCTGCGCAGACTGACGTTAATACATCATCGTTATCAACCAGCAGGTCAAAAGGCAGTGTTTGTGACGCTGATGCACCGATGCCAATCAATACGGTCTGGCAGGGTACATTGGCAACAGGGGTTGAAAGTTCCCCGCTGCAATCCACAATCAGGCACTCGCAGCCCAATGCCAGGCTGTGATCCAGAATCAGGCTGGGTGAACTGGTGATGGCGTTAAAGGTTTTTATTGATATGGGTTCAGGCATGCATTCCAGTATACCGGTACAGCAGGTGTGTTGATCAAAAACGCGGAAATTGCAGGACGTCTTGTTGATGTGCGTACAGCAGACACTGTAGTAGAGGTAGGTGCAGATCTTGTGCCTGCAGATGAACCCGTAATTGAGGCCAGGGGTTGCGCCTTGTTACCGGGGTTACACGACCATCACATCCACCTGTTTGCCACAGCCACAGCTGCAGCGTCAGTAGATTGTTCCGCGCTGCAGCCAGGGGATGAAACCGGTCTGGCAAACCTCATCAGTCAGGCGCCCTTATCGGGTTGGCGAAGAGTTGTGGGGTATCATGAAAGCGTGGCTGGAGATCTTGATCGGTACAGACTTGATCAGCTCAGCGGACCGGTGCCTGTCCGGTTGCAGCACGCCAGCGGCAAACTCTGGGTATTGAATTCCCTTGCTTTGCAGGCACTGCAGATTGATGAATCCAGTCATGCTGGCATCGAACGGGACGGAGCGGGGGTTCCAACAGGTCGAATATGGCGCTCAGATGGCTGGTTGCGTGCCCGCCTCAATGGGGAGGCGCCTGATCTACGTCCTTTGTCCAACAGGCTGGCTGCCTTTGGCATAACCGGCGTGACAGATACCTCCTACACCAACAATCAAAACACAATAGAGGTATTCACTGCTGCTCAACGCAGCGGCCACTTGTTGCAACACCTGTACGTTATGGGAGACGACAGTCTGTCAGCAGGGCCGCTTAAAATCATGCTGGATGAAGATGATCTGCCGCCTGTTGATCTGTTGGTGGAAAGAATTGTTGCAGCCAGACATCGTGGTCGCAGTGTTGCATTTCACTGTGTCAGCCATGTTGAACTGGTGTTTGCGCTGGCAGCACTGCAGCAGGCCGGGTACAGCCCATCAGACCGGATTGAACACGGTGGTGTTGTACGTCCTGACGTGTTGTCGCAATTGCAGGATAGCGGTGCAACGGTTGTCACCCAGCCTGGCTTTGTCTGGGCGCGCGGTGCCCGTTATCAACGCGATGCAGATGCGGCAGACCGGCCGCATATCTACCCTTTTGCGTCGTTGCTTGCTGCCGGTATATCAGCAGTGTCCAGTTCTGATGCGCCCTATGGGCCCTTGAATCCTTGGCTGTGTATGGCCACTGCAGTGACGCGCTGTTGTGCAGACGGTAGCGTGTTGAACCCGAGTGAGGCGGTAACGCCGGCAGTCGCGCTGTCGGGTTACCTGAGTTCTGCCCAGGCGCCTGGTGGAAAGGTGCGGGAAATTGCGCCCGGCCTGCCGGCAGATCTGGTTCTTTTAGATCGGTCGATCAAACAGGCTTATGCTGACCTGACCAGCGTCAAAGTGCAGGCAACTTGGATTGACGGCCAACTGGTTTACGACAGCTCAGCCAGTACCTCCTGAGTATGCTCTCCCAGCTTTGGCGCGCGGCGTGAGATGCGCCACGGGCTGGCTGGCAGCTGATAGGGCGCGCCCGGATAGGTGTAGGTCCGGCCTGAATCTTCATGCGGAACCTGCACATGAAAGCCTCTGGCTTTGAAATGTGGATCTTCAAATGCTTCAGTCGGACTGTTGATGGGGCCGACGGCCAGTCCAGCATCCTGGCAGCCGATGAAAAATGCCTGCGCATCCACTGAGGTGGCAATCAGTTTCAATGCTTCTCTGCCGGCACTGAAAATCGCCGTGATGGTGTCATCACTGCCGATCAGCGACAGATCAAAAGGCCCTTCCCATTGAGCGCCCATCTCGAGAAAAACAGCTTCCGGTAATGCACTCTCCAGATCGAGCTGGCGTAACCAGTTGAGGAGTTTTGCAAACTCTGCCGGAAAACGTGGGGGCACACCGGTATTGACGTAACGCCCATCAGCACACTGCATCTGGGTTTCCCCGGTGGGTACCGTAGCGGCGTGTCGTCCGGTCTGGCGCAGAACCGTGCTGCCGTTGACCAGCCAGGCGTAACTGGCAGATTCGGTGGTGACATTGAGTGCTGCGGTCATAGAGACATCAATGAACTGGCCTTTGCCGCTGCTGTTGCGGAACAACAAAGCCGTCAGTGCTGACATGAAGGCAAAATGACAGGCAGTATGAAAAGCCTGATTGCCCCAGCCTCGCACTGGCGGTAGATCATGATCGTCGTAGCCGCAACTCCAGGGCGGACCGCCAGCGGCCATCAAGGTCAGGTCGGTCACCGGCAGATCACTCTTCGGATTGTCGCGTCCGTATGGGGTGACAGCGATGTGGATGAGCCTGGGGTTGAGTTGTGCCAGCGTTTCGTAGTCCAGCCCCAGCTGCTGCAGACGCTGAGTTGGCTGAGACTCAAGCAGAATGTCCGCACCTTTTATGAGTTGGATAAACCGGGTTTGACCTTCCCGGGCTTCGAGATCCAGCGTAATACCGCGCTTACTCGTATTGTAATGCCAGAAGTGCAGACTTCGATTCTCTCCGGATTTGTTATCCAGAAACGGTGGATAGTGACGGCTGGGGTCGCCCGCTTCCGGTTCAATCAGTATCACATCTGCACCCATGTCACCCATCAACTTACCGGCAAAGGCAATTTTTTCATCAGCCAGTTCGATGACACGAAGGCCTCTTAACGCACTCATATCACACCCTCCGCCGCAAGGGTTTCAATCTCATCGTCATTCAGCCCTAACAGGCGACTCAACACGTCGTGATTGTGTTCGCCGAGGCAGGGTGCTCCCCGCTGCATCTGCCAATCGGTCTCCGAGAGGTGCACAGGCAGGCCATCTACGCGTACGTCACCCATGGCGCTGTGTTCAACGGTTGGCCATAAGCCGAACACCTCTGTATCAGGGACTATATCGATACGCTCCTGTGGTTTTAAAACCGGGCTCGCTGGGACGGGCAGTTTCTGCAGCGCATCGCTCAGACTGCTTTTATCAAAGTTGCATGTCCATTGGTTGATCTGCGTATCCAGTGCGTCCTGATGTTTCAGCCGATAGTCTTCATTGTCGAAATCTCTTGTCCAGCTCGCGTTGATGTACTGCGCCAGCGCTGACCATTCCTGCTGGTTGCGGATGCTCAGCGCTATCCAGTTGTCGTCGCCGCTGCATCGGTAAATGCCGTGCGGCGCCATGTTCAGGTACTGACTGCGGTTTGAATTGACGCTGCCGCTTGGCGGTGTTGGTGTTCCGTTGATGCTGTGATCCAGCAGAGCAGGGCCGTTAAGGGTCAGCGCGGCGTCGGTGCAGGCGAGGTCAACCCATTGGCCTTCACCGGTATTCTGTTTATGCAACAGTGCCAGCATGATGGCCATCGCCATGTAATACCCGCCTGAATGATCCATATAGGAATAACCCCAGCCAGCCGGCTCCTGGTCCGGTAAAGCGGAAGTGTAGGTCAAACCGGAAACCGCCTGCACGATGGGTCCCCAGGTTTTGTATTGACTGTAGGGACCCTGGTGACCAAAGCCGCAATTGGATACATAGATGATGTCCTCTTTGATCGCTTTGAGCTGGCTATAGCCAAATCCCCACTTCTCCAATACTCCGGCAGCAAAATTCTCGCTGACAACGTCAGAGATTTTTATCAGTTCGGTCAGGAGTTCTTTGCCTCGTTCAGTGCGTACGTTGAGCGTGATACCCAGCTTGTCGGTGTTGTGGTTGTTAAAGCCACCGCCGTAATCGAGCCCCCGCTGGCCTTCTTTAAACGGTTCCATGCCGCGCAGAATGTCCCAGCGACCCTGGCGTACAGGGTCTTCTATGCGGATGACTTCTGCACCAAATGCCGACAGCCACTTGGTGGCACCGGCACCGGCCAGCTGGCCGGTGAAATCACAAATTCGAACCCCACTCAGTGCATGTTGCATCTAAGACTCTCTCCCTTGTCGAACTTTCATATTACGCGAAACACTTCGCAAGGTGAAAAACACCATGCGCCTCGGGCTATACTCGGCGTTCAAAAAATGAGCGGGGATAACCATGAGCACACTTGAATACGAAACCATTGCCGTTGATCGCCAGGGACCGGTGGATCGCTTGATGTTGAATCGACCGGAAGCGCTGAATTCAATCAACACACAAATGGTCACCGAACTGCGTGACTATTTTTCCAGCCTGCTGGAAAACACCGATACGCGGGTTGTGGTCATGAGCGGCGCGGGACGCGCTTTCTGCGCGGGGCTGGATATTAAACAGGCAGATGACATGGTGGACAGTGCCGGACATCGTCCGGTGGGCGCCGGTTGGGGCTTTCAAGGTTATCTGGCGGAAGTTTATATCCTCATGCGTCGTTGTCCTCAACCCATTATCTCGCTGGTCCAGGGGCCCGCGTGTGGTGGTGGATTTGCGTTTGTACTGGCTTCAGATATCCGCATAGTTGCAGACAACGTGCGTATGAACGCAGCGTTTATACGGATTGGCTTATCGGCTTGTGATATGGGTACGTCTTACTTTCTACCACGTCTGGTGGGCACTTCACTGGCGTCTGAGTTGATGTTGACGGGTCGCTTTATCAATGCCCAGCGGGCGCTGGCGACAGGTCTGGTTTCTGAGGTTGTCGAACCTGAACAACTGGCTGGTGCTGCTGACAGCTATCTGCAGGAAATGCTGACGACGTCACCCATGGGACTGCGCCTGACCAAAGAAGGGCTCAACATGGCGATCGACGCCAACAGTCTGGAGTCGGCGATGGCCATTGAAAATCGTAACCAGATTCTGTGTTCGCGTACCGAAGATGCAAAAGAAGGGATGCGCGCCTTTGTTGAAAAGCGCGACCCCGTATATACCGGTCGTTAGTCAGGCAGACCCAGAACGCGTTTGGCGATGATGTTCTGCTGGACTTCGTTGGTGCCACCGTAAATGGTCACTGCGCGGTCCCGCAGCCAGGATCGGGTAGATTCCAGTTCCTCTTCGCTGAACTCGTCACTTTCCCACACCAGGCCAGCCGTGCCGCGTAATGTAGACTTCAGTTGTGAACCCTGCTTTGACAGAGTGGAACCCACCAGCTTGAAAATTGACGTTGCGGCGCCGGGTGCACCAGTGGACTGACTTTCATCCAGCACACGCTGAGTGGTTAATGCCAGCGCGCGTTCCTGCATCACCTGGGTCAGCACTTCGTCGCGCGCGGCAGGGTCTGCAATTCTGCCCTGATCGTCTTCGCCGATATATTGCTTGGCCACACTCGCGTAGACATTGAGGGTCGGCTTTTTCTTGCTCGATTTAGGCGCACGACGGGTTGCACCATTGCGCTCGTACTGCAACAGACGTTTACCGACACTCCAGCCTTTGTTGAGCTCGCCAACCAGATCGATGCGCTGGGCAATCGCGTTGTCGAAGAAGGTTTCACAGAACGGCGAAGAGCCTGAGATCAGCTTGATCGGTTTAACCGTAACACCGGGCTGATCCATGGGCAGCAGCACAAAACTGATGCCTTCGTGTTTCGGTGCTTCAGGGTCTGTGCGTACCAGCGCAAACATCCAGTTGGCATGTTGAGCGCCAGACGTCCAGATTTTCTGACCGTTCAGAATGAACTGATCACCGTCCAGAACCGCCTTGGTCTGCAGCCCTGCCAGGTCAGAGCCAGCACCGGGCTCAGAGTAACCCTGACACCACTGTGCTTCGCCGGTAACAATCTTTGGCAGGTGTCGTTGACGCTGATCTTCTGTGCCCATCTCTAAAAGGGTTGGGCCAATCATGGCAAGGCCCATGCCGGTAGCAGGTGGCAATGCTTTGATGCGCACGAGTTCTTCACTGAGCACGCTCGCTTCTGCTTTGCTTAATCCGCCGCCACCATATTCCGTAGGCCAGGTGGGTGCTGTCCAGCCACGCGCTGCAGCTCGGTCGCGCCAGGTGTTGGCAGCATCTGTCTGGTAGACCTCATAAGCGTCCTCAAAGTGCACCGCACCCAGGCGCATTTCCTGCGGACAGTTTTCATCCAGCCAGCTACGGGCTTCCTGTCTAAAGTCATCTAAGTTCATGCTCAGCTCCGCATGTCATTTTTAAATTCGAAAAGATTTGATTTGGCTTTTTTTCTGTTGGCGTTGTTGTAGCACGAGCTCAAAGCCACTTGCGCAAAACAAGCCCGAAAGTATAACCGAATGTGCCGTTGAAATGCGCTCGGTCAGAGCAGGTCCGCGAGTAAATTTGCCCGCGCCATGAAGCTGCCGATGTTGGTCTGTAAACGCCAGACTTTGTGAGAAAGTTCAATAGTTTCAGGTAGATAAGTAGGTGGGTCGCTGGCCAGATTACGAATTCGAATGCTGCAATCGAGGTTCTGGCAGATGTAATTGCCGATGCGGCGGCGGCCGTCTGTACCGACCACCTGGGTAGAGAACATGGCAGTACCGCGGCTGCGATAAACGTGGTGGCACCAGCTGCACATATGTGTGCGCGGCCTGGCGCTGTGATTCTTCATGCGCCGCAGTTGCATGCCCCGTAGTTCACCGTTGATCGGCACGACGACACATCCCGCATGTCCGGCCGGGTGGATCCAGCCAAAGTAGTCCAGTACGCCCCAGTCAACGTAAGTCAGATCCGGGGTACCCAGATCCTGCAGGGCAGCGCCGGGAAAAATCTTCTTTATCGTCTCGGCGGTAACAGCTTGCAGAACATTCTCCTTCTCAGAAGTGTCCCAGTTTAACTTGCTGACAGACTATTGCCATTGGTGCCAGATCAGGGGAAGGTACCCGTCTTTTATCAGGAGAGAACGTAATGAGCGATATACCTAAAAGTGGGTTGCAGCTGGAGTCCCTGGTGACTTCCGCCGGCAAGTTGGAGTTGAGTCTGCAGGAAGTCGATGTAAAGCCGCCGGGCGAGAATGAGATTCTTGTTCGGGTAGAGGCTTCTCCCATCAACCCCTCCGATCTGGGGTTGCTGGTGGGTATGGCAGATTTATCTACAGCCGTGCAGGGTGGCAGTGACAGCGCGCCAACTCTCAGCGCTGATATCCCCGATGGTCTGTTGAAACACATGGCAGGCCGGTTTGACGAATCTTTACCTGTGGGCAATGAGGGTGCTGGTGTGGTGATTGCCGCGGGTAGTTCTCCTGAGGCGCAGGCCTTGATGGGGAAAACCGTTGCAGTGCTGGGGGGTGCGATGTACAGCCAGTATCGAACCCTGCATGTGGGGCAGGCCCTGGTTATGCATGAGGGTGTCACACCTGCTGAAAGCGCGTCCTGTTTTGTCAATCCATTAACTGCTCTGGGCATGGTTGAAACCATGCGCATGGAAGGCTACAGCGGACTTATCCATACCGCTGCGGCGTCGAACCTGGGTCAGATGCTGCAGAAAATCTGCATTGCAGACGATGTGCCGCTGGTGAACGTTGTGCGTAAACCAGAACAGGCGGCCTTGCTGAAAGACCTGGGTGCAAAATACGTCTGTGATTCCAGTCAGGATTCATTTCAGCAGGATCTCACGGATGCAATCGCCGCAACCGGCGCGTACCTTGCGTTTGATGCAACCGGTGGTGGTGAGCTGGCCAGTCAGATTCTGACAGCCATGGAGGCTGCAGCGATTGCAACGGCCTCTGAATACAGCCGCTACGGATCCACCCAGCATAAGCAGGCTTATATCTATGGTGGCCTGGATCGATCGCCGACGGTGCTGCGTCGTGCTTATGGTATGTCCTGGAGTCTGGGAGGCTGGTTGCTGACACCGTTCCTGCAGAAAGTGGGCCGCGACAAAGCCAACGAATTACGTCAGCGCGTGGCAGATGAGGTGCGCACCACCTTTGCCAGCAGTTATGCCGCTGAGATCTCTCTGCGCGAGGCGCTGAAAGTGGATGTCTTACAAACCTATGCCGAGCAGGCAACCGGTAAGAAATATCTGATTAACCCCAACGGGTAGCGTTCAGAAAACGCCAGGCATGCCGGTTGAAAGGCATGCCGCCCAGGCGTAGTGTTCTTCTTTGAGGGTATTGTTAGTTAAGGGGAGAGCAATGCGACTAGGCGTTGTAGTTTTGGGGTGTCTGATACTAATGGGTTGCGGCCAGGACCAGGCGAGTGACGCGCCGGCCACAGAACCTGTCGCCGAGGCGGCGCCTGACGCCACAGCCCAGGAGAGCGATCCTGGGATCACCAGCAATCCGCAGCGTAACGCCTACTTTGGCGATACACACATCCATACGGTGCTGTCTTTTGACGCCTATCTCATGGGTACGCGAGGGACCCCTGATGATGCGTATGAGTTTGCCAAAGGTGCAGCTATTTCTCATGCGTCAGGTTTTCAGATGCAGATGAAGAAGCCGCTGGATTTCCTCGCTGTGTCGGACCACGCTTTTTATCTCGGTATGATGCGGGCGCTGGGTTCAAAACAGGGTGATTTTGCAGAACACAGATTGTCTGATGTTGTTGCCGGTGCAACTTCTGCCGAAGGTTCAACGGCCGCCTTTCAGTCTGTGATCGGACACCTGGTTTCTCTGCAGGACGGGGGCGAAGATGATCTTGACGATCGTAATGTGGCGCGCAGCGCCTGGCGGGAAATTATTGAAGCTGCAGAACGTCACAATGATCCCGGCAATTTCACAACGTTTATCGGCTATGAGTACACCACTTCCGGACCGGAATTCGAAAACCTGCATCGCAACGTAATCTTCAAAGGTGGGGATGTGCCAACGCAACCGTTCAGTCGCCTGGATTCCTCTGATCCGGAAGACCTCTGGGACTGGATGGACGCCAATCGTGCCGAAGGCCGTGAGTCACTGGCTATTCCCCATAATTCAAATGGTTCTAACGGGTGGATGTTCACCGATGTCCGTTATAACTCGGATGTACCGATCGATGCCGCTTATGCGGAACAGCGTATGCGTAACGAGCCGCTGGTTGAGAACACCCAGGTGAAAGGCACCTCCGATACGCATCCTCTGCTGTCGCCGAATGATGAATGGGCTGACTTTGAAATCATGCCGATCCGAGTGGCCAGTACACTACCTTCACAGCCCAATGGCAGCTACGTGCGTGAGGCCTATTTAAATGGTCTGAAAATGGAGGCGGAACAAGGCTTTAACCCATTCAAGTTTGGTGTCATTGGTGCCTCGGATACACACAACGCTGCGGGTTCTTTTGAAGAAGACAATTACTGGAGCAAAACCGGTCTGATGGACATCGAGCCGCAACTGCGTGGCTCCGTGCCGTTAGACAGTTCGCCCGAAGGAGATCCGCAATATGCCGAAGGTGCATCGCAATACTGGGGCGCTTCAGGCCTGGCTGGGGTGTGGGCGGAATCGAACACCCGCGATGCTATTTATGATGCCATGCGGCGCAAAGAAACGTTCAGCACCAGTGGTCCGCATATCAAAGTTCGCTTTTTTGCCGGGTTTGATCTGTCTGATGATCTGATGAATGCGGATAACGCCATCGAACAGGCTTATGCCGGAGGCGTGCCGATGGGTTCAGATCTGCTGCGCGACGGCGACAAAACACCGTCGTTTTATCTCTGGGCGAGTAAAGATCCGGATACCCAGAATCTGCAACGTCTGCAGATTGTGAAAGGCTGGCTGGCTGATGGGGAAGCTTACGAAAGTGTGATTGACGTGGCTTGTGGTGATGGGCTGGCCGTCGATCCAGCGACAGGACGTTGCCCGGATAATGGTGCAGGTGTGGATCTGACGGACTGTTCAACAACACCGGGCAAAGGTAACGCTGAGCTTGTAACCGTCTGGCAGGATCCGGAGTTTGACCCCAACCAGCGCGCCTTTTACTACGTGCGGGTGCTGGAGAATCCAAGCTGTCGCTGGTCAACCTACGATGCCATCAGGGCGGGCGTCACCCCGAGGCCAGACATGCAGGCTGTGATTCAGGATCGCGCCTGGTCTTCACCGATCTGGTTTATGCCCTAGGCCTCAGGCGAGACAGCCTGCAAGTGGAATAATGCCTTACAAGCCGCAGCAGGCTTGTTTGGCAATCTCATAAGAGCGCAAACGTGCTTCGTGATCATAAATCTGGCTGGTGATAATCAGTTCGTCAGCCTGGGTCTGTTGCAGAAATCCCTCTACATCCTGACGCACCTGGTCTGCGGTGCCTACCGAGGCCGCAGAGCTTATCTGCGCCATTACCTGCTGTTGCTGAGCAGACAGCGTGTTATCAAAATCTTTCACCGGTGGTGGCAGCTTGCCCGGATTGCCAAAGCGCAGATTCAAGAAAGCCTGTAACCCGGAAGTGCGTAAGTATCGCGCTTCTTCTTCGGTATCGGCTGCACAGATGTTGTAACCCAGAATTGCGTACGGCGCATCCAGATGTTCTGACGGATCAAATTCGCTGCGATAGATGTCCAGCGCCTGCATCATGGCAGCAGGCGCAAAGTGCGAGGCAAAAGCAAATGGCAAGCCGAGAATGGCCGCCAGTTGGGCGCCAAACAGGCTGGAGCCGAGAATATATAACGGTACGTGGCTGCCTTCACCGGGCACCGCACGTACCCGTGCGTTGGGCTGCGCATCTTTGAGATATTCGCGCAGTTCGAGCACATCCTGGGGGAACTTATTAGGATCTGAATTGAGCGTTCGTCGCAGTGCCTGCGCAGTAACGCCATCGGTTCCCGGCGCGCGACCCAATCCCAGATCTATTCGGCCGGGAAACAGAGCTTCGAGCGTGCCAAACTGCTCGGCCACCATGATGGGTGCATGATTGGGTAACATGATTCCGCCAGCACCAACCCGGATTCGCTTTGTGCCATCGGCAATATGCCCGATAACAACAGCGGTAGCTGCGCTGGCAATGCCAGGCATATTGTGGTGTTCGGCTACCCAGTAACGATGGTAACCCAGAGCTTCAGCATGCTGAGCCAGACTCAAAGAGTTGGCCAGTGCATGGCTTGCAGTTTGCCCTTCATTGATGGGGGATAAATCTAATACGGAAAGTTTTGCCATTGAATGTCTTGGTTCTACGTCAGGCGCCATTGTAGGCTGTAAATCGATTTGATGCCCGAGGTAGCTCTGTTGGAGATAGAAAATTTTGACCACTTGCTGCGCACGACCCGTTCGGTGCGGCGAAATCTCGATCTGCAGCGACCCATAGAGCGCTCGGTGTTGCTGGATTGCATAGATAACGCAGTCCAGGCGCCTACGGGACTGGCTGGTGAAAACTGGCGCTTTGTTGTGGTAGACGAGCGCCAGGCTAAAAATCAGCTGGCACTGCTTTATGGTGAAGTTCTGACCACGTTGCTGGAGCAGCGGGGTATGGACATGAAACCCACGCACAATGCGTTACTGAATAACCTGCCTGAAATGCCCGCGCTTATATTTGTCTGCGCACCATGTCGAGTTAGAGGTAGTACACAGGACACGGCAGCTGAGGTGGCCTATTACGGCTCGATTCTACCAGCCGCCTGGTCTTTGATGTTGTCCCTGCGGGTCAGAGGTATTGGCGCTACGTGGACAACTTTGTTATCAGCGCGCCAGTCTGAGGTGGCCGAGATTGTGCAGATGCCGGATGATCATTGCCATCTGGTGATGTTGCCCGTTGGTTATACAAAAAATGCGCGCCTTAAACCCGCAGATCGGAAACCGGCTGACGAAGTGACCTATTTCAACCAATGGCCCGGTATGTGATCTTCCATCAGTTGCGTGATGCTGATGTTTCTGATGTCGCGACTGGCACCAACACTGGAAGCAAATCTGGAGATATCATTGGTACGGGCAAACACCAGGGCATTGGGGTAGCGTTCCTTTATCCATAACGCGGTCCGCAGATTGTCCTGCTCGCGCCCGGTACCCAGGATCACGGTCGGCTCAGCCTCACCCAGGTTGACCGTTTGCGCTAACTGTTCCCATACCACCGGGTGGGACACATCACCCTCAAAGACTGTGCGTTTGTAACCCTCGCCAATTTTTTCCTGTTCTGCGGCTACCAGGACGCGTCGGTCAGCATCAATATCAATCACGCAGACGTGTTCAATCTCACCGTCCGCAACATTTTGCAGCCCCTCCAGAACAGATTGCCCGAATCTACCGAAACCGGCTATCACAACCACGTCGCGGGATTTGGTTTCATGGAAATGTCCCACCAGATAATCATCGACAAAACCGCTACCCGCGAGGTTGTAGGTATTGAAGGTGTGACAGCTCCGAGCCAGTTCAGTGTCCTGCAGCGAACGCATGAAGCGCAGGTTGTGACAGTGCAGAATAAGGCTGCCCGCCAGGGATGGTGCCATGGCCAGAATCCGTGTGGCAGCTTCAAACGCCTCAAAGTCGTCGTCGCCAAACAGCAGCACTCTGCGGGCTTTATGCAGACGCATTTGCTGCAACAGGTAATCATGGGTCAGATTACCGACGATGGTGGTCACCCCGAACTTGTTGATCAGCTCCTGTTCCCTGACGGGATCAAAGTGTTTATCAACCACGATGACACTTTGCTTGCTGCCGTTCCTGCGCAGCAGACGCAGGTAGCTGAGCGTTAAAGCACCTGAACCGAAAACAATAATGTGGTTCTGCATGCGTCGTAGATGCCAGTTATCTCTGGACATAGCCTGTATCAGAGCGTCGATGACTGCAGAAGCGGTCAGAAAAGGAGCGCCGAAGTAAGCCACCCATAACATGCTGCGAGACCACCAGGTGCCACCCTGGGGGGTACCGATGTCCAGGCCACCAACCACAAACAAGCCCAGCGCATAATAAGCCTTGGTCAGCCAGCTGGATTCAACGACATCCGGGCGTTCGCTCAAGGATGTGCCGCTGAGCAGGCCGATAAAGCCCAGGCTGAAGAGCCCGGCTGCGGCCCACCAGCGCCAGTTTATCGACCCAGGACTGTTCAGTTGCACGCCCGTGTACTCCAGGCAATAGGTATTGCTAACATCAGCCTCTATTCTAAGGCGTAGAGGGTGAGATGACACAGTTTTCGACGGTGGTTTATGAGGTAGCGGATAGTGGTGTGGCACGCATTACGCTGGATCGACCGGAGCAGCGCAATGCCCAGGACAAGCAGATGCTGTACGAGCTTAATGACGCATTTGATCTGGCCGCTCGCGATGATCAGGTGAAAGTCATTGTGCTGGCAGCAAATGGCCCACACTTCTCCTCAGGTCATGATCTGCGTGACGATACACAGATGTCAGACTTCGCAACGGTAGGCACGTGGAGCGGGTTTGATCAACCCGGCCAGGCTGGCCAGCAGGCTATGGAGGAAGAGCTGTACCTGGGTTTATGCTGGCGCTGGCGTAACCTGCCGAAGCCCACCATTGCTGAGGTGCAGGGCAAGGTGATCGCTGCCGGGCTGATGCTGGTGTGGGTGTGTGATTTGATCATAGCGGAAGAGAACGCCACTTTTTCCGATCCGGTTGTCGCCTTTGGCGTCAACGGTGTTGAGTATTTTGGCCACCCCTGGGAGTTTGGCGTGCGTAAAGCCAAGGAACTGCTGTTTACCGGTGGCATGATGTCAGCAGCAGAAGCTAAAACCTGTGGCATGGTTAACCAGGTGGTTCCAGCCGCTGAGCTGACAAGTTTTACAACACAAATGGCTGAGCGTATTGCTCAGCGCCCGGCAATGGGGTTGAGGCTGGCGAAGCAGAGTGTGAACCAGGCCCAGGATGCGCAAGGTTTATGGAGTGCGCTGCAGTCGGCCATGTCGTTGCAACAGCTTGGGCATGCCAACGCACGCATCGTGCATGGTGTGCCGATTGACCCGGAAGGTGCCCAGGTCATTCGGCGTGATGCCAAAGCAGCAGATTAAAGTTGCTTAGCGACCTGTGAAGTTGGGTTTGCGCTTTTCCATGAATGCCTGCAGACCCTCTTTAAAGTCTTCGCTTTGAAACAGGCCGCTGAGATGCACCATGAGGTGGTCAACAGCGGTATCGTAAGACTCCTCCATACCCATACGCATCATGCGTTTGGTGGTCTGTACGGCTACAGGGGCATTCTCTGCAACGTCCTGGGCCCACTCGCGGGCTGTATCCATAAGTTGGTCGTTAGGTACAACAGCGTTCACGATACCTATTTCAAGACTTTCCTGCGCGTCAATGGTGCGGCCGCGATAGTACAGCTCTGCAGCTTTTGCCCAACCAACAAGGCGGGGCAACAGCCAGGTGCCACCACTTTCCGGCACAACATTACGTTTAGCGGTGACTGCAGCCAGTTTGGCATTTTCAGACATGATGCGCATGTCACACAGCAGTGTCATGTCCATGCCGTAACCCGCCGCTGCACCATTTATCGCACAGATAATCGGTGTATCGGTATGCCACATGACGTTGATGGGTGCATCACGCAAGTCGAACAGTTGTCGTGGTCGGTTAGATCCACCGCCACTCACGTCGCCACTTTCATCCATGCGATCTGACGTATCAATAAGATCGAGACCGCTGCAGAAGCCCCGGCCGGCACCTGTCAGAATGATGCATCGCACGTCCGGGTCTTTATCGGCCTCAACCATTTTTGCCGACAGCTCGCCCAGCATGGCGCGACTGATGGCGTTTAACCGCTCTGGACGATTCAGCGTGATGGTGACGATGTGTCCTTCCTGCTCAACCAGTAACTCTTCCGTGGATGAAGGTGAAATGGCCATGATGCTCTCCCTTTTTTCTGGACTCCAGATGGTAGGTCTGATGGCGCAGGTGAGCAAATCTATTTGTGTCTTGCTCTGGCTTTAGCTAGCCTGAAGGGCTAACGAAAAGGGGATTGGGATAGATGAAAACACTGAACCACTTATTTTTATGCGCGCTGCTGCTTGTGCTTGCAGGTGCTGTTGCAGCAAAAGAGTTACCGGTTACCAAGCCAGAGCGGGTCGGCATATCTTCTGAACGCCTGGAGCGCCTGACAGATTTAATGAATGCACGGGTGGCAGACGGCACCATGGTGGGTGGCTTAGGCATGATTGCTCGTAACGGCAGGATTGTTTATACCAATACCTACGGTCAGGCCGATCGAGAGGCTGGAAAACCAATGACGGAAGATACCATTTTCCGCATCTATTCCATGACCAAGCCGATTACCGCGGTTGCGCTGATGATGCTGTATGAAGAAGGTAAATTCTTCTTAAACGATCCGATAGCCCGCTATATTCCTGAACTGGCCAATCTGGAAGTTGCACTGTCTACCGCCGATGGTGCTACCGGCATCATTTCTGACGGCACGACGAGCCGCACGGTGGGTGAAGGTGATCTGGAGAAAACTGGTCAGACCCGCAAGCCACGCCGACAACCGACAGTGCGTGATCTGCTGACCCATACGGCAGGTTTCACCTATGGTGTTTTTGGCAACACCGAGGTGGACCAGGCTTATCGCGAAGCCGGTATTCTCAACCCGAATAAAAGTCTCAAAGAATTTGTTACCGACCTCGGCAAGCTGCCACTTCAGTATGAACCCGGTACCAAGTGGCACTACAGCGTCGCTGTTGATGTACAAGGCAGACTGGTCGAAGTGCTCAGCGGTATGAGTTTTGGTGAATTTCTGAAAAAGCGTATCTTCGAACCACTGGATATGCCGGATACCAGCTTCACTATTGCGCCGGGAAACATTGGCAGACTGGCGCAGATGTATGCGCCTGAAGGCACCTCTGGCGGCGGTTTTTTTGCCGCGGCAACCGGTCCTGATTTGGTGGTAGCGCCTGCAGCGGCAAGTGCCCGGTACATGGATGGCGGTGCTTTTGAAAGCGGCGGTGGCGGCTTATTGTCTACTGCACGGGATTACATGCGTTTTTCACAGATGCTGCTCAACGGCGGTGAACTGGACGGTACCCGTCTGCTCAGCCCGAAGAGCATCGAGCTGATGACAATGAACCATCTCGGTGATATCCCCATGGGTTTTAATCGTCAGGGTGCAGGCTTTGGTCTTGGCTTTGGTCTTGTGTTGGACCCTGGCCTGGTTGGGGAAGTCAGCACTGCGGGCGAGTACAACTGGGGTGGTGCTGCGGGTACAACTTTCTGGGTTGATCCCGAGGAACAACTCATTGGTTTGTTCATGGTGCAGAGCCTGCCTCATCGAACCCGCCTGCGCGGCGAGTTCAAGTCGTTAGTGTATCAGTCGCTGGTGGAGTAGGCCAGCTGCGCCTTACAGCCTGCAGTCCACTTTAACTACACGTTAGGCGGCGTCTCATCCTCTCTCGGGTCGTCGCTTTCAGAATAAAGGGATTGCCCGGGTGTGAAGTGGATGAACTTAGCACCTGACGGTGCGCCGGGTTTGTGCCAGATGCCCTGGGGGACAATAAATGATGTGCCAGCTGGGGCGATATGGTGCTCTGGACCATTATCCTCCAGCAAGGTAATTTCGACAGTACCCTCGATGACATAGAAGAACTCATCGGTATCGGGATGCATTTCCCAACCAGGAGAAATGCCAGTCACGTCGCAGGTTCCGAAAGGTTTGCCATTGAATAGTCCGAACTCCAGAAAAGAGCCCTCCGGGTTTGCGGCCAACAATTCAAGTACGTTTGTTGTTTCCATTAAGCTATCGGATTCCTGCTTTTGTTGGAATTCAGCATGCCGCAACTGTTCATTTTGATAGAGGATCCTTTTCCAAGTGCCAATAGCCAGAATCGGTGACCCGACTATCTCAGCGAGAGTAATTGTATAGGCAATAATGATGGCCAGCAAAACGCAGAGCACAAGGAACATTCGATGAGCCCTAATTATGCATTGTGTCGGTCTCTATTTTTCCAAATTAAGAAAGCCAGGTAGCAAACTGGCCACACCAGTGCAGCTACGGCCGATGCTTCGGGAGCTGACACTGATTGTCCTGCATCAGTAATAGGCACGATTTGGTTTAAGAGCATTGCCGGAAACATTAAAACCATCGAAACAGTCATGCCAAGTACACCAATAAGAGCGAGGATTATGGAAGAACCGTTCATAGCCGAAAACGCGAAGCCTGCAAACATGAGGAACGCCGGTGTCAGGAAAAAGTAGAGTACTAACCCAACGGCAATACTAACTGCGACGTGCGGAAGGATGTGCGTTCCGCTTCAACTATACGTTAGGCATCAGCTGAGAGTCATTCAATCTGGGTCCTTCAGGGTTTCTCATGACCTGCATCGATTCTCGCCTGTCGCTTACGTTCACGTTGCTTCTCCCGACAGACCCTGCAGCGAACAGCGGAGGCGAAAAAATAACCGCCCGCATCTTCGTACCACCATTTCTGTTGTTTTGCCTTCCAGACTTCAACCTTCCCGCAATCGTAACAGGAGAATTCAATGTCGTAGTAGTAGTCGGGCGCACTCGAGTAGGTATTACCCATATTGAGTTTAGATGGGTCAACCTTAATCCGCGTTTCCTTCTTGTTTTTGGATCTGATGATTTTTGGGTAGGGCATTGTGCCTCCTAACACCGTGTTGAGGGGCTGTGCACGGAGGGTGGATGATGCGCGATAATTGGCGAAGCCAATGCGCAAAAACCGCTCGCAGCATGCAATCCGCTCAAACTACTAGTTAATGGGCCACTGAATTTTAGTGCATGCATAGCTATGAATGCTTCGATTTACGATTTCCAAACTTGGAGTAGAAAATCAAGGATATGATCGGCAGCCCTAAAGCTAGGCCAGCAATAACTGCGATTCTCAGAAAGTGGCTGTATTGAATTAGAGAGAAGCCTATGTAGGCAGCAATAACGGTAAAAACTAATACAAATAACATCGTGACAATGATTTGTGCTCGTTTAGGTCGGTTTGCTTTTTCGATGACCCTAGAAATCATGAGCCCAGTGAGTGCTCCTCCGATTCCGTAAGCGATTGGCATTACTGAATTCAATTCCATGGAGCCTAACACAATGTTGAGCGGTGCTTGACCGGCAGTGGAGGCTGTGACAGCTGGCGCCGCTGACTGTCAACGTATCCGCTACAACTATTCGTTAGGTGAGTACGGGTATTATGTGCCGCGCGGTTCTTCATGTGAGGCCCCGAGTACTTGCATCAATTCGAGACATATTTTTCTTTCCAGTCACTGAAGGCCTCGGTGATTTCATCGACGATAGAATAGTACTCCGCGAACAACGGCTTGGTTTCGTCTCGGTAGCTTGGAGGGAGTGAAATGGTCGTTAGGTCCAGAGGATTCCCTTGCACAGCGTTATGAAGTAGAAACCAGTTCTTTGGATCCTCGCCAAGTAAGCTGTTCAGGCGGAACAACGGCGTCATATCTATTTCTGGAGTTACATGGACGATCACCTGCCCACGAAAGGTATCACTTTCATACGAGTTGAGTTGCAGACTAACGTTACTTATTGCTGGAATTGACGTCGATTTCCACATGGATGCATATCTAGCGCTTGGTCTATTATTTTCATCGAAGGTCATGCCGTAGGAAGACCACCCGGTTTTGGATTTCGGAAAATTTGAAAATTGTGCAGTTGGATCCTCCCAACCCAGGGACGAGAAGTACGTATTGTAGAATTCGTACAATTCACGGGCATCATTTCCTACCCAGTCAAATGTGACAGCGATTGTTTGGAAGCGATCATCGAATGTGCTCTCAGGATTACCTGCCGTATCTGGTGTGGGTATCTCAATCGGCCAGTGGCGCAGCTTTTCATTGGCGAGCGCGAACGTAGGCATTAGGAGTATCAAAAGTAGGGTTAGTTGCTTCTTTATTGGTACGCTCATTGGTCGACGTCCTTAATCGGAATGTTTAATGCTCTAAATGATGGGAGATACTTTATAGCCACCTAACACCGTGTCGAGTGGCTGTGAACGGAGCGTGGATTTTGCGCGAGAATTGGCGAAGCCAAAGCGCAAAAAACCGCCTGTAGTTTGCAGTCGACTCCAAATACTAGTTAGGGGGCTGCTGGGTATGATTGTATATGACAAGCTGGACATGCTTGTTTCCCCACCAAATAACGAGGCCAAGAATGGCGTAAGTAACTATTGAATGGAATAACCATATTGTCCCTTCAAAATACATGAGGCTTGTAAATGTGAGTGCTATGAAGGAAATTAGTATTGCGAATCCTTGCCGTAGTTTAGTTTTAGAGTCGACGGTAAATGCCTTCTTACAATTAGGACAAAGGCGAAAGTTTGCGAAGAAAGATGGGTGAGGGAGCTTCGCTAGGTTGATTGCAGCGTGGCAGTGTGGACATGGAAGCACTATTGCGTGCCGCCTAACACCATTTTAACTGGCGCTTGACTCGTGTGCGGGCGTGCGACAGCTCGCACGCGAAGCTGTCAATGCGTCCACTCCAACTACATGTCAGGCGGGGACAAGTCTGTGCTGTTCGATACATGAAGGCGAGAGTAGTGTGGGCAGCGTTGGACTTCAAATGCTTAACTAAGCGTCAGGACTTGCGGTGCTGACTGGGCCATTTTGAGTGATTCGATATCTCCAGATCGCGTAAGCAGACGTGGCAATAGTTACTGTCCAATGTGCTAAATGCAGAGCGGGTATCAAGACGCCAACAATAGGAGTTTCGGCTTGTGAAGCAAGATATCGCCCCATGTAACTTAGTTCGATATTGTCGGATCCCATATCATGTAGCTGTGTGATACCGGCAACTAGAATCTCCATTTCTCCAACGAGCATGGTGAAGTTGACGTATCCAAAAACCAAATAGGTTACGAGTAAGATGAGTAGGAGCGGCCAGGTGAGTTTGATGGCGTTTATAGTAGATATGAGTAGAACGCCGACAGTGATCGTTATAAATACTTCGGTCCTCATAACTGAAATTTCGTTCCCAGACTGGATGATCTGCCAAATCTCTGATTCAGGCATTGTACGTTCTCGTAGTACTGTGTTGCTCCATAATGCCGCCTAACACTGCGTTGAGCTGCGTGCGTTAAGACCGGCACGAGTTTGCGCCGACCGAAGGGAGGCAAATGCAAACGGAGTGACGGTTAGCACGTCAGCTCCAATGGGTCGTTAGGCGTCGTACCGTATTGTTCTGTTGAGAACTTCTTTGCCTGGGACGTTGATGTATACATGTCGTAGCTCCAAATCTTTGGCTTCATCTATATCTGAAAGGTTTGCGCAACGGGTAACAACCAATTTTTGCAATTTTGGTGCGACGTCTTGTATGCCCTTTAGGCTGCCTAGGTTGCGACAATAGTGAAGTTGCAGCTCTTCTAGATTGGGGAGTATGCATAGCTCGTCTAGTCTTTCTAAGTTGCACCAATTGAACTCCAGCTGTTGTAAGGAAGTGGGTAGTTCGAGTTCTGACAAGGACTTGGTCTGTGGTTTGTATCTCCAAACATCAAGACTCCAAAGCTCTGTAAGTTCCGGAAATCCTCGGTCTCTCTTGTACGGATGCCAGACTGCCCGATGTAGGTTTGGAAACTTAGAAAAGTCGATTGGAGGGCGTTTTGGCGAGATTCCAAAATACTCTAGGTTTGGATGTGAATACAACCCATCAATGTCTTTTAGAGCAATCTCCCAAAACCAAACTTGGCGTATGGGGTCTAGATCGCGCATGAAGTTTAGATCGATCTCGTGGAATCCGAATACAGGGCAACCAAAGATTCCGTCTATCTGCCTGCGGTTAATCTCCTCAATGCAGTCGTCGAGTTGGCTGCTTTCGATACCCAGCGAGTGCGTTACACCGAGGTCCTCGGTTTCCAAAAACTGACCTTTCCGCTGGATTGGCATTGCGATAGACGCCTAACACCATGTTGAGGTGCGGCCGTACATTGGGCACGGGTTTTGCGGAAGCGCAGCGTGCAAAACGCGTGCGCAATAGGCCGTCAGCTTCAACAATTGGTTAGGCGTCGTTTTCAACTTCCTCGGGCAAAACCTTCACGGTACATCGATAACCTTCGCGATTCGATTGACTTCTGCAACGAACACTGGCCCGAATGTGCGATCGGAATTGGTGCGCCACCATTCCTGGACATGATGCGATCCCATGAGATGCGATATCTGTCCTTCAATGTGGCGAATTACCTGTTTCGAACCGCCGACCTCGTCAAGTGCCGCGACGCTGGTGAGATAGAGCTTATTCTCTTGATCGAACAGATACATGTTCAGGTAACTTTCGAAACGAGCTAGCTCCAGTTCGGAAAGGTCGCCATTCGCTAGACCTTTTTTCCATATCAAGGCGAGTTGATCATCTTGAGCGAGAATCCCTTGCAGATTCATGACCCCATCGATGTTCGCTCGATACACACTGGACTCATGCATCCGAGTAGTTTGTTCAAGAACGCGGGTGTTTTGTCTTGTTTGAAAGGCGAGATAAAGGAGTGTCAACATTACTCCAATTGCGCCGGCGGCTTCCGCAATTGCTCCAAGTGCGTCCCAGTTCATGATGATATCTCGATGACGCCTAACACCATGTTGAGGTGCGGCCGTACATTGGGCGCG
>JANSXA010000017.1 GCA_024743175.1 Pseudomonadaceae bacterium | reverse complement strand
TGGCTTCTGTCATCACAAGCTGAACGGAATTGTCAAAATTGGGGCATATCAGCTGATCGTAGATCCTGGGTTCACTACATGAGATAAGGCTTACTGAAGCTAAAACAAGGATTACTGAACGCATTGTATTCTGCCGCCTAACACTTATTACACGACAAAACGTCGTGATAAAGAGGCGTGTAATCCCGTAATCCTATTATCAATTGTCCGATCTCCCACGACTTGTCTGGCTTTCAGCCTGATTAATAATGAAATCAAAAGCAATACGCTAATTCCGGTACTTTTTCACCAGAGTTGAATATTTGTCACTTAAAGGTCCAGGCTCATCACCCAAGTTACTAGACCAGGTTCGCTATCGTATTCGTAGGCTTGGGCTGGCAAAGCGCACTGAGTACGCCTACGTGGGCTGGATACGCCGTTTCATCCTTGCTAACAACAAACGCCATCCAGCAGAACTGGGCAAGCGTGAACTCGAAGCCTTTTTAACCAGAATCGCAGTGCAGGATCGAGTGGCACCCTCAACCCAGAATCAGGCGCTGTCCGCGCTGCTCTTTTTATACAAAGAAGTACTTCACATCGAAGTGCCCTGGTTGGTCGATGTGCGGAGAGCCAAGGCCCGCGAGTATCTGCCGGTAGTACTCACGCGGGATGAAATTCAAGCGCTGCTGGGGGAGCTGTCAGGGGTTCATCATCTGGCAGCAAGTTTGCTATACGGCTCCGGCATGCGGCTGATGGAGTGTATGCGTTTGCGTATCAAGGACCTGGATTTTGAGCGCTCAGAGATAACTGTTCGACTGGGCAAGGGCGGCAAAGATCGCAGGACGCTTTTCCCCGAGTCTTTGCAGCCCGCACTGCGTGTTCAGATGCAGGACGCGAAACACTTACATGAAAATGATCTGGCGCTTGGTTTTGGAGAAGTGTGGTTACCTGATGCGCTGGCGCGGAAATATAAAAACGCGGCAAGAGAGTGGGGTTGGCAGTATGTGTTTCCGGCGCCAGCACGCAGCATCGACCCAAGAAGCGGGGTTGAACGCCGCCATCATCTTGGCGAGGCGCAGTTGCAACGTGCAGTGAAGCGCGCGGCTAAACTGGCTCGTATTCATAAAAAGGCGACTTGCCATACGTTGCGTCATTCCTTTGCTACTCATTTGTTAGAGCGAGGGTACGACATCCGCACGGTGCAGGAGTTGCTGGGACATTCCGACCTTGCGACGACGCAGATATACACACATGTGTTAGGCAAGGGTGCAAACGCGGTGCGCAGCCCTCTCGATGTACTGTGAGCTATGTGTATAATCTCTCCACAACATACACATGGTGATGCTCGTGAGAACCAATATTGTTATTGACGATGATTTGCTGGCTGACGCGCTGGAAGCAACGGGCGCTAAGTCTAAACGCGAAGTAGTGGAGCTCGGCCTTGCCATGTTGGTGAAGCTATCCAGACAGGAACGTATCAAAGAGTTTCGAGGCAAATTGAGGTGGCAGGGTGATCTTGAGGCTATGCGAGACAGTGCGTGATTCTGGTTGATTCCAGTGTCTGGATAGATTTTTTCAATGGCATAAGAAGTAAAGAAACAGACTATCTGGACAGCTTGCTCGGTGTTGAGCAGATCGTCATTGGCGATTTGATCTTGATGGAAGTGTTGCAGGGTTTCCGTCTCGATGCAGATTATGAGCAAGCGAAAGAACTGTTACTGAGCTTCAGCGTTCATGAAATGTTTGGAACAAACCGGGCATTGCGCGCTGCAGAGTGTTACCGGGAGTTGAGGAAAAAAGGGGTCACAGTTAGAAGATCCAACGATATGATTATTGGGTCATATTGCATTGACGCATCTATACCCCTGCTTTACTCAGACCGTGACTTCACGTTTATGTCTCAACACCTGGGCCTGGTGCAAGCGCTACCAAACTAATACGCTGTTCAGTCCAGATACTTATCCGTCACCGCACCTTCGCTGGCACTTGTAACCAATTTGGCGTACTTCGCCAGCGTACCCCGAGTGGTATAAGGCGCGGGTCGCTGCCATTGGCTTCTACGCTGTTCCAAGGTCGCATCGTCCACATGCAGAATCACGGTTTTGGCTTCTGCATCCACGGTGATCTGATCGCCGTCTTCAACAAGCGCAATCGGCCCACCTTCAAACGCCTCTGGCGTAACGTGACCAATAACAAAGCCTCGTGACCCGCCGGAAAAGCGCCCGTCTGTCAACAGAGCAACTTCGTCAGATAATCCGCGCCCGTTGATGGCGCTGGTGGGGCTCAACATTTCCCGCATGCCAGGGCCGCCTTTGGGCCCCTCATATCGAATGATCACCACGTCACCGGCTTGTACCGTGCCATCCATAATGGCGGCCATGCCGGCTTCTTCGCCGTGGAAGCAGCGCGCTTTGCCGGTGAAGGTTAAACCTTCATGCCCGGTGATTTTAGCCACGGCGCCTTCAGGTGCAAGGTTGCCGCGCAGGATAACCAGGTGGCTGTCCTTTTTGATCGGGTTGCCCATCGGGCGGATAATCTTCTGATCTGCTGGATAGTCCTCTACATCCGCGAGGTTCTCCGCAAGTGTTTTACCGGTAACAGTCAGGCAGTCGCCGTGCAGCAAACCTTCGTTGAGCAGCCGTTTCATCAGCGGTTGAATACCTCCGATGGCAATCAGCTCACTCATGGAGTAAACGCCAGCGGGTCGCATGTCTGCCAGTACCGGTACGCGCGCGCCGACGCGGGTGAAGTCGTCCAGCTCTAAAGGAATTCCGGCAGCGTGTGCAATAGCCAGAAGGTGCAGCACCGCGTTGGTAGAGCCTTCCAATGCAATGGTGATGGTGATTGCATTTTCAAATGCTTCGCGGCTCAACATATCACTGGGTTTCATGCCCAGCTTGATCAGGTTGCGCACCGCAGCGCCTGCGTTGTAGCTGTCCTGCTTTTTTGCATCACTGATCGCGTTCTGTGCAGAACTGTTGGGTAACGACAAGCCCAACGCTTCCATCGCGGATGCCATAGTGTTGGCGGTATACATGCCGCCACAGGAGCCAGGTCCGGGGATGGCGGTCGATTCCACTTCTTTCAGCTTGATGTCAGACAGGTTCCCCGCAGCGTGCTGGCCGACGGCTTCAAAAACAGAAACAACATCCCGTCGCTCTTTGCCCGGCATGATTGTGCCGCCGTAAACAAAAACGGCGGGTCGATTCATGCGTGCTATGGCAATACCGCATGCGGGCATATTCTTGTCACAGCCACCAATGGCGACAAAGCCATCGAATCCTTGAGCGCCAACAACGGTTTCGATGCTGTCAGCAATAACCTCGCGTGATGCCAGCGAATAGCGCATGCCAGGTGTGCCCATGGATATACCGTCCGACACGGTAATTGTATTGAACAGTACAGCTTTACCACCTGCTTCATCAGCACCTCTGACCGCTTCATCAGCCAGCGTGTTGATGTGCATGTTACAAGGCGTCACCATCGACCAGGTAGATGCCACACCAATCTGTGGTTTCTTGAAGTCTTCTTCAGTAAAACCTACCGGGTACAGCATTGCCCGGCTGGGTGCCTGTTCTATGCCATCAACAACAATTGATGAGTACGGTCTTTCGTCCGCCATGGGTGTTCCTCGTCACTAAAGTTCTTTAATCATCACCGCAGAATTGCGCTGCCAGTTGTACAACATCTGCCGCTGTTCCGGCAGCTGATCCGGGCTTGCATCGGTAAAGCCCTGTTCCAGAAACCAGTCCCGGGTTTGGGTGGTCAGTACAAACAGGGTGTTCACATTATTGTTGCGGGCTGTTTCTTCAGCGGCGGCAAGCAGCCGCGCACCGACACCATTACCAGCCTGATAGTTCTCGTGCACCCCCACACAGGCGAGCTCGGCCTGTGCACCGTAGGGGTATACCGCGCAACAACCCACAACAATGCCATCCAGTTCAGCCACCAGAAAGTTATCTATTTCCTGTTCCAGACGGTCACGTTCACGGCGTACCAGAGCGCCGGACTCTTCCAGCGGTCGAATCACTTCAACAATGCCGGCAACATCTTCTCGTGTGGCTGTTCTTATGCCTTTGTGCTGTTGTTCCACCACCTGTGTGCCGATGCCTTCTGCAGTAAACAGCTCAGCGAGCAGGGCGCCGTCATCAGTGAAAGGCACCAGATGAGATTTGGTTACACCGCGTCGTACAGCCTGCTGCAGATATTCCAGGCGTGTCGCGTTGGCGTTTTCGGTGGTGGCCAGTGCCTGTTCCAGGCTGGCGGGTGTGACAGTGCTGATGCGCTGTCCCTGATCATCACTCAGGTGCGCTACTTCATCAAAGAAGATCAGCTTATCTGCCTGCAGCGCAATGGCTATTTCTGCAGCCACCTCTTCTGCAGGCAGGTTGAACACCTGCCCTGAAGGGGAATAGCCAACGGGTGATTGAATAATCAGCGCACCGCCGTCCAGACTGTTTTTGATGCGTTGGATTTCAACACGTCGCACACTGCCGGTGAACAGATGATCCACGCCATCCAAAATACCCATCGGCTGCGCGGTTATGAAATTGCCTGCAATCACCGGGATGTCGACTTTGTGCAGCGGCGAGTTGGGCAGCCCTGTTGAAAACAGCGCTTCCAGGCGTGTGCGCAGCTGGCCGTTAACGGCGGTAATGGTCGACATGGCCAGTTCGTCAGTCACGCGCCGGTGGCCATGATAAAAAGATTCCGGCAGTGCCTGTTCTATCTGCGGGCGGCCGCCATGCACCAGAATCAGACGTACACCCAGCACATGTAACAGCGCAAGGTCGTGCACCATGTTCGAAAGGTTCACATGCTCAAATGCCTCACCCGGCACCAGCACCACAAATGTTTTGTTGCGGTGTGCGCTGATGTAAGGGGTTGAGCCACGGAACCACCGTGCGTACGTTGAAGTTTCCATCTCTATCAGCTCGTGCAGTAGCGTGCGATCACTTGTCTCAGGGTGTCCTGCGCGGCGCCAATCTGATCACGCGCAAGGTATTCGTTAGGCTGGTGTGCCTGGTCAATACTGCCCGGACCCCAGACCACAGTTTCCATTCCCAGGCTCTGCAGGAAATGCCCCTCGGTGCCGAACGCAACGGTACCCGGGGCAATGCCGGAATGTGCCGCCAGGGTCTGTACCAGGTCACCCTGCAGGTTGGATTCAAAGGGTGGGACCGGCGGGTAGTGAGTATTAACTGTCAGCACGGTGCCACAGTGGGCCGTGGCACTCTGCAGACGCTCCTGCAGGCGTTTAATGGTGTCGTCGGTATCCATGCCGGGCAGCAGGCGCAGGTCTATCTGTAACTCAGCGTGGCTGCAGATACGGTTGGGGCTGTCGCCGGCGTGCATGCAGCCCAGGTTCATGGTCGGAACCTGCACTTCAAATGCCGGGTTGATGTGCTCATTGGCCAGCTCCTGGCGAAAGGCAATCAGATCACTCATCACATTGTGCATTGAGTCCAGCGCGTTGCAGCCCAGCTCCGGATTAGAGGAATGTCCGGATGCACCCTGCAGCTTTATTGAGATAAAGGCGATGCCTTTGTGCGCGTATACCGGCATCAGGCCGGTCGGTTCGCCAATAATGCCGTAGCGGGCTTTGGGCTTACCACTTTCCACCAGATAACGGGCACCTGCCATGGAAGATTCTTCGTCTGAAGTGGCCACAATGGTCAGCGGCGCACTGAGCTTGCTGTCGACAAAGGTGGTGGCGGCTTCCAGCGCGGTGGGGAAAAAGCCTTTCATATCGCAGGCGCCCAGACCGTACAGTTTGTTGTCTTTTTCCGTCATGGCGAAGGGATCAGTCAGCCATTTTGTTTCATCGAAGGGCACCGTATCCGTATGCCCGGCAAGCACCAGGCCGCCCTCTCCAGAACCCAGCGTCGCCACAAGGTTGGCTTTGTGTGGGGCGTCGGGCAGGGGCATTAGTTCGGTTTCAAATCCCAGGCTCTCCAGCCAGTTTGCCAGATGCTCAATCACACGCAGGTTGCTGCGATCGATCGCCGGTGTTGTTGAACTCACCGAAGGTTCGCTGACCAGGGTGGCGAGCATGTCGTCAAATTTGGGTAACACGCAATTTTTCCCGCGTGGGGTATATATCCCACAGCTATAAAAGAGGGTCGGTATTGTAGTCTCAAGGTCTGGGTAATTACACTTAAGTGGTTTAAATAAAAGACTTTTTTACCCTGTGATGTGGGTCTAATCTGCCGCGCTAATGGCTTGCAAAACGTCCTCTGAAGGGGATACTGCGGTAATCACGTAATCAGCATGAATGGACAACTGCTTGGCTAGTTCACCTCAATCGCAATCTCCAGGGTTAACAACTGTACCCAAAGACGACACAGCGGATGTGCCGGACGTTGCGCCTGCGCCTACTAAAAAGGTCGATAAGACGCCGGTTTTAACTTCAAAGCGAGGCTTTGGCGGCAATATTTTTGATAATGAGCAGGAGTTGCTGCTCGATCTGCCGGTCCTGCTGGAGGCCATTGTTGAAGATGGTTTTATCAGCCAGCGCCAGGCTGAAGACATTCTCATTGGCCAGCGCACGCAGAAAGAACTCAGCATGCACCCGCTGGAGATTGTTGCCAGCCGCGAGTATGAAAACCGTAATTCAACAGCCAACAAAACTCTGGATCTGGAAACCCTCACCATCTGGCTGAGCCAGCGGGTCAACCAGCCTTATGTGCGCATCGATCCGCTCAATGTGAACGTTAATGCGTCAACAGAGGTCATGTCTTACGCCTTTGCCCAGCGCCACAATATCCTTGCTCTGGACGTAGCCGACGACTATGTCGTCGTCGCCAGCGGTCAGCCGTATATGTATCAGTGGGAGTCGATGCTCACGCAAACCCTGCGCGGTCGTCGTATTCGTCGCGTGGTGTGTAATCCCGCTGACCTCACCCGCTACCAGTTAGAGTTCTACACCATCGCACGCTCGGCAGCCAAAGCTGAAGAAGCGGGCATGGAAGTCACCACCATCACCAACTTCGAGCAGATGCTCGAACTGGGTTCGATGAAGTCACCCGAGGCCAACGATGCCCACGTGGTGAACATTGTTGACTGGCTGCTGCAATACGCTTTTGATCAACGCGCCAGTGATATCCACATAGAGCCCCGGCGCGATAAAGGTCTCATCCGCTTTCGTATCGACGGGGTACTGCACCACGTTTACGAGCTACCCAAGGCGGTAAACGCTGCGGTCACCAGTCGTCTGAAAATTCTCGGTCGTATGGATGTGGCTGAAAAACGCCGCCCCCAGGATGGCCGGGTTAAAACCGTTGGTCAGGATGGCAACGAAATCGAACTGCGTTTGTCGACCTTGCCCACCGCATTTGGTGAAAAGATGGTCATGCGGATCTTCGATCCTGACGTGCTGCTGCGCAGCTTCACCGAGTTGGGTTTGTCCGGTGACGACTACAAGCGCTGGCACACCATGACACATGCCTCAAATGGCATTGTGCTGGTAACCGGTCCAACCGGTTCGGGTAAAACCACGACGCTCTACAGTACGCTGAAACAGCTTGCCACCAGTGAAGTTAACGTCTGCACCATTGAAGACCCGATTGAAATGGTTGAACCCGCGTTTAACCAGATGCAGGTGCAGCACAATATTGATGTCGACTTTGCCTCTGGTGTGCGCGCACTGCTGCGCCAGGACCCGGACATCATCATGGTAGGTGAGATCCGCGATCTGGAAACCGCTGAAATGGCGATACAGGCAGCACTTACAGGCCACCTGGTGATTTCTACCCTGCACACCAACGATGCCCCCACTGCGGTGTCTCGTCTGCTCGATCTGGGTGTGCCGCCCTATATGATCAAAGCCACCGTGTTGGGCATCATGGCGCAGCGCCTGGTGCGAACGTTGTGCCCACACTGCAAGGTTGAAGAAGAGGTTGACCTGGAAGCCTGGCAGCTGATGACTGAACCTTTCAAAGTCAAACCGCCCGCCAAGGTGTATGCCCCGCAGGGTTGTCTGGAATGTCGCGATACCGGCTACCTGGGTCGTATGGGTATCTACGAAATCATGCAGATGAACAATAGCGTCCAGGCCACCATCAGTGGCGAGATCAACCTGGAGAAAATCCGCAAAGCAGGCTTCTCCCAGGGTATGCGCACACTGCGCCTGTCCGGCGCGCAGAAAGTCGGCGCGGGGCAGACGACAATTGCCGAGGTGTTGCGGGTATCTCCCGCGTCGCAAGATACCTGATCCTGCTGATCAAGCTGTTCAGCCGATCTGTGCTGTTGCTGTATTGGTGAGCCCATTTATGGTGCAATATCGCGCTTTGGTCCCACCAAGTAGAAGTAAATGACAAATCCGAATTTTGCCGACCGTGACGGTTGGATATGGATGGACGGCGAGCTGGTACCCTGGCGTGAAGCCAAAGTCCATGTGTTAACCCATACGCTGCATTATGGCCTGGGCGTTTTTGAAGGTGTGCGTGCTTACAACACCCCGTCGGGCCCGTGTATTTTTCGTCTGGAAGAGCACACCCAGCGGCTGTTTAACTCTGCCCATATCCTCAATATGAAAATGCCGTTCACCCAGGCCGAGGTGAGCGCTGCTCAACGAGAGGTGTTCAAAGCCAATGAACTTGATGAAGGATATCTGCGGCCCATGGCTTTTCTGGGTAGCGAAGGCATGGGTTTGCGTGCTGAAGGGTTGCGGGTCCATTTGAGTATCGCCGCCTGGCCGTGGCCCAACTACATGGATGCGGATGCCACCGAGAAAGGCATCAAAGTACGCACGTCTTCCTTCACCAGGCACCACGTCAACATCACCATGTGTAAAGCCAAATCGAACGGCAACTACACCAATTCAATTCTGGCGCTGCAGGAAGCCCTTGAATCCGGTTGTGACGAAGCGCTGTTGCTCGATAATGAAGGCTATGTGGCTGAGGGCAGCGGTGAGAATATTTTTCTGGTCAAAAACGGCGAGTTACATACGCCCGAGCTCACTTCCTGTCTGGCAGGCATTACCCGCGACACAGTGTTTGCGTTAGCACAGGAACAGGGTCTGAAAATCCACGAGCGCCGCATCACTCGAGATGAAGTTTATATTGCGGATGAAGCATTTTTCACCGGCACGGCTGCTGAAGTTCTGCCGATACGGTCTCTTGATAACCGCACCATAGGTTCCGGCGAACGTGGGCCGATCACCCAGCAGTTGCAGAGCACCTACTTCGATCAAGTCCGCGGTAAACGCGACGCCTTTCCTCAATGGCTCTCGCCGGTGGCGTGAAAGCCCTAATCATTGCGCCAGCCTGGGTCGGTGACATGGTCATGGCCCACTCGCTGCTCCAGCTGTTAGCCGCGCAGCACGATAATATACAGCTGCATGTTTTGGCACCGCCGGCGACCGCTGCGCTTGCAACCCGCATGGCGCAGGTGCACGAAGTTCACACCCTTGAAGTTGGGCACGGCCAGTGGCGCATGGGACATCGTCGACAAACAGCGCAACGGCTGAACCAGATTGGTTTTGATTCCGCCTACGTGTTACCCAACAGCTGGAAGTCGGCGCTTATACCTTATCTGGCAGGCATCCCTCAACGTATTGGTTGGCGCGGCGAAGCGCGTTTTGGGCTGCTCAATCGACAACGGCCGCTGGATAAAGATGCTTACCCGTTGATGATTGAAAGATTCATGGCGCTGGCCAGCGATACCTGGGAGTTACCGGCTCAGCCGTATCCCTTGCCTCGCCTGGTGGTAGACGATGAAAATCTGCAGCGGTGTCTGCAGGCTTTTGCTCTGCAAGCGGACAATGTTGTCATTTTATGTCCGGGTGCAGAATTTGGCGAAGCCAAAAAGTGGCCGGCTGAGCACTATGCAGAAGTTGCCAGACATCTTCTGGCAAACGGTAAGCAGGTCTGGCTGATGGGGTCACCCAAAGACGTCGACGATTGTGCGGCGATTGCGCGGTTGGCACCGGGTGCGGAAAATCTGGCTGGCCATACTTCTTTAGTGGATGCAATTGATCTGTTGTCTGTAGCTGAGCAGGTGGTTTGTAACGATTCGGGTTTGATGCACGTCGCTTGTGCGCTGGGTAAACCTACGATAGGTATCTTCGGCTCGACCTCCGCAGAATTTACACCGCCGCTGGGACAACAGGCGCAGGTGGTTGAGCTGCAGATGATCTGTCGGCCGTGCTTTCAGCGCACCTGTCCGCTGGGGCATTTAAACTGCTTGCGGCAACTCTCGCCACAACAGGTGATTGCACGCATGGTTGCGTTGTAGCTGTGCGTGTTCTGTTGATTAAAATGTCGTCCCTTGGCGACGTGGTGCACGCTTTGCCGGCAGTCAGCGATGCTGCCGCCCATGGCGTGACTTTTGACTGGGTGGTGGAAGAGGCTTTTGCAGATATTCCAGCGTTACATCCGGCGGTGAACCAGGTGATACCCATTGCCTGGCGTCGCTGGCGCAAAAATCTCAAAGCCAGTGTCGCGGAAATGAGAACATTCCGCGAATCCATTGCCGGTAATACTTATGACCTGGTGCTCGATTCCCAGGGGCTGATCAAAAGCGCGTTGGTCACAGTGTTGAGCCGCGCGCGCAAGCATGGCTTTTCACACACTACTGCCCGTGAACCCTGGGCGTCGTTTTTCTATGGCAAAGGTCATCGTATTGCGACCGGGCAGCATGCCATTGATCGGCAGCGGCAGTTGTTTGCTGCAGCTCTGGGCTACAGTTACGACGCTGAACAGTTGCCGGGTATTGGTGAGGACGTCCAGGCGGAGGAGCGCAACAAACAGGTGTTTCTGTTACACGGCACCACCTGGGCAACCAAACACTGGCCGGTGGTGATGTGGCAGGCGCTGGCTGAGCAGATAAAGGCGGCGGGCTATGAACCGGTACTGACCTGGGGTGATGAGGTTGAACGGCAGCGCGCTCAGGAGATCACTAAGGCCAGCGGTGCTCACCTGCGGGATCGCACTGCCCTTAAGCTGCTTGCGCCAGCACTGGCGCAATGTGCTGGGGTTATTGGGGTGGACTCAGGGCTTACGCATCTGGCTGCGGCTTTGGGTACGCCGACCCTGGGTTTGTATGGACCCACGGATGGCGTATTAACAGGCTGTCGTGGCCCGCGTGCGCAGATTCTGCAGTCAGCTTTTGTCTGCGCGCCGTGTTTGTCCAGCACTTGTCGCTATCGTGGTGCGCCACAGCAGTGGCAGTCTGAAGAGATTGTGCCGCCCTGTTTTGCGCAACTGACACCTGCTGTTGTCTGGCAGCAGGCACTTCAGTTGATGGGCCAGAGCTGATGCGTTTTGCCTTCTGCATCTTCAAGTATTTTCCGTTCGGTGGCATTCAGCGCGACATGATGAAAATGCTGGCTGAATGCAAGCAGCGCGGCATTGAGGTGAAAATATTCACCCTGCGCTGGCAGGCCCCTGTTGATCCTGACATTGAGCTTGAAGTCATTCCAATATCCGGGCTGGCCCGGCACCGCCAGTACGAGCGCTTTGCAGATGCCGTGAATAAGGCGGTTGCTGCCGACGATTTTGATCTGGTGCTGGGATTCAACAAGATGCCTGGGCTGGATGTTTACTATGCCGGTGATTCCTGTTACATCGAAAAAGCATATTCTCAACGCAGTGCCGCCTACCGCCTGTTGCCCCGATTTAAAAGTTTTGTGGCGGCCGAGCGGGCTGTATTTGAAGCGGCAAGCAACACAGAGATCCTCACCATCTCTAATGTTGAGGTACCACTGTATCGACAGCACTATCGAACCCCTGCCGAGCGATTCCATCCTCTGCCGCCTGGTATAGAGCGAGACCGCGTCGCTCCGGATAACGCTGACGAAATCCGAGCGGAGTTCCGAGGCGAAATGGGTCTAACCGAAGAGCATCTGGTGATTCTGTTTGTCGGCTCCGGCTTTATCAAGAAGGGTCTGGATCGTGCGCTGCTGGCTGTGGCGGCGTTGCCCGCAGATCTGCGAGATCGCGTGCGTATGTATGTTATCGGGCGTGACAAAAGTGAAGCCTTTGAACGTATGAGCCTGCGCCTGGGTTTATCTTCACAGGTTACTTTTTTTGCCGAAGGGCGGGACGATGTGCCGCGCTTTCTGTTTTCCGCAGATGCACTGCTGCATCCTGCTTATGATGAAACGGCGGGTATGGTGATTATTGAAGCGATGTTGGCCGGTCTGCCAGCGCTGGTGACACGCAACTGCGGTTACGCTAAACATCTGAGTGAGAACGACGCCGGTATTGTTCTGCCTCTGCCGTTTTCCCAGGTGGCTTTGAATGAGGCGCTGGTTGAGCTGTTAACTTCACCCGAACGCAGCAAATGGCGCGCTAACGGTCTGGCGGCCAAAGAGCAGAGCACCCTGTTTGAACTGGTGCCAAAAGCAGTAGATCACCTCGAGCGATTTGCCCGTGGCAGCCGTCCGTTGCTGGTGTTTGTGTTGTTTCGTTACTTCGCCTACGGCGGTTTGCAGCGCGACTTCATGCGTATTGCTCAGGAAGCTTACCGCCGCGGCTACGATATTCTTATTTACGCTACCGCCTGGGAGGGTGAACAGCCAGAGCATTTCCAGGTGGTGATCATTGATGCACCGGGCGTGTCTAATCACAGTCGTTATCTCAGTTTTTCTCAGCGTCTGCACGAGGATGCCCGGTGGCGCCAGCCTGCGGCAATTGTTGGTTTTAACCGCATGCCCGGCCTGGATGTTTACTACGCCGCGGATTCCTGTTTTGAGCACAAAGCGCGTAACCTGCGCACCGCGATGTACCGTCGAACCGAACGCTACCGGGTGATGTCAGCCTTTGAGCGCGCTGTGTTCGGGCAGGAATCAGATACCGACATCATGCTGATTGCCCAGAGTCAGCGGGAACAGTTTCAACGCTACTATCAGACCCCGGATGAACGTTTGACCATGTTGCCGCCCGGGGTCAGCAGAGACCGCATGCGCAGTTCTGACTGGCAGTCACACAGACAACTGATACGTTCGGAATTTGGTATAAGTGATGACGACAACCTGTTACTGCTGGTCGGCAGCGGGTTTGTGACCAAAGGCCTCGATCGAGCGTTGTTGATGCTGGCATCCTTGCCGGAAACTCTGCAGAACTGTACAAAGCTGTTGGTCATTGGTGAAGACAACCCCAGGCAGTTTCTGCGTCAGGCTCGCACCCTGGGGGTTGAACATCTGCTCACCATCGTCAAAGGTCGCGATGATATTCCCGCGGTTCTGCAGGGTGCGGATCTGATGGTGCATCCGGCGTATATGGAAAGTGGTGGCATGGTGCTGGTTGAAGCCATCATTGCAGGTCTGCCGGTGATTGCTTCAGGTGTGTGCGGATTTGCGCACTTTATCTCCGATGCAGAAGCCGGGGTGGTGCTGGACGAGCCGTTTGACCAGGAGCAGCTCAATCGAACAGTCATAGATGTATTGCACAATCCGTCTCTGCGCCAGGAATGGTCTGACCACGGCGTACGTTTCGGACAGGAAAATGAGCAGCTGTACAACATGCCGGAACACGCGATGAAGGTTATTGAAGCCAGTGTGGCCAAGGTGCAGGCGCGTAACAAAGCTGCATTTGAAAAACACCTCTTGTCATTACAAGGTGGTTGAATGACCTATCTGCGTGAAGACATACAGCAGCTCTGGCAGGGCCAGGACCCTCTTGAAGAGGCGTTTGCCTTGCAGGGTGAGGTGTTTCGCGATGTGCCCGGACGCCGCACTCTGCGTGTTGTGCTGAACAACAAAGCCTATTTTATAAAACTGCATTACGGGGTTGGCTGGTCAGAAGTGGTCAAAAACTGGCTGCAGTTCAAATGGCCCGTTATCGGAGCGAGTAACGAGTTTGTAGTGTGCAGGGCGCTGGCTGAAGAGCAGATTCCTGCACCGGTACCTGCCGCGTATGCAGCGTCAAGTGGCAGCATTGCCACGCAACGTTCCTTTGTTTTAAGTGACGAGCTGGCCGGATATACCAGCCTTGAAGACATCACCGACAGCTGGCCGGAACAGCCGCCGAGCGCGCTTGAACGGCAAAGGTATTTATATGCAGTGGCGCGGTTTGCCCGGCGCTTCCATCAGGCTGGTTTCATCCATCGGGATTTTTATATCTGTCACCTGCTTTCCAATGATGCCGAGCGCAGCGTCGGTAATGTGTCTCTTGCCGTGTTGGATCTGCATCGCGCGCGACGGTTTGCCAGGGTGCCGTTTCGCTGGTTGAAAAGGGATCTTGCTGCGCTGCTGTTCTCAAGTTTAGACCTGGGGTTCTCCGAGCGGGACTGGCTTCGCTTTATTGCCATCTACAGCGGTAAACCCGCCTCCGTGGCGTTGCGGGAAGAGGCAGCTTTGTGGCGGGCGGTGCGTCAGCGCGCAGATAAGTTGTATGGTGAAGGATTACGCAAAGGCTTAGTAAAAGGTCTTTACACGCCATGAAGTTTTCTTCCCAGGGTTTAGCTGCGGTAGGGCGGGAGCTGGTTGCACCGTTTGTGGTCGACGTCTGCCTGGATCCCGATGAGAGCATCGCCGACCAGACCACAACGGAACTGACCTTTACCGACGTGGCTCGGGTGTTACCCGGGCGACGAGTCAGCGGCCTGGCAAAGCATGCGGGTGAAGTTGTGTTTGCCAAAATGTTTTACGGTGAAAATGCGCGGCGTTACTGGCAGCGTGAACTGGTAGGTGCGCGACGTCTGCAGGCAGCTGAAGTCAATACGCCGCAGGTGCTTGCGACCGGCGCCAGCGCAGACGGTGACGGATATTTTGTGTTGTTTGAACCGCTTCATGAACCGCACAATTTAGATGACGGTGATCTTGAGGACATGCTTGCGGCGGTGCAGCTGCTGGCAGATATGCATGACGCCAGTCTGGTTCAGACCGATGTGCATATCTTTAATTTTCTTCGCTACAACGGGAAATATTTTGCCATCGATACCGACGGTATTCGTCGCGCGCACCTGCTGCGACAGCATTTTGCTAACCTCGCGATGCTGCTCGCCCAACGTGCCCCGGTAGCGGATGATGATATTGATGAAGTATGGGCGGCATACAGTGCTGCGCGCGGCGCCTATGTCAGCCGCATGGGTTCAGCAGCACAGCTGCGTAAGCTGACAGCTGCAGCGCGGCAACAACGGGTGCGGCGTTATCTGAAGAAAACCCAACGGCAATGTACCGAGTTTGTCCACCAGAAGAATTTCCGCTTCAACTTTTTATGTGATCGGGAACATTTCTCCCAGTTGCAGCGATTCATGCTGTTTCCTGAGTCTTTTGTTGGTGATGGTACGCCGCTGAAGCTGGGCAACAGCTCCACCGTGGTACGCATGCACATTGGCGGTGTGCCTTACATTGTTAAGCGGTACAACATTAAAGGTACGCTGCATCGTGTGCGCCGCTGGTTCAAAAAGCGTGCACGTAACGCCTGGTGCAATGGTCACCTGCTCGACTTCCTGAATATTGCCACAGCAAAACCGGTTGCTCTGCTGGAGCAGCGTTGGGGCTGGTTTAACGACGTCTGTTATCTTGTCATGCCGGACTGCGGCGATCGGAACCTGGGCCAGGTACTGGTTAATCGCCCGCAGGAATTCGCCGGGCTTGCCGAGCCGACGCTTGCAGTGCTGCAGGGGCTGAAAGCCGCTGGATTACGGCATGGTGATCTGAAAGCCACCAACTTTGTGATCGACGGATCTGTAGTCCGATTGATTGACTACGACGCGGTTCAACCGGGCAGCCACGAGTCTGACCGGCGCCGCTTCCTGGCCAACTGGAACGATCAGCCCGCTCTGCAGGAACAATGGCAGCGCGCTCTGGTTGAAGCCGGTTTATGATTGTACTGGGTCTATCGGGTGCGTTAAGACATGATGCGTCCGCTGCGCTGGTCATTGATGGTGAAACAATAGCCGCTGCTGAAGAAGAGCGCTTTACCCGCGATAAACATGCAAAAAATCAGTGGCCGGAACAGGCAGCCCGCTATTGTCTGCAGGAGGCGGGATTATCTGCGACAGACATCGATTGTGTCGCGTTTCCTTTTGCACCTGTAAGCCTGCTGCGCAAAGCCCGTTGGGCTTACGCATCACGCTACTGGTATGCGCCGGACCGCGCTCTGGATGCGCTGTTGAATGGCAATCGCAGGTTTCGCAGCCATCGGCGTGCAATTCGCTCGCTTGGTGAACGACTCGGTGTTAACTGGCAGAAGACACAATTTGTGCCGGTGGAACACCATCTATCGCATGCCTCCAGTGCTTACCATCTCTCCGGTTTTGAAGGAAAAACCGCCATTTTAGGTGTTGATGGTAAAGGCGAATACGCGACAACGTTTTTTGGCTACGGTGTGAACGGTCAGATACACACCCTCAAGGAATTTTATGATCCGGATTCTTTGGGCGGCATTTACGGTGCGCTGACCCAGTACCTTGGCTTTGAAATGCTGGATGGTGAGTACAAAGTCATGGGCATGGCGCCGTACGGCGACCCTGACAAATATGATCTGTCACGTCTGATTCAACCCAGTGGTGATGGTTTCCGAGCCAACACCAGGTATGTCAATGTGACAGGGCTGCGGCGTCACAAAGATCAGGGTCAGGCTTTTTACTTCAGCGATGCGCTGGTGGACTGGCTTGGTCCCCGACGTTGTGGCGACGAAGCTGACGAACCCTACGTGCATTACGCTGCAGCCATGCAGCGTCTTTACGAAGACTGGGTGATCAAATTAACGCAAACCTACCTGGGCGAGGTATTAAACGAAACCTCTCAGCTGGTGTTTGCCGGTGGCGGTGCACTGAACGTAAAGCTGAATCAGCGCCTGCTGGGTGAATCGAATATAGAAAAGCTGTATGTACAACCGGCGTCTGGCGATTCTGGTACGGCGCTGGGCGCCGCAACATATGTTGCTCACAGCCGGGGTGATCGGATCGCGCCGCTTCGACACGTCTATCTGGGTCCTGCCTTCACTGCAGATGCTTGCCTGGCAGCGCTGCAGGAGCGTTCAGAACCTTGTTACTGGCAGCGCCTGGATGAGCCGGTAACCGCAGCAGCTGAAATCCTGACTAATGGGCATCCGCTGGCCTGGTTTCAGGGCCGTATGGAATTTGGTCCGCGCGCGTTGGGTGGTCGTAGTATTCTGGGTTGTCCCAGCACGCCGGGTATTGCAGATAAAATCAACGCGCAGATCAAGTTCAGGGAGCGGTGGCGGCCGTTCTGCCCAAGTGTCCTGCCGGAGGTGGCTGCGGAACTTATCCAGCCGGCTCACCCGGCGCCTTATATGACAATTACTTTTGACGTTGCCCCGGGCTGGCGTGAGCGCATTCCCGAGGTGGTTCATGAAGATGGTACCGCCCGGATTCAGGTGGTCGATGAACAGGCGCACCCTCGCTATTATCAGCTTCTGCAAGCCATGCAGGAACGCACCGGTAATGGCGTGTTGCTTAATACGTCCCTGAACCGGCGCGGTGAACCGATGGTGTGCGCTCCTGAGGATGCGTTGAATATGTTTTTTGGCTGTGATCTGCAATATCTGTTGCTGGAAGATTTTCTGGTTACCAAGGAATCCGTTTGAGCCGGCGTATTCTGCAGATCTGTCCTCACGATGTGTCACCCTTTGGGGAGTTGTGCCACCGTTATGAACTGGCGGCACAGTCTCTTGGCATTGAAATGACCACGGTATTCCTTGGCCCGACCGAAGGGACCGCGGAAGTACCGGAGCGAGTCAGTTACCTGAACCTGGATGATCTTGCGGACACGACGGCTATCCGGCGCGGTTTAGCGGGTTTGAGCAGAGAGACCTGGGACATGGTGATCTGTCATCGTTACCGGCCTTACTGGGCGATAGCACGATCACCTCTGGCGGATAACCTTTGCGTAGTTGTGGCTCATGAATTTGGCCTGATGGCCCGTCGTCAGCGGCGCTGGAATCGTCGGTTGTTTGCATCAAAGATGCACTTTGCAGGCGTCTCGCCGCAAGTTGCCGAAGAATTGAGAGCAGGTCCAAAGCAGGAACCGATCGTGCTGCCGAATGTCCTGGATGTACCTGCCTCCGCAGCCGGGTTGCTTTCCCGTAGTGATGCCCTTGCAGCGCTGGAGCTGCCGGAGGGTCCGCTCACGGTGGGTGTGGTTGGGCGTATTCATTATAAAAAGCGGCCGAAGTTGTCTGCGGAAGCCTTTGCCCGCTTTGCGCAGAAGACGTCCAACAGCCGGCTGGTTTTTCTCGGTGGAGGTGATACCCGGGAGTTACCTCAGGCAGACAATATTTTTTACCTCGGCCAGATACCCCAGGCGCAGAAGTACTTTCGCGCGTTTGATGTTCTGCTGCATCCGGTGCAGATCGAGGCATTTGGGATGGTTGTGCTGGAGGCCATGTACGCCGGTGTGCCTGTTGTTACCTTGCCTCAGGGCGGGCCGAGGTATGTGCTGGATGAACTGGGGGTATATCCCAGCGAAGATTCACCTCAGGGTTTTGCAGATGCTCTGATGAAAGCGGTTGAGTTGGACCGGGACAAGCTGCTGCAACAGGGACGCCTGCGCATTGACCAACACTTTTCCATCGCGGCACTGGCGCGCAGTCTGGATCATGTGCTGACCGCCTATCGGCCCAGATAGCGGGAAAAGTCAGCGCGAATAAAAAGGCGCCTCACCTTCAGGGCGGGTTTTGAATCGTTTGTGCAACCACAGGTACTGCTCTGGATTCTGTCGAATCTGTTCCTCCAACAGCTGATTGAGGCGGGTTGCGTCAGCAGTGTCATCGCCGCTGGGAAAATCTTCCAGCACCGGTGAAAAATAGATGTGCCAGTGCATGTTTTCACGATCGCGGATCTGTCTCATCATCAGAACCGGTGAGTTGTTCAAACGCGCAAAACGCGAGGTGGCCACAATGGTGGCGGTGGGGATGTTGAAGAAAGGTGCAAATACGGAATGCTTGCGCCCATAGTCCTGGTCAGCTGCATACCAGATAGCGCGTCCCTGTTTCAGCCGCTTCAACGTGCCACGGATGTTTTCCCGTTCTATGACGCCGTCAAAAAAGCGCTGTCTACCCTGTACCTGCAACCATTCCCAGGCCGGATTTTTGTTGAACCGGTACATCACGTCGATGCTGCCAATCTGCTGCAGCGGCTGGCAGATGGCATCCATAACCGCAAAATGCCCGCCGACTAAAATGGCGCCGCGGCCCTGGGCTAAGGCGGCATCAAGGTGTTCTTTGCCGTGCACGGTGAAATGTGTGCTGAGGTCGCGTTTTGGATTCAGCCAGGGGATCGCCATTTCCAGTGCCCCCAGAGAAACAGCGGCAAAGGTATCCTGCACCAGTTGATCCTGTTCGGTAGGACTCAATTCAGGGAAACATTCGCGGATATTGGTTTCGGTGATTCTGCGACGGGGGCCACCCATGCGGTAAGCAAGACGACCAATGCCCTCGCCAAGGTTGAAGATCCAGCTTAAGGGCAGGCGCGCAACCACCCACGCCATGCCAATCAGCAGCCAGGTTGGCCACACTGAGGGAGCGTATCGTTTGCGTATGGGTTTGCGCCTTGCCATCGGTCGCGGATCATAGCCGTTATCCGGTGCGCAGGCGAACGTGCAGGCGTGTTAATATGCCGCGGATTTCAATCCGGTGGAACCTATCTTGAGTCTCAAAGCAGCTATTCCCAACCTGCCGTCGGTTGCACAACTCAAAATTCTTGTGCTTGGTGATGTGATGCTGGATCGCTATTGGCACGGGCCCGCGGATCGTGTTTCACCCGAAGCACCGGTGCCGGTTGTGAGCGTGCAGCAGACTGAACATCGCCCTGGCGGCGCTGCTAACGTGGCGCTGAACCTGGTCAGCCTGGGTGCCCAGTGCACGCTGGTGGGTCTGATCGGTGATGATGAAGCCGGCGAGACGTTAACCGCTACCCTGACCGCTGCGGGTGTTGTCTGTGATTTTGTCAAAGTCCCGGATTGGCCAACCATAGTTAAGCTGCGTGTACTGGCCCAGAAGCAGCAACTGATACGCGCAGACTTCGAAGCGCCAGTACCCGACTATGGGGCCAGCGAACGCATCGGCGTAGTACAGAACAAGGTGGAAAAACACCTGCGCGAAGCAGATGTACTGATTCTGGAAGACTACGACAAAGGCGCGATCGAAGATGCCCAGGCGCTCATTTTTGCCGCTAACGAACGCTCTGTGCCGGTATTGGTCGACCCCAAAATGAAACCTCTGAATGTCTATCGTGGCGCCAGCGTGATCAAACCCAACGAAAAGGAATTTGCTCACGCGCTGTCGATACGCACGGATCTAAATGCAGACGAGGACGTCGCGTTACAGCTTGTGGCAGAGCTTGATGTGGATGGCCTGGTTGTCACCCGAGGTGGGCAGGGTATGGACATCTGCACATCCACAGAAAAACGCCATTTACCCGCGCGTCCGGTTGAAGTCTACGACGTCACTGGTGCGGGGGATACGACGGCTGCGACTCTGGCACTGGGTCTCGCGCTTAAGTGGTCGCTGATTGATTCAGCGCGGATTGCCAATGTTGCCGCGAGCATAGCTGTTTCCAAATCCGGCACCGCGCCGGTAACCGGCCCGGAGCTGCGACACGTGCTGCAGGGTACTGTGGCGGATCGGGGTCTGATGACACGTGATGAGCTTGCCCGTGCGGTGGCGGATGCCAAAGCCAACGGTGAGCGGGTGGTGTTCACCAATGGCTGTTTTGACATTCTGCACGCCGGCCACGTTTCCTATCTTGAAGAAGCGGCTGCCCTGGGTGATCGGTTGATTGTGGCGATCAACGATGATGCCTCTGTGACACGGCTGAAAGGCGAAGGTAGACCGGTCAATGCCGTTGAAGGTCGCAGCCGGGTGCTCGCGGGTTTGAGCTGTGTTGACTGGGTTGTGAGTTTCTCTGAGGACACACCCGAGCCACTGCTGCAGTTGTTGCAGCCCGAGGTGCTGGTCAAGGGTGGTGATTATGGCCCCGACGGTGTGGTAGGCGCCGATCTGGTTCGGTCTTATGGAGGTGAGGTGCAGGTGCTGGGCCTGGTATCAGATATTTCGACCTCGGCCATTGTTGACCGTATTCGCAGCCGTAAGACTGACTAACCCGCGGCGTTTATAGCCTCAACATTTTCGCGCAGGTGGTTTGCGCTGGTTGTCCCCACAACAATGCTGTGCACACCCTCATGTTGCGCCACAAAGGTCAGGTCTGCACTGCTGCCGTGGCCACTGGACAGCGCCTTTTTAATCAGCACACCACAACCGCCTGCCGCCGCGTTCTTTATCAGGGCTGCATCGTCCGTTTCGCTGCGGTTGAGGGTCGCCATCATGACGTCGGCACCCATGTTCAGTGCCAGCTCACCACCTTCCCGGGATTTGTGTGACATACCCACCGCTCTGATTTTACCCGCCTGTTTAAGCGCCTGTAACGCCTGCAGGGTGCCCTGCTTTTGCAGTATGTCTATATCGTTACCATCTGAATGAATCAGAACGATATCCAGAACCTCGACGTTGAGTCGCTGCAGCGAGCGCTCGACACTCATGCGGCAATGCTCCGGGCTGAAGTTATGACTGGAAACACCGTCCGCATATTCTTCACCCACCTTGGTACAGATCAACCAGCGCTGGGATGTTTTACCTAACAGGTTGCCCAGCCGTTCTTCGCTGTTGCCATAAGCCGGTGCGGTATCCAGCAGATTGATACCCATTTCAGCGGCTTGCTGCAACAGATGAAGGATCTCCGCATCCGTGGGTATTTTCACCGGCGTCGGATAGCGTACACCCTGATCGCGACCAAATTTAACCGTGCCCAGGCTGAGTTTGCTGACTGCAAGGCCCGTATCACCCAGCGGGAGAAGGGTAAAAGGCGTTACCATGGCGAGATGCCAATCTCCGCACGCGGATGATTTGTCTGCAGCGGTTTGGGGTGTTCAGGTTTGTCCAGCACGTTGAGCAGCTTGTCGCCCAGGTCCGGGGCCAGGGTTAACTTGGTGGGGAAACACTGTATGAAATCCTGCTGGCGCACAACATAAGCTTCGTCTGGCTTGATACCGCTGGCCTGTTTCGGTTCTGCCCGGTTAACGGTAAGGATGCCAAATTGTGCATCCTGCCAGTCGAGCCACGGCACACAGGTATTCAGCTCTGCACGCGCCTTGGCCAGTTGCTCCTCGTCAGACAGCTCAACCCCTTTGTCAGCCAGTTGACCACCAAGGTACCAGCTGACACCGTCGGCTTCGGCATGGCTGGTGATGGTCAGACGCGGCTCGTCGCTGGCGATCCCGGTTAAACAGTGTGCAAACATCATGACCTGGTGCTTCGGTTTGACGATGACCTGTTTTAATGGTCGTTGTTGCACCGGCAGATTGGTGATGCCCAGCGCCTGTTGCAGCTGGCTGCTGCCATTACCCGCACAGCTGACCAGGATGCTGGCGTGCACAGTCTTATCGGCGAAAACAATCTCGTAACCGCCATCAGCGTGGGGTGATATGTTTGTTGCATCAGCGTGGAGTTGCAGCACACGGTCCTGATGGTCGGCCACCAGCGTTCGCAACAGATGTTCTGTATCCATGACAAAATCGTTCAGCTGGTATACCACGCCTTCAAAGCCGATGAACTCTTCTGGCCACTGCTCAGGTTTAATCCGGTCGATGCGGCCACGCAGAGCGCGACTGGCAAAAAAAGTAGTCAGGCGTCCGAGGGTGGTTGCTTCTGCAAACATGTAATAGTGCTCAGACAACAGGCGGGTGCCGCGCAGGTCAACATCATCGTCGCCGTTCAAACAGGCGCGCCAACGTCTGGGCATATCAGCGATGGCTTCTGATGCACCGGTGAGCACGCCGCTGAGCGCATATTTAAGGCCGCCATGGATCATGCCCTGTGAGGCCAGCGTCTGGTCTGCGCCAAGGCTGCTGCTTTCCAGCAGGATGCAGTTGTAGCCGCGCTTCTGTAACAGGTTCAGTGCCCAGGCACCGGCGATGCCACCGCCGATAATGGCGACGTCGATGGCTGGGGTCGAATCCGTTTCACTGGATAGCGGTTCCCTGGATATAGTGGTGCTCGGCATCGTGTCTGGCGTTGCGCCTGTATAAGGCGGAATGATTGACAGTTTAATGGGGACCCATCAGTCTGCAACCATGATCATGAGGCTATATCGATGTTTGCTCTGGGTGCTGCAGCCACTCGTGCGCCTGCGTCTGAACCGGCGGGCTGAACGCGAGCCTGAATACGGTCAACGCCAGGCAGAGCGATTCGGCCACGTGCCGCCGGACGTTCGGCCTCATTGTGTCTGGTTCCACACTGTTTCCGCGGGTGAAACAATTGCTGCTGCGCCTTTGATTCGCCAGCTTGTCGGGGAATTTCCAGACACACCTTTTCTGGTCACTACAATGACCCCCACAGGCTCTCAACAAGTTGTTCAACGCCTCGGTGACTGTGTTGATCATTGTTATGCGCCTTATGACTTCACCGCCGGGGTAAAACGTTTTTTTCAGCGGGTGCAGCCTGAAATTTTGGTGCTGATGGAAACCGAGCTGTGGCCTAATCTGATCAGCGAAGCCCATGCAGCAGGTATCCCCGTTGTGCTTGTGAATGCGCGTCTGTCAGAACGTTCTGCCCGAGGCTATCAGCGTATTTCCGGCCTGAGCAGGCCGATGCTTGGCAAGCTCAGTGACATTGCCTGTCAGAGCCAGGCCCATGTCGAGCGTTTTATCAACCTCGGCGCAGATCCGCAAACCACAAAGGCGCTGGGCAGTGTGAAATACGACGTCACGCTGCCGCAGGAATTTCCCGAGCGCGTGCGTTACTGGCGGACACAGTTTGCTTTGCGGGATCAATGGGTCTGGATAGCGGCGTCAACTCATCCCGGCGAAGATGTTCTGGTGCTGGAGGCGTTTCAAACGGTGCGCCAGCATCTGCCTGAGACAATCCTGCTGCTGGTGCCCAGACACCCGGTCCGTACGGAAGAAGTTGTGGGCCTGGCACGCAGCGCCGGTTTGCAGGTCGCCTGCCAGAGTGTCTGTGCGGAAAACCCCCTTGATAAAGCGCCAGATGTGCTGGTTGGCGATGTTATGGGCACGCTGCTGGAATTGTATGGCGTCGCCAATGTTGCCTTTGTGGGCGGCAGCCTGGTGCCGGTCGGTGGTCACAATCCACTGGAGCCTGCAGTGTGTGGCTTGCCGATTCTCTGTGGGCCACATCAGTTTAACTTCACCGACGTGATGGCACATCTGGGTGAGCTGGACGCGCTGCAGACGATCAATACAGCGGCAGAGCTTGGCTCGGTGGTGCTGGATCTTTTGCGCGATCCTGAAGAAATGTCCCGGCGCGGCAGACTGGCGGCGTCCGCGGTTGATCAGAACCGCGGTGCCACAGAGCGGGTTGCTGCTCTACTGAGAGCTCGGATCACCACTGCGCTGGCGCAGTGAGACCAGGCGTTTAACCGGGTTGGACGAATCGGTGAATTTGTTCAGCTCAGCCAGGTCGTCGTCGTCGAGGGTGCCGGCGACATCTTTCAGGAACAGAAGGTTCAGCACATAGTTGTAACGTGAATCAGCGTAGTCGAACTGAGAGCGGAACAGCAGCTGTTGTGCCTGCAGCACATCGACAACGTTTCGGGTACCGACTTCATAACCTGTTTCTGTTGCTTCCAGTGCCGAGCGCGACGATTCAATCGCTTTAAATCGGGCTTTAACCCGCACAACATCGGTGGCCACTGCCTGATACAGATTTCTGATATCACGGATAACAGTGCGCTGTTGATTGAGGAGAAGTTCCTGCGCCTGGCGCTTAAGCGCGCTGGCCTCTTTACGGCGTGAGTTGGTGAACCCACCGGTGTACAGGGGCAGGTTCAGTTCCAGGGCGTAAACAGTCTGATCGGTGGTGTCGGCGTTAAAAAAGTTTGGTGCACCTGTCACAGAACTCACCTGAGTTACCGTTGCGTCCACGGTAGGCAGATGGCCGGCCAGGCGCGCGCGCTCATTGCGGCGTGCGGCAGCCAGCTGTTCCTGGGCGGCCAGAATGTTCAGGTTGCTTTGCATCGCCTCTTCGATCCAGGCGCTTTCATCCGCCGGGCTGGGGTTAACAATGGGTAACTCCTCAGAAAGACGCGCCAGTTCCTCATAGGTGATACCGGTTAAGGTGCTCAGACTCTGGAAAAAGATGTCGTGATCGCCGTCAGCCTGGATGCGTCGAACCACCGCGTTGTCGTATACCGCCTGCGATTCAAGGACATCAGTGATGGCCACCAGGCCAACTTCAAAACGCTGTTGCACCTGCTCCAGCTGCCGTTTCACTGCTGCTTCTTCAGCACTGGTGGAGTCCAGCAGATCCTGGGCGCGCAGTACATTGAGATAAGCCTGCACCGTGCGCACAATCAGATTCTGTTCATCGGCGGCAAGGGCATGTTCTGCAGCGTTCACCGACGCCCGCGCACTGCGATACGAATACCAGGCTTCCATATTGAGGACAGACTGGCGCAGCTGGGCGTTCCAGCCGTGATCGTTGAAATTCTGATCTGGCAGAACAGAACCTGGGAACTCACGTTCGGTCCAACTCGTTGAGGCGCTGGCACCAAGACTTGGCAGTAGGGCGGAACGCGCCTGTGGTACCGCTTGCTCGGTGGCAGCAAAACCTGCACGGGAAGCCCGCAGGATGGCATCGTTTTCCTGGGCAGCTTCGTATACCTGGAGTAAATCTTCTGCCATGAGGGGCTGGCTGATGAGCACAACCAGCACAACAGCTATCGAACGCAGTGCTTGTTTCATATTCTCTGTCGCAACTTTTAACGGCGTCATTCTACACGCGGATACTATTAAAGTCGTAAGCTGCGACGAATTGGTTTGTGCAAAAATGCAGGCATTTCAGGCGCACACGCGGTTACGGCCGTTCAGGTTGTTTTTTGCCGCACAAGTTCTTCAGAAGTACCTCGCATGGGGTCGCATTGTTACGTTTTAGCGGGTGACCATGTGGGTACAGCTATGTATATTGCCTGCTCGTCTCTCAATTTGAGTCAAATTTTGTCTGAAAAAAGGCCGGAAACCCAAGCGGATATTCTATCCCGCTCCAAGCTGCTCACTGGTGCGCAGCTTGACCGTGCCGCAAAACGGGGCAAGCAACGCAACTACAGCGTCGACCTGCCCGCTCATATGGCGCAATGTGATGCTAATTATCATCTGTTGCTGCAGTTGTTTCCCAATCTCCGTGAACAGCCCGAGCGACGTATCGGCCTGCTGTTGACCGCGCTGGAAGTCCAGGTGGTTTTTCAGGTACTTGAGAAGGGCCCTTATACAACACTGCTGTCGATGCAGGTCGATTCAGACGATAAATGGACAAAAATGGCCGCCGCGCCTGCAATGACCGTGCGGGTTTACCACGATGCACGTAGTGCTGAGGTGGTTTCCTATCAGGCGCAGAACCGGTTCCATGGTAAATATGAGTACCCCAACCAGCGCATGCGCCAGCGCGATGAAAAAGTGCAGCTGAACCGCTTTCTGGGCGAATTTCTGAACCTGTGCCTTGCCCACGGTGCCAGTACCCAGCCCATCATATTTTAGGCGGTTGTTGTACCGTTTCGGTTCGGCGTGAGTCTGAATGTTCTGCACATTACCGACTGCCACCTTGTGGCGCCCGATACGAGTCTGCTTGGCGTTGATACCCAGGCTTCCTTAGAAGCGGTGCTGGCACAGGCCTGCGCGCAACGGCACCCCGACGCGGTGATCGCCAGCGGCGATCTGGCACACGATGCAAAGTGCGAGGTCTATCAACGTTTTCTGCACACGGTGCGCAACACGACCTCGGCGCCGCTGCTGTGTTTGCCGGGAAACCACGATGTACTTGAGCAGATGCAGGCGGCGGACCTGCCGCTGGCACCCCTGACACTGCCGGGTTGGGATATTGTGGCACTGGACTCACACGAAGACGATGCGCCTCGGGCGCTGGTGCAGGATGGTGACCGATTACAGACGGGCAGCCAGATCGAGCAGGCACAGGGCGAACATGTTCTGTTGGCTACCCATCATCCCCTGGTTGCAATTAATTCACCCTGGCTGGATAAGGATAGGATTAAAAACGCTGGCGAACTGGTATCATGGCTCGCCGAGCGCAGTGCACGAGCTGGTGAGCCCAGGCTGCGCGCAGTTGTTTTTGGTCATGCCCATCAAAGTATTGCAGACTATGTCGCCAGGATTCCGGTGTTCGGTACACCCTCAACCTGTTTTCAGTTTGCACCCGGCAGCGCAACATTCACCGTGGACACAACCTCCCCGGGGTATCGCTGGTTGTCGTTGTCACCCGATGGCCAGATTGAAACGCAGGTTTTTACAGTGGATTCTTTCCCCATACACATTCAGTTAGATAGCTAAGAGATTCATGGCAGAAAAAGCATATTCTGCAGCGTCGCTGCAGGTTCTGTCTGGTTTGGAGCCGGTACGGCGTCGACCAGGCATGTACACCGATACCACTCGGCCCAACCACCTGATACAGGAAGTGGTGGACAACAGCGTTGATGAAGCGATTGCCGGCCACGCCCGCGAGATAGAAGTAACGCTGTATAAAAACGGCGGTATTGAAGTGATCGACGATGGTCGCGGCATGCCGGTAGACATCCACCCGGAGCATAAAGTTTCAGGGGTGGAGCTGATCCTTACGCGCCTGCATGCCGGCGGGAAGTTTGATAACGAGAACTACAGCTTTTCCGGTGGTCTGCATGGTGTGGGCGTCTCGGTAGTGAACGCGCTGTCTGAGCATCTGGAAGTTGAGATAAAACGCGACGGTAATCTATACCGCCAGACCTACGCCAAAGGCGCACCCACCAGCAAACTCAAAGTGGTCGACAGCGTGGGCAAACGCAACACGGGTACCCGTATTCTGTTTGTGCCCGAAGCCAGCTACTTTGATTCTCCGAATATTTCACTGCCACGCCTGCGCCATCTGTTGCGTGCCAAGGCAGTACTGTGTCCCGGTCTGCGCGTCAGCCTGGCCCAGGAAGGTAAACCCGACGAAAACGAATCCTGGTATTTTGAAGAAGGCCTGAAAGGCTATCTGGATAACGCCCTGTCCGGTGCCGATACCGTGCCCGCCGAAACGATTCTCCACAGCGCCCAGGGCAATTCCGAAGCGGTTGAATTTGCCGTGAAGTGGGTGGTCGATGGCGGTGAACTGATCACCGAGTCTTATGTAAACCTGATCCCTACCGCCCAGGGGGGCACGCACGTTAATGGGCTGCGGTCGGGGTTGAATGATGCGTTAAAAGAATTCTGTGAGTTCCGTGATCTGCTGCCCCGGGGTGTGAAACTCACTGGTGAAGATCTCTGGGAGCAATGCAGTTATGTGCTGTCGGCTAAAATGGGGGACCCGCAGTTTGCCGGCCAGACCAAAGAAAAGCTGTCATCACGTCAATCTGCCGCCTTCATTTCCGGTGTGGCCAAAGATGCCTTCAGCCTGTGGCTGAATGAACATCCCGAAGCTGGTGAGCAGATTGCTGAAATTGCGATTAACAACGCGCAGAAGCGGGTGCAGGCCTCAAAAAAGGTGGCCCGTAAAAAGATCACTGCGGGTCCTGCGCTGCCGGGTAAGCTGGCTGACTGTTCCGGCCAGGATGCCGATCGTGCTGAGCTGTTCCTGGTAGAGGGAGATTCTGCAGGCGGCTCTGCGAAGCAGGCGCGGGATCGCGAATTTCAGGCGGTGCTGCCGTTGCGCGGCAAAATTCTGAACACCTGGGAAGTGGATTCGAGCCAGGTGCTGGCGTCCTCTGAAGTGCATGACATCGCGATTGCCTTAGGTGTTGATCCCGGCTCTGACAATATCGAAGGGTTGCGTTACAACAAGGTGTGTATTCTGGCCGATGCGGATTCCGACGGTCTGCACATAGCGACCCTGTTGTGTGCTTTGTTTGTGAAACACTTTCGCAGTCTCGTGGAAGCGGGTCATGTCTATGTGGCGATGCCGCCGTTATATCGCATCGACCTTGGCAAAGAAGTGTTTTACGCCCTGGATGAGTCGGAGAAAGATGGTGTGATGGATCGCATCGCCGCAGAAAAAAAACGCGGCACGCCGATGGTGCAGCGATTCAAAGGCCTGGGTGAAATGAACCCGCTGCAGCTGCGTGAAACCACCATGGACCCGGACACGCGCAGACTGGTGCAGTTGTCCATCGAAGGTGACAATAAGACCGAAGAAACCATGGACATGTTACTGGCGAAAAAGCGCGCATCAGATCGGCGTGTGTGGCTGGAAAGCAAAGGTGACCAGGCGGACCTGCCGTAAGTCTCTGACTTGAACCAAAGAATCTAATTGAAAGAAACAGCATGACTCAAGATATACAAGAACCTGATATCGAAAGAATGCCGCTGGCGGTTTATACCGAGCGGGCGTATCTCGATTATTCCATGTACGTGATTAATGACCGTGCTCTGCCGCACCTGGCAGACGGGCTGAAGCCGGTGCAGCGTCGGATCATATTTGCCATGGGTGAGCTGGGGCTGAACAGTCAGGCCAAGTTCATGAAATCCGCGCGCACCGTAGGTGATGTGTTGGGTAAGTTTCATCCTCATGGCGACAGTGCCTGTTACGAAGCCATGGTGCATATGGCGCAGCCCTTTTCCTTTCGTTATCCACTGGTAGATGGTCAGGGTAACTGGGGTGCACCGGATGACGCCAAGTCTTTTGCTGCCATGCGTTATACCGAGGCGCGTCTGTCCCGCTATGCCGAGCTGTTACTGGCAGAGGCGCGCCAGGGTACCGTTGACTATATTTCAAACTTCGACGGTACAACCCAGGAACCCAAGCTGCTGCCTGCCCAGCTGCCGTTTGTTCTGCTCAATGGCAGCACAGGCATTGCCGTAGGTATGGCCACCGACGTTCCGCCTCACAACATCAACGAGGTTATCAGTGCGTGTGTACATGTGTTAGATGCGCCGAAGGCGACGGTGGCAGATGTCATGACCCATATCAAAGGGCCAGATTACCCCACAGATGCGGCGATTATCACGGACCCTGGCGATATCCGTGAGATTTATGAAACCGGTCGCGGCAGTATCAAAGCCCGTGCAATATATACGCAGGAAAACGGTGAGGTGGTGATTACTGCTCTGCCACATCAGACTTCACCAGCCAAAGTGCTGGAGCAGATTGCGCAGCAGATGCACGCGAAGAAGCTGCCGATGCTGGTCGATCTGCGCGATGAGTCTGATCACGAAAATCCAACCCGCCTGGTGCTGGTGCCACGATCAAACCGGGTCGATCTCGAGCGGTTGATGAGCCACCTGTTTGCCACCACGGACCTTGAACGCAGCTATCGCATCAATCTGAATATGATTGGCCTGGATCAGCGACCCGCGGTGAAAAACCTGGCTGAGATTATCAAGGAATGGTTGTCTTACCGGCTCGATGTTGTCGCGCGCCGGCTGAACTACCGCCTGGATAAAATCAACGAACGGCTGCATATCCTCGAAGGCCTGCTGGTTGCTTATCTGAATCTGGATGAAGTGATACGCATCATTCGCGAAGAAGATAAGCCGAAAGACGAATTGATGCAGCGTTATTCCTTATCGGAAATTCAGGCCAACGCCATTCTGGATCTACGTTTGCGTCAACTGGCCAAACTTGAAGAGATCAAGCTGAAAAGTGAGCAGGATGAGCTGAATATCGAAAAGGCTGATCTGGAAAAAACCCTCGGCTCTAAAGCGCGCATGAAAACCCTGGTGAAAAAGGAGTTGCTGGCGATTGCAAAAGAGTACGGTGATGATCGCCGCTCGCCGCTGACCAGCGTGGCTGAAGCCAACGCGTTCAGTGATGAAGATTTACTCATCAATGAACCGATCACCGTGGTGCTGTCTGAAAAAGGCTGGGCACGTGCGGCCAAAGGGCATGATACAGACCCTCAGGAGCTGAATTATCGCGGTGGCGATGCGTTTGCCCAGGCAGCCCGAGGCCGTACTAACGAAACCCTTGTGTTCTTCGATTCGAACGGTCGTACCTATAATATGGCGCCGCACACATTACCCTCTGCGCGCGGTCAGGGAGAGCCGCTCACCGGTCGCTTCAAGCCGCCACCGGGTGCGCGTTTCCTTGGTGTT
>JANSXA010000016.1 GCA_024743175.1 Pseudomonadaceae bacterium | reverse complement strand
TGGCCAACGAGTTTTCCCTTATTCCAAGGCTCCTGTTTAGGTTGGTATTCGATTAAATCGTACATGAGCTTCCTTATGAAGTTTTTGGAAGCTAAGCTCTAGATTAGGTCAGGGGAGATGTCTGTTATCGGCAGCTCACAAAGGAAAAGCTGCCGTTACGGCAATATGTAGTGGAATGCGTACTATCGACCCAGACCGGTCGTTCACAAGTTCAAACAATTGGGGTTTACTTGGTCTCTTTTTGATCTGCGAATTGGACGCTTAAATGGTGCGAGTTTTAGTCGCGATGATACTGGCACCTACCCTAGTAGCTTTCGCCTGGGCAGGATTTCTTGGCATCGTGGTACTGCCGTTTATGCTTGCTGCAGTAGCCATTGTCGCCCTTCCTTGCTTTTTAATCTTTCGGAAATTTGGATGGCTCAACTGGTGGCATGCAGCATTGGTGGGGCTACTTGGAGGTGTTGGTTTCGCGTTGATCGAATCCGGACGAGACTTCGATCAATTTGTAATCCCTAACACGGTTATTTATCTAGCAGTCGGCCTACTAACAGGTTGTTTAGGTTGGTTTCTTGGGATTTTTCGCAATTCTGATTTCCCGAATGTCAGCGCGGACTTCCCTTTGAGTTTTCTTCTAATAGTTCCTGTCATTTTCTTGATGGTGTGGACCCATGACTTTCTTGAACGAACTCGTTACACAGGTCGAGTGGTCGAAATCGTAATCGCTCCTACAAATGAACAGTCTGGCGAGGCTTTGGTGGAGTTAGTTGACGGAGATGTAGTATCAGCGCGACTGAGTAACACTTGGCCATTATCGATGGTTCAAGACGCTTGTTTCCATGTCAGTAAACGATGGTCAGTGATCAAGCTCGGTGTGGTATTCGAACTTTTAGCTCCCTTCGGAGTTGATCGAGAAAATTGTGTTCCGAGTTGATAAGCGAGGACCGCTGTTGGCCGAAACTTCCGCTTTTACGCCCAGAAACTTTGACTGTTTCAGGTCCGCTTGATCGGTGAAGCGGTCAATTGAGTTTATGTGATTCCAGGGAAGACGAATGACAGTTGATGGGCGCCCAGAGTCAATTGCTCAGCGTGATTGAATGACTGTTCTAGAGAGAGCTACCGCGCCACATCTCGACGCTACCGCATATAGCGGCGTTTGATTTGTAGAATCTCTGTTAGTGGAAAATTCTACTTCCAGATGCACTAACTTTCCGGGGGATTACAAAACGGCAGACTTATGCTTTAACCGGCAATAACTCCACGCGTCTCTGCCACCAGTGCAGCGCTTTTCAAAGCCTGGACTATACTCAGATAATTGCGCTATTCAGGCAGGTCTACCGTGGGCGATCCAAAGCCCGTGCTTCTCAGCGTTGACGATGATCAAAGTATTCTTGAATTGATCGAGAAGACGCTCAGTAAGCTCGACATCGAAGTGCTCACCGCATCATCCGGAAAGGAAGGTCTGGCGGTGCTTGAAGCTCGGACGGTGGATGTTGTCATCACAGATATGCGTATGCCTGAAATGACAGGTTCTGAATTTCTGAAGCAGGTCGCAGCCTTACAGCCGCATGCCCGCCGCATCATGCTGACCGACGATGCGCAACTGGAAGACGCCAAAGCTGCCATCAATGAAGGTGGTGTATCCAGGTATCTGGATATTCCGTGGAAAGATGATGAGCTTCGCCGAGCAGTCAGCGAAGCCCTGAAGATAGCAACCCTGGCTCGAGAGAACGATGCGCTTTATGAGTTAACCCAGGCTCAGAACACCGAACTGCTGAGTTTAAACAATGAGCTTGAAGAACGGGTTGAGCAACGCACACAAGAGTTACAGCACGTTAACGGGATGTTAAGCAATACGCTGGCCGAGCTGGAGGAAACCCATGAGCTGATGGTTGACCTGGTGGCCAACATAGCCGCTTTGCCTAACCCTGAAAGTGACAAGGCACGCCGCAAGTTGAAGTTAGCGTTGGCTATGGGTGCTGAGCTTGGTTTGGATGAAGAGGATCTGGTGCATCTGAAGTACGCCACCCGGCTGCATAAGCTCGGTTGGGTAGGTGTGCCGAGAAGTATTACCGCTAAACCATTACTCACTCTTACAGGTCAGGAACTTGCGGCCTTCGAAAAACATCCGGCTTATGCTCAGGCGGTTCTGTTCAGCGTTCCACGCCTGCGTAAGGCGAGTGAAATTATCGCCAATCAGCACGAGCACTTTAATGGCCATGGCTTTCCCGAGAAACGGACCGGTGAAGGAATTCCACTCAGTGCAAGAATTCTGGCGGTTGCGCGGGATTACTACGACCTGATGGCAGGCGAAATTGATAAGACCCGGTTAACGCCGGCCGAAGCGGTTGCGCGCATCGTGGCAGAATCTGATGATGCTTATGACGGCGACGTAGTTGCTGTCTTTCAAAATGTTGTGCGTACCATCGATGAGCTTGACCCATCCCTGGATGAAACCAGTGTCAGAACCGTTTCACTGCTGCCTGCCATGCGTCTGGCCAGAGATCTGATAACCGAAGAAGGTGTAGTGTTACTGGCCAAAGGCACCACCCTGACAGAGAACACAATTGCATCCCTGATCAATCTTGAGCTTAGATCTGATAAGAAACTGCAGATTTTTGTGATGAAAGAACAGCCAGCTGAAGATGAAAAGACCCCCTAGAAGCAGTTGTTCAGCCTTTGTCGCCCACTAAAGCTTAGCGCGGGCCTCTTCAATCATCCTGCGCTCGGTACCATCCAGACGTGCCTGCATGCCTCGATCCATTTCTGCTAGAATTTTTGCCGCGTGTTTGTTGTTGCGGATTCTGGACCAATAACCGGCAACGCGTTCCGTGCTGTCTATCGGATTGGGCACATCAAGTCTGGGCACGGTGTTTTCACACATCCACAATGCGGGCGTCAACGTGCAGTCTGCTCGAGTCAGCTCAGGTCCAGCAGCAAATTTATCATCAGCCAGATGGCGTTCCAATGCGCCCATGCCGCGGGTTATCTGCGCTGCGAACAGGTCACGAATGGCGTCTACGCGGCTGGCGCGAGGGATCTGGGGTAGCGCCATGAATATATTGTTCATCAGATAAATATCGGCGATACGAGACAATAATCTAACGTTTGCGCGTTGCCGTGGTGTATCACCAGCCAACGATTTTTCCGGGTACACCTCGTCGAGATATTCAGCGATGACTTCGGATTCAGGAATAACCCCATCGTCTACTTCAAGCACCGGTATGCGTCCGATGGGTGATATTTCGCCGAGTTTGCCCAGGTAGAAAGATACCGGTAGCTCGAATTCTATATTGTTGATGCCCATGGCGTAGATCTGCATACGTACTTTTGCGGAATAGGGGCTCAGATCACCAGTGTAGAGTTTCATCGGTTTACAACATGGTTGGGAAAAATGCATCATGACAGAAAAGCGCGGAGGGGAAAATGACGTCAGTGACCAACGAGATGGATCGGTGGGTAGACGCAACACCCGCAGGTTCAGGCTCGGACGTTTTGACGCCTGGACAGATAGCCGCCTGGCAACAGCAGGGTTTTGCGCTGGTTTCAAACATGTTTCGCCCATCGCTGATCGATACTTTACGTCAAGCCGCTATAAAAAGATTTCCAGCAGCGGGTAGTGCAGCTGCTCAACATGTGTCTGATTTCGGTAGCGACCTGTGTTTCCCCAGCTCGTTGGCTGCGCTTAATGACCTGACGCTTGATGAGCGCCTGCTGTCAAGTGTATCGGCCTTGCTGCAGACTCCGGTGGAAGCTTTACGTCTCAGTCAATCTGATCTTTGGCCGAAGTATGGTAGAACCGAAAAGTCTGCAGCAGCCCTGGACAATATGGATCAGCGTATACACATCGATTATCCAAACCATACTCTTGCACACCCTACGGAGTGGTTCCGTCCAGAAGCGGTAGAAATGATTGTGTATCTCAGTGATGTGGAAAGCTGCGGTGGGCCTACAGCCGTAGTACCGCGAGAGGGTGACGCTGATCCAGCCTACCGCTGGCCAATTGTAGATTCACCGGGTATCGGTGAGTTGGATTATGTGAATGACCGAGCAACCGCTGAAACCTACTTTTCGGAGCAGCGACCAGCTTTGACGAAATGGCGTGAATCTCTTTACAAACGCGAGAGATATACCCGCTTCAAAGCGGGTGATGTGTTGTTCTATCGGCACGATACCTGGCACAGAGGCACGCCCATGATACCCGGCACGTTGCGCCTGGTGCAGAACATTACCTACCGGCGGGCTGAATGCGAATGGGTAAGTACGCTGCACCCAGGCTGGGCCTGGTCTGCCTACCGAAAAAGCAAATTCCTGGAACGCCTGATTGCCAAGGCCAGCCTGGCGCAACGTGCGGTGCTGGGTTTTCCTCAGCCGGGTTCATCCTATTGGAGTGAAGCGACCCTTGCCGCTGTTGAAGCCCGTTACAGTCCATTCGGTATGGATATGACACCTTATCAATTGTTAGCCACTGTTCGATAAATCCGAAGCATTCAATCAGACAGGCGGAGGCTTGGTTGTTCAGTCAACTCAGGTATGCTGTTGCTGTGCCAAAACTACTCCGCCACCAGATACCTCGCGCCAGAATATGTATACGCTGCTGATTACGTTTTTCCTGCTGGCTCTTGTTTTTTCCTTTCTCTGTTCAATGTGGGAGGCGGTACTGCTGTCCACCACGCCCACTTACGCGCGCGTGCAGTTTCAGGAAGGCACCGTGGTTGGCCGTTATCTGGAAGACTTTAAAGCCAACATAGACCGTCCGCTGTCTGCAATTCTGACCCTCAATACTATTGCACACACCGTTGGTGCGATTGGTGTGGGCCAGCAGGCGGCCGCGATATGGGCAGACGCAAATCCGTGGATCACAATGTTTGGTGTGCCGGCACTAATGACAATTGCAATTCTGGTGTTGTCAGAAATTGTGCCTAAGACCATCGGCGCGCTGTACTGGCAGCGGCTGGTGACGTTTACTGTGCACAGCTTGAGGCTTCTGATCTTTGCGCTTGCTCCACTGGTGTGGATGAGTCAGTACATCACCCGGCAGCTGAAACACGGGAGCAATCAGCAGGTACTGACGCGTACAGATTTTCTGACAATGGCAGAAATTGGCGCCGAGGAAGGCGTCTTCCACGAAGAAGAAAGCCAGATGATTGGGAACATGATCCGATTCCAGGCCGTGCAGGTGCGTGACGTCATGACGCCACGTACCGTCGTGGCGGCGGCAGCAGAAGACGATCTGATTGGCAGCTTCCATACACCGGGAAAACGACAGCGCTTCTCGCGCATTCCTGTTTTTAACGCCTCCAAAGATCACATCACCGGCTATGTGTTGAAAGCAGATGTGTTAACGGCTCTGGTTGAAGGACGGGGTGACGAACCGCTGGCGTCCTTGCGGCGCGAGATTATTGCTGTTGGTGAGACCTATGGGATCATGGATCTGTTCAGTACCCTGCGCGAACGTCAGGAGCATATAGCAGTGGTGATGGACGACTTCGGTGGCATGGCAGGTATCGTGACCATGGAAGACGTGATTGAAACTCTGCTGGGTTTCGAAATTGTTGACGAAACAGATACAACAACCGATATGCGCATTCTGGCGGAAAGACACCGTGATCGCCGTGCTAAAAGCCTTGGTGCTCTTGATAAACCCGGCTTGGAAGAATAAAACGCTATAGTTCGTCGAGGATATCAGTATCCGCAGCGTCGACAACCGCTTCATAGGTCAGCACGTGTGTGATACGTCGGCGTTTATCGTTACTGAGTTCGTGCCTGATCCGAGTCTCACTGGTTTCGTAAGACCATTGATAAATCAGGTGGCCCAAGGCGACTGCGCGCCCCCAGTTGTCTGGCTTGTTTTCAAATAATCGATTGTTCCACACCTGCATTGGTGTTTCGGATTCCGGGTAGCGTTTGCGTAGCAGGCTGTTCAGTTGATTGTACTCATCAATATATCTGTTCCTGTCGCTGTGATCGGCGTTGGATTCGTAGCCAGCCTGGAACAGCTCGCCCAGCCCATCGAAACGATAAAATATGAGCACATCCAAGCCGGCAAGTTTGCCATCGTAATTGATCATGGCCTGGCGTTGATTGGCCGGGATCTCTCCCTGATGAAGATTTTTCACTTCTGCCATCGTCATACCCCAATTCGCTTTGCGAAAATCGGCTGCCTGTGCAGTGAAAGCGACGAATGACAGAGTTATCAGGCTTATCGTTTTTGTCAGATTATCGAAACGCATACGGGTCTCTCAATGAGTCGAGTTGATCAATTGATCCGTGTCAGGATTTTCTTCCAGCGCGGTGTCCAGTTCGCGGCTGGTTGCCAGCGGGGAGGCGCTCTCGCCAGATATGAGCTTATATACTACAGGCACGATGAACAGGGTAAAGAGGGTGGCAACGGTGACACCGCTGAATACAACAACGCCGATAACCTGGCGTGTTTCTGCACCGGGACCGCTGCCAAAAATAAGAGGTAAGGTGCCTGCCGCGGTTGTGATGGTGGTCATCACGATCGGTCGCAGACGCACTTCACAGGCGCTGACCAGGGCTTCGATGAACTCGATACCCTCATCACGCAACTGATTTGCGAATTCAACAATTAAAATACCATTCTTGGCTGCCAGGCCAATGAGCATAACCAGACCGATCTGGCTGTAAATGTTAATGGTCATGCCGGTCACCCACAGACCCAGCAGTCCGCCAGTGATAGCTATGGGTACGGTTAACATGATTGTCAGGGGGTGCCTGAAACTCTCAAACTGGGCGGCCAGAGCGAGGAAAACAACAGCCAGGCCTAACAACATGACAAATACAATTGACGACTCAGACTCCTGCAGGTCACGGGTCTGGCCTTTGTAATCAATCACAACGTCTTCAGGCAGTTTTTCCCGTACCAGCGTGGTCAGATATTCAACCGCTTCATTCAGCGCATAGCCCGGTGCCAGGTTGGCTTCCAGGGTGATTGCGCGCACGCGATTGTATCGATTCAAAGTGTTTGAATCGGCAAATTCCTCAATGGAAACGAGGTTGGACAGAGGGATGAGTTGATTGGTTGTAGTGGATCGTACGTAAATGTTCTCCATTGCTGTTGGAGTTTTTTGCGTGTCGCGTTCACCTTCAAGAATAACTTCGTATTCCTCGCCATTCTCCATATAAGTGGTCACGCGACGTGACCCCAGCAGCGTTTCCAGCGTTCTGCCGATATCGACGATGGGCACGCCCAGGTCGGCAGACCGATTGTAGTCGATGCTGACACGTAGTTGCGGTTGAGTTTCTTTGTAATCCCAGTCCAGACCGAGCAGCCCGGGATTGTCCGCGTTGATCGCCTCAATAAGCACATCCCGCCAGGCCTGCAGCTGCGCGTACTCTCCACCCCCGATCACAAATTGCAGGGGTTTATCTGCACTGGAACGAAAGCCCTGGCGCATGACGGGGAAGGCAAAAACACCCGGCAGATCCATCAGTTTGCCGCGCACCTCATCCATGATGACCTTACCCGGACGACGCTCACCGAAGTCACTCAGCACAATGATCACCGCGCCGGTATTGAATGTAGGTATGGCACCAAATCCGCCGGGCGTACGGACCAGAACCCGACGCACTTCTCCTGACTCGACATAAGGCATCATGCGCCGTTCTATTTCGTCGACGTAGGGTTTCATATATTCAAATGTGGCACCCTCGGGACCGCGTACAAAGGTGAAGAAGCTGCCTCGGTCCTCGTCAGGGGTGTACTCTTCCGGAAGCACTTTCACCAGCCAGACGCTTAGTGCGATGATGCCTCCCAGAGTGACCATAGGCAGCACAGGGTGTCGCAGAATAAAACCCAGTGCACGCCGATAGATGCGGTTGACCACCGTAAAGTTGTGATCAATGCGCCGCGTTAACCAGTTTTCGCTCTCACTGGATCGCAACACCTTAGAGGCAAGCGCGGGTGCGAGGGTGAGTGCCACCAGCGATGAAAATACAACGGCTGCGGCCATGGTCAAAGCAAATTCCGAAAACAGCCGCCCGATATCACCCTCGAGAAAGCCGATAGGTACAAAAACCGCAAGCAGTACGGCAGTGGTGGCCACAATAGCAAAGCCGACCTGTCGCGCACCGCGATAGGCTGCCACCAGCGGCGGTTCACCTAACTGATCTATTCTGCGGTGAATATTTTCCAGCATAACAATAGCATCATCCACAACCAGTCCAATGGCCAGTACCAGGGCCAGCAGGGTCAACAGGTTGATGGAAAAGCCCAGCGTGTACAGAGCGATACAGGTGGCAATGATTGATACCGGCACGGTCAACGCAGGCACCAGCATAGCGCGAACGCTGCCCAGGAACAGATAGATGGTCAGGACCACCAGGACGACGGCAATGCCCAGGGTTTTATAAACCTCGTTAACCGCACCTTCAACAAAAATGGATGAATCGTAGCTTTGTTTGAAAGCCATACCTTCGGGTAAACCAGGACCTAATAGCGCCATCTCACGCTTTGCGATACGCGCAACATCAAGCAGGTTGGCGTTGGATTGCCGTACCACACCCAGACCGACCTGGGGGATGCCGTTACCGCGGAACAGGGTGCGATCCTGTTCGGTACCGCGTTCAACACGGGCTACATCGCCCAGACGCACCAGGTAACCATCACTACTCTCGCCCAGGACCAGCTGACTGAAGTCATCGGCATCTTCGAAAGCGCGTTCCACACGCACGGTGAAGCGGCGTTCTTCGGATTCCACTTCTCCGGCAGGTAGTTCCACGTTGCTGGCCCGTAGTGCGCTCTCGACATCAGCGACGGTCAGCCCGCGTGCAGCAAGTTGCTGACGGTCCAGCCAGATGCGCATGGCGTATCGTTGGGCGCCGCCGACAAACACCCGAGCAACACCGTCGAGTACGGAAAAGCGATCCACCAGATTGCGTTCGGCGAAGTCAGTGAGCTCTGGCACAGTCAGCCGGTCGCTGACCAGGTTAATCCACATGATCACCGATTGATTGGAGTCCACCTTGCGGACTTCCGGTGGTTCAGCTTCAACAGGCAGGCTGCCGAGTGCGCTGGAGACCCGGTCCCGTATGTCATTGGCGGCATCGTCTACATTGCGGCCAACACTGAACTGAACGGTAATATTGCTGCGCCCGTCCTGGCTGGAGGACTGAATGAATTCTATGCCCTCAACACCGGCTATGCGTTCTTCTATCTGCTCGGTGATACGACTTTCAACAACCGAAGCAGCAGCGCCTCGATATACCGTTTCAATGCCGACGATGGGTGGGTCGATATCAGGATATTCCCGCAGCGGAAGCCGATCAAAGGCAATCAGACCGAAGGCAATCAGAATAAGGGAGATAACTGCCGCGAATACCGGTCGGCGTACGGAAATATCAGAAATGATCATCCGCTGGCTGCAGGCTCGCTGCGAATCATGTCAGCGATAGATCGCGTGTTGTCATCAACAGCCTGAATGCGTACAGGTGCACCGGGTCGCACCTTCAGAGTGCCGTGAGAAATGATCGTCTCACCTTCACTGAGTCCGCTACGTACTTCAACTTTGCCTGCCAGGCGTCGACCTAAGACGACGCTGCGCTGCTCAGCGACAGCAGGGCTGACGGTTTCATCAACGACTAACACATGGGTTTCGCTGCCGCGTGGAATGATCGTTTCTTCAGAAATCACAATTGCCTCGCGTGGGTTACGCCGCAGCTCAAGGGTCATCAGCATTCCGGGAACCAGAGCGTGATCGTCGTTGGGCAGGATGGCTCTGATGGTAATAGAGCGCGTTACCGGATCGATGGTGCTGTCGACCGAACTGACGGTACCGCGGAATGCGCGCTGTGGATAAACAGAGGTGGTGGCGTCGATAACGGTACCGACGCGTACGGTATCGAGATAAACAGCCGGGATCGTGAAATCGAGTTTCATGCTGGAGTCGTCGACCAGCGTTGTGATGACATCACCGGGGGAAACCAGAGCACCTGGACTGATGCGCCGCAGGCCCACATGTCCGCTGAAAGGGGCGGTAATCAGGCGATCTTTCAAGCGCGAGCGAACAGCGCTCTCTCTTGCGCTGGCGGTGCGCCAGTTTTGACGTCGCTCATCCAGCAGCGATTCGGATGCACTGCCTTGGGCAACCAGGCTTTCGATGCGCTCGAACTGGCGTTTGGCTTCTTCCGCCAGGGACTCGGCTTCCTCCAGCAGGGCTGCTTCTTCCGCGTCGGTCTGCTCAACGAGTACATCGCCTGCAGATACAGATTCGCCATCATTGAAGCGGACAGCGGATATGGTGTCGGCTACTTTTGCAGTTATTTGAACCGACTCATTGGCGCGCAGTGTCCCCAGCGCTTCAAGGGTATCTGCAATTGTCTGTGTAGTTACCTTTTCGACAATGACGGCGGTTGGTGGTGGTGGGCCGCCGGGCGCTGCTGTATGGCCCAAGGCGGGCAACAGAGCCGCGATCAGAGCAAATTTAGTGATGTTGTAACTGAACCGCGTCATGCAAAACTTCTTCTTAAAAGTAGGACAAGATTACTCCTGCAGCGGTGAGTATCGCGTGAACGCTCGACTTTAGCGAGCGCATCAGTACGCCCCGCTTAACTCAATTCCAGGCCAGGCATAGTGCCGTCTTCCCGCCAGGCTTTCATTTTCGCAAAGAAGGGATTCGGCCCTTTGCCGTAGCTGGCGTTCTGCACGCTTTTCGGGTTCGGCTTGCCTTCGTTATTGTAATAGCCTGGTGTGCAGGACGCCTGGAAAGACTCACTGAATCGGGCCAGAGAAATAATTTCTTCAACCCAGGCGTCTTCAGCGGCCTGGCTCGGCTCAATGCAGGTGATGTTTCCGGCATTGCACTGTTTAACGATATAGCTGATGTGTTTGGCAGACTCATTCATCGCGTGAGGGAAATTCGTGGTGAAGGCACCCTGGCCGTTGCTGATGATAAAAAGATTTGGAAATCCCCGGCTGTGCAGGCCATGCAGTGTACGCATACCATCGCGCCATTTCTCACTGAGCGTCAGGCCGTTTCTACCGGTTACATCATACCCCGCGCGACGGGTGTAGTCGGTGCCGACCTCGAAACCCGTAGCGAAAATAACGCAGTCCACTTCATATTCACGGCCGTTGGCAACCACACCTCTGGCAGTCAGGCGTTCAACACCTTTGCCATCCGTATCAATCAGGTGAACGTTTTTCCGATTGAAAGTAGGTAGATATTCGTCGTGGAAACAGGGACGTTTGCAGAACTGACGGTAAAAGGGTTTGAGCGATTCAGCCGTGTCCGGATCCTCGACAATAGCCTCCGCGCGAGCGCGCACCTGTTCCATCTTCTTGAAATCTGCAAGCTCCATAAGCCTGGGGACTTCAGCGCGCGGAATATCCTTGCCGCGGTAGTTAGCCATGGAAATGAGGTTGCGGATGATTTCTGTCCAGCCATCCTGAATCAGGTCTTCTTCAACAATGCCACCTGAGGTCAGCGTATTGAAGTTTTCCATGCGTTCCTGCTGCCAGCCGGGTTTCAAGCTCGCAGCCCACTCCTGATCAGTCGGCCGATTGTCGCGCACATCAATGGAGGAGGGGGTGCGCTGGAAAACAAACAGTTCCTGAGCAGAAGCGCCGAGGTGCGGTACACACTGGACAGCGGTTGCACCAGTTCCGATGATGGCCACGCGCTTGTCTGCCAGCTTTTCCAGGTTACCTTCTGGTCCGCCACCGGTGTAGTTGTAGTCCCAGCGGCTGGTGTGGAAGGTATGCCCCCGATAGTCGCTGATACCTGCAATCCCTGGCAGTTTCGGTCGGTTCAGTGGACCGTTAGACATCGCCACAAAGCGAGCCTGCATGGCGTCGCCGCGATTGGTGTGAACGACCCAGCGAGCGCTGGCTTCATCCCAGTTCAGAGCAGTGACCTCAGTCTGGAAGCAGGCATCTTCATAGAGGTTATATTTTTTGCCGATATTGTGGCTGTGCTGAAGTATTTCGGGTGCGTGGGTGTACTTTTCTCTGGGTACAAAATTGAGTTCTTCGCACAGCGGCAGGTAAATGTAGGACTCCACATCACAGGCTGCGCCGGGATAACGATTCCAGTACCAGGTGCCACCAAAGTCGCCACCTTTCTCAATAATGCGTATCTTTTTGATGCCGGCCTCGCGCAGACGTGCACCGGTGATCAGACCACCGAAGCCACCACCGATAACAATGACGTCCATCTCGTCTGTCAGCGGTTCGCGCTCGATGCGTTTTTCGATATAAGGATCATCTACGTAGTGCGTGAAATCGCCGGTGACTTCTGTGTACTGACTGTTACCGTCATTCCGCAGACGTTTATCACGCTCGATACGGTATTTCTCGCGTAAGACATCGGGATCAAACCCCAGGTCTTCAGGTGTATGAGATGTTGAGAGGGTGTTGGTTGTGCTCACATGTCTACCTTGTGCTGTGCCGTCGGATAATGGCAGTTGAGTATAGCAAGCTATCATCAGAACCCAATCGGAAAGCCTGTTCGCCGCTATCTCAGTCATGGTGTATTCTCGGAGCTGTTGCCGCTGCAGAGCCCTGACCGTTATGACTTCATCTATCTACAGCCGTTTGAGCCTGCTGATGTTTCTGCAGTTTTTTGTCTGGGGAGCCTGGTTTGTAACCCTGGGGACCTACCTCAACGCATTGGGCTTTTCAGGATCAGACATCGGCACCGCTTACCTGACAAATAATATCGGCGCCATTATTGCGCCTATATTTGTAGGCATGGTCGCTGACCGGTTTTTTGATTCGGAGAAAGTGATTGCGCTGTTGCACCTGGTTGGCGCAGCGGTGTTGTTTCATGTCACAAGCCTGAGCCAGGCAGGCGACATCATTTTCTGGCTGCTTGTCTATAATGCCTGTTATATGTCGACCCTTGCCCTGGCCAACAGTATTGGTTTTGCGCAGATGCAGTCACCCGACCTGCAATTTCCGAAAGTCAGAGTGTGGGGAACCATTGGCTGGATAGTGGCAGGTTTGTCGATTACCTACGTGCTGGCCAGCGGTGGCGGTAATGTTGAAGCCACTGCCCTGCCGATGACAATGGCAGCGGCCAGTTCAGCGGTTCTGGGGTTGTACTGCTTCACGTTGCCGAATACACCGCCGGCGAGTCGGGGTGAACAGGTGACCATGGGGCGGGTATTGGGGCTGGAGGCACTGTCTTTATTGAAAGAACGCTCCTTTGCGATTTTTGCTGCAAGCTCTCTACTGATCTGTATTCCACTGGCCTTCTACTACAGCTTTGCCAATCTTTTTCTTAACGAAATTGGCATGCAGGGGGTGGCTGCCAAAATGACCCTGGGTCAGGTGTCTGAAGCCTTGTTTCTGTTAGCGATGCCTTTTTTCTTTCGTCGATTGGGCGTGAAATGGATGTTGTTGGTAGGCATGCTGGCCTGGGTGCTGCGATACGGTGTATTTGCTTTCGGCTCTGTTGACCTGATCGGGCTGTTGTATCTGGGCATTCTGTTACACGGGGTCTGTTACGACTTCTTTTTTGTTACCGGTCAGATCTACATCGACCAGCGTGCGCCGGAAGAAATGCGGGCTTCCGCTCAGGGATTCATCACTTTACTTACCTATGGCGCCGGCATGGCGATAGGCACGTTCATTGCCGGACAGATCGTTGAGAGCTTTGTTGTACAGGATGGCCACGACTGGCAGACGATATGGCTTGTGCCCTGCGCTTTTGCCGGTCTGATTGCCATCATATTTGCCATGGTGTTCCGCGAGGACACCACCGCGCAGGGATCCGCAACCGTTCAATCCGCAGGAGAACCTACATGAGTTTGACGCGTCGTCAGTACCTGCAAGCGCTAGGGCTTGGAAGCGCTGGGGTGTTAGCAGCACCGTTGCTCGCCCTTGAAAAAACACGACATCTGCAGAGGATTGGCCTGCAGCTGTATACGGTGCGGGACCTGATGGCTAAAGACGTTGCGGCAACCCTGGCAGCCATTGCGCAAGCGGGTTACGTTGAAGTTGAAACCGCCGGCACTGGTAATCTGAGTCCGGCACAGTTTGTTGCTGCGCTGCAGGACAACAATCTGACAGCACCGGCAGCCCATGTGCCTTTCGACTTGATGGCAGCTTCGCCAGAAGCGATTCTTGAAGCAGCAGAAACCATTGGTTATCAGTTTATTGTCTTGCCCTGGATTGCACCGGAACTCAGAACGCTGGCAGGTTACAGCCAGGTCATAGAGGTACTCAACACCTTTGGCGAGCAATGCCGTGGTGCGGGTGTGCAGTTGTGTTATCACAACCATGATTTTGAGTTTGAAGCGCTGGGTGATGAGCGGGCTTTTGACGTCATGCTGCGAGAGTGTGATGCTCGGCTGGTTCAATTCGAGTTGGATCTGTTCTGGGCGACTCATGCGGGTGTGGATGCGCGCAGCTATCTTCAGGCTGACCCGGAAAGATTTCCATTGTGTCATGTCAAAGATCGCACAGCGGCGGGTGAAATGGTTTCGGTAGGCAAAGGGGTGATAGATTTTGCAGCCATGTTTGCCGCAGGCAGCGGTCTGCAGCATTACTTTGTTGAACATGATCGTCCCGAAGATTCGCTGGCATCTGTCCAATACAGCATCAAGACATTGCAGGCGCTCCGCTACTAGCAATGTTATCAGGAGATTACCATGCGTAAGACTGCAGTCTTCCTGGTTGTGTTTTTCACGTGCATGCCTGCACTGGCTCAGAATCAGTGGCAGCCGTTATTCAACGGCACGGACCTGACCGGCTGGCAGCCTAAAATTCGAGGCTATGAATGGGGCGAGGATCCAGCCAATACTTTCAGAGTCGAGGATGGGTTGCTGACGGTTTCGTATGCCGACTATGATGATTTCAACAATCAGTTTGGCCACCTGTTCTTCGCAACACCCTATAGTCACTATCGCCTGCGGCTTGAGTATCGTTTTATTGGCGAGCAGGCGCCGGGTGCGCCGGCGTGGGCATTTAAGAACAGTGGTGTGATGGTGCACAGCCAGGACCCCCGGACCATGCCAGCAGCTCAGGATTTCCCTATTTCGATCGAGGTTCAGTTTCTTGGTGGCCTGGGTGATGGGAAAGAGCGGCCGACGGCAAATATGTGTTCGCCGGGTACCCATATCGTTTACCAGGGTGAATTCACCGACACTCACTGCGTGCCCGCGTCTTCACCTACATTCCATGATGATCAATGGGTGAAGATTGACGTGGTGGTATCAGGTGATTACCAGATCAGCCATTTTGTGAACGGCGTGGAAGTCATGAGTTATGGCGGAATCACAACAGGGGGCGGTGTGGTTTCAGGTCATCGACCGGAAATGAAACCTGAAGGTAAAGTGCTGGATGCGGGTTACATCTCGCTGCAAAGCGAAGGGCATCCGATTCAGTTTCGTAACATTGAGCTGCTCAACCTCGAACCGCTCACACCACCCGCAGTACAATAGCTCAGGCGTGTCGAGCCCAGGCGCGTTCGCCGGGTGTGTACTCAACACAGGGGTCAAAACGCCCCGGACTTTCAACGTACCTTAATGCCTGGGTATAACCGATCTCTGAAGTGAAGTAGCCAAACGCGGTAAGTTGTTTGATGGTGTGAAAATAGTGTGGCGCTGAGTCTGCTGGCTTGTTAAGCGTGTAGGTGATCTGTTCCTGGTCCAGTCGTTCCAGGAGTGACAGGCGTTGTGATGCTGTAGCGCCCATAAAACCTGTGCCATACGTCGCAACACATTCTGATTCGAGCGCCCTGGTGCCTGCGTGAAATAAAGCCTGTTCTTCAGGTGAATAAGTATCGGTCACCATAATGGCGATAAAGGCGCCAACCTCCGCGGCTTTTGCGCCTGGTGTATCGGTTTCCGGCAATATTGTTTCAGCCACTTCGTCCAACCACTGAATTTCATCCACACTGAAGGCTGTTGAGGTGACCGCATCTGACCGATTTAAAGTGGTTGCACACCCGGTCGCCAGAGTGCCTGTACCGACAAGAGACGTGTATCCACTGAGGAGCAGGGCATTCCTGATGACTTCGCGCCGGCTCGGGGAATTCGGTTGTCCACTGTTTGTATTTTCGCTTGTCGCCATATCAGGTCTCTACAGATTCTGTCGTTTCAGTTCAGCCACGGCATAGTCTGCAGCACGTGCAGTCAATGCCATGTACGTAAGAGAAGGGTTCTGGTTGGCGGCGGAGGTCATACAGGAGCCGTCGGTAACAAAAACGTTAGGTGCATCCCATACCTGGTTCCAGCGGTTAAGCACAGAGGTGCTGGGGTCGCGCCCCATGCGTGCCGTTCCCATTTCGTGAATCCCCTGGCCCGGCGCATAACCGGCGTCATAGGTCTGTACATCTACGGCGCCGGCGGCCTGCAGCGTTTCCGCCATGTCATTCATCATGTCTTTGCGCATAAGCTTTTCGTTTTCGCCAATTTCGCAATCGATGGCAAGCACCGGTTGCCCCCACTTATCAGTACGGGTCAAATCTATCGAAATTTTATTGTTGTGGTCCGGCAACATTTCGCCAAATGCCGTGGCGCCGATACTCCATTGCCCGGGCTGGGTGAGCGCGTCTTTGAACTTGGCGCCGATACCCAGTTCCCGCACAGCCCTGGACCAATCGCCACGCGAAGCGGAACCCTGGTAGCCGAAGCCGCGCAGATAGTCCCGTTTGTCGCCTTTAAGGTTGCGATATCGAGGTATGTAGAAGCCGGTGGGACGGGCACCAAAATAATATCTGTCGTCGAGGCCTTCGAGGCGCCCTCGAGCACCAAGACGAAAGTGATGGTCCATCAGATTGTGGCCGAGCTCGCCCGAGCTGCTGCCCAGCCCCCCTGGCCAGATATCAGTCGCAGAGCGCATTAACAGCCAGGTCGAATTTAAAGTGGAGGCACACAAAAATACTATTTTCGACTGATACTCAGTGGTGTTGTTGGTTATCGCGTCCTGCACACGCACGCCTACAACTCTTTGTTTATCTTTGTCGTAGTTCAGTTCGGTAACAATCGCAAACGGTCGCAGAACAAGTTTCCCGGTAGCCATGGCTGCCGGCAGGGTCGAAGACTGACTGCTGAAATAGGCCCCATACGGGCAACCCAGATAACACGCCGCTCGATACTGACAAGGTGATCGTCCGGGTAGCGGCTGGGTGAGATTGGCGACCCGTCCCGGAATCATGTGACGCTGCCCGTCAAAGGCCTTTTTTAACTGTTCAGCAGCCTGTTGTTCGCCACAATTCAGCGGCATAGCCGGTTGAAATTCGCCGTCAGGTAGCTGCGGGAGATTTTCTTTGGAGCCTGAAATACCGGCGAAGCGTTCAACGTGGTCGTACCACGGCTTCAGTTCGTCATAGCGGACCGGCCAATCTACCGCGATACCCTCGCGGGCGTTCGCTTCAAAATCGAGATCACCCAGTCGATAACTCTGGCGGCCCCAGGTCAATGATCTGCCACCCACCTGATAACCGCGATACCAGTCGAAGCGTTTCACTTCTGTGTAGGGTGAGTCCTGATCGGAGGCCCACCAGTCGAGATTACGCTCGTTCAGAGGGTAGTCGCGACGTAAGACAGGGTAAGCTTCTTCCATCGCGTAGGTTCGTTGGCCACGATGTGGGTACTCCCACGGTCCTTTACGTGCATTCACGTAGTCTTTGATATGTTCAACGTTTTTGCCGCGTTCTAGTAACAGAACGTTTAAACCGCGTTCGGTCAGTTCTTTTGCCGCCCAGCCTCCTGAGATGCCCGAGCCGACTACAATGGCGTCGAATTTAGTTTCAGTTTTGGACACAATGGATCACCTCGTGTGGATGCTGGCGGACACAGGGCTGCAGTTACTCCAATCCCAGCTCTGCTTTGATGGTATTCAGGTGTTGCAGGGCTTCGCGACTGGGGCCCGGGTAATCACCGCTGATGGGTACATTGCCCTGATAGCCGAGTTCCTGCACACCCGCGGGGCTCGAGTAGTACATACCGGTGACAAGCGCGCGCAACAGGCTGAAAAACGAGACTGGAGCTGGAACTTCCTGTTTGTCGTCGGTAACCGGGAAGGCGATCTCGTCAATGATCTTGCGCTGCGCATCAGCATTCAGCTGGGAAAACGGTTGGGCAAACAGGTGCTGTGCCCGGGCGTCGCACCATATCAGGCCGGAAAGTATTTGCGCACGGTGTGCCTGTTGACTTGGGTAAGGGGCGCTCACCCATTCATCTAACACTTCAACAACGCCGGCTTCGGAAGCACTTGGAAGACCATTTTCGGTGGGTATCAGAATATCCGCCAGAGTGCTGATCAAAACCTGTTGATCTTTCGTCAGCGTTTTAGGCCAGGGTACAGGTGCCGGATGCAGTAAGTCAGGATCGGTGCCATATCCAGGCGCGGTGACCGGTTCTGGTTCGACGTTTATCCACGGGGCTGCGCTGAGGTCGCTGGCTGCCACAAAACTGAAAGGCATTCCCCAGCTTGCAGCCAATAAGGTCATTCTTCGAAGTGATTCTCGACGGCTGATCATCTGTTTCACAACTCGCCCCTGACCATGGTTGTGCTCAGATGGTCGGCGTTTCGCATTGCTAACGTCATCAAGGTCAGCGTACAGTTTTTGTGTGGGTTGGATGCAAACACACCACCATCCATAATAAACAGGTTAGGCACATCCCAGCATTGCCCCCACTGGTTGGTGACAGAATGTTTTGCACTGCTGCCCATGCGGGTAGTGCCCACTTCGTGAATAATCTCGCCGCCTTTTTTCAGCAACTCTTCGGGTGTCATGTCCGGCTCGTATACTCTGCCACCCATGGTTTTTATGATCTGGTGGGCGGTCTTCTGGCCATGGGCAACCTGGTTCAGTTCCTGCTCCGACCAGCGCCAGTGGAACTTCGGTACCGGAATACCCCATTTATCGACAACCTTGTCATCTACTTCCATGAAGCAATCTGAGTTAGGTAGCATCTCTCCACGCAGTGCAAGGCGAACGGTTGAGCCGTAACCTTTATGCACACTGCGCCTTAACTCTGAACCATAACCCTCAGCCAATCCGCCGATACCCATACCCGGCGCGCCAAATCCACCACCAAACTCGAAGTGATAGCCTCGTGCAAAATCAAGTTCGCCGCGTGCCTGAGCTTTGTGTCCCCACCATGGAATAAACAGATGGTTGGATGTATTGCCATCTTCGTTGTACCGAGGTCTACCCTCCAGGCTATCGATATAGCCGGTAAAGTTGGCGCCGGTAGAATCCATAAGGTTTCTGCCCAATTCACCACTGCTGTTGGCAAGCCCACCGGGATGTCTGTCGTCTTTCGAGTTCAGCAGAATGCGTGCGGTTTCACAGGCGCTCGCGGCCAGTATCAGAACATGAGTCGGAATGTCGACGGTTTTCTGCGTTGTGCGGTCCACGAAGCTGACATTTTCAGCTTTGCCGTTTTTGTCGGTAGTGACGCGGCTGACCATGGCGTCAGTGACAATTTTCAGACGGCCTGTTGCTTCAGCCATCGGTAACAGAGAGGTTGTCGTCTGGAAAGCAGCTCCAATCGAACAACCCCGACCGCATGGAGTGGCATAAAAACACGCTTGTCGCTCGTCCAGGGGCTTTGTCAGAACCGCCCGGTGCATATAAGCCGTGGGGATACCCAGTTTCTTCGCTGCCGCTGACAAAAGTAGTTCAGGCACACGGGGTTGTGGCGGTGGCTGTAAAACCCCGGGAGACGAATCCGGCATATCGTCAAGCCCGGAGTTGTCACCTGAAACGCCAATCAGTTTTTCTGCCTGGTCGTACCAGGGCGCAAGATCTGCGTACTCCATTGGCCAGTCGGCACCAAGGCCATCGCGGCTGTATGCTTTGAAATCATGTTCGCTGAAGCGCAGCGAGAAACGTCCCCAGTGATTGGTACGGCCACCCAACATACGTGCGCGCCACCAGAGAAATTCGCTACCGGGAGCGGTGGTATAGGGTTCTCCGGGCACCTGCCAGCCGCCATCGACGGTGGCATCATAGAATCCGAAATTCTTATCTGGTGTAGACGTACCGCGCAAGGGTGCCTGCGCAGCAGTGTGAAACATTGGGGTTTCAGTTTTCGGGTCATAGTCGCGACCCGCTTCGAGCATGAGTACCCGATGGCCAGCCTGGGTCAGCACGTAGGCGGCCATGCCGCCTCCAGCACCGGAGCCGACCACAACGACATCGTATGCAAAACCCTGATAACTTGTCCCGGTCATTGTGCCTCTCCCAACGCGCGGATTTTCAGATTTCTGAAAGACACTACATCGCCGTGATCCTGTAATCCGATGTGACCTTCAACGTTTTCCGCAAACCCTGGCCATTCTGCAAACTTGCTGCCTGCAACCAGATTCTGGAACGCCTCGCTGCGCAAATCGATGTCTACCGTTTGAACGTCGTTCTGCCACGCCTGTAGATGACCGTCTTCATGTGAGATCACTACGGTGTTCCACGCGCCTGCCGGTTTTTGTGAGGCGGCAGGTGCGGCGATCAGGTCGTAAAGAGAGCCCGACCGGCGGTTGGTTTTTTTGTTATCCGGATGGCGGGCATCATCTAGAAGCTGGATTTCTGCGGCGTGCACGTAAATCGGCAGATCGCTTTCGTCAGCGTGAAAAAATATGCCGCTGTTGCCACCTTCTGCAATCTTCCATTGCAACTGCAATTCAAAATCTGCAAAGCTCTTGCGGGTGATCAGGTCACCGCCACCTTGTTCAGTCAGGACTAAAGCGCCATCGCGAATCTGCCATTGTGATCCAGCCGTCGACCGGCCGTAACTTCGCCACTCATCAAGGCTTCGGCCGTCGAACAACAATTGCCAGCCGGCTTCGCGCTCGGCGTTGGAGAGGGAGTTGTGGGCAGAGTCGCCCGGGTCGGCAAAAGCGCCTGCCGGTAGCCATATCGCCCAGGCAGCGAAAACCGTCAGCGCGTAGCGCAGTTGTATCGTGTTCCGTAAAGATTTCATTGGCTCCCCTCCAATTCCCTATCGTACCCCTTCGGAAGATGCTATCACGGACCTTTACCGGGCATTATGCTGAATCCGAGCTTTATGGCGCAGTGGTGCCACCTCTTAACAGTTTGCCTGGTAGAGCGCCGGTATGCTGGCCCTGTTCATATGTGATTTCGCCGCCGCAGATGGTCATCTGGTAGCCGTCGGCCCGCTGTACCAGGCGTTTGCCGCCAGCTGGCAGATCATAGGCCATTTCCGGCGCATGTAACTTCAGCTTGCTGTAGTCGATCAGGTTGAGATCGGCTTTGTATCCTGGCGCAACCACACCACGGTCGTGAAGGCCGTACAGCGCTGCCGTATCCTGGGTCAATTTGTGCACGACAAATGGTAACGACATCTGTGGGCCGCGCTGCCGGTCACGGGTGAAATAAGCAAGCATGTAGGTGGGGACGCTTGCATCGACCAGCACACCACAGTGAGCGCCGCCGTCAGACAGGCCGAATACCGATAGTTTTTCTTCTATGATTTTACGCTGCGGTTCGAGGTCATCTTTGTAACCCGTGAAAAATACCAGCAGCGGAATACCTGCAGCCATGGTATCCATGATTACCTCAAGTGGATGCAGGTTCTCAACAGCGGCGATACCTGCAATAGAATCTGCTGCGCTCGGTTCGTAGCTTAATGCGTCGTCCATTACAAAAATGCGCGCGTAATCGTTCATGAAACGTTGTGCATCTCTGTTGCGGGGCAGAATGGGTTCTTCGGTGAGGACTCGTTTGCGAAAAGCGGGGTCTCTCAGGGCGTGTTGCCTCTCAGCTAAAGTCAGATGTTGGATCTCGCGATAGGCTGTGTGTTGCCGCATCGGATTGATGGTGCCTTCCAGGGTCATCAGAATCGAAGCGGGTCTGGCACCTATCTGTGGTCTTAGAGTTAATCCTTCTGCTTCAAGGCGCTCGGCGAGCTGCCAGAGTTTTCCTTTGCCTGCGCCTGCCAGGGTTGTGATCGGGCGGCCCGTGCTGCGCACGATATGTTCGATCCAGGAAAGCTCTTCGTCGTCTTCCAGATAATCTGAAATAATTTCTATCGTGCCATGGTCCAGGCCTGCAAAGGCATCCCCAATAGTGCACATTTCTTCCGCTGAAGCGTGCGTGCCGGGCACAACGTGACCGTTTTTGTCCATGTGCCCGTAAAACCTTGAAGTAGAAAACCCCAGTGCGCCAGCTTTCAGAGCCTGGTGGGTAATGTCACGCATTTGCGCCATGTCGGTGGCGGTTGCATCGTCGTAACAGCGGTCACCCATCACGTAGTGTCGAATCGCGACGTGAGGAACCTGAGTGCCGATATCTATGGTGTAAGGCGTATCGATGGTGTCGAGGTACTCGGCAAACGTCTCCCAGCCCCAGGGTATACCCTCGTGCAGCGCCGTGCCGGGAATGTCTTCAACACTTTCCATCAAGGCAACAAGCTCGCCTTCTGTACCTGGACGCACGGGTGCAAAACCTACGCCGCAGTTTCCCATCACCACAGTGGTTACGCCGTGCCACGAACTGGGCGTGACGTGCTTGTCCCAGCACACCTGGCCATCGTAGTGGGTATGAATATCCACAAAACCTGGTGTCAGCAATAAACCGTCGGCGTCAATTGTCCGTTTTGCACCGGATAGACTACAGCTCGGATCTACCGCGCCAATAGTGCCGTTGCTGATAGCGACGTCGGCGTAGAATTCTGGCTGGCTGGTACCGTCAATCACCGTGGCGTTTTTAATCAGAAGATCGTACATGGTGCTGGCCTGGGTCGGGATAAGAGATCTGATTCTGCCACTGCCCGTAAGGGGCTACAAATCTAATGCAGCGGATGAAGGCGCACCGGCACGTCTTTAATACCGCGGATAAAGTTATTAGGTAGACGTTTGATATCATCAACAACTTCAACGTAACTGAATCGCTGCATAATTTCTTCCCACAGAATACGCAACTGCATTCCCGCCAGACGATTGCCCATACAGCGATGAACACCAAAACCAAACGCGACGTGGGCGTTAGGGCGATCGATAATCAGTTGATCGGCATTATCGAAAACGGTTTCGTCATGGTTACCCGACAGATACCACATGCTCACCTTGTCACCCTCTTTGATGTTTTTGCCTCCCAGGGTGTAGTCCTGCAATGCCGTTCGGCGCATGTGAATCACCAGAGTTTGCCAAGTTTATGACGCGGTTCGTCCAGCTGAATGAAGCTTTTACCCTGTAGCTGTTCAGGGTCACCCTGCAGCGGGTCAACCTCAAAGTGAATTCCTGCTGTCAGTAAAGATAACAACAGCTCATTGATGAGGATACTCCCGCCTCAAACGCAGGTTTTGCGGGAACGGAGGTTCATTTTCCATAAGGCTTCGAAACGGCATCATGGGAAGTGCTCTGCAGCCAGCGTTGGCTGCTTCCTGGCCGCTTTTGCTTTGTAATACACACGCTGCGCGAATTTGCGCATCAGTTGGCATGGTTATGCTTTTGTCATGATGTCCGGGCGCAGTTTTTGCGGCTGCAGGGATTCCCAGGCGTTCATATTGTTCTGGTGGGCAATCGTTGCGCGCCATTTCTCTGATCATCAGCCGCAGCATACGGGTTTCAATTTCTTTATCGAAAATCGGTTGTTCCTGGGCCGGGTCGTTGAGCACATCAAACAACAAAGTGGCACTGCGCCCACTGCCGTAGGGTGTTTTGTTATTCAGGAATGCCTTTGGCGTACGTGTTGGGATCTGCATAACCGGACAGCCTTTGGTGAATTCAAAACCGTCATGTTTGTCCCAGGTTTGCATCTCCCGGACTGAAAACAGGCTGTGCATGTGCGTCGGCATAAGGGTGTAGTCGAACAGTGGTGTATTGTTCTCGGTAGCGTGTGCACGCATGTAGACATAGCGGCCGTCGGTGACGTTCACCTGACCACCCATGACGCCATATAATACCGCCTCTCTATGCGGCTCATCTGTCCGCATTCGATCTATCAGGTTGTTACCCTGGACGTCAGGGGGAATATCCACCCCGAAGTAGTCCAGGATTGTGGGGGGTAAATCTATCGTCTGGGCGAGCGCGTTGCGTCTGTGACCAATGCATTCCGGCTGGCGTGGGTCGTAAATCCAGAAAGGTATGTGCGCCACCTCCTGGAAAAACGGTGTAACCACTTTTGCCCACCAGTCGTGTTCACCCATCAGAAAGCCATGGTCGGTGTTGACTATCAGCAATGTATCTTCCCATAGGTTGTGTTCATCAAACAGATCTAATACGCGGCCCAGTTGCTGGTCGCAAAAGGAGACAAGGGATGCATACATATATCGGATATGGGCAACGGTCTGCTCGTCTTCGCGCACTTCGCGATAGGGTGGCCAGTCAAATGCCGGACCGTCGTACTCATGCGGGTAGAGATCATGAAACTCCCGCTGCGAGAAAAAAGGTTCGTGCGGGTCGAAGGTTTCAATCTGCACATACCAGTCATCGGTGTTGAGATTTCGTTCGATAAATTCCAATCCAAGGCTGAAAGTTTTGTGTTGCGGTTGTTCGGATGCACTTGTCATGTGCTCCCGATTAATATTGTCCTGCTTCTGCAGTTTTGCGCGCTGATGCTCTGGCCATCGATCAGCGCCGTAGTTCGGGTCTCGGAGCTTTTCTACATCACCGATCCATTTGTCACCTTCCTGACCGCGCACCAGGTCGAATGTTGTGAAGCGCTGATGATAAGTCGCGCCACCATCCTCCCAGTAGTGATAATGGTCGGTAACTTTATGGGTATGGACGCCATTTGCGTCGAGAACAGCGGGCATGGAGTCGTCGAAGGGTTCCAGCGGTCCCCAGGAGCGGTGCAGAAAGTTGTAGCGCCCCGTATGCATTTCACGTCGGGCCGGCATGCAGGGCATCGAACCGACATAGAAGTTGTCAAACTGCACTGACCGAGTGGCCAATCTTGCGAAGTTGGGTGCTTTGACCCATTCGTTACCGTAGCTGGGCATGAAGTGTCGGCACAGAGTGTCAAACATGACAACAACACAACGTTTTCTCGAATTTTTGCTCACTGTTCGTGTACCGGATGCTGCTATTTGATGCAGTTTAGCCTGGTTGGGGTATCAGCGTCAGGGACCCGCCATTCTCCTGACCAAAGGCATGGCCACCGCGACAGCGTCTGGTTAAGATAAATTGCTTTTTGTTACAACCATCACCATTGATGATCAGGTGATGACAGCAACTGACCAACTTTTATCCTGGGAGGGGAACATGGCTTGGAATTATGGAGATGTTTTAGATCGCATTACAGAAGTGGTGCCGCAGGACAAAGCGTGTCTGATTCACGGTGATCGGGTGATTACCTGGGCTGATTTCACCCGCCGGACAAACAATCTTGGTGCCGGGTTCCTGAAACAGGGTGCAAAGACGGGAGATAAAGTTGCCTTCTACATGCGCAATTCACCCGCCTATAGCGAAACGTTAGGCGCCTGTTTTAAGGCGCGTTTGACCCACGTGAATGTTAATTTCCGATATGTGGATGACGAGCTGTGGTACATCCTCGACAACTCGGACGCGAAGATTGTGGTCTACGACCGTGAGTTTGCTGGCCACGTTGAAGCGCTTCGAGATCGCCTGCCCGATGTATCGATGTGGATAGAGGTGTGTGGTGACGACACGCCTGCAACTTCATTTTCCCGCAGCTATGAAGAACTTGCTGAGCAGGGAGATGGTGCGCCTCTGGACCTTAAGCGCAGTGGAGACGACCTGCTGTTTCTGTACACGGGTGGCACCACCGGAATGCCGAAAGGTGTGATGTGGACCCATGACGATCACTGGCACGCGGTGGGGGGTGGTGCAGCGATAGCGGCTGATCTGCTGCCCGCAGTCGACATGCAGGCTCATCTGCAAAACGTTGCTGCAGCGGTCAGCGGCGGCACCACCATTCCCTGTTGTCCGTTGATGCACGGCACAGGTTTGTTCACCGGCATTTCTACTCTGGCGCGGGGCGGTACAATTGTGACGCTGGAAGGGCACGGCTTTGATGCCCGGGAGTTGTGGGAAACGGTAGAGCGCCACAAAGTTAATGCCCTTGCCATTGTCGGCGATGCGTTTGCTAAACCAATGCTGCGCGAACTGGATGAACATCCGGGCAAATACGATATTTCTTCGCTGCTGGGTATGGTTTCCAGCGGCGTAATGTGGAGTCCGGAGGTTAAAGCCGGATTGCTCAAGCATAATACAAACATGGTTCTCACAGATTCTTTTGGTGCATCAGAAGCCGTCGGTTTTGGCCGTTCAATTACCACGGCTGAGGGGACTATGCAGGTGGCGCGTTTCGAACTGGGTGAAAGCTGCAAAGTTTTCACGGAAGATTTTCGCGAGGTGTTGCCGGGCAGCGACGAAGCTGGTTTTGTTGCCAAGTCGGGTCCCATCCCTCTGGGTTATTACAAAGACGAAGAAAAAACGGCAAAAACCTTTCCTGAAATTGATGGCGTGCGTTATTCCATCCCTGGAGATTTCTGCAAAGTTGCAGCAGATGGCACGCTGATTCTCATGGGTCGGGGCAGTGTCTGTATCAACACGGCGGGAGAAAAGGTATATCCGGAAGAAGTGGAGGAAGTGCTGAAAACGTTTCCCGGTGTGCTTGATGCCCTGGTTGTGGGTTTGCCGGATGACAAGTGGGGTCAGATGGTCACCGCGGTGGTACAGCCTGATGAAGATCAGATACTTGACGAGGCAGCGATACAGGCTCACGCGCGCAAACATCTGGCTGGTTACAAAACACCAAAACGGGTGTTGATTAAAGCCAGCCTCGGACGCGCCAGTAATGGCAAGGCAGACTATAAAGCCATAACCGAGTACGCAAAATCTGAGTTGCTGGCGACTACGTCAGCGGTGAATCGGTAAAATACACCTCCCGGATCCACCGTGGCGTCGATTAATCTGATATCCAGTTACCGTGCGCACCATAAGGCACGCGCTTGGGCAAATGAATTGTAGCCACAGGAGGCGCGCTGAAATTCTGCGCGTCTATGATCAACATGCGAGACTTGCCGGTACGTTCGTCATGGTTGAGATTGAGGATCCAGCCTTCGTCTTCACCTGTGCCACCAGGCGCAAACACGGGTTCTGATCCTCGGATACCTTTACCCAGGTCATGTTCTTCACAGGTGCCCGCGGGTAAATCGTATTTGTACAGCTTGTCGCCGTAAACGGGCTCTTCGCTGTTACCTTCTCCGCCCAACGCCATCAGGTAACCATAGCGGCTGTCCTGGCCAACAAGCCGGTCATCTGTGCGCCCGAAATCACCAGGTCGATCATCCATGGCTGTTTCTGTGACTGTGCCGCTATGTAGATTGATTTGCCATTGCCACAGTCGTGCGACGTTGCCGTATTCATCGGAGCCACCACTGAAAGCAGACGCCTGCCGTGAAACATAGAGCGTGATGATGCCGTCCTTGTCGTAGGCGTTTACCGGGTGGAAAACGTAACAGGGGTCAATTTCGAACCAACGGATATCTTCCGCTGTGCCTTCACGTGGCATCACACCCAGCCGCGCACCGGCTTCTTTCTGGAAGGAGAACGGCACGCCGGTCGCCAGCAGTTCAAGATCAAGCACCAACGGCAGGTCCATGAAAACGGCGTAATTCTCGGTGATGTTGAAGTCATGCATCATCACCATGTTGGGTAAGTTGATGCCCTCTATCTGTTTGACCGCGCCGTCGGCACCGATGCGAATATATTGTAAAAAAGGCTGCTCAAAGGAAAAGTAGCTGAAAGCGAGCAGCTCCCCTGTCTTCGGGCAAACCTTCGGATGCGCAGTCATGGAGCAGGTCAGAGCGCCCTCGAAATTTTCCACACCAATGGTGTTGAGATCGCCATCAATACGCCAGGGCCAGTGGGCTTCTTCCAGACAAAGTATTTTCCCTGCGTGCTGCATGATGTGGGTGTTACCCGTGCCGTATCCCAAATCAAACGGGTTGTCCGGCTTGTGGTCAGGGTTGGTGATATTGGGTGTTCTGATGAACCTGTTCTTGTGCCATACCGCTTTGCCATTTTCGATGCGAATGCCGTGCACCATGCCGTCACCTAAGAACCAGTGCGGAGATTCGCCACCAGCGGGGTTGGGACCCGTGCGCATGTACACGCCGCTTAAGCTGCTTGGGATTTTGCCTTCAACAACCAGGTTGTGATGCGTGTTCTCTTCCCGCAACGGCGCCCAGTTACCTCGCAGGTGCCAGGCCGGACTCGCTTCGCTCATCTCTAATCTCCCCATTTCGCGCAGCGCCGCGGCCACGCAGATTGTTTTGCCCTCGTGTATCGGATAGTAGTGTCAAGTTTTGTCATTGCACAAGTGCGTCGTTGCCTTGGCTGCTGGGTGCGACGATACTTACGTTTGGTTTTTGATGGGTGCGCTTTCTGACATGGACCGCATGTTACTGATATTCGACACATTGCGAGCGGCAGGGCTTTGAGCAAACCTGCTGCACGCGTTATTGATCTACCCTGCGAGCACACATCCGCACTGGTAGCCCTGCTTGAGTCAGTAGGTTTTGACGTTGATGTAACGACAGATCCCGTAGCAAGCGATGCAAACGTCAGAGTCTGGTTTCTAAATATGGAGTTGCCAGATATTGATCTGGCCGGTTTGATAAAAACCGCCAGTCAGGATGGCACCGCTGAAATTATTCTAATGGCGGATGAAGATGATGCACCTCAAGTGCGTCAGGCGATCGCGCAGGGGGCAACCTATTTTTTCTGTAAGCCGTTCGATGTTGATTTTTTGCAGCCCCTGCTGGCGGATGTGTTCGAAGAAGCCAGACAGACTGTGGTTCTGGACGAAGATCAGGATATTGAGCCGCTTGATCAGTTTGGTGAACTTCGTGGTAGTTCCGCGAAGATGCGCAAACTGTATCGGCTCCTGCGTAAGGTTGCACCGACGGATACCAGCGTATTGCTATTGGGTGAAAGCGGCACAGGCAAAGAACTGGTGGCGCGCACACTGCATCAGATGAGTGATGTTGCGCAGGGCCCGTTTATGGCCATGAATTGTGCCGCGATCCCTGAAGAACTGTTTGAGAGCGAGTTGTTTGGTCACGAGAAAGGCAGCTTCAGCGGTGCCGAGCGCAGGCACGCGGGCTTTTTTGAGCGTGCACAGGGCGGCACGCTTTTTTTTGATGAACTGGCGGAAATGCCTATCGAACTGCAGGCAAAACTCCTGCGTGTGCTGGAGGTAGGTGCTTATCGACGGGTTGGGGGAGAAGCAGACCTGCAAAGCAACGTGCGCATCATAGGCGCTACGAATCGTGATCCCGAGCGCGCCATTGCTGACAACTTGTTGCGCGAGGATCTCTATTACCGCATTGCCCGCTTCCCGATACAGCTACCGGCGCTGCGCGAGCGAGAGGGTGATGTAGCTGGTCTCACGCAGTTTTTCATTGATGCGCACAATGAAAAAAATAGCCAATCAATAACGCTGTCAGCGGCGGCTCTGGAGCAGCTTGAACAGCACAGCTGGCCAGGGAATGTGCGGGAGTTACGCAGCGCCGTCGAACAGGCTTACATTTTAGCGGATGGTGAAATCCTGCCGGAGCACCTGCCGAAAAATGATGCGCTTGCGGGCAGCGGAGATTTAAAAATCTCTGTTGGCGAGTCTATTGATGAGGCGCAGCGCAAATTGATCCTGGCGACACTGGAAGCAAATGGCGATGATAAACAGGCGGCGGCAGATATGTTGGGGATGTCGTTGCGGACTTTGTACAACCGCCTGAATGAATATGAAGAAGACGGGGCTTCTGGCAATCCGGAAGATGAAACTGGATGAAGTGCTCATGTCAGCGAAGGTACCTCAGCTGAAGTGCCTCAACTAACTGAGGTGCCGGGTTTTCTGCACGACGAAGGAATCGTCGTTGATAGATAGATCTGTCCAGGGTACGCGCATTCGCGTGTGATTTTCTGCTTTGACAATGACAGCCCGGATACGCCCGGACTTTCCGCAAAACAGGACCTCCTCTATGTATCCCAACGATTGTCCTTTTTCGTTGCTGACTTTGCCGTGAAACAATTTTGATAGTTCCTGCATCTGCCAGTTCCTTCCATCCTCACAAGTGTGCTTAGGGGTTCAAGCCTGCAACATCTGTTCCAGCAGGATTTGTGCTGGAATCTCTACCTGCTGGGCGGATAAGCACTGCCCCGGAGCAGTATTTATGCATGTCCTGCACTGGGTATTGCAGAATATGCACAAAATAGCCTGCAGCAGGGCTTGATTCCCGTCAGACGACCTGAGAAGCCCAATGGGAGCCCGTTACTGACGCTGGCACGCAGTTTGCACCTGTTCTAGTGAATTCGCGAAAGAGGTCAAAAAGATGATTACAGACATTAACAGTCGGTCAGAAAAGCATCAGCCGGTGGCAAAAGATACCGCTCTGAATCGGGTTTTGGTGGTGATCAGCCCTGATCTTGTTAAGCCCGGAGCTCCCGAGGAGTCAGTCCTTATCAATCGGGCCGTTGCGCTCGCGAAAGCGACCGGCTGCGAGCTCGAGCTGTTCCATGTGTGCCACGACTCATCAATGGTGCCTGCCTTCTTTGACGATGCAGATCAGATGCGCCGGGACCGGGACGCAATGCTGGACCGCGATGCAACCTTGATGGCGGAGCTTGTGGTCCGACTTGCGTCAGAAGGCGTTATCATTCGCCACGATACCCGTTGGGATTCACCTCGCAGCGCAGCGATTTTGCGCAAGATTGATGAGTGTAAGCCCGATCTTGTGATGAAACAGTCGCGCGAATACGACTATGTCCTGGGACTGCTGGGGAACACGGACTGGGATCTGATTCGTCAGTCGCCAGCTCATCTGTGGTTCGTTAATGAAAACGGCTCGAACGAGATTGAACGGGTAGTAACTGCGATCGGCGCCAGTGCTGAGAAAGACGAGATGATCGCTGCGGAAGACTACAGCGTGTTTCGCTTCGCAAACCGCATTGCGGAAAGTTTTGACGGTGTCAACTTTCCCGTTCATGCGTATCAGGTGCCGCAGAGTATTCGCGCATTCGCGGCCTATGCACCGGAGTTTGGTGGCGTTGCGCATCCACCGCCGGCGGCGCTGACCGCAGGGCAGACTCGTTCTGAAGTCGCGCGTAAACACGGTAAGGCGATCGAGGCTTTTGCTGACTATTTCCACTTAAATCTGGATGGGGTCCGGATTGCCGAAGGTCCCGCCAGTCAGGTCATTCCTCAGGCTGCTGCAGACCTGCACGCGAATCTCGTAGTCATGGCTGCGCGGCAGCTGTCCAGATGGGAGCGCTTGTTTCGATCGGTCACCGCAGAACCCGTACTTGCCGCGGCCCCGTGTGACATCGTGTTTATTAAAAATGCGGATGACACCGCCGTTCCGAAAGCCGAGAAAGCTGCAGTTCATGGCATGCCAGTGATCGATATGGAAAAAGCCGTGCTGGACCCTAAGGGTGCTTTCGGGTCACCTCATACACTGGTTACCTGCGAAGAGCTCAGCACGTCAATGCGGCATCGAATCCTGCAGATCTGGGAACAGGATGTACGCGGCCAGATGCGGGAAGAGGATGAAGGTGGGCCGATTCGTTCCACCCTGGCAAGCGAGCTGAATTCAATTATTGCAGCCCGCTCACTGCTGAATCACGCAGCGGAAACTGAAGCTGTGGAATCTGCCGAGTTAACTCAGTAGTTGCTGTCGCAGGAGAATCTGCACGGTGCTGAGATACACATTCACCCTCAATCAGGAAAGGAGAAAAAAAATGGCCTCACGAGAAGACTACATAGAGAAAGCAAAGAACCAGCTTGATGCGCTGAACAACAAGCTGGATAAGCTCGAAGCAAAAGCGGAGCGAGCCTCGGGTGAATTGAAAAATGAAATTCACCAGGAACTTAATGACCTGCGAGCCTCACGCACTCAAGTTGAAGGGAAGTTACATGAGCTTCGCTCTGCCGGCGATGCTGCATGGGACGACGTGAAAATCGGGCTGGAGATGGCCTGGAAATCGTTGTCTGAATCAGTGGACAGTGCCGCTCAGCGCTTTAAGAGCTGAAAATATGTGTGCTGAACCAAGTTCAAAACCAGACTTTACGGAAAGGATTATGACCAGAGCAAACACTGAATTTAAATCGGATATCAAAAGCATCCGCAAACACGCGCGTCAACATGTTGAGGCCGGTGCGGTAACAGAAGGGTATAAAGCCGACCGCAAAGCGGTGGTGGACATGCTGAACGGCGCTCTGGCGACGGAGTTGGTCTGCGCCCTGCGTTACAAGTATCACTACTTCACCGCCGTTGGTATTCACGCCCAGGCAGCGGCTGAAGAGTTTCTTGAGCACGCCGAACAGGAGCAGGAACACGCCGACGCGCTTGCGGCCCGGATTGTGCAGTTAGGTGGAGACCCCGATTTTTCTCCCGAAGGATTGAAAAAGAGGAGCCACTCGGAGTACGCGGTGGCCACCAAACTGCCGGATATGATCAAGGAGAACCTGATTGCAGAGCGTGTAGCGATAGACACTTATCGTGAAATGGTAGCGTTTCTGGGTGATGATGATCCAACAACCCGGCGTATGTTGGAACATATTCTTGCTGTGGAAGAAGAACATGCAGATGACCTGGCGGGTCTTCTGGCCAGTGACCAGACGAATAAGAGATAGGCTGGCATAGAACAGTTGTATGATTTCAGATGAGCGTGTCAATTGACCGCTTGTCTAATACAATTTCGAAGACGCGCTGACAGCTTCAGCGCAGAATAATAATTTTATCGATCTGGAATTGGGAGAAGAGCATGGGAATTGAAGTTGGCGGTCTATTTGGACTGATCATACTGATCATAAACGTCTGGGCGATCATCCGCGTAGTTGGCAGTGCAGCCAGCACGGGCAGAAAGGTGCTGTGGGTTGTGTTAATTCTGTTGTTACCCGTGCTCGGTGTGCTTTTGTGGTTTTTTCTCGGGCCCAAATAGTTACGTAGTAATTTGTTTGCTTAGTGGCGGGTGCCATGACGTTTACGCGTTCGGCCCTCGGGCTTGTTATGATATTGTTGCAGAATGAACAGCCAGCCATCTTCTGATCCGACGGGCACCGCCACGGACACTCAGGTCCTCGATGACCTTATCCCAGTAGAAATACTGGAGTCTTTTGTCCTGCGGGCAGTTGAATGGATTCAGCTGAATTTACTGACCATCGATATCGGTATTCAGATCATTGCCATTGTGGCTGCTCTGGTGCCAGCGGCATTGTTTGGCCCGCGGTTAAAGAAGTTTTTAAGTGGTCAGGTGGCCGCCCGGGTGCCCAATGGATGGCTGCAGAAGATCGCCAACGCGTTTGCGAGTATAGCCCTGCCGCTGGCGTTGTACCTGACGCTGACCGCGATGCGGATCGCCTTTGGTAGTGCCGGTTATGGCGTAAGCTGGATAGGCGCTGCCATTGCGCTTATGAATGCCTGGATAATCGTACGTCTGGTCACGCTGATTATTCAATCGGATTTCTGGTCAAGAGTTGCGTTTTACATCGCCTGGCCGATAGCCGCACTTGACGCGTTTGGCATGCTGATGCCCGTGATTGAACAGATGCAGGCACTGGCTATTCCGCTGGGTCAGAATGATGCCGGGTCGCCGGTCAGAATCAGTCTGTTCGATATCTTCCGCACGCTCTTTTATTTCGCAATACTGTTCTGGGCAGCAAATCTGCTCAGCAAAGTTGCGCAGCAGCAGCTGGACCAGATTGATGAGATCAGCCCTGCTCTGAAGGCGCTGATTGGCAAAGTGTTGAGTGTTTTGTTACCCGTCATCGCTTTGCTGATCGCTCTACAGATTGTCGGCTTCAATCTTGCAACCCTTGCGGTGTTCAGTGGTGCCGTGGGTTTGGGTGTAGGCCTGGGGCTGCAGACCATCGTGGCAAATTTTGTGGCCGGTTTTACCCTGATTGCAGACAAGTCGATCAAGCCGCGCGACACAATTGAGGTTGACGGTGTCATGGGCTGGGTGACGGCCATGCAGGCACGTTATGTTGCCCTGCGCACACGTGATGGCACTGAAATGCTGATTCCTAATGATCGATTCATGAGTGAAGGGGTTGTTAACTGGTCCCGCTCGGATCGCGTAGTGCGTCTGCATGCGCCTTTCGGCATTACCTATGCTCACAAGGATCTGCGTGCAGTGCAGAAGCTGGCTGCTGATGCCGCGTTGGCGGTAGATCGGGTGGTATCTTCGCCGTCACCGGTATGTAATCTGGTTGAGTTTGGCGACAGCTCAGTCAATTTTGATCTGCGTTTCTGGATCACCGATCCGGAAAGTGGACTTGCAAACGTGCGCAGCCAGGTACTGTTGAATATCTGGGACGCTCTGGCGGAACAGGGTATCGAGATTCCCTTTCCTCAGCGTGACCTGCACGTGAAATCCTGGCCAAAGCAGGAGGATTGATACGCTAGCTCCAGCTAGCTCCAACGGAAACAATCCTCCACAATAGAGCTACATTTCTCAGGTGGTGAGGCAGATGAGCCGCAAACCAAGCCTAAACATCCCGCATCCGCCGGCTCGTCCCGGTGATGCACCCGATTTTGATTATGTTCAGATTTCCGCTGCGGGTGCAGTGGAACGTCCGGAAGTAAACAGTTCCGTGCGCAGCATGAACCATCTCACGGATGATCTGGTGCGGGTCATGGATGATGAGCATGCGGCGGTTGGTCCCTGGGATCCGCAACTTGACGCCGGGGAACTGCAGATTGGGTTGCGCAACATGTTGCTCACACGTCTGTTTGATGCCCACATGGTTCGTATGCAGCGGCAGGGGAAAATCTCCTTTTATATGCAATCTCTCGGCGAAGAGGCCATATCAGTCGCGCAGGCAATGGCCCTCGAACCGTCGGACATGCTGTTTCCATCCTATCGCAACCAGGGCCTGCAGATTTCTCGTGGCCGTAATCTGATGGAACTGATGTGCCAGTGTCTTTCAAATACCAACGATATGTGCAAGGGGAGACAAATGCCCATCATGTATCACTGGGAGCGGGGTAATATCTTTTCCGTGACGGGTAATTTGACGGTTAACTATCCACAAGCGGTGGGTTGGGCAATGGCTGCAGCAATCAAAGGCGAAGACGATATTGCGGCAGCCTGGATTGGCGAAGGCGCTACGGCTGAAGCGGATTTTCACCACGCGTTAACGTTTGCGGCGGTGTATCAGGCGCCGGTCATTCTCAATGTAGTCAACAACCAATGGGCAATATCCACGTTTCAAGGATTTGCTGGAGGAGAGCGCCGTTCGTTTGCCGCTCGTGGGCCCGGCTACGGTATTGCATCGATACGTGTTGATGGTAACGATTTTCTGGCGGTTCACGCGGTAACACGCTGGGCAGCTGAACGCGCGCGTAGAGGGATTGGCCCCGCCTTGATCGAGCATGTGACCTATCGGGCAGGTGCGCATTCTACCAGCGATGACCCCTCGCGTTATCGACCCAAGGACGAATTTGCCGCATGGCCGCTCGGTGATCCCCTGCAGCGATTGCAATCGCATATGATCAGGTTCCATGGCTGGAGCGAAGCCAAACACTCTGCACTAACAGAAGAGCTCACGGATATCGTAACAGGTTCCTGGGAGGACGCGTGCAGTTACGGCACCATGAGTGAAGGACCTTACCTGGATCATAGTGAGCTGTTTGAAGACGTTTACAAAGACATGCCTAATCATCTGTTAGAGCAGCGTGATGAATTGCGCCGGCAGCTCGAGGAGGACTGACTGTGCCTCAGATGAATATGATTCAAGCGTTGAATTCAGCCATGGATATCATGTTGTCCCGGGATGCAGCGGTGATCGTGATCGGCGAAGACGTGGGCTATTTTGGGGGTGTTTTTCGAACCACAGACGGTCTGCAGCGTAAACATGGAGAACAACGGGTTATTGATGCACCCATTGCAGAAGGTGGCATCATAGGCGCAGCCATCGGCATGGGGGTTAACGGTTTGCGGCCCATCGCTGAAATTCAGTTTGCCGACTACATCTATCCTGGTTTTGATCAGATTGCCAGCCAGCTGGCTAAACTGCGCTATCGTACCGGTGGCGACTTTACCGCGCCGGTCACCATCCGCACCCCTTGTGGTGGGGGTATCCGCGGCGGACAAACTCATTCTCAAAGCCCGGAAGGGCTGTTTACTCACGTGTGTGGCCTGAAGGTGGTGATGCCCAGCACGCCTTATGACGCGAAAGGCCTGCTTATCAGCGCTATCGAAGATGACGATCCGGTTGTATTTTTTGAGCCGAAGCGGCTGTACAACGGTCCTTTTGACGGCGATGCAGACAAACCAGCCGTGCCCTGGAGTACCCATCCTGGTGGCGAAGTACCCCAGGACTATTACAGCCTGCCGATAGGGCGTGCAGAGCTGGTGGCGAGTGGCGAGGAACTCACCGTTTTATGTTACGGCACCATGGTACACGTAGCCCAGGCTGCAGCCGAGCGGCTGCAGATTGCTGCAGATATTATCGATATACGTACGCTGCTGCCGCTGGACGTTGCGACCATTAAGCAGTCGGTGGAAAAAACCGGGCGTTGTCTGATCGTGCACGAAGCCACACGCTTTTCCGGCTACGGAGCTGAGCTGTCTGCAACGGTTGTTGAAGAGTGCTTTTACTCCCTTGAGGCACCAATACGCCGGGTGTGTGGGTTTGATACGCCATATCCTCACGCTTTTGAATGGGAGTATTTTCCCGGGCAGAAACGGGTCATGGCAGCCATGCAGGCGCTGCTGGAGGAAGGATGAGTGAATTTATCTTCAAGTTGCCTGATCTGGGAGAGGGCACCGTCGAAGCTGAAATTGTAGAGTGGCATGTTAAGCCTGGTGACGATGTTGTTGAGGGTCAGACGATAGCTGACGTCATGACAGACAAAGCTAACGTTGAAGTGCCTGCACCTGTGAGTGGATGCGTTCTGCGTGTTTCTGGAGAGCCTGGAGATGTGGTTGCTGTGGGCGGTGAGCTCATAGCCTTTGAGATAGGCAAAGGCGTTAAGCCCGATACAGGTCCTATGAAACCTATTGAGCCAGTTAGATCAGAAGTGTCACAACCCACCGAGCCAGACGAATCGGAAGCATCGCCCCCTGCAAAAGAGCCTGAACCTCAACCTGAGGCTGAAGCAGAAACTTCAGCCCCGGCAAATCCGCGTACAAAACGCGCAAGAGTGCTCACGTCTCCGGCGGTGCGTAAGCGGGCGCTCGAAGCGGGTATTGACCTGGCATCTGTTGCAGGTACTGGATCCAACGGTCGAATTCTGTTGCAGGATCTTGACCAGCATATTGAAAAGGGCGGGTCGGTGAAAGCAGAGGATTCAGGTCCCGGCTCGCGTAAGTCGCTGTCCGCCCAGGACACCAGAATAATTGGTATCCGGCGAGTTATTGCTGAAAGATTGTCGCAAAGTAAACGAGAGATACCTCATTTTGCCTACGTTGAAGAAGTGGATGTCACTGCGCTTGAAGATCTGAGATTGCACCTTCAATCCAGTCACGATATGAAACTTTCTATTCTTCCCTTCATCGCTTTGGCTCTGCTGCGTACGCTCCCTGAGTTTCCTCAATGCAACGCGCATTATCTGGCTGATACTGGGGTGCTGCGCAGTTACCCTGACGTGCAGTTAGGCGTAGCGACTCAAACGCCTGATGGCCTCAAGGTCCCTGTTGTTGCAAATGCAGATGATCTGTCTTTCTGGGCACTGGTGGACGCGATTGCCGCAGTGGCTCTGCGAGCGCGTGAGGGGCTGGCGAAACCTGCTGAGTTAAGCGGATCAACAATAACGCTCACCAGTCTCGGCAAACTTGGCGGCGTGGTATCTACACCCATTATCAACTACCCGGAGGTCGCGATTATCGGGGTCAACAAGGTGATGCAAAGACCAATGGTTGTAAATGATACCGTGCAGGTCCGTTCGATGATGAATCTGTCCAGTTCTTTTGATCATCGATTTGTTGACGGTTTTGACGCGGCGTCGATGATTCAGGCGATAAAGGCACGCCTTGAACACCCAGCCACGCTGTTTATCCCCGCACGACCCGGCTCATAGGCTTAACGCACAAACTGCGGCGCACGCTTTTCTGCAAACGCTTTGACGGCCTCTTTGTGGTCTTGCGTGGTCCGACTTTTCAGTAAGCGATCAGCTTCCCGATCGATCGCTGTGGCATGATCGATCTCCAGCGCCTCGTCGAGATTCTGCTTGAGATATTTATAGGCAGTCTGCGGACCGTTGGCCAGTTGCGTCGCCAGTGCTAATGCCTCTACGTGCAGATCTTTGTCGTCAACCCGGTGGTTGATCAATCCCATTCTTAAAGCCCGCTTGCTGGTAACGCGTTCTGACGTCAGCATTAAAGCGCGTGCGACCGCAGGTGCCACGGTCCGACTGAGCAGCCAGGCGATACCATAATCGCCACTCAGACCTATGCGTGCATAACCCGTACTCAGAAAAGCGGATTTCGCTGCAATACGCATATCACAGGCAAGTGCTATTGCCATGCCGGCACCGGCAGCAGCCCCGGGTAAGGCCGCGATTGAGGGCTTCGACATTTTTCGCAGTACCCCAGCAATACCCTGGTGTCTGTGTTGCAGGGCCTGAAACTGTGCTTCAAAGGTGGGCGTGGGCTGATCAACAGTTGCGGAACTTCCCATGGCTTTGACGTCTCCACCGGCACAGAACGCACTACCAGCACCAGTCAGCATCACAGCACCAATCGCTCGTTCGGCAGCAGCCCAGGCGATTGCGCTGATCAGTGCCTGTGACATGGCAGGAGAGAGCGCGTTTCGTGCCTCAGGTCGGTTCAGCGTCAGGACAGCAACGCCGTTTATCGCTTCAACCTGAAGATCGCTGGTTTCAGATTCAAACTGGGCCATGGTTCCCCCTTTTCAGGTTGATAACTAGTGCAAGCAGATATGTTAGTTTGTCGACGAAGAAAACAACAGGTGTACAGGGAGAGGGGAAATGGGGCAAAAGGATGAAATCGGTAAATTGAGCTGGAGGCATGTAACAGGTGGTGTCTGTGTTGTCTTATTGGGCCTCGTGATGGCGGCTTGTTCACAGGAAGCCGCGGACCAATCTGAATCCCAAACCGAAGCAGTCACAGATGCGCCTGTGGCCTCGGTCCCGCATATGCCCGATGCCAGCCTTATTCATAAGAACGCACTTGTCATAGATGCGCACGCGGATATCGAGATTCCCGGAAACTACTCACGCTATGTTGGCGATGATGGTTTATCCCAGGTAGCACCGGACAAAATGCAGGCAGGTGGAGTGGATGCGGTTGTCATGGCCATTGCTGTCGGGCCTGGTCCGCGCGATGAAGCGGGTTATGCACAGGCCAGGTTACGCGCTGATGAGGAACTTGCAGCAGCGCTCGCCCTGGCTGCAGACCCGGCAAACAATACGGTGATTGCAACCGATGCAGATGCAGTGCTTGCGGCACAGGCGGCGGGTCGAAGTGCTCTAATTCTTGGTTTTCAGAATGCGCGAATACTGGGTCGAGAGGTTTCAGCGCTGGATGAGTTTTATGCTGCAGGTGTGCGAGTGTTTGCGTTGACCCACATGGGACATAACGATTTTGCGGATTCTTCCCGGCCGGTGTTTATCGGTGAAACCGGCAGTTACGAAGTTAACGAGGAACATGGTGGGTTATCTGATCTGGGTAGGGCAGCAATCACCAGGATTAACGAACTGGGCGGGGTGATAGACGTTTCACAACTGTCAAAAGCGGCAACTCTTGAGGTGTTGTCCCTCTCGACGGCTCCGGTTATTGCCAGCCACTCAAATGTGCAGGCGCTGTCAAACGTGCGTCGTAATCTTTCCGACGAAGAAATTCGGGCCATTGCTGCTGCTGGCGGTACGATTCATATATCTGCATTCAGGGGTTATCTGTTTGATTCTAATGACGCCAAGCTTGATGCGGACATTCGCACTGCGCGTCGAGTAGCCGGCATCGCAGAAGACTACGATTATCCGTTTGAATTGTACTGGGAAATTGACGACAGTCAGATTCAGGAAACGTATTTAACAACAGTCAGCGATCTGTTAGGCCCTGGAAGTATTGCTGACATGATTGCCCATATTGATTATGTGGTGAATCTGGTCGGTATAGAGCATGTTGGTATTGGGAACGATTTTAATCACGGCAGTGGTATTGCGGGTTACAACGATGCCAGTGAGGCGCAGAACGTAACAGAGGCTTTGTTGCAGGCAGGCTACAGCGAGGACGACATTTATCAGCTGTGGGGGCAGAATTTTCTTCGCGTGATGCGCGCTGCGCAGGACGGCAAAGCACCTCCTGCTGAGTAATACAGTATTTGATAGCCTAGAAACAAGCGGGTCTAAAGGAGACAGTTATGAGTGAAGTAAGCCAGGAAAAAACTGAGCAGGAAGATGTTAACGATTTCCTCAGCCCCTATCTGTCTAACAACCCTCCGCCGGTGATTGAGGATCCATACGGAGTGCCGATCGAAGATATCAACGTTATCGATGGGCGTCTGTTTCAACGTGATATCCATTGGGCACACTTCAAGCGGCTGCGTGAGGAAGATCCGGTTCACTTTAATGAGATACCTGGGATTGGACGATACTGGTCGCTGACCAAGTTTGAAGACATCATGTTCGTCGATACCCATCACGAACTGTTTTCGTCTGCGCATGGTATCGCGCTGGGACCTCAGATTGATGCGCCGAAGCGAGGCGATGAACTGCAGTTTGCAAACTTCATAGCCATGGATCCGCCAAAACATGATCTACAGCGCGCAACCGTCACTGGCGTTGTCGCGCCGCGCAACCTGGCAAAACTGGAATCCACCATCCGAGAGCGAACGCGTAAGGTGTTAAGCGAGCTGCCCGTGGGAGAAACGTTCAACTGGGTTGACCGTGTCTCCATCGAGTTGACGACTCAGATGTTGGCCACCCTGTTTGATTTCCCGTTTGAAGAGCGGCGCAAATTAACCCGCTGGTCTGATGTCGCTACCGCACCTCCGGGCACCGGTATTGTGGATACCGCCGAACAGCGCCGAGAAGAGTTAATGGAATGCCTGGCGTATTTCACCAGGTTGTGGAATGAACGCATAAACAAAGCGCCTGGCACCGATCTCATCTCAATGCTCGCGCATGGCAAAGATACTAAAGATATGCAGCCCTTTGAATTTTTAGGCAATCTGATTCTGCTGATTGTCGGCGGCAATGATACAACCCGAAATTCAATGAGTGCCGGTGTGCTTGCCCTGAATCAGAACCCCGCAGAATATGAAAAGTTGCGCAATGATCCAAAGCTGATCACAAATATGGTGCCGGAAATTATTCGCTGGCAGACACCCCTGCCGTATATGCGGCGAACCGCCAATCAGGATATAAAGATTCGCGGTAAGCAGATCAAAGCCGGCGATCAGGTGTTGATGTGGTACGTGTCTGGCAACCGTGATGAAGAGGCAATAGACCGTCCAGATGAGTTTCTGATTGACCGCCCGAATGCGCGGCATCATTTATCCTTCGGTTTTGGTATCCATCGGTGTATGGGTAATCGTCTGGCTGAGATGCAGCTGCGCGTGCTGTGGGAAGAAATATTGCCGGCGTTTAAGACAGTAGAGGTGGTCGGCGAGCCCCAGCGTTTACGATCAAGTTTTGTACGCGGGATTACCGACCTGCCAGTGCGTGTGCATCCCCACTAATAAACGAAACCCAGTCCCCAGATGCCGCCCATAACAATGCCGACGGCGGCAGTTGGGAAGGCGATACCGGCAACGACGGAACCCACAGGATCGTCAATCCAGCGTGCTGTTTTTGTACTGAGGGTTTCCTTTATCACAGGTACATCTTTGGCCAGGTTTTCAGCGTTAGACATGGTTTTTCCTTTCAAGCGTGAATCAGTTTGTTTAATAGCTTTGAATCCGGCGGCCATTCTAAGGACCGCCCGTGACTGAACAATCTGATATGCGCGACACTACTGTTCGGAATTACCGGCATGCTGTTTTGTACAGATTAACGCAGGTCCATACCCTCCAGAGTGCCTGCATCCCGCCATTGCTGTAAAAGATCATTGAAAGCGTTGATGCCTGGTGCAAATGGTGAGTTCTGCATGTTTGCCTCTGAACTCTTGCCTTCCCGGTTGTAGTATCCCGGCGTACATTCCTCGAGAAAGGCGGCTGCACCGGTGCCGGCGAGTTCGACAATTTTGTCGACCCATTGCTGTTCAGCTTCCGGGTTAACCTCAATGACTTTTTTGCCCCGCTTCTTCACTTCTTCAATGATGTAACCCACATGTACCGCCTGATCGTCAAACATTGCAGTCATATTCGGTGATAGACCATTCTGGTTGATACCAATGGTGAACCAGTTGGGAAAGCCGTGACTGGAGAGGCCGTGTAGCGTGCGGAAGCCATCAGCCCAGTGATCATAAAGCGATTCGCCCCTGGCTCCGATCGTGTCAAAGTCAACCCGTCTATGGGCTGAAGTTGTAATTTCAAACCCGGTGGCGTAGATGATGCAGTCCACTTCGTAGCTCTTTCCATTGGCAACCACAGCATTGCTGGTAATCCGCTCGACGCCTTTTGATGCAGAGACATCAACTAACTCAACATTGTCGCGATTGAAGGTGGCCAGAAACTCGTCGTTAAAGGTTGGGCGTTTACAGAACTGCCGGTACCACGGCTTAAGGCTCTCGGCGGCCTCAGGCTTTTTCACTTCGTTGTCAACCCGATTGCGGATTTCGTTCATTTTCTGGAAGTCGGCAATTTCGGAACGCAACATGATTTCTTCCATGTCCAGATCGCCTGCATCCGAGTTTCGATTCATCAGAGACAGCCCAATTCTGCGCGCAATATCGGTCCAGCCATCTGCAACAAGGTCTTCACCGAAATTCTGGCCGGCAAGCACTGCGGCAAAATTCTCCCGTCTTGCCCGCTGCCAGCCGGATTCAAGATTCCGGTACCAGTCTTCGTCTGTCGGCTTGTTACCTCGTAAATCAACGGAAGAGGGCGTGCGCTGGAAAACGTAAAGCTTCTGCGCATGCTGACCCAGATGGGGTACACATTGAATCGCGGTTGCACCGGTGCCAATCACTGCAACGCGTTTGTCCGCAAGTTTGGTCAAACCGCCGTTGTGATCACCACCTGTGTAGTCATAGTCCCAGCGTGAGGTGTGAAACGTATGACCCTTAAATTCGCTGATGCCAGGGATGCCGGGTAACTTGGGCCGGTTCGCAGGTCCTGTGGCCTGAATCACAAATTGCGCTTTGATGTTGTCATTACGCTGGGTGGATATCTGCCAGCGCTGTTCCTCTTCGATCCACTTCACCTCGTTCACCCGGGTCTGGAAGATGGCCCTGTCATACAGACCAAAGTACTCACCGATACGCTGGGTGTGCTGATAGATTTCCGGTGCAAATGAATATTTCTCTTTTGGCATGAAGCCGGTTTCTTCCAACAGCGGCAGGTAGCAGTAGGACTCGATATCACATTGTGCGCCCGGATAGCGGTTCCAGTACCAGGTGCCGCCGAAATCACCGCCGGCTTCAATAATGCGGAAATCGGTAATACCGCGTTCCTTCAACCGGGCCGCGGTCATCAGACCGCTGAAACCAGCACCGATAATGGCCACTTCGATGTCCAGATCCAGCGGATCGCGTTCCAGGCTGGCATCTACATACGGATCGTCATCAGCGTAGTGGGCAAATTCAGAGGCGGCTTCCACGTACTGGTCTTCGCCATCCTCTCGAATGCGTTTATCGCGTTCGAAACGATATTTCTCCCGTAAGGCCTGTGGGTCGAAGTCGAGATCTGGAAACAGGTTGTGAAGCCGTTCTCTTTCATTGGACATGGTTGCTCTCCCGGGATGTATGCCATAAATGGGATTGATATTACAAAATTATGCCAGTGTATTCCTCTGCCAAACGATCCCCTGCGGATCGACTTGCAGTGCAAACCGACTAGGTAAGTGTCTTCAGGATCGATAGACTCTGTTACAGATAAAACAACTGAGATAGAAATATGAAAGTAGCTGTGGTAACCGGAACAAGCACCGGCATTGGTCTGTCCGTGAGCGTGCATCTGGCAAAAAATGGTTATCAGGTGTTTGCCGGCATGCGTAATCTGGCTAAGGCAGATGCTCTGCAGGACATTGCCAAGGCGCAGGATCTTCCAATTGAAATAGTGCAACTCGATATTTGTGATGCACAATCTGTTGAGTCTGCCTTTGCTGACATCCTTGCCCGTGGCAACGTTGATGTGTTGATCAACAACGCAGGCATCGGCGGCGCATCACCGCTGGAGCTCACCCCTGAAGACGAACACAAACAGATGTTTGAAACCAACTACTTTGGCGCTGTGCGCTGCATCCAGGCAGTGTTGCCCGCGATGCGCGAAAGAGGTACAGGGTGCATAGTCAACATCACCTCAGCTGTAGGTTTAATTGCGACACCTAATCAGATAGCCTATTCAGCTTCCAAATGGGCGCTGGAGTGTCTTGGAGAGGCGCTGGCTCACGAAGTCTTCCGGTTTGGCGTACGCGTTGTGAATGTGGAACCGGGTGTCATCATGACCAACATTTTTGAAAACTCTGCGGAGCAGACGAGATACGACAAAACCTCACCCTACCAACCCACGATGCGCCGCAACGGCAAAATGTTCGCTGCTGGTTTCGCCAGGGCCGTGCCTCCGGAACTGGTCTCCGAAACGATCCTGGAAGCCATAGAAACACAGGACTACAAACTACGCTGGCCGGTTGGACCAGATGCGCAGGGCTTCATGGATGCCAGGGGCAAAGTTTCAGCGGAGAGCTGGATTGAAATGGGTGATGAACTCTCTGATGAGGAGTACAACGCCAGGTTTGATGAGTATTTTGGTATTAAGCTGACTTGACATCATAGCTGCCCCCGCCAAACTGTGACGCAGACGGTGCGCTTAAAGCGCTAAGAGGGAATCCGGTAAACCATCATCAGATGGTGTTGGTTTAAAGCCGGGGCTGTGCCCGCAACTGTAAGCCGAAAATAGACGATCAAAACCACTGACGAAACGCAGGTTTGCGTTGGGAAGGGATCGTTTGTGTGAATCGGTAAGCCAGGAAACCTGCCGTCGTGTCGCTCGTCTCAAGCCGGGAACAGCTTGTCAAAGACGGGAAGTTTTCCTTTGTAGCGACATTATCCCGCTCTGAGTCCTTGGGCTCTTGTACAGTGTGGGCGTTTTTGTTGCTGTGAGGCTATCCATGCATCCTGTTTACGTTGTTGCTCTAGCGCTGCTGCTCTTTTGCGGAGATTTGCAATGTCTTCATGCCGATGCCCCGAATCCTATTCAAGAGCAGCCCACAAGGATTGTCAGTCTGGATTACTGCGCTGATCAGTATGTCCTGCAGTTTGCTGCGACTGAGGACATTCTCGCGCTATCTCCTGAAGCGGTTCGCGAATTCAGTTATCTACGCGAGCAGGCTCAAGGCTTTCCAACGGTGCGCCCGATTGTCGAGGACGTTATAGCAGTTAAGCCGGATCTGGTGGTTCGTTCTTACGGCGGTGGCTTCGGCATAGTAGAGGTGTTGGATCAGCTGGAAATACCGGTAGTGCAGATCGGTTATGCCAATACGTTAGCCGAAGTGCAGCAGTCCGTATTGAGCGTGTCTGCTGCGTTAGGCACAGTAGAACAGGGTGAACAGATTGTGGCATCGATGCGTAAACGGCTGCAGGAAATCAAAGTTTCTGCTGGCAAGGTGCAAGGATCGGCACTGTACACGACACCCACGGGGGTCACTGCAGGCCCAGGCACGTTGATACACGATATTCTGCTGGCTGCAGGATTTGACAATTTTGAGGACAAACCTGGCTGGCGAGCGCTACCTCTTGAACGCCTGGTCTACGCCGGACCCGACGTGGTCGCGCAAGCTTTTTATCAATCTGCATATGGCCACCGGGATCTCTGGTCTGCCGCAGGTCACCCGGTTGCCCGGCGTCAGTTATCCAACGCCTCGCGCGTATCTCTGGACGGCGCCTGGACCTCATGTGGTGCCTGGTTTCTGATGGATGCGGTTGAGGCACTGTTTCGAGAGCATGCGGAACAACTGGCGGATGCGGGGCAGGCTGTTAAGTAACCATGTTTGCCAGAATCAACATTTTTTTGTGCTTGCTGCTGGTGGCAGGCCTGTTCTCTGCCTGCCTGCTGGGTTCGACCACACTTGCTCCGCTTACCGTGCTGCAGGCGCTTGGTGGCTATGGTGATCCAGCAGACCTGATTATTGTCTGGCAGATACGCCTGCCACGAGCATTGGCAGCGTTGTGTGTGGGGGCAGCCCTGGGCATGAGTGGCGCCGCACTGCAGGGATTGTTGCGTAACCCGCTGGCTGAACCTGGAGTGCTGGGTGTTTCGGCGTCAGCGGCCTTGGTGGCTACTGTGGTGATCTATTACGGCTGGGTTCAACTCAGTGCCTTGCTGTTACCTCTGGCGGCCATCTTCGGCGCCCTTGTGGCGACAGGTTTCATTGCCGCAGCAGCTCTTGTTTCAGCTTCTGCGGTGACACTGATTCTGATCGGCGTTGGCATATCCAGTTTTGCCGCGGCTTTAATGTCCCTGCTGATGAACTTTGCGCCTCATCCCTTCACCCTGGCAGATATGATCAACTGGATGCTCGGCTCTGTCGCTAATCGCAGCTACGCTGATCTGCAGCTGTCCCTGCCTTTTCTGATGGTGGGCGTGGGCGTGTTGTGGATAAGCCGGCGAGGGCTGTCAGCCCTGTCGCTGGGGGACGAGGCTGCACAGGGAATTGGCCTGAACCTTCGCCGTCAGCGCCTGCTGGTTGTCACAGGTGCAGGTATTGCCACCGGGGCTGCGGTTGCCTTAGCCGGTGCAATCGGATTTGTCGGCATTGTTGCACCTCATCTCATACGCCCCTGGGTCAACTTTGATCCTGCCCGAACGCTGTTCCCCAGTGCTCTATTGGGTGGATTGCTACTGGTGGTGGCAGACATAATTTTGCGCCTGTTGCCTACCACCGGGGAGCTCAAGCTTGGCGTAGTAGCGGCGCTGCTGGGGGCTCCAGTATTCATATGGATTGCCTTCCACCGTAGCGTCAGAGGCGTCTGACATGAATCTGAAGGGACAAGGCATTGTTGTAGCGAAGCGGGGCGTTAAGTTGCTGCATAAGGTTGATGCCAGTTTACAGCAGGGCGAACTGGTAGCCGTGCTGGGGCCTAACGGTGCCGGCAAAACAACACTGCTTCGTGCTCTGATAGGTCTGCAGGCTGTCAGTGACGGTCAAATCCACCTTGAGGATCAACCGATTTCTCAGTTCAACGACCAGACCCGTGCGCTGCGTGTCAGTTATCTGCCACAACAACGTGAGCTGGTCTGGCCCAATGAAGTGCAGGATGTGGTAGCCCTTGGACGCTATGCCCACGGCGCCTATCTGGGTAGTTTTTCAACCCGTGATGAAGCTGCGATTGAGGGCGCGATTGACAGTTGTGCGCTTCAGGAACTTCGCCATCGGCGTCTGGATACACTCTCGGGTGGTGAATTGGCGCGGGTTCACTGTGCGCGCATCTTTGCGTCACAATCGCCTCTGATCGTTGCGGATGAACCCACTGCAGGTTTGGACCTGTATCACCAGCATCGCCTCATGGCGCTGTACCGCGACGCGGTAGATCAGGGCCGCGGTGTACTGCTGGTTCTGCACGACCTTAATCTTGCGCTCACCTACGCGGATCGGATTATCTGGTTGAACGATGGCGTCATTGCCGGTGAACACTTGCCGCATGAGGTGACGTCGCAGTTTGTTGCCTCTCTGTTTTCTGTGAAAGCGTCAGTAGTGCAGTCCAATGACCACGCGTATATGTTGATTGCTGGATATGAGGATGGATCTACCTGATGGTTTAAATTGGCTCGCATTGCCAGTGTTGTCCCACTTTTCCGGATGACGCTAATCACGCTATCGTGACTCCAATTAGGTTGTATTCACTTTCAGGAGATTTATGCCGCGCGCAAATCTGAGTCAAAAAAAGACCGGACAACGCAATGCAAGGTTAACAAGGCGTGTGCATGATCTGGATATCGCTTCAGGATGAGCAGCGTAGCCACATTTCGTTTAACACGTCACTACCTAAAGCGTTAAGTCGCTGCAAATTGTTTTCTGGTATCGACTCAACATCCGCGTAGCTGTCAACTGCTGCTGTTACCGAGCTTTCCCGCAGTATATGCAGCAAAGGGTAAGGTGCGCGATTTGAATAGTTTTCGGCATCATCAGGCACTGTCCCGGCAAACTGGTAGTCTGGATGAAAGCTGGCGATCTGAAACAGCCCGTCGTAGGTTTCCTGTGCAAGTAGTTCTTCTGCCTCAGACAGATAATCGTTGTAATCGTAGAAGTTGGTTAACACCTGTGGGTGGATCAGCAGCGTGGTTTCGATGGTCGGTGTTGTCAGAAGCGTATCAAGCTCGCTCTGCAGCGCCTTTGTCAGTTCATCTGCAGTGATGGCAGGGGTGACTGAATATCTGATGCCACCGTTTAAAGACACGCGCCGCGCAAACGGACAGAGGTTCAGATCAACTACAAACTGGCTGATCCAATGCTCAACCGCGCGAACGATTCTGGTCTCCTCCATAATCAGAGCGGCTTAGACCAGACCTGTCGCCCTCCCAGGTATACTGCGTTCGTTTGCATGTTAAGAAGCCTGCTATCAGGCACAATAAGCGGGTTGTCTTCAAGGATAATAAAATCTGCCAGCATGCCTGGTAGCAGTTGCCCTTTGATGTCTTCCTCTCGGGTTAAATAGGCACCTGAAGCCGTATAAGCCCGAAGAGCCTCAAATCGTGAAATCTTCTCCTGCGCGCCAAAAACCGCGCCAGACATACCCTTTCGTGTTGTTGCTGCGTAGATCCCCACCCACGGGCCCAGCGGCAGAATGTCGCTCGACATAGCGACATGAATACCGTGATTCATCGGGCTCCTCATAGGGTTGTTTGATTGCAGGCGCTGGCCATCGAGATATTCGGTATATCTACCTTCAAGGGTATACATGAAGTTGGGTTGCTGGGAGATCGCGATATTATTGGCGGCCATTGTTTTCATAGCCTGGTCGCTGGGTTTAATGGTGAAATGATTAAGATAGTGGCGGTGATCTTCACGTGGCATATCTTCTAACGCCTCCCTGAGATAGATCACAACCAGTTCAATAGCCGCGTCGCCGATAGCATGGATACCCAGCTGCCAGTTTTGTGCATGTGCCTTGCGGATGAGGGCGCGTAAATCGCCTTCGGTCATATTAAGTTTGCCGCGGTACTCATCTTCGCCGCGATAGGGTTTGGTGGTGTAAGCGGCAGGACCAGTGAAGCCACCATCGGCAAATATTTTGATCGCACCTACTCGAAGGTGGGCATCCCCATCTCCACTCTTCAGTCCAAAAGACGCCATTTTTTCATCTCCCGCATAAGCCAGTTGCACGGTGGCACGGGGCAACCTGCCCCGATGGGTAGCGTAGATATGTTGCCATTCAGGATAGTAGTCGACGGTGTTGGAAGCTTCGACGATGGAAGTGATTCCCAGCGGGAAAAGATTCTGCAGTTCCTGCACCAGGCTCGGTCGCAATTCCTTATTGCTGGCAGAGGGGATCAGTTTGCCCACCATGTCCTGGTGTCTCTCGCGAATTATGCCATTTAACGCGCCTTCATCGTCCCGTTCGATAGTGCCGCCTTCCGGGTCTGGTGTTTGTGCGTCAATGCCAGCCAGCCGTAAGGCTTCGCTGGAGAACACTGCGCTATGTGCCCCGGCACGAGTCAACATAATTGGGTTGTCACGTGCGGCGGCATCAAGATCGTCAATCAGAGGGCGGCGCAGTTCTGCTAACGTGTCCTCAGACCAGCCGTATCCGGTGATCCAGTCTCCTGGTGGTAATTGAGCTGCTTTTTCGCGGATAAGTTTCTGTATCTCCACAATTGAGCTGACTTTGGTTAAATCGATATAGCGTTGGGCTTTACCGGAGATATGAACATGGGTATCGATGAAGCCCGGCATGACAGTCTGGCCATTCAGGTCGATCAACTTTGCATGCGGATACTCTGCGCGCAGTGTGTTGTCACCAACGTCGAGGACCTTGTCGCCTGCAACAACTATTGCCTGAGTTTGTGTGTTGGCCTGGTCCAACAGGAGCACAACACCGTTGTAGAACAGGATCTGGTCGGTGTCCTGGTGTGGGTCGTTGGTGGGAGATGCGGCGAAGCTGAGTTGCGCACTGCCAATCGACCCTAGAAGTAGTAGGAGGTAAGAACATATCTTAGTCATTGGCATCACTTTGGTCAGAATCTGAATGTATTAAACACGTGCTGAAGACAGCTGCCAAGGTAGCCTATTTGTCTTATCCTGGCGGCCACAGCGGAAAGTTATATAAACTGGAAAGTCAGACACCGCAGCACAGCAATGGATAAATCAGAAAATGACCATTAATCAACCGGTACAGTTAAAAGGCGCACCAGGCTCTCCGTATACACGAAAAATGTTGGCCTACCTGCGTTTCAGGCATATCAGTTACCAGCTGCTGATCGGTAACCACGCAACCGATCTCGGCTTACCGGAACCCAAAGTCGGGTTGTTGCCAACCTTCTACCTGCCGGACGAGGATGGCGACTTGAAAGCCGTTGTAGATTCAACGCCGCTGATCCGGCGGTTTGAAGCTGAAGTGGCCGGACGCCATGCTGTTCCGGATAACCCGGTACTGGCCTTTGTGAATTATCTGATCGAAGACTATGCAGATGAGTGGTTAACCAAAGCCATGTTCCACTATCGCTGGTACTACGATGCCGACATCAAGATGGCGGGCACAATCCTGCCATTGTGGCAGTCGGTTCAGATGTCTGCCGAGCAGCTGCAGAAGATGAGTAGTTATATTGCCGATCGACAGATTTCCCGTCTGTATGTTGTCGGTTCTAATGACGTTACAGCGCCGGTAATAGAAGACAGCTACAAAAGATTTCTGCAGATTTTTGATCGCCTCATCCAGAAGCAGCCCTTTGTTCTGGGCAGCCGCCCGAGTTCTGCAGATTTTGGCTTGTATGCGCAGCTGACTCAACTGGCCAAGTTTGACCCAACTCCCGCGGCGTTGTGTATGCAGGTTGCACCGCGCGTACACGCGTGGACAGATTTGTTGGATGACCAGAGCGGAAACGCAGCATCATCAGATGGTTGGATGTCTGTTGATGCTGTTAGAACTACCTTGGAAGAGCTGTTGACTGAAATCGGTCGCGTCTATGCGCCTGCGCTGCTGGCCAATGCCGCGGCTTTGCAGGCGGGCCAGGAACAGATGCAAGCAACCATCGATGGTAGGGCCTGGCAGCAGCCGGCTTTTGCGTATCAGGGCAAATGCCTGCAATGGATCAACCAGGAATATCAACAACTGACCGCAGCAGATCGAAGACAGGTTGACGAGATCCTGGCGGGTACTGGTTGTGAAACCCTCTTGAGTTTCGCTAGTCGGCCAGACTCTGGCTGATTTACAGCGCCACGCCAGCGTCTCTGAAAGTGTCGCACGCGGCTACACTGCCATGTTGAAGGCCGGTGTTGAACCAGGCCTGGCGTTGTCGGGATGTACCATGTGTGAACGATTCAGGGCGAACCTGCCTGCCTGCTCGGCGTTGTAGTGCGTCATCGCCAATCGAGGCGGCTGCGGCCAGGCCTTCTTCGACATCTCCCGGGTCCAGCAGATTCCGTTCATTTTCAGCGTAATGAGCCCAGATACCCGCATAACAGTCAGCCTGTAACTCGACCAGGACCTGGAGTTTATTTGCATCACTGGAGGGCAGACCGCGCTTACGCTCAGCGACAGTTTCCAACACGCCGGTGACGTTCTGGATATGGTGTCCCACTTCATGGCCGATAACGTAAGCCTGTGCAAAATCACCCGGAGCACCCAGTTGTGCAAGCTGATTGAAAAAGGACAGATCCAGATAAACTCTTTGATCAGGTGGGCAATAAAACGGCCCGACCGCCGCGGTGTTGTAGCCGCAGGCTGAATTGACCGCATCGCTGAACAAGCGCAGCTTCGGTTGTGGATATTGTGCATTGGCCTGCGCAAACAAAGCGGTCCACGTGTCTTCGGTGTCGGCCAGAATAACGCCAACAAACTGAGCTGCATCGTCATTGCCTAGAGGTCCGGGAGGCACCTCAGGTGCGCTCTGGCTCACTTGTGCTCCGCCATTGCCACCTAGCAGCAGACCCAGTATCTGCGACACATCACCACCCATAAAGTACACCACAGCAATCAGCACCAGAGTGCCGATGCCGCCTTTGAGCTTCAGTCCACCGCCACCGGCGCCGCGAGAGGCCCGCTGGCCGCGAGCATCTTCAACGTTTGAACTGGTACGGCGTCCGCGCCATTGAACCATTATCTACTGACCAGCAGCGTGTGCTTGTGCCGCGCCCAACAACCTTGTTACGTTGCCTCCCCAGATTTTGGCAAGGTCATCTTCTGTATAACCTTCGGCAAGCAGTCGCTCCGTGATGCGTGGAAACGCAGCGATATCCAGCATACCGGCTACGCCACCACCGCCATCCCAATCCGCACCAACTCCGACGTGGTCCGCACCGATCAAATCAAGGACGTGTAGGAAGTGATCCATATAGTCTTCAAAGGTTGCCAGGGCAGGTGGAAACCGAGCGTCAATTTCACGCCGCCGCTGGGTGAGTTCTGCACGACGGCTTTCGCTCATGTCAGGTGTTGCCCGCATTTCCGCAAACAATTCACCCATGGCAGCCTGCCGCTCGGGATTTGCGGGTAGCTCCGTCAGGTATGCACCTAATGCGTTCATCTGGATGACACCACCATGCTCAGCCAGTTGCAGTAACCGGGCGTCATCAATGTTGCGCGGGTGATCAAATACAGCTTTCGCTCCCGAGTGTGACAGAATGATAGGTGTCGCAGAAAGTTCCAACAACTGATCAAACACAAGATCATGAGCATGGGATGCATCCAGAATCATGCCCAGGCGGTTGGCTTCTGCAACCAGTTCTTTGCCCAGCGGCGACAGACCCTGCCAGGTGGGTCCTTCCGGGTCTGTGGAACTGTCTGCAAACTGATTGTTGGCAAAATGCACGGGACCTACCATACGTACGCCCAGATCAAAAAAGCGTTCAAGATTGCTCAGGTCCTCACCCAATGGATAGGCGTTTTCGATACTCTGATAGACGATGCGCTTGCCTGCTGCGGCAATACGAGCAGCGTCCTGTGCGACCAGGGCCAGCTCAAAATTTTCCGGGTTTGATGAAACCATTTTGCGGATTGCTTCTGATCGCTCTACTGCAAGTTGCAGCACATCTGCATAAGCAGATTCCGTCAGTTCACCCTGGCGGGTAAAGATGACCCAGTAACCGCCATCCAGCCCACCTTCGATCATTCGGGGCAGGTCAACCTGGGAGTAATCGCTCAGCGGGTCATGCCGGTGTGTGATATCGAATCCGGGTTGAACCAGCAGTGCTGGCGTGTCCAGATGTGTATCCATCGTGACCAGGCGTTCATGAATCTGCATTGCATCTATGTTGTCCGGGACGGATACCGCAGCTGGCTTATCCTCGCTCAGCTCTTTAACGTCAGGCTCGGTTTCGGAGCAGGCTGTAAGCAGTAAAACCAGACTGAACAAAATGACGACGGTGCGAATGAAAGACATAAATGAAAGCCTTGCAGATAGGGGTGTAATAGGAGAGTGATACTTTGATGATTGATATCTGTTTTGTCCAGCGCATGGCTTGACCTGGGATAAGCTTGTGACGTCAGATACGCTTAACTTTTTCTCGGTATGCTTTTCATGGAAGGACCTGATTCGAAGCCTGTGCCTGTCACATCGGCTACCCCTGCATCACTCACCATTGCCAGCCAGTTTCGAGGTCCACCACAATCCGGTAATGGTGGTTATGTCAGCGGCGCTGTTGCTGATCTGCTGATCTCCGCTCGAGAGCTTGCACCGGATCAGGCGGTAGAAGTTACCCTGCGTGCGCCAATACCTCTGGATAAATCCATGACTGCAGCGCTTGATGCCACCGGTGGTCTGACTGTAGTCGACGGCGAGACGTTGATTGCGCAGGCGAAAACCACGCAGTTGCAGATAGATGTACCCGAGCCGCCAGACTTTGTGACAGCCGAAGCCGCTCGAGCAGACTCAGCTTCTCTGCAGCAAGGTCTGAACTCGCTGATTGCCAACGGAACGGGCTTTCATCCGATATGTTTCTGCTGTGGGGCGGATGTGGCGACGGATGAAGGTCTGCATGTCTATGCCGCGCCCGTTGCCGGCTATGCTGGCGTCGCCGCTGCGTGGCAGCCGGGGGAGGCATTTGCTGATCGGCAAGGCAATCTACCCGTAGCCGTGATCTGGGCGGCTTTGGACTGTCCCGGTCAGTTTGCTTACCTGGCCAGTGGCATCCGAACCGGCATGCTCGGCCGGATGACGGCAAAAATCCTGCAGCCGGTACCCGCGCAGCAGAAATTTGTTGTGACAGGTTGGTGTATTGAGGTTGAACGCAGCAAACATTTTGCCGGTACCGCGCTGTTTGACGAAGCCGGCACCCTTTGCGCATCAAGTAAACAGGTCTGGATCGGACGCATGGATTAGTCGGGTTTTACAGCCTGACATCACAAGCGGTTTAGTACTGATGGGCCTGATATAGTTCCGTCACTCATTTAAGGAGAGAGAAGATGATCGATTTTGAGATACCTGACGAAACCAAGGCCGTTCGAGCCAAGGTTCGCGAATTTGTACAGAATGAATGTATTCCTGCTGAAGAAAAATGTACGGCAGATAATTTTGAAAGTGTGCTGGCTGAACTGCGGGGTAAAGCCCGTGGGCAGGGTTTGTGGTGTCCCTTTATACCTGAAGAGTATGGTGGGATGGGTTTACGGCCCCTGGCGAACGCGCTGGTTCAGATGGAACTGGGTGAAAGCTATCTGGGTGCACTGGCCCTTAACACCCAGGGACCCGATGACGCCACCATGCTGACCCTGCTGGAGCACGGCACAGACTTCCAGAAGGAGAAATTCCTAAAGCCGCTGCTGGATGGCCAGAAGCATAAGTAATCGGGCGGGCAACACGCGAGGTTGAGCTCCTTGTACGATTCATAAGAATCAACCAAGGAGAAGAGAGATGACTTACTACGTTGGATTGGATGTATCACTGCGTTCAGTGAATCTGTGTGTGAT
>JANSXA010000009.1 GCA_024743175.1 Pseudomonadaceae bacterium | reverse complement strand
GTGAAGACGAAGCTGACCGAGAATTATTGGCGGGCAAAATCGCACAGCTCGTGGGCGATATTCAGCAGGGCTCAACGCAGGACGGCCAGGTTGGGGTGAGACAGTTAAGAGAGATGTTAGATGCGATGGTAAGCAATGAGCAGCCTCCTTATGTCACGGTGGATCAATGGTATCTCTTTCACCTGGTGCGACTACCTAAGTGTGATAATTGTTGGGCTTGGCGTAAATGGGCAAACAGCGGGAATCGGGGTTATTAGTGCTCAAATTTCTGACTGCATTATCACTTTTGTCCCTGGTTAATAGTGCCTGGGCGGCATCGCGGGTCTGCAGCCGAGACTTCCAAGACGATTTGTCCTCTTGCTATGTTGAGGGTGGTGTCGAAGAGTGCAAAGAAAGACTAGCCTCAAGGCCTCGCGATCTTGGCGTTCGCCTTGCGCTTTGTGATGGTTATGTTGATCAAGGCGATATTGAGGCTGCAAAAAATGTTCTCCAAGATGGGATGGAGATTCGCTCTGGTTCTGTTGAGGAAAGCCGCATCAAGCTAGCGTTGAGTAACCTTGATGAGTTTGTTCGACCGGCTGCAACGGATCCGGGACCAGGGGTCTCAATCGCCTTCCTCAGATTTCAGTGCATCGAGAGGGAGATAGTAGACGTAAACGACTGTAAGGAACTGATCCAGCGTGACCCGAATTCAGCCGAACCCCATATCAAAATTGCAGAGCTGGCTCTTAAAGAAGGTGATCTAGATACCGCTATTCAGAATTATAGAGATGCAGTGGGCAAGGGTGCAGACGGATCATTACAAGCCAAGCTAAACGACTTGTTAGCGAGTCAAAAGAATCTGCAGCAGTGTTTTGCTGACATTAATACCAGATCGTTGAACGCATGTCGGCAAGCTTATAGATCAGGGTTCGGCGATTTGGAAAACATCTTGCTGAAAACCGGCGACATACACCTTCTGTCGGAAAGATGGGCTGAGGCCCGTGAAGCTTATGTTGATGCAGAAGGAGTCGGTGCACAGACAGCCCGCCGCCGCGTAGAAACGCTTGTTAACAGCCGAGAGTGTCTCGAACCGGAAAGAGTCGATGGAATTGCTCAATGCCGTGCGGCCCTAAGCGGAATCAATGCGATAAAGTATTCGAATCGCTTTAGAGACAAACTGATGGTAAGCAATTGTCGGCAATTACTACATTTAAATGAGCCATCTGCGCTGGCTTTCTGTGAAGATTCACTTTCAATTGTCGGTGCGGATGGTGTAGAGCTAATCACTAAACTGTTGCCTAGACCTGAAATTAACAATCCCCCTCCTGTTGTTGTCCCCACACCCGAAGAACGCAAATTAGCGAGTTGTGAGATGCACTTGGGTGGTAGCAACCCAGACCCCCAGTTCAGCGATTGCCTGACTGTACTTAGTTCTCCCACGCTTGCAGTGACCCATGCGGGAGAACTCAGAAAAATCTCCCAGCAGATAGATACTCTGGCGTCGGAGCCTCCGCTGGAATCAGCGGGTCCGCCGGTTCGCGACCATAATCGTCCGCTTCAAAGGGCTAATGAACCCCTGGAGTTGGTTGAGGGTCGCTATGTGGTTACTTACTGATTCGCTGTGCGATGGCTGCAAAAACCACATCTGGCCTCAAGAAAACAAGTAACCAACATTCAACAGGCGTTGGTAACAAGGCACGAGGTGCTAAACGTGGCGTAGCGTCTGCACGCGGCAAAGCTGGCAGTCCCAAAATGGATGTTGGTGAGCTCAAAGAACTCGTCGATACAACTGTCAACAGCATTCAGAAAATCGATAGTATGGTTGGAATCGAACCAGGCAGTTTAACCCTCCTTCAATCTGTTCAAACTGCACTAAACGCCGCAGATGCTATCGGTGCTTTGAATCAACTGAAAAAAAGCGACTCCAGGTTCAAAAAGATCTCAACAGGACTCGACGCGGGTGAGGCGGTAATGAGTGTTGTGGTGAGCACGGTCGAATCCAAGCTAGACCTTGCCGGTAAGTTTGTGGGGAATAATCTGGAGCTGGCTTTGAGGGTTGAGAAAGGCAAAGCCGTATTGCACAAGTTTCTAGGACGGCCGCTAGCGGCAGTCAGCATTGTATCCGGAATTTTGAACCTCTTGGATGCGATCCGCACAGGAAACGAGAGAAAATACATTAACGGTGGATCAAAAGTACTGAGCGGAGGTGGGATGCTCGTATTTGGGGCCAGCGCAGGCAGTGTATTTGGTGGGCTGGTGGCTTGGTATGCGCAAGGGCTGAATATCATGGGCGAGCTCGGAGGCATTCTAAAGGGACTTGAGCGGCAGCGAAAAATCCGTGAAGTAGAACAGTTGTATGCCGAGACCTATGAGATGGCGAAACACGCTCGTTACTATCTCGCTCATATGGATCGCATTATGAAGCGGTCACTTAACAACCCGGAAGATTACATACTGCCATTCAATGACGCAGACCTGAACGATTCTGCCATGAATATCGGGTATCGCATGGCGCGAGTCGTCAGAGGCATAGATCGAATTATGAAGAATTCTGTGTTCACTGGCATTTTTCTGATTGCAAAAACACAGACGACGCCTGATATGGTTAAGAAAGTCAGTTCAGACATGCGTTGGTCTTTAACATTTGTGCGCAAAATAGAGGCGACGAGAAACGTATCCTATCCATGTATTGATGATCTTTTTTTGGTAAGACGTGGTTTGGCAGCGGCCGTTGCGGTGATTGTTGCTCGATTGCAAGCGTTGAGTGCATTTGAGTCAGATGCACAGGCGGATGAACTGAAGATGAGGATTAATCGAGAATTGAGGTTTTAGGTGCTACTGAACTCGAGGCAGCGTACGGGCTCTAGTTGCAATTAGAGCCGTTCGCTCGCTTTGAATGTGCCAATTCTGGAGGTTTCCGTTTGTTCTGGCCCTAATTATAGCTTTGTCAAAATGCAAAGCTTAGAGTGGCCATTACTGCGGTGTTTTCATAGCCACCGAGTTCGGTTTCTCCTCTTCGGTCCGGGCTTTCAACGTCACTAGCGTCCATGTAGGCAGCAACAAAAGCTAGCGAGATCGAGTCTGTTAGCACCTGATTGATGCCTAACTCGAAAACGTTTTGAACTGCTTCGACACGCCATACAATAAAGTCTAGTCCACGATTAATGTTGGTGTACCTTGCAGCGCCTCTTCCAAAAGCTGGATCGTCAGCGAAAACATCTTGCCCGTTAAGCCATCCTTCCGAGCCTTCTTCAACCTGGGCAGAATTTTGATTTCTCAATGGTAATGTACCGTCCTCGTCACCATCCCAGTAGCTGTATTCAAAATAAACCGATGTGGATTGTGAAATGAACCAATCTGCATGAATAAATGCACCAGCACGTTCTTGATCGAATACCTCATCCTCTCGCCAGTTGCCTGGACAGTTTACTGCCGACCGATTTGGACACAATCGCGTTGAATTTTTTTGATTTCGCTTTAGATATCGAAGGCCTCCACTTAGTCCGAATTTCGGAGTAAACCGCTTTCCAATTGCTGCTTCAAGGTCGATCCAGTCTCCGTCTCTGATTCGGCTATCGTCCCATTCTGCAATCGTGTATTCGATACCCAATGTATACCAAGGATCTGTAAAGTTAGATCCGAATTCACCCCGATAATCCAAAGCTATTGTTGCGCCGGTGTTAGACAATTTGTTGTTATCGCTAACACTGTTGTGGAAACCGCTGAGCGTAGCGACCAATTCCTGACTCGCCGTTTCAATCAATGCATAAGAGATATTGAGGTTGATGTTTGATGTGAAATCGTCAAATTCCGCACTCGAACCAGCATACTGGGAGTCAAACTCATCAGAAGCCAGGTTGATGTTGCTGTCCCACCTAGTCCCAATGTCTACACCAACTGTCCAACTGGAATCTTCGGATGTTTTATCGCTGGCCTCAACCGGGATTGCGACTAACAAAAGCGTTACACAAAGTGTAGTAAACGAAATAGTGCGTCTAAACATGGCCTACCCCTTCGGAATATTTAGTCGATAGTAACTTTGATGTTCCGACTAGTCCATATTTGATCCATTCCTAACGCATTGTCCATCCAACGCCCTTGGCCGTCCATCCTTCTGGCGATCTCGTGATCTCTCAGCACATTGGTGAAGTCGTCGCTCTTGTACTGGCTACCTTGGTTGGTGCTGAATAATTCTGACGTGCCCTAGTTATTGATTTCCTCGTTAAACACATCGACATGGAAGGAGCTGCCCATCGTGGTCGAAAGCCGTCAGTACAGAACATTGCACGAGTACTAGTGCATGATGACGGCCGGTTAAACGAATGCTCTCGCCATCGGTAAATGCATGATGTCAGTAGCGCAGACACTCTTAGGTCGATCGATGGTCAGATTCCGAAGCGGATCTAGATACAACTTGTGATCTGGGTTCGGCTGATCAAGTTACTGTTTCGGATAGACGGCCACAATGGCTATGGTTCGTACAAAGCTTAGGATGAACGTGCGATTGGCGACAACCCCCTCTTCTTTGAGCCAGCCTTTGATGCGGCGGCTGCCATAGAGCGGCAGGTCGGTATGCTAGCGGTCAATCAGTTGCATCAGCTCCAGATCCGCAAATTCCAGCTTTGGTGAGTGATAGAACGTGGATCTGGTGACATCCAACTACTCTCACTGGCAGGTAACAGCCAACGGTTCGGTTCGATTCACGAGTTGTTTCCTCTAGGCCCGTTAATCCTGTTGAGCCCGCGTTCTAAAAAATCGTTGCATGCAGTTCCTGAATTGTTTTCTTACTTACTTCGTATTTCTTTACCAGTTCGGACATTCTCTTGTTGCCAGTAACGGCAGCCAACGCGACCTTAGCTTTGAATTCAGGGGATTGATTCCGTCTCGACCTTTTAGTGGGTTCGCCACTGTGTGTCTCGTTCCCATAGGAGGAACCACTTGGCGTGTCCAATTTCTGTTACGTCAATGGGATCCATTTCTGATTTCCACATAAACCTTATGCCCTAGCAACTTGCGCCCCAGCAAAATCGAGGTGTTTAGACCAAACGGTGGTTAAATGTATGCTGCCGTCAGGAAGGTAGTCTTTCAGTACTTGTGACGAACTTTTCGTATCTCCAATCCTAGAAGAGCTGACCGAGGTGGCTTACCGTCGGCGAGGCAAAAAGTGTTGTTAGCACTTCAGTTCAGTTATGTCGTCTTTACTGAGAACCCTTGCTGATTGTGTCCTCTAGTTCGATCAAGTCGGGCCTTGAGCAAAAATGGAGAAGCGACAACCGTGATTAAGCAACTCGAAAAACTTATCTTAACCACAGCACTGTTTTGGTTTTTACTGGCAGCGCCTACGGTTCGAGCCGCGGACGCGAACGTAGACGACGAAAACGATCTCGAAACAGCGCTGGCAGTCTTGGGCGGCGCCCATTTGGGTGGTACGCTGACGGCCTTGATCCCCGAACCTTTCACCGCATTCGCCGGCGAAACCATTGCCTATGGTACCGGTTTAGCCCTGAAAGGCTTTCCGGCATCATTTATTGAACCCTCCGACCGCTCTTTTGCGCCCACCTCCCCCGATCAGTGTACTTATGACTTCGAACTGCCTCAGGGTGAGGCGTTGTACTCCACAATTTACGGTATTCCCAATCCGTTCAGTCCGTTTCCCTCTGACTGGGGCCCTTTGGGCACCCCCCAGGTCTTCCATTTCAATACCGAAGTGGGTGTATCCATCCACAACTCGATACTTCGACCGGCTTTTACGGGCCGTAACGGAGAAGTGGTCTTCAACGATGACGGTGAAATCCAGGGTGTCGCCCAGGCGTTGAATGACGTCAGTTTGCCCGCCGGAAGACACAACATTGAGTGGCGCGCGGATACCGTTGTTGATATCGGCCTGGACATCGCCTTGCCAACCGCTATGTATTTCATGGCCTACAGCAAGTTCAAAGCAGCAAAAAGCGCCCCTGCAGCAGCAGCGGGCAACGCCGATGAAGCGGCGAAACAGGTCGGCATCTTCAAGAAGGCCGGGAAATGGATGGTAGAAAAGCTGCAGGTTGGCGTCCGAGCTGCTGGCGAAAAAGCGGCAGAACTCTATATTCTCGGCCTGGTTGATGATGCAACGGGTTGGGAAGCTATCTCGGCGACAAAGCGCTATAACCAGCAGGTAACCGTGTACGACGAGTTACCTCCTGTTGTGACTTATAACGGTATCAGTCAGGTCAACAACGCGGTACTGCCCACAATCACCCTTGAAGCCACAGACTTTGGCGGCGTTCAGCTGGAGCGAGTCATCGACGAACTGCGAGAAGACATTTCAGTATTTGATCCGTGCAATCGCCCCGCTGGACTCAGCAACGATTTACCTGACTTGCTGCGCATCGGCTCAACCAGCGTAACCTGGACCGGTACTGACACGGGGCCGACATTCTCTGGTAACAATAACCGGGTTTTTGCTTACCAGACCATCATTGTTGAAGACACCCAGGCACCCATTATGGTGACCCCGCCGGGTAAAGTGATCGAGATTGACCCGAATGTGGCAAGCAACGTGGATGCTGAAACAGTGCAGCTGGGTGTGCCACGCGTAGTTGATCTGGCGGACGCCACACCCAGGATATTCAGCGATGCGCCGGCAACGTTTCCGATTAACAGCCGTACCCCGGTCGTCTGGACGGCAGAAGACGCCAGTGGCAATGCCAGCACAGGTAATCAGCTGATTACGGTTAAGCCTCTGGGCACCAACACGGCACCCACGGTATTCGATGTTCAGGCTGAGACGTTGACTTCTGAGCCTGTCGACATTGTTTTAACGGGCTCCGATACGGACCTGATTGACGGCGTGTTTGATCCCTTGGAGATTCGCATTGAAAGCCGTCCGAACAACGGAGACTTTGTCGCGCCATTGCTGCCTTTCTTTATCGAAGACTACCGGTCTTCTCCCACCGGACCTTATGGCGAGGAGTTTGCGTTACTACCCACCGGTCAGCGCGATGATTGGTTGTATGACAACGTCTGTAACAACCCCGATTTCTGGGTGGACGAGGACGGCAACCAGATCAATGCAAACTATCGTATCCGTCGGGATTTTCCCTATCAGCCGCAGTTTATTCACGTCGAAGACTCCGGTGACTACTTTCTGATAGATCGTTACTGGCAGTGTGACATGGCGGGTACCCGTGCTCGTACCATTGAGCGCCTGTCCAAATGGAACGCGGAGAATGAGTTTCTTGGCGCGGTGCAATATGGCGGCACCTCTAACACCTTTGTGCAGGACCAGGATGGCTTTCTTTATGTTTTCAGCCGTGGTGGTGCTGGTACTAGCACCCGGCTGTTTCTGACTCAGATATTTTCCAACCTCGAAGATGCTTCCAGTCCGGGTGCTCCGTTCAACGGCGATAGCTGGACGTTTGATTTTGCGTCAACTGAAAATGACGAGCTTGGCCTGGACGACTTTATAAACCCTGAATCGCTGTCTTATGCTCGAGTAGACAGCGCTAACGGTTTGATCTACGTGACAGACCGGCGCAGGGTTTTTGTGTTTGATGTGCGCGCAGATTTTGCGGACGGTGTTTCTCAGAGTGATAACTCCATGGAGGACAAGTACCGTGGCGCGCTGCGAAATGGCGAACAGTTCCTGTGTCAGGCCGGTCAGCATGGCAACAGCTGGACGGGTTTTCCCATGGAAGTTGACTCGGAAGGCTCACTTTACGTGGCTGATACCTGCAACAACCGCATACACAAATTTGAACCCTCCTATTTCGACGGGGCCGGTGATTTTGTAATGGGTGACTACGTCGGCTGGATGGGCCGCTGTGATTCGTCTACTAACAATGCTTGTGATGTCGAGAATGGTCGCAGCCGTGGGTACGCATGTACAGACGAGACCTGTGTTTTACCTGATCGTCGAACAGAAGGTGGGCTCAACCGTCTAGGTTCTTATGGAACCGAGCCAGGACAGTTTGCGGGACCTGTTTTTATGGACCTTGATCCCAACGACGTCCTCTACGTGGCAGATTCCGGTCGGGTACAGCGTTTTGCGAAAGACGGCACACCGGGTGGCCAGGCGCGTTCCACGGGAACGGGCATCAATCAAGGCGACCAACCTGGATTCATTCTCGGCAATATGGGGCGGGTGTCTAACGTGACCGTTAACTCGACTAACTTTTATGTTGTCGACCAGGACGAGTCTTTTGTTCACGTATTCGAAACGACCCCCTTGAAAGACATTACGGACAGTTCTGCAACGGTCACGTATGTGTCTAATTTCAATTTTCATAATGAGGTAGAGGGCGGTTTTGATAGCTTTACCTTCCTGGCTTCTGATGGCTTGGCGGAGAGCGGCTTAGGTACCGTGAGCGTTCAGGTCAATCGTAACTTCAGGCCGCCGGAAGTGTTTTCTCAGGCTTTGGAGCTTGATGAAGACACTACGATTGATCTGACTTTAACCGGTGATGATCCCGATGGTGTCATCGGCTCCGATGATGTCTATCCCCTGGATTCACTGACGTTTCGTGTGACAGAGTCTCCCTCTCATGGCTCGCTTTCAGGCACAGGTATAAACCGGACCTACACCCCGGATGCAGATTTCTTTGGTGAAGACCGATTTGAATTTGTGGCCAATGATGGTGTGTTCGATTCTGAACCAGGCGAAGTCGTGTTCACTGTGACCGCAGTGGACGATCAGCCGGTAATAGAACGAGTGATTCTGCCGGAGAAAATTGGCCGGGGTTTCCCTGTCACACAGATTATCGATTACTCCGACGATGGCGGACCACAACCCGCAAATGCATTTGTTAACTGGGGTGCCGAGGCAACCGATTCCAATGGCGATTTTGTTGACCCGGATGGGCCGGACGGGCCAGAACCGGCAAGACTGGAAGGCATCAAGATAGTTGAACCTGTGCAGGGCGTCGGTGTTGGTCGTATGGTTTCAGACCACACGTTTGCTTCACCCGGGCCGGCAGAAGTCTTTACCTGTGTGGCCACGGGTTCGGTTGAGGGTAGTTTCCCGTGTGCCAGCGAATCGGTCATGGTCGAGGAGCTCGTTTCTCTAGATGTACGCCTGACAGCGGAGGACGAAGAAACCACAGGTGCGTTCATAGATCTGGAACTATCAGTAACAAATGTTCAACCCGAAGGCTGGTCTGGCTTGAATGCCAACAACGTCAGCCTTGTGCAGGTGACTACACCCGAAATTGAGGTGGCCCAGATCGTCTCGCAAAGTGGCGCCTGTGATCTGTCAGGCGGTGTACTCACTTGTGATGCGGCTTCATTGGCTCCCGGAGAATCTTTTTCTGCCACTATTCGTGTGGTCCGAACCGATAGCGCAGCGCTGATCTATGATCTGGGTGTGCCGGTTGCCATCGATGTGACAACGACAAGCAACGCGTTGCTCGATGAGCATACCGCTGCAAGCTGGGTGACGTTCCTGGCTGACACAAGTGACAGCGATGGTGATGGCATGTCAGATGTCTTCGAAGAGGCCTACGGGTTAAATCCAAACAGTGGTGCAGATGCAGCCCTGGACGCCGACGGTGACCGCCTGACTAATCTTGAGGAATTTGAAGCGCAAACCAATCCAACGCTTGCAGATACGGACGGAGATGGCGCGCGTGATGATGAAGATTATTGTCCGCTGGATCCGGAAGGTGCGGTTGAGGGTACCGATGGTTTGTGTGAACAGGATATTCGCAGCAGCCCGGTACTGCGCATTATTCAGTTGCTGTCGGAGCGTGAGCGGCGTTAGCCGCTCTCAGAAGTAGCGCAACATCTGATCCTGTTCCTGTGTAGAGGCGTTACCGATATAGGTTTGCACCTGCTCAGGTTGCTCGGTTAACTGGTAAAAACGAACCAACCGGGCAGCAGTCAGTTGCGTGCGCGGGTCATCGAGTCCCCAGTTGCCCTCAAAACCGCTGTAAGCCTTCAGTAACAAAGGCTCAGCCTCGTTGTAACGACCCAACTCGGTGAACACTGCGCCCAGATCGCTCAACACTTCCAGTTGCAGGACATGGTCATCTTCAAAATGAGCTTTGCGAAGATTGAAAGAGCGTTCGAACTGTTCCAGCGCTTCTTCAAATCGGCGCTGCAGTAATAATACCCTGCCCAAACCAGCCATGGGATAAGCGCGATTTGGATGATCAGCTTCCAATCCAACGGCATCCTGCATGGCGATGCTGAGCAGATAGCTTTGCTCTGAGCCACTCAGATCTTCAAGCGCACGACTCATGACGGCTACGTTGTTGTAGCCGGCTGCCAAAGATGGATGCGTGTCTCCGTAGGCGTTGCGCGTGATGGTTAACTGCTTGTTGTAAGCGTCGATAGCACCCTGATCATCACCGATTTCACGCAGCAGATGGCCATAGCTGTTCCAGGCAGAGCCGGTCTCGTAGTGGTCTGGTCCTAACGTACGGGTGCGGGATTCAATTAACGTCTTGAACAATGTCTGTGCCTCATCAAACTGCCGCAGATCAGTAAGCAGCTCGCCGAGTTGGCGTCGGGTTTCATCGGAGGTTGGATGCGGGCCATCAAAGATCTGATCCTGTATTGCAAGTGCTTCACGCAGCAGCGGCTCGGCTTCCTGAGGTTTATCCTGTAAACGCAAAACACTGGCGAGTTTTGCCATCTGGAAGGCCACTGTCGAATCTGCAGACCCACCGGCAAGCCGTTGCGCCATCGCCAGCGCTTCTTCATGCAGCAGGCGAGCCTCGGGATAGTTGCCTAACGTCTCCTGCAGGAAAGCTTCTGCGCTGATAACTTCCATCACGTCATAGTGATCTCTGGGCAGCTGGCGTGATCGAATGCCGGCGGCTTGTTGAAACGCGTCAGCTGCCTTATCAAAATTTCCAATGGTCTGTTCGTGCATGCCGAGTGCAAGGTAGGTTCTGGCGATGTCCAGCGGTTCTGTCCCGTCCGTGGTTAACTGGGTTTCTAAAGCTTTGTTTAACAGTTCGTCAGCGGTGTCGCTTGCGCCCAGTTCGTAGTAAACCTCGCCAAGTACCCTTTGCATGGTGGCTTGAATCTCGGGTCTGCCCTGCATCTCGATTTCCAATTGCTGGACACCCGCAGCCAGTATTTCCCGGGCGGTGACATCTTCACCTTTTGCTTGAGCTGGATCGGCAGCGCGGAACAAACCCGTCACAAAACGAACCACTTCTTCGGTACGTGCTTTCTCCGTGAGCGCCAGGTCTCGTTCCTTGGTGATCGCGGTGGTGTAGTAACCGGCCAGCCCGATAAAGGCGATGATGGCGCAGGCTGACGTAAACACACCGATCTGGTGTCGGCTGTAGAATTTTCGTGCCCGGTACAACAGGTTTGCAGGCCGTGCCTGAATAGGCAAACCCTGCAGGTGAAGTGATACATCATCGGCCAGCGCGGACACTGAATCATAGCGCCGTTCTGGTTCGCGCATCACCGCGGTGAGGCATATGGTGTCAAGGTCACCCCTGAGCAATGCCCGCAGTTGTCGCGCGGGTACGCTGCGGGTTGCAGCAAGCGTTGTTGGATCTTTTGTTTGTTCTTGGTCTTCAGTTGCGAGCGGCATCTGCGTGATTGCTGTACTGGGCCGTACAGGATCACCGGACAAAATCAGGGCCTGATATTCATCAGGTGTTCGAACCGCTTCGAAGGGGCGTCTGCCGGCAAGCAATTCGTATAATAAAACCCCTAGAGCGTACACATCTGTGCCTGTCGTAATGGCGCCACCCGTCAGCTGCTCTGGTGCGGCGTATGCCGGGGTCGCAAGTATTGCTCCAGTTTGTGTCATCAGGTCATCGCCGCTGGTTTCCAGCAGCTTGGCGATGCCAAAATCTAACAGTTTAAGTTCGCCATCTGCAGTAACGAGGATGTTGTTGGGCTTCAGGTCGCGATGCACGATCAGGTTTTTGTGAGCGTAATGAACAGCGTCGCAAACCTGCCGAAATAGTTTTAACCGCTGCGAAATACTGAGTTTATGATTGTCACAGTAATCAGTCAGCGGTATGCCGTTGACGTATTCCATCACAAAATACGGGCGTCCATCTGCAGTGATGCCACCATCTAACACACCCGCAATGTTCGGGTGATTCAGAGAGGCGAGGATCTGTCTTTCCTGAGAAAAGCGCTCAACAACGGCAGCACTGTCCATGCCTTTCTTGACGATCTTTATGGCAACCTGTTTGGTGAATGTGCCATCAGCGCGATCAGCCAGGTAGACTGCGCCCATGCCACCAGTGCCTATCTGTCTGATGACCTGGTAGTTGCCTATGGTAGTGCCTTCAAGATTCAGATCAGCTGCCAGAATGGCTGCAGCAGGATCAACGAGGTGATCATCTTCGCTTTCCGCGTCGAGCAGGTCGAAGATCTCTTGTCGTAGTTCTGGGTCAGTTACCTCTGCTTCAACATACGCTCGTCGAAGTTCAGGGGGTCTTTCCAGTGCCTGGTGAAATATGGCCTGCAAGGCCTGCCATCGCTGCTTGTCCATCTAAACTGCATCTAACAAGGTATGGAAAGGTCAGTGTAAGCAGTCGATCAGCAAAACAACAGACAATGTAGTTCACGAATTACGAGGTGGGATGATGTTTTATCCGTGAATGTAGCTATTTGCCCTGGGTGGTTTGAGATCTTTCACATTTCCTTAATCTGCGCCGCAGTTCAGCAATTGTTCAGTCAATCCTGGCATAATCGCCGGCACTCTAACGGGAGATTTTTAATGATTGTTCGAAATTTATTTTTGGGTGTGGCAGTACTCCTGCTCACCGCCTGCACCACCAACCCCTACACCGGCGAACGCGAAGCCTCTAACAAAGCCAAAGCCGCGGGAATCGGCGCAGGTATCGGCGCCGTAATCGGGGCCTTAACCGGCGATGATGCTGACGAACGTCGCAAACGCGCACTCATCGGAGCCGGCGTCGGCGCGCTGAGCGGCACGGCAGTTGGCGCTTACATGGATGCTCAGGAATCACGTCTGCGCCAGCAGCTGCAGAACAGTGGTGTCAGCGTCACTCGTATGGGTAACGACGTTATCCTCAACATGCCTGGCAACATCACCTTTGATGTAGATCGTACCGACCTGCGCGGCGATTTCATTCCCGTTCTGGATTCGGTCAGCCTGGTGTTGAAAGAGTACAAGCAGACGCTGATTGACGTCACCGGACATACAGACAGCACGGGTGCGGTTCAATACAACATGGATCTGTCTGAGCGACGGGCTCGCAGTGTCGCGACCTACCTTCAGGCTACCGGTGTTGACTCTACGCGCATCTATACGCTGGGTGTTGGCCCTCACTATCCGGTTGCAGACAACAGCACACCCAGTGGTCGTCAGCTGAACCGCCGGGTTGAACTGGTACTCAAGCCTTTGACCACCGCTGGTTAAAGCTGGATCCGGGCGTCTCTGATCATAGAGTGTGATCCCGGTCACGCTCTATGCCTGCCTATTTTGAAAACGCTTTTCCCGTCACGGTTGCTGCCTGCGTAAATTGATTTGATAGACGTTTCTCTTACAGAGCGTCAATCATGCAGGCATTGCGGCTGTTCTTCGGTGTTTCTCAAGTTGTTCTGATCTCCATGCTGGCTTCTGCCTGCGGTAGCGGCAGCAGCTCGGGCAGCAGCACGCCGGCGGTAGCGACGCCTCCACCCGTGCCAACAGCCCCGGAAATAAGCGCTCTGAACCCAACAGCGCTGGCCTTTGATCTGACTGAAAACGAGTCCGCCAACGGTAGTTTGAGTTTTTCCAACAGCGGAGACGCGGCGCTGACTTTTGACCTGCAAACCACTGCGGGTTGGGTGGCCATCAGCTCGCCTCAATCCGGCAGCCTGGCGCCAGGTGGATCAACCAACATAAGTCTCAGCGTAACGTGCGGACCAGTAGACCTGTCCGGCAGTTTGTCTCTGACGACAAACGATGCGGATCAACCCAGTGTATCTGTGCCCGTGGAGTTGAGCTGTATGCCGTTGACGCAGAATGTCGCAATTGATCGGGTATTGATGAATCAGGGCGCCCGGGCTTTTGATTCTGAGCTTTCTGACACCTCGGCTATCGATATCGTTGCCGGTCGAGAATTGCTGGTGCGCGCATTTGTCACGGGTACAGGTGTGCCGCCCGAGGCCCGTGTTGTCGTACAACGACCCGGACAGGCTGCCGCCAGTTTCAGTATGCAGACGCCGCCGGGCATTGGTTCTTCACCAGCAGACGAATCTATTTTATCTGCAAGTCACTATGTGATTCTGCCTGAAAGTGTCGTCGCGGAAGATATAACGTTACAGATTGAAGTAGCGCCGTTTTCAAATCCGGTGACTTATCCCGCCAGCGGCAGTCTTGATCTCGAGGTTTCGGCGCTCAGTCCTTTACGGGTGACATTTGTGCCTGTCACCTTCAACGGCGAGACCCCGGATCTTACCAGCGCTGATTACATGCGTCAGGCGTTGCAGGTTCTACCGATCGGTGATGTCGATATCGATATTCGCACACCTTATGTGTATACCGGCGCCTATGATCTGGAAGATCTGCTTATGGAAATTTCCGATCTTCGTGATCTGGACGGCAGCGATCGGTTGTATCATGGCGTCATTGTGCCCCCAGGTGGAAGCGGCGCTACCACCGCTGGCGTTGGCTTTGTTGGCTATCCGGTCAGTGTCAGTATCGATCTGGGCGGCGCAGCGTATGTCATCGCCCATGAGATGGGCCATAACCTGAGTCTGGGACATGCACCAGGCTGTGATGCACCAGGCGCAGATGATGATTACCCCTACGCTGAAGCTGCTGTCACATCCTGGGGTTATGACGTGACTCAGAACACGCTGGTAGAGCCAACGGCGACAAAGCGCGACTTTATGAGTTATTGCCAGGATCTATGGGTCAGCGACTTTCATTTCTCCCGCGCCTTACAGCACCGGTTGGGATCATCTATAGGTTTCGGACCACCGCTCAGTGAGGGGCTGCTTATTTCAGGTCGATTGTCTGACGCGGGGTTATCTCGATTCAGCGCATTGCCCGTTGATCGTTATCACCCAATGGCAGCATTGGGCGAGCGGCAGGATACCTATCAATTCCGTGCCTGGGATGCCTACGGTGTAGAGGTTGTTAATCACGAGTTTGCACGTCTGACTATTGAGGATGTTCAAGCCAGTCATGCCTTCAGTTTCCGTGTGCCCATGCCGCAAAGCGATATTGATCATTTTGAAATTCGCAGCGCAGATGCTGTGCTTGTGAGTCAGCGCCTGGCTGATACGACGGTGCAGGCGGGCGTACACCTCGAGGTCGCCCCGCAAGCTGATCAGGTTGTTTATCGCTGGGATAACGATGCGCATCAGGCGCTGGTGCTGCGCAATACTGCCGGTGAGGTGATAGCAGTGAACAGAACCGGCTCTTTTGCTCTGCCGGACAGGCTGGTGCGTGAGCAAGTCACCGCGTCGCTTGCGGGATGGGGTAATGTTGGTGCCGCCACACCGGTCTTGTCTGATACTAACAAATCGATTCAACTGGCACGCTGACAAGTCAATTCACTACATCTGATATCAGGCTGATATTGCAGTGTGGAAAAGCACTGGAAATCAGCCTGATTGACTTGCCTTGCGTTCAGATCCTCAAGCATTCTGTTTGTCAATCAATACCGATTCTCAACTTGGATGCAATTAAAATGCACAACTCAAAAACGTTCTATGAACTGGATCTTGATCAGCTCGAAACAGTCAACGGTGGGGTCTCCACCGAATGGGGAGTCGCGACAAGCACAGCGCTTGGCATGACGCTCGCCGCTGGCGTCGCCGCAACGCCATTGGTTGCTGGTGCTTTGGCCCTGGGTGGCATTGTCTCCGCCGGTGTTGCGATTTATCACGCGCTGAACGAAGACCCTGCTCAATCCTGTCAGTAATTTCCCCCTTCAGGAGGCTTCGGCCTCCTTTTTTATTTCGCTTTTTTCAACGGGAGAAAAAGATGCCTCAGTTGTATACAGCCATGCCCACTCTGATAAAAAGTAAAGTGAGCCGAATTGTTCTGTCTTCACTGATTGTTGTCACTGCGCTGGTTGTGCTGGGTAATATGACCGGCGCCATAGTGGATGAAAAACTTCACGTGGTTATTGCTATCAGCGGATTTGCCGCCATCGTAGCTGGTCTGTTTCATGAACATCTGCTGATGCTTTCCAGGCGCGCAGAAAACACAAGCGCTGACTAAGGTCTACTTCAGCCACCGGTGTTTTTCCCGCATACTCAGCTCCCTCGAGGGTTACGGGTAGTGGGTTTCAGTGAACGAATCGTCAGGTCTCTTTGCCGCCGCTGAAATAGGCAATACGATCAGTAAAGATGTGTTCGATGCGCAGATTGAGGCTTTGCGGGTTGATCTGTTGAATGCCCAGTTTGACCTGCGCCACGAGAATTTTTCAGTTGTCCTGTTAATTGCCGGGGACGACCGTCCCGGTGCAGTCAATCTGTTTCGCACGCTGCATGATTGGATGGACGCGCGTTACATGCAGAACCACATCACGTTCGGCGCAGAACACAATGAAGACGCGGAGCGTCCCGTGCTGGGTCGATACTGGCGTCGCCTGCCCGCTGATGGCCAGATCGGAGTGTATCTGGGCGGCTGGCCGACCTCGTTTCTGCGCGTCGGGCTGCAGGAAGAATGGACCAAGGCTCAGTTTGAACGTGCCGCTGAACACATCAGTCGATTTGAACAGCAGCTGGTGGACGATGGCACTCTGGTCCTGAAGTACTGGCTGCATCTGCCTGACGATATACTGCAGAAACGCCTCAAGGCAGCTGAGCAGGACCCGGAAAAGCATTGGGACTTTGCCCAGCACGATTGGGAATTGCTGCAGCAGTCAGACGAATTATTCCAGCAGATAGAAGCCCTGGTACGTCGCACTCACACGCTCGCCGCTCCCTGGTCGATTATTGAAAGCACTGATCAGTATTACGCCACGTTGACGGTTGGCCGACATATCGCTGACGCGCTTGCAGCGCGTCTGGAACAACCGGATCTCGCGCCCAGCTTAACGCCGCCGGTGTCGAATCTGAGTCCGCAGTCTTTGCTGGGGCAGATTGATCTGACCCTGTCCGCGGACCAGGATACTTATTCGTCCGACCTGCAATCTTTGCAGTCAAATCTCAATCAACTGGCGCATAAAGCTCAGCAGGCCGGTGTCTCCTGCGTGTTTGTGTTCGAAGGTGTTGATGCGGCGGGCAAGGGTGGTGCCATTCGCCGGCTTGTCAGAGCCCTGCCTGTTGAGTATGTGCGGGTGATTGCTATCGGCGCTCCAAATGAGGCGGAAAAAGCACATCATTATCTGTGGCGCTTCTGGACCCGAATTCCTAAGCCAGGGCATGATGTGGTTTTTGATCGCAGCTGGTATGGGCGGGTGCTGGTGGAGCGGGTGGAAGGCTTTGCTACGGAATTTGAGTGGAGCCGTGCTTATGAGGAAATTAATGAGTTTGAAGAAAGCCTGTTTGACGCGGGCATGGTGGTGTGTAAATTCTGGTTGCAGATAGATGCTGACGAGCAGCTTCAGCGTTTTGAAGCCCGAGCGCTGACGCCTTACAAAAAGTACAAGCTCACCGAGGAAGACTATCGAAACCGCGAAAAGTGGGATGAATATCAGCTGGCTGCGGATGACATGGTGGCCCGCACCAATACGCCTTATGCCCCCTGGCACCTGATCGCAGCTAACGACAAGCGTCACGCGCGTTTGCAGGTGTTGCGGACGGTGACAGCTGCGTTGCAGCAACGCCTGGATGACGTTGATGCGGCTGCAGATGAAGGTGGTGATAAAAAAAACGGCAGGAAGCAGAAGAAATCAAAATCTTAAGTTGCGGCGGCCAGAGGCGCTGTATCACGGTATAATTTTTTCCTTAGGAACCTTCAAAGAGCCTCGAATGACAACAGAGTCGAAAAACATCCTGCTGGCAGGTGACGGCACCATGCGCGCAGAACAGCGCATGGATATGAGTAATCGCCATGGCTTGATTGCCGGTGCAACGGGTACCGGTAAAACCGTGACGCTGCAGGTTCTGGCGGAAGGGTTTGCGCGGGCTGGTGTACCAGTTTTTGCTGTCGATGTGAAAGGTGACCTGTCCGGCATCTCACAGCCCGGTCGCCCACACAAAGAGATTGATCGACGGGTCAACCTGCTGGGTTTGTCTGACTATAAAGCCAGTCCCCACCCGACTCTGTTCTGGGATATTTTTGGTGAGCGCGGACACCCTGTACGCACCACTATTTCAGAGATGGGTCCGGATATTCTGGCTGCGCTGCTGGATTTGAACGAAACCCAAACAGGTATTCTTTACGCCTGTTTTGCAATTGCCGACGATGAAGGCCTGCTGCTGCTGGATCTGAAAGACCTGCGCAGTCTGCTCGCGTTTATGAGTGACAACGCCAAAGCGTTGCGCGGTGAGTATGGCAATATCTCATCTGCGTCTGTCGGCGCAATACAGCGGCGTCTGCTGGTGCTGGAAGCGCAGGGTGGCGAGCTGTTGTTTGGTGAGCCGGCGATTGCCCTGAAAGATCTGATGCAGAAGGATTTTTCCGGCATTGGGGTTGTCAGTCTGCTGGATGCCGAACAGCTGGTGCGCGAGTCGCCGAAATTGTATGCGGCGTTTCTGCTGTGGTTGCTGTCAGAACTGTTTGAAGAACTGCCGGAAGCTGGAGATCTTGAGCAGCCCAAAATAGTGCTGTTTTTTGACGAAGCTCACCTGTTGTTCAAAGACATGCCAAAAGGGCTGTTAGAAAAAGTTGAACAGGTGTTCCGCCTGATCCGTTCAAAAGCTGTCGGCATTTATCTGATTACCCAGTCCCCCCTGGATGTGCCTGAAAATGTGCTTGGACAGATGGGTATGAAAATTCAGCACGCCTTGCGTGCCTTTACCCCTAAAGATCAGCGTGCCATTCGTGCGGTTGCAGCAGGTTTTCGTAACGACACCGGTGTCGATGTGGTGGGTACCATTACCAACCTCGGACTTGGTGAGGCGTTGGTGTCCAGTCTCAACGAAGATGGCGCGCCAACCTCGGTTGTGGCTGGCACGGTACCGCCGCCGCAGGCCCAGATTGGTCCGATAGATGATGTCACGCGGGCAAAAGCCATCGCTGACTCACCCATGTCTGGCCGTTATGAAACGGAAATCGATCGTGACTCTGCTTTTGAGCTGCTGGCCGCGCGAACTGAAGCGGCTGCCCAGCGTGCGGAACGCGAAGCTGCTGAAGAGGCCAAAGAAAAGCAGGAGCAGGCAGCTCAGAAAGAAGCAGAACGGCAAGCGCGTAAACAACGGCAGCGCTCGGGCGGCTCGCGTCGGCAGAGCGCAGGTGAAGCCTTTGTAAAAAGTACATTGCGCAGTGTTGGACGCTCCCTGGGATCGCGCCTGGTGCGCGGTATTCTTGGATCTCTGTTGAAGTAGGCGATTGTTACGCGCTTTTTACAGTCGCCTGGTGCAGACGTTTTACACTGGCGATGGGGCAGCAGTGAAGTTGCCTTGAAGTTGCAAAGAGCGCTCAGCAGGCCTTAGGCTTGCTAAATAAAAAGTAGATGTCGCGGCCGCGTGCATCTGAACGAAAGACAATAAGGAACATCATAATGACCGATATAACTGTTATCGAAGGTATAGGACCAGCGTATGCAGAGAAGCTGGCAGCAGCGGGCGTGAACAGCTGTGAAGAGCTGCTGGAAAAAGGCGCGAGCAAAGCCGGTCGCAATGCGATCATTGAAGCCTCAGGAATGAGCTCAGTCCTGATCCTTAAGTTTGTTAATCACGCAGACCTGTGCCGGGTTAAAGGCGTAGGTGGTGAATATGCAGAGTTGTTGGAAGCGGCCGGCGTAGATACCGTACCCGAGCTGGCACAGCGTAATGCTGAAAACCTGGCGGCAAAAATGGCCGAAGTAAACGAAGAGAAGAAACTTGTCCGTTCACTACCCTCTGCAGCAACGGTCAGTGGTTGGGTCAGCCAGGCTAAAGAGCTGCCTCGAGTGATTACGCACTAGGCAGCAACGTCGAGCGCTGGCGCCAGTCAGCGCTGTGATGTGCAGGATCCCAATCTAAAAGATTCCCGCGTTTTATTGCTGGCTGAAGAGCGCCAGGCGTTACTTGTACGCCTGGCCATGGCCGCACGCGCCGAGCGGTGCATTGACGTGCAGTATTACATCTGGGCGGGGGATGGTGTCGGCATTGCCGTCATTAAACAGCTGCTGCTTGCCGCGCAACGTGGCGTGCACGTTCGTTTGCTTGTTGATGATATACATTTCATCGGTTACGACCGCAGGGTGTTAGCCCTGAACGCTTACGATAATGTTGAAATCCGTGCGTTTAACCCCTTCCGTTATCGATTCAGATATTCGCCGATACGCAGTATTGCAGAAGTTTTGTCTGGCGCCAGTCGTCTTAACCACCGAATGCATAACAAAGTTTTTGCGGTAGACGGCAATAGGGCAATTGTCGGTGGACGTAATCTGTCGAATGAGTATTTTGGTGCTCATCCAGAGTTCAATTTCAGAGACATAGACCTGCTGGTAGAAGGGTCTGCGGTTGAGGACATCTGCTCCAGCTTTGATGATTTCTGGAACAGCCGCTGGTCCATACCTTTACAGGAACTGCACAAGCATCGTATCAAACCGTTGGTCATGTCCGACCTGCTGGCAGATTTACCCACCTGGGATAAACGCGTTTTTGAGCTCGCTGATGAGTTACCTCTAGACGAGGAATTTGATCAGCTTGCGCAAAGAATGACCCGTTGTCCGGTGGAGGTGCTCGCGGATACGCCGTCTAAACTGGAACCCAGCGGCGACTATGTCTCACCGGTACGACAGAAGTTGTTTGGATTATCTGCTCAGGCGCAATCCCAGATCCTGGTCGAGAATGGCTATTTTGTACCATCAGGTGATGGTGTCGAACGTCTGGCTCAACAGGTGCAGCGCGGGGTAGAAGTTCAGGTTGTAACAAACTCGCTGGCGTCAAACGATACCGGATTGTCTCATGCCGGATACAGGCGTTACCGACATGCGCTGCTGGGCTGTGGTGTGAAGCTGTTTGAACTGCGTGTTGATGCACATCTGGGTGAGGCGTTTGAGCTGAGTGAAGCGGCTCAGACCGCCACAGGTCTGCACAGCAAAGTGGCGGCGTTAGATAGACAGGTCGCCTTTGTCGGATCTTACAATCTTGATCCGCGATCTGCGTTTATCAATACGGAAATCGGCGTTGTCGTTTACAGTCAGCAGGTGGCATCCCAGCTGGCTGATGAAATTCAGCAGGTGGCTTCACCACAAAACAGTTGGTGCCTGGGCTTGACCGATGAAGGTGCGCTGTTCTGGGCGCATGTCAGTCAACGCAGGGTGCGGGAACCTAAGGCAAAGTGGACAAAAACTCTCATAGCACTGGTGTTTTCCTGGCTGCCGGTTGAGCGACAGCTCTAGAGATCCTCTGATTAAGTATCGCGTGCTCAGCGCTGAGCCTCCAGTTGGCCGTCCAGGTCGGCTTCTTCGCAGAACGCCTCAAACTGTGCTTTCAGGCTGTGCACTTTTACGTCTGCCGGTACTTCGGCGACCAGACTGACGTTGAAAATAGGCGTGCCCGTATGAGCCGCAGGCCGGGTGTCGGTATGCATGTCACGAATATTGATCTGTCGCGCGGAGAAAAATTGTGCAACGGCGTAAACAATACCCGGGTGGTCCAGTGCCATCACTGTTGCAACATAGGGGCGCACGGACTGGTCAGGCTGTCTGGTTTCTGTGTCGCGGTAAATGTGGGCCAGGTTGTTGCCAGCGCATAGGGTTTCAAGCTGTTGTTTGAATTCAGCCAGTTTTTCCGGCTCTCCCTGCAACGCCATGAGCACCGCAAACTCGCCACCCAACACGGTCATGCGGCTGTCTTCAATGTTCAGTTCAAGCGCGCTGGCCAGCGCGGTAATATCACTGACAAGGCCAGGGCGGTCATGCCCGATGGTTGAGATTACCGCCCGACTCATACCTCAGCCTCGCTTATTCTGTTGCGCACATACGCGGCCAGATCTGCACACGCAATTCGTTCCTGACTCATGGTGTCACGATCGCGGACCGTAACAGTGTCGTCTTCCTCGATGGTCTGGAAATCGACGGTGACACACATGGGTGTGCCCACTTCATCGTGACGACGATAGCCTTTACCGATGTTGCCGGTGTCTTCATAAAGAATCCGGCCCAGACCCAGCGCCTGTAGTTCCCGCTTCAGACCTTTGGCTTTGGTCACAATGCCGTCGTGATTGCGCTTCAGCGGCAGAATGGCCACTTTGATAGGCGCCAGGTGTGGCTTAAACGCCATAACCGTACGCTCGGAACCATTCTCAAGGGTTTCGACACGGTAGGCTTCATTCATCACGGCAAGTACCCCTCTATCAACCCCGGCGGAAGGTTCAATGACAAAGGGCACCTCCCAGGACTTGGTTTCCAGATTCTGCACGGCAAGTCGCGAGTTGGACTCTTTGTTCGGTGTTGCTGCGGCGTGCAGGTTCAGGTCATCCTGGTTCTTGCTGTGCGAGCCCAGATCAAAATCGGTACGGTTGGCAATGCCTTCCAGTTCTTCGAGACCGTGGGGAAAGCGATACATGACATCAACCGTGGCTTTGCTGTAGTGGGCAAGTTCATCCGCAGGTACGTGGTAGAGCTCCAGATTATTTTCGTTTACGCCCTGTTGTCCCCACCACTTGAGGCGTTCGGCTACCCAGGTGTCGTGCCACTGCTCGTCTTCACCAGGACGCACAAAAAACTCCAGTTCCATCTGCTCAAACTCACGCACCCTGAAAATAAAGTTGCGCGGCGTGATTTCGTTGCGGAAAGCTTTGCCGATCTGCGCTATTCCAAACGGCAGTTTGGGTGATGTGGCATCCATGACGTTTTTGAAATTAGTGAAAATAGCCTGGGCTGTTTCCGGTCGCAGATAGGCAAATGAACTGCCGTCGTCCACCGGTCCCAGCTGTGTTTTAAACATCAGATTAAAAGGTCGGGGTTCAGTCAGATCTTCGGAACCGCATCCCGGACACGCCGAGCCTTCCAGGTGGTCTGCCCGCCAGCGGCTTTTGCAGTTGCGGCAATCCACCATGGGGTCGGTAAATGTCGCCTCGTGGCCGGAATATTTGAGCGTTAAAGGATTAGTCAGAATCGCCGCATCAAGGCCTTCCACGTCGTCACGTTCGTAAACCATGGCCCGCCACCACGCGGCTTTCAGGTTGTTTTTCAACTCAACCCCGAGTGGCCCATAGTCGTATACACCCTGCAAACCACCGTATATGTCGCTGGATTGAAAAATAAAGCCGCGGCGTTTAGCCAGCGATACCAGTTCGTCCATAGATTTTGCGGTCACAGCAGGTCTTTCTCAATATTGCTCGGGCGCGAACTATAACTGAAATGTGACCGCTTTTAAGCCGGCTGTAAGCATCAGCTTACATCTGTGAACATCTGCGCCACAGCGACCCGGCGGCATAGTTGCTCTAATACGAGGTAGATAGAAGGGCACAGATTCGGCATCTGAACGATCGAATCATGACCCGCAAACAAACCATCAGAGAGTACCGTGAGACAAGACGACCACGAAAAAAAATGCCACTTCCGCAGCTCTGACCGGGTCTTCCATATGAATGGATCCTGGTACTTTGCGACACGCGAAGGCGACCAGGGACCGTTTCGCAGTGAGGTAAACGCTCAGGCTGAAATCAAACGTTTCATCTTGGAAAAAACCGAGCTGGCACACTTTCAGAAAACCCGCGAAGCAGAGCGTGCCAACGGTGCACCCATTGCTGCGCACAAGCTTGAACTGGTCGCTCTGGATGAGCGTCCCATGCGGCGTCCCCAGAGCCGCGAACGCGTCCAGCGTAAGGTGCACATCTAAGCTGGCTTCCATTTGCTGAAGCTTTCTGTTTACCTTGCCGGCTGAAGATTTCAGCTATGGGGAAAACAGATATGGCAGGGCTTTTTGATCTGACCGGCAAGGTGGCGTTGATCACCGGTTCCAGTAAAGGCATTGGTCGCGCGATTGCAGAAGAGATGGCACGGCAGGGTGCTCAGGTGGTGATTTCCAGCCGTAAGGCGGATGTCTGTCAGGAAGTGGCTGATGCCATTAATGAAGAGCTTGAAGGGCAGCCTGGCGGCGCCATTGTGATCCCGGCCAATGTGGGTCGCAAAGAAGAATTACAGCGATTAGTCGACGAAACCCGCTCGCAGCTGGGCAGGATTGACGTGCTGGTCTGTAATGCCGCGGTTAATCCCTTCTACGGCTCAATGGCGGATCTACCTGATGACGCCTTTGAAAAAATTCTCAGTGTGAACATCCAGTCGAATCATTGGCTTGCGCAGATGGTTGCGCCTGAAATGATAAAGCGCGGTTCTGGTTCTATTATCATCGTGTCCAGCGTTGGCGGTCTGAAAGGCAGCCCTGTATTGGGAGCATACTGCATATCTAAAGCTGCTGATCTGCAGCTGGTACGCAATCTGGCGGTTGAGCTTGGACCACATAACATTACCGTAAATGCGATTTCACCCGGCCTGGTAAGGACCGACTTTGCGCGCGCTTTGTGGGAGAATCCGGAGATCCTGCAGGAACGCACCAAGGGCGATCCCCTGCGACGCATTGGTGAACCTCAGGAGATTGCCGGCTCTGCAGTCTATCTGGCGTCGGCTGCGGGTTCCTTCACTACCGGTCAGAACATTGTGGTCGACGGCGGTTCGACCATTACCTAACAATTAGAACTATTGGAGAGAACATGAACGAAACAACAGCCAACGGGCGTAAATGGTGGGCGAGTGCTTTGCTGGTCGGTGCTGTCATCGGCCTGGTCTGTCTGCCGCTTGGTGCACTAGGCGCGAAGCTGGGCATCTGGGGGTTCCAAGGTGGTTTCATGCTTCTGGCGGTGGGCACCGTTCTGGCGGCCGCGGTATTTTTTCTTGGCATCATCGCCTTTGTGGTCAGCGTATCGAAAAAGCTGCCATCCGAGCGTAGTGCGGTTCTGGTTGGTGTCGCCATCAGCGTCGTCATTCTGGCACTGATGGGGTCTCAGTTTATGAAGGCGCAGTCAGTACCGCCGATCCACAACATCTCCACGGACACACAGGACCCGCCGGCATTCGACAAAATTGTTGCGCTGCGCGGAGCGGGTACAAATCCGCTTGAGTACAATGCTGATGAGTTAGCAGCACAACAGCGCGAAGCTTATCCACAGGTCCAGTCTTTGATTACGGAAGTAGCGCCGGGCGAAGTGCTGAATCGAGCGGTGACAGTGCTTGAAGGTATGGGCCTTGAGATTGTTGATACCAATGCAGCCGCCGGCCGTGTAGAAGCAACCGATACAACCTTCTGGTTTGGCTTCAAGGATGATGTTGTTGTGCGGGTGCGCCCGGAAGGTAGCGGCAGCATTGTAGACGTACGCAGTGTCTCCCGGGTCGGGCAGTCTGACCTGGGCAAAAATGCCGAGCGTATCAGCGAATTCCTGGCAGGGTTACAGGCGATCTGACCCGGTCAATGGCCTCTGCGGGCTTACATCTTGTTTGAGTGACCTGACACATGCTGGCAACTTCACAATTGCCGTATGTGTCTTGTGGTCCCAGATCCAAAGCCAAGCCTTTTCCGTAATATAGTTCTGCTACCCGAGGCACAGGGTGCAGGCACTATTCTGCCCTGGCAGCATCCCTGGCTGACATCGCTCTCTATCGCCACGGGTATGGGCTTATGCCTCGCCCTGTTTTTCTTATCTCAGCTTAACTACGCTGAAAAAATTGCCATAGGCGGTAAGGTTCAACCGCTGCAGAAACCCGTTGTGGTTACCGCGCCGGAAGCCGGGATCGTTGCACAGATGCTGGTTGCCAACGGTGATAGTGTTTCGCAGGATGCACGGTTGTTCAGCCTGAACCGGGCTGTGCATGACCTCAGTGGACGTTCCGCCAACCTGACTGCAGCACGTTCTATACAGGCACAATTGCGCAGTCTTCGTGCTACCCGTGCGGAATATGTCAAAACACAGGTGTTGGAAGAGCGTCGACTAAAAGACGCGATGGTTGCGAACCAGGTACAACAAGCCAGCGCACGTCGTCAGAAGCGCATGTTGTTGCGCCAGCTTGAGCTATCCAGCCGACAATTGCAGAAAGCACAGCATCTCGCACAACAAGGCTGGTTGAGTGAGAGTGATCTTGATCAAAGTCACCAGCAGCACTTTCGTGCGGAGGAAACGCTGCTGTTGGCGCGTCGGGCTGCAAGCTCGCTCGCAGCAGATGCCCTGGATCTGGAAACGCGTATCGCGCTACAGCAGCAGAGATCGCTGTTGCATCAAGCCGAATACGACATGGAGGTTTTACAGCTGGAACAACAGCTGGCTGCTGTGCAGCGCAAAGATTTCAGGCTGGTGAAAGCATCGGTTGCGGGCAGAGTTGATGATCTGCAGGTGCAGGCGGGTGAGCAGATCAGCGCTGGCAAATCGGTTCTCACCCTGGTACGGGAAACTGATTCAATATATCAGGTGCTGCTTGCACTGCCTTCCACTGCGGCCGGGCGCGTAACCCCGGGTATGTCTGTGCGTCTGCGCTTCAGTGGCTTTCCCTATCAGCGTTTTGGTGCTGGCATTGGCGTTGTGCGTCAGATCAGCAGTGTAACGGATGCGGTCCAACCAATTTACCGGGCCTGGGTTGACGTGCAGGTAATGCCTGACGCAATAGATACGCTGCCGGCTGGAATGTCGGTTGAAGCTGATATCGTACTTCAGGAGCAGCCACTCTGGCGTTGGCTGCTGCAGCCGCTGGTGGCAGCCTGGCAGCGTTTATGAAAACGCCGCCAGTGTACCTGCAGGATACGCGCAACGAGTGTGGTCTGGCATGCCTCGCCATGGTTGCACACGTCTACAACTCAGACATTGATCTGTACAGATTGCGCCATCAGTTTGCGGGCTCCTCGCAGGTGTTGTCGCTGCAATCGATCAGAGTGATGGCTGTGCAGCTGGGTTTGCAGGCGCGAGGTATCCGCTGCGAACCGGACGGGCTGAAGCAGCTGAAACGTCCTGCAATCCTGCATTGGCAGATGGATCACTTTGTAGTGCTTGTTGCGGTTCGCACCAGAGGATGCGTGATCCACGATCCGAATCTGGGGCGATTAACCTGTTCCTGGCAGGAAATAAGTGAAAAATTTACCGGCGTGGCGCTGGAACTCTGGCCAGATGTTGAGGGTATGGCTGCACAACCTGCGCCTGCGCGTCTGGGGTTGAAGCAGCTGTGGGGGTCATTGCAACGTGGCCGCGGCCAGCTTTATCTGTTGGGCTTACTGACGCTGGCATTGCAGGTACTTGTACTGCTGGGGCCCTGGCATGTGCAGTGGACAGTGGATGATGCTCTGCTCAGCGGTGACAAGGCGCTGATCAGTGTGTTGTGTATGGGTTTTGGTCTGTTGCTGTTGTTACGCGTGGGTGTACATTTGCTGCGCGGTCTGGTGAGTCTGCGGTTGGGATTTACGCTGTCGTTCTATCTGGGTGGCTATCTGTTGCAACACCTGCTGCGGCTCCCTAACGACTGGTTTGAATCCCGCCATGTAGGTGATGTGGTGTCCCGGTTTGCGTCGTTGCAACCTGTACGCGAGCTTTTTACCCAGGGCCTGGCTGTAATGCTTGTGGATGCAGTCATGGTGCTGCTCAGTCTGGTTGTACTTTTTGTTTATCACCCGGTGATAGCAACGGTTGTTGTAGCTACACACACTATCTTTCTACTGTTACAGATGCTGGCCGTAGGGCGGTTGCGTCAGCAGACCCTTGGCGTTGTGGTGGCACAGGCGCAGGAGCAATCGCACCTGATTGAAAGTGTCCGGTCTATCTTCAACGTCAAAGCGTACCAACAGGAAAGCACGCGTTTGTCCCAGTGGCAGAACCTGCATGCAAAAACCCTGCAGCAGGCTCTGGGTCTGCAACAGACGCAGCTGGGTCTCGGTACAGGCGCAATATTTGTGGCTGGCGCAGAGTTGATTGCGGTGATTTATCTGGCAGCTCACGCTGTGCTTGCAGGTAGCTTAACCGTCGGCATGTTGTTTGCATTTTTAAGTTATCGCAGCCATTTCACCGAGCGGCTGCGCAGTCTTGTTGACCAGTGGCTGAACCTGCGGGCCATGACAACCCATCTTGATCGGCTTGCGGATATCTGGTTTGCGCAACCTGAGATGCAGGCTGCGGAGACTGCTGCGGTTGCAACGTCGATGGATAACCGGGAAGTGCGCGATCTGTCCCTCAATGCTGTGTCCTTCCGCCACAGTGAAGTCGGTCCCTGGTTACTGCAGCAGGCGAATCTTAAGATTTCACCGGGGCAATGGATTGCCATTGTTGGCGATTCAGGCACCGGAAAAACGACATTGCTGAAATTGCTGATGGGCTTTGTGGCTCCGTCTGCGGGTCAGGTTCTGATGGGCCATCGGCCTGTGCAAGGTGCAGTCGTTCAATCCCTGCGCGGCCTCAGTGCCTGTGTCATGCAGGGGGATACTTTTTTCAGTGGCACAATTCTGGAAAATATTACTCTGTTTCAAGCACCTGACTTACCGCGTGTGCTGGCTTGTCTTGAAATGGTGGGGATGCGCGAAGTTGTTGAGCAGATGCCGCTGCAGTATCTCAGCCCGATTGGTGAACTCAGTAGTGGCTTATCCACCGGACAGATGCAGCGGCTGGTGCTGGCACGCGCGCTGTATCGCGAGCCAGACTACCTGTTTCTGGATGAGTGCACTGCCAACCTCGACCAGGACAGTGTCAGGCATATTCAGGCGCTGGTCGGCAGTCTCACCTGCAGCCGTATTGTGGTCACCCATGACTGGGGGTTTGCTGCGGCGGCGGATCGGGTGTACGAGCTGCGCGACGGGCAGTTGCACCCGCTCGAGATTAAAAACGCAGCAACTCAGTCTGCAGGGTAGTCAGGTCGACAATGCCGATAGCGTTGTAACCCTGCATGTGTCCTGCACATTCACCGGGATTAAAAATTGTCGTCTGTTTTCCCCACTGTTCGTGCCGATACAGGTGCGTGTGGCCGTGCAGTGCAAGCTCGTGATCCTGATGCAGGTGTCCTTCAAATTCCAGTGGGTCATGTACAACTATTAACTGGCGCCCGGCCCAGACCGGCGTGAAAGGTGGTTCGTGAAAATCAAAACCCTGTTCGACGATGGCCGCTTCCAGGGAGTCACGCTCCTGGTCATTGTTACCAAAGACGCCAGACATGGGCGCATTCAAGTGGGCAAAAACACTGATGGTTTTGGCCTGAGTGATGTCACCCGTATGGATAACGTGATCAACATCTGCGGCGTTGAACAGTTCAACTATCTTAGCCACGTTCTTCAAATTGTTGTGGGTATCGCTGACCACACCAATACGCATGCGGATGTTCTCGTTGATTAGCGGTGTGTGCATAACAAAACGCCGGACGTGATCATCACGCCCGGCGTTAGTTCAGCAAAGCGGACGCTTAAGCTTTTTCTAGAATGTGAATGCCACAGGCGGAACCCAGGCCAATCACGTGGGTCATACCAAAGCGCGCACCTTCAACCTGACGTGCTCCTGCTTCGCCGCGCAGATGTGTGCTGACTTCATAGATGTTGGCAATGCCGGTTGCGCCCAGCGGGTGCCCTTTAGAGAGCAAGCCGCCAGAAACGTTGACTGGAATTCTGCCGCCCAGGGCAACTTCGCCTTCGTCAATCATGCGCCCGGCTTCACCGTCGCCACACAATCCGAGGTTCTCGTAGTGCAGGATTTCCGCCGTTGCAAAACAATCGTGCAGCTCCACCAGGTTAATATCTTCCGGGCCGATGCCTGCCATTTCGTACGCCTCAGCGACCGCTCGGCGGGTGCAGGAATTCACGTCCGGCATAACGAGGTCGCGTTCCTGCCAGGGGTCTGATGCCATGACTGACGCGCGCACTTTCACAGCGCGGCCCATCAGGCCCAGCTCTTTGACTTTTTTCTCCGAACACAACACAGCGGCAGCAGAACCGTCGACGTTAACTGAGCACATCAGTTTGGTGTTGGGGTAGGAAATCATTTCAGCGTTCATCACTGTTTCCAGCGGTGTTTCGATCTGATACATCGCTTTCGGGTTCAAAGTCGAGTGGTGGTGATTTTTCACCGACACTTTGGCGAACTGCTCAAAAGTGGTGCCATATTTCCGTGAATGTTCCATGCCCGCTTCTGCAAATACCGCTGGCATGGTGCCGGACCCTAACAGGCCTTCTTTTGAAATGCCGGTAGCGCCACCTGCGCCGCCGAGCAGGCCTTTACCCATCTGTTCTACGCCGACTGTCAGAACGCAGTCGTACAGACCTGCTTTGATAGAAGCCCAGCCTTCGCGGAAAGCGGTTGCGCCGGTAGCGCAGGCGTTTGCCACGTTGACTACAGGAATACCGGTCTGGCCGATTTCCTGCAGAATTCGCTGTCCGACCATGCCGGAAGCCTGTCCGAGGTTACCGGAATACAGGGCCTGCATGTCCTGAATAGTAAGGCCGCAATCGTCCAGTGCCATAAGGGCTGCCTGAGCGCCAATCTGCGGTACGGTTTTGTCCGGGAAACGACCGAACTTGATCATGTCTACGCCAACTACGTATACGTCTGTCATTAGAATCTCCTGTCAGCTAGCTTTAGGTTGGAAGAAGTACGCCAGATAGGCATTACCGTCGCGATCTTTGCGGCCCAGTGCATCATCGAACACAACGTCGACGGGCATGTCGAATTCGATATTGGCGGGATCCGGTTCTACGCCGATCAGGTTGCCTTTGATCGCGGTGCCGTCATCCAGGTCAACAATGGCGCTGATGTACGGGACTTCGATACCCGGGAATGAACGGTGCACAATCGAATAGGAATACAGTTTTCCACTGTTGGGTAATTTCACGGTCTGCATCTGGTCACGTGCTCCACATTTTGAACACACGTTGCGTTCACCTAAAAATGTAGCGCCGCAATGACCGCATTTGTGGCCTTCAAGATATGGATCTCCGCCTTCAGGTATCTTCAGAAAAGGTACCGCGGGTAATGGCTGTTCGCTCAAGGTGTCCCCCCTTATTTTTGGTCTAAATCAACACATAGAGCTTACTATTGCGTGGGTGAGCACGCTACTCCGCTGAATTGACCACTTCTGTTTTTAAAGAATTTTTTTTAATAGCTCTTGGTTCTAGATATATACGTTTACAGAGCCCCCGGGGTTGTGCAGGGTGAAGGGGTAAGCATCTGAAGTTGAAGGGGAATCAGTGAGATCGCTCAAAGTAAGAGAATACATGTCTACCCGACTGGTTACGTTTCAAGCGGATACAAACGTGGTATCGGCCATGGCTGTGTTGTTAAAAGAAAAAATTTCCGGCGCACCGGTTGTCGACGAGGTTGGCAACCTGGTGGGTGTGCTGTCCGAAGTCGATATCATGCAGGTTATTGTGCAGGACAGTTATTATGATGAATCTGTGGGCATTGTTGGTGATTTCATGCATTCACCTGCGGAAGTGGTGTCGCCGGATACGGATATTTATACCTTGGCTGAACGTTTCATAAAGGAAGGCCGCAGGCGTTACCCGGTAGTCAGCAATGGTCGGCTGGTTGGGCAGATCAGTCGTCGCGACGTGTTACGCGCGGCGGAAGAGATGCTGCAGCACAAAAAGTAAGCTGTGCTGAGTTTCAAAGTTTGCTGCGGATAATCTCGTTGACCTGTTGCGGGTTGGCTTTACCCTGAGTCAGTTTCATCACCTGCCCAACAAAAAAACCTAACAACTTATCTTTGCCGCCGCGCAGCTGTTCCAGCTGTGCAGGATTATCTGCCATGACCTGGTCAACTATGCTTTCCAGTTCACCGCTGTCACTCATTTGTTTGAGGTTTAATGTTTCGATCAGAACGTCAACTTCAGCGTCATCTGTGCGCAACGCGTCAAACAGTGTTTTTGCGGTTTTCGAAGACAGAGTCCCATCGTCAAGGCGCGTAATGAGTTGACCCAGCTGTTGGGGCGAAACCGGACTCGCGGTGATATCGAGATCAGCTTTGTTTAATACAGCGGCCAGTTCGCCCATGATCCAGTTCGCACTCTGTTTAGCGTTGCTGCAGACGGCTACGGTTGCATCGAAGAAATTGGCGACATCCGGGTCGTTGCTCAACCATGCGGCATCGTAGGATGAAAGCGCCAGAGCCTCGCAATAACGCTGCTGACGCGCTTCCGGCAGCTCCGGAAGCTGCGCCCGGATATCTTCAACAAAAGCCTCGGTAAAGACTAATGGCAGGAGGTCTGGATCCGGGAAGTAGCGATAGTCGGCGCTGAGTTCTTTGCCGCGCATGGAGCGGGTTTCATCTTTATCCGGGTCGTACAGGCGCGTTTCACGCTCGATTTTTCCGCCGTGTTCGAGCACATCAATCTGGCGCTGTATCTCGTGATTGATGGCGCGTTCGACGAAGCGGAAAGAGTTGATGTTTTTGATTTCCGTACGTTCGCCAAAGCTGTCCTGTCCAACGGGACGTATGGAAACGTTGGCATCGCAGCGCATACTGCCTTCTGCCAGATTGCCGTCGCAGATTTTCAGATAGCGGGCCAGCGCGTGGATTTTTTTGAAGTAAGCCACGGCTTCAGCTGCACTGCGCATGTCCGGTTCCGACACCACCTCCAGCAGAGGGGTCCCGGTACGGTTCAGATCAATACCGGTCTGGCCCGGAAACAGGTCGTGTACCGATTTGCCCGCGTCTTCTTCAAGATGCGCGCGGGTGACGCCAATGCGGCGCTGCTGTCCGCCTTCAAGCAGCAGATTAACTTCACCAGCTCCCACTATCGGTGTTTCAAACTGGCTGATCTGGTAACCCTTGGGCAGGTCTGGATAAAAATAATTTTTGCGGTCGAAAACCGAATGCAGATTGATCTGTGCACCAATGGCCAGGCCAAATTTGACCGCCATCGCGACGGCAGCTTCGTTGAGCACAGGCAATACACCTGGCAGACCAAGGTCAACCGCGCAGGCCTGTGCATTCGGCTCAGCACCATATTCTGTTGATGCGCCAGAAAAAATCTTGCTTTTTGTTGCCAGCTGGACGTGAATCTCCAGGCCGATGACTGCTTCCCAATTCATTATGTGCGGTCTCCTGCGGCAGCTGCAGGGGTGTGTTGATGCCAGTCAGTGGCCTGCTGGAAATCTCTGGCCAACCCCAGTATCAGATCTTCTCGAAAGGCGGGGCCAATCAGCTGCGCACCGAGTGGCAGCCCCTGTTTGAAACCGCAGGGCATGGACAGGGCTGGCAGGCCCGCAAGGCTGGCAGGTACGGTGAATTTATCCTGCTGATACATGGCCACCGGGTCCTGCTTCAATGCACCGGCGGCAAACGCTGGACCTGGCGCTGTGGGTGTCAGCAACAGGTCTACCTGACTGAAGGCGTTGCTGAAGTCGTCAGATATCAGGCGGCGGATCTTCTGTGCCTGCAGATAGTAGGCGTCAAAGTAGCCGACAGACAGTGCATAGGTGCCGGTCAGAATACGACGTTTGACCTCCTCACCAAAACCTTCGCTGCGCGAGCGCTGATACAGGTCTTCCAGAGATTCCGGATTTTCACAGCGATGGCCGAAACGCACACCATCATAGCGTGACAAGTTAGTCGACGCTTCTGCACCGGCGACAACGTAGTAGGCGGGAATCGCCATCTGCGTATTCGGCAGCGCGACCTCTACGCAGGTGTGCCCGAGTTGTTCCAGGGTGTTGCGCACGTCGTCCAGCTGCTGCGTGTCGCTCATGGCCTGAAAATATTCAGCAGGCAGCCCAATTTTAAGCTTTGCAGGCGTTTGCGGAATACCCTGTTGGGCAATCTGTTCGAGCCAGCTGTCATGGCGCTGTGCGCTGGTTGAATCTTTTGCATCGAAACCGGCCATACTGCCCAACACCAGGGCAATGTCCTGTGCTGTGCGCGCAAACAGTCCGCCCTGATCCAGGCTGGACGCAAATGCAACCATGCCATAGCGGGAAACCCGCCCATAGGTTGGCTTTAACCCGGTGATGCCACAGAAAGCGGCGGGCTGGCGAATTGAACCACCAGTGTCGGTTCCTGTCGCAACGGGAACCTGGCCGCTGCCAACGGCTGCTGCGGATCCGCCGGAAGAACCGCCCGGTACATGCTCTGCATGCCAGGGGTTGGCCACCGGTCCGAATGCGCTGTTTTCGTTTGACGACCCCATGGCAAACTCGTCCATGTTGGTCTTGCCCAGACATACCATGCCTGCGCTCTGCAGGTTGTGTACAACGGTGGCATCGTAAGGGGCAACAAAATTCTCCAGCATGCGTGAACCACACGTGGTCAGAACGTTGTTTGTGCAGAACACATCTTTGTGCGCCATGGGAATACCGGTCAGCGCACCGGCCTTGCCCTGAGCAATCTGTGCATCAGCTGCGGCGGCAGCTTTCAGGCTGCCCTGTTCGTCCACGGTGATAAAGGCGTTGCTGGTCGGCTGGTGCCGATTGATCTGGTCGAGGAAATACTGTGTGAGTTCTACCGCGCTGTACTCGCCGGTGGCCAGTCCCTGCCGTAACTCAGTGACGGTAACAAACGGATGCAGACTCATTCCACCACCCTCGGGACGAGATAGTAGCCCTCTGCGGTTGCTGGCGCGTTGCGTTGAAAACGTTCCCGGTCGACCTGTTCGGTCACCTGGTCGCTGCGTAAGCGCTGCTCAGCATCCAGTGGGTGAGCCATTGGAATAACGTCACTGGTATCCACTGCCTGCATCTGATCGATCATGTCGATTATGTTGTGCAGTTCATGTTCAGCACGCTGGGTTGCCGCTTCATCCAGGGACAGGCGCGCCAGCATAGCCAGATGTGGAATATTGATTTTGTCTTCGTTATCCATGCTCTTGTCTCGCTCGTTCAACCGCGGCGCGAACCTTATGCCACGCATCTCGATATTTCCAGGCTTGAGGCCGTGCTTTTCTAGTTGGGAATGCATAGAATTGCGCTTTCAGGTTGAGTCCCACTTAGATGTTCAAGAATATTCGCGGTCTGTTTTCCCGCGACCTGTCTATTGACCTCGGTACAGCTAACACACTCATTTATGTGCGCGATCAGGGTATTGTGCTGAACGAGCCCTCGGTGGTTGCCATTCGTACCCAGGGTAACCAGAAGAGTGTGGCTGCGGTAGGTCTCGATGCTAAACGGATGTTGGGGCGCACGCCGGGTAATATCACTGCCATTCGGCCCCTCAAAGACGGTGTGATAGCAGATTTTCTGGTCACAGAAAAAATGCTCAAGTACTTCATCAACAAGGTCCACGAAAACTCTTTTATTCGCCCCAGTCCGCGGGTGCTTGTGTGTGTGCCGTGTAAATCTACCGAAGTAGAGCGTCGCGCCATTCGCGAAAGTGCGTTGTCTGCCGGCGCTCGTGATGTGCGACTTGTCGAAGAACCCATGGCTGCGGCTATTGGTGCCGGGCTGCCGGTGCAGGAAGCGGTAGGTACCATGGTTGTGGATATTGGCGGCGGCACCACGGAAATTGCCATCATTTCGCTCAACGGCGTGGTGTTATCCGATACCGTGCGGGTTGGCGGCGATCGTTTTGATGAAGCTATTGTGGCCTACGTGCGGCGCACGCAAGGCAGCCTGATTGGTGAAGCTACCGCAGAGCGCATCAAGCAGGAAATTGGCGCGGCTTATCCGCAGAAAGACATTCGCGAAATTGATGTGCGCGGCCGTAATCTGGCGGAAGGTGTTCCACGCAGCTTTACGCTGAACAGCAATGAAATACTTGAAGCGCTGCAGGAACCCTTATCGATGATCGTGCAGGCGGTGAAAAGCGCGCTGGAACAGTGCCCGCCCGAGCTTGCCTCAGATATTGCTGAGACCGGCATGGTATTGACCGGAGGCGGTGCGCTGCTGCGGGATCTTGATATCCTGCTGGCAGAGGAAACCGGGCTGCCGGTGATTATTGCTGAAGATCCGCTGACCTGTGTTGCGCGCGGTGGCGGTAAAGCCCTGGAGCTCATGGATGCAGCAGGAAACGCAGACTTGCTGTCTACAGCGTAAACCTCGCATCAGCGTCGTACGACGAATAACAGTTGTACGACCCGTGGTCGTGTGGGCAATGAGAGGGTCATACCATTAAGGCGCTGTTTGTCCGCAATTCTGCCGCAGGCTACCTCCTGTTTGGCCTCGGGCTGCTGTCTGCCCTGCTCATTGTGATCGAATCCTCTACCCGCGTGCTTGACCCAGTGCGCGGCTTTATTTCCAGTGTGGTCAGTCCTGTTTATCTGCTTGCCGAGTCTCCCTACCTGCTCAGTGGCGCTATAGGTGATGTGGTGGCTACCCAGGATCAACTGCTGGTGCGCAATCAGCAGCTGGAAAGACAGATTCTGGAGCTGTCGCAGATATCGCAACAGTACGTCGCGCTGAAGTCAGAGAATGACCGGTTGCGCGGCCTGCTGGGCTCTCAAGGCCGTTTGCCCTACGATGTGTTGATCGCGGAACTGGTTGGCATCATCCCCGATACCAACACCTTCCAGATAATCATCGATAAAGGCTCAAACGCTGGCGTGAAACCCGGTCTGGCTGTGTTAGACGCGCAAGGTCTGTTCGGCCAGGTCATTGAGGTGGGTCGTTTCACCAGTCGCGTTCTGCTGGTGAATGACCCCGATCATGCTGTACCAGTGCGGGTTAATCGAAACGGCGTGCGCGGCATAGCCGGTGGCACCGGGGAAGTAGACGCTCTGGTGTTGGAAAATGTCTCTGTCACAGCAGATATCGTTGAAGGAGATCTGCTTGAAACCTCCGGCTTAGGCGGGCGTTTCCCGCCCGGATATCCCGTGGGCACCGTTGTGTCTGTCGTGGTTGAAGCCACCTCAGCCTATGCTCAGGTGCTGTTGCGACCAACCGCGGCGCTGGATCGCTCGCGTCATGTACTGGTGGTGTTTGGTCCGAATCAACAACAGGACCCCGCTGCGCAACAGGAACAGACCCCGCCACGCGAGCAGCTATCAGACCAGCAGCAATACCAGTCACAGGAGCCAACACCGTGAATCCGGGCAACGGCGGATGGGTTATTGGTCTGAGCCTGTTAGCGGCTTTGGTTCTTGGTGTTTTCCACCTGCCTGAATGGGCGCCAGCCTGGTTGGGGTGGCTGCGGCCGAACTGGCTGCTGCTGGTGCTGTTTTTCTGGGCGATTGAGTTGCCTCATCGTGTTGGCTTGATAGCGGTCTGGATCCTGGGACTGCTGGTTGATGTGCTGTATGCGGAACCGCTGGGTCTGAATGGCTTTGTGCTTGCTTCTGTTACTTATGTCGCCTGGCGTTTTTTTGAACGGCTGCGCATGTACTCGGTTCTGCAGCAGGCTTTGCTGGTGTTTGTGCTTGCCCTGAGCGCTGAGTTTTTGCGTGTCTTTGCCATAGGTCTTGCCAGTGAGCGTGCCTGGGGCTGGTCTGTGTTGACTTCGCCACTTGTGACCATGTGTCTGTGGCCCTTCTTATTCCTGCTGCTGCTGCGTATTCGCACCGGCATTCGCGTGGAATAGCTGTGCGTGCGCAGGTAAACAGGCCATTAATTCTAGCGTCGGCGTCTCCGCGCAGAGCACAGCTGCTTGAACAGATGGGCCTGACCTTCACTGTGCGGGCCACCGACGTGGATGAATCCGTGCTGCCGGGTGAGGAACCTGCTGCTTATGTGGCGCGGTTGGCAAAGAAAAAAGCCGAAGCGGGGGTTGAGCCTGGTGCGGTAAGCATCGGTGCAGACACGATAGTGACCATCGACGATGAAATTCTTGGCAAACCCCGTGGTCTAACCGAAGGTGTAGATATGCTTCTGCGTCTGTCCGGACGTCGCCATGAGGTGTTAACCGGTGTCGCCGTGTGTGATGGTGTGCAGACCTTGTGTGAAGTCGTTGGCGCAGTTGTGCAATTTGCTGAAATCAGCGCTGCTACGGCGCAACGCTACTGGTATACCGGAGAGCCTGCAGATAAGGCGGGTGGTTATGGTATTCAGGGCATTGGGGGTATATTTGTGCAGCGGTTGCAAGGCAGCTACAGCGCGGTGGTGGGTTTGCCAATAGAGCGCATGGAATATTTGTTACGGGCGTTCAACATCGACACCTGGAGTATGCGGAAAGATGGCAGAAGAATTACTGATTAATGTCAGCCCGTTTGAAACAAGAGTAGCCCTGGTTGCACACGGTCTGTTGCAGGAAATCCATATCGCCCGTTCAGCCGGCTACAGCGTCACAGGTAACATTTACCTGGGCAAGGTAGAGCGGATTGTGCCGGGTATGCAGGCTGCGTTTGTTGATGTTGGCCTGGCGCGTCCGGGATTTCTGCACGCCAGAGACATAGACAGCCCGCGGATATTTACAGCGCAGAACGAAGAGCCGACAGCCAAGCCGGATATTCGTGACCTGCTGCATGAAGGTCAATCAGTGCTGGTGCAGATTGAAAAAGACCCGATCGCGAATAAAGGTGCGAGGTTGTCCACTCAACTGGCGCTGGCTTCCAAGTATCTGGTTCTGATGCCTAACGAAAACCATATCGGCATCTCCCAGCGCATCGACGACGAGAACGAGCGCGAGCGCCTCAGAAACATACTGACAGGCGTCAAGCAAACCTACGATATCGGTGGTGGCGTGATTGCCCGCACCGCGGCGGATGCGGCGGACGAGACGCAGCTGGCGTCAGATCTGCGTCTGTTACAGAGGATCTGGCTGCGCATTACAGAGCGGTTGAAAGGCGCTCAGGCACCCTCGCTGGCTTACGAAGAGTTACCTTTGCATACGCGCATGATTCGCGATCTCGCCAGTGCCCGAACACAAAGCATCCTGATTGATGATGCGCAAACTTTTGCGCGAATCCGAAGTTACGTTGATGAGTTTATTCCAGGCTATGCAGAGCGATTGCATTGTTATCTGGAGAAGCGCCCGCTGTTTGAACGTCATGGTGTGGAAGATGAGTTGTCCAGAGCGCTGGAACCAAAACACTGTCTCAAATCCGGTGGCAGCATTGTCATCGAACAAACTGAAGCGATGATCAGTGTGGATGTGAATACCGGCGGTTTTCTGGGTGGGCACAGCCTGGAAGAAACAGTGTTCAGAGCCAATCTTGAGGCGGCAGCGGCGATTCCGAGGCAGCTGCGGCTGCGTAATCTGGGTGGCATTGTTGTTATTGACTTCATTGATATGGAAGATGAAGAACATCAGCGTCAGGTGCTTCGAGCTTTGGAGAAAGCCGTGGAAGCTGATCCCGCACGCACGCGCATTGAAGGTTTTTCCTCGCTTGGACTGGTGCAGATGAGTCGCAAACGTACCCGTGAATCCCTGGCCCAGAGCATGTGCGCGCCTTGCAGTCAGTGTGAAGGATACGGCCTGGTCCGCACCCCTGAATCCACCTGTGTAGAAGTTTTTCGCGCGCTGTCCCAGGACTATCAGGCGCGTTGTCGTCACAAGACACCGGAAGGAGATTATCTGATACGCGCCACAGAAGCTGTGGTAGATCGCTTATTGGATGAAGATGCCCAATACCTGGCGACGCTGTCCGAAAACATTCAACGCGAGATTCGTATTCAGGTAGAGCCCAGCTATCCGGAAGGACAGTTTGACATAGTGCTGGTGCAGAACGTCGCCCGCTAGATCCAGCTGCGTAGCACTTTAATGCCCAATCAACTCAAACCTTCGTTTCCCCAACGGTTTTCTCGCGTGGTGTTACGACCGTTGTTTGTCTTCGTCACGTTTGCTGTGGTTCTGATGGCGATCCTGCAGGCGGGTGGCCGCTTCACTATGGCCGTTGTGCATGTATTTGAAGACGAGCTGAATGCGGTGTTGCAGACACAGAACATTTCAGTGGCGGGGTTGCGCGGCGACTGGCGCGGGCTTAATCCCAGGATCTCGGTTGAGAGCGTGGTTTTCCCCGCGGGTCAGATAGCTCGCATGGAGCTGGAGCTTGATGTTCTGGAGAGCATGTTTCGCAGCACCTGGGTTCCCCATACTCTGGTTGTCGCTGGTGCTGAGGTCCATCTTGAGCAGGCGGCGCAGGGCTGGCGTTTACGCGGTATGGGTGAGCAACCTTTACAATTCAGTTTAGACGGATTGCTGCGCCACTCGGATCATCTTGCGGGACGCCTGGATGTGTTGCTGCACCCGCGGGTTGGAGAGGTTGCGCGCATGCAGGCAGATCTCAAAATGATCAACCGCGAGGGAGTCCATTTTGCTCAAATAGCCGTGTGGAACGCAGCGGCAGCAACTCAGCGTCTGCAGCTGGCCTTCTGGCAGACGGAAACAGTGCTGGCGCAGGGCGACATGACAGCGACGCTAAGCGGCTCGCTTGAGCTGCCGGTTGCCCTGACAGGTTTATCAGATTTTGTGCTTGAGGTGTCACAAGGCGTGTGGTCTGAGCAGCTTGGCAAAGGCGACGGCGCCCTGGATCTGGCGTTTGATGGCTTGTCATTATCTGCTGATGGTCAAAGCCTTTCCGGGCATGTTCAGTTTGCAGCGGATCGTAATGCTGAACGTTTGAGATTCAGCAGTTCGGCGCTGGCGCTGCAAGCCGGTTCGGATCAACTCCAGCTCAGCCCCGTTTTTGGACAGAGTCAGTATCCAGGCAAGGACGATACGGCTTTGTCTGTCGCCACAGAACTCCTGAAATCACAAGTCAATTCGCCGCGTTTGCAGCTCTGGATTGATCAGGTGGATTTAGGCGAGGTCAGCAGATTTGTTATTTCCCATTTTGCTGGCTTTGAACGTCTTGTGACCTGGATTGATGGGCTTGCAGTTCGAGGTAAAGCGAACAATATTAATCTTTTTTATGAGTCAGACGCCGGCCTTGGCTATGGCGCTTCCCTGAACGAGCTTTCTGTGCAGGGTTTTAAAGGTGTGCCGACTCTGCGCAACGCACAGGCTCGAGTATGGGGATACGCTAATGGGCATGCCATCCAGGTCAGTGGTGAGGATGTGTATCTGCAGTTTCCCGATCTGTACGCAACAGGTTGGGATCTGGCTTCTGCTCAGGGCATTATCAAAATCTGGCTGGGTCGCGGCTATCTGGGTGTGCAGGGCACGCATATAAAGACCCGCGTGGGAGATACCGTTGCTGTAGGAGGTTTTGCAATAACACGTCCGCAGACGGCATCGGAACAGCGGTTGAGTTTGCAGATATCAGCAGATCAGACCTCAGTCAGACGAGCCAGAACCTTTGTGCCGGACAATATTCCGCCGGCGTTGGACGAATGGATGCAGACCGGATTGCAGGCTGGGCGGTTGTCGAATGCGCAGTACGCCTACCATGGTCAAATAAAGGTTGAGCCAGGAGAGCTTGCGCGTCGAAATGAACTCACCGCCGACTTCAGCGGCCTGCGTGTTCAGTACGAACCCAGCTGGCCAGCCGTGTATGACGCAACCGGGCGTGTCTATGTGGCAGGCACGGACGTTCATATCAAACTGCAACAGGGCGCCAGTGAAAGTCTCCAGGTCCGCGCCGCTGAAGTAACACTGCATAACAATGCAACCTACGCTTCCGGCACCGTGGATATAACCGGAGACGCAACCAACATGTTGGCCTTTGTTCGTGGCAGTCCGTTGCAGACAAACCTCCCCTTTATTACTCCGGCCTGGCAGGGCAGTGGGCGTGTTGATTTCACGGCTGCCTTGGTTGTCCCGATCAGAGTTGAGCAGGCGCCGCCGCTGGTCGTGGATTTAAACTATGAATTGGGCCAGGTGGATCTGGCCATGCCTGACTACCGTTTAGTGTTGCGCAAGCTCCAGGGGCAAGGCCAGTTTTCTCTACCGCATAACCTGACTGGGGATCTGAGCGGTGCAATTTTCAGGCAGCCTGCCAGCTTTACGATCCGACATACACCGCAATCGTTGAGCTTTGACGTAGCGGGTACAGCCACGCCCAATGATGTCTATAACGTGCTTGCCACAGATGTCACGCTACCCCTTAACGGGGATTTTTCTTTTTCAAGCGAACTGAAACTGTCGATGGATGGTGGCGTGACACAACTTCTTGTCAGCAGCGACCTGCAAGGCTTAGAGGTTGGGTTACCCGCCGAATTTGGCAAGTTGACCGAGGATGTGGCCCCCATTGATATCGATGTGCAGTTCCTCGAAAAGTACCAGAGTGTCAGTTTGCGATACAAAACTCTGGATGGCTGGTTCCACTATGGTGATGGTATTGAGCGTGGTGCGATAGGCATAAATGCTGACCCGCCGATGACAACGGTGGAGCAACGCGCGATTGCGATTTCAGGGGTAATGCCCCGCCTGGTATTGAGTGAGTGGGTATCCACGGAAGGAGACTCCGCAGTGGTACTGCCGCTGGATTGGACAATATCAAAGCTTATGGTGCAGGAATTTCTAATCGATGAGTTGATGTTTGCCGATGTCCTGTTGGATGCCCAGCAGCAGGGCGATAACGTTTCGTTTGCTTTCAACGCGCCAGCGGTGCGAGGTACTTTGCAACTGCCCGCTGCGGATGTTTTGAATCTCGATTTGGAGTTCCTGCAGATTCCGCAGACAAATCTGCAAACCGCGGATCACATAGGCGCACCTCAGGTTGACCCGATAAGTGTGGCTGTGGGTGAAGTGTTGCCGGCGGCGAAGATCAACATTGCACAATTGATGCTGGGTGACGAACCGTTTGGGCGCTGGCAGTTCGAGATTCAGCCTGAGGGTGACAAGCGCGTTCAGTTCCTGAACCTGGATGCCGCTGTCAATGGTGTTCATATCGAAGAAGGTCTACTCAGTTGGGATCTGCAGACAGATCGATCCACGTTCACCGGTAAGCTGAAACTTGATGATCTGGCACAGACATTACCTAAATGGGATTACGCGCCCAGCCTGAGTACAACCACGGCCGCAGCCAGAGCAGATGTTTCCTGGTCAGGATCTCCCCTGAACATCAACCTGCTGGGTACGGACGGTGAAATTGAATTTGACGCGCGTGATGGACGCTTTGTGGAAGTGGAAGCCGGCTCAGGCGGGTTGCGTATTCTGAGCCTGCTTAATTTCACCCAGTTGGCAAAACGTATCAGTCTGGATTTCTCTGATGTTGTCGGTGAAGGCATGAGTTTCGATCGGATCGACGCCACCGTAGGTCTGCAGGGGGGCGAGCTGACCTTTCCCAAGCGCTTGACCGTTGAGAGTTCTTCGGGTGATTTTCAACTGGGTGGACGTGTTGACTTAGCCAGTGGGCAACTGAACAATGAACTGATCGTGACGCTACCGGTCAGTAAAAGCATACCCTGGTACGGTCTTTATCTGGGGCTGGCAAACCCGATTGTGGGTGCCACAGTGGTGCTTGGCGAACGCATGTTGCGCAAACCCATTGAACAGTTCAGTACCGCTAAGTTTGCCGTAACAGGTACCCTTGATGATCCTGAAGTCGAATTTGTCAGCCTCTGGGATCGCTCTATGAAAGAGACTCAGAGCAAGGCGACTCAGAGTAAAGAACAGGCGCAACAGCCTGATCCTTCAGAATAAATAAATCAGCAGAAACAGGAAGAGAAACCCAACCATGCAAGACGTCGTTGAGCAGGCCTCAGAAAATATCCTCGGACACAGTGATATCAGCCAGCAGGATATTGAACGCACCCTGGAAGATATGATGGGAAACCGCATCGATTATGCGGAAGTTTATCTGCAGAGCGTGCGATCCGAATCCTGGGGGCTTGAAGATGGCATCGTCAAAGATGGCAGCTTCAGTGTTGATGCAGGCATTGGCGTACGCGCACTGAGTGGCGAGAAAACAGGCTTTGCTTACGCGGAAGATATCCTGCGTGACGGCCTTGGTAGTGCAGCGAGCGCGGCAAAATCAATTGCAGATAAAGGCACTCCGCGCACCGCGCCTGCATTCCAGGCACCTTCTGCAAGCGCACTGTATCCGCCCTCAAATCCGATCAGCTTGTTAGACGAAGTGGCCAAGGTACAACTTTTACAACGGATCGATCGAGCCGCGCGGGGGGCTGATTCGCGTGTGAAAGAAGTTAATGTGCGCATTTCAGCGAATCATGATGTGATGCTGGTGATGGCCAGCGACGGCACTTTAGGCGCTGATCTGCGTCCGCTTGTCAGGCTGGATGTTTCTGTTATCGCCGAGGCAGGTGGCCGTCGCGAACGGGGTAATGCCGGTGGCGGTGGACGTCGCGGGCTGGATGAACTGCAGCAGGGTAGCTGGGCCGAGGATCTGGCGTCTGAAGCAGTGCGTATGGCGCTGGTTAATCTTGATGCGCGAGACGCACCGGCGGGACCGATGCAGGTGGTGCTTGGCCCGGGCTGGCCAGGTGTGCTTCTACATGAAGCTGTTGGTCACGGCCTGGAAGGTGACTTCAACCGGAAAGGCAGTTCTACTTTTGCCAACCGCGTCGGGCAACAGGTGGCGTCGAGCTTATGTACTGTTGTTGATGATGGCACGATGGCGGGCCGGCGCGGCTCGCTGACGGTTGATGACGAAGGCACTCCTACGCAATCTACAGTGCTGATTGAAAACGGCATTCTGCGTGGTTACATGCAGGACAAATTGAACGCCCGTTTAATGAACGTAGCCTCCACCGGCAACGGCAGACGTCAGTCTTATGCGCACCTGCCCATGCCACGTATGACCAATACCTTCATGCAGCCCGGCGAGCATGATCCGGCTGAAATTATTGCTTCAGTAGACAAAGGTGTTTATGCGGTGAACTTTGGTGGTGGGTCTGTAGACATTACTTCCGGGCGGTTTGTGTTTTCTGCAACCGAAGCTTATCTGATTGAGAATGGCAAAGTAACGGCGCCAATTCGTGGCGCTACCTTGATTGGTAACGGGCCTGACGTGATGAATAAGGTATCTATGGTGGGTAACGATCTGGAGCTCGATACCGGCGTAGGCGTGTGTGGTAAAGACGGACAGTCCGTGCCTGTAGGTGTTGGACAGCCGACGCTGAAGGTTGATGAGATTGTTGTGGGCGGCACCCAGGCGTAGCCTGGCTTTGTTAAGGCGGATCGCCGTGCTCGTTCAGTCGGACAGCTCACTGGTTTCCCGCAGAAAGCGGAAAAGCTTGCGGGATGCAGCTTTCTGGTCAGGTTCGTTGCGTGCGCTATGGACTTTCTTGATCAGCTGGCGCAGCTGCTGTCGGTCGACCAGGGGGAATGTCGCGATAAACTCCGTTAAGCTGTCAGGCTCGGTAAGCAGGGCTTCGCGCCACTGCTCAAGCTGGCTGAACTGATATTGTGCCTGCGCAGATTCGCCGTCGAGATGGGCGATGTGTGCTTCGATGGCGGTGGTGTCTTCGTGCCGCATCAGCTTGCCGACAAACTGGAGTTGACGTTTCTTTGCGCCATGGCTGCGGAATCGCTGATACTCCTCAATGGCGTGAGCCAGTTTTGCAGATAGATTGAGCGAGGCGAATTGCTCTTTGTTGAGTTCGCCCAGGCGACGCCCCAATTCCAACAGGCGTTGTGCTTCCCGCTTGCGGGCAGTTTTGGAAGACAATTCTTCCGTTGACTCGGAAGGGCTGTCGTTTTGATTTATTTCGTCAGACACGGCGATGGTTTCAATTTAGCTTAGGATGAGTGGTGGATTTAAGAGAACAAGAACACAAGCTTACCGCGTTGGTGCAGAATATTCTGACGGAAGCGCAACAACAAGGCGCTGATCAGGCAGAAGTTTCAGTCAGTGTCGATGCCGGGTTATCGGTAAGTGTTCGCAAGGGTGAACTGGAGAACGTGGAATTCAACCAGGATCGCGGTTTTGGCATTACGTTGTACTACGGGCAACGTAAAGGTTCTGCCAGCACCACCGACAGCAGTGAGCGCGCGATCGCCGACACCGTTGCAGCCGCTAAAAATATCGCTTCTCACACTGAAGATGATCCCTGTAATGGTCTGGCGGATGCGGAACTGTCACCAACAACGCTGCAGGACCTGGACCTGTTCCATACCTGGGAGGTGCAACCCCAGCAGGCCGCAGAACTGGCAAAGGAGTGCGAGGCCGCTGGTCTGGCGGTGGACTCGCGTCTGACGAACTCAGACGGCGCGCAGGTGAATACACAGCAGTCGTTGCGCTTGTACGGTAACAGCCACGGTTTTATCGGCGCCTATGCGGGTACCCGGCATGGTTTGAGTTGTGTCGTGATTGGCGAAGATGACAACGGCATGCAGCGGGATTACTGGTATACGACCGCGCGAAACGCCAATGAGCTTGATTCAGCTGAACAGGTAGGTCGTCTGGCCGGTAAACGAACTGTCGCGCGCTTATCCCCGCAAAATGCGCCGACCGGCAGTTATCCGGTGATGTTTGCGCCTAATATGGCCAGTGGTCTGTTTGGACACCTGATTGGCGCAATCAGTGGTGGCGCGTTGTACCGCAAGGCGTCTTTCCTGCTCGACTCGATGGGCCAGCAGGTGTTGCCGGAGTGGCTCTCACTGACAGAACGGCCGCACTTACTCAACAGCCTTGGCAGCGCTAATTTCGATGGTGATGGCGTTGCCACCCGCAGCAAAAGTTTTGTCGCGGATGGGCGTGTCGCAAGCTATGTCTTATCCTGTTACTCGGCGCGCAAACTGGAGCTTGCTCCTACAGGTAATGCGGGAGGGGTATACAACCTGGATATTGATGGCCCACAAACGCCGCTGGCTGAACTGTTGAAACAGATGGGTACCGGTCTGCTGGTCACTGAACTCATGGGACAGGGAATCAATGGCGTGACCGGGGACTATTCTCGTGGCGCTGCAGGCTTCTGGGTGGAAAACGGCGAGATCAGCTATCCGGTGGCTGAAGTAACTGTTGCGGGTAACTTGAAAGATATCTATCGGGCCATTGTTGGTATCGGGGACGATGTTGACTATCGTGGCAACGTTCGTGCGCCCAGCGTGCTGGTCGAATCTATGACGTTAGCCGGATCAGCCTGAAAATCCTGACAGCCTGGCTGAACAAAATTTAACTAAGCGTAGACCCAGGTTGCCAGGCCAAGAAACACAAAAAAACCGGTGACATCGGTGATTGTCGTCAGGACTACGCCGCCGGCGATAGCCGGGTCTATCTTCAGATGGCGTAAGATGCCGGGCAACAAGCTGCCGGATATTGCGGCAACGACAATGGTGATCACCAGAGCAACGGCAATGACCAGCCCTAACTCCACGTCGTTGAAGGCTACTGCGGCGGTTATTGCAACCAGGCTTGCCCATAACAAGCCGTTCAACACCGCCACCACAAACTCCCGGTTCAACAGCCATAACAGATTGCTGCGGCCCAGGTGACCCAACGATTCGCCGCGTATGACTAAGGTCAAAGTCTGGGTGCCGGCAATCCCGCCCATACTGGCTACGATAGGCATGAGCACGGCAAGTGCGACAACTTTCACAATAGTTTCTTCAAACAGATTGATCACCGCGGCAGCGATGAAGGCGGTGATGAGGTTTATGCCAAGCCAGATGGCACGGCTACGCAGGGATTTACCGATGGATGCAAAAGTGTCTTCGTCCATTTCCAGGCCCGCACGGGCCAGTACCGCCTCATCGGCATCTTCGATGATGACATCAACTACATCGTCAATGGTAATACGACCAAGCAGGCGGCCCTCTGCGTCGATAACAGGTGCGGAAATCAAATCCTGTTCAGAGAATATTTTTGCAACTTCAGTATCCGGTGTATCGACATGAATAGCGGTGGCCGCACTGTTCATCACTTCTCGCACGGTAACCGTAGGATCTGACGTCAGCAGCTTGCCAAACGGCAGCATGCCGACGTATTCGTCCTGTGAATTAACTACAATAAGTGCGTCAGTAGCTTCTGGCAGATCCTTACGCATGCGCAGGTAGCGGAAGACCATCTCAAGTGCATGCCTGGGTCGCACAGTGATCGTGTCTGTGTTCATCAGGCCGCCGGCGCTGTCCTCAGGGTAAGACAACACAGCCTCAACCCGAGCGCGGTCGACGGCGTCCAGAGATTCAAGAACCTGATCGGTGATGGTTTGCGGCAGCTGCTGCAGGATGTCCGCAAAATCATCAGTGTCAAGTTCGTCCGCCACCGCCACCAGCTGTGCGGTATCCATGTCGACAAGAAATTCAGCGCGTATATCTTCAGACAGGTGTTGCAGAGTCTGATTGCGCGTCTCTTCGTCTAACAGCTCCCATAAGACCTGCCGAACCTTAGGCGTTTTTGATGCGATCAGATTACTGATCTCAGCAGGGCGCAGAGAGCTCAGTAAAATTCGGGTTTCTTCGATCGTGCCGAATTCAGTACTCGTTGAGGGCGTACTGGGAAGTTCAACATTGGGTGCGGGTTCGGTTGCCATGTCAGATCTGACTAATCTGGGTCATCCAGCTCGTGAAATCCGGCTTCAACCAGGTTGCTCAACCCATCTGTTGCAGCATCCTCGTCATCTCCTTCGACAATCAGCTCAAGCACACTGCCAACGGGTGCGCCCAGCAGCAACAGACTCATGATGCTCTTGCCGTCTACCTCTTTGTCCTCTTTCACCAGGGTGATTTTGCTGCCGTAGCTTTTCGCTTCGTCGACAAATTTCGACGCAGCGCGCGCATGCAGGCCCAGTGGGTTGATGAGGGTTAACTGTGTTGTGCGCATTGCCCGGTCACGCTGTCGAATTGGAGTTGGAGTGTAGCGATCACCGCGCCTGAAGCAACTAGCATTTCCCTGTAGTGCTGATGTGGACCTTATTTCTGCAGTTCGCGATGACGAATTAAAACGTTATCGATGTTCTGTTTGAAATGATTGCCAAGGCGCTCGCTCAAATAAACACTGCGATGTTGTCCGCCGGTGCAGCCGAGCGCCACTGTCATGTAAACCCGCGCATTGGCTTCGAACCTGGGAATCCAGGTTGTCAGGTAGTTGGCAATGTCGTCGAACATTTCGGTGACCATGGGTTCTGCCTGCAGGTATTTAACTACCGCAGGGTCTCTGCCAGTCAGGGGGCGCAGGTTTTCTACCCAGTGTGGGTTTGGCAGACAGCGCAGGTCGAAAACCATGTCTGCATCAACCGGCACGCCATACTTAAATCCGAATGACCTGAACAGCAGGCTGAGTCCGCGGCTGCTGCGAGCCACCACCCGGCTGCTGACCAGTTCGCGTAATGCCTGGCTGGACAGTTGTGTGCTGTCGATGTTGAGGTCGGCCAGGTCAGCAATACTCTCCAGGACTTCAGCTTCTGCATCAATGGCCTGGCGCAGGTCTGTGCTTGCGTTGGTCAACGGGTGTCGGCGTCGGGTCTCACTGAAACGCTTGACCAGAGTTGGACTACGGGCGTCCAGGTAGATCACCTCACAATCCACATCCATGCGGTCAATTGAAAGAAGGATCTCAGGAAAACGTTCCAGGTCTCGACTGCGGGCATCGATGCAAACGGCTAACGGTGTATTTTTCTGGGTTTTATCTCTGAGCGTGTTGTGGACCAGCGATTGCAGCAGCATAACCGGGAAGTTGTCGATGCAATTGAACCCGGCGTCTTCCAGGGCGTTGAGCACAGTGGATTTGCCGGAGCCGGAGCGGCCACTGATGATGATAAGTTTCACGCTGTTCTGGAGTCAGGTACCTGATTGGCGAGGCAAGTCTGCATTTGTTTCAGCAACGCGGCATCCGATGTACACGAACGCAGGTCGGTTCGGTTTTGCGCATCGGAGAAAACTTCTGCCAGCTGTGCAAGCGCGTGCAGGTGGGCATGCTGCTCATCTTCGGGTACGACCAGTATAAACAGCAGGTCCACATCTTCGCCGTCGCTGGCTTCGTAGTCGATGGGTGTGGCGAGAGAAATAAAGCCAACGCGCATGGCGTCACAATCGCTGCGGCAATGAGGGATTGCGATGCCATCGCCAAGTCCGGTGCTACCCAGGCGCTCGCGCGCCATCAGAGCGTCGAACAAAGTGTCTGCGGGAAGCGTTGCGTCGCCGATCAGTTCCGCTGCCAGCTGCAGCACTCTTTTACGGCTGCTTGCATCGACGTGGCAATGGACGTTGTCGGCGTTGATTAACGCGCTGATATCGGACATTTAGGCGCCTTTAACATACGCTCGAGCCGGCTGTTGCAAGCCTGGATCAAAGTTGTTCGTGGTGCGAACTGCGGTCGTGGCTGCCGTTGTGACGGGCAGTGGTTTTTTCTTTGTGTTTGATCACCTGACGGTCGAGCTTATCCACCATTTGATCGATAGCGGTATACATATCGTCTGAATCCGCGTTGGCAAAAAGTTCAGCACCGGGAACATGGGCGGTGGCTTCAGCCTGTTGCATGTGTTTTTCAACGTTCAGGACCACATGCACCTGAGTGATCTGGTCGCTATGCCGGTTAAGTTTTTCGAACTTGGATTCAACGTAGGAGTGTAGGGATTCAGTAAGATCGACGTGATGTCCTGTGATGCTCAGTTGCATAATGACTCCTTGTGAGAACTCGACGGGTGTTCAGCGTAAAAAAAATAAATGAGTTTGTATATCGATGACTGTGCCCAAAGCGCTTTTTCGCGACTCAGACCAGCTGCTTGCGTTCATTTGAAGGGGGGATCGACATTGATTCTCGATATTTGGCTACCGTGCGTCGGGCAACATTGATGTTCTGATCTTTCAGTATTGCCGCTATTTTGCTATCGCTCAATGGTTTTCTTGGATCTTCGTCACCGGTCAGTTTTTCGATCAGAGCACGGATTGCAGTACTTGAAACTTCGCCACCGCTGCTGGTGCCCACATGGGATGAAAAGAAATACTTCAACTCGTAAACACCCCGGGGCGTGGACATGTACTTACGGCTGGTCACTCTTGAAATAGTGGATTCGTGAAGGTCAACTGCCTCGGCAATGTCGGCAAGAATCAATGGTTTCATGGCTTCAGCGCCGTATTCGAGGAAGCCGCGCTGGACTTCAACAATTTTGCTGGCAACCCGCAGCAGCGTATCATGACGGGTCTGCAGGCTTTTCAAGAACCAGCGTGCCTCCTGCAGGTTGTCACGTATATAAGTTTTATCATTGCTGCTGGCGACCTGCTTGGCGAGATTTTCATACACCGGATTAATCCGGATCTGCGGCGTCGCCTCACCGTTCAACTCCACCAGCCAGCGGCCTTCAAATTTTCTCACAACCACATCGGGTACGATGTAGTCTGCGCTCTCTTCGGCAATTGCAGTGCCTGGGCGTGGATTCAATGTGCGGATCAAGGCCATGGCACAGGCCAGTTCGCTCTCTGTCAGACGTGACTTACGTTTTAGAGTTGTGAAGTCTTTGCTGCCGAGCAGGTCAAGATAATCGGTGATCAGACTTTTGGCTTCACTCAGCCAGGGCGTCTCCGCGGGAAGCTGGACAAGTTGTAACAGCAGGCACTCCTGGAGATCTCTGGCACCAACGCCAATCGGATCGAAGTCCTGTATGCGCTGCAGAACAGCGCAGACATCATCATGTTCGATTTCATCCTGGTCGCTTTCGCGCTGGGTATTTAACGCTTCGCAAAGATCTTCCGTAGTTGCAGTCAACATGCCGTTGGCATCAATGGAGTCGATGATGGCCAGGGCGATGGTTCGATCTGAAGCGGCCATGGGGGTGAGGTTCAGCTGCCACTGCAAATGGTCCGTGAGCGTCTGATCTGCGCTGCGATTGGCCATCGGGTCATAATCGCTGTCACCTGCCGGAAGGCTGCTGCCGGTCGGATAGACATCTTCCCAACTCGAATCTACGGGCATTTCCTCGCCAATGGGGGCATCAAATTCCTGGTTAACATCAGCAACATCACTTTCTGCGCCCACCGTGGTGTCCAACGCATTGTCAGATGCCTGCTGCGATTCACTTTCCGTTGATTCCAGGGTGGATTCCAGGGACTGGTCGTTATCGTTGGTCTCGTTGCCCTCTGCGGCTTCGTCAGCCAGTTCCAACATTGGATTTTCTTCCAACGTGTTCTGGATTTCCTGCTGCAGGTCCAGCGCAGACAACTGCAGCAGGCGTATGGCCTGTTGCAGTTGTGGCGTCATGGTGAGCTGTTGGCCCAGCTTCAAGGAAAGTGTCTGTTTCATCCAATCCTGTTGAATAAGTAACTTTTCATGCCAGGTCCGAGTTCTTCAGTGTAGACCAGGGCAAATATTAAAAACCGTGCCAATTTAACACGCGGCGGATTGGAAGGCTCTTTTTTTGATGATAGACCGCTGCAGAAATTGCCCTTAGATGGAAAACCCTTCACCCAGGTAAACTTCGCGCACCGTTTGATTGGCAAGAATGGCGGCTGCATCACCGTCAGCGATGATGCGACCCTGGTGGACAATATAAGCGCGATCGCAGATATCCAGAGTTTCTTTGACGTTATGATCGGTAATCAGTACGCCGATACCCCGTTCACGAAGATGGCGAATTTCCTTCTTGATGTCACCGACGGAAATCGGATCGACACCGGCAAAAGGCTCATCCAGCAGCATGAATCGTGGTTCGCTGGCCAGCGCCCGGGCGATTTCCAGGCGGCGGCGTTCACCACCAGACAGACTTTGACCCAGGGATGTGGCAACACCCTGCAGATTAAATTCATCCATCAACTGTTCAAGCAGGGCATTGCGCTCAGTACGGTTCAGATCCTTTCGCAGCTCCAGGATGGCGCGGATGTTCTCTGTGGTGGTGAGTGTGCGGAAGACGCTGGCTTCCTGCGGTAGATAGCCTATGCCTGCCTTGGCGCGTTGGTGCACGGGTGCGTCGGTTAACTCGGTTTCATTCAGATAGATGCCACCGCTGTCGGCTTTGATCAGCCCGACCACCATATAAAAACAGGTGGTTTTACCCGCCCCGTTAGGACCCAGCAGGCCGACGATTTCGCCGCTGGCGACGCGGATGGAAACATCTTCCACAGCAATTTTTGTGCGGTATTCCTTACGCAGTGCATCGGCGCGCAAAGTATCGGAAGGGTGGATCTGGCTCAAACTCTTGATGTCGCTGGCAGTAGCACTATTGTTCAGCGGGTCGGGTAGCAGGTTGCACCGTCATTTTCACACGCCCGGGTTTGTCCCCGGCACTTGCGTCCACTTTGCCTTTAACGATGTCGTACCTGATGGATTCACCCTGCAGCTCGTTTCCCTGTTGGGCCAGTGTGGCCTTGCCATTGAGATAAACGCGCTCCTGGGCAGTGTGGTAGATAATGCTGTCCGCATGGGCATTTACCTCACCTTTATCGTCCTCCAACTGCTGTCGGTAACGGGCGGGAGAGCCTACTGTGGTGATCTGTTGAACCTGATCGCCGCTGATTTTGACAACCATTTTGTCACCCTTAACACGCAAGGTGCCTTGCACGACTTCCACAGAACCAATGTAGGTGATGGTTTCATTGGCCTGATCAATTTGCGCATCATCACCCTCGATATGGATGGGCTGGTCTGCGTCAGATGCCAGCCCCCATACAAACGGGGTAACCAGCAGACCCGTGCAGAGCGTCACACACTGGCGCAGTTTGCGAGCTGCGCTCGGTTTAACCCGCGGATTTTTTAAATTGTTCTGGTAAAACAATGGTGTGTACCCGTTGCGTTTTGTTAGACATTAAGTTCAGCAAACCTGTGTCCAGATAAGCCTGCATGCCCGCTGCGCGAGTGCGGCCGACCTGTGTATCGATCATAACACCTTGGTCGGTTTCAGCGTATTGCCGGTCGGGGTAGAAGTACATGGCTTCGCTGCGCATGGTGATAAAACCGCGTTCGGGATTGTTCTGTTCCAGCAAAACATCTTCACGCAGGTAAACTACTTCCTCCCTGTTTTCACCTTCACCCTGCGCGCCTCGAATGTAACCGTGATTGGAGCGAATATCCCACGGTGGCTGTTCCGAATTGTGCACTTTCAAAGATGGACTGACCATGCTCGTCAAGCCGTTGTCCTGGAACTGACGGATAGCGCTGGCGTTAAGCTCATACTGCAAACTGCCGTCGTTGCGCAGTTGAGTGAACGTCACGCCGTGGCCATAAATGTCGGGTTCACTTTCGATCAGTGTATCCATCTGGCTGGGATCTTCAGCCCGATCGGTGCTGCTTTGTCCGAACAGTTGCCACAATAAACCTGCAACGAGCACTACACCGAAGGTGATGCCTGCCCAGCGCCACATCTTAAAAAGGCCAGGTGTCTTGCGCGCGCAGCAACAGCTCAGCGATCTCGACCGCGACGCCAGTGCCACCGCTGCGTTGGGTTATCCAGTGTGCCTGAGCGCGGGCTACTGGATGGCCGTTCGGCACGCTGATTGAGAAGGCAACACTGGGGTGGTTGAAAACGTCAACATCCTGAATGTCGTCCCCTACCGCTGCGTTGCCTGCAGCAGGAAACCCTTGCTCAATCAGTGTATCTACGGCGAGAGCTTTAGATTGTGCACCCTGGATCAGATAGCTGATATCCAGTTCTCGAGCGCGGCGCGCAACCGTTGGGGAGCGGCGGCCGGTAATGATGCCAACCGCAATGTTGTGTCGCTGCAGAAGTTTGATACTGGCGCCATCCTGGACATGGAACGTTTTATATTCGTGCCCGTCATCGCTGTAGGTGATCTGGCCGTTGGTGAGCACGCCATCAACATCAAAAATAATACCTCGCACGGTGCTGGCAAGTTGAGTCAACGCGGGGTTCAGGTCCATGTGCTAAGCCTGCTGCACAAGTAGAAGGTTGTAGCCGATCCACCCGGCAAGCATCACCATACCTTCAAAACGTGTGATCACAGCGCGTGAATTGATGCCGTAGGCAAACAGTGCCAGCATCACAGTCAGTGCGAGCATCATACCGCCGTCCCGCCACAGTGCTCCAGGTTCTATCACCGCGCCACTGACCAGCCCGGGGACTGCCAGCACCGCGAGAATGTTGAGAATGTTTGAACCGACAACGTTGCCGATTGCAATATCCGGGTGACCTTTAACAGCGGAACCAATTGTCGCCGCAAGTTCAGGCAGGCTGGTACCGACGGCAACAATGGTTAACCCGATAATCATGTCGCTAACGCCCAGACGCGTGGCGATGGTGGTGGCGGCATGTACCAGCACCTGGGCTGATACGAGAAGCACCAGCAGACCAACCACCAACCAGGCAACCGCCTGCAGATTGGTCATGTCGGGTAATTCGTCGAGTTCTTCAGCTATGGAGGGGGAGATCTCCTGACTTGGATGACTCTGATTAGCCACCAACCGCCACAGAATAGCGGTCAAAGCCAGAAGCAGAATAACTCCGTCCAAAAATGACAGTTCTCGATCGAACAACAAAAACATGGCCAGCAGGGTGGCGCCCAGCAACCAGGGTAATTCAGTCTGTCGCACCTGTTTGGAGAATGGCAGCGGCGCGATCATCGCCGTAATACCAAGTACCAGGCCGATGTTTGCGATGTTAGAACCGATCGCGTTGCCAACAGCAAGAAGAGGGTTACCGTCGAGTGCTGCGAATATGGCAACCAGGATTTCAGGTGCTGAGGTACCTACGGACACCACTGTTAACCCGATGAGCATCTTGGATACGCCCAGATTGCGAGCACACGCGGCTGCTCCGGACAGAAATCGGTCTGCGCTCCAGACGAGGGCAATGAAGCCCAGGATCAGTAGTAGAAGGGGAACCCACATAGGATTGTGATGGTCTGATTACAACAGTAAATGATCAAGGTACCGCACTTTAGTCGTATCGCGTCCTGGTTCCAACACCTGTTATGTCGGCGGCTCTGTTTGTTGCGCGGGAAATATCCTGTATTTGGTCTGACCAAATTAGACCAATTTCGCGAAACGGTCTTAAGGGTTCGTTCAGTTGCGGTGTTATAATCTCGCGCCGGGCAGTCTGACCTGGCGCTTGCGGCAGGCGTTTGTAGCGGCCTGTTATCACGTTTTTCAGGGTACAGCCTTTATATCGGATAAGGGCGGGTCACAGTTATAAAGTGTGTGAATGAATGATGGACAATCTGATCGAAATCAAAAATCTGACGTTCTTTCGTGGCGAGCGCATGATTTTCGACAACATGTCCCTGGATGTGCCGCGAGGTAAAGTAACAGCGATAATGGGTCCCAGCGGCACGGGTAAAACCACCCTGCTGCGCATTATTGGTGGCCAGCTGAAACCGGATGATGGCGTGGTACTGGTTAACGGCAAAGACCTGTGTCAGATGAGCCATGATGAATTGCAGGCGTTTCGCCGTAATCTGGGTATGCTGTTTCAGAGTTCAGCTTTGTTCACTGACTTGTCAGTATTCGAAAATGTGGCATTTCCAATGCGTGTTCACACAAACCTGTCCGAAGAGCTGATTCGCGATCTGGTGCTGATGAAACTCAATGCGGTCGGGTTACGCGGCGCGCGGGATCTTGCGCCATCAGAGCTGTCCGGTGGGATGGCCAGACGCGTTGCCCTGGCGCGCGCGATTGCTTTAGACCCGGATCTGATGATGTACGACGAGCCGTTCACCGGCCAGGATCCTATAGCCATGGGCATGCTGGTCGATCTGATTCGTCAGCTTAACGGCGCATTGGGAATCACCAGTCTGCTGGTCTCCCACGACATACATGAAACGGTCAGCATCGCCGACCAGATTTACATTATTGCAGAGGGAAAAGTTATAGGCGCGGGCTCGCCGGAAGAGTTGCGTGCGGGTTCCACTCCTATGGTTAAACAGTTTATGCATGGGGACAGAGACGGTCCGGTACCTTTTCATTACCCGGCCGATGATCTTGCCTTTGATCTATTGGGCGAAGGCTAAGTTGTGAGTGATCTGCTTCGCTCGATAGGTGTTCGCTTTCTGGATTTTCTGTCTGCCCTGGGACGTGCCAGTCTGCTTTGGTATCGGGCGATGGCCGGGTTACCGCGTTGGGGCGACGTGGCGCTGGTTGTGAAGCAGATCTATAACGTCGGCTTTATGTCGCTGATCATTATTGTGCTTTCAGCCTTTTCCATAGGCGCGGTTCTGTCTCTGCAGTTTTATACCCAGCTCGCTCGCTTTGGTGCGCAGGATGCAACGGGTGTGGGTCTGGCACTGGTGCTGCTTCGAGAGTTGGGTCCGGTAGTCACCGCATTGCTTTTTGCAGGTCGTGCCGGTTCCGCGTTGACTGCAGAAATCGGTTTGATGAAAACCACCGAGCAGCTTTCCATTATGGAAATGATGGGTGTAGACCCGCTGCGGCGTATTATTGCACCGCGTATCTGGGCGGGATTAATCAGCCTGCCGCTGCTGACGGCGATATTCAGTATGGTTGCCGTTTATGGGGGGGTTGTTGTGGCTGTGAACTGGCTGGGTGCAGACCCTGGTGGTTTCTGGTCCGGCATGCAGGACGGCGTTGAGCTGTGGGAGGACCTCGGCAAAGGTATGGTGAAAAGCCTGGTATTTGCGCTGCTGGTAACCTGGGTTGCCGTGTTCCAGGGTTATGATGCGCCGCCCACTGCTGAAGGTATGTCGATGGCCACGACACAAACTGTTGTTATTTCGTCGGTACTCGTGCTGGCGACAGATTTTCTATTAACCCTGGTATTTTACGGAGACTTCTAATGCGCATGAGAACCATTGAAATCAGCGTTGGTGGCTTTGTGCTTGCTGGAGTCATCGGGCTCGTTTTTCTGGCGGTCCAGGTCAGTGGCGTTGGTGAGCTGGGAGAACGAACCAGTTACACAATTCAGGCACGCTTTGATGACGTGGCAGGTTTGCGGGAGCGGGCAAGAGTGAGCATGGCGGGTGTAACGGTTGGTCGCGTCAGAGGTATTGACGTGGATATGCAATGGGGAGACGCCATTGTCACCCTTGAGATCATGGGCGAACCGGGCAATCTCACGATAGATACCGGTGCGAAGATTTTGACAGACGGTGTTGTTGGGGCTCGTTACGTTGGTTTGTTACCAGGATCTGACGAAGAAACGCTTGGCCCGGGTGATGAAATTGTAGAAACCCAGGGTGCGCTGGTGCTGGAAAATCTAATTGGCGAATTTTTGACTAATATCGGGAAGTAATCATGTATAGGCAGACTTTTCTCTTAACATTATCGTTAGCCCTGGCAGGGCTGACGCCAGTACAGCAGGCTGCGGCGCAGCAGGCGGAATCTGACGCGGCGGTGCCAACTACTGCAGTGGCAGACGCTGGTCTGGTTGCTATTACTCAGGCGCTTGCTTCAGAAACTGCTGAGCAGGCAGTGGAGCTTGCCACGATTGAAGTTCTGGATTTTGTCGAGCGTGGACGCGAATACGCTGAAGCGGACTCTGAGCGGTTTTATGCTGAGGGTGAAGCACTGTTGCGCCCAATGATCGATTTCAAACGTTTTTCACGGAACGTAATGGGTCCATATGCACGCAAGGCTAGCCCTGAACAACTGGAAACCTTTTCCGAATCTTTCAAGTGGAGCCTGGTGCGTACTTACGCTCTGGCTATGCTTGAGTTCGGTGATGGTGAGGCTAAGGTTTTGCCGCCACGTAAACCCAGCAGCAACCCCGACCTTGCAAATGTCACCCAGGAAATTACCTACGAAGGCAAAACCTATGTGGTCGTTTACCGCATGCGTAGAGGCAAACAGGATCGTCTCTGGAGAGTGCAGAATCTGGTTGTTGAAGGCGTGAATATCGGCCTCAATTATAAATCGCAATTCACCTCTGCGATGAAAGACCCGCAATACGATGGCGATCTTGATGCTGTGATTGCGTCCTGGAGTGATTTTGTCGAGGCGGAGCAGGAAGATGAAAGCGCATAGCTTAAACAGAACGGTAGTGTAAACATGCCAGTAGATTTATCTCCGGAGTTTGGATTATCAGGCGATGAGGTTGACCTGAACGAAGCTGAGCGCGTAAAAGCATTAGGCCTGGAAATCATCGACAGGCAGGACGGTCCGTTCAACGTGGATTTTGAGGGCCTGGAGCAGGCGAACAGTATTGTGGTTGCGCTTATGATCTGCTGGCATCGACATGCTACGCTTGCTGGCAAGACGATTGAGTTTTCCCGCCTGTCCAAAGATCTGCATAACATCATCGCGTTCTCCGGATTAACCCGAGTACTAGAAACCAGTTAAGAAATATTCCTATGCAAGAAGAAATCAGAGCGTTGCTTGCTGACGCCTTCAGCGACGCCGAAATTGACCTCAGTCTGGACGGTAATCGAGCGCTGATAGAAATTGTCAGCAACCACTTCGATGATATGAGCCGAGTGCAGAGACAGCAGGCTGTATACGCAGTTATTGCCGATTATATAGCTGATGGACGTCTGCACGCCGTCACCATCAAAGCACAAAGCCCCAAGCCCTGAAAATTACGGATCCAAAATGGATAAACTCAGCATAACTGGTGGGCGCGCGCTCCACGGACGGCTTCGTGTGTCAGGTGCGAAAAACTCTACACTGCCAATTCTGGCCGGCACGCTTTTGACCGATGAGCCGGTGCTGGTGCGGAATGCTCCTCATCTGCACGATGTCACAACCATGATCGAGCTGCTTGGCACATTAGGTGCGCAGGTGGTTATAGATGAAAAGCTGAACGTCGAAGTCTGCGCCAACAATTTAACTCAGCTGTGTGCACCCTATGAGCTGGTTAAAACGATGCGCGCTTCATTTCTTGTGTTAGGCCCACTTGTAGCTAAGCATGGCAAGGCGCAGGTTTCTCTACCGGGCGGCTGTGCAATTGGTTCGCGGCCGGTAGACCAGCACCTGAAAGGTCTGGAGGTCTTAGGTGCAAAAGTTTCAGTATCTGATGGCTATGTTTATGCGGATGCGCCCGATGGTCTTATCGGCGCCGATGTTTATATGGATCTTGTTACTGTAGGTGGCACTGAAAATCTCATGATGGCGGCTTGTCTCGCGCGCGGGACTACGCGGCTGCAGAATGCAGCCCGAGAGCCGGAGATTGTCGATCTCGGCAACTTCCTCAATACCCTGGGTGCTCGCGTGACAGGCCACGGCACATCAACCATTGAAATACAGGGTGTTGAAAAAATGCACGGCGGCGAACATCGGGTTATGGCCGATCGTGTCGAGGCCGGGACCTATCTGATAGCTGCTGCGGCGACTCGTGGATCTATAAAACTGGTTGATGTCGAGCCGGATACGCTGGGTGCCGTGTTAGAGAAGCTGCAACAGGCAGGCGCAATCCTGACCATTGGTGACGATTGGATAGAGCTTGATATGCAGGGCAAACGGCCTCGAGCGGTAGACATTGAGACCACCCCCTATCCGGGCTTCCCAACAGACATGCAGGCACAGTTCATGGCGTTAAATGCCATAGCGGAAGGGACCTCAGCTATCCGTGAAAATATATTTGAAAATCGTTTCATGCACGTACAGGAAATGAATCGATTGGGTGCTGATATCGAACTGCACGGGCATTCGATGGCTGTGGTACATGGCACTGATCAGTTACGCGCCGCGCCGGTGATGGCAACAGATTTGCGCGCGTCTTCAAGCCTGGTCATTGCCGCGCTGGTGGCGCAAGGCACAACGATCATTGATCGGATCTATCATATTGATCGCGGCTACGAGACCATTGAAGAAAAACTGCAGCAGCTCGGCGGCAGTGTTCAGCGGGTCAGCTAAAACAAATTTGAGGCCGTTATGGGATTAATCATTGCACTCAACAAAGGGCGCATCTTCAAAGAATGCCTGCCACTGCTGGCAGCATGTGATATAGCGCCGGACGAAGATCCAGACGCCTCACGTAAGCTGATATTCGAAACTCGTACGGGTGGGCACCAGATTATTATTGCGCGCAGTGCAGATGTGCCGACCTATGTTGAACACGGCGTTGCCGATATCGGGATCACGGGCAAAGACACGATCCTCGAGTACGGAGGTGCGATGGGTTTTTATGAGATGCTCGATCTGGGTATCGGTAAATGCCGCATGATGACCGCCGGTCCCGTCGGTGTGCCTGAACCTGCAGGCGTGCTCCGGGTTGCGACAAAGTTCATCAACATCACCAAAGACTACTACCGCCAGCAGGAACGCCAGGTATCGCTGATCAAGTTGTCAGGGGCGATGGAAATCGCCCCGTTACTTAACTTGTCAGACACCATCGTGGATATTGTAGACACCGGCAACACCCTGGTAGCCAACGGGCTTGAAGCCCGCGCAACCATATGTGACATCAGCACCCGCCTGATCGTAAATCGGGCTTCCATGAAAACCAAGTTTGACGAAGTAAATGAGCTGATCCAGCAACTCGAAGCCGTCGTGGCGTCATGAATATTGCGCGCCTGAATACAACCGACGCGGGTTTCTCCAGACAGCTTGATAACCTGTTGCAATGGGATACGAGCAGCGACGACGGTGTTGAGCAAACGGTCAAAGACATCCTCCATGCTATCAGGGTCGAAGGTGACAAGGCGCTGCTTGCGCTGAGTAACAAGTTTGATCAGCTTTCGTTTTCAGATGTTGAGCAACTGCGCATAAGTGACGATGAGCTGCAGGCGGCAAGATCAAGGGTCCCACCTGCGGATCTACTGGCGCTGCAACAAGCAGCACAACGCATCGCCAGCTATCATCAACACCAGGTTGAACAATCATGGTCCTATGTTGATGACCTCGGTAACCGCCTTGGACAGAAAATCACGCCCCTGGAGCGGGTAGGTGTGTATGTCCCGGGGGGCAAGGCCAGTTACCCATCAAGTGTTCTGATGACGCTGATTCCGGCAAAGGTTGCCGGCGTGGGTGAATTGATTGTCACTGTGCCCACACCTCAAGGAGCGCGAAATGATCTGGTGCTGGCAGCACTTGCTGAAGCCGGGGCAGATCAGGTGTTCACCGTGGGAGGCGCTCAGGCCATTGGCGCACTCGCTTATGGTACCGATACGGTGCCAAAGGTAGATAAGATTGTCGGCCCGGGTAATGCGTTTGTTGCAGAAGCCAAACGTCAGGTGTTTGGCCATGTCGGTATTGATGTGATTGCCGGCCCGAGCGAAGTGTTGGTCATTGCTGATGGATCAACTGATCCTGAGTGGGCGGCGCTGGATCTGTTTTCCCAGGCTGAACATGATGCCGCTGCGCAGAGTATCCTGCTGTCACCTGACAGCGCCTACATCGACGCGGTAGCCGAGTCTATGGCAGCTTTGTTGCCGAAAATGCGTCGCCAGGAAATCATTGCCGCCAGTTTGAAACAGCGCGGAGCGCTGATAAAAACCGTAGATATGGATGAAGCCATCGCGCTGGCCAATAAGATTGCACCAGAGCATCTCGAACTGCTGGTGGCGGATCCTGAACCTCTGGTTGAACGGCTGATCCATGCCGGCGCCATTTTCTGTGGTGCCTATACCGCGGAAACGTTTGGCGATTATGTGGCGGGGCCATCACATGTGCTGCCTACCTTCGGCACTGCGCGGTTTGCCTCGCCGTTGGGTGTATACGATTTTGTGAAACGCAGCTCTGTCATCCACATGTCAGCTGAAGGTGCGGCTCAACTTGCTGATATCGCGGTACCGCTGGCTATCGGTGAAGGTCTGCAGGCGCATGCTTTAGCGGCTGCAGCGCGTGCGGGAAACAGCTGGTTGGATACGGACGGCAGTTCGTCTGACTAAATCGAATCTGGCAGCTCGCCTGCAACGGCAGTAGCGCGGAATCGCTGCTGCTCGCGCATCACTTCAATATTGAGTTCGCTGCCGGGTTTTGCGTTGGCGATCACATCAGTGACGGTGTAAAGGTTGCTTGCCGGAATCTGGTTGATAGACAGCACGTGGTCACCGGGTCGCAGTCCAGCGTTGAATGCGGGGCCGCCTGGATTAACGCCAATGACCAGCAAACCTGAAGGTCCGCCGGGCATCGGTTGAGGACGTAGATTCACACCCAGCCAGCCGCGGATAACCCGTCCGGATTGAACAATCTGCTCCATCACCGACAACGCAATATTCGCCGGAATAGCAAAGCCAATACCTTCTGATCCGCCTGACTGGGAGTAGATCATGGTGTTAATACCCAGTAATCGACCTTCGTGATCAACCAGGGCGCCGCCAGAATTGCCCGGGCTGATGGCAGCATCCGTCTGAATAAAATCGTCGTAGGGGCTGTTGGTGATCAAGGTGCGGGAAAAGGCGCTGATGATGCCTTGCGAAACACTGTGACCCAGGCCGAATGGGTTGCCAATGGCCAACGCAACGTCGCCAACCCGCGGCTGCTCGTCACCCAGTTCTGCGATCACCGGCAAACCGGTGGCTGCAACTTTGATAACCGCAAGATCAGTGTGGCTGTCGGTGCCGATGACCTCGGCGGTTGTTGTCTGATTGTTGGCAAACATGACAATGATCTCGTCGGCGCCTTCCACCACATGCTGGTTGGTCAGCACATAACCGTCAGCCCGCACGATGACACCTGAACCCAATGAATTCTGCAGCTGCTGCTGTCCTGGAAAAGCCTCACACAGAGCTCGGTAAGCGGGAATCCGACAGAGCGGGCTGCGTTGCGTGATTTTGGTTGAAAAAATGTTCACAACCGCCGGTGCTGCACGGGAGACGGCATTGGCATAGCCGGGACGGTTGTCGTCCGCGGTACTGTTCAGGATGATTATGGCCAGACCGACCAGCGCGCCAATGAGCGCAGGTACAAATATGAATCGGGTTAACTGGGTCATGGCCTATCTGCTGATTGTCATACGTAAATGCCCGCACCCTTCGACCTTTGTTGCGTCTGTGGTTGCCTGTCGTTAACCTGCGCCGCGCTGCAAAAGCGCTTTAACGCTGGGTTGAGGTATGGACACATATTCGCCGCTGTCAAAATATGAAAAAGCTATAGCGAACGGGGAGTTTCAAGAAGACGCCGCCCAAGCGCAAGTTGTACGGCTGCTTGATGAGCTTTTTCAGCGCCTGATGGCTAACCCGCCGTCCTCCCGGGCCGGTTGGCTGTCCCGCTGGCGCAAGAAAACTGCGCAGCCGCAGAAGGGTTTGTATGTCTGGGGTGGTGTCGGTCGGGGCAAAACCATGCTGATGGACCTGTTCTACGACTGTCTGCCCCCGGAGCGGCGCATGCGTATGCACTTTCATCGCTTTATGCGCCGGGTCCATCAGGGCCTGACGCAGTGGAGTGGTCATTCGGACCCCTTGCGCAAAGTTGCAGCAGACATCGCCGGGGAAGGCGATGTGCTCTGTTTTGATGAGTTTTTTGTCTCTGACATCGGCGACGCCATGATCCTTGCAGAGGTTCTGGATGCGCTACTTGAACACGGTGTCACACTGGTAGCGACGTCGAATGTTGAACCCAGCCACCTGTATGAAAATGGCCTGCAGCGTCGCCGTTTTCTACCAGCCATTGATCTGCTTTATGCCCACACCCGGGTTGAACATATGTCTGACGGCATAGATTTCCGCCTGCGTGCGCTTGAGCAAGCGGAAATCTACCACTATCCGCTGGATACAGCGGCGGAACGCGGATTAGCGCAGAGCTTTGCTGCTCTGGCGCCAGATACCGCACAAGCAGACGTAGATCTGCAGATTGAAGGTCGCGTGCTGCAGGCGCGTTTTGTTGCAGATGACGTCGTCTGGTTCGATTTTCCAGCCCTCTGTGAAGGCCCGCGCAGTCAGAATGACTACATCGAGCTGGCGATGATCTACCATGCCGTTCTGCTCAGTAACGTTCCCCAGCTCGCGGTGCACCAGGAAAGTGCTGCGCGCAGGTTCATCAGCCTGGTCGACGAGTTCTACGACCATGGTGTGAAGCTGATTATCAGTGCCGCAGTGCCGATTACAGAGCTGTATCAGGGTGAGCGGCTGCGCTTTGAGTTCGAGCGCACGCAGAGCCGGCTGTTGGAAATGCAGTCCCATGATTACCTCGCGGGTTCTCACCGGGCCGGAGTAGCCTCAGCAGGCTAGCAAAAGGCGGTTGTAAACCCCAAGAGGCTCCTCTATGATTCGCGTCCCAAAATTAGGGCCCCTGCACGTGCAGTGTTGTTTGAACACGCCAGGTAAAACGCAGGCGAATGAAGCAGCTCAGTAGCGCGAAGAAAGCGGACAGTTAAAAGAGGCTAGAAATGACAACGGTAAGCATGCGTGAGCAGGATGTGCAGCGCTCATGGTGGGTAGTAGACGCAGAGAACAAGACCTTGGGTCGTCTCGCAACCGAGGTTGCGCGTCGTTTGCGCGGGAAGCACAAGCCCGAGTATACCCCTCATGTAGACACGGGCGATTTCATCATCGTTATTAACGCAGACAAAGTGCATGTCACAGGGAACAAAGAACAGGGCAAAGTATATTGGCGGCACAGTGGATACCCAGGCGGTATTCGCGGCACAACGGTTGCCGACATGCGGGCAACACACCCTGAGCGGATCATTGAGAAAGCGGTTAAAGGCATGTTGCCACGCAACCCCCTGGGCCGCGCAATGTTTAGAAAATTAAAAGTATATGCCGGCACTGAGCACCCCCATGCAGCTCAACAGCCCGCAGTTCTTGAGCTTAATTAGTTGGAGCGCAGTTGATGGCTAACACAAACTACGGTACAGGTCGTCGCAAGACTGCGGCAGCTCGCGTATTCATCGGATCCGGCACCGGTAACATTACGGTTAACGCCAAATCCCTGGATGATTTTTTCGGCCGCGAAACGTCTCGCATGGTGGTTCGACAACCGCTTGAAGTGGCATCGCTCTCGGATAAGCTCGATCTGAAAATCACTGTAAGCGGTGGTGGCAGTTCCGGTCAGGCCGGCGCGATCCGTCATGGCATTGCTCGTGCACTGGTTGATTATGACGAAACCCTGCGCGCACCAATGCGTGCTGCTGGTTTTCTCACCCGCGACGCAAGGGAAGTAGAGCGCAAGAAAGTCGGTCTGCGTAAAGCGCGTAAGCGTCCTCAGTTCTCGAAGCGCTAAATCGTTATTACAGCGCCTTTTCAAGGCGCTTTTTCCGCAATTTGACGCAGAGAAAACACGCGGATCCCCGAGGCGTGTGGTACACTATCGAGGTTTGCAACCGGTTGTTAAAACCACATCGCCACAGGCCTGGCCAGTTCTCTGGTCCCGGCCTTGCTAATAAAAAGATGCGCAAAAAACACCGGATCCAAAGACCTTTATCGTAAATACTTTTTTGGAGCACAAGCCTTGAGCAGTGACGATCTCAGTCATGAAAGCTCTGCCGCGTTGGCAGGGTCAGACGAACAGAGCAAGGTCAATTCAAGTCGGCGCTATTTCCTCATTGGAGCCACCTCAGCCGTAGCTGGCGTAGGTGTCGTTGGAGCTGCAGTCCCCTTTCTGAGTTATTGGAGCCCGAGCGCGAAAGCGCGGGCATTGGGCGCGCCGGTCAAAATTGATTTCAGTAAGTTGCAACCCGGTGACATGATGAGCCCGATTGTGGCCTGGCGCGGCAAACCTATTTTTGTGGTCTATCGGACGCCGGACTCTATTTCCGCGTTAGAAAACCAGGGCCAGGACCTTGCCGATCCAGATTCGGAGAATCCAGAACAGCAACCGGATTTTGCAAAAAATCCAACGCGCTCCATGCGTCCCGAGATTGGTATCTACGTAGGTATCTGTACACACCTGGGTTGTTCACCCAAGTATGTTGAGTCGGAAGTGTTTGCAGAGAACGACAGCCAGGGCGGTTTTTTCTGTCCGTGTCACGGTTCTACTTTTGACCTCGCGGGTCGTGTCGCGACCGGCGTGCCAGCTCCGGATAATCTGCCTGTCCCTCCCTATCGATTCGAGAGTGATACCAGCGTTGTGATTGGCGAAGAGGGTGCTGCGTAATGGCTGAATCAAAAAAAGAAAACAACTGGTTTACCAGTTCCATGGAATGGATCGATGCACGGTTCCCCGCAACGGAAACCTTCGAATACCATATGTCGCGCTACTACGCGCCGAAAAACTTCAACGTTTTTTATGTTTTCGGCGTCCTGTCGATTCTCATGCTGGTGAATCAGATTGTTACCGGCATCTGGCTGACGATGAACTATGTGCCCTCCGGCACCGGTGCGTTTGCCTCGGTTGAGTACATCATGCGTGATGTCGAATACGGGTGGTTAATGCGTTATCTGCATTCTACCGGTGCATCATTCTTTTTTATTGTCGTGTATCTGCACATGTATCGGGCGCTGATGTATGGCTCGTATCGCGGACCACGAGAATTGTTGTGGCTGATCGGGATGGCAATTTTTATTGCGCTGATGGCTGAAGGTTTCTTCGGCTACCTGCTGCCTTGGGGCAACATGTCTTACTGGGGTGCGCAGGTGATTGTCTCTCTGGTAGGGGCAATTCCCTATGTTGGTCCGGATCTGATGGAATGGGTGCGCGGTGACTTCCTGATGTCAGAAGCCACCTTGAACCGCTTTTTTGCGTTGCACGTGATTGCCTTACCGCTGGTACTGGTCATCCTGGTGTTTGTCCATCTGGTGGCTCTTCATCATGTGGGTTCGAACAACCCTGACGGTATTGAGATCAAGAAGAAGAAGGACGATAACGGTATTCCGCTGGACGGGATCGCGTTCCACCCTTACTACACCGTGCACGATGTTCACGCCATAGTTATTTTCCTCATCTTCTTCCTCGGGTTTGTCTTTTTTGCACCTGAAGGGTGGGGTTACTTCCTCGAGAAACCCAACTTTGAGATGGCGGACCCATTGAAAACGCCGGAACACATCGCGCCGGTCTGGTACTACACGCCATTTTACTCAATGCTGCGTGCGGCAACTTACCCTCTGTTTGGCTTACCGGCCAAGTTCTGGGGTTTTGTGGTCATGGCGGGTGCCATCATTATTCCAGCAGTGCTGCCATGGTTGGATCGTAGCCCGGTTAAATCTATGCGTTATAAAGGTATCTGGTCGAAGTTCATGCTAGGTCTGCTGGTGGTGAGTTTCTTTGTGCTGGGATACCTCGGCACAAAAGGACCCACTGAAGGTCGCACAATTGCTGCACAGGTTTTCACCATCACGTACTTCATGTATTTCATGTTGATGCCCTGGTACACGAAGGCTGAGAAGACCAAGCCGGAACCGGATAGGGTGACGCTCTGATGAGAAAATTATTTTTGCTATTGCTGCTTTGCCTGCCGGCTACGGTGTGGAGTGCAACTGAGATAAATTGGGACATGAAACCCTTTGATCCTGATCTGGAAAACAAGCCTTCGCTGCAGAACGGCATGCGCTTGTACATGAACTACTGCATTGGTTGCCATAGCCTCAAATTCCAGCGTTACGAAAGAACCGTGGATTTCCTTGGTATCCCTCACGAACTGGCGCTGGAAAAACTAATCTTTACAGACCAGAAGATTGGCGAGTTGATTACTACCGCGATGGACCCGGAGAAAGCCAAGGCCTGGTTTGGTGCCGCGCCACCGGACTTAACCATGGTTGCCAAGGTGCGTGGCCCCGAATGGTTGTATAACTATCTCGGCACTTTTTATCAGGACGACAGTCGGCCGATGGGCGCGAACAACAAGGTGTTTCCTAACGTGGGCATGCCCAATGTCCTTGCAGATCTTCAAGGGGTTGTCACCGAAGGCTGCGTGCAGGTTCCTAAGATTGCGCCAAACGGTGGTGAAATGAGGGACCCACTGGTACCCGGTAAAGCTATCACGGAAGAAAAGTGTGGCGAACTGGTGCACGAAGCGGGCAGTGGTCTATATACACCCGAAGCCTTTGATGCCGCCATCTATGACCTGAGCAACTTCTTATATTACGTCGCTGAACCTACTCGGTTGGAAAGACACCGGCTGGGTATTTTCGTGTTGCTCTTCCTGGTGATTCTGGGCTGCTTTACCTATCTGCTCAATCGTGAATATTGGAAAGACATACACTGATCATCTCTACAAGTGATGTGAACAACACATCACTCGTCTATGGGCGCCAGCTTAACCAGCTGGCGCTTCCTTATGTATAAAACCCGCCGAGGCGAAAATCCCTAATGAGCATTGTTACCAAACGATCGTCTATGACCCTTTTTTCCGATGCCCGAGATCAGTACTCACATCGAGTGCGGATGGTGCTGGCTGAAAAAGGCGTAACTTGCGATATTGTTGATATCGATCCAGCGAAAAAGCCTGAAGATCTGGCGGAAATTAATCCCTATAACTCTCTGCCAACACTTCTGGACAGGGATCTGGTTTTGTATGAAGCCAATGTCATTATGGAATACCTGGACGAACGTTTCCCTCATCCCCCTCTGTTACCGGTTTATCCTGTGCAGCGTGCGCTTTCGCGTCTGTGGATTACCCGTGTAGAAAAAGAGTGGAGTGCCAAACTGGATCTGCTGATGGCTGGCAAAGGCCGCGAAACACTTTTGTCAAAAGCGCGCAAAGAGCTGCGAGAGAGCATTATCGCCATAGCGCCAATCTTTGGTGAAAAACCTTATTTCATGAATGAAGAATTCTCCCTCGTTGATTGCTGTGTTGCACCCATTCTGTGGCGTCTTAAAGAAGTTGATATTACCTTGCCGGAGAAATCCACGCGTCCGCTGCACAAGTATATGCAGACGATGTTTGAAAGGGATGCGTTCCGAGCAAGCCTGACTGAAACTGAAATTGAGATGCAGGAGTGAAACCTCAGCGCCCATATCTATTGCGGGCACTGTACGAGTGGATCATCGATAGCGATGAGATTCCCTATCTGCTGGTAGATGCCACCGTTGAAGGTGTCAGTGTTCCTGAGGCTCATGTGCAGGATGGTCAGATTGTTCTGAACATGAGTCCCAACGCAGTACGCGATCTGGTTATGGACGATGCATTTGTAATGTGTAGTGGACGTTTCAGTGGCCAGCACTTTGAGCTGTATCTGCCAATGAATTCGATTCGGGCAATCTACGCAAAAGACACACGCGAAGGTATGGTTTTTCCGGAAGAGGAAGCGCTGACGGTAGGCCCGACTGAGGCAGATCAGAGGCGCAACAACTCTGACGCGCCGCCGGATAACAAGCCAGGATTGCGGTTAGTCTAAGTATTCAAACACTTTGACAATCTTCTGTACGCCATAGACGTTGGCCGTGACGTTCACTACAGCATCGGCCTGCGCTCTTGTTACCAGGCCCATCAGGTAGACAACGCCGTTTTCAGTAACCACCTTAACCTTCAACCCCTTGGCTTCCTTGGATGCCACCAGGCGCGATTTCACTTTGGCCGTGAGCCAGACGTCGTTCGACCGTGCGACAAGTGAAATCGGTCCACCGATACTTAATTCATTGTGTACCTTGCGTACACGGTTAACTTCTTGAGCAACTGTTGCCGCCTGTTCCTTGAGTTCGGCCGTGGCGACCTGACCCGCCAGTAAAACAAGACCGTTGTAAGAGACCACAACAATATGTGAGCCCTTGAAATCAGGATTCGATTTGAAAATCTCGTTCTTGATAAGCGGTTCCAGGACCGCATCATCGATAAATGTCCCCGTCGTGCGTTTGCTGGGATCGTTAACGCAGCCCATTAGGGTTAAGAAGGTAACCAGCAGCAGGGTTAATTGAGCAGTTTTAGCCATGGTTGCAATGCATCAGTTGGAAAGGGTTAGTGTGGCGGTGCAACCGGCCCTGCGTCAATGCATCGTCGGTTGTATAAAGGGTTTTGTCATGCCTGAAACGCCTGCCTGATCCAGCAGAGGTCCGGCTGCTCGGGGTTTCCGCTGAGCGCGACGACGTCAAACCGCGCGGGCCGCGAAGTAAACTGACGGTGTGTTTTCAAAAAGTGCCGGGCGGTAAGGATGAGTTTTTTCTGCTTGGCCGGATCAACACTTGCGGCAGCTCCGCCAAACTGTTGGGTGCTGCGGTATCGAACCTCAAGAAATACAAGGCTTTCAGCTGCAGTCGATCGATCGATCATGATCAAATCGATCTCACCTGATCGACAGCTGTAGTTCCGTTCAACCAGCGTCAACTGGTTTTCAAGAAGGTACTCCAAGGCGGTCTGTTCGCCGCGAGACCCTTTGTCTTTCCTTAACATGCAGGGATGGGTTGTGGTCAGCGGCTGATTCTTTCGCCAGTCGCGCTGATCCTGTTCAGCGTGAGATCACGACGGAACCTGCCGCCTGGCTCCAGCCACAAATTGCCGCTTGCGCCTGGTAGTGCTATCTGGCTCTGCACATCGAGCAGCGGCAGCCAGGTTGCCACCCTGAACGCATCAAAGCCCAAGGCAAATAGTTCTGCCAATGGATTGCTCTGTAAGGCGTAGGCGTCTATCAAAGACCTTTGAGCCTCGTTGGGTGTCGTGAACAGCGGCATTTCGGTCAGCTCGAAGCCATCCAGAACGCTATATTTATCACCCCTCGCCGTTTGAGAGGTGGCAAACACAGGTAGGTCATCAGCAAAGTGAAAACGTAATGCCGGCACCAGGGCTTGAGCTTCAACCTGGTTGGTGAACGCAACAATTGCATCGAGATCACCACGGGCACGAGGCAGGAATTCAAGCGGTTTGCCGAGCACATTGGCTATGCTCGTACGGCGCGATTCGCTGGCGGCGACCTGCATGGCTTCGCCAACGGAACTGGTGAGGTTCTGGATGTCTGTAAACGAAGCCTGGCTCATCTCATGTGGCCAGCTGTCGATGTAGGCGTTGAGCGCGCGTCGCGCCCAGCGTTCATTGCTGTGGATAACCAGGGTGTTTTCATATCCGGACAGAAGAATGTGATTGACCAGGGTTTCTGCTTCATCTTCGATGGCGATGCCCAGCTGAAACAGCGGCGTTGTGGAATCTGATATGCGCATAGGGGTGCCCGGCGGCGTCAGGTAATTCAGCACAAGCCTTGGAATCTGGGAGTTTGCGGTTGCCTGGGCAAATTCTGCGACTTCGTCGCGCAGCAGCGGGCCGACCAATACGTCCGCACCGCCTGCCAGGGCGTCTTCATACAGCTGTGCGGCGGATTTTGCACCAGTATCGTAAAAGCGGATAGTAGGTTTGCTGCGGCCGGTATCAGCCAGATACGCCGCGATCAATCCGTCTCTTACTGCCTGTCCTGCGCTGCCGAACTGACCGGATAGGGGCAGCAGAAAGGCTATCTTGGGGAGCTGATAACTGCTCAGTTGTGCCAGCGCCTGGGGTGGTCGCAGGTTTGCCGGATGGCTGGGGTAGCGATTCTGCCAGGCCTGCCAGGCCTGCATCTGGCCTGTGATTGAGCCGGCATCACGAATACTTTGTTGCAGCAACCACCAGCCGTGATGATAGCGATGAGTAAAGGCTCCAGGGGCGCTCTGGGCACGGCTGAGCATCTGCCAGATTCGATCATGGATATCAGCGGGTAGCTCTGGAGCGTCAAGACCCAACGCAATGGAAGCCTGGATATAGCCGTCGGCTGCGCAACGGAAGTTACTCAGATTTTCGCAGATTTCGGCAAGAATCAACTGATCCTGGGGTTGCCAGTTCGACAGACCACTCAGGGCAGCTTCTGCGGCCTGCACATCGCCCAGGTTCAGCCAGGCCTCTGCGCGCAGACGTCGAGCCTGATCAGCGTCCTGACTGGTGAGCAGGGCGAGATTGACGGGTGCTAACGCATCGATGACAAGGCTGTAAGTTTCCTGATAGGCAAACGCTTCAGCAGCCTGGATACGATATATGGCGGCTTCGACGGGATTTTTGCTGGCCATCGCTCGGGCGATAAGGCTTGATGCGTTGCGCTCAGCCAGATTATCCACCGGTTGGGTCTGGTTTGTGGTGCTTTGGCACCCAGAGATTGTCAGAATGAGGATGAAAACGGCGATTAAACGGATATACATGACTGCGCTACCTGAAGCTGGCGTCCTTTACGTTGTGGCTACACCCATTGGACATCTTGGAGATCTCACCCGTCGAGCAGAAAAAGTGCTCAAATCCGTGCAGATTGTGGCTGCAGAGGATACCAGACGCACGCGCGGGCTGTTAGATCACATCGACCATCATGTGCCAGAGCTGGTAAGCCTGCATGAGCATAACGAACAGCAGATGCTGCCCAAGCTGGTTTCGCGCTTACAGGCCGGGACAGACATAGCGATTGTGTCCGATGCGGGCACCCCGCTGGTTAACGACCCTGGCTATCTTTTGGTTGGCGCTGCCCACGCAGCGGGCATCAGAATCGTCCCTATCCCAGGCGCCTGTTCCATCACTACCGCTCTGTCGGTGTGTCCGTTACCTTGTCAACCATTCCTCTACGTTGGCTTTTTACCGGCCAAATCAAACAACCGTCAACGAGCCCTGCAAGGCTACCTTGCACAATCGCATGCCCTGGTGTTTCTCGAAGCCCCGCATCGGATACTCGCCTGCCTGGCGGACATAGCTCTGCTTTGTGAACGCCGGGTTATGCTTGGACGCGAACTGACGAAACAGTACGAAACAGTTCTGGTAGGTAGTCCCGAAGAGGTGATGCGGGCTTTAGGTGAGCAGCCAAAAGGTGAGTTTACCTGCATCATTGAAGCGGTTGCCGGCGTCGAGCAGAACCATGATCACGTCAAGGTGTTAACTGCTTTGTTAACCGAGCTGCCTGCGGCCAAGGCTGCAAAAGTTGCTGCGAGCATCTGCGGCGCACGCAAAAGTGAAATGTATGAGCTTGCGCTCACGCTGGCGGCGAAATGATCTGCTGAGGCAGGATGAAGAACGTTGCGTGTGAGGGGTTGGTATTTACTTGTGCCGCGCATGGCGAAGGCTTAAGGTGCGCGCGAGAGTTGGCCGAACAGTCGCCGATCGGGGGTTAAAGCCTGGTGGGAGGAAAGTCCGGGCTCCATAGGACGAGGTGCCAGGTAACGCCTGGGGGGCGCAAGCCTACGGAAAGTGCAGCAGAGAGTAGACCGCCTCATCAGGTAACAGCTGTTACCGGATGCGGTAAGGGTGAAAGGGTGCGGTAAGAGCGCACCGCGCGAGTGGCAACACATCGTGGCAAGGTAAACCCCACCTGGAGCAAGGCCAAATAGGAATCCATTGATGTGGTCCGCATTGGATTCGGGTAGGCCGCTGGAGGCTACCGGCGACGGTAGCCCTAGATGAATGACTGTTGATAACAGAACCCGGCTTATAGGCCGACTCTCAGTTATTAAAAGCTTAGTTTTTATTTCTAAAAACTCAGTTACTTAATGTAGATTCGAGATACCCGCGCTAGGTGCCAGCATCAATTATAAAAGCTGGCTTCAGACGGCTGAAAATAGCCAAAAATCCTTTATTTTTCCGACAGTTACGCCAAATCCACGGCTTGACTCTGCATCGCGCGCGCCTATAGTGTCGCTAGTTGGGTAAAAGTGGAGAAAAGTGGGTTTCACCCGCTTCAAAGACCAGTGTTTCGCGGTATTAACAATGCAACGCTCGATAGCAAGGGCCGGATGGCGCTTCCGTCAAGGAATCGCGAAACCGTCGTGCTCGCCTGTGACGGCAAAGTTGTGGTTACCATCGATATGCGTGAATCCTGTCTCCTCCTATACCCGCTGCCTGAATGGGAAGTTGTGCAGCGTAAGCTCGAAAATCTGTCCAACATCAATCCGCAAGCGCGATTACTGCAGCGTTTGCTGATTGGCCATGCGACAGACCTGGAACTTGATGCCAATGGCCGAATACTGCTGCCAGCCCTGTTGCGTGATTATGCAGGTCTGAGCAAGAAGTTAGTACTGGTTGGTCAGGGCAATAAGATCGAAATCTGGTCGGAAGACCAGTGGAAAGAAAGTATGCAGGGCTGGCTGGCTGAAGATGCCACAGACCTGATTAAAGACGGAGATGCATTCACCGGGTTGTCAGTCTAGTGGCTGCGGACACCCCTGATGTGGCTGCTGCGGCGTCAGATCACATACCTGTTTTGCTGGACGAAGTTCTGAAGACGTTGATTCCACCTGAGGCCGATTTGCACGGCGCAAAATTTGTTGACGCAACCTTCGGCAGGGGTGGGCACAGTCGAGCGCTGCTTGCGCGTTTGCCTGGAGATGCCCGGCTGCTGGTCATTGATCGGGATCCTGATGCTATTGCTGTTGCGCAACAGTTAGCGCAGAAAGATTTGCGTGTATCTGTTTGTCACGCCCGCTTTTCGGAGCTGGCAGCTACGCTTGCGCAGCAGGACTTTGCCGGTGTGCAGGGCATATTGCTGGATCTGGGTGTGTCCTCACCCCAGCTTGATGAGGGTGCGCGAGGTTTCAGCTTTCGCCACGATGGACCGCTGGATATGCGCATGGATTCCAGCTCTGGCGAAACCGCTGCGCAGTGGCTCAACCATGCCGAAGAACGTGAAATTGTTGAGGTGTTGAGAAACTATGGCGAAGAACGGTTTGCTGGTCGAATCGCGCGTGCAATTGTCCGGGCGCGACCGCTGACAACCACCCAGGCGCTGGCAGACACGGTTGCTCAGGCTGTACCGCAACGTGGCCCCGTGAAGAAGCACCCGGCTACACAGACTTTTCAGGCCGTTCGTGTTCATGTTAACCAGGAATTTTCTGAGTTGGAGGTTGGTTTGGCGGCTGCGTTTGAGCTGCTGGCCGAAGGCGGGCGTCTGGCGGTGATCAGTTTTCATTCCCTCGAAGATCGCGTTGTAAAACACACCTTCAGAAGCTGGACGCGACCCCCTGCTATGCCACGTCGTGTACCGCTGCGTCACACACAAATGACAACCGCTGCCACAGATATCGCCGGACCCATCCGCGCTGGCGCGCTTGAATTGAAGCACAACCCACGTGCACGCAGTGCCACCCTGCGGGTTATTGAAAAGAAGGCGCAGCATGGCTAAAAATCGCGCCAAGTCCAATCCACAGCCTTTGAATCTGGTCGCCATGGCATGGTGTGCGGTGTTTGCCGCGCTGCTTGGCATGATCGTTTTCAGTGGCTTGCGCACGGTTGCGGCTGCTCATGAGATGCGCAGTCTGTATGGCAGTCTTACGCAAGTGCAGCGGGAGCAGGATCGCTTGCTGGAAGAGCACAGCCGGCTGATGCTGGAGCGCGGTACCCTCGGTAGCATGCAGAACATCGAAGTGGTTGCGCAAACACAGCTGGGCATGGAGTTTCCTGAGCAGCTGGGTGAGATTCTCGAATGACCGCCTGGCGTCACTACACGTTGCTGGTTCTGTTTCTTTCTGCAGTTGTCGGGCTCTGCGTCCGTGTTGTCTACCTGGGTGTCAGCGACCGCGATTTTCTCCAGGAACAGGGTGATGCCCGATCTATCCGAACGGAAACAATCCCCGCTATGCGTGGTGTGATCTACGATCGGCAAGGTGAACCGCTGGCGGTCAGCACACCCGTTTTTGCGGTCTGGACTGACCCCAGCAAAGCCCAGCTGGATGCTGATGCGCTGGCTGAACTTGCGGGTCTGATTGATGTGCCTGCAGCGCGCCTGACAGAGCGCATGCGCACGCATCGTGATAAAGAATTTGTTTACCTCAAGCGACGGGTGTCCTGGGCGGTGGCTGAACAGGTGCGTAACGCGCGTCTCAATCACATTTACCTGCAGCCGGAATACCGGCGCTATTATCCTGCGGCAGAAACCACAGCGCATATTGTTGGCGTCACGAATATCGATGATGAGGGTATTGAAGGCAGTGAGTACGCTTTTCAGGAGGTGCTGAAGGGCGAACACGGCAGCAAGGTCGTACTGCGAGACCGTCAGGGTACAAATATCCGGGACCTGTCTTACAACGGAGCCCCGGAGTATGGCCAGGACCTCAATTTAAGCATTGATCTGCGTCTGCAGTTTCTTGCCTACCGGGAGCTGAAATCAGCGGTGACCAGTCACCAGGCAAAATCCGGTTCTCTGGTGATGCTGGATGTTGCAAGTGGCGAGATCCTCGCCATTGTAAATCAGCCTTCGTACAACCCGAATGATATTCGCGAGCAGCTATCCGGGATGCGTAACCGGGCGATTACAGACGCTTACGAACCTGGTTCAACGATGAAGCCTTTCACGGCTCTGGCTGCACTGGAAACAGGTCGCTACAGCGGTCGCTCAGAGATTGAGACGGCGCCGGGCTTTTTCCATATCGGTAAAAAGCTGGTTCAGGATCCGGTGAATCGCGGCGCTATAACTCTGGCGGAAGCATTGCAGAAATCCAGTCAGGTGGCTTTTGCCAAGATCGCTTTGGATCTGGAGGAGCAGGCGGTGTTTGATGTCATCCGGCGTGCTGGTGTCGGTGATTTTCTGGGCACCGGTTTGCCAGGTGAAACCATGGGTTATCTGGCCAGTGCGCAACTGCGTTACCCGGTAGTTCGGGCCAGCCTGGCATATGGCTATGGTTTGTCCCTGACGCCTCTGCAGTTGGCACATGCTTACCTGACGCTTGCAACGCTTGGGGAAAAGCTGCCTCTTTCCGTCATTGCACAAACCGATCGGGGCAGAAATCCTGGCCGCGAACGTGTCTTTGATCGTCGCATAGCCCGTGAAGTGCTGGCAATGATGGAAGGTGTAACAACTGAGGGTGGCACTGCGACGACAGCGGCGGTCAGAGGTTATCGTGTTGCGGGCAAAACCGGCACTGCCAGGATTGTCGGCCCGCAGGGCTACAATGATGAACGCCACGTGGCGTGGTTTGCAGGGGTTGTACCGGTGAGCGATCCGAAGCTCGTGATGGTGGTTGTGGTCAACGAGCCCAAGGCCGGGTTATCCGGCGGTGGAGCAGTAGCTGCACCCGTGTTCTCTCGAGTTGCCGCCAGATCTCTGCGTTTACTCGGCGTCCTGCCCGATCAACGGATGGCTGCACGTGACTCAGGTCGCGTTAAGGCGGCAGGGTGAATCTGCGCGCACTTCTTGATGACGACACCGTACCTGCCCTGGAGCTGACCGGATTGGCTGAGCACACACAACAGGTGCAGCCTGGTTTTGGCTATATTGCGGTGGCATCTGACGAGGAAGTTCTGCTCCGACATTGTCGCGATGCGGTTGCGCGTGGTGCGCAGGCACTTTTGATAGACTCAGCGGCAGCGAAACAAACCAGGCTCAGTCAGGCTGAGCCGGACTCCTGTGTTTGCGAGGTTGTTGATCTGGCTCAGCGTCGAGGTGAGCTTGCCGCCCGGTTTTATCGTCATCCCAGTGCTCAAATGACCTGTATCGGCGTCACCGGCACCAACGGAAAAACATCTGTGGCCTACCACATAGCCGATCTAACGAGCCGTCTGGGTACACCCATGGGTTATTGTGGGACCCTGGGCTGGGGGTCATTGGATTCCCTGGTTGATGAAGGAATGACAACTGGCAACTCGGTTGCATTGCAGCGGCAGCTGTCGGATATGCGTCAGGCGGGTCTGCAGGGTGTGTGCATGGAGGTCAGTTCACACGCACTGGATCAGAACCGCGCATCAGCGGTCCAATTCGATATTGCCCTGTTTACCAACCTGAGTCGCGACCACCTCGATTACCACGGCAGCATGGCTGCCTACGCTGAAGCAAAAGCGAAGCTGTTTACCCAGTGGTCCTTGCGGGCGGCGATCATCAACGTCGACGATGAGTTTGGGCAGGAGCTGACGCAGCTCTGCTCCTGCCCGGTGGTGCGAGTGGGTCAGGCGGGTGACTGGCGCTGGAAACATGAACGGCATGCGCAAGGGCTGCGGGTGAAATGGCAGACACCTCTGGGTGATTGTGAGGCGGTGCTGCCTGTACTTGCTGACTTTGCTGTTGCAAACGTCACGCTAGCGATGGCCACACTGGCCGCCCTTGAATATCCTTTGTCGAAAATCATCGACGCGGTGACCGAGATGGCAGGCGTGCCGGGTCGCATGGAAGTTGTTTCAGGGCAGCCCAACCAGCCTACGGTGGTTGTTGATTACGCACACACGCCGGATGCGTTGGAGAAGGTGCTGCACGCTTTGAGGCAGACCTGCGAAGCGCAACTTTACTGTGTTGTCGGGTGTGGTGGAGACCGGGATAGCGGTAAGCGGTCAATGATGGGTGCAGTGGCCGCAGATAGCAGCGATCGCAGCTGGTTCACTGCGGACAATCCCCGCAGCGAAGACCCTCTGCAGATTATTGCCGACATGATGGCAGGCGTTGTTTCAGAGCGGAGCGATCGGGTTGTGTGTGAGCCAGATCGGCGTAACGCCATTTACGCAGCTGTTGCGATGGCTGGTGCAGGTGACACGGTACTTATTGCCGGCAAAGGTCACGAACCGGAACAGGACATTGCAGGTGTGAAATACGCTTTTGATGATCGGCTTGTGGCGTCGGATGCGCTGTCGAAAACAGCGGGGAGAAGCTGATGCTGTTATGGCTTACAGATTATCTTTCAGAGTTCATTCGCGCGTTCTCGGTCTTTCAGTATCTGACTTTTCGGACCATGGTCAGCGTGATGACTGCACTGTTCACCTCGTTGCTGATCGGGCCTTATGTGATCGCTAAGCTGACGGACCTGCAGATGGGTCAGACAGTGCGCGAAGACGGGCCCCAGTCTCACCTGAGTAAAGCGGGAACGCCGACGATGGGTGGTGCGCTGATTCTGATTGTGATTCTCGTAACGACACTTCTATGGGGCGATCTGACTTCGCGGCATATCTGGGTAGTACTGTCTGTAACCGCGGCTTTTGGTGTTATCGGCTGGGCAGATGACTATCTGAAGATTGCGCGCAAGAATAGTGCGGGTCTCGTGGCTCGATGGAAATATTTCTGGCAATCCCTGGTGGGTTTGTCTGCTGCGGTCTTTCTTTTCTCTGCCGCTGAGCTGCCTGCTGAGACGGCATTGATCGTACCCTTCTTCAAAGAAGTGGCGATACCGCTGGGCACCGGGTTTGTATTGTTGAGCTATCTGATGATTGTCGGTATGAGTAATGCTGTGAATCTAACAGATGGGCTGGATGGTCTGGCCATATTACCCACGGTCATGGTCGGTGCGGCGTTGGGATTGATTGCTTACGTAGCCGGGAATACTGAGTTTTCTGCTTATCTGCAAATCCCCTATATCCCGGGCGCAGGGGAGCTGGCGGTCTTCTGTGGCGCCCTGATTGGTGCGGGGCTTGGATTCCTGTGGTTTAACACTTATCCCGCACAGATCTTCATGGGTGATGTTGGCGCCCTCGCGCTGGGTGCTGCGCTGGGTGTTGTCGCGATTATCGTCAGACATGAAATCGTTCTGTTGATCATGGGCGGTCTGTTTGTGCTCGAAACAGCCAGCGTCATCATCCAGGTGGCGTCGTTTAGCCTTACGGGTAAGCGTATTTTCCGTATGGCACCCATTCACCACCACTTTGAACTTAAAGGCTGGCCCGAACCCAAGGTTATCGTCAGGTTCTGGATTGTCACCCTGGTGCTTGTCACCATTGGTCTGTCGACGTTGAAGCTCAGATGAACAGCACTTCACCACTAAATATTGACCAGTTGTCATCCGTTGCCGTGCTCGGCTATGGCGTCACAGGTGAATCCGTGACGCGATTCCTTCTGGATCGGAATATAAGCGTTTCGGTATATGACACCCGTGCACCACGTGATATCAGCCATTGTCCAGTCGAGATTCAGTGGCAGACGTCACGCTGGCCCGAGGCTGGTCTGGTTAACCCGGTAGATTGTGCAATTGTGAGTCCGGGTTTGGATATGGATGCCTGTCTGATACAGAGTGCCCGTGCAGCTGGTGTGTCGTTGTACAGCGATATTGATCTTTTTTTCGCGGCGATAGACGGGCCGGTAATCGGTATCACGGGCACTAACGGCAAGAGCACGGTGACGTCGCTGGTAGGCCACCTGATCAATGCTGTTGGGCATACCTGTGGCGTTGGTGGCAACCTTGGTGCGGCTGCATTAAGTATTATAGATCCTGACAACGAATGTTATGTGTTGGAGCTGTCCAGTTTCCAACTGGAACGCAGCCTGCTGCATGCTTATTCGGCTTCCACGGTATTGAACCTCAGCGAAGACCATCTGGACAAACATACCGACATGCAGGCTTATACCGCCAGCAAGCATCGTATCTATGCGAATTCAAAAACCTGCATATATAACCGCGCAGACCCCCTGACGCTGCCAAACACTGGCGGCAGGTTGGTCAGTTTTGGTCAGGATGAACCGCCTGGTGCAGATGACTGGGGTATTCGGATCTCAGCTGATCAGCGTTTTATTGCTAAAGGGGAGATGTTGGTTTGCCCGGTATCTCAGCTGCCGTTGGCGGGTGAGCACAATGAGCAAAATGTGCTGGCAGCCTGTGCGTTGACGCAGGATTGGGTGGAGCTCAGCATGCTCAGCCAGGCGTTAGCGTCCTTCCAAGGCCTGGCACATCGCTTTGAGCAGGTAGCAGAGGTTGGTGGTGTCAATTACATCAACGACTCCAAAGCTACCAATCTGGGCGCCACCATGGCGGCGTTGGTTGGTATGTCAGCTGACAAGCACGTGGTGCTGATTGCCGGAGGCGATGCTAAAGGGGTTGATCTTGCACCGTTGTCAACGTTGTTGGAAACCAGGGTTAATCATCTTGTTGCGCTGGGTCAGGACGGTCCGCAACTACTGCAACTGGCTGAGGCAGTTGGAGTCACAGGTACTCTGGTTGCAACCATGCAGGATGCGGTAGAAGAATCACGTCGAGTGGCTCGTCAGGGTGATACGGTTCTTTTGTCACCGGCATGCGCAAGTCTGGATATGTTTGCCAGTTATGTTGACCGCGGCGAACAGTTTGTACGTGCAGTTCGTAACCTCGATGCAGTGAGGATGACCTGATGGCGACGCTGCAACCAGAAATCCGCCTGGCGCCAGTTGTGATTCCCTGGGTAGCGCTGCTTGTTATTGGCACCATTATGGTAGGTTCAGCGGCTGTTGCTCTGGGCGGTGGGCATCTGAGCAAACATATGGTTTTTCTGGCTGTTGCGGCGATCAGCTCTGTGATTGTTTTTGCCGTTCCACCTTCCCTCTGGAACAAACTTTATCTGTTGGGCTGGGTAGCTTCGTTGGCCATTGCCATCCTTGTGCTGGTGCCCGGAATAGGCACCGAAGTCAATGGTGCTCAGCGCTGGATTCGATTGGGTGGCTTTTCCATACAGGCGTCAGAAGTTGCCAAATTTGGCCTGTGTATCTACATAGCCGGCTATCTCAGTCGACACCATGAAAAGCTCAGTGAAGATCCACGTGTCCTGTTTGTGCCCTTGCTGATGATTGGGGTGGTCTGCGGCTTGCTTGTCGTAGAGCCGGATCTCGGTTCCGCAGTAGTCATTGTCGGGGCCAGCGTGGCCGTGCTTTTTCTGGCTGGAGCAAAGTTACGTTATTTTCTGCTGATCCTGCTGGCGGGAGCCGGACTTCTCGCCCTGCTGGTCTGGGATGAACCGTATCGAATGGAACGTCTTGTTGCTTTCCTTGATCCCTGGTCAGTGGCGTTCGGTAGTGGTTATCAGTTAACCCAGGCGCTTATTGGTTTTGGTCGCGGCGAGTTGTTTGGATTGGGGTTAGGCGAAGGTGTACAGAAACTGTATTACCTGCCGGAAGCACATAACGATTTCATCTTCAGTGTGGTTGCTGAAGAGCTTGGTGCGGTGGGTGCGATTCTGCTTGCGCTCCTGTTGACCTATCTGGTGTTTCAACTGCTCAAGGTCTCTCGCGCAAACATCGCCCGCAGGGCGGTTTTTGCAGGCATGGCGGGCTACTTTGTGGCGTTTATTATAGGCATTCAGTTTCTGGTGAACCTTGGCGTCAATACCGGCGTATTGCCGACAAAAGGATTAACGTTACCCTTTGTCAGCTATGGCGGTAACAGTCTGATTGTGTGTTGCGCGATGCTGGCCCTGGTCTTGCGCTGTACCTTGGATAAGGAGCCGCAACGTGGCTGAGCCAGAGGTTTATCAGGTGCCTGAGATGGGACGTATCCGTTGCATCCATTTTGTCGGTATTGGCGGCGCTGGTATGTGTGGCATTGCTGAGGTCATGCTGAACCAGGGTTATCGGGTAACCGGCTCAGACGTTAAAGCATCTGAAAATACAGCCCGTCTGGAAAGCAAAGGTGCCACTGTGCACATCGGCCACAGCGGGCATTGGGTAGCCGATGTCGATGTGGTCGTTGTATCGAGTGCTGTAGGTGAAGAAAACCCGGAAGTGCAGGCTGCGCACCTGGCACGCACGCCAGTTGTGCCAAGAGCGGAAATGCTTGGTGAGCTGATGCGCTATCGTCATGGAATTGCAGTTGCCGGAACTCACGGTAAAACGACCACAACAAGTTTGTTAACAGAGATATTCCGCTGTGCCGGGTTGTCACCCACGTTTGTGATTGGTGGCTTGCTGAACAGTGCCGGGACAAATGCTGAACTCGGTTTAGGCCGGTATCTGATTGCCGAAGCAGATGAGTCGGACGGTTCCTTCCTGCGGTTGCAGCCCATGTCAGCGATCATTACCAATATTGATCGCGATCACATGGCCACCTACGGCAACGATTTTAATGTGCTGAAAGAGACCTTTGTTGAGTTTGTGCATCGCCTGCCGTTTTACGGCGCCGTGGCTGTCTGTATTGACGACACGGAAGTGCGGGATATCCTGCCGGCGCTGTCGCGGCCGGTATTAACCTACGGTCTGTCAGCTGATGCACTGTTTCGCGCTCACGATATTCAGGCTGACGGTAAAGCATGGCAGTTTAAGGTGGATAGAGGCAGCCTGGGCGCGCCGCTGCAGATCAGTATGTCAATCCCGGGTGCTCATAACGTCCTCAATGCGCTTGCCGCAATTGCTATTGCCACTGAAGAAGGCATAGACGACCGGTACATTGTTGAGGGGCTGCTTGGTTTTGCCGGGGTCGACAGACGCTTCCAGGTAACGGAAAGCATTCGTATTGGCGATCAGTGTCTGTCGATGGTTGATGACTATGGCCACCATCCGACGGAAGTTGCGGCGGTGATCGCAACCGCACGTAAAGTGTGGCCGGACGCCAGCATAGCGATGGTCTACCAACCGCACCGATACACGCGTACACGCGATCTGTTTGATGATTTCGTGCGTGTGCTGTCGGAGCTTGATGCGGTAATGCTGGTTGAGGTTTACGCTGCCGGCGAAGCGCCCATTGCTGGGGCCGACAGTAAATCGTTGTGTCAGGCTATTCGTCAGCGCGGCGGTGTCAGTCCTGTTTATGCACAGGACCCCGAGGAAGCTCTGCAGTTGTTGCCGGCATTTTGCGCTCAGGCTGACGTATTGATTGTGCAGGGCGCGGGAAATGTCAATCTGATTTCAAATCGGCTGAGGCAGTCTCATGTTTAGTCGCCTGTTGCTGACTGTGGTTGGATTGTCAATCGGCGTAGTGAGTGCTGGGATCTGGCATGCCCTGGACAAGCCGGTGCTGGGTTTTGTGATTGAAGGTGACTTATCCGGAATGGAGCGCGATGAGTTGCAGGCGACGCTCAGTGATACGGAATTAAAAGGCATTCTCTCCACCCGGCTGGATGCAGTCGTTTCCCGGGTCCAGGATTTACACTGGGCGAAAGACATCAGTGTGCGCCGTGCCTGGCCCGATCGGTTCGTAGTGACGTTGCATAAAGCAGCACCGGTCGCGCGCTGGGGAGACAAGCAGTATGTGTCTGCCTACGGCGATCTGCTTGAGCTGCCAGACGTATATCCAGGATTGCCACATTTCATGGTCGCTGTCAGCAATCCGCAGGAGGCAATGCAGACTTATCGTCTGTTGGATCAGATTGCAGCTCGGGAGTCTCTCGCGATCAGCCGCCTTTCACAGAATAGCCAGGGTGAATGGAGTGTCGAGCTGTCGAAAGGACCGCGCGTCCTGCTGGGAGCAGAGCAGATAAATGAACGCATGCATCGTTTCCTGCTGGTCTATCGCCGAGTGCTCAGTGCTGGGGAAAAATCTGCGGAATACGTTGATGCACGTTACGCCAATGGCGTTGCGGTCAGGTATGTCCCTGAGCAGCAAACGAATAATGAATCTCTTTTAGTTGCAGGCGCAGACGCTGCAGTTTATGTCGAAGGAAGAAAAGATGGCCGCTGATGCGCAGCTACAGAGAATTGTCGGGTTGGATATAGGCACCAATAAAGTTGCCGCAATAGTCGCCGAAGTTAACCGGGATGGTGAACTCGAAATCATTGGTATCGGCACGCACAACTCACGTGGTTTAAAGAAAGGTGTGGTGGTGAATATTGAATCCACCGTGCAATCGATTCAGCGGGCGGTCGAAGAAGCAGAGCTTATGGCGGGGTGTACGATTGAAAGCGTCTACGCAGGGATTGCGGGCAGTCATATACGCTCATTGAATTCCCACGGCATTGTTGCGATTCGTGATCGGGAGGTATATGCCCAGGATGTAGAGCGTGTAATTGATGCCGCGCAGGCCATGGCCATCCCTGCGGATCAGAAGATCCTGCACGTGCTGCCACAGGAATACGTCATAGACACTCAGGAAGGCGTAAAAGAGCCGTTGGGGATGTCCGGGGTGCGTCTGGAGGCAAAGGTTCACATGGTCACCTGTGCAGTGAATGCCGCTCAAAACATCGAAAAGTGTATTGAACGCTGTGGCTTGACTGTGAATGACATCATTCTTGAGCAGCTTGCGTCCAGCTATTCAATTCTGACTGATGACGAGCGCGAGCTGGGTGTTTGTCTGGTGGATATCGGTGGTGGTACCACAGATATCGCGGTGTTCACTGGTGGCGCAATTCGTCATACCGCTGTAATTCCCATAGCGGGTGATCAGGTCACCAACGATATTGCGATGGCGTTACGTACTCCCACGCAAAACGCCGAAGACATAAAAATAAAGTACGCCTGCGCGTTAACACAACTTGCTCGTGCTGACGAAGTTATCAACGTTCCGGGGGTTGGCGATAAACCCTCTCGGGAGCTGTCACGTCAGGCGCTAGCCGAGGTTGTGGAGCCGCGTTACGACGAATTGTTTACGTTGATTCAGGCTGAGCTGAGGCGAAGCGGATTTGAAGATTTGATTGCGGCTGGCATCGTCCTGACAGGTGGTGCCGCAAAAATGGAAGGTGTGATTGAGCTTGCGGAAGAGATCTTCCACATGCCGGTCAGTCTGGGGTCGCCACGTAATGTGGCTGGATTAAAGGACATCGTACGTAACCCTGTTTATGCCACCGGCGTAGGCTTGTTGCAGTACGGTCTGGAACGAGAAAAAGAAATGCCGACTCGCAGTAGCGCCCGTAAGGGTAGCTTGTTAGGGCGGTTCAAGACTTGGTTAAGAGAAAACTTCTAGCTGGAGATAAGGCAATGTTTGAATTAGTAGATAGCGCACCCCAGAGTGCGGTGATTAAAGTGATAGGTGTTGGCGGTGGCGGCGGTAATGCTGTGCAGCACATGGTCAGCAGGTGTGTGGACGGCGTAGATTTTATTGCCGCCAACACAGATGCTCAGGCGCTGAAGAATCTGGATGCGCAGACCACCCTGCAGATCGGAAGCGGTATAACCAAAGGGTTGGGTGCCGGGGCTAACCCGGATATCGGCCGTGCGGCTGCAATAGAAGATCGTGAGCGCATCAGTGAAGTGCTTTCCGGTGCTGATATGGTTTTTATCACTGCAGGCATGGGTGGTGGCACAGGCACCGGCGCAGCGCCAATCGTTGCAGAAATTGCGCGTGAAATGGACATTCTGACTGTCGCTGTGGTTACCCGACCTTTCAATTTTGAAAAGCGGAACGGTGTTGCCGATGACGGCATTCGTGAACTGTCCCAACACGTGGACTCGTTGATTACGATCCCTAATGAAAAGCTGTTGGCTGTTCTCGGCGAACGAACCAGCATGCTGGATGCGTTCAGCGCCGCTAACGACGTCCTGTTGGGTGCCGTACAAGGTATTGCGGATTTAATTATCCGTCCAGGTATGATCAACGTGGACTTTGCAGATGTGCGTACCGTGATGTCTGAAATGGGTATGGCCATGATGGGTACCGGTCGAGCATCAGGTGATAACCGAGCAAGAGATGCTGCAGAAGCTGCCATTCGCTCACCTCTGCTTGAAGATGTAGATCTGCATGGTGCGCGTGGGATTCTGGTTAACGTAACGGCTGGACCGGACCTGAATATCGGTGAATTCACCGACGTGGGTAGTATCGTCGAAGACTTTGCCTCCTCTGGTGCAACTGTTGTTGTCGGTACGGTGATTGATCCAAGCATGGGTGAAGAGCTGAAAGTGACGGTAGTGGCGACCGGCCTGGGTGAGGCTGATGCCCCCAGCGTTGTTATCGACAATACGGTTGCGCCAGTGGCGCTGGACGGCGAGTTGAACTACGAAGATTTTGAGCGACCTGCGTATTCTCGTCATCAGGCTGCAACTGCGCGTGATCAGCGGCCGGAAACTCAGGATAGTCAGAGTATGGATTATCTGGACATCCCAGCCTTTCTGCGACGCCAGGCTGACTGAGCGCGGCTCTCGAATCTCCAGCTGAAAGTGTGCGACGGCGTCAGAGCGACGTCGTCGCACAACTTTTCAGGGTCGGCGTTCACGTTGCGTTCAGTCCTACGTCCTATGATACAAAATGAAACAAAAAGTGAGGAGTGGAGCGTAGAGTGACCCCCGGTTGGTTGATACCATGCGCGCCGTTATGTCTGTGACAAATTCATTACAACAGCGCACGCTGAACAACACGATCCGCGCCACGGGTGTCGGTTTGCATACCGGTGAAAAGGTTTATGTAACCCTCAAACCAGCCCCGATCGATACGGGAATCGTGTTCATCCGCAGTGACCTCGACACTCCTGTCGAGCTCAGAGCGCACGCGTTGAACGTTGGGGCCACAACAATGGCCACCTCTCTTACAGACGGTACCCACGAAATCTCGACAATCGAGCATCTGATGTCTGCATTTGCGGGTCTCGGTATCGACAATGCTTATGTCGAAGTCAGTGCGCCCGAATTGCCCATCATGGACGGCAGTGCAGCGCCGTTTGTGTTTTTACTGCAGTCTGCAGGCATAGCTGAGCAGCCCGCAGCGAAGAAATTTGTGCGCATTCTCAAGCCTGTGCGTGTAGAACAGGGTGATGTTGTTGCCGAATTGAGCCCATATGATGGGTTCCAGTTAAATTACACGCTGAAATACGACCATCCCGTTTTCAAGAAACACGAACATACGGTGTGCGTTGATTTTTCGAGCACGGCGTACGTCAAAGAAGTCAGCCGGGCCCGAACTTTCGGTTTCCTGGCGGATTATGAAAAATTACGCGCCATGAATCTGGCCAAAGGTGGCAGTCTGGATAATGCGGTAGTGGTAGACGATTACCGTATTTTGAATGAAGAAGGCCTGCGCCTGGAAGATGAATTTGTAAAACACAAAATACTTGATGCGATTGGCGATCTGTATCTGCTCGGTCACAGCCTGATTGGCCGTTTTACAGGTCACAAGTCAGGGCATGGTCCGAATAACGTTTTATTGCGCAAGTTACTTGAGACCGAAGGCGCCTACGATATTGTAACCTTTGATGACATCGCAAAAGCGCCGATAGCTTATGTGAAGCCATTGCTTGCCAGCGCCTAGTTTCGCGATCTTCAACCCCGCGTCCTTGGTCGAGAGCGTCCTGTATGCGGCTCTGTTCGCATTAAGTTCACGTCGAACACGCGATAATCAGGCGCTGGATTGGGTTACTGTGACTTTCAACGCAGTGACCTGTTTGAAACTGGCAAGATTCTGTATCTGCGGTAGCAGATCAGGCATCAGAAAACGCAGGCGCGTGGCAGCGGCGGCACTACGACACAAAACGTAGGCTGTTGGACCACGAATTTCGGTGACAGTCACCTCGTGTTTCAGAGGGGCGTCGATAAAAGCCCTGAATTCTGATGTCCATTGTTTCTGGTTTGAAGATGTCTTCAGCAGGCGTTGTAACGGAGTAAATCGGCTGTGGCTTTCATTAAGCAGATCATCTATTTTGTGTGTAGACACAGCGATGAAGTTCCCTGTTCGCTCGGACACGCCGGACAGTATCGCATTATAAAAACAATAATCTACAGGCTCGCGCCGGTAGATCAGTACCTCCAGACAAAGCAAATGTTTTCATGAAGATTATTGTGCTCCGTGACAAGGGGTCACATCTCTCACTTCGAGTCAGTCGACGTCGCCTTGCTGTTCTTGCAACTGCCACGGTAAGCGTTTGTCTGGCTGCAGTTATCTGGGTCAGTCTGAATATCCAACCGAATGAAGTAGATTCTCAGGTTGTCGCGCAGTGGCGGGCAAAACTAGATAACCAGCGAAACGCAATGCAGGTCATAGAGCAGAAAAGTCTCGCGCAAAGCGCCGCCGTGGGCCGTCAGCTGGCACAGATGCAGGCACGTTTGCTGCGTATGGAGGCCATTGGTGCGCATATGGCTGAAGTCGCGGAATTACAGGACGGTGAATTTGATTTCAGCGCGCTACCCGCACAGGGTGGTCCAGTCGAAGGTGGTCAAACGGCTTTGCAGTTTGACGATCTGGCGGTAGAGCTTGATCGGCTGTCTTCAGCCATAAAACGTCGCGAGTTCGAACTCGATGTGCTCGACGATGTGCTGGTGAATGAAGAAATTCAGACCACGTCGGTGGTTCGAGGCCGGCCGGTGAAGTGGGGCTGGCTGTCTTCTCAGTTTGGACAGCGCGTAGATCCCATAACGGGCAAAACTGCCTGGCATTCAGGGGTCGATTTTGCAGGTAAAGACGGGTCTGACGTGATTGCAGTGGCCAGTGGTGTTGTTACCTTTGCGGGCAAACGATCAGGTTACGGCAAACTCGTAGAAATCAGTCACGCCAACGGCTACGTTACGCGTTATGCACATCACAAAGAGCTCACGGTGGAAACCGGTGAGGTGGTCAAGAAAGGCGAATCGATTGGTAAAATGGGCAGTAGTGGTCGCTCTACCGGCCCGCATGTGCACTTTGAAGTACTGAAAAATGGCCGCACGGTTGATCCGGCCAGTTATGTCGCCCGGCGCTCCTAATAAGCGCTAAATCCCTTTTCCCCTTAAGCACCAGTGTCGGTACAATGCCGCCACTCGAAAATCGGTCAATCTGTTGCTATGGCTAACATTTTCACATCCATGTTTGGATCCAAGAATAATCGCGAACTCAAGCGCATGGGCAAGATTGTTGCTCGAATCAACGCGCTTGAAGACGACTTTGACAGCACCACTGATCTGGTAGCAAAGAGTGCGGACTTTAAACAGCGTCTTGCTGGTGGTGAAAACCTCGATGCGCTGTTACCTGAAGCATTTGCCGCTGTCAGAGAGGCGGCTAAGCGAACCAAGGAAATGCGCCATTTCGATGCGCAGATGATTGGCGGTATCACCCTGCATGAAGGGCGCATTGCTGAGATGCGCACCGGTGAAGGTAAAACTCTGATGGCGACCCTGCCGGCCTACCTCAATGCGCTGACAGGCAAAGGTGTACACGTCATTACCGTGAACGACTACCTGGCTCGTCGTGATGCCACCTGGATGGGTGATATCTACGCAGAACTGGGCATGTCTGTGGGTGTTGTTCAATCCGGCCAGGATCCCATATCAAAACGCGCAGCTTATGCGGCTGACATCACCTATGGCACTAACAACGAATTTGGTTTCGATTACCTGCGCGACAACATGGCCTTCACTCTGGACGATCGTTTTCAGCGCGGGCTGAACTTTGCCATCATTGATGAAGTGGACTCCATCCTCATCGACGAAGCGCGCACACCACTGATCATCTCTGGCGCGGCGGAAGAAAACACCAAGCTTTATGTGACGATAAACAAGCTGGCACCGAAGCTGACCCAGCAGGAGTTCATTGATCAGGTACGTGTCTTTGGCGAAGAAGAAGCGGAGCCCACCGGCGATTTCATGGTCGATGAAAAGAATCGTCAGGTTGAACTGACGGAGCTTGGTCACCAGAAAGTCGAAGAGGAACTTATTCGACTTGGACTCCTTGATGAAGGTGAAAGCCTGTATTCGGCGACCAATCTGAATCTCCTGCATCACGTCCACGCGGCGCTCAAAGCACACGCGTTGTTTAAGCGCGATGTAGATTACATGGTCAACAATGGTGAAATTGTCATTGTTGACGAACATACCGGTCGAGCCATGCCGGGTCGTCGCTGGTCAGAAGGCATTCATCAGGCGATTGAAGCCAAAGAAGGTCTGGCAATTCAGAACGAGAGCCAGACACTGGCGTCCACCACTTTCCAGAACTACTTTCGCCTGTATAACAAATTGTCAGGCATGACCGGTACGGCTGATACCGAAGCCTTCGAGTTCCATCAGATTTATGGTTTGGACGTTGTTGTCATTCCGACCCACAAGCCGATGATCCGAGATGACCAGAACGATCTTATTTTCCTGACCATGGCAGATAAATTCGACGCCATTGTTGAAGACATCAACGAGCGGATAGAAAAAGGCCAGCCCGTACTGGTAGGTACAGCGTCGATTGAATCGTCGGAGATCATTTCTAACGAGTTGGACAAGCGCGGTATCAAACACAGCGTGCTCAATGCAAAGCAGCATGAACGCGAAGCTGACATCATTGCTGATGCCGGGCGACCTGGCGTTGTCACGATCGCAACCAACATGGCCGGTCGTGGTACAGATATTGTGCTGGGTGGCAGTCTGGATGCTGAGCTTGAACGCGACCCTGAACTCAGTGAGGCTCAAAAGGCGGAGCTAACCGCGCAGTGGCAGCAACGCCATGATCAGGTGATTGAGGCAGGCGGTCTGCACATTATAGGTACGGAACGGCACGAATCGCGTCGTATAGACAACCAGCTTCGGGGGCGCTCAGGTCGGCAGGGTGACCCGGGTTCCAGCCGATTCTACCTCTCAATGGAAGACAATCTGATGCGAATCTTTGCCTCAGAGCGTGTTCGCGGTATGATGAAATCGTTAGGGATGGAGAATGGTGAGGCGATCGAGCACAGGATTGTTAACCGATCTATAGAAAACGCGCAACGCAAAGTTGAAGGGCACAACTTTGATATCCGTAAAAACCTTCTGGAATATGACGACGTTTCGAATGATCAGCGGCAGATCATTTATCAGCAGCGACGTGATCTCATGGCTGCAGACGATATCTCTGAGACGATTGAAGGTTTACGCGAAGAAGTTGTCTATGATGTATTTGCTCAGTACATACCACCTCAGAGTCTCGAAGAGCAGTGGGATATCCAGGGTCTTACCGAAGCGTTGCAGACCGAATTTGGATCTACGCAACCCATCCAGCAATGGCTGGATGACGATGACAGCCTCGATGAAGAAAAACTTCGCGAACGGGTCATCGACCAGATAGAGGCGGAATACAAAGGTAAAGAAAGTGAGTGGCAGGCGGTAGACGTCGACATGCGCCTGGTCGAAAAACAGGTGATGTTGCAGATTCTGGATCAACGCTGGAAAGAACACCTGGCCACCATGGATTATCTTCGTCAGGGTATCCATTTGCGTGCTTACGCTCAGAAACAGCCGAAACAGGAATACAAACGCGAGTCCTTTGAGCTGTTCCAGGAGCTCCTGTTTAACATCAAGCTTGATGTCGTGCGTATGCTCTCACGGATTCAGATAGAACGACCTGAAGAAGTTGAGGCACAGGAGCGCAAGCGCCGAGCTGAAGCCGCCGAGAGAATGAACTTCACCCATGATGACTCTTCCGCGTTAGGCGGCCCAGACGCAGTTGCCGCTGGTGTATCCAGTGGTGACAGCGAACCTCAGGATCGAGTGGAAACATTTGTCCGTGATGAGCGCAAAGTTGGGCGCAATGAACCCTGTCCCTGTGGTTCGGGTAAAAAGTACAAGCAGTGCCACGGTAAAGTAGCCTAGTCGGAGCCGCAGAGTATGGCTGTAAATTTGAGTGCTCCGGAGCAGCTGCTCGCTGTGCCGGGTGTGCGGATCGGCACTGCCTGTGCCGGTATTAAACAAACCCTGCGCGATGATGTTGCGGTGTTCGAACTGGCAGAGGGCAGCGAAACAGGTGGCGTATTTACCCAGTCACATTTTTCCGCAGCACCGGTTCTCCTTGCGCGTCAGCGTCAGCATCGAGTGCGTGCCTGGGTAGTGAACAGCGGCAACGCAAACGCCGCAACGGGTGAATACGGGGTTGTCGATGCAGAAGAGGTCTGTGCCCACGCCGGGCGTCAGCTGCAGCTGCCTGCGGACGAGATACAACCTTTTTCTACCGGTGTCATCGGTGAGCGGTTACCGGTGGGTAAGTTGAAAACTGCCCTCGACACTGCATCCGCGCAATTAAGTGAAGATGGTTGGTTAGCCGCAGCCCAGGCCATTATGACGACCGATACCTGCGCAAAAGGAATCTCGCGGCAGATTGATATTGACGGTCATGAGGTTACGGTCACCGGAATTGCCAAAGGCTCCGGCATGATCAAACCAAATATGGCAACCATGCTGGCCTATCTGGCCTGTGACGCAGGCGTGGCAGGCGGGTTGGCGCAGAAACTGGTTAGTACTGCAGTTGAGAAAAGCTTTAACCGTGTGACCGTGGATGGTGATACATCTACCAACGATAGTTTTGTATTGGCGTGTACAGGTAAGAGCAGTTTGCCGAGGATTGTCTCTGAAAATGAACCTGCCTATCAGGCGTTATCTGAGGCGATAAACGAAGTCGCCACTTACCTTGCGCAGGCTCTGGTGCGTGATGGTGAAGGCGCCACTAAATTTGTAACCGTGCACGTCAAAGGTGGACGGTCCTCAAGCGATTGTCTGAATGTTGCTTATACCGTTGCAGAATCGCCGCTGGTCAAAACGGCTATGTTTGCCGGCGACGCCAATTGGGGGCGTTTCTGTATGGCCATTGGTCGGTCACCAGTAGAAGATCTGCTGCCGGAAAGAGTGCAGTTGTGGCTTGACGATGTTCAGGTAGCAAAAGACGGATTAATGGCGCAGAGCTACTCGGAAAGCCTGGGCGCCGCGGTGCTGGCGCAGGATGAATTTGTTGTGACCATCGATCTGGGGTTGGGCGAAGCCCAGGAAACAGTATGGACCACCGATCTGTCTTACGAATACGTGCGTATTAACGCGGAATATCGAACCTAACGTTCCAGGTCCTCGCTGTTGATATCCTGATGTTCCGCATCGCCTGGAATGACATGTTCTTCTGAAGCCCAGGCGCCCAGGTCGATAAGCTTGCAGCGCTCTGAGCAGAAAGGCCGACTCGGGTTTTGTGGGGTCCACTTAACCGTTGTTTTGCAGGTTGGGCAGGAAACTATTCGGGCTGGGTTCGACATAATTCTTTGTACCTCCGGTGCAGTTCATCCACCTGCGCATGCAGGTGGGCAAGATCTTTATCATTGGTAATGACGTCGTCAGCCGCCTGCAGACGCACATCCCGGGGCAGCTGCGCCTGCATGATGTTTTCAACTTGTGCAGCCGTATTATTATCGCGCGCCATTGTGCGTGTCACCTGTTGTGATTCCGGCGCGTCAATAACAAGTACGCGATTACACCAGCTGGTTTGTCTGGACTCGATCAGCAGAGGGTTGACCAGAATGACATATTCAGATGTCGCCTGTTCAATGTGCTGGCGCAGATAATTGGAGATCAACGGGTGTAGCAGGCTCTGCAGCCACCGCCTTTTTGACTCATCAGCAAAAACAATATGCCTCAGTTTGGCGCGGTCCAGATTCCCATCAGCCAGCAGGATATCATCGCCAAACTGCTCAGCGATTAAGCTTAAGGCCTCTTCTCCAGGTGCAACAACGGCGCGGCTGGCGAGGTCTGCATCGACAGTGGTGATACCGTGGGCAATGAATCGGTCTGCAGCAGCAGTTTTACCGCTGCCGATGCCTCCAGTGAGGCCTACCAGCCAGTTCTTCATGATTCAATAAACGTTAAGGCAGAAAAACGGCCAGCACGGTATCACGAAAGATAAGGGTGACCCAACCGGCAGTCGCCAGAAAAGGTCCAAATGGGATCGCCTGCCCCGCGCTTTGTTTCGAGCGGACAATCTGCAGCAAGGCATATAACAAGCCGATAGACGCCGCGATCAGAATGATACTGGGCAGGGCCTGCCAGCCGAGCCAGGCACCTAAAGCAGCAAACAGTTTGAAATCGCCATAGCCCATGCCTTCTTTGCCGGTTGCCAGTTTGAATCCCCAGTAGACCAGCCAGAGCGAAAGATAGCCCGCGATTGCTCCAATGAGTGCATCGTGTGGGCTGACAATGCCGACAAAAAAACTATTCACAATCAATCCCAGCCACAGCAGCGGATAGGTAATCTGGTCAGGGAGTAGCTGGGTGTCGTAGTCGATGAACGTGAGCGAGATCAGCATCCATGTGAACAGGCAGGCAAACAGGCCCAGCCAGGTGAATCCGAATGCGGCAATGACGGCAATCGAAGCGCCAGCCGTGAATAACTCAATAGCCGGATAGCGCCAGGAAATCGGGCTTTTACAGCTGGAACACTTTCGACCCAGAAAAAGCCAGCTTAAAACAGGGATGTTCTCCATCGCGGTGATCTGATGCTGGCAGTTAGGGCACCGCGAACGGGGCACCATGAGATTGAACGGTTCCGTTGAGGATGCCTCTGGTGGCTCGAGCTTCAGGATTTCGCTGGCCTGCGCCTGCCACTCACGGTTCAGCATGACCGGCAGGCGATAAATAACCACATTGAGGAAGCTGCCGATACTCAGTGCTACCCAGATGAATAGCGCGGCGCCAGTCCAGCCATAGGTGGTCAGGAGCTCAAGAGACACCGAGAATGTGCCTATTGCCCGACAACAGCACCCAACTGGAAGATCGGCAGATACATGGCGATGATCAAGCCGCCAACCAGAACGCCAAGCACTGACATGATCATCGGTTCCATCAGGCTGGTGAGGTTGTCGACGGCATTATCGACCTGCTCTTCGTAATAGGTTGCTGACTTATCCAGCATATCATCCAGCGCGCCGGCTTCTTCGCCGATGGCGACCATCTGGATAACCATGTTGGGAAACACACCGGTATTGCGCATGGAGAAGTTCAATTGCTGACCAGTGGAAACATCATCCCGCACTTTGTAAACCGCCTCTACATAGACGTTGTTGCCTGTAGATCCTGCAACAGAATTAAGTGCATCAACCAGCGGAACGCCGGCTGCGAAAGTTGTCGAGAGCGTTCTTGCATAACGTGCAATGGATGACTTTTCGATGATATCACCGGCAACTGGCAGCTTCAGACTCAGACGGTCTAAGGCGTTGCTGAAGCTCTTTATTCGTTTCCTCGCCTCTGTGAACAGTAACCCTGCTGCGATGATGCCAAAAAGAATCATGTACCAGTAACTCTGTGCAAATTCAGAAAAGTTAATCACCATTTGTGTGAAAGCGGGTAGTTCAGCGCCGAAGCCAGCAAACACCTGCTCAAATTGTGGAACAACTTTTATCAGCAGAATACCAGAGACGATAAGTGCAACCACCAATACGGCAATCGGATAGGTCATCGCTTTGCGTACTTTGGCTTTCAGGGATTCAGTTTTCTCTTTGTAGGTGGCAATACGATCAAGCATGGTTTCCAATGCGCCTGACTGCTCACCTGCATCTACAAGGTTGCAAAATAGATCGTCGAATTGGTCAGGATGGCGTCGGATTGACGCCGCAAAAGAGTTACCGCCTGCAACATCGTTTCTGACTTCGCGGATGAGTTCTGCAAGTTTGGGTTTGTCAACTCCGTCAGCAACGATGTCGAATGCCTGTACCAACGGTACACCGGCGCGCATCATGGTTGCCATCTGGCGGGTAAACAACGCGACGTCGGCAGGCTTAACTTTACCGCCACCGCCTAATTTTATGCCAGCGCTCTTCTTTTTAACTTTTTGCGCAACAATGCCCTGCCGACGCAGTTCAGCCTTAGCTATCGCCGGAGTAGACGACTTTATCTCGCCTTTGGTCTTGCGACCCTGTTTGTCTTTGCCTTCCCAGAGGAATGTTGCACTTTCGGCCATGTTCTACTACTACCCGTGATTGTCGTCACACTCAAAATGAGCGTTAGTGACCGGTCGTGACCCGGTTTGCCTCTGCCAGGCTGGTAACACCCTGCATAACCTTCATCAGACCTGATCGTCGCAGGTTATTGAACCCATGGCGATTGGCCTGTTCAGCAAGATCGATGCTGTTTCCGTCTTCCATGATAATACGAGACAGCTCCGGCGTTATTTTAACTACTTCATATATTCCCACACGACCTTTGAAGCCGCCGTTACATTTGTCACACCCTGTGCCACTGGCCTCATACACCTGAAAACCGCTGGCAATGTCTTCTTCTGTGAAACCTTCCTCGTCCAGCACTTCCTTCGGCACGTCCAGAGATGTCTTACATTCAGGGCATAAGCGTCGTGCCAGACGCTGGGCGATAATCAGGCTGACGGAGGTTGCCAGGTTAAAAGCCGGCACACCCATGTTGCGCAAGCGGGTCAGTGTTTCAGGGGCGGAGTTGGTGTGCAGGGTGGATAACACCATGTGCCCTGTCTGAGCAGCCTTAATTGCAATTTCAGCAGTCTCCAGGTCACGAATCTCACCTACCATTACGACGTCAGGATCCTGACGCAAAAATGACCTAAGTGCAGCCGCAAAATCCAGACCGACACGGTGATTCACGTTGACCTGGTTAATGCCTTCCAGGTTAATTTCAACCGGGTCTTCAGCAGTTGCAATATTCAGTTCGTGGGTATTCAGAATATTCAGACCTGTGTACAGGGAAACGGTTTTGCCGCTGCCCGTAGGACCAGTAACAAGTACCATGCCCTGAGGTTGATGCAGCGCGTCCAGAAACAGTTCCTGCTGCAGGGGTTCAAAGCCGAGAGCTTCAATACCCATTTTTGCCTGGGAAGGGTCAAGAATACGTAGTACAACTTTTTCACCCCACAGGGTGGGCAGGGTGTTCACGCGGAAGTCGATTGCCCGTGTTTTCGATAACTTCATCTTGATGCGCCCATCCTGGGGCACCCGACGTTCTGAGATGTCCATCTCGGACATGACTTTCAGGCGTGCAGCCAGACGTTGACCCAAATTAGAAGGTGGCGTTGTGACAACGTGCAGAACACCATCGGTACGGAAGCGAACCCGATAGGTTTTCTCGTAAGGTTCAAAGTGAATATCTGATGCGCCGGTTTTAATGGCATCCAACAGCATTTTGTTCACAAACCTGACAATTGGCGTGTCGTCAGTGCCGGATCCTACATCTTCGTCTTCGCCCTGATCACCGCCATCTTCGAACGATTCCATGTCGAGATCTTCGAGATCGTCGCCATCAAGGTCGCCCAGGCCACTGTCTTCCTGAGCGTTAAGAAAACGATCGATTAAGGCAGCAAGTTTGTCTTCCTCAACCAGAACCGGTTCAGTGTTCACACCGGTCTGGAATTTAATCTCATCCAGCGCCTGCAGATTGGTCGGGTCAGAGACCGCGACAAACAGGCGCACACCGCGACGTACCAGGGGCAGCGCGTTGTGTTGTTTGATCAGTTGTTCTTTGACGAGGTCTTTAGGGACGCTGTCGATGTCAAAAACAGACAGATCCATCAGCGGCACGCCAAACTCTTCAGCGGCGCTGGCCGCAATGGCTTTAGCCTCAACTAAACCGTTCTGTACAAGATAGCTGACCAGAGGTATAGCTGCCTTGCGGGCATCATCGGTGGCTTTTAAGGCAATTTCAGCCTCTATCAGGCCTTCGTCGACGAGACGTCGCGCGAGGCCGCTAATTGGTACTGGTTCTGTGGCCATACAGCGCTCAAGATCCTTATCAAACGGCGTGCAGCGGAGCTACATAGGGTGCTGATTTTAGTGCTTTCACCGGTTATCGTCACGATACGCAGCCGCAGCACAATAAGTCTATGCCTGTGTCACTAGGCTGTCGATAAGCCCATCACAAAATAGCATGTGGGAATCTGTCCCGCCTTTAACCCTGCGACACCGGCGTGTGGATTTCCCGTTCTGGGCTAAGCTCAATATAATAGGCACTGTGCAGGTTGTTAAGGACTGTGACCGCCAGCGTCAGCTAGTGACATTCTGAGTAAGTATACAGTGGCGTATTGCGCTGATGAGGAAAGCTCACAGAAACAAAAGCGATCTGCCAGTCTCATCTAACTCACTGATAAGTATGGTGATTTGACTTGAAGGAATGTGTGGCGACAAGGTTGGCACACGGTTTGCTTTATATCTCGGCAACGGGCGCGGCTTGCATGACCAACGTCTTTGGCTGCCACGTTTTTACACATTAGTAACGGAGTTTATTCTAAATGAAAAACGCAATGCAAAAGGGTTTCACCCTTATCGAATTGATGATCGTGGTAGCTATCATCGGCATCCTGGCCGCAGTAGCTTTGCCTGCTTATCAGACTTATATCCAGACCGCTAACACTGCCAAAGTGAATTCACACTGGGAAGCTGCTACTGATCTCGTCTCTACTGAGATGCAGCGTATTCGTACGGGCCTCCAGATGGGTTCGCTCGACAGAGCAACGATTTCCGGTCAGCGTGACGCTTGGGCGACTGATTGGGAAGGTGTTTTCAACGCTGAAATGGGTACGGCTAAAGTAGCCACCGGTTCTCCTGAGGGTGCGGCTGCATTCGCTGCTGCTTCTAACGATGCCGATGGTACCGTTGGCGTAGCTGTAACTGCCGGAACCATCGCTACCGGCGACTTGGTTATGACCATTACTCGCCCCGCTTATGGTGACTTCAACGGCCTGAGCACAACCGATCAGGTTGTCTGCTGGTCCGCAAACGATTGCTAACAGCTTGCTGTTCAGCTTAATAACAAAAGGGTAGCACGACTGCCCTTTTGTTGTTTCCGGTTCGAATCGATTATTTTTAGTTGGTAGTGAGAAATCGAGGATTAAATGGAACATCTACAAGCATATTCTCATCAGCAATTCTCTAGCCCTAAGCAGCGACAGAATGGCATGACGCTTATTGAGTTACTCGTGGCTGTAGTGATTTTGGGAGTAGTTCTCTCGTTTGCGTTGCCCGCTTATCAAGGCTATGTGGAAACCTCACAAGAGGGGGTTGTGCGTGGAAATATTGATAACATTGAAATCTTTCAGGAAGACGTCTTTTTACGAACTGGTGCCTATGCGAATGATCTGGCAGATATCGATGCGATAGACGCTGCTATCGGGTGGGAACCACGCAATAATGATGGCATCACCTATTCGATAGATCCCAGCGATGGTACTTTCTACGAGGTTACCGCAGTACATCCAGACGGCCTAACTGTGTGTGTGCGTTATCCTGATCGGATTGCCTGTCCTTAGGGTACAGCTGGTGTGCCCACCTTGGACTTGCCTTTCCTCCGACAGCCATTATCCTACGCGCCTGGTTCAGGCCGGGATAGCTCAGTTGGTAGAGCGACTGATTCGTAATCAGTAGGTCCGCGGTTCGATTCCGCGTTCCGGCACCAATCAGGTTCCTTATAGAATGCTGCTTTTAGAGGAGTTCCCCTTTCGGCGCCGCACCTGGCCGAAGGCCGTAATCACAATCGTAATCACACCGATGACGGTGGAATCTGTCGTGATCGAAGCTGCCTGAACCCCCGAGCCCCCCTAGCGGTTGCTGGTGCCCGTCGAACGTATCCCACAGCACTACCATTGTAGTAAACGGTTCCATTTTTGCGATAGCGAACAAATGCGGGCCAGTGAGTGGGTTCTCCATATACACTTTGCGAGTGGACCAGGGCTGATTCACCGTCCGGAATCGCTTCTTTGGCAACCGTGCGGTAAATGCTACCTTCGTCCGTTTTTTCTTTCAGTACCGCGTAGTCAATTATGTAGCGGTTAGTAGGCCTATTTCCCCGGCAACGATCGGCGCAGTCGGCTATGAAGTTAACGGGGATATCATCCCGTAGATAAATGTTAGCCCAGCAATTTAAGATTTGGAGTTGATTGAGCGCATCTACGTCATTGTCCCCTTTTATCTGGACCCAACCCCGATTCTTTTGAATCGAGTACACGTCACCATCATATGCAAGCATCAGAATCTTGGGTGAGATCGGGAGAACAGCCAATGCACCCGCTGCGGTGAGTCCGAAATTGCTGCCGTTTGTGCGTGAGTCCTGAAAGTGCCACCGATTAGTTAGCGTGGCTGGATTATCGGAAGTGATAAAGGGTGTCTTAGAGTTGTTTTTGACAATGCAGATCTTCAGATCATCTATCGCTGACATCTGTTCGGCGTAGATTTGCATGCCCGTTTGCACAGCGTCTTTGATGCTAAATCGATTTTTTTCAAGTTCCGGCCCGGCGAAGTCTACAATTGCATCCGTCATCTCTACGGACCTTCTTGCGGCAGCGTCCGTTCGTAAGAACTGTAAAAGCCAGAATCTCCTCAAGACAGTTTGGTGCAGCGCCGTTACTGGTTCATAGCGTTCGATGTCATTTACCACCTCAGCATACGAACGCTCAACGAGTTGAATTGCTTCTTCTAACTCTTCGTCATCTCCATAGAAGTAGTCGCCCGAGCACTGGTGTTTAATAGATGCGCCTAAAATCAATCGTTCTCTATCAAGGTTGAAGAGGTTGATCGTTCGCTTTTTCTCGTCAGGGGAGAACGCTCTTAAATAGCTGCGAGGAACAAAGTGCTGGTTTTTATTTGACGGCATGCATCAGAGCTATTTAAGGCTCAAGAGGTATCGTCGAAACAAGGGGGTCAGTTCAACCCCCTGGTTTGTGTTCATGGTGACCAAATCCATTTCGAACGATATATATTGATATTGTCGCCAAGAAAACTGCGAGAAGATTTTTCCCACATATACTTACCATCCGAAAACTTGGAAGAGTCGAGCATACCGTTGTAAACTGGGGCGGTGATAAACGAACAATAGGGAGCTTCACGCAGGTCGCTAAGTTTCGCCGCAAGGTTCGGTGCTCGTCCGATCCAAATTAGATCGTTTCTTCCACGCGCTCCTCCCCGAACAGCGAGTACGGTTCCAGTATCTACTCCAACACCGTGTTGAATCTTGAACGATGCTCTTCTCACTGAATCGTACTGCGCCTCGAACTTTGGGCGGATGACTTTTGTTACGGTGTGGTTGATATTTAGGGCGCACCTCGCAGCGGACGTATTCTTATTACCACCGTAGAATACGCCAAGTATTCTGTCACCATCGAAACTCACGATGTTACCGCCACGATGTCTGATTAGTTTAGCTGACGTAGCAAGAAAGCTCTTAATGATTTTTGCAGCCACTCGTTGATCAAGCTCTTTCACCATGTTTGATGAATTGGCAAGGTCGGCATATAGAAAGGTCGCGTCAAGTTCTACAGCGCCGCCCGCCAAGGCCACCTGCGGAGTGAGCGGGACTTGCTGTCCCTTGCGTTTAGTCCAAAGCGTATTGATTATCGTCTGAACGTCACTTTTTAACTCGTCCGACTTAGTAGCCATTTACCCGCGGCCACTGTAAAGCAGGAAGAGAGCAACAACCCAAGGGGCTGAAGCTGCAAACATGCAGCCGATAGAGCGCTGGAGCCACAAGAACTTTCGCTCTGCTATCTGTGCGTTTCTGTGACACTGACAAATGAGATCGTTAAGGTATGCTTCTTGAGTCTGTTCCTTTACGGCCGTCTTATACTGGTCCAGTTCCTTGGAAACGATCCCCCCAAAATACAGCAAAGAACCAAGTGGTCCGCTCGTTCTAGGAAAGGATGCAAGCGCTGCAAATGCAATGCTAAGAACCAAGAGAGAAGTTGCCGTCAACGCCATTATTCCACCAACGCAGGTCCAATCAGCGAATGGAGGAGCAAGCAGCGCGAGTGCCCCCAGCATTGTTGTTGAGAGAGGCAGAACTAACCGCAATCGTAGGTCCGCTGCTCGTATCCATTCCAGCAATCGAGCTAACACGAGCTCCTGCCGGGCTACTAGGTCTTTCTCTTCGTCGTTAGCATCCATTTCAACTCCCCAATGAAGGATTAGCTATCTAGAGTATGGGCGATTGCCGTCGAAGACGGTGATAAGTCTTTACACTACTTAGTAACTGAATCGTAATCATCATCGCCCTGATTAAGATCAAGTGTCGAGCGTACGCCGGGGTCTTCAGCGTTCACAGTTAACCAGTCTAAAACAGCCTCTGTCGCCAATTCATAAATCTGGCTATCGCGATAGCTTGCTTCTCGTTTTAACAGAAGCGCCGCATCTTTCGTGATGTATACCTGCCGCTTAGGGCGTTCGGGAGAACCGTATTCTTGCGTCATTCGGCTATATTAGAATATTTGGAAGAGTTTTAGTTGAAATACGTACAGTGAGTAGGTGCGGGACGGTGAATAACGTTTAAATTCGGTTTCTAAACGAACCATCCGCTTTTGTACATCCCGACGCCAAGGATTTTAAGCGTCTCACCCTCTTTAGGAAATTCTATCGGCCGTGGCGGTTTTGAACCTGCGTTTGGTAACCTCCGGTCTTGGATGACGATTCTCACCGGGGTGGCCGCGAGTATCGATGGTTCCTAGTATTTGACTTTTGAAACCCGGAACTGGATGTTTGAATTCCCCTTGAATTCAGCGAGATTCGTCCCGACTGATAGAAATCCGGTTTCGTAGAGGTCACGATTCCCCCACTCGATTAGTATGCTGAATTTTCGGGTAAACCAACGATCCCCGCCTTGCTTTACTTCCCTCGATCGAAATCGATACCCATTCTCGAAATGTACTCCCGAATGGGCTGGTAAGCAGTCCTTAAGATCAGCTTCAAGACTTTCGTATTGGTTACGAGCTGTCTGAATGGAGTCCTCATACGCCCATGAGCATTCAAGTTTTTTCGGAGAGGATGTGCAAGCAGAATCGTCGGGCACCAAAGTAGGTGATGTTTGGGAGGCTAGGTCGAGCATAGCTTCTTTTACGACTGTACAAACATCTTGTGCATTGGCAACGGTGGAAACCGTGCAGAAAATGAAAATAGCCACGCTTTCTTTCATTTTGTTAAACATTGATCCTCCGACTCTTCTTAACTCTTAACAAATACCAACTCAGGCTCGTGCAATAATCACTGACCAAGATATCTCAAACCTAAAGCAAATGCTTCGTCGGCACGGCTGGTCCTACTTACTAGCCCAGCCTGAACAGCTGCCAATCTCTGATTAGGCGTTCCGTGGTGAGACGGGTCATTGAAAGCGTAATCGCCTTTTTCAAAGAAGCTCTGAAGCGCCGGCCGTACGTCCGTCCAAATTCCGGGTATCTGGGATCTGCGCGCAAGGTACCATCCAGCCAGAAAATCAGCGTGAAGTTCCATTATTGGGGTTGGTGCTTGAAAGCCGGAACTGAACTGGAAAATGTGTGCAAACTCATGAGCGAATATTCCTGGGATGGCGAACCCTGCTCCACCATCTCGCTCAAATTCCTCCGTTAAGAGTCGAATTCCGAAGAGAATAGTGCCGTGAGGTCCGTTCCGGTTAATTGATTTGGAGCTCGCGAACGCGTTTGGTGCATTGTCGTCGCGTAAAAAATATCCATAAGGAATGACAGGAAATGAGCGGAGTAAGAATTCGCCCTCCCTCTGAAATAACCTATCAACTCCGACATTGCCTGATGATCCTAAAACGCCATCGAATGGATTGGAGCCGATACCTGCACTCAACATGCATCCCTCTGCGGATAGAGCCCCTGAGGCTACAATTCCTTCGTCATCTTCAGAGTTTGCACGTTCGACTAGGTCATGAATTCCCTCACCCGTTGGGAAACCCTGACCGCGAGCACTGCAGGAGCCGATACTTAGGTAGCTCGCTACTAATGCGTAACAAAACTTTCTTCTGTCCATGGCAAGTTTTCCAACTTTGTGACGGGGCAGTTCATGCTTTGGAGCGCAGTTACTTTACCCGCCGGTAAATTTGTTTTAACTAGGCTCTGACATAACCCGCGTTGTAAAGTTCAGTTGTTCACAAATCAATTGTTGTATGGGTTGCGCCCAATGTTGGTAGATTGATGTCTTAATGTACATTGCCGTTGGCACCTTTCCTACTCGATCGAAGCATATTCTTTACAGGATGGTTCGATAGATTAGCGTGATTCTTCGTTAGTCTTGCTGTCTCGGTTTCGTCATCAGCTTCCCCCATCAGCGTGAGAGCGGACTTCCAACGTATTGTTGTGTGCTCAAAAAGGAAGCCCAGGATACCCCAGGCTCCAACATTTTAGGCTTTAACCTAAAGAATCAATAGAGCAAGCACCCAAATCTTTGTTGGATGTGGCTACTTTATCCCAGTTGCTACCGGTGCCGATGACAGCGTCAGTCGGGTTAACCCCGCCGTTAGCAACATCGTACTGGTAACCTTTCACCTTCAGGTTGTACTCGTGCTCACCTTGCATGCTTACAACCAGATTCTCGTTGCCGTGAATCGTGTCGAAGTCAATCAGGGGAGCGCCGGGGGCTTGGAAGATTTGCACAGCTTCGGCGGTGAGACCGAGAGTTGTGTATTCCGTAACTTCACCAGGTGAACCAGAGCGGAACAACGCGTCGTCATCCGTCACCAGCACAGGAATACCCAAAGTTGTTGGGGAACCGTTCGCCAAGGCGAAGTTAGAAATGCCGTCGATGTTCGCAGTGATTTGCGATTTAACCAGGCTGAAGAACACAGTTGAGTGCATAACCCAGACAACAACGCGACTGGAGGCATCACCGAACTGTGCCAGTGTGTCGACCAGGTCGTTACTGGTCAGGTTACGCTGTGGGCTTGCGCCAGAACCGATGTCGATGCTCATTGCCGCTTGGTTGCGAGTTGCCGCGACGATTGCTTCCAAACCAGTGTTCAGGTAATCAACCGCAACGGCTTTTGCTACCTGTTCGCCCAGTGCAAGAGAAATCTCTTCGGGGCTCGTGCCGCCCATACCCAGCTTGCGGAAAGACTCAAGCGTTGCTTGAACCGGGCCGATGCGTCGGTTAATCAGGGGGCTGACAAACTCACCCAGAGACAGACTCTTCGGAGTTACGGAATCGTTGCCAGGGCTCACGCTGCCAACATTCCGACGAGTCACCAAGTCAGAGATTGACTTGAAGAAACTCTCGTTCAGAAAGTCGCCGCGATTGAACTCGGGCACAATTTGAATAGCGTTGTTAGACGCAGCATTGAACACGTTTGTGTTCTGAACCAGGGTTTCAGAGAAACCGGCTTGTACCAGTTCTGGGTAAACCAGACCGGATACGCTCGACAGCCAAGTCGAAGTGTCGCGATAGTCTTCAGATGAAGTAGACATAATAAATACCTTTGTGTTTTAAGTTTGGTTGACCATTTCCGTACAAAGGCATCGCGCCAGGGAGGGTGTCAGCATTCGCGCTGACATAGCGACGGGGTCGGGTCGAATTATACCAGTTTAAGCAGCGAGGTCACCCCCTTCAGTGAACTCCCGTGTATTCTCGATTAAGGCTATTTCTGTGTCCAAATCGAGACGGTCGTCGAGTAATCCTCGGCGTTTCGACTCTTCCAGCAACGTGTTCAGGGACAGTGCGTCGGACTGATACATCTTCAGCAACGTCTCGACGTCTTTTTCATCACGCGCCAGGGCTTTAAAGTCTTGGAAGGTGTGAATTGCGCCGGGGTTGTCTTCACCGATCCAGAAACCAAGCCAGGTCAACATGTTATTCAACGCGTCTTCTAAGTCGCCAGCAATCGCCGAAAGGTCGACGTCAGCTTCGGACTGGTCCAGGGCACGCGCGGTCGCTGTTGCTGATCCAGGGCGTTGCGACAGCATGACTTCAGAGCCCAGGCGGCGAATGTGGTCTTCAATATCGAGCACTTCTTGCCGCCCGGTTTCAACGTTCTTGCCGTTGATCTCAACATATTTCAAATCGCCGTCGGTGTCTGTCTTAACCACCCTGTTAGGGGCAATCACGATTTCCGGGGCAGCGTTTGAAATGCCGTCGTCTGCTTGCTTCAAGTGCAGTATTGGGACGCGGGCTTGATGGGTCACATATTGCTGGTCACTGTTGGATTGCCAATGCTTCACGTTTAGGTGAGCAACATCGAGCAGCAACGGCTTGCCAGTCATAAAACCAGTTTTACGGGTGTACAGGGTAACCAACGGGATTTCTTCGAAGTCAGTCTCTAAAAGGTCAATCTGTACCCATTCGTTTTTATCGTTCTCCCGCCATATTTCAACAGCGCCAGGACGAATAACCCGCACTTGCGGCACGGTTTTATTGAACCAGGGGTCTTCAGGGTCTTCTATCTCAACCGTTTCCATAAGATGAACGCGCGTTAGACGCTGTACACCGTCAACAATCTCGGAATCCCAGTTGATAATTTCTTTCGCGGTGACCAGACGAACGAAAGGCCGCGCACTTTGCTCGTCGGCGAGCGTTGTGACATCGGCACTGTTTGCCGTCGGATGATCAATCAGCAAGTGCGTTAGACCATCGTCGATAGCCGATTCAAGCAGCGAGCGAGAAAACACTTCAATCGAATTGCCGCATAGGTCCAGGTTGTCGAGAATCTGACCGATGCGTTCAGGGGCTTCTTCGGATGCTGCCGGGGGCTTGTCCATAAGCTTTCCGATCATGCGTTTTACAATCTTCGAATAGAAGTTCGTAAATACACTCGTGCTTAGACGCTCTTCATAGCCGGTATTGATCTCGGCAGGGTGCATGGGCAGGTAGGTTTTACCCGCCTTACGCATGGTTTCCGTGCCCCCGCGTATGGCTTCGATCATGTGCCAGCGTGGGGTTGCTTGTTTGTAGTCTTCGCGTGGGGTTGCGACGTTTGAGTTCTTCATAAGATTACCTATTCAGGGAGCCGAAGATATTTATCCAGGGCTTGTTGTGAACTTAAACCTTGAGCGCGTAATTCGCCCAGGTAGTCAGCTTTCTGTTTCCTGTCCATCTGCGAGCGTCGCAGTAGTCTGGAAACGTTAGAGCCGTTGTTGCCGCCGGTAGCAGGTGGAGTGCCACCACCACGGCGAGGTTTGCCGTAGAACATCGTCGCGAAGTCTGGGTCTTCTTTCATTTTAGCAACGTATTGCGACACGGTCATTGTGTCACCGTCTTCTGTTTTGATCGGCTCGCCACCTTCGAAAGGGGTCAGCTTGCCGTCTTCGTCTTCACCGAAAACACTGTTCAAATGATTCTTGAGCAGCTTTGGAATGCCATCATTGGCAGCAACCGCCTCGTTAATCTGGTTTTCTTTGCGCAGCCGTTTGAGTTCTTCAGAATTACCCCCGGCTTCAGCGAGTTGCTGTTTCAGGGTCTTCTTCTCGTCTCGTTCAGCGGTCAGGGCATTGTGCAGGGATGCTGCACGCTCTTCGCCATACTCGAACGCTTCAGTCAGCACAAAGCCGGTGACGTCGTCGCCTTTCTTCAGTGGCGTGTATGTGCCTTGAGACTCTTCGTCCAGGTCAGCGTGTTCTTGTGGGGTGAGTTTAATTTTCATTGTGCGACTACCTCGTGCGCAATTGTGTTTACATAACTTTCGACGTCATCCAGGACGCGCAATTGACTATCCAATTTGCCCAGCTTCTTCGGGTCAGGGGATTTCATAACCAGCTTCGCCGCCATGTTGCGAGTATCTGGTGTGATGCCCGTCACCAGGGGCGACTCTTCCGCCAGGGCTTGGGCAAGTTCCGGCTCGTCTTTCAGGCTTGCCAGTGCGCGATTTCTATCAGCGGGGGGCATGTTCTGAAAAGCGCGAATCATTCGGTCCTTCGTCATTGGGTCCATTGGCTCGGCTGTGGGCTTCACCTTCTCCCGGTCGGCTTGCAGATTCGCCCGGCGTGCTGCTATGTCATTGATGACAGGGTCAACATGTGACGCTTTCAGTTTCTCCCGGGCCTCTTTGATCTGGGTAAACCTACCAGTGTCAGACAGGTTCTCGTCTTGACTGAGCGTCAGGGCCATAGCGCCCAGGGTGTCTACCGCTTCCGTTGCTCGGTTTATCCAAACCTTGGCGGCGTCGTCCGCGTTCTTTACGCGATGCTCTAAAGCGAGCAGCTTCATTCTCCGTTGATCCATTTTTACAACCTCATCGTGGTTAGGGTGGTTTTCGAGTTGCGCCGCGTCAGTGCATACCGCGCCGCGTCTGCCCAGTGATCGTCGACTTTGTCGGTCTCGTGATCCTCACTGTTTCGCGGGTGTGTACGCAGCTTGGGCAGCGTTTTTTCGAAATTGGTGCAGCGGGGGCAGTAGTAAAGCCCGGCCTCTTCGCGTGCATTAGGGACGTTTGCTTGCGCCAGTAGCGAGCGCATGCGTGCAAGACCGTGCTCCCGTCTGCCTTTACGTGCAGGTCTGACAGCGACGCCTTCGTCAACAAAAAGATCAGCATGTGACCGGTCGTGTCCGGTACGGTTGAAAGCGGCATCGTCAACAACACCGCGCGGTCGAGTTATGCCCCATTGATCGCACATCGGGATAACAAACAGATTGCAGAATTCAGGGATAGTTTGAACGGACGTAAAACGCAGGTTGTCCGGTAGCGCCGTGTCGGTTTCATCAAGCAGCACATATGATCCGGCAGGGTAGATTGTCCCATCGCCCCCAACACAGGTCCGCTCGCTTTGGGTAAATAAGTAAGCAACACTCGGAGCCGTACCGCCCGGATCAATTGCAAGCTGGGGACGTGTCCAGCCATACGAAGGCACGTGCTCCCATTGTGGAATGCGTGACCGGCGCGGCTCAAAACAAACTTCGAAGAAGAAATCGAGTCCGGAGTTTTCACTTTCACCCGTGAACCAGCTTTTCCCCATGTAGGGGTTTTCCTGCATTTTCCGCTTCAGGGTGTTGAACATCTTCTGCTGATCAATGAAGCCGTTGTCGCGGAAGTCCCAACACCAGGTGACCCAGGGCTCGCCGAACTCGTCAATAAACGGCTCAAAATCAGGGTGATCGTTCAGGGAATCCAGCCAGGCTGCACCGTAGGGGTTCTGGGTGAGCATGATCTCGGACGGAATGCCCGCTTGCCGTAGAGACGGGCCAATGTCAGCCAGTACAGAGCCGTCAGGGTACAGGGCGACTTCGTCAATCAGCGCCCCTGACCAGGTTGCACCGCGCAGGTTTTCTTCGTCTTCCGGACCGGTGTAGATGCGAAAATCTATGGTTGCAGCCATGTCGCCAGTGATAACCCGGACGTAGTAAGGGGGTCGGCTCGATGACTGCACGCGTTCAGGGCCGAAGAGAATCTTGAAGAAGCGCAGAGTCTCCCGCCATAGCGAGGTTAGGTGGTCATGCTGCATGCGAATCACGACGTGGTCGGCGAAAGGGAAGTCGCGGGTACGCTGTGCCATGCGCAGAATCATGGTGGAAGATTTCATAGAGCCGCGACCGCCGCGGGCATTCATATTGATGCCGTAAGGCAGCGACAGCACTTTCTGCTGGGCTTCCATAATCTGGAATTCTGGTGGCTGGATCAGGGCGGGTTCAGACATGCTCACGCTCGGCGCAATTGGGGCACAGGTTGGCGTCGTTCAGGGGTGTGCGTCTTGCACATCGGATGCAGGGCAGTCGACCGGCAGCGTTCCGGCATCGTCGGCAGGCTTTCTCGGTGCCGTAGCGTACGAAGGGGCTGCTGCATGAGGGGCAGGTTGACTGCTTAGGCATCGTGCTGGTGTTCCACAATGACGGGCTTGTCGGCTTCGGGTGTGAAGTCGGGCTCTTCTTCCCTGATTAGCTTCTGTCCGCGTAGAAGCCCGTGTTCGGCCAGATAGTCGTCAATGGCAGTGGTGGTCGGCTTCGGCAGGGCGTTGACTGTGACGTTCATGTCGCCGTTGACGGTCAGGGATTGGTGGTTAGGGCGTCCGGCTTCGACTCGCTGAATGTCCCGCATATGGGTCTGGTGGCTGACGTGTTGGAAATATTGCTTGCTGTGCATGGCTGATCCGGCTACAGCTTCGCGTCGTGTGGTCTCGATAACTGATTCATCTGCCCGGGACCAGGCATCCAGCATATGTATTTCCATTGCCTCGTTTTCAGCAAGCCAGCGGTCAAATACCCGGATGCTGACGCCAAAGCGAGCAGCCAGGGCTGTTTTAGACGTGACCTTGATGCAGTAGGCGTCCATCTTTTCGCGCCAGTTCTTGGGTGGATTAAGGCGAGGTCTGCCTGTGGGCTTCTTCATATAACCAAATGATCTAAAAAAGGTGCTTATTATGCCTAAAGTAGTACGAAAGTAGTACTAAAAGTGGATTTTCTAAGTCGTTGATTTTATTAACATTTCCAAAACAGGGTTGAAACGAGTGTGATTACAATCACATTCTACCCGGCAAAACGTCCCTGAGAGCCCCATTCTTACTGATAGAACGACTGATCATAGATTAGACGTTCTACCAGGGTGTAATCGTGTCCAGGGGCGCTGAAAAAGCCGCCTGTCGCGCGGTGAATCCAATAGGAACCAGGGGCTCTACCATCACATCTCCAAACCAGGGGGAGGGTGTGAAGTCGTAAATAACCATTTTTAGTCTAAGCCCATAGAAAAGTTTTTTGTTCCTCGTAGAGGTCATCTGATTAGAATAATTTCAAACAACACACCACACACACCACAGTGTCCCCTAGCCCCGTGCCATGCGGCTTCCAGCGCGGCGGGTTCCCCTGACTACGCACCACAACACGCACCGCATAATGGAGAAAAAATGGAGACATTATAGCCGATCCTGGAAAACTAACTTTTGGTTCTTAGAAATCACTTTGATATAACTAAACCCTCTATCATCGCCCTCCCTAGACCAATAATCAGAATCGTTAGTATTTTTCGATATTTCGAGCATTGCTTCAGTGTTGATTGCCCAGCCCTGGACGATAGACGCCTTGGTTCGATCCTTGATTTTGGTCAGGGGTAGTCCAGCAGCTTTGAGTCTCTTCGCTGTCGGTCCCTCGCTGTTGATCTCTTCCCGCATGCCCCTGTACGTCATCCACTGACACCATGCCCGGTAAATCTGTTTGAAGGGCACATAAGACGTATTCGCTGAGGCACCGACTGCCTGGACCAGGGGCACCATGCACTCGTCGATAAACTGCTTGTGAATGTCTTGCTCTTCGAAATATTCAGCGGAGTCAGCTTGTACCAGGTCAGACAGGTTGAGCCCACGCTTGCCGACTTCCATGTATCCAGCCAGCACCCAGTTCAGAAGCGCCGCTGTATTCATACGCTCGGCAATCTTAGGGATGACACCCTGTTCACCGCGGAACCGGACTGCACGCCATTTGACGACCTTTATGCGGTCCCTGAGCGCCTCGTCTACCCCTTGTATATTTGGCGTTTCGTTGCCGTACAGGATCAGCTTCGTGTCAGCAGGGACAAAGTTAAACGGTGGCGAATTCAGATGGCGGGCTGTGACCTCGTCACCCCCTGTCGCGTTCTTTATCGCGGAGTTGTGCAGCTTGCCCCCTTCCACTTCGGGGACAAACGCCATACGTAGACCATAGATGTTCGCCAGGTCAGGGCTCGGTCCATTGGGTCGGCTGTGCTTAAAGACCGCCAGGTTCGTGCTACGTGCCAGTGAGCCCATTAAGCGACTGAGCGATTTAATGAACGTCGACTTCCCTGTTCCCGCTGCCCCGTCGATAAAGAAACAGGCGTTCAGGGGGTTGTCGTGGCGTAAGCAGTAACCGGCAATCCGCTGCATGTCTTCGGCAGTCTCGCCCATGCCAGCGATGAACCGTTCTGTCAGTTCACACTGTGCATCGGGTTCGAAACTGGCGTTTAGTATCTTGCTGATATACAGGTTCGGATTGGGGTCAACAAGCTGCCCGCTCAATAGGTGGAGAATGCCGTTTTTGACACCAGCGAAGTGCGGAGCTTGGTCGAACTCTGTTAACGAGCGTTCGATGACCGGGTAACGCTGGGGCAGGTACTTTTCGAAGTCAGTCAGCCCATTGTGCCCCCGCAACCGGTCCCTGAATCCCCGGGCTTTGCTCGCCTTCTTCATAAACGCTTCAGCGACAAACTGAGGCAGTCCGTCGGTATTCTTGGCGGCGTCTTCGTATCGACGGGCTTGCTTGTTCCACTCTTCGGCCAGTTCAGACAGTTCAACAGCCAGGGAGCTTTGCGGCACCCAGTGACCGGTTGCACACTGGTAGACGTACCATCGCCGGGTCTTTTCTTCTTGAGGCACAAACCGGTAATGCTTGCCGAAACGATCCATAAACAGGGCTGTGACGGTCTCGTCGTTGCAGTCCAGGTCTTCGCCCCCTAACTTCAAGCCGTACTTTCGCGCCATCAGCGCCAGGGGTTTAAGGTCTCCGGCTTCTTCTGATGGGCGAAGGCTGTTCCACTTCGAGCGCAGGTCTTCTTCGCTGTCGTGTTCATCCGCGGTTTGGGACCATTCACACCAGAGCTTGAAGCCCTCGTCATCGTCATGCTGTCCGCAGAATGCCGCCTTCAATGCCAGGGCGACGGAAATCCAGGTGTGGTAATCGTCCGGGCGATCGATGGCGTCCAGGCAAAAGCTGGCTTGCTCGGCCAGGCGGCTACCGGTAAACGCTGGCGGCTCTGGTGGCAATGGCGCCTTGGCGGGGGTCGGGTGTTCCCGTTCGACGCGTGTTATTCCGCCGAACTTGGGTTTCAGTTGCGTCAGTGCTTCTGCGCTTGGGAGTGCCATACCAGAAAGCCGGGCAAGCAGTTGGTCCCCTGATTCGATGTTTTCAGGGTGCAGAATCTTCAGCTTTTCTGGGTAGTCCGACTCGATACCAAAACCAGGGAAATTCAGCGTTGGGTTTTTATTGTCGGGCAGAATCTCAATCTTCTCTTTATCACCGTCTAACCGCCGGGCTATTTCTGTTTGCCAGCCCGTCAGGTGTTTCCAGTCAATGTCTGACTGGGGCTCTTTGAAGGTGAACATAACGTTCTGGGCGCCAGATTTTGACTCGTAGATGACGCAAGGCAGGTGCGAGAAAGCACCTACGACGTCAGCACCGGGAACATCTACGTCGATGACCACGCAAGGGGTAGGCTTTCGCACGGCATCAAAACCAAAGCGCTTCAAGCCCTGGAAGTGCTGCTTCAGAACCAGGGCGTCGAAAGGGGCGTCATATTCGTCCCCTGTCATGTACTTGCCTTTCAGTGTGCCGTCTTGTTTCTTGACGTACTTTAAGCCGCGGGAAAATTGCCAGTAGCGTTTCTGGCTAATGTGTTCGATAGGTTTCAACAGTTTCTCCGACTGAGTTAGAGCGGTAGCCAGCACTCGTTTAGGTGCTTCGCCCATTTGCTGGGGGTGAGGGTCTCCAACACCGTTCCAGTTTCAACAATGAATTTGCGGCGTATGAGGTTGTAATTCAGCAGTTGCTCGCGCGGCCATATGATTTTGCCGCTGGCGCCTTTTCGTTCCGCGCCTATCTCAAGCTCGCTGCCATCAGTCGCGGTAATCCTTATCGACTGAGACGACAGTTCCCTGACCACTGCTACAGAGGCAATCATGCGTCGCCCCCGACTATTTTCGATTGAATCAGGGCGTCTAGGTCAGACTTGCGAGCCCTGATTTTGCGGTTGCCGCCGATCATGCGAGGGGTATCCGCGGCTACTATCCAGCGGCGTGCCGTGTCGTCGTTGATGTCGCACATCTTCGCGAGATATTCGACCGCGGGTAGAAACGGGTTTGATACTTGTACTTCAGACATAACGTATTCCTGCGATGTGTTTTGGAATCGCCGTAGATGGGGAGGCGGCGAGTAAGTGCCAGGGGGTGTAAGGAGCACCCCCCAGCGATCTATGACGAAGGGTTGCAGCCATCGTGGTGGACACCTTCAGGCTGCACGTCACAAGTCAGGTCTGATCCGCGCCAGTAAACGCGTCACGAACCATGCGGGCTATATTAAGCGCATATGTAAAAGTGTCAATACGTATATGTGTGGATAAACTGTGGGTTCTAGTTAGGCTCGAATTCTGCCTCGATTTCAGGCACCCCTAGCGCCTCTATGTGATCCGCAATGGTCTCGGCATGTATTCGTAGCGTCGACATCTTAACGGCGCGACGTTCATTCCTGCGGTAGCGCTTCCCCATCTTTTCCGGGATTTTCTCCTGATGGTTCATCAGGCTGTCGACGTACTTCGACTTAATCTCTAATTCGTAGGAAGCGATTTCTTCAAATGCATGTCTGAAGTCATGGTTGCGGACGTTTCGCCCTAGCTTTTCGGTGCACTTTTTCCAGAACTTAGAGCCTACAGACGGGCCGACACATAGTTCGCCTGTCGTACTCAATTGCTCGGATTTTGTGCCAGGGAAGACCCAATTTTGCCGGGCATCTGTAAAACGCTCCCGATGTTTGAAGCAGCGTTGAAGCACCCGGTTCAATGGCGCGGTTATGGGGATGGTCAGCGGCAGCTTGTTTTTTGTCTCTGGAAAGGTAACGGTCATCTTTTCAAAGTCGACGTTGTCCCAGCGCAGCGTTCGAGTCTCACCAACACGCGACCCAGCCAGGGCCAGGAACCAAATTAGGTCACCGGCAACGCGTCTTTGTGCGTCTGTATGGCTATTGCAGCCTCGGTCTCTCGGACCAGAATTGGTTTGTATTTGTAAACCTGACTGAGCCCATTCGTAGGCCATTTTGAGAACGAAACCCAGGTCGCCGGAAATTGAGTCGTCTTCTTCGTCAACATCGAAGCGACAATCGCGCGGCGGTATTTTGTGCTGATTGTCTATTAGTTCATCACTGAGCGGGGCTATCTTTGCAACCCCCCTTTCATAGTTAATTGCTTTGCGCAGTATGTAGCGTAACCGGTTAGCGTATGCCTTGGATTCGACAGACAGGAACTTGGTGTTCACGAAATTTTCGTCTGCTTGGTCAACGGTGAGCATTTCATCACGCATTGACATAAAACGTTTCCAGGTCTCTTTATAGTCGAAGACGGTTTTCGGTTTGGCGGTCTTTTCCTTGCGGGCGACGAACCGGGCGAACGCTTGCGCCAGGGTTACTCGCTCGTTCAGGTCCATCTCTTCGACTTCGTCCAGGGGGTTAGGTGTCGGGTCGTTACCTTCTTTCAAGGTTTCGTAGTCCCTGTTCGCTCGCTCCCTGATTTCTGACAGGGGGACGTCTTCGAAATCGTCAGGGTATGAGCCCAGGGTATAAGGCTTGCCGTTGAACTTAACAAAGCAACTAACGCTGATGTTTTTGCCGCCGTCTACCAGGGTGAGCCGCAGCTTCAGCTTCGACTTTGTGTCATTGACAAAAGTCTGCTTTGATTTCTGCGTCTTCTTCGGCCAGTATCGCCGCGGAATGTTCGCGAGAAACGGCCCTGTGATCTCTTGAGTATGTGCCATTGCTTTCTATTTCCTTTCTGAACTGTGATTATAATCACAGTGAGAGCACATCTTAGCGCAAGAGCAGAATGCGGTCGAGAAGCGTGTCACAGCTTAAAACACTGTAAATACAAGGAAATACAATGCTTTACTACGATTTGACACGATTTCATCCTCGAAGAACAACTAATTCGTAATCAGTAGGTCCGCGGTTCGATTCCGCGTTCCGGCACCAATCAGGTTAGAGCAAACATGAGAAGTTGGATTGGAAACAGGAAAACTTCTATAGATTTTGCCGCGCTGTTCCTTAGCCTAACCTTTTTATGTTCGCTTCTTTTTATTGACCCCGGCGTCAATTTAGCCTTCCTCTTCTATAGTTTGCTCCTGTTTCTTGTGGCCTTGGTTGTTCTTGGTGCAAAGAATCTAAGCAAGCACGTGATGCAAAATCCTGAAGCCAGCGTTGCCTGCTTTCTGACGCTGGCAGGTTTGGTTACACACTATTTGTGGTTTAGCCAGAGTCCTGACTCAAGTTTTGCTCCAACGCTTATCCTAGCAATGTTGCCGCTAACTACCCTTGCCTGCCTGGCGACAAACGCGCGCTTGGTCTTTCGTATCGTCTTTATGATGTTGTTGTTGTCTGCCGTGTATTGCGTAGTGAGATACATCGGCTGGGGCGAGCGGGCGCACGGTCCCATGCTTGACCCTAACAATTATGCAACGCTGCTGTACCTGGTTTGGATACCCTGGGTGCATGGTCAACTGGACCCTGACCAATCAAATGCGTCAGGATTGTTCGCTGATTCTCCGAAGTACAGAAATCCAGTTGTTGCCATAGTCTCGTTTGTATTTGTGTGCACATTGTTAGCCACGCACTCCAGATTTTCTTGGTTAGTAATAGTTGGCGCTCTATTATTCTGGACTGGGCTAGGGTTCAGGCAAAAACAAAATCGAAAAACGCTGGCCTGGGTAGCTGCTGCTGCACTTGTGGGAGCACTTACGTATAGCCTGGGCGGAACTGCGGAACTGCTAGCAAATATTGCAGACACTGTAGGTGCATCAGATAAAAGTGTCTCGCCTCGGATGTTGCTGATCGATTCTGGCTGGCAAATGATAACTGAACATGCGGGATTGTTAGGCGTAGGGGTATTCGGTTTTTCATTGCTGTATCCGCAGTACCGATCCATTGCCGAACAGAATACAGCGGGTCTGTATCTTCACAATGATTATTTGCAGATGTATCTGGAGCTCGGCGTTTTTGGCCTGTTGCCGTTGGCTGTCCTGGTGGTTTTCATGGGCGCGCGTTGCTCTCGACTGTTTGTCGAGAATCAGTCATGGGTGCCAGGCTTAGGTTTTTTGTTGGCAATTGGCATTGCAATGCTCCATGCAGCGTTGAACTTTGTGTTTTACATGTTACCGATTGCGATTCTGTTAGGTTTGCTACTCAGCCTCAGCATTGGAAGTAATGAGAAGCAGACGATGCAGACGGAGCCAGGCTCTGTATTCAGGGTGATCTATTGCGGGCTGGTCGGGTGTATTTTATTTTTCGCCGTCTTGCTTGGATATCTGCTTCTGGATGTTTTTAACTATGGCGTCTTTTCTAATCAGAAAGGTATGCCCTTTGTTTCGTCTATACGCAATGACCCTCAAAAGATGCTTGAGTTTGCTCAACTGTCTCAGAGATTAAACAGGCGACGGGGCATCCCGGTTTATGCAGAAGCGTTGCTTCTAAAAAGTGATGCCAGATCGTTACAACAAACATCCTCAGCCGAAGAGATTGTTGATAAATTTCGCCTAGCCTCTGCCGCTGACATCTGGAATTCAGAGCTTTCAGCAACATACTTTGACGTTTTAATGGAACAGAATCTGACGGTGCAAGCAGGTGCTGTCATCAAACAGGCTCATGAATTGAATCCTCAGGATGTTGATGTTTCTATCCGATTGATTGATTTCCTTGTCGCTGCAGGAGAGGTTCAGGCAGCGTTGCAGGTTGGTCTTACCGCAGCTAAGTGGTGTGCACTGATTTCCAGGCGGGACATCAACAACCTCGACAAGCTGGGTGTTAAGCTTGTTGAGCTGCAACGCAAAATCGCCTCGAAAGCGCTCCAAAAATCGATAAACAAATGCCGCCAGATACGGACTGGCTACAGGCCCAGACCCGGCCCTGCTTCCTGGTTAATGCGGTTTCTGCATTCAGACTGACGCCTAAATCGGAATCGTATCTAGGAAACCGATTTCTTGCCCGGTTTCTTTGTCAAAGCCGATAAAAAGATAGACATATCTCGTAGAGAACGTATAAAAATTATAGTCTTCAATTTTGCCACCATGGGTCTCGACCCATTGGTCTAACGCATCCTGGGCGCCGGGCCTGCGTAGGATTGTTTCCAGGCTGCGCGGCTGATCTACAAAGCGCTGCTGCAGTGGATCAAATGGAGCGTACCAATGGACCGCAGTAGCGGTATTCCGATCGGAGCTGAAATACGATCTTCTAAACTGGCTGGCTTCTTCCAGATCAGTTGGTACATCAACTCTGACCCATTTTGGATAATCACCGGGGAACTGATCAAAATCAGGCCGCTCAGACTTATCCAAAAAAGCTAAATCATCTGCTGTGATCACTTCAAAGCGGCTATCGAGGTAAACTACGGCGAGGGGCCGCTCTGAGTAGACGATGTAAGTTCCCGCGATCAAACAGGCGGCCTGAAACAGGCAGATTAAGCTTAAGTCCATCCTCAGTCCGGGTTTTCCTGCTTTGAATACCACCAAAGTCAGAAGAGGACCGAGGACCAGGTCTACGGCTACGATAATCTGCATACCGCGCCAACCGCCATCGTATTGAAAGAAATATCCCGGGTACCAATCAAAAACGATCAGATAAGCGAGCACCAGAAAAATCAGGAAACTAATCCCGAGGTGTATAGCGAATGCTGAAAATCTGCTCATGATAAGCGTGGAAGCCTCAACTTTTTTGATCCGTAAAAAAGCGGTGTACTGGTTAAATGAAGCGCATGGATAAATCCAGCGGATCAATATTTTTAGTCACCTCGCCAATTGAAATATAGTCCACGCCTGTGGCGGCTATGTCTGTGATGGTTTTCTCATCGATGCCGCCGGAGGCTTCCAGTTTGATGTTCCCGTCAGCCATGTTCACCGCTGTGCGCGTATCGACCAGTGAGAAATTATCGATCATCGCAATATCAGCACCCGCAGAGATTGCCTGGGCTAACTCCTCGAGGTTTTCGGTTTCTACTTCCAGAGGCAATTCCGGGTGCGCTGCGCGGGCGGCTTTCACTGCAGCCGCGATGCTCCCCGCGGCAGCAATATGGTTCTCTTTGAGCAGATAGGCATCAAATAAACCCATGCGGTGGTTGCGGCCACCACCACAGGTCACCGCATATTTTTGTGCCAGGCGTAGCCCGGGGATGGTTTTGCGGGTATCGAGTAAAACCGTGTCTGTGTGCGCGATTAAGCCGACGTACTTTGCGGTCTTGCTCGAAGTGCCTGACAGAAGCTGGACGAAGTTCAACATCGTGCGTTCTGCAGTCAACAGGCTGCGCGCTGACCCTTGCAGCTCGAACAGTGTCTGATTTTCATCTACTGAGTCTGCATCATGTACAAACCAGGAGATGCTGATCGCCGGATCAACCTGGCGCGCGGTTTCAATCACCCAAGGCGCGCCGCAGAATACGCCGTTTTCCCGTGTGATAACACGCGCTTGCGCGGTTGTAGATGCAGGAATGAGGGCGGCAGAAACATCCTCTGCGCCAATATCCTCGGTGAGCGCAGTGCGCACGTTGGCGGCTACACTGTCATTTGGCGGTGGTTTTACCGATGTGCCCTGTGCCATAAAACTCGTTATCCTGGTGGTGTTGTGGGATACAAAGACGGACAATTGTAGCCCGTCATTACCATTTCACTAAGTAGGATTTACGCAGCTGTGGTCGTGGATGATCTGCACCATCTGGATGCCGCCAACTGGATGCCCAGCCCTCACTTTGATGAGCGGCCCTATAATCGGCAACCCGAACTGGTAGTCTTGCACTGTGTTTCGCTGCCGGAAGGACAATTTGGAACGGGTAACCCACAGGCACTGTTTCAAGGTTGTCTGGATCTCGACGCACATCCTACATTCCATGATCTGGCGGGTGTAGAAGTTGCACCACACCTGCTGATTAATCGCGACGGTGACCTGGAGCAGTTTGTCACTTTCGACCAGCGGGCCTGGCATGCAGGCGCATCACAATGGCGTCATCGACCTCGATGTAACGACTTTGCTATCGGTATTGAGTTGGAGGGTGCGGTCAATATGCCGTTTGATCTTGCCCAGTACGACGCGCTCACACGTGTGTTGCTGGCTTTGTTTGTAAAGTATCCGGCATTAAGTATCGATGCTGTGGTTGGTCATAATGATATTGCGCCGGGGCGCAAAGACGACCCCGGTAGGTTTTTCGACTGGAAAGGCCTCTATCTGGGGGTTCATCGAAGATTGTTGCCTCAGCTTTCCGCAAATAATTCACGCTAGCTATACTCATATTGAGATAGCTTAGCGTTCAGGCAAAAAGGAATTTGAGAGTAGATATGGCCAAACCCGGATTGGAAGAAACAAACGCGGAAGAAACCCGCGAATGGCTGGCTTCGTTAGAGTACATTTTAGAAAATGAAGGTACTGATCGCGCGAATTTCCTGCTTGGACGCCTGTCTGCACGGATGACCAAGACCGGCGCCAGCCTGCCTTACACAATCAACACGTCTTATCGCAACACAATACCTTCGGCAAAAGAAGCCGTGATGCCTGGCGACCTCTTCATGGAGCGACGCATCCGTAGTCTGATTCGCTGGAACGCCCTGGCCATGGTGGTGCGCGCGAATTCACGTCCAGGCGAGCTGGGTGGACATATTTCCAGTTTTGCCTCGTCGGCCACCCTTTACGATGTTGGCTTCAACTACTTTTTCCGGGGCCCTAACGGCGACAACCCAGGTGATCTGATTTACTTCCAGGGTCACTCATCCCCAGGGATCTACGCGCGCAGTTATCTTGAAGGGCGCCTTGATGAAAAGCAGTTAGATAACTTTCGCCGGGAAGTTGATGGTGAAGGCTTGTCCTCTTACCCGCACCCGTGGCTGATGCCCGATTACTGGCAGTTTCCAACCGTATCCATGGGCCTGGGTCCGCTGCAGGCGATTTATCAGGCCCATGTCATGAAATATCTCGACAGTCGCGGTCTGGTAGAGATGGGTGATCGTAAAGTCTGGGCTTTCCTTGGTGATGGCGAAACAGATGAGCCTGAGTCCCTTGGCGCCCTGTCCCTGGCAGGCAGAGAAAAACTCGACAATCTGATATTTGTGGTGAACTGCAACCTGCAACGCCTGGATGGTCCGGTGCGTGGTAACGGCAAAATTATTCAGGAGCTTGAAGGCTATTTTCGTGGTGCCGGCTGGAACGTCATCAAGGTTGTGTGGGGCCGCTTGTGGGACCCGCTCTTTGCCAAGGATGAGCAGGGGCTGCTACAGCAGCGAATGGATGAAACCGTTGACGGCGAATACCAGAACTACAAAGCCAAAGGCGGCGGCTACGTCCGCGACAAGTTGTTCGGGCAGGACGATGAGCTGCTCAAAATGGTAGAGAACATGTCGGATGATGACATCTATCGACTTAATCGCGGCGGCCATGATCCGTACAAAGTTTATGCCGCCTATCATGCTGCCACCAACCATACGGGTCAGCCTACGGTCATTCTTGCCAAGACCATTAAAGGTTACGGCATGGGAGATGCGGGTGAATCGGAAAACGATACTCATCAGGTTAAAAAGCTCAATCAGGACGAGCTGAAAAAATTTCGCGATCGATTTGATGTGCCGCTCTCGGATAAAGAGCTGGAAGACATCCCTTATTTCAGACCGGCAGATGATTCGCCGGAGATGGTCTACTTCAAAAAGAAACGCGAAGCGCTGGGTGGTTCAATACCACAACGTATCAAAGATCCAACCAAGCTTGAGATTCCGGAGCTATCCGCGTTTGAATCCCAGCTGAAAGGCAGTGGCGAGCGGACCATCAGTACAACCATGGCTTTTGTGCGGATTCTTGCAACGCTGGTGCGTGATAAACAGGTAGGCAAACGCATTGTACCGATAGTGCCTGATGAAGCGCGTACGTTTGGTATGGAAGGGATGTTTCGCCAGTTGGGTATCTACTCATCGGTTGGCCAGCTTTATGAGCCCGAAGACTCAGATGAGCTCAGCTCATACGTTGAATCCAAAGACGGCCAGGTTATGGAAGAGGGCATCAATGAAGCAGGTGCATTTGCTGCCTGGTTGTCTGCGGCAACCTCTTACAGCAATCACCAGTACACTCTGATCCCTTTTTACATCTACTACTCAATGTTCGGCTTTCAACGAATTGGTGACCTGGCCTGGGCAGCAGGAGATTTGCAAGCCAGAGGGTTTCTGTTGGGTGGTACGGCAGGGCGCACTACCCTCAATGGTGAAGGTCTGCAGCATCAGGATGGACACAGTCATTTACTGGCGTCCACGGTGCCAAACTGCATCAGCTATGACCCCTGCTACAGTTACGAGCTTGCGGTCATTGTGCATGAAGGCCTTCGGCGTATGTATGTAGAGCAGGAACCCGTTTACTACTACATCACGGTAATGAATGAAAACTACCAGCATCCGGCGATGCCTGAAGGTGCTGAAGAAGGCATTCTGAAAGGAATGTATCTGTTACGTACTCTGGGTGAAGATTCGACGAAGAAAGTGCGATTGCTGGGTAGCGGCACAATTCTTCGTGAAGTGGAAGCCGCAGCAGAAACCCTGCATGAAGATTATGGCGTGTCGGTTGAGGTCTGGAGTGTGACCAGCTTTACTGAGCTGGCACGCGAGGCTCAGGATGTAGCCCGGTACAACCTGCTGCATCCTGAGGAAGACCAACAGATACCCTATGTTGCCGAATGCCTTGCCGGTGATGCGCCGGTAGTGGCATCAACAGATTATATGAAGGCTCTGCCAGAGCAGATTCGCGGCTGTATAGAAGCGCCTTATCATGTGCTCGGTACTGACGGTTTTGGTCGCAGCGATACCCGCGAACAACTGCGTCACTTTTTTGAGGTAGATCGTAAATTTGTTACGCTGGCTGCACTCGCCAGACTTGCAGAAAAGCAGGTCATCTCAACAAAAGACGTCAAACAAGCGCGTGAACAGCTCGGCATAGACGTCGACAAACCCAATCCGCGCCTGATTTAGGAAACACCATGGATGTAAAGATTCCCGGTCTGGGTGATATCGACGAAGTTGAAGTGATCGAAATCTGTGTGGCTGTCGGTGATGTCCTGGCTGAAAATGACTCCATTGTGGTCATTGAGTCAGACAAAGCCTCCATGGACATTCCTTCGCCAGCAGCGGGCACGCTGAAGTCTCTGCAGGTGGAAGTGGGTGATCGCATTGGTGAAGGGCATGTGATCGCAACGCTTGAAACTGAAGAGCGTGACGACAAAGAAGACGATACCGATGATGAAAGTGATGCGTCCAGCGACGATAAGACAAATTCCGAAGCAGCAGAAGAAGACCAGGACGATACCGAAGAATCTTCCCAATCCACACAAACCGCCTCGTCTGAAGAAACCGAATCAGATTCGGGTGAAAGCGAGCAGGAAATTGAGGTGCTTGTGCCGGACATTGGTGATGCGTCCGGTGTTGTAGTTATTGAAATTGCAGTGCAGGAAGGCGATGTCATCGAAGAGAATGACCTGCTTGTTGTGCTCGAATCAGACAAGGCATCGATGGAAATTGCCGCGGAATATGCAGGCACGGTGCTGGAAGTAGCTGTAAAAGTAGATGAAGAAGTCTCTGAAGGGTCCTTGCTTGCACGTCTGCGGACTAAGGGCACAAGTAAAAAAAGCGATGATGAATCATCGGAAAAACCAGCAGAAGAAAAGTCAGCAGAAAAATCGAAGTCCGCATCCTCCGCTGATGCAAAGTCGGAAAGCGAACCAGAGTCGAAAGCCGAAGCACAATCCGGCGACGATGATAAGGACCAGGGCGCGGCCAGTGCAAAAGTGTATGCAGGTCCAGCCACCCGGCGTCTGGCACGGGAGCTTGGTGTAGATCTGAGCGAAGTCAAAGGTACGGGTAGCCGCGATCGAATCACAAAAGATGATGTGAAAGATTTTGTGAAACAGAAGATGCAGTCAACCCAGTCAGGTGGCAACACCGGCGGGGGGCTGCCTCAAGTGGCACAAATTGATTTCACCAAATTTGGTCCGGTAGACATGGTGCCGTTGACGCGGATCCAGCGTCGCGGAGCAGATAACCTGCACCGCAGCTGGGTGAATCTTCCCCATGTCACACAGCACGATGAAACAGACATCACGGATCTGGAGGATTTCCGCCAGTCCTTAAAACAAGAAGCCGAACGTAAAGGAGTCAAAATCACACCGCTGGCCTTTATCGTCAAAGCCTGTTGCCATGCTTTGCGTGAGTACCCGAACTTTAATGCGTCTCTGCATGCGGATGGTGAGCAGCTCGTGCGCAAGCAATACATCAATATCGGCATGGCGGTAGATACGCCCGAGGGCCTTGTAGTGCCGGTGATCAAAGCGGCGGACGAAAAGTCGATCTGGCAGCTTTCCTCCGAAATTGCAGAATTGTCAGACAAGGCGCGGGATAAAAAGTTGGCGATGGATGACCTGCAGGGTGGCAGCTTCAGTGTCTCAAGTCTGGGCGCGCTTGGTGGAACAGGCTTCACACCGATTGTAAACGCCCCGGAAGTGGCCATTCTCGGCGTATCAAAACTGCAGACGAAACCTGTCTGGAATGGAGAGGCGTTTGTGCCGCGAAAGGTTTTGCCATTGTCTCTGTCTTACGACCACAGAGTTATTAATGGCGCTGACGGCGGACGTTTTATGAACTATCTTACGAGTTCGCTTGCCGATATACGGCGTCTGGTACTCTAGGATCTGGCGTCAGGGCCGCGCCATTGGGTTTCATCAGTAATGGTTAAGCTGCGGGCGAGAACAAAGAAGTAGTCGCTTAAACGATTCAGGTAGCGCGCGGCATCGCTATAGCTGGCGGGAGCGTCCTGCGTATCGCTGACAACCTCCCACACCAGGGTTTCGGCGCGTCTGCAAACGGCTCTACACACGTGTGCCTGAGCTGCTGCCGGCCCGCCTCCCGGTAGAACAAATTCGGAAAGGGGTGGTAGATCCTCATTTAGCGCATCCGTTGCGTTTTCCAAAAACTCGGTAGTAGCTGCACCGTAGTCACCTTCCATGGCAAATACCGCACCCAGATCAAACAATGCCTGTTGTATTGCCGCCAGCGTATCTTGTGGCTGGTCATGGGCAACGGCGCGGAGTACGCCAATATAACTGTTGAGTTCATCGATACCACCCATTGCCTTCACAATGGGGTGATACTTGTCTAAACCCCGACCTGTTGCCAGACGGGTCTTGCCCTTGTCACCACCGCGAGTGGTCACTTTGTTAATGCGCTGTTTCTCAACCACTGGTGGTTTCCAGATGTGGTGAAGGATCATAGGGCTTTACACTGATGATGCCGGTTTCAAAAGACCGGGTGAGACCACGATAAGCAAATTCCATCAGTTCACGACCTCGTGGGTGGCCGGTGCTTGCGTCCGCGGCGGTGATGCTCACGCCGACAACCACCGGTATATAGCCTTCCGAGGTTTTGAATGAGTGCATGTACAGGCTGTCAAAAATGCGTCTGAAGCTTTGTGACGTGCAGTTTTTCAGATTCTCCTGCAGTGTTGTAACGGCAAAAATATTCGGTTCCGGGCGAGTGACAATATCAAGAGGCCGAACCAGCTGACGGATCTTGGCACTGATACCGGACATCAATTCATCGATGCTGCCGGGTTCATACTGATTTTTGATCACTTCCAGATTGTTGACGCCCACCAGCAGCAGGCAAGCTGCACCGCCTCGCGTTTCTGATTCCCGCAGGGTGGCATCCAGGCGTTCCATGGTGAATTTCAGATTGCCCAGACCCGTGACCGGGTCAACCAGGTCAGTAGTCTGTAACTCTTTGACTTTACGACTGAGCAGCTTGTTTGATTTCATCAACTCGTTCTGACGTGTTGTGATGCGATCCGCAGCAACCACTCTGGGTAACAGCTGTGTTCGCAGGTGCGCTTTGTTCATGAAATCGTCTACGCCAGCGGCAAAGGCTTTTTCCAGAGCTTCATAGTCGTCACGTGCAGTCATCAGCATCACGTAGCTGAAATGATCCTGGCTTTCGTCAAGTTTTTTGATTCGGCGGGCAAGCTCGATACCATCCATTGACGGCATCAGCCAGTCAGCAATGATGATCTGCGCGGGTCGTTTCTCTATTGAACGCAGAGCCTCCAATGGATTGTTGGTGAATCGCACATTGCTGAAGCCACCGGTTCGCAACACCTTGGCGATGATCGCGCTGGAGAATTTGGCGTCGTCTACGACTAAGATTGGAATGTCGGAATCTGACATGTATCGTGGGCTGCGTTTTGTGCTGCGGATCAATCTTGATATGCGACCAAGGGCCTGATGTCAAGGAACCATTAATCGTTACTGAAATAACAGGGAGAAGAACCCATGCCATCGTTCGATATTGTTTCGGAAGTGGATATGCATGAAATCACCAACGCCGTTGATCAGGCTTTACGTGAGGTGGGCACGCGCTTCGACTTAAAGGGTATAGATGCCGACATCGAACTCAACGACGGAACCATTGTCATCAGCGCACCGGAAGAATTTCAGATTGGTCAGATCGAAAGTATCGTGCGTGACAAATTAACCAGCCGGAAAGTTGATACCCGTGCATTGGAGCCCGGCGAGATTGAAGGTGCAGGTAAGGTGAAACGCAAATCCTACCAGCTGCGTCAGGGCATTAATCGAGACACTGCAAAGGCCATTACCAAAATGACTAAAGAGTCCAAACTCAAAGTGCAGGCACAGATAAATGGTGAAAAACTGCGGGTGCAGGGGAAAAAGCGTGATGACCTGCAGCAGCTGATGGCGTTGTTACGCGAAGCAGACCTCGACACACCTCTGCAGTTCGATAACTTCCGTGACTGAAGCGGATCAACTTGTCTGAAGCGCAACCAGTTGAGGAGCCTGTCGATCGCTCCTGGCGTACGGCGCTGCTTGCATTTAAAAACCCACGTGTTATCACGATGCTGTTCCTTGGGCTCGCTGCGGGTATGCCGCTGCTGCTTATCTTTTCGTCGTTATCTTTGTGGCTGCGTGAAGCAGGGGTAGATCGGGCAACGGTCACGTTCTTCAGCTGGGCGGCGCTGGGTTATTCGTTCAAGTTTGTCTGGGCGCCGCTGGTGGACCGGTTGCCGCTGCCACTTCTGACCCGTGTGCTGGGGCGACGGCGTGCCTGGATGCTGATGTCGCAGCTGATGATTATCAGTGCGATTATCTGGATGGCATCGACTGACCCAGTTGCAGGCGATGCTGCGTTGACACGCATCGCTCTGGCAGCAGTGCTGCTCGGGTTTTCTTCTGCCACCCAGGACATTGTGATAGACGCGTTTCGAATTGAATCCGCAGAGCCCTCTCTGCAGGCAATGATGTCGTCCACCTACATCGCCGGCTACCGCGTAGGTATGTTGTTAGCAGGAGCGGGTGCTTTGTACCTTGCTTCATATTTTGGTTCGGAGCTGGGTCAGTACAGTTACGCAGCGTGGCGAATGACGTACCTGATCATGGGCGCCTGTATGCTGGTTGGCGTTGCAACAACCCTGATCATCAACGAGCCCGATGTGAATCGGACCATGGAACTCCAGCATTCCACGGCGGACTACGCAGGTTTTGTGCTGATGTTTCTCTTGGCCATCAGCGGGTTTGTGCTCAGCTTTGTATTCCTTGGACAGCTTTTTGAAATCTACGTGGAAGGAGCCCCACCCCTGCAGGCCTTTGCCCTTGAACTGGTTCGAATGCTGGCCTCGCTTGCCTTTGCGGTGGTTATTGGTCTTTTGCTCAGTGCAACCAGATGGGTCAATCGCGAAATGGTCCTGGATACCTACGTCGCCCCGGTGGGAGAGTTTTTCAATCGTTATGGCGTAAAACTGTCGCTGCTTATCCTGGCCCTGGTTGGGCTGTACAGAATTTCTGACATCGTCCTTGGTGTAATTTCAAATGTTTTTTATCAGGACCTGCTGTTCAGCAAAAATGAGATTGCCACCGTTGTGAAAACTTTTGGCCTGTTCATGACGATTCTTGGCGGATTTCTGGGTGGCCTTTTATCCGTGCGCTATGGCGTGATGCGCATTCTCTTTCTGGGGGCGCTGCTGACTGTGGTGACCAATCTGTTTTTTATACTGCTTGCGGTGGTGGGCAAAAACGAACTGCTGCTGTACGTGGTGATCTCTGCTGACAACCTTACCGCCGGCCTCGCCAGCGCCGCCTTCATTGCCTTTCTGTCTGCGCTTACCAATGTGCGCTTCACCGCAGTACAGTACGCCATCTTCAGCTCCCTGATGACGCTGATTCCGAAACTGGTGGGTGGGTATTCTGGAACCGTGGTAGATAGCTTTGGCTACGTAAACTTCTTCCTCTTCGCCGCGTTCATTGGCTTGCCCGTGCTCGCACTAGTCTGGCTTGCCAACAAACACCTTCATCTGGAAGAACCACAATTCAGAACTGAATAAGAGGCCCCGGGCGTGGGTAGCACTGTTTGCGCCCTAAAAAACCAAGCTGAACGGACCAAAAAGACCCGACGTCTTCGTCGGGGCTTCTTTGGGGAGTGAAGGCACCGCGGAGCGGCGCAGGTTCGGCGCAAACAGTGCTACCCACGCCCGGGGCCTCGACGCCTTTCCTAAGCTGAAAGGTCTTATTGAGGAAACCATCCTGCAATAACACTCACCTCAACCCGCCTCCCAACGAAACCCCTCCGGAATCTTACCTCCAACAAACTCAACACCCTCCGCCTCCAGCCGCTTACGCTGTACAACCTCACCACCACCCCGCTGAGAGATCCGTAACCCCGCATTCACCACACGGTGCCAGGGCAGTCTGGTGTTTTGCGGCAGCTGCCGCAGGGTTGTACCGACAAAACGTGCATGGGAAGGCAACCCGATCAAAGCCGCGATCTGTCCATAGGTGGCAACCTGTCCGGCGGGGATCATCGCCACTACCTGCCAGACTCGCGTACGGCGATCCGTACGGCGATCCGTACTGCGATCCGGCGCCTGGCCTTGATTATCGTGCGCCTTGCCCCCAGATTGACTGGACAACGCCACTTTTGCTGACAATGGTGGTGCCTTACGACTCAAAAGGTCTCCTTAGAATATGCCCTTGTTGCTGATCTTTTTCATAACACCCATTGTTGAAATGTACCTGCTCATCACGGTGGCTGGCTACATTGATGCATGGCCAACCATCGCGCTGGTGATGCTTACCGCAGTGATTGGAGTGGCGTTGCTCAAACGCCAGGGGCTGGCAACCCTTACCCGCGGTGTTTCGCGTATGAACGCAGGGGAGGTTCCGGCTCAGGAGATGGCTGAGGGAATATTGCTGGCGGTTGCCGGTGCCTTGCTGCTGACGCCGGGATTTGTCACGGACGCAGTTGGTTTTGTCCTGTTGTTCCCACCAAGCCGTCAGGCGCTGGTGGTGCTTTTGCTCAAGCGCGTTGAGATTCACACCACAGCACCGGGGGCTCACGGAACTCAGGATGCACCTGCAAAGTCCCGTCCAGTGATCATTGAAGGTGATTACGAGAAAAAATAGCCACAAATATTAGGCGCTGGCTCTTGAAACCTGAGAAACCGGCCATATGATAGCGGCCTGTCTTTTAGCACTCTCCCTATGAGAGTGCTAATAAGGTTACTTAGGGACCCTGCTTTGTGGGGTTTGTGATCCATTCCTGGAGCAACGGGAGATTTACTGAAATGAACATTCGACCTTTACACGACCGAGTTGTCGTGCGTCGGTTGGAAGAGGAAACCACCAGTGCAGGCGGCATTGTTTTGCCCGATTCTGCAACTGAAAAACCCTCTCAAGGCGAAATTATTGCCGCCGGTACCGGCAAAATCACCGATGGCGGTGATGTACGTGCCCTTGACGTCAAAGTTGGCGACAAGATCATTTTTGGTCAGTACGCCGGTAGCACGGTGAAGATTGACGGCGAAGAGCTGTTGATTCTGAGCGAAAGCGAAATTTTTGGTGTCCTGGAAGGCTGAACCCTGCCGGAACGATAACGATTTTATAGAGGAAATTAAGCGATGAGCGCTAAAGACGTAAGATTCGGTGATGACGCACGGAGCCAGATGCTCGACGGCGTCAACACTCTAGCGAATGCCGTTAAAGTCACCCTGGGACCAAAAGGCCGAAACGTTGTTTTGGACAAATCTTTTGGTGCCCCGACGGTAACTAAAGACGGTGTATCTGTGGCCAAAGAAATTGAACTTGAGAACAAGTTTGAGAACATGGGCGCACAGATGGTGAAAGAAGTAGCCAGCCAGACTTCTGATGAAGCAGGTGATGGCACCACCACTGCAACAGTATTGGCTCAAGCCATTCTGCAGGAAGGTTTGAAAGCCGTAGCAGCTGGCATGAACCCAATGGACCTCAAGCGAGGCATCGACAAAGCGGTCACTGCTGCAGTTGAAGCCATCAAAGGCATGGCTACCCCTTGTGAAGATTCCAAAGCGATTGCTCAGGTCGGCACAATCTCTGCAAATAGTGATTCAGCTGTTGGTGACATCATTGCCCAGGCAATGGACAAAGTAGGTAAAGAAGGTGTGATCACCGTTGAGGAAGGCTCTGGCCTTGAGAACGAACTCGACGTGGTTGAAGGTATGCAGTTTGACCGTGGTTATCTGTCGCCTTACTTCATCAACAATCAGGAAAGCATGGCTGCGGAACAGGAAGACCCCTACATCCTGTTGTGTGACAAGAAAATCTCAAACATTCGAGATCTGCTGCCTATCCTGGAAAATGTTGCCAAAGCGGGTAAGCCGCTGATGGTAATCGCCGAAGATATCGAAGGCGAAGCGCTGGCAACTCTGGTTGTTAACAACATGCGCGGTATTGTGAAAGTAACCGCCGCTAAAGCGCCTGGTTTTGGTGATCGTCGTAAAGCGATGTTGCAGGATATTGCGATTCTGACCGGTGGAACGGTTATCTCTGAAGAAGTTGGCCTGACCCTCGAAGGCGCTACTCTGGACGATCTGGGTACTGCAAAGCGCATTTCCAGCACCAAAGAAAACACCACCATTGTTGATGGTGCCGGTGAGCGTGCAGACATCGAAGCGCGTATCAAGCAGATCCGTGCTGAGATTGAAGATACCTCTTCAGACTATGACCGTGAAAAGCTGCAGGAACGTCTGGCCAAGCTGGCTGGCGGTGTGGCCGTGATTAAAGTGGGTGCGCCTACTGAAGTCGAAATGAAAGAGAAGAAAGCACGTGTTGAAGATGCACTGCACTCGACTCGTGCGGCTGTTGAGGAAGGTGTTGTACCTGGCGGCGGTGTTACTCTGGTTCGCGCAATTGCGGCTGCTGAAGCTGTCAAAGGTGATAACGAAGACCAGAATGTGGGCATTGCTATCGCGACACGCGCGATGAGCGCGCCTCTGCGCCAGATTGCGAAGAACGCGGGTGCGGAAGGTGCAGTTGTACTGGATAAAGTAGCTTCTTTAAAAGGTAACAACGGTTACAACGCGGCAAGTGGCGAATACGGTGACATGCTGGAGATGGGTATTCTTGACCCTGCCAAAGTGACGCGTACGGCTCTGCAGGCTGCTGCATCTGTTGCAGGTCTGATGATTACCACCGAAGCGATGGTCACAGATTTGCCCGAAGACAATGCTGGCGGCGGTATGCCTGGCGGCGGCATGCCTGATATGGGCGGCATGGGCGGCATGATGTAAACAGAACTTCAGTTCTGTTGATCTTAAAAAAACCCCGGCTTGACCGGGGTTTTTTTTAGCTTTTGCACGTCTCCAACTGGCGCTGACTGCGGCTCAGCATCACTTTTACGTTTTCGGAACAGGTTGTCAGCGGTTTGAATATCGCGGTCCGGCCAAACATCGGGGCGCCGATATACCCTCGCATCTTCAGCTGTCCGTTGCGATCAACACTCATGCGAGACGAGTAAGTGTTGCCTGATTCAGGGTCGTAGATCCTGCCCTGCCAACGATTGTCCTCGTAAACATAGTTCTGCAGCAGATTCAGTCCCAGTAGCGTGCGGCCGCGCAGGCTGGGTTCGGGGTTGTTATCGTCTTTACGCAGGGCGCCTGGCGTGCCGATGTTTTCTGTTTTCAGGTACACCGGATCTTTCAGCGCAACCACAGTAGCTGTCAGCTGGCCGTTCTGTTTTTCCACATGCAGAATGGAGCTTTCACCGACCCAGTAGCCGATCACGGCTGAGTCAGTATCCGCTGCATGGTTATAGACCGGGAGCGCCAGGCAGCAGACAAATGCAGCCAGAGCCAAGGTGTATACGGGCATCTTCAATCCTCAAGCAGTGGTGGTACGAGCTATCTTGTTTCGATATATTCGTGCGCAACATAACAAAAGGACGAGGGGAAAGAGATGGAAATGCTCTTTTTAGATTATCTTGCACGTTGGGGCCACTTCTTAGCCGGTATTACATGGATCGGTCTGTTGTACTACTTCAACTTTGTGCAGACCGAATATTTTAAAGAGGCTGATGGCGACGCGCGCGTAGACGCCTTTTCCAAACTGGTGCCGCGTGCGCTTTGGTGGTTTCGCTGGGGTGCGATGTTCACCTTCCTGACAGGTCTGGTGATGCTGGGCACACGAGGAGCGAATCTCACAGCTGACATCACCGTAGGTGCGGTCATGGGTATTCTGATGTTTCTGAACGTCTGGCTTATTATCTGGCCCAATCAGCGCATCATTATTGCCTCTAACCAGGCGGTTGCCGCCGGTGGTGAGGCTGATCCCGCGGCGGCTGCGGCGGCGCCGAAAGCAGGCCTGGCATCACGTACCAATACTCTGTTTTCCATCCCGATGTTGTATTTCATGGGGTCCAGTGCGCATTTCTCCAGCGGCTCCGTAGGCAACAACACAACGGCCATTATTGTTGCTCTGGTGATTGTTGGTGCGCTCGAACTTAATGCTATTTTTGGTAAGCAGGGTCCCATGACTACCGTGAAAGGGGTGATTACCTCCGGGTTTGTGCTGACATTAGTGCTCGGTGGTCTGCTCTGGTTTGTCTGATCTGATCTAGCCAGTCCGGTTGCGCCGGTTTTTGGGGCCGGTTGTGCTGTACAGAAGGGCCTGCGAAATCGCAGGCCTTTTCTTTTGCGCTGCCACTTTTATACTGGCGCCGCACTTGTATAGTGGCGCTGCCCCGGGAGAACTCGGGTTGGTGTTAAAGAATTTACGTTGGAGTCGTGGTTATGAGTGAACGTCGCGCACCAGATCTGTCTACAAAAAACGCTGCTGATGGCTATCGTCGAAGCGGGGGTGCCCGTCGCGCTGATGCTAAATCAGGGGCTGGAGGCGTAGGCAAGCAAATTGGCATGAATTTAATGATGGCGGTTCTGATTGGCGGACTTGTACTGGCAGGCTGGTTTATTGCCAATCAGCAACAGATGCTGAAAGAAGAACAGGCGAAAGTGGCTGATGCGGACGCTCGGTTAGTGCGCTTGGAATCACGTCTATCGGCAACCGATAGTGCACTTTCCCAGGAAGGTGATGCTACCAAGGAACAGATCAATCTCTGGGAGTCTGAGATTCGCAAACTCTGGGCGGTGTCCAATGAGCGAAACAAGAAGTGGATAGAAGATAATCAGAAAGCCGTTAAAACATTAACCGGCAGTATCAATGGTATTGAATCGACCAGTCGTGATTTAAAAGCGGCAGTAGGCCGTCACGAATCGGCGTTTGCCCAGCAGCAGACCCTGATTGATAACCTGGCGAGTCTCGAACTGCAGATTCAGCAGATCGCTCGAGGCCAGAGAGACCTGGTGGATAAGGTCAATGCCGCCAATCAGGCGGTTGCCAGCATGCGCGCCGGAATCGCTGCCAAAGTTGATGACAACGCGGAAGCGATCGCCAGTATGGACGCCTATCGTGTTGCCGTTAACTCAAGGCTGGCAGACATTGATCGCCGGCTTGGCGGTCCGGCTGGTCAGTAAAATAAATTGTCGACGCCGGCTGAGCAGCCAGGAAGGGCTCTGATTATGTGACACAGGTCCGCAAGCATAAGGCATTAGTCTGCATACTTCGCATTCCAGTGTATTTGGACTATGCATGAGCGTATCTCGCAACATGCCCGAGTTTATCTGCGCGGCGCCCCCACCGGATGCTCTGTTGGCGGTCACACAGGCGTTGGCGTGGGTTCAGTCTGACCCCGCACCTCATCCAGATCGGAATCTGAATGTTGCACTTGTCTGGGTCGATGACAGCGTAGATGTTGCCCACATACGGCAGCGGTATCCGCTCGCCTTGCTGTTATGTGACGCCGGGGAAAACAGTGCCGCCACGGCCGATTTTGCTTTGCAGGCCTCTCTGGGACAGGACAACCAGCGCCTGTTTATTGAACAGCTTCTGCAGCAGGCACAGAAATACTGGCGCAGCCACCTGAAAGTTTCAGAACTGGTACGCGATGTTGGTTTGCGCCGACAGCGTATGCATCAGCTGAGCCAGATCTCCCTTGCACTGACCGAACAGATTTCTGAGCAGGAACTTCTGCAGACACTGTTGACTGAAGCACGCAAGATTGCTCACTGCGAAGGCGGCTCTCTGTTTTTAATTGAAACAGGTGCCGACCAGCAGGCTTCCCTGGTTTTCAGGCTCGCACAGAACGACGTTGTAAATTTTCCTTTTGTTGAATCCCGACTGCCACTGACTGCCAACTCTATTGCAGGCTACGTTGCCTCAACCGGGCAGGAGCTGAATATTCGCGACGTTTATCAGCTGAGTGAAGACGTGCCGTATCAATTCAATCACAGCTTTGATGATCAGATGGGTTATCGCACCCGCTCGATGCTGGCTATTCCCATGCGCGACCATCGCGAGCGTGTGGTGGGTGTGCTGCAATTTGTGAATCGTGTTGATGCGGTGACCGGTGAAACGTTGACCTTTGATGCAGAAATTACCGAAATGCTGCGAGCTATCGCCAGTCAGGCGGCAGTGTCAATCCAGAAAAATGCACTGTTGAAAGACATCAATGAGCTGTTTGAAAGTTTTGTCCAGGCCAGCGTGAAAACCATTGAACAACGCGACCCCGCCACCAGTGGGCACTCCTTCCGTGTTGCCGAAACTACCGTTGCCTTGTTACAAGCTTTGCCTAAGTCGGGTGTTGCTGAATATTCACAGTTGATCCTGACGCCGGAGCATATCCAGGAAGTTCGATACGCTGCGTTGCTGCACGATTTTGGCAAAATAGGTGTGCCCGAGGCGATTCTGGTAAAACCCAAAAAGCTGACTGACGAACGACTTGAGGTGATACGTTATCGCTTTGAGCTGCAGAAAGAACGGCTGCGCCGAGCGGCCATAGAGCAGGAGCTGGACCTGCTGCACCATGGTCGCATGGATCAGGATGTGGCCCGCCGCAGAGTGCATCGCCACCTGGAAAAACAGCTGTCGATACTGGATCAGTATTATGAGTGGGTGGTGAATGCCAACGATCCAAATGTGGTGGATCAAGGCGAATTTGGACATCTCGCTGAGATCAGAAACTACGCCTTTGCAGAATTGGATGGCGAGGTTGCCGGTGTCATCAGCGAAGCTGATGTGCTGGCTTTGTCTGTTCGAAAAGGCAGCCTCACAAATCAGGAGCGCCGCGCGATTCAGGATCATGTGGTGTACACCAAGGAGTTTCTGCAAACGCTGCCATGGCCCCCGGAACTGGCCAATGTGCCGGATATCGCCGGCGCGCATCACGAACGGATTGATGGCAGTGGCTACCCCATGGGATTGGTCGGAGAGCAGATACCGCTGGCCAGTCGTGTGATGGCGGTTTGTGATGTATACGATGCTCTGACGGCTATGGATCGACCCTACAAAGCGGCGATGTCACAAGCGACTGCGTTTTCCATTTTAGAACAGGAAGCCAGGCGTGGATTGCTGGATGAGAAAATGGTGGAGATCTTTATTCGCAGCGGAACTTCAGCAATCGCCCAGGCGGTTTAGTCCCCAGGCTACTTTTCCCATTGCTCGATAACGGATACGGCCACATGCAGTGGTTCGACCTGTCCCTGACTCGAAATACGACTCGATCCGAACACCACGCCTTCTTCGGTGATGGCGATGACCTCCATGCCTTCAAACACGTCACCTGCGGACAGTCGCTGACCATTGATCACTACCGCGCAGAGTTCAGGATCGTCTGTATAGATATGACTTGAGTAGTTGAAGTTGTTGAATTTGCTTTGTTCACTGGTAGGCAGTTCAGATAGTTGCAGTTTTTTGACTGGGGAAACCGAGCGTGGGGTGGGCTTCGGTCTGGCCACAACTGCGGGTTCTGTCACCACAGGTACTGCAGTCACCACAGGTGCTGCAGTTGGCGCAGGGGTGTCGAGCTGTGCCTCCGCCGGGGCTTTGCTCACGGCTGCGGGAGCGTCCGTAGCCACAGGATGGCTTTGCGAACGCTGCAGCGTGACCCACAGCAACAGTCCGACATTAGTGGCTACCAGTAAAATAACTAACGTCAGCAACCCTCGAGGTCGCGGCTTTCGGCTGGCCGTGGTATGTGTTGCCAGAGAAACACCTTCGGCACTCTGCTCAGCTTGAGACTTTTTTAATGCATCCAGAATGTACGACATACCTAACTCCGTAAGGTGGGTGCAGGCAATTCAAGTCTGTCACTGAGCCGAATCCAGGTCAGAGGACCAACGATGCCATCAGCCAGCAGACCCTCGGAATTCTGAAAGGCTGTGACCGCAGCAGCAAGACTGTCGTCAAAATAGGCATCCGCCGAGCTGGCTGGGGCAGCATAATCCAGCTCCTCCAGGCGCTCACGCAGCCAGGCAACAGTTGGATGGTTGTCACCCTGGCGCAGGCTGCCACTGTATCCCGGTGGTGTTTGCCAGATGAGTACATAGGTGCCGAACCAGGCATCACGCAGATCCCGCGGCGACACGCTGACATCTCGCTCTCCCAGCCGCAGACGATAAAGTTCGCCATCGTATCCAAGCAGAGCAGCGTAGTAAGGGCTTTCCTGTGAGTCCCACAATTCAAGTATCACCGGGCTGTTTATCGAGTTGATTTCGCTCCAGCTGCCATTGCGACTCAGACACTGCAACCCTACCTGAGGCGCAAAATCGCAGGGGATCTGTTTGTTATCCGGATTGTAGTCGGCTGACCACGCTGCAAACACTGCGCGGTATGCAGCACGTTGTATCTCGAAAGTTCTTCCCGGTGGACGGCTCGGAGATTCTGATCTGGAAGCCGTGTTCTGCACGGCAGGTGGGTCGATTGGATCGACTGAATCGGCATTCTGATTGCCCTCACCAGGTGTCGGCTCACTTGTTGCTGGTACAGTTGCAGGCGCAGTAACACCGCCCTGAGGCTGGCTGCGCGGTTCGGCTGTGGCACGCTCCACAGCTGGCTGATCTGTGTTTGATTGCGTAAGCAGAGGTATCTGGTTGCGAGTCAGATAAGCCCAACTCATGGCCAGGGCGATCAAACAGATCATCAGCCCGGCGCCCAGATAGTAACGGGATTGCGGGTGTCTGGGTTTCTGTCCGAACACTTCCCGTGCGCCATTTCGGACCATGGCAGCAGACACCTGGTACTTGCCTTCAACATATGCACCTAACAGAGCCCGATCGGCAATGATATTGATCAGTCGCGGTGTGCCCTTAGATAATCGGTAGAGTGCGTTCAGAGCCCCTCGGGTAAAAATGTTGGGGTTACCGCCTGCAGTTGTCAGGCGGTGATTGACATAGGTCTGAACATCTTCTTTTGACAGCGGGGTCAAGTGATAGCGTGCGGTAATTCGCTGTGCCAGTTGCCTCAGCTCAGTACGGTTCAGCATGTCACCCAGTTCTGGCTGGCCCAGCAGAATAATCCGCAGCAGTTTCTTATCGTTAGTTTCGAGATTAGTAAGCAGACGGATCTGCTCTAACACGGCTGGGGACAGGTTTTGTGCCTCGTCGATGATGATCACCGTGCTGCGTCCGCTGATATGTGTTTTCAGCAGGTGCTTATTGAGAACATCAATGTATTGCTTAACGCTCTGTAAAGGTGCGTTGCCGTATTGAACGCCGAGTTCATCGCAGACTGTTTCTAACAGTTCTCTGACAGTCAGCCGGGGATTGAGAATGAACGCAACGTCAAGCTCCGGCGGCGTGCGGTTCAGCAGATTGCGTAGCAACGTGGTTTTACCAGTACCCACCTCACCGGTAATGAGAACAAAACCGCCATGAGAGAAACCGTACATGAGGTGGGCGAGCGCTTCGTTATGTGCATCGCTTAAAAACAGAAACGCTGGGTCCGGAGCAATGGAAAATGGCTGAGCGTCTAGACCAAAATGCTTCTGATACATGAGCTAGGACATGCCGTTGATTTTTTGTTCGATGCGACTGTCTTTTTCCGCCCAGATAGTGCCAATCCATTGCCCCAGGGCCTGGCGTCGTGCGGCTTCTTCGGTTTCAAGGATTTCAGCAGGGATTTCATGCGGCGTGACGTCCATTTCTACCCGGGAACACTTTCCCTGAAGAAACTCCCAGAATGTAGGTACACCATCCGGGTAGATAATAGTCACGTCGAGCAGGCGATGCAGATGCTGATCCATGTCTTCCAGGACATATCCCAGCCCGCCGGTTTTTGGACGTAGCAGGTGTTTGTATTCACTCCGCTGGCGTTGTTGTTTCTCTGCGGTTCGTCGCGTGCCTTCAATAAAATTTAAAATAGTTGTGGGATGATTCTTGAATCCTTCGCAGGCCTCGGCAACGTTGTCCCGGTCTGCGTTGCGTAGTTCAGGATTAGCTTTTATCTGCGCCTTGGTTACCCTTTTGACGTATGGAAAACCGAGGATGTACATGGCAAAGCCAATGAAAGGAACCCAGATCAGCTGCTCTTTAGTAAAAAATTTCAACGGTGGAATGATGCCGTACAGATAGCTTTGCAGCAGCAGAATATCGGTCCAGCTCTGATGATTGCTGATCACCAGGTACCAGTTTTCGGCTGACATCTCTTCCTGCTGATGCCAATGCAGGTTGACCTGTGTCAGTTTAAGTCCCTGGATCATTTTGCGGTTTCGTCCAGTCCACCAATAGATGATCATATCCATGCGGGCGCGCAGGCGATTTCTGGCTTCACCTCGGGTCCACGTAAGCTTCAGTATCCACCAGGTCAGCGGTATATAAACAATGATGGTGTTCAAAGCGATGAACGTGATGGCGAGGATGCCTTTGAGTACATGCATGTGGGCTTCTAAGCTGTGGGCAACCGAAAGTGTAATGGTCGCACCCAAGCGACCTGGCAGCAACAGACGTTATGCACTGCTGCTGGCTTCGCTGTTACTGGCAGGTTGCGACACATTGCATTTTTATTCCCAGGCAATAGCTGGCCAATGGCAGCTCCTTCACGCACGCACCACGCTTGAGCAACTGGCTCAGACCCCTGATGTGGACCCGGCAACGCTGCAGCGCCTGGCGCGGGCTCAGGAGGTCCTCGATTTTGCGCAATCAGATTTAGGGCTGGCGGCGCAGGGGCGCTACAGCAGCTATGTCAGCCTGCAGCGGGATTATGTCGTCTGGAATGTATTCGCTGCTGAGGCTTTCGATCTGAGTGGGCAACAGTGGTGCTACCCGCTGGTGGGCTGTGCGCCTTATCGTGGTTACTTCCATGAAGCTGATGCACGTGCCTTAGCGGCTGATTATGAAACCCGGGGCTACGAAACTTATGTCGGCGGAGTACCGGCATATTCCACGCTGGGCTGGTTCAACGACCCGCTACTCGATACGTTTATTTTCTGGCCGGATGCAGATCTTGCGGCGCTGTTGATACACGAATTAGCCCACGGGCGTGTGTGGATACGCAATGATGTTGCGTTTAACGAAAGTTTTGCTGAGTTTGTCGGCCAGACTGGCGCACAACAGTGGCTGCAGGAACAGGGCCTGGGCCAGGACTGGCAGATTGCTCAGCAGCAGCGGGCGATGGGGCGGCGGTTCCGTCAGTTCCTGATGCAGGTAAAAACTGCGTTACTCGAGCTTTATGAAACAACGCCGCAAACGCAATTGCCTGAGGCAAAACGCTCAGCGGTTGGCGCATGGAAAGCCTGTTACCTTGCGCACAAAGCGGTGCTCGGCGGTGGCCGCTACGATGCCCTGATGCAGTCCCATTTCAACAATGCGCTGCTGGTTTCCGTCAGCACATATGCAGACTATCTGGGCAGTTTTGCTGCCCTTTACAGACAAACAGGTGAACGGTGGGACGCGTTTTTCCGCGCGGTAGATGAGCTTGCAGAGCTGGATCAGAGTGAACGTGAAACCAGCCTGGCGTCACTCGCTGAGCAGCAGAACGCACATACTGCTGATGACAAAAACACCCAGCAGGTTAACTGCGACACCTTCCTGCGCCATGGTGCGAACGCTGAACCGACCGCTTGAGAACATGATGACATTGGGTGGCGTCGCGACGGGTAACATGAATGCGCAGGATGCGCTCAATGCTGCGGGGATCATAAACAGTTTTGGATCGGTACCCGCACCCAGGGCCGCAGCAGCCAGGATAGGCATCAACAAGACGGTAGTTGCGGTATTGCTGGTGACTTCGGTTAGAAATGTCACCGACACGCAAATAATGGCGACCATCAGCAGCACTGGCAAAGTTGACAGCTGCTCAAGACTTGCGCCGATTGTACCGCTGAGGCCGGAGTTCGTGAAAGCTGTGGCGATCGAGATACCCGCACCAAAAAGAATCAGCATACCCCATGGAATTTTGCTCGCGGTTTCCCAATCCAGCAATTTGTCACCCTCACCATCGGGTACCAGGAAGAGTGCAACCACACCGATAAACGCAACAATAGCATCGTTGCTGTAAGGCAGGTTGAGCCAGGCAGTCCAGCCGCCAAAGGGCTCTGAACGGGTAACCCAGCACGTCGCGGTAAGGGCGAATACTATCAGCACGCGCAGTTCCGATTGCCGCCAGGCACCCACTTCCGGGAGTTGAAATGCGCCCTGGTGGTCGAGTTTCCGGGTCACCCAGAATCCGGCAAGTGGCAGCAGCACCAGCACCACAGGAAGGGCCCAGCTCATCCACTGGGAAAACGAAATGGTCTGTCCTACTATTTCTTCGTAGACCCCCATAAAGACAACGTTGGGTGGTGTGCCTATGGGTGTGCCCATACCACCAATGCTTGCTGCATAGGCGATACCAAGCAGGAGTGGCGTCGCAAGCTTCTCATCCTGAGTATTGTCGATCACAGCGATGGCAACGGGCAGCAACATCAGGACGGTGGCCGTGTTGGAGATCCACATACTGAGAACCGCGCTGGCGGCCATGAAACCGAATACCAGGCGTCTGGAGCTGTTGCCGCCAAAGGCACGTACCATGCTTAATGCTATGCGCCGGTGCGCGCCGCTTTTCTCCAGAGCGGTTGCCAGAAGGAAACCGCCCATCAACAAAAGCACCAACGGGTGGCCGTAGGCGGCACCCAGCTCAGCGGGGGTTAACACACCAAACAACGGTAGTAGAGCTAAAGGTATCAATGATGTAGCGGGAATCGGAATCGGTTCAAACATCCACCACACAACAACCCAGAGCGTAATGCCCAGCGTGATGCTGGCCTCCAGACTGCTGTTTCCAGAAAACCACATGAGGCCGCCGGCGATACATGCGACAATGGGTCCCAGGAGTAATGCCAGGTTCTTAAAGTCCGGGGAGCCGGTTGGTGCCGCCTCGAGCGGGGTACCCGGCGGGGATCCAGGTGCTTTCTCTGGTGAATTCCCTGGTGAAATCAAAGACGATCATCCAAGTGCGTTGACTCATCTGGCAAAGACGTGAGAAACGAGGGTAACCGACATGGCTAACAGTTTCTATTGGTACGACCTGGAAACCACAGGTACCAACCCGAGATGGGACCGGATCGTGCAGTTTGCCGGTTTGCGCACCGATGCTGATCTGAATGTTCTGGATGACGAGTTCAGCACCTACGTTTATACGCCTGACGATGTATTGCCGAACCCGCACGCCAGCCTGGTAACTGGTATCACCCCACATCTGACCCAGATGCGCGGTATTCCGGAGTGTGAAGCGCTGCGTAAAATCAACGATATTTTCATGCAGCCGGGCACCTGCGTTGCCGGTTATAACAGTTTGCGATTTGATGATGAATTCATGCGTTATTCCCTGTATCGCAATCTGTTAGACCCGTACGCACGTGAATGGCAACAGGGTAACTCACGTTGGGATCTGATCGATCTGGTGCGCGCAACGGGCGCATTGCGTCGGGAAGGCATCAACTGGCCTGAGGACGAAGATGGCCTGCCAGTGTACAAATTGGAGGAGTTAACCCGCGCAAACGATATCTCTCATGGTCAGGCGCACGACGCCATGTCTGATGTGCACGCAACTCTGGGTATGGCGAAGTTGATCAAAACCGCGCAGCCAAAGCTGTTTGATTACTATTTTTCTATGCGACACAAAAAAAGTGTTAGGAATTTGCTGGAGCCTGTGGGTACAAAACTTAATGTGCATGTTTCGGCACTGTACCCACGGCATCGCTTCGGGGTAGGTCCAATTATTTCGATTACCCGTCATCCCAGTAACGGTAACTCCATGATTGTGGTTGATCTGGGCGAAGATATAGAACCCCTGTTGGAGATGAGTGCAGATGAAATAGGCGCTGCGCTGTTTTCGTCGGATGGCGGTGAACGTCCGCCGCTGAAGGAGATACGTATCAATCGCTGTCCGTTTGTAGCCCCCATCGAAGTGCTGAATGAAGAAAACCAGCATCGTCTGCAAATTGATTTGAAGCTGGTGAAAGAAAGAGCCCGCAGGATCAAACAACCCGGCTTTGCTGATAAGGTTGCGCGGGCATATTCGCTGCGAAAAAATCAGCCCTCTGTTGATGTTGATGCGGGTTTGTACGATGGCTTTCTGCAGGATGATGATCGCTCTCGTTGTTCAGCATTACATGAAGAATTGAAGGCGGGCCGCTGGCAGGATCTGGATTTCCGCGACAAGCGTCTGCACACCCTGGCCGCTCGCATGAAAGCGCGGTCTTATCCTGCCTTGCTGGATGAGTCTGAGCAGAAACAATGGCGCAATTTTGTTGTTACAAAGCTTGAAGGCGATGGTGATTGGCTGAACCTGCGTGAATATGAAGGGCTGATCGAACAACTCTCTTCCCAGCCGGAACTGTCTGCTGAACAACACCAGATCATGCAGAAGCTTGCAGCGCACGGCGCAGATCTAAGAGCCCGGTATGGTTTATGAGCACCTGCGTTGAATTTCTGAACGTCAGCAAACGCTACGACCAGCTGACGGTGCTAGATGATGTCAGCGTGAATTGTCCCTCCGCCGCCTGTACCGCGATTGTTGGTGCCAGCGGCAGTGGCAAAACCACGATGCTACAGCTGGTTAACGGCGTTGTCAGGTCTGATGGGGGGCAGGTAAAAGTATTTGGTGAACCGGTTCCTGAGACCGGCGTAGAGCAGTTTCGTCGCAAGATCGGTTATGCGGTTCAAGGCGCTGCTCTGTTTCCGCATATGAGCGCATGGGAGAACATTACGCTGGTTGCACGCCTGCAGGGCATAGACCTGGATGAGATGGAAACTCGTTATCAGCAGCTGGTGCAGGATATGGATCTGCCGGAAGATGTCCGCCATCGGCTGCCGCGCGAGCTTTCAGGTGGTCAGCAACAGCGTATCGGGCTTTGCCGGGCGCTGATGTTAAAGCCTTCGCTGCTGCTGCTTGATGAACCTTTTTCTGCAGTGGATCCGATCACCCGGGTTGATATCTATGATCGGTTTGCCTATGTGCAGAAACATGAAGGGGTGAGTAGTTTGCTGGTCACGCACGACCTTCGTGAGGCGAAGCGTCTGTCCGACTATCTTATAATTCTTCACAAAGGACAGATTCAACAGCATGGTAAAACAGTAGAGGTGCTCGGTGCCCCGGCTAACGCGTATGTAGAATCGTTAGTTGCGAGTCAGCTGTCATGAAGCGATGGTTGATATTTCTTTCTCTGCTGGGCTTTATATCCACCAGCCTCAGCGCGCAGACTATCCGGGTTGGCAGCAAAAATTTTAACGAGAACTACATCCTTGCCGAGGTTGTTTCGCAATTGCTTGAGGTGAGAGGGTTTACGGTTGAGCGTAAGTTTGGTTTAGGCGGTACGTTGATCTGTTACCAGGCCCTGGTTGCTGGAGAAATTGATATCTACATCGAATACACCGGGACGCTGAGTCAGGCGATACTCGATTTGCCCGGCAATCCTGATCGAAAGGCTCTGAACGAAGCACTGCAACCGGTCGGTCTGGAACTGTTAGACGAGTTTGGATTCAACAACACCTATGCAATTGCTGTACAGCAGCAGGTTGCCGAGGAGCGCAATCTCAAGACCATTGCAGATCTGGCTGCGCATCCTGATCTCGAGGTTGTGGTGTCCCACGAGTTTCTGGAGCGGGGAGACGGCTGGCCGGGTTTGAGCCGGGCTTATGGCCTGACAGCACCTGTCAGGGGTATCGAGCATGGTCTTGCCTATCAGGCTATCAGTAAGGGTGCTATTGGCGTAACGGATGTGTACAGCACCGATGGCGAACTTGTTCGTTACAATCTTGCCGTTTTACAGGACAATCTGGGCTATTTCCCAAGCTACTACGCTGCGCCACTGGTGCAACAGTCTCTACCCGAGGATGTGCGTGATGCACTGAATGTTCTGGCGAACGTCATAACTGACGAAGCCATGCAGCAACTCAATGCTGAGGTGGTGTTTGAAGGTAAGTCGTTTGCTCAGGTCGCGTCCGGGTTTCTTGCTTCAATCGACATCGAAACCACGGTTGCAGAATCTTCCATGTGGCCTTCACTTGCGAGAAATACACTTCGTCACCTGCAGTTAACAGGCATAGCACTGGGCTTTGCGATCGTGGTTGGTTTAGGTCTGGCATTGCTTGTGTATCGGGTCGATTGGCTCAGCAGCGGCGTTATTTACATCAGCGGCCTGTTGCAGACCATACCCTCAATAGCATTGTTAGCATTGATGATACCGTTGTTTGGTATTGGCATGCTGCCGGCTATAATTGCTCTGTTCCTGTATTCGCTGTTGCCGATTCTGCGCAATGCCATTACCGCCCTGACCCATGTAGACGTTACCTTGATTCGAGTTTCGCAAGCCTTAGGATTGACGAACAGGGAACAGCTCAAACATGTACTGCTGCCTCTGTCAGTACCTGCAATATTTGCGGGTATACGTACCGCAGCTGTTATCAGCATAGGCACTGCGACGCTGGCAGCCTTCATCGGCGCGGGTGGTCTGGGTGATCCGATAGTGGTGGGTTTGTCTCTGGACAACGCGGAGCTGATTCTGCAAGGTGCTATTCCAGCTGCTTTGTTGGCAATTTTTACCGAACTGGCCTTTACGCTGCTGGAAAAGCGCCTGGGTCGACGGCGCTAGGTTTTTGCCTTGCGCTGCGCAAGATACTGTTCATAGCTTGAGGCCTTGGGGTCAAAATCGATGTCTGCAGGTGGATTTGTTGCAATGCCGGCATACCACGTCTGTTCACCCTTGATGACCGTGGCTGGCAGCATTACTTCATCCCAGGGGTAGGGTTCAAATCCGAGGTAATCTTCAGGCCGCTCGTGCAGGAAGCCAATACGCTCACCGCTGGTGAGCTGTTGCATGACATGCGCTGGAGCCTGATGTGCCTGTGCCAGCGCCAACTGCTCGTTGCGCTGGGCTTCGCTGTAGAAAACCAGACGCAACATGCTGCCGTCTGCGCGTAACATCAGATAGCCGTAAGGATCACTGACCAGATAGTACTCAACAATTCGCTGGTCTTCGATAACGGAGTAAAAGAACTCCGCCACGCGTTCTTCTGTCATGAAGCGGGGTGGGTTGAGGGCGAGATTGGAACTCAGGCGAGCACTGTACTGATCAAAGTAGGCTTTTTTAAGCGCTTCAGCATAAGGGATGATTTTGTTTCCATCAGTGATCAGGCGTTTGGGAATATAGGAATCGATCAGCCCCTGATTAAAAGCGGCCACCGCAGTTTTTTCTTCAGCGACACCGGTCAGCAGCGCTTTTTTCAAGGTCTTATCTTTAATTTCCGCGCAGAGTTCCAGCCCGTCAAATACCGGCATGGCGTAGTCGATCATCAACACAGACAGGCGTCGAAATCGTTCGATGAGCTTGATCTCGTTTTCTAAAACAGACAGATCCAATCGTATGATGGGTGCTGATGGATCGCTGTTATCCAGACTGAAGCAGCGGTCAACAAGCGGGGGCAATGGATCAGGTGTATTGATGGCGGCAATAGCTTCATCCGGGTGAAGATAACTGATGTACAGATAATCATCAGGTAGATCGATACTCAGCGCCCGCAGAAACGATGCGTTGTCGTCAATAAAACAAATGGTCGTTGGGTGATAATACGGTGGAAGCTGAGAAGCCATATCAGTTAATCAGCTCCAGCAGCGCGAGACGTTTTTCCAGCGGCAGGCGACGGAAGGCGCGCACCAGATGTTCTTCTTCTGCGGCTAAAGCCCGGCCAAAGAGCGACTCAATTTCCTGGTGCATGGCCGGCGCCAGCTGTTCGGCGGAATGTTGGGTGGGGATGCCGCTGAAGGTTTGCTCAAGCCGCGCTACAATCTCTGAGTTCATACTGCGACGATGATATCTGGCGGCCTCAGCTATCTGATCGCGAACTAGGTTCGGCAGCCGGACGACAAATCGATAAGGTTTTTCTATCAGATCCATAGCTGCTCATCGTATTACGCAACCCTGACCCTACCGAGGTTCGGTGGTGGTGGCAAATGGCGCTATGTGCGCCACAAACGGTAAAACAGGAGCGATATTTTGCAACCTCTGGTACGTGACAACATACGCTTAGCAGCAACGGTGATGCTGCTGCGCGATACGCCCGGTGGCCTCGAGGTATACATGGTTCAGCGACCAGGTCGAGGTGATTTTCCAGACCTTCACGTTTTTCCTGGCGGCAAAGTGGATGAGGACGATTGGGCGCCACAACTCTGTTTTGGTATTGATGATCAACAGGCCAGCGCCAGGCTGGGGGTTGCCGCCGGAGGGCTGCGTTACTGGGTTGCGGTTGCACGCGAGTGTTTTGAGGAATGCGGTGTGCTGATTGTGCATCAGAACGGCAAACCTCTGGATCTTTCACAAACACAAGTCCGGGAAAAATTTGCAAATTACCGGCAGCAGCTGCTGGTCGGTGAGATCTCTTTCAGCAGTCTGTGTAAAGAGGAAAATCTGACAGTCGCCTGCGACAGGCTGGCGTACTTCAGCCACTGGATAACGCCACCTGTTGTACCGCGCCGTTTTGATACCCGCTTCTTTCTGGCAGCATTGCCTGATCATCAGATTGCGCTGGCTGATACCGATGAAACGGCTGACGATCAGTGGGAAAAACCCTCTGAGGCGCTTGCCCGATCTGCCACCAAGCAGTGGCAGATGATCGACCCTACGTTGCGCTCATTAGAAACGCTGTCTCAGTTCTCTACGGTTTCTCAGGCGCTGGCTGAAGTTAAGCAGGGTGATCATCTGATGCCGTTGACACCAGAGCTGAATCGTCAGGGTATGCAGGCGCTGCGATAGAACATGACAAATACTGTAATTATAAAGGATCTGAACAAGTCCTATCAGGATGGGCAGCAGCGCATTGATGTCCTGCGCGGCCTGCATCTGGAATTGCCCGTTGGTCAGACCCTTGCCGTGATGGGACCCAGCGGGTCCGGTAAATCTACCCTGCTTAATATCATCGCGGGTCTGGTCAGTGTTGATTCCGGCGCCGTCAACGTGCACCTGAATAACCAGTTCTACGCGCTGCATCAGCTTGATGAGCGCGCGCGTACACAACTGCGGCGCAGTTGCATGGGGTATGTCTACCAGTTTTTTAATCTCGTGCCGACGCTGACCGTTGTCGAGAATGTTTCTTTACCTGCCCGGCTGAATCGGCGTAACGACCTGGATCTGCGAGCCCGTGAGCTGCTGGCAGCGTTCGGATTGAAAGATCGGCACCAGGCGTTTCCTGAGGTGCTGAGCGGCGGTGAACAACAGCGTGTTGCCGTTGCGCGGGCTTTGCTGTTGGAGCCGCCCCTGCTGCTTGCAGATGAGCCAACGGGAAACCTCGATGCTGCAAATGCGGATCAGGTCGCGTCGCTCTTGTTTGACAATGCCAGGGCACTGGGTTTGACGGTTATTGTAGCCACGCACAGTGAAGAAGTAGCCAATCGTGCAGACCAGTGCCTGCATATGCATGACTTGAATCAGCGCGGAAGCTAACGTTTTGATTCTGCTGGCACTGGCCAGATTTTTGCTGCGCACACCCTGGTCTACGGGCATGGCTTTTCTAGGCGTGATGCTTGGTGTCACGTCAATTGTAGCTGTACACCTGATCAGCGCATCTATCGCAACCCAGCTTGATGACCTGATACCTTCTCAACTGGCAGGTTACAGCCACTTTCTGCATCGAGCGGATGTGACTGCAGAAGACTACTTTGACCTGCGTCGGCAATGGCGTGAAGGGCGTTTCCCCGATGTCGAAGAAATGGCGCCGCTGATCGATGAGACAACGGTTATTGAAGGATCTGAGGTGAGAGTGGTTGGCGTCGATCTGCTCAGCCCGCTGGGTATGCGTCTCCTGGCACAGGACAATGAGCCAGTTGAAGCAGGTGTGGGTAACGCGTCAATAAGCACTGATTTCTGGCGCGGTGTCTGGGTAGATGAGAGTCTGCTGTCCCTGGCTGCAGCGCCAATCAATGCTGTCATCAACGCACCGCCGGGCACGGTTGTTGGCGACATTGGTGTGGCTCAGGATCTTTTGGGCTGGTCGGCGGACGAGCTGTCTTATGTGGGTATCGTGTATCAGTCCAGGTGGCAGGACGTTGTCGATATCGGCGAGCACATCCTGCCTGGTTTTGCTGCAGGGTTTCCGCTGCAACCGGTCTCACAAATACCTTCAGGTTGGAGTGTGCTCAGCCTTTCAGCCCAGCACCCTGCCAGTTCATTTGGCAAATCGGTGTTGTTCAACATCAGTGCGCTGGGGTTGCTCGCGCTCCTGGTTGCCTGGTTTCTGATCTATCAGGTGGCGGTATCCTGGCTGCGGCGTCTCTGGCCGGTGTTTGAACGTTTACATGTGCTCGGTGTGCAGTGGCACAATCTCCAGCTCACCTTTGTTGCAGCATTGCTTTTGCTCGGTGTCTTGGCTGCCTTGTCTGGTTTGCTGGTTGGCCGCGCGCTTGCTGTTGTACTGTATCAATTGGCTCTGCCTGTTCAGGCACCGGAATTGCCGTTGAACGCCTGGGTTATCGGCAAAGCGATTTTTTCAGCGGTGAGCGTTTGTGGGCTGGGCGGCAGCTGGGCTTTCCGACAAGCGCGCAACGTTTCAACAGGGTCTGTTGTGAAGTTCCTGGTGCCTGCACTGCTGTTGCCTGCCGCTGTGTTGGGCGTCATGTCTGATGGAGCAGGTCTGGCGGGTGGGTTTCTCAGCATTGCCGCTGTCAGTTTGTTGGCGGCCTGGATGGTGAGGCCTCTGCTCAATGCCCTGGCCCGTTACAGCCCCCGGCTGCCGGGGCCGATACTGGTGCGTTTGAGTTTGCGTGAAGCGATCTGGTATCCGCGTGATATGGGTGTGGCGCTGGCAGGGTTGATTCTGGCGGTTGCCACCGCCATCGGTGTCAGCCTGATGGTTGACAGTTTCCGCAGTGATTTTGATCGCATGCTGGTCCAGCGTTTAAGTTATGACCTGGTTATTGAAGGCCGTGCGCAGGACCTGCACCGGCTCGAGCTTGAGCTGCGTGACGATTCTGCTGTGCGTCGACTACAAAGTTATCGTCAGGCTCAGCTGCGGATTGCAGGACTGCCGATGCAGGTGGTTGCCGGCCGGACCGATGCAGCGGAGATGGCGCGCTATGGATATCCACAGCCTCTGGCGACAAACGAAGTGCTGATCAGCGAGCAGGCTGCCCGTGCTTTGGATCTTGGCATGGGCGATAAACTTGATTTGAACGAATCAGCTTTTACTGTGGTGAAAATATTCACCAGTTTTGGAGACGTCACGCCGCGGCTCATTCTGAATGAGCAGGCTGTGGTTGTGCAGGGCGAGGTGTTTAACCCTGAGGTAGTTCTGGCTAACCCTTTGCCACTGGTTTCTCTGAGTATCAATGCTGACGATTCTGTTGCGCTGCTGAAGCAGTTGGAGTTGGACTATGGGAGCCTGGATTTCCGTCTGCAGAAAGAAATCCGGACGCTTGCGCTGGAAACATTTGATCAGACCTTTGCGATTACCACTGCCCTTGTCCTGATTGCACTTCTGGTTGCCAGCATAGGTATTTATATAGCGGTCACCGCTTTGCGCCTGAATAAAAAAGCTCAGATGAACGTGCTCGCAGCTGTAGGTGTGAACCGCCTGGAAATTGTAGGAATGGACTTTGCGCTGGGGTTGGGTATCGGGGTGGTGGCGATGCTCGTGGCTGTGCCATTGGGTGTAACGCTGGGTTGGATTCTCTGCGATGTCATCAATCCCCGCGCGTTCGGCTGGACGGTCACCTTGCAGCTCAGCACAGCTGCGCTGATGACGCCGGTGATCTGGGGTCTGCTGGCGGCCAGCGCAGCAGGTTTAATCCGCCTCGGGCGGCGGGAAAACAGCATGGGTCGGGGTTAACAACGTCATGGTTCATGATCTGCAGAAACGTCTGGTACTTTGTTTTACACGCTGCACCTTTCTGTGTTTGCTCGCCGGCTTGAGTGCATGCCGTAGTGAAATACAACCCGAGGGAACACCTGTCATGGGCATGCGCATCAGTTCCGTGCTGGGTGAACAGGATTATGCCGGGTTCAACAAAGCAACCCAGGTGCGAGAATTCTCCTTCCCCGGGGACCATGGCCCGCATCCAGGTTTTCGCAGCGAATGGTGGTATATCACTGCGGTTCTCAAGGACACTGGCGGGCGGGAATTCGGTGTGCAATACACGCTGTTCAGACAGGCTCTGACGCCAACACCAACAGGTGACGGGCCCTGGCACAGCGGCCAGGCATATATGGCCCATGTAGCCGTGACCGACGTTGACAGTGGCCGCCACCTGCATGATCAGCGCTTTGTGCGGGGGCACCCGGAGCTGGCTGGGGTAACCACAGCTGATGGTTTTCGCGCCTGGCTGGAAAACTGGGTGCTGCAGGGTTTGACGGTGGATGCTCACCAGTTTGATCTGCGCTTACAGGCGCCAACCACCCGTTTTGATTTAGATCTGGTGCTGCGCCAGCAGCAACCGATTGTGCTGCAGGGTGATGCTGGTCTATCCCATAAAGGTGCTGGCTCGGCCAGTTATTACTATTCAATGCCACGGATGCAGATCAGTGGAGAGATTGTGCTGGATGGGCAGCGGCATGAAGTAACCGGTCTGGGTTGGCTGGACAGGGAATGGAGTACCTCGGTACTGCCCGATGGCGTAGCAGGTTGGGACTGGTTTGCACTGCAGTTTTCTGATGCCAGCAGTCTGATGGCGTTTCGTTTGCGTCGCGAAGATGGTCTGCGCGATAAATTTGATCACGGTTTGAAAGTGCCTGCGTTTGATGCAAGTGCGCAGTCCTCGGAGGTTCACGGCACAGTGCTGGACAGCGAAGATTTTGAGCTCACTCCCATGCGTTACTGGGTTGATAAATCCGGTATCAGCTGGCCGGTTCGCTGGCAGCTTTCGCTGCAGAACGAGCAGTTTTTCATTGAGGCGCTGGTAGATGATCAATTGATGGACACAGGCATCCTCTACTGGGAAGGTATCGTGGGTGTAACAGATGCGGACGGTACATCTGTCGGCCGTGGTTACATGGAACTCACCGGGTACGATATCCATCCCGCATCTCTGATCCCAAAGGCAGGACAATAACGTGGCAGATGACAACACTGAGGATCTGGATTGGATCCACCTGGATTCACAATACGACGCCGAAGCGGGCCTGATTCTGTTTGAAAAGCGCCTCGACCGCATGCGCAATCCACGCAATGGAAAAGAGTTTGAGCGTCTGGTGCTCGAGTCCGTGGACTGGGTCAACATGGTGGCTATAGATGCAGCACAACGCTGTGTAATGATTCGGCAGTATCGTTTTGGCGTGGGTTATACGACGTTAGAAACCCCCGGGGGAATGGTTGACCCTGGCGAAGATTCACTGACGGCGGCGAAGCGTGAGTTGCAGGAAGAAACCGGCTATGTCTCAGACAACTGGACTTACCTGGGTGCAGTGGAACCTAACCCGGCTTTCCATAATCATTTATGTCACCACTGGCTGGCGCAGAATGCCCATCTTGGTGCAGCGCAGAATCAGGGAGATGGCGAGGCGATCAAAGTGGAATTGATGGATACGGAGCAGGTTAAACAGGTGGTGCGCAGCGGTGAACTGAAACATGCGCTGGCGCTGTCAGCCCTGTCGCGGGTATACCCGTTGTGGCCATTACCCTTTGTTCATCCTGTGGATGATTCGGATCCGGACAGCCGTTAGCCTGCTTTATCAAGGCGCCAAACTGTTCAAGGTCCAGTCGTAGTCAAATTCAAGCTGTTCCGGGTCTGCTTCCAGCAGTAGACCGGGCTCCTGGTGGAAGCGCGCCAGGTACTTCAGCAAACCCTGCGGGTCGCTTGCGAAGTCACTCTGATACCAGTCAAAAATACTCGACAGCGTCAAGGTTCCAGAACGCTTGTCTACACCTCTGGGATGATTGATGTACTCACGCTGGGCGGTATCCAGCAGCGCTTCAAGATTATCTGCTCGAAGTGCCTGAGGCTGCAGATTCGGGCAGCCGATGCTCGCGCAGTTGACCACAAAATGAATGCGTGGATCCTGCCAGATAGGCCGCAGAATACGATGTTCTATGTCGTTCAGCGTAACGTCCTCACCTGCAATCCTGGCCACTGTGTCATCCCATGGACCGAAAGAAAAAAGCCCTTTACCCATCCGGCGGATCGATTTTTTGCCGGGATTGGACAGCACCACTTCTACGGTCAGGGCGTTGTAGAGGTTAACCCAGTAAGCAAACTGTTCATTGGAGTTCAATCCTCGAGGGTCGATATCCGTCAGTGTCTGCAGGTAGGCTTTCAGCCGCTCGCGTCCATCACCCAGCCCAACCCGATTGTAGGCAACACGGTTTACTCCATCAGCTTGCGGAACCAGGTACTGGTCGAGAAAATTCTGCCATGCAGTATGGTCAACCTCGCGTGTGCTTTGAGGGTCATCCACTGCCCAGAAGTCCCAGGCGTCCGCGCTTGGAGCGGCGAGCGTAGCAGGGCTGGCGAGGCTGAAAAAGCTTAGATAAAGGGCTATACAGAAGGAGCGGGCAACACTGGGTTTCACGTCAGATCGGTCTCATTGAAGGCACCGGTCTTTGACCCTGGCCGGCGCCGATTGTTCAATAACGCCAGTTACTGTGGGGAAAGAGCCGTTGGCGGCAACAAAATAGTCAAAAAACAGGCCTTTACCTGTCGCTCCAATCTTGTTCAAATTAAGTGGGAGATGTAATTGCCGATTTATTTTAGATCACAGACCCCTGGCTCCCGGGCCAGTAGCGGTGCTGATATCGTCTGGGTATCAACTGTGGGGTGATCCGGATAATGGTTGGTCATTGGGGCTCAATTTACGGCAGACATTGACAAGGTAGTAGGATCTGATGACACACAGCGATGAATCCAATCCTCGCACTTCGTTTGCGAAGCTGATGAATCGTCCAGCGCCTGAATTTGATCAAGCGAAGATTCTGCTGGTTGATGATAAGCAGGAACTGCTCACCTCGTTATTCCACCTGGTTACCCTATACGGCTACGATGCCCAGCAGGCTTTGGGCGGTGAAGCAGCTATGCAGGCGCTTGCCGGAGACGAGTTTGATCTGGTGCTGCTTGATCTGATCATGCCGGGTGTCAGCGGGCACGATATTCTTGATTATGCGGCCCGCGAAAAGCTCAAGTGTAAAATTATAGTGGTCAGCGGAGACTCAAGCTTCAGCGGTGTGAAACATGCGTTGCACTGTGGCGCGTTTGATTTTGTGAAAAAGCCGTACGAGGCGGCAGAGTTGATCGCCACCATGGAAACGGCCCTGCGACAGGTGCGCCTTGAGCACCAGCATGACGCTATGGAAAGCAAGCTCAAAGAATCCGAAGAGCTTCATCGCTTTATCGTCAACAGCTCTCCTGACCTGGTGTATATGCTGGATCGAAACGGCTGCTTCAGTTTTGTGAACGACCGGATCGAAGCGATGCTGGGTTACGGCAAAGACGACATCATCGGCAAACACTATTCAGAACTGGTGGACGAAGACGATCTGCTTGCTGCAGACAACCTGTTTAACGAACGCCGTACCGGTGATCGTGCCGTAAAAAATGTGGAGCTGCGGCTGAAAAGTAAGCGGCGTGATTCCCGGGTCGGATTGACCCGCACCAAGTCGGTATGGACAGAGTTAACGGCGATGGGTATTTATGCTGACAATTCTGAACGTACGCGCAAAAATTTTGCCGGCACCTATGGTACCGCGCGTGACATCAGTGAACGCAAGCAAGCGCAGGAAGTGATCAATTTTCAGGCTTATCACGATCTGCTCACCCACCTGCCTAATCGAGCACTGCTGAAAGACCGTCTTAACCTGGCTATCACCCAGGCCCGGCGTAACAAACGTAAACTTGGCGCCATGTTCCTTGATCTGGATCGCTTCAAGCTGGTGAATGACACCCTCGGTCACAGCATGGGAGATCGATTACTCAAAGCAGTGGCTAACCGCCTGCAGAGTTGCCTGCGCAGCGGCGATACCTTGTCTCGTTTTGGTGGTGATGAATTCACGTTGCTGCTACCCGAGGTGCGGACCCGGGACGACGTTGTTGTCATTGCGGAAAAAATTCTCGACCGTCTGAATCAACCTTTTGTCATTGACGGGCACGAACTGTTTGTTGGCGCCAGCATCGGTATTGCCATGTATCCTGAAGCAGGCGATAGCGGTGAAGAGCTTATCCAGAATGCCGACATAGCCATGTACCACGTCAAAGGCCGTGGCAAAAATGGCTATCAGTTCTTCTCAGAAGAAATGAATCATCAGTTCTCCAGTCGTTTGAACCTTGAGCGGGAATTGCGCAACGGTTTAATCCAGGGCGAGTTTGAAGTTTATTACCAGCCGCAGGTCTCTCTGCAGAGTGGCACCATTACCGGCGTGGAAGCATTAGTGCGCTGGCGTCATGGTATACGCGGGCTGATAGAACCCCGGGAGTTTCTTCCGTTAGCTGAGGAAACCGGTCTGATTACCCAGATCGACGAATATGTGCAACGACAGGCGTTTAACGAAGTGGCGTCCTGGCAGCGTGCTGGTCTGGGTGAAGTGTGTGTGTCGGTTAATCTCACTGCCATGCAGCTTGAACAGGATGACTTTGTCGAGCGCTTTGTTGCGTCGCTTCGAGCCAGCGGTTTACCCGCCAGGAGTGTGAAGCTCGAAATCACTGAAAATACCCTGATGCAGGATATGGAAGTGATCATCCCCAAGCTCAAAGCAGTACGGAAACTGGGTGCTCATATTGCTATCGATGATTTTGGCACGGGTTACTCGTCTCTGTCTTACCTGCACCAGTTCCCGATCAATACGCTGAAAATTGATCGCTCCTTTGTTGGTGATATTCGGGCTGAGCAGGGGGATGCAAGCATTATTGATGCCATTGTTGCTATGGCGCGGGGCCTGCATCTGGACCTGATAGCTGAAGGCGTTGAGAATCGTACCCAGTTGGAATACCTGCAACAGCAGGGCTGCGAAGAGGTGCAGGGTTTTATCTTTTCACCGGCTGTACCTGCCAGTGACCTGATCAGTCTTCTGAAAAACAATCGATTTGCGACCGTACTCGATGATCCCGGCAAGCTTGTTCCAGCCTGATCACCAGCCCCTGCACCAGGCTTAGCCTCTTTTAACAGACTGCTAGATGACGGACTTTTCCCGTATAGTTTGCGGTCCATTGTTTTTGTCTGTTTTTCCATGAAAGGTTTCACCACAAAAATCGTGCATAACGATCGTCAGCACACCATTGAACATGGGGCGACGCATAAACCTGTACATACTTCTGTAGCTTTTGCCTATGCCGACGCCCGGGACCTGGCGGGGGTATTTCAGGGTACGCAGCCTGGCTATACCTATGGCCGACAGGTGAACCCTACCGTTGATGCCTTAGAAGACAAAGTGACGGTGATGGAACAGGGCTTGAAGACCATCTGTTTCAGCACCGGGATGGCTGCCATAGGCACGACAATTTTTGCGCTGTTGCGCCCGGGTGACCATGTGGTGTGCTCCGCGTTTCTATTTGGCAATACCAATTCGTTAATGAACAGTTTCGACACCCAGGGTGTGGACGTTACCTTTGTTGATGCCACCCAGGCTCAGGCTGTAGCGGACGCGATTGTGCCTGCCACAAAGCTCGTGTTTGTCGAAACCATAGCCAATCCACGAACTCAGGTTGCGGACCTCGAAGGTATTGGCAAGCTGTGCGCTGATCATAATCTGGTTTATGTGGTGGATAACACCATGACCTCCCCCTATCTGTTCCGTTCCAAGACTGTGGGTGCCAGCCTTGTGATCAATAGCCTGACCAAGTACATCGGCGGGCATGGCAATGCACTCGGCGGCACGGTGACGGAGTTAGGCAACTATGACTGGAGCAGTTTCCCCAACATATATGACACCTATCAGAAAGGTGATGCGCAGTTCTGGGGGATTACCCAGATCCGCAAAAAAGGTCTGCGGGATTTTGGCGCTGCCCTGAGCCCGGAAGCGGCTCATCATATTGCCATCGGAGCTGAAACGCTGGCACTGCGCATGGCGCGCCAATGCGACAATGCCGCACAAATTGCCGAATTTCTGGATAAGCACGCCAAAGTGCAGCAGGTTTTTTACCCGGGTTTACGTGACCATGCAGAACACTTACGAGCAGAACAATTGTTTGGCTCTGGCGGGGCGATACTGAGTTTTGAACTGGACCCCGATATAGACATCTGGCGCTATCTGAATCGATTCAACGTCATTATCAACTCAACTAACCTGGGTGATAATCGGACACTGGCGATCCCGGTTGCGCACACTATCTATTTTGAGATGGGCGCTGAGCGACGTAAGACAATGGGTATAGCGGATTCGCTGATAAGGTTGTCTGTGGGTATCGAAGATGTAGAAGATCTGATCGAGGACCTTGCCGGGGCCTTCGATTGAAACGCGCTGCAGGAAGTATCAAGGCTTAAAAAAGAAAACAAAATCGAGACAGGGGGATGTATGGGCAGACTGGAAGGCAAAGTGGCTATCATCACTGGCGGTGCCGGTGGTATTGGTAAAGCTGTAGGCAAACGATTTGTTGCCGAAGGCGCGGATGTGTTGCTGGTGGATCTGGATGAGGCACAGCTTGCTGCTGCCTGTGCTGAAATTGGCAGTAACAAGGTCAGCTACTTTGTTGGCGATGTGACGCGTATGGAAGACAATCAGGCCATGGTCGATACGGCCACAGAGCGCTACGGCGGTGTGGATACGTTTCTCGCTAATGCGGGTATCGAAGGGGATGTGTCACCCATTGTCGAATATGACGAAGCGCGTTTTGAACAGGTGATGGCGGTTAACGTCAAAGGCCCCTTTCTGGGTCTGAAAGCTGCGATTCCGGCGCTTCAGGCGCGCGGCGGAGGCAGCGTGATTATTACCTCAAGTGTGGCTGGTGTAAAAGGTGCCGCAGGCGTGGCACCTTATGTCACCTCAAAACATGCTGTGATCGGTATGATGAAATCCGCGGCTAAAGAAGTGGCTGCGGATAACATACGCGTGAACACAGTGAATCCGTCTCCGGTGGATACGCGTATGATGCGCAGCCTCGAAGAAGGTATGGCGCCGGGCGCTGCGGAACAGGCAAAAGCGGCTATGGAAGCCGGCATTCCTCTGGGTCGCTATGCTCAGCCTGAGGATATTGCCAATATCATGCTGTTCCTGGCCAGTGACGACGGTGCCTTTGTGACCGGTTCAGTGTACCTGGCTGATGGCGGTAGTGTTGCCTGATCAAGTGACCTCGGAGGTTTGGTGATGGTGTCTGCACTGCTCCACACAGAGCTGTCGTTACCCAATAAACGTACGGGTAAGGTTCGAGACCTTTACGATGTTCACTTGTCTGATGGGAGCCAGGCGCTTTTGATCGTGGCAACAGATCGTATCAGTGCCTTTGATGTGGTTTTGCAAAATGGGTTGCCGGGCAAGGGTGTTGTACTTACGCAGATATCGAAGTTCTGGTTCGATTACTTCTCCGCTGCGGTGAACCATCATCTGCTCAGCACGGATGTTGCAGACGTTCCGGGGTTATCCCCCGGCGAGCAGGATATGCTGCGCGGACGTATCATGCTCTGTAGGCAGACTGCGGTGGTACCGATCGAGTGTATCGCCAGAGGCTATATCACCGGCAGCGGCTGGAAAGATTATCAGGCGACAGGTAGCGTCTGCGGCATTGCGCTGCCTCAGGGGTTGCAGAACAGCGACAAGCTTGCAGAGCCTCTGTTCACACCTTCAACCAAAGCCGCAAGCGGTCACGATGAAAATATCAGCTATGCACAAGGTGTGGTTCAGGTGGGTGAAGAGCTCATGCAGTGGCTGCAGACAACAACACTGAATCTATACAGCCGGGCACGGGATTATGCTGGCGAGCGCGGCATCATCCTGGCTGACACCAAATTTGAATTTGGACTTTTGGAAGGACAGCCTGAGCCTTTGCTTATCGATGAAATATTCACCCCGGATAGTTCACGTTTCTGGCCGGCCCGGGAGTGGCAACCCGGTCGGGAGCAGGCCAGTTTTGATAAACAGATTGTGCGCAACTATCTTGAAACGTTGGTTGAGCGGGGAGATTGGGATAAAACGTCGCCGGGTCCTGTGCTACCTGAAGAAGTGGTAGAAAAGACCTTGGAAAAATATCTGCAGGCTTATGAAATGCTCACCGGGCAACCGTTGTCTTTGTGATCCCTGATGGATTGGAATACCTATAAAGCCCTGTCTGATCACCCTCTGTATTGGACACGCTGGATGATAGAGCAGTGCATAGATCTGCTCCAACAGATGCGCGAAGAGCATCTGGCAGAGTGTTTGCAAAGCGCTCTAGGTACTCCGCCTCTACCTGTGCCTGAAGATCATTCCGGCCCTGACGCCACACACATGTTTGCTGTGCAACTCAATGAAACCGATGGTAAATACATGCTTGAAGCGTTGCAGCGTGCAGAACGACAGGGTTTACAGACCCACGCCACCGCAGGTCGAGGGCTCGGCGGCTTTGTTGCGGCCTGGACAGAATACGTACAGGCACAACAGGAGAAAGACCTCCTTTCGCCGCTGTTGAAGGGTCATGAGTCGCTGGACACAAATGCGATATGCAAAAAATAGTTGTCGCAAATCGTGGTGCGATTGCCAGGCGAATTATTCGTACCTGTGCAGAAATGGGCATACAGACGGTCGCTGTTTATTCCGAAGCTGACGCGGGCGCGCCCTATCTGGCTGAAGCCAGCGAAGCTTATCCCCTTGCAGGTGTGCAACCCGTGGATACTTATTTAAACCAGGATGCACTGCTGGCTGTTGCACAGAACTGCCGCGCCGACGCAGTGCACCCCGGCTATGGTTTTTTAGCCGAGAACGCTGGTTTTGCGCAGAAGGTGATTGATAACAGTTTGACATTTATTGGGCCTGCGCCGCGTTGGCTTGCAGCTATGGGAGATAAAGTGTCTGCTCGTGCGTTACTGGCTGAACGGGGCTTTCCAATGTTTGCCGGTTCCGATGAAGTGCGCGATGCGCAAAGCGCAGCAGCCGCCGCAGAAAAAATTGGCTTTCCTGTGATGGTCAAACCCAGCGGCGGCGGTGGTGGCATGGGCATGCAGATTGTGCGTGAAGCGGCGCATTTGGAAGACGCCGTGATGCGAGCAAGAGCCATCGGCGTCAGCGCTTTTGATCAGGCAGGGGTCTATCTTGAAAAGTATATAGAGCAGCCGCGTCACATCGAGTTTCAGATCCTCGGTGACGGGCAGGGCCATGCTATTCACCTTTATGAGCGCGATTGTTCCGTGCAGCGACGCAACCAGAAGCTTATTGAGGAATCTCCGGCTCCAGGGTTAGCGCCGGACAGGCTTGAACGTGAAGCGGCTAAAAGCGCAGAAGCCTGCGCTGGATTGGGCTATGACAACATAGGTACGTTGGAAACCCTGTTTACACCTGCGGGAGATATGGGGTTTCTGGAAATGAATACCCGCATACAGGTTGAGCATGGCGTTACGGAAAGTGTTACCGGCTGCGATCTGGTGGCTCTGCAGATTGGATTGGCGCGTGGTGATGGCCTGCCGACGCAGCCTGAGCGTAAAGGCTTTGCCGTTGAAGCGCGTCTTTACGCTGAAGATTCCGAGTCAATGTTGCCCTCAACGGGTCGCCTGTCAGTTTTTCGGCCTCCGCGGATGTTTGGAGTGCGTGTTGAAACGGGCTATGTGCAGGGACAGGTGGTCACCCCTTTTTACGACGCCATGTTGGCCAAAATAATCGCCCATGGGCAAACGCGTGAACTGGCAATAGGCAGGTTGTGTGTCGCGTTGCAGGCTTTTGCAGTCGAAGGGGTTAAGACCAATGCAACGCTACTGCGCCGCATCCTGCAGTCAGCAGATTTTCTGGCAGGTCGGGTGGATACGGGTATTGTTGATCGTTTAATGGGAGAGAGATAAATGGCTAAACACGAAATTGAAAGTGAAGTCAGTGGCAACGTCTGGAAGGTTCTACTGTCCGCTGGTGCCAATGTCAGCGAAGGTGACGTCATTATGATTCTGGAGTCGATGAAAATGGAAATACCTGTAGAAGCCTCCTGTGATGGTGTGTTGCAGCAGGTGTGCGTACAGCCCGAAGATCAGGTTGAAGAGGACCAGGTGCTGGCAGTTATTGAAGACTGAGCATTATTCTCCGGGTTCTGAATTGGCTGTATAAGGCAGTATCACTTCAAAGGTTGTACCTTGCCCCCAGACGCTGCGGGCGGCAATGGTGCCGGTGTGCCGTTCGATGACTGTTTTCACGAAACGCAGGCCGAGTCCCGCGCCTCGATTTTCTGCAAGCCGTTTTTCAGAAGAACGAAAAAAAGGATCAAATATATGTGGTAATTCCTCGGCTGGAATACCATAACCCTGATCGGTAAACAGTATCTGGACTTTGCTGCTTTCGAATTTCAGGTCAATAGTGATGTTGGCGTTCGAGGGGCTGTATTTGATGGCGTTTGTTAACAGATTGACAAACGCGCGTTCGAGAAGTTCGCCGTTTGCGTAGAGCCAGATGCCATTGTCTTCAATCTCCGAGTCGAATCCAGCGCCGGTAGAGATGGTGATGCCTTTCTCCCTGCTGAGGGTGAAAGACTGTTCGATGGCATTGTAAATCACCTGCTCAAGGGGTAGTTCATACCGTTCAAAATCGCTCTGCAGCTGCAGACGGGAAAGCTGCAGGAACTGTTCGGAGGTTGATAAACCTTTCTGTGTATATCTTTCTATGTCTTTGAGCAGCGTGGAAGGTTCCTTCTGGCCGCGAATCAGGGCTAATACTGACAGTAATGGTGAGCGGATATCATGTGACAGGAATGCCAATGCCTCTTCGCGCTGGGCCTGGGCTGCGCGAATGGCGGATAAATCAGAAAATGTTATCACCCAGAACCCAGCAAACAGCTGATTGTTTGTATCAGGCAAGGGCTCTGCGCTCACGTAGATGGGGCGACTATCTGCACTACGGCCTTCGAAATATACCGGTGATTTAAACAGGACTACTTCACGCATGATGTCCAGCCAGCTTTGCCCCAACGGCGGTATTATGCGGGCAAGCAAAGTCAGTACGTTGCTGGTGTCCTCCGCATTGGCTTGCAGAAGCGCTGCTGCAGACTGATTAATGAATCGGGTCTCACCCACAGCGCTAAGAATTAAAACGCCGTTGGACATTCTGCTTAAGCCTGCCAATCCCATTTCCCGTCCCTCGCGCACGGCCCGCGCGCGTATTTCGAGACGGCTGATCTGGGCGGCAAGTACTTCACCAGGCAGCACAGCCTGTCCGACTGGGGAGCTGAAGTACTGTTGATTTGCTGCACTTAACAGATCAGCCTGCGCATCGACGAGTAACTCAGGGTGCTCGGCATGCAGAAATGTGGTGCCGTTATCCTGCTGGACAGTAACCACTTTTTGGTCAAACAGCTGGTTCAACGCTGAGATGACGTCAGCCTGATTAAAGGTTGTGTTGGCATTACCTGAACGTTCCCGCCAGAGCTGTTCCTGGTCGTCGATACGGCTGAGTTCGCGACTGATGAACTGCCAGGCAATTTCATGCCTGCGCCAGCTCCACAGTGGATACAACAGCAGAACAGCAATCGTTGTTGTTGCGCAGGCCAGGAAAAACCCCTGGAACAGCAAGCCGGCACTGACAACAATCGGTATCAGGGCAAATGTCAGCGTGGCGAGCAGTACCTGTTTCGGCTTCAGACGAGGCAGCATGAAGCTGCAGGTGCCCACCAGTACAAACCCGATGAAAATAGCCCAGAAACCCGGTAGAGGTATCACAAGCTTGTCGTGCAAGATCGAGTTCAACAGGTTTGCGTTAAACTCAACGCCTGGTAAAGGCCCACTATCGCCACTGACGGGGCTGGTCACCCAATCTCCGGCGCCACTCGCCGTCAAGCCCACTATTACTGTCTTGTCAGTCAGAGCTTGAGAGAGAAGACTTTTGTCGGCAGGCTGTAACACCTCCAATGCAGACACCTGGGGAAAAGCGCCTGTCTCCCCGGCAAACTTAATGCCGACATAATCACACTTCACCAGAAACAAACTGCTGGGTTGAGTAGTGCTGCAGTCCGCGCTGGGCGGGTCGGTGTTGATGTCAGCCAGCGCCAGCGCCAGGTGTGGCCAATGCGGTGTGCCAACACCCTGATAAAGATAGGTCCCGCGCACAATAGCGTCTTCATCCAGTTCGACATGTACGTGGCCCAACTGATCGGCCTGGGATAACAAGTCTGCAAAAGGCAGGACTTCGATGTGTTGTTGCCTGGCACCCAGGGATTCGATCATCACAGGCAAAAAGAGGTGTTCGATCTGACTGGCAGCCGCAATCAGGGGTTGGTCGTCGGAACTTGCGCCTGCGTAAATTATATCAACAGCGACTTTTGCGGGCTGATGTGCATTGATGGCCAGTAGCAGCTCTGCCTGTAGCGTGCGAGGCCATGGCCATGGTCCGTAGGCATGCAGGCTTTTGTCATCAATCCCAACAATAACAATATTCCTGTCTGGCTCTATGGTCATGCGTTGGATGCCCGCATCGTACAGCAGACGATCCAACCCTGAGAACCATTGGAAGTGATGCCCTGCAGCCACAAATAAGCCGGCCAGGATCAACAGCACTAGAGATTCCACTTTGAATCTGAAATGTGGATCCGGGCGCCGGGGCGCGGTTTTTATATCGCCATCAGAGGAAAGAATAGTAGCAGCCACCAGGGTTTCTGTTGCGCATCGATTTGAGTTGTAACAGGTTTACTGTGCAGGGAGTTCTGCTCGGAAGCAACTTGCAGCTGGTAGTGGCCGTATTTTGGTAACTCGAAGCTGGTTTCGCCCCGGCTGTACTTCTGCTGCAGTACCTCGCCAGCAGAATTGAGTAAATCGATGCGATAACGCACACCTTGCATCGCGGGTTCAATGGTCACAGACAGTGACAGTTTATCCTGGTTCACCGAAAAGCGTTCTGGTGGCGCGGGTAGAACGGTAAAGGAACGGGTTTCGGAGGTGGCGCCGGGGTCAGGTTTCACATGCCAGCGATAATGACCCGCTGTGAACTCGGCGGTGTACGATGTCTGTGAGCTGCGCCATTCGTTTTCATTTGTCCAGTGATCGGCAGCCACCACGATAGTGTATTGTTGCACGGGCTGAGGATGACGCCATTGAAACGTCACCTGGCCGCTCCTGCTGATAGTTTCGGTAAGATCTGTCGGTGCTGGATCCAGGACCTTTAGAGGTACAGTGGCATTGTTGCCTTGAATTCTGCTGCTGGAAACACCGCGTACCGTGAGCAGATAGGTCCCAGGCGTTTGCAGCGGTTGGGTACTCGTCTTTGTAGATGATGTTGAAATCGCAACAATCTCCGGCCGGTCCGCCAGGGCCCACTCGATCACATATTCCTGTGCGCCCGCCAGTGTCTGCCAGGAGACAGTGCTCTCGGCGGTTATCTGCTCGGGTAGCTCGTTAAAAACAGGGGCAGCCAACAAAGCTTCCTTGACAACCCCGCTCACGCTGGCTGCGACACCGAAACCTGCGGGCACATCCGTGTTTTCCCCCTGGCCGGAATACGCCACCAACCCTTCTAAGGTTTCCGTTGTCGATACAATGGGCTTGTGGTCCTGATTGATGCGGCCTACCCGAAACTTTGTGCCGCGTACTGCAGCAATGCCCTCCGGCGTCTGGATGCGGAAGCGATCGCCGCGATTCTGCAGTTTGACGGACGCCTCACCCTGCCCGTAGGTGAAGCGTAGATGGGTATCCACCATGCCTGCGGGACCAAAGGCGGTCAGTTTGTTAAATAGAACCCTGCTGTCAGGCGCGACGCTGATCTGGGAACCGTCTGCAAAAACGATCAGCGCTGCACCGTCGGTACTGATCAGATGGTCTCCCATATTCACGGCGTCTCCAGCCTGAGCAGGCGATTGTTTGCCGTCTCGTCGCTGTAAAACAACGTTACCGGTGACTTGAGTCACGGTTGCGTTGCTGGGAGAAAAAGCCAAGAGTGAAGTTGGAATGGCTATACGTTGTCCTGCTTGCAACTGGGCCGAAATGGCAAAGCCGTTGTGATCAGCAATGGCCTGCACAAATCGACCACTGCCACAATAATCTGTGGCAATAGTCCACAGCTTGTCGCCTGGACGCACGGTGTAAAGCCAATCGTCACCCCAACTTATCGGCGTTGCCAGCAGAGCTGAGATGACAACAATACAGCGGATGAAGCTGGTCGTGGGTTTCATAGCTGTTCCAGACGATAACCGTGCTGGTAGATGGTTTTAATGCGGAACCCCTGTTCCGGATTGATATTCATACGTTTGCGGATGCGACTGACATGGACGTCTACAGTACGCGTATTCAATCCGCTGACTCCCCAGACATCACGCAGCAGCTGGTCTCGTGAGAGCAGGCGGCCGATATGTCGGAACAGGTACCAGGCAAGTTCAAAGTCTTTGCTGGTCAGATCGCAGGGTTCACCGTTAAGAAGGACAGATTGGCTTTGCGGCTTGAAATGATAGACCCCGATTTCAAATTCCAGCTCCTGGTTGGCAAGGCGACGGCCCAGCGCATTAATGCGTGCAAGGAATTCACCCTGATTGATCTGTTTGATCATGTAGTCATCTGCGCCACTCGCCAGGGCATTGATTATGTCACTTTCCGCTTCTCGCTGGGTGACAAAAAGAATCGGCACATGCCACTGAATCTGATCTCTGATCTGATGTAAAACCTCGATACCGGTGGCATCCGGCAATTCCCAGTCGAGTACAACGAGATCAAAATCAGGTTTGGACGTGTTCAGCGCTTCAATCAGTGACTGCCCACGATCGAAGTGTCGAACGGTATGTTCGGTCGTTTGTAACCACCCCATCAGCAATTGAGCCTGGGCGGGATCGTCTTCGAGTAGCCATAGATGCATGATACTAGATTACCTTATGCGGTCTCGATTCGGGAAATTTGAAATTGCCCTATCCAGGGCGCGAGAGTGAGCACAATTGATTGCGCCAGCGGAGCTGAAATGCCGTTCTCTGTGGCCACCACACCCGCGTTGATCCGCTTGACGAAATCTCTTGTCGATAAGCCATTAAGAACGTGGCACAGATTACCGTCTGCGCTTCCCAGCTGAGCGGATATATCGCGCGCTATTCCAGTGATTTTTGCGGGTGGCAGTCCGTAAGCTCTGATATCAGCATGCAGGAGTGGGTGTTGTTCAATAAGGTTTACAACGTTCATGTTTAAAACTGGCCGGGATCTAAATTGCTCAGGGTTACACTAGCTGAGTTAGTCTGATTAACCGATAGCGTCTGCCGTTTTCTGGCGGGCTTTTGCATCGGTTTTACAAATGCCGGTACCGCGGCGAGGCGGCGCCTCTGCGCTTGCATTGTGCTAGAATTCGCGCTCGAAAAATCCCAGAAAGACGAGGAGAGCAACAGTCATGAGTGAAGAACTGGTCACCATTGACGTACAGGACGGCGTCGCCGATGTCAGACTGAACAGGGTTGAAAAATACAATGCCCTCAGTCCGGAAATGTTCGCCGCGATTATCGCCGCGGGTGAGCAACTTGCTGAATCGCCAGACGTGCGAGCGGTTGTCCTATCCGGCAACGGACGTGGCTTCTGCGCGGGTTTGGATATGGGCAGCTTTGCACGCATGGCGGAGGAATCTGGTGGCGACGCTGGCGCAGCCGGCAGCAACTCTACCTCCGCACTTCTGCAACGCGGTGAGCGTCCCGAAAATCATGCTCAGCAGCCTGCCTACGTCTGGAAACGCCTGCCGGTTCCTGTGATCAGTGCTATCCACGGCGTGGCTTATGGCGGCGGTTGTCAGATCGCGCTGGGCGCGGATATCCGCATAGCTGCGCCGGATATGAAAATGTCGATCATGGAAATAAAATGGGGCCTGATCCCTGACATGAGTTTGACCCAGACATTACGTGACCTGGTGCCTTTGGATGTGGCCAAAGAGCTGACGTTTACCGGTAAAGTTCTGAACGGACACGAAGCCAAAGAGTTGGGGCTGGTAACACATGTGTCAGAAAATCCACGCGAACACGCTCTGCAACTGGCAAAAGAGATAGCGAGCAAATCTCCTGATGCGATCCGCGCGGGAAAGCAGCTGCTGGAAGTAGCCTGGCATGCAGACGAGCGTATCGGCCTGGAACTTGAATCCGCATTGCAGACGATTCTGATCGGCTCACCGAATCAGGTGGAGGCAGTGACTGCCAACTTTGAAAACCGCGCTCCGGTTTTCTCTGACCCAACCTGAACATGAGCTGGGACGCGGAAATCAAAGAGCTGCAACGCCGCAGATACCTGGCGAAGCAGCAGGGTGGCAAGGCGGGGATAGCTAAACAGCACAGTAAAGGCCGCTTAACCATTCGTGAACGTATCGAGGTGCTGCTCGATGAACGCAGTTTTCGCGAGCATGGACAGGCCACTGCCAGTCCGGTTTACGATGATAATGGCGACATAGAAGAATATGTACCCGCCAACTATGTTGTTGGCTTCGGTAAAATTGCACAGCGCCGCGTGGTTGTTGGCGGTGAAGATTTTACCCTGAAGGGTGGTTCACCTAACGCGGCTGGATTGCGCAAGAGTGTCTACGCCGAACATCTGGCGGTGCAATACAAGGTACCACTGGTGCGTCTGTTAGAAGGCGGCGGCGGCAGTGTCAAAGGCTCGGCCAAAAAAGGCGGCACCGTTGGGGAGCCTGTATTTGCCGAGCCGCGCTTCAAAATTATTGCTGATGCGATGTCTCAGGTGCCTGTTGTATCTGGTGCCATGGGCGCGGTTGCCGGGTTTCCTGCTGGCCGTCTGGTGGCTTCTCACTTTTCCGTGATGACAAAACATACCGCCCAGGTGCTCATTGGTGGTCCTGCGTTAGTTGAGCGAGCGCTCGGTGTCAAAATGTCCAAAGACGAGCTCGGCGGCGCGCAGGTGCATTCGCGCAGCGGTGTCATTGATAACCTTGCCGAAGACGAGCACGATGCCATTGCTCAGCTCCGACAGTTCCTCAGTTATCTGCCCAGCAGTGTCTGGGAGCGCACGCCACGTCAGGCGTGTTCAGATCCAGCGGAGCGAATGGAAGAAGAGCTGCTTAACTCGGTGCCGCGAGAATCCAACGCGCCCTTTGATATGCGCGCCATAGTGAATATGGTTGTCGACAAGGATAGTTTCTTTGAAACCGGCGCTGATTTTGGTCCCAGCCAGATTTGTGGCCTGGCTCGTCTTGATGGCCAGCCTGTAGGCATCCTTGCAAACGACTGCAACTTTTACGCGGGTGCGATGACCGCTGAGGCAGCGCAGAAATATCGGCGATTTGTCGAGATGTGTGACACCTTCCATGTGCCGGTGGTGAACTTTGTTGATCAGCCTGGTTTTATGATTGGTCCTGAATCGGAACGCAGCGGCACTATCCGCTATGGTATGGCTGCAGTAGCTGCCGCCGCGCAGGCTACGGTGCCGTGGGCGGTGGTTCAGGTGCACAAAGGGTTTGGCGTCGCGACCGCAGCACACTATGCGCCAGGGAATTATGTTCTCGCCTGGCCGTCGGTTGAATCTGGTGCTCTACCTCTGGAAGGCGGAGTAGCCGTGGCATACCGACGTGAGATTGAAGCGGCCGATGATCCAGACGCAAAGCGTCGCGAATATGAAGATCAGCTGCGCCAGAATCGATCGCCCTTCCCCCGTGCTGAATCGTTTGCGGTACATGAATTGATAGATCCGCGCGAAACCCGCCCGATGTTGTGTGACTGGATCGATTGGATCCAGCCGCAGCTCGATACCCTTTTGGGTCCGGTACATTTTGGCATCCGACCTTGAACTCTCTTTTTTTCTGCTAACTCAACTGGAGTAATAAAAATGACAATATCTTTTGAAAATCAGGTGGCTATCGTCACGGGCGCCGGTGGCGGTCTGGGTCGCTGTCATGCGCTTGAACTCGCTCGTCGAGGTGCCAAGGTGGTGGTGAATGATCTTGGTGGTGCAATGGATGGTACTGGCGGTTCGTCAGCGGCGGCTGAAAGTGTGGTTGCCGAGATTGTCGCAGCAGGCGGTGAAGCGATAGCCAATGGTGGATCAGTGTCTGATCGGGCCGGTGCGAAAAGTATGGTTGATGATGCGATGAACGCCTGGGGTCGCGTTGATATCCTGATCAACAACGCGGGAATTCTGCGCGACAAGTCCTTCGCAAAAATGGGCATGGATGATTTTGACATGGTCATGGATGTGCATCTGACTGGCGCTGCAAACTGCACCCACTATGTCTGGCCGATTATGCGTGAACAGAACTATGGCCGAATTCTGATGACAACTTCCCCCACGGGTCTGTACGGTAATTTTGGTCAGGTTAACTATGGCGCGGCAAAACTTGCCCAGGTGGGTATGATGAATTCGCTGAAGATTGAAGGCGCCAAAAATAACATACACACCAACACAATCGCGCCTGTAGCGGCGACAAGGATGACCGAAGATCTGATACCCGAAGCGGCGCAGGAGAAACTGGGACCAGAACTGGTCACGCCGGCGGCTATTTTTCTGGTCAGCGAAAATGCGCCGAACGGAGTGATCATTCAAGCCCAGGGTGGACAGTTTTCAATGGCTGTCATTGTGGAAAACCAGGGCGTAAACCTCGGTGAAGACGCTGACGCGGACGATATCGCATCACATTACGAGCAGATTTCAGATCTGAGTGAAGTTAAGCCGCGTGGGATGCTGCAACTGAATTCGATGTAACGCCATAGCTTGCGGGGGTTGTCGAGATGGCGCTACCCGCTTCGCTTGTTGTCACGAGAGCATCCCGGCTTTGCAGCCAGTGATGCTCAAGGCGTGCACTGACGGTAGCCAGATCTTTTGTTGCAATAAATCGGGTCTGGCTCTGATTGATTCCCAGGTTTTCATCAAACGATTCCAACGTCAGTTTACTGACGCTATGAGTGAAGCCGGCGTGTTCGAATAATCGTTCATGTTGTTGAGATTGATGTTGTGGCAGCCAGATACACGGGAAAACGCCAGTGACTGAGAAGCCGTGCCTGTTTTGCATGTAGTACTGCCACAGTGAAAATGTAGCCATGTCGACAAAGCGCTCAGTGGATTCACCGTTAGAATTGGTGATCCGACAGTACATCAGCATTTGCCGATGGCTGTTTGGTTTGGTCGTGGTACTCTGCATGCCATCTCCATGTAGAAGGTTCTTTATGCAGTTTAGTAGAGCTTTGAGATTTAACACGCAGGGGCTGTTATGGCTGTTCTGATACTGACCTTGATTACTTCCCTGTTTATCGGCGGCGCACTCTGGTATGTGCTCGGCAGCCGATTAAATCTAAGCGCCGACGATGAGCAGAATCAACTGTTGAATCTGATCGCCTATATGGCCGGTGCGTTACCCGTTGCCTTTGTGCTGATATTTTTTGGCCTGGGTGGGTAAAGCCTGCCAGACAAACAACCAATCTGGTTTGAGACAGACAGGATCAGTTGTACCCCAGAACAAACGTCTGAAAGCCCTCTTCGTCATGGTTCTCATCATTATCAGACCCACGCTCTCGCGGCGGTAGTGTCAAACGACTTTGAGAGCCACCATCCTGCTTGTCTGTGAAAACGCTGTCTGCATGCTGAGTTCTGGAATCATCCATTTTTCGGTCCTCGAAAATTGCCGTATAAAGGTCTGGTTTTTTACAGAACTTTCCCGGTTGGATGTTGGAAGGTCCTGTAAGGAAGACCTTCGCGTTAGGTCTACCTCTGATTGATCGCCACTTTGAGCGCCAGCACGCGCAGCACAAGCTTTTCCGCGATCGAGCAAGTCGATGCGGCTGGAAGAATGTCTTGCGATGTGCGGTATGCGTTCACGGCTGATATCCATCTGAGATAAACTTTGTTGACGATCCGGTAAAGGAAAGTCGACGGTCGCGGATGATAGGCCGTGTTAGGTACTTTGCCAAGCCGCAAGTCACATTTTTTGATCTTTTTTTGAACACGAGCACTTCAGCATTTCGCTGATATTGGAGACGATATGAAACTTTCATTGGACCCGGATCTGGTAAAAGGCTTTCTTGATCCTGATGAAGGCGCTCGATTGTATGCTTTGGCTTGCGAAGTTTCCCCGTTGGGGCCTTGTTTAGAAGTCGGCAGCTATTGTGGAAAGTCAACTGTTTACCTGGGCTCCGCCTGCCAGTCTGAATCGGGGCTGCTGTTTGCACTGGACCATCATCGTGGCTCCGAAGAACATCAACGTGGCGAGGAATATCACGATCCGGAACTTTATGATGAAGTGCTGGGCCTTATGGACACCCTGCCGGCCTTACGACGGACCCTGGTCAACAGCAATCTTGAGGATTGCGTTGTACCCCTTGTTGGCAGCAGCGCCCTGGTGGGACGCTTCTGGCAGATACCGTTATCTCTGGTGTTCATTGATGGTGGCCATTCGTTGGAATCGGCCCTCATCGACTACCGGACCTGGTCTACGCATATTGTCAGCGGCGGGATACTGGCTATTCACGATATTTTCCCGGACCCATCTCAAGGTGGGCAGGCACCTTATACGATCTACAATCTGGCAGTAGCGTCTGGTTTGTTTGAAGCACTGCCGGGGACTAAAACCCTTGGCGTATTGCGACGGATCTAAGCCTGTCAGGCAGAGTGATCTTTGAAAAGATTGTGTGCAGGTGTGATGCTGAACAAAGCATCCGCTGCCAGAAGGACAGCTGCAGCTGTCCAACTCGGTCGTTCGTCCGGCCAGTGGACGTCATCAGTAAACACGTAACCGGTCCACCAGCTGCCGTCCTCAATCTGGAAGCGTTGAATGCTGTTGTATAACGCTTCTGCTGCTGCACGTTTGTTTGCGCTGAGACAAGCCATGATGAGTTCGCAGGTCTCTGCCACAGTTACCCAGGGTTCTTCTTCGACACATCGACAACCCAGGTGCGGTTCCACAAATGTATCCCAACGCTGTGCTAAACGGGCAGTGGCGGCGTCACCCTGAATAACGCCAGTTAATACCGGATAGAACCAGTCCATGGAATATCGCTGCTTCGTTGGCCAGGTACGATCAAACAAGTGAGGTTTGGTGCGGATTGCGTGGCCCAGACGCTGCCGTGAAGTCAGCCATGGTTTGGGGTCTTGCTGCAGAAGTGTTGCCAATGCCGCGGTACACTGCAGTGATTTATAGATCGAGCTGCAACCAGTGATCAAAGCGTCACGTGAGATACCTTTAACAGGATCCACCGCCCAGTAGATTTCACCCTCGGGTGTCTGCAGGTCAATAACAAACAGCATCGCCCGTTCGATCATGGGCCAGTATTCCTCAACGGCCTTTAAGTCGCCGGTTACTGTCCAGTAGTGCCACAGTCCTGTGGCGGGATAAGCCACAAAATTGGTTTCCGCACGGGTGTCGTCAGCGGGTTCTTCATCCTCGTAGGCGGCCAACCAGCTGCCGTCGCTCTTCTGGGTGTCCGCCAGCCAGTCAAAGCCGTGACGTGCAGCGGCGTAATGGCCACCAATGGTCAAACCCATGATGGCTTCAACATGGTCCCAGGGGTCAATGATGCCGCCGTTAAACCACGGCAGAGCGCCTGATGGCAGCTGCAACTCAGCAATATACTGAGCAGTTCTTTGCAGGCTGGCCTGGTCCATCTAGATCTCGTTCACAAAATACATGACAACACTTTTACCCATAAGCGGATTGAGCAGCCGGTCAAGCCAGGCGGTGAGCACCGGTTTTTTCATCAGGTCCCAGACCAGGAAGCGATGATAGGTGCGCACCGCGGCTGCATCTTCACCCTGTTCCCAGAATAGACAGCGCAACCACCAGTAAGGCACATGCAGGCTGTGCGCCCAATGCCGTGCAAATCGTCGCATGCGCAGAGATTCGATGGCGCGACGTAATTCGCCGCTGGCAAAAATCCGGACGTGTCCGCCTTCTACCTCATGGTAAGCATCACTGAGTTTCCAGCAGATCCATTCTGGAAAATATCGGGGCACACTGGCTGCGAATATTCCGCCAGGTTTAAGCACCCGTCTGACTTCCAGCAGCATAGCCTGATAGTTGGGAATATGCTCCAGCACTTCAGCGCAGATGACCTTGTCGAAAGTATTGTCAGCAAACGGCAGTTTCAAACCACTGGCCCGAATGAATGTGCAGTGGTGACTGCTGCTCTCGGGCGCTTGTTCAAACTCCTGCAAACGCTGTTGTGCGGTTGCAAGATCTCTGGCACTTAAGTCAACGGCAAAGACTTCGATGGGCGCTAACAGGTAGGCGCTGATGGCATGTCGTCCTTCGCCACATCCCAGATCGAGAATTCGGTCGCCAGCTTTCAGGTCCAGGCGTTCGAAATCAATTGTCTCAAGACTCATTATCAAGCACCTGGTTGTAATAGTCAGTAAGCCTGCTGGCTACTCTGCTCCAGCAGAATTCTTCTAACATGCGAAGTCTACCGCGCGCGCCCAGATTTTCACGTTTCTCTTTGTCATCTAACAAAGTAGCTATAGCCTCAGTCAATGCTGCTGGATTGCTTTTTGGTACGGTCATTCCGGCATCACCAACAACCTCGGGTAGCGCACCCCCATTTGTGGCAACCACCGGCACTGCACAGGCCATCGCCTCTGCTGCGGGTAAACCAAAACCTTCATATTCCGAAGGTACCACGGCTATTGTTGCCCGCGCGTAGAGTTCGACAATTGTTCCGGCACTGATGCCATGACGGAAGGTGATGGCACCAGCGAGATTGTGCTGATCAATCAGTTTTGCCGTAGTGCCGCCCGGCTTTGGGCGGCCTATGAATATTAAATGCAGATCCGGATACATTTCACGTAGCCGGGCGAAGGCCGGGATCAGATACTGTGTGCCTTTCAGAGGTTGATCGGCGCTGGCTGTTGTAATCAATAAACGGGGTTCCCGGGTGATATGAGGCAACGGTTTGAAGGTGTTGGCATCAACGCCGTTGACAATGACGTTCACACGGGTTTCCGGGACCCCAAAAGCGCGGCATAAATCGCGCTTTGAGCTCTCGCTGACAGTGACAATGTTGTTCAGCTGACGGGCGACTTTTGTCTGCATGGACAGAAAGTGATGCCAGCGGCGAATGAGCAGCCGCATGCCCCAGTTTAATTCGTGAGCCAGCGCGATATCCCGATCGTAGGTGATGGGATGATGAATGGTGCTGACCACTTTCAAGCCCATTTTCTGCAGCGCCAGGACACCGTAGCTGAGGCTCTGGTTGTCATGAATGACATCGTAGTTGCGTGCGTTCTGCTTGAAAAAAGAAACAATGCGTCGTCCAAATGTATAAGGCTCTGGAAAACCACCGGACATTTTTGATAGCCACTCAAAAGTATCGGTTGCTGACGTCAGGTGGCGCCAGCGCAGTGCGCGGCCGGGGTGCTGTGTTTCAAACAGATTCAACCCTGGGAGTTTGATAAGACCGATATCTTCGTCAAGGTTCGGATAAGGTGCGCCCGATATAACATCAACCTGATGACCGGCATCGCGCAGGGCGCGAGCCACATACTTGATGTAAATACCCTGTCCACCGCTGAATGGATTGCTGCGATAACCCAGGAGTGCAATACGTAATGGGCGAGCAGGCGCGGTCACTGATTCTTTGAGGGGAGCAACTTCGGACAACCGACACCTATTTCCTTTAAAGGCGCGGATTCTAAAGATACCGACCTCAGGTTACCAGCAGGCATCCCGGGGGTGAGTGCCTGCTCAGGTGCTAACGATTGTCGACGACCAGCTCAGGTGCGCGGATTTTTGGATCAAGGTCGGCGTTTGATTCATCAATATGCAGGTGGTGATACAGGTTAGCTATCCACTGATGCCCTTGTTGAGTGCGTTTCAGGTAGGCAACGCCGTCGCGAATATAAGGCTGTACCTGAGCGTAGAAAAAGTCCGGAAAGCCGGCACGTAGCTCACCGGGGTTGTTAAATCCCATGCGTGCAGCTTCGCCGGTTTCGACAAACTCCGCATACAGTCGTGACAGTTTCTGCAGGTATTGCGGGTCAGCCATCTGGCCGATGAGATCTGCTGCGCGAACCAACCCGGCTAGCGTGTCAGTTGCGCTGTATTGACTGTTTTTTGGCACCGGGAAGCGGGTCATTTCGATACATTCGCAGATCAGATCGGTATCGAGCACCGGGTCGTTGCCGAATCTCTCTTTCACGAACAGGCAGCCTCGATTGACATGGTATGGCGCCATAAACGCATCTGTTGCACCCGCTGGAATCGACACGCGTTCGCCTTGTGCGTTGATTTTGGCATCGTCGCGTTCATCTTCAGGCAAGAGGTTGCGCAGATAACCTATGTCATGGAACAACATCGCCACCACAGCTTGTATCCATTGATGCGCTGTCAGGTCGCCGCGAGCGAGCTGGCGTCCCTGCAGTATGGTCTGTCCAACTTCCGTGACAAGGATCGTGTGCTGAATATCGTGATACGGACAATCGCAGTTCAGCAGCGTTTCCAGGGAGGTGCGCACCGCCTGTTGCAGCGCATTGCACTGTTCGGTTCCTGCTGCCGGGAAAAGTTGCTGGAATTCCGTCAGGCAATGCGCAACAAACGCATCAATGACAGAAGTATTGGGGTTAAACATGCGGCGTATTTTAAGTCAGCAAAGCTGGGTTCATCGTGCACTGGCACACACTCTATGCGTAGACGTGACAGCAGATATTTGAATGAATATTATGCAAGATGTCTAGTTCAAATCATGAGTGAGATTCATGTCACACATCGAGTTGCGCCATTTGAAAACTCTGACCGCTTTGCGCGATACCGGCAGTCTGGTTGAAGCGGCTGAGCGCGTCTTTCTGACCCAGTCTGCGCTCTCACACCAGCTGAAAGAGCTTGAGTCACGAATTGGCTGCACCCTTTTTGTGCGCAAAACCAAACCCGTTCGATTCACCAGCGCAGGGGCTCGTCTGTTAAAACTTGCTGACGAGGTGCTACCTCGAGTGCACAGCACAGAACGGGATCTTCAGCGGCTGGCGGGCGGCGAGTCCGGACGTATTTTTATGGCTATAGAGTGCCACAGTTGTTTTGAATGGCTGCTGCCGGCAATAGATGTCTATCGTGATCAGTGGCCCGACGTAGAACTGGACATCTCCAGCGGCTTTCACTTTGCACCGCTGCCTGCCCTTGGCCGGGGTGATCTGGATCTGGTGATTACCGCAGATCCTGTGCCTGAGCTGGGTGTGCACTACTTTCCACTGTTCAGCTACGAAGCCCAGCTGGCGATGAGTAAAGATCATCCGTTGCGGGCAAAGTCGTGGATCGAACCAACCGACCTTGCCGGTGAGGTTGTCATTACTTATCCGGTGGACACCGACAGGCTTGATCTGTTTACCAGTTTTCTCGATGTTGCCGGCGTCTCGCCGAAGCGCGTCCGCCACGCAGAACTCACTACGATGATTGCTCAGCTGGTTGCCAGTGGCCGCGGGGTAGCTTGTTTGCCTAACTGGGCCTTGTATGAATACACGCAGAAAGACTATCTGGTTGTGAGGTCTCTGGGCGAAGAGGGTATCTGGCCTACTCTATATGCAGCGGTGCGCAAAGATCAGGCCAGGGCACCGTTCATTCAGGGCTTTGTAGAAATTGCTCGAGCAGTATGTTTTGAGAATCTACAAGGCATTGTCACCGCTGAGCTGGATGAGTTACCTCAGACCTGAGGATCAGGGAACCAGTGTTGTAACCGTCCACTGGTCCTGGATTAACCGGTAACGTCTACGGTCATGTACGCCGTTGTCCTGACTTAAATCGAGACGCTCGATTTCATGGGGCAGCAAACGTAAACCGGACGCATGCTCGGGAGCAGACAAAGGTTCGGGTAAAGAAACCTCGTCGAGCAAGTCAAGCAGCGCCTGCCGCGAATCGACAGTGCTGCTTTGGCCTCTGTGCTGCTGGTAAAGCCAATCCATGCGTTTCGGGACATCCGGCCGCATCTGCCAGCTATCGTGCACCAGTTCCTTCTCGATCTGCACGCTGGATACCTGCAGCCGATACTGCAGGGATACGCTGGGCCAGTAGGTCTGCACTGAAAAGGTATTCTGTAAAGCTGTCCATTTAGGGCTGGTGGCGTTGATAAAAATGGCGAGATCATCATCGACGTTACGCAGCACCAGGGTACGTATCTGAACTTTGCCTTCGTTGTCGACGTTGGCAACCGTACAGACAGCTGCCATCGGATCTCTGGCATCAAATGCTGCGGATCTGTCCCGGTGAAATTTTTCGATAGGATCCACTGTCAATCTAACGGGAGGTATCAGCCTTTACAATCTGCACCCATCGCTCAGCTGTGATAAAACCGCTGCCCCAGGTGGGGTAGTTCTTATTCAGGTCAGCGATAATGTCTGCACTGTCTTTACCTTTTTCCAATGCGTCACGTATTGAGGCGGCAGTAGCTTTGACAACTGCGATGGTGGATGCAAGATCTGCACGATTCGATAGCGATCCGTGCCCCGGAATGATGTGAATGTCTTCAGGCAGCTGAGCCAGTACAGCTTCAACGTTGCTTACAAAACCATCCACATCGCCGCCACTGCCAATGTCGATATAGGGGAATCGGTTTTTGAAAAAATGATCTCCCATATGAATAACGTTGGATTCTTTGAACCAGACAACACTGTCGCCATCGGTGTGACCTGTCGGCAGGTGTATAACCTCTATCGTTTCATCATTGAAATGAATGTTGAGGTCACTATCAAACGTCACCAGGGGCAGACCGGAACGGGGGAAATCCTCTTCTGCCAGTAGTCGGACTCGGACATTGTCGTGGGAGATAATTGTACCGGTGGTGCCCATCTGGGGGTTAGAGCCTGCATGGTCGCCGTGGAAGTGCGTGTTCAGAATGAGTTTCGGTCGGTCGCCCCCTAACTCTTCCAGCGCGGTGATTATTTTTTCTGCCAGCGGTGCATATTGATCATCAACGATCAATGTGCCGTCTTTGCCAATCGATACTCCGATGTTTCCGCCAGCACCCTCCAACATATGGATTGAGCCGGATACGTGCTGAGCTTTGATTTTTACAGCAGCGAATCTGTCAGCGGGTGCTGCGCTTGTGCTTAAAGCAACTGTCAGCAAAACAGTAAAAAGAAGGTATTTGTGTTTCATGCAGGTGACCTCAGGTGTGTTGTCGGATGTTAGAAATTGATATGAGTCCCGGTTTTGGTGTGATCTGACCATTCTTCAGGTGCGTTCCGCTGATGCCGCTTCATCACGCGATATAAAAAACCGTGTCCGCTGGCACGTACAGCATCGGTAATAATGCTTTCGGTATCCGCAGCTTCTGCACGGCGCACCAGGCGTTCGAAGGTGAAGATGAAATTGTTTGTGTGGCGTGCGCGCACTTCGGTGCCGTAGAACAGATCGAACTGCTCCTGTTCATCCTCCAGTGCCAGGTGTGTGGTTAATAACTTTCGGGAAAAAGCTTCCGGATCAACGCCGCTACCCTGGGCGGAAAAAAGCTCAGCCTGTTCCTGTGGGGAAACGCCACCATTGCCGCCGGTACCCTGACTGGAGATAAACAGCAGGCCGGAAATGGAGCCCAGCTGACCACGTACAGATTGGGCAATCTGCAGGAATGCCTCCTGACGGGCATGGACTTCGCTCGCAGCGAGGTTTTCAGATTGAATAACCGCCTGCTCTGCACTACGAGAGATTGCCACAGCCTGTGACCTCAGTGCATCTGTATTATGTTCGAGTTCTTTCTGTTGCAGGAAGTAACCAATGACCAGCCACAGGAACGCAAGTGGGGCAAAAGCCCCTTCAAGGAAGTTGCCGAGGTCTTCGGCGGGAAGACGCGTGAAAGTGACCCAGCCAATATTTACACTGATGTACGCTACGCCCAGCAGTATCCATACTGCAGTAATCGCCAGGCCCAACCATATACGCCAGTTCATGACATGCAAGCGAGGTGTTCAGACCAGTGAAGGATCAGGGTGTGTCGTCAGCATCGTTAGCAGCAGGTGCAACTGAGCTTTCGCTGCGTCGGCGAATCTCTGCGATGTCTCGCTGGATTTCGCTGAGGCGGAACAGGATGTCCGGCACCTGATCGCTGATGCGCCATAACAGATAAGCAATTGCAGCCAGCAGCAGCATAGATAAGAAACCCATCAATTATCTCCGATCTTTTGTTAGAGGACAGTATTCTAGGGAGCCGCTGACGCTGAGGGAAGCTGTTTTGTGTGCGACCCAAAGCATCCGCGGGTGCTCTTTCAATCCAGCGAGCCGGTAATCGACTTGCGCTGACTGATTTCGATCCAGTTGCCGTCTGGATCCTGTACAAAAGAAATATAGGCGACTTCGCCAAGCCTTACCGGCGCCGCGCCTTCACGTCCGCCTCTGGACAGTATCTGAGCATGGGTGGCGACAACGTCAAAAACCTGCATGGTCATATAGCGATAGCCCAGAGCAACCCGTTCAAAAGGTTTGACTTCGCCCTGTGCAAGCTTGATCCGCGAAGCACCGACTTTGAATGTGTCACTGCCATCGCGCTCTAACCCCAGCACATCACTATAAAAGTGACTGCTGGCCGTAAGGTCATTTACCGTCATGTGCAGCGTCAGGTTCTGTTCCGGCGCGTCAGATTGCGGGCTCATCCAGACTTCATTGCCGTCCGGATCCAGTAACTCTATGCGACTGTCGACAGCGTCACTGTAGATTTCCAGTATCCTCAAACCTGTGGGCCCATCCTGCGCTACGGGTTCACGACGATTGTTAACCTTGAGGACGCTGTCGCCAATGGCGTGACGATGTTGGTGTAACCCGCCGCCTACTTTCAATAATTCACTGTAGGGGACATGGACTTGTTCCTGCCAGAACGCCAACATAGCGTCAATTTCATTGGTGTAGAGACCCACGTCTAATGCAGGTTTGGCCAGTTCCATATCAATTCCTTAATCAGATCGAACCGGTAGATTACCTTGTTTGCTGAAGGTGTGTCGCTGCCGGATGATCTGGTGGATCGTGATCTGTTTGCGGCGCAGCTGAACGATATTTACGGTATCGATAAAGCTGCTCACATTATCGGGCTCCTGAGCAAAGACCACACCAGAGCCTATTGGCACAACCCCCTGCGGCCAGGTGCAACGTTGACTGTAGGCGAACGCGTAGTCGGTCTCGATGGCGTCAGGCAGGTATCGTATGAGATTGCATTAAGCGCAGAGACACAGGCAACAAGTGGGCAGATTTATCTGCAGAACCCTTCCAGCCTGCTCGCTGTGCGCGTACTGGACCCCCAGGCGGATGAAGAGATTCTCGATCTGGCAGCGGCGCCGGGTGGTAAGACTCTGGCCATCGCAGCAGCCATGGGCAATACCGGCCGGATCGCTGCGGTTGAAGTTGTGGCCGGACGGTTCCATCGATTACGCGCCAACCTGGAGCGCTGTGGCGTGACCAATGTTGAGTTTTACCTGAAAGACGGACGTAGCGTTGGCAGGGCAGTACCGGAGCGGTTCGATCGAGTGCTGTTGGATGCACCCTGCAGTTCACAGGCGCGCATGCGCTGGGATGCCCCCGCCACTTATACACATTGGTCCTCGCGCAAAGTGAAAGAATCTCAGCGTAAGCAGAAGAGTCTGTTGCGTTCAGCCTATGCCGCGTTGAAACCTGGTGGTGTCCTGGTTTACTGCACCTGTGCCTTCAGTGTCGAAGAAAATGAGCTGGTTGTGAATCATCTGTTGCAGCGCAGTGAAGCACAATTGTTGGGTGTTGATGCAGCTATTGATAATATTCTGCCGGGTCTTACGCAGTGGCGAGGCAGGTCCCTGCATGCGGATCTGGATCGCTCAATTCGGGTTATTCCTGATGGGCTATGGGATGGATTTTATCTGGCGCGGATACAAAAACCCGCATAAATATCGAGCTAATATAAAATATATCGGTTATTATCCGATATATAGTCAATAATGGCAGGCCAGGGTGGTTCTCATGGAGATACGCAAGACAAAACAACGGTTTCATGCGCTGGAGATACTTGCTGAATTAAAAGTGGCCCACGGGTTCGAAATAGCGACCAGGGCGCAGCTTAAGGTTGGCACCGTCTATGGCATCCTCATGGCGTTTGAAGAGAGTGGTTATGTAGAGGGCAGGTGGGACGATTCGCAGCCTGACGGCCGCCCGCGAAAAAAGCTCTATCGTCTGACTGAGAAAGGTGTCGCGCTCCTGGCGGAATATCAGGATCATTTCCCAGCGCAGGCCTCGCTGGGATTTGTGGGCTCTGTGAATCGTGAGCTGCATACCGCGATAGAGGAAGTCTGGGGTGGCATCTGGAAGGTCTCGGTACGCAGGGAGTACGACAGGCAAAAAGCGGCAGCAGAGTCTGCAAAACAGCATAAGACCCAGTAAAACTCCGCCGGCTCAGTGGATCAGGTTAAATTGTTTTTGGTGTGTCCAGACTGATAAAGCGGGCGGCGCCCGGGCGCAAATCATGCCAGGCCAGCTCTGTCGAAAACAGAGCTGTACCAAACGTCACCAGGTTGTCCGTGACATGGCCGTCTCCCAGAACGTTTGCCAGGTGTGTCAGGCCAGGATTGTGTGCAACCACCGCAACGCTGACCACGTCTTCGGGCGTTGATTTCAACACGTCTAACAAGGCTTCTGCAGAAGCCAGATACAAACGCTTGTCTTCGACAAAAGTGGCGTTGAAACCGCTGGTGACGTAAGCCGCAGTGAGTTTTGCCCGCACGGCTGCGCTACTCCACACCCAACTGGCTTTGTGTGGCTGTTGGCTGTACCAGGTTTGCATGGTTTCGCCGTCACGCCGACCGCGCTTGTTTAAAGCGCGGTCAAAGTCAGTTTGTCCGGTTTCAGGGTCTGCTGATTTTGCGTGGCGAATCAGGCGTATATAACGCATGTCGGTTTCTGTCATTGCCGCTCAGCTTGTCTCAGTCATACATCGCAAACAAATCTTCCAACGCCTGAAGCTGGCCACCACTCACTGCAGAAGGCACGACAATAGGCGTCTTAATACCGGCATCGAACCAGGCTTCAATACCCTCGCGCACCTCTGTTACGCTGCCTGACAAGGTGGTGTCTTCCAACCAGCGGTCAGATAGACACTCAGCTACGCGATCCAGATCTTTTTCCGCCAGAGCGGCTTCAACGCCGTTCATCTCTTCTTCGTAGCCTGCTTCTTTCCAGTAATTACGATAGTTGGGCAAAAACGCGTAACTGGTCAGGGTTTTTCGGTTCACCGCCATGGCTGCTTTTTTGTCATCGTTGATGCAGGTAGGCACCATGTTGCCGATGAAAAAATCTGCGCCAACCCGAGCGCCATCTGAAAGCACACTCAGAGAGCTGGCCATATGTGAGCGGGCACCGTTGGCAAATACCATACCTTGAGCAATCTCTTCCGCCAGGGCGATCATTTTGTTGCGCAGGGTAGCCAGAACGATGTGTGGCATGTCGCCGACTCTGGGTACTGCGTGGATGTCCTCGACAAACTGACGCATGTCACCCAATGGCTTACCTTGCTTGATGCCTAAGCGGTCCATGGCCGGAGCATGGCTCACACCCACACCAAAACGGAACCGACCGTTAGAAATCTCGTGAATAAAGCCGGCGGTACCGGCAAAGTCCGCAACGTTGCGGGTATAGATAGGTGTGATGCTGGTACCGATATCGATGGTTTCCGTCGCCATAGCAATTGCGGTACACAAAGACAGGCTATCGCCCAGGCTGGGGCCGTAGATACCAGGAAAGCCGCGCTTTTCGATTTCCTGGGCAATTTCAATAATGCGATGGCGGCGTCCGGGTACTGCCGCGAGGCTCACTGCGGGTAATTGTGTCATGGGTGGTTCCCCTCACCGTTGATAAAAGAGCCAGCAAGAGTAAGGAACCTCAGACGAAAACGCCACTGGCGCGCGCCGCAATTGTTCTGCTTTTTAGAATAAGTTGTGTTTAGCCGGTGGACGACGCACGAGTTGTTTCCGTGCTTCGATGAGGTCCGTGCGCCTGAATAAAGTGATCAGACTCACGCCGGCAACAAAGCCGCCGATATGCGCCCAGAAGGCGACACCACCACCGCTAGCGCCTAGGGATCCAACACCTGAGATCAGTTGCAGTAGAAACCAGTAGCCAAGCATGAAAATGGCGGGCACCGAAATAGTGGTCACATAGATAAACAGGATGATCAGCAGGTGGACGCGTGCGCGTGGAAACAGAATAGCGTAGGCACCCATGACACCGCCAATAGCCCCGGAAGCACCCACCATGGGTATGGTAGAGGCTGGATCAGCTGCCATTTGAGCAACCGCGGCCGCCAGCCCGCACAGCAGATAGAACAATACAAATCGACCTGGTCCCATAACATCTTCGACGTTGTCGCCGAATACCCACAGAAACAGCATATTGCCAATGATATGCAGCCACCCCCCGTGCATGAACATGGAGGTCAACAGACTGTTGAGGTTGCCATCACCGTTCAGGCGGCAGACCCAGCCCTGTCCCAGCGGGATCTGAGTACCTGAGGGTGCGGTACCCAGCAGGTCTGCAGGGATAAGGCCAAACAGGCAGATACTCTGCCCGAGAGGTTCACTGGCGCCGAGCCCCTGCACAAATACCCAGACAAAAATATTCATGCCCAGAATGGCATAGGTGGCAACAGGTGGCCGCAGAGTTGGGTTTTCGTCGCGGATGGGGAACATGCGATTTAGACCTCATGCGCGGGGTGGCAGTTCCTCGAAATCCTGCCAGTGTGCCCAACGGCGCTTGCCGTGGGTTTTGATCATGGTGCGTTTGATATCCGGGTAATGAACAATATCCGTCGCCCAACGCTCACCACCCATCAGGTAAACCAGGTCTTCGGAATTTGGGTTGTGCAGGCTGTGTGCCGGTGAGGGTGCGGGAAAGCCCATGAAATCGCCTGGTCCAACGGGGTATGTTTCATCACCAATTTTTGCGATGCCTTGACCTGAGAGAATGTAGATAAATTCCTCGTCAGCGTCGTGGTAATGGTGGGTGGTGGAGTCACAGCCGGATTCAATGCGCACCAGGTGTATCCCAATCCGCTGCATGTCGGTGCCAGCGGTCAGGTTTCTGGAATGCCGGATGGCTTTATCATTAAACTGATGCTGGGTACGAGTTTCGCGCTGTTCCTGGATATCAGTCGCACGCAGAAGGTGTTTAGTCATGACTTTAATTTACTTGCTGCAATGTCCAAGCATGTCGCTTTTTGGCGCTAAAAACAAAGTCCGTTCAGGTCAGAATGCGGGTCAGCGTTTCCAGCAGATGCTGGTTCTGCTCTGGTGTGCCGACAGTTATCCTAAGGCGATAATCTAATTCCGGTGTATTGAAGTGGCGCACCAGGATACCGGCCTCTTTCAGCAGCAGATAAAGTGCGTTTGCGTTCTTAGGCAGTGTGGGAGGTACTTCGACCAGCAGAAAATTTGTCTGGCTGGGTGGTGAGGGTAACCCGAGCTGGGCCAGGTTCTGCTGCAGAGTGTCTCTGGCCAGACGCACCTGATGCCAGGTGTGCTGGGCATAGGCTTGATCTTTAATTGCCGCCAGACCGAGCATCTGCGAGATATGATCAATATTGTAACTGTCACGCGTTTTGCTGATGATCGGATCGATCAGCTGTGGATCACCTAACAAATAACCTAAGCGAAGGCCGGCCAGGCTGTAACCTTTGCTGAAAGTTCGCAGGATCAACACATTGTCATGTTTAGAAAGTAACTCGGCGCTGTTGTGATTGAGCTCGGGATCAATGAAATCTGCATAGGCTTCATCAATCAGCAGCACACCGTCCAGATCTTTTGCCAGCTCAGACAGTTTGTCCAGGCCACACAGGATACCGCTGGGTGCATGAGGATTGACCACACAGGTCAACTGCGCACCGGCGTTGTTGAGTTGAGTGGCGAAGTCCCCAGGCCAGGACCAGTCAGCCTGCAGATCAATGCTGACCACGTGAGCGTCGTGAATGGCCGCGAGAACCGGATACAACGAATAGCTTGGGTTGGCCATGCCAAACGACCGACCCGGCTCGACAAAGGTGGTTGTTGCCAGTCGCAGAGCTTCGTCACCGGCGTGTGTTACGACGACGTTGTCGCGGTCAAGCCCATGTGATTGTGCGATGGCCTGGCGCAGTAAGTCAGCGGTAGGTTGCGGGTAGGTGCGCAACCGCGAAACATCAATGTCTGCTAACGCGCGCTGTACTTCTGGTGATGGCGGATAGGGGTTTTCATTGGTATTGAGCTTGATCGTCTGGATATCTTCGGGCTGTTCTCCCCAGGTATAGCCCTGCATCCGCGCGATGTTCGGCCGTTCGTGACGGCTCATGTGCGGCTGTTGTCCGAGCTTGCGCTATCCGTGTCTTCCTCTGCATCAGCTGCGCTGCTGATGATCTGTGCCTGGTTTCCGTCCAGCGGTGGTAAAGCATCAGCAGGACCCAGGAGATGCGCTATCCAACGGGTGTCCGGGTTTGCCTCAAGGGCGATTTTTGCGGTCATGGTCAAGGGTACCGACAACAGCATGCCTACGGGTCCAAGTACCCATCCCCACACCACCAGAGATAAAAACACGACCAGGGTTGATAAGCCCAGGCCGCGCCCCATAAAGCGTGGCTCTACCGCGTTCCCCATAATGATGTTGATAGCCAGAAAACCTGCCGCGACAGCGCCTGCTGCGCCGAATCCGATCTGCACCAGAGCGAGGATCAGTGGTGGTACAGCAGCAATGATAGATCCTATGGTAGGTACATAATTGAGCAGAAAGGCCAGCAGACCCCATAAAATGGGGAAATCGACGCCCAGCACCCAGAGGAACAACGTCACTATCATGCCTGTGACCACACTGACGCTGGTTTTTATACCGATGTAACGATTGACGTTCTCAGCAAACTGCGCGAAATAGGGTAGATCACGTTCAGGATCATTCAGCACATCTGACAGTTTCCGAGGGAAGCTCGCAGCTTCAGCCAGGATGAAAATTACCGTCAGCAGGATAAGAAAACTGTTACTCAGGACACCACCCAGACGCGCCAGTGTGGTGCCCGCCATTTCCAGCGCCGTGTTCAGAGAAAAATTCTGGTACAGCAGTTCCAGTTTGATTTCGATACCGGTGCGGTCGATGATCGGCTGCAGCAAGCGGTTGGTGTCCTGCTGAAAAGCCTGCAGGCGTTCCTGGTAGAATGGCAGCTTGGCGGTGAAGTCGGAAGCCGATTGGGTGACCAGAGCGCCTAACAGGAACACTAACAGAACAATGAAAATCATCACAACGGGCAGCGAGAATGCCGCGGGCAGGCCTTTCTTCTGCAACCAGAACATGGGTGTGGCGGCAATAGTGGCGATAAAAGCAGCCAGCAGAAACGGCACCATCAGATCCTGAGAGGCTTTTAAGCCCGCAGCGATGACAACAATTGCGGCCAGCACAATAATGCCACTGCCCCTGAATTTTACTGAATCAGACATGCGCGCAGCCTACGTGAAGTGTCTGCGATTGGCGAGACTGGGGATCTCTGAGCGCACGCGCTCAACCTGTTCGGAATCAATCTCAGCAATCACATAGCCGTCGCCCCTGTCTAATTCGGCGATCACTTTGCCCCAGGGATCGACAATCAGGGAATGCCCGTAAGAGGCACGATGTTTACTGTGTTGGCCGTGCTGTGCAGGCGCTATGACGTAACTCTGGGTTTCTATCGCCCGCGCTTTCAGCAGGGTATGCCAGTGTAACGCGCCAGTTGTGGCGGTAAACGCCGAGGGTACCGACAGCGCAATCGCGCCCTGATCAGCAAGCCTCTGGTACAACAAAGGGAAACGCACATCATAACAAACAGTCAAACCCAGGCGGCCTAATGCCGTATCCACACTGACTGCCTTCTCACCCGCCTCGGTTTGACGGGATTCCTGCAGGCTGGGTCCGTCTTTAATGTTCACATCAAACAGATGTATTTTGCGGTACATGGCTTTGATAGTGCCGTCGCGATCCAGGTAGACGCTGGTATTGAAGCACTTGTCCGAGTCCGGAGCGGCTTCGTGAAAGCCGCCTAAAAGCAACTCGCAGTTCAAGTTCTGCGCAAGCGTTACGCAGCGCTTGAGAATCGGGCCGCCTTCCGGCAGCGCCTCTAAAATCTCCCGTTTGCCTTCATGGCGACCCAGATAGGCAAATGCTTCCGGCCAGGTGACAACGTCAGCGCCGTCATTGACAGCCTGCCGGGAAAGACTTTCCAGGGTCGACAGGTTTTTTTCCACATCGGTAGTTGCGCAGTGCTGTACAACAGCAACCTGCTGTTTAGATGCTGCCGGAACGGGGTCTGTCATGATTCAATCAGCTGGCCAGGAGACCGCGAATTTTAGCCAGTAATTGTTCTGAGTTCAGTGGTTTTTCGAATATTCCAGCCACTTCGGCTGAGCTTAAGGCGGCCGCGTCCAGATTATTCGCATTACCGGTGGTCAGTAGAATAGGCAGATCTGGACGCAGAGCGTGTATATCCTCAGCCAGTTCAAGGCCGGTGCCCTGGGGCATCAGGTAGTCTGTTATGACCAGGTCAAAGGCATCCGGATTTGCCACAAAGGTTTCTAAGGCTTCTGTAGGCATCGTTGCAAAGGTAGTTTGGTAGGCTTCCACATCAAACAGCGACTGCAGATAACTTGCTACGGAGGGATCATCCTCAATCAGCAGGATGCGTTTGTGTTTGCTGTCGGCGCCAACGGTTGCCGGGGTATTGTGGGGCAGATAAATGGTGAATCGGGCACCACCGTCTGCACGATTACTCGCGTGCACATGGCCACCATGCTCGTGCACGATGCCGTGCACAACAGACAAACCCAATCCGGTGCCCTGACCCACTTCTTTGCTGGTGTGAAAAGGCGTGAAGAGTTTTTCTGCATTGCCAGCTATGCCAGCACCGGTGTCTTCAATTTTGATTGCAATGTAATCACCATTAAATCGGGCCAGGCAGGAAGTGCAGCGCAACCCCTGCAGGTCTTCCTCTTCTAAAGAGATGTCAATCTGCCCCCGGCTTTGCATTGCTTCTGCCGCATTGATTGATAGATTGACCAGCACCTGCTGGAGTTGCTCAGGGTCAATGGACAAACGCACAGACTGCTCGGGTATGTGTGTTTGTATCGTCACGGTAGCCGGCAGACTACCTCGCAGCAGCTCGCTTGCCTGATCGACAGTTTCCCGTAAATCCAGTTCCCGCGGAGCGGTACTTGTACTGCGGCTGTAGGTCAGTAACTGTTTAACCAGGTTTGCGCCGCGTTCGCCGGATTGTTGTATTTCACCGATGTAACGCAATAACGTCGCGCGCTCTGATGCGGCAGTCTTGTCGCGTGCCAGTTCAGCAAAGCCAAGGATGCTGGCAAGGATGTTGTTGAAGTCATGGGCAAATCCGCCAGCGAGCTGACCAATGGTTTTGAGTTTTTGTGCCTGCTGAAGAGATTTCTGCAGCTGCCTGTGTTCTTCAGCCAGAGCTGAAGCGGTACGCAGTTCATGGTTACGCCTGACCAGTTCCTGAGATTGGTTGAAGGCAGCAAAGCGGGCCTGCTCCTTAGCCCGCAGGTGCCGAACGAGTCCGGCGGCCAGCAGAACCAGCTCAGCCAGAGAGCCAATGTGGATGCCATGCTGCAATATCGGGTTGGGGGCCAGCCAGCCCATCAGCATGCTCATGTGTGAAAATGCGCCTAATGCAAACATACCATTGGCGGCAAGGAAAAGGCGGCCGTTGCGAATACCCTTCAGGGAGGTATTGACCCCGATGAACAGCAAAGCAGACAGCACAAAGAAACTCATCAGGGTTTGCAGCATGTAGGTTGTATTGCCTGGCCAGATGATAACGACGAGCATCGTCAGAGCGGTCATTGCCTGAATGGCTCGGCGAATGATCAGGCAGTGTCTGATGTGGCCTGTGTTGAGAAATCGACTGGCAAATTCGAGTAGAAAGATAAAGCCCAAACCCCACCCCAGCCCAAGTACGTAGTCCTGGATGATTGGTGTCTGGTTCCACAAAAAAATCGCCCCGGAGCCATCAGCAGTAGACAGAAAGCCCAACAGGCATCCTGCGTACAACGTGTAGTACAGGTACGCTTTGTCGCGAGTACCAAAAAATATTGCCAGATTGTAGAGAATAATGATCAGCAGACCGCCGTAGTACATGCCATGGACAGCGGTCAAGTTGGTGCTATGGGCGGAGAACTCGACGATAGAACTTAAGCTGATCGGGAAGTAGGATGCAGACACCGCATGATCGTAGATGTAGATCTCATCTACTCTGCTGCTGACGGGAAAGGCAAAACTGCTGCTGATGATGGGCCGCTCAGCGGCCGGCCGCCGGTTACCCATTGCGTATCGATCGATGACTTTGCCATTTTCCAGGGAATAGACATCAATGACTGCGAGCCACGGGTTGTCGATACTGAATACGAGACTGTTTTCGGTGGGCGGCAAAGAGTAACGGAGCCATTTCGGCTGACTGTCATAGGAAAATGATGCGGCTCCGGATCCACGGGTCCAGCCGCTGCTGCGCTGCGCCTGCGCCAGGGTGGCTGCACCGTCAGCGGGCAACATCTCCCAGGTGGCGTCCCAATCAATCTCAGCGTTGCTCTGTGCAGACGTACTTGTGCCAAAGAAGACCACGCTACCCAATATCAGGCAAAGCGAGACTATGCTTGTTAGCAAACGGTTCAGAAGTACTCCCCAATACAAAACAACAACTGAGTCTGACCGGTACTTTAACCGTCCTTTGACCGGTTCATACGGCCTGCGGTCCTGCAGGCAGACATTGAGCAGCGCTTATGCAGGCAACTCAGGAATAGTGCAGTCTACCTTCATGCCCAGGTACTGCTCAATGGGTGGCAGATTGAAGGCATCGTCTTCAGAAACAAAGCTGATAGATGTGCCGGTTGACCCAGCCCGCCCGGTGCGGCCGATGCGGTGCACGTAATCTTCGGGGTCTTCAGGCAACTCATAGTTGATAACGTGAGTGACGCCGTCAACGTGAATGCCGCGACCAGCAACATCTGTTGCAACCAGAAACTTCAGACTTCCTTCTTTAAAACGATTTAATGTCGACAAACGTTTGCGCTGAGGTACATCTCCGGCCAGCGCCTCGCAGTCGATGCTGTTGTTCTGCAGATATTTCACAACCCTGTGAGTCTGATCGCGCCGATTGGCAAAAATTATGGCCCGCTCAGTATCGGTGTTACGCAGTAGATTCAACAGGGAACTGTCTTTCTCATCGCGTCCGATCATCCAGAACTTCTGGTCTACGGTATCGGTTGCGACACTCTCGGGTTCAATAACGATATGTTCAGCGTCAATGGTCCAGGACTCGGCAAGGCGCATGACGTCATCGTTAAAAGTAGCCGAGAAAAAGAAGGTTTGCCGTGTTCGCTTGTGCGGTGTCTGAAAAACGATGCGGCGTACATCCGGAATGAAACCCATGTCCAGCATGCGATCGGCTTCGTCGATAACCAGCACCTCAACATGTTTCAGAGATATTTTGTTGCGGTCCAGAAAGTCGATCAGGCGGCCCGGTGTTGCCACCAGCAGGTCGACGGGCTTCTTGTCGAGTTTGTCGAGCTGTTTCTGAAAGTCCATTCCGCCGACAACGCAGACAGTGCGTTCATCCATGTATTTAGTCAGGCCTTTAGCGTCACCTTCGATCTGTAGCGCCAATTCTCTTGTTGGTGCCAGGATGAGTGCTCTGGGACAGCCCAGCGGAGGCACTTCTTTTAGTGGATGTTCCCAGAAGCGCGTCAGCACGCCAATCAGGAAAGCTGCAGTTTTACCGGTACCGGTTTGTGCCTGACCGGTGACATCGTAATCTGACAGCGCAAAGGGCAGCGTTTTACTTTGTATCGGAGTGCAGTATTCGTAGCCCAGGTCGGCGATCGCATGCATCAGCGGTAAAGGTAAGGCAAAGTCGTGGAAGCGGTCTTTATCCGCAACTTCAGGTACTGCAAAATCTTCTAGCTTCCAATCGGACATATGACCTTCAGGGTAATGTTTTTATTTGTTCACGCACACTTGCCAGTTTCACACACAACGTGAGGATTTGCATGGCAGTCTGCAATTCTTCGAGGGAGGCAAAAGTAGGGGCGATACGTATGTTGCTGTCATCTGGATCCTGGCCGTAGGGATAGGTTGCACCGGCAGGCGTAAGCGTCAGGCCAACTTCTTTGGCCATGCTGACAATGGCTTTGGCAAGCCCTGGTTTGACGTCCAGGGATACAAAGTATCCGCCACCGGGTTGGGTCCACTGTGCTACATCGAGATCGCCGAGCTGTTTGCTCAGCGTGTCTTCAACAATGTCAAATTTTGGTTTTAACAGCGCTGCATGGGCCTGCATATGCTGCTCCAGGCGACCGCCGAGAAAGCGTGCGTGGCGCAGCTGATTGACTTTGTCGGGACCGATCATCATGAAGCTCAGCCTTTCTTCCAGGGCTTTCAGTACGCGCTCACTTGAGGCGACGAAGGCGACGCCACCACCTGCGAAGGTGATTTTGGAAGTGCTGGCAAACTGCACCACATGGTCTGCCGTGCCGGCGGCTTGAGCAGCATCGAAAATAGATTTCAGATTCCTGCCGGGGAAGTTGAAATCGTGAACAGCATAGGCGTTGTCCCACAGCACAACAAAATCGTCTGCTGCTGCGACGTCGGGTAATACTGCCATCTCGTCGACCACCTGGTCACTGTAAATGCAACCCGTCGGGTTCGAATACTTTGGTACGCACCAGATGCCTTTGATTGCCGGGTCGGCGCTGGCCAGCGCTCGAGCCTGTTCCATGTCCGGACCATCAGACCCCATGGAGACAGGTATCATTTCGATGCCCAGGGACTGCGTCAGCGCAAAATGGCGGTCATAGCCCGGTACCGGAGCCAGAATTTTGACAGGTTTGGAGTTGGACCAGCGTCGCTCATCACCCCACAAACCATGCGTTAGCGCGGTTGCGGTCACAAGGTGCATCAGGAATAAACTGGAGTTACCGCCTGCAATGATGTTCGCAGCCGGTACACCCATAAGCTCTTCTCCCAGAGCGCGGGCATCGGCTATGCCGCGGATTTCGCCATAGTTGCGCACGTCAGTGCCGGTGCTGTCGAAATAGTCGCCGGCAATCGCGTCTTCCATGCTGTCAGACAGTGCAACCTGGTCTGCAGCGGGTTTGCCACGGCTCAGATTCAGCGCAACCCGGTTTCCTTTTATCAGTTCATATTCCCGGTCGAGCCCGGCTTGAAGTTCAGTCAGTTGTGTCTGCGTGAAGTCAGATAATGGTATTGTTTGACTCATAACCCATTTGTCTCCTCGAAACCTAACATCAGATTCAAATTCTGTACGGCAGCACCGGATGCACCCTTGCCCAGATTGTCATAGCGGGCGACCAGCAGATACTGGTCTTCATTACCAAACAGCATCAATTGCATGTTATTTGTGCCATTACAGGCTGTTGGGTTCAGGAATCCCTCTTCCAGCATACTGTCATTGAGCGGCAGAACGCTGATGAATGGCTCGCCCGCGTATCTGTCGTTAAGTATACCGTGCAACTCGGATTTGCTGGCGTTGCTGACTTCCCGACGAAACAGCGGAATCTGTACCAACATACCCTTGTAATAATTCGCGACCATCGGGGTGAATAAAGGCGCCGTATGTGTAGTGCTGTAGTGGTGCATCTCAGGCACATGTTTGTGCTGCAGCGTTAAGCCGTAAGCCTGACTGTTGTATTGATCCTGTTGGTTGGCGTCAAAGGCGCGAAATTTTTCCACCATCTGGCGCCCGCCTCCAGAATAGCCCGAAACAGCATGACAGCGCAGGGTGGTGGCAGGGTCCAGCAAACCAGCTTCTATCAGCGGTCGGGTCAGCAGAATAAAACCCTGTGGATAACAACCCGGATTGCTGACGTATTGGGCATCGTGGATATTCGATCTCTGCTGAGCATTAAGCTCAGGTAAGCCATAAGCCCACTCGGGGTCTGTGCGATAGGCTGTTGAAGCGTCCAGGATGCGGCTCTTGCCCGCAGCCAGAGCAACCGCCTCGCGCGCAGCATCGTCGGGTAAGCATAAAATGGCGACATCTGCACTTTGCAGATAATGAGCCCGCACGTCCTGATCTTTACGTTCGGCATCGCTGATTTTCAGCAGGGTGAGGTCGTTGCGCACCTCCAGACGGCTGGTGATTTCCAGTCCCGTGGTACCTGCTTGTCCGTCGATAAAAATAGTGGCCATAGTTGCGCTGATGGGAAAACGTGTTCCCGTTAAATTTGGCGCGGAAGTGTACGGGGTCACCCCGCGTAAGTTAACTAAAAATTGATTCACTCCGGGTGCACAGGAGTGTGTCAGACGGGTTTTCTAGGTGTCCAGGGTACGCCAGAAGCGCAGTAACAGCTGCCAGCAGAGCCACAGCGTGGCAACGGGTAGCAGAAGTGTCTGCAGCAGAAAAATAACAATCAGATTGATCATTTCTTCGATGCTGTTTTCAACCTGTTGCTCCACTTCGTTAAGTTGGGCTTTGAGATCGAGGGTCTGGCTTGAGCTGTTGAGGAACGCCCGGATACCGGCAGCGGTTCGATCAAACAGGTCTGTTTCCAGGTCGGCGGGTGCCGTTTCAACCTGCTGCTCCTGCAGGTTCTGGATATGAGTTTTGGTATAGCTCAGATTGTCCATCGCCTGATTTTGTCTGGCGTCCAGAAAATAGGTATCCAGCAGGTGAGTCGCCAGCAGCATAACGGCGAGCATGAAACGCAGAAATATAATCAGTCCCAGAAATTTGCCCAGCCACAGCGCGCGGGTCTGTTGCAGATGATGGGGTGCTCGCCATAGCAGGGCGAGATAAGCCAGCGCTGCCACGCTCAAGACCCCGGACAACCAGGGTGAGGCAAATATTTCACTCAACGTCAGCTGCAGACCCAGAGCAACACTGGCAATCAGCGCCAGAGCGGAGAAACGTTCAACCAGATCGTTCAGCGGATCGAGAATCTCACCAAGGGTTAAGGTGACGCCCACACCTACGGGTGCAATGGCTACCTCAGTACCTTGAGCCACAGATATGACACCGTTAAATCCTCGAGCGATGGCTGCCACGGCCAGTGCACGCTGGAAATTATCCAGCGTTGCGCTGCGTGCAGCATGATCGAGTTGGCCACTCCAGGAGAGGCTGATAATGGCGATCAGAACAACGCTGACCAGCCCTTTTATCCAGACTGTTTGGTTAGGCAAATAAAGCTAAGCCATCTGTCCTGCATTCTTCTGCGCAGAGTGCGGGGACGATGCCTGTTTCTGACTCAGGAACAGTGATTCTAACTTTTCTGCGATCACATTGGCCAAATTAGTGCGATCCAGATCCGACATGTTGGGAATAGACTTGGGATGTACGCGATGCAGGTGTAACACCGGCCAGGATTGTTGCAGCTCGCGTAAGTCACCCTTGGCCAGCACGGGCAGAAAGGGGTCATTTTCAGGCCGAGAAGCAATAACAGCGCGCAGTCCTTCGACAAAAGGCACCTGCCTGCGCCCCAGCGACCTGTCTTCGTCAACGTTGGCCAGATACAGGCCTTCACGGTCAATCAGTTCGCCGGGAATGATATTGAGCCCAGTCGCTGTGATGGCTGATCGTGAGACATGGTAGAAAGTGTCATGGTAGGCGGCAGCGTCAGGCAGAATGACCAGCTTGCGATCCCAGTCATCCGGGAAGAACATGTTGTAGGTGCTGTAGATCTGCTCGACGGATGGCGAATAGACGCACAGGGTGGTTTCAAACTGGCGCACGAAATCCATGGCTCGCTCAGCTTGCGAAAATTCCTCCAGATCCCAGGCGAGATCCGAATTTCCCGGTAATTCAGTAGACATAGCACATCCTTTTGTCGCTATAGCCCAGTGTACGTGGGAATGTGTCTGGCATTTAGTGGTGCCTGAGCAGAGTGTGAAGTGCGACACATTAAGGCTGTACTTAATTCACAAACCGTACGCCCACTCAGGGTTGGCGGTTACTTCACTCAGTGAAATGTCCGCATGATATTTTCGCGCCAGATGGATGAAGCGCAGGGTTTTACCCGCGTCAAACCACTGTGTGAGTACAACAGTTCTTTGCTCGGCTGTTGGGTATTTGCTGCGCAGCTTTGGCAAGAGCTCTTTGATGCCCAGCGCGCGCAGTAAATCGCCAGCACGATCATCGGCGGGTTCGCCACCTGCAGCAATTGCCTGCAGCGTCTGCAGTGCGTTGGAGAGCAGTTTGAAACTGTCAGGATGATACGTTTCGTAAAAAGCACCGCTTGGGTCGTGCTCGAGACCCTGAATAATTTTCTCCAGTGCAGGTCCGGTACCAAAGGGCACTCGCTGGGAAAGGCGCGCCTGAACATTGACCGTCACCTCAGGTTTACAGATGACCTGACTGATTTTGGCAATCTTGTTGAGCAGATAAAAATCTTCTGCAGCACTGCGCTTCGGAAATCCCCGCACCAGGGCGTAGTCCTGTATGTGAATGGCCATGGTGCTGCCCAGTGTTGGATAGGCGTATGGGGATCCGGCTTGCTGCAGCCCGCGGACGTAGTGGTGCATGTGCTGCTCATAGAGCGCAGCGGCTTTCTGCAACAGTGGATCATCGCTGGTGTGATGGTGAGCAAATACCACAGCACCACGATCCGGCAGCGCTGTGGAAAAGTAGTTTGCCGGTAACACACTGTCAGCATCACATTGATACAACCATGGGCTGGCAAGCTGTCCTGCTGTCCATAAAAAGCAGGCGGCGTCGTTGCCCATCTTTCGAGCCAGACCCACCGCCTGCCGGGTTGGTAACGGTTGGCTAACGGCATCAATCAGCCAATAGTCCACCGGGCACAGAGATTGTACTGTCTGCAGCAGCGACCTGGTGCGCTCAAGCTCGTCGCAAGAGGCTTTTTGCGGTGCGTTGATGACCGCGATAAGCAGAATGTTAAGGTGGGCATTGTGCTGCAGCAGTTGTGCCAGAGCATCAGGCTGTTCGTCAAACATCGGCACAATGAGGGCGAATTCGTAACATTGCCCGGGCGGATCTGGTGCTATCGATTCGGCGTAGCCGTTCAGGTATCGCGATACGGCGGTGTGCGAAGAGGTCACTTTTTTCATGGATTCAGTGCAGGGCTGCGCGGTACGGTAAATCCAACATGATCTGCGCTTCAATGGTGGTCAATGCCTGAAACCGGTCGGCGACATCCTGCTGATCACAATGGTTCCAGGCGAGGGTGTAAAACAACGTCCAGTGCCGAGCTTCGCTGGCCGCAATAGCCTGGTAAAACTTCTGCAGCATGGGATCGGTCACAGCTGCTGCAATGCAGGCGAATCGCTCAGCACCCCGCCGTTCTACAATGGCGCCCAGGAGCAGGCGGTCCATTAAAAACACGTCCGTACCTTTGCGCACCAATCGGTTCAAAGCATTGACATAGGCGTCTTTGGTGTCCGGGGTTGGGCTGACTCCGCGCTGTAACATCAGTCGAATAACCTCGCGATAGTGGCTCAATTCCTCAACTGCAAGGTCAGCCATAGCGCTGAGCAGCTCCGGCTTGTCCGGGTAATGAGAAGCCATGCTCATGGCCATTCCCGAAGCCTTTTTCTCGCACGAGGCGTGATCAGCGAGGAAACAGTCGAAGTCTGCCAGGACCTTATCCAACCAGGCGCCGGGGCTTGGCTCGAGCGGCTCGATCAGGGAAAAATCTGGTTCAGCCACGTTGCAACATCTTGTATTTCCTGGGGGCAGACCTGGTGTCCCATGGCGTACTCGTGCCACTCGACGGTGTAGTTCAAACCCAGCAACGTTTCTCTGGCGGTGATGGCCCGGGTGATGGGGATCATAGGATCAGATAAACCGTGTGCCATGAAAATGGGTGTTTCGACGTTAGCAAAATCGAGCCGACTGGCAATGTTTTCATGATCGTGCAGGTAAGTGGATAAGGCCATGATTCCGGCCAGCTTATGGGCGTACGCCAGCCCCAGATGCAGAGCGATAACCCCACCCTGGGAGAACCCTGCTAAAGCGATCTGCTTTGTCGGCATGCCTGCTTCAACTTCAGCCTCTACCAGGGCAGCAATGCCTGCTGCAGACGCCTCGATATCTTCGCCGCCGGCCAGCGGCGCGCCTGGGTCGATGTCATACCAACCGCGCATTTCCGCGCCACCGTTGATGGTAATCGGGCGAATGGGTGCGTTGGGAAAGATAAACTTAAGATTCTGATTCAGCGCAAGCATCGGCACTATGGGTTCGAAATCTGAAGCATCCGCACCCAGTCCATGCAGCCAGATCACACAGCCGGCGGGGTCGTCGCCGGTTTCAACGGTCAGACATTCGAGTTGTTCAGCCATAGCTTGCACTCATAGAGTTACGTAACAAGCTGGGCACCTTAGCGATATTTCCTGCTGTGCTCAATGAGAGGGCTTAACGCGGTCTTGCTTCGTGCAAGTTGCGGTGCAGCCAGCCATAATGCCGCCCATGGAAGATGGATTAGATAGAGGCGGCAGCAAAGATCTGCGTCGGTTACACCCTGCGCTGGCATTTCTGCGTCCGTATCGTGCTCAGGTCATATACGCCAGTATCGCTCTGGTCGTGACAGCAGGGGCAACGTTGTCTCTGGGACAGGGCATACGGCTGGTTATAGACAGTGGCTTTGCCAGCGGTGATGCTGACGTTCTTGTCAATTCGTTAAGTCTGTTTGCGGCGTTTGTTCTGGTGCTGACTATTGGAACGTTTGTCCGCTTCTATTTTGTCTCCTGGGTTGGAGAGCGAATCAGTGCTGATATCCGCACTGCAGTTTACAGTCACCTGGTACATCTGCATCCAGGCTTCTTCGAAATCAATGCACCCAGTGAAATCCAGTCTCGCATCACCACAGATACGACACTGTTGCAGACGGTGATCGGTTCTTCTGTCTCGATTGCTTTGCGTAACATCCTGATGTTTATCGGCGGTGTGATTCTGCTGTTCATAACTAACGCAAAACTGTCGCTGATCGTACTGGCAAGTGTCCCCTTTGTAGTGATTCCGGTGATCCTGTTCGGCCGTCGGGTGCGCAAACTGTCACGCACCTCCCAGGATCGCCTGGCCGATGTGGGCAGCTACGCTGGCGAATCTTTACGACACATCAAAATTGTGCAGTCGTTTAACCATCAGGAAGCAGATGAGGTGGCTTTTGCCGATCGTGTGGATGAGGCGTTTGTGGTTTCGGTGCAACGTATTCGTCAGCGTTCGTTTCTTGTTGCCATCGTCATGCTGCTGGTATTTGGTGCAGTCGCGACTATGTTATGGGTAGGCGGGCAGGATGTGTTGGCGGGCCAGACTTCCGCTGGGGAGCTTGCAGCGTTTATTTTCTATGCGTTCATTGTGGCGGGTTCCGTTGGCGCGATCAGTGAGGTGTTGTCTGATCTGCAGCGCGCTGCGGGCGCAACGGAAAGGTTGGTTGAACTGTTGGAATCACCCAGTCAGATTACGGAAGTTGAAAGTCCCACGTTGCTGCAGAACGAAGATGTGGGTCTGAGTTTTGTGGACGTCAGCTTCAGCTATCCAACACGACCCGGCGAGCAGGTACTGCACAACGTCAGTTTTAATACGTCACCGGGTGAAATGCTCGCGTTGGTCGGTCCCTCAGGTGCAGGGAAAAGTACCGTATTTGATCTGATCGAACGTTTCTATGACCCGACAGCAGGGCACATTGAGGTGAACGGTACAGACATCACAGAACTCAAATTGCAGGATCTGCGCCAGACCGTGGGTTTTGTGCCTCAGGATCCTGTGCTGTTTGCCGGTACGCTGCGGGACAACCTGTTGTATGCCAATCCCGACGCCACTGATGCTGAAATCGCTGAAGCGCTGCAACTGGCTTATGCTGAGCAGTTTGTTTCAAATTTAGCGGCCGGACTTGATACCAGGGTAGGCGAGGGTGGTGTGGGTCTGTCTGGTGGACAGCGCCAACGCCTGGCAATAGCGCGGGCATTGCTGTCAAAACCTGCGGTACTGTTGCTTGATGAAGCAACCAGCGCCCTGGATGCAGAAAGCGAGAACCATATTCGTTTGAGCATTGATGGGCTGAAAGGCCGCATGACTATTCTGGTGATTGCACACCGGCTGTCGACAGTGCGGCAGGCAGATCGAATTCTGGTGCTGGAGAGCGGCCGGGTGGTGGGCAGTGGTACGCATGATCAACTGCTGAGCTCCTCGGCGTTATACGCCCGGTTTGCACAAATGCAGTTTGCTGCCTAAGTAATCTGCGGCTCATCCGCGAGGTTGTCGAACAGCCCCAGCTGATCTGTGTCATTTGTGCTTTTCAGTTTCACCCCCACGCCCAGCAAACGAACCGGTTTAGCCTGACGTTGCCAGGCGGTGGAGAATAACTGTTCGTAGTCATTTACGCTGGTAGTGAAACCTGTACTGGCAACGGTGGTTGTTTCAAATCCGGTAAAGCGTACTTTCATAAAGCGTCCGGCTATCTGGTTGCGACAGTTGGCGCGTTTAATGCGGGCTTCCAGTTCTGCAACCAGTAAAACGAGTGCTTCCAGGCACGCCTGCTGGTCGGGTAGATCCTGCGCGTAGGTGCGCTCTGCTGAAAGCGACTTGCGTTTGCGATGGGTTTTAACTTCCCGTTCGTCAATGCCGCGACTCAACTCAAACAGACGTATGCCAAATTTACCAAAGTGGCGGGTTAATTCGGTAATGGGTTGCGCACGCAGATCGCCACAGGTCAGCAGACCCAGTCGCGCCATTTTTTTGGCGGTGACTGTGCCCACGCCAAACAGTTTTTCCACAGGCAATTGTTCGACAAAATCGGCAACGTCATCCGGCGTCACCGTGAATTGACCGTCGGGTTTATTCCAATCCGATGCAATCTTAGCCAGAAATTTGTTAGGCGCGATGCCGGCGGAGATGGTGATGCCAACTTCATTCCGCACGCGGTTGCGAATTTCTGTGGCGATCAGGGTTGCGCTGCCCTGTGCAATTGTGCAGTCGCTGACATCCAGGAAAGCCTCGTCCAGCGATAGAGGATCTACCAGATGTGTGAAGTCGTGAAAAATCTGCGATACCCGGGCTGATTCCTGCTGATACTTACGCATGTTTGTAGGCACGATGACAAGCTTCGGACAGGCGCGCAGCGCCTGACTCATGGGCATTGCTGAATGTACGCCATATGCGCGAGCCTTGTAATTGCAGGTAGCAACCACACCCCGTTTGTTGGGACTGCCACCTACTGCAATTGGTAGATCACGTAACGCCGGATTGTCACGCATTTCTACAGATGCGTAGAAACTGTCGCAGTCGCAATGAATGATTTTTCGCATCTGCGAACCCTATCGCGAAACAAACTTTGAGCGCAGGCCAACAAAAACGTTGAATCGAATTGGTCTTTGCGGTGCGTATTGGTTTAGAATGCGCCCCGGCCAAATTGGTGGTCTGGGTACATTTAGCTTAAGTGGCATTCGAAATCGAGCTGAAACAGTCACTTATATGAACCCAAAAGCGTAAATTAAAATTATAAAACACAAGCTGTACTCCGCGTTTATTGAGTTAGAAACAGCGCATATCAAAGTTGAGGTAAGTATATGGGTCCACTCACGGGGTTCAAAATCATCGAGTTGGCTGGCATCGGCCCTGGTCCTTTCTGCGGCATGATGTTGTCCGACATGGGCGCCGAAGTTATCCGAGTGGAACGTTTAAGTGGTGCAGATCAGGCGCCAAAGGATGTTCTGGCGCGTAATCGCCGGTCCGTTGCACTTGATCTGAAAAGCCCTGAAGGTGTGGAAACCGTTTTACGTCTCGTCGAATCTGCAGACGCATTATTTGAGGGGTTTCGCCCCGGTGTAACTGAACGGCTGGGCCTGGGTCCTGACGTTGTTTTGGCGCGAAACCCAAAGCTTGTGTATGGCCGCATGACAGGTTGGGGCCAGGAAGGCCCTATGGCACAGGCTGCGGGTCACGATATTAACTATATTGGTCTTTCTGGCGCGTTACATGCGATTGGTCGCCAGGGCGAGCGACCCGTTCCACCCCTTAACCTGGTGGGTGATTTTGGCGGTGGTGGTATGTTGTTGGCCTATGGTCTGGTCTGCGGCATGCTGGAATCTCAACGCTCGGGTAAAGGCCAGGTGGTAGATGCCGCGATGGTAGATGGTTCGGCCGCGTTAATGGCGATGTTTTTCTCGTTTGCTGCGTCCGGTGCATTCACCGATCAACGCGGTACCAACCTCCTGGATGGCGCGGCTCACTTCTACGATACTTATGAAACCAAAGACGGCAAACACGTCTGTATTGGTTCTATAGAACCGCAGTTCTACGCGCTGCTGATCGAAAAAGCCGGCCTGGATCCTGAAAAATATGCAAAGCAGATGGATCCCACCCAATGGCCTGTTCTCAAGGCTGACCTCACCCAGACCTTTCTGACTAAAACCCAAGCCGAGTGGTGCGGGATTATGGAAGGTACCGATGTCTGTTTTTCTCCGGTGTTGAGCATTTTTGAGGCACCCGAACACCCACACAACAAAGCACGAAACAGTTTTATGGAAATTGATGGCGTCATGCAGCAGGCACCGGCGCCACGCTTTTCCAGAACATCCCCAGAAATTTCTCATGGCGCTAGAGTACCTGGCCAGGACACGTTATCGGTCTTGCAGGATTATGGCTTCAGCACTGATGAAATAACCACGCTGCAGGCTGATGGCGTTATTGCCGGCTAGCTGAAAGCGTCGGCCTGATCAGGCCGATAAATACAACAGTCCCACGACAAAAAGAGAAGGAACACAAATGAGTGTAGAACTTTTAGATAATCCGCGTTTCCATGGTTTCAGAGTACGTCGCCAGATTGATGGCAAAACCTACCAGGAATATTTTTCACTAAAAGAAAACGGCAAGCGTCTGCGTGGTGCAAAACGTGCTGCTGTTAAAGAGATTGCTGAAAAGCGCGATGCAGAATTGTCTGGACTGCAGCAGAAAAGCAAAGATAAGGCAGACAAAGAAATTCAGTTGGACGACAACGGCCAGGTGAAAGGTATTCTTTGTCGCCTGAAGAAAGAAAAAAGCGGCACCATGACGCCGGTTTTTCAAGTTGGCATCATGTCACGAGTGAGCGGTAAGATTGTCAACACCACCGTTTCACTGAACAAGCATGGCATTCCTGGCGCCTGGGAAAAAGCAGTAGATTTTTATTGCACGCACAAGCAGATCAGCAAGCGTTCAAAAATCTATAAAGAACTTCTGGCTCGTTGCCCGAAGAAAGCACAGGTGACTAAGTTCCTGAAAGCCGCCGGCTGAACTGAGACGCGCTAACAGGACTGATATGAGCTACGCCGAGACTTACCAACATTCGCTGACGGATCCGCAAGGATTCTGGGCGACCCAGGCGCAGCTCATCCCCTGGTTTGAAACACCCGAAACCATTCTGGATCAGGATCCCAACGGGGCCTGGCGCTGGTTTCGGGGTGGCAAACTCAATTCGTGTCACGTAGCACTGGATCAGCATGTCGCCGCTGGCCGCGGTGACGCAACTGCTCTGATATACGATTCTCCGGCCACCAATACAGTGGCCAGCTACAGTTTTGCGCAGCTCACGGCCTGGACTGCTCAAGTGGCAGGCGCTTTGCGGGGCCTTGGTGTCGGCAAGGGTGATCGAGTTGTGATTTACATGCCGATGATTCCCGAAACCGCGGTTGCGATGCTCGCCTGCGCGCGCATTGGCGCTGTGCACTCGGTGGTTTTTGGCGGCTTTGCTGCACCCGAACTTGCCATGCGCATTGATGATGCAACGCCGAAGGTTGTGCTCTCCGCGTCTTGCGGTATTGAGTTTGACCGGGTCATTGAATACAAGCCATTGCTGGATGAAGCGATTAGCCTGGCGGCGCATAAGCCTGACCATTGCGTTATTGTGCAACGACCGCAGGCCCAAGCTGCGTTAAGCGCGCCGCGAGATCTGGACTGGCAGACCTGGCAGGACGACCCTTCAGTGGTGCCAGCCGAGTGTGTGCCGGTAGATGCAACTGACCCCCTGTATATCCTTTATACCTCTGGAACAACCGGAAAACCCAAAGGCGTGGTGCGGGATAATGGTGGTCATGCCGTTGCATTGAACTACAGCATGCAAGCCATTTATGGGGTAGATGCCGGTGATGTGTATTGGGCGGCTTCAGATGTAGGGTGGGTTGTCGGCCATTCTTATATTGTTTACGGGCCTCTGTTTCGTGGATGCACATCGATTCTGTACGAAGGTAAACCGGTGCGTACGCCAGATGCAGGTGCTTTCTGGCGGGTGTTAGCACAGCACAAAGTAAAAAGTTTTTTTGTTGCACCTACGGCGTTCCGGGCGATCAAGAAAGAAGATCCGGGCTGTCTGTTAAAGCAGCAATATGACCTTTCGCACCTGAAATATCAGTTTGTTGCCGGAGAACGCCTCGACCCTCCAACCTACCACTGGTTGCAGGAGCACCTGCCCGGTATACCGATCATCGACCACTGGTGGCAGACCGAGACAGGCTGGTCGATCTGTACCAATATGGCCGGCGTTGAACTGCTGGAGACCAAGGCGGGTTCTCCGACACTGCCAGTGCCCGGTTATGACGTGCGTATCCTCGATGATGACGGTAAAGAGCTGGGTCCCAACACTGAGGGCTCAATTGTGATCAAGGCGCCTTTGCCGCCTGGTACGTTTCACACCGTCTGGGGTGACCACGATCGATTCGTAGAAAATTACTGGGAGCAGTTCCCTGGCTTTTACCTGACTGGTGATGGCGGTTACCGCGATGAAGACGGATATCTCTTTAATTCTGTTGAAAAACTAGTGGTATAACTAAGTTGTTAGCGTAAAATTGGGTGCTATCCGCAGGAGTAATGCCATGATGGGTCGCAAAGAAAATCATCAAGGGCAGTTCTTTTATCACTTCAACCTAGATCAACGAGTTC